>CP070760.1:3151890-3155859 GCA_020348965.1 Candidatus Heimdallarchaeota archaeon | reverse complement strand
CAATGATATTAATGGCTCCTCCCATAAGTGTGTGGAGACTATTTAGCCTAGTGAGTTGGTCACGTGGGACCATTGATGGTACAATTGCTTTCGTAGCAGGAGCGTGAAAAGACCCCATAATGCCTCGAAAGCCAAGAATAGCAATAACTAGCCAATAGAAAATATCTGGGGTGAGAAGAGGATTATCCTTTATTGTAAAAAGGAGGATAAGGAAAACGGCTCCAACTGCCTGCAAAATATCCGAGACAGCAAGGATTAATCTTCTACTCCAACGATCGACGAAAACTCCTGCTATCGGCATAAAAATCACTTGTACACCGATACCTACGAGGTAAGCGATTGCTAGATACATTGGATTTAGGTATTCAACGACAATCCACCAGATCAACACGAATTGGACGACTGTTGTCCCCAATACAGATATATTATGGCCTATCCAAAAAAACAGATAGGAGAGAAATGTTTGCTTGGTTGCTGTGGACGTCATGGTTTTCATCAGTGTTTGGAAGTGATTAGGTATAGATTGATTCTCATGGTTTAAAAAGTCGGGAGTAAAATTCTATCTTGTTAATTTCGTGGCATTGAAGCACTTAAGATTAAAAATTTAGCTGTGTGAATATGAAACGCTGCAATCAATATAATATTCTTGCTAATATCCTCATAATATCTGATTAGATACTTTAATCTGGACGAAACACTCATAATTGGATTGTTATCCATGTGAGAAATTTTATTCCTTCTCAAGCTAGTACGTATATGGGAATTTCTGTGAGGAGCTACTGAGAAAGTCATTATATAGTGATAACTCCCCGATAACTTAATCAGAAAGGGGATGAAACAAAAATTCGTCACATTAAACCATGATTTTGATCACTTTTTAAAGATTGACCTGTAAGAAGGATTAGACCCAATTTTAATTAGAATTGCCAATATGAGAGCTGCCCAAGCAAAGATTGGCATCGCCCAGTAATAAATAAAACAATCTGGATTGGCTGGTGGACAAGAAACTATGAAACCATTGTTAGCAAAATCATAGAATGAAGCACCAAAATCGTGGAATGGCCAGAAATAAAATATATCAAAATCATAGGTTAGAGTGTCTCCTAAAATATGAATAAGATATCCAGTCCAGGATACCAAAATTAATGATAGGAGAGGTGTGCGAAATCTTATTCTCTCATTCTTTGTTCTATTTGCTAATATTTCCATACCATAGAATAAAACTACTGAAATTACTATAGCTGCAATAAGTGAGAAAAGAGGGGTATGCCAAAGGTTATGAGGCCTCCACATATTATCTCTATTTTCTTCTAATGCATCAAATGTTGTCGTACCTAGAAGTACAATAATAAAATCAACAGGATGGGAATTTGCTGCTACAAAGCTTGCAAAAAATATCATAATGATTTTTTCATAATTAACTTGTTCCTCTACTGTGTCTACACACGATCGCTCCCAAACCGCAGCGAACGTTAGTCCACATAGCAACAAATAGCCCAATAAACTGGATAAAGGTTCCAATACCTTGGTTGTTACTAACCAAAAACTAAAGAATTCAAAAATAAAGAGAAATACTAGAAGCCATATGCCTCGTCGTTTTGAGTAGAGGCCCATTAGCATAATTGCTGCAATTATCGTTATTGTATGATTGAGAATATCCAAGTCATTTTCCTTCCTTCACTAAGTCAGAATTCGTCCTTCGATCTCCTTTTGAAATCCAATTCTGCTCTAGCCAATTAAACAGATAATAAAGGGCTACTAACACGATGAAAAAAACTACTGCAAGACTGATAACCGTTCCTATTACAATTATTAGTATAATCAATGGGTGGGGCCATGTATCTCCATTGATTGCAGCTGATGTCGAAATAGTTGGAATGATTGTCTCCAATCTGGTCATTATTTGTGAATAGATTAAATAAGCTTTCAAAAGTAATCACAAACCTAAAGGATTATTTTTATTCAAAACAAAAGGTAATAATCCTTCTCTAACAGAGATTTTAAAATAAATTGATATTCAATCCTAATGCTTTATTGTGCAAACAAAATATCTTTCAAGTTCTTATAGGACAGATGAATTAATCTAGTGTAAGAAGGGGTATAAAAAATTCATCGAAAATGGATTGAATTGGTATTTGCTATAATACTAATTATTCTCGATCTGCTAATAATTATCCTCAAACCTGTACCTGAAGCAGTATATTCACTTACTCATGTAATAATTATTGCTGTTGTTGTTTTAGTTATTTGGACCTCTAGGTGGGTTTCGGCATCAGATTTTTTCTATAATAAGTCTTTTCGTTTATGGGTCGTTCCCTTCATTATAACAGCTATATTAATAACCCTATTTAGAGATTGGGATGCAGAAATCGTTCACGTTTACGAAACACTATTTACTGCTCTTTCTAAAGGTCAAAATCCTTATTTAGAACCAGTCATATATCATCGATTAGCTGATGGTTCTGAATCATACTCTCAATTTAACTATCCACCTGCAGAAATTCCAGTCTATCTGCTAGTCTACATATTATTGAAACAGTGGAATTATGGAGTATTAATTGTCAGTAATTTAATCATTAATATATTAGTAGCGCTCGTATTTAGCATAAAGACTCCAGATTTAGACTGGGATACGAAACTTCCATATGTGCTTTTACTAATTGTAACTACCTTGTATTATAGTGTTAGTACAGTCTTTTTATCACTTATAATAGCAGGAATATTATTGCTTGCGAAGGATAGAGAACCCACAAAAAAGAATCGAATCGGTTTAATTCTAGCTATAAGCCTAGGTCTTCTTGCTAAATTCTTTATGCTGCCATTTGCAGCCATTTATTTTTTTCACAAAATAATAGAAAAGCATGAATGGTCTTATTTCATTGATGCAGCAGTGGTACTATTAATTGTTATGTTAGTAATTATGCCCTTCGGTTGGTTTAATGTTGTACGAAGCACTATTCTCTTTAACCTTAACTTAGATGTACGGTCAGAAGTAACAACTTATTATTTCAATCCAATTTCAGCTCTGTTTTATTTTCTTGACATGAGAACATTGTACGCCCCGTTTGTGATTATATTGTTTCTTGCCGCTACCATTGCAACCAGACATCTCCCCTTACTCAATCGAATTGTCTTAATATCAGCATTTTGTCTATTACTCTTCCCTACTCCCGAAGATCAGTACATTGGGAGCATTTTTGGACTTCTCATACTCTCTAAAGTTGCTGAATTACGTTTAAGCTCGCCAACTATTGGAAACAGATCAAAGGACATGCTAATCATGGAAGGGAATTAGCCTTTTTTCAAAGTGTAGATTTGTTTTCTTAACGATTCTGCCATTCAGGACGCCGTTTTTCGACGAAAGCCTGCAAACCTTCATTTGCATCGTGTGTTTTCATAAGCTCATCAAGATAGAAGGCTTCAACTTGATCAATTTGAGCATCAAAATCATCTTTCATGCCTAACCGGATTGCTTTCTTGGTATATTGCACCACGGTGGTACTTAAGTTATTAAACCGTTCGAGAAATCTAGAAAATTCTTCCTTATAGGATTCGGTTGAAAAGACATGATTGATTAATCCCAGTCTGAGGGCTTCCGCTGCATCAATGGTTTCTCCTTGTAGGAGTAGCTCATACGTTTTTTTCCATCCTACTAGATACGGAAATATAACCGCAGAAACAGGTGGAAACACACCAACTTTTATTTCTGGTTGGCCATATTTTGCTTTCACAGAGGAAATTACTATATCGCAAAAGAGCGCAACTTCACAACCTCCTCCTAGTGCAGCTCCTCTCACGCTAGCAATTGTTGGACATTTCAGTTGATTGAGTTTCTTAAAGATATCATGAAATTCTTTCAACATCTTTGGGGCCTTATCACCCATATGATCACCAACATCGACCCCTGCGGAAAAAGCCTTACCCTTGTGATCAATCACGACGGCTTTAAGAGATTCGTCATTTAAAAAG
>CP070760.1:3138923-3151790 GCA_020348965.1 Candidatus Heimdallarchaeota archaeon | reverse complement strand
AAGATTGTCGGATAAAGGGAGGAGAAAAATCTTTTGATAGTTTTCTTTTGCTTGAAGAATAAATGTTCTCTTCCGATTTTCCCCTCCTATTGTTAAGACTTGGATTGATAGATTTTCTTCATTTAGAGAGGCAATGAGATCGAATACACTGTAGTTGTTTTCTTGTCCTAAAAACTTCTTAATTCCTGAATACAGAGTTGATAAGCTCGCAGAATAACCATTATTCTCTAACTTTCGAGGAGTAATATTTTCTCCAGACGTTCGCCATGAAGGTCGAATTATTTTTAAGGCATTTCCACCTAGTATCTTTGCAGCAATTTCTAATGGTGACCCATTATAATCATGTTGAGAGAGGAGTTCCTTAAATTTCCATGAGAAAAGAAATGTGATAAAATCAGCTGCTTGAAGAACGCTAAAATAATTATGATCAGTTCCGAAGAGTATCTTATTTTCCCATTTATTAACCTCATTTTTTAGGAGGTTTGTGAAGAATATCTCAACATCCTTTCCACGCATCCCTGATGTCTCTGCAAACATTCCATTCTTCATTAAACATATAAAAAGTTCAGGAGAACTATAATCAAAAGCTGTATGACCTAATACAATATTGATTGGAAATGATACTTCCCCTCTGGTTTCTTCAGCAATAGTTGTGATGTCGCAGGCAACTCCTTTATTGGGAACATCGAAAATGATAGGAATCGATAGTTCTCCCGCTGTTTTTAGGACTTCTTTACAATGTGGTGTTACAATGTTTTCAATCCAGCCTTGCGACATTGGGTGGAGTTTCAGTCCTCGCATTCCTAGATTGACTGACTTTCTCACTTCTTCTGATGCTCCATCATCAGTAACATCAACACGACAGAAAGGAATAAATCTAAAGGAAAAAGCAAAGGAGTAGATTTGATGACGGACATATTGATTACTTTTAACAAACTTTGGATTAGTCTGAAGGTGAAAAATATCATTAAATGGGAATGCTACAATCCCATCTACTAACCATCCACGAGGTTTTACACTTTTGAAATTTAATAACTGTTCTACAGCAGGAAAAAGAGGTTTTGACAATTCTTCTGCTGGTGGTAATGTCACGTAATACTCAGATTGATCTTGGGTAACACGTTTGTGTAATTCATACTGTAGTTTTTCATACAGGTTTATAATATCTTGGGGTCGGTTGACTCTCTGTGAAGCGCCTTTTGTTGTCTCAATTTTTACTCGTCCGATGTGTGTATGAAAATCGACTAGGGGTAGAAGAAAAGGATCTTCCTCATGCTCGCATAAGGTGACTATCACGTCATATCACAGCTTTAACTTAGTTTTTGAGTAGGTTTCTTACTGTACAAATTCAATAAGAAATCGACTTTTTAAAAACTATTTTGTATCACATGTGAGAAATCTATTGGTATCTAGGGTAAATTATACAGACTTTTGAAGAAAAGCCGTGCCTGACGCGTTAATACAATCCATGGGTTTTCGTCGGAATCCACTTTCGTGGTTAACATGGATTGAAAAATCGATTGGTCAATTGACAATTGCTTAATCATTAATGCCATTATGGGCAAGATAAAAATACCTAGTGATGAAAGTCTATAGCAGCGTTCCTTTCCTAACTGATCCTCACTAACAAATGGTGCTAACCTGTTTAAATTACTTCCAATTGGCGTATCAAAATGACTTGTGATCTCTGTGCGGGAAAGGCCAACATTGAGATTTAAATAATCAAATATCAACTCTTCAAATATTTTAAAGGTTTTAATCCCCCCCTTACCACTAAACGCTTTAAAAAGGTCAAACATCAATGGCTTACTCATTCTTATTTTTTTAGGCTCTCTTCCGCTTTTTAATGAGGTCCAGAATCTTTCTGTGACCTTATAACTTTCAATAGCTGAATTATTCAAGAACCTGACAAGGGTTTCCTCATTATCACCCGAGACATACCCTGTGAACATTAAATTATCCCATTTTATGTCGCTAATGGGGTTTTTGATTAGGAATGCGATTAATACATAGAGTAAAGTGACGTTACCAAAGGGACTTATGGAGTGGAAAGATACTTGTGTTGAGCTGATCATCTGAACTCTTTCACGCTCCAAAATTCCCACATTTACTAAAGAGGTGATCAATCCGCGTACCTTCGCTGTGGTTGCTTTGGCATCTTTCCCTAAAAGAGCAGAAAAGATATCAGTAATTCCCTGTATGGTGTTTTGATCCGCTCTTTGTCCCAAAAAAACGGCTACTAAACAGAGGGCGCGATTATAATTTTCCAGAACTGTTAATGCCTCAACCATTTTAGCGAAAGGATCTTGTTCTTCGGAAGTCATAGTATCAAAACCTTTTATCTTTAGAAGTGAAATTAGAAGGATTTACTTATACCAATTCTTCCCTGATAGAGGTTTCATTTAAAAGTTTCTCATGTATAACTGAAAATGCTGGTGGGTATAAGTTAAAAGTAGAAAGATTTTTCTATTGTATCAACCATTGACCTTCTCTATAGATAAGCTCTCCATCAAGAAAAATTTGTGCTTCTGGATCCTTCATATCCTTGAGAATATCCCAATGGATTGCACTCTGATTCTTTGATCCTGTTTCTGGAATCCCTCCTCCTAATGCGAGATGAACAGTTCCTCCCATCTTTTCATCGAATAGCATATTCTTGGTAAAGCGTTGAATACCGTAATTTGTCCCTACAGCAAGTTCACCTAAAATATCTGCATTAGTAGTTGTGAGTAGTTTGGCTAATAACTCCTTTCCTTTAGCTGCATCATGTTCTATGACTTTTCCTTCCTTAAACCGAAGCTTAATGTCTTCTATTTCCGTTCCTTGGAAAATACCTGGATAGGTAAATCGAATTGTGCCATCTACTCCGTCCTCATGTGGGCCCGTAAAAACCTCACCATCTGGTAAATTAAGATGCCCACAACAATTAACCCATTTACGCCCGTCGATACCGAGAACGAGATCAGTATCTTCACCGACAATGCGAAATTCTGAGCCTTTATCTAGGATTTCTATAATTTTTTCTTGGTCAACTTCGACTGCCTTCCAATACCCGATAGGATCATCCTGTAAATGCAAAGCCGTGTAGACAAATTCTAAATACTCAAGTCGTCCCATATTCGCTTCAAGAGCAAATGCATCACAAGGATACGGAGCTCCATTCCAATCTAATTCCTTTTTCGAAATCCTCTCTAGAAAGATGTTTTGGATTTCCATTTTTGATTCAGCATTAAGTGCTTTCTTTTCAGGAGGAATATTGGTCAAGGCTCTTGTGTTGTAATCTGAAATTATTGTAATTAGCTTTTGAATTCTTTTAATCTGTTCTAAGTGAATGGGATCTAGGTATTTTAATTGCTCTTCAGAAGCGTAACGGTAAAAAATCTCTTGTTGACCGTTGAACGAAAAGCTAGTATGAACTACATGTCCTCCAGCTTGAATAACTTCACGATAAATTTCTCTGACCAGCTCCTTGGCATTTATTGGAGCTTGAATCATGACAGTGGAATCAGGTTCTACATGCACCGCATATTGGACTATTAAATTCGCTAATTTTTCTGAATAATCATTATACATTGCTAATCCTCGCAGGAAATCCCTTCAATGATAAATGCTTGAAGATTATCTGACGTAGAATATGGAGATTTGGAAAGTTGGATATTACTTAAAATGTTAATCATCCATAGAAATTTGATCTTTCGATTTTCCTGTCCTCTTTTCTTCTTTTTCTCCCTGCTTATCCTTGGCCGTTCCAAACATCGAAAGCAGAAGCATCACGATCGAATTCACACAGACTAAGGATTCCCTTCAAGCAATTTTCCTTGTATTCTTCAAATTCCTCTGCAGCTGTTCGTAACGCAACCGTAGGAAAAATCCCACGTACCAGTTTCTTTTGCTCATCAATAAAAAAAGAATTAACCTTTTCCTGATAGTTTTTCAAATTCTCGGCAGCCAGATCATATTTATTCAGGAAAATGACCACAGATTTCGTGGGAATATCAAATTGCCTGTAGAAACTCAGTTGTTCTTGAAGATCTTCACTTAAATCAAACATACAAAGGAAACGATTGGCATTTCGTAAAACATACACACGATAATAATCAGTGATAGGTGTCTGATGTCCTCCAGTCCCATAGAGCACATGAATAAACCCCTTCGACGTAAAGCGGATAAAATCCACGGTCTGCGTTGTATACATTTCGGGGCCACCTGGTGCACCAGCCAAAATTTTTTCATCCGAAGCAGAGATTGAATTCATGAAATTCACAAAGACAGATGTTTTGCCGCAATTCATTGTTCCTAGAATTCCAATGTTAACCAATATACGACCTATCCTTCTGCGAATTTTTTTTCCTATTACTACCGCGTTAATTGAAAGCTATTTTATCATTTTTCATAAATGTATTTTGACAAACTCTTTAACACATATGACAAGTGTTTTTTCGATTTACAACATTTCTATTCACTTCTTAAATAAGTATTCTTCCGTCTTTGCAAATTGAGCTGCAGGTTCAAATGGTCGCCATCCCGACGTTTGTGTATCCCCTTTTTCTAGTTCCACGTTATCTGAAAAGATAAGAATTTCTTAAAGATATAAGTTGTAATGATCCCCTGAATGCAGATATTTTTCATCAAATAGATAAGAAAATTCCCAGTTTTGAGGGACTTTTCTATTTATGTAGGATTTATAATGGATAGTGTAGTCCAATTGTTAATGAATCAAACTTGGCAGCAAATTGGTTTGAATTCCACACAGAACTCGGTGATCCTAATGCTTTGATCACCTAGACTATAACAGAGGCTCATCCTGCATCATCTCAAATACTCGTTGATGGAGTTATCTTAGAAGATGGACAATGGACTGGTGAGGACATAGTAGTTCAGCTTGATAGTTGGGCAGCAGGAACTTACACAGTAGTTTTGATTGTTACGGATCAATCAGGCAACACTGCTTCTGATACTGTCGAAGTTATTATTGCAAGTTCCGAAGCGCCAGCTGTATCAACCCCATTTGCTTTCCCACTTCTAATTCTAATGACTCTCTCTATCTTTGTTGTCTTAGCCAGAGTTGAACAACGGAAAAAGAGACTGTAATCTAAACAGTCTCTTGCCTCTTTTTTTCTTTAATATCATGGAGATTAAAAAAGCGAATCTTTTTTATTCCGATAATATTTTATTGTTTTTGAATACATAATAATAACGAAAGAGGCTCTTTTAAAGGCTTAGGGGCTCATTGTCATGTCCGATCCAGAGTTTTATTTAGGAAGAATTGGGGAGGAGCGGTTCAAAATACCGAGTACAACGTTTTTAACACATGCCGCTATTCTTGGGGCAAGTGGTTCTGGGAAAACTGTGGTGTGTAAGTCAATTGTAGAAGAAGCAATACGTGCGGACATTCCTATTATTGCAGTTGACCCAAAGGGGGATATTGGAGCACTAGGTATTGGTCTTGGTGAGTTTAAAAAAGAAAAATTGCTTGTTCATGCTGAAGTAGAAGCTGAAGATCGTGGGAGCGGAGATCCGGGTCAAATAGCTGAGGAATGGATTGAACTTTATCAGGATAAGTTGGAAGATTCGTTTGGGGATGAATATGCAGAGGTTGAGAAAGATTTTTCAGATAAGGTAGCAGTTATACTTATCACACCTAAAAATTCTGCGGGTGTACAAATATCCTTAACTCCCAGCTTTGAGAAACCAGCTAACTATGGTGAATTGATGACTGAATCTCCTGATGCTCTTTTAAGTACACTAGATCTAAAAATTCAATTATTACTTTCTCGTTGTGGCATTGGGACAAGTTCATCAACTGATAACAGAGTAATTTTTCTAAGTAATCTAATCAGAAATTTCTGGGAAGAAGGGAAGCAAAAGAATGTGGAACTAGATCAGCTAATTGAAGGGATACAAGACCCTCCATTTGATAAAGTTGGGTCATTAGCAGTTGATAAGTTTATTTCTAAGACTAAACGATCAGAGTTGGCAAGGAATATCAACGCACTCATGGTACGAGCTGTACCAGGAGTAGATCTAGATTTCGATAAAATGATAGCATTAGCCAAGAAAAAAAATAAAACACCAATAATTGTATTTGATTTACGCAAAATCACAGATACTGATGAGAAAAATAATTTTGTTGCTGAAATACTGGGAGAAGTTCAACGATGGGCATGGTCCAAAGGGGGGACAAGTCGGTTACGAGCAATCTTGTATTTTGATGAACTATACGGATTTATGCCGGCTGGTTCTTTAAGTCCACCTTCTAAAACCGCATTATTAATAATATTGAAGCAAGCACGAGCGGCTGGATTAGGTTGTGTGTTAGCCACCCAAAATCCTGGAGATCTTGATTATCGTGGGCTTTCAAATATAGCTACTTGGGTACTAGGAAGATTGGCCACAAATCAGGACATTGCAAAGGTACAGGGGGCATTAAAGCCAGTATTTGAGGGTGCTGGAGGAACTGAAGAGGAATTTGCAAAACTAATGAGTCAGATTCGAGCTTTGAAACCTGGGAATTTCATTGCGTATCATCCGAAATATGGTGTGAATCGGCTAAAGACTCGATGGTTACTAAGTCTCCATAAAGGCCCCTTGACAGATAACGAGATAAAAGTGTTAACACTTAGACCACCCAAACCAAAGAAGAAAGAAAAGCCAAAAGCAGTTGCTAAAACTGAAGTAGTGGAAGAAGCCCCAGAGATCGAGTTTGAATTCAGTAAGAAGAAACCTGCGACTGGTAAAATAACAGAGCGATTTCTGAATCCTAAAATTCCCACAAAGGGTAAACAACTGAATACTGTAATTTACGATCGATTAAGCATCGCTGGTAATCCGAAATTAGATGGTTTTACTGTTCAGTTGGGGAAAACAACTAATTTCTATTCCCCAATCTATTATTCAACGACTCGAATTAACATTAAACGCGGAATTAAAGAGGGGTCACTTGAATTTCCTGTTGAGATAACTGAAGAAATGACCCGATCATTTGATTTGAGCAGAAAAATTGAATGGAATGCTACGACGATTGAAGGGATTCACGCATCGTCATTACCCCCGAATGACTTGTCAATCCAGCCAACGGATGGTGTGCAGTTCTATAGCCTTAATAAGGAAATCATTACTAAATTGCCTGACAATATAATATGGTATTTTACCCAAAATCCGTTCAAGGAAGCAGAGGCGATTTATCATACCCAACTACGAGACTTTGAGAAGAATGAGGTTGAGAAATTAGCGGGACGTAAAGTACGAAAAGAGTTATCAAAGCTTTCAACACAAATCAGTCGTATTGAAGAAAGAATGGAAAACGAAAACAAGAAACTAGATCAAGTAATCGTTAGATTAGAAACTCTTCAAGCAGAGAAGCGCGCTCGTGATGCCGAAGGGAAATCAACTAAGGCAACTGAACGTTCAATCGAGTCCAATGAGAATAAAATAGCAAAACATGAAGAAAAGATTCGAGAATTTCGTGACCAAATTAAGGAGGCAGAGATTCAGCGCCAAGAACTTATGAAGGAGCAGCAAGCAGCTTATGAAGAATTTCACAAGGCAATCGAAAGATTGAAATCGAGAGGGGTTCCTCAAGATTTCCTTCGCCCAGGAAAAGCCGACATTTCTATCTCTGAAAAGGCTATATACTGGATTCCCAGATTATTAGTGCCTGTTACGATTCAGGATGATAATGTGGAAGAGGCCTCCGAAAAACAGCTTATTATTAACCTTAACCTATACAATGGTAATGCGGATATCACTTGTGATGGGTGTGGAACCCAGATTAGTACTGAAAACTACTATCAATCTCTATTAGAGGCTGAAATATCTCCTCCTATCTTTGTCTGTTTAGAATGCTTGAAAACGTTCTGCAGCGAGCATATTACTTTTTGTTCCGATTGTGGCAAAAAAGCTTGCCCAGATCATTCCCAAGAGTGTATTATCTGTAAGAAGCCATTATGTACTGCTTGTGGGGTAGTTGACGAGGCCACAGGTGGAATACTTTGTGGTGACCATTCTTGGAAGTGTATCGTTTGCGGGAAGGGTTTCAGCGAGAAGGTTCCTTATAAAATGGGTCATACGGAACAGAAACCTGTGTGTGAGGAGTGTGAAGGCGACTACCTCTACACATGTCCTGACTGCGGTCATATAGAATCCATTCAAAGTGCGAAAATATGTGATGGCTGCGGAAAGCATTATTGCCCAGAACATTTGTCCGCTTGTAAAAAATGTCAAGCTGTGGTTTGTAACGAATGTGGCAGGGTGAAAGTCAAGATCAAAAATGAAGAAGTAGTAGCTAGATGCGTAAATTGCTCTTAACTCCTTCCCCTTTCATTTTTTAACTGTTAGGCGAATCAACATTTGAGAAACTATTTACAAATCTGTCGTGAGCTTTTTATCCTTTCACGGCCTGAATGGGGATTTATTTTCGCAGGAGTGGCCTACATGTTAAGCCTCTTCTACTTATTACCCCTCATCCCGTCGATTACGGTTGGTTGGGTGTCAATTTATGCTTTTGCATGTGGACATTTCAGCTTAAACGCGGTTTTTGATAAAGATTCTGATGTTGACAATCCACGGAGTTTCTCATTACGGAATCCATTTGTTACCTCAGATCTCTTAACAAAACGGATCATTTATCTATGGGTGGGACTAATATGGTTTTTACCTATTCCAATCAACATTTTATTTGTGCCCAATGCCCTGACTATTCCGAAACTTCCCCTTGCATTTTTTTCTTACTTTTTAGCAATAGCTGGATCAATGGCCTATTCTGTACCTCCCCTGAGACTTAAGGCGAGGCCGTTTGTTGATTTAATCGTCACTGTCTTGATCATTGGAGTTTTTATCCCATTTTATATTGGTCTATTAGGATCAGAAATCTTAATTGATCTTCGATTATTAGGTTATGGTATAACACTTTGCGTTCTGTTAGTTGCAGGTATCCACCTACCCACAATTCTAACGGATCTAGAAACAGATCTTATACATGGGGAAAGAACTACAGCTGTTTTTCTGGGCTGGAACAAAACTTCACTTCTGACCTCAATAGCCATAATTGTTAGAGTTGCTGGTTTTGCGACCATTAACCTTATCTTAATGATGGAGGGTACTCTTATCCCAAGTATTCTTCCCTTCCTTCTTGGAATAATCGAATTTGTACTAGCAATAAATCTCGTTTGGCATCGAAACCGCGATGCTGCTCTCTTGCTATGGAAAACAGTTATCCTCACCAGTATAATTGGGGGATTTCTTTTCGGCTTTCTTTACATTCCCTAGTGGTTTTTTCTTAAGAATAACATGTTCTCTATGTTCAGAATTATCCCCTAGGGATTTTCAATATAAAAGGCAGAGACATATATTATTACTTGAAGAAAGTAATCTTTTCAACTGGATGAGTCTCACTGATTCGAGCTTAAGTTGAGGTCGTTAAATAGAATGATTTCCGATACTAATTCAATACAGGAAATCGTGCAGTATCTGAACTATTCAGGTGCCATTTCTTTACTAGACAAAGAGGACCTTCTGAAATCGTTGGATTCAAATGAGATAAATGCCAAATTAGGCTCGGATCAACACAATTCGAAAAATGTTTTGCTGACACGACCTTTACCAAGGAGGCTTTGTCTACTATGCCAAAAATCTCTTACCAATAGAAATTATAAATCCTTAGGAAAAAGGATATTTCTCTGCTCAACTTGCATGACTCTATTCACTGAAATTACCATCATTTAATGTCATCAGAAAATATGAGAGTCGTTCATTATGTTAATTAGAGAATTCCTCTGTGTCCTCGATCATGGATTGATGCTCTTTCATATAAAGTTTCCTCATCATGAAGCTGAAACAGATGACTTTCTTCGCTCAAGTTTAATCAGTGCGCTGCACAGCTTTGTCACCCAAGTCGAAGAGGATACCATTGATGCCCTCCAAATGACGAATGTAACGTTCATGTTTAAAAAACGGGATGAATTGATTTTCATGCTGGCTCTAGATTCAGCTATCAATCCAATGTGGTGTGAGGCTGAATTTGAGTCCCTAATCCATGAATTCTTAACCACATTCCCTGAAGCCCAATGGCAACGCGAAATTATCCTCAATTTACGTATCTTTGATGATTTCAAGGATGTTGTGGATCACCGCCTGTTCATGCTCAATAAACGACTCGAGCTAGGAACAATCTTACTCAGTGAACGATTAATTACGGAAAATGATTTTCTTGAAACTGATTTCGAAGTGTTAGGATCAGTCGTGGGCCAACGACTCCTCCAACAACGTCAATTTCAATTTTTTGATGCACTTCAACAAGAACACAATATTCTAATAATTGTAGATGAAATTCTTGATTCATTGGACGGAAATCACATCCACAGAGAGACTTTGAGTTATAGAATTGAGTGTGACACCTGCTTGCTGTGTCGAACTCCCTCAGACTGTTTCTTTGAGACGTTTTTAGACACTTTACTCACCCACCTCCATTTTGAGACTAAAATTTCCCTCTGTGGGAGGAGCCGAACTGTATCATGCAAGAACCTACTAATCATTCAATCGTAATGACCAATTACATTTTATCTTTCAACCCAATTTCCATGGGCTTTTAATGGTAGCTTTCTTAGACTCTCTTACTATCTTCCCATCGTCGTCCACGAATATTGTTTTCCTATACTGATATTCGTAAGGTGGATTATCAGGGTAATATGTGAATTCTGTTTCCACAAAAACTGTATACTCATACGTGATTTTCCATGTTTTATTATTTTTTTTTACTGGATCACTAATAAAATTTATCTCATAACTACTAAAACCTAAATGACCGCTTCCCCCTACTTGTTCACCAAGATCTTCGTCTGTGGCAATCTTAGCGTTAATTAATCTCTTGAGTTCAGCCTCAGAAAACATGTTTGATTCCTCGTGAGCTATTTTGTTAATATCGAAGAATAATAGAGTATCTTTTAAACAATAGCTGACACTAAGTTAGGTGAGCCTTTATGGGAGAAAATAACTGTTGTTATGGTTGCATTGGTACGGATGGCAATGAATGTTGTATTGATGTATATCTCGTCCTCAATCCAGATGAACTTTCTCTTTTTAAGGAGTTTAATGGATTTATAAAAGTTGAAGGGGGAGGAATTTATTACACATCAAGAGGTTGTCCTTATTTCAAGGATAATAACTGTCTAATTCATTCAAAAAAGCCTCTTTATTGTAAATACTATCCGATTTTTATCACTGGAAAACCCTTCATCCATGATGAATGTTCAATCCATAAAAAATTTGAACTCCCTGAATCAAAAAAGAACGAAATTTGTCAGTTACAAACCATTTATCCGATTTATAAACGTGATTGGTATTGGGAGGATTTAAAAAAAGAATTCCCATGGATTGGTAATATCGAATCAGTTTGACCAAACTAGAAAACTTATTATTTGAAATTGAATACCTAGTATTACTCGAAAATTAAAAGGAGAATGGTTTTTTGTTAGAGGTAATTAAGACTGATCAAGGTACTCCACCAGGAGGACATTATTCCCAGGGGATTAGAGTTGGTAATTTTCTTTTCACAGCTGGTCAAATTGCCTACAATCCCGAAACTGATGAGTTAGTTACTGGTAGTATTGAGGAAGAGACGCGACAGGTCATGAAAAATCTTTCCGCAATAGCAAGGGCTGCAGGTACTTCATTATCCAATACAGTCAAAACAACTGTCTTTTTAACGGATATGAGATTATTTGCTCGATTTAATGCTGCTTATGCAGAGTTCTTTCCAGAATCTCCACCAGCACGTTCCACAATTCACGTGGGCCCCTTGTTACGAGAGGTCCATTTAGAAATAGAGGCCATCTTCTACGTTCCTGATTAGATAGAACGTTGAAGCTGTCACGTCAATCGAAAGAGCTAGAAATTATCCTTCAGTCACCAATACAGGCCGCATAAATTCCAGTGGGATCAGAAAATGAACTAAAGCGTATTATTGTAAATCTTCTATTAGAGAAAGGAAATCAGCGTATTTAATGGCTGTCCAGGATTCTGCTTGTGTCGCACCATGAGCTCTTGAGAGTAAAGATACTTTTGCAGCTTGAGTTTCATTTTCTGCCTCGAAAATATCCAAGAAATCGTACGGGCCTAAGATGGCGTAATGAGCAATCCATTTGACATCTGGAACCTTAGCTTTGACTAATTCCAGCCATTTCTTACCTTGTTCCTTCCGTTTTGCTAGATCATTTTGCTCAAAATCAAATCGAGTAGCAAGTATATACAGTGGCATAGATTGTTCTCAATCTTGAGTAATATAAAAACCTTCTCAACTTAAGTCGCTATCAATGACACTATATCTTTAAAACATGAAAGCTTTAAAAAATTGAATCTCAGCGGAAAGATCAACGGGTTTTACTCATGAACACACCAAAGAAAGTTATTGGAACCTTGAGTCAACAAGAAATAGTGAAAATGTATGCGGATTACGTATCAAAATATAAAGCGGGTTTTTTTGAGAATCTTGGATTAGGAGTGGTACAAGGAGAACGAAGTGGTATTTTCATAAAAATGCTTGAGGGAGACCCTCCATTGGAATTAATTGATTGTCACACGAGTGGTGGAGTATTTAATCTAGGTCACCATCATCCTGAAATTAATAAAGCTCTGAAAGAGGGTCTTGATAATGGATTAGATATCGGGGATCACCATTTGCTTAGTGAACAACGTGCATTACTAGCTAAACAATTAGCCAATCTTTTACCAGGAGACATTAGCAAGACGATGTTCTCTGTTGGTGGGGGGGAAGCTATTGACCTTGCAATCAAATTAGCAAGGGGATTTACAAAGCGTAGGAAAATTATATCAGCTAAACGAGCATATCATGGTGTTACTGGATTTGCTCTA
>CP070760.1:3135899-3138823 GCA_020348965.1 Candidatus Heimdallarchaeota archaeon | reverse complement strand
AGTAGTAGAAGTAGTAGTAGAAGTAGTAGTAGTTGTTGTTGTAGTAGAGAGTGCATTTACAGTAACAGTAACATTCTTAACCGCAATAATTCTATCTGGATTCTCTATGACTACATTTAGATAATGAATTCCTACAGCCAACTTTGTAACATTTATTGACACCTCAGTCTCTTGCCAGAATGGAAGGAATTCAAAGGATTTTTTTGCTATGAGTGTTGAGTTATTAAAAACGTTGAGTGTTGCATTTGTATGGTAACGTCTTCGTATAACATCCCAAGTACTTAAACGGATTAGTGCCATTTCACCCTCATTTATTTCCAAAAGAACTTCAGATATGTCGATTATTGGCTGCTCGAGATAACGCTCAACTCGGTACCCCCGCCATTCCCATTCCTGACTACGGTTGAAAGTTATCTCCCAAACTATTTCACCAGCCTGATTTACTTCTGTAAAGTATAAAGGATGATCAACGCCATCAGTAGCAGAATAAGAAAGACCCCAACCAAAACACCCTAATGTGTTTCCATTAGGCAATCGATCAGCATCACCCCATGGATTGGAATAGTAATCACCTTCTGGTATCCAGTTCCACACCTCTTGAGCTGTCCCAGCCTCTTCATCGACAAGGATCTCTACATATCTTGATACACCAATATCTTCCCGAGTATAATTAGCTCTTGATGAATTATGGAAATCGTTATCGAATAATATAAAACGGTTGGGCCCAATTTTTTCAACGGAATGCCCATGATAGAATAATGTTTCTTTCTGATTCCCATGAATATCATAGCAGGTCATATTTCCTGCTCGGCCAACACCCCACACAATCTCATTACTGTCCATACTAATCTTATAGAATGTGTCCAAGTGTCTGGCATTGTAATATACACAATTTTCTTCTATATCCCAGAATAGAGAGTTACCATGCATCCAATCCCAAGTTTCTTGCCCAACTGTTTCATTATGGAATAAACTTTCGTTAAAGGGTACATGGAGTGAACTGTTGAAGTACCAGAGGGTATTGTTGTCTCTGTCCACTTCAGAAATCTCATCATAAACTATCGGCTTACCCGCCCATTCGCCATACTCCGCAAGGTGAAGAACGAGGAAAGTGTCTGTTAAGGGGTTATACTCAACATCATGATAACCCTCGTACTTCAAAGGGAAAATTTCTGTTCTGTTATTTCTTAAGTTCCATAAAACAACATGGGAAAACTTATCTTGTGTAATATCTTGTGTGAAAGTGTACATTAGTGTGCTAGAATTGATGAATTCAACGCCACTCCTCTCTTTTAAATTGAAGTTCTTCAAAGTTTTAATATTACCCTCCATATCTACTATTAAGAAGTAGCTAGCGATATCATGCATAGTTGTTGCATTGACCATCCTTGGTATCAAAATTGTTAACCCTTCCAAAGCTTTATCAGGATGATAATGTGTTAAATTCATGTGTTTTTCAATAATTTCAAGCTCTTCTTGTGATACACCACCATCAAAGGTAGTGTTATTTCCTAAAGGTTTATATAGGGGGTGGACATCCAGAAGAGTCATTAGAATAGCCTGGTCGACACGAATTCCCCCAAAAAAGGTCAAAAAAAGTATCACGACCATTCTTACATTTATTTTGGCCATTCTTCACATTCCGAGGATTGTAACGTATACAATGAGTCTTGATTTATTAAAATATTGGATTTCTCAACTGATGACATCTCTCACAATATAAGGAACGAATAAAAAAATAAATGAACCTTGAAAGCAATAATGATGCCATGTTCGATCTCATGTACAAATTAGAGGTAAAATGGAAATTAATAAAGAGAATTATTCAAATTATTCAATCAACTTCTCTAATAGAATGGTATCAAGTTTAGCCCCATGTCTCTCAATTTGGGTATTGATAAGTGGTTTGAAACCATTTTTTTTATAGAATTCTTCAGAATGAGGAACAGAATTGACGATAAGAGAAGAAAAACCATTGTAGTATGCCTCTTTTTCTAAGAACCGTAGAATTGCCGAACCAACACCCTTCCCTTGAAACTCGGAAGAAACATACATGTGTCTAATTTCATTTTGTTTCAAACCCCCCATACCCACGATTTTGTGATCAATAACTGCAACAACGATAGCTCGATCGGTGACGATCTTTTGAATGTATTCTGTTGTTCGACTGTCTGCGATCTGTCTCCTAACTTCCACAGATAGGTTTGTGGCATAGTTACGAAAGTGATTTTGCATGAGAAAACTGCAATGTTCTGCATCTTCGGGCTTAAAAAAGCGGATGAGCGGTTTAATGGCCATTGGAAAAGACATTCACCAGTATCCAAGTTAATACATTATTGGACTCTCTTCTGAATATATCAAGCCAAATCATTTTAGGAAATTCTTAATGATCTCAGGATTTTCTGATTTTAGAAGTGTCCATTTTCCTTTCCTGTCACGCGAAATTAATCCTGCTTCCTCTAAGATAGTAATATGATGTGACACAGTAGCCTGGGCAAGTCCAGTAATATACTCAAGTTCACAAGGGCAGGAAGCTCCGTTATTTATTGAAATTAATATTTCAAGTCTAGTTGGATGGTTTAAGGCTTTCACCAATTTCTTAAAGTCTTTGAGCTCTTGTTTTTTCTGCAGAGAGGTGATTTCTTCTTTAATTTGGTTTAATTCGCCAATCCGCGTGGAAACAGAATTCCAACTAACTAATTTCAAATCGAGAAGTTCGGAAAGCTTTCTTTCTAATTCTGAATCTCCCATTACTTGTATGGTCTCCTATCGATCAGCATAATTCTGAAACTTTGTTTCCTTCATACAAACTCTACTGAGGTTCTATTAGTATGAGTAATGTACAATGAAGGGTTAAGCGGGTAATCTGGACAATAATTGCTGATAATCAAATATAAGAATTTCGATGTATCGAACTGTTTATA
>CP070760.1:3127054-3135799 GCA_020348965.1 Candidatus Heimdallarchaeota archaeon | reverse complement strand
AGGGTTGTTAGTTACCTAAAATAAATCAACCTTTTTTAAAATTAGGGTTTGATGCTGGGAAATAATTGTTTGGTTAGTCAGTATTTTTTGGAATTTCACAGAAGAATGTAGTTCCCTCTGGGTCAGCGTCCTCAATCCACATACGTCCAAGAAAGAATTGAATGGTCTCTCTAGCGATAGTGAGTCCCAACCCAGTCCCTTTTTTCTCTCCGTATGCGGCGAAGGGTTCAAACACCTTCTCTTTAAGATCATCAGGTATTCCTGGCCCCTTATCTGTGACGCTTAATTGCCAATGGGTGGATTTATCTATTAAATGAATTTTGATGATTCCATTCTTAGGTGAAAACTTTATGGCGTTAGTGAGTAGGTTGAGGATGACGCTGTTCATTGCTAGATTTGCTAAAATGAATACTGGATCTGTTGGGAAGTTTAATTCAAGAGAAATCTGCTTTTTGTCAATTTCTGGTTGAATCTGATTGATTACAACCTGAATTCCGTCCTTAAGATCATAATTTTCAAATGGTTGAGATCTCAAGTTGTCATCAATTTTGAGGTATGATGTCACTTCTTCGATAAGATGTAACAAAGCCTTACTTTTTACTTGGATGGCAAATAAACCTTCTCTTGTCCCATCAAGATCATCTGCATTAGTAGCTACCTCGGTATATCCTTTTAAGACATTCAGATGATTATAAAGATCATGTGACAACAGCTTAAGAAAAATCTCTTGCATCTTATTTTTCTGTTCTAATGTTAGTTTCGCTGTTACACGATCGGTTACATCCCTTAGAATGACAACACAGCCTAAAAAATCCTTTTCATTTGGAGATTTCAGAGGTGTTGCGAGGAGATCGAAATACCTTTTCTGTACAGGTTGACGAGGAGCTATAACTTCGAGTTCTGTCGAGAACATTGTCATTTTTCCCCTTTTCATTTCTTCCAACCCCTGATGAACTTCATCTATTTTTGCTTGATATGCTTCCTGTTCTTCTTTCAATAATTCAACGATATTTTTTCCGTACATGGATGAGAGGTCTAATTCGGGAAGAAGAATGTTATGAGCTGCGGTGTTAAGATCAACCAAGCGCCAATCCTGATCAATCACAACAAAAGCATCTAGGATCTCTTCAACGACTTGTTGGCGAGCAATCGGAACAATATCGAGAAAACTAGTCTCGAATATTGCGTAGGCAAACAAAATATAACAAACTACAAAAAGAATTGGTGTTAAATCTAGGAATTCAATTGGGGGTATGAGGTTGAACACACGAATGATATTTCCACTTATTGGCGGGATCATAGCAATAATCATAATCAATAATTGTTTCTTAAAGAGGATATTTCCTTCTGAGGATGCTGTTCGAGTATATGTTTGTATAAGAAGAAGGAATCCAATTATTATCAGAATATAGGAGTAAACAACGTTACTATAAAATAGATAGGTATAGTCCAGAGCCAGACTGGATCCACTAATTATTGACCAGGGATTTATATCGACAGACGCATAGAAAAGATTATGAAAATCATTAGTCAGGACAAATAGGTAGTGAACTAAAGGAGGAAAGAAAAGTAAGGCTAAAAGAGGTTTTTTTGAGATTTCGTAATGACGTGTGAAAACCAAAATGAACAGGAGAAGGAAAGGGGGGAGTGTGAGGATTCCAATATACTGAATGTAATTCCAAAACATCATTGTTGCTTCATCTGATGCGAAAATTTCAAAGGTATACCCAACACACCAAAATATAGAGGCTCCGACCATAGCGATAAAATAGTTGTTGAGTCGAGATTTCGGCCGATAAACGAGAGGGTAACCTACTAAGAAAAAAGCCACTAAGGAGATAGTGCCCATGATGAGAGCGAAGACAGAGAACTCGTATGGCGTTTTTTTACCTCCAATAATCTGATCTTAAATTGAATTGTTGTCTATCTATTTAAATTCTCAAAATAACTTTCTACATAACATCATTCCATGATATTTATTGGCTGTAGTATTTAAACACAATGAAATAGGCCTTCGCCACTCTTTTCTTGTAAGTGAGAACAGAAAAAGAATAACTTAAATATCTATTACCCTACCCAATTCAAAGTAATTAGCTACATCTTTATCGATTTACTCAATAAATAGATATAAAAGCACAAAAGAGAATATGATTCTCTAAGTGACTTATTCATGCTTTTGAATGGCTTTTAAGACTCGGTCGGGAGTGTAAGGGGGCTCAGTGATTCGGACTCCAATCGCATCAAAGATCGCATTTGACAAACAAGGCATTGGCCCACTGATGTTAATTTCAGCTATCGACTTAGCACCATAGGGGCCAGACGGTTCAAAGGTGGGAACTATGATGGTTTCAATATCGGGGAGGTCGGTGGTGGTCATTATTTTGTAGTTACCAAAACTTGGATTGAGTACCTTACCTTTTTGGTTAAAGATGAACTGTTCACTTAATGCATACCCGATCCCGTTTACTAATGCGCCTTCCGACTGCCCTATCACCAATTTGGGATTGATGGGGGTTCCACAATCTATTGCGATAATATATCGTAAAACTTTTACTCTTCCTGTTTCTGTATCGACTTCAACTTCAGCAAAGTGGGCACAAAAGGGAGGTGGTGACTTTTTGGATAGTTCAGAGGCCACAGCTCCGATTTGTTGTTGGTTATCTGTGTATAATGCTTTCGTACCAATATCAGAAAATGAGATTGATTGGTTGGTAGTGGAATGTTTAATTTCTTTGGCTCCTAATTTTAAATCTGATGATGGAACATTCATCATTTTTGAGGCATATTCGAATAATTGAGCTTTAATTTTCTCAGCTAAGTTTTGTACTGCTAAGCCTGTTAAATACGTGGTCGAACTCGCATATGCACCCTTATCGAAAGGTGTCAGGTCAGTATCCGATGATAAAACAATGATATCAGACATTTCAAGTCCTAAAACTTCCGCAAAAATCTGTGCTAAGACTGTGTCACTACCAGTGCCGATGTCTGTCGCACCTAACAAGAGATTAAAAGATCCATCGTCATTCATTTTAGCATAAGCGGCAGCCATGTCAATGAAAGGAATGGAAGAGCCCTGCATTAGACAAGCTAGGCCAAACCCTCTTTTCTTCGTCTCTGTACTGTGTTTTTTCTTGTATTCTTCACGATCCCACCACCCAATTGCATTTGCTCCAAATTTAATACATTCGGAAAGTCCCACAGAATCTACAGTTTGTTCATGGCCTTCGCCCCCCTCACCAAGTGCTTTGAAAATTGGTGAACTTTCTCCCGTTTTTATATGGTTTTTCAATCGAAATTCTGCGGGGTCCATGTCTATTGTTCGTGCAAGTTCATCAATCACAATTTCCAACGCGAGAGCAGCTTGAGTTCCTCCATACCCCCGGTAGGCTCCTGCCACAGGAAGGTTGGTATAGACTGTATCACCAACGAATTTTATATTATCACAATGATAAAGGGGTAGTGCTTTACTCCCTGCGTTACTCATAACAGTCAATCCGTGCGTTCCGTAAGCTCCAGTATTACTGGTCACTTTCATGTCCATAGCTGTGATTGTCCCATCCTTTTTTACTCCTGCTTTTAATTGGACTGTCATTGGGTGACGTGTACGAGCTGAAATGAACTCTTCTTTTCGTGTGTATTCAAATTTCACGGGGCGTTTTAATTCCATTGCGAACGCAGCTGCGATAATTTCAGTAATGATTTCTTGTTTAGTTCCAAATCCGCCTCCAATACGTGGTTTAATAACCCGCACCTTTGAGAGAGGGATTCCTAATACTTGAGCTACTATTCTTCTTGCGTGAAACGGGACTTGTGTCGCACTACGGATTACTAATCGGTCATGTCCATCAAAATAAGCGATTGAAATATGAGGTTCTAAGGGACAGTGTTGAGCGTAATGGTTGCGAACGGTTTGATCTATGATGAAATCTGCCTCTTCAAAACCCTTGTCCATATCACCAACCTCTGCATCCATGTGCGCCACGTGATTTTTCTCGGAATCGTAGTGGACTGGGATCAGATATTTTGCTTCCCCCTCATCATGAATGATAATCGTGTTCCCATATGACTTATCCCAATCAAAAATTGGCTCAAGGACTGCATACTTAACTTTAATTAATTCGAGTGCGGATTCAGCAATTTGGACTGTCTCTGCTGCTACTGCGGCAACTCTATCCCCCACATATTTTACCTTTTTATTAAACAACCGTGTGTCATAAACAGAGGGTTCAGGATATCCTTGACCTGCCGTAGTGTGAAGGACTTGAGAGGCATTCTTATGAGTTAAGACTCCCAATACTCCAGGTAATTTTTCTGCTTCACTAGTATCAATATCTAAAATATTTGCATGAGCATGAGGACTGTACAGCATCTTCACATGAACCGTATTTTTAAAGGGTATGTCGTCGGTGAAAAGAGGTTTTCCTAATGCTAGACTCAGAGCATCGACCTTCGCAACACTCTTGCCTACAATTCTTCCCTCAAAGGTCTTTTGACTCATTTCTTATCACCTCTCATAACAGCAGCTGCTTTTAGAACTGCTTTGATTTGACCCGAGTAGCCAGTACAACGGCATAAATTACCATCAAGGGCGATTTTTACCTCTTCTTTTGTAGGCGAAAGAGTCTTGTCGAGCAAAGCCTTTGCACTTAGAAGTATCCCAGGAATACAAAATCCACATTGAATTGCCCCCTCATCTACAAATGCTAGTTGTAGGGGGTGCGGCTGATCGCGTGTTCCAACTCCTTCTATTGTTGTAATAGTACCTTCATGAGCTTGGGCTGCTAGCAAGATACAGGACTTGACTGCTTTTCCATTCAAGAGTACAACACATGCCCCACAAGTTCCTTCATCGCAGCCTCGCTTTACACTTACATATCCCTCTCGCCGTAGGACATCGATTAAGAGTTCACTGGGGTCAATAATGAAAGTCTTGGGGTGATTATTGATTGTTAAGTTAATTTTCATTGTCATCCTGTAACCTCCTGTACTATCTCGCTTAGTATCCGCTTGAAGAATATCCCCAAAAGATGTTTTCGATATTCTTTTGATGAACGATAATCAGAAACCACATTCACAGCTTCTTTTAATGTTGATAGGGCTTCATCTCTATCTAAATTAGCAAGGACTGTTCCATCAAGGTATTTTTCTACTTCAACCACTCTTTTTGGCTTAGTTATGCGAGAGACCGCAACATGAGGGTCAGATATGACTCCCCCGTCATTTTTTGCAGCAAACGCCATTGTTAACCAGGTATAGTCCACTGTGGTTAATGCGAACTTCTTATAGCGGCAAAACCAATCGTTCTTTACTGGGAAAAGCACCTCGGTAATGATCTCAGCCCTTCCTAATTTCTTCGTTTCAAAATAGTCTCTTGCCGGAATTTTTTTTGTCTCTGTTTGACTTTTTATCACTATCACTGCGTCCAAGACAAGTAAGACAACTGGTAAACCAACCCAAGGATAGAGTCGTGCGATGTTACCCCCGAGCGTTATTCTATTTCTAAGTGGTGTGTCACCAATGAGTTGACATGCTTTTGTTACTACTCCATTCCCAATCTCTTTAACAAGAGGAGACTCAACCATTTCTGTGATGGTAGTGGTACTACCAATTCGTACTTGGTTGCCCTCCTTCTTGATGAAATTGAGCGGCAAACGAGTAATGTCAACTAATTGGGTTATAGATTGGCTTTTTGCAGTCGTTAGGTGGGTTCCCCCGGCTATTATTTCTGATCCTTCTTTAGCGAGAAGGGAAAGAGCCTCCTCGAAACTGGTTGGATAAGAGTATTCTTCCAATTGGTTCATTTTAGATTAGGCCTCCGCCTAGGGGAAAAGTTATCCATAAATGATCGCCATCATTGAGTTGAGAGTCTAAAGTTGTTCGAGTGCCATTCACAATAGGAATGAGCTGTTCGATCTCTTTTTTATGAAAGCCGACTTGAGAAAGCAGTTCTCGTATTGATAGGCCATTGCGAAGCTGATTGAGTTTATTTTTGCGTTTTTTATTGGGAAAAGGATTCCGAACTGCAGCCATCAGTTCTATGGTTATGGAGATCATATAGTAACGTTCCAGACGCGATTTTGAGGAGAGAAAGCCTTTATTAAAAAGAATTTTTGTTAAGTACTGGAAATGGTTAATGGTGTTTCTACTCTGAATGAATTCTGAAGTCACAAATTTCTCTCAGAATTCAGCCGAAGGATCTGTAGTATAAAATTTTCAGTTAGATTCGATCCTCCAAATTGGACTTCAGAAGAATCATATCCTCATACTTATCCACATCTTGAAGAATTTCTCTTGAATCAGTAGGGAGAAAAATAATGTCATCCCAATAATTTTGGACGATCTCCTTCATCCCTCTTTTCTCTTCTGAGATATTTAGAACTTGTTGAAACAACTCGGAGCTAACTAAAATAGGATGCCCCTTCTGGTCTTGAAATGTAGGAATGATCACACGGGGAGAATGGTTAAAATAATAGTCAATAAGTTGATCAAAAACTTTAGGGGGGATCAGAGGAATATCAGCAGGAGTTATAATAATTGCGTGACTATCCAAAGCATGTTTTACTCCCTGACGAATGGAGGATGACATTCCTCCGTTTATATAGTTTGGATTGACTATCGAGTGTAGTAAATTGGAGTCAAAGTGTTTGATCTTCTTAATAACTAATTCTGCTTCATGACCTAAGACAACAATCGTTCGATCAACTTTAGAAGCCAGAATCGACTTCAGGAGAATTTCTATGATCGTTACGCCTGGTTTGATTTCAAACAGGAGTTTGTTTCCTGGAAATCGTCTGGATTCGCCAGCAGCGAGAACAACACACGTAATCATGAGTGAAACGCCTCCTTGATACTGACTTTTTGATTTCTTTTTACGCAGTGACTCTTTTCATGGAGTTGAAGCAGATAATCTGAATCCACTAAGGTTATAAGGTGCCATTGTTTAAACCACTCTTATGTCGGTTGAAATGATGAGTATTTATTTACCAATTTATTGCGCTTTTGCAATTTCTTATATCTTTCTAAAAAGTGTAAAGACGGGAGAATTACAGCTAGAGAATTCTATCATTCAAAATTTAACTCAAATTAGTTCAATAATTAAAGGGATTCCTGCAGTTTTTTTGGTCATCCTTGTTATTCTATTACGACCTATAAATGCATTATTTTATTTTGTACTTGCTGGAGCATTTGTATTTTGTTTCTTAGGAGACCTAGGAATGGAAAGAGGGCTTATACCTGGTCTTCCCCTATTCTTAATTGCTCAAATTCTCTTCAGCGTTGCATTCCTCGGCCAAACTTTAACACTTGGAGTTACCGTTGAATCTCTTTTTCTGCCAGGTTTGGTAACGCTCGTTATGATAATCTACATTTTTTTATTTCTACGATATCTTGAATCTTCAGAAACAGGTTTAGGAAAATTTAGAATTCCCGTATTAATCTATTGTGTATTCATTAGTCTAATGTTTATTTCATCAGTCTTACTTTTATCTGTTTCAGGGATTATAGAGTTCGGCCTAGTTGCGCTAGGTGGACTTTTTTTTGTCATTTCTGATTCAATAATTGCTGTGAGGGAATTTCACCATGTTATTTCCTATCGTGAACTGAAGGTGATGAGTACATATTACGCAGCAATTCTGTTCTTGTCTCTAGCTGTTTTTATGGTTTAATAGATCCAACAAGTCCGATCTCTTGATATAGAATCCTAAGCTCGTCGAAGAATTTCTACAGGACTCTTTCGTACTACTATCCGACCAGGGATCACTGCACCTAATACACCAACTACGATGGAAGTTACAAACAAGAAAGTAAGTAGAAACCACGGCACAACAAAAATAATTGGTGAATCACCGAAACTAGCTGTCTGGAATTCAAAAGTATAAGCTAAAATATACCCGATAACGGCACCACATGCCCCTGAACTCAACGTGAGAATTGTACTCTCAAATATCAGATAATTTCGAACATCACTATTTTTGAGCCCCATAGACTTCATGACACCAATTTCAAACTGACTTTCTTGGACTGAGCTGTACATTGAGCTGATTAATCCAAAGAAGGAGATGATAACAGCTAGACTCATAATTGTGCTAAATAACGTCTGTCCAGACCTTGCGGCTGCTTTAGCATCTTCAACCTCTTCCAGTGTGACATCGTTATCTGAATCGGGGTAATGTATCGAAAGAAATTCCCCTAACTTTATGGATAGGTCTAACTCAAATTTGGGGTCTGGACCTGTTTCAGGATCTTCAATTTTGAAAAAGATCCTTTCTATCGGTAAATCACCAAAAGGACCATCTTTTTCTGAGTGAATAATTTCTCGTAACTTACTCCAAGTTGCTTGACTAACTAAGACATCTGACCCACTGAAAAACCCTGAGCTTGTACTAAATCCTGAAAACCCTGGAGCAGCATTTAAGGCTGCTTTCACAGTGAGATTGAGATAATCATAAGTTGCATTACCTCCATCGATCTGGAGATGTAAAGGATCTCCTTTTTGCAAGCTGAAGTCTTTAACAAGAGCTGTTGAAATTATAACAGTGTTAACTTCTCCTTCTGTTAAATCTTTTATATCATTAAGATTCCCTAGCGAAAAAGAGAATTTCTCATAAATAACATCCAAGAAATTCGCATCTATTCCATACAACGAGCCGCTAGTTGTATCAAAGAGTGATGCGTCACCTATACTAATTCGAGCATCTAGTTCCTTGGTACTATTTATGATAACTCCTCCTGAAGATTCTAATTCTG
>CP070760.1:3123108-3126954 GCA_020348965.1 Candidatus Heimdallarchaeota archaeon | reverse complement strand
CTGGACACAATAATTATCGCTAGACATCATTGCTAATTTTCTTTCCACATTCAAAACATTAGTCTTCCATCTCTAGCAAAAGAGCTCCACAATATCTGCAGATTCTTGTTTGCTATTCAAGAATTATATTTATACTTTTTAAAATCATCCATGTAGTCTTTGGTCACTCTTCTGAAATAATGGTCCCGATTTTTTTTATCCCTGAGTCTTTTTCATTTATGTGTTGCTATAGTATAATTACACCATCTGCGGATAAATTCTCTAGAATATTATATAATTAAGCATCTCAATCATCTCGAAGGGAGTATATTGACATGAATATAGCGGTTAAATCAGTGTGGTTGGGCCGTTTTTAAGTTTTTACTTCCTCCGTTAGTGATAGTTGGACTGACACTTCTTTTTTCCCTCCAAAAAGACGAGATGCGTGTAGTAACTCTATCCCAACTGGTTCTCCTGCCTCATCATAATCAATGATTAGTCCTTTTCCTGATTCATCACTTTCTTTGATTTTTTTATCCCTTAATTTGATATATAAAGCATCTGCTTTGGGGTCATAATTAATCTTCATGTGATTCACCTTTCCAATATTTTTCAATCTTCACCGTCTTATATGCGGATATAACGAAAATCCGATCTTCTTCTTCTTTATAGAATACTCTCAGTAGATACTTTTCTGGTGTGGTATTATCGTTCAGAACTTTATGAGCAACTTTTCCGATCTCATTGGGAAGTTGTTCATCTGGATTCGTAATTGCCTCTTTAATTTGATCAGTTGTTAAATTCCGTGCTCTCATTCGCTCAAGGGCATGTTCTGAAAATTGAATTTTCATTTTAATACATTCAGGATTTATTGATTGATAAAGGTTTGGACTAGAAATTAGATATATGTAAATTTCACCTGATTATCAATAGTAATATTTGTTCTTTTTCTTTACCCTTCTCCTTCTTGCTTTGTTCTTTTCCTTTTCTAAGACAGGTGCATTAATGTAATTAAATTAACAATTATTCTAACTGAAGACCTTACTTGAATTCATATGAACATTAAATGCGGATAAATTCTCAAGATAGTGTTAGATCTCATTTCAAGAGAATTATCCTTCCTTGGACATTTCAACGATTTTTTTGCTTCCTCCAGATATACTTCCATTTGACTTTCTCTGTTAAGCTCTTTTGCGATAAGGGGTCATCGTACACCATATGGAGTCAGCTTCTCAATGGATTATTACTCTTAAAAGCTTTTTGGGGTGGAGGGGACTGTAAATGACGAATTCGTCAATCTTTTTGGCATGAAGCTTGTGATGCTATTTCACTCCTCACTGATGTCTTCATCTCCTGATTGTGTGGCTCTCTTATATATTCACCAATTCTTTCCTGATTAGTAAGAATAATGCTTTTGATCTCGATTCTTTCTTCTCTGAGTCTTTTTCATTTTTGTGTTACTATAGTATAATTACACCATCTGCGGATAAATTCTCTAGAGTGCAAATGCTTAAGTAACACTTTTTCCACATAATTTCAACTTTGACTTGTTTAATTGGCGGATGATACGAATTGAAAAAAGGTGTAAATATCATTGTTGGCTTTCTCTTGTCTTTTTTAGTACTTTCTAATGTTGTTTTGTCTACAGGACGTGTGACGCAAGAGCCTGAGTGGAAAGTTCAGGTAGGGGATTCACAAACCTACACAGTGGTTTCCTACTTCGACGATCTGGATATTGATGGAAATGGGGATAAACATTCCCAAGCATTATCTGTTCAGGATGAAAATGGAACAACTGTTACCTTTCTTCTCAAAACTGGTTCACAAATCAAAGTCGAAATATCTGCTCTTAATGGCCGTGCTATGCTCAAATGGACCTATGATGGTAAGATTACTTCCCAGGTAAATGATGATGGCGACCCCCCCTATTCATATGTAATTAAGACTGTGAACAATAAAACATACTGGGAAGAAAGATTTCAGAATGAAACAGATTATTCTATTGTGGATGATTTTATTGTGTTCTCATCAGAACGCCGTGTAGCTGACACCATGACAAAAATGGACATTAGAAGGGATTGGATGACTGGTTGGCTTATAGATATGTATGTAAAACTATTTAATGAGACTGATACGATAACGGAATTAGGTCTTTCTTCTATAGAAAATTCTACTGCAACAATGACAATTCTTGGAACATCTAGAACAACTACCATCACTTCGTTTCCTTTCTTGCCACTGATAATTGGACTGGCCTTTATTGTTGGCTTTTTTAGGAAGAAAAGGAAAATTACGATATGGGGTTAATAGTTGTTGCAAGCCAGCAGCACTACTTTTTTTCTCTACTGAGAGTATATACGTTTTATATAAAAATCGGTTAAAACTAACGTTAAACGACAATAATGGAAAAAAAAGGCTCCGAAAGCTTATGAATATCTTTTCTAAGTACGTGATCCTTCATCTACGGATAGATTCTCGTGAAATTTTCACCACTCTCTTATACCATTGTTAATTTTAATTTTTATCTTTACTGGTATTTTTTCGGGTTTTCTTCACCCGCACCATCACAGTAGCCATCGATAGGACTGCCAATAATGCAAATCCTGGTACACTTGTTGTACCTGGTGGTTCTGTTGACAGTGTGCTAGCGAGAGGAGTGGTGGGAGTGGTGGTGGTTGTAGTCTTTGTCACAGAGATATTCATTCGTACGAGCCCATTTACCCCATCAGCGATATAGATCTCTCGGGTCTGATAATCTAGGTAGAAATCATTAATCTCTCCCACATTACCAAGCCAAATTTCTGTGAGGTAGTTCATCGTCTGTTCTGGAGTGATTTCAAAGACAAAGATTGTATTATCCCCTCCTGATGTGAGCAATATGTTCTCTTGTATCAAGATACACCCAAAATAATCTTTTTTTTCTGTGATATTGATCCTAGTAAATTCTCCACAGGTTGTCGTATTAATTCGGGGGATTATTCCAAAAATCTTTTGACTGTATAATGTTGTCGTGAACACGAAGTATTGATCTGAGACCGCAGGTCTTCCCTGGAAAGACAAATAGGGCCAGCCACTCAGATCCACCTTTTCTGTCAACCAGAGTTCCATTGGATCTTCGGGAGTTTCTTTCAGATAGTAGATTCCTGATGCGGTATCGCCTGCAAAAAAACCATATTCATCCACTACATCGACGTCGTAGGCATGCCAAGAAATTGAAACCCTCCCTACTCTTTCTGGATAGGTTATATTTGAGAAATCATAAATTAAAAATCCTCCAAATTCATAACACGGATGATAGACATAGTGTTGATAGGTTCCTAATTTCCGAGAACAAGGCATCTCCCAATACCCCGTGTTGTTTAATACCTTTTCTGGGGTAGTCAAATTCTCATATCGGAGTACCCAGAGAGCATCTTCAGAGATGAAGATCACACCCTTATTTAGTGCAGCCACTCCAAAAATTTCAGTCGCTGACTGGTAGGTATGGACTTCTGTCTGATTTTTTAGCATAACCAATTCATTGGATCCGTTCTTCAACAAAATATGTTCATTGACTGAATAAACTTCGTTGACAGCGGTGCCATTCCACACTTCGTGAGTGGTACAGTCTATAAAATATAACTGATTAAGAGAGGTGATATTCGATGGGGTGCGATGGGGGATTATCGAGAAGGTTATACCTATTAAAATCCCAGCAATCAAGAGGGCTTTTTTCTGAGCCTTTAACATGTTTATTCCTCTTGTTCTTCTAGAATCTCTTAAAGCTCGTGATTTTATTAGAAGTCTCTTTTCAAATTATCACAGGATGCCACGATGAATGCTATCACTTAACTCTTGGATCCGTAGTTATCAGGATAATTAGCTCTT
>CP070760.1:3109310-3123008 GCA_020348965.1 Candidatus Heimdallarchaeota archaeon | reverse complement strand
TGTTGCTGACTTTTCCATGAAGTCACTGTCCAAACTGAGGGCCAATATTCCTGATCCTCAAAATGTTGTTGTTCAGTCTCAGGATCTGGTTCCACTCCAAAAACTGAACTATCGATAAACGAAACTGCAAGTACGGCTGAAATAGGTTGTTGTTTTGAGTCAAAGATCTCTATACTGATATTTGCTGTATCACCTGGTTTGTAAATAGACTTATCGGATTGAATCTCCACTAAAAGCGTGGTATCAATCTCTATGTCGATACTGGTCTCGAGAATGGTGCCATCGCCGAGAATAACAAACATGTACACCCAGAAATGAGGAGCTAAAAAGCCAATATCATCAATATGGACACTAAAGTCAATTACTTCAGATACATCAATATACTGAGTAGAAACAATCCCCTTCTTGACAAATTGAAGCATAACTGGCACATTCGTTTGACCTTGAATCTGACCAGAAATGGTAAGACTATCTCCCAAGGAGTAGCTATTTTTATCTGTGGTTAACGAAATTTGATGAGTAGGACCAACATAGAATTCAACCGTGTCAGAGTAACTGTAGTATGTCCATGAGCCATATTCATAATCAAACGTTGTTTCTAGGTAAAAGTAAATGGTATATTCGCCATTTGGAGCTAAGGAAGAAAGATAAAAGTCTATAACCTTCCCTTCAGATGAGATTTTTTCATTATCTTGTGCAATCAAATCATAATCAGAATCAAAAATAGAAAGCTGTATGTTGCCATCGATTGAAATGTTTGTAACAACATTCCGAATATTTATCTCTATTTGAACTGTATCTCCTGCTTGATAATTATCAGAATTCAGGGTCGCCACGATGGAAGTTGTATCAATTGTAAAATAGAATGTAGAAGTTCCTTTTCGACCATCACCCGCGTCAACCTCGATTGTGCCCTCGAATCGTGTGAAGGAGGAAGTAACTAAATCTTCGAGTTCCAATTCAACATGTCCATAGCCATTTTCATCGGTCTCGGCCTCTATTGTTTTAACGAGTTGAGGAAGTCCATCACCATCTGGAAAAATGCCATACAGAGATATTAACACATCCGCATCTGCTAATGGGCTCCAATACCAGTATTCATCAGAATATTGATATGCGCCAAAATAGATCGTAAGGTTTTCTCCCACTTTGGGGAACCAAGGATTCACGTACGCCCATGTGTAGACCTCATCTGCTATTTGAATCATGGCAGAACTTGTGACCTCTCGACCGACAGTATCGATTACTGTAACATTGATTGGAATCCCACTCTGTCCATATAGAGCTTCTTCCCCAGGTAAGCGATATTCGAATTCCCAATATCCATCCGTGTCTGTAATTCCTGTTAAAACATCCAGATCTCCAACAGCAACTTCAACCTCACTACCCGAAACTGGTTTTCCAAAATAGTATTCCGCAGAAACATTGCCAGAAATTAACTCCCCTGGTGGAACATACTCACGATCTAGAGTAATAGAGACTCGAAATGATGGTTTTTCATATTTATCAATACGTATCTCATAGGAACTGACTGTTTCCTCTTTTTGGGTTATAATAGTATAAGTACCTAACTCACAGTCAGTATCTAATGAAAAGGAATATGTTGCGACACCATAGGAATTAGTATCTACTTGATGATTGAGTAAGACATGCTGGGAGGGAGAAAGAATCTTCAGAGAAAATGATCCCTGTACTGGTTCCTTTGTCACCTTGAGATAATCATTCTTCCAGAGAAGAAAGCGAGTTTGAATAGATTCTCCAGGAGAATAGATGGGTTTATCTGTAGTTACAACGAATTCATATGGTTTAAACTCGCTATAGGAATTCCATCCCCAGTAGTATCCTCCTCTGTAGATATCACGGGATATGTAAACTGTTTCACCATTATAACTAGCTGTTAAGTTCGCAAGAAAACTATAACTATTCGTACTTTCAGGTGGATCAAATGTTATATCAATTATTCCTTGATCATTTGACACACCAGAAAACAATAATTCTTTCTGAATATCATACTCATAGGTCTGATAGTTATAATCATATGTAACTCCAAATAAATCAATTTCAGCACCAAAAATGGGAGAAAAGTCAGTAGTATTTACAACATACGCCACAGAGTAAAGAGGAGTTTCTTTAACAAACTCACTTGAGACTCGCCAAAATAATCCAATGTCAGCAACAGTAAAAGATCTAGTCTCATAAACATACTCATAGCTGGGTCTGAAAACATTTTTTGAGGTATTATAGTCATCAGGAACGGATTCCCCTGGAATTGAGCGGATAATGATCGAGTAACGTCCACTGGAAGGAGGATCGAAGGAGTCTTGGTATTCACCGTTGGAATCCGTAGTAATTTTCTTAGTCTCTATAATTCTATCTTCAATCGGGGAATAACTATCTAACCAATAATAATACCATCCCCAGTACTCCCCCGAAATAATTGTCAAGTTGAATGTTTCATCAGGAACAGGATCGAGCCCGCAGGTTGCCTGAATTACATACTTAAGGGAATCCTCAAGAGAAATCACAGATTTCTCCAAATCGATGTTAATAATGATGGGTTGAGCTAGCTCCTTGTGAGAAAAAGAGAGATCAGCCGAGATATTGTTAGCAATTAGAGGACTTGGCCGAAAAAGAGGCTGAGGAGTTTTAAGAAAATCATAATCTATGGGTTGAATGTCACGTTCTACATCGAAAAGTGAATTTTTTGAATGTAGTTCGGGCGAAATGTTTACCGTTGAAAAAATCATTTGGTTAAAAAGCCCACTTCCATAGATTATGGTAAGATTCATGAGTAACAATAATAATATACTTTTTACCTGTCTTTTCACTAATATCCCACTCGTACAATTTCATAAGTCAAATTTTAACAATGTCTAACCCAATCCCCTTCAGAATTATTATACCAAGTATTAGAACAGGGAGTTTTTTGTTGTTCTAAAAAGTAGAAATAGTCTTATTTACCATTTTGCTTAATTAATTTTCAAAAATACTGTCAATGGGACAATAAGTGCACCCTGTTGAGCCTCACTTTTCTTTAATTGGATCCCAAAACGGTTACTAGCTCCAATAATTTCTCTCACGTAATGCCAACGGTCAATTTGTTTATTATTCTCACGAAATTCTGAAGGGTGATAAGCTCGAATGTACTGTGGTTCATTTGACGAACTTCTTGCGATAATATACGGAAATCCGTCCCATTTTTTCCATTCGAGCTCTGGATCTAATCCATTCTGGTGACAATAGTGAAGGAACGCTCCGACAGCTGGCGTTTTTGTTTGGTATTTGTTGGGAGAACGTCGGAGAGGGCCCCGAATTGTAATCTCGTCAATTAGTTGGTGAACTGGGCTGGTAAGAATAAACCGACAAAGATTAAAGATAACTCTGCGTGCTTTATCTCTTCTATCCTCGGTTAAATCAGTTAATAATGATTCAAGGAGCTTACGTTGAGCTTTTCTTGCTAAGGGAGACCAATCTGATCTAATGGCTTCAAATCCACGAATGATGATATTTTCAGTTAATAATGAAACATAAGCATACGCTTTTTTACGTCCTTTCTTTAGAATAATTCGTAATGCAACATCCTCAAGCTGTAATTCTAGAAATTCGGGTAATTTTTGGGATAAAAATGCTCGATAAGTGTTGATTGACTCTAATAGCTGTTGTTGATTCCGTTCTTTAACTCTAGATGGAGCTTTTTGGTGAAAATCAGATAAAAGAAGATTTGGTAGGACGAATTCGACGAAGATTGAATCAGTATCACCATATCGAAGCAGGACATTGAAGGGATGAACCTCAGAGAACTCCTTGGTCCAGTTCTCAATCTTATCACTTAATAAATCCCGAGCTATACCAGTAATGGAGTTAGCAATGATATGATGATAGAATCGACCCCGGGGATAATTTGATGCCCCGAGAACGGAATTAGCCATTAATTTCAACGCTCTCTGCCTCTTAGTCAAAAGACTAATATCTTTCTGATTCGTTTGCATCTTATCGTTTTTTAAGGCTATTATCTGCTCTTGTATCTGATAGCGTTGCTTTAAAATGCGATCCATTAATATAGCAAGAGCTCCACGAGGTTTCTTTCTAAATCTCCTTTCAGGAGAAAACCTTTCGGATTGAGGATTCATCGTTTCTCCTGATATGTTATGTGTTCGGACAATATTAGGATATAATGACCTAAAATCTAATATTGCCACAAATGTAGCCTCATCAACAAGAGGATCTATTACCCAGCCTCCTAGATGGGGATATTTTTTTCGATACTCGTTTCGTTGGCGTAATTCTGAACTACTTGGTTTGGAAGGAATAAGTAATTCATAGGCGAAGAGGATTCGCATTAATTCTAATTCCCCAATTTGACGACTAGTAGAGAGGATTCCTTCAGGTAATGGATAGCCAGATAAGCGACAGATTTCGATACTATCACCCACTCCCAATTCAGGTATCAGTCGAAAGGTCAGAATAGCATCTTTTAATGAATAATCGGCGAATAATTTAGCGTCTTTTTCAACGCCTTCAACACCTTTCCGCCAAAGCGCAACTAAACTTTCTTTGAGTTGGACTTTTGATTCACCCAACACTTCTTTTGAGATAGAATCAAGGCTTTTTTTACCAGAAATCGGATGAACGTGCCATGTTCGGGGCATAAGATCGATAACTGCTCTCCCCTTCAAACGATAACTCTCAACAGGAATATCTGTCTTAATGATGTTATCTTGGATATCTTCAAATATTGCTAACTGTCCTAAAGACATTCCATACTTTGACATACGAGCATTTAAATATGGGATATCAAAGAAAGTTCCATTAAATGAGACTAATACATCAGGTTTTAGAAAATGTACTGTTTCTATAAAATCCTTTAGTAAATTCATCTCAGCATTATCGGAATCTTCCTTTAAAATGAGAACTTTCGAATCTGGATCTTCTGTTTCAATCGTTCCCCACGCGAAAGAGATCGCAGTAATTCTTCTTTTCTTTTCAATTAATAACTTATGGATGGTTTCTCCTTGCTCATCAACTTCGATATCAAATGCTAGAATGACTGGTCGATATTCAAAATCCTCTTTCTTCTGTGAAACATTTTCATAGGATGTCTCTAGGATTAGAACGTCATCTTCTTCATTTACTACTTGCCCAGTTACTTGAACGAGATGTAATGCTCTGAGATCCCTGTCAATCAAAAATCGACGCGTAAATGGAATATCAGCTTCATGAACAACAATACCAGCCTTCTGTAGGTGTTTTCTTATTTCAGGAACATGATATGGAACATTACCAACTACTTTCGTAAGTTGTCGTGATACTCCTCCAAAGAAGACGCGTTTCTCACACATTGAAGTCTGAATTAACCAGCTTTTTGCTAATGTTCCATTCTTTGCTAGAATACTTATTACTTGTTCTTTACTAGCCTCTGCATAAAAATAGGGGAGAAAATTATTAACTCGAATCTCGATTCTTTTCCCATCGGAACGACCCCAAAGACGAAGGAGTGGTTTTCGAACACCATCTAGTACTTGAATCTCATAATCAGCGTCCAATAAGATAAAAGCAATGGATTTTTCCAATTTGGGTACCATATAAGCTCCTTTAAGTTCTGTATTTAATCGCTAACATGTTTATAACTTCAGCAGCATCCTCTGCGGAGTCCGCTGCTTGTTCAATCATGTTGATAACGTCCTTAATGGCATACCATGTCCCATAGTGCATTTGTTGGGCGGATATAAAGAGATGTTGATTCATAATTTGATAAAGCAAATCTAAATCACTTTCACGGTCACGAGCTACCCGGTACATCCCCGCAACAGCATCCAGTTTTATTTCGAGTACTTGAAGTACGTCCACTGTGGTCCGGACCAAAGACCGCAAAGCAATTGATGCATCGTGGAGTTTTTCTTGAATTAATGGAGGAACTCGCTCAATGGGAATGGCTTGGATTTGAAATAAAGCTCCTAGTGTTAACCCAGCTACACGATCCAAACGTCGGGCAATTCGTAAAAAATTACCGGCATCCGGGGTTTTGTACAGACTTCGATATGTTCGAACAATAATTTTCTCCAATTGATCATCAGCTTCAAGTTCCAAGTCCTTTGCCCGTAAGGAATATCGGGACAGCCTTTCCTGAAAATTCGAGTTGTCTATTGCCTCTTGTTCCAAATATACCAACAATCCCTTTGTTGACTGTATAACACATTTTTCTACAAGTTGAGCATGTTCTACCGTTGTCTGGAATTGAGTCCAAGCTGGACGAGTCTCGCGTACAATTATTAGACCTATTGCTCCAATTAGTAACAACAAACCTGCGAGCATTAGTGGTACTCTTAAAATCGAGTTGAAGTCCTGTGGATTTGTATCATACCACATCTGTGCAACAAGTCCAGCAACTAATGGGCCAGTGAAATAACCTAAATCCTTGATAGCACGATAAAAACCAATTATTTTCGGTTTTTCTGTTTCTGGTGCAATATCAACAGCAATAGATGGTAGTACTGGGTAATAAAGACCAACACCAATTCCTCCAACTGCGGAGAGAATGAATAAAATTGGAAAAGGAGAATTTCCCGCCTGTAAACCCAGTAGAGCAAAAGATTCAATGAGTAAGCCGACAAAAGTTGGTGTTTTTCGGCCTATCCGGTCACTTATATTCCCTGCAAAAGGCATTGCAATGGCCCAGGAGAGAGTAAAAACAGCAGTAATCAATCCTGTATTTTGAATCGAAAGTTTGTAGCCATATAATACATTACTGAGAAGTAATGGGAGATAAAGTACAATGATACTATCTACCATTTTGCTTATATGCCCATTTAAAGCTGTTATGATTACTGTTGGTCTTAAAACGAGGCTTCTAAACCTAGGTACTGCTTGAGGTGTTTCAATTGGAGTACGGAGTTTTTCTAATTCCTCTTGAGTTCCAGTTATCACTGTTGATCGAATTGCAAAAATTGCTAAGATTAATCCAAAAAAGGAAACTATAGCTGAGAAGGCAAATGATGCTCCTGGAGCATCAGTAATCATAGTAATCACACCAGCGATCATCGCACCAAAGGAATATCCTCCATAGACCGCTAATTCCATGATACCCATCCACAGTGCACGACGGGCTGTAGTACTTACATCCGAAAGATAAGTCATTGCACCAGCATATAGGAGCCCCTCACCAGCACCAAGGATCGAGTTTCCAATACCAAGTAGGAGGGGATCTCCCTCTGAAAAGAGTAAGGGGAGAGCTCCGACTACAAAACAGCCTGCTCCGACTAGAATTATTGGTTTTGTACCAACCTTCATTGTATAAGCTCCTGTAAAAAGACCAGCTAACGCTTTGAAAAGACCAAAGCCTGATAAGGTAAATGCAATAGATATCCATGCCCAGTTTTCAAACCATTGCGTAAATTCGAGTTGCTCCGAGGCAAATGTAGACAGAATAGTCCTCTGAACGCCATAAGCGGAAGCTACAAAAAAGAGAACCGCTAATATTCCAATAACTAGGACGACACGGCTTGTTTCTACTGGAGGTTCCTTTTCTTCTTCATTGGTTCCCATTGGACATCGCCGGGTTCTGGAATAAGGTCATAAAAGAGTTTTACAAAAAAATGTTTTTAGATTTTTCTCAACCTACATCCCTAACGTAATTGGACTCAAGAACTATGATTAAATAATCCTATCTGTTAAAAATGGTACAGTTACTTCATTTGATCTTTTTTAACCCCTGAAGATAACGTTGCGCTAATTCACAATACATTTCTGCACTAGATGTGATGAACATCTTTTGTGACTCCGAAACCTCCCGTATCACTTTGCAGGGAACACCGACAGCGAGAGAGCCCTCTTCTAGAGTCTGCCTCTCACGGACTACTGCCCCAGCACCAATTATTACATGATCATTAATTATGGCGCCATCCGATATAATAGCACCCATTCCAATGATAATATTGTTCTTGATTATTGAGCCATGAATGATCGCTCCATGACCGATTGTTACGTTATCTCCGATTGTGCATGTTTCTCCATATCGTGCATGTATAACACAATTCTCTTGAACAGATGTCTGGTTCCCAATATGAATAGTTGTATAATCACCACGAATTTTTGCTCCTGAACCAATATAGCACTTATCTCCAATTGTAACACCTCCAATGACTTCCGCGGATAGAGCGACATAAGTACCTTCTCCTATTGTAGGAACTTTTTCTTCAAACTGGAATAAGGTCATAAAACCACCTGAAATTAAGAATTCATATATGCTATAATCCTAAAAAAAGGAATGTAGTTCCCCCCTAACAATCAAAGGAATTCATCGAAATGAACGTTACTCGGCGGTGGAATACTTACCGCGAGAGACTATGTCAAGAAAGCGGACTATGATAAACATTTCGATTATGCCGACGCCTATTCCCACAGCGAATAACACTATTATGATGAAGATTATTGCATTTGTTGTTTCACTAGTTAACTCAGGCTGAGAAGCGAGTACAAATAATCCGCTGATGAAGGTGTAGATACCTAAAGCATACGAAATTACTAGGATTTTCCTATGAAATGCAATATTTCGATTCTCTAACCTACCAGAACCAATAATGATTGAACTCACAATAGTGTTAAATCTGAGAAAAATCCCATTTAATATGTTGTAAACCTTATGGGGAGCGGTCACAATAACATTGATTAATCCTGAGATGATTTTACCAATCGCTGAAATAACTCCTGTCTCGGACAAGATTATTAGCACTACTATTACAATAACCCCACCAATTCCGACTGATATGAATAATAGCAATGGATCCTCTTGAACAAAGGCCCAGATGAATTCAAATATTGTTCGGACAATGTCAAGGATACCACTGCTACGCTCAGTTCCCTCGAATTTAATGAAAAGGATTTGTTTTCCTAGCCATCGCTCAGGTCGGTATCCTATACCAATTATCGTAAAAATTAGCTCAATTATGATATCAAAGAAAGTAAAGACTCCTAGTATAAAGTCATCAAGGCCAGTGATTGAGCTGTACATTTTTTCAAATACGTCTGTTCCAAAGATCCAGACTAAGACTGCTAATAGTAGGCCTGAGAAAAATCCGACAAAGATAAAGAAAGTCGGAATACTTTCCATAAATTGACGTTCATCTTCACTTAGAGGGTTCTCAGTTGCTTCCTTTGTCCTAATAAAACGGATTGAGCGCGAAATAATCCTGAAAATCCATACATATGGCCATAAAATGATCTTTAGGATTGTAGCAATGAAACCCCAGATAGCTGCGAAAATGGCAAAGATATCTTCCTTACCAACTCCGTCGCTCAAATCGAAGGAATATTTTCCTTTTTTCTCTACTGTCTCTTCTGACAATGCAATAACCTCACTTTCAAATTCATAGATGAAAAAGATTTGATATTTGGGTGATATGAGATGGAATACTATGGATGTTTGATAGTGTTTCTCTCATTTGATGAATTTTTATATGTTTTGATTTTCGTTACCTCATTTTTTATGGTAAAACAGCTTAAAGGTTTTCTTAACACATTATTATGATCGTTTCATAGGATCGTGGATCAAAGTATTAAGTATCCCCCCCACAGGAGGGGTTCTATCTGAAAAAGGAGGATCCACAAACGCACAATTTGTTAATGAAGAAATCGCGGCTATAACAACAGAAGCACATCGAGTTGGCATTAAAGTGATGGCTCATGCCCAAAGTCCAGAAGGGATTCAAAATGCAATTCGCAATGGGGTTGATACGATTGAACATGGCAGGCACAAAGGTTGGGGCTGAAACCCTTGGTTTTGAGAAGGAGATTGGAACACTTGAGAAAGGTAAAAAAGCAGATTTATTGGTAGTAAATAAAAATCCTCTCGGGGATATAGCTTGCTTACAAAACAAGGAAAACCTTTTGATAGCGATGAAAGATGGCCAAATCGTTGTAGATCGACGTTAATTTAATTTTAAGCCAATAAAATGAGAATAACTCGATTTTTTTTCGACTTATCACTCCTTCAAATTTGGATCCTCTGAATAAGTATGTTCATGTAAATGAAATTTTGGAGAATGACATTTCTCGCACTTCTCAAGGTCATCTTGATCATCACGGAATCGCCAAGTATGACCACAGGAATCACAATGGTAGAAATCAACGGGATTAGCGATCCGAACAGCATATCCAAGCACTAAAGCCTTAGCAATCTTACGATGAGCTTCCTCAAGGTGTCGTGAGACTGTGGATTGGGAAATTTTCATTTCATTTCCTACCTCTTTTTGAGATAATCCTTCCAAATCAGATAATCGCATAGTTTCGAGCTCTTCAAGAGTGATCTCTACCTCACCTGGAAGATCTTTTAATGGAATTCCACGTGGTTTGAAGTAAGGATGGGTAGGGTCACATTGAATTGTTCTTGAAATTCTAGGACGAGGGATTGGAATCCACTCCAATTTGTGTCATGATATTCTGAATACAAAAATTTTTTCGTCTACTCATTTTTCAGACAACTGCTGCACATAGGAGAGTAGATTGGGATCAGTATAACCATCTACAATGAGGGGGGTATTGAAACATTCACGGGGAAGGTTACTTGAATTAATAATGATAACTGTAGAGCCGTTTCTTTTCCCTGCGGCCGCTCCATGAGGTGAATCTTCAAAAATCAGACATGATTTTGTACTAACTTGAAGATCCTTTGCAACTAACTGCAAAAGATCGTATTTAGAAGAAATAGAGGGATACGCCTCGGAACTATAATACTTAATGCGACCAGAATAGTTAATGGCTTTTAATGACGCTTCAATACCTGAAGGATGAGCGTTTGAAGCGATAACAATAGGAATAGTAGATGGAAAAATCTTTTTTAGCTTAGTGAAGAAGGGAGTAAATCCAGATATCTCTCTTAGTTTACCTTCACGCACGAGATTCTGATAAATCAATCTTCTCTCTTTTTGGGCTTTTTCGACATCGATACTAATATTGTGTTCACTACACACTCTTCTCCAGATTTCTTCAGATTTCTTACCTAGATGATCAGTAGTCCAGGAAATCCAAGAAATTTCGACTTTGAACTGCTGCAAATACTCATTGAAGGCCTGCCACTGCACAATGTGTGAGTTTACAATTGTTCCATCAAGATCAAAAATAATCGCTTTTATTCCTATAGTAATCGTCTCCGTTGATTGTTAGATGGCTAACTACTTCAGGCGCCAAAGCTATTATTAGATTCTTGAGTTTTTGCCTTCGAAATCATAAATTCTTCAAGGACCTGTCTGATGGTTCCTTCGCCAAAGTTATGTAACAGGACATTCTTTTCTTTGAACACAGCTTTTGGACCAAGGCCTAGAGAACTGGAATTTTTCACGGCAAATACATCTATGTCTTTTTTTACTAACAATTTAGCAGCTAGAATTCCTCGCTTTCGCTCAGCTTTCCAATGTGGGTTCTCTACTGACTGCTTTGAAATAATAGTAAATGTGAGAATATCCAATTCTGCAATCAGAAAAGCTGGGGCCAATCCGAAGTGCTCTGCCGGTACTTCCTCTAATGTAGTATCAAAAGAGGGAACAGGAAAAGCTACAAGCAGCCTTGTCTTAATAATTGGCTCCACACTGACCATAATGCTATCCAATTGGGGAATTTTGTTTTTTAAATGAGATTCTAAATCATGAGTTACTTGGGCGAGCGATTCAACTGTTTCTCTCGCGGACATCCTTATTTCGATATCCGCAAAATAATAAGGGCCAGATCTTCTAATTCGTACATTGGGGACTTCTTGGACTTTAGAAACTTCTAATGCAGACAGCTGAATCCGTTCAATAATTTCAGGATCGTCTAAAGCATCTAATAAAGTGAAAAGGGAAACTCTCCCAAATTCCAGTCCGGTTTTGAGAATTAATATGCCAATGAATAATCCCACAATCCCCTCAAACTGTTGGAATTCTAGTAGGTGGGCTAAAATCCCTATAAATACTAAGGCATTTACGAATATATCGAGTTGGAATTCTTTAGCTGTACTTATCAAAGCATTTGATGTAATTTTTGTACCTATTCTCAAGTTATAACGGTAGAGCCCGAATGCTACTAAAAACGAGATCAGTGAGACCACCAATCCTAGAACAGGGTAAGTTATTTGACGGTGATCTATTATAATGCCATAACTTTCTACAAGGACTTCTATACCAAAGAGGAGTATAATGATTGCTACTATTAAAGTTGCAAGAGTCTCCATCCGATAATATCCATATGGGAAACGTTTCGAGGGGTCTTTTTGAGCAAAACGAAGGCCGATTAAAACTGCAAATGACGCAATAAAATCTGTAAGAGCGTCAAAACCAGATGCAAGCAATGCAACACTCCCGATAAAGAGTCCAGTTATGATCTTAAAGACTGTTAGGAGAATATTGCATAGGATAGTAACTAAAGTGGCTTTCTCTCCTTCAGCGAACAAATCTTTTCTTGGTTGGCCTACCAAACCAATCACTCCCTATTTAAGTCTAATATATTACTAATTTTTAACCAAATCTCTTTTAGGGGATCCTTCAAACCTTGTATCCCATATTCAATGACAGTTTGTCGATTTACCATTGCACGATAGATATCCATAATATAAGGTAATTCTCCAAGAATAGTGATACCCTCGTCTTCACAGAAACGTATGATGTTAACTCGTTGATCCTCATTTATGGTTGCCTTATTGATAACCACTGCTAGAGGTAATTTAAAAAACCGTACAAGCTCGATTGTTCGCTTCATATCATGAATGGCAGTCGAAGTGGGCTCAACAACAATAATTACTAAAGAAGCATTAGCGAGTGCAGCAATGACAGGGCAACCGATCCCAGGACTCCCATCAACAATAATTAGCTCCTTTTGTAGATGGTGAGCATTATCATGACTCTTTTGAATAACCTCGCTCACTAATTTTCCAGAATTCTCTGCTCCAATATCTAAACGGGCATGAATAAGTGGTCCGAACCGCGTCTTCGCCTCATATATCGTACCAGAAGCTTGGACTTCTAAGACTATTGCCTTATCAGGACAAGCCCAAGCACAAACACCACAACCCTCACAATGAAATGGATCGATCTCAAAGTCTGAAGATATCCCATCGAAACGACAAAGATCGAGACAAGTTCCACAGCTAGTGCATTTACTCTCGTCTTTAACCGCTAATTTACCACTGAAAAATCGTTCAGAAGAGGTATTAATTGGATTGAGGAGTAAATGTAGATTTGGTGCATCAACATCACAATCAGCAAGCAAGGCTATTGGACTTGAGAGTTGAGCAAGTGCACCTGTAAAGGTAGTTTTTCCAGTTCCACCTTTTCCTGACAAAACCGTGATCTGTTTCCGTACCTGACTTGTCAAGCTATTCCCTCCATAATTTGGTGCCATAATTTCCTAAAAGTACCATTAAATTTCGTTGTTGTTCCGATGAGAGGAAGTCCATGGGAGTATAAATGAAGAACCTCATTATCGTGAGGAATTTCTATTAATAAGTGATACTTTCCTGTCTCCACTAATTGTGTAATGCAATCATCACCCACATTCGCACGGTTATTTACAATCCCAAAAGGGATTCCCAGCTGGTTAACCACATCAATTGCTATTTTAAGGTCATGCTCGCCTGCAGGGGTTGGTTCAGTCACTAGAACAACGAAATCGCTTTCAGAAAGCCCTTCAATCACAGGACAGGCGGATCCAGGGGGCAGATCCAAAATAATATCC
>CP070760.1:3101875-3109210 GCA_020348965.1 Candidatus Heimdallarchaeota archaeon | reverse complement strand
AATCACCCGAATTTAAAACGGCTTCTTCTTCCCGAAGAATGGGATGAGTATGAACATAAATACATTTCTGAACTTCATCCTATGCGCCGTGATTATCAATTACCTGAAAAACCATTTTCGTTCAAACCTCAAGAAAGATGACGGGAAGAATATAAGTCATGAGTGAACAGATGTATATCCACATGGGTCCCCAACACCCTGTAAATCACGGTCTATGGACTTTGAAAGTAAAGACTGCAGGAGAACTCGTTATCGACGCAGAAGTTTTAATAGGGTATATTTTCCGTATGATTGAGAAAATCGCCGAAACGCGCCCTTATAACGCTATACAGCCTTTAACTGACAGACTCTGTTATAATTCAGCAATGAGTTGGGAGGCATGTTATACATTGGCCGTGGAGAAGCTGATGGATATAGAAATCAGTAGGCGAGCTCAATATATTCGTACAATTATGTTAGAGCTTCAACGTATAGCTTCACACTTGACTTGGCTATCAGCTTTCACTGCTGATGTAGGGGTAATTTCAATGCAAGTCATCTCTTTTCGAGAAAGAGAATATGTACTGGATCTATTAGAGCATGTAACAGGATCACGAATGATGTATAATTACTTCACTGCTGGTGGTCTGCGTCGTGATCTACCACAAGGATTCATAGAAGATTGTCATAGCCTTACACATTATCTAGATGAACGAATACAGGAATATAAAGCTATTCTAGAGGATTCAAAGGTCTTCAGACTCAGGAGTGAGCAAGTAGGAATAATTAGTAAAGATGATGCGTTAAATTTAGGTGCTACTGGCCCTGTATTGCGTGCCTCTGGAGTGAAAGCTGATTTACGAAAGATTGAACCATACTTAGTGTATGATGAGCTTGAATTTGAAGTGCCAGTTCGTACAACTGGTGATTGCTTTGCACGTTATGAGATTCGAATGGAAGAGATGTTTCAATCCCTAAAGATAATTCGTCAGGCACTTGATCAGACACCTGCAGAAGGGGAGATTTTTCAAAAACCTCCCCGTAAATTACCTCCTGGTGATGTTTACTTTCGAACAGAAGATCCTCGAGGAGAAGCTGCGTTTTACATAGTTGGGAATGACGAGAGAACGCCTTATCGCGTAAAGATAAAATCCCCTGCATATTCTAACTTAGCAATAATAAATTCTATTTTAAGGGGAGTCAAGGTGGCAGATATAGCGCCCACTGTTGCAAGTATAGACCTTTGTATGGGGGAAATCGACAGGTAGGTGAAGAAAATGGGTTTTGGTTTATACGAATGGCTTGTTGACGGCTATGAGATCAATTTATTTGGATATAGAATACCTTGGCCAGGAATTATCCCCTTAGTGAGTGATTGGAAGCTCATTCCAGAAGACCAAGTAGGTCCAATAAGGTCATTTATTCTCGATTCGCTAGAAATGACAACCATTCTCGTATTTCTAATTGTTAACACAATTTTGTTAATCTTACTAGAAAGAAAAGTCGCGTCAGGAAGGGCGTGGACCGCGCGGGGCCCTGTTTTTATCGATCTCAACTGGGGACATTTTTTTTCTTGGCCTTTTGGGAAAAGAACATGGAAAATTGGATTGTTGCAGAATGTTGCAGAGTTCCTGAAATTTTTCTCCAAGGAGGATATTGTTCCTGAAAAAGCTGATAAATTTCCATTTAATATTGGCTTTTTTGCTTTTGTAGTCGCGCCCCCGTTCATACTAGGAGCATTATTACCTCTCGGTACTATTTCGGTGATTGCAAACCCTGCTGTAGGTTTTTTACTTATCTTTGCTCTTTTCTCCTTGTACCCAGTTGGAGTTCTTATAACAGGATGGTCTTCAAATAATAAGTACTCTCTCTTAGGAGGATTTCGATCAGCAGCTCAAATGATCAGTTATGAGATTCCATTAATGTTATCTGTTACCGCTGTTGTTCTAGCAACAAATTCGTTTTCTTTAATAGATATTGCAGAACAGCAGACATTGACATTAGGAGGTTTACCGTTTGCTATTTTGATGCCTATTGGATTCATTGTTTTTATGGCCTCATTAGCAGCCGAAACAGAGAGAATTCCATTTGACATTCCAGAAGCTGAAGCAGAATTAGTCATGGGTTGGAGGACTGAGCTGACGGGATTTCGATATATGATGTCAATGGCAACAGAATACTTCATCCTCTTGATTGGTGCATTTATAGGAGTCTTCCTCTTTTGGGGAGGAGCTTATTTACCCTTTGGTTTTCTTAAGGAAACAATTGAGACCATCCATCTTCTTGCATTTTTAATAATTACAGTTAAACTGTGGATATTCATCTTCTTGTATATCTGGATTCGGGCTTCATTACCGAGGGTAAGAATAGACCAATTACTTGATATTGGATGGAAGCGATTAATTCCTCTAGCGATTCTGAATATAATTTTTGTGATAATTGTTATCGTAAACAATCCCCAACTTTTTGGAGTGATTTGATAAATGGTGAATTTTCGTTATATTCCAAATCTGCTGATCACTCGCCCCTTAGCATATATCTTTCGTCACTTCTTGAAAAGACCGATCACAATTCCTGATGGCGATCGTAGAAATAAGGATACGATTTACTTTCCTGAGGAGCTTGCGAAGAAAGGGGAAACTATCTTAGATAGGGATTTTTCTTTTTCAAACGTTTTCAAACATACTCCTCATATTTCACCCAATTATCGGGGATTGTTAGCACTGAATCTAATGAACTGCACAGGCTGTAAAGCCTGTTTCCGAGCATGTCCCAACAAATGCATTGAAATGGTTCTTCTTGATCCCCAACCTCCTCACTGGACGAAAAAGCGACCGTTGGAATCGCCTCAAATGTTTATTGGTCGCTGTATGTATTGTGGTCTATGTGTTGATGCATGTAAATTCGATGCTTTATTTCATTCAGCAGGATTTGACGGGGCTTCCTCAAGAAAAGAAGATTTATTTTACAATTATTTAGATTTGTACGATGTTTTCAAGTTGTATTTTCCCAAAGAACATGAAACGCAACAGAAAGAGTACGTCGAAACTCATGGAAAATCATTAGAAGAATTTCTAACTCATGAGACAAAAGACACGGATGATTGAAAATGGCACTAATCGGTACTGAGTTATTTCACGCGTTGGAATATCTAGTTTTATTCCTATTAATTGCATATACAACAGGTTCAGCATTCTTAGCTGTGACAGTCAAAAGTGTTTATCATGCTGTCTTGTGGTTAATTTTCACTTTACTAGGGGTAGCAATGATATTCCTTCTGTATGCTGAATCGGCACTATTGCTTGTTATTCAAATGATTGTATACGCTGGAGGGATCACAATCCTAATGTTGTTTGCGATCTCTCTTTCCGGAAAAAAAGCGATGTTTGAGGAACAGAAAGGGTTGAAGTTATTAGATTGGAGACTAAGTTTCGCAGGGGGTTTCATTCTACTTGTTATCGCGTTTTATATTCTTTCACAAGTTAACCTCGCATTCTGGCAACAACAAACAACAACCATCAAACCTAGTGAAGAAATTGAATTAATAGGAAATTTGGCTAGGACACTATTCACGGTTCATGGGGGGACTTTGTTAGTGTTAGGATTCCTTTTACTTGCAGCAATGCTTGGTAGTGTTTATCTAGTAAAAAAAGAGGTGGAAGACATATGATTGAAAACTTAGATGCCTCGGTTTTTGTTGGAGTTGCCCTTATTTTATTCTTGATTGGGTTTGCAGGATTCATTAAGTCTCAATCAGCAGTTCGAATGCTGATTTCAATTGAAATTATGATAAACTCTGCTAACATTAATTTTGCAATTTTTGCGTTGTACAATGATCTCACTTTTGTTACTGGACATGTGGGTGTTATTATCAGTATTGCTTTGGCTGCAGCCGAAGCCGCAGTCGGTTTAGGGATCATCTTATCTATTTTTCGAACCCATGGGACAATAGATGCAACAGACTTTATCGAACTGAAAGGTTAGAAAAAAGGTGAATTAGAATATGGCAGAAGAGATAGTACTTGGTAACTTAGCGTTCTTAATTTGGTTAATTCCAATTCTTGCCTCGTTTATTGTCCTTTTCTTTGGAAGATATGTCGATAAAAAGGCCCATGGAAATCTGATTGCACTTATTGCAATGGGTACCAGTCTCATTCTAACTCTTATTATTTCAGGCCAAGTTTTGCTGCTGCTATTTCAACAACTCATTGGGGAGCATCATGTTGAATATGGCACCCCTTTGTTAGAGAAAAGTTTTCCACTGCTTAATTGGATTGAAGTTGGAAGTATTAAGCTCGAACTTGGAGTTTTAATTGATCCCCTTTCCGCAATAGTTAGTTTAATGGTATCTTTCGTTGCTTTTCTGGTTGTCGTATACAGTAGAAGCTACATGTCTCATGAGGGTTCACCTCGTTATTATGCCGAGATTTTACTATTCTCTGCCGCAATGTTAGGACTTGTATTTTCACCAAACTTTATTCAATTATTTTTATTCTGGGAAATAATGGGAGTTTGTAGCTATCTACTGATAGGATATTTTTATGATAAAGAAGTCGTTCCTGAAGGGCAACCCCATCCCGCATCCGCTGCCAAGAAAGCTTTTTTAACAACCAAGGTAGGAGATGTCTTTTTATTTGTGGGAATAATTCTACTCTGGGTGGAAACTCATACTTTTGATTTCATAGAGCTCCGAGATGCTCATGGAATAGAGCCAGGATTGTTAGTATTAATCGCGTTATGCATATTTGGTGGGGCCGTAGGAAAATCAGCTCAGTTTCCACTCCATGTTTGGTTACCAGATGCAATGGCTGGTCCAACGACAGTAAGTTGTCTTATTCACAGTGCAACAATGGTGAAAGCTGGAATATTTTTAGTCGCTCGAAGTTTTTTCATTTTGTTTGAACATTCCGAAGAAGCAATGTTAATAGTTGCTGTAATAGGTGGGATCACAGCGATTATGGCTGGTACAATTGCTCTTGTCAAAACAGATATAAAAGGAGTCTTAGCATACAGTACAATTTCACAATTAGGATACATGACCATTGGATTGGGAGTTGGAGGAATGGCTGTGGCTGTGTTTCATATTATAAATCATGGTATATTCAAAGCTTTACTCTTTCTATCCGCTGGCTCTGTGATTCATGGCTCAGGAACTCAAGATATCCGTGAAATGGGTGGATTGAGGGAGAAGATGCCCCATACATGGAAGGTTATGTTAATTGGGTCTCTTTCTTTAGCAGGAATCGGAAATGGCTTTTTCAGTAAGGATGCAATAATCCTCCATACATTATACAAAGCACAACATTCAGAGTATGGGTCTCTGATAATGTTAGTATGGCTGTTTTCAGTAATTACAGCTTTCTTAACGGCTTTCTACATTTTCAGAATGTGGTTCCTGGTGTTTCCAGGAACGAATCGCAATCCTGGGCATCATATCCATGAATCTGATCCATGGATGACGGTTCCACTGTGGTCATTAGCAATATTATCGTTAGTTCTTGCTGGTATTTACCTACTTGGTCATATTCCCGTTCTTAATGTTGAAATTATTCCTCTACTGAATATTGAACATCACTTGGTTGAATGGTTGGAAGGGCCTTGGGTTCATGAACTACCTGAGATTGGGCCGGATATTACATTTCTTACTCAACTTTCATCTATTCTATTAGCAATTCTAGGAATTGGATTAGCCTATATGATCTATTATCCGCGATCAAAAGCTCAAGTCAGTTTCATTGAAGGGGATCCTTCATTTAATATAGTGGTATCAGAGTCTTCGGATCCTATCACAAAGATTCAAGTTGGAATGCGTTCATTTGTCCGTAGAATTAAAATATCCCCTCCTGGTCGTGGTATTCAACGTGTTTTAGAAAAAGGGTATTATATTGATGATCTATTCCTTGGGTTCGTCTATTTCGTTTATGAATATTATTGTGAAGCAATGAATTGGATTGAACGAAATATCTTGGATGGTGCGGTTCGATTTACGGGTAGAGTGGGTTATGAACTTTGTGGTCTCTCCAAATGGTGGGATGACCATGTTATTGACGGATTAGTACGATTAACAGCAAAAGCTTCTGTGGCCTTATGTGGTTTAGCAAAAGCCACAGACGAACGTGTAATTGATCACGGTATCATTCGGAATTCAGCAAAAGGAGTTATGAAAACAGGGGGCTATTTACGCCGAATTCAAACAGGAGTAGTTGAAAATTACGCTCTCTATACTCTCTTGGGAGCGATTACTCTCATATTAGTCGCGATAATTGCAGCAGGGGTGGTACCCCTCTAAAAGAAGAAAGTACAAGAAAAAAGGTTGAAGACAAATGATAGAACAATTAAACTTTGGTGATTTCGGAATACTGACTCTGATCTTCTTACTGCCAATTGTGGCAGCATTTCCAACATGGTTAGTAGGTCGTCTTCGTAATGAGCTTTCAAAGTGGTTTGCACTACTTATCAGCTTTATTGTCATGATTTTATCAATTATGGCATTGATGATGTACGAACAACCTCCTACTGGTAGTTGGGACTTAGTAGAGGAAATTCCTTGGATTGAAGCAATTGGAATGAATTATTCACTTGGAGTTGATGGATTAAGCTTACCTTTGGTTTTGTTAAGTGGATTTATATTTCTCGTGGCAATTCTTGCTTCATTTAAAGAGGTTCATGAAAGAGAACCCGCATATTATGCAATGATGATGCTTCTCGAAACGGGCCTCATAGGAACATTTCTTGCAACAGATTTCATTATATTCTATGTCGCTTGGGAATTAGTTCTGGTTCCGATGTTTTTCCTCATTGGAATTTGGGGTGGTCCTAAAAAAGAATACGCAGCAATCTACTTCTTTATCTATACTCATGTAGCGTCTCTTGTCATGATTTTAGGGATCATTGGTCTTTGGTTGGAGTCATCAAAATATACTGGAACAAGTATTGGCACTTTTTCATTCACTGAGTTAACTAGCATGGCTGAACAATTCGGAGCAGGGCCATTCGTTCTCCTGATCTTTCTAGCATTGCTATTTGGATTTATAGTGAAAGTTCCAAGTGTACCATTCCATACTTGGTTGCCTTTGGCTCACGTTGAAGCTCCAACCCCTGGTTCAATGATTCTAGCTGGATTACTACTAAAAATGGGTGGTTATGGGTTACTAAGAATGGGTGGCTGGTTCTTACCTGATGCTCTTTCTGAATTTGCTTGGTTAGTAGCTATTATTGGATTAGTTTCGCTGTTATATGGTTCTTGGGTTGCTCTTCGCCAAGTTGACATGAAAAGTCTAGTTGCATATTCATCAGTTGGCCATATGGGAATCATTCTCCTAGGATGTGCGACACAATCACCCGAAGGATTTGCAG
>CP070760.1:3077764-3101775 GCA_020348965.1 Candidatus Heimdallarchaeota archaeon | reverse complement strand
AGGGTTGGGAATTGATTGACGTGTAAGCTTCAATCAGTTGTGTTAATGCATCCATTCCACAAGTCGCAGTAACTGAAGGTGAAACTGATAGCATAAGCCTCGGATCTATGATTGCAATTTTAGGGATTAAAAGTGGACTGCGAATACTAGCCTTAAATTTCTCTTTTTCAGCTAGAACTACCGCATTTTTTGTTACCTCACTTCCTGTCCCAGCAGTCGTGGGAACTGCAATAATCGGTAAAGAAGGTTGCGTAATCACCGCCCCTTTTCCAATAACTTCCATATAATCTCTAGCTGATCCCCCATTTGTGAATAATCCTGCAATTGCCTTACACGCATCAACAGCACTGCCTCCACCAAGTCCTATAATTACTTCTGCTTTGGACTCTTTCGCTTTCTGAACACCAGAATCAATGATTTCGATAGTTGGTTCTCCTTTAATTAAATAAGTATCAAACTCAAGATCTTCCTTAGATATTGAAACCGTTAAAATTTCTCTCGTTTCTGGGGAGTTTAATGCACTACCACTTGCTACAACAAATAATCGTGATCCAAATTCCTTTACAAGAGCTCCAATCCTATGAAACTGTTTAGAACCAAAAAATATATGGGGAGTAGGTAGAAACGCAAATTCCATGATTCTCCCCATTTACTTTGATAGAAAAGCTTCTTCTGTCTCTGGGAAGAGATTTTTATGTTTGATGCCTTCACGGGGCTTAGCCATCATTTCTTCCACATCTTCTCGCCATTTCTGATAATGACTAGTTGTCTTATGGTCATCCATACCACTTTCGTCGTGATAGACCTCATACAAGAAGAACCGATCAGGATCATCCGAACCTTGTAAAACATCAAAGCGTATATTCTTCGGTTCCTTCCTCGTATTCCGAGCATTTTCTAATGTAGCTTCTATAAACGCTTCTCGATATTCAGGTTTTACAAAGACACTCACACAAACAATAAACATACATTCATAACCTCCTGATGTGCTAGAGTAAGGAGATGTATGTGGTCTTAAGAGGATTTCTGTGTCTATTTATTCATCTGAAAGATTTCGAAAAGACTAATCTTGTATCAAGTATTGATCTAGTCGATCTCGTGCTTTTTCCCGTTCTGCTCGATGATTTTCAAGAAAATTATTAATCTTATCGATCAGAATGGCCTTTAATTCCCCGGTGAGTAAATCTCCGTTTCGATAATCCTCTTCAAGCTTGTCTAACTTCTTATCATTTGGTTCAAACAGAATTTTCAACCATTGAAAACTGACATCGATATCTGGGTTTCCTCCTTTCTTTCGATGTTCTGCGACTGACATTTGGCCACCCGAAAACGCATATTTTGTAATTTTCTTTTTAACTGTCTGGGGGGTGTCCGTCACATATACCGTCTGAGTTGGATCTGAGGCAGACATCTTACCCTGAGGTCCACCAAGAGCAGGAAGGAACGAACACTGGATACTGGCTGGTTTATAGTACCCTAGTCGTGGAAGGACATCTCGAGCTAATCGAAAATGAGGATCTTGATCTATTGCATGAGGGATGAGACAAGGGACATTCTTTCCCTGTCTGACGCTTTCGAGAACGGCAGGTACAGCTTGGATGCTTGTGTAGAAGATACTTCCGATGTTTGTTGAATTGTCAAATCCAAAAGAAGATTTTACGGTTGAAAAAGTAATTTTCTTTGCAATAGGAAGAGCAATTCTGTAGAAAGTCTTAGCATTGTCTGTATCAATTATGATTTCGGTTTTTTTATGATCAAAACCTAGAGCAATCACATCTAGGGCGTTTTCAATGGCATAAGAATGTGTATCATCTAAATCGAGATCTTCATAGAAAACGAATTTTTCGTCATCTGTTAGTTGGAAAATGAATTTAACGTTAAATTTATCTTGTAACCATTTAGTAAATACCCACGGGACTAAATGTCCTATATGAATTTGTTCTGAGGGACCCCGTCCTGTGTAAAGATGATATTTATTTCCTTTTTCCCATTCATCTAATATAAAATTCATATCTCGATGAGTAAAAAAGGTTCCACGACGCAGCATAAAATGCAATTCGCCAGTGTGTTTTTCTATCCGTTCAAGGAGAGGTTGATCAATAGGTTCGGTTCCAAACTGCTCCATCAATTTCTCATAATCTACTTTGCCACGTACTTCCCAGGGTGTGACTACGAATTCATCACTGGTCTGATTGGTATTTTCTCGGTTCATGAACTATAAACTCCTCTATCGTACGAATTTCCTTCAAAAAATAGAAGAAATAATAAGAGAATACTCGCTATAACCATTTTTAAATCCAAAAATAATGCTGGTGGTTGCCCAACAGCGATTGAGACCATTGGTAGAGCATTCTCATCTCCAATTGAGGATTTTTACTATTTATATTAAAATTTTTGTTGAACCAACTCGATAGAGTTAAAGATCAAATGATAATCTTAAATCTTGAAAGGTCAAGTTCCGGGTATTTTGGATAAAAATTCATGCGGAATAGTTCTTTATGTCCCCAGATTTGACAATTCTAGTTGATAGCAAAGTGTCTCCCTCTTTAATAAAGAATATTGACCAGCTTTTACTTGAGGTTTTCTCTTTTAACAATATTGTCCTAGTGGAATCTATTCTCCTTCCCCATTCTTGTTGGGATAAATCTAGACATCAGTACAATGCTAGTTGTTTATTGTCCTTTGCTAAATCAAAAGCATCTAATGAAATTGCTGCTCTCATAATTGCCACGGATGCTTATGTACCTGGCCTAAACTTTGTATTTGGCGTTGCAGCCAGAGATCAAGGCATTGTTGTCTCCACTTTTAGACTTGAGAATGATCCAGAATTTCTACTAAAAGAAATTACGCATGAATTAGGTCACATCTTTGGATTAACTCATTGTTCTCTCCCCTGTGTCATGACGTTTAGCAATAGTGTTTGGGAAGCAAGAATGAAGAGTAATATCTTTTGCGAGAAATGTTGGGATAAGATAAGTCAAGAAAAGTACTAAATGGGATGAACTAGTTACTTAATTTTGCATCTACATTCCTAATTTTTAAACCTCGGTTCCAATCCTTCGTACCCTTTACTAAAAATCAATCAATGTAATGTTTAAGTGGATTGGGTTCAAAATGATTAGGTTCTGGAAAAAAAGTCATAGAAACAATTTTTCATCCTGCTTAAACTTATTGTCTTTCGTTCTCCTTTTAATTCCTCAAATATCTTACCATATCATTTACACAGATTTGAATTTTCAATCGCTGCAAATGCAGGAAGTAGACCATCTACCAGACCCTCTTTCCTCGTTAACTACAATCAAATCCTCTAATCAATGGACTATAATGTCGATTGTCAATGCAGATACTGAAAGAGGAGAACACGTAGCATTGGACTGTTTGCAGGAACTTGAACTAGGATTCAAACCAGACAGTGGAGTTGAAGCAGTAGCATTAATTGATAGAATACCAGGTAAGTATATTTCGGATGATGACTGGTCAGAAACTCGGTATTACCATGTTAAACATGACAATGATAGCCTTAGCATATCGTCAGAAGTTATGGAATCTCCTGGCGAGTTAAATCTTGGTAGTCCGAGTACCCTTCGTAATTTCGTGTCCTGGGCTCAGACTGAATTTCCTGCTGAACATTACGCGTTAACCTACATTGGTCACGGTGGAGCAATAGGAGGTTTTTCATTTGATGCTTCACATGGGGGTGATCACTTAACTCTTAGTGAATTCCAAAATGCTATGGATGGGCTTTTTGTTGATGTTGTCGCTCTAGATGCATGTAAAATGGGAGCAGTGGAGGTAGCATATGAATGTCGCTCTTTCACAGATTACATTGTCTTTTCAGAACAGTACGCTGTAACTGAGGGGTTCGATTACGAGAGTTTCCTTCAGGAACTCTGTGATAATCCGTTTATGGAGCCCTGGGAACTCGGAGATTGCATAGCAAGAACCTCAGTTGAGTTCTTCGAATGGAAATATGATCATACCAGATCAGTAATCAATTGTACAGCACTTTCTCAATTCATTTCTGGTTTTTCTGCCTTTGCAAATGAGCTCATAAGTATTTTACCAACTGAAATCCAAAGAATTTCCGATCTTAGATTCTCATCATACTGTCTCGATCATAGTTACGTTGACATTGGTTCTTTTCTTGAAGTTTCTTCTTATAATTTCACTGATATCCAAAGTGTCTCAGATTCCGCTATTAATGCGCTCAATTCTTACCAAGAAGTGGTTTTATATAATTATAATGACGAGTATTCTCTGAGAGCAACGGGGATGGTCACATATTTCCCTCAGGATAATCAATCACAAACCAATATATGGGATCTTAGTAGCTATACCAATCCTGGAAGTTTTTTGGATTTTGATGAACTAGATTTTCTCGAGGACTGTACTTGGATTGATTTTATTAGAGAATATATGAAAAACGCTCCAATTATTGAGCAGAAACCAATTCAGTATATCGATATGAATGTAAACACCAGTTATTCAGTCACAATTACTCCTACTATTGAAAATGTTTATTATAAATTGGAAATCACTGAGTCAGGAATATACCAATTTAGTCTTGATGTAGAATCAGGAGATTTGGGGATGTATGTATTGGATTATTATGGGGGTTTTGATCTTGGTACCTATGGATATTTATTTTCAGATATCCAAAATCCTGAACAGGGAGTAAATGAAAAGATCGTACACTGGCTAGACAATGGATTTTACTCAATAGAAATCGGCAGCTGGACTGAAAATGCGAATGGAACACTAACGGTAGTGAGAGTTGAACCTGAATTAATTGAACTCGATGATATGTGTGCTGGATCATTCCCTCCACAGCGAGGTCCAACACCTCCCATAATGACGATTTACAATTATCATCTTGCTACCTTAGACGTGGGTGACTATGATATTATGGTGGATATCTCAGATCATGCTCTTCTAGATATAAAGATCTGGAATGAGTTAAGAGAGGATCTCATTGATGAATTTCTAGGAATTGAAGGGGAGGATTACTATTACCATTTATCCCTTGACTCTCCAAAGAAAATATTAATCGAGTTTGGATGCTATGAATGGACTGGAACCTTTAAATTTAGCATTACAGAGTCAATTGCTCCTAATGTAGCAATTAAAAGTCCTATTTACACTACTTATACTACATCAGATGTTCAATTGAATTATTCAATCTCTAAAGGTAATGTAATTATTTTTATTGATGGTATTTCCAACGATACGACAGTTTCATCTGGAACGGTGCTCTCTGACCTTCCGAATGGTGTCCATAACCTCACTATTATTGCAACAGATTTCATGGGTCGTGTTGGTAAGAGTACAGTCATTTTTAATGTCGAAATACCACTATCCTCTACTCCAGAATCCTCTACTCAACCATCCTCACTAATTATCCCTTATACTCAATAATTTTTGGCTTACTAAGTGCTTTCTGGATTCTTAAAACCAGGAAAAGAGGAAAGATAAAAGCATGATTCAAAAATTGTTACAGTTCCATGGGCAAAAATCTTTTTAGAAGTGCCTTTTCAAGAAATAGTGGCTTTTTGAGATATAGTTCAAGAACATCTTTGAGGAATTCTGGCCGATATTTCTCGTTCTTAGAATTGGCTAGGTCTTTGTATCCCGTTCCTCTCTGAAGATAATCAGAAGTTCCCACGGAATACCATTTTTGAGATTCAAGTTGATCCCCGTTGATAGTGACAGTTTTTATTTTACATAAGGGTTTATCATCAGGATTGTAATGGACCTGAACATTGGAAGAGACTTGAATATTACCTAACCATTTTCCTCGGAATCCTGCTCCTGTTCCATCCATTAATTGATAATCTTTGAGTAAAGATTTCTCTAAGGTTCTCAGAAGATCTTCTCCTCTGACATCAATTGCTGTCGGATTTAATGGCGAGGGACATATTTCTTGTAACAATTTTTTAGTGATCTTACCTTTCTCGATCCCCTTATTCATGACGCCACTATTTATGATTGCTATTTCAGTTTTAAGAATGTCAATTAAGGCATCAGCTAAGAGATTTCCCATAGCATTCTCATCTGTAAGAGAATGGTCAAGGGTGATTCCAATTTGATAAAGTGTTCTTGAAAGCTTCTCATCGGCTATTTTAGAATAGTGTAAAATTAAATCAGTGATTTGCGGATGAGGAGGATAGTTCTTTGCAGGGATTAGTCTGCCTGAGAAGTTTTGGATTGCTCTTTTTTCTCTATTGACATTTAGTACTAGCTCTCCTAAAGATTCTCCAAAGGCGCCAGCTTGACATATAATAGTATGATTTTCAACAATTGGTTTTTCGAGGGTTGTGTGGGAATGTCCTCCAATAATTACATCGATGGTTGGCATTCTCAAAGCTATTGCCTTGTCTTCATTCAATCCTAGATGTGACAACAGAACCAAAAAATCATAATCGTCTTCATCATAATCGGAAAGGACTCGGGCTATCTCGGTATGTGGATCTTCTGTATTAATACCAAATAAGTTATAGAAAACATTATAGGCTGCTGTTACACCAATAATTAAAACCCGTACATTATCGACATTAATAATGACTGAATCTTCTAGAAAATCAAGTTTTTTACCCTCTAAATCATACATATTACACGTTATGACAGGACATTCAGAATTTTCCGAGATAATTCTCCCATTCTCGATTCCTGCAAATCCTTCATTATTACCGAAAACTCGGGCAGTAAAACCAATTTTATTTAAAATAGCAGAGCTAATTCTCCCGTTAGTGCCTTCCGTTTCTACTCTCATAAAATCTGCATTATCTCCCCCATCTAGGACAATAGTATTCTTATCTCTATTCTCCTCCATGGCCGATGCAATTTTCGCTAGTTCTTCATACCTACTGTGTAGATCTGATATGTATAATATACGTAAGTTCATTGTCAAAACTCAGAGAGGGAGAGAACCATCACTTCAGTCATTCCTAAAACTTCTTCATAGCCACTTTCAATAATTCCCTTGTTGTATCAGAGAACCAGTGTTCTAAAAAGATTTGTTCTTTTTCTGCTAAATTTTCTCGAATTTGGGTTTCTACCAGCTCTACCCGATTGCGTTTGATTCTTCTAAATGCTTCCTGTGGTAGTGTTCCTAATGATGTAGCTTTACTTATAGATTCATTTAAAACCTGATCCAGAGGAAGTACTTTATTAACCACCCCCATTTCTAGCAGCTTTTCAGAAGGATAAAAATCACCAGTATAAATCATCTCCATAGCGTTTCGATCTCCAATAAGTTGTCGTAAAATGCAATCACCAGGATAGGGTATCGGAACTCCAAGCTTAACCTCATTAAGCCCCATCAACTTTCGACCTTCTGCAATATATCGATAGTCACAACAAAGAGCAATGATACAACCACCAGCGATGGCATGGCCAGTTAGTGCGGCTATGGTTGGTTTGGGGAAGGTATACAATTCTAAACAGAGCTGGTTAAATGATTGATAATATTTCTTGAAATCATTTCTTTCAAGCTCGAATAGCTCTGGAATATCAAATCCAATTGCAAAGAATTTCTCATTCGCAGTAGAGAGAACAAGACCTCGAATATCTGATTCTTTCTTCATTTTCTGAAGATTTTTGGTAATTTCAGAAACTAGATTGAGATTTATAGCGTTGGTAACTCCGCGATTAAGTTTCAATACCCCAACAGAATCATGAATTTCAGTAAGAATCATTGTTAGATACCTACTATCAACTTTCAATCCACAAAATCCAATAATACCACTGATTATACAATTGATTTACATTTTTCGTTTCTTAATCAGTTCTTGGAATAATCCCGTTAACAAGTCTTCATGCTAATGAAATCCCAGATATTGTTCCATTAATAATTAATGTAAATCGTTAAACGAATCCTTAATAAGATTCCTAAGATTCTAAGATTAATCCACTTTATAACGATATGTTGAGTTTATTTTGGACATACCACGGATTTTCAACGATAAAAGTACGAAATCTTTTCATTGATTCTGAAAGGTCAATTGTGTATTGGAATCCAATCGATTTCACCTTCTCACTATCAATCCAAATATCTTGACCTAGTTTATCAAACAACATTGGAAGTAACATGGAGTTTTCTTTCGCTCTCTTTACTTTCCGAATTAATCGGGCGATATAATACATTGGCTTAAACATGAAAAGGGGAATTGAGATAATAGATATTCTCTCCTTTTGAAGAGCTTTTCCTAATTCCTGAACGACTTCGCGAAGCGTGGGAGTACAACTCACAAGGTTGTATATTTCCCCGTTCCCCCTATTGAAATTTGCAAAAAATATAATTGCCCGTGCAACATCAACAGTGTCTACAAGGCTAATCTTATCCTTCCCTCCGCGAGGAAGGGGCACAAATCGTCCAAAGAACATCCGCGAGAAGACATCTAATGTTGAACTAGACCCGCCAATAATTCCTGAAGGACGCAGAATCGTTATCAGTTTATCAGGGTTATTCACGTGATATTTTTGTACAAGGTCTTCTCCAAGAGCTTTTGAAAGCTCATAATTTTCCTTCATTTGTAGATTAATTGGATACTCTTCGGTAACACCTTGATTACCTCCGTTCATACATCCATACACTGCTACGGAGGAGATATAGATTAATTTTTTGATACTGCTTTGGTCGAACGCTTTGAGAATTCTTCTTGTTCCATTCACATTGATATCATATAATTGATCAAAAGGTTGCCAAAGATTGAATATAGCTCCTGCATGTATTAAAATCGAAGAATTTGGATCTGTGACTTGTGAAAAAGCCCTTATCGTTTCATCAAATCTTAAATCCCCCCAAACAAGGTCAATTCCAGTTTTTTCACACCAATCTATGAAACGTTGTCTTTGCGGATTTCCTCTCTTTTTACGGATCAATAATCGTATTTTGTGAGGTTCGTATACATAAGGAGTTTCTTTCATTAGATAACGTACTAAAGCCTGACCAACTAACCCTGTACCACCCGTAATTAGTAGAGTCAATCTTTTAACCCTCTATCAGAATATCTATGATTCACATTCTCCCCTTACTATAAAAAAACCCAAAAAGTTTAACAAAAATCACTTGTAAAAAGGTTAGTTCTATGAAATTTATGTACCCCTCCTCCCTCTGTATGAAGTAATTTCTAATTACATTTACTCTTATCCTTTGTAGTAGAATGTGGCAGGACACCCCTTACAATTATACTCATTTCGTAATTGACAAATCTCACAATTCTCACCACAAGGGGCTGTCGCTGTTTTTTGATCAGGTAGCTTTAAATCAAACGTTTCTGGATAGATTACATTTTCTACAAGAAAAACTTGAGCTTGTCCTAACCCTGTAACTGCAGGATCACTTTCAGGATATTTAAGCCACCATTTTTTCTCTTCTGGCACAATAAATATCGAATAAATTCTATTTTGAGAAACTGCAGATACGGCCAAATAAAGACAATCTTTCATTTTTTCAGCGTGTCTCTGAGCTTCTTCTAATGAAGGATGTTCTCCGATTATTATTCCACAAATAAGTTTTTCCATTATTAGTTCACTCTTTCTTTCTTTTATGCCAACTAAAGATATCTCTTAGTATTCAGGGGACTTCTTAGAGGTTGATATAGAAAATCAGCTTCAATCCTCAGAGAATCAAATCGGAAATTCCATCTTATCATTTCAAATAGGAATGTAGATTGAGTTAATTAACACATTAAAACTGCAATGGTTGTCCATCTTATGTTTAATCCTGGATATATTAATAGGTTGAAATTATCAAACCGTTTTGTTCGCTCTGCAACCGCTGAATTTGCGGCAAATAATACAGATGGAACGATTATTAATGAATATCTCGAATTATACTCAAATTTGGCACAAGGAGGAATTGGCCTCATAATTCAAGGACATCTGTATGTGATGGATGAAGGAAAGGCACATGACAAAATGGCAGGAATCGCCAACGACAATCACATCACTGGTCTGAAAGAAATCACTCAACTAGTACACAATACCCAAACTGGGAATGCTATTGCTGCTCAATTGAATCACGGAGGCCTCTACTCTGTTAGCACTAAAACAGCTTCTCTACAAAAAGATAAAGAAGTAAAGGTTATGACAGAAGAGGATATCGAAAATGTGATAAGGGGATTTCAGGAAGCATCCTTAAGAGCAAAAAAGGCTGGGTATGATGCGATTCAAATCCATTCTGCTCATGGTTATCTACTCAGTCAATTTCTCTCAAAAAAAATCAACCACAGGAATGATGGCTGGGGAGGTAGTTTGGAAAATCGAGCTCAACTTCTTCTAACGATATATCAAGAGATCAGATCGACTCTTGGTTCAAGTTTTCCTATATTAGTGAAGATGAACGGATCTGATGATCCCTTTGAGGGTTATTCTGTGGAAGAGAGCTCAAAGGTTGCAAGCTGGTTAGCAGAAAAAGGGCTTGACGCCTTAGAAATTAGTGGGATGAAATCAACCAGGTCAATAAAAACTGAGGAGGAGGGATATTTCGAAGCCACAGGGAGAAAAATTAAGCAGAACATTGGTGATATGCCACTCATACTTGTAGGAGGGCATAGATCTCTAGTTAAAATTCAACAGCTCCGGGATGATTTTGCTGACTATATTTCAATGAGTCGACCCTTTATTAGAGAACCTGATTTGGTAAAAAAATTCAAAGAGGGAAAAGAAAGAGCTGATTGTATTTCATGTAACAAATGTTTCAAGGCACCTGTAATAATTCAATGCATGGCTAAAAAGTCAGAGCTTGGTGATTAGAATGTGTCGTTGGTGCGTTGAGCATACAGCCCGAAAAGTTTGGTATTTAGAACCTTCTAACCACCAGTTAGGGACTATCAATCGCCTCCAAAGATTTTGGGATTGGCACATTGATATGGGAATTTTATATGGAACAATTGACGATATATCACAGAAAAAAAAACCTTGGAGGTTTCCTAAGAAGAATTTCTTTAATTTCTACGCTAAAAGAATTCATGGGGGACAGGTTGTTGCTTCACTTGAGGAGGCTCTAAGGATTCTTGAGTTAAGCCTGGATATTTATCTCACATACTGTAGCTGTCGCCATTCGACTCATTCTGAGCATCCAAAGCTTTATAAATGTTTACTGCTGAATAATGACGCTGAACAAGCTCGTCGTTGGGATGCTAAAATGAAAATCAAAGGTAAACCCTCGATTGGTACTTTTATTGACCCTGAAGAGGCACAAGAAATTATTGTGAATTCTAGGAAAGAGGAAGGGTGTTTTCAAACAGTTCTTTGGAAATGGCCTCCAAGAGTAGCATGTTTATGTAATTGTGACCAATACTGTGCCTCCTGGTGGGCACCCGAGATAACTTGGGGTCAACTTCCCTCATTCAAACGTTCCAAAGTAGTAATGGCTGATAATTGTGACATGTGCGGAATTTGTGTGAGTTATTGTCATAAAAAAGCCCTTTCTCTTGATGAGCAAGGGCCTTTGATAGAAGAGGAGAAATGTTTGGGATGTGGTCTCTGCGTCGATAATTGTCCCCAAAACGTCTTCGAATTAGAACCCTGTGAAGTCATTTTTGATCGTCAAATCGGAAAAGTAGTAGATTTACATTCTGAACTACGAAATGGTTGATTTAGTATAATCGTGGAATTAACCTTGTCAAGTTCTTTTGATTAATCTTCAGAAATTATAGAGTTTTCAGATTTTCATGAAAGCCTAAGGTAGAAACATTTATTTTTGACATTGTTTGACCTTTAAGATTAGTCATAATAGGGCGCTTGAAAACATGGGAATAGCCTCTATAACTAAAGAAAAAGTAATTTTTGTGTTCCTGATTGTGATTTTTGTAGGGTCAATAATTTTTTTGTCCTTGGAATTGGTTCCAATTCAGGAAGACGTTTTATCTTTACCACCACCAGATTTAACAGGCTATTTACCTTTAAGTTCTGCGATCCATAAAGCAAAACAGGCACAAGACCTCAGGAATTATATACTCAAAAACGATGATGTTTCTCAGATACTATGGGCTCTCCAAGGCATAACTCATGGATTTGGTTTTCGAACTGTTCCCTCTGCTGGTGCCACTTATCCGCTAGAGATTTTTCTTGTGCATTCGGAATCGTCGATTTTTCCAGAGGGCTGTTATAATTTTGTCCCACAGGGGCACTATCTTAGTCAAGTTTCTTCCTCCTTGGATTGGAATAAATTATATTTATCTCTCTCTAGTGAAGACCGCGAGGCAGTATCAAATGTTAGTACAATTTTTTTCATTCTCGTAAACTATGCTCGGACTACAGATCGATATGGTGACAGAGGAATTCAGTATGTACATCAAGAGGTTGGCCATGCACTTCAGAATTTTATACTGCAATTGACTTCTCTGAATTTAAATACACGAATTATAGCCAATTTTACTTCAAATACTATCCAAGATTTTCTAGACACAACTCTCGAACCATTGGTTGTACTACCTGTAGGAATTAGTGGAAATATTACTTCCACTCCTTTAAAACTTAAACAGTATTACTCTGTTCAGACTGAGGAAATGACTGTTGAGCAAGCTATTGCAAAACGAGAATCCTTGAGAGACTATCAAAGTGGAAGCATTCCCCTCGCGGTTGCTCTAGATTTGCTAGAAAATTGTACAGTAATTTCACACGTTCTTGGTAATAATTTATTACTCGACCTCCGTGTGGTTGTTAGTGAGATAGATGGATTATCAATCGGTTCTTACAAATATATTCTGAGTAACAATTCGCTCTATCAACTTTCTCAAGGAGATTTGCGATCTAATCTTACCGAGTCCGTTTCACAACAATCATGTGTTGTAACTGCTCAATTCGATGTAGTTATCTCTATAGACACGTCTTGGTTAAATCAGCAGGATGAGCCCAGTTTTTATCATGCTTGCTCGGCAAATATCATTTGTCGAGCAATGATGTTCAATGTCGGCATGATAGCTCAAAATATATACCTTAAATGTGCTGCATATGGTCTAGGAACTGTAGTAATCGGTGCTTTTTCTGAAAGTGGATCTGCTCAACTCCTAGAGATCCCAGATAGCCATACTCCCGTCTACCTCATACCTATTGGCTTGACTCCTGAATTTTTTGCAGAAAGAATTGGCGATCAAATTCCATTGACCGATTTAGCACGTCTAATCGGTCTGTTATCTTACTTGCCTTTCTATATCACTCTCTATCTATCGCTTCCAATTATAAAAAGACGGATGAAAAAGAAATTGCGGTGGCTGCATTGTATCGTTGGGACAATCCCTCTCATAGGAGTATTTTACCACTTTATGGTTATTCATGGCCACGTACAAGATCTTTCTGGATTCTTGAATCTTGAATCTTATTTTAACGCACTACTCGGTCTAATATTCGATCTTTTCACATTCCCCACAACACGATATGAAATTGGTATGCTTTTAGCGACCCTAATGATACCGCTTGGAACCATAGCTGCAATAACTGGGATCCTGTTCGCTTTTAAACTGGTTAAACAAAGAAAATTAGCTAAGTCCATTCACAAATATACCATTTTTATCATAATAATCTTTGCTATTATTCATAATCTATTAAATGGCACAATTTTTGCAACCATGCCACAAGTTTTTCTTCTATTGAATATTCTCGCTATTGATCTATATTTTCTCTTATATCTATCTCCTAATTTGATAAAGGCATATAGGAAAGAATCAACTTCAATCAAAAATGGAATATAAATATCTAATGATATCCTCTTACAAATCAATTTAACGAGAATGGATTTGATTGGGGCTTAAAAGATGAAAACGCAATACGTCAAACGATACGAGAAAAATCCTATCTTAACAACAGATGATATCCCTTATCCTGTTGAAACGGTTCACAACGCAGGAGTTGTAAAATTTAACAGAAAATACATTATGCTGTTTCGCTCTCACCGTGCCAATGGTAGATCTATCATTGGTATCGCAGAGAGTGATGATGGTTTCAATTTTACTTCGCGTACAGATCCGTTCATGACACCTTCAAAAGAGAAACTTTTCTCTGAATATGAAGAATTTGGTGTGGAAGATCCACGGATTACCCCACTAGAAGGAGCCTACTACATAACTTATAGTGCCTATTCAAGGCACGGAGTTCGGATTGGTTTAGCGAGGACTGAAGATTTTGAAACAGTCGAAAGGGTTGCATTCATCACTCAAGCTGACTACAGAAATACCGTAATTTTTCCAGAAAAAATTGGAGGAAAATATGTTAAATTGGATCGTCCCCATTCAGATATCAGCCCTTGGGCAATCTGGATTTCATATTCTCCTGATCTAATACATTGGGGAGATTCTAGGATAGTGATGAAACCTGTTAAATATCACTGGGATGAAATGAAAATTGGCCCTGGGGCCATACCAATCCGTACCAATAAGGGCTGGCTTAATATTTATCACGGTGTTTTTCCTACAATGGATGGATGTGTCTATCGTTTGGGTATTGCCTTACATAAATTAACTGACCCAGCCACAGTGATGGGGGTGAGTGATCAATGGATCCTCCAGCCTGAAGATCCTTGGGAAGTTACAGGATATGTTCACAATGTAGTTTTTACTTGTGGAGCAATAGCCGAAGATGATGGAACTCTAAAACTATATTGGGGAGGAGCTGATAAAGTCATGTGTGTAGGAACTGCTTTAATTGATGAACTTGTTAATCTCTGCTTAACTAATTCGCGGGCACCATTATAATGAAAACAGAAGTAATACATTTTCTTACTAGATTTGGTTGGACTTGAATGCTGAATGATATTCTAAATGCCTTGATACTAGGAATCACCCTCGGATTAACTCCTGGCCCGATCATTTTTCTCCTTATTAGTGAAACTTTAAATAAAGGATCCAGAGGTGGGCTTTCAGTTCTTATTGGAACATTACTCGTTGATACAAGTATCATTATCCCAGTATCTCTAATTGCTTCTTTAATCTTTCAAGATTTTCAACTGATTCTAAGAGTATTGGGAGGGACATTTTTAATTCTAATAGGAATTCTGACAATAAGAAATGCTTTACTAGGGGCAAACCACGTAATAAAGACAGAATTTCCGAGCTACAAGACTGAGGACAAAAGAAATGACATAAACCCCAAAAATTTAAGAAGTACTTTTTCCGAAGTAAAAGTAAGCTTCCTAAAGGGACTTATGTTTCAAATCCTGAACCCAATGGCATATATTTTCTGGGTAACGGTTGGAATCAGTCAAACTCTGGTTATAACAAATGAATATGGTTCCCTGTTTTTTTTTCTCTTTCCCCTAACTTTTTGGATAGCAATTGTGAGTGTCGAACTCTTTTGGGTTCTTTTGGCTGTAAAAGCACAATCTGTATTATCATCACGTTGGTATTCTATTATTCAAGTTTGCTGTGGGCTAATCTTGATTTATTTAGGGCTGATGATATGGTTCACTTTAGAACAGATTCAAATTCCAACCTAAATCAAACACAAAAACCACCATTAATGTTTTCAAAGCTTAAGCTTTTATTTCCACATCAGCTCACAGATAACTACTGAATATTCCACCTCCATCTGAAAGTAAAAATAATTGATTGGAAGGATTGAATGTGAAAATAGACATCGAATCTCTTTCTAAATCTGATTTTAAACCAAAATATAAGTCTGAAGAATCGTTGGGGTTTGGTAAAATATTTACTGATCGTATGTTTGTCATTAAGTATGAAAAAGGAGCTTGGCAAGAACCTGCAACTATAAAGAAATTTTCACCAGTAATTTTGGATCCCTCTGCAATATGTCTCCACTATGGTCAGACCATTTTCGAGGGTATGAAGGCTTATCGAACAGAAGACAGCCACATCAACCTTTTTAGGCCAGAGAAAAATGCTGCCCGGTTTAATTCATCAGCTAGACGAATGATGATGGTTGAGTTTCCACCCGATGCATTTATAGACGGAATAAAGGAATTATTAGTTCTAGAGAAAGATTGGGCTCCTAAATCTCCAGGTACATCCTTATACATTAGACCCACAATGATTGGAACGGAGCCAGGGTTAGGGGTCAGGCCTTCTACGGACTATATCTTCTATATTATTTTGTCGCCATCGGGACCTTATTTTCCTGAAGGTTTTCAGTGTGTTAAAATCTTTGTTAGTGAATTCTACATTCGTGCTGCCCCTGGAGGCACAGGGAGTGCTAAAACAGGAGGAAATTACGCAGCAAGTCTATTAGTGGGTAAAGAAGCGGAAGAACATGGATGTAGTCAAGTATTATGGCTTGATGCTATCTCTAAAAAATATGTTGAAGAAGTCGGTGCCAGTAATATCTTTTTTGTTTACGAGGACGATATTTATACAGCGCCTTTAACTCTAGGAACAATCTTGCCCGGGGTGACTCGTGAAAGTACAATTCAACTAGCTAAAGATATGGGATTCACTGTAAAAGAAGAAGCTCTCTCAATTGAGACTGTGATTGAGGGAATTCATAGCGGAAAAATAGCTGAAGTGTTCATGAGCGGAACTGCCGCATCTATAGCCCCAGTTGGCAGCCTCTATTATCAAAATAAAGAACATATTATAAATAATTTTGAAATCGGTGATATTTCAAGTAAGCTTTATCGGACACTGAGTGATATTCAATATGGACGAGTAGATGATCATTACGGTTGGATTGTGCCAGTTTGTTGAATTGGCTGAATAACACGCTCAATGATCTGGGTTAAAATAGACTCATCTATTGATGCTATTTTTGCTAGAGAGGAGAGGGATGGAAGTAACCACTCACTCTCCGCCTCCGCAAGAAGTGTTCCCTCAATGGAAGATACAGTAGAGTGGACAACCACACATTTTTCTTCTTGTTTTGAAATTTCTCCTTCAACACGGAGTTTTGTATTCGCTCGAACTGGATTTATGTACTCTGTTATTATTTTTGTTGTAATTCCAACTCGGAAAAGCTGAGAAATAACCGTCCATGCCGCAACTTCATCTAGAAGAGTCGCTATAATTCCACCATGAACTATTCCATCAAATCCACAGAGATATTCTGGAATTGTACACTCTGTGAAACAACCTTTCTCAGAAAAGTAAAAACGAAGTTGTAAACCATGTTCATTACTTTGTGAACACCCAAAACAGTTAAAATCCCAATTATTCGGAATTTCGACATAGGTATGTATCGAATCTTTGCTTGGGTACTTTTCATCATTTTTCAATATGTTTCACCAATTTGAAGCAACCTTACCTGATCTAACCTAATCATTCTATCTTATCTTAGAAATTTTAGAAGTATTTCCTGAATGAAGGGGAGGATATAATAGTGATGGAATTAGACCAGATCGCTAGGTCTGGCGCCGATTTTTGCTGATAAAGCACGGATAAAGTTACTTGCGTTCTCAGTAGCTTCAATAACCGAGATTAATGATGCCGAAATCGCTTGACAAAAGAACGCATCTTTTGAATTATAGTCTGGGCTTACTAAACGGCCAAAGATGTGGAAATCTAACTCCCGAGCCGCTTCTCGCTCGGCGTCGATGTGATCTATCACTTTCCTGATTTGGGTTCGATCTTCTTTGAGGAACTGTAACGATTCGTGTAAATGACATGTACAATGATATTGTCTATCAGCAATCTCGGGAATTTCATGAGGGATTCTTTGAGGGAAATCTTTTCGGGCAGCAAGTTTTCGTATAGTGGCCTCTGTTCTATTTACTACTTGATCAAAGAGATTAACCAATCTATAATAATCCGAGGTCATGGCTGGTAATACAGTACTTCTATCGAAGATGAAATCAATGAGTTCTTCTTTGATTGAATCACAGCTCTCTTCGATTTCAATTACATCTGCAACGAGAACGTCTAATCTTGCCCAAACATCTTTTTCGGTATCATGATTAAGCCAGAGTTTGATGGCTTGGGCTAATTTCTCACTAGCTAGTTGCATCTTTGTTGAAAGTTGCTGCATGAGTCCCCCCCCTGTGTCTCCAAGAAAAAACTGAAAGGTTGAGATTGTAAGGAATCCTCCTGTTGACTCAAACATGAGGTTGTATTTGTTTCACCGCTGATATGGTCTTTTATATTTTATGATTCTTGGGAATTTCTTTGAATCTCCAATGTCTTAGACAAAAGTTACTGTTGAAAGATTGCTATAGGTTTAGTTCCCCTTTACATTCCGAAAAATTGGGACATTTTTTTGTATATTGATAGATAAGATCGATTTGACTTTTAGTTTCAGGACATCCTCCCCCTAAGGTCTTGTGAATAACCTCTAAAGCATCTTCTGGAGAGTGCCCATGGGTTGTCAGAAATAGTCCAATCATTGTCCCTGTTCGACCACAACCTGCGATACAATGGGTTAGTACAGCTTTGTTCTGCATTAATACCTTGCAGACACTTTGAAGGTAATCACTGATAATTGTTTTATTAGGAACCCCAAAATCAGGAACAGGAAGACGTTTCCACTCTACTCCACTTAACTGTAAGCGTTCTTTTATACGATTAGGCATCCCTCTCGATGTAAGTGTCACTACAAGTTTGACCTTAAGTTCAAGTAATTCATTAAGGTCTTGACCAAGTGGAAAAGGACTACCAAGCAATTTTCCTGAAACTACCCATTTGAAAAATGAAGGATGTTCTGCTACCATACTTGCGTAAAGGTTTTCCAATGAAAAATAAAACTTTTGGAGAAACTAGGAGAGTCATACTTTATTTAAGGAGATTAAAATAGAATGTCTTTTAGATAGTATCCAGTAATTCCTCCAAATAAGATACCACTTACAAATATTCCTAAAATTAAGTTATTAAACAAAACCAATATCAATCCTAAAGGCACTGCAGCTGTCACAGCCTCTGCAACGAGTGCTGTCCCTTCAACAATTGTATTCTTGATCCCCTCTAATGATACTCCAAAAATTATTATCCTAGACCAGATTAGATAGTTCCCTAGAAGATATGCAATAGATACCCCTACCACGGATAGAATAGCACTACTGAGTACTCCGAAGTCAGTACTCACTATGCCAAAAATTTCTTGCCCTACAAACACTCCAAATAAACCAAAACTGAGAGCTAAAATCGACATTAAAACGATGAGGATAATACCCAGTATCATTCCCAAACCTGTCATTAAGACCCACCATCTAGCCCAAGGATAAGTGTTCCGAATAATAAACCATTCAATCATACCTAAAAATACTGTACCAACGAATAAGGAAACAAAAGCTAACATGATATTATCTACAATTAAAATCAAACCTACAAGTACAAGCCATCCGAGTAAGCTTGCTATAGTCCACCAGAACCAGAGTTTTTTGTCAAACTTTGGCCTAGCAACCCCAGCAACGAATGTCATTGAGGCAATTCATGCTCCTTTATCATGAAAATGAATTGTAACGAATTTAAAGTTAAAAAAGTCTGGTTCAATCGCCCAAATTTCCCTTTTATATATACTCGGTTATTTATCTTATATTTTACTCTTAGTAAGTATTGAGGGCGAGAATTTTTAATAATAGACGAGAAAAGATGATCTAAAGCCGAATTGATCAGAAAGATGTAATTTTTAGCGATGAATTCCTTCAAACAATGCAAATTCTTACTTACCACGAGGAATAAAAGGCCCGCCTATTGTCTAAAATATCGAGAATGGGGAGCTAGTTGCCCAGACAAATGCGGGTACTTTGTTGAAGGGGAGCCAGGGAATATGTTACAGGTTCAAAAAAGGTATTATAACTTTGAATGCCTTTCTTTCAATCGAACTGAGCAAAATCGTTATTATTGCACCCTTTTTCAGCAAGAAGAGCCATTGTGTAAGGCTTGTGTCTCAGCCACTTTTAAAATAGTTGAGACGTTCGATGAGGAAGGGATTAGGTAATTTTAATTGAGGATCTAGTACTCAAATTTTACTATGGGGTTTGAAAATGACTGAACCATATCGTTTTCCTATTTTACTGCTAGTAAGTCGTAAAGACATCGCTGGTATGAATATTTTTCAGTTTATTAACGACCAGTTACAGGAACAGACAGTAATTATTGAGAATGACTCTATATACTCTGATGAAGAAATTACTAAGTTTGTGCCAATAGAAACTTCAGTAATTTTCCTTTCTCGTCATTCTGCGAGAAGTTTGAGGCCAAGTTTTACAGTACATCCCATTGGTAACTTCGGAAAAGCAGAATTCGGAGGTAAGGATACGATATTAGGTTCATGTCAATCTTTCATGTTAAAAAGATTAATACTTAATGTTAGAGAACTAGCTAATTCGAAAAATTATCAGTTTTCCTATGAATATGAAATTAGTATAGAAGTGACTCATCACGGGCCATTCTCTCATGTTCCTGTCACTTTTATCGAAGTTGGTTCTTCAGAGTCACAATGGAAGGACCTAGAAGCTTGTCGGTTAATTGCAGATACTATAAATGGCACAGAATTTGATAAGATTGATCATGAAGACGATTGGGTTTCTGTAATTGGTTTTGGTGGAAATCATTATGCTACTAAATTTAATAAGCAAATGTTGGAAACAGAGTATGCCTTTGGACATATCTGTGCTAAGTACGCTCTCCCTATGTTAAATGAAGAATTAATTCAACAAATGATTTTGAAAACTAATCCACGCCCTGAAATTGCGTTTTTTGATAAAAAGAGTATGAAACGAAAACAACTGATAAGATCCTGGTTATCAGAATCTGACATTGACGTTATGCAAATTTGAAAGTCATGTTTAGTCAAAAGTAGTTCCAAATATTCATATTAATCCCTCTTATCTTGAATCTAGATAGGTTACTAAGGTTTTTACCTGATCTTCACTTAAAAGGATATTTTGGGGACGATGTTTCCTAATTATTTGTGCTGCTTGCTCGAGAGAGTGGCCTCTGCTTAAAAAATACAGGTGAAGTAACGTTCCTGTACGGCCAACACCAGCCATGCAGTGAATAAGGAGCGGGCGTCCCCTGCTTTCCATTTTCTTTGAAAATTTTGAAAATGTGATTGATTGCACTAGAGTAGGACCATAATTATCTGGTATTTCTAAATTAAGATAGTCAATATCTAGTTCTTTAAGAAGAGAGTTATTAATAATTCCCCTTTGTACTAGTGAATATTCTGTTGCTGTGACAATCGCTCGAATACCCTGTTTCACTACTTGCCGAACGTCATTCTTATCAAGAGGTGTACCGGAGGCAGCAAGTTGATTTGGGATGATCCATGTGATTCTCATGATTATCAAACTATGAAGAAATTCTGTTGAACTACTGAAATAATATCTTTAATCCTTGTTTGGTTTGGAATCTTTTTCTTCTTCCACCACAATAGAGGGAATATTAGCTCTAATCATACCGTCTCTACCAATATCTATTAAATCTCGCCGAACAAGCATCTGAAGTTGGTTGTCTAGGACTATTGGGTCCATTCCAACACTCTTGGCAAGAGAATCTAAATCCATTTCATCACCCATCCGTAAGAGTATAGTCATAGGAGCAAAATTCGAATAAGAAAGACATTGTTCAAGCCAATCTGCTCGACTACTCACCTGGGACAGTTGAATTTCTTTAAGATGCAACTTCTTTCTTTCTGATTCTTTTGCTTTTTCCCTCGATTCTTCCAGCTCGGTTTCTAATTGTTCGATTTGTTGATTCTGTTGTACAACCACTTTTTCTGATTCTTCAACTTTTTGTGATAGCTGATCCATTTGTAGTTCTATTTCATCTTTTTTTGTCGAAAGGTCTTGGTTCTCCATTTTAAGCTCAGATATTTGATCTTGATAATCCTGAACTCGTGAATCCCTCTCTGAAAGTTTTTCATTAAGTTGATTAAGCTCTCTTTGGTGTTGTTCAGCACTTTCTGCTAATTTAGTCTTTATCATTTCCTCATACTGTTCTTTTGTTTCCTTGAGATTCTGTTGGAAATATTCCTCTTGTTGTTGATAGGAAATAGTCCATTGTTCCATCGCTGCAGAGACATCTTCTTCTGATTCCGAAACAGCACTCCTAGCTTGTTCCAGTGACGATGTTAGACGGGAAATTTCTCCCTTTGCAGCAACGAGATCCATATCTAATTGTGTATTTTGTTCCTTCAATGTTGATGTCTGTTTGATTTGTTCTTCTAATTCTAGCTGAAAATCAAATAGCTCTTCTTGTAGGTTTTTGTGTTGTACTGAAATGTTATCTGCTCGATTCTTCTCTGACAAGATTTGCTGTTGAAGGTCTTGAACCTGCTTCATATGAGTTGATTTCAATTCCTGAATAGAATTTTCTTTGTTTTTCAATTGGTCTTCGAGTGTTTGTATTTTAGGTTGTATTCTAGAAAGTTCAGCTGATTTTGTTTTCAACTGTTGGCTCAAATCATTAATAATCTGCTGGAGTTCTTCTTCTCGTGATTCGTCTTTGACCAAGATCTTTTCTCCCATCAAAACACGCTTTATCCACCCCAAAGATTTGATGGTAATTCTGGTGAGTTGACTCTCAAAATTCCGATTAACTTCCTCTCTGAAATGTTTCATTAAGTCGTCAACAAATTGAAATTCTTCACTCCTAGTAAGGATTGCTGACTCTCTTATTTCAGTCTTCAATGCGCTAAATGCGACTCCAAGAGATTGTACAGCTTCTTTCCGATCTTGCGCCAAATCATTGATAAATTCAAGACCATATTTCCTGATATCTGGGCTGGAGGGGGACGACATATTCCTCACGACGTTTTTATATCGTTTCACTAGAGCAAATATTAAAATTTATTCAAATACTGCTCTATAGTGCCTCTTCTTAAATTGCGACTTTAGCCCTCAGATCAATATAATAAAGTGTCGATCTATATAGATTATTATACCTAAATCTAATCTGGTGTTCATAGTTAGAAAGAAGGCTAAATTTTTATTTTATTCGGCTTCGGGTGAGGATTATAAGAGTACTTAAGACTACTAGAGCTGTTAACGCCCCAAGAAAATCACTCGATGATTCTGTCGTTGTAAAGATCGTTGTTACAAAACTTGTCTTTTGAGAGGTTGTAGTCGTCGTCAAGGATTTGAATCCTATTATTGCTGGAATAATGTATAAATTTACTAGATCGCTCGCTGGATCTCCATAGGCCTTCAACATAAAACCAGTGAAAACGACGACAAGCTGGTACTTCGGTACAACTAATACTCTTTGTTCAGCATATCCCCAGGCTGAAAATATTTCTCCACCAGGATGGATCCACCATTGAAACCCATATCCATAAGAAGAATGACCTGGAGGCCGATGATCAATCCTAGTTGAATTAAAAATCCATTCTGGAGAAATTATTTGCTGTCCTTTCCATGAACCATTGTTTAAATATAATTGGCCTAACTTGGCTAGGGATCTTGGAGATAGTTCAAGACCCTCCCCTCCTTTATGTATTCCAGTGGGATCTGTTGGCCAATAATAATCTTCAATCCCTATTCGATCAAATATCCGTGTTTTAGCGAATTCCAGAGTGCTCATTCTAGTTGTCTGATTGATAATTGCTGATAACACATGAGAAGCACCTGTATTGTAATTAAATTCTTCACCAGGTTCTTTATCCATCTTTTGGTCTAACACATATTGAACCCAATCATTGGAGTCCCACATTTTAAACAGTGAGTTAGATGGATCCTCATAACCGACCTGTAATTCATACCATTCTAATCCAGCGGTCATGGTTAATAAATGATATATTGTCATATTTTGTTTCCTTGCGTCAATATTTTTAAAAATACGGGAAGGGAAGAATTCTAAGACAGGTACATCAATACTGGCGATAAAACCTTCTTGGACAGCTAAACCAATTAGTGCACTGGTTAATGATTTAGTACAGGAATAGATATTGCTTTTTGTCGCAACAGTACCTCTGAAATATTCCTCTGCCACAAGAAAACCATTGCGAATAACGACCATACTATGAATGTCAGGATGATCCGATGTGATGTGACTTTTAAGGTCTTCAATTTCTTTGGAATTCATTTCTTGCTCTTCTGGGGTTGATATTTCCCAATCAGTTACAGAGTAAACTATTTTAGGAGTAGATTGGACAAATAATGTTGACATCATCAGATTAAAGATTATTAGGAT
>CP070760.1:3075515-3077664 GCA_020348965.1 Candidatus Heimdallarchaeota archaeon | reverse complement strand
TCAACTCAAGATAAGGATTCTGGTTGGAATATTCCTTCCTCAACCACCAAATGAGATTTCTAAAATCATCAAAAGATAAGCAACGTTCTTTCAGATCATTTAATTAAAAAAATACAACTTTATCAAGTTTTGATTAGACTCTACATGGTGTTATGCTGTTATCAAACGATTTTTTGTTCAGTAATCCATTTACTTGACAAAATAGAATATTTCGTATAAGATTGACATCCCCAAGTTCAAAACTTAAAAATTAGAAAGTAATGTATGTATTTGTCTAAAAAAGTCTCGAATACGGTGGCAGATAATTGGTTCATTGTGAAAAATGTGGTTCAGTTAATGAGGATGAATCGTTCTTTTGTTCATCATGTGGTGGGGATCTACCTCGGTCCCAGCGCGAACCAATTGAATTTGGGAAGTCTCAGGTAGATAATGGACTCGCTTCTCCTGTCAAACCCCCTAAATCTCTTGTTAAGTCTTCTCGTTCTGTAAAGTCCCAGTTTGAATCCTCTAAACGGTACTTTTTTGGGAAACGGGCTCAAAAACTACCTAAAAAAGATAAAGCACAGGCTATTCAGTCCGTTATGTTTGGATTAGTGATTATTACGATTGCTTTGGGGCTTGCTTTACCTGAAGCAACTAATCTTATCTTTGGTATTGGTTTTACACTTATTGCATTACTTTTTCTTTATTATCGGTCTCTTTTATCTTCTCGTGACCCTATCTTTTTCGTTGCTGTTGCCTCAGCCGTTCTCACGGTTGGGTTGTCTTTAATGCTCAGTTATCCTACTGACTCCGAGTCTCCTCCCGTTATTTTTGGTATTGGTTTTACGATTACCACGTTAATTTACATTTACTACCGTTCTCGTATTTCTGAACGTGACCCTGTCTTTTTTGTGGCGATTGGGGTCGCTGTAATTACGCTTGGGCTCGCGTTGACTATTCAGAGTTCTGAACCCATTATACTAGGGCTCGGGTTTGGTTTAATGTCATTGGTATACATCTATTATCGGTACAGGATTTCAGATCGTGATCCGATTTTATTCATTATCATGGCGATTGTTGTGGTTACGATCGGATTTGCTATGGCTCTTGGGGATGATCCTTCGATAGTTTTTGCCATTGGTTTTGGTCTCATTGGGATGACTCTTATTATAAACGGGGTAATCCGTCCTATGATCCATTCATACAATTCTACTTGAGGTGCTAGTCAGACCCAGATCCTTTTTCTTCTTCGTAAAAAGCTGGATTAGCAACGATTATGCTTTTCTTTCTCTATAATCCAGATAATTATACGGAAACAGTTCTCATCTCTGGAGAACTTCCAGATGAAATCTATATCCTCTTACTGGTAGCTGCAGGAGGATTTCTTGGGGTCTTCTATTTTCTCTTTCTATTAAGTGCTTTTTAAGCTTGACATCGTCAATTGTACATTTCTAACATGATACCCCAAACTTCAATAAAGGATGGTTTAGATTAGAAAAGTATATACCGAGGTCTTTACATATCAAATTACATGTTTACCATTAGGTTCCGCTTATGCTAATCGAATAGATTCCTCTTTTTCACCTTCAACCCATTCAAGTTCAATTTCTAGTTGCATTTTACGAGGTTTATTCGGTTTAATTCTCTCTTCAACCTTAATTTCAAGAGTTAAAAGTTCAGGTATTGATAATTCAACACTCTCTTCTCCTTTTATGAGCTTAACTACACCTGAGTCGATTTTTTGAGCCATATCCGTTAAAAAATTAACAATTTCGGAACGAGGAAGTTTTTCCTCTGATTTTAAAATTATATTTTCCATTTAGAGGTCTCCGGATTCTTTTTGGTTTAAGATCAAAAACAAAAAATCAATTTAAAGAATTATCGGAATTAAAGATCAATTATGCATAATTTCTATCTTCGACAATTTTCCATCTTATCTATAGCGAATCTAATAGCTTCGTCGACGACGACCGATTGACGTTGAGATACCTGAAAAGTACTCTGTACTTGAGGAAGGGACTCCTCAAGGAGGGAAAGAAGGTTGTTGAACAGTTACTGGAGGAAACTTCGTACTACAGTCGCATTTGAAAGAAGTTAAGACGCCTCTGTTCGATTTCTGTAAGTTCTGCTTCATAATCTTTCGTAAATTTTGTTCCAGCTCCTCGGT
>CP070760.1:3066982-3075415 GCA_020348965.1 Candidatus Heimdallarchaeota archaeon | reverse complement strand
CCCAGTCATACCTAAGATGGGAAAATTTCCGACCTTTGGGCGGACAGTAAATAACTCTTCAAAGTATTTGCTGAGTCTAAATCCCGTCATAGATCTAGCTAACAAGTCCGTCGCTTCATCAATGACACATAATTGTACAGATTGGAAAATATCAGTGTTCAGACGCGATTTAATTTGGAAACGGTCATTCATTAAAGAAGTAATTGGAGAGAAAATCACATCGGATGCAATAAACATTTTCTTCTTTTGGGCCAAGCTCAAGCCTTTACCACTAGTTTTCGGATCGAATAAATAACCCAAGTGATCAACGAATCCAAATTGTTTTGCCATTTCCAGCGCTTGTCGGCACCGTAATGCAGCCGCCTCTCGGGCTGAAGTAAAAATGAATTTTCCTTGGGGATTCGACTTTTTTAGGATTAAAAAGGCTAATAATGCAATAATCGTTTTTCCTGTGCCATAAGGATAGTTTAATAAAACTGATTGAGATTTTGGTAGGTTTTGAAGGATTTCTTGGGTCGCAGCTAGTTGGTAATCGCGCTTTTCAATCGTTAGGTCTGAGAGGAGTGTTATAGGAAAATCCATAAAATTCAAACTCAAGGAACCTACGTACTATTAGTTTTTAAAAGCTCTTTTTTACAGAAATAGTAAAATTCATGTAGAAAGAAGGTGAAATAATTGGAAGATTTAATTGCTGTATTGAAATCGCGACGCTTAGGAATATTGTTTATCTTAAAAATGGTTCCGCTGGAGTTGTGGGATTGGAAACCAGATCCTACAATGAAAAGCACGGCACAACTCGCCAATCATTTAGCCTGTAGTCCGTTGGCAATTCTGGAGCTCCTTAAAGGAAACATACCTGATGAAGAGAGCTACAACAAGTTGGAGGTCACCAATATGCCCTTAAATGCTCAAGGGTTTGTGAAATTATACGAGGAAGGGCTATCAGGGCTAATTTCCTATCTCAAGGAACATCTAGAAGACGCTCACGAGATGACCATCAAACTATTCTACCAAGAACACAACACCTCAATCTACAAAGAAGTTTTTGATGAAATCGGTCATGAATGGTTCCATTTAGGGCAATTGTTCACCTACCTGAAGCAGAATGGCATTCAGGTCGATATGGGGGCATACTATGGATACCGAGATCCAGATCCAGAAATCTTACCAACAAATTAGAATCATCGAATTTTTTTTCCCTCCTTTACTTACTTTAGTTTTCTAATTTCTTTCTGAATCTCTTGAATTAATTTCTCTTGAGGGCATAAGAGGCACAGATTTAGGTCTTCAATATTATTAAGGTGATCAACATTGAAACGAGGGCCCTGTTCGATTAATTGGGGCAAACCTTTAGGAACGTAAAGAACTCCCATACGAATGAGCCGAAAGATTTCTTGGAGAATATTCTTTTTATCGTCGAGTGTCCGAACACCTAGAAGGTTCAACAAGAAGCGCAGATTCTGGGTATCTGTATCCTTGAAAGATAAAAGAATCAGTACACGATAAGCTAAATGAGCCATTTCTTCTTGAGTTATCTCCAAGTCTTTCTGAGGATTATTATTGATATTCAAGCGCATTTACACCATTAAAAACGGCCTTTAATCCGTTAGGAATCACTTTCTAGAGATGAAACTAATGACTTGAACAATATTTCTTGGGAAAAATGTAATAATTTGCTTCCATAGGCTTTTAGAATAGCCTCATAATCATTAATTACTTCAAAGTAAAAAAAAGTGTTGGTAATATCAGATAGAGCACTGAGAAAAGTTTTAATCATAACCCAATAGTCAAAGATTGATTGAGTGAAAAAACAATGGAGTCCTTCCTCCTTAAGTTTGTAATCTCTGAGAAAAACTGGTGAAATGAGAACTACCAGAAGTCCTGGATTTAACAGAGGATCATGAGTTCGTAAGATCGTTGCTTTTACCATTATACAGTCTTCCGTAAGGAAAAAAAATGGATATCTTCAATTTAAGGAGTGGGACCTGGTGGTCCACTACTAGGAGGAGCCATCCCTGAAGATATCCCTAATAATAAGAGAGTCAAGAAAAAAATTAAAGGAATCAGTTTTAATATGAATCTTTTATTTGGTTTCCAATTTATCAGTTGGCCTTGAAGTCTCTTCCACAATGTTGTTATCCTCCATTATTATTAATCAGAAAACAACACCAAGATTCTGAAATAGAAATCTTAATGAAGTAAATAGATTGAAAAAATTGCACAAGTACTTGCTTTTTTTGCTATGAGATTTTTTTATAAAATATGTGGAAATCTGGTTATGGAGCAAAGAATTGAAAAAGAACCTGAACTGGTTAGTTTAAAGTTACCAACTGAGTTTATAACAGATTTTGTAGAGTTTTGGGGGAAAGTGAAAAGAATTGTAAAGTCAGAAAGAAAAACCAAAGGATCTTGGAAAAAATGGAATGAAATATCTCTAAATATGATGGAAACTTCGACAAGACCCTTTTATGACAAATGGAAGAATACTGGGAGAGTATTATGGATAAAACAATATATAAAGACTTTCTCCTCCATAACACTCCAAATAAAGGGAGATTCAGTTCTAATACCACACAGACTCATTCTTTATGAATCTATAAATCCTGGTAATTCCCTATTTCTTAGATTACAAGAAGATCCCTCAATGAGGAATCTAGAGAGGATAATGGTCTCTCTTTATGACGACCTGAACCTCAGACTGTTAACAAGTGATTTACAAATCCTTCAAAAATTGGCACAACCAGGATTCTCGAAATCATTAGAAAGATACCCGACATTGAAAGAATTAGCTTATAGCACGCGTCGAGATGTGCGAACTGTCTCCAATCGGTTAGAATTCCTATTCTATCATCAGATATTAGTTCAGATATATTTAGTTGATATGGCCCGTATTGGATACCAGACGATTTTGATCTTTCATCAAAAAGAGAGATCAGAAATTTCTAAGGATATTGAACCTTATATCGTAATGTCATTCCCCCTATCTACTCAAGGTGGCTTCTCAACGATTCTTCAATACCCATATAGAGACATAGAAGCATATAAGACACTTATAGATTATTTTGATCGGAAAGAGAACGGTGTCCTAAAAGCTCAATATTGTGGATGGAATCTTTCGGGTTTAACGCGGGATCCTAGTGGAAGATGGAATGTTCTCCCACCTCTTTTACAGGAAGGTGAAAATTGGAGTACCAGAGTTATAGTAGGAGAGACTGGCGTGGAATTTAACCTAGATCCCTATTATGATCCTTTTCCGATCACCTATCGACAAGGACAACTCTTGGGTTTAATTCATAAACTATCAACGATGGAAGAAGATCTTCTGGCTAAGCAATTGAAAGTCGGTCGAGGTTACATAACTGCAGATGTAAAAGAACTCCTTAAAAATCGTGTTATCTTACGTTTTCCCCTTTTCTTCAATCTCGGTCTCGGCTCTTGGATCTATTTTCGCATTGATGAGTTAACCACATCTCGTGCTGGAGGATTAATGAATGTTATTGAACACTTGAAATTCTTTCCATACGTGAATGTGTTCTATAATCTGGATGACGGTAATATAATCGGTCGAGTGAATATTCCACCTGCTTGGACCACTCGATTCATTTTTAGTTTAACATCTCTTCCCAAAATCTTTAATTGTTCACTTTATTATTATATTGGCCCTGAATCACACGCTCCTTGGGCTTTTGATATATTGGGGACCTTCGACTGGGATCAATTTCCCTATCGGTAAAACCATTGATTGGAGAATCCTTGGTCAATCTAAATATTGAAGAGGAGTCACATTGCCTCCTCTTCTTCAGCTTCGGCTTTCTCTTCCCAGAAAAAGGAATTAGGGGGAAGAAAATAGGTTTATCAACAACTTATTAGCTGATTAAGTTCAAAGACTGATGTAATGACAGGTGGTGGGTGATGTGGTCATTAGAACCAAGGGTGATTCCCTCTGAAGGCATCCTATAAGAGGATCCCTCACTACGGGCAGTAGTATCCCTCTTATAGTTTGCTGGTAATTATCCAGCCCATGGGTTCTTATTATATCTGTCCACATCATCCCACTTTTGCTTATATAGTGAACAGAAGAGCTATTGATCGATTTGAGTTAATTGCCTGGCTATCGATTTTCCTTATATCTATGAATGATGTGAACGGTATAATAACTCATTCTTTTAAATTTGATGGAGAGAGAATATAGTTGAGCTATAATAACATATGAAAACTTGTGTACGGGAGAGAAGAAAGGAGTTTTCCTAAGAAATAATTTAAATGCCATTGGAATCAGATGGTATCACTTTAGATTGACATCAGTTTGACTTCAAACATTACGTTAATGACTCACCAACCTCTCAATGGATTTCACAAAGGTATCAGAATTTTTGAGGGTAATATCTTTGGTAAGTGAACAAACAGTTGGAGTTCTGTTAGCTCTCTTTGCAGCAATTTGTTGGGGGAGTGGTGCATCTCTCTACAAAATAGTGTTAAAATCAGAACATTCGCTTTTTCTCACTATAACAATCCGTGGTTCAATTGCTGTGCCATTCATAGCAATCGTGACATTTTTCGTTACAGGATTTTACTCTATTGGAATTCTCCTCTCTCCAAAAGTACTACCCATTCTTATTTTGTCGAGTTTGTGTGTTGGTTTCGGGGATCTTATATTTTTTGGCTCTCTCCAAAGAATAGAAGTCTCTAAAGCGATGCCAGTAGCCTCAATTTATCCCCTATTTACCGCAATTCTGTTGATTTTGTTTGGAGTCGAAACAATTTCCACAGTTGTGATAATCGGTATATTCATACTAATTCTGGGATTAGGTCTTTTAGCTCAACAAGATGTGGAGTCATTAACTAACGTTGAGTCAAAAGATAGTATGAAAGCAGGTTTGACACTAGCTGTATTAGCTGCCATATTTTGGAGCTTCGGAATTACTACACTAAGTATAATACTTGAATATCCTGGGATTGATGTTTATTCCTTAGCTACGATTCGTTTTGGCCTCTTAACCCTCCTCTTTGGCCTTTTGTGGATGATAAACTCGTTCTATCGTCATTATGGAGGAAAGATTGACCCAACATCCCTTTCTCATCTATCCAAAAGAGATGGATTCGTACTGGGGTTAGGAGGAATCATCACTTGGGGAATTGGGGCGGTTAGTTTCTTTTCGTCAATTGAAATGATTGGTGCAGCACGAGCAACACCAATATCGTCCATTAATCCACTCGCATCTTTCTTTGTCGGTATCTTCATTCTAAAAGAAAGATTATCCCCTTTACAAGTTGTTGGGGTTTTATTAATCATTTTCGGTTCAATTTTTGTGTCAATTCAACAAATTTAGATTTTCCCTTTTTTACCTGTGCTTAGGGATCTGAATTTCGGCTGCAGACGCAATAGGAGAATCGTTTTAATGAGCTCACACATTAGAATTCCCGCTTTATGTCAGTTTAAGGCTGTAAATTATAAATTCAGCTTTAGTTGATTTCCTAAAACGATAAACCAACGATCTGACATAAGCTTGATAATTATATATCATATGATTTTTAAAAGGGATTTATAAAGTCGTTATTAAAATTAGTTGAATTCTATATTCTATTGTTTAGAAATTTGTTTGGTCGTTTTTACCTCTTAAGGAATCTGTGTTGAATCGAACTTCTTTCTAATACAAATTTTTTCAATGAAATGAATAATGTATCTCGATTATTTTAGAATCCTATAATACTGGAATTAAGAGAACATTTTCTTCCCAAAGGAAGCCATTCGTTGGCCAAGTAGTACCGCATCTTTCGTTGCTATAGGATCCTTCTTAACTGAACGGAATTTAACCCTTGATTTTCCTTCTTCCTCACAGTCATACATCATGGTTCCCATTGGAAAAGGAGCATTGAACCAGGGGTGCCCGATATTTCCCACAATAACCATGCCATGACCAAGGGCGAAATTTATTAACGAACTGATAACTGATTCTTGCCCTCCGACTCGTAAACCTGAGACAGCAATTGGTGCGAATACTTTATTTGCCCATAATTGATCAGACATTTTATTATCTCGTGATCGGTCAAGAACGTTTTTCAAAATTGATGGAGGGCCAGTCCAGTAAGAGGGAGAAGCAATTACAAGTCCCTGATGACTCGAAATCAACTGTTCTATTTTTGGATAGTCGTCTTTTTGGTCTAAAGGACACGGTTTGGTAGTGCATACTTCACAACCATTACACTGTAATATGTCATATTCAGCAAGGCTAATCAATGTGGTTTGAATACCTTCTGCTTCCGCGCTATCCAATGTTGTTTTCAATAGAAAATGTGTATTGGATTTATGAACTGGTTTTTTTGGAGATCCATTAATTCCCAGAAGAGAGAAAGCCATTGACAGTTCATCTCTTAAAGATCATTGATTTGATTGTAGCTATTGAACGCTTTTAAGAAAAATAAGGCACTAGAATAAGCTGCAGACATTAATGAGTGAACTGTTGACTCTTTAACATCATAAATCTCGTTGAAATGTTCAATAATTGCTAATTTGCTATATTTTAAGAACGTCTCATTGATAGGAACATTTTCTTTATGATAATTCGTGATTGTCCAGCCGTGAATAGAATTGTAGAGTTCAGGTTCGAACACTTTCAATACGTCCCATGCGAGAGTCATCCAGTTTGTACCAACGTTACCTTTGCCGAGGACATCTTTAGGGAATTCTGAAGCGATGATTTCTAATGGGGTACCAGTAATTCCATGCTGTGCTATTTTAACTCCCATTGGTTTGATAGCTGCTCCGATTTTTTTCGTGAGGTCAATATCAATTCCGACCTGTGGTAATGGATTACCATGCTCATCATATTGGAATCCATGAACTGATCCATTTGCAATAGCTAAGAATTGGGGATGAACATCATTTTCTTTAAGAGCTTCTATGTAGGTCGATGCCTCACTTACAGTTGTTTTTACCAATCCTGTTGAAGGGTCTTTTTTACCAATTTCTCCTACTTCTACTTCCAAGCCAAAGTCTTTATGCCCTATCTTATCTTCAATAAAATGGGTAACTTCTGTCGTTGCTTCGATATTCTTCGCTAAGTGCTCTCTGTCATTTGTTCCATTTTTATCATACATAAAACTGGCATCGATGGCAAAGGAGGTATATCCAGAGTCAATTTGTGCTAAAATCAGTTCTTTCACTCCTGGGATATCATCCATTTTTCCAACTTTGATATGGTCAGCATGAATAACATAATTTGGATATTGGACTTTGTTTGCTGCTTTAATTATAAGATCAGCATATTTTGATGGAGTTAATCCCGTATACCCTCCTTTAAGATCGGACTCTGTTTTTGCCAATTCAAAAATAATTGGTGATTTTGTATCTTTTGCTGCACGAAGTATTCCTTCTACTACACCCACACCTATTCTGGTGTTGCACGCCATGATAATGCAGTCACTAGAGTGAAGTTTGTTATAAAACGGTCGTCCCCAAACTGGTTTATACTCAGTCATAATGTTCAATCCTCATAATATTCCCATAATGGCTGATAAAGTGTTTTAAAAATGAATTTATATGCTAATCCAGAAATTTTTCTTAACAATCATGGACCTAGTGAAAGTGATTCTAATCATTTTTGAGAGACGTTATTGACAAAGGATGAACATGTAATTTTAACTCCAAGAATAGCCTTATGTACAGGTTGAATTTGAATGAATTTAAAAGATCTCGATCTTGAAATCAATTTAATTCGTCATGGGGATGCTGCAAGTGATCCAAACCACTGGAGTTCTCCTACTACTCCTTTAAGTGAGGTAGGTGTCGCTCAAGTAAAAAAGCTAGCTTTGAAGCTTAAGAACCAATCTTTCGATGCCTTATATACAAGTCCTTTTATTCGTGCGAAGCAGACAGCTGAAATTATCAAGAAGTATTATCAAAAATCAATTGATCTTCAAGAAAAAAATTGGTTATCAGAGATAGATCTGGGAACATGGGCGGGAGGTTTGAAGGAAAAGGTTGCTCTTCAAATACCGTCATCGTTGAAGTCTCTCCTAGACGAGGGTTACAACAAAAGAGGCCCTCTCGTTGCTCGAATCTTAGTAACGGATAAGAAATTTACCTTCCCTTCAGGAGAAAGTCTTGAAATTTTCTGGAAACGTGTATCTAATGGCCTACATGAAACATTTGATCAGTATAGATCTTTTCCGAGTCGAAAAATCGCGTTTGTAGGACACGGAGGCTCTTTTACAGTAATTTTGTTGAATTTACTTGGAAAATCTTTTTCTGATACTAATTTTCCCATATTCCTTTTCAGACAAGGAGATATCACTACAATTCGCATTAACAATGGATTTGTTTTTGTATTACAAGTAAATCCATTCCAGAACTCTTGATATTACTGAATAGTGTTATCTTAACTGATCAATTGAGGAGTATCAACATTGACAAGATCAACCAGGTGAACATCC
>CP070760.1:3044036-3066882 GCA_020348965.1 Candidatus Heimdallarchaeota archaeon | reverse complement strand
ATATTTTGTTTAAAAATCATTTAAAGCCTATTTTAATGAAATAGCGAAATAGAAACAAAAACCCTCATAATGAGATAGATGAAAATGCGGTCTAAATGTCACAATATTTACAGGGGATTTCAGATAACATTTTTTTAGTCCAAGGAAGAAATAATGGAAGATTTCCTTTCTCACATTCCATACTTATCTTCAACAACCATAAGGAAGCGATTCTCGTTGATACAGGCTGTGGTATTGAAATTCTCCAACAAATAAAAAGTGAGTATAATTTAATTCGCATTATTAATTCTCACACTCATCCTGATCATTCAGCAGGGAATTGGGTGTTCAAAGACACTGCTGATGCTATTCTAGTTCCCAAAGAGGGGTTCAATTCTAGTGGAAATATTCAAGCATTATCATATAGATTTACAGAACATAATAGTGAGATTGCCAAGTTCTGGAGGGAGACCATCCCGAAAACTATGGGGATGAAGGAATGTAATCCGACCCAAAGTTTTGATAGTAAATCAGAATTTGATTTTGGAGATATTAAACTCCTCCCCATTCATACACCTGGCCATACTATTGACCATTATTGTTTTTATGAACCTAACGACCAGATACTGTTGTCTTTTGATATTGATCTTACAAAATTTGGACCTTGGTATGGCCACATTGAATCAGATATCCCCCAATTTAAGGATTCAATCACTAGACTTCAAGATTTAGCAATCAAAACCTTAATTTCATCTCATAAAGGCATTATTACTAATGACATCTATAAGCAGCTAGATGTTTTCTATCAGAGATTCGACGAAAGAACAGAGAGAATTCACACATTACTTCAGGAAGGTGTTACTTCCATCTCACAGCTAGTCGAAAGAAAGCCTATTTATGGAGATTTTCCTTATGTTGAACCATTACTCCGTTTTTGGGAGGAGCAAATGATAAGAAAACATATAGCAGAACTGGAAGAGAGAGGCGAATTATTAAACATAAGCTGAGGAAACTGAGCTTTTTGACTATTTATTTTTCTTCTTATGTACAGAAACGTGCCTTAATTGTTCTTATGGCGTGAATCTCACCTAATAATAACAGCTTTGATCCAGATTCGACTTCATCATCAGAATCAGGATGAGCCATTCCATTGATTGCTACTATTGTGATTTCATATTCCTCTTCAAGGAATCCCACTTTAATCGGATCAAATTGGGAAGAGAGTTCTAATTCAACAAGATGAAACTCTGTATCGCCCTTTTTAGACTTTAGTGTTTGAATAATGCCGTCCTCAAAACTAGTTGCAACAAACGCAGGAGCAGCAATCGCTGATGTACTGATAGCCGCATCGATGTCAAATAGATCAGTCACTTTTTGAGCAAAATCCCGATCAAAGCTCCGAATGACAGTTCGGATATGTCTATTTACAGCCTTAGCTTTAGTTGCTATTTTGAAATTCACAAGATCATCATTGGCCACTGAAAGCAAAGCCCGGGCTGTGGTGACATTAGCTTGTTTTAGTACTGAAATCTGAGTGGCATCACCAAAGACAACTGCAATATTGGGATCTTCCAACAATTCCTCAACTAGTTCGGTCTTCGTTTTCATGACATCCTCTTTCGTAATTACAGTCGTTGGAATGCCATCCTCTTTCAATTCATGAACAATTCGCGTACCTACATTTCCCAATCCTATTAATATTGTGTGATCTTTCATTGATTTAGCCAACCACTCATTCCATGCATGAATACGATATCTAAAGGTGAATACAGCCATTCCAAGCTCAATAAATCCGAATCCAATAATTATCAACCCAAGGAAGGGATAAATAACATAAAGCAGCTTTATTATTAGCTCGCCATCGTGAGGAAAATCAAAAATCTCCATTGACAGCAATAATGAAAGGATAGCAAAAATTGAATCGATTATATCTCCAGAAAACTGAGGGTCGAAAGAAGGATGGTAGAAGAGCTGGAATATTATTGTTCCACAAATAATTGTGCCTAAAAAAAGGAAAATTATAATTCTCAGACGATACAGAGATAAAAGAAAACTTCTGAGAAAAATTCTCATAATTGAAAAATCCCAACAAGAGGATTTTAATTATTTCTCTAGTTTCAGTTTCTTTAAGTGAAAAGACATGAGGCGCTTTATATTGGGGGGTAATTGGAAGATGCAAATTACGCGGTTAGGAGAGGCTGAACGAATTGCTGAAAACATTGCTGCTGCAATCGAAAACGTTTCCTCTGTGGAAGTATTCATTGCTCCCTCCTTTAATGCTTTGAATTCCGTTGGATTAACTATTACAAAAACCAAATTAAAACTTGCAGGCCAAAACATGCATTACCATGAGAAAGGTGCTTTTACAGGCGAAATATCTGTCCTTTCACTTATTGAAGCAGGTTGTGAGTATGTTATCCTTGGCCATTCGGAGAGAAGACGGATATTTGGGGAAAAAGATGATACAATCAATCAAAAGGTCCTCTTAGCAATTAATCATGGATTGAAACCAGTCCTTTGTATCGGAGAGACAGCGGAGGAACGAGCAAATGGACGGACAGCTGAAGTTAATCAGTCTCAACTTGCTGGGAGTCTTCGGAATGTATCAGCCCAACAACTTCAAAATGTCATTATTGCATATGAACCTGTTTGGGCAATTGATAATAAATTTCTCAATCCTAATATCGAAATCAAACCCGCCACCCCTGAACAAGCAAGTGAGGCTCATATGATCGTTCGTGATTGGATCAGGAAACACTATGGTCAAGAGTCTGCTGCCAATATCCCTATTATCTATGGAGGATCAATGAAAGAAAAGAATGCAACTGAACTCCTTACGATTGAGGATATTGATGGAGGATTAGTTGGGGGAGCATCTTTGAGTGCAGAGGCTTTTGTACCAATTATACGATCGGCCGAAAAGCTCGCGAAAGGGGAAGATAAATTTGAGTGGGACAGTAATACATTGAGATTTAATGAGTAAGCCTAAATATCGATTGACTAAATATCGATTGACATCATCGTATTTTATTCCTTGACTTGTAATAAATAACAAAAAAATCCCTTCTCAGAAAATTCCCTGCCTGAAATTTTTTAAGGTAAATAGTGTAGCCATTCTTGCAGGGGTTTCTAGTATCAAAAACCCTTTAGGAGAGTAATAGACTTATGGATTCAACTTATAAGGTCATTCAGCTTGTTGGATCTTCTCCAACCAGCTGGGAAGAAGCAGTTAACAATGCTGTGGAAAAAGCTTCGAAAACTCTTCGAGATCTACGTATTGTAACTGTTGATCAGCTCGATTGTCGAGTCGAAGATGGTAAAATAACAGCTTATCGTGCCCGAGTCCGATTAAGCTTCAAAATGGAAGACTAAAGACAAGTCTTCTTCATCATCTTTTTTACTCTAAACTATGTATTGTAAGAATACTCATGACTACCAGAAAATACCCCAAGAGACCTTGGGTTAGTGCTCATGCTATCATTTTCGATCAACATAGAAGGATACTTCTAGTAAAAAGAGCTGCTCCTCCCAAACAAAATTTTTGGTTTCCTCCTGGCGGAGCTATTGATGTAGGCGAAACAGTCAAGTCAGGGCTGGAACGGGAAATACTAGAAGAAACTAACGTCACAGTTAAAAATATGAACTTTGTAGATTATATTGATGGCATTACTCAGGACACAGAAGGTCAGATTTTATATCATTTTGTCGTTTTCATGTTCGTCGCTGACTATCTTGAAGGAACAATTAAAGCGAAAGATGATGCCCTCGAAGTTAGGTGGGTATCACTTGAAGAGATAATGACCAATGCTCTCCCAGTTCCAAAGGAATTAATCACAATCTTAGAAAGATTACATATCGAAGAGTGTTAATCAACTGTTTCAGTGATTATTTTATGAACTGCAGCCATATAATCATCTGAACCTCGTAATAGGAGATCGTTGTGACCCGCTCTTGGAATGATTAATAATTCCTTTCGCTCACTCCCAGTGTGCTTATATAGAGCAGCCCCATCCTCCAGAGGTATTATCATATCACTCTCGCCATGGATGACTAATAGAGGTATCAGGACATTTTTAATGAGGGGGAGTGTGGACACCTCTTCCTCACGTTCGACAGGTAACACTGAAGAAGGAATGCCGAGACGTTTTAATAGGTTAAACGTGTAAGCAAAACCACTTTCAATAATTAAACATCCAAGTTGTTCTTGATAGCAACTTGCTAATTCAATGGCAGAAGCACTCCCAAGTGAACGTCCCATGACTGATACAGGTCCAGTAAATTCATTGTTAAGCAGATACTGTCGAAATTTCTGGTATATGATATGACCATCATTAATCATATTGGAAAAGGAGGGCGAACCATCACTTTTACCATAACCTCGATAGTCTGCAACAAAAAAGTTTATCCCCATTTGCTGATATGTGGGGCCAATAAAATCGTAATCAGTAGCAATTTCACCATTACCATGAAAGAATAATATTGTTGGGGCAAAACGATAATCTCTAGCACAATAGAAACGCCCTACAATATCAATGTCTTTCTCCACGGCAAATGAGAGGGAATAAGTATCTTTTGTTTCACGAATGCTTCCTTGATGCCTTCTAGGATAGAATATCAGTCGAGTTAATTCGGGAAGATCAAGAAATGTCAAATCTCTCTCTGTAGGATTCATTATGTCCTCACAATTTTACATTAGTAATTCACGTTATGTCATAGGCACAAACAAATTCAGTATGAAATAGACAGAAAACATTATAGGTGGATAGACAAAAAACGAAGCAATAAGATCCTGGAAATAATGTTCCCCAAGATATATCACTGAAAAACAAAAAAAAGCAGCTATACCTAGAAAAAAGAATAAAATACCATACCAACCCCACCAAGGATACTTTAAACTGCTAAATAAACTTAGAATGGCCCCAGCTAACATCATTCCGAGGTGATTGGACGGTAATCCATTATAGAGTAATCCGTTTACATTGTCACTTTGTGGAAATTTGAGAAGCCTGATGGGAACCACTTGGAGGTCACGCCCAAATTTATCCCACCGAATCGGTACGATTACAGGGAATAAAAATTGAATCGTCATCGAAGTACCCCAGGCCAATAGTACAGCACATCCAAAACGCCAAGCATCCTTCCCTTGAAGAGCACATATGTACCACTCAATGACGATACTGACTGCAAAGACCCAGAACCAAACCTGGATGGTGACAAAGTCAAGAATTTTAGTAGTAGTTGAATTTGACCTGAGACGCTTCTGGAGAACTTGGGTGAGATGCGGGGAGAAAAAGATGGCACGGCGACGTACTCTCTCTGGTGTTTGCCATTTATTAGCACTCCACCAGAATAGTAACATTACGAACATTAGGAATAAAAGAAAAATGTTAAACGGAACTGAAAATGCTTCCCTAATCGCGATAGTTTGGGCATCCATTGGATATCACTGACAGAAATGTCAAATTAGGCGAGTAGGGAAAAGATTTACCCCTGTTCTTGTATATTGTGTGAGGAGTACAATAATTCTAATAGCTTATTTTTTCTTCTTTTGACTCTCAACGGACTGTATGAAGCCCGATACATCTAGAAATGATTGGGCTTTCTCGAAATCAGTCTCATCGACTGAAAATGCTATATCAGCGTTTTTTCCAGTAAATCGAAGGATGTAAAACGACAGGAGTTTGATAGAATGATCCTTAAACAACTGTGTAAAATGACCGAAGGAACCCGGTTCATCAGGGATTGATGCAACGAGAATATCTTGAGTTGAAAATGGAATAGAAAGTTGTCTTAGGACATTTATTGTACCTTCTTCATCATCAGTAAATAAGACAGCAGTACAAACCCCAAACGCAGTTGTGCCCGCCATCGAAACTATATCGATTTTGTATTGGCCAAGCATCTTTCCAATTTCAGCTAGTGCATTACTATTTTCCAGATGAATCACAAATTGTTTCAATGATAACCCCTCGAACTAGGACATTTCAACCAGTGCTTATTTATAAAGTTTCACTCTGTCAGGATATTCTAATTAGATTAATTCTATTGTAGATTCAATTTTTCACTCTTATTTAAAGGATCATTAAAGTTATAAAAGAACAGTAAATTCAAGATAAACACTCAGGGTTTGAGTTAAAGAATTTGAGGGAGCTCACTAATATCAGATATTATTTCTTGAACACCAGATATTTCATTCTTTGATTCATATCGAGGAGAACGAATCCATAAGGCCTTAATCCCAAAATTCAAGGCCCCCTTAATGTCAGCTTCGACTTCATCTCCAATGTGAATAATGTAGTCCTTACTCCGATAAGGCAGTCCAGAAACCGCTGCAGAAAATACCTTAGGACTGGGCTTTCTCCAACCAATATCTCCTGAAAAGATAATCCGATCAAAAAACTCTACAAGATTGTATCTGTGGAGGACATCCCAGCCATTTTGAGCCCAAGAGTGGTTAGAGGCCAACACTAATGTGTATTCTTTTTCCTTCAAGTAAGTTAACGTATCATGCAACCCAGGAAAGGGATGAATTAGTGGTAACGCAGACTCAAAATAATAGGTAATTATCTTGGAAGCCAAAGATGTTAGATCTGGAGAAGGTTTGACATACCGCTCCAAAACTCCAAATAAGATATCATCGTTGCGAAATTCTTTTTCAGACTCAGAATTACGAATTTGCTGTCTTACTACAGAATAATAATCGGTTATTATGTCATTTAACGAAATTTGAGGGACTTTCTGTTGAAGTTCTGGGAATTGAAGAAGTGCTTTTTCCATATGAGACCATAAATCAAAGGAACCACGATCGATGTACACGAGAGTGTTGAAAAGGTCCAGTGAAATAACATCGAACGATTTCATGAAAAATCAGTTCCTTTGGTATTTTGAATTCAATCTGTTGAGATTAGGATGGAAAGTGTCGGTATTTCATATAAGTTAACACTTCATAGAAATACTTCCCACCAAAGACTCCAGAGATCTTAAGTCCGCCTAAATGCGGAAAAAAATCATCAAAATGGAGATGATCCGTGTTAATAGAAATTCCTGGTGCTTGAATTTCGTCAAAAAAACGTCCCCAGATTTTCGGATCATCTGAATAAACAGAGGTGCGTAAACCATATGGACTATTATTTGCCTGATTTAATGCCTCTTCAAAAGTCCGTACTTTCATGATCGGGAGTACAGGGCCAAATGTTTCGTGATACCACATCTTACAGGACTGATCGACATCTGTAAGCACAGTTGGTTTATAAAACAACCCTGCATCATCCCGTTCACCTGCAAAATTCATTCGATAACCCCCTATTCGAATTTTTGCCCCTTTTTTAACGGCTTCAGATGTCATATCTATTATTTGATACAATGCCTTTGTCCCAATTATCGGTAAATCCGTCTTAGAGTTTGATGGTAATCCAGGCTGTAGCTTATCGGTTTTTTCGATTAGAGCTTCAATAAATTCCTCAAAAATATCCTCATGAAGGAATAAACGTTTGGCAGCTAAACAGATCTGACCCGATCCGAAAAATCGCGCATGAGTAACAAAATCTGCGACTTTATCAATATCGACATCTTTCCAAACAAGACTAGCCCCACTACCTGCTAGCTCAGGCACAAAATGCATACCTCTCTGGACAGCTTTACTCATTAATTGCAGACCAACGTCCGAGTCCCCATAATATACCATAGCATCAAGGGGTGATTCACCAACCATGTAATTAGCAATCGATTTTGCTGGACCAATAATCGCCTGAAATGCACTAGTTGGAAAATCCATCTCTTTCATAACATCGCATAGAACATATGCAAGTTCCATGTTTGTTAAAGGAACGCGAGCTGGTGTGCGTATTACTGTTGCATTCCCAGCAAAATATGAACAGAAAATGGCAAGAAACCCAAGGCCTAAAGCCGTGTTATATGGTGGAAAAATTCCTACAGCTCCAAAAGGATATCTGTGAAGGATAGTTCGCTCTCCGTCTTTCGCACAAGGGATTTCTTTTGCATCGATTCGGGAAGTGGCAAATTCAACCTCTTTCTTATTAAGAGCCTTGAATACATTCTGAGCTTGCCAATCAAATAGTCCAATAGGTGTTCCTTCAGCAATGGCAATCTCTTTGAATACATCGTAGTGGTCCCACATGAACTTCGACATCACGAAAACACTTTCTCCACGATCTTCGAGAGATAAACTATTCCCTGATTCTCTCAGGTCTCGATGCATTTGATTTTTTATACGGGATGCTTCTTCTGCTGCGATGGTTGTCTCACGTACGCCTCCAATGACATAATTGGCAAATTGAATATCAGCTATTTCTGAAGAAGTAGCTTCAGGCCATCCATGAACCTTAATATAATCTTTCAATAATCTTAATTCTGGTGCATTTGTTGGTATGAACCTTGAGAATCTTGCAGCCAATCGATTCATAGAACCCCGCGATTTCAATACAGAGGCAAAAAGAACCCGCGGATCTTGAATTACTTTGTCTGCATTAGGAAAGGAGAAGTGACGTCCCTCTGTAGAGATTTCGCCTCGAATCAAGTGTCCAAAAGTCTTCATGAATCATCTATCCTAATTTAAAATTGATGTATTTCTAAAAAAAGAACTATCCTAATTAATAAACGTTTCAGGAGTAAATTTAAACATCCGTGCAAATTTCATGAGCAATTCCATATCCTCGGTTGTGATATTTACCTTTCCAGCCATCATCGCTTGCATAGCATCCATTTGACCGAGCATGATACTCTTCCATGTTTCAGAATCAGTGGTAACAGTCATTAGCGCTTCTTTGGACATGCCTTTCTCTACATGACACTGTTGATCATGAATATCTAATAACCAATGGTCACCATCCGAGAATTCAAATTGGATTTGAGCCTTAACTCCCTCAGCGCGATCAGGTCGGAATCCTTTAGGAATACTAGCCATTAACGTTGAAAAATCAATTTCAATTGCTGGAACACCAAGAGGGACTTTCCCCCGCTTTTGCTCAATATAGACTTCTCTCTGGATCAAAAAGCGCATGATCTCGCTCGTACCTCCACCAATAGTCCCCAAACGTGAATCTCGATAGAACTTTTCAATCCCAGAATAGTCTTTCACATATCCCTCTCCTCCAAGGATCTGAATAGCCATATCTGTGACTTTGACAGCAGCTTCTGTTGAAAATAATTTAGCCATGGTAGCTTCTTTTGTGGCTGGTTTACTTTGTTCAATCATCCTTGCTGCTGTAACAGTCATTAATCGAGCAGCGCGCATTAAGGTAGCCATGTCTGCAATTTTAAACGAGATGCCTTCAAACCGAGATATTGGTCGTCCAAATTGCACTCTGTTCATAGAGTGTTCAACCGCGACTTCAAAAGGCTTTCTCATACATCCGAGAGATTCAGCTGCTATCCCAACCCGTTCTGTATCTAATTCATCCATCAAAATTAAAAATCCTTGATTTTGTCTACCTAGCATGTTTTCTGGAGGAACTCTCATGTCCACGATTTTAAAATGTGTATTACGAACTCCACGACGTCCCATTAAATCATAATCCTTGATTACTGAAAAACCCTCCCAATTTGACTCTATGATAAAAGCTGACATTCCTGACTTACTATCAACAGATGGATCTGTAATAGCAAAGGTAACAATTTGATCAGCGATCGACCCATTTGTTATAAACCGCTTTTCACCATTTAAGATCCATACCTGTTCTTTTTCGTCCCATACTGCTTTGGTCTCCATACCAGCAGTGTCACTCCCTACATTCGGTTCCGTAATTGCTAGTGCTCCAATGGTTTCACCTTTTGCAAGGGGAACTAGGTATTTTTGTTTTTGCTCTTCAGAACCAAACCGTAATATAGGGATTGCAGACAGTGTACAACTTGCACCAAACCCCATGGTTAATGCAGGACTCTCTGCTGAAATTTCCTCCCCTGCTAATAATTGATACATCAACGATTTCCCCATTCCTCCATATTCTGGTGGAATCATAATCCCAGTATAACCCTCTTTTCCCATTTTTCTCATGAGAGCTCTCCAATCCTTTTCTGGGAATGGAGTTCTTTCAACATCTTTCGCAATAGGTTGAATTTCCCCCTCTACGAATTCGCGTGCAAATTCTCGAAACTTCAATTCCTCTCTGGAATATAAAAAGTCTTCATCATTAATCAAAGTCATCAGTGCTCTACCTATGATGATAGGTGTTCGTCACTTTTAATTTTCCTTAATCACTTATTCTTTGTGGTAATAGATATAGAATACTTCGGATTATTATATAAAGGCATCAATACCATAATTTCGGCTTTTACTCACATATCTTTAGAGTTTCACACGAATGGATTGACCTTAATACTAGAAAAGCTCCGCAAAAAAAAAGAATATATAAACTCAATTTGCTGTTTATTTGTAAGTCAATATTGGTGATTACATGAGTGAGATAAGTTCAGGACTAGTAAAACTCGCATACAGAGGGATTGCTGGTTTTTTTGTCCTTTTAATTATGTTTGTCTTTGGAGTTACGGGGTTTTCACTTGCATTAGCTGGAGGTCTCATCATAGCTTTCTGTTGGATTCCATTGGCATTTCCAGAATTATTAGAGGATGCAAGACTTGTTGTCTTTGATTCTGCATCTGGTTCTGTCCCAATTACGGATCCAGTTGTAGCCAGCGCAATCTTACTTTTTGTGGGTTTAATTTTACTCGCAGTAGGTTTTCTCCTTTTAGCAATCACTTTCGTTATGGGGAAAGCTGCAATAGTTGTTGACAAAGAGCTCTCTCGTACAGTAGATAGAACTTTTGCTTCATCTGGTAAAATCGATCGAATTTCTCGCTTGGAAAGACTAGCAGCGCTACTTGATAGGGGAGTCATAACTCCAGAGGAATTTGAACGAGAAAAAGCAATGATTCTAAACCAACCCGACGCTTGGGAACCTGAAAAAGTTGGTAAGGGAAAAATGATCAAGGACTACTAGAAAAAGTCCCTTTTAACCTCTCCTTTTTTTATTAAAATCAGTCCATATAGCTCTTAGTGATCTATCGACTCTCTAAATACAGATTTTTTTACTACAATCTCCCTGTAGGAGTCTACCGTCAAATGGGAAAATGGTATAAGGAAAGGTCATTACATAGGGACTAAGGGTAAGCTAATATTATAAACTCGCTACAATAACAGATAAGTAGCTACTCGCTCTCAGAAAAAGACATTCCATTTTCAGTTAATGGTGACTGGTACGATGAGTAGAGATCGATTCTGGACGAAATCTTATGATGAAGGGGTCAAGGATATAAACCCGCAAGAATGGGAAACAACATTCGTTCAAGCCACACGAGAAACCTTTGAAAAATTTCCCAATGCCCTCGCTTTGGAATATATGGGTATTGAAATGACTTTTGGGGAGTTGGATCGTTATTCAAATCAATTTGCTCATATGTTGATCCAACAAGGTTTCAAAACAGGAGATATAATAGGGATAAATTTACCCAACACTCCCCAATTTATTATTGCTTTACTTGGTGTTTTGAAAGCTGGATGTGTCGTAACTGGACTCAGCTTTCTCCTATCTGAGGATCAGCTATTGTACCAGTTAAAAGACTCTGGAGCTAAAGGTATTGTCACTTTAGACGCAATCTTTGAACGCAGATTGGTGAATATTGCACCAAATTTACCTGAGTTGAAATTATATATCACAACTAATGTAGGGGATTTTCTACCTAAGATTAAACAGATATTAGGCAAATTATTACGTAAAATTCCCACGGGAGAGGTTAAACCAATCAGTGGAAAAGCAGTTATCGACTTCATGGATGTAATGAACAGCCAGCTTTATTTAACAACCTTACCTGACATTATGTTATCTCCTATCGATTTGGCCTTCGTTCTCTACACTGGAGGTACAACGGGGCCACCAAGAGGTGCAATGCTTAGCCACCAGAATGTTGTAGCAAATATATTGATGATTCGCTATTGGCTTAATTGGGAACCAGCTTCAGGGATAGCTCTCTCTGGATTTCCATTTTTTCATATTGCAGGTATGTTTTTCTGTGAAAATTGCATCTTCCTCGGATGGCCTCAGTTGCTCGTGGTCAATCCTCGCGACACTGACCATATCTGCAAACTAATGAAGAAATATCAACCAACCTGCCTTGTGAATGTGCCTTCCCTTTATCAGATGTTACTCAAAAATCCAAAATTCAAGCAATTAGACCATTCTCGACTTGATACTTGTATTTCCTCGGCATCTCCCTTCCCTGTCGAATCCCAAAAAGAATTAGAAAGTATTGTAGGAGAGGGGAAGTTACTCGAAGTGTATGGTATGACTGAAACGTCCCCACTAACGACTATGAATCCATATCGCAGAGTGAAAAAACTAGGAACGATTGGGTTGCCTCTCATGAATACGGACATCAAACTAGTTGACCCAGCAACAGGTAATAGTGTAGAAATTGGAGAAGCTGGTGAAATTTGTGTCAAAGGTCCTCAAGTGATGAAAGGGTACTGGAAAAACCCCGAAGAAACAACCAAAGTCATAGATGAGGATGGCTACATTCACACGGGTGATGTGGCAATCATGGATGAGGAAGGTTACCTTCGTATTGTTGACAGAACCAAAGATATGATAATAGTTGGCGGATTCAAGGTTTTTTCGAGCAAATTAGAAGATACTCTCACCCAGCATCCAGCAATTAATATGGTGGCTACAATAGGTGTTCCGCATTCTGAACGTCCTGGATCAGAACTGGTTAAAGCCTTCATCTCTCTAGCTCCAGATTATGTATATGATGGCAATGAAGAAGGATTAAAGGAAGAGATAATCGACTGGGTAAAGGAAAAAGTCGCACCCTATGAAGTACCAAAGATTGTTGAAATTCGGGATGAGTTACCACTGACTCTTGTTGGTAAAGTAGATAAAAAACTATTACGAAATGAGAATCAGTAACGCCGTTTAATTCGAAAAAAATCATTTTTACTTCTCAAGATATCTTCCTAAAAGCACATGATAAGGAATGAAAATGAGAATTGTGTACCTGTATGGTTTCGCCTCTGGGCCTCAATCGGATAAAGCTCAGTTTTTCAAGAAAAAATTTACTAAATTGAACGTTTCTTTTGATATTTACGATTACATTCCAAATAGAGAGAATTTTACGTATTTAAAAACCAGTACTTTGTTGGAAAAATTAAACGCTCACATAAAAAAGAAGTATTCAGGGGAAAAAGTCATACTTTTCGGATCAAGCTTTGGTGGACTGATTTCAACATGGTACACTCACTTATATGTTGAAAATGTCTCAAAACTAATTTTAATGGCACCTGCTCTCCGATTTTCAGCTTCTAGAATATGCAAACTCTTAGAAATTATTCCGTCACAGTGGAAAAAGCGTGGAGTTGTACCAATTTTTCATTATCGCTATGACCGAGAGATTCCATTAGCCTATTCTTTCTATGAAGACATTCTAGCAAATCCTCCCCCTGAATTTAAAGATAATACTTTCTCCATTCCTACATTGATCTTCCATGGGAAATTTGATGAGACTGTACCTGTAGAATGGAGCCAAGAGCTCCAATTTGTCCAAAATGTCATATTTCACACATTAAATAGCGACCACCAGTTATTAGACCAAAAAAACACCATGTGGAACATTATTAGAGAATTTCTGCAGATCTAATTATTTGAGAGCCCAAAAACGATCTCTTCCAATTCATATAGGACTTTTTTACTCAAACTTACCATCTCCTTTCCCTTAATAGTAGTCGCAATGTGCTTGGTGGCTGACATCCCAGTTAAAAGGGGCCATATGTTTATACCTGTACTTTCTTCGTCTTGAATGGCTAAGATGGGAGTAATAACACGATTTATTTCTTGATAGGTCTCCTCGGATAAGGTAAAATTCATGAGTGGACAGAAAAAATAGCCATCTTTTTTCATTAAGGGGCGTGCATCTTGAGAATAACAGAGAGACTCCTTTCCTAATTGGAGAACACAACCTGCTTGGTAGTTTGAAGTTTCCAATCGGAACGCACAAAAACCATGCATAATTGAATCACTCTTTCATTTTTTCCCTTACAAATCTAATTTTTAAACATTACTAAAAAATAAATTCTGTAATAGGACTAAGAACTAAATTGAGAATTATCAAAATCTAGCTTTCAGCGTTAGAATATTAGAAAGAAACCATTCAAAGAGATAAACCCATTTGGATTTTGGAATACACTTAGACGTTTATGTAAGATTAAGAACAATTTCATTTAATTCATCCCTCACCTTTTGGCTAATTTGTTGGATTTCTTTTCCTTTAGAAGTGACCAGCTCTTTTGATGGATGTGTGATCTTAGACGAGCGACAAAAAATTGGCCAGAGGTTAATCGCAGTTTCCTGTTCATCCTGAATTAGCAGAACCGATGTTACTACCTTTTCAATTTCGTTGTAGGTTTCAAGTGACAAAGTAAATTTCACAAGGGGGCAGAAGTAATTGCTATTAGGCTGTTGTTTCTGCATTAATGGCCGTTGATCACGTGTATAACAAAAGGTGTCTTTACCACGTTGTAATACGCACCCAGGTTGAAAGTGGGATTTTTGCACACGGAAGGGGCAGAATCCCCGATCGCTAGTCTTCATCACACCAATTTTCCTTGAATACTTTATAAAAAGCTTCCTAAAGTATAAAAACAGAGTATCTTTGTTAACAAACCGTCAGACTTTTCCAGCTCACACCAGTTTTAAAAAGGTTTTCTAAAGCTAGAAAAATTAGGAATCTGATAGAGTCTTCCTTTTAAATGCATGATTCTCTTTAATTTAGCTTTTAGGATCTAATTGTGAAGGAATCCAAGCTGTATCTAGATGTACACAGTCGGATTCATGAATACCACACTATTGAAATATAAAATCTTTTCGTTTTTTATTAAAATTAGGGTATTTTAATGCAATTCAATTCTATAGCTTGTAGATGCACATACCTTTACTCTGTCAATCGCTCCCCAAGATATATAAGGTTACTCATACCTAACTGCCTTTTTTCTACGAGCCGCTTCGAGAGTAATCTTCCCACCACACGAGAAACCGTGGCCTTAGAGATACCTGTTAATTCTGCTATCCTCTGTTGGCTAATGCCATTACTCTCTAGGAGAACTTGTAACACTTGGAATTCTTTTTCATTCAACAAATCTTCCATGGCATCCACACGAGAAACGACTTCTGGACCTGGAGGCAGAACAGAGGGGTCTTCAATTATCACAGGTGGAGTCTCGGTTTTCCTCAAATCCATATCAGAAATTTTATCAACTTCTTTCCCCGAATCCAGTTCCGGGTGGGAGGCAACACGGTCAAGAAATCCTCGGAAATTAACTATCCTTTTTTTATTGATTATGTAAACTGACACCCCTACTGTAGCAATCAACAACGCTAATAAGAACAACGGAAACCAATCAAAACCGCTTTGACCTTCGACAACTGTGGTAATACTAATGGTGAAGATGTAATTACCTGAGATGTTTGTGTGGATCTTTAAGGTTCCACTGTATTCACCTGCTCTAGTAGTACTGATCCAACACCTCACAGCTTTATGATGCCCTGCAAGAATTTTGAAGGATGTCATATTTACATCAAACCATTTTTCCGTCACGAGTTGAATTTCCACGGTATCCTCGCCATCATTCGTAAAGTGAATGAGAATTGACGGGAGATCGGTAACGGTGACATTTCCTGTGTCCCATTCTTCAGGATCGATTAGTAGGGTGCTTAAAGGGGAACGAGAAAAACTGAATACCGACGAAAAATCCGTGGTGATAGTTTCGTACCAATTAAGCTGCAACCACCCCTCCTTTGAGGAGTAAAAGTGAGGTTGGTTTGACGAGTCAAGTAGATCAAGACCAGGTTCAAATAACACAACCACACGTTCTATTCCTGCAGAGCCAGGCCAATCAATATCTAAAGTATATTCAAATTGGTATTTAGCAGTACGTGTGGAATTCTGGTAGTACCGACAGGTTACCGAATAACTTTCACCTATTGATAATTTATGAGAAAAGTGATAAGTAACAACGGTAGCATTTCCTCTGACTTCCGTAACGTAGAAAAGATTCTCCCCCTCACCATCAGTAACACTCAGATTTTGAACCATTCCTTCAATGATTAGAGTGTCGTATGAAGAAGTATTCTCTGATACTTGACCAGCGTAATCCAATGTGATGTTACATTCAACTAAATGTGGCTGAATTTTTATCTCAATATCAATCTCGGCTAAACTGGCACCGTTAGTTGCAACTACTGAACCTATAAATGAGGGAGAGTATATTACACACGTTAGGATGGTCAACAGCACACAGAGAGATTGACCGCTTTTCTTCCACCTGAAATAGAACTCCACTTTTCATCACTGAGAAACAGCATTAGATTTGCTCCTCTACTTTAAATGGTTAATCATTTGAATAACAGCCGAGAAAATAGAAGAACAATTAGTAAGACTTGTTCTCTGACTTAAATTAAAAATACTGACAAAAAAAATGAAAAAAGGGGAAAAGATAAGGAAAAAAGAGACAAAAGAAGATTATCCTGGTGGGGGTGGGACCTCACCAGTCGCTTGTAGGAACCAGTAGTACTCGTGATAATAAGCCATCTTGATAATTTCACCTGTGGCATCATCAACGGTGAACCACCAATGTTCGAGAGATTTATCCTTCTCATAATAATCTGGTTCTTCAGTTCCATTAAAAAACCACATATAGTCTTCACTGGTTAATTCAACTTCCCAATAGCCATCATAATAGAAAGCATAAATCGAGGCATTAGGGAAGTGAGCGGTAAAGTTCTGAGCTTCTGGTGTAGAAAGAATTAGATCAGCTACTTCGTCATAGGTCATTTGGGGAGGTTCACCAATGTAAACTTCGACGTAGAGCACATCTCCAGTCGAGTCTTGGATACCGACAAAAGCCCACGCATCTAGGATATGTGGGGAATAATAAGACACATACCACGAACCATAATAGTCATAATAGGCGTAAACTTCTGCACCTGGTACCTGTTCAAGGAATTCGACGATTTCAGGGACTGAATTGACCACTTCTAAGACTTCCGCCTCTGTCATTGTGGCTTCCACATACTCTCCAGGCCACCACCAATTCTCAATGTAATATTCTTTGTTGATTATTTCTCCAGAAATATCGTCAATGACAAAATACCACGCTTCATAAACGGAGTAGGAACTAGGTTTACTTTCGCTGCCTGCGGGGTCGGTATTATCAGCATAAATACCACCTGAATTACTCAACTCTGCAAACCAAGAACCAGTGTCAGTGATGTATGTTTGGTTATAATCATCATAGTCTTTAGTGTCAATATAATTGCCATCCTCTCTATACACGCCACTAGCGTCAGTGTATGCATAATCCGTATAGCCTATATTATAATAGACGTAGAGAGATGCATCTGGGAACTTTTCAGTGAAGTTTTGAGCTTCGGGGGTACTCATGACCAGCTCAACAACTTCATTGTATGTCATCTCAGGGAACTGATCAGGAATGTAAGAATCAACATAGAGTACATCACCTGTTTCATCTTCAATTGTCACATGAACCCACGCATTCCAGAAGTACGGGACATAGTAATAGACTTTCCATTCCCCGTAGTAGTCGTAATACGAATTTACCTCTGCATCTGGAAAAGCGGTGAGGAATTCCTGTACTTCAACCGTTGAACCAGCAATGTCTAGAACCTGGTCTTCTGTCAGTGTAGCCTCCTGCCAAGAGTAGACCTCCATGTATAGAATATCTCCTGTAGCGTCATCAATACTCAGGTACGCATAGCTGTAGTCCCAGAACCCATAATAAGCTTCATCCGTAGGGACACCTGTAGCTGTCACATCACCTTCAATTCCCCAGTTTGAGTATGTCTGGAAATTGAGATACCAGATAGTATATTGATCTTCCCCATAGTGTATATACACACCGAGATCACTAAAATAGTCAGGGTGATCTTCAACGAATTCAGCGATTTCAGGCTCTGCGAGGGCTATTGCCATTACTGAATTTTCATTAAGGTTCAGAGTGCTCGGAGCAAAGGAAGAATAAATTTCCAAGATTTCTTGGCTCACAGCATCAAAAACAACATACAGATTTTCAAAATCTAAAGAACTTTTCCAGACGATTTCGGATCTTTCCTCATGATAGAAGTTAATACTCCAAAAGCCAAAGAATTCGTAATACATGTAACTCTGTGCATCAGGATAAGTGTTCAGAAATTCTTGGACAATAGGGTGTTCTAAAACAATTTCCATGATTTCTTCTCGGGTGATATCGAGGTCTTTTCCGTTCCAAGTGAAAATCTCGAGAACATCGCCAGTAGAATCACTAATTTTACAGTATGCAAAAGCATCCCAATAATTCCATGGATAAATATCTACTATCCACGAATCGTCGTAATCATCAAACCAAGCATATGCTTCGTACTTGCCATTAATACCCGTGATGAAATCCTGGATCTCTTGCTGACTGAGAGCAATATTCATAACTTCTTCATATTCTAGATTAGTATCAATATAATACTCGTAATAAACGCCGTCAGCATATTTTTCAGGACTTTCTAAGCCGTTAAATCCAGTTTCGCTAGCAAAACCTGGTTGAACGTTTGATTCAGCACGATTGCCACGCCAGATCTCCCCTCTGTTTTCAGTCACCTTTTGATCAACATCAGATGTGCCATCACTCGTATCTGGAACATCTAACGAGATATACATGGTCAAGAGTCCCGCGCCTGCGACAAACGTGGCCATCACAACTGCTCCTAACAAAAATTTCAGTTTCATATCCAATTTGAGTCACCATTTAATCAGAATAGATTGATTAACTTAAGAAACCTAGTCAGTGAAACAGCCTAAAATACTATATATTAGACAAATGTTTCAAATTGTGAAACTACGAACGAAAATGATCAGAGAAGGGGATAACTCCGAAAGAGAAGACAGAAAATATAGGAAAGATTGTGAGTGGGATAATTCATGGTTATTTTCGTCTGAGTTCAGAATGAAAAAGTGTGTTTAAGTCACTCTCCCCTGTATTTTTTTATAGCTCAGTAATCATAACACATAAACAATCCAATTAAGGTTCGGTCCTTATATTTTTTATCACAGTTTTAACTTGGTCATTGGATTTGTCAGCTAACGGATTTCGCTTTACTAGCGATTTGCCAACGGATACGCGAAAATGGTTAATTTGGTTTTTTTTGAAGACCAATTTGGTCATTTTTGCACTTTTTTTAATGGTAGAATCCCTTATCACTTCTTCTGTCTTGTTGGGTGTAATAGCAACACTCCTATTATGTATTGGAGGATTATTGGTTTACCGAGATATTCAGTCTGATCCTTTCCATATCCTTAAAATGTTGAAGGTTCAAGCGATTTTATGGTGGCGTCTATCTGGGCCCGTGATCTCTCGTAAACCCTATAAGAATCACTTTCCTGAAGGGTATTTATTGCAACAGCATGATCTTGTCCGAACTATCAATGTCAAACAAAAGGATTTAGATCAGGGAGCAGTGCTGATGGTAAAGGTCAAGATTGCACAAATCTGCCCCGAATGTGGAGGAAAACGAACCAAACCAATAACTGTTCAAGTTGAATGCTCACATTGTCAAAATGGAAGACAACTCTACTCCATCAATTCGATGGTTATTCCCATTCCGTGTAACCACTGTCAGGGGATTGGCTGGCGACCAGTACACCCATGTCCAAGATGTAAGGGAAAAGGAAGTGTTTGGAAACACCAAAAAATTCGTGTTCAAATCCCTCCTTCTACTTCAGCGGGAAGCAAGCTTCGTATTCCAGTGTTAGGTAAAGTAGATCCTAAAACTTTAGAACAAGGAGATTTACATCTCAAACTCCGTAAAAAAATGTTAAATCTATTTTAACAATTGAAAAAATTGTTAACAGATCTTATCATTGAGAATTGCGTATAATTTCAGATACCTTAGCGTAAGATACAGCTGATTCTTCAGGATCATTCCATGGTATTTGAATCACCCGCATTCCCCTACTCCAAGGAGTTTTTCCTGATTTTATTTCATCCAATAGTTCGAAATACCCCCGCTGTAATTCTTCGAGGTACGTAAGAGGTAGAAGCTCACCTCGTTCAGCTTTACGATCACGCATCCTAATACGTTCTAACGCAACTTCAGGAGAAACATCCATGAAAATAATAAGACTTGGGGGAATTAAAGAATTACTCATTATCGTAAAGGCTTTTTCATAAATAGCCCATTCAATTGGGTGGATTTTGCCAGCATTATGGAGCATTTTGGCAAAAACACGATCACCTGGCAAACCACGATCAATCACCACTCCCTGACCCGTTACAGATTCAAATGATCCTAATTTTTGTAAAGCAAACCGTCGATGGAGTAAATCAATTTGCATTGCGAAAGCCCATCGTTCTTGATCTTTGTAAAACAACTCAAGTAATTCTAAATTAACTGGCTCATAGATGGCACGAAAATTAAAGTCTCTTGAAATCGTTTTAGTTAAGGTTGTTTTGCCACAACCAATAATCCCCTCCACCCATATAACTGGTTTCTGTTTCGGATGATATAGCTTATCTAAATCAATTTCCAATAGTAATCTACTCGCTTCAGTTCATTGAGAAATTAGTAGTTCAAACTCATTTATCAAGAAAATGGATATTTATTTCCAATTTGAAGTTAAGTTGGACTTGATTAGTGTCATTGATAAGTTTTGGTTCACGTGTTGCTAATGTAATGTCGTTAAAAGTATCAAATGTGAATATTTGGCTTTTTTATCAGTGTACTTGAATAAGAATATTAATTTTGTCGGTGGTTTAATCTCTAAAAATAGATCCTTTAGAATTCAATGCCTACTTTTTGTCTTATAAAATCTTCAAAATCTGGAATCCGATGGTGTTCCCTGCAAACAGGCTGATATTCAACTTCTGCGACAAATTCAATTTCAATAGTTTTAGTCAGCAAGCTATCGGGTTTTCCGTTTCTTAAACGTTGAGTTAGTGAACCAGGATTTTTACATCCTTCAATACTGCACCTTGAGTACAGGGTTGTAACTTTATCTGCAAGAACCATCAAGTATGCGGTGTCATTAAAAGGTTGACCGCGAAAATCCCGATCTAAGCAAGCGACCACAACATTATGACCAATATGGATGAGATATTGAACCACATAAATAATTAAGCCATCAAAAAAATGTAATTCGTCAATCAAAACCAAAGCATTAGTTTCTTTTTTGAGATTCTCGTCTAATAATATGTCTGTTGATCGACTTAGGTTCATACATTCTACCCTCATACCAGCTTTGGACATTAAATCGACACTCCTAGTGTCCACAAGAGGTTTAAATATAAAGGTCGGTATGCCCCTCTTTTTTGCTTCCAAAGCCCTTTCAATCAATGCTTTGCTTTTCCCTGAATACATAGTACCGACATACATTTCTAGCAAGTGTGGATTAAGTAGAGAATCGTTTACGGAGCTCATTATTTCCTTACCTCGAATTAATGTAACTCTCTGGAATTATAAGCATATATAAGAACCAATTGTAATTGATCTCTAGTCGGCCTTCGAGATTATTTGATAAGAATTGACCTTAAAAAACCTCAAGAGGGGGATTCTTTAAAAAATTTTAAAGAGAATTATGCTGAATTCTTCAGTATGTACTGATAGAAAAAGAAAATCATACGGAGACGGACTAATATGAATAACAAAAACCTTAGACAGACAATTATAAATGAAGCAAAGGCGCTAGAATCTTATGTGGTTGATACACGCCGCCAAATTCACATGCACCCTGAGACCTCATATGAAGAAGAAAATACTGCTTTGTTCATTGAAAAAGAATTACAGAAAGTTGGATACGAGACCCTAAGGGTTGCAAAAACGGGTGTACTAACAATTCTGAAGGGTACACAGGAAGGAAAGACGGTAGCTCTTCGTGCGGATATTGATGCCTTAAATGTCACCGAAGAGAATGATGTACCTTATTCTAGTAAAATCCCAGGAAAAATGCATGCTTGTGGTCACGATGCCCATGTTGCAATGTTATTGGGCGCATCCAAGATATTATTCAATTACAAAGATCACCTGCAGGGAACTTTAAAAATAATTTTTCAACCAGCGGAAGAAGGCGGAGCAGGAGGCCAAAAGATTGTAGAAGAGGGTCATCTTAATGATGTTGATATCATCTTTGGTATACATGTATGGCACGAACTTCCTTCTGGAACAATAGGTACAAGAAAAGGACCAATGATGGCTTCTGCTGATGATTTTGTTATAACAATAACAGGGAAAGGTGGGCATGCTGCTGCTCCCCATCAGGCTGTTGACCCCACAGCAGTCCTGGCTGACATCTATAACGCCCTACAAAAACTGATCAGTCGAGAAATTGATCCTTTTTCAAATGCAGTCCTTACTGCTCCAATGATGGACGGTAGTACTGCTTTCAATGTGATTCCTCCTCAAGCAACTTTGAAAGGGACATTTAGAACAATGGATCCCAAAGTCCGACAGCATATCATGAAGCGGATGGAAGAAATTGTCCATGGTTACAGCCAAGCGTGGAGATGTGAAGGGGAAGTAGATTTGGGTATAATCGCTTCTTATCCACCCTTAATAAATGATGACAACGCAGTTGACGACCTTACAATGATACTTCAGGAGTTAGACACTGTAACGGAAATGAAACCAACCATGGGCGGTGAAGACTTCGCTTTTTACCTTGAAAAGACAAAAGGAGCTTTTATGGGATTAGGGATACAGAACAAGGAAAAGAGTATTGGAATCTATCCCCATCACCATCCGAAATTCGACGTTGATGAATCTGTCTTATGGAAAGGAACAGCTATACACGCACTATTGGGATTTTATTCAGTATTTAATACTTA
>CP070760.1:3030268-3043936 GCA_020348965.1 Candidatus Heimdallarchaeota archaeon | reverse complement strand
TATGTCCTTGTCATAACCACAAAGGCAGTGATCATCCCGTTAAATGATGTGATTCCTATCGCAATTACTAATGCAATTGTGAAAAAACGAATTTTATGAGCTTTCAATGCACGGAAAATATTTTTTGCAATTTTAGCCATAGTTCTATACCCCTTTCGTTATTCTTCATCACCAGGTTATCTCATCAGCAGGAGTTGGAGTCTGAAAAACAATAGAATCTATCTCACCAGATCGTAATCTTATTACTTGGTTTCCAATTAGAGAGATCTTCTGATTATGCGTAACAAGTACGACTAAGATTTCAGGCCTATCATTAACAATTTCTTGGATAACAGCTAATACTTTCTTGCCTTCTTTTACTGAAAGCTCCCCTGTTGGTTCATCACATAACAATATTTTGGGTTCTTTCGCAAAAGCACGTGCAGCGGCTACCTGTTGTTGTTCTCCTCCAGAGAGTTGGGATGGGAACAAATCTTTCTTCTCCAATAATCCAACTTTCTTAAGATATTCCTCAGTTTTGGTTCTCACTTCTTTCTGAGACATTTTTCGACTTTTAGAAAGTTCGACAGCATATTCAATATTCTCCATGGCAGTTAAAACAGGTATAAGGTTAAAGAATTGAAAAATGAATCCACACTTCTCCCGTCTATATTTTGTTAGTTTCTTTTTACTTAACCTTGTAACTTCTACATTACCTACAGTTATTGATCCTTCACACTTATCGATACCCCCAATGACGTTCAAGAGAGTAGTCTTGCCAGAACCAGAGGGACCCAATACTACGACGAGTTGACCGCTTGCTAAATTCAGAGATACGTTTTTTAGGGCATATATTTGTTGATCTCCCATCTTATATACTCTCTCCACATTCTCTAGGGTGACAAATCCATCAATTCGATCCAACGCCTGGTCAACGGTGATTTCGGGTCCTGTTACATCATTATATACCGTATTAATATCATTATATACCCTATTAATTGAAGCATTCGTTGGAGAAGATATCTCTTCTTGCCCAGAAATCTCTTTCATCTTCGATAAAAGATGTGAAGATAACGTTGCAACAACATCTCGACCTGGCTTCATTATGGTTGAAAGAAGAATTTCATTTCGTACATAAACATCGTATTTTTTATCCAACATGGCAATTGATTGGGCTATTTCCAGAGTTTCGTCGTTATCAATGAATGATGCCATTTTAAAAGCATTGGAATAAGACCCAAAGACCCTAGCCAGAGTTTTGAAAGGTTTTTCTGGGGGAAGTGCTGAAAAAAACTGGCGTCGTGGCGATTCGCTACCAATCTCACAAAATTTGTTTGAAGGAGACTTTAAATGATCTGGTAGTGGTAGAAATGACAAAACTCCAAGATTATCAACTTTTTCAATGATGTTTTCAATTGACAAGAAGTCTTGTTCAACCACAAAGAACATTCTTGAAGTTACTCTCTCAATACTGACTTGAAAATCATGAGCATATCCAGTCAAGAGAACAAGGGCAGAACGAATCCCTTCCGCTGTTTTCGGAAAAAGAAAAAGTGATTGAGACGGAAAATTCATAACCCTATTGTAACAATCCAGTTGATCAATACTCACATCTTCAATTTTTCCTTCCAGAAATTCTTCCATCAATCTTAAAACTATTTTCATGCTTGGAATGACTCTTCTAACACTAACTTCCAACGGAACAAGAACTAAAGCCACAAGTGATGGAAATCTTGGTTTTTGAGAACCCAAAAATATCAGTCTGTGATTATCAAATCGAATAAATCGGAGAGGTTCATTTCCCAAAAGTCGCTGGGAGAAAAGTGTGAGGACTTGGGCAACCGTAGCTGAAATTTGTTGTTGTCTCGTCAATCTTCCAACTCCAGAACTGAAAATGACTTTATCCTGATTGACAATAAGAATATCAGAAGGCGGGACTCGATATCTCATCTTAATACAGCTCCAGTATTCTTATTTTATCCTCCTTTTAGAAGTAACCCGTCTAAAAAGTGCTAAAAGTGAGATAAAGCTCAAGGTGGAAATTGTTACCATCCAATCAAAAGAAGGTATTTCTCCACCACCTATTTCAACCGATTTTCTTTTTGTTGTCTCTCCTGTTTTTCTCAGAGCAAAATATTGTATAGATCCTTTAACAGTAGCCTCCCAACTATATGAGACTTCGTTAAATGAGGTTATAATACCGATCCATTCATTTCTCGAACTATTCCAATAAACCCATTCATAAACCTCAAAGGAGGAATTATATTCTACTCCTGAATTATTTAACGTATAGACAAAAGTCATAAACAAGATATCATTAGGATTATCACAAGAAAATTTGATTACATACTCCATATCATCTTCTTTTACAGGTGTTGAATCCTCTGTCAGCACAGAAAGAGAAATATTCTGTTCACTCTTAGACGTGATGGTTAACTTAAACCAAAGATCACCATGGTCATCGACAAAATCAAGATTTCTAGCCGAATTTGCTTCAAGGGCCCAATTCCAATCAAAAGAACTTGTATGAATATCGAACAGGATGGTAATCTGATTAGAGTTTTTTGCCAAGTCTGTGATATTAAAGAGAAGTTGATGACTGCCATTTTTAAGATCAGGTAAGGGAAGGGAATAATTCTTTTCTTTAATCGCATGAAACCAATCGAAAATTATGCCATCTAACCACGCTTGGATGTCACATTCTTCCGATACGCCGATATCTAGGGATATTCTCCCCTTAGTTACAGAATTGTTCTTAAAATTGTAAATAGTAAGTTCAGTAGGAGTGTTATCTACTGTAAAATTAAATCTCCTTGAGCTCCACAGATTAGAAATAGGATTTTTTGCATAGATGGTAAGAAAATGATCCCCTTCTGTGCTAGTTATGAAAATTTCTGTTCCCTCTAATTCTGTCACATTCCCAGTATTATTCCAATTATAGGTAAATAAACCGTTACCATTAGTAATTTCTATAATAATTGGGGTTCCGCCTTTTATTCGGGCATTATCTTTGATGTTCCGTATTGAGATCCCAGGAATAGAGTAGTCAGTTGAAAATACATAGACGTAATAACTGTTGTAACCAACACTATCAACAGCTCTTACATAGAGATAATGAGAATCGTTTGTAGAAGGAATTACAGTATAAATTCTGGTTAAATAGGTCGAAAGATTCTCAGAATCATCCCATTGATGGTAAATGATATTGACATCATAAGGAGAGAAAAACTCAATCTCTATAGATGTACCGTTAGCTAACCGAGAATTGTTCGTATGAGACGCATAAGACGGAATAGGGCCGTTATAATCTGTCGGTGTAGTAGCTATTTCAACTGTGGTCAAATTATACCACATGTCAAGTATTTTTTCATCATATCTGAAATACAGAAATAGTCCTGATTTTGCATCATAACTTAAAGAAAAATCATAGCCAAGGGGATCTGTTCCACTTAATTTCCAACTATCAAATTCGCCGACCCCCTTCATTGCTATATTTTCCCTTTCTATTACAGTTATATTTCCTTCTTTGCTTTCTATTACATAATCGATCTCGAAATTTGATGTATTTATCCAGAAATCAAATACTTTCTGTTCTTCGGTCAAGCCTTGCCAATCATAGTACCCATCCGCAAAATAAAAGTCATCACTACTTGTACGGTTTACTGTAGTTTCAAATGGTGAGGTAAAAGGGTTGAATTCCACATCATGAGTTATAGAGTAGTCACACTTAATGGCCCAACATTGTTTAGTTATTGAAAGTATTGACGCATTAAAGGTCTCTGTTCTTTCGCCATATAGAAATTGAGTCACAGAGAGGTTTGTTCCAGGTAAAAAAATATTGCGATCAGTTATCGAAAGTCTAGCATCAGATTCTTTCAAGCGATTTCTTGGAGTTTTTGAGTCAGGATAATCATTCCATTGATGATCTTTTGGAATAATCTTGGAATAACTAAGATAAACTACTAGACTAAAACAAAGCACCAGAAAAACTAGAGTAGCAGCAATTGTGCTTTTTCTGATCATTTTCTCACCTGTTACCATTGACTACTGACATTTTCATTGCTTCATGCAAATTGGAGGGTTCTATGATTGTAATAAGACTCATTTAAATAAGTCTTCGTGTACACTGTGCACATTCCTTTATAAAACACCAGAGGATCGCAATAAATGAGAACCTCAACAATAACCGTCAGATTGCCCTTAGAAGTTCTACATGAGATTGAACGCCTTTCAGAAATTACAAGACTACGTCCCTCAGTTCTCTGTGCTTATGTGTTGCAGGATAAGCTTCACGAATGGGTGCAAGACTATGTGGAGAAAATTGCAAAAGAAATTGGTGAACGCAAATGACTGATATTTTACTCCAGATGAGTGCTATAATTAGTATGTTATTGTTTGCGGGATTATTCCTTTATGCTGCAGTTAAATTCTTTAGGATCTGGAGAAAAACCCGCGAAGAATCATTATTCCATTTAGGTGTGATGAGTCTGGGTATGATTCTGTACTTCTTTATTATCGGAATCATGATTGGATTTACTGATCCAGATACTGCTGTATTTTTAATTAAAAGAGTAATTGGGATTGTCTATTCCATACTATCATTAGAAATGAGTTTATTTTATATCACTGCTTACATAAATCGGCGATCTCTCTGGGAAAAATATATCCCCTATATTTTTGGAATTACTACTGGAACCTCACTTGCTATCTTTGGAATGAATGAAACTGATCCATGGTTTCCAATCCTCTTAGTAATAGCATATATTACACCTATGATCTTGATAACAATTCTTGTTATTAAAATTACATTTTGGTCTTATAATCTGTTAAAGGAGGATCAGTTAACACCTGAAGATAAAGGATTCATAAAAGTACTCGTTGGGACAGCTATTATTCTGTTCATTGGGGGAATAGGAGATCTTTCATTCTTTTGGCTCTTTGTTTTCATTGGCCCAGACATATGGCCTTTCATGATAATACTCAGTGGAATCATTTCCCCCTTGCTATTCATTTTATCAATATTTCTTATAAGAACAGTTTTCTTGAGTATTGAAGAAGTAGATTTTGTACATTTGATGAATCTCCTTAGCTGATTTCCAAAACAATCCTCAGGACTGCATTGAGGGACAGCGAGTATCGCCATAAGAACAAAAAACACAACAATCCCCTGATTTAGGCTGTAAAACATTTTGACAATTACTACATTTGTGAAAAATCACACAGCTATCGGTTGGCATTTCCAATGTTTCAGAAAACCCACAATTCGGACAAGATAACGTGGACTTGGTCTTCATGGTTGTTTCCTCAGTTATTCGCCCACATCTCTGCATTTCGAATACGTTCGGAGATAGAAGGATGAGACATGAAAAATATCTTTTCCCACCAAGGTGGATTAATGTCAGCTAGATTTTGATCTGCCATTTTGATGAAGAGACTTTTAACGATGTTAAAATCAGGAATTATTCTCATTGCAAATTCGTCAGTCTTTGCTTCCACTCTTCTTGAATACCACAAACTCGGTACGTTAATGAATAATGCACTAATGACCCAAAAACATAGACCCAGGACAGGAATACTACTGATATCTTCAATTGCTTGAGGATACTCAAAGATCCCTGCTATAGGTGTGAAAAATATATGTGTTAAGAGAAATATGAGAAAAGTGGAGAGCGCTCCTAAAAGAATTCTCTTCCAAAGGTCGTGTCTCTGGTGATGCCCAATCTCATGTGCAAGAATCCACTTAATTTCATCTTTAGTATATTGGTTTAGCATAGTATCGGCAATGATTATCCTACGTGTTGCTCCTAAGCCTAGAAGCCCCGCGTTACCAACTGTAGCAATTTCGCCTAATCGCCAATTATAGGCACTGGTGGTTTTTACACCCGCCTTCACCGTCATTTCGATAAGTTCTTCAGCTAATTCGGGATGAGTTTCTTCCAATGGATCGAATTTATAGAAAATTGGAAGTAAAACGATCGGAATAATGAAGGAAAATAACAGAGTGAACCCAGTTACTATTAACGTACTCCAGACCCACCAATTCTCTGGAGAAATACGCAAAACCCAATAAAAACCTTCAAAGAGAGGAAACCCAATGATGAATCCAATGATTTCTCCTTTCACATAACGTTGTAGCCATTTTCGATTAGTGAGCTTTGAGAGCCCGTACCTTCTTGACAAACGTGAGTGAAGGTAAAATGAAATGGGTAGTTCTACAATACTTACAATAACAAAACCAATGATGAAAAAAATACCAACAATAATGAAGGGATTTTCGGAAACGAATTCAATTAATAATTCATTCAAATAAATCGTTATCCTTGAAAGGAGCACACCCACAGAAACTAGGAAAGAAATAATAATCAGAATAAATCCATATCGGCGTGAAACACGAGTATAATTTATCGTAAGTTCGCGACGTGTAGGATCAAAGTCAGATACTAAGGTAGGTTCTTCGACAAAATTTTCTTTAGTAGATGAAGTTTTTTCTTCTCCTGTTTTCTCATCAATCATATTTGTGCCATCTGACATAGGAAATCCTATTTTTTGGTTTGTTGAAAAATTGTTAGATATGAAGTTGCAGGGGCTTTAACCTTAAATGACAGATTAATGTTCCTTCTTTCAATCTCTTGGGACAAAAATCCAAATGATTGTCTATGAAGGTCCTCTGGAATAGCTCGTTGACTTGAAAAAACCCGATCCCGAATAAAGTGTACAATATCGTTTGTAGAAATGATTCGTGTTGCATTAGAAGTATGCAAATCGTGCTTCCATCCCCTTTTGGATAAGTAAACGGTGATTCCACGGCGAGAAATACCATGATATTTCTGGTTTTTCCGATAACCAAGATCTTTCAGTTTGTTATAATAAATCTGATAAGGAATACTTCGAGAATAATCGACGTATGCCTCTAAAAGGATATAATAACAGTGGGGAACCAAAAGTGGCCTTAATGATTCTATAAAATGATAGGCATTTGGTAGGAAATGTAGAATGTGGCACATAAGGATTATTTCAAATTGACGCTCCTGAAATGGTAAAGCAAGAGCATCTGCATTTATTATCTGAACCTCCTCGCACGAGGTGGTCTTTTCCAAGCACTTTTGCAGCATTTTAATTGAGATATCTATTCCTACTGTAGTTAAATGCAGTTTTCTTGCCAAAGGAATGGCAATTCGACCAGTTCCGATCCCTATATCTAACATCCGAGATTTAGAAGTCAGTTTAACATTCTCTTGAAATGATTTCATAATTTTATTCATTAATTCATCAGGAATAGCTCTTGTATAGTCGTAAAACGATGAAGCCCAATCAAAGCATCCAATTCTACAGCTCATTCAAGTGACTCCGATTCCGAGAAGAGGAGAAGGATCATAGATCTTGGTTTTTCACTAAAATAGATTGAAAAAAACATAAGATTTAAGATTAACACCAATTCCAATTACATATTTCTTCGATGTTTTATTTGAAACCCTTATTAGACTATACTAATTTCTAAAATAATGAAATAAACTTAGATGAATATGAATTTATTTATACATCTTCGCGTTGAATGTCGGAAATATCCATCATGAGGCTATACAACTCCTTAACCCGAAAGAAAGAAGAATTTATCCCCATTGAGAATAAAAAGGTCCGTTTTTACTCGTGCGGTCAGACTGTCTACGAGGATGCTCATATTGGAAACGCAAGAACGTATTCTTATTGGGATGTCTTAGTTCGGTATCTCCGCTGGCGGAATTACGATGTTTTTTGGGTCCAGAATTTCACTGATGTCGGACATTTAACTGATGACGCTGATAGTGGAGAAGATAAAATAATACTAACAGCCAGGGCAAAAGAAATACAACCAATGGTCTTAGTGGAGAGTCAAATTCGGAGATTTTATGAGGATATGGATGCCCTAAATATCCAACGATCTGACATCTATCCCCGAGCGACAGGGGAGATTCCTGAAATGATTGAATTTGTTAAAGATTTGTTGGAAAAGGGGTATGCTTACGAAGTAAATGGCTCGATCTATTATGATGTTACAAAATTTCCAAATTACGGAGAACTCAGTCCTTCGACTTATTCCGATGAATCAGTAGGAGCGAGAATCGCTGTAAATCCTGAAAAACGTAATCCACAAGATTTCGCTCTCTGGATCCGTGCCCCACCTGAGCATTTGATGAAATGGCCTTCGCCCTGGGGATTCGGATATCCAGGATGGCATCTTGAATGTTCTGTTATGAGTCAAAAATATCTTGGAGCAACCTTAGATATCCATGGAGGAGGTATTGATCATTTGTATTTACACCACCCTAATGAAATTGCCCAATCAGAAGCCCGTACTGGTGAGAAATTTGTCAATTATTGGCTTCATGCTGCCTTTCTCACTGTTGAGGGTGAACGAATGGGGAAATCTAAAGGAAACTTCATACTCGTTCGTGAGCTTCTTCAAGAATATGATCCGATGCTTGTAAGATTATTTTTAGTCAATTCTCACTATAGAAAAGGTGTAGATTTTAATCGTGAAGCCCTTGATCAAATACAGATTCTTCTTGATCGTCTACGTACATCTATCGCAACTATTGATCAAGCCTCAGGAGGAAACAAATCGAATCTACGTGATGATATACTTCAGGTCGAAAAAGACTTCATTGAAGCAATGGAAGATGATTTAAATACGGTAGGAGCTATCCAGTCCATAATGCAGTTCATTAAAAAGGTGAATACATCCTTGGATAATGAGAAAGCGCTCTTAGAAGAAGCAAAAAGTATAATTATTACATTAACAGGGATTCTTGGGATTAAATTAGAAGAACAAGAACAACGAGGGAAAATTTCTATTCCTGAATTACTTGATCTTCTTGTTGACCTCCGAGGAAGACTTCGAGAAGCAAAACAGTTTGAATTATCGGATCAAGTTAGAGCAAAACTATTAGACATTGGAGTTCAACTGGAAGATAAACCAGACGGTACAATCTGGAAAATAAAGAGTTAAGCCTCACTGAACATTATTTCCCTCTGCAAACACCTTAGCGATTCGTTCTAGAGATTCCTTTAATATCGAGAGGGGACAGGCAATATTTATTCGTTCAAATCCCTCACCACCTGATCCAAAAATGTATCCTGAATCCAAGGCGATCTTTGCTTCCTCAAGCATCTTCTTTTCTAGATCTTTAGGTTCAAGTTCGTATTTTCTGAAATCTAACCAAACCAAGTATGTCCCTTCAGGCTCAATAACCGATACTTTAGGAACCCTATTTTTAATGAAATCCTTTAGGAAATTTAGATTACGCGTAAGTACTTGCATAAGAGTGTTTAACCATTCCTCTCCCTCGTCATACGCTACCTGTAATGCTAAGGCTCCAAATACATTTGGAATTGTGAGCGCGTGGTTTTCCATTTGAGCTTTGAAAGTTTCACGAAGCCTTTCATTAGGAATTATTACATTAGAGTGTTGAAAACCCGCTAGATTAAACGTCTTACTACCCGCAGTGCAAGTGATTGAATGTTGAGCCAATTCTTCTGATATTGAAGCAAAAATCGTATGTTTATACTTGGGATATACTAAATCACAATGAATTTCGTCTGAAATTACTAACACATCGTTTTCTAAACAAATGTCCCCTAGCTTAATCAATTCTTCTCTTGTCCATACTCTACCGACGGGGTTATGAGGACTGCAAAGGATTAACGTTTTCGTACGCGAATCCTTAACTATCTTCTCAAGACCCTCGTAGTTCATTTTATAATGACCGTCAACTAAATCTAATTGATTAGAAACAATTCGTCGACCATTGTTTTTTATAAGTGCAGCAAAAGGATGATAAACAGGTTCCTGAATAATCACCTTATCTCCAGGTTTAGTAAACCTCTGTATTAGGTAAGTACATGCCTGAACAATTCCAGGAGAAAAAACAATCCAATCTTCATCTATTAACCAATCATAACGACGTTTATGCCAATTTATTACCGAATTATTGTATTTCTCAGGGTCAGGGCCAGTATATCCGAATATTCCATGTTTTGCTCGTTCCACAAGGGCATTAATGACTGGTTGAGGAGCACGAAAATCCATATCTGCGACCCAGAGGGGTAATAAATCTTTTTTACCGAATATTTTTTTTAAATAGTAAGGATCCCATTTATAGGAACCAGTGTTTTTTCTATCAATAACTTCATCAAAGATACTGATGTCTATCTTAGCCACTTTCTGTCACCGCTAATGAGATTAAAATATCAGACAATAAATCAGATTTTAATTGATAAAAAGGCTAAAGGGCAAGAGTTTTTAATTTCTCTTTTGTTGGGATCCCTTTCCGATCCCAGCCTCTTAATCTATAATATTCTAATTTGGTTTCCTCAAACTTTTCTAAGTCTATATTTTGACCTTTTGGATCTCCAGAGGGAGCTTCTTCTTGATAAAAACGTACGGGTAAGACGTCATTAAGAGCCGTTATTCCTTCGCGTGTATTAATCAAACGGGTAACATTCCATATTCGTTCACCAGTCAATAAGTAACTCTCTGGAGTGTAAGAAAAACCTGTAGCAGTGTTAAGCATTTCAACCATTTCTACAACATCAAAAGGTAAAAAATCACACAGTACTAAGGAAAAACAAGCTGCTCTCTCATCTTGAGCCTCTTTTACAAACTTTGGTACCCCGTCAAAGCTAAAACGCGTCAATGATCCAGAGAGCTCAGCACTGGGAGTCCAGCACCGCTGATGACATCCTCCACGATCAGCAGTCGCATATGCCAGAGCCATACCAAAAGATCCTCGTGGCTCAACACCTGCTAGCTCTAATTTTTTCACCTGGACTGCAAAATCAGAACTATCACAATCAATTTCTTTTGCAGCGGCGAAAGATCCCTTCGCAAACAACTCTCCAATTCCTTTTCGATTTGCAATCAAATGTAACATTTCGTGCTGGGCCTCTGCGTTACCGAATTCGAAATTTCTAACATCTTTTTGATCTAGGATTCCCTTCTTACTACATTCCATTGCAAAAGCAATCGTTCCCCCTACTGTAATCGTATCCATTCCCAAATCATCACAGATCAGGTTACTTTTGGCTATTGCCCCCAAATCATTGATCTCACAACTTGCGCCTAGAAGAGCACTTGTTTCATATTCAGGTCCATCAACTTCTAATCCAGCATACTTCCCCTCAGTGAAACGGGTTGTTTTCCCACATGCTATCAGACATCGATAACAAGCAGTATGGCCAACAACAAACTCATCACGCATTCTTTCTCCAGAGATTTCATCAGCACCGTTAAACACACCTGATTGAAAGTTTTTTGTTGGAAGGAAGCCAGCTTCGTTCGCCATTTTGACCCACATGACTGTTCCAATCTCGTGACGACGTTTAACTCCAGGGTTCTCACGTACTTTTTTTGCAAAAGCTCTTGTCAGTTCCTTGAATTTTTTTGGATCCACTGCTTCAATGTTTCGGGATCCGCGTACTACTACTGCTTTGAGATTTTTGGATCCCATAACGGCTCCAGCACCTCCTCTACCCGCCATGTGAGTTCGATCAGTCATTACACTAGCAAATGTTACCAGATTCTCGCCTGCAGGACCAATAGTACAAACTTCTGAACCAATATGTTTTTTCTTTAGAATTTCCTCAACCTCATATGTTCCTTTCCCCCAAAGATCGTTCGCTGGATGAATTTCCACCGTTTCCGAAGAGACTTCTAGATAACTGGGCATGTCAGCTTTACCTCTAAAGAGAATAAAATCAAAACCTGCCCTTTTCAGACGATGGCCAAATTTCCCTCCGATTTGACTATCAAGAAATATACCTGTATGAGGTGATTTTGTAACAATACACCATCGGCCAGACGTCTGAACAGAGGTACCAGATAAAGGACCAGTCATAAACAACAAAATATTGTCAGAACTTAAAGGATCTACACCAGAATTTAATGTATCGTAAAGAATTTTTGCACCAAGACCTTTTCCCCCAATAAACATTTCTGCAAGACACATGTCAAGTGTGACTTCTGTTATTTTCCCCGTGGAAAGATTCACATCCAGATATTTGCCCATATATCCCATTTATCATCCCTACAATTGAGCTATCTGGATATTTTTCTATGAATATCTAAAATATCAGTCAGTAAAGCATATCCTGTTGCCTCACGACCAGCTCCTGGCCCGACTATTGTCACATCCCCTAAGTACTTCGTTGTATAAGTTAAAGCATTTATTGGACCACTGACAGCAGCTAGCGGATGGTCTAAAGGAATCTTCTCGGGTCGAACATACGCTTCAACAGATCCATCTTCTTTGAGCTCTGCTCCCGCAATAAGTTTCCAACGTTTTCCTTCTGATCTAGCAGCCTCAATATCTTGAGCGGTGATTTTCGTGATTCCTTCACAAGGTACCTGATCCTTTGTGATTGTGCCATCCATGACTACATTGGTTAGAATCACGATTTTTCCAAGTGCATCATAACCCTCAACGTCCGCAGTTGGATCAGCTTCAGCATATCCGAGTTCTTGGGCCTGTTTTAAAGCATCCTCGTAACTTAATCCCTTTTCCATCTCTGTTAAGATGTAATTAGTTGTCCCATTTACAATTCCAGCTATTTTTGTAATTTTCGAGTTAGCAAGATTATTAACACCTAAATTCAAAGCTGGAGTCCCGCTTAAGACTGTTCCCTCGAATCTAATTTCTATCCCATTTGTTTTTGCCATTGACATCAACTCTCGAGCAGCCAAGGCAATGGGCCCTTTATTCGTCATAACGACATGTTTGTGACACCCGATAGCCGCTTTCACATGTGAGAGAGCGGGTTCTCCAGTATTGATATCAGTCCAAGAAACTTCAATGATGAGGTTTGCGTTTGATTCTGTAATTGTTTTTAGACTATCCCATCCAGTGATTCCTTCTGGATAATCCTCGATTTTTCCTGTGGTTTTCACTACATTCAGGAGCTGTTGAAGGTCTAAACCCTTTTCATCATAAACGGCTCCTTTCATTTTGTCGGATATTGCAACAACAGAGTATTCAAATCCGTAATTCTTCTTAAGATCTTCTTTTTGTTCAAGAAGTATCTCTGCGAGACCTTGCCCAACAACTCCAAATCCGATAAATGCGATTCTAGCGAGCATCTAAATCACTTATATTTTAGAAGGTTTCTTTAATATTCTCGATTGCTTTATTTATAGTATCAATTGATGTTGCATAAGAAAATCTTAGATAACCCTCTCCTGCATTACCAAAAACTGTCCCAGGAAGACAAGCAACTCCATTTTTTTCTAATAACTCATCTGCCAATTCTTTAGATTTCTTTCCTGTCCTCTCGATATTTGGAAAAACATAGAATGCTCCTTGAGGTTTGAGGCAAGTGAATCCTGGAACACCGTTCAAGCCTTCAACTATTGCATCTCGTCTCTTACGAAAGGCCTTCATATTCCTTTTAAGTTCCTCTTGTGGTTCTTTCATCGTCAGTGCAGCTACTCCCGCTTTTTGAGTGAAGGCATTTACACATGATACAGTCATTGAAATTAACAGACACATTCGGTCAATAATTTTCTCTGGTCCAATTACATATCCTAATCTCCACCCTGTCATCGAATAGGCTTTTGAGAAACCATCAATTATGACAGTTCGTTCTTTACATTCATCAAGCTCGGAACAAGAGTAAAATTTCTCATCATAGGTCATTTTAGAGTAGATTTCATCTGAA
>CP070760.1:3013829-3030168 GCA_020348965.1 Candidatus Heimdallarchaeota archaeon | reverse complement strand
GGTGCAACCACGTCTAAATTAAACTGTTTTCCCAATTCAAAATCTTCTACCCCGCATCCAGGGGCTATGTGTACAATTACTGTTCCTTCTTCAGACGATACTTCCTCCCAGGGAACCAGTTTATGTTGAACTCCTTCTTGTAGAGGGAGATCTGCAAAAGGAGCCTCATATTCAAATTCTAAAAGATTTTTTCCTTTAAAAACTTTTAATACTGAACATTCAGAACCTAACACTATTAAGGAGTCTTCTGCAATATAATATTCTTTATTATCCATCTTAACAAGTAAATATGTCAATTCAGGATGAATTGCTAAAGCTGTATTTGCCGTTAGAGTCCATGGAGTTGTAGTCCAGACTAAGAAATAACGATTGGGGGTTCCCAAGACTGGAAGCTGTAAGTACACTGAAGGATGTTTCACTAATCTATATGAATCTGCCATTTCGTGAGTCGAAAGACTCGTAGAACATCGCGGGCACCAGGGCATCACAAGTCGTGATTGATAAAGCCACTCTTTCTCATGACAAGTTTTCAAAAAATGCCAAATATGTTCGATATTCTGATCAGTGTGAGTATAATAGCTGTTGTCCCAATCCATCTGTTGGCCTAGTTGTTTTGATTGCTGAGTTATAATTTCTGAGTACCTGCTTATTCGAGCTTTGCAATGATTTACAAAAACTTCAAGACCCATTTCTAAGATATCATTCTTAGAATTAAGGCCTAGGGCTTTCTCAACCTCAACTTCAACCCATAATCCCTGAGTGTCAAAACCATTCTGGAAACGTTGATTAAATCCACGCATGGCCCAGTAACGTTGATAGATATCTTTCAGGGTTCGTCCACGCGCAGTATGTACCCCCATAGGGTTATTAGCCGTGATGGGCCCATCAATGAAGCTAAATTTTTGGTTTGATTTTTGTAGCTTCGCTTTCAACCTATGGTATGTTTGGTTTTCTTCCCATAATTGAAGCATTGTTTGTTCGACTGCTGACCAATCAAGATTTGCAGTCACAGGAGTGAAAAGAGGTTCGACATCACTCATCTGACCTCTTCCTCCGATTCTGACCTTTTAACTCAACATAAGGTAATACCTTTACTAACTCAAAGAGAGTGTGTTGAGTCCATACAGAAGTTTTCTTTTTGTTTTTCAACTTTTGACTTTCAAATTTCGTTATCCATCCAGATTTCACCTACAAAAGAATTGGTTTAGGTCAATATTAGAAAATATTGTAAAAAAATTCCTTGGATTGGAATATAGAAAAAAGCTATAGAGTACGGAGTATGTTATCCATTGATTAATAACCAAAACTAATTTCGTGATACCCCATGGATATTCACTCCGATTTGTCCATCATAAGTTAAATTGTATAAATCTTTCGATTTAACTGATGATTTTCAAGAAAATGGGTTTATGTCACATATTTCTACTTATTCACTTTGTATTTGTTCAATGGCAGCCTTTTTCTGGAAATTAATATAATCATCAATAGAAATATTACGAGAGAGCTCCAACCAGATGCAGGGGTAAGAGTTACCGTTGATGTAGTAGATGTTGAGGTAGAAATAGTTGAGGTACTGAATGAAGTGGTAGTGGGGGTACATTCTCCTTTATAGGCAACATTTATCCCTATGGAAGAAGCTTCACAGGCATTACCGTAGGTCTTCCCATCACAACCACACACAGGATCCCATATAGTAGGACAAATTTCAGGTTTAGGTTCACAAATCCCAGTTCCGTCACAATCCCCTGGTTCCTTGGCACAGTATTCCGTAGAACTACAGTCAGCATTTGTGGTACAGGTAGGGGTACATGCTCCCGTGTGGTAGACATTGACTCCCGCCATCGCCGCATAACAGTCGTTAGAATATGTCATTCCATCACAACCACACACAGGATCCCAGACATCGAAGCAGCCAGTGGGTTTAGGTTCGCAAATACCAGTCCCCTCACAATCTCCAGGTTCCTTGCCACAGTATTCGTCAGTATTACAATCTGTATTCGTACTACAGGATGGTTTACATTCTCCTGTGTAAGCGACATTCATTCCCGCGGCAGCGGCCTCACAGGCATTACCGTAAGTCTTCCCATCACAGCCACACACAGGATCCCAGACAGTAAGACAAATTTCTGGTTTAGGTTCACAAATGCCAGTCCCGTCACAATCTCCTGGTTCTTTAGCGCAGTACTCATCAGAACTACAGTCTGCGTTTGTCTTACACGTTAGTATACATGTTCCGGTATAGTCAACATTGACTCCTACCATCGCTGCATAGCATTCATTAGAATACGTCATCCCATCACAACCGCACACAGGATCCCAGAGATCGGGACAGGCAGCGGGTTTAGGCTCGCAAACACCAAATCCGTCACAATTCCCAGGTTCCTTGGCACAATACTCACCAGTATTACAATCCACATTCGTACTACAGGTAAGTTTACATTCTCCTGTATATGCTACATTTACCCCTGCGGCAGCGGCCTCACAGTCATTACCGTAGGTCTTCCCATCACAGCCACATACAGGATCCCAAAGAGTGATGCAGGCTTCGGGTTTAGGTTCACAGGTCCCATTTCCCTCACAATCCCCTGGTTCTTTGGCGCAGTATTCCGTAGAACTGCAATCGAAATTTGTGGTACAGGTAGGGGTACATGTTCCCGTATAGTCGACATTAACTCCCGCCATCGTCGCATAACACTCGTTAGAATAGGTCATCCCGTCACAAGCACATATAGGATCCCAAACGTCGGGACAGACAGTGGGTTTGGGCTCACAAACACCATCCCCTTCACAATTCCCAGCTTCTTTGGCACAGTATTCGTTAGTATTACAATCCGTATTCGAACTACAGGTAAGTTTACATTCTCCTGTATAAGCGATATTCATTCCAGCAGAGGCAGCCTCACAGGCATTGCCGTATGTCCTCCCATCACAACCACACACTGGTTCATAGACATCAGGACAGATCTCTGGTTTGGGTTCACATATACCAGTCCCCTCACAATCCCCTGGTTCTTTAACACAGTACTCGCCAGTACCGCAGTCTGCATTTGTAGTACAAGTCGGGATACAGGGACCTGAATAATCGACATTGACTCCAGCCATCGCTGCATAACATTCATTAGAATAAGTCATTCCATCACAGGCACACACAGGATCCCAGACATCGGGACAGGCGGCAGGTTTGGGCTCACAAACACCGTTCCCGTCACAATTTCCCAAATCTTTGGCACAGTATTCGTCTGTACTGCAATCCGTATTCGTACTACAGGAAACTTTGCATTGCCCCTCATACGCAACATTCACTCCTGTGAATGCGGCTTCACAGGCATTGCCGTAGGTCCTCCCATCGCAGCCACACACTGGGTCATAGACATCAGGACATATTTCTGGCTTAGATTCACAAATACCAGTCCCTTCACAGTCTCCTGGTTCTTTAGCACAGTACTCCGTAGAACTGCAGTCCGCATTTACGGTACAGGTAGGTATACATGCTCCCGAATAGTCAACATTAACACCTGCCATAGCCGCATAGCAGTCATTAGAATAGGTCATTCCATCACAGGCACACACAGGATTCCAGACGGTAACACAAATCTCTGGTTTGGACTCACAAACGCCATTCCCGTCACAATCTCCAGGTTCTTTAGCACAATACTCGTCTGAATTGCAATCCGTATTTGTGCTACAAGTAAGGTCACATTCACCCGTATAGGCCACATTCATCCCTGTAAGAGCAGCCTCACAGGCATTACCGTATGTCTTCCTATCACACCCACACACAGGTTCCCAGACATCGGGGCAGACAGTAGGTTTGGGTTCACAAATACCAGTCCCATCACAATCTCCAGACTCTTTAGCACAGTACTCCGTAGAACTACAATCTGAATTTGTGGTACAGGTAGGTATACATGCTCCCGTATAGGCAACATTGACTCCTGCCATCGCCGCATAACAATCATTTGAATAAGTCATCCCATCACAGCCGCACACAGGATCCCAGACAGTAACACAAACCTCTGGTTTGGACTCACAAACACCAGTTCCATCACAATCTCCGGATTCTTTAGCACAGTACTTATCAGAACTACAATCAGAATCTACAGTACAAGTCGTCTGGGCCATAGTTAGCGGTTTAAATGCTTCAATAGATGCAATATCATTGTCATTGTTAAAAATACTTTGGAATAAGCTCTTCTCATTCAAACCTCTAAACACACGATGGATATATCCCTCAGAAGTCTTATCTTCGATTAAAAACATTGTTGGATAGCCAGTAACTCCGAAATCTAGCATCATTTGGAGATTTTCATCCCCGTTAACATAGATAAATCCAATCTTATGGGAATACTCTTCTTCTAACTCCATGATAAGTGGTTTTTGTTTGTTACAGAAATTACACCAGGTCGCATAAAATAGGACAAATACTGGTTTTTCAACCAGAATAGCATCGATTAATAAATAATATGAATTCACGCTATAAGGAGATATTAAGTCTAGTTTCTCTAAAGAGTTTTGGCGTTCAGAAGTATATGTAATGGGAAAATCTATTTCTAAAGCATTAAGTTGTACTATTTGAGATGTTGAATTTCCACTCGGAGTAATAGAGGTAAATAGGACGAAAAATATAACACAGAGAGAGAATGGTTGGAAAAGCCTACGTTTTAATATGAAATGATTGAAAAATAGATTCATTTTCTTAAAGGGGGAATTAAATCTCTCTTCCTCATTGAATTTCCATGGACGCCATGTACATACTAAAATTGTGTTCAGAGTTATAATAATCTGAGAGATTGTGCATAGAGGACAAATAACTTGTATAACAAAAAGTTCTAAATAGACTAGATATAATAAACTTAGTGATGCTAGTAGCATTTGGCTTATTAAAAGAGAATGATATTTTTTCATGTGTTTTTGTGACTTTTGATGAACACGTACTGCTGCCAAGAGTATAACTTGAAAAATTACACCTAGATTGAATAGAATTCCAAATAAGGCGATAGGAATGTCAAAATTTAGAATAATGATATGATCGTATTTTTGGAATAACAATGTTTTTACAATATCACCAGAGGCACAACCACAACCTCCTAGTAATCTTTCTAGTAATTGATAGGTTAATAGGAAAACAGAAACCAGAGAAGATCCCAAAATAACGAGATAACGATTCGAGGAAATTCTACGAGGATAGAAATGAGACCCACCTCGCTTTAAATGAATATGATACCCTAAAAAGGCAAAAAAAGCTCCTGCAGCAACAATTATGACGGTAAAATAAAGAAGTGGATAATTGAAGACTGGTAAAAATGTTACAAGGGGATTGGAAACTGTTTGTGTAGGAGAACTCTTGTCTGAATTTGTTAAAATTGTAAGGAGTTTGTTTTCAATTGATTCTAAATTTGAAACATCAAAAACCTGATAGTTATCTTCCCAGATGAAAATAACATACGGGAGATCGTCATACGTGCCAATGTTAATCCCTAGCTTGTCCATCTCTGCTAAAAAAGAATTTCGTTCTTCAATCTTTGCGATGTCGAGAATTTTAATGTTGATATTATCATTAGATTGATACTTCTCATAAAAAGAGGTAACAATCCCATTGAACCGATCCTCACAAGTTCCACATTGAGAATTATGAACTAGGATACAATCAATTACGACAGCTTGAGTATGGGCTACACCTGCAGTTGTTGGAGATAGTATTATTCCAAGCCCGCAGACTATTATTAAGAATTTTACCATTCTTCCTCTCTGATTCATTTTTTAAATGTCTCCTCTTTCAAACAGATTTTTGATCGATGTGAAACGATTTTTAGTTGAAGAGCAATCACTCTTGCATTAAAACATTTTCTCTGAATCTGGATGAACATATTTTGGTGGAATGGAGGTTTATAAAAATTTACATTTTTCTAAAAATCTAGAAGCAACCTTTTTTGTCGGCTTGTTTCTGTTTGATCATTAATCTGTCACCTAGAAATACTCATAATTACCTTGGTTATTAACTCGAAAACGTGACTCTAGTCCCAAATTCTCGACAAGGACGTTTTTATCTCTTAACAGTTGATCTTTTGAAAGGGATCGCGATTTTCCCCATGATCTTTTCGCACAGCATTGGCTGGTGGGACAAGGACTTATCACTTCACTATGAGGAAGGGAGTCTTGTGATAGCAAGCATTTGGTTCTATGCTTTGACGATTTTTCCGTGTTTTCTATACCTATATGGATTCAACCAAGTCAACTCATTTCTCAGGCAAAGTGAAGATGTCTTTAACCGTCATGAGATTAGATTGCATGCAGTAAAACGAAGTATAATTTTCTTTGCATTTGCTACTCTGGCTCTTGCATTAATGTCAATTATTCAAGCCCCAGAGAAATTTTTGAATTATATATTCACTTGGCATTTGTTACATCTTTTTGCATTTTCTACACTCTACCTCCTTCTCATATGGGAAATCTCACGGTGGTTTGAAAGGAAAAACCGTGTTTCTTTGAATCATCAACAAATCATTTCTATTCTTCTTTTAATTAGCCTCATTAGCATCATTGCCCTTTTCATTTTCTTTCATGATTATACGGTAATGATTCAAGAGTCGAATTCAAGAGAGTTTCCAGTATCTCTTGAAATCCTTTCGATCCTAAAGAATATTTCATTTGATGTCTCATCATGTGGGTTAATTCCCTGGTTGTCATTTCCGCTAGCTGGTGGATTTACAGCATCGTTTCTTAATTTGAATCGTGACTCACAAAATCATGTCATGCAAAAATCAAAATTATTACTACTGGCTAATTTTTTACTTCTAATCATTGGATTTTTGTATTTAGAAAATGAACGATTTATTTCAGCAGGCTTGGGATATGCTTCATCCTTTTCTCACGTATTCATTTCTATTGGACTAAACGGATGTATCTTTATCCTATTGGTTCTAATACTAGACATTCACCAAATCATCCCTCACAAAACTAGCTATAATCTTTTATATCCTATTATTATAGTCAGTAAGATTTCTCTAACGGTTTATTATGTGCATCCGGTAGTTGGTGTTATTGACCCTTCACTTATACCCTCTGAATCAGTCTTGTTAGTATTTGTTTCCCTTTATAGCCTATTTTTTGTACTCTTGGCTCATTTTTGGCAAAAGTGGGATTTCAAGTTTAGTTTTGAATGGATCGTCAGAAATTACTCTTGAAAATGGATTATAAATTGGACAGGCTAAAGTAAGCTTTTTTCTATTGATTTGACAAGTCGTATACTATTATGGACGAGGATTTCATATTCATTCAACTTTTCAGATAATGCATAAAATCTAAAATTCATACTTTCAATTCAAATGTCATCATAATAAAGAAGTCTAATTATCCCACAAATAATAAGCCTTTAAGATTACTTTCACTTATTGATGTTTTATACATTGAGTCGTTATTTTAATAATAATTTAATCTTTGACCTATCTATCTTTAAAATATCAGCCAAGCTTCCTTGCGATGTTGGTGTAGTCTTGACAAATCAAGAAAAAAAGAATGATCGTATAAAACTGACCCCAGGTATGTTAGTACGATGGTGGGAGGAAACAGAAGAGCAGATTAGGGAAGCACACCCACATGAGTCTTTAAAGAGCCGAGAAGAATTAATTAACAAAGTCTTACATCAGAGAATTCAGGATAAGGCGAAAAGAAGGTCAATACAAATTGCTGATTCTCAGATTTCAAAGTGGTATCGGAGAGAATTATTACGACTCCGAAAAGAATCTCCTAACAAACCCCTTAAAGAATTAAAAAGTGATGCTACAAAAAAAGTTTCAAAGAAAATCAATAAACTTCGGAGAGAACCTCAAAGACCATCTGACAAAAAGATTGCAGAATGGCTTCGAGAGATTTTGATTCAACTCCGCGAAGAATACCCTCATAAACCACTAAGCGAGCGAGAACAAACAGCGACCGAGAAATTAGAACAAAAAATCAAACAATACCAATCTATTCTTCCTCTGGATGAATTTTTCTAAGACAACAGAAATAAGGGCCATAAAAATGACTATTCCCCCTAAAATCCCTAAAGAAATAGTATGTCGGGAATATTTAGAGCAGCAGATCTATGTTGACCCAGACATTATCATTGATCGAATGAACACTGTTCAATTTCATGCTCCTGGTTCTGGAAAGGTTATCGATGAGATGCTTAGGATTTTTTGCTCTTATGCAGAGAAATATCAGTTTGAAGATGATCCAGCTCCATACATCGCATTTATTGAGGATTTAGCTGAAGAATTAGGGTTTGAGAGTCAGGATGCAGTTACTCATTTTACCAGACGCTATAATGATATGAAAAAAGGTAGAATATTTGATCAATCGATATATTTCATGACAGTTTTGTCTTCCATCATTGAATCTTTTCAAAAAAAAGTTGTCAGCAGGCTTTCATTGCGTCTAAAGAGAAAAATTAGTCTAAAAAAGGACATAAGCTTTGTTAGTAAATTGGAAGCCTTATTCCAGACTTCCAACTCGACATTTAGCTTAATGGTGAATATCGAAATTTTGAAAGAAATGGGACGACTCATTGGAGTAGAGATGGATCCTATATTAACCGATTCTTTTGAAAAAGAAATTATTTCAGTCTTAGAAGACATGTAATAAGTAAATAAGAGAAATAAGTATGACAGAACGATTATATTTAAAGGATTGTTATATACGTGATTTTGAGGCAACTATAGTTGAAATAACCTCACATGGGGTCGCTTTAGACCGATCAGCCTTCTTTCCAGAAGGGGGAGGTCAATTAGGAGATCGTGGAACTTTGAAATGGGAAGAAGGAGAATTAAAAGTCATAAATACTCGCCAACTACAGGGAAAAATTATTCACGAATTGGATATTGTAGAAGGATTGAGGGTCGGGATGCAGATCAAAGGAGAAATCGAATGGACTCGTAGATATCAATTGATGCGTTCACACACAGCACAACACCTAATTAGTCGTTATTTTCAACTCCATCTTCAAGCCGAAACAGTTAGTAACCAGTTAAAAATTGAAATAAATAGATTGGACTTGTCACCATTATCCAAGCTCTCATCTGATGAATTAAACACAATTACAATTCAAATTAATGCCTTAATATCAACCAATATGCCAGTCACGATTTCTTTCCTCCAGCGTGATGAGGCAATTAAATTTCTCGAAGAAAAAGAGTATCAAACTCAATACCTCGACATGGTTCCGAAGTCTGTTCAAGAATTTCGTATTATTTCTATTAATGAATACGATTGGGCTGCGTGTGCTGGGACTCATGTTCAAAATACATCAGAAATAGGCCAGGTTTTCTTGGAGAAGACAGTAAATAAAGGAAAACAGCGAGAAAGAGTATATTATTCCCTTACGTAACATGTAAAAAATTACATTAATTGATATAAAGTGATTTATTCTTACCCGCAAATGCTTGATCTTCAAAATATTGAGGAATTAGGGCATTATCAACCAATGAGTGAGTTTGATGAAAATGCAAACTGTTTCAAATGGGATATTTGATGTTGGTTTTGGGTGTCAACTTTCAAATGACCAAATTGTACTGAACCCAGACCATGATTGGTTCCGTGAAAATCTTAAACCTTATTATATTGTCACAAAAGACTATCAATATCTTTTTGGTTCAACTCAACTTGGAAGACGCCCAGATAGAGCATATTATATGGTTCCAGAGGGATATCGTCTTGGCAAAGGACAAAAACCATTTGACCGTGAACGAGGAAAAAAACTCTTTGAGGTTGTCCTTCGCTATCTCGAAGAAGAAAAAATTCCAGTCATTGTGCAAGACGGCATTCAAGGAGAGCATGGGTATGAAGTAGGGCTTCGTGTAACTATCAGCGTAAAAAATATGCATAGCGCCTATATCGGATGGTTTGGAAAGCTGATGGTTTTTCCCCCAAAAGATAACCAACACATTGATTGCTGGAATTTTGTAATTCAGGAAAGCTTACCTTTGAAATATGTCAATGAGATCCGCAAATTCTTCCCCACCTTTGACCCAAAGGAACCCATAACTCTTTACGATTTTACAGATATAGATCAAAACCAACGAAGAGTGATGAGTTTAAGAGTTGATTATTTTGGTGGGGCTTATAAGAAACCTAATCTCACTCTGGTATGGAATAAAGCCGAATCAGATGGTTACATCTCGTATCATGCTGGTATGACTACTGATAGGGTTATTAAAGGACTTTCAGGGACTGGAAAAACTACTCTTACTGTTGGGCCAGAATTGGAACAAGATGATGCCTGTGTGGGTAAGTTAATACGAAACCCTGAAACAAATAAGATTGAAAAAGTGCAATTAATTGGTTTAGAAGCAGCATCGTATGCTAAATCTCAAGATCTAGGCCCAAAAAGTCCAGAGTGGCCAGGTCTTATGAAATCCCTTGAAGTTGACGAAAACGGTAACCGACCTGTTGTACTTGCTCAAAATATTGACTGTGAGAATGTTGAATATCATTTTAAGAAAATTAATGGTTACACGGTGAAAATACCTGTAGTAAAACCAGAATTAAAACAGGGGTCATTGAAATGCACTCGGTATCATAGTTCAGGAACAACAAATGGTCGTTTCATTTTTCTTTTTTCCGAATTAAACAAAGATTGGGGAAAAGATGACACTCCTCGTTACCTTAAAACTACTGTTCTTTCTATGAAACGTTTTGATCTTCTCGATCCTATGTTCCGTGTCACAGACCCTATACTAGCAACAGCTCTTGATTCATCAGTAGAATCAATTATCACATCAGCCGTTGCTGAACAAAAACCAGGCACACGTGTTCGTTCCTATGCTGCAACAGATTTCATGGCACGAGAGCAATGTCACCAAGCGCTATTGAAACTGGAGATGTATAGGGATCTTGGATTAGGTCTTGATGGAAAATTAATCTTCTTGGTAACCAATGCGGGAACTATTGGCGAACATGATATCAATGGTAACCAAATCCGCCTCAGAGATAAAAATGGAGAGTTTATACCTAAGATTGATCGTCACACAGAGAGTATTTTGAAAAATGAATTAGGTGAAATTGTGTTCCAAGGTCAAGGGGAAAAAATCACAGTTCAAGATACAAAGAAATTATTAGATTTAGGTGAGCACCGAAAAATCTCGAGTTGGATTCCTCACCCAGTCTATGGGGATAGTATTTTGCTCCCCAATCCTAAAGAACTGGAAATTAAATGGGGAATGAAAGATTTTGGAATACGGTTTAATCGGCTTAAGTATTACACTGTAGGGCAATTTATTGACTTTACTCTACGAGATATCAATGAACGCACACAGTTTCTCAAGAATTTATTCAAAGGGCAGGAGTGTGAGGCTGAATTAGATGAAGTTATTCATGTATGGCAGAAGTATAGAATTCCTGATCCAAGAACTATCGAAAATTACTATCGCAAATACTACTCCAGTTTCGGTAAGTATTATTCCGAGTTCTGACATAAACTTGGTTGTCGTTTTCTTCTCTACCTAATTGTTTTATAGTCTGAATTATGAATTCTGTCCGACAAAAGTGCTTTCTCATAAATAAAAGCATTCTCCCTATGAATTTTACCTTCCAATTAGAGGAAATTAACATGAGGTTATCAGGATCACTTTCTAGTATGCAAATATTTTTCAATCATGGATAAACATCTCATCATGGGATCTAAGAACACAAATCTACAATTAAATAAGTCAAAAGAGGAATGATACGTGTCCAACGAAGAACAGAAAATCCCAGATGATCTTAAAAAGGAACTACTAAAAAAAACCTCTGAAGATGGCTATCACAGCATCGAGGAAGCCAAAGCAAAACTGGAAGGCAAAATCCCCACGAAGTTAAAAAAAGAATAAAGTGGCTGGGAGTATTTTTCTTCTTTTTCTCGTCTTCTTAACAAAAATTTGACATAATATTCCCCCTTACTCCTATTACAGGAACTTAGGAACGCGTTTCCGCATCTGGGACATAATTCAATAATGCTATTTGAAGATCCATGACGTTAGTCCTGGTTGGGCCAGTTACTAAAAGGGATCCGTTTATTCTTTCGAAGAATTTGCTTATATCATTTTCTTGTTGATATGTTGATAAATCTAAGTTTTTCTGAACAAAGTCTTCAATTGTAAGCTTATCAATGAGAGCACCGGCATAAATTGAATTTCCATCTACTCCATCTGTACCTACTGAAAGAAACTCTATATCAGGAGGAGATGGTAAAGATACTAATTCACTTAATAAGGAAGCAGCAACTTCTTGATTCCTTCCCCCAATTCCCTTCCCCTGAACTTCAATAGTTGATTCCCCACCACTTACTACAACAATAGGTTCCTTAGTGCTTTCAGCAAGTCCACAATAGATTCTAGCTAGTAAACGACCAATCCACCGCGCGTCTCCCTCTAATTTATCTGTTAAGAAGACTGCTTTGAATCCCTGTTGTCTCGCAGAGGAACACACGGCGGTACAAGCAACTTTGTTTGACCCTAGAATGTATGATTGGACTTGTTGGAATGCATTTTTGGGCGTGTCTGGTATTCCAGAACTTATTCCTTTTTCAATGTATTCTCTAATAGAATTTGGAATTGAATTTTTCCAAATTTGATGTTGATCCAACAGTATTTTTACATCCAAAAAGGTGCTCGGGTCAGGAGAGAGGGGGCCAGAGGCTATACTTTCTAAATTGTCCCCAATCACATCTGAAAGAACTAATACAAGAGTCTCACATGAAATCAGTTCAGCAAGTCTACCTCCCTTGATTTGAGAAATATGCTTCCTAATTTTATTAATATCGTGGATTGACATTTTTGAATGAATTAATGCTCTATTAAGATCAATTAGGTCATGTATCGTTATCGGAGGCGTTGGTGCAGTCCATAAGGCTGACCCACCTCCACTTATCAGAGCAATTACTAGATCTTCTTCCTTAATTTGTTTAACTAACTCCAAAACAATCTTTGTGTTGTGCAGATTGACTTCAGAAGGTAGAGGATGAGTTGATTCATAACATTGTACTCGTTCAAGCTTTAGATCTTTCTTCATTCCTTCGGGAACACAAATTACTCCTTGGTATTCCAGTCCTGCTAAAATCATTTCAACTGCTTGAGTCATTCGCCCAACTGCTTTTCCCGCACCGATAACCCAGATTTTTCTATTATCAATAGTAAAATGCTTATTATCAATGATTAATTCCTTTCTCTTTGAATCAAAAGATAAGTTGTTGAAAACGATGCGAAACGGATCAACAGCCTCGAGTGCAGAACTGAAGAAATTCAATATTGTCTCTCTGGGTTTCTTTCTCTCTGAGGAAGAATAATGTATAATTTCTTCGAAATTCTGAATTCTCAAATCAAGTCGCCTCTCTAATGTCATTCAATTTTCCCCACCCTCCTCCACCAGGGGTCTTGATAATAAGAGTCTCACCTGCTTTAAAATTCACTATTGCTCTTCCTGGTAAGATTATTTCTTTACCATCTATCTTCCTTCTAATATTAACACCTTTCATTCCATCCTCACCGCCGTTCAAACCATAAGGAGCTAGTTTCCGCCGCTCAGTTTGTAAAGAAACAACGGCATCTACCAGACATTCAATTTCGCGAATAAGCCCTTGTCCCCCTTGATTTAGTCCACTACCACTAGAGTCGTCACGAAAAGAATATCGCGTTATTCTTAGTGGATAGACCAGTTCCAGAGCTTCAATAGGAGTGTTCAGCGTATTAGTCATATGAGAATGGATCCCAGAGACCCCCCGATAGTTCATACTTCCTCCTGTTCCACCACCAATCGTTTCATAATATGTGAAGGGATTTCCACCACTATCAAACCCTCCGATGCTAACATTATTCATTGTACCTTGAGAAGCAGCAGGTATTTCTGGTAATACTCTAGATAAGGCTCCTAGCAAAACATCTACTAATCTTTGAGATGTTTCCACGTTCCCAGAGGAAACTGCAGCTGGAGGACAGGGATCTAACAAGCTGCCTTTGGGAATCTCAATTTCAATATTACGGAACAATCCAGCATTAGTCATTATGGTTGGGTCGGTTAGAGAGCGAAAAACGTAATAAACGCACGAGTAGACTACACTTCTTGGGGCATTTACATTCCCCGTCTGTTGTGAATCAGTACCTTTGAATGAAACTAGAAGTTTTTTTCCTGTAATAGAGAGATTAACACATATTTTTACTAGTTCATCTGTAATTCCGTCAGAATCGAGAAAATCATGAAATGAAACTCCTTCTGGGGGAATGATCAATTTATTAAGTTGTTCTTGAAATGCTTCCTCTGAAAGGTTCATTAACTCGTTACAGGCTTTTATGAGATAATCATAACCATATTTTTTACTCAGCTCTACTAAACGATCTTTCCCCCGTATCAACGAAGCCCGTTGTGCACGGAAATCACCTAATCTTTCTTTTTGAACCCGAACATTAGATAAAATGAGTTTCATTACGTCTTTTACTTCTCTCCCACGATCATAAAGGCGAACTGGGGGAATAATCAAGCCTTCTTCAAAGAGCTCTGATGATATCCCAGGCATAGAACCTGGGGTAGAACCACCTATGTCTGCATGGTGGGCTCTATTATTAACAAAAAAGCTTAGTTCATCTCCAATGAATACAGGCATTAAGAAGGTTACATCTGGAAGATGAGTTCCTCCTTGGTAGGGGCTGTTTAAGATTATTATATCTTCTGGATTTAGTTCTTCAGTGGGGAACTCCTGTAGAATTGTCTCCATAGAGGAAAACATTGCTCCAAGATGGACTGGAATGTGTTCCGCTTGAGCCAGGAGATCAGCGTTTCGATTAAAGATTGCGCAGGAGAAATCTAACCTCTCTTTGCAATTTGGGCTAAAAGAAGCACGTCTTAAGACTATTCCCATTTCCTCTGCAATATTTTCCAAGGCTTTTTGAATAACACTCAGAGTTATGATGTCTAACTTCATCAATCTGACCTCTAGATGTTGTTTAACTACACCTTGACACTAATAAATGGCCATCAGCCTTCACTTCAGCTACCCAGTTTTCATCAATAAGGGTGGTTGAATCAGGCTGTTCGATTATACTCGGTCCATAGATAAGGTTATTTGCCTCCAAAAAGGATTTCTGAAAAATATCTACATCCTGCCAGCCATCAGTCAAGAAAACTCTTCTCTTTCCACTTCTTGCCTCCAGGACTGGCTCTCTTTCGCCTTCAGGTAGACTCTGAAGTCCAAACTTGGGAAGGGGAACCATTGCAGCTACTCGAAGATTGACTATTTCTCTTGGCTCGTCAGGAGACGAATACCCATATGCTTGTTTGTGAACCCTATCAAAAGCTCTTGAAATTTCTCCTATTTTCCCATAAAAAGGAGTATTTAATTCGTATGACTGTCCAAGTAAGCGAATATCAAGGGTACGAAATATCTGGACATCTTCCTTTAAGAACCCATCATCAACGCATAACTGGATACCCTGTTCAACAATACTAGTAAATCCATTTTCAAGTTCTTCTTCAGATATTTCGTTGAGAGGTTTTAATACTGATAAAGACAAATCATGACGAATGTCAGCTGTTAAAAGACCAAAAGCCGACCAAACACCAGGATATGGAGGAATCAAAACTTGTTTCATAGATAACCGATCAGCTAATGAGCAACCATGAAGAGGCCCTGCTCCTCCAAAGGTGATTAAAGTAAAATTTCTGCTATCATACCCACGCTCTGTAGAGACTTTTCGAAGAGCTAAAGCCACATTATTCTCAAAAATCTCAATAATCCCTGTAGCACAATTCTCAATCGAAGAAAAGCTTAGATCATCTGCAAGAGTTGAAATCACATTTTGAGCTAATTTTGGATAGATCTTGACCACTCCACCGCAAAAATAATCTGGATTTAATAAACCTCTGACCAAATTCGCGTCAGTTACAGTCGACTTCGTCCCCCCATTACTATAACAAGCTGGCCCAGGATCAGCTCCAGCACTTTCTGGACCTACCAGAAGAATTCCATGATCATATCTTGCGATTGATCCACCTCCTGCACCAACGGTTTGAACAGCAACAGTAGGAAGATGCATCGGATGGCCAGCAATCTCATTTTCGGTAGAAATTTCTATTTTTCCATTAACAATACTCGCCACATCTGTGGATGTCCCTCCGATATCTAAAGTAAGCGCATTCCTAATTTGAAGCTTATTACAAGAATAAAGTCCTCCCAGAACTCCTCCTGCTAATCCAGAGAATATTGTCTCAACGGAACGTTCAGCTGCGTTCTTTATTTGAGTCACCCCTCCCGATGACAAGAGAATGAGGGGTGGCACTGTGATTTTTTGTTCCTGAATTCGATGTAAAAAAGAGTTGAAATAATTTCTACATA
>CP070760.1:3000100-3013729 GCA_020348965.1 Candidatus Heimdallarchaeota archaeon | reverse complement strand
GCTTTATTATTATTCGGGAATGGGAGCAGATGGAGCTATTTATGTCCCTATAGAAGAAGAACCCATTCATCTAATAAAGAGAAATCTTCCACTTGCTCAATCCTTTTCACAAATACAAACTCTGAAAAACTTTGGTAGGAAGTCTAAATTATTCGATACACTTGAATTAAAATCCCCAGCTAGAATTGCTATCGAGAAAGACATTTTATCTTCTTCTTTCGTCGATTTTTTACAGTCTAAGGCGAAGGACATTCAATTAGTTGATGGAACCTCAATTTTTAGATATATTCGTTCTAAAAAGTCGAATTATGAGATTGATTTAATCAATAAGGCAGCAACACTCGTTGATCAATCAATGGAATATTGTACTGAAATTACTACTCCAGAAATGACAGAAATCGAATTAGCCTCCCTTTTAGAAGCTTGGCTACTTGAAAATGGTCATGATGGATTTATTACCACTCGTGCTTTCAACTCAGAGTTATTACATTACGCATACGTAATTTCGAGTAATTCAGCTATTTTAAATATTCATTTTACACCAATTTCTGGCGGAGGACTCTCTTTAAAATATCCTTATGGTCCCTCTCGTCAAAAATTAAAAAGAAATAGTCCTTTTATTGTTGACACCTGTGGAAACTGTCGGGGATATATATCTGATACAACCCGAACTTTCACCTGTGGACAATTTGATCCTAAGACCCGTGATCAGCTCGAATCTCTTCAAGAGGTAAAAAAATTCCTTCAGCAGAAGCTTAAACCAAACGTAAACTTAGGAGACCTCTTTAACGAGGTTATGGAATTAACTAAAGAGTTAAAAATCCACGATAACTTTATGGGAAGTAGTTCGGACAAGGTGGCTTTTGTTGGACATGGAGTCGGACTCGAGCTGGATGACCTCCCTGTTATGTACGCAAAAGGGCCCGACCTCGTCACAGGAAACGTTCTTGCGTGTGAACCTAAGTTTTATAGTGAGAATAAAGTGCTTGGAATTGAAGACACATATGTGATAACTGAATCTAGTAATAGAATACTGTCAAAATCTCCTAACTTTTTTGAGATTTCACTGTGAAATGACGGTTAATTCCCATGGAACGTCCTGCGACAACTTTAAAATCTTTGATCTTCGATTTGTATCTGCAACCAAATCTATTAGTAATAGGCTTTTATTTAGTCATAGTAACAGCTACTTTTACAGCCCAACAATTGTTATTAGCTGCTTATTTAGATGAATTGGGTCATATTTTAATAAGTGGAATTATTTTAAATGCATATTACATATTATGGCTTGTGCTAGGGCCAATTTGTGGTACTTTGAGTGATTTACACGGTAGAAAATTCCTACTGATTGCAGGTAATTGGATTTCATGTATTGGCTTTTTTGGTTTGATCATTAGTCCAGAACCCTTATTCTTAATTCTCATGAATGCAACTATTGGTGTTGGTTCTGCATTACGAGTTGGATCAATAATCGCTTTATGGGTTCAACACAGTCCTCAAGATCGTGTTGGAGAATCACTCGCTTTTAATAACATCCTACTTAGCATAGGAGGCATAGGGGGTGGTGCCCTTGGTTTTATCATGTGGTTGACCATTAAAGAGCTATCTTTTATCGTCTTTGGGATTTCCTTATTTCTTACAGCAATTCCAATCATTTTTGTGACAGATTCAGGGGATTATACTCCTATATCTTTCGATTCAGTTATTGGGGTACTTAAAGAAAAGCCTCAACAAAAATTTTTTGTGACCAGACCAATAATTCAGATCAGTATCCATTGGGTGGCTTTTTCGACAATCATTTCATTTTCAACCTACATATTTCCTATCCTTGAAGAAGTTCAACGTCAGGGTCTATGGGAGCAGATACCAAATGAAATTCCCCTTCCTCTCCTTCTTATTATCCTAATCGCATCAATCACTTCAGTGTTTGGAGGATTAATTATTTGGGGTAGAATCTCTGACGCATGGTCAAGAAAATTTGTCTTAATTGTCGGATTTCTCGGTTCTGGATTTTTATTACTTCTCTTAGGTTTTTTAGTTTCCCCTATTTCGAACCTAGTCCACATAATTGAGGGTTTAATTAATGGTGAGATTTTTAGTTATCTAATTCTTGGGATCCTTTTATTATCAATTTTTACTGCTATATCATTGATTCCTACTCCAATGGCGTGGATAACTGACAAGGTGGGTCAAGAAGATCTAGCAAAAGCGATGTCACTTAGAAACTTATCCATTGGAATTGGAACCATCATTGGATTATTCCTAGGAGGATTTATCCTTGGCAGTTTTGGAATTGGTGGTTTACTACTCGTCATCCTCATGTTATTAATTATTTCAGCGATCATCCTTCTGTAACCAATTAATAGCAGATAATTATTATATTTGCATATTTAGTTAGGGTTAAGACTCATGAGTTCTTATAAACTACTCAGATCAGCCTTGGATGGAAAACCTCTGTATAAGATTGGTAAATTCAACTTCATTCTAAACTCATTAACAGAACAGGTACCTGCAACTACTCCTCAACTTCTAGAGGAAGCAGCAACAGCAGTTTTGGATCATATGGAAATCGAAAGTTATGATAAGCTTATTACAGAGGAAGATAAAGGGGCAATATTAGTTGCTGCTGTTTCACTGAAATCAGGTTTACCCTTTGGCTTAGCGCGTTGGTATCCAAATCAATTAGCTGATCAAGTAAGTTCCATCTTCTCCTGTGAATATTTATCAAAAGGTACTTTGTATATTTGTGGTATTAACCGTGGAGATCGTGTCTGTATTATTGATGACATAATTAGTACTGGGGGGACACTAATCGGCATGATTAAAGCAATTCGAAAGATAGGAGCGGAAATTGCAGATGTTATTGTAATCGGGGAAAAAATAGAGTATAATGGAGTTGAAAGTGTCCTGCAGGAAACTGGTCTCGAAGTTAAAACCCTTTTAAGAATCTCTGTTAGTGGTGACGTTTCCAAAGTTATTGAATCTTCCTAACTAAATTTTAGATTGTTTCTTCCCATAGAACTATTTGTTTCAAAGCTATTTTTATCTAATAATATTATTTGAGGAGTGATGCAGTAAAATTCAAGGATCCAAAAATTGGAACTAGTTTTTCTCATTACGAATTGAAAGAAGGATGATGATTCATCATTTACTAAGTAACATACCAAAACATATAATAATGATATGATTGCAGAATAGAGACACCCGGTTGTGTAAAATTTGGATAAGAAATATCATATCAATGTTTCTCAAGAGGACATAGAAAACAGTAAATACTGTTTAATCTGTGGGGATCCAGCGAGGGTTCCAAGAATTTCAACCCTGCTCAAGGATTCTGAAGAAATCTCATTTAATCGTGAATTCAGGGTTCATTTAGGATATTTAAAAGATCAACCAATCGTTGTCTCGAGTATGGGGATTGGATGTCCTTCGACAGCAATTGGGATTGAAGAATTCGGACAAATAGGTGTACATACAATTATAAGAGTAGGAACCTCGGGAATCTTATCTCGAAAAGTCAAAATTGGCGACATCGTTTCTGGAACAGGAGCAATTCGTGATGAGGGGACTTCTCGTCAATACATTGATTACGCTTATCCCGCTGTGGCCAATGTTGATGTTGTATTAGCATTGAGACAAGCTGCTCATAATTTAAATCTATCTTCCCGTTTCCATGAAGGGATTATCCATTCAAAAGACGCTTTCTATGCCGAAACTCCTTCCTTGATCCCCGATCCGACGATAAAAAGCCGATGGGACTCTTGGATCAAGGGAGGTGCTTTGGTTACAGAAATGGAAAGTTCTACAATCTTCGTGATTTGTCAAATAAGAGGATGGCGAGCAGGAGGGATTATGGCTGCTATTGGTGATGTTGAAGCTGGAGAACTGATCGTTGACCACACTAAAGGGCAGAAAGAGGCGATAGAGGTGGCCATTGAAGCCACAAAAATACTCTTGTAAATTTCGTAATGTTTAACAGAAAGAGAAATTAGTGAGAATTTTCTTGTCTTAGGTATCAAACAGTATTCAAGCTGAGTTGTATTTATAATCCTTGGTTGATTTTTTTGCCTCGTTGGTTTGGTAGCTCTGGAATTCGTGGATCATTTAGTAGCATCTCCCCGCAATTTAGTATGAAACTTGGAATGGCAGTAGGAAGGAATTTTACAAGTTCGAAAGCAGCATATATCACCTCTGATATAAGATTTACATCAGATTTACTTAAATCGGCATTTATTAGCGGATTTGCCCATGTTTCGGGTGCAATAATCGATATAGGATTATGTCCAACCCCAGTGATTTCTCATATTTCCTCAGTTCGAGATACATTAGGAGTAATGGTAACCGCTTCTCACAATCCGCCATCTAACAATGGTTTCAAATTTTTCTTAAACGGAGCAGAGTGTGGTGAAGTATTTGAATCGAATGTGGAAAAAAGCCTTGAATATGAATTAGAAAGACCAACCTTCGATCAATCCTTGTTCCATTCTTGGGAAAATGTAGGAGTAGCTAGATATAAGGATTCTAAGAGTTTTATTAAAGATTATATAAGTTATCTTTTTAATAAAATTAAAACTAAGGATATTGACAGAAAGGTAGTATTAGATTGTGCCAATAATGTGCCGAATCTCGTTTCTCCTCACACTTTTCGAAAATTTGGCAATATTCGTTTAACCACTATAAACAATACTCTTGATGCTTCGTTTCCAGGACGTCCTAGTGAACCGACATCAAAAAACTTGCAGCTGCTAAAGAACACCGTCATTGAAGAGAATGCTGACATTGGTATAGCCCACGATGGAGATGGGGATCGATTCGCAATAATCAATGAACATGGGGAATTTGTCAATTCCACAACAATTATTGATTTCTTTCTAGATCATTTGGACTATTCCAATCCAAACCAGAGGACTGTTGTGTTAACTAGTGATTGTTCAAGGCAAGGATTTGAAATAGCTGAAAAAAAGGGGGCAAGAATTAAAATAAGTCGAATTGGTAGAAACCGAGATTTTGTTCATGATAAACAAATTTTATTCTTAGCTGAACCTAATAAGCTTCTATTTCCAAATTTTGGAAAATGGATAGATGGATTATTTCCTGTATTAAAACTTCTAGAACTGTCAGGATCAGAGAAAATTTCAGAAATATTTGCCACTTACAACAAGCGGAAAATTCTCAGACAAGCTTTTAAAATCTCAGAGGAAAAAGGGAGTATGGTAAATAATCTAATTCAAAGCCTTCCAGACTTATGGTCAAAGGATATCTCTAAATCATCATCTTTGGATGGCCTGAAACTATTCTTTCATGATAAATCTAGTGTATTGATTAGATTTTCTGGAACTGAACCAAAAATTAAATTCTATATTGATTCTGATTCTAATACTAAAAATGAGAGTATTTTAATGAGAATTAAAGATGAATTTGAACTCAATAGTGATGGGTCAGACTGTTAGATCTAATTATGTATTACAGAAATTCAAGAATTTTGACATGATGAAAATCTTAACATTGTTAAGTTAAAAGGTGAAACCTATGGTTCCAGAGAAAATAGGTGATATTAAGAGTGCTGATGTTGTGAAGGATGAGCAAGGGCGTCAATATCACATCGGATTGGCTCCAGGTGAATTAGCAGAGAATATAATTTTAGTAGGTAATCCTGAAAGACCCAATAAAGCAAAAGAATTCTTTACTGAAATTACGAAAGAAACTCAAGCCCGAGAATATAAAACAATTACAGGAAAAATAAATGATTTAGAAGTATCTGTGATGAGCACTGGTATTGGTCCTGATAACGTTGAAATAGCTCTAGTGGAAATTATGCAGATCACCCGAGCCCCAACGTTAATTCGAGCAGGTAGTTGTGGGGCGTTACAAGAATTTATCGATGTTGGAGACCTTGTTATTTCAACTGGTGCAGTTAGACTTGAAAATACTAGTATCTATTTTGTACCTGAGGGTTATCCTGCTGTGGCCCATTATGAAGTTGTTCTAGCTTTAAGCGAAGCTGCTAATATATGTGGAGGAATGTACCACCTTGGGTTAACGGCTTCAGCTTCTGGGTTCTACGGTGCTCAGGGGAGAGATATTCCAGGTTTACCAGTTCGCTTCCCTACTCTTCCAGAAGACCTAGCAAAAATCAAAGTTTATAATTTTGAAATGGAAACCTCTACCTTGTTTAACTTATCACAGGTTCTGGGATTACGAGCTGGATCAGTCTGTGCTGTATACATCAATCGTCCGAGAGGAACCTTCATACCAAATGATTTGTTAAGTAACGCAGAGAAAAAGTGTTTGGAAACTGCAATAAAGGCTTTTGAAATCCTTCAGAAAATGGATCAAATTAAGAGAAATCAGAATAAATCTTATTGGATTCCTTCATTAAGTTTACCAGAGGATTAACATTGAGTCTCCAACAAGAAGTATTTTGTCTTGGTCATATTTCTGTAGATGTGTTTGTAAGTCGTCTTTCTCTTCAAGAACTAAGAATGGGAGGATGTATTGGCTCAGATGGACTATTAATCTCTGGGGGTGGGGATGCTGCAAATGTGTCATTTTGGTTGGGAAAATCGAAAATCCCCGTATCGTTTGTTGGAGTGATAGCAAATGATTCGGCTGGATTATTTTTAAAAAATGAACTAGAAAAAGCGAATGTGAAGTGTTGGTTGAAAATTTCGTCACAATTTCCCTCCTCAACTATTCTTATTGTTGTCGAACCTAATGGTGAACGCTCCCATATTGCTAATGCGAAAAGCCAGGATGATCTCTTATGGGAAGATCTTCCACTGGAAGATATTCTCGCCAGTAATTTACTTTATACATCTGCATATACCATAGAAAATGCTCCAATCAAGGATACAGTGGTAAGACTTTTCCAATACATAAAAAATGAGCAAAAACCTCAACCTAAAACGATGTTTAATCTCGCTGCATACACAACCGTTGAGAAATACAAATTGAACATTAAAAAGGAGATCATACCATTTACGGACATTCTTGTGGGAAATAAAGATGAATTCAATGCTCTCGTTGGTAATCATACCAAACAAGAAGTCTTCAAAATTGGTAAGAACATCATTGAAAAATACCCGAATATTGAAGTGGTATTAATTACTGATGGAGAGAATGGTTGTTATTACTTTACAGAAAGGCATCATAGCCAAGTTGCAGCTCTCCCTGTCTCTGTTATCGATACAACGGGAGCTGGTGATGCTTTTTGTGCTGGTTTTATTTCAGGGTATGTATCTGGAAAAAACATGGAACAAGCTGTTAAAATAGGGACAATATTAGGAGGAAAAGTGTGTCGGGGATATGGCGCAAGATATAGATCCTCAGAGATACTGATGAAAGAAGAAGGTAAAATGTTTTGACTATTTATAGATATTTGTATCTCGGATTTCTCTTGTTTAGATCATGATTTTTTTGTATGTTTTGCTAATGCAACTGTAATAATAATTAAAAAGGGAGGGGTATTGGATAATGTAAGTTTCAAATAGATCAAAAACTACGAGAAACTTAGTGATTTAGTTTATCACTAGCAAAATGAAGAAACAAATGGGACAAAAGTCCCTAAAAGAAAAAGGAGAACATATTATGAAGAAAGGAAAAATCCTCTTGTTTGTAACAATTGGACTACTACTGTTAAGCACTTTTCCAAGTGTGAATGCAAAACCAAAGGCACTTGCTTCTGGTAATTTTGCAATAATCTTTGCCACTGGAGGTCTCGGTGATAAATCGTTCAATGATGCGGCATATCGAGGAATGGAAGATGCAATTGATAAGTATGGCACTGATATTAATGTAGATTATGTAGAACCTCAGACGATCCCAGAATTTGCTACTTTTCAAGATAATCTGGCTAATGCTGACCCTGCATATGACCTAATTATTTGTGTTGGATTTTTACAGACTGATGCGCTTAATGAATCTGCAGATATATATCCAACCCAGAAATGGATGCTAATAGATGCAGTTCTTGATGAACCCAACGTTCAATCAATTACTTTCAAAGAACATGAGGGGTCATTCTTAGTAGGTGCGATGGCTGCTATGACAACACAAACCGGTAAAATCGGTTTTCTAGGTGGATTAAACATTTACCTGATAAATAAGTTCTTGGCTGGGTATATTCAAGGGGCTCAATACGTTGATCCTGACATTGAGGTTGCAGCCCTCTATTCCCCTGACCCAACAAACCCTTGGGGTGATATAGCAGGAGGAAAAGTCGTAGGCCAAACTTTATTCCAACTAGGTAATGATGTTGTCTATGCCGCCGCTGGTGGTACTGGTATAGGAGTTATTCAGGCTGCCAACGAGACAACAGGCAACTATGCCATAGGAGTAGACAGTGACCAAGATTATCTTGCCGAAGGTAAGGTCTTATGTTCAATGCTTAAATTAGTAGAAACAGCAGTGTTCACAGCAATTGATCAGATTATGCAGGAAACTTGGTCAGCAACTCACATCGAATTAGGACTTGCTCAAGATGGTGTAGGAATTAGCAATATGACTTACACCCAACCAGAAAAGAATACTGACTTTTATTTCGGAAGATATTGTGAAACCAAAACACGTGGACAGTGGATTGAAAACATGAGCGCTCAAATCGTAGCTGGAGACATTGTTGTCGCAGACACTCCTGAAACAGTTCCCGCTCCTGTGCCATTTGATCCATGTACCACGGAGACAACCACGCCCACAACCACTCCCACAACTACCACTACGACTCCCACAACTACCACTACGACTCCCACAACTACAACCACTACTACAACTACCACCACAACCACTACAACTACCACGACAACTACAACCACCGAAGCGGAAGATATTCCGACACCTGGTTTTGAATTCGTAATTGCTCTACTTCTACTCGGGATAGTCGTATTTGTGAGACGACCAAGAAAATAGGCACATATGAAATTCCTTCCTCTTTTCTTTTTTTCTTTTTTTATCCATTTTTCGATCTTTAAGGAGTCTATCCATTTGGCAATAAGCAAACCTGTTACACCGGAAATATCAGATGATAAATATATAGTTCAGATGTTTGACATTGTAAAGAAATTCCCAGGAATAGTAGCGAATGATCACATCAACCTTGAAATCAAAGAGGGGGAAATTCACGCTCTTTTAGGGGAAAACGGGGCGGGAAAAACAACATTAATGAACATTCTATATGGCCTTTATGGACCTGACGAGGAAGGGGGAAGAATTCTAATCAATGGTGAGGAAGTTTCAATTAATGAACCAATTGATGCAATGAATAATGGAATTGGTATGGTTCATCAGCATTTCATGCTTGTCCCTATCATGTCTGTTGCTGAAAACATTATTCTTGGGTCTGAACCGTCTATCAGTGGAATACGCCTTGATAACAATGAAATGAGGAAAAAAGTCTTAGAAATTTCAATTGAAAACAATTTAGAGATTGATCCAGACGCTATAATCGAAACAATTCCAGTTGGTATTCAACAAAGAGTAGAAATCCTGAAAATTCTCTATAGAGGAGCTAATATACTGATTCTCGATGAACCAACTGCAGTACTTACCCCTCAAGAGGTTGCAGCACTTTTCAAAACCCTTCGAGGGTTACAACAACAAGGAAAGACTATAATCATCATCACACACAAGCTAAAGGAACCTATGGCTCTTGCAGATAGAATAACTGTATTGAGAAAAGGAAAGGTGATCGGGACTGTAAATAGAGAGGAAACCTCTCCAGAGGAACTTGCAGAAATGATGATTGGCAGAAAACTCCTAAAAATGAGAAAAGAGGAAATACCTGTAGAGGAAAATCTATTACGAATTCACAACTTATGTGTTGAAGATGATAGGGGCCAAATAGCTGTAAATGGAGTCACCCTTGATATTAATGCAGGAGAAATCGTTGGTTTAGCAGGAGTAGTTGGGAATGGACAAGGGGAATTAGCAGAGGCAATTACAGGCTTAAGACCCATAATAAGTGGAACAGTTGAACTATTAGGCAGAAGAATTAATGATCTTAATACACGTAGAATATATGATTATGGCATAGCTTACATCCCTGAGGATCGGCAGAAAACGGGGTCTGTTAGAGACTTTGTGATCAGTGAAAATCTAATTTTAGGTCTTCATCACAAAAAAAGATGGTATCGTAAAGGTCTTTTTTCGTTCTTTATGAATTTCAGCAAAATTAACTCTGTTACAAAAAAATTGGTAAATCAATTTGACATTAGAACACCCTCAATCTTCACAAAATTAGGTTCACTAAGTGGAGGGAACCAACAAAAAGTAATTGTTGCAAGGGAACTATCCAAGGATCCCTCAGTAGTAATAGCTGCCCAACCAACGCGTGGATTAGATGTTGGAGTGATTGAGTACGTCCACACACGGTTACTAGAGCTGAGAAAGGAAGGAAAGGGGATATTACTAATTTCAAGTGATTTAGATGAAATATTAACCTTATCGGATCGAATAGCTGTCATTTATGAGGGAGAAATTGTAGCATTTGAGAATCCTCAAACAACTAATGAAAAACGTCTTGGACTATTAATGGCTGGACATACAGATATTTAGAATATGTGGTGAAAAATTGCTAGAAACCAAAACCTTAGAAGAAGAAATAGAGGTTGTAAGGGGTTCAAAATTAGGGGAAATTAGCAAACAAGTGGCGATTCCACTAATTTCCATCCTTTTTGCATTTATCCTAGGAACTTTTGTACTTATGTTCTTAGAATACGACCCCTTAGTTGCTTATAATAAAATGACCTTTAAAACTCTAACAGAGAAAAGAATTACTACTACTCTGTTTTACGCCACTCCTTTAATATTTACTGGCCTTTCGGTTGCTGTTGCATTTAGAGCTGGAATGTTTAACATTGGAACTGAAGGACAGATGGTTATAGGAGCCTTTTTTTCAGCACTTGTTGGATTTGGATTAAAGAATCATTTCGGTATTGATTTTCCTGACATAATTTTCATTCTAATTCTCTTTTTAGCAGGATTTGTGGGTGGAGCAGTTTGGGCCATTGTACCTGCTGTTCTAAAAGCAAGAGGTGTCCACGAGGTTATTACTACAATAATGATGAACTATATAGCCTCGGCTCTATTAGTGTTTTTGGTTGGGAGCAGTGAATCACCATTCATTGATCAGGGAACTGTTGGAACTGGCAATGTTTCCCCTCAAACACCAAAAATTCCTACATCTGCTAGATTACCGCTCGTTTTTGATAGAACATTCTCACGCTATCTGCACTGGGGTTTCTTTATTGGATTAATAGTCTGTGTAATTATCTTTATTGTCATGTGGAAAACTAAACTTGGATATGAAATGAGGGCAGTTGGTTATAATCCTAACGCTGCAAAATATGGAGGAATAAATGTTAACAAAAACTTAATTATTGTTATGCTTATTTCAGGAGGTTTAGGTGGACTTGCAGGAGCTACAGAAGTAATAGGCCAATGGTTTATGTATCTAGATAAATCTCTTGCAGGTTATGGGTTTGATGGGATTGCGGTCGCAATTATTGGAGGAAACCACCCATTTGGAGTGATTTTTGGGGCCCTCCTTTTTGGTTGGCTACAAACCGCTGCACTTGTTCTCCAACTTCCCCCCAACCCAATTCCTAAAGATATCGCCAATACACTCAAGGGTTTCATTGTACTCTTAGTAGCTGTTCCTATGGTTTCAAGAATTGTTATAGAGCGATTAAATATACGATATGAAGGTTCATGGATAAATAATCTGGTAAGTTCTTTTAATGAGCGCTATAATCAGCACAAAGGTAATTTACAAGAATATTTTCGTGTTGAATACAGTCCAATCAAGAAAATTCTCTATTATGGAAGCTTACTATTTCTTCTGTTCATCTGGGGAGGGATACTGTTACTTACTCTAAATTTGTTTATACAAGTATCTTCATGGATTCTATTATTAATTACTCTTCTATCCAACAACTTCATCAGTAATACTCTATCAACAAATGATTTAAGTACAGTAGGTTTCGATTCTTTAGGTCCCATCTTTATAGGCTTATTTTCATTGGTATTCGTGTTTTTTGCTTATGATTTTTCAAAGAAAAAGACCACAAATCCAACTAATTTCTTGTTACTACTTTTTCTATTTTTCCTAGTTTCTTTTTGGCTAATTTTTTTGGCTGCTCTTATTTTAGACATTTTTTATGGTGGTCTTCTTGAAATACACACATATCTTACAATTGATTTGCATTCAATGCAAATTCTCACTTTCGATACAGAAAAAGCAAGTGGGCTAGTTATTAAACTAGCTGAATTGAACTGGGTTCTCCTCACGCTCCTAATCTCACTTGTATTCGTGATTGTCGCTTATTATTTATCAAGAAGAGAGTCCATTAGTCGACATATCCAAGGATTCCTTTCCTTGTCTATAAAAATATTACTTTCCTTCTTATTAATCTGGGTATTGTTACATACAGCTATTATTGTAAATAACCTGTTTCTCCATATCTTTAATTTTGAAATAATCAATATATATTCTCCCGAACTCAGCAATCTAATTTTGATTATTGAACGCTCAAATTCACTATATCTATTGGTTTGCGGTTTACTTCTATTAGCAGGTTACATAATAATTTTATTCTTTTTCATTAGGAAGTACAGAGTTATTTCACGTATACAGGATTCTTTCATATTCTTTCTAGAATTAATTAGTTTTATTCCTTCCTTAAGTAAGAAGGAGAATATCTACATTTCCTCCTCTTTCTTGTTTCTCTTGCTTACTTCCTTTTTTGCCTTTTTACTACTTCCCCTCTTCCATCTTTCAATTTCTTCTCTTTTCGAGCTTGCTGCCATATTTCTATTTCTTACCTCGATTTCTCTCCTTGTATTTTCTTTCCTTCTTTCCTCGTTCTTTCTTTCATTCCTTAAGGAGAAAATCAAAGATAAAGACCAGATTATATTTGGAACGTTCAAAATATTACTTGGTCTTTCAATATGTCTTGTATTAGTAATCCTTCCCCTATATATCCTCCCTAAAGAAGTAATTTTATTAGAGTCTCAATATGGTACTCCAGTTCCAGGATGGGGTATTGAAGTTGATGAATATGCTAGAGCTTTAACTTTTCTTGAGTGGATCCAAATTTCGACATATTACAATATTTTACCGATACAAGACTTTATTAATTCCATTCTGACAGATTGGGGAGATTTTTTACCACTTGTAATTCTAACTGTAATCATGATTATTATTTATAGATACTCTCGGACAGCATTTATAACATGCCTTTGTGTTGGGGCTGGAATTTTTGCATTTGTAAATGTCACTGAATTATTCGGCCAAGATTTCGCAGTAATCGTAGCGATTCTTCTTGTAGGATTATTTGTGATTTCCCAGGAATTTTTAGCAGAGAAATCAAGTCTAAAGCGATTGATAACCGACAGAAAAACTGTTGAGATTACAAAAGAGAATACAAGACTAATTGGAATTTATATTATTCTTTCAGCAATGATCTTGATATTTCTAGTCTTAATGATTCTCTTTGGGGAAACCCACCTCCCTCTTAGATTTAATCTGGTGTTTTTTTGGTTGTATAATTACGGTGCTACAATAGGAATTATTGGTTTGATTATAATCCTTGTTGGACAAATTGCTTTATTTTTCTCAAAAAAGAATTTGGACCC
>CP070760.1:2979396-3000000 GCA_020348965.1 Candidatus Heimdallarchaeota archaeon | reverse complement strand
TTTTCGGTTCGGTGAAACTCCATGGCTTTCTATTTGGTCTTTAGCGCGGCTGAACTGGTATCATAGTCCAGCTGCTAGGGATTGAGCAGTTACACTTACGTTTCAACATTTCTATTTTGTGTTTCCCTGCTTATCCCAAGATTCCTTGGTTTTGATTATTGCGGGACAGATTTCATCGTCCCGCTCACATGACTAGCAAAATTTGTATTTCTTTTTAATCTTTTTCTTTGTTTTTCAGAGGGTTCCTTTTTTAATCTTCCCTTTATAGTTATTTTTTTATGTTTTTGTGAGTCTTTTGTATCTCCTCGTATTTACTTAGTATTTCCGATACAGTCTTTTTAAAGATCGCTCCTCATATAAATTTATCATGTATTGAGTCAAAAATAGAATGGTAGTTCAAGCAATTATTTTTTGAAAATCTTGTTTATTTCCGATGCCAGAATTAGAGTTGCAGCGATATCGTCCACGGATTCACCTAGAGTTTTATAATTCTCTAATTTTTCTGACATAGTTTGTTTCATTGCTTTGTAAACCGCATATTGCCTATCAAGTGAATATTTTGAGTAAACGCTAGCCATAGCCAGTAAAGAGGCGATTCGCGCCGTTTTCCTGGGATCTTTTCGAAAATGTTTCGCGTCTGCTTGCATAATTTCCTGAAGTTTTATGAAACGATCAAATATGTCTAGGTAAGCTTCGGACATTCTTTTCTTTCCTCTTAAATTTGGGTCTATTCAATAAAGCGACATTATTAGGGATAATTGTGAAAATGTGGTTCGTTTTGAAGTGGTTTTCCTGACGTATCTTAACAATTTGAATATTGTTGATAGATTTTTAAAAAATTTTATCCTCTACTCTTTTTATCATTAACTTACTAAAAGGAAAACATTTCATATATATCATGATTTATATTTTGTAACAAACGATTCGTTATTTCTCTATCTAAGTTGTCCCTAAAATCCCAGAATTGGGATCACTAACAGATCTAGGAAAAATTGTGAGAAAAGATGCTTACCGAAGACGAGTGGTTGGATCGTTTAGCGATAGAAGCACAAGAGCTTACTCGTGAACAACCAACTTTTCGTACAGTGAATAACAATCTCACTCACTGGCGGGGCGAAATTCTAGGATCAGGCCTCTATGAAGGTGGAGTATTTCTTATTGAAATCAAGATTCCTAGAAAATATCCCTTTGAACCACCCAAAGTCCTTTTTAAAACGCCAATCTGGCATGTCAATATCTTCAAAGAAAAAGTCTGTGTAGGGATCTTGGGAAAAGACTGGAGTCCAGCATATAGTTTAGTTCAGGTGGTGGAAACAATTCGTTTTCTCTTAAATAGCCCCAATCCAGACGATCCACTCAATTCAACAGCATCACGTCAATGGAAAAGAGATCGTGAGGGGTTTAAGAAACAATTGCTTGATTATGTTCAACGATATGCTCATTGGAATCAGGAATACTGAAATGTTGGCTTACACACCCCGATGAATCTCTCGTTTTACTGTATATTTAGGTGGCAGTTCTAGACGCGCAAACACATTATCTGCTTTGATATCTTCTTTCAAGGCATCTAGCCAGCTGACATCTTCTTCAGTTTCTAGTCCCCAAACAAAAAGAGCCTTTTTATAACCACTTTCTTCATATAACGCGGAGCTGCTGATTGCTCGAACCAAAAGATCCCAACCTGGTGAATTTGGTTCAGGATACATGGGAGAATAGGGCATGAGATGGAAGACAATATATCCACAGATTTCAATAATATGATCAATATTTATTCCAAAATGACGTATGAAGCCGTTATTCCAATCTGTTTCGGGGTCAACCGGAACCACCATCCCAATATCGAGATCTGGTTTTTCACTTTTTGCTATTTCAGTTGTTTCCCGAAATGCTGTACTAATAAGATCTGCTCGCCACTCTTCAAACAGTCTTTGGATAGGTGGATCTTTCTGGATGTCAAGATAGCTTACAACAAGACTCACTCCAGATATCTCCGCAAACTTACGAATAGATCTACGGGCAAACGAATACTCTTGACGTGGGAATAAAAATTCTTGAAAGACCAAAGACTGAATAGGTTTTGTTGCTACTTCACGGGAGATATGATTTAAATGTTTCCAATATCCTTCCATTGAGGGATCAACGTAATCATGAATGATTGTACCATCTGATCGGCCAATGGCATAATTAGGGTCCGCTCCAAGATAAGAGTCTCCAAAGGCATAAGCTAAAGCATGTGTTCGAAGTCCCAAATCATTGGCTAGTTCGGCAAAATCCGTGAAAAAATTCTCGTAGGTTCGATCACTAGGTGCTGCTCCCGAACGATAGGTTACTAGACCATCTTCTTTTTTACATACCAAAGCCACTTCCTCGACTACTCCCCCATACTCAGCAAGAAAAGCATTTGCTCCCATTTCTGCAGGAGACTGGGGAGAGGTAGGATCAATAACAGGAACATAACCACGGTCAATTAATTGATCAATATTCACTTCTACCAACTTTCTATGTAAAAAAAATCACTTTAAGGTTATTAGAGTCTGCATTACAAGAAAAGTTTTTAAAAATTGTCCTTTCAAAAATTAAGAACGAAGAATATCCTCCTCCAGCGAAAACCATTAAAAATTCGAAGAATGGATAAAGTGTATACTATACAAATTCTCGAATCATGGTGAAAGCTGATGAATAATTTTGTAGAGTGGGCTCAAGGAATTTATCGGGTGGTTGGTGATGTAGGAGAACAAGGCATTGAATATGCCAGTTATCTTGTGTTAGGTGATGAAAAAATCGCTGTTATTGACATTCCATCTCGGTCAGTTGGTAAAGATATTATTTCTTTCGTAAAACGAGAAGGCCGAGACCCATCAGAAATAAGATATTTGATTTTAACTCATTCTCATCCTGACCATTGGGCAGGAATGGATTCTTTGTCTAAAATAAAGCCCCAAGTCTGGTTTCATGAGTCTGGAATGGAGGCGTTAAAAGAAGGTAAGAAATTCATTCTTGATAAACAGTTTCCAAAACCGTCAAAGTTCGGATTGGCCATGAAAACCTCCTTATTTTCGAAAATTGGGAAGGTTAAAGAAGAACTATTGCATCCATTTGGGGATAGTGAAACCCTTGATTTAGGTGGAGAGGAGCTCATTCTCCAAAATTCAGGGGGACATTCAGTTGATTCTATTCTTATTCAAGCCTACAGAGGAGGTTGTACTTTTATAGGAGATGAAGGTAATATTTACCCTGATCAACCAGCAGCATTCTATATAGACGGTACTGGTAGTCCTAATCGACGTATGAAGTTGTTAGAATTAATTGGTAAAATAAAAACAGAAGTAATTTGTCCAGCTCATCAAGCTCCAGTCCCTCGGCCCGTGGACCTTTATCTCAATAACTTAACCTTTGAACATAAACACACGAAAGATACAATATATGATTTGCTAGTCAGCGCAGGTCAAGCTAAAGCCTTTTATCTTGCGGAAGAATACCAACGTGCTCTCGGATTCTCGTGGGAAACGCCTTTTAAAGAGCTAGGTGTGGCTGAGACTACTGTTAATGCTTTTCTCGAAGAGTTAGAGAAGGAAGGCAAGGTTCGTTATGAGACACATTCACAACGTTGGAGTGTAATTTCATAAAATCTTAATCACAGAACCACGCAGATTCGTTCACAAGATCAATATCAATTGAGATCCATCCATCTTGATCTTGGGTTAATCGTGATTCGTGAAGGAGGCGTAAGTAAATGAAAATTTCTGGATCATAAAGATAAATATCCCAGGTTTTACCAGAAATGATTTTAAATTCTTGAACTCCAGTATCAGTGATCTCTCCCCTTGCTAGTGTTGATTGTATAATTTCCCCCTTCACGTTCTTTATTTGGGTAGTTATCAAATCCTCTAGGGTCTGATAAAAATCTTTCAACTCAATTAATTCGCTTGGAAAGATATTCCAAGATAAAACACTATTTTGCCTTCGGTTTCTAATCTTTACTGGCAATATCTTCGATCGTTGTGGAAAACGGGAGTCTATAAGAGCTTCAATCTTCATAACTAATCCTTGAAGAAACAATGGAAGGTGATCTAGATCCATTCTTTTACCACTTTCCCCGACAGTAAGGGCAGTAGTTTTTTTTCGCGAGCCAACGAAGCATGTGGTCTTGATGTGCTTTTTCGTGACAATGTCGACATTCCATATAAGATCCTGCATCCTCTCCGTATATATCAATAGGTTTCCAACAAATCATGCATTTTAGCAGTTGAGATGGATCCCAATTTCCTATCGATTTACTAATCAGCTTTATTTTACTTTTTTTTTCCGATCCAAGGATAAAATCGCACTTAGGAATCCGAATGAAGTTTTTTAAATCACTCTTATCCACAGGAGACGAATGAAGTCTCAAAGAAGAAATGATAGGGGAATCCTTCATTTTTCATTCACGTGATTTTGTAATTGTATTAAGATTCGTGAAAGATCTTCTTTTAAAGCGACTAAGTCAGCTTTTTCTATAATCAATTTTTTTCTTGATAATTCTTGATTTTTTAATTGTTGTGATTCTATTTTTGCTAAATGAACCACGAGGTTGGCAAAAGATTCTCCAATTGTTTCTATTTTCTTATTATATTCGATTAAAAGGTTACTAAGCTTGGATAAAGACTCACTAATTTGGTTTTGAGCGTGACTAATTTGGGTGAGATGGTTACCTAAAGAAGACATTTCTGCGTAAACAGTGTTTATTGTAGTTTCAAGACCTTTAACTGTGGGAACATCGCCTTTAGGAGTTTTAAAGGTTTCAATCTCGATTTTACGAGGTTCATTCGGCATTTTATTTCATGTAAATCCTTGGTCTTTTAGTTTCAAAAATTTAATCAAATCCCAAAAAAATTCTGTATCCTCCTGTACAAAAATCTAAATATTTGATATCTTTACATTTGGAAGATATTATAAACATCTATTTGTAAGCTTAAGTATTGATTTAGTAATTTTCGCTGTTAAACTAGAGAAAATAGTCATTTCTCAAACTAGGATGATACAATTCACGAAAGGATCTATCTCCATATGTACAAAAGAGGTTCTGAAGAAATATACTCTGTAGTACTACTTGGAACAAGTGGTGTGGGCAAATCAACAATAGCTTTCTACCTAGAACATGGATATCCTCCCCCACGTAATATTAAACCGACAATTGCATTTGGTATAACACACATAGTCATTGAAAATGCAGTAATTGGGTTGATCGATGTGGGAGGTCAGCGTAAATTCTTAGACATGCGGTACCATGAGCGGTTTGTACGTACTGCAGATGGATTAGTATTTGTTGTTGATAGTTCGCGAAATGACTTTAGATATGATGAGCAATGGTTGGAAGATGCCCTTGAATTAGTGTCCAAACATACGCCAATTCTTGTAATAGCCAATAAACAAGATTTACCTGGAGCCTTATCACCAGAATTTTTGAAGACTCAACTCTTCGACAAAATACTGAGAAAATATAGAATTTTTGGAACAGTTGCCGCTGATCCAGGAGGCCTTCGGAGTGGTGAAAACATTATGGTGGCTTTCCAAACTCTCCTAAGCCAGATGGAAGTGAAACGTAAGGTTTTAGTCAAACATAACCAGATCTAACAAAAGATTTTAAGAAAAGTTGCAATTAAATTTCATTAAGAAATGTGAATTCAATTGTTCGAACAAATTATTCGCGTATCAACGGGAATCCCCTATTTAGATGCTTTAACTCAGGGAGGATTTATAAAAGGGACAACCAACTTGGTTATTGGTCCTGCTGGGGCTGGAAAGACCATATTTGGTCTACACTTCCTATTGGAAGGTGCTCGTAAAAAAGAAAATGGACTATTAGTAGCTATGCAAGAACCTCCATGGGCTATTCGTAGGGATGCAAGTAATTTCTCTTTCTTTGATCCAACTTATTTTGTTGAGCCTGAAAAGATAATCATGCTTGACTTTACACCATCTGGATGGGAATTATGGGATCCAGACAGTCTAACATTCGCTGAAGAGTCTGATCTAATGATAGATGCAGAAGGAGTCCCCTATGATGAAACATCTCTTCCAACTTTTCTTCATAAGATCTTTTATCATATTTCACAAGTTGTAGAACAGCAGAAGATTGAGCGGATTGTAATTGATCCCTTAGCAGCATTTCAGTTTTATGATTATGGAAATGACTCTGGTTTTCTCAGAAAACTTACTACAGGTTTTCTAGCGAATATTAGCGCATTAAACGTTACAACAGTTGCCATATCTGAATTATCCAGCGGAATAGATCATTCACTCTTTGGAGAAGAATATATTGCTGATTCAATTACGCATTTAGACATGCTTTCGGTACGAGGAGAAATGATTCGTATTCTAAGAATAAGTAAAATGAGAGCTACAAATCATACAACAAAAACACTTCGGTTTGAAATTAGTACCAACGGAATTACTTTTCTGAATGCAGATAATGACTGAAAAGCAGATCCAAGATCCAATACCTATTCCACTTTCAATATCTTTTAAAAGACAAAAGAAATGATTTAGATCAAGTAGTTAAAACGAAGGAAATCATAATGCAGATAACTGTCGTGCAAGCAATCGGCGGGGGAGAGATTCCGTTAACATGTGAAAAGACAGACTCTGTTGCTGCTATAAAGGAACAAGTAGCGCAAGAAAAGAGAATACCCGCAAGATCGGTTATTCTTGTGTTTCAAGGAAAACAACTCGATGAAAGTGAGACTTTGAAATCTGCAGGAATAGAGGATATGGATAAGCTGTACATGATAACACGGACTACCGGTGGGTAGTTTGAAACTAACTTTTTAAGCAAAGTAACCAGTAATTGGACAATATGAACGATCGGTACAACCGACAACTTCTAATTAAGCAGTGGGATCAAGAAAAAATCCAGGGAAGTACAGTAACTATAGTCGGCCTTGGAGCACTGGGGTCTGTTGCTGCTACTTCGTTAGCAATGGCGGGAGTTGGATCGCTTATTTTGGTTGATTTTGACACCATAGAGCTCAGTAACTTGAATAGACAGTTGTTTTATCGGGCTACAGACGTTGGCCAAGAAAAAGTCACAATTGGTGCTCAAGTAATCCGTGAAATCAACCCAGACATCCATGTAATAGAGTTAAACATGCCTATTGAGAACGCTCCTCGCCAAACCTTAGAAACTTCGACCGTAATCCTCGATGGATTGGATACATTCCAAACACGCAGATGGATTAATTCTTTTGCTATTGGAGCGAATATTCCTTTAATATCGGGAGGAATGTATAGCTTTCTGGGAAATGTCCAGGTCGTTATACCTCATAAAACCCCCTGTTTAGAGTGTCAATCGTTAATCCCAGAAGAGGAGCTTCAAAAGGCCTGTACTCCATTCGGAGAAGTTCGGAAAAGGCTGCGGCCTGAAGAAGAGAAAGAGGAATTCATTCCTTACGTTTCTAGTGTTTCTTTTGTAATAGGGGGATTGATGGCCCAGGAAGCACTAAAAATTATTCTCGGACTTCCCCCGTTGGCTGAATATTTGTTTTGGGACGGAGAAGCAGGGATGTTCACCTCGGTACCCTTGGAGCTCCGAGACGATTGTATTGTTTGCTCGCCTAGGTATCATCTCCAAGCAATACCTATTCGTTCTCCTGCTGACCAGCAACTAAGAGAGTTTGCAATTCAACTTCAATATTCATTCAACCTCGGTTCTGAAATGACATTATTATTTCAGACACAAAAGCTCTCTATCTCAAAAGAAAAAGTAGGTGAAATCTTTCACTCTGGAGCAATTTTTCGGGTAGTAGATCCAACACTATCTATACCCCTGAAGTTTGAGATTACTCTCGATTGATCCAAGCGGTAGAGTTCGCAAGTATGTCTAAGACTGAAAGAAAATATTTGGTAATAAATAAACACCGATATAAAACAGAGTAAGAAAGCCAGAGATGCCATATGCATAATATTTGTTGAGTAGGTGGGCTGTACGGATACCATTCCCACAATGATAAGCAGTTAGTGCGAAGAAGGGAACATAAAGAATCTCAAATAGCGAATAGTCTTGCCAAGTGGTAGAAGTAACCGAGTCAATGGGGGGACTAAGGAGAGTGGTAAGAATATTAACGATGAACGCAGCGGTGATGAGTGGTCCAAGTGAATAGCCCACAATTCCGAGTGTGTCGCGGAAACCCGCCTTTCCACCAAGTGTTTTCGCAAGTAACCAAATGAAAAGCGTACTCATTAACCATGCAAAGAAGGCTAGGATAAAGAAAGCTATTCCGACAAACCATGGCGAAATCAGGAAGAATAAAAGCTCCCAACCATGCCATGAGGAGTCGGCTGCTTTGACGGTGAGTGCTCCAAGTCTCATTGCATAAGCTACTGAAAGGAGATACAGAATTATAATTGCTCCTGTTCGGTCAGGGTTTACTCCAATTTCGCCAAAAAGATGTCTACTTTCCCTAGGGTCAAAAAGGCTTCGCCAAATTCGTGAGAATCTTTCTCTAAAAGTGACCCGTACTCGTTCTCGTGCTCGAACAATCTGGGTCAAATCAAAACCGCAATATGGACAGAGAATATAGCCTGCAGGACTTCTCTCACTGCAATTGGGACAGATGAGTGATTCTGACTCTGACATTCTTTTCATCCCTTGAAAGAACTGTATTTTTGTGTATGTATACTCTTAAAATAATCTTGTTACGGTAATTCTTAACTATTTTCTTTTATAATTTTACTCCTTTTTTTAAGTAGTTAATGGCAGCTAGGCTTTAAAGCTTTAGAGAATAATGAATTTATCTAAAATTATAGAGTATTAATTAGGCAAAAAATTGGAGTACATAAAACAAATGACAGATAAAAAGCCCTCTATCGAAGCCAAGGTAATCGATGAGGCCAGATCTGATGAAATGGAAGAATTTGCCCTAAAAATAAAAGTCAATCTTGAAGCAGCATTATCTGGTAAGAGTGATTATTCGTCTATCTTAGATGAAGCTTATTCTCTAGCTGAAAAGACTGAAGATGATGTTAAAGAAGAGTTCAGACAATTTGGGTTGGAAAAAGCGAAAACAGAAGACATTTATCTCATATCGTGTTTTCAGAGTAACGGTCAGCCGTTATTTGAATACCCTCTTGCAGATAGAACCAATTACCAAGAATCAATTGGTTTCATACTAAATGCTGTGCAAAATTACGTTGAATATCAGTTAGGTGAATTACTGGAGGTTCTAACACTAGAGTCCCAGACTATCCACTTTTTTGTAGTAGAAAATATCTATATTCTTTCAATAGTAACTTCGAAATACGTACCCCATGATAAAATTGGCACATTGGCATTCCAGATCGGACAGATCCTACATCTTCATCCAAACAAAAATCTCCAAACCAATCCAGAGCTTCTTGCAGCCATTGACAGTACTCTTGCCTCCACCAGAGCAACACTAATTCAAGAACATCATACACTGAAAGTTATTTTAATTGGAGACGGTGCGGTAGGAAAAACGTCGATTAGAAGACAGTACCTAGGTGAAGGTTTTCGTGACGACTATCAAATGACGATAGGTGCCGACCTTGCTGCCAAGACATCAGATGTAATATATTCTGGAGGTAAGATAATAAAATACCTAATATGGGATCTTGCTGGACAACCCCGTTTTTCTAATGTTCGGAAGGCTTATTACATGTCTGCACTTGGTGGGATTGTAGTTTTTGATATGACCAGGCCCGAGAGTTTTCAATCAATTGTAAGCTGGATGAACGAGCTTTGGCGAAATAATGGTCGGGGACCAGTTCCATTAATTGTTCTGGGGAATAAAGCAGATTTATGTGAAGTAGGAATGCCCTGTGTGTCTAAAACAAAAGCCCAAGCATTTGTATCTCGAATGTCTCAGATTTCAGAACATTATCGCGGATTCAAGATTCATTTTCTCACAACGAGCGCCAAGACTGGCTTAAACATTGAACAGGCATTTGAACTCTTAGGAGAAGCAGTTATGGACTTTTTTACGACTCAAAAAGTAAAAAAAATGAAAAAATCAAGTAGAAAAGGCTCAAAATAGAGAAACAATCTTACTACTAAGAATAAATATATAGTAAAAGAATCGAGCAGCCTTTTAATGTTCCTTATTATGAGACTTTTTTAAGAGGTTTCAAGCAGGTGTACACGAGCCGACAGAAACATTTCTTAAAGCTAACTTATGATTTACATCTAAACCTCAAAATAAAATAGAGGAGTCAGTAAATAATGGATAGAGATTTTATATTAGCCCGAGAAGCACAATTGGTTTATTCAAACTCTGCAGCCTCGGGTTTTAATCCTGTAGAAGATTCGTTAGCACGATGGCAAGGCACCTTAACTTACACAACAAATCGTGGTCGGAATATGTTTACGTTTGAGATATTTCTGCCAGAATACTTTCCCAATGTCCCTCCCGTTGTAACAGCTGTTGGATTTATGGATCATCCTAACATTGATGAAGATGGTTTCATCCAATTACGGATCTTAGATAATTGGCGTGCAGAGTTTCATCTCTATCAGGTGATAATAGCTTTGAAGAACCTTATGTCACGAGTGCCTCCTACTCCTAAAGGCGAAACTGCTAAATCTGTTCGTGACACAGTTGCACGCTTAACTGAAACTCCCCCAGCTGTCGAACCTCAAGCAGCATCCGCAGAGGCATCTGTTTTAAGAACAGAGATATCATCCTTAACTGAGCAAATGCAGAAAAAAGAAGAGGAAATAGCCCGGTTAAGGGCTCAGCAGGTTGTTCAAGCCCAACCATCACGGAGTCCAGAACGTACAAGTTTATCAAAAAGAGATAACCTTGAAACTGAACGGATAGCAATTTCTGATTTATTAGCATCACTAGAGGATCGTTATGCTTCAGGAGAGATTTCAATCTTTGAATACTCTCGTTTATACAAAAAATATACCAAAGAGCTGTATATGATTAGAAAACAACTTGAATATACGGGATAGGATAAGATACATGACTTTTCCTCCTAATTTATCTAAACGCTGGGAATTAGAAGCTCAATTATATGCTAGTATTGGGACTCTGGATCTATTATCTCGAACTTATGAACAAGGGGAGCTAGATCCGAATATATTTCACAAGCAGCATAGGAATCTGCTGACAACGATTGTAGCAATTCGAGCAAAGCTAGAAGGCTATGACTTTGATCTAGATCACTTCATTCGGTCAGAGGAAATCGAACAATTATTCCCGTTTGGTCTTGAAAAGCTTCGAAGAACTGAAGGAACTGATGATAACGCTCGAAATCGGATTGATTATACCCAGATAAAAAAACTCCCTAAAGTAGCTGCTGAATTTGTTGCAAGCGCTATTGAATTACTAGATCTTCTTCGTCTAGAAGCTATAGCTACTGTGGATCGAATTCTACCATATCTAGATGAACTTTTTGCGATTTTAACTGATGCCCGTGTTTATGGACCTGATCATTGGGTAACACAGGATATCAATCAATGGATAAAGTGGATGGATAGACAAAAACCAGGCCAACTCTTGAAACAAGACGAACTACAGAAATTAGAGTTACAAGCTTCGCGATGGTTATCCGATTTTCGTCGTGAATTGAGTAATCTTTGAGATACTGAAGGGCGTTAATTCAAAAGGTTTGTTTTTCCTGTTTTCACGAGTAATTCAGTAATAGCCTCATTTATCTTTGCCAATTCAAGTTCAAATTGTTTTACAAGCTCAAAATAATCTCGACTGGATACTTTTTTCCGACCTTCCTTGAGTTCTTGCAATGTCTTTTCATTAGCAAGTTTTCTGAGACGGAGATCGCGAAGACGGTCATCAAGAACTCCAGTAACAAAATCTGGTCGTCTTTTATGATCAGAAGATCCATCTATACTTTTTGAATTTCTTATACCATTTAAATGGAAATTCAGACCAGACAGAATTTTTTCCTGATAAATCTCGGAGGACCAGTCTCGAAAAGGTTCATGAATGTAGATTTCACTTGGACGCCCATAATAACTTAGTTGGAGGGCATCAAATATTCGCATCAATGTACCTCCATCAGCACTTAACTCATAGTCATGTTGGATGGTCGTAATTTGAAGTTTATCGCGCTTTAAGAAGCCTACTTTTGTCTTTTGTACATCAATTAGATCCTCAGGTGGAAATTCATCGTACTTAATAGTTTTTTGCCCTCTTATATTGAATTTCTTTCTTTTAAGTAATATAATTCTATCTGTAGTGATTACCAGATCAATGGTAGTTTTTCTGATCCGATTATTCTGTAATTCGATATTTGAGAAGAAACCAATAACAAGCTCCCCCGCTACTAGGACTAGAACATCAAAACATCGTCCTAAAAGACGTGCCATCTCATCAAAATGGTCGCATTTGATTTCCAGTTGTTGAATAAGATCATGGATTGACTCAAGTTTATCTTGAACGGTCTGGTCGAAGCTTTTAATCTGCTTTCGAAAAAGAGTAAGCTGAAGTATGATGTTCCTTGGATCTGCGAAAGAAGAGTCTAATCCCATAACACTACGATATAGACGATTTAATTTAGAGGCGTATTCCTGAAATTCAAGTAAAGTAAAGTTCTCAATTTTTTTAGTGTCGAGGAAAATCTTGTCAATCTGATTGCCTGGAATGAGAAATTGTTTACGGAAGGATCGTAATCTAGATTCTAGTTGCCCAGTTCTTTTTAGAATGACAACAGGACGATAACCAACTTGTTTAAGGGATCTCTTTAATTCAAAAATTTGTTCCAAAGTTTCTGTTTGCAAGTTTTTAACTGGGGGTTCACTTTCAACATTTGTAGATCCACAAGGACATTTGAATTGAGTCCCCTTAATTTGCTGCTGATAATGGTATTGACAAAAAACAGCCCCACACTCTAAACACTTCTGGGAAACCAATTCTGGAATCGAAGTACCACAAAATGAACAATATAGGTTTGTTGTCCCAGAAGTCATCTCGAGCACTACGTACGATCCCTATTGGTCTATGGTTTGTTTTGAGGCTATTATTTGTATATCATATTCTCATAATATGATGTATTAAGAAAAGCTCACTACTATCTCGAACTTATTCGGTGGACTAGTCTGTCAAATTTGGCTATATCGTTTTCTACGATCATTCTTATCAAGTAGTTCTCAATAATAACAGCCTTGACATTGTTATTTGGTATCGGATTAGATTGTTTTTTAAATAAAGTAAATCCGAGGTATCATGAGATTAAAAAAGTAAAAGAGGAAAGCTACTCTAATGGGATTACGTCGAATTGAGGAGAAATTAACTAAGGAAGCTGAAATGAAGCGCATGGCCGCAGAATTAGCGTTAAAATCCTTGGAAACAATGAGTCAAAAGGTTCACGAACTTCACACCGAACTTCAAGCATTGGAAGAAAGATATCAAAGTGATCTCAAGAAAAATCCCAAGTTAGCTCAACGATTGATGATGGTACGAGAGGAATTAGGTCTCCCCCGTGCGATTGGAATTTATGAAGTGAGTCAAAAGCCAGGATTTGTACAACGATTACACGGACAGGACGAATATCACAACTTTTTGGCCCTCAGAATCCTTGAAATCGGAAACAATCTACGAAATCAAACTGGTGGGCTTCTTAGTGTCTCTGAATTAGTATTAAAACTTAATGACGAAAGTCAAGGAATCACCGTCGCAATTGCTGATATAACTAAAGCACTCGATCTCCTCACAAAAAATGGAATGATTCACAAAATCATTGAATTAGCAGGTATGAAAGTAGTTGCATTCATTGATCCCAAACTATCCAAAGATCATCAAGTCATTTTAGAGCAGGCTGCTCGATTTCATGGACAAATTGGTTTAACTGAACTAATTAAAGAAACATCATGGACTTTGGAACGCGTGAATCAAGCACTATCACCCCTAATCCGACAAAAAATTGCTATTAAAAGCGAAACTCTTGACGGAGTTGTTATATCATTTCCAGGGGTCTAACTTATAGGAAGTCTTAATAAGAGAAAACTCTTAACTTTAAACAAATAGAATTGATTAATAGAAGAAACGGTCTTAAATCTATAAAAAAAACAAAAAAAGAGTTGAAAATAACCTTGAAACGATTTAGAGGTTTTTTAACTGGAAAAAAACCTAGTGGCTCGACAGAAACTAAAGCTAAACTGAAACGTACAATAAATCAAATGGAAGTTAAAATTCGGAACTATCAGAGACAAGCAGATGAACAGTACGAGCTTGCTCGAACTTTACTAAAATCTGGAAATAAAGTGGGTGCTCAACAGGCATTAAAACGTCGTGAACTCTATTTAACGCAGGTTTCCAATACCCACAATAAAATTGCCAACCTGCAGCGTACGATTGATACACTGGACGTCTCTGCCGATAATGTAGCTCTAACTGACACTCTCGCTTCGGCTCAAACTGCTATTGATGCAAATATAGAAGCTGCCTCCCCTGAGAGAACAGAAGAAGTCATGATGGAGTTGGAAGAATCCATAGAAATGGTTTCAGGGATGGAAGAGGCATTAACAGACACCTCTATCACTGAAATCGGTATGGATGTCGAAGTAGATGATCGGATCTCAAAACAGATGGCAGAACTAGAAGCTGAATTAACTACTGGTTCTCTCCCAGCCACTAGTGTCGAAACATCTGAACCAATTCCCCCTGTTACAGAGACAGCAACCCCTGCTAAACGTGAAGCCGATAAAAAGAAGCTAGATGAGATGCGTCGACAGATAGAAGAGGGATTGAGGTCCTAAAAATGGTCTTTGATAAATTTGGTAATTGGCTGAGAGGAGGTGGAGGACGCGGTGACGCTAGATCCACCCGAAAATGGATTGTTCGGCTCCGAATGGTCGAAAAACGGATGACCCGCCAGCGAAACAAGCTTATTAAAGAAGAAAAGCGAATGCTGAAGGAAGTCGAAAGAGCTATTGAAGACGGTGATATGACCACAGCCCGATTATTGGCTAAAGATGTAGCAAAAAATCGAACCATGGCACGTGGATGCCAACAAATGGCAAGTCGAGTGAAGGCAATCAAATTCAAATTGGAACAAGCTGCCGCAACACAAGCCATTGGTCAGGACCTCAAAGGATTAGTTAAAACACTCCACCAAATGAACACACAATTAAAGATCCCTCAACTAGAAGGTGTACTTCAACAAATGGAAATAGAAACAGAGAGAGTTGATATGGCCACCGAGGCAATGGACGAAGGATTTGAAATGATGACTTCCGATATAGAGGAAGACGAAATGGTGGATAAAATAATAGGAGAATTGAGTGCCTCAAAGGCAGCAGCAGCTGATTTTGGACTTCCATCACCTGATATACGATCTCAAGAATTGCAAAAAGAATTAGAAAAAATAAAAAAAGGGTAGATTCACTCTACCTCATTTTTTCTTCTATTTCCGTTACGAGTATTTACTGGAGATTAAAACATGAGTTCCCCATTGTTTGATGCTGCTAAGAAAAATGCAGCCACAGCTTATAAACTAGATCAAGGTGGACAAGCGCAACAAGCAGTCCGCTATTATGTGAGTGCTGCGGAACAGTTGCAAAAACTCATCAACTTTACTGATGACCCAAACATGAAAAATTTGTATTATCAGAAGGCCATGGAATATATTTTACGCGTTAAGGAAATCCGTGGAATTGTGGGTCCTTCTGAAGGAAGGGCTAGCTCCTCCTCTTCTACCGCTTCATCAACAGAAACAGAAGATGAAATTTCTGGGGAAATTTCTAGTGTAATTGTCCGTGAAAAACCCAACGTTAAGTGGGATGATGTAGCAGGGATGGAAGGTGCAAAACGTGCCTTAAGAGAAGCCATCATACTTCCAATGACTCGACCTGATTTATTCAAAGGTGCTCGTAAACCTTGGAAGGGAGTCTTGATGTTTGGCCCCCCTGGCTGTGGAAAAACCTACCTATGTAAAGCTGTTGCGTCAGAAGTTGATTCCACGTTTTTTTCAGTTAGTGCTGCAAATCTCATTAGCAAGTGGCTAGGAGAATCGGAAAAGTTGGTTAAAGAACTTTATGAGCGGGCTGTCGAAGAATCTCCCTCAATTATCTTCTTTGATGAAATCGACTCATTGGCTGGAGCTAGAGGAGGTAGCTCGGAAGGAGAAGCAATGCGCCGAGTTAAAACACAACTTTTACAAGCAGTTGAGGGATTTGGCACTGGGGAAGAATTGCTAGTGACTGTAGGTGCTACCAATACTCCATGGGATATTGATGCAGCAATGCGAAGACGATTTGAGAGACGTGTGTATGTCACTTTGCCTACAATAGAAGCTCGACAGAAAATGTTTCAGATCCACACTCGTGGAGTAAATTTAGATTCAGATCTTAAATTCGAAGAATTAGCCAAATACACTGCAGGGTACTCTGCAGCTGATATAGCTCTACTCTGTCGTGAAGCTTTGATGATGCCCATCCGAGAGCTCGATGCAGATGGAGCGTTGAAAGATGCGACTATCCAGCCTCGTACACCGAATTTCAATGATTTTCTTAAAAGTATGGAAAGTATTAAACCCTCCGTATCGCCTGATGAACTAACGCGTTTTGAGCAATGGAAAGATCAATTTGGAGGGTAAGTTTTCACGTTTTGGCCATTTTTGAAAGGCAAGTTGATATTCTATGGCTGAAATGCAACGAAAAAGAGAAAAAGAGAAGAAAAAATCTGAATCTGTTGACATTCTTGGCAATGTCTTGAATGAGGTAACCAAAGATCAATCAACTTCCAAGCCTTTGGATCTAAAGCATCTGAGTAGCGAGATTTCACAATCTACACAAATAAAGTCCTCTGTTCAAGACGAAGTTCCGATTGCTACTTCAGAAGCTATTCCTGTTACACCGACACCTGTCATCGAAACAGCCCCTACACTGAAACTCAAACCTGGAGTGGTTGATCCGAAAGTAAAACCAATACTTCCTGCTTGGGTACGAAAACCATGGCGGTGGATGGTGCCCGATGACCCCCAACTCAAGCAGCAATGGCTAACTACTTGGGGAGAATTTATACTAGATTTTGCCCGAGCACTAAATTTCCATATTCTTGATCTCCAAGAAGTAGCACTTGTCTATCCGTTTAAAAATCCCCTTCTGAAGAAAAAATTAACTCTTCCTCAACTTGTTATGATTTCTGAATATTTAATAGAAATTGAAAAAGCTAAATGGTGGGATTCCGAACAAACACGCCTTCGGGTGTATTGGAAGACTCTAAAAGCCCATACGGATGAGTTATTTGAATACGCCTTTCAAAAAGGTTATGATATGGTTACCGCTTATGATATCGTTAAAATGAAACAGTCATGGTCGTCATTACCACCGTCTGATGTTCGAAGGATCATGAAGCTAATGGTAGAATCCAAACGAGCTTCATGGGCAGACTCAGAGAAGAAGACAATCAAATTTCATTACGATTAACTTTTGGATTTTCTCTCACGATAAAGAGCTTAAAATTCTCCAAAACTTCTTAACCTTAGTTTTAACACCCTTCAATTGTTCTTAAAGCTGAAAAAGCTAATTGTCCCGAGGAATATAAAACAAATGAAACTCCCTGAGGAAGAAGGGGAGCTACTCGCACCCCTAGAAGATTATTTAAAAGCAGGTGTCCATATTGGCACCTCTTCTGGGATGAAAAGTATGGAATGGGCCATTTATCGCACCAGAAGTGATGGCCTTTACGTCCTAGATGTTCATAAAACCGATGAACGAATCCGAACTGCTGGTCAATTCCTCGCACGGCAAGATATAACCCGTGTAGTAGCTTGTAGTGTTCGTGCATATGGAATCTTTCCCGTTGAAATGTTTAGTAAAGTTACAGGTGCCCTACCAATCACTGGTCGATTCATCCCAGGTATCTTCACTAATCCCCATATTGAAGGACGATACAAGTATCATGAACCCAGTACTGTTCTGATCACAGATCCACATTTTGATCGTCAAGCACTGAAAGAAGCTGCTCGTGTTGGAGTTCCAGTTGTATCACTTGTCGATACCGATAATGTGACAAAAAATGTTGACTTGGCAATTCCTTGTAATAACAAGGGACGAAATTCACTTGCAATGATTTTTTGGCTCCTCACAAAAGAGGTTTTAAAAGAACGAGGGGAATTGACCCCAGAAAAAGACGCTCAACTGCGAGTGGAACATTTCAGGGCTCCCCGAGGTAGGAGACCAAGACCAGCTGGAGATACGGGTTATTAGAAAAGGTGTGAATGTCCATTGATGATTCCAATTCGTTGTTATACCTGTGGTAAGGTTTTAGCTCATTTTTATGATGATTATATTGAGGGATTGAAAGCTGGTAGAGATTCAAAAGAGCTACTAGATTCTTTTGACTTGACTCGGTACTGTTGTCGACGGATGTTAATTACTCATGTCGAATTGATCGACGATATTCTGACGTTTTCCACGCCTACTCGCTAAAATAAGCCCCGTAGTGTAGTGGTCCATCATAGAGGACTCTGGAACGTGTTTCTTAAAACGTGGAAATACTTGGAGTAATTCTCTGACCCCAGTTCGAATCTGGGCGGGGCTATCATTGGTTTGTTGATAAAGAAAAACTTTATCTAACTTTCCTAGAATAAAGGAGAATATGGGAGGAATAGTGCAAACTTATTTATTATAACTAATAGTTAAGAAAATTGTTTAAGCCCTCAACAGGCCGAAAAGAGAGTATCTTAATGAATTTGGGCATCTTAAGCAGGAATCGTGAATATTTCCCTACTAACCAACTATTGGACGAAATTGAGAGAAGAAAAGATACGTCTGGAGTCTTTCTTTCCACACGTTTTGTATCCCCATTAATAAGCCATTTACATATTGATGCTTTATTTGCTGGTCAATCATTAAAGCTCATTGACGGGCTTGTTCCCCGAATAGGTCGTTCTCAAACAGAAATTGGTTTATTATGTCTTCAACAGTTTGAGTTACTAGAACTTCCTACCACTATTTCCGCTCGAGCATTATTCTTGGCGAGGGATAAATTTAGATGTTATCAAACGTTACACAAAGTTCCTGGCGTGAGATTACCAAAGACGGTATTGATGAGTACTTCCTATATGTTTGAAAGGATAATCCAATTATTTAAGTTCCCTGTGGTCATCAAGATCCTTGATGCTACCCGTGGAGCAGGAACAATTCTCGCTCCCAACAGACGGGTGGCCCAAGAGATAATTGATGCTCTATTCTTACGTTATGATCAACCAATAATGGTTCAAGAATATCTCCAAGGACAATCAACAGATCGAAACCAACTTATTGAGGATATTCGTGTTTTAATTGTAGGAGAAACTATTCTTGGAGCCATGCGTCGGATCGCTCCAAAAGGTGAATGGCGCACCAATTATGCTCAAGGTGCGAGTTGTAAACCTCACCAACTTTCTTCAGAAGACAAAGAATTGGTCTTACGTATCGTTGAGACCATAGGTATCGAAGTTGCAGGGATTGATTTATACCCTACAGATAAAGGACTATTTTTACTCGAGGTCAATGCCTGTCCAGGGTGGAAAGCCTTTGAAAGTGTCCATCCGAAAGTTAATGTTGCCAAAAGCATTATTGACTATCTTCTTGCAAAGATTCGACAATGACATGTCAAAATATAAATAATCTTTAAAAGGAAGAACTAACAAGTTTCTGAATCGGTTGAGGATTATCAAACGCGAAATACTGAATGCCAATAAATGGGATAATTATGGCGAAAAATGAAACATTTTCCTCGTTAAAAATTTCACAGGAAATGAAAGAACGACTCCAAGATCAATTTCCAACCCTTATGGCATTAGCTACGACCCCACCTGATGAGGTGGTTCGACGTTGTGAGATCAGCCGATCCTCAGCTGTAAGAGCAGTCAATCAAGCCCGAAAACTGATCGGAATTGGCGATCCAATTACTGCAGATCAACTACTTGATGAAAAACTATCAAAACCACGTATAACAACCTCTTCCCAACAATTGGATGAGATCTTGGGAGGAGGTATTAGTGTTGGAGCCATTACGGAATTTAGTGGTGCATTCGCAACAGGAAAGACCCAAATAGCGTTTCAACTCTGTATCAATGTACAACTCCCTCTAGAAGAGGGTGGACTCAATGGAAAAGCCCTATTTATTGACACCGAGAATACTTTCTCTCCCGCACGCCTGGCTGAAATGAGTTATCCATTTACAGAAGATCCGAAAACATTCCTTCAACATATATTTGTCAGTCGAGCCTATAATGCTGATCATCAAATACAGATTGTAGAAAAAGCTGACAAATTCATTAAGGCACACAATGTTAAATTAATTGTGGTGGATTCTATGGCGTCGCACTTCAGAGCTGAGTTTCCTGGAAAGGATAACTTACCCCGACGACAACAGATTTTGATGGCGCATGCGGAAACCCTACAAAGATTAGCTGAATCATATGAATTAGCCATTATGACCACCAATCAAATTCTTAGCAATCCTGATAGTTTATTTTCGGGCACAAGTAGCCTTGAACCCGCGTTAGGATTTGCATGGGGCCATAGACCAACCCATAGGATTCTATTGCGAAAATCTCGAGGTACCACACGTATAGCCCGAATATTTGACTCCCCAGAACTAGCAGAGCGAGAGGCCGTATTTCATATTACTCCCCAAGGCATACGTGATGGCC
>CP070760.1:2971491-2979296 GCA_020348965.1 Candidatus Heimdallarchaeota archaeon | reverse complement strand
GATGATGATCAAGCTTAATTGTAAAAAAACGGAAAGAATTTCAGGATTATGGCTTTTAGGAATCGTTGGGTTTGTAATAGTCTTAACAAGTATCACTACTGGTGTTGCTGCTCAGACAGACACAACAACAACAATCCTTTCAGATGTCGGAGTTGCCAAACCTGGAGATATCATCCAATTCACCATCTGGGTCTATGCAGGGTTCGATCCTGTACCAACTGGTCCTATACGGATTATAGATATTAATACAAGTGAATATGATGACAGCATCATTCTAGGGGGAAAAGCTTGTATCAATTGGACTGTTCCTGAATCAATTGATGAGGGAATCCACGTATTTGAAGCTGTTTTTCAGGGGTATCAAGAATTTTCTTCTTCCTCTGGTATCTGTTTAGTCAATATTGATGATTTTTCTCCTGGGATTTCAATAGAGACTTCGATTACGTTAAACATAAACAGTACCGTCGCTTTCAAAAATAGTTCAATTATGTTCTCAATCGAGCTTGAGATTCTGGGCTCTGTGCAACCATATTTCAAAGGAGGGTACATATCTGTGAGAAACACCAATCTTAGTAGTTCACCAGCAATTCATACTTATGGTCCTCTTCCTCTCAAAATCTCTTCGACTTTATCTTATTCCTTCGATTATCAAATTCCAATTTTTTCTTCAGTGGGAATTAATGTCTACTTCGCCGAATATACTGGGTCTTCACAGTCTCAAACTCAACCTTGCAACTCTTCTCTTCAGAATGTCACAATAATGAGTACAGGGTATTGGATAACTCAGAGCTCCAATCAGAATGTACTCCAACGCGAAGAAAGTACCTTAGAGCTTAATACGACTATACTTGGGGATAATCCAATTGGTTTGAAGCTTTACAGTTATTATTATCAAGAAGATCAAAAGGTAATAATCGAAAATCAACTCTTGACTGAACGTAGCCTCACTACTTACTTCTCTCCTAATAGTTCGGTTTCTTTGGGGATACTTACTATTATCACTGAACTAATAGATCCTAGTCCTACAGAATTTCTTTTTGCTACTTCATCTCAAAACGTCACTATTCTCGATCGGGCACGAATTGATCACTCTGTGAATAGTACCGAATATCGACATAATCAAACTATTCGATTTGAGGTTTATGTGACCGAAGAGGATGTCCATACTCATCCAGTGTTATGTGGAGTGGAATTCATTGATGTAACAGATGATAATCGTTCAATAGTCAATAAGACTACGAATCAGGATGGATTTGTCGTGATTGATTATCCCATTCCTGATAACTCAACAGTTGGAAGTCACGTATTTAGTTTCAGAACCCACACTACTAATGAGTATATAATAAATGTTTCTGAAACCTTTTCCATTCTCATCAAAGGTTTAATAGAAATCGACTTGACTTATAGGAGTAATGGAGTAGATAGGAATGATATTACGATTATTGAAGTTACAGTTCTTTCAGGGGGAACTGCGATTAGTGAGGGATCAGTTGCGTTGGAATTTGCCATCAATAGTTCCTCGATAGAAACCCAAGATTGTAAACCAGGTCTTGAATTTCACTATTTCATAAAACCATCCCATCCGGTTGGTGTTTCAGGGTATCAGATACACTATTTGGGCTCTCCAAACTACGATGAGCTTATCGAACCATTTGATCTCACTGTGTTTTCGACTCCTATCTTTAATATTACAGGACAAAATGCCTCTGAAGTCATTAAGGGGCAAACTGTACGCATTTGGGGTCAACTAGTGGATGAGATTGGCCAACCAGTGGTTTATGAAGAAGTAGAACTGACAGATACCACTATTGGTATGTTTTTAGACAAACGAATTACTGATGAGCAAGGTATTTTTCATTATGATTATACTATATCTGAATCAACTCAGATTGGTGTTCATTTTATAGAAATAGCCTACCTTGGTAACATCTTTGAGTTCTATCATTCATCTTTAACCCAACCTGTGATTGATATCACTGTTCGGCCTCCTTTGTCTGTTATGATAGAAAAAGAAGTTGTGGCTGATACTTGGACTAATATTGCTCTAGAGGGAGGTTTAAATGATCAAATAACTTTAGAATGGCAAAAAAACGGCCAAACAGACTGGAGTTTTCTAACAACGGTTTTACTTAATTCCTCAGGTCAGGGATATTATAATTGGTCTACTCCTTATTTCAAGGGTGAATTTGCTATTCGGGCTATTGGTCCAGATAGCACCAAATATGATTTCTCTACAATGTATGCAATACCCAATATCTCAATTTTTTGTGATGAAATAGGGAATGTTAACGATCCGCATCCTTTCACGGTTAATATTACAGAGAAATACCAAATTTGGATAGGAAGTCAGCTGTGGCAGGACTGGCGAGAAGCGGGAATTCATCATTATGAGTATACTTTTTCCAGTCGAGGAATAAAAGAAATCACTATTGTATGCAATGAGTCATATGTTTATTATAAAGAATTTCACCTAGATATAACAATTTACGAAGAATTATTTGTCACTCTCTCAGCACCCCTAGAATCCTTAGTGAATGTCACAGTTAATTTAGATGGTACTGTAATAGGGGAAGTTTCTGGTCCAATACAGGAGTTTGATGCCACTTTATTTGTTAATGACACTGAATTTCAAGTTGACTCGACCAATGGTGCTGGACATTTCTATTTTTCACTTGTATTTAAGGACCCAGGGCATTACAGTCTTATGGTAGCAACACCCTTAAGTAAAACCGACTTCTACAGTGCAGCTTTCAGTATTGATTCGATAATTTCGATAAAATCGGTTCCTGCTAGTGTTCAGATTCAGAGTCCATTGAATCAGACATATGGAGCTATTGTGGAGGTTTCTATAGTAGGAAACGCAGATAATTATTGGTACAATATTGAACCAGAGGACTCAATGAATATATCTTGGTCAGCCCCTATTTACAGAAACTTAGCGGAAGGAAGTTATACTTGTCATGTATTTGGTCAGAATACTTACGGAGTTATTACTCATGTTTGTACGAACTTTACTGTAGATATAACAGCTCCTTCTTTGGTATTACTCTGCCCCACAAATTCTACATATACAACTAATGAAATTCTATTATTTTACCTTACAGATGAAGACGTGGTAACAGCATATTTGGACGGAATAGAGTTACAAGATGTGGAAGTGGGTTCGGTTATACATGTAACAGAAGGAAGCCATAATTTTACTCTTACATCTCAAGATCAAGTTGGAAACAATGTAACACAAGTAGCCTTCTTTTGTATTGACACTGTGCCTCCTAGCTTGAAGATCTACTCTCCCTACAATCAGAGTAGTTATTCAGGAGAGATAGAAGTATTACTTGGATCAAATGGGAGTACAATATTATTTTTCATTGATGATTTCCATTCCTACAATCAAACCTACACAGAACCCGTTTCATTTAATCTCTCGATAGGATATTACATTCTTCATATATACGCATTTGATAGTGCGGGTAATTTAAATAAAAGTGTAATTTCGTTTTCAATTGTTCAAACAGTCGAATTACTCATTAATCCTAGTTTAGAAATTATTGATCACGCTGGAAATTATTTAATTCACACTCAGATAATAAGTCATCCGAATTTTGAAAAAATAGGGATTCTTCTCAATGGTACAAATTATGGATCTCTAGAGTGGAGTCTAATCCACCAAGATTACCGATTATCGTTTCAACTTGAGAATCCTGGGTTATGGGAGCTCACACTCTTCGCTAACACCACTTTAGGTGAGTATGATTTTATTTTTTTTGAAATCGAATGGAATCCCCAATCTCCAGTTTTTGAATCAATATCCATCTACATGGGTTCATCCTACGAAGTTCGTGTTCAAATCAATACTGGATCTCTCTCCCTCGACACAGTTATGGTTTATGTGAATGAAACATTCTATGAGTTAACCTATGAATACTTTGGCGATCGATGGGTTGTAAATTTGCCAATCTATGCGAAAAACGATTCTTTACATTTCTTTGCTTGGTATCCATGGGATAAGGAACCTTCTGCGGACTTTGAACATCCTATTACATGGTTTGCTCCAAGGATTATTCTTGAGGATTTTGTTGAACGAAGGGAGAATTTCACTCTAGGAATTAGAATTGAAAAACAAAATGCCTCTATTGATACCACATCTGTTATTATGATAATCAACAATGGTACATTTGAAATTGATATCCGAGGGATCCTTCTATATGAGTCTATGTCGGGAAGCTTTCAAGAATGGGCATTTGACTCCCCTAATCTCTCTCATGAGCTTTGGAACTACAGTGTTAGTGTCACCGATGTTCATAATTCTCAAAACATCGTCAATGGATCTTTTGACGCAACTGATTTTCCCCCAGTTTTTAAAGAAGAAACTGTTGTTTGTATTGCTAATTATACAACGGGAGAATTATGGCGCGTTGAAGTGGTTGTCAGTGATGATTATGCAGTAGATAGGGTTCTACTTTATGTCGATGGTGATATTGAGGAAACTACAATCTCTCAAAATGAGACTCATTTTGTTTTTGAAGTTTGGTTGAATGAAGGAATCCACAGTCTTCATTTAGTTGCCTATGATGATATCAACCAGGTGACTGAAAAGATATTACCTTCAATTGATGTATCGTTTGAGAACACCTCAGCTTCAATTACTGATCCTAGTGCAACTTCTTCTTCAACGACCTCTCCTCTTAGTACTACAGACGATTCAAAAACAGGAGAAAGTACAAAAATCAACGATCAGAACCAATTAATTGAAATCGGGTTTGCAGGGAGCATTTTTCTTGGCACAGCTGCAATTGTAAACATTGCGAAGCGATGGAGGCGAATGTGATTATGAAGAACAGTACTCATTATTTTCTTGCCATTGGCATCCAAAATCTCTATTTTCTTATATTTATCAACGATTCAGTACTGTCATGGTTTTTTTTCGTATTTTCATTTCCAATGAGTGTGATCAGTCTAGTTCCCAATATTCTGGATAGTTATTCAGGAGTGAATCATACTTATCAAACAAAGTATCGACATCCATTAACCCACTCACCGTTAACTCTCTGTTATTTTGTACCACTATATTACATTGCTGAGAAAATCGTTGGAACAATACTTCTGATAATTGTACTCTCAGTTACATTAGGATGGTTCTCCCATCTGTTCTTAGATGCACTTAATCCAGAGGGAATTCCCTTAGGTCGAAAACCTATTTATTCCCCTCACTCTATCAAACATTATTCATGGTATCGGGCAAATGATACGCGAATTCTAAGGATTGCCAGAATTCCTTTTAATGATCCAAAAGCAAACAATACAATCTCACACATTGGCATTTTCCTTGTCTCATTGAACATTGCTGACCTCATTCTAAACAAAGTTCAAGTTATATTCGGAGTTATGAGCATATGATCAATTTATCTCGTGTTCTTAGATTTGAAGGAATTCTGCTTGGAATGCTGATTATAGCCTTGTTTAGTGATATAGTTTGTGTTCAGGCTAGCATAAAGGGTAATGTTCCAATAAAATCGCTTTCTATCTCAGAAAAATATGATCTTGGAATAACTGAAATTATAACAGAAGAGGAAATCTCATTTCACCGCAACATTGTGGTACCCCGCACCTGGGATCAATTATTACTTAATATGAGCGTACAAAACTTTGGTGATTCAATTGAAAACGTTTTTCTCCAAGTTAAGACAAATGGCAATTTAAGCGAGGACACCTTTAGCAGTCTCCTAGATGTGGGTCTAGTTGAAGCCATCTCATATCAATTCGAGATTCCTCAAACCCTCTTATTGGCTTTGAATTACACAAAACAGACAGAAATTATACTTGATATTCTTGTCATAATAGACTTTGGTTTAGTGTGGCATAGCCCGAATGTAAACTTCTTCATTAACGGGGCTGAACTAATCGGTATCGATCTATCACAACCATATGTAAACGAGAATTTGCCGTTATTCAACGTCCATCATCGGTATCAGATACAACCAGCAAAATTCTCGATCTTGGAAAAGGATCTTCTGGCTTCTCCCATCCTATTTGTCCGAATACCCTCTGAAATGCAACTTGATTGTATGTTTTTGGTAACACTGGAAGGAATTGGAATTAATTATGTCACAATTAATGATTTTTCGTTCTATTCTAGTAAGGGTAGTCAAGCGACCAACTTTAATCTGTCTATTAAAGAAACATCTGAAACTCAGGGACTGCCTCTGAAAGTTGTCGTTACACCTGATTATGAGGAAGTACTTGAATTGACTCCTGTTTTGCTCTCAATTTATGCCTTTGGAGTCTTACATTCACCCCCTACCTCCACATTTGATGATGTGTTGGGATCACACCCAATTCCCGCCTGGTTGATGTTTCTAATTCTCTTAGTATGCTTGATTGGTGTACCTTATTATTGTGTTTATCGAGAACATCTTGAGGATAAAGATAAAAACCCCTTGACCCCGAACCAAAAGTTAAAATTTGAATAGGGGGTTCAAATTTGACTAAACATTCAAAGAGGAGAAAACCAATAGTTTTTGTAGGAAATTATCTTAAAACAATTAAGATTTTATTAAGTGATGAGTATTGTGAATTAATTGTCCCGAAAGTGATTTGGGTTGAATTCTATGTTACTCCTATTTTTGATCTTGTGAGAATTCTGAGAAATAATTCACACTTAATTGATCAAATATTTTTCCTCGAACCTCCCACTCTTAATATCTTTGAAAAGTTAATGTGTTCAAATGAATTTTTCTCTATGGGTCAATACGGGTTTTCAACACTTATTGTTAGCATTCCAAAGTATTGTAAGCTACCTCACGAAGCACAAATACGAATACGAGAACTTGCGAGAATTTTCACTGTTTTCTTAATCATGGACAAATTACTACTACCAAGAACTCATGTGAGACTTGTACAAATGGATTAATGAAATGATGTTACTTAAGCTAACTTCCATTAATGAAATACTTTTGAGGTGGGATAAATCTGCAGCAATATCGATGAATATTCAATTGATTGATGAAAATGTTGGAGGCCTTCTTCCAGGCCAGCTTCATATGGTTCAAGGTGTACCAGGTTCAGGGAAAACTTGGTTCTGCTTTCATGCTATTGATTGTTTATTTCGCAAAATAACGGATGCTCAAGTTTTGTATAGTGACTTTCAAGGTCATGTTCGAATTCCAAATCTGAAGAAAATAATTTCAAGCTCCAATCAGCTTGATCAAATTACTTTTTACCAACCAACTAGTCTACTAGAACAAATTATCTTTTTTCGAAATTTGGTTGAAAAAGATAAGACCTTCTATGATTTAATTATATTAGATACTATTTTTGGCCCTCCTCTAGATTTTATACACTGCCTTCGGGAATCAAAAATGTGGGGAAAGCAGATATTTTCGTATCTTTTTGACCTTGGACAGTTAGCCAGGAAAAATAGAATTCCAATTTTATTAACAAATTATTTGACCCAGGATGGAGACATTTCTTCCTCAAATACAATCTCTCAACCTCATTGGAAAGCCTTTCTAGAACCGCTTGTACCTATTGATTTTATCATTGAAAAGGTTGAAGGGTACTTCACAATCGAAGTTAAATTATTTCAGGAGCCCTTAGGCCAGACAGATTTTGTGTTAATCCCCTCAAAAAGTTAGTAAATTTAATAAGCTCAACATCCACTTGTAGGAAAATTTAGAGAGATCCTGGTCTTCTAAAGAAAATAACTCAATATTAGATTTCCTACCTTGATTTTTTGCCTCATAAACATGTTGAGGGCTTCGTTTGAATACTACTGTAAAAAGTCTAAGAATCTTAACGCAATCAGA
>CP070760.1:2960620-2971391 GCA_020348965.1 Candidatus Heimdallarchaeota archaeon | reverse complement strand
ATCTCATGTACCTTTATTAAACAGGGATTTCGTCAGAAGGGATTGATCAAATCAATAGTACCCCTTGTGATAGAACAGTGTCAATCAGATGGAATTCAAACTCTTTATGCAATCCCAATCCTTGAGGAGAAGTTAAATGATCCTAAAGTAATACCTCATACAGGATTTAAATCAATATTCGATGATCACGGCTTCTCAGTCATTAATAAGTCTGATATGTTTTATATCATGAAAAAAACATTATAAAAAAAAAGAAATCTATTAGCTGATAGTTCAGCTAAAGAAATAAGAGAGAAATATTATTATTAGGAATTAATCTTGGTTTTTAGAAAATCAGTAACCAAATCACTTTTTCTGGACTCTTTAAATTGCATAAAGGGGTCACTACACTCTTAAATCTTCATGAATTCCATCAATGAAATTCTTATATTATCAGTTATGACTTGGTTTTAAAATAAGACTAGGACAGATAAAATGGAAATCGATTGAAGATGATTGACGATTTAGACACAGAATTAGATAAAGTTAGTGCAGAAGCTATCCTCATAATAGGCGTGAGTACTAGTGGCAATCCCCCTCTCGCTTACGTCGCTGGATGTAATATTCCAAGAGGAGGGTTATATATAAAGAAAACAGGTGAAGACCCAGTCCTGATTGTAGGTGATCTTGATGTAGGGAGTGCAAAAAAGGGATTGGTACAAAATATTAGACCTTATTCTCAATTTAACTTTATGCAGCTAATTGGAGAACATGGAATTGACGAAGCTCGGGTTCGATTATTTGATGAAGTACTCAAAGGAATGGGGGTTCACAAAAGAGTTGTATTAAGTGGTATGATAGAAGCAGGTCAGGCAATCGATATCACACGTCGTCTAGAAAAACATGGCTATGAAGTAATTGCAGAACCAGAGTTAATCGAACGAGTCCGTAGGACGAAGAGTCCTCACGAACTTGAGTTAATCGCTCAAGTAGCTAGGAAAACAGAAAAAGTGGTTCACAAAACGTTTGATATGCTTAGAAATTGTCCTGTATCTGGGGAGATTGTGTTACACAATAAAGCTCCATTAACAGTAGCTGATGTGAAGACTTTTATTAATCGAAATCTTGCAGAAGAGAATCTAGTAGCGGTTTTTGATACTATCTTTGCTCCTGGATCAGATGGAGCAGATCCTCATAATCACGGTACCCCTGAACGAGAAATCAAAAGAGATATTCCAATAGTTTTTGATATTTTTCCCCAAGATGTCTCGACAGGATACTGCTTCGATACTACTCGCACTTTTGTTATTGGAAATGCCCCTCACGACGTTAAAAAAACGCATGAGGATGTTGCTGTCGCTCAACAAACTGCTCTTGATCAAATCGCTGCTGGTGCTGATGGCCAAATGATTGCAAGAAGTGTCTGTGAAGTTCTTGAGGCAAGGAAGCATAAAACCCCTCTGTACTATCTCCAAAATCCTGGAATGGCCATGGAAGAAGGGTTCATTCACGGTCTTGGTCATGGCGTCGGATTGACCATTGGAGAACCACCATCCTTGAGCTTGATGCGAGAATGCATCTTAGCAGAAGGAGATGTAGTAACTGTTGAACCAGGGGTTTACTACCCTGGTAAGTACGGAATTCGAATTGAAGACACCGTTACTGTGGAAAAAACAGGTTTTCGAAATTTTTCTACCTTAGACAAATCTTTAGAATTAAAATAATTTGGTGTAAACGAGGAGTTGAGACAGAATGGTTGAGATAACTCCTGATTTATGGATGAAATCATGGGATTCTCATGTAAAAAATAAGCTTGAGTACTCTATTGACAGTCTAGGTGTCCTCTATCGAACTGCTATGACTAAATTTCCAGACAAACCAGCTTGTTGGATGATCAATCGTGAAATTACGTATAAAGAGTTGTTGGAAAATGTTGAGAAATTTACCACATTCTTGCAACAAAAAGGAGTGAAAAAGGGAGATGTTGTGACAATATGTCTACCTAATTGTCCACAATATCTCATCGCTCACCTTGGAACTCTTCTTGCTGGAGCCGTATCCTCGGGTCTGAATCCTCTATTAAGCGAAAATGAAATTGCTTACCAGTTAAACGATAGTAAGTGTAAGGTCATACTCACAATGGATGTGATCTATGAAAAACGACTGAAAAAAATCCTGAACGATCTTCCTGATCTGGAGATCGTTATCGCCACAAATATTTCTGAATATATGGGTTTGAGTAGAATAGCCCTTTTTTTCGGGAAATTGATAGGAAAAATCCCAAAAGGAAAAGTGGATGGGTGGCCAGGAAAAAAAGTAGTTAAATTCTTAGATATTATGAAAGAGACTTCGATTGACGTTAAAGAAGTCCCTATTGATGTCGGACAAGATCTAGCATTGCTTCAATACACAGGTGGCACTACTGGTTTTCCAAAAGGCGCCGAGCTAACACATAGCAATTTCATTGCGATGCATACTCAATTCACACATTGGTGTGATTTCAAGGATGGAAAAGAAATCGTTCTATCTGCATTTCCCGCATTTCATATTGGAGGCTTAATAGTTGTAACACAAGCTATTTGGGTTGCAGGAAGTCAGATTCTTATCCCAAATCCACGCGATACCGATCATTTCATTAAGGAAATGACCACTAAGAGTCCCACTATTCTAGGAAATGTTCCTACTCTTTACGGGATGGTAATGAATAACTCTAAATCCAAAGAAATCCCGAAAGAGGTCTTAGATAATGTCACTGTCTATATTTCTGCTGCAGCACCCTTTCCCGCTGAAATGATTCGAGACTTCGAAAGACATATGCAAGCAGAGAATAAAGTCATGGAATTATATGGGATGACCGAAACAACGACGAATATTTCTAATCCTTTTTTTGGAAGGAAAAAAGTTGGGAAAATCGGTTTACCTCTTCCAGATACACAAATAAAGATAATTGACATTGACACTGGTGAGGCATTAGGTACGGGAGAGGCTGGAGAAATCCTAATAAAAGGGCCTTCTGTCACTCGTGGGTACATAAACAATCCAGAAGCTACCGAAATGGCAATTGAAGATGGTTGGATTCACACAGGAGATATCGGGATTATGGATGAAGATGGTTATGTTCAAATCGTTGATCGACTTAAAGATATGCTAATCGTCGGTGGATACAAAGTATTTAGCGTACATGTGGAGGACGTCCTTACAAAACATCCTGATATCGAATTGGTAGCAATTGTAGGGATCTATGATCCAGACCGACCAGGGAATGAGATTGTAAAAGCTTTTGTAAAGTTAAAAGAGGGAGTTGAACTAAATTATGAGGTCAAAGAAAGTATTCAGTTTTATGCTATAGAAAATCTATCTAAATATGAGAAGCCGAAAATTTGGGAGTACAGAGAGGAATTACCCCTAACCGTTATTGGAAAAGTCCTTAAAAGAGCGCTCCGGGAAAAACAGGAATAAAATCCCTCAAAAGAGGTTGCCTTTGTTGTCAATCACCCCTGAGTCTCCCAAACGATGGTCATTTCCAAAAAGAGCATTCTATCAATTATTAACACCAATTTTTCCAAGAATAATGCATAGATTATTTCGCTTTCAAGTGATTGATCGGGAAAATGCTGAAAGATTCCCCGAAGGAAGAGGAGTTATTTTCTGTATAAATCATCAGTCTCATCTCGACGGGCCTATTATTCTCAGCACAATCATAACTCCCTTTGGCAATCGAAAATTTCTTGGATTTATAGTCTCTGGAAAAGTAATGGAAGAGCACTTCCTTTTTGGTCTACTCAAACTAGTTGGTGCAATTCCAATATACCGTAATAATCCCACACCAACCTTGAATTATGTAAGTCAATCGTTAAAGGAGGGAATCGCCATCTTAATTACACCACAAGGGAGACGTGTTCATAGAACTCCATTTCATGATTATTTCAGTTTAGCAGAGGAAGGACGAACAGGCGTAGGTAGAATTATTTTGAGAACAAATGGAGAAATCCCTGTAGTACCTGTTTATATTCGTGGAACGGCTGAAGTATTGAGCCCAGGTGCCATTAAACCACGGTTTGGTTCATATATTTCCATTTCTTTTGGTGAACCATTGTATTTTCATCAATATTCTCGAAAAAATGGTTCTTGGTCCGAATCTGATCCTGATTATTATTTGAATGCACGAAAAATTACGGATACAATCATGAACGCAATCAGAGATCAAATGTTAGAAATTGAACAACCCTATCTTGAATATCTTGAATGGAAATTTAACACGGGGGTCGAGAAGATTACTGTCTCTCCAAGGAAAGAAAAGGAATTTGTTAGATTTCTTCGAAGACTCGCTCGCGTTCCTCCAACGCAGATAAAAGAATATTTAGACTTAAAAGGGTAATAAGTGGTCATTCTATTCGTTAAAGCTATAGTTAAGTCTATAGGAATATACAGCAAATTGGAAAAGGTAGCCATTACTCGTCTCAAGACTGAAATGATCGCTAACCTTTTCTTTGTCTCCAAGAGCTATCAAGACTTCATCTTCGGCTAATACTCTTTTATGATCTCGTATTTGGATTTCTAATCGCTCTGTCGTTGCGTTTTCTTCATCGTTAAGAGAGGTAAAGATGATCATTGGAATTTGGGGGATGAAGGGCTCTTTTGTTTTTGATGGCTTTAATTTAATGTAGTCTTTAAAGGGAAAGCGTTGATGATCTTTATTTTTCATCGGTTTTAAATATAAACAAAACTTAGCTTTTCTTGGGGATTCAATTGTTGGAGTTATGTATAATAAGCGAATTTTGTAGATAATGGATTTTCCGAAAAGTAGATTGCGGATGATTCTGTATGTATCTTCATTCCGATGTAATGAGGTGTGAATATAATTTATTCCCAGATTAACCATATCGGGTACAAGATTATCTTTAAATTTGAAGCCAGTATCCCCTCCACGAAATTTCGTCCCACAAATATTCACCATTGATAATACGTACAAATCTGCTTCTGTAATTGTTTGAGTTAATTTAGCAGTTGAGCTTGCAGGATGCATTGACAGTTCTAGTTCTGTTTGTCGTGCTTGTCGATTTATAATGTTGAATGCGACAAACCGCGGAATACGCGATAATCCGCACAGATGAGGAGAGCCTATCGTCACCAAGAGTTTTATTTTCTTAGGGTCAAAAGTTTTCACAAAATGTCTTCCAACCAAACCTCCAAGTGAATGCCCGATGAGATAAAGTGATTCATGAGGGAATACGAGATCTAATACCGCATCAATGACTTTTTCTAGATGTTGAGTATTCTTGTCTACACCTTGTCGATCATCAAACAATGCCATTGCAAAGATATTTCGAAATCCATCGGCCCATAAATACCTAACTAACCAATTCCAAGTCGAATAATTAGAGTTAAACCCATGGATGAGTAAAATCGGAACAAATCGTTCCTCTTTTAATTTACTTTCTATATCTTGATAAATGTATCGATAGATCTTTAATTCTGGGTCAATTTGTAACCAATGAGCATCTAACTCGACTAATTTGGAAGTAACATCAACATATTGAATTTCTTCTTGTTTAGGCATACTTAATTCGGTAATGTAATCCTCCTCCCCCAAATCCGCATCAACGGACCGATATTCGAATAACTTTGCGGGAATATTAACTGAAATTTTCTCCTGAATCTTCTCCCCAGACCGTTCAGAATGTAATTTGATTTCAATTTCCCAATTTCCAGGCTGCTCGAGAAGCGGGATTCGCCAATGATGATTAAAACCTGGATGGGCAAGCCCTGACATATTTCCAGTAATTTCGTCATTAGGAGCCTTAGCAATGAACTCATAATTTGTCTCCCTCGTAAATGAAACCGTTAAGTAAGCTGGAATATTCTGTAAAACTCCATTCTTGAGATTATTACCTTCATAAATATCTAAAATCTGATACTCAATTTCACTCATTATTCCAACTCGATGAAATAAGGTTTTTTTATAACTTTTTGGAATTTGATAGCATTAAAAACAAGAATGATAATCTCCCTGAAGAAAATCAATTCAAGATTAACTAAACCCTCCCATTCTTGTAGTAAGGCAGCTTTTTTTTCTCTAAAATTCAATTTCTGAAATTTTTTTGAAACCACTAATAAATCAACGCTAAAGATGAGCTGCGAGCCTTTAGCTCTACTCCCGAACAAGTAAACTCTTTCTGGATTCCAGATGGGGGCAATATTCTGTAAAAAAATCGTTAACCATGAGTCTACTTGCTCAATTGTGATCGAATCCAATGGAACGCCAAAAGCGGCATCGGGATATCTAGTAGTAATAAATTCAGGGTTTAGCGTCCGTAGAAAAGAAAGAAATTGCTCTGGAATCTCAACTTCTTTTCCCAGATAGATGAGGGATTGAGTCGGATCAAAATAATGCTTTTTCAAATGGATGTAGAGTGCTTTCAATCCCTTTTCAACAGATTGTTGGCAAAGGAATACAGTTAGATGGAATTCTTCAATCGATAGATTTTTCTGAGCACTTAAAAAATCCCTTTCAGCTCGTTTCCACCAGTTTTTCACTTCTTCACGCATATTTATCAACGTATAGCGTATTTAATGTTCAAAAATAGATCAATTACGTTATTCTGGATTTATCATTGAGTTTATTCGCTATGTGTTTATAAATGACAGTGAGTTAATATTAAACTTCTGATTCTAGTTTTCCTAAACACTACTCAATATATAGTGTGGAATATTCAAAATGTGGCGAACTCGACCTGGCCCTGTTTCTGTCTGGAAAAATCCTGAAGTTGTTACCCGCCTTAACCGCTATTATCAATTAATTCAGGAAGAAAAAATAGCGCGATATCTTCTAGTGAAAGCATTTCCGATAAATGTGGAATTATCCGCTAATCTCGAAACTCTTTGGATTGAGCACGATCGGTTATCAGAGGAATTCAAGCAATATTTAGTCGAATATGATCAAAGTCCAGACATGAAAACTGTTCCTAAGCCAATAACTCCTTCTTTTCTTGATTTGAAAGTGAAAATTGCTGATGAATTGTTAAAGGAATGTTGCTTTTGTGAACGCAGATGTGAGAAAAATCGTGAAACAGAGGAACTAGGCGTCTGTAAAGTGGGAAAGGAGGCAGTTGTTAGTTCCGCGTTTCTACATATGGGAGAGGAAACAGTCCTTGTCCCTTCGGGGACAATCTTCTTCTCTGGCTGTACATTCAAATGTGTATTCTGTCAGAATCATTCAATAAGTCAAGAGTGGCGCGACCGGAAAACTGGTGAAATATATGATGGTGTCAAACGAACTCCCCAACAATTGTCTCTTGTTGCTGGAGCCCTTGCGCAAGAAGGGGCAAAAAATATCAATTGGGTTGGAGGCGACCCCACCTCAAATCTTCATGTCATACTCCATGTACTTCAAAATTTTGAGGTGAATATTTGCCAATTATGGAACTCTAACATGTATCTCAGTGTGGAGGGGATGAAACTCTTACTGGAAGTGATGGATTTCTGGCTTCCTGACTTGAAATATGCTGATGACGATTTTGCCAAACGGATGTCCAAGATTCCAAACTATTGGGCAGTTGTTACTCGCAACATCAAAATGGCTCATGATCAGGGCTCTGGTGAGATCGTTATTCGTCACTTAGTAATACCAGGACGGATAGAAGCAGATAGCTATCCAATCCTGGAATGGTGTGCTGAGAATGTCCCTAACGCTTTAGTCAATGTCATGGGACAGTATCGGCCTGCACACCTTGTCCAGAGACATAGAGAAAAGTATTCAGACATCTATCGGGGAATCACCTATGAAGAGTTAACCCAAGCACGAAATAAAGCAACAGAATTAGGGATTTTGTGGGAACCAGTTTCCTAAATTTTCCGTAGAGGCAGTTAAATGAGTGAGGTTGAGAAGGTTTTCGCTTATATCACAAGAAATAACTCCTTACTAGTTTTCATACATCCTGATCCTGAAACAGGGGTTCCAGACCCTGTGTCTGGAATACAGGTACCAGGAGGAACTATAAAGGAGGGTGAATTACCAGAGGAAGCAGTCATGCGAGAAGCATTTGAGGAGACAGGACTGACTAAACTAAAACTTGGATGTTTCTTAGGTGACAATCAATATGTATATGATCCATCAGTCTATGGGAAAGAGGTAATCCATCACAGACATTTCTTCCACATAATCTTTACTCAAGATACCCCAACTAGCTGGAGAACTGTAGAAAAGGATCCAAGCGATGATCCAGGACATACTGTGCTATTTGAATTCTACTGGGTCTCTCTGAATGATGTTATTCCCGAACTAGTTGCAGGGCAAGGATTGCTACTTGATAAACTTATTGCGAGAATGAATTTAAAGAAAAATGAGAAATGAACTCTTCTTCCCTAATTATGTATAGAATGCAAGGATTTCCTCTACCTAAAACGTTATAACACATTAAATTATCCAATTATTCAAATCTTCAATGAAGGTGAGGTAATTCTTGACACACAAAAAAAGGACAGATATTTCTTTAAAGGGACGAAGGAAGGTTATTAGAGAAAAAGAATTACCAAAACCAATTTACAAACATTATGGCCTGCTAGAAATGCCTGTGAAAGAAATAAAACCTCCATTCAATAAAAAAACTCTTAAAAAGCTTCAAAAGTCTCGTTATAAGAAAAAGATGTGAGTTTTTCTATTTTGAAGGAGGGGGGATGGAGGGATGTTCCCAATAACAACTTGAGATTATTTATATGTAACTAATTCCTTTCCTGACAACATCATTACCGGATCAATCAATGCAGGTGGCAATGTCACAGCTAATGTTTTTCCTGATTGTTGCTTCTGATAATAATGAACGTGTCCAGCTATCAAAAAACTAGGCTGGTAGCGATCAACTACTTTTCTTAATGCTTTACTTCCACAATGAGGGATCATTTTCGTGTGGAAAGGATCACTACATTGGTCAGCCAGACCGTAGGCTGGTTGATGAGAAATCAACACATCGACGTCCTCAGGAATGGATGATGGTTCCTGTAAATAATCTATACCCAAAAACCGTAAACCTGTTAATGTCTGGAGCTCATCTAAATGCTCATTAAGCCAAAAAAAATTACTATAGTCTTCAAGAGTTCTTGGAACGTTTCCCCAAAGTTCTTTATTTCCTTTGATACTATAGAATGGTAATGGAAAAGCGAAATTCTTGTCAGGTAGATGGTGGTAGTCAAAGATATCCCCACAACAGATACAGAGGTTAAATTTTCTGACTAGCCTGTTGAGACGGATAAAATCGCTGTGAAAGTCTGCACAGAGAAGAATTTGCAAAGTAATTTCCCTTTTAATGGCTGGGTTCAGATTCTAGCCATGTCTTTGTTAATTTTATTGTATCTGTAGTAGGTTATCCTGCTAAAAAAGGAGCAGTTTTTGAACGTTCATTCGACTTAATCTCGTTTGGAGATCCTAGAGCGATTATTTCACCGCCACCTGGGCCTCCCTCAGGCCCCAATTCAATTATGTAATCAGTATAGGATAAAATATCAATATCATGTTCAATGATCAAAACTGTATTTCCTTGTACTACTAATTTATCCAACAAATTTATCAGTTTAAGGACGTCATTATAGTGTAAGCCAGTAGTCGGTTCATCTAGAACGTAAAGAGTTTTAATTTTTCTTTGGCGACCTAATTCTCGAGCAAGCTTCACTCTTTGAGCCTCCCCACCGCTCAACGTAGTTGCAGGTTGGCCCAGTGTGATATATCCCATTCCGATTTCATCAAGGATCTTGAGATGGTTCAATATTCGTTCCTCCTCCTTAAAAATCTTTAAAGATTCTGAAACCGTCAATTGTAGAATTTCATGGATGTTTTTTCCTTGATACTTGACTTCAAGTATTTCTGGATTGTAACCTGTTCCGCCACATTCCTCACATGGTAAATCTATTTTTGTTAGAAATGAGATCTGCAAATCTATAAGTCCCACTCCTTTACAATGAGGACATCGTCCTTTATCACTATTGAAGGAGAAATGACCAGGGCTATAGTTCCGTTTTTTAGCTAATTTTTGCTTGGCGTACAACTTACGGATATTGTCCCAAATTCCAATGTAACTCACTGGATTAGAAGTCTTTGACCGTCCAATGGGGGATTGTGTTACAACAATGCAATCTGATAGATTCTCCCAACCTGAAATTTTTCCTTTAATCTCATCAATCTGAATAAATTCTTCCTCTTCTTCGTCATTTCTCTTAGAAAAATGTTCTCTCAACAAAGGGACGAGTGTATCACTAATCAACGAGCTTTTTCCACTTCCCGATACCCCAGCAACTCCTACCATACATCCCAGTGGTATCTTTACCTCTATATTCTTAAGATTATTAGTTGAGACATCTTTCATTACTAAAAAATCAGATGTCTTTGTATAACGTCGTCTTTGATCGGCATCTTTCCTAGGGATTTGCAGTTCTCCACTTAAAAACCTACCAGTAACAGAATTCTCATCCTTCTTGATTTCGTCTAAGGTTCCCTGACATACAATTTCACCCCCTAGGATTCCAGGACCAGGGCCTAAGTCAATAATCTGATCTGATTGTGAAATAATGTTTCGATCATGCTCAACAATGATCACTGAGTTTCCTAATTCCTTAATTTCCTCCAATATAGTCATCAGACTATTTTTCTCAAGCTCGTGCATCCCCATTGAGGGTTCATCAAGAATAAAAACCAAAGAATCCAATCCCGCATCCAAATGAGTCATGAGGCTTAATCTTTGGAGTTCTCCACCAGAAAGAGTCGTCATGCTTCTGTTGAGATTAAGATAGGAAATTCCAACTA
>CP070760.1:2952537-2960520 GCA_020348965.1 Candidatus Heimdallarchaeota archaeon | reverse complement strand
TCAACTTCTATTGAATGTTCTTTGTCTGTGAAATCTCGAATGTCAACAATTTCGCCATTCTCTAGTACATCAAATGATTCAATGTTCTTAATTTGTTGTTCACTAACTCCAGAATTGAGAAGAAGCTCGGAAATATTACCATTCCAAATTAAATGAGATGAACCTCTATTTGAAAAGAGAATTGCAATGTCATGTTCTCCTTGATAGGCCTGAATTGTTCCTTGAGGCACAATTATTGAGTTTCCCCAATCACTTAGTGTTAATGTGGGGGAATTTTCCCATTCAACAGGAGCATATAGATCTCCATCGCGAAAGAATTGGAAATCACCTATTCTTCTTGTGGAGTACGCTTTCTTAATAATATTAAAAGCAGATTGATCCATATAATACAATGTTGCAATGTCCCCAGTTCCGCCAGGTATGTATCCATACTGTAATTCCTCACTAACAGCCCATATGAAGATTTCTTCATTTCCGGGCCAAATATCTCCGCGACCATTAGATAAGGCATATTTATGGTATACGTAACTAAACAAAGGAATTGTATGACCATTAGGATACCAATGACCTAGCCCATAACTCGTGTGATAATTCCAAAATAGATCAACATTATTTAGATATGTTTCAAGTATGTTTTCTGAGCCAATACAGGCTTCTGGGTTGTGATTTCTAATTCTCTTTCGTACTTTTGACAATAAATCATTCTCAGCCTTTTGCCACCAGCTTCCTCCACCTGGTGGATGAGTAAGAACGTCTCGATAGTCAAATTTTGGTGAAGCTACAGATATTTGGTCTAGATATACAACATCAACATTGAATTCTTCTACCGCTCGTTCACTAAAGTTTGCAACAGTTTCTTGCCACCAATCAGAAGCTGGGTCTGCCACTGCTGCTGAAAAGTAAGGATGATACTGTTCAATGTAAATATTATCTTCATAAGCAGTCAAATGCTGTTGGTTATTGGCATAAGTTGCTGTAGCCGTGTCAACAAGACGACCATTAAAATAAAGCATAACTCTTGCTGAATTGTTGTGAGCTTCGTTAATTCCAATCGTTAATTTATCATTTCCATCCCTTGCAGGAAAATATTCTGGATAAGCTCGGTCATGCCCCTCACTACTCCAGGCCCACCAATCAATTAGCAGATTTTCTGATAAGCCATTTTCAGAAAATCTCACAGGATACTGCCCCATCTTATCTACAGAATCACCTTCTTTAATAATTACACCAGTTGAATGATCTGTAGAGTATGAGGATCCTTTCCAAATGTAATCAATTGATTTCAACCATTCTGGTATGTCTTCTCGCAGGTTAATTGGGCCTTTGTCGACATACCATTGTTTCAGTGCCCATTCTTTGTATTGATCAGCACCAGCTGCCCACGTTCTTCCTTGATAAGCATCTATAACCATCCAGTAATCCATAGAGAAATTACTTCCTTGTTGATACCGAAGATTATCTGAATAATGGTACCACGTAATCACTGCATTAGTGTCGGAATATAATTCAATACCCTTTGAATTACTCTCTGGATCCCTAGCAGAAATTACAAAACCTCCAACATCTGGTTCTGATAAGACGAGGAATTGCATAGATAAGGTTCCTGGATATTCTGCACCAAAATAAGATGTTTGAAGGGTCTGCATTGCCTCTGTCATTAACCATCCTTCTCGATCTGCAAGAGCTATCTCTTCTTGGCCTGATAAAGCCCATCCCATTAAATCATTCAGGTAAGGAAGAAAAACCTTGTAAATTCCTGGAAAGGTGTTTAAACATTCTATGGACATTCTACAATTAATCCCAGGATGAGGGTCATTAACTTGAAAAAATACACTGACATTCATTAACCCCTCACCAAGAGAAATTGAATAATTCAAAACAGCAGAGTTGATTGTAGTGGAATATGCAAAAGAAGTACTAGATTCTGCAGAATACCAGTCATAGCTCAAAAGGAAGATTGACCAAAAGTAACGAGTTGATTGATTAGCAAAATGAAAGTGTTGATGTGTCTGCTTATTAACAATGCTGTGAATGGAACCTTTGGAAGCTAAATTTAATCCTAGACGGATCCTTTCACTTTCTAGATATAAGATTTCATCAATAATTTGCACTTCAACCATTGATTCGCTAGAAAAATTATTTTGAAGTAAATTTGAATTATTAGCTGAATTTTGAGACAATAAGATCGTAATTTGAGATAATAATAAGATTATAACCAGAGTCAAAACATTTTTCTCTTTTTCAAAGGTCATAAATTTCACCAGATCTTAATTCTGCACTTTTTTAGATGAACATTCTTCTTGTATAAAATTTGGAGTAGTTCAGCTAAATATAAAGTCATAATCAGTTATGAAATACTATACAATTGGGATTATTCCAAGAATTGAGAATAAGACTCCACCTTTCAATATCAATAAAAGTTTATATTTCTTCAAGGGCGCAAACCATCTTTCTTCTTCTAACGTGTGTGATTTTTCAATGTATACTAATTCACTTAAATTTGGACTTATTGGTTGTGGGAGTTTCGGTGTTTATTGTTTAAATACTTTTTCAGGATTGAAAGAAATAGAAATTGTAGCAGTAGCCGATACAGACGAAGGTAGTGCGAAAAGGATTGGACAACAATTTGGGGTTGAGTGGTATAATAATCCGATAGAGCTAATTCAACGACATGATATCGATCTTATTCACATCGCGACACCTCCTCATACTCATTATGAGCTTGGAGTGCAGGCAATAAAGAATGGTAAGCACGTTCTGTGTGAGAAGCCTTTAGCATTATCTCTTGAGGAGGCAGAAGAAATGCTGAAACTTGCAGAACAGATGAATATCATTATTCCTGTTGATTTCGTGTTGAGATATGTTCCAATTGTAGATATAATCAAAAATACTATTCAATCTAGGGTACTTGGAAATCCTATACATGCGTATTTCGAGAATTATGCATCTGATGAAGGCTTATCCCAAAATCATTGGTTTTGGGACGAGCACAAGAGCGGTGGAATTTTCATTGAACATGCTGTCCACTTCTTCGATCTATATAGCTATTGGTTTGGAGAGACCAAGGTATTATGGGCCAATAGTCAGATAAGACACAATACAAACCAAAGAGATCGAGTGTTCTGTGTTTTACAACACGATGACGTTCTTTCAAATCATTACCACGGATTTGATCAACCAAACATTCTGGATCGACAAACACATAAAATCTTATTTGAGACTGGAGATGTAACTGTTAACGGGTGGATCCCTATTTCCTTCTCCTTGAATGGCATTGTAGACGATGAACAGATCGATATTTTAACTTCAATGTGCCCAAACGGGAAATTAACCGTCATAGAAGACATAGAAACATCAAATCAAAAAATGAGAGGTCGTGGAAAACTCATTAAAGTAACAAAGAGAATTCATTTCCAATATAGCTCTCCTTTGGGGAAAACTGAGGTATATGCTCAAGCAGTTCGTAACTTATTGTTAGACCAAATTCGCTTTATTCAAAATCCAAATCATGAAAGGATTATTACAGAAAGTAATGGAGTAAATGCTCTAAAGTTAGCGTTAAAGGCCGTACAGTTATCTAAGTGATGTCTAAGAACAATTAAAGATGATCCTTAATCCAGCTTTGGAAGGGATCGCGAAATGGAATTGCTTTTAACACTGAAATATCCTCATAACGAGCTGTAATCAAATCATTAACCTCCCTTGGGTGGTATTCGACTGGAGTTTCAAAGAATAAGTTTAAAGGGTAGTTATAACTAAATGGAAGTTCTAGGAGTTCAAATTCTTCGACAGTTGAAAGAATAACTCCTGTTAAAACCGCCTGATGGAAAAAAATACTGTAAAGGTCATCTTTCTCAAAAAATTCCTTAAAAGATGGTTCATTATAGAGCTCTTTGAACTTTTTCCACCACGATTGAAGTAAAAGCATCTCGGGCCTTATTACTACTAATCCTGCATTGAAGTAAGCTCGCAGAATGTAGTGATCTACATGTGTTTTCATCGGAAAGATTTTACTTTCTGGAACATTACATTCACTGTAAACCAATTCCCAAAATGGATCAATAGGCTCTTCATAAATTGAACCACTTTTAAAGGTGGGAGATTTAACTAAATGGTGAACTGGCCGATATCCGATGTTTTTGCCCATTTCTAACAAAAAGTGTTGTGGTTCCCTTATCACAATTGTATCAGAGCACATCCAAGCTAGAATTTCAGTTTTTTCGTTGGATAACGATTCTGCAGTTGCTGCAGCATAAACATATCTGGCAAAAGGAAATTTTCTGACCTCAGAATCGTCTGGGAAAGGAATAATCTTAACGTCAAGGAATATTAATTGTTCTTCCACATCCAAGGTGAGAATATCTTTATTTGCTTCGGGAATGAGTACCCATATAGGAGTATCTGATAGTCTCCCACCAAACTTGCGAATACTCGCTGCTAGAATCAGAGCTTCGCGACACGAATCACTTGAATGGACCATAGAAGAAAAAATGAGTCTATCCATGAATTTCAAATCCATTTCTTATTTTCAGAAATTGTCTTACCATGGAAAAATTAGAGCTTATGAAAGTGGACAATAACAAGAAATTCGAATTTTTTTACCTTTAAAGATCCAGAATAACTTCCATGGATTTTTTCAAAGAAGATGTCAACTTTTTCCACTGAAACCTCACCATGTTAACAACTTTGAAGTCTTAATTGAAAATTTTGACTATCTTCGTATGATTATCATCGTTTCCTATGATTAATATATGCTACTGTGAAAAGAATTAACGCAATAAAAAGAACTGTTAACGACTGAAGCAGAAATGTATCAGATAGTTCTTGATAGAATTGTACAACTCCAAAATTACCTGATCTTATGTAGAATGGCAGTTTATCACGATATACCCTACTTGTAAGATATAATGCAATAGCTAGAAGAGTCAATAATGTACCAAAAATGGCTGGCAGTCGCTGAGTGAAATTATCTGATTGTAGAAGACCTCTCAGAGTTCTCTCTTCTAGAACTTCAATTTCTCTAATAGGTTCCTCCATTGGTGATGGGTACTCTTTGTTTGCCATCATTGATCCGCCTATTAATGAAACCCAGCCTATAATAAAGAAACCGAATAAGAAAATGTTAACACCTACATCAAGGGGTTCCGCAGGTGTTTCGAGGGTTAGAAAGGCGTTTGGATCTTCAAAGTAAAGGAGGAGAAGGAACGATAAGTATTCGATAACTGTCCCAATCAATCCAAAAGTGGCACCGATCTTAACAAAAGGTAAATTTCTTTGATTATTATTAGTCAAATATAGAACTGGTGGGATAACAACAAGGATAGCAGCGCAGATCCCTAAAATTAAAAAGAAATTTCCCCAAAAGGGAATAAATTTCCATAGAAACTCGGCCTTAAGATCCACGGCCAAATCACTTATCCATGTCTCATAACTTTGAGTTACAGACGCTCCTAAACGAGAGACCCTCACACGATCCCAGAAAAAATCGTATTTTGTAACAGTCTGATAATCATTAACTTCGGAAGCAGTTAAAAACCCACCAGCCCAACCCATGTGGGGTGTTATAATATTTAAAAAGAAGAATATTGCTGTTAAGGCAATTGATTTCATGGATTCTCTTTCAAAATAACTTTCAGCTTTAGTGGGGCTAGTGACAGTAGAAGATAGCGTATTTTGGGAGGGTTGCAAGGTAATTCAGCCAAGAAAATGAGTCAGAGGTTGGTTTAACGATCTTGATTTACTCTATATAAAATCAACTATAAAGGCAACTTCAGAAGAGAGCTCAATCAAAACAAGAATATATTTTGGATTTTATATAGGCAAAGCAATTGTGTATCTGTTTAAATCTTAATGACTTAAAGATAAAAAGTTGGAAAAAGTAACAGATTTTGAAGTAATCATGTACACTGCTGGTGTCGGGATTAGGGTGGTTTAAAACTATTCAAGAATTTCGTTTTAGAAGTTATGAATTGGGAGAAGAGTTATTAGACTGTTTTGATTCCTTATACAAGGTAAGTATGAGTGATTTCGTAAGAATACCTCTTAATGATTCCATTTCTTTTTGAATGGTTTCTTCATCCAATGAGTCTTTTATTGAGTCTCGTACTCTGGACATACGATCAAACAACTTTGAGAATTTTTTGCGATCTCCCCAACTATGCTTAAGAAGCTTCTCACGATCACTCCAAGGTGGCCGGATTACAAAACTTAGGATGAAATTATTATCCATACTATTAGCTGTGTTGTTTTCAGATAAGAAACAAAAGGCAGCTACAACACAAGGTTCATCAGCTACAGAAAAAGCGTAAAAATGAAGATTACTTTCTTCCCCACAAGCAGAAACGGAATCCTTTACAAGGGAATTTTGAATTTCATCAATGAAGGGGAATTTTGGGGGTTGAGTGACTATTAGTTCTCTTTCAGAGGAGGACCATATCACCCCATATGAAATAATATCATTTGCTTCTTCCAGTTCAGCTTTAGTAATCTTACCAAAAAGAAAATCAAATAAAAGCTGGAAAGCGCCAACGAATGTTAAAACTAATCCTATAGATATTAAACTTATGCTAATAATGCGGAGAGAAAGACCTAAGAGTACCACTTCCCAAGCCCCAAACCCTGAAGCCATCAGAACCCCTCCTAAGGGAAGCCATGGTTGTTCTTGCACTTTTTTGTAGATTATTTCAGAAAAAGGCTCATCAGATGATTTTTCACCAACTATTCTCTTAATTTCTTGGGCTAAGATCTTTTCATCTGTTTTAATATCCAACATTTCAGAGAAAAGCTGTATGGATCCCATGATTGCTATTACCAATCCGAAAAGAGCTATACCTACACTTAAATTCCGAATGGAAAAACCAAGAATTTCCAAATCAATATCATTGTACCTTATGTTAAAACCAATTAATAGGAAAATAACCCCTAAAATCGTAGGCAGACGCTTTCTTCTTTATAGTCTTGCAGGGATGCTCATCCTTTCCTGCGCCGTGCAGTGGATTCATGTCTCTGTACCGGTTCAGGACAAGATGCTGAGCGCCCTGTTGGCTGGAGTGATCTCAGGGATCGGCTCAGGGATCATCCTCAGGTCTTTGGGATCTGGAGGGGGACTGGATATCCTTTCAGTGATGATGCTTCAGCGGTTCTCCATTCGATTGGGATCTACGAACCTCGCTTTCAACGCCGTTTTATTGACGGGTGGCGCCCTCCTTTTCACCCTTGAAAGGGCCCTTTACACATTAGTGTTTGTTTTTGTCAGCTCTTATATGCTTAATGTCGTTGTTACAGGATTAAGCCAGAGGAAAATGGTCTATATCATATCCCCCAGATGGAAGGAGATTTCAGAAGAGATCATGCACGAAATCGGGCGCGGATTGACGATTATTGAAGGAAAAGGCGGGTATACGGGCCGGGACGAACAGATCATCTATACTGTGATCACCTTCAGGGAGTTGGTCGAGCTCAAAAGGACAGTCCGAAGACTGGACCCATCAGCTTTCGTCGTTGTCGCAGATACCCTGGAAGTGATGGGACATCGCATCGGGACACAACCTCATTGGTGATCCTTACAGCTGTACAAGATGGAGCAAAAGGAATGACAGAATACCCAATCAAATGGATAACGGAGGGTATAGCCGTTGGCTATGCACCCAGATCAGTTGCAGACCTTGAAACGATTCGTACACAGGGAATCGGCGCCATCCTCAATCTTTGCGCTGAGTGCTATGATCTTGATGAACTGGAGAAAAAGGCTGGTTTTGATGTCTTTTACCTTCCCCTTCCCGATGAAGGAGCACCGGAGATCGAATACTTGGAGGAAGCATTGGACTGGATCGAATCATGTATCGATGAGGAAATGAAGGTTCTTATACACTGCCGTTATGGCATCGGTAGAACGGGAACAGTGGTTATGGCTTATCTGTTCAAGAAAGGCTTGAGTCTCAGGCAGGCCCTAAATGAGATAAAGCATACCCCTTCCATTCCAAT
>CP070760.1:2945183-2952437 GCA_020348965.1 Candidatus Heimdallarchaeota archaeon | reverse complement strand
AGTGCTTAAATCGTTTGAAAGAAGAAATGCTAGATTAGCGGGAACTATGCTGATAATAAAACAGAGAATTAGTAACATATGTGTTAATTTATGCCAGTTAAGGAATGAAATTAATTTTTTAACCACCTAATATGTTTCTCTTTACCAGAAGGTTTCCCTGATCTCTTCATCTTCTAGGAAGAGGAAAACATCTCCTGATGAAGATTTATACAACCAAATGGCCATTGTTTTAGTTTTTATCAGGAATCTGAATGATCTTAACGCAAATATTGTTCTTTTAATCAAATATATTATGTTTTTCAATATATCCATAATATGATTAACATTAATTAATTAAACACGTTTCTTCACCATAATAAAGCTCCCTAGTGAATTTATACGCAATACAGAATAGATGTCCTGAAGTAATGGCTAATATGAGCTCTTGATATGAAAATACTCCCGATAATAAAAAAAGATTTGAAGTAACAATTGTATTGTTGATTTATAAATCAAATTACTTGAGGAAGACCTTCCATTCATACTTCAGAGAAAATGTACGGTTTTAAGCAAGGGAGAGGTTGCCCCAATTCAACATTATCGGGATCTAAAAAGTATGCGACTGCTGAAGTAGAACTTAAGAGCGAATTTCCATCTTGCGGAGTGTAGGAGTAGCCAACTATCTCCACTTTATCAGTGAAGAGCTCACTCTGACGGACCATTAGACTAGGGAGAACAACAACAATTTGGTTAAGAATACGTCCAAAGTGACCATATTCCCGCCCAAAAGAGAAAATCACATTGGCATCTGTTTTATTTGTAACTGCGACATAAGGATCATCATTAAATCGACGAATCACTTCCTCTAAAATAGGAGCATATTCTTTCTCTAAAACTAAATTGAAGAATGATGTGTGCATGTATTGGGTATTGAGTTTGATTGCGGTTGAGAAAACATTGAGGTGATAACCCAAGGTGGAATATAATCGGTACACGTCCTTTGCGTGATGCGTTCCAAAAGTTTGATCTTTGTGCTTTCCGACTGAAGGACCTGCGATAAATTTTCCAGATTGAGATACATCGGTCGCTCTACGCATGAATACGAATCTGCCCTCGCTTAGAATACTTCTTCCATTTAGGTCAAACGCAAGATCCTTTATTATTCTAGATGCGGAATGTGTATTACAACTGACTACCTGTAGGAATTGAGAGTTGTCTCTGTGTAGGACTGCATCATTGAGGCCAATTCCAAAAGGGATACCAAATCCGTGTTCGGATCCTTGAGCTAAAAAAGCTCGAACATTTTCTTTTTCATTATCATAAAATAAAAGACGATTTCTAACCCCCATTCCCTCGGTCGAGCAATCAACAACAACAGTTGCTTTGGATAAAGCATCCTCAAATGTGTACGTGGGTTCAACTTCCAATTCACGGAATTGATTCATTTTTTCAATCTGGCAGCACATATGTGCTCCCTTTGCAAGAAGCCCCTTCATCATAGGCCGATCCGTTAACCTGGGAGTATGTTTATAGAAGATAAGCTCGTCAATGCTAAGATCCTTCGATAATGCTGCTAAAAGGCCTGTTAGTGGTTCACCAATGGTACCAGTTCCAACAATTAGAACAACATTCCCATCATTTGTCATTATAAAACCTCGATAGAAAAAAATAGGCTAATTTATCCCTTTTCAAGTTGTCAATAGGATTGTTTTAACATTATGCGATGAATCACTTCACCCATATAAGTCATACAGGTCAAGTATATTTCTATTCTATCATCCTTTCTTTTCCTCTCAACTCGCTAAGTTCTATCTTGATGACTCATAGCGAGATGAAGAATTAATAAAATCAATAATTTCTTTTAATGTAGCGATTTTTCCTGTTGAAATCTGATAACCTGCCACAGCGTTTGCAAATGATACTGTTTCGGGAATAGACAGGTCTAATTGATCGCCAACTAAGTATCCTGCATGCCAAAAATCTCCTGCTCCCGTTGCTTTGAGAATTTCTATGCTAAAGCACGGTTCGAGTGCCAACTGATCCCCTCCTTGCCATATTTCTGCCTTTCTTGCCATGTGACATCCAAATATTATTTCTGGATACTCTAATGAAAGTTTTCGTAATGCTGCTTCAGGGGAATTATCTTCGCTTTTGGCAAGTAATCGAACCTCATTTTCATTTCCAAAGATATAAGTGGGTGGTTTGGTAGGATGTTCAAGAACCCGTTTACGGAATCCATCAATTCGTTGAATATGGGGCGTGAGATCTGAAAAATCGATCGATACATTAGTATTAGGAAGGATTTCACTAAGAATTGTTTCTACTAGATCCTCCATTTCTAAATTTTGGGCATTGGTAATTGCTACGACATCACTTTCTTTCAACACTTTCCATTGCTCGTCAATAAGTAATTCTGACGAGAAATTGGCAACAGTCCCAGCAGAACATAACATTACGTTATGTTTTGTCGTACCATGGGGGATTTCAAAGATTAAAGAAATTGCAGTCTCTCCAGTAGGAGAGATGTAAGTCCTCACTCCATAAGGATGCATGTAAAATTCAATGAGGGTTTTTCCAAACTCAGAGGAGTTTGAGATGAATGCTGCATTAACCCCCAATCCTCCGAGGGTGATAGCGACATTTCCCCCATTTCCTCCAGATACAATTTGTGTTTTTGGACCTAAGAGATTCCCTCCTCCTCTTTTGTATACTTCATCAAATTCTTTCATAAGTTTCTCGTACGACATATTGGGATTAATAAGAATATCAAGATAAAAGTCAGGGAGGACAGTAATATTCACTTCTCTCAATTTCTTTAAGGATTTTTCAATATCCATTTCCAAATTTACTCCTCACTTACTTAAATATGATGAATCTTTATTATTTACAGATCAAAAAGCCTCTTACAGTATTTACTTGAAAAATATTGCCTCTATAATGGTATTCGACACTAATGCAAATTGCCTCGAAAGCTAACATTAGCTCAAGCCTTTGCTCATTTTTCTAAAACTACTGCTTATCTTCTCTTTTTTTCAAGAATATACCACCAAAAAGTATGCTGATAGTAATGAAAAGTAGAAATCCTGACGTTGGTTTATCAGAAATCTCAGTATAGAAGGTAACTTCAAGCTTGGGTAAGAAGCCATAAGTACTTTCTTTCCCCCATAATGATGCATAAATGCTTGTAGTAGTTGATGTAGATAAACCGAGGTAAATGTTACCATTTCCTTTGACAATCCATGTCACATTCCAAGTCGTTACCCAATCTTCTTCTGTAATTTGAAATGAACCGATTTTACTACCGAATATTGGCGAATTATTCCACGTGACGTTAGATTCATCAAAGGAACTTGTCAAGTTAAAAATAGTCACCATAATAGGACCTGGGAGATAAAACCAATTAATCACTAATGATACATCCGTTAATGTAGCATTAGATGGGATTCCTGAAACATTAAAAGCGAGAAGAACCCTATATTCTACATCATCATCAGTCTCTGAAGGAGAATACCAGAGATAGTTATATTCTTGATCTCCATAGTTCAGATCAGGGTCACTTGAACTAATATATGTATCTGCTACAGTAGGATATTCTTTAGTGAGATAAATTTGCTTTGCGTATGAAACGGATGCATTCAGAGTCAATAAAACGAAGAATAAAAGGAAGAGGGTTAATCTAATGGGTTTAATTCTCGAGAAAAACATAAGAAGTTCAAGATTTATAGGAATATTAAAAGTTTGTCTACTTTTATATTAATAAATTGTGTCTGGACTTGTCAATTACAGCATACTTTGACCTCAATCGAGTCAAGAAAAATTTAAATTCAATTGTGATTTATGATAATTCGAAGGTAAATAGATGGGGTATTTTAAGACCGCCTATCGAAATGTGAAACGAAACAGATGGCGTAGTTTTCTAATTATTTTAGGAATTTCTCTATCCGTTGCGATGCAAACTGGCATTGCAATATCTGTTGACTCTCTTTATGCCAATTTCATAAGGGATCATCGCTGGCAGAATCACACTGATCTTACAATCCATTCCACCAAAAATTCAACAAGTATTGAAGAAATGAGAGAAGTAGCCAAGATAATTCAAGAGATTTCAGGAATACGAGAAGCTAGTACGATTATTAGGCATATAGTTTCCAATGAAACTCTTAAAGCTTGGAATGTTTCACTTGATCCTTCTTATAATGTCATTTTTTATGGGTGTGAGGTAAATCACCCAGATTTTGACAATCCTGAATTTGTTGAAATACCTTCTATATCGAGTAACCAAGTACTTGTATCAAATTCCATAGCGATGGAGCTAGGAATAGTACCAGGCCAGAAATTCAACTTATCGATCTCGAATTCAAGTTCATTATCTGGAATGGTAAAAGTTCGTGGAATTGTTGAAGATCATATACGTTTTGGAAATTTATTTGGCTATCAATATATTGTTGGGAGTCTAGAGTTTTTTCATGAAAAATTCGTCGAAGCTGAGTGGGACTATTCTATTGAATGTGTGGCCAGCATTGATAATTTAATTGAGATTAATACTATTGCAGATGAGATAAATGACATTTTAGGAGAGGAATACTTAGTTTTTCGAGAAAAAGTTGTTTCAGAGCTTAGTCGAATGGGAATTATTGCATACCAAGCAGCGTTGAATATCATTCTTTTAGCATCTTTTACTGTGATCATTCTTTTCATAACTAATGTACTAGCTATTAATATAAATGAACGTAAAAGGGAGTTTGGGATTCTACGATCATTAGGAACGTCAAACTTTCAACTAATACTACTTCTTGTCATTGAAATATTGATATATTGTTCGATTGGAAGTTTTTTTGGGAATTTCATTGGATATTTTTTCTCGTCAATTTACCTGGAACTCTTCAATCAAATTCAAGAAACTATTGTAATAACAGAATTAGTAGTGAAATCGACTTCCATTATTACATCTTTTCTAACAGGAATCCTTGTTTCCTTGGTCGCTGGGATTTATCCAATTCTTCTCGCAATAACTCTCCCACCAGTTCAGAACATACATTATGAACAACAAGCTTTAGAACAAAAATGGCAGAAAACTTGGAAGATCATTTTAATAACTGGATTAATTCTAAGTCTTTTTGGATTAATAACTACCTATTTCGTGGGACCATCTCGGTTTCTTGCTTTTGAAATCACTTCCCTCCATTTTGCAGCAATTGTACTAATACTCTGTGGAACGCTGTTGATTCAGACTGGATTTTTGAATTTTCTGCCAGATTCTGGAAAAGTCTTATTTTGGCATTCAGAAATCTCTAGGACGATTTCGACAAGAAACATAAAACAAGGGTTATCAAAATCATTGATTACTATTCTAACAACTGCAACCGCGCTATCCTTCCTCCTAATTGTTAGTATAGTATCCAATGGGTTAATCAGCTCCGTACCTGAATTTTACAGTGACCAATTTGGAAGAATTGATGTAATTGCAGAGTGCTATGATGGAAAAGAGATGTCCATTAATTTAGCAGAGGAATTACAAGAAATTAAAGATATTGAAAAAGTTACATTTATTCAAAACAAACGTGTAACCATCATTGATCCTACTTCGACGCGAGTAGATATGTTTGGTATTGATACTTCTCAATATAAGACTTTTATGGGGCCCATAATATCTCAAAATAAAGATACCTTTACAGAAATGCTAAATATAGAAGAATATGGAGTGATTATTAGCGATCTTCTTCTTAAAAATCTCAACTTAAAATTGAATAGTTCTCTAACCATTCAACTGCCAAATAATAACACAGAAACTCTTAATATAAACGGAATTACCCGTGGAAACCCATTTATGAGAAACGGGTTGTATTTCTATGTATCAAGTGAGTTATACGATCTTTTTTTTCCTCCAGATGATATCCCTGTTGCAAAATGGTTTGTTATTGAATTAGGAACTTCAGAGGTCGATATTTATAATCTAACAACTTATTTATCTGATGAATACAATGAATTCTCTAATGTATTCTCAATTGATGTTTTATCTAAGGTAATAAAATACAGTCTTCAACGACAATCAATTCTATTCCAAATACTCCTTCTTGAATCATTATTCCTTGTAGGAGTATCTCAATTTGTGTGCATTTTAATATCAACCTATAAACTTGAACGAGATATAGCCATAACACGTGCAATGGGTCTTTCAAGAAAAGACGTTTTTTCAACGTTTTTAGCGGAAAGCACATTGCTAGGAGTGACTGCAATTTTCATTGGAATAATAGAAGGTATTATCGGATCAATACTCATGACTTGGTATATATCAACTAGTATCCCTATCATTCCTACCTTAGATCCTGTTCTGATTGTTAATCTAGCTGGAATTTCTCTTCTAATAACTCTTGTAAGTACTTCTATTCCTAGTTTCAGATCATCAAACAAGAATATCGTTTCAGCGATTAGTGGTAGAAAAATAAAAGCGTATAAGGAAATTCCTGAAGAAGATGCTGTTGATGATTATATACTAGTTGTAGATAAGCTCAAGGGGTATTACAGAGGTTCTTTTGGGATTGTACATGGTGTGGATGATGTTTCATTTACAATGAAAGAAGGAGAAATAGTTGGCCTCGCAGGTGAATCAGGTTGTGGCAAAAGCACACTGGCAGAACTCATAACAGGAACCCCACGCCCATTATTACATTATGAAGAAGGAATCGTACGAGTTCAAAGATTTTATGTCTATGAAATTGAATCGGAGGTATTACGTAATAAAATTAAATGTAAATTAATGGCATACGTTCCCCAAGCATCAATGGAAACATTAAATCCAGTTAAAAGGATTAAAGACTTCATTTTAGATGTTATTTATGAACGAACTGGCATGAGAAGTGATAAATTTGTGGTCTATGAACTTGCCGCAAGACATTTTGAAAAAGTTGGACTAGGTCGAGATGTCCTGGATCGATATCCCCATGAATTGTCTGGAGGCATGAAACAACGGGCTACAATTGCAATTTCGACAATGTGGAATCCTACTCTGTTGATCGTTGATGAACCAACCTCTGCACTCGATGTAACATCCCAAAAGCAAATGATACAAATGCTTGTCAATCTACATAAGAAAGGAATAATTCAGAGTATTCTGTTTGTAAGTCACGATATAGCATCCCTTGCCCAGCTCTGCAGTCGATGTATCATCATGTATTGCGGGAAAATTGTGGAGATGGCGAGTATGGACGATATAATTAATACACCCCTACATCCTTACACAAAAGGTTTGATTTCCTCAATCGTATTCTTTAATCC
>CP070760.1:2935764-2945083 GCA_020348965.1 Candidatus Heimdallarchaeota archaeon | reverse complement strand
TTGATAACGAACACAAAATAAGAACACTTCGAGAACAGATCTATCAAGAAACACCAAATGTGGTTCAGATGTCAAAATCTTTTGACTCTTACCTTGAAATCTCACCACCAGGGGTGACAAAATGCGTATTTCTTCCTGAGATCTTGAAATTATATTTTATTAAGAAAACGAAGAAAAAATCTCTTAATACTTTATTTATTGGTGATTCAGATAATGATGTGCCATGTGCCAAAGTTGTAGATGAGTCTTGGACTTTTAAATCATCACCTGAGAATTTGAAGTCACTTTCGAAAGGAATTATTGCCGATGAAAATGGCAAGGGAGTTAGAAAATTCCTTCAACAATTCCTTTGATTTAGATATGTTATTTGATAATATTGAAGTGCAACGGGATAAAATGATGAGAAATGAATACTTCTTCGATGAAGATAACTACTTTGTCATAGAGAATTATAATAATACTAAACCATTTTCAAGCTTTCTTCCTGGTATCGCTGGGACAATGGGAATCCCTTTATGGGTTTTTTACGTAAATAGAGGTCAGGGAATTGCCAGTTTTGGCATTCAAGATAAAAATCATCCAATTCTCGAATTCTTTCCTGCAAATAAAAGCTATCAATTTACTCGAATACGAGGATTTCGAACTTTTATTAAAATGAAGAGAGACCAAAGGTTTTTCGAACCATTTTCTCCACGTAACCCTGATACACTCCAACGAATGAAAATTAAAACTTCCCATTTTGAGATAGAAGAAATCTCCTCACCTTTTGGTTTACATCTCAATGTAAAGTATTTCACAATTCCTCAAGAAGATTATGCAGCTTTAATTCGGCATGTATCAATTCGTAATATAACCTCTAAACCTTTGGAATTCGAAATATTAGATGGTTTACCAAACATAGTCCCTTTTGGGGCTAATGAAATCGGACTAAAGTCCATGAACTACACCTTGGAGTCTTGGATGCGAGTTGAAAACCTAGAAAATAAAGTACCATTTTACAAGATGGCGCAACTCCCAGGTGATAGACCCATTGTTGATGAAATTAGTGCAGGTAATTTTTACTTAGCATTTATTCAACAAAATGGAAAAGCAAAACTATTAGATCCGATCGTTGATCCTCAGATTGTTTTTGGTAGAAACACTTCTTTATATCACCCAGATCATTTTTTGATTCATAATTTAGACGATATCTACAAACAAAAACAAATCAATAGGAATAAATCTCCTTGTGGTTTTTTCGGAGAAAGCATTTTACTAGATTCAGAACAAAAGGTCGAAATAATTTCAATTATTGGACACGCAATTAGTATTGCCTGGTTAAATGATCAAATCAATCGAATCTCATCCATCAGTTATATTGAAAATAAGTATTTGGAAAATAAAGAAATTATTAGCTCTTTAACTCAGAATATCAAAACTAATACGTCTTCAAAAGCATTTAACAATTATTGTGAACAAACTTTCTTAGACAATTTATTACGGGGAGGTTTTCCACATATCATTGATAGAAATGAGACCGAATCTGTTGTTTTCCATACATTCATTCGAAAACATGGGGATATGGAACGAGACTATAATTATTTCCTTCTTGAACCAAACTATTTCTCCCAAGGAAATGGGAACTATCGCGATGTGTGTCAAAATCGACGATGTGATGTGCTGTTTAATCCTCGAGTAAAATACTCAAATATTTTGACTTTTATGAATCTTATTCAATCCGATGGATATAATCCCCTTGAAATACGCGGTTCTCGTTTCTGGGTCAAAGAAGAGAACCTTGAAAAACTAAATAAATTCGTTTGTAAGCCAGAGAAGTTACGAGAATTAGTGACACATCCGTTTTCACCAGGAAAGTTTATTAAATCCTTAAAATCTTCTCAAATGACACTTTCAATCCCTTTAGACGACTTTCTCACCAAAGTGCTATCACTTGCAGAATATTCAGTCGAAACAGGAGATAGTGACGAAGGGTATTGGGTAGATCATTGGACATACACCTTAGATCTAATTGAGAATTACTTTGCTATTTATCCAGAGAAAAAAGACATACTTCTTTTTGATCTACCCTTCTTCACATTCTACGATAATTCAGCAGTAGTGGTGCCTCGTAGCGAGAAATATGTCCTTATTGGGGAGAAAGTTAGGCAGATAGGAGCTGTGATTATTGATAGAGATAAAGAAGCAATGATCAATTCTCGATCGGAATTTAAGAATCTTGTGAGGGAAAATAATGGAAATGGAGCTATTTTTCGGACAACGTTATTTACAAAGATGCTACATCTAGTACTAATTAAATTCTCAACTCTAGATCCCTGTGGAATGGGAGTAGAAATGGAGGCAAATAAACCAGGGTGGTACGACGCATTGAATGGTCTTCCTGGGATTTTTGGGTCTTCAATGTCTGAGACCTATGAGTTATCAAGATCCTGTACATTCTTATTAGAAATCATCTCAGAAAATGAAAAGAGAATAATACACATACCCATTGAACTTTCTGATCTTTTAATCTCAATATCCACACATCTTCAAACATTAATTGATTCAAACACTGAAAATAAAGATTTTACTTACTGGGATCGTGTTTCAGCAGAAAGAGAAAATTACAGAGAGAGAATAAAGTTTGGTTTCGATGGTGAGATTGTAGATTTTTCGTTCTCGAAGCTAAAACAGATAATACAGAAAATTCTTCAGAAAATTAATCAGGGAATTTCACGTGCTATTGAATTAAGTGATAACAATATACCTACCTATTTCTATTTTGAGGTAAAGGATTTTGAGTTAATTTATGATGAACAAGGTGGGATACTAACGACAGATAATTTTCCTCGAGTAAATATCACTCAGTTCGAACCTAAAACACTTCCATTATTCCTAGAAGGGTATGTCAAAGCACTAAAAATCCAGTCTGATAATAAAAAGGCAAGAAATTTATGGAAAATGGTCAGAAAAAGTAAACTTTATGATAAAAAACTCAGAATGTATAAATTGAATGTTTCTCTTGAGAATCAGCCAGAAGATATCGGAAGAGCAAAAGCATTCACACCTGGATGGCTGGAGAATGAGTCAATTTGGATGCATATGGATTACAAATTTTTGCTTGAACTATTAAGATGTGAGTTGTATGAGGAGTTCTTTCTCGATTTTAAGAATATTTTGATTCCTTTTCAAGATCCTGCAATATACGGTAGGAATCCTGCAGAGAACTCATCATTCATTGTCAGCAGTGCCTTTCCCGACGAAAAAATACACGGTACAGGCTATTACGGCAGATTGAGTGGAGCAACTGCAGAATTCTTAAGCATATGGACTTTGTTGATGATTGGTAAGAACCCATTTTTGGTTGAAAATAATCAATTGTGCTTGAAGTTCAAACCTGTTCTTCCTAGTTGGTTATTTGACGACAATAACACGATAACTTTTAACTTCTTGGGAAGTTGTAAAGTCATTTACCATAATCCTAAAAATTTAGATACCTATGATGAGAAAGTAAGAATAAAAGAGATTCAATTAGAAATGGAAGATGGCCACACTATCAATATCGATGGAGATACTCTTGGTCCTCCTTATGCTTCAATGGTGAGATCAGGGAAGATTAGAGGACTCTCAATTGTCTTTGAATAGATATTTTGGCTATTGACTTAAGTTAAAAATGGAGTTGTTTGAAATGAATGAAAAATTTAAGCTATTACATCCCACACCCCAAGAGATGAAAGTTATCGAAGGAAACCTCGTTGTCTCAAGCAAAATATTGGTTTTTTTACCTAATTCTCTTCATGATATGTTACCTATAGCAAGAAAAATTAGTAAGAGAATGAAAGCTTTTGGTGTTACGACAGAAATTATCGCATCTTTACATGGAATGAAGGGAGAGACAGACAATGTGATAACTTTAAGAATTGACCAAGCCATATTCAGGCATTCTGAAAGCTATAAAATAGTCATTGATGATTCTGGAATAAAAATTCTCGGTACTGATAAAGCTGGACTTTTCTATGGTGTTACAACATTCATTCAAGTCATTGATCTCTGTAGGCAAAAGATTAACAAGGAAGAGTTTGTTTTTCCTTATTTGACAATTGTTGATTGGCCTGATTATCCCAATCGTGGAGTAATGCTTGATATAAGCAGAGATAAAGTACCAAAGATGGAAACGTTATACGATCTTATTGATTTACTCTCTAGTTGGAAAATAAACCAAGTTCAATTATATACTGAACACACTTTTGCCTATCAAGGGCACGAAAAAGTATGGGAAAATGCGAGTCCATTTACAGGAGAGGAAATTATTTCTCTCAGTAGGTTTTGTAATGAAAGATTCATAGAATTAGTACCCAATCAAAATAGTTTTGGTCATTTCCATCGTTGGTTGATCCATACACCTTACCGAGAATTTGCCGAATGTCCAGACGGTTTTGCTAATCCATTTAGTTTTAGTATTGAACCATTCAGTTTATGTCCAACTGACCCCAGATCTTTTGAGTTGTTGGATGATCTCTACAGTCAGCTATTACCTAATTTTAGTAGTCGACAATTCAATGTAGGCTTAGATGAGACGTTTGACTTAGGAGAGGGTCGAAGTGCGAAATCATGTTCAGAAATAGGAAAAGGAGTTGTTTACTTAGAATTCCTGTTAAAAATTTACTCTTTAGTAACTCGAAAATATGACAAGGTCATGCAATTTTGGGCAGACATTGTTTTTGAACATCCTGAGTTGATCCCCAAACTACCAAAGGATGTTATTGCGCTTATTTGGGGATATGAAGAGGATCATCCGTTTAACGACCAATGCCAGATTATGAAAGAGACTTGCCTTTCATATTACGTATGTCCAGGAACAAGTAGTTGGAATAGTATTGCTGGACGCACTGACAATACGATTGGTAATCTACGAAATGCAGCAATTAATGGGAAGAAGAATAATGCAATAGGATATTTAATTACTGATTGGGGAGATCACGGTCATTTACAACCCATTTCGGTGAGCTTCCTCGGATTTTTGGTTGGTGCAGCTTTATCTTGGAATGGTAATTCTGATTTAAGTAATATCCCTTCCCTACTAGATGTACATGCTTTTCATGATAAATCAAAGGTTATGGGTAAGTTGGTATATGATTTAGGTAATGCTTACCAAAAAATTGGGTTTACAATTCACAATAATTCTGTTTTGTTCTTAATATTGCTGTTTAGTGCTTATTACATTCCCAAAATCATTAAAAAAGAGAAATCTGAGAATTTTGAAGTTATTCGACAATATTATAACGGAATATTTAGTCAATTGACTACTGAGAATTTAGAGATAACTCGTCAATACATTAAGAAAGTAACAATTCCCTTAAAGACTACAAATATGCAACGAAAGGATGCAGAATTAATAATAAAGGAATTTCAATGGAGTACTGATATTCTAATCTTTGGATGTGACCTTGGAATAGCTTTACTGGACGCTGGAATAGAAGCTCCAATGGGTACTATTCCCCACAAGACTCGGGAAGCATTATCAACAACACTAAAGCAGTTAATTAATAGACATCGTGAAATCTGGCTCTCGAGGAATCGAAAGGGTGGCCTGGAAGATTCAAGTAGTAGACTAAAAAGAATACTTGCTATTTTAGAGAATGACCAGTAAGTAAGATTGAAAACACAGATCTATCACTGTATAGTCAAAATACCACATTTTGATGTTTATTACATGTTCTTATGATTCTAGTTCAAGTAATTCAAGTAAAACCTTCAGTTCTTTAAATGTATCAATGTAAGCATATCTTCCTCCCTCAAATTCACCCTTCTGAGATAAGGGGATCCCTAAATCTCTCAACTTCTTAACCTTCTGTTCAATATTATCTACAACAAAGGCAATATGATGAACTCCCTCACCATATTTGTCCAAGTGTTCTCTCCACGTACTTGGTTTTTCATCAGGTTCAATAAGTTCCAATTCAACTTGTCCAAATTTAAAGAACATTAATTTGGCAATTGCTTGAGTTGGTTTATCCTTATACATTGTTTTTGCACTTTCATACGACTCTGTCCAAAACCAATCCGGCTTTTCAATGCCAAAAATCTTTGAGTAAAAGTCTGCGGTTCTCTCAATATTTTCCACAACTAAACCTATTTGGATTATTACTTGATTCTCTAGCAATTCAGTCATTGTTCTTCACTTTATCTTTGATTCTCGGTTTATTTACTCTCAAAGGCAAATTGCTTAATAATTTCGGCCACTCCTTCCCAGACTTCACAATTTTCAAATAGAAATGACTCTGGATAGGTTATCAACTCATCAAATGGAATTTTAACTAATGTTTCTTTAAATAGACTACTTCTGATTAAGTGTTCATTTGCCATTAATCGAAAGTTCAGCTTTCGTTGTACATTCTGAGGGAGATGGGTCAGTCCTAGATTCTTGATAACTTCATTAGATATTAAATATTTCTTAAATTCATCTCCAAAACGCCAATCCTTAGACAAAAGCTTGGAAAAACGTATCCATTGTGATTCTTCTTTTGGTCGGACACACCCCATGTTCCTTGTATCTTTATAAGCCCATATAGCCCATGATATTCCATATTTCTCTAAAATACTAATGGTATCATGTAGTAACGACTGAAATTTCTCCAAATTTCCTCTTTGAAAATTAATTCCAGTTTCTCCGCACCATAAAGGTCGTTTTAGCTCTTTTAATACATAATTTAATTCACCACTCCCAAATAATGCTTGCTCAATATGCTGTAGTTGAGTTTTTGAGTTGACATGGGCATTAGTATCTCGGAAGAGGGAAGGATAGAAATGGAAAGAATATGCAATATTGGGGTCATCATAAGAAGTGAAATTCCTAAAGAAATTGGCATAAAAGTCACCCTCTATAAAAAAAATGTGGTTTTTATCAACTTTCCTAACTTCTGAGACAAGTTCGTGATAGAATTTGTCAACAATTTTACCCTGTGGCTCATAGTAGCAAGCTTCATTCAAGAAGTCATAGCCTGCTATCCATTGATTCGATTGATAGCGTTTAGCAATATATTTCCATAAAGAGATCACTCGCTCTTGAAATTCACGATACTCCCAGAGAAGTGCTTCCCCAATTGCATTGTCAGAATGCCAATCGGGATTTTGACCCCCTGGCGCTGCGTGTAGATCCAGAATTGCATAAATCTTATATTTCTCACATAAAGAGAGGATACGATCGATGTGGTGGAAACCTGCTTCGTTATAATCGTATGGAGTTAAATCAGACTCAAAATGATGGTAGTTAAATGATAACCTAATCGAATTCACTCCAATTTTACTTAAAAAATGAAAATCTTTCTCACCTAGATAAGAATGAAGATATTTTTCCCAGAACTGAGAGGATTGGTTTTCTCCATACGTTTGGGCTATCGCTGTTCGAATTTGAGATTCTGAACCAGGAATACCAATCATAAAATGCTCAATGTTCAACCAATTACCTATTCCAAAACCTCTAAGGATAATCTTTTCGTCATCGGCCTTAAAATGAATCCCATCAACTTGCAGAAAATTATGTTCCATTTGTATTCCATTCCTATCATATTATTATAAAAGGATGACTAGCTTGCCCATCCAGCCTACATTTAACTGTTTTTCTCCTCTATAAGAAGTTAAGTGACCAAACTCTATTCTTACTCTATCATCGATTTTTACTTGTGGAATTTGCTCATTCCACAAGACCAGGGTGACGCTTCCAGAGGAATCGACAAAGTTGGCGTTACCTACTGTTAGGGGTTTTCCTGTAGACCGAGATCTCACCTTTCTTGGTTCTGATTTCGATTTGATCGTCCCTTCGACGGTTACGTCCTTCAAACCATCCCGTAATTCCCCTATCCTCATCATTTCATAAGGATTAGATGGATCCATTACTTTTTGATACCAAATGCCTCTAAAATCGGCATCTCCACCTTCCCACCCCACTTGTTTAAAGCCTAGCTTTTCGTAAAAGTGTCTCGTTCGGACATTCCATTCAGGAGTTCCTAATGTCCAAAGCTGGACATTGGAATATATTCCCCAGAGAATTTCCATAGCTTGAGTGGCAATCCCCCTATTATGAAAAGGAGGATCCACGAAGATTCTTTCTAATACACGGTGCTGGTTACTCCTAGAACTAATATAAAGTCCGCCTACGATCGATTCTTCTAGTAGGATTTTATAGCAAACTAGATTCTTCATAAATCGTTTCTGGAAGGAAGGAGAGTCATATCCTATGGGCCCACCAGGTTCTGAAAAGGGTGCCCCAACATCTATATCAGTATCAAAAGCTCTTTTTGATATCGATGCAAGATCCTCTGCATCTTCCTCTACTGCTCGTTCGAGTGAAATTGGCATAGACAAATTGATCATCTTCTAAAAATTGACGATGAATTCTCGATTATAAGTAATACTATTATTAATTAACTTCTTCTTCCGTAGACTACAAAATCTGTTGGGAAATGTATGATAAGGACTATAGCAAAGACATTTATGGCAATAATTTGTCTTTTAATTATTCTATCAGCCATAAATTTGGAAATGTGCTTGAGTGTGCCAATAAATTCCATTCATTATGCGGTTGAATCGTCTTCTATTTATGAAACTTCTTCATCGTTAGAAATTCAAGGTTTTTCTTATAGTCCTTTCAGGAGTTCAGGTCCAATTGGTGGAGAACTTGCAACAGAGACTTCTATCCGCGAAGACTTGACGATTTTAAAACAACTCAATGTTAGTCACATTAGAACTTATGGTGTCGGCCTTAACCAAATTAAAATCCCTGAAATTGCCCACGAATTAGGTATATCATGTGCTACAGGAGTTTGGATAGGCACAGATCATCCTACGAATCTTGATGAAATTAATTTGGGGCTTACTATGGCAAATGTCTCATCAACATTAATTATTGGGAATGAGGTTCTTTTTAGTGGGGCTTTAAGCGAAGAGCAGCTTATTGATTATATTCTGTACGCCAAAAACAAGACAACAATTCCCATAGCAACAGCGGAACCATGGTATACTTGGCTCGATCATCCAGAATTAGCAGAAGTAACAGATCAGATTCTAATCCATATTCATCCATTTTGGGAGACTGAAGTATTAATAAATGAATCTGGAGCTTTATTCCAGGCAAATTTCACCATTAAGAAATACAATCAAATTAAAAATGCCTTTCCTGATAAAGAAATCATAATTACAGAAACAGGATGGCCAAGTTCAGGTCGAGGAGATTGTACAGAGGAATATCAATCTCAATATTTTGATGCCCTTCTTCCATTACTTTCTCAAAACTATATCAAGTGTTATGCTTTTGAAGCCTTCGATGAACCCTGGAAGAACGAAT
>CP070760.1:2928067-2935664 GCA_020348965.1 Candidatus Heimdallarchaeota archaeon | reverse complement strand
TTACAAAGTGAGGTTTCATGGATGAAAGACCCAGCGATGGATAAAGAATGTGAAAAAAGATTTACTGAATTACTTCCGCGAATGTTTGATTATGTGGATCTCTATGCAAAAGAAAAAGGATCTGAAATTTCTATTATCGAGTATGATACTGGAGAAGAAGTAACATGGAAGGATTTTGCCACTAAATCCAAAGCATTTGCAGCAAAGCTGCTCTCCATCGGATTGAAAAAGGGTGACATTGTAGCAACTTCTCTACCGTTGCTAAAAGAACATGTGTACTTAATGTATGCCTGCTACCGCATTGGTGTTATTATCGCTCCCCTAGATCTACGCTTGAAAGCTCACGAGATTAGTCGAAATTTTGAGAAAATCAAGCCCAAAGTCTATTTCTTTCTCGGAAAGACCGAAAATGTCGACTTTCGGCCCATGATTGCTGAAGTAATGAAGAGTGATACAGAGAAAAACTGTCTTTATTGGGTACAGTTTCAAAAGGAAGAAGATCTTATCATGGAAGGAGCTATCGGTATTTCAGAATTCATTAAGGGGATCAGGGGAACTTATATCAAAGCTCTGATCACAGGAAAGGTGAAGAAAGCACAGAAACAAGTAAATAAACAGGATCCCTGCTTGATTATCTTTACGACTGGGTCGACAGGTTTTCCTAAGCCTGCCCTTCTTTCCCATGAGAATATTCTAGTTCAAAACATTGGCCTAGCTGTAGGGTTTGGAATGGATGAGAAAGACATAATGTGTGTGAACCTTCCCCCAAGTCATGTGGGTTGTACAACAGAACAGCTCGCCACAACAATCTATGGTGGGGGAACCAGTATTATTCTCCATATCTTTGATGCTGAAAAAACATTAGATGCAGTTCAAAAATACAAAGTTACAGTCCTTGGCCAGATTCCAGCTCTCTTTGCAATGCAGTGGCGCCTTCCTAATTACAGTGATTATGACTTGTCCTCCTTACGATTTGCTATCTATGGGGGTCAAGCTGTCACAAGGCCATTCCTTGAAAAATTGTCAACAATGGCTCCAGAGATGGGTTCCGGCTTTGGTTTAACCGAAAGTGGGGGATTTCTCACATACACTCCACACGGTGGTACAGTAGACGACATTTTAGCCAGCATCGGTTATGATATGCCCATTAGTCCTATTTCAATCCGAGACCCCATGAAGTCAAATGGTTCTTCAGGTGATGAGAAAGCCCCTGGGGAAGTTGGAGAAATATGTTTCACAGGTCCCCAAGTATTTCTGGGATATTTGGGTGATGAAGAAAACACAAAAAAGACCATATCATCAGATGGTTACTGTTATACAGGGGATCTTGGATCATACGATGAAAAAGGTCTGCAGTTCGCAGGTAGGGCCAAGTTCATAATAAAACCCAAGGGTTATAATGTGTTTCCAACAGAGGTCGAAGATTTCATTGAACAAACTTTCAAAGGACAAGTTGGGACTGTTGCCTGTGTTGGTATTCCGCATGAAGTCTTTACTGAAGGAATAATGGCTTTTGTAGAAAAAGCTAAGGAATCTGATCTCACGGTAGAGGACCTAGAGGAAGCAGTGAAGAACATTGCGGCTTACAAACGGCCAAGTCACTTTGAGATAATCGATCTTGGCGAAATTCCCCTCACACGGGTTGGAAAAACGGATTATATGATTCTAAGAAGTCGAGGGGAAGAAATTGCTAAAAATTTACACTCTACTGGAAAATGGGATGCGTAATAACATATCAAGATCAAATCATAAACTGAGGATGACCAGTGACTCCTGATATACTCTTATCTAATGATGATGGTATCTATTCAAGCGGTATTCGGTCTCTCGCGCAAGCGATGGATAAACGAAAGTGGAATGTGACAATAATCGCTCCTCGTACGCAACGCTCTGGGGAAGGAAAAGCAATTACTTTTGACCAACCTGTCCGAATGCAAGAGGTACCCCTCTCTTATCTTGGTGGAAAAGTCGGTTGGCGAACAACAGGAACCCCTGCTGACGCTGTTATTCATGGTGTGTACCAAAGAACCAACGGAGAAAACCCTCCCTTTGATTTGATAGTATCTGGAATAAATTCTGGAGAAAATACCTCTGTTCATTCTGTATTAACATCTGGAACCTGTGCTGTTTCTTTCGAGGCAGCTCTTCTTGGTTATCCTGCTATTGCATTTTCAATTGATGTCGATGAACAATTCTTCTTTGATGATTCTGCGACTCCCCCAGGGATGAGTATTGCAGCTGAGACTGCTTGTGAGATAATGGAAATGGTAATAGCGCACGGTTTGCCACCTAAGGTGGGATTTTTGAATGTAAATTTTCCAGATACCATTTCCAAGGATACTCCAATTGAGATCTGTAAAATGGCAATGACTAAATATCGTGATTATACTATCAAACGAGAAGATCCACGAGGAGTGCCATATTACTGGATTTGGGGAGAGACACTTGACATTCCTAAGGATACAGATGCTTATGCTGTACTTGTGAAAAAGGTTACAAGTATTACTCCCATTACCTTATATTTTGATGGCCGTGGTGACCCTACTATTGAAGAAAAGCTAAGATTTCTTGAAAGAGTATGATCTTCAATCCATCTTCCCTTTTATCTTCTTAACTCTGAATCGATAAAACCACACGTTAAGTGTAGCTACAAGAATCATCAACGTTACAATAGTGATGACCATTGCAGGGGGAGAGGATGGGTTGGGTTCGAATTGTAAAGTGATGGTTCCTTGACTGTTATTCCAACTTAAGCGGAGAAATCCCAGAGTATCTCGAGTAATGTTAATAGTCTGGTTTTTTTGATCCCACGCCCGCCACCTTGGGTGATATGTTTCCGATAGTACAAAAGAAGTGCAATTGGATGACGTGATCGTAACCACAATTTTGCCTTGGTATGGATCACGCTCAACTGTGGCGTTGATGTAACCATTATCACCGTGTACCTCAGTTTGGGTCTTCCTGCTCTTCCAAAGCTCATATTCTCCACTCACTGATTGTAAGAAGAAGTGCTCTTTCAAATTATGAGGGAAACCGTAATTCTCTCTTTGCCTCACAATTATCCACCCTACGTTTCCTAACACTAAGTAATCGGTTATATTGTGGTATACATTGTAATAATAGGCAGGTGTGTCTACAATTTCGGTGAATCCGACCCATTTCGTGTCTTCTGATGAATCAGGATAGTCTCCTTGAATCGTGCTATGGTCTGAGAGAAAAAGAAGACGATAATGTTGCATTAAAGGGGAATAGGTGGCATAATAGCATAGGAATACGACTCTAGTGCCGTCATCAATCTCCTTTAATTGATCAAGCACAACCTCGAAGTCACTAGGAATATATCCATAAAGTGTTTCATCGTCAGCCATGTCTACCACTGCTGTATTTTGCCAAGTCTCGATACCTAAACGGCCTAGTACACTAGGGTTCAGATAGTAAATCAAACTTGCTAATGAAAATATAAACAACAATAAGACGGCAAGACTTTCAGATCTCAATTTTGACACTGACAATAATGAAGTAGATATAATAAAAAAAACTAATACGCGGCCAGGTAACAGGCTATCAAAGAGAGGAAGGAAAAAAAATGGTGAGAACTTCCCCAGAGCTAGCAGAAGAAAAAACAGTGCTGCTAACATCAAAAAAATTTCCATGCTTTGTTTATCTCCATGTTGCCTCATTATCTTCATTAGAGAGGAGAATAAAACTAGTAACAAAGGACTAATGCCAATTAAAGCAATTAAAAGTATGAAACTTTCTTGGAAAAGCTGCTGCAAAATTGTGACTTTGTACTGTGCTTGGTAGGTATATTCGAGCAGCGCAGGGAAAAACCAAACTGCTGATAGCAGAATCCCAGAAATTATAACGTGAATTGAGGTTACTAAGTTCCACCAAGTATCTTTTCGGTAAAAATATTTCACTAATTGGTAGATAAGTACAAGAAGCCAGAATAACCCGAGCATATACCCTGCAACAAGGTGGGTTAAAATGGTCAAAGTGAAACATAGGGGCGTAAGTAGGATCAACGAGAGAACCCGTTTCAGATCGTCTGAAAATCCAAATGGTAATGAGAAATTGGGTAGTGCATATACGTAACAAAGAATTGACAACACAGCAAATAACACCGCTAAAGAGAATGGATGCTGGCCGACAAGGGAATACATAAGTGTCATTGAAAAGCTAAACATTGCTAGAGCGATCTGCGAATGTTCTCCAGAAATACTCTTCTGTAAAGCCCAAAATGAGGAGAACAGACCTATCAATGTGAGGAGGGATACAATTTTCATGGAAAATCCTAAGTCTATTCCTAATAAGGTTAAGGAAGCAACGATGAAATAATAGAGAGGAGGGTATGTTAATAGGAACGGGGCTCCAGCTTGAGTTAGAAAGCTCCAATTCGGCCAAACTCCTTCTTGGAAGAACTGATAAGTCTGCCAGGCCTTGAAAAAATGAACTGGTGTGTCAGTACCTGAAGGCATATCTCCGAGGGAACTCATGAACCATACAAAAATCAACCAGGACAGGGTTACTATATCAAGTGGATGTCGTTTGAAGAACATACGTCCCCACTCGAAAAATCTTGTCAATACTGGTTTATATCTAGAATACGGCACTTTTATCCATCTGAGGAAAAATATAACATACTTCAGTTTTTCAGTCAAGTGTTGGCACTTTTTTTTAACATTTCCTCTGTTGTGAGAAAGAAGATTAACTTTTTCTTGAATGATCTGTATTTGTCAATAGATGGTTAATTTCAATAATAGGATTGAATTGATAATAATTAGTTGATGGATAAGATGATACGAGTTGTAGCAATAAACAGTAGTCCAAAAATGGATAATGGGAATACTTCTCTAATTTTGAACCCTTTTCTTGAAGGAATGAAAGAAACAGGAGCAGAAATAGAACTCTTTTACACAAAAAACCTCAAGATTAATCCCTGCCAGGGTGATTTCTCCTGTTCATTAAAGAATCCAGGTATTTGTTTTCAAAAAGACGATATGCAGATGCTTCATCCAAAATTATTTGAAGCAGACATATGGGTTTTTGCTTCACCTTTATATATCAGCGGTTTTAATGGACCAATGAAGGTTTTAATAGACCGAATATTGACTCCAGTCGGGGAACCATATATTGGGGTGAAGGACGGTCGATGTCACCATCCTATTCGCGAAAATATAAAACGAGGTAAACTTGTATTGGTATCTTCTTGCGGCTATTGGGAGATAGAAAACTTTGATTTATTAATTGCTCATATGAAAGAATTCAGTTTTCATTCGGAATGGGAGTTTGTTGGAGCTCTTTTAAGACCACATGCTCCAGCTTTGAAACCAATGATAAGATCGGGAGCTCCTATATATGATATCTTTGAAGCTGCTAAAAAAGCAGGTCACCAGTTAATTATGGATGGGAAAATGTCTTCTGAAACACTTAGTATTGTGAGTCGTGAGCTTCTTCCAATGAAAGAATGGGTGCGAGGAAACACAGCTAATTAGTCGAAAAAAGAAGATTATTAAAGCTTACAGTTCAAGATCATTCTTACTAATAAATTCTAGAAATTGGTGGAATTCAGATGAAAATAACCCAGGTGGAACTGTTTCACATTTCAATTCCCTTAAAGTCAACATTTTATCCTTCGTGGATTCCAGGCTATCCTCAGACCCACAATCGCTTCACACTTCTTCGAATTTCAACGGATGCTGATATTTCTGGAGTGGCTGCTGGTGTAGCATTTGGAGAAGAGCGGGAAGGGCTTGGAGGCCTTCTTGCTCCATACATCCTTGGTCTCGATCCATGTGATCTAGATTTAGCCCATCAACGAATTACAGAGGCCTCCTTTTTAGGATGGCGAAATTTTTGGATGGAAGCAGCTTTCTACGACATTAAAGCTCAAGCTGAAGATGTACCTGTGTGGAAAATGTTAGGTGGAACTGATAAACCGATTCCAGTCTATTGGTCAACTGGAGCAAAATGCAAACCCAAACATCATTCAAAAATAGTAAAACAGGCTCGAGAAGAAGGATATAATGGAGTGAAACTTCGGGTAAAAGCAAAAACATTAGAAGAGGATGTAGAAACCATCAGAGAAACACGTTCACGGGTAGATAGCGATTTTCCATTAATGATCGATGCTAACCAAGGGTGGTTGGTGACAATCGTTGATCGAATCCCCGCTTGGGATTTAAAACGTGCAAAACGATTCGTTGAATCAGTTGGAGATCAAAATATTCGGTGGTTAGAAGAACCATTGGAGATGCATGCTTACGAGGAGTACGCTGAATTACGAAAATCAAGCCCTATTAAAATTGCCGGAGCGGAGTTAAACGCTGGATGGCATGAAGCACGTATGTTCTTACATTTTGATAGTTTAGATTTATATCAACCTGACGTGACAGTCTTTGGATTCAAGGACACATTAAAGACGATTAAAGCCACAAAAGAACGAGAATTAGGATTTAGTCCTCACACTTGGACTAATGGAGTAGGCTTATGGCTTAACCTTCATACTAGTGCATTGACTGACAGGGAGTACCCACTAGAGTATCCTCATGAACCAGGTTCATGGACACCTGAATTCAGAGACGGAATTCTGAAATCTCCAATCATACCTAAAGAAGGGTATCTAGAACTTCCTGATGAACCTGGACTTGCGATACCAATCGATTGGGATAAGGTGGAAAAGTTTGGTACAAAGTTCTTTTCAATGGACGAAGGTGATTTAAGAAAAAAGGTTGTTAAAGAAAAAGGAATGATTACAGCACTTAAACTAAAGAGGAGAAAGGATAAAGAGGCAAAGGCTATATAGTTTTCAAAACTGAGCTTTTATATACACTTCTATAATGGAATTCTCTAAGAACTTCTCAACTGAAATTACTAAAGATTGTACTGGAGGTTCCTATACCTGAGCACTAGAAGTGTTTTGAGTAGGTTTACCTGGCGTAAATATTTTCTTCTATTTGGAATAATTATCATCTGGGGTATTGCAGGCTTCGCTGGAATTCAGGCTCTTGGTGATGCAGATATTTTAACTGCCGCATTTTCGATTATAGTTGCAATCGCTTTTACTTTGGTACTTTCGATTTTAATCAGTCTTATTGACAGATTTCTCTAAAATAGAGCACCTTCCTCTCTTGAATTCTGAAAAATTCACGTCTCTGGAGTCTTTATCATGCAAAAATTGGTGGATAAAGTTCTAAAAGGGAATAGACGTGCTATCGCACAAGCTATTTCGCTAGTAGAGAATTATCCAGAGAAGTGCGCCGAGTTCATTGGACGAATCTTTAGTTCAACAGGAAACGCATTTATTGTGGGAGTCACAGGGCCACCAGGTTCTGGCAAGTCAACTTTAGTGAACAATCTTGCAGTAGAGTTCCGTGACCGAAATAAAAAAGTGGGGATCATTGCTGTTGATCCTACGTCCCCTTTTTCTGGTGGAGCATTACTAGGTGATAGAATTCGAATGGATGATGTCCAAACTGATCCTGGGGTGTTTATTCGTTCGATGGGTTCTCGAGGGAGTCTTGGGGGCTTAAGTCGTGCGACAATGGATGCTGTACGGGTTCTAGATGCTGCTGGTTATGACCTCATATTGGTTGAA
>CP070760.1:2912636-2927967 GCA_020348965.1 Candidatus Heimdallarchaeota archaeon | reverse complement strand
ACCAGAATACAAATTTTGTGTGTTCTGTAAAACGGAAATAGCCTCTGATAGAGAAACTGGAGTCGAAAAAATAGAATCAGGAAAGACACATTAAAGATGACTGAACAAGCTCCAGATTATCTCATTTTTGGTGAAAAATTACATAGCATTAGACTTTGTTCCACCCATCGGGGATTCTTTGATCCACACGATCATGGAATAGATAAAATCTATTCTCAAAGCACCGCCTGTTGGCGTGGATATATTGTTGTCTATAATTGCATCCATAATGAATTAGTCGTCGATTCATTGTGTCTCCAAATCAAAGAGCGTCAATTGATTAATGGGATCACCCCATCACCACACCGACCTCGCCTCTTAGCAACTGGTTTAGCAGAGTTTTACACTGAGGGATTTAACTATTATTATGAAAATTTACGTCTGAAAACAGACTTTAGTGGTGATATAATTATAGACCAAGGTATGCAGATACTTGAATCCTTCATTAGTTCTGGCCATAAATACTCTGAGGATTTTCGACAACCTCTTGTGAAGATTTTTGAGCAACAGGGATGGCCAAGTTCTATTTTAGGATCACCAGGATCTCCAGTCCCGAAAGACGCATTGGAATTCATTAAAAAGTCAAAATCCCAAACATCGAAACTCAGCTTTGAGAAAGGTCACCTGATTTCGCAAAAACTACTAAATTATGGAGAAATATCAGCAGAAATCAAAGACATCTTATCTAAACGTTCTATATTGAAATCTGGAGATAAAAAATATAAGTAAATCTATTTTCTATGCTAAATTTTTGTTGAAGAATCTTGTAATAGTGATAATCTTCTTTTTTCTATTCTTCCTTCTATATACTCCATGCCCCTCATCATCAAAAGCGAGTTTTTCATAGGCAACATTATGTTTCTTAAGAGCCTCCTCCACCACTCGTACATTTTCAGGAGTTACATTTGGATCGTTCAATCCTTGGACAATAAGCACATTTCCCTTGATATTATGAACAAAATTAATTGGACTTCCAGAATAGTATCTGTCTGGCACTTCTTCTGGTGTTCCACCCATCATTTCAGCACTATATGGACGCAAATCGGGCCGTGTTGTGTTATAATCCACAACCAAATCAGTCATACCACAAACAGGAGCACCAGCGCCAAATACATCAGAAAATTTAGTGAGAGCATACCAAGATGAGAAACCACCAAAACTCGTACCTGTTATTCCAATGCTCTGTAATGATGCTAATCCTTTTTCTACCAGAGCTTCAGCACCAGTTACAATATCCACTTGTTCAGCAGCTCCCCATCCCTCTTTCTTAATCAATTCACGAAATTCCACTCCATACCCTGTCGATCCCCGATAATTTGGATCTAAAACATTGAAGCCTTGCAATACGTAGTATTGGATCTCACTGTTAAATGAATCTTCAGAGTGCCAAGTAGGACCCCCATGAATGTAGAGAATTGCTTGGTGAGTTTTTTTAAATGAGGGGTATAACCACCCATGAATTGGTGTTCCATCTTTAGATTTCCACTCAAATTCCTCTGCAGGAACTAGATTTGTTTTTTTAATCTTTGAAAAAGAGAACGTATCAAAATAATAGCGAAAATGATCTTCGTTTAAAGACTCTAAGTCGTCTACTGGGAAAGAAACATAAGTAGTTGGTTGAACTGAGCTGTAGAACTGTCCTAACCACCTAGAATTAACCAATTTTTGGGTTGGTAGTAATGTACCTTTTAATTCTGGAAATGGGGTTACTCTATAGGATTTAAGATTGTAAAAGTATGTTTTCGTTTTACTTTTCAATGTTTCATTCAAAATCAGAATTTCTGGCTCATATCGTGATATTTTTGCTTGATTAAAATCATGATTACTTAAATCAGGGCCAATTAAATCCCCAGATTTATTGATCCATTCAAAAGATTCATTTTTTATTGAACAAAGGCCTGTTAGGCGGGTTTTGAGTCTTTCACCATTGAAACTGTCAGTAACGAAAACTATATTTTCAGAATCTGGATGCCAAGAGGCTTGAACCTTTGCTTCATCTCCAAAATTCAGAATTTCACGATCTTGTGTGCCATCTGAATTTATGATCCACCATTGGTCTCCACCAGGATGGATATCTGATCGGTTATATAATAAGTGAGACCCCTTCAGGCTTAAAAATGCCATATTATAAGCAGGTTTGTCTGGAAAAGCAATAGCTTCAGGTTTGTTATCACCAAGATTATGTCTAAATAGATAAGAGATCTCAGTTTCAGTATTTTTACTGAAGTCATAATTGGCGAAATAATACAGAACCTTGCCATTTGGTGACACTGAAGGTGTTCTGAGGTAAAAATCAGGAGTTAACTCTGTTAATGGGTTCATAATTTCTGGTTGGTTGACAAAAACCTGATACAGGGTAATTCGTTCATTTCTACCTGTATCTTGGCCCAGAAGGATTGAAGTTGAGTCGGGCCACCATTGATAAAACACTGTAAGTTCTTTAGTATTAGTTAAAGGAACCAATGCTTGAGGATTTTCTGCCTTAGTGAAGAATATATCAAGATTTGAATGTAAATTTAAAACATTCAATGCAACTAATTCTCCATCTGGAGAACGTAGAGCTTTATAAACTGTTGGTAAATTCATTAGCTCGTCCAAGAATTCTCTAGATTGATCCATACTTTTTCACAATATTCCTTGTTTCTTAATAGATTTTAGTTATTCTCCTATCTTAAGGATAATTTTACCTATGTTCCTTCTCGATTCAATCATCCGATGTGCCTCTGTGATCTCATTTAATTGATATATTTTTCCTATAATTGGGAAAATTTTATGTCGTTGAACGAGATCTACTAAATCTACAAATGATTTTTTTATTTCCGTGTAATTATCATCGAGTAGTCGCCCTACATGGAAAGCTAGAATTCCTTGAGACTTACCCAACATATCTAGTAGGTTAACTCTGGGAATTAATCTATAGGTGGACCACCATGTTAAAGGATTATATTTGTTAAATCGAACACTACTTAGACCTACAAAAATCAATCTCCCCATTGGAGATAGACATTGCATAGATTTATTGAAAATTTTTCCTCCGACGCTTTCTAAGACTACATTTACCCCCTTATTATCCGTCCATTCCATTGCTAGCTCTTTAAAGTCCTCTTTAGAGTAATTTATAGCTAATTCGATACCCAATTTATGTAATGTAGCGATTTTTTCAGGGCTACTAGCGGTCCCAGCAACTTTTAAGCCTAGAGCTTTTGCGAGCATAACGGTTGCAGTTCCCAGAGCCCCAGCTGCCGCTTGTACCAGAATCGTTTCTCCTAACTCAACTCGAGCCATTCTCACTAGTGCAATGTAGGCTGTCATGAATGATCCTGCAAAAGCTGCATTCTGTTCTAAAGAAAGCCTTTGAAGTGCAGGAAAAACATACTTCTCTTCCATAACTACATATTCAGCATGACAACCGAATCCTCTGGCTACAATTACAGGATCTCCGACCTTAAAATCGGTGACTTCATCTCCCACTTCCTCCACAATTCCTGCACCTTCCATTCCTAGGATAAATCCTTTTCTTGCTGGTACCCATTTGTATAGTCCTCTTCGAGCAAGGATTTCAGCAAAATTAATTCCTGAAAATTGTATTTTAATCAAAACCTCATTTGGATTCTTTATGAAAGGTTTTGGAACTTCCTGAGGCTTAAGGACATCAGCTCCACCTAATTTTGTTAACAGAATTGCTTTCATTCTTCTAATCACTCTTAAGGAAAATTTCCTTTCGATTGTCAATACGAAATCTAGTCATCCATTATCCAACATATTTTAAGTTGTCACATATCAACTCTTTCATGGTTATGGTTATGATTTTCTCTAACAAATGTCCAAAGTGTAATAATTCTCGTATTGCAGGCCCCCACAACGTACACGGTGGGGATGGTCATCATGTCAAGATTGACTTACCTGGTATCAAGACAGCCACTCTTGATTCATTTACATGTGTTAATTGTGGGTACACGGAATTTTATGCTGATCGAATTGGATTAAACAACATAAAGCGTGATGGGCGATTCCTTACACCACTATCTTCTCAAGAAACTATGCACTCTAAAAGAAGGTGCATAACTTGTGGATCCCCAGTTTCACCTGAGGATCGCTTTTGTCTCGAATGTGGTTCTCGAGTGGATTAAATAGGCTTTCTGCATTGATTAATAAGATCTACTCGTTATTTACTCATTTTTGTCCTTCACTCGTAGAATTACTTTCTCTTGTGTATGGTATCTCCCGAGATAAATACCCGAAACCGCTTTCAGATCACATCCGAGATAGACTACTCTGTCGCCTATCAGAAAATTTCGTGAAAGATGTAGATAATGAGGAAGAACATTTTTTACTGATTTCATTTCCTTCTTTATCTAAAGTATATACTCTAGTGAGAGGTGTTCAAAACATTCATCCCCGAGACTGAGGAAGTCTTTTTATGAAAATAACTCATTTTCTATTTCTTCTTTTAGATTTATTAACGACTAATGAATAAACCATTAGTACAGACATTGGTACTAGTAGGTTAAAACCAAAAATTAAATTTTTAGTGGTAACTGACATTTCTGTTGCCGTTGTAGTTTCTGTTGTTGTAGCTTCAGTTGGAGTTGTTTCAGTCATTGTGGTGGTTTTTGTTGTTGTGGTTTCAAAATCGATCTTGCTTAGTAACTCTAAGTTTGGCATGAAGCTCATCGGATTTAATGAACCACTTTCTAGATAACTTTGAATCCACGTTCTGAGCACCACATAGTCATTCAATTGATATGCATATATGAGTAGAGAATCTTGGGCTAGCATTTCTTCAAAATTGTGGTATTCTTCTTCTCGTGTTGCGGAATCTGGCTCTTCGACAGCATTCTCAATGATTTTATCAAGATTTGGATTTTCGTAATTATAACGTCTTTGAAATTGACTGAAGTTATATTTCGAGAAGGTAGAGTCAGGATCCGCATAATCAGGAGTCCAGGTAAAAAAGGACAGGGGAAATATTAAATCTTCTTCGACTGCTGGCCAGGGCCGTGTTCGGAACTTAATGTTAATTCCAATCTCCATATTTTCAATAGTATTTTTTAACAGGAGATATCCAAGTTTCTGAGTATTGTCAGGAGTATCATAACCTACGGTAATGGTGCCTTTCCAACCAACTGTCTCAAAAAGAGATTTAGCGGTATCTGGGTCGTATCCTGGAATGTATCCTTTTTCGACTAATAGATCATGATGTCCGAACAATTTGTTAGGGATGAGGCCTTCTAAGCGTTCTGCAAATCCATTAGTAGCATTATTGATAAAGGTTTCATAGTCAAAAGAAAGAGTGAAAGCTTTCCGGAACGCATGTGAAGTAAATGGATTTTCAGGACTCGCCAGTATTGTCCCAGGATCAGATGTGTTCCATGAATAACGAGGCCACAAACTTGAGTTATAAGTCGAATATTCATCTTCATGAATAAAATCTAATGAGAGAGAATCGTTCATGTGCATACAAAAGAACACAATACTGAAAGTTGGTTTACAAAATACTTGAATGTTATTGGCAAGTTCAGGATGAACTACCTTTGTTGTCACATTAAGTATTTCAGAGAGATGCGTTTCTGGGATATAACTGATATCCGTGTCACCTGTTTTGATATCTTCAATTCGAGTCGCTACTTCATTAACTATCTTAATCCGAACTTCATCCACAGTGTGTTCGTGAAAAGTACCCCACCAATTTTCATTCTTGACAAGACAAATTTCCGATTCAGGAATGAGTGAGACAAGTTCATACGGCCCAGTTCCAATCACATGGTCAGCGAACCAGACGTAGGCATTATCAGCGTCCTGAGGGGAACTAGGAACGACACCAGATCTGTCAGTATCCCAATCAGATGCAAGGCCAAGTTTGGTGCGGATCTCGGTGGTAGTCAACACTGGGAACCAGTCTGTTAGGGGTACCATTCCATATTTGTCATCCGTCACATCTGTGGTATAGTCGCTAGGAGCATTTTCTGCAACAGCTCGTGCAGAAACTGCAGAGGAGACTCGACAGACAAGGGTAAAAATTAGCGGAATATATACCATTTCCAGGTTGATCTGGAATGTGTAGTCGTCAATCGCTTTAAAAGCGCCTCCTTGAATGAACGCTATTGCCTCACTGATATTGACATCATCCATACCCATCACGGTAGGGCCACCTAGCACAGCTTGTTGAATCATCCAAACAGCTCCTAAATGATCGTTCATGACAACAGCTCTGTCTAATGAAAACTTCATAACATAAGCGTTGAATGGGGTACCGTCATGAAAAGTTACACCTTGTCGTAACGTGAAGTTGTATTGGAGACCATCATCAGAAACTGTAAAACTAGTTGCAAGACAGGGTTGCAGTTCAGTAGCTGAATTACCTTTATAATCCATAAGGGTCTCTAGGACAAGTTCATTGATCCCAGATCCGAAACTATCATAATTGGTTGCAGGATCAAGTGGTCTGGGGGCACGAATGGTTTCTATGATAAACGTACTTGGATTCTTAACTTCTTGTAGTGTGAAAGTTGAGGGGATACTTGATATTACCATTAAAAACAGAAAAAACGCACAAATTAATCTGGTTTTTCTTGTTTTTCCCATTGATATGCATCCAGCTTCGTCGGAGTTTTAGACTCTCTGGAACTTTTTAAATCATAAGAAACTACTGTATATTATGAGATTAATCTTTTTATAAAGGAATGCATAGATGAGAATTCCATTGTCCTTTGAATATCCAGTTCTTAACAAATCAAAAAAAACTTCAAAAGAGAAAAAAAAAGAAGGTGCGAAAACCTTCAAGGGACATAGGTTTGTTCTGTGAGAGTATCACTTAAGTATGTGTATGTTTGATCATAGATACTCCATCTAATCTAATTTCTTTCGTATCTGTAATGATTAAAAAGTCTTGTTTGAACGGATTTGGTAGCGGATCACCCAGCTTTGTATATTGTTACTTCTGGATCCAGGCCTATTACAGGAGATCATTGTCGATCAATCTGGTTCACAAAGTTTCTTTACTCATTTTTATCCTTCATTCTTATTGAATAGACTTCTCTTTATAATTTTCCAATTTCTTGAAATTCTGGATTTCGAAAAATGGAAATCCTTATATATTGTTAATATATTATTTTTTATAGAAGGAATAGCAATGATCAGTCCTTTACGAGGGAAATTATTCGATATATTTGCCAAATATTATGAAGAATACGGTATACCTGGCCTCTGTGGTTGGATCGATACTTTATTTCTTTTGGAGCCAAAAATTCTAAAGGATCATCCATGGACTCAAAGATCTATTTCAAAACGATTAACTGAACTTTTTCCAAACGGCAAATACCCAACCTCTGTTTCTTCAATTAATAGAGCGATTAAGATCAATGTAAAATATGGTACTGTTTTGAAAGAAGGAACTCATAAAACTGGATATACATATACACCTACTACAGGAACAGAAATGATAACAAAAATCTTTGAAGGGTTCATTGACAAAACAAACGTCTGTATAGATAACTTACAAGATCTTTTGACACAATCTCAAGATTCAGATTCACATCTTACATCCATTCTTAAAGACCAAATTGATGGATACAACGCTTATGTGCAATTACTCGAATACACATTGAATTTTTTCGAAAAAGAACACTCTTCTGGAGGAAGCTGAAATAATGTCAAATATTATTGAAGTCAGAGAATTAAAGAAATATTTTGGGAAGGGTGATAAACTAGTAAAAGCAGTTGATGGAATATCTCTTGATATTCGTGAAGGAGAAATTTTTGGGTTATTAGGTCCTAATGGGGCAGGAAAGACAACAAGTCTTCGCATGATCATTGGCTTATTAAAACCTGATGCGGGGAATATTACGATTATGGGGGGCGACCCTCTCAAGAATGGAAACAAACTTAAGCGAAAACTTGGGATTATTCCTCAATCTGTTACCTTCTATGAGGATTTGACTGTAGAAGAGAATTTATCATTTTTAGCAAAAATCTATAATATTCCACGAAGCATTACGAATGAACGTATCGATTCGTTGATTAGTAGGGTAGGGCTTGAAAAAAAGCGCAAACAATTGGTTCGGACGTTATCAGGAGGATTGCAAAGAAGATTAAACTTAATTTTAGGGCTAATTCACGATCCTACAATCATCTTATGTGATGAACCGACTCCAGGATTAGATCCCCAATCACGTGTTGCCGTTTGGGAAGTCATCAAAGAGTTACCAAATCAAGGTAAGACAGTAATATTAACTACGCACTTTATGGAAGAAGCAGATCGGTTGAGTGATCGTGTAGCGATTATAGATCATGGTAAAATCTTGGTTTTAGATACTCCTAAAAAATTAAAATCCTCGATCGGTGAAGGAGACTTAGTAGAATTTACACTGACTGAAAAAACCAACTTAGAGAATTTAGCTCAAAAATTGAAAACATTTGAGGGTATTGAGGATGCCTATGTTTCTAGCGGCCTTATTGTTATTCGATCGCTTGATGTAGTGTCTCGATTAAGTCGAGTATTAGGTTTCATTGAATCTCACGGATCGAAAGTCGAAAATATGTCCATTCGAAGCACGAGTTTAGAAGATGTGTTCATTAATTTAACTGGTAGAGCATTAAGAGATTGAAGATTAATGGTTCACCTTAATGTAGAATAAAGGTGGTTTAATGTCTTTAAGACCAGCAATTGGGATTGCACACCGAATGGGACTCCAATTATTACGAAGCAAGTGGACTATTCCTTATCTTGTGTTATTTCCATTGTTTTTCATTGGACTGTATTGGGTTGGTTTTTCGACATCCCCTGTCGGAGAGAGTCAAACCTTTCTATTAGGTGTGGTTAACCAAGACGCTGGGTTATCTAAGGATGTGAAATCCTTGTTTCAAAATGAAACCATAATTAATTCTTCGTTTACTCAGTACCATACCTCAGAGGCTCTTGAAAAAGGATTCGGATATGAATTTGTTAATATTCTTGCGAATTTGACGTACAGTAACCTTACAGATGCTCCACATATTTTTGAGGTAATTCGATATGAAAATGAATCCGCTGCTGATAGTAAATTGTTTAATCGGGATCTAGATCTTCTCATTGTTCTTGAACCTCAATTTTCAAACACGTCTCTTTCAATTCTGAACAGATACTGGCATAATACTTATGGAGTTTTCCTACATGAAATGATTCAAGCGAGTTTTCCCGAGGCACCAGATTTACCTACTGATATTAATAGTGTAATTCGAGTAATAGGGGACGAAAGCTATTTAAATTTCAAAATGGCAAAATCTCTGATTTCGATAATTGTACGCGAATATCAAGATCTCACAACAGCTTTCAAAGGACCTGGTGGAAGTATTTCACTTCAAATGAATGAAGAATACGAAGTTTCCATTCCCAAATACTCGTTATTTGCTTTGTCTATTCCAGGGTTAATTGCTTTTGGGATTATTGTTCAGCCATCTCTTATTTCAATGCTATTCTGTATGGAATTTCGCCCCACTAATAGAACTTTTGATCGTATTAGGTTAACACCGTCCTCTGCAAGAAGTTATATTCTCGGTTCAATTCTAATTCAGATTCCTGTCATGATTGGCCAAACACTTATTCTTTTTCTCGCTAGCTTGATCTTGGGATTTAATCCCAAAGGAGATCTTCTTCTTGGTTTCTGTATCGCTCTAACGCTTTTTCCATTCTCGTTATTTCTAGTGTACATCTCCACAGCTTTTTTATCTAACGAAGACGTTGTAGGAAATGTACTTGGATTTGGTGCGCCGTTCATTGCATTTATGAGTGGGGCGTTCATTGAGGTTCCCAAAGTAATCCTCTTTTCTGAAGTGTTTCCAACCTCAAGTGGTTACCCACGAGATTTTCTTTTGTGGGATCTACTGCCGATCACTCACACTGTCAATGCCTTACGACAGGTTTTACTTTACGATTTTGAAGTTCAGCTAGTCTTTCCAGACATTCTCATGAGCCTTTTTCTCTCATTAACTTTATTGCTTTTATCTCTCTATTGTTTCAGTTATCTACGTTTTAAAAGACGGAGTTGAGAAAAAATGAATAAAACAATTCTCTACACCATAAGATGCATAAAACAGACGGGTAGAAATGTGGAGAGAATGAGTATTATTTTTCTAATACCTTTTCTGTTTATTGTCGGAATTGCTTTTATGTATGGAGATGAGAGTTCTTTTGTTATTATTGGAGACACAGGAGATCACTACAAAATCGGTGTTATTAACCATGATCAGGGGATGAATCTAAGCTCTCAACTTCAATCTCAATTCAATGATTTCATTAATTCCAGTATCTTAGGAGATCCTATTCAAGATGGATTCGGCACCTGTTTCATTAAGAATATAAACCAATCAAGGATTCTATTATCTGAGAAAGATAATCGTCGGTTTTCAGTTTTCCTGTATTCAGACTTTGACAAAGCAACTAAAGCCGTCCAAAGCCGTTTCATCAGCTTATGCTTTATCATCCCAGATAATTTTACCCCGACATTGATTACGGGATTTAACCATAGAATCAATATCACTGAAAATAAACTCTTATTAAATACCTCCGAATATTTTTTCTCAGAGGCAAACATAGAATTAATAGGAGACCATTCCTACGCACGATTTACTGAAGCAACAACGTTATTAGAAGAGATGCTGAATTCTTTTCTTAATTATTTTTGGGTCTCTGGACTTGATTTTCCTGGTAAATTTGTCATGGATTATGAAACGATTTCAACACTGGCTTTTACAGAATTTGACATTTATGTACCAGCTTTTCTAATATTCGTGTTAATTACATCAAGTACAGGTGTAGCTGGAATAATTGGGTATGAACAAGAACAGGGTACAATTGACAGATTAAAATTAAGTGATTTTTCCTCCTCCTCCCTCTTATTTGGCCTTTCTATTACCCAAATTATAACAACGCTTTTGACAATGACCACGGTGGTTATTACCATCTATTTCTTAGAATTTCCATTCCAAGGAACTCATCAGGCTCTTTTTGTACTTATTGTAAGTCTTTTTGCTGTGTTACCCCTCCTTGGCATAAGCTTAGGAATCGCTGCATTCCTTGGGGGTAGAATGGCAACTTATTTACCTGGTCTTATCGCTATCCCTCTCTCTTTCTTAACAGGAGGTTTCATTCCCTTACCAAGAGCTACATTGACTGGCGATATTCAATTATGGCATTTAAATCCATTCTATTCCGCTGGAGAGGTTTATCGGAAAATTTTGATCCTTAACTTAGAGGTTGATCATATACTCTTGGATCTGATCTTACTACTCATTTTTGGAATAGCTTTCTTCGTTATTGGTGCTTTAGTGTTCATAAAAGGCATCTATTCTAAGGACAGAGTTTGATGAAAGAATATTGTAAAGTCCTATGTTAACGTCGGCTTCCCGCTTCCCAGTATTTCAGAAACTCTCCCCATTCTGTTTCCATTACAAGGTTATAAAGCTTTTTAGCAAGTAACCTGATCTCCCATTGCGCTTCCTTTTTTAACCGCTGTTCTAAGAACCAGAGGAGGCTATTCATGTTAAAAGTCCAAGTGACTGTGGTTTTGCAAGCATTCGGAAGACAAAATCGCGCATCTTCCTTTGGAATTCCTTTTTCTCGATAGTACCGGTACTCTTCAGCCTCTTTTGCCCTAGCTTCAATATACCTTTGCCTTAATTCTTCAACCTTCTGGATACGTGGAGGAATGATATACCAGTCTGGATCTGTAAGAGGATCAAAGTATCGCTGTGACTCTTGAGTGTACGTTACACCTATCCTGTGCCGGACAAGTTGATGGGTACACACTCGACTAATATTTCGTATTTTGACTGTCATAGAACAATGTTCGAGCACAGACCAGTGACCCCATTTGAAAATTTTCTTGGGAATATCTTCGATATGGTTCTTATGCCGGGAGGTTTTCATTCCCTCAACAATCCCTTTGGTACTAGTCATTTGTATTAAATCGATTTCCACTCTTAATTTCTCCAAAATCAAAAATCAAATATCAGGACATTAATGCGTCTAGTGGAACCTTAATATCTTGGTACCTGAATGAAAGGATATGACGCGTTGTTTTAGGTGCAAAAAGTATTCCGCTTTTAGCAGCTCTGATTACATCGTGTTTTGTAACCCTAGTTCGTAACAGCGCGAACGAGCTCCTTCCATTATCTACTGAATGAAGGGCTCTCTTAATAGTTTTGGCATAATCGAAAACTTTAGGGTTAAAATGTTCAAGAAATTTCCCATAAATCTCCTGTTGAGAGCCTTCTAAGGTAAAATACTGATTGTCTGCAGTTTTCAATATAAAACCAAACTTCGAGTTATTCAATATGCTTGGTGTGAATGTTTCTAATTGATTCCAATGAATTTTCATTTTTTTTAACTCTTTAGGAAACTTCTTCGATATTTGTTCAAAATACAGTGGATGCCATGTATCTAATGATATTTCCTCATTATCGATATATTCAATTTCAATGCATGGAATCTTTATTACATTTTTCCCCCATTCTTTTCCAAGCTCTTTCAAAGCCACAACTCTATGATGACCATCAAGAATTACTTTCTCGTGTTTAACTACTAAAATTGGACGAAAAAAGTAGTTTAGCCCTTTCAAATTTTCTTTTAACCAATCTACTTGTGGTTGAACTACTTCTTCATGTCCAAGTAATTCTTCAATAGATATAAGAACGATACGTTGGTGGACTAAAGGAATATCAGAATGATCTTGGGTCATTAAAAAAACCATAAAGCCTAGGGCTTTTCAGTGTTGAAAGGATTTCTAATATACCGCATTACAGCCTGGGATAGCTGGAGAGATCCACGAAGAAAATCAGAAGGTTTCATTTTCTGACTGCCCATACGCCACTTTTTTGCTTCATACACGATATCAACACCAGCGCTGCCAATTTTATCCCCAAGAAGAAGATCGAACTTTTCGGGAACTTCAGGTCGAACCAAATTAAAGATACCTGATGATGCCAGAGCGGCGTGGGCAATATCTAATATAATGTCTGCAAATTCAAGACAAACAGGTTCCTCACCGAGCTCACGATGTAAATAGCCGCGTTTTATGGTTTCGAATCCTTGGTGAATGATTATTTTCGAAGACCGATTCAATAACTTCTCACTGTAAGTAAAGTCTTCAAGAACATTTTTTCCAAGAATTACTTCTCCAGATTGAGCGGCAGCAACAGCATGTATAGGTGAAAAACCCATTCCAATCCTAGCTGGCAAATCAGTGTATTCCAACAGACGCAGATCGAGAATAGGGGCATAAACTGGATGGACAAAAAACACAGAAAGGGCTTCTCCAATTTTTGCTAACCTTCGTGGAGGTTTCTCTACATTGATATCATCAATGTCTACAACTAACACTAGATCAATATCGCTTGTTCCAGGAATAATCCACCCTGGCTCCTCTTGTTCTCTTTTGTACGAACCATAAAGGATTAGACCACGTACGTATTGTAGGAGTTCCTCTTCGATTGTGTTAGTGAAATCGTCCAATAAGTTATTGTATTCGTCATACCAGGACATTTTCGACAACTAGCTTTTGTGTATTCATCATACTCAGGAATTTCTGATTTTTTCTTTTAGAGAGTTCATTAGCTTCTCTAGTTTGGCCATTCCTTGTCAATTTGTTCCCTAATGTCGGAACTATTCCTTAGATAAGGGTTCATATTTAATTCGTATATTAGGGCTATCAGATCGTTTCGGATAGCCGTCTTATTCAACAAATATGAATATTTTTCTATTCTCAAAATATGAATGATAACAATCAAAACGCCATCTAAAAAGTAGTAAAGGCTGTGAGTAAAAAATAAGATCAAGATAAGGACTTTTACGACAGTTTTACTCTTTGAATGACTATCCATACATGGTAGTTTTCCCTTCTCTCTTCATAAGGCGTTTATATTCCCTGTCCAACTTTTTTTGTCTTTCTGTCAAAACAGGAAGTGGTTTCTGTCCCCCTGATCGAAACGCATCTCCAAGATTTAAAAAATCAATCCCCTGATCTTTTCTCCCTTTTAGTGCATTGAGGAAGATATTGTCTAATGCTACTCCTTCGTTGAGTGCCTCCCGAATGATGCGGTAGTTCAAATCAAGGATACCTAAATTCCCATGAGTTTTTCGGTTTTCGACGAGTTTTAAAAAGTCTTCATCAACGTCCCGAGCAATTTTTGTGCCCATTCCCGTCATCTGAAAAGGATTTTTTTCATACGCCCGAACCTGATAAATTGGGCCGATCTTGGGATGAAAAAGTAATAAATCGGAACCACTCCTATCTGGAGTGGGCGCTGAAATGGTTTTCCATTCCCCTGGGGTCTTTCGTCCTTCTTTTAGGATGTCTCGCAGGATTTCTTGGAGACTCTTAATCGTCATAGTTGTTTCACATTAATAATTTGCATTTATAACTTAATAGCTTTTTGCTTTTAATCATTGATATTCTTCAGATCTTCAATAAACACCCTAAACTAAAAAAAAAGCCTTGATATAAATTGTTATTCGAAAAAATTAGATAAACGATAATTTTTCATCAATTTAGAGGATAATCAAAGTAGCTAGCATGACGGCCATACCAGTTAAGATTCCCCCAGTGACAATATGAGTATCATTGCCATTTTCATTGCATGTTTCATGAGCTGTGGGTAATAACTCATCAAGGGAGATGAAAGTCATTATTCCTGCAACAAAAGCCAATGATATAACAATAATTTCCTCACTAAACACACCTAAGCTAAGAAGAACAGTTAATCCAATGATAGCTCCGATTGGTTCAGCTAGTCCCGAAATAAAAGAGATTACGAAAGCTTTTCGACGATTATTAGAAGCAGCATAAATTGGAATGGCGACTGAAAGGCCCTCAGGGATATTGTGCAAAGCAATTGCAATGGCAAGGATAAGTCCTAATTCGAGAGAATGAAGGCTACCAGTGATTGTAACAAAGCCTTCTGGTAAATTATGAATGCCTATTCCGACCGCTACTAGGAGACCTGTTCTCATTAAGTTTGGATTTCTTTTTACATTGGCAAGGGTGTCATCTTCGTCGCACGAATGTTCATGCATATATTCATGTGGTATCAGAAAGTCAAGTAAAGCTACTAAAATCATTCCCGATAAGAAGAAAAGACCTGCTAACAAAATCTCTAAACTAGCAATTGCTTCAGGTAATAATTCAAAAATAGAAACTCCCAACATCACTCCAGCCGAAAATCCCATTGATAGACTAATGATTTTAGTGTCATCTTTCTTGAAAATAAATACAGATACTGCTCCTAAAGTGGTTGAGAGGCCTGCAAATAAGGATAA
>CP070760.1:2882924-2912536 GCA_020348965.1 Candidatus Heimdallarchaeota archaeon | reverse complement strand
TTTTATTTTGCCGCTTTTTTATTGGGAGCAAGTTTTGCCTCAATGCATCCATCCCTTGATAGCGCAGTATGGGCTGACCTTAGTCCCCTTGACTCTGTAGGACGATATAATGCATTAGGGTTGATTTTTCTGCTTCAGGGGGTTGGTTTCGGATTGGTTATTGGCCTTTTCATTCTTCCGTTAGATCCGAGTACAATCAGTTACATTCTGATTGGTTGTGCTGTTCTTGGGTTATTTCCACTATTCTTTGTTGCAGATTCATTTGAGCCTCTCGACATCTTTCTCCTCCTGGTGACAACAAGTGGTTTGTGTATGTTTACTTATGATTTTGATCGGCCTGAACAAACCAAAATTACACAGAAAGATTTAACTCTCGTCGCTGGAGCATTATCAGCGATTAGCTCTTTTTTCGAGAGTCTAGATCAAGAACACGCTGTTCTAGATCTTGTTCATCATGGAAGCGTATTTACTGTTCAAGCCAAGACAGAAACCGAGGAGAAAGAACTAATTGGCACACTAATCGCAAATAAAGTAGACCCAGAGCTCCAAAACAGATTAGAAACCTTCTTGGCAAGGTTCTGTATTTCGTTTCATGATGAAATCAATGAATGGATCGGCCAAATGAAAATATTTGATCCAGCACTAGCGATTGCTGAAGATGTGTTCGGGCCTTTACGGCCATCAAAAACAATTCTAAGCGATTAAAGATAAAAAGACTAGCTAGCTTAACCAGTTTAAAAGTGATGATAGTGAAATTTAAAACTATTCTGACAATAATAATCCCTAATATTTTCTCTTGGCTTTTAGCATCTTTATTGCTTTTGATTTATTCATTTGATATCTTAGAATATGTTGAGGCGTCTCCAAACAACCCTTTTAAGGGACTCGGCTTCTTAATCTTGGGAGGTATTCTTTGTCTCGTAATCTTTGTGATTTATTATGCTGGAGTGTTACTTGATAAGCATCCAGATTATTTGAGACGCTTTGTTATTCTAGGGATGGTGGGGAGCTCTCTATCCGTGATTCTGGTTGTATTATTCATCAATGAAAGCTTACTATTGATGGCTTCATTAACAGGTCTTGCATTCTTCTTTGGAATACTATTAACGAGCAGTGGAACTTTGTTTGCAGGTTTAACAGATATGTGGTATCGTGGACGAGTATATTCATTAATAATCTTCATATTTATTGTGTTAGCTCTGATAGGAGTATTATTCGGAGGCGTTTTCTCTCACAGCTTTCCTGAAACGGACATTCTGAGTATTAGTTTTGTTAGTGTATTGACAATAATCGGTGTCATTGGACTCTTATTTTCAGTAATTTTCTTTTTATTAACCATTGATTTAGGAGTTCCTTGGGTCAATGACCAATGGCCAACAAGATTTTTCAAAATTTTAGGAAGACGGTCAGTACGAGTCTATTCTATTACTCACTTTCTGTTGTACACTATGCTAGGAATCTCTATTGCTAGCTTTTCCCAGCTAGGGGAGTTATTAGAGATTTTTTGGAGTGTAGATATTCCTGGAATCGGCACATTTGACCTTCCTGTAGATAAAACATTTTGGTTCTTCGTGTTGATTGGTGATCTATTAATGATTATACCTGCGGGGTATCTCGCAGATCGTCTTGGACGAAAAAACTTGATTGTGGCCTCAATTTATGGATTAGTGTTTGCTGCTTTAGTATTTGGTCTAGAAGAAACTGCTAACAGCTTTCTGCTAGCTGCTTTAGTCATAGGTTTTGCTTTTGCTTTACTTCATCCAACGCTAGACTCTCCACTCTGGGCTGATCTTTCTCCACGAGATGGCCTAGGACGATATTATGCAATTGGGTTTATTTCTCTGGCCTTAGGCCTAGGACTTGGGTCTGGAGTCGGTCACTGGGGATTAAAACCCTTTGTAACCGATCTTGCAAACACTGAATTTATTACATATCTCATTACTGTTCTTGCAGTTTTGGCTGCTCTACCACTATTTTGGGTATCAGACAGTTACAAACCACTTGATTTTACATTACTTCTTGTCATAGAAGATGGGGGGCTACCGATCTTTGATCATACGTTTCATAAGCAGCTTGATACAGAAATAGAATTGACATTACTTTCTGGGGCGCTCAAAGCTGTATCTTCCTTCATGTCTGAGACCATGAAAGATAAAGGAGATTTGAATCTAGTACGGCATGGCAATCATTTCATACTAACCGAAATTAAAAGTGGAATTTCTGCTGCAATTTTTAGTAACAAGCAGGATCCAGAATTGCAATCAACCTTAAGGGAATTTTTAGAGCAATTTTATTCAAGATATCATGAAACACTTAAAACATGGGCTGGAGCTCGCTCTTTATTTGATGGTGCCGTCGATATTGCAGAGGAAGTATTCGGCCATCTTGCTCCCTCGACCAATTTGGAAGAGTAACTTCTAACGAATTCACTCTCAAAACTACAGAGTTTGCGATCTCAAGATACTATAATTATAAGATCTATCATGGTGGAGATATGCAAAATAACCTATTATTTCGTTTAAGAGCGCCAAACATGTTAGGTACAGCACTTCTTGTTTTTACAGGGCTAGTTTTTAGTATACGTCAACCTAGTGACATAAACCAGGCTAGCGACTTATTTGGTGCCACTTTTATTGTTTTATCAATGGTTTTTTTCAATATTTACATTTGGATCTCCAATGATTATTATGATGCTCCCTATGATGCAGAGGATAGTTATAAAAAGACGAGAAATGTTTTCTGTGGGAGACGAGAGAGTAGTGATTATAAGATTGGATTAATTGTCATGTGGTTCTCGCTCATTGCAGGTCTCATTTGTGGTGGGATTGCTGGTTTCGAATACTTCCTATTTGCGATGGCAGGGATGCTTCTTGCTTATTTATATTCAAGCCCTACTTTTCGTGCCAAAAGTCGGGTAGGTTTTGATTGGATATTTCATGTGGTCTGGTTTCAAATTACTTTCCTGCCTCTTTATTTGTATATTTTTGGCTTTGATGTAATTTGGGGTATCGAAAGTAAGCATATCCAGTTCTATAGTGTCTTCCTCTACATTTCGTTACTTTCCTTGCTAGCACAGATCAACCATCAAATCCCCGACTATTCAATTGACTTACAAACCAATCAAAGAACAACCGTGGTAGCATTAGGAGTAAAAAATACGATTACACTACGGTATGTCTTCTATTTTATTATCGCTATATCAGTTATTGTCATTTGTCTCTTAAATGATGCTATCCTTGCATTACTAATGATGGCGGCCTATACTTTGTATTTATTGAAAACTGACATGAAAAAAGCTGCAGATGTTCCTTTACCATGGCTATATCTTTTTGTCCTAGACTATTTAATCCTCTCCCCGATCTTATCTTTTGTACTCGCTGCATTATAAGCAATCTATAAAAAGGAACAGTCTATTTTCGGCATTTATAAGACAATCAAATTATCATAGAAGAGCTTTTATGCACTTGGAGAGCCAGTGTTATGGTTTTATTCTTCGTTGTTCAAATATTGCTAACTTTATGTCTAATTCTTCTCTTTCTGTTGGTTTTCATTGGTATAGAGTCGTTTGGTATTGGATTAATACCTTCTCTAGTTATTTCCCTTTTTCTAACGTATTTCTTAGCACTACTGCTTCTAGCAAGTATCCATAAACTTTCAAGAGTTCTCATGCGAACTAAAGAAGGAGAGATTGAGGGTACCTCATTAATACTATGGACTATTCAAGCCACCTCTCTGGACATTGCTTTAAATTTGACACGGAAATTTACTATTCACTCTCCTTTGCCTGATTTTATCTATCGGTTATTCGGTTTTAAACACAATAAGGGAGTATCAATATTGACCCCCCGTATATGGGATTTAGATCTTATCGAAATTGGTGAAAATACACTCATTGGAACTAATACTATTGTTTCTGGACACCATATTCGACAGGGAAAGCTTTACAGGAAACGTGTTATCATAGGTAAGAATGTCACAGTTGGAGCTGATTGTATTATTGCCCCTGGTGCGACTATAGGGGACGATACTATTGTTGCTATCAATTCCACTATCCCTCCAAATTGGATTTTAGATGCTAACAGTCTTTATGGAGGGGTTCCTGTAAAAAAATTGAAATCATTTGATTCAGAAAGTGTCAATGAATAGCTTTGATTTGAGGATAATCACTTATCGTTTGTATTAATTTCCTTGATTTTTTTCACAGGTACTCCAGAATAAATGCAATTGGAATCAAGTTTCCAATTTGCAGGAACAAGGGAACCTGCACTAATTAACGTATTATCACCAATTTCTGCTCCTGGTAGAACAATAGACATTATACCGAGAGTGCAATTCCTTCCAATTCTAATACGTCTTCGGAATAGTTTTCCTCTCCGAATATGATGAGCTGTTATCATCGCCCTCGTGCCGATGAGCGTGCCTTCTCCGATATCAATGAGCTCTAAATCCCACAAGTCCCCCATAATGCTTGTTCCTTTCCTCCGTTTAAAACCAAATAACTTGGTAAGGACATCTGGGAACAGTGGGAGTAGCATAATCTTTTTTGTAATCAACCGAGCTAGGTCCCATGCAGTTTCTTTGATTGTCCAGAGAATCGTCTCGAATCTTGTTAATTCTCCCTCTTTATCACGAAGGAATAACCTGGTAAGTTTATTAATAAAAGCTAGTACAAAAAGGATTGTGAAATATGATATCAGGAATGTCAGCAAAATTACGACAAGTCCTTCTAATGGGGAAGGCAGAAATGATAAATCCAAGAGATTGGTCCCAAGAAACACAATATAAACAATCGTTATACTAAGACATACAAGTATTAACTGGATAATAAGAAAAAGCATAAGGTTACACCAAATAGGATTATTGTGAGCTCAACGTCTTCACTTGATCCAAAAATGTTTGTATTTCCTCTTCTGTATTATAACAATGAGGAGAGATTCGAATACCACCTTCCCGAAATGAGGTGACAATGGGATAAGGTAATTTTCGAAGTCGGTTCACTACTTCTTCGCCATTAGGACAAGTAAAATTCACAATACCACTTCGTTGATGTTCGTCTTCCATTGGTGTTTGTAGTTTAAAGTTACTGTTTTCTTGCACATATTCAATGATTTGATCTGTTAAACTCATAATGTGAGAATAGATATTCATAATGCCTAGATTATTAATAAATTCAACAGCTTTGGCAATGAGAAGAGTATGTGGACCTAAACTTGCTTGAAATCTCTTGGCTCCAGGAGCAGGAGAGTAGGGATGATGAGATAATTCAAGAGGATTATCAGATGACATAGAGCCAATGAAACTCGGGTTAAGTGACTCAGCCAATTCCTTCTTAATATAAATAAGCCCAGTTCCAAGTGGTCCAAGTAACCATTTATAACCTCCAGAGGCAAGGTAGTCAATGTCTAGCTCCTGCACATCTAGAGGTACAGCTCCGAGAGATTGGATAGCATCAACCATAATGTGTGCTTCTTTTTCATGACAAATATGGGCAAGTTCATCTAAATCAATCCGAAACCCGTTACTAAATTGTACATGTGAAATGGCTACTAATCGAGTTGAATGATCGATTGTTTGACTGAATGATTCCATTGGAAGAGCTCCATCAATATTCGGAATGACTTCCAGCTCTAGACCAAATTTTGAAGCCAGTGCTTGATAGGTGTAGGAATTTGAAGTATATTCTAGATCATTCAAAACAATTTTATCTCCATTCTTCCAATTAATGCCTTCAGCGATAGCAGCGAGTCCATAGCTGGTATTATAGGTAAACGAAATTTCCTCTTCAGGAAATTCAGCATTAATAAAGTTACCAACAATTTTACGATCCTCATTTATACCCTCAAGTATCTCGTCTAAATTGGGGAAAAACATATCACCATATTTCTTATGATGAACCAACCATTTCTGACATTCCTCAATAACTGGAGTAGGACTAGGTGAAATCGCAGCATGATTTAGAAAGATTGCTTTTTCAGTTATGGGGAACAGATCACGAAGTCTTTCAAGATCCATTATATTTCAAATCCTTGATGTTTCCTAGAAGACGTTCAAACGTAGATCAAAAGTCAAGCTGCTCTTTAATTGATGTAAAATTAATTTTTTGATAAAATAAATTATTGACCAGATCGGGGAATTTGTACTAGGAATCTTCTCTTGAAATCAGATAAGATTGGTCGTGTTTTTCCTCAGATACATTAGCTCATGATCTTCTGTATAATACGACACGCAGAGCACACAGGTTCGCTTGAATAAGAAGTGCATGATCTACATCTTTGCACTCTTTCAACTTGTGCCTTCCTTCTCATATCCTTTTTTATAAGTGAAACAACGTTATAAAGGACACGGGGATCCTTTTTCTCGATCTTAGCTAAGAAAGTGGAGATTTCAGATCGTAAGGATCTATCAGCATAAGCACATTGGGCATTTAAAATAGGATAATGATTGATTTTAGTATAATTTAGGATTGCTTTTTCAGAAATTTTTGACAACGGTTTAAATCTCAACGGGAGTGATTGTCTGTCTGTAGGTTTATATTCTATAAGGTCACGAAAATTCCTTGATGGAGTACCTCTCATTATATTGAGAAGTATTGTTCCAGCCTCATCTTCTAGCGTATTTCCCAAAGCAATATAATCAGATTTGGTATCCAAAGACAACTGCAAAATCCCATGGCGACGTAGTACACCACAAATAGCACAGGGAGTAAATTCCAATCCCTGTTCATCAGATTGTTGAACCAAACGGGGTAATGAATAACCGAATAATTCTGTGTATGATTTTTGGATAATTTGGATATCGGAATAATGAGATCTTAGCTTATTAACAATCTTCCGTCGGATCATTTTTATTTCTGGGATTTCTTCTTCAAGGATAATAGCAGTTAACCTATTTATTCTGAGCTTTCTCTGATACTTATGAAGAAGATGAAGTAATGTGACACTGTCTTTACCCCCCGATAATGATATGGCGACGTGGTGTCCTCGAATATATTTGGGGATCCGTTTAATGACTTTTTTCTCAAATTTTAAAGAAAAACAATTAGGACAGAAGTATTCTGAGGTTAGAGGAAATTTGAATTCGCCAAGTAATCCACAGACACACGGATGACTCATTCGGTCTCATCTTAAAAGGTCAGTTGCCAGTTTTCATCATTTCCTTACGAAAAAACGTAAGTTCAGCCGGTAAAACCGTCGTCATACCACTAACTAGGCAAAAAACTCGCTTATTTAATATTTATCATTTTGAGAATTGGCATAAGGATTTTTTGTCACAAAACCGTGACCTTTGATGTATTGTCCCCCATCGATAAGCCGCAGTTCAAAAGGAAAAAGGCCAATCCGCGCGTCTTTTGGGACGCGCGTATCTGGAAAGGCTAATTTGCCATTAACGAAGCAATCTCCACACTCATCTTCATCTAAATTTAATCTAAATAACAAATCCTTAAAACACTCATTCTCCTTGTAAGGGAGAGTAATAACAGTATTTTCCGCTAAAGAGGCGTCAGGTTGAAACCTTTTTTTGAGTTGTCCATAGAGATGAATTTTTATCAATTTCAAAGACATTAAACAAACTTTAAATGCCAAAAAAGATCTTAATTTGTCTTTTCAAGAGCCCATAGATATAGTTTCTCGACTTTTAGAACGACATCTTTAACAAGTGTCACTGACCAATAATTTATAACCCAGTTAGATCAGAAAGTAAAACGTTTGGTGATTATTCATTGTTTTCTCCTAGAAATCCTCTTGATCTATCTTTAAATCCTCTTATCGGGATGGTTCATCTTCCTCCTCTTGTAAAATCCTTTGATGCATCATATTCCTTTGAAGATATTGTTGAATTCAGTTTTCAAGATGCTATTACATTAGAAAAAGCAGGTTATGACGCAATAATAATTGAGAATTTTCATGGAACACCTTATCCCAAATATCAAGTAGACGACCAGATACTTTTGCTAATGAGCTTTGTTGTCAACAAAATAATTTCAGAAATAAATATTCCCTGTGGGATAAATATTCTCAGAAATGCATGTACGCAAGCTCTTACAATGGCTACAGTAACAAGTGCTAGTTTCATACGCTGCAATGTGTGGGAAGGGGCATATATTACTGATCAAGGCATAATTGAAGCGGTAGCTGCAGAAGTACTCAAGCAACGAGAAGTAATCCAATCACAAGTCAAAATATTGGCTGATATCCATGTTAAACATGCGTCTCCTTTAGGGGACTTTTCAGCAACCGAAGCTGCAACTAATGCATTAAATCGTGGAGGAGCGGATGCTATCATTGTATCGGGAAGAGAAACGGGTAAAATTATCGATCCGACGAAATTACAAGAATTTGTTAAGATAACAGATATCAAACCGATCCTCGGAAGCGGGTTGACCTCTGAGAATCTTTCAAAAGTCTTTCCATTTATATCAGGAGCAATAGTTGGTACTTCCATCAAGGTTGCCGAAATTAATACCCCAATCGATCCTGAAAAGGCATCAACTCTAGCTAAAGCTTGGAAAACGGAAAAAGAAAAGATCCTGAAGGAATAAGTCATGATTCAAGAGCTAAAGATAATTGAATATCCAAAAGTGCTGGCATTATGGAAATCAGCTGATTTAGAGTGGCGAGATGAAGGACGAGATCATCCTGACAGGATTGAGGTGCAATTGGAAAAGGGGAACATTTTCTTTTTGGGAGAGGTCTGGAAAGATGAATTACTGGGTGTTGTTCTTGTGACACATGATGGTCGGAAAGGCTGGATAAATCGACTAGCTGTTCACCCTAAACATCGTCATAAAGGAATTGCCCAGAAATTATTGACAGCAGCGGAGGAGAAATTGTTTCAAACAGAGGGTATTGAAGTAGTGTCAGCACTGATTTTTGAAGATAATAAGCCTAGTTTAGCACTTTTTGAGAAAGCTGGGTATGAATCGTGGTCAGGGATCAGATATTACTCGAAAAGAAAGCGTCCTGATGCTTGAATTGCATCTCCTGGTGTTTTTCCAAATGGAGAGCCTATTTGGATGAAATATCTTGAAGTTATGATTGATGAACAACGCTGTAACAAGTGTAATTATTGTCAGGTTGCAATTGACTGTCCAGGGGTTCAGTTATGTACGGGATGTGATGCGTGTATCGATGCCTGTCCTCAGGAAGCACGAAAACTTAAGTACACAGACCAAGAATCCAATAGGATTTCCTGTTCCGTAAATGGCCTAGAAGTACAAATTTCTGAGAGACGAACTGTTCTTCATGCTTTAGACAAATTAGGTTTTGAAATAACTCAATATCCAGCCAAGGAAGATGCAATCTTTGCTCCATGTCGAACTGGTGGTTGCTACTCCTGTGCTGTCTTAATTAATGGACAATTAAGACCGTCCTGTATAACTCCAGTCCATGAAGGGATGGTGATAAACACTCAAATTCGAAATCAACCTCCATTACGTATCGTCACTGGTTTTCAGGGACATCACGTTGGTGGAGTGGGTACCCCCAAGGATCTAGTATCCCGAGCTCCGTTGGGGTATTTAGAAGTCGCCTGTTTTAGTTCTGGTTGTACTCACCGCTGTTCAACTTGTCAAAATTGGCAAATAACCTATTTATCTCACGTCCAACCTTTATCACCAGTTGCAACTGCTCATAAACTCACCGAGAAGAGAAAGCAGTATCAGGTTGATAGGATGGCAATAAGCGGGGGAGAGTCAACTTTGAATCGTAGATGGCTTGTTCAATTTGTAAAACAGCTAAAGAAGCTCAATCCAGACAAAAGTGCTCGAATTCATGTTGACACAAACGCCGCGATCCTTACACCCGATTATATTGATGAATTAGTCGAAGCTGGTATGACAGATATTGGCCCAGACCTGAAAGGCATTTCTTTAGATACCTTTACGATAATTACTAACCAGAAAAACGAAGAGTTGGCTGAGAAATACCTAACAACAAGTTGGAATGCTGTCAAATATATTTTAGATCAGTATAGTGACAAGGTCTTTCTAGGAGTTGGTATTCCATATAATAGTGCTTTCATGAGTCTAGATGAAGTTAATGAGATAGGTTCAAGACTTGTTGAATGGGATTCCTGTGTACAGGTTACGGTTCTAGATTATCGCCCTGAATTCAGAGCTCGAGCGGTTGTGCGGCCTTCTTACAAGGAAATGTTGCAAGTGAAAAATGTCTTGGAAGGAACTGGACTAGAAAAGGTCATTTGTCAAACTTCAGGAGGCTATATTAGATAAAAATACTCTATTTCTAGACCCAATCGCTCAAACAATTGAGATTAAGGTTCAAGCCGACCTAGAAAGAATCGATTTGGGTCAAAAGACCGAAGAAACTGCAACCAGGTTGATGATGGCGGTTCAAAATGTACCAGAGGATGATTTATTTCTAGATCCCAACCAACAATTTCTTTGATGTGACCAACAATCTGATCTTCATTTGTGCTATCTCCAGTGTATCCAGATAGGACTAATCGACCATTTTTCTTCTCAAAAATCGCTTCAGTAGTTATACAAGTTGTTACGTTTGTGCCTGGAACTGTGATATAAGAGACTTCCTCTGGAAATCTACCAGGCTTTAGAGGGAGAAGTACAATGATTTCTGCCTTTACTCCCACATCATTGGCACCCCCAGATCCAAATAAGATAAAGTTTTCAATCCTTGTAGAATTGATATTTCCGTGGTGATCGATTTGTCCCGCACCAAGGACACCTATACTCTTTGTAGATTGTAATATTGCTCCTAAAGCCATAATAGAATCAACAATGGTGGTAGAACTGTAAACATTATTATATTCAAAAATGTAAGGGCTTGCTGGCTTTGGTAAGTATCCATAAAAACCCACTTCTGCGAGTAGATTTACATTGTGGCCATCTTCGTGAAGTGAGTAAGCTGCGAGCCAGGCTGCCAGATTTGATGCCCCTTGACCTGCTAGGATTGTTGAATAATCACTCTCCTTCACACGCTTTTTTATTAACTCTGTTGCGCTCCAAATCATACTCTCAATTGGTGTTGCAGGGAAATCAGATTTTATCATGTGTTCCTTTTCAGCTACCAACCATTTCCAATAAGCCTTATCTAGACGACCACGATTAGCTGTTAGTCGTGAGGTTCCAAGTTTTTGTAGATAAGATTCTGAGTCTGTACTATAAATCCATTCTTCCATCCATGAAGAGATTTTTTCAGATTCTTTTGCTGCTTCCCTGAAACTAACAAGGAAATCAAGATCTATATCATACCCCACTCCATTTGGACCATAATGAGATCCAGGATGACCCCCGAAGGGTGATTCAGACACGGATTCGACAATTCCACCTGGTAGAGTTAGACATTGATTTGTATTAGCTAGTTCTCTAATTCTGGCAGTGTCAACAATTTTTTCTGTAGTCAATATTACTCTCTTGCTCGCAAAGCAGCCCCAGAGGTTTTCACTGTACGGTGGAAAAATAAGAGCGTTACCCAATGGATCAGCGACCCATGCGTGGAAAAAACTCATGTCAGGTATTAATTCTTTAATAATTGCAACTCTTTGGGTTGAATCAAAAGGATTAGGAATAACTGTGAAAGATTTTTTGTTGTCAGATGCCATTGTACTACCTAGAATTGATGAAGTTGGAATGAAATTTAGTCCTAGAGCTCCTGCATATAATCGTAAACAGAGTGCCATAAGAGACCACTGCTCAATTTCCAGACCTTCATCAACAGCTCGTTGGAATACTGGTGAAATTCCTGGTCGTGGGTAAACGTCTCCGACATAACTCGTTGTCAATTTTGATACTAATCCTTGAGCTACTAACATCTGGATTTGACTTGCAGAGCCCAGGGAAATGACTTCAAATTGATGATCCCTCCCCTTGGATAGACGAATAATTTCTCTGATAGCGGAGTAAGGTAGTGCACTGACACACGAAAAATGTAGTTTCTTCCCTACAATGGATGTGAGAGTTTGTTCAATTGCAGATGGTAAGTCAAGAAGTTTATTTGGACGAGGAGTGGGTATTTTATTTATTTTCTCTTCTAGATCTCTATAAAGAGGCATTCTTAGGCACCATCCAGAAAAACATTCTACAATTTGATAAAACCTCTGGAAATCTTTAAGGAATAAAGAAGATATACAATGAAAAAAAATCCTAATTAAGCATCTTACGAACCCAAATTCTTGTTTAAAGAAGTATAATATCTAAAAATATTAATTAACAGGTAGAATTAACGTGGTCGTCTCAATAGACAACTTTCTTATACTAACCATAATGCTCATTTATGGAGTAGTGAGTGGGGCATCAGCAATTATTCTAAAAATCGGTATTTTTCGTGCTGGTGGCATTAAAATTAATGATTTCATCCGAGACATCGTGCCCGCAGCTTGGCGATTAATAACTACTCCTGTATGGTTTGTAGGTGGTATTGTTGCTATCACTGGTTTTATAATCTATACTGTAGCACTGAACGTTTATGATGTTTCTGTTGTTAAACCTTTGGTCAATACCAACTTACTTTTTACATTTTTATTTGCATATCTCATTTTTAAAGAAAATTTAACTCGTATTGAATGGTTTGGGATAGGAATTCTAATTATTGGAATTTTGCTCTTTTCACTCTCACCAGATGTTGAATCAACAGAGGATATGAATATCCCGCTTCTTTTAGGCCTCTTACCTTTAACGCTAGTTTTTGTGGTCACAATGGTCTTTATTATGTTCATTTTAAAGATTGGACAAGCTGAGTTTGTTTTCCCGCTATTTGCGGGGACTTTTTATGGTTTAGGAACTTTTTTTACGAAGAGTCTTTTAATTGGGTTGAAGCAACTAAATAGCGGAGATATACTAGTTTTAGGGGTGTTTTTTTATTCAGTTTTTATGTTATTACTAACCTATGGATTTGCAATTATTGCTCAAATGTTAGCTTTCGAACAGGGAAGACTATCAATTGTATCACCAATTACCAATGCATTATCGGTTCTTGTTTCCTTTTTTGGAGCATTTTTTATCTTCTATGAGGATCTCATAAATCCTATTGGTGGAGAACTTGTGTTACAGTCCTTCTATAAAATCTTTGGTTTAATCTGCATTATTATTGCATTATTCATACTACGGCGCGAAATTACCTCTCCATTTCTTACTCAAAAATATAGAAAGGTTGAGGATTAGAGAACTTGGTTCGAATCCCGTCTTGCTTGAGTAAATTGAACAAGCAACGTACTAATACCGATCAACCCCAATCCTAACCATTCCTTTAGTAGTGGCATTTCCCCCAAAAAAATCATTGAGAGGATTACTATTTGAGGTAACATTGTACTGTTAATTATAGAAATATCCATTGCCCTAAGCTTTTGCATTACTCTATTCCAGATTGTGAAGGCAATGGCTGTATTTACAACCGCTAACCAGACAATATAGAAAACCGAAAGGAGTGAGAGAGAAAATATTAGATAAATTCCATCAATTCCAATTCCAACTAGCAATAGAATGATAGATCCGATAGCCATACTTAATCCTGTTACTATAACGGGAGGAGTTGATTTTGTCCGATTAACGGCTCTCCCCAGTATTGATGAAAAAGCATTTGAAATTACTTCTGCGAAAATAACTAATAGTGCAAGTACTGAAACTCTCGAGAAGTCAATAGGTAAAAAGTAGAATACCAAGCCAATAAATGCCATTAAAAAGAAGAATAATTCTAATCGGGAAGGGTTTTCTTTTAATAGGATTATAGAAAGAAAAATTACTAGAAAGGGTGTTAGATTAAGCACAAATGATACAGTTATTGCAGGGAGAAGCTTTAGAGCTATGAACTGCCCTCCCTGGGTTATTGCAATGAAAAAAATACCATATGCAGCTATTAAAATCCACCAACGCTTTGATTGAATCTTTATTGTATGTCTGTGATCTTCTTTAGTGATGATGAAGATAAATAAGACAAATGCCCCTAAAGAATATCGAAGGCCAGCGAAAAGAATTGGAGGTACCTCTTCTAGTCCAAATTTAATGATCACCCATGATGAGGACCACAGGATTGTAACAAATAACGCTTCGACTAAAACAATCAAGTAATCTTTTGAGAAGATTGTCATCAATCCTCCTTTTTTTTCAGTTAGGTCTTCTAATAGAACTCATATTACTCTTTCACCGTCCTATGACGGATATTAATAAATAAATTTGTTTCTAATCAAGTATCCTAATTCTGTATACAGGACTTTTCTAAGTTATGAACAGAATTAAAGAAAAAAAGTTGTCTGATATATATTCATGCGTCGAGGAGTGGATAAAGTGTTTTGTATAGGGTTTAAATTATATTCCTGAACTTAAAGGAGGTTATTTATGAAAAAAAGTAATAAAATAAGAATGGAAGAAAATCATTTGCAAGAAATCTTCCTAAAAGAGACTGAAATACGCATCTTGTGTTTATTATTAACAATGCGTCAAAGGTTAATGTTCACAAGTATGCTTTTCTAATCTAGACTCTTTCTAATCTTGGAAAAAAAATCGGTGTTTATTGAATGATTGAAACAAAGCTTCAAATAAGCTCTAAAGAGTATTATTCGTGTAAATTAACTAAAAAAATCGATGTAAGAGTAGTAATTGTGACAATCCAGTTACCTGAGGGCTATGGATATGTGGAGGCTCTTAATGGAGACGAAAAAACAATAAAAGCATACATTGATGGGTATAAAACCTCAAGTGACATCATAGAGTTGGAGGTAACCCATAAAAGTCCAACAGTGTATTGGACTCGTACCATACACAAACTAGACTATCCGTCCATTTATGAAACAGTGCTTGAAAGTAAGAATATGACCATTCTCCCGATTACCATTGTTAATGGGATTCAACATCACACAGTGTTATCACCTTCTCGTGAATCGCTGAAAAACCTAATCGAAATTCTAAAATCGAGATATACAACTGTGAAAATAATTTCCCTTAGTTCAACACCCTTTAAATCGAAAAAAACACTTCTAACACCTAAACAGCTGGAAGCATTTAAGCTTGCACATAGAAGTGGATATTATGAGATTCCAAGACGTAAAAAAATCGAAGAACTAGCTCCTATGCTTGGTATTGAACGGGTAGCAATGCAAGAAAGACTCAGACGAGCAGAACTTCGCATATTGACGGATTACGCAAAAGATCTGAATTAACAGTCCTGAATTCATCATTACAATCCTATTGACAAAACTTAGCTCGAAGAAAAGATAATCCTTCCATCAGGCGATTTTTTTTCAGGTCACAAATCTGTGAAAAAGAAAGCCACTCAAGTTGATTTTCTTCCCATTCTTCATTACCAGTGACCTTCAGGTTTGGCATAACTGTTCGCGCATGTTCCTCTGTAGTTTCAACTTCAATTAATAGACAAGTTCCAAGCTGGTTTGCCTCGGGAAGCATTGCAATTAAATAAAAAGAATTGATATTAAGAGGAACATTTATCTCTTCATCTAATTCTCGTACACATGCATTAGTTAGAGAATTCCTTGCATCATCTGATTCAAATATTCCCCCCGGAATGGTCAAAAAACCAGGTTTGTATTCAGATTCATGTGACCTTTCTCCCACCAACAAGAGGGAATGAGAGGGGGGATTTGTAATAATTGCTTGAAAACCTAAGCTACCATGTTCAGATACTTTGAGTCCATCTTTTAGATGCACAAGAACTTGAGAAAATCGAATACTCCTTGTAATTAGTATCAGTTTCGAATTTTCAAAATAAAAATGACTCAGAACCAATAATTCTCCGTCATACAAATGAGGATATTGCATTTGCATTGATTTCCAGACATATAGGCGTCTTTCTTCGAAAGAGGGAGAAAGTTGGAATGGTTTAGAAGCATTAAATCTCCAGAAAACTGATGAGAGAGGAATACGACCTTCCCATAAGGCCGAGCGATTCTTTCCCATAAGACTTAATCCTAAGGTCAATTAATTTATGTCTTATGCTGCAACCTCAAAAGATATCCCCCTAGAAAATAGCAATAGTTCCTCTATCTAATCCTATATATAAATGAAATATTATCTTTTTATCCAGACTAAATAACTCAGGATACTAAATTTTATGGCAAAATTCTGTTCTAAGTGTGGAAATCAAGTTGTTGAAGATTCACTCTTTTGCAAATACTGTGGTAACAAACTGAAACCTCCTACATTCAGGAAAAGAGGAGACACTACTCGTAGGACATATTCTCATGATTCAGCACCCTCCAGCTATCCTACGTATTACAGACCTCCACGTAGTTCTTCATCACGAGGCTTAACATGGTTTTTTGTAGGGATTTTCTTCATTGTGGTTATGGTCTCTGCAGTTTTCGTTTTACTTGGGATAATATTTTTACCAATTTCTTTGACCCAGATAATGGACGATTACGATTATGTTGGAGATAAAACATTCTCGATTGATGATTTCGGAAATGATACTCTATCCTATGTTGAAGTAGAAATTCACAATTCTTTGGGATCAGTGAATATTGAAATAACAAATTCGATAGAATCAATAGAAGCTCGAGCTTTGGTTTACGCACGTGAAGGCCACTCTCTCCACGATGCCACCACTTTTGAAGTGAATTCTGATGATTATGTTCATTATATCTTCTTTGATTCTATTTCGGGGTCGTATTGGGAGAGTCCATATTTATATGAGCTTGAAATTCTAATATCAAGTCGTGTGATCACAGCACTTGATGTAGAAATTTCTACTGGATCTATCTCTGTAATCGCTCAAAATAGTAAAATCTCACTTCTCTCTTTGGACTCTAGTACTGGTAGTATAACTGTAGATCTTCAAGAAGTGGTAATGGAGACAGGAAATCCCTTTATTCATACTTCGACAGGATCAATAACAACAACATTAACTAACTTGGAATATCCATTGAGTGATGTAGAATGGACAATTGACACTTCAACTGGATCTATTGATCTCAGTATCTTTCAAGAGTCAGTACTCAATAACACATGGATCAAATATTACACGGACACATCTACAGGAAGTATTAATTTCAAATATCAGCTTGATTCAGCCGTAGGTTTGTTAATGTACGCTGATGTATCAACAGGTACAATATACACTCCTGGATATTCAACAGATGATAGATATTCCTATAAAAGTGAAGATTATGACCTAGCTTCAATGAAATTCTATTTATCAATGCACACTTCTACAGGAAGCATAACTATTAATTCTCTCTCTTAAGTTCATGTTTTATTTTTTCATCTCTTTCTCTTTTTTCTTCTTTTCAGGAAATTCATTAAATTAGAAAAGAATTCTTACTCTTGTCATAAGGGAATTGATATTAAAAAGTAAAACAGAGCTAGTATTGACTCTTTCAGAGTGAAAAATAAGTGATAACAATGTCAGAAATAGCAATCCCCATACTCTTTTATAGTTCTCTGGCAGGTCTAGCGACTATTACTGGGGTTTTTCTAATGCGCCAATATCAGGCGTGGGCACTTGACCACTCTCACTATATCAACTCTTTTGCCGCTGGATTGATACTTGCTTTGGTTTTTTTCCATTTAATGCCAGAGGCAGTTGAACTTTCAGATATAGCATTTCCTGCAATTCTCATTGGATTTTTCCTGTTTTTCTTACTTGAGAACTTCATAGTGATACATTCGGGTAGTGAAATTCACTATTGCATTGATGACGAAGAGACGGTGTCAGGATCAGGATCTCACTTGACTCGTATGGGAATAATGGCGTTCTTTGGTCTGGCGTTTCATTCTTTAATAGATGGGATCATAATTGGAGTAGGATTTGAAATAGACATGACAATTGGTTTCTTAGCAGCTGTGGCTGTAATAATGCATGAGGTTCCTGAAGGCATTACCACTTTTGCTCTTATAAATCGAGCAATGCCAGAAAAAGCCAATGTATTTTCAATTATTGTAGCCATTGCTACTCCTGTCGGAGCATTAGTTTCACTGTTCTTTATTGGAGGTCTAACAGATGAAATTATTGGAATCCTTTTAGCGCTCGCAGCGGGCACGTTTATCTATGTAGCAGCGTCGGATTTAATTCCTGAAACCCATGAAAAGACTAATTTTCAAAATCTAGTAACTTTTATTCTAGGAGCAATCTTCATTTATGTGATTTCGGGTTTGGAGAGCTTTATTTAGATCCTGGGCCATGAAGTCGGATCCGCAGCCAGTTTTTTTTGGGAAATTGCCTCGATTATCAAGGGAATTACGGCATCTCTTAATTGGTGCACAGGGGCCCTCAAACCTGTGAGATCTTCGTGTTCTAGCTCAATTCCAAGATTTTTAAGAACCTTTAGAGTGAAAAGAAGATGATACCGAAGAATCTCACAGGCGTGACACTTTTGTTTTTCAAGATTATTTGTCGAGATTCTGACTGTTTCTGTCAGAATCCTTACCAATTGCCGTCGATCCCACTCTGTTGCTTTTTTGAAATTAACGCAGTCGCTACAAAGACCAAGTGAATCTTCATAACATTTTCCACAAATTGCTCGTTTACATCGCAAGCAAAATAAGCTTGCTGAATCTATTTCACAACGCTCACACTTCATTTTTAGCATATTTCAACTTAGCATTCATGGCTATAAAAAAGTACACAAAACAATGTGATTCTTGGTTGGTTGGCCAAAATAGCGAAGAATTAAAAAGTAGGTTCGGTGTATTTGTGTGGATTTGAAAGCTCCTAGCTCATAAATAATCTAATTTTAATAGGTTTTAGTGGTAAGATTTTCATTGCATGTAGTAAAAAGGCTTCTTCTTTATATATTACAACGAAAGAGGCTAGCTCTTGCGGTAATATTTTTTGTATGTATCGCCCAAATAGCAGAACTGGCTATTCCACTTCTTGTTGGATTAACCATAGACCAGATTCTAGAAGCGGATCAATTTGCAATAGAATTGGTTTTAGCTGGAGTAATTATCATTGTAATTACAAGTATCGTCCGTGCTATTACTTATTTTCTTGCTAGATGGCTCGGGTATATCCAGGGTGAGAGGATTCTATTCTCTATTCGTTCAGATTTATTTGAAAAATTTGAGACCTCTAGTTTAGAGTTCCACGACCAACATCACACTGGAGACCTAATGGCCCGTGCGACCACAGATTTAGAACCAATATCCGAAATGTTGGTTTGGGGTGAACGGATTTTTCTTCAAGCTGGATTAACCTATCTTGGAATATACTTAGTGCTCTTCCTTATAGACTTGCAACTCTTCCTGCTAATGGGGGTAATCACACCATTATTATTTATCATTGCTTATTTTATTTCCACAAGACTTGGCCCCCTATTTTTCGAGATTAGAACGCAATATGGTCGTTTGACCACAGTAATCCAAGAAAATATAAGTGGTATGCAGATTGTAAAAGCATTCAACGCTGAAGATCGAGAAAAACAGAAGTTTGACAAAGAAAATCTGGGATACTTTGATTTACGGGCGTATGCCTTTAAAATCAGATCAATTTTCATTCCTATGTTTATGCTCATTATCAACCTGTTGATAGCCATTCTGATCTTCTCAGGTGGATGGCTGGTGATCGAGGGCGACGTTAGTACGGGTTTGTTGGTCGCTTTACTCACATACTTTACTATGCTAGTAATGCCAACGAGGTTCTTAGCTTATTCTTTGGTAATGTACCAGCGAGTTAATGCTGCAGGTGATAGAGTATTCACCCTCCTTGACTCTCCGACGATTTTACCTGAATCATCAATCCCTCAAAAGTTACCAGATGATGTTACTCCAACTATTATCTTTGATAACGTATCTTTTTCCTATGGTAGTAGAAAAACGTTATCAGACGTTTCCATGACCATAAATCCAGGCGAGAAGATAGCTATTCTTGGTCCGACAGGTTCAGGAAAAAGTACGATCATTTCAATGATCCCAAGATTCTACGATCCGACTGAAGGGAAAATTTTAGTTAAAACTGGGCAAAAAAGTTATGATATTCGTGATCTAGACATCAAATCTTGGCGGAAAAAAGTAGGTTATGTTCACCAAGAGCCATTTTTATTTGGACGAACGATCTCAGAAAATATCGCATTTGGCGTAACTGAAACTGAAAGAATAGATGAAGTTGTCAAAATTGCACAATTAGACGAATTCACCAAATCTTTACCAGATGGATTAGATACTCTCATTGGAGAACGGGGAGTAACTCTATCAGGTGGTCAAAAACAAAGAGTAGCTATAGCTAGAATGTTGTTAAGAAGAAATCCTATAATGATTTTAGATGACGCCACGTCTTCGTTAGATATTGCAACAGAGGCAGAATTTCAAAGGGCTTTCACTCAATTTCTCACGAAATCTAAACACACTGTGATTTTCATAACTCAGCGACTTAGCACGGTTAAATTGGCAGATCGGATAGTTATCTTGAACCGTGGCCAAATAGTAGAGCAAGGAACTCACGAAGATCTTCTCGAAAAAGGGGAAATCTATCCTCTTCTGTGGAAGACGCAAGAGGGAGGAATGCTAGATATTCGGCTTGCATTGGAGAAAATTATTCAAGAGAGGAGTTGATAGAGGTTTGAGTGAGACTAAGGATCAACGAGATCGACTGGAGCGGGAGTACTCCGACTGGGAATTGTTTGTCAGACTTCTAGGTTATACTAGATCCCATTGGATTGTGTTCACGACAGCATTGGTGGCCATGTTTCTCTCAACAATTCTTAGCTTGGTTCAACCACTAATTCTTGCTGTGGCAATAGACGATTACATCGTACCAAGAAATGTAGACGAATTAGACGGATTAGGATTACTCGCTCTCACTTATTTCCTTGTGGGAGCAGTGGCTTTTCTTCTGAATGTGGTTTCAAGCTACTTTACCACCATAACTGGAGTGCGTCTAATAACTCGGATTAGAAAAGAGGCTTTCTATAAACTTCAGGATCTTAGTATGGATTTTTATGATTATGAAGCAACAGGAAGAATTGTTTCGCGAATCACGAGCGATGTTGAACGGCTGCTGAACCTGCTATCCACTGGTATAATTGATGCAATTGTGAACAGCATGTTCTTGGGGATGCTCTTTTTTATTCTAGTTTATCTTGACGTGCAATTAACTGTCATTATGTTGATTGTTTTGCCAATCTTAGCTGCTTTCATAATATACTTCAGAGTCAAAGCAAGAGTAGCGTGGCAAAAAACACGAAGAACTCTAGCAAAAGTCACGGGATACTATCAGGAAGCCATCTCAGGAATTGAAGTTTCAAAAGCTTTTGCTGCAGAAGATTTCATGATGAATGAATTTGAGTTGTTGAATATCCAGAATTATGAAGCACGTATGCGTGCATTGATCTTGTTCGCTGTGATGTTTCCAGTCATGGATATGATTCTAGCTCTTGGAACAGCTCTTGTCTTGACTGTCGGTGGTATTTCTATAGGAGCAGAGACATTGTCAGTTGGTGTACTAGTTGCGTTTCTTTCCTATTTAGGAAGAATTTCTCAACCAATAATGATGCTTTCAAATTTTTATAATGAATTACTCTCATCAATGGCAGCAACTGAACGAATATTTGATATAATTGATAGAACACCTAGTGTGATTCCTAAGGATAATAAGAAGATACAAACCATAGAAGGAGCAATAGAATTTAGAGATTTAACTTTTGCTTATTCTGAAGAAACAAATCCAGTGATCTCAAATTTTAACATCAATATTGCCCCTAACACGATGATTGCCTTAGTTGGCCACACAGGAGCTGGTAAAACCACTATTACAAACTTATTATGTCGATTCTATGATTTTCATGAAGGCAAAATTTTACTAGATGGTACAGATATCCGTGATTTCAATTTGACAAATTATCGGAACAATATCTCCATTATTCCCCAAGATTCCTTTCTCTTTTCTGGAACGATTAGAGATAATCTTCTTTATGGTAAACCGAGTGCAACCGACGAAGAATTGGAGCAGATACTTTTACGCGTAGGAGCTTATGATTTCGTAATGGAAAAGGGGTTTGATTTCCAAGTTGGCGAGCGGGGAACGCGTTTATCAATGGGAGAACGTCAATTGCTTTGTTTTGCAAGAGCTATCATTTCTAATCCGAAAATTCTAATATTAGACGAAGCAACTTCATCTGTCGATGCCCATACCGAGTTGGTAATCCAGCAAAGCATGCATCGTATCATTGAGAATCGAACTGCCATAATAATAGCCCACAGGTTAAGTACAGTACGATCTGCTGATCGAATTGTAGTCTTAGATCAAGGGAAGCAGGCAGAGGAGGGAACTTTTCAAGAATTGCTAAATAAAAAAGGGATATTTGCTGATCTTTACGAAAAACAGTTTGCTGGGCAAGAGATCTGAATATTACAATTTTAATGTAATAATAATGGATCGACTGATGTTTCGCAATTTTTTTGAATAGCTCAAGCTACTAAAAACATGCAGCTTCATTTACTCACGATGTTGGCTCAATAGTCTCTGCTTGGAATGGAAGTTTTATCGATAAACGATAGACAGGGTAGTATAGATCGAATATAATTAGAACGATTAAGTAAATCATTAATCCACCGAAATCTTGAACCCATTTACCACGAGTGATTCTACTTTGTTCCATTTTTTCACCATGAAAATGAGGTTTAAGTCGGTAATAATAGGAAAAAAGCCAAATGATTGAAGTAGGAAATAAAACCACGAAAAAATATCTCAGTAACGTATTAAAAAATATCTCGATATCGAGATAGGTGAGAAAAATACGTGGGAAAAACAAGAGATCAAAAATGAGAAGGATGCCAGTAGCTTAGATGAAATATAATACGAATGAGACAACAGCAAATTGCGTTAATGAATCCCAGTTGATAATAGGGAGTGTGCTTAATGGGCTCTTTTCAATGTCTTCTACCATCGAAAAAACCTTCGGTCTGAAACATACTACCTTCCTAAATACCTCTCGTGTGTATTGTTCAGATCACGTTTTTATTAATTAACGAGTTAAAATAGTATCTGAATTGCCTAAATTATATATGAATATAAACATTGGGATAATTCTCTTTTCTCACATCAGATTATTCAAATCAGCAATTTCAAGCCCGTGTTTAATACATTGCTATGAGGCACTATCATAATGGCTGAAAATCCAGCGAGCACAGAAGAAAAACCTACGAAAAATCTGGAAAAATCATCCGATTCCTCCGCCTCCAGTAATATGCGAGAGAAGACTCCAATTTGGGGAACAAGTGTGGGGTATGCGGCTGGCCGATCCACGATATTTGTTTATTTGGCATACTTTGGTGTTGTGTTGGGAGCTTCCCCCCTTGAGCAATCGATTCTGACGTCTGTCAGGAATTTAGGTTCCAATATTTTCCAATCGGTGTGGGGATGGTTAGCTGATCTTCGAGGGAGGAAACTGGTTATAGCCATTGGACTTTCAACTCTTGCTCTGACGACACTTCTAACACCATTCTCTAGTGCCCCTATTGATCTTGTAATCATATCTTTGATAATGACAAGTATTGGATTTAGTATCATTCCAGCTTGGAATGCCTTTTTAGGTGATTATTCGTCAGAAAAAGACCGAGCTTCATTTGTTGGTAAAATCAACTCAATAGGTACAGTAACTTCAATCTTTTTTATTTTGGTATTAGGAATTCTAATGGAATTGAGCCCATTCCCTTTTCCTCAACTTAATCCAGATGGATCAAACAATTATATTGACGTTACACCTATATTTTTTATTCCTTTTTTCTCATCTGCATTAGTTTTTGGAGTAACAATCATAATTTCCTTTTTTTTGATAGAAAAATACTTTTCGAGAGAGAAAGTGGTGATAGAGGAGGAATTTCATCCTTCGTGGAGAACCTTAATTGAAAGAAATCCGCCTTTTCGCCGTCTCCTCCCAATTAATACTTTTTTCTCCTTTGTGATGAGCACAGCATGGCCTATTTTTCCATTTGTCACCTTGAGAGTAGCAGACTCTTGGTTGATGGTGGCCTTCATGTGGATTGTCTTCAACTTACCTCGTGGATTTGGACAGATGTATGGAGGTAAACTAGCTGATATCTTCAACAAGAAGATCATAATCGTTATTTCACGATTGGGTTACGTTACCGTCCCCATAGGGTATGCGATAGGTCTAGTGACGGGAAATGTGTGGTTTCTAATACTAGTAAACATCTTAGGCGGATTAGCATTTGGTGCCGAAGATACAAGCGTGGCTACATATTCGCTTGATTGTTCAACCGAGGAGACAAAGGGGCGTTACTACTCGATATTACTGACGGCAGGAGGATTAAGTGCGTTTATTGGATCCCTCTTTGCAGGTTTTGTAATGGATATTTGGTTAAAAATAGCGGGAATTAGTTATAATAGTATAGAATTTAATAGTATACTCTTTTTGATGCTGATTTGTATTGGGATTTTACGGTTTGTATCAGCAGTTACACACAAATTTATTTATTCTAATCCCTTGGATTTTGAATTGGATTTACTGACCTCCACGTAGACATTGCCCTGTGAATCTGAATACCCGAACTTTTGAAAAATTTATGCTATTATCTGCATATTATGGTTCTATATCAATCTCTCAAGGGAAGTAGCAGGTAACCTAACTCTATGATGATATATATGCTACTGGAGGTAAAATCTATATGGGTATTTTAGCAAGGATCTTTGCACGATCTCGAAGGTCTCAATTGACTATTGGAATTCTAGGAGCTCCAAATGCGGGTAAAACGACATTAGCTAATAGAATTTCTAGTGAATGTGGGAATGGTACTCCATTAGGTGAGGTTAGTCCGGTTCCCCATGAGACTAGAGAAGTAGTCGCGCTAGAACATTGTACGGTCTCAGATCAAAATGGATCCCTTGACCTAACAGTTGTAGACACACCTGGGATTGCCACTTCCGTGGATTACCGAGAATTTCTTAATCATGGCTTAACAAAGCAAGAAAGCATCAATCGTGCAAAAGAAGCCACTAGAGGGGTGATTAAAGCTATCCAATCTCTTGACAAATTGGATGCAGCAATCGTTGTTGTCGATGCTGCGAGAGCACCGTTTGATCAAATAAATTGGACTGTCCTTGGAAATTTGGAAGCCAGGAAGATTCCATTGATTGTCGCTGCTAATAAGACAGATCTGCCTGATGCTGACCCCACGTTAGTTCAAGAAACTTTTCAAAGTGAAATAATTCCAATATCGGCAAAAGAGGGTACTGGTATGAATGAGCTTTATGGTAGTATTCTCACAGTGGCCAATATGTAGGAGGGACAAAAGTGGAACTCAGAATGGATTTTGTAACCGAAAATACAACCCGAAAAATGAATACGTTTCAGAAGTGTAATTTTGTTATATCTAAGTTGAAAAATGATAGAGTTGTAATTTTCGAAGGGGGTCTAAACCCTGAAGAAGAGGCGATATTAATCGAAGAAACGATGAGCCAAATTGATCATGAGAGCTTTCTAGGATATAAAATTATGAATCCTGTCCCAATTCGCAATTCTGGTATCTTCAATCGTCATAAGGACGTAAAAATGACTATTATAGCCCCTCAGAATTATGAGAATCTCTCTGTAGCACTTGTTTAGCTTGAGGGTTTAGTTTGGCCTTCTCTAATCAAGACATTGATCTAACCCGTTATCAGTGTGCACAGTGCGCAAGGACTCCCGAAAGGGCTCAAGAACTCTTTCAAGGATGTATTTGTGGTCATAGACTTTTTCGAATTATACATAAGAATAATTCAAGTCATTTGAAGCTGAATAAACAAGAAAGAAATACTTCATATGAAAATAGTAAGGATTTAGACTTTCTTACTGTCCATGAACACGAAATAGGTGTTTATGAAATTAATGTGGATAAATTGCTTTCTAATAAACCCAATAAAAGACAATCTTCTCCAGTAGTCGTAGGAAATGAGGGAATTTTTTCTATCCATATTCAACAACACAAAAAACGACGTTAGTTTCAGAAAATCTAAAGCTCAAGACTGAACTCTTTTGCGATTTCATGTGGTGAATTAAGTTTAAGCCTTTGATATTGCGTCGAGATTCAATACTCCTCTCATTTTGCCCTTTTAATTAGTTTTATTTCTCGCGTGAGCTCATTGAAGTCACATACGGCAAGTTCATGAAGATGACGTAGGTGGGTGCGGCATATGATCAGGGGAACGCCTACTTCATCTGATAGAGTTTCCAACGCAAGGGATCTTTTCTTGGTATTTTCAAAATAATCGACAATGAAAAGCAGTATTCGCCCCAGTTCAGTTTGCTGAAGTACAACTCGAATATGGCGATCTCTAGCGAGTACCCCCGTCGTTTCACGCTCTAAATCTGCGCTCATTTGTCCTGCTCTTTCTTCAGTACGTTTGATTTCAAGTCGTAATTGTTCCTCAATTTCTAAATGATTAGTTTCAATCTCTTTGATCTCTTCTTCAGTTTGGTGAATGACATCCTGAAGCTTGGCAATTTGTGTCAAAAAAGCCTTCTTTTCTGTGTGTGCATCTTCAACAGTTTTTTGAAGGCCTTCAACTATTTTTTTGGTTTCTTTTTCTTTAGCTTCTAGTTCTTGGTTTCTTCCTTCAATTGTAGACAAAAGATCCTTTGTATCTTTCAATTCCACCTCAATGGAGATTATTTGTTCCATTTTCTCATTGAGTTGCTCCTGAAATTCGGTCTTTAGTCTCTTCATTTCCGCCTCTAGATAAGTAACTTTTCGTGTTTGTGCTTCCAGATCTGTTTTAATGACTCGTATTACCTCTGTTTTCTCTGTAAGTTCATTTTGTGCTACTTCAAGAGCTTGAGTCTTCTCTAGAGCCAAAGCATCTGACTCATGTAATCTTACTTGTAGCGATTGTAAATATTTTTTCAATTCTTGAATATTTTCAGAGTTAGAATTAGGTGACAAAGAGGTAGTTGAAGGATTGCTCTGATTCTGTAGATTTAATTCCTTGTTTTGATTAAAATCATCATTTCCCATACAATGTGCCCACGAGAAGGTTTGTATTATCTTCTCATTTGCGATTCTTAAAACTCTTGATATAATATGTTTGTGAAAAATAGATATTAAACAATAAAACCGCAACTTAGAGACACGTTTTTATTTTAGAAAACCTTAAAACAAGAAGAATAGATACCTGTTCATGTAAGATCAGAGAAATAGAATAACCATGGGGGAAGTTTGAACCACTTCCATGAATATATCTCTTTCTTTGCCTTTCTAAATATAACATAAGATGATATGTAATGATAACGAAAAAGACAATTCCAACTCCTAATATCTTGCCAGAAGAGAGAGAAAAATCTTGTAGATTATGTGGACAGCTCGCAATGTGTAATCAATTTACTTGTTACAAAAAGAAACAAGGTATAGCAGACTGTACGAGCTGTGAAGAGCGTTTATGTAAGCATCACTGGCGAATTTACTTCAGAAATAATATTTAATAATGAATCACATTTCTAACTAAGTTTTATTCTTTCAATTATGCGTTTCAAAGGATAATCTAAAGTGTTCATTCGAATCGAAACACCTCTATAGTTATAACGACTGTTGAACCAGGTAAAATCCACAGTGTCAATTTTAGAGAGCCTTAATTAACAATGCTGACCATCAGACTTGAGAAAAATAATTTATAGCTAGAGATCTTAATACTAGTTGAAAGAACTGTAATAGAATGTTATCATATTATACGGAATTTTCCTGCTTAATCACGTAAAAAAAAACACTGGAGTCTTAATTGAGATGGAAAGCTGGAGTGCCGTTGTTTTGGCTGGTGGAATAGGATCTAGACTACATCCACTAACTATTAATCGTCCCAAACCGATGGTACCTGTAGCAAACAAGCCTATGATTGATTACAACTTGGAACTATTAAGGAATGCAGGAATTAATGGAAAAATCATCATTATAACGAAGTATTTACACCAAAGTATTCGTGATTATTTCGATAAAATTAGCCACTTTGATGATCTAGAAATCGTTTTACCAAAAGTTGATCCATTGGGAACTGCTGATGCAGTAAGAAAAGCATCTAATTTTGTTGATACAGACAATTTCATTGTTTCGATGGCAGATATTATAACTAATCTTCCATTAAATGATTTTATGGCCTTTCATACCGAGAAAAAGGGAATAGCGAGTATTACGTTAAAAGATGTCCCACATCCACGCGCCTTCGGAGTCATAATGTTAAATCAAGATTCCAAGATTTTACTCTTTTTAGAAAAGCCGATACCACAAGAATTGGGTTTAGCTACTTTGACTTTTTCAAAGAAGGAAACTATTCATTTGCAATCAAACCTTGTGAATACTGGTATTTATGCTTTCAAACATGGTGTCCTAGATATCTTAGAATCTTTAAATGATTTCATGGATTTTGGAAAGGATTTTTTTCCGTACTTAGCTAGAGAATATGGGATATTTGGATACGCCCAACAAGATTACTACTGGATGGATGCTGGGAATCCTGAAACGTATTTATATACAAACTGGGACGTATTAAGACGCTGGGCGTTTCCCTACTTCCCTCGCGCAACTTCAGAAGAAAACAACATCTGGATTAATGATGCTAAACCCTCACTTCCTTCAGGAAGCTATGTTGAACCTCCAGCAGCTTTAGGGGCAGACATAGATATCGGTCATGATACAGTGGTTAAATCTCATTCAGTCGTTGGAGATCGTGTTGCTATTGGCAATAATTGTATCATTGATGCTTCGATTATTTGGGATGATGTCTTTATTGGAGACAATGTCATCATGAAAAACTCAATTGTGTGTAATGATGTCCAGATTGAGACTAATTCTCAATTGAAAGAAGGAACAGTAGTTGGACCTTACTTTAGTAGTGAGGAGGCAATTGTAACCCAAAAAGGGGAGAAATTATTCAAAAAATGACGTGAGTTGCGCAAAAAGAAACAGAAGGTAAATTTAAGTTGATAGATATTGAATCACTAGCCAAATCAGGCCGAATTTCTGGGTTTTCGAACATTGAGCTAACGCCAGAACTCGCAGCACTTTTAGGAAGTGCAATGGGAACATATCTTGGTCCTAATGCAGTGGTGATGATTGGACGAGATTATCGAAGAGACACACGAATGTTAAAAAGGTCATTTTCTGGTGGATTATTGGCTACAGGGATAGAACTAATTGACCTTCATGGTATTCCTACTAGTATACTACAATTCTCTGTCAGACGATTTGGTGCCGATGCAGGAGTTATGATGACACGGAGTCACAATCTAGCTGGAATGGTCTCTATCAAGTTGTTTGACTCCTCTGGGATTGAGTTTGAAAACAAACAGGTTCAAAAAATCGTGAAAATTGCAAAATCAGGAGAATTGAGACGAGTTTCCCCACCAGAAGTCGGATGGATTAGTGTTGCTGATGCTATGAAAATTTACGATCGTGCATTAGCTGGTTTCTTTGCAAAAAATGTCGATAGTATGAAAAAAGCGAATTTAAAAGTAGTTGTCGATTGCGCCTGTGGTCCAGTCTCTCGGATCATACCAGACCTCTTGAATGAGTTTGGATGTGAGGTGATTACTGTGAATGCGCATAGACCTCGTAATCCACTCTTTCTGCCAAATCCTGATTCGCTTGTGAGATTAAGAGAAACAGTTCGGGCATTAAATGCAGATTTAGGAATTGCCTTAGATGCCGAAGCACGACATGCCATTATCATCGATAGTCAGGGCCGAATAAGAACTGCAGAAGAGACCGCATC
>CP070760.1:2864182-2882824 GCA_020348965.1 Candidatus Heimdallarchaeota archaeon | reverse complement strand
AGATTCCTGGGAGTTTTTCACCCAATCAATATTTCAATCTCTGCAATATACAAGCTCATTATGAAACTACGGGGCCTGAAATTTGGAGGGATACAAATGGAAAAATAACTCATTTTGTCGGAGGCCTGGGTACAGGGGGTACCATCACTGGTACAGCACGTTACTTGAAGGAAAATAATCCAGAAATCCAAATTATTGGTATTGATCCCGTTGGCTCTATCTATTACAGCAAATTTTATGGAGTGGAAGAGACTATTCATACCTATAAGACCGAGGGTATTGGAGAAGATTTTATCCCTAAAACAATTGATCTTGATTTAATAGATGAGATAATTCAAGTGGATGACAAAGAAGCATTTCTAATGGCTCGTTACCTTGCCACTCATGAAGGCTTACTAGTTGGGGGCTCCTCTGGTGCAGCAGTTGCTGCAGTGAAAAGAATCGCTCAAAATTTAGGAAGAGATGATGTTGTGGTTGTTTTATTGCCTGATACTGGAAGAAACTACTTACATACTATCTTTAATGATAAATGGATGATTAAAAATGGATTCATGGAGGAAGATGCATGAAATTTGATACTAAAGCAGTCCATGCTGGACAGGCTCCTGATGCCCAAACAGGTTCAATTCTCCCTCCTATTTACCAAACTGCTACTTATGTTCTTCCAGAAGTGGGTGTCAACCTAGGTTACGACTATTCTCGAACATCAAATCCAACTCGAAGTGTTCTGGAAACACTTGTTGCCCAGTTAGAAGGTTCAAAATATGGTATTGCGTTCTCCACTGGGATGGCTGCAATTGATGCTATTATTCGGGCTCGATTGTCATCGGGGGATCATGTGCTTGTTTGTGACGATGTTTATGGGGGAGTTTACAGACTTTTTGAGAAAAATTATCGAAAATTCGGTTTGTTTTTCGATTATATTGATATGCGTGATCCTGACAATGTGATAGAGGCGATTACACCTGCAACACGTCTTGTGTGGATAGAAACGCCAACAAATCCATTGTTAAAAATTATCAACATTGAAGCCATTAGTGAGATTATCTCGCAAGAAAACGAGCATCGTGATTTGACAAATAAAATTCTATCTGTTGTTGACAACACTTTCATGACCCCATATTTCTTGTCACCCTTTGAATTTGGAGCTGACATAATTATCCACTCGACAACAAAATATCTCTCTGGCCACAATCAGCTGGTTGGAGGAATCGCTGTTGTGAGAGATGATAATCAAAGATGGTATTATGATGAACAGGGATTAAATACTCTGAATGAGGATCTGAAATTTATTCAAAACTCTGTTGGTGCTGTTCCAAGTCCAATGGATGCTTGGTTGACAATCATTGGGATTAAAACCCTTCATCTGCGTATGGAGAGACACAATACAAATGCTCAAGAGATTGTAAGATATTTAACTAATCATTCGAAAGTATCACGAGTATATTATCCAGGACTCGAATCCCACAGAAATCATGATGTAGCAAGACTACAGATGAGGGGTTTTGGAGGGATGATTTCCTTTGAACTTGATGGTGGTTTAGAAGCGGGCCGTGAATTGATGAAAAATGTGAAGGTTTGGTCACTGGCTGAATCACTTGGAGCTGTTGAGTCAATGATTACTCATCCTGCGACCATGACGCATGTCTCACTTCCTAAGGAGGTTCGGAATTCCCGTGGAATCAGTGATGGACTTGTTCGTTTTAGTGTCGGTATAGAAGCAGCCGAAGACCTAATCACAGACTTAGAACAAGCTCTAAGATATGCTTAAATTCTATTAATTTCTATCAGGCTCATAAAAAGCTTAGTCCAACTATAATAATTTTAATTTTATCAAATTGAAGTGACTTCATCAAAAGTGGAAGTTTGAAAAGATGGTTGAATTTAGAATTGAAGTAGATAACTTAGGTGAAGTAAAAGTTCCAATAGATAGATACTGGGGAGCACAAACTCAAAGATCTCTTGATAACTTTCCTTTTACTTCCTTAGGGAAGATCAAGTTTTCTGCCGAATTCATTCGAGCTTTGGGTATTATCAAAAGAGCGTGTGCTGATGTTAACAGAGATCTTGGTCTATTAACGACCGAACAGGCTGAACTTATAGTTAGAGCTGCTCAAGAAGTAATTGACGGAAAATTTGATAGTGAGTTTCCGCTCGTAATTTGGCAGACTGGGTCAGGCACTCAGACAAACATGAATGCGAATGAAGTAATCAGTAACAGAGCAATCGAGCTTAATGGTGGTAAAATAGGCTCCAAACATCCCATCCATCCTAACGATCATGTGAACTTATCTCAATCATCAAACGATGTTATTCCAACAGCTATGCACATATCTGCTGTTGAACAGATAATGATAAAGTTATTACCATCTTTAACTCATTTAAAGAAGATGTTAGAAGAAAAGGAAGAAAAATTCAAGGATATTGTAAAAACTGGTAGAACACATTTAATGGATGCAACACCAGTAACATTAGGGCAGGAATTTTCAGGATATGTTACTCAAATCACAAAGAGTATTACTCGTATAAGAAACGTATTACCCCACTTATATGAATTAGCCTTGGGAGGTACTGCAGTAGGTACAGGGTTGAACTCACATCCTGAATTCGCAGAACAGGTTGCAAAACGCATCGCAGAGCTTACAAATTATCCTTTTAAAACAGGAAAAAACAAATTCGAGGGTATAGCTGCTCACGATGCAATTGTGGAAACGAGTGGGGCTCTTAAAGTTCTTGCTGTTAGCTTGATGAAAATAGCTAATGATATTCGGTGGCTTGGTTCTGGACCAAGAACTGGTTTTGGAGAGCTTATTCTCCCTGCAAACGAACCTGGTTCTTCAATTATGCCAGGGAAAGTGAACCCCACTCAACCAGAATCAGTAACTCAAGTTGTGGCTCAAATTTTAGGTAATGATGTAACGATAGGATTTGCAGGTTCACAGGGAAACTTTGAACTCAATGTATTTAAACCAGTGATGATTTATAATTTACTACAGTCCATACAATTACTTTCAGACGTTTCTATGAATTTTGCGGATCGTTGCATTAAAGATCTTAGACCAAATAAAGAAAGGATTTTGGAGAATTTAGAAAAGAATCTAATGCTAGTAACAAGATTAAGTCCAATCATTGGTTATGAGGCTGCAGCTGAAGTAGCACATGAAGCTTACAAGACTGGAAAAACTTTGAAAGAAATTCTTCTTGAAAAAAACATAATGAAAAATGAAGAGGATATAGATAAAGCCCTAGATCCAACTAAGATGATCTCACCAGGATTCCAATAAATTTTCAATTCTGATTTAGCGACTGGTATTAAGGAATCATATTTTTACGATACGACCATCTAAAGTTTTAAATTTACGAGTTTCTATCAAACCACTATGAATCAAATAAATGAAGATGTTATTTCTCAAACCAAATCTGAACAAGATTTAGGTTTAGGTAAGTGCGTTGTATATAGCTTACCTGTGCTAGAAAAACTCACAGGAATAAATCTTGATAAACTACCCTTCTCCATTCGTGTGTTACTTGAAAATGTTTTACGGAATTATGATGGCAAACTTGTCACTCTTGAACATGTGAATACTATTGCGGATTGGCCTGGCTCAGCTGGACAAACAATTCCATATATGCCGTCACGTGTTCTTTTACAAGATTTAACGGGTGTGCCATTGATTGTGGATATGGCTGCTATTCGGGCTGCTGTCCATGAATTGGGTGGAGATCCCACTAAAATAAATCCCTTAATCCCAACAGATTTAGTTATTGATCATAGTGTTCAAGTGGATTTCTTTGGTGTTCATGATGCTTATCCGTTAAATCTAGAGAAAGAATATGAAAGGAATAGTGAGCGTTATAAGTTAATAAAATGGGCTCAAAATTCTTTTGATAATACGAGAATTGTACCTACTGGTTCTGGGATATGTCATCAAGTCAATTTAGAGTATTTAGCTTCAGTTGTTGATATGCGAGACTTTAAAGGGGAAATGACTGCTGTTCCTGATACCTGTGTTGGGACAGATTCACATACTCCAATGGTAAATGGTGTGGCAGTGATTGGTTGGGGCGTTGGAGGGATAGAGGCAGAAGCAGTGATGCTAGGACAACCATATTATATGCCGCTTCCTGAAGTCATCGGAATTAAGCTAACAGGAACTCTCCCAGAAGGAACTACAGCAACTGATCTCGTTCTAACTATAACTGAAATACTCCGAAAGAGAAGCTTAGTAGGTCGATTTGTAGAATATTTTGGACCAGGAGTCGCTAGCTTAACCGTTCCTGATCGTGCAACCCTCTCAAACATGTCTCCAGAACAAGCGATTACTATTGGATTTTTTCCGATTGATAATCAGACTATTTCTTATCTTAAATTAAGTGGTAGAGATCCTGACCATATTAATTTTGTAGAAAATTATGCCAAGAAAAATAAACTCTTTCGACATCTTGAAACCCCTGACCCGACTTTTACCGAGGTTATTGAGGTTGATTTGAACGAAATAAAATCATCCATTTCAGGGCCATTAAATCCTGAAGAGCAGGTTATCATTTCAGAAGCAAAGGGTCGGTTAAACAAGTTTCTAGAGGAATATATAAAGACTCGGGGAAGAGAACGGTTGGTAATCGACGTTGATTTGGATGGAATGTCTTGGCCTATCAGAGAGGGAGATTTGGTTATTGCTGCAATAACTTCTTGTACAAATACATCGAATCCTTCGGTTATGGTTGGTGCTGGTATATTAGCAAAGAAAGCTGTTGAATTAGGACTTCGAGTGAAACCGTTTATTAAAACGAGTCTGGCACCAGGCTCTAAAGTTGTGACTGATTATCTTGATGATCTTGGGCTCTCTCCATATCTAGAAGCTTTAGGTTTCCATCTAGTTGGATATGGTTGCACCACGTGCATTGGAAATAGTGGTCCTCTAAGAACCGAGATTGAGGAAGCAATAAGAGAGAATGATTTGTATGTTACTTCTGTTCTAAGTGGAAATCGTAATTATGGGGGACGAATTCACCAGTTGACTCGTGGAAACTTTCTTGCGTCTCCAATACTAGTTGTAGCATATGCGTTAGCTGGAACCATAGACATAGATATCACAACTGAACCCATTGGTTACACTCCAAACGGGAAATCTGTATTTCTGAAAGATATTTGGCCTAGTCAGGAAGAAATACATGATGCTATCAATCGTTGTATATCAGCAGATATTTATAAGAAAGAATATGCGAAGATAACAGAAGGCGACCCCAATTGGCAAAAGTTAGAGGCTCCGACAACGACTCTCTTTGAGTGGGATCCCACTTCAACATATATCAAAAAACCTCCATTCTTTAACGAAAAATTTTTCTCCCCTGAACCTAAAGAACCCGAGGATATCAAGAATGCTAGCGTACTAATCTTACTAGAAGATAAAGTGTCAACAGATCATATTTCTCCCGCAGGAGCTATTGCTACAGAAAGTCCAGCAGGGAAATATTTAATAGACAAGGGAATACCTGAACTAGAATTTAATACGTATGGGAGTCGAAGAGGGAATCACGAAGTTATGATGCGGGGAACTTTCGCTAATGTACGTGTTCGAAATCAGCTTACTCCCGATAAAGAAGGATGGTGGACCAAATATCATCCTACTGGTGAAATTACCAGTGTATATGATGCAGCAATGAAATATGACCAAAACAATATCACCACGGTTATCTTAGGTTCTAATCTTTATGGTGTGGGAAGCTCGAGAGATTGGGCAGCCAAGGGGCCAGCTTTACTAGGAACCAAAGCCGTGATAGCTAAATCTTTTGAGAGGATTCATAGAAGTAATCTCATCGGAATGGGCGTTCTTCCGTTGGAATTTGAAGAAAATCAGGGATGGCAAGAACTTGGAATAGAAGGAACTGAGAAATTTGACATCATTGATATAAGTGAAGGTTTAACTCCAAAAAAGAAGCTCAAAGTAATCGCGCACAACTCAGATGGTTCTACTCTCGAATTCTCAGTTATTGCGCGTTTAGATTCGGATATTGAAGTTGAATACTATAAGAGTGGAGGTATCCTCCAATATCTGGTTTCCACATTGAGTTAATAGTTCGTAATAGAATATGGAGATGGAATATGGAGATGGAATATGGAGATTTTATTCTTAATTTGTTCCAAAAGGATCGTTGTGAACGTTTGATTCGAAAACAACTTAATACTTTGCCCGAAACAGCGACTATTCGAGAAGCGATCATGTCAATGTTGGATAAAGAAATCGACTATGTTTGTATATTGGACGATCAAGGGAGATTCAAGGGCCTTTTAACAGAACAGCTCATTGTTCGATGGGTTAGAAATAGTCCACTTAATGAGGAAGCTCCAGTAGCTACAATTATGTCAACTGAATTAGAGTGTTGTATGGAAAGGAGTGAACCTATTTCCAAGCTCGTTATGACAATGAGCAAGAATAATTTCATACATATGCCCATCACTGACCGAGGCAAAGTGAAAGGTGTTGTGTCAGTTAGAGATTTTGTTTCTTATTTAGCTGATTATTTTGCCGAGAGTATCTATACTCTCATACCAGATCAACCAGACCAAAAAAAGAGAGAAGGAGCCTAAACATCGAATTTGGTGAATTTCAATGGAAGAAATGCTCCCAGAGGAGAGGAAAACCACTCATCGAAAAGAAGTTTCAACTTTAGATCATGTTGTGATTCGACTTGCAGGTGATAGTGGAGATGGCATGCAATTAGCTGGGCTAAAATTCACTACAGCATCAGTCATTTTTGGTAATGACATTTCCACTTTTCCCGATTTTCCAGGTGAAATTCGTGCGCCTGCTGGTACGCTTGCAGGTGTTTCAGGGTTTCAGATTCATTTTTCATCAAACATAATTTCTACCCCTGGAGATGAGCTAGATGCTCTAGTTGTAATGAATCCTGCAGCATTACGAGTTAATTTAGCAGATCTAAAACCAAATGGGATCCTAATCGTAAACCAAGACACATTTTCAGCTAAAAACTTAAAAAAAGCTGGATATAATCAGAATCCTTTGGAGGATGATTCTCTAAGAAATTTTCGGGTCTATCCAGTTAGCATCACCACACTAAATCAGACTGCAGTAGAGTCTGAGGAATTAACGTTCAAACAAATAAATCTCACAAAGAACTTTTTTGCTCTTGGGTTGATTTCTTGGCTATTTGATCGTCCACTTACCTCAACTGTCGAATGGATCGAAGAAAAGTTCAAACATCGTCCTACTATAATAAATGCAAATATCAAGACATTAAAAGCTGGGTACAATTACGGAGAAACCACGGAACTCTTTCCCATTCAATATCATGTCCCTCCAGCAAAAATGGATCCAGGCCTCTACAAATACATTTCTGGGAATGAAGCCTTGAGTTTAGGACTAATTGCAGCTGCTAATCTCGCAAAAAAAGAAATTTTTTATGGAGCTTATCCAATAACTCCTGCTAGTGATCTTCTACATGAATTGGTAAAGCATAAAGAGTTTGGAATACGGGTTTTTCAAGCGGAGGATGAGATCGCTGCCATTGGTTCGGCCATTGGTGCTTCATTTGGGGGGCTTCTTGGAGTGGCAGGAACTTCAGGCCCAGGATTTTCCTTAATGACTGAAGCATTGGGCCTTGCTGTAATTACTGAATTACCTCTTGTAGTTATTAACGTACAGCGAGCAGGTCCGAGTACAGGGATGCCAACCAAACCAGAACAGGGAGACTTATTGCAAGCACTTTTTGGTCGAAATGGGGAGTCTCCACTCCCAGTGATTGCCCCCCAAACACCTGGAGATTGTTTCGAGACTGCGATCGAAGCAGTGAGGATCGCAATGAAATATATGACTCCAGTTGTAATCCTTAGCGATGGTTTTGTCGCGAATACTATTGATCCATGGAAAATCCCTGATATAAGTCAGTACGAACAAATAGAAGTTCAGCATCCATCTAAGGAAATACTCAAAGGTTCTGAGAGATTTTATCCATATTTACGCAATGAGAACTTAGTTAGACCATGGGCAATTCCTGGCACTGAAGGATTAGAATACCGTACTGGGGGACTTGAGAAAGAGGATAAGACTGGCGGTGTCAGTTATGACCCATTAAATCATGAAAAATTGGTTAAAACAAGAGCAGAGAAAATTAGAAGGATTACGAAAGACATCCAAATACAGAAGGTGGAAGGGCCAAAGAGAGGTGATTTATTAGTCCTAAGTTGGGGTTCTACCTACGGTGCTGCTTATACAGCAGCAGAAAACATGAGGAAACAGGGATTTAGTGTTTCCAATGCGAACTTGAAATACCTGAATCCATTTCCTCAGAATTTAGAAGAAATCTTACAGTCCTATGAAAAGATCCTAATTCCCGAAATGAATCTTGGGCAATTACAATTTTTAATTCAAGCACGGTACTCTATTAAAACTACTGGATTAGCAAAAGTACAGGGAAGGCCAATCCAGGTAAGAGAGATCCAAAATAAAATTTCAACTATTTTAGGAGTGGAATAAATCAATGAAAAAGTCAGAACAGGTTTTAGCACCGAAAGACTTTGCGACAGATCTTGATGTCCGATGGTGTCCTGGATGTGGAGATTACAGTATCTTGGCTAATATCAAGAAAACTCTCCCTACGTTAGACATTCCTAAGGAGAATATTGTATTCATTAGTGGGATTGGTTGCAGTTCTCGATTTCCTTACTATATGAATACGTATGGAATGAATACTATTCATGGGCGTGCTCCTACATTCGCCACAGGACTTAAGTGTAGTCGTCCTGATCTCTCTGTCTGGGTCATCACTGGAGATGGTGATGGATTGAGTATTGGAGGGAATCACTTGATGCATGCAATGAGGAGAAATGTGGACATCAAGATTCTTCTATTTAACAATCAGATTTATGGTTTAACCAAAGGACAATACTCCCCTACTTCTATTTTTGGCAAACGTACAAAATCATCACCTACAGGGTCCCTTGATTATGCTGTTAATCCAATCTCATGGGCTCTAGGTGCTGAAGCCTCCTTTATAGCTAGAACAGTATATTCCTATGGAGACCACATGAGAGAGGTTCTTCGTCGTGCGGCAGACCATAAGGGGACAGCGTTTATCGAAATATATCAAAACTGTCTAATTTTTAATGATGGAACTTTTAAATACGCTACAGACAAAGAATTACGTTATGATAATATTCTTGAACTCAAACATGGAGAACCTATGGTTTTCGGTCGGGATCGGGAGAAGGGGATCTTCTTACACGGGCTCACCCCAAAGGTCATTAAATATAAAGAAGCAGGGTTTACTGAATACGATTTACTGATCCATGATGAATATGCTACCGAACCGACGCTAGCATTTTTCCTCTCTCGAATGCGTCATCCCCATTTCCCTGAACCAGTTGGGGTTTTTCGAGCTATACAAAAGGAAACATACGATGGTATGTTAGAACAATCAATGAGAGAAGCCATAGAGGCTCGTACGAAGTCCTTCCAAGAATTACTTCATGAAGGAGAAACATGGACGGTTACCTAGAATGAGGAGGTAAATTTGATGATAAAATGTGCTATTTGCGGACATGAGAATTTACCTGGAACATTTTACTGTTCCAATTGTAACAGTGATATTGTACTCGGAAAAAGAAAGCCAATAACGGACTCTAGAATTGAAAAAGCTATACTAGAGGATTGTCTTGAAGAGGTTGGAGGAGAAGAATCACTAGCTCTCAAAGTTCCACCTGAAATGCCAGTAAAAGAAGTTGTAAACTTAATGGTTAAGCATGGTAAATGTTCAGTCGTAATAACTGGAAAAGAAAGATCGATTGAAGGGATTTTCACAGAACGATCTCTCCTTCGCAGAGTATGCAATGAATCACCAATCAATACAGACAAACCAATCCGAGAAGCAATGTTGAAAAAACCTGTTGTTCTCAAAAAGACTGATTCTGTGGCCTATGCTCTCCATATGATGGAGGTTCAAGGTTATTCCTATGCAATCGTAGAGGATGATCCGATTCGGGTAATCAACATTCGCGATATACTACACTATATAGTGGAGTTACATCCGAGCCTTGGGGGGTTTGATAAGGTTCTAAATGGTTTTAAAGTTGCCGTTCTCAAAGATAACACATTAACTAAAGAAGATAAAGAATTAATTAACCAGATTGGGAGAAATAAAGATCTCTTTTACAAAGCTTTTTCTGCATCTCGAAGGATAGGGAAATTGGATGAAACAGAGCGCATTACCAAGGAAACCTTCCTAAATAGTTATATCCCCGCAATCAAAGAGATATCAAAGGAGGAAGAGTATCTTACTCTTGATGAAACCTCGCTACTTAGAAAATTTATCAAGATTTTTGAGCAAAACAAAGACTATTTCTGATCTAATGACAAAAATTAAGGCTTCCTTTATTTACATTTTTTCCTCGCCACATTTGCGGCTATCAGAATAGGATCCCACACAGGGGCAAAGGGTGGAGCATATGAAAGATCAAGCTTTTGGATATCATCGATTCTCATTCCAGCTGTAAGTGCTGTCGCCAGCACATCAATTTTTTTCGCCCCTAATGTGCTAGGAGCTGTTATTTCAGCGCCCAATAGAAGGTGACTTTCAGCATCAAAAACAAGTTGGATAGACATTTTTTTAGCACCAGGGTAATAATGAGCGATTTCTTTACTCTCGATAGTTGTAACCTGGGCATCATACCCTAATTGCTTTGCTTCTACCTCGGTTATACCTGTTGATGCACAATATAAATCAAGTACCTTGTATATTGCAGTACCTACGACACCTGGAAATGGGAAATCAGATTTTCCTGAAATAATTGAACCAGCAACCCGGCCTTGTTTGTTTGCAGCAGGTGCTAGGGGGATATATACATTTTTCTTTAAGATCTTATGATAAGAAGAGGCACAATCCCCAGCAGCGTAAACATGTGGGATATTTGTTTGCATAAATTCGTTTGTAACAATAGCTCCATTGGGGAGAAGTTCAAGGTCAGTATCTTTGAACATATCCGTTGCTGGAACGACCCCAATCGAAAGTTGAACAAGATTAGTTTCTATTATCAGTCCATCGTCCAAGATGACCTTTATTTTAGTATCAGAAATTGACTCAACTTTGGTTACCCGTCTTTGAAGAATAATATTCACTCCTTTTTCACGTAATTCTGATTCAACATATTTTTGACTACTGGATCGAAAAATTAATCGGGGGCCGATGACGGTAATTTGTTCCCCTTTTATTCCTTGGGCAATGTATGATTCCAGCATTTCCAAACCAATATAACCAGTGCCAATAACTACTGCAGAATCAACTGTATTTTTCTCTAGAAATGATTTTAATTGTTCTGCATGATTTAAAGTATGAACTTTGAAAATTCGAGGGTGTTTGATATCCAATAACGGATCTGATTTAGCTCTTGCACCAGTTGCAATTACTAAATAGTCATATGGTTTACTGAACTCTCTGTTATGCTTAAGATCCTTTACTAAAGCCACTTTTGCCTCAAAATCAACTTTTATAACCTCGTGGAATAAATGAACAGGAATATTTCGATGTTCTTCAAGTTTTTCTTTTGTTAGAGTGATTAATTGGTCAAGAGTTTTAACCTCATCAGATACATAGTACGGTATTCCACAAGCACCATAGGAAACATACTGATCTTTTTCGTAAACATTAATTTCCCAATCAGCATGTATTCTACGGATTGCACTTGCAGCACTTAAACCTGCAGGATTACCCCCGATTACTACAACTTTCATTTTTCTTCCTCAATATAATAAGTATTTTAACTTGATTTAGCTAGTCTAGTACAAAATCTATCAGTGATTTCTTCTGGATGCCAAGCGATGTTGTCTAAATCCTTTTTACCTTCATTGATATGCAAATGTAATACACTAAAAGTTTCTGAGCCAAGGAGTTCTGAGAGATCGTGTTCTATTTGATCTTGGGAGGCCCTTTTGGAATCAGTATATTCGATATTTAGTGAATCAAGAAATTTCGCATAATTAATAACTGAAGATACTGTTTTTTGCCCTCCTGTAGTGTAATATTTCATATTGTCTAAAATGAGTATTTTCAAATTTCTAGGTTTGTAATAAGCAGCTGTGGTAGATGAACCTAATCCCATAAGAAAATTCCCGTCCCCAGTGATTACTAAAACATTTTTCTTTGGATTAGTCAATGCCAATCCTAAACCAACAGCGATTGGAAGGCCCATTGATCCTCTGAGATATACTTGGGGTCTAGGCAGTACGTGATATGCTTCTCTGCTGATGTTCCCATTTGAACTCACGATTATATCGTCCTTCCTAAGATGTTTTTTCAGAGCTGAAATGACCTCAAAACCTTTCATCATTGGCATAACACTCCTTTTTCCACAAGAAGAGCGACTGGTGATGATGTTTCTATCATTGTTTTAGTTGCTGTTTTCATCTCTGTTTCCCAGTTATCTTCGGATAGATTCCAGTAGGGCACCTTTAAGACCTTCAGGAAAGGTTCGTTGACTTCACCCATAAGTGAGTGTTCAGGAAAATCTTTATCGATCTCTAATCCTCTATATGATAGTAACATTAGCATTGGTAGTTTGTATAACTGGGCTAGTGAGGTCAAAGCATCTCCAATATTCCCGAGACCACTATTCTGCATGTAAATTAGGGCTTTCTTTCCCGAAAAAGCAATCCCTGATGCGATTCCTATGGCTTCATCTTCTCTAGTTGAATAAATATGTTTAATTCGCGTATTCTTTTCATGGGCAGTAAGATAAGCCAGAAATTCTTTAAAAAAAGAGCACGGTACACCACAAATATACTGAAATCTCTTTTCTATAAACGTTAGAAATTCACTTGGATCGATCATTTGGTATCATCCCACATCTAGGCCTTTTTTTTATCAGAAGATAATAAACTTCGAAGAGCTACTTGACAGGATAACAGGTTATTTAGGGAATTTAAGTTTGAAGGAATATTCCTATCTAACTTAGATAATCTGCGGTTTGATTTCTTGTTTCTGTATTAAATGTTCTTGCTTCCAGTACGGATCTCGGATAAATAGATATGCACCATGAGCTGCGAGGGCTCCTTGCGCCGCTGCAACGGTCGCTAATTGATAGGGTGATACAATGTCCCCTGCAGCAAATATTCCCTCAATATTGGTACGTTGAAGTTCATCTGTTACTAGAAATTTCCCTTGGAATTCCAATCCTAGGTCTTCGAAGATATCAGTATTAGGTTTTAAACCAACTGCAAGAATGATTTTGTCAACAGCTAATTCTTTCTTTTCCCCTGTGTTGACATCTTCTAATACTGCCCCTTCGACCTCTAGTTTCCCAATTATTTCCGTAATGGTTTGATTCGTTAGAATTTCTACTGTCTCTTCTTGTTCGATTAGTTTAAGATTTGTTTCGGACGCACGAAACTCATCCCGACGATGAGCAAGGAAAATCTTTTTTGCTACATTGCTAAGGTCAATTACGGCATCAACAGCTGTATCACCACCTCCCACTACAAGTACTCGCTTATCAAGGAATATAGAGGGGTCGATTACGTACGGATATACACCCCTATCTTTTTTGGAAAGTTTCGATTCACCAGGGATTCCTAATTCGTCTGGCTTCATGCCAGTAGCGATAATAACCGACTTTGCTTTGTATATTGTCCCTTCAGAGGTTTCTACTTGAAGATTCTCGTAAATCCTCGTTACTCGTTCTTTAATGAAATAAACCCCATGATCAGCAGCTTGTCGTACCCATTCAGAAACAAGATGATCAGCACGGATACGAGGAGTACCTGGATAGTTATGGACTTTTTTCTTGGGATAAATAGTACTTAGTAGCCCACCATAAGTTCCCCCTTCAAATACTGCCGCTTTTAATCCTTTATTAGACGCAACTATCCCAGCTGAGAGACCAGCAGGGCCGCCACCAATGATAATAACATCAAAATATTGTTGCAATTCTGACAACATTACTACTCTCATATAGTTGTTATGACAAGACACATTGGTAGAATAAATATTAGTTCTGTTTTGGTTCTCGTAATTTACGAGAGTATGAATCCTGAATGAAAGATAAATGAGCGATGAGGGTTTTATTGTAACTTGTATTAACTGAAAACCCACGGGAGTAAGCAACACAGTAGGTAAATACTTTTCGCAAAATAAAACTTGTGAATTTCTGATTATTTATTTGTATATATTCTTGTACTCATTTTAGCTAATAGGTATATTATGATAACAATTGTGAACTGTGCTTTACGTATAACAACTATTATAAAAAAATATTACCATGAATGATTCGAATTTACCGGAGAGTTTCTTCAAATAACAATCTAGCTCCCACGCTTAATAGATCACTTTTTGAAGAATTCCAATTATCGTCTAATTAGTCAGAATGATTAGGTACAATAGTAAATAATGGAGAAGATGAAAGGGGTCTATAGCTGGCTAATTTTACTTAACAATGATTATGATTAAGAAGTATCTATAAAGTGAAATTCCAAAGGCAACACGAAAAACAAAGTTAATAGTCTAAACTCAATACTGGAGCAAAACTAAGAATAAAATTATCAATAGTCTAGACTTCACAAAGAGGAAAGAATATGTTAAGAAGCCAACGGAAGCCCATATTACCTCCTCCACCTGCTGATAAAGAGTATGTCGTGATAATACTTCCTGAACAGTGTGATGGATGTGAGTTATGTGTGGAGTTCTGTCCAACAGACGTATTGGAAATTGATATGGAGGCATACAACTCTCGAATGTTGCATCCTGCTATCGCTGTTAAGCCAGATGAATGTGTGGGATGTCAACAATGCGAACGGATCTGTCCCTCTGTTTCAATATTTGTAACTGAAATACAATTACTACAGGAGGAGAGCTCATGAGTAGTGATCGTAATGGAAAGCTAATATTAACTACTGGTAATTATGCGAGTGCTGAAGGAGCTATCGCGGTTGGTTGCCGCTACTTTGGCGGGTATCCGATTACTCCCTCCTCGGAAATTGCCCATTATATGTCAAGACGTCTTCCTCAGGTTGGTGGCACCTTTATCCAGATGGAAGACGAGCTAGCTTCAATTGTGTCTGTTGTAGGAGCTTCCTACGCTGGTGTTAAGGCAATGACGGCAACATCTGGACCAGGTTTGTCCTTAATGGCTGAAACGGTCGGTTTAGGGTTTATGTTGGAAGCCCCCATGGTAATTATTACAGTAATGCGAGGAGGGCCAAGTACAGGACAACCTACAAAGGCCTCCCAATCCGATGTCATGCAAACGCGTTACCTTTCACATGGGGATTATGAAATGATTGTTCTTGCCCCTTCAACAGTTCAAGAATGTTACGATTTCTCTATTTATGGCTTTAATTTAGCAGAAAAGTATAGAACTCCTGTTATCATCGCCACAGATGGAATAGTAGGTCAAATGATGGAACCAGTGAGGTATCATTCAAATTTTGAGATTATTAATCGAAAACCTCCCCAAGTTTCTCCAGATGAGTACCAACCTTTTCAAGTACTCGATGAGGATTTAATTCCAGGTATGGCAACTGCTGGATCAGAGTATAACTTTTATGTTACAGGTTTGACTCATGATGATACTGGTAGTCCAGATATGACTCCAGAGAGGGCAGTGAAACTAATAACACGTCTTTGCGATAAAATTAGACGAGCAAGAACTGAGATACACGAATATGTTCCCTGGGAGGAACAACATTTAGACGACGCTGAGGTTGTCATCTTATCTTATGGTATTAATTCGAGAGGTGTTCCTGAAGCAGTTGAGCGTGCACGTGAAAAAGGCCATAAGGTGGGATTAATAAGACTCCGTACTCTGTGGCCTTTTCCTGAGGAGTTAATGGAGAAATTAGGCCGTCTAGGTGTCAAGAAAATAATTGTTAATGAAATGAACTACGGCCAAATTATCAGAGAAGTCGAGCGATTCCGACACCTTGGATTCAAAGTAACTGGAAGTCTTGTACCAACCACTATTCCCTTCAGTCCACGGTTTATTTATGAGGAGTTGTTAAAGGAGGTTTAGAAATGACAACAATAGATGAAATTCCAGCCCCAAAAAGCACCGATGAGATCCCTGAGGATCATCCCTTACATGAAAGATTAAATTTACACCGTTTTATTTTCTGCCCAGGTTGTTTAATTGGTTCTGCTATTACGTCAATTACTAGTTGTTTTGTAGAAAGGGGCCTAACATCCAAGGATTATGCGGTTGTTTCAGGCATTGGTTGTACTGGTCGTTCGAGCGGATGTTTTAATTCTCCAGCTTTTCACACAACACATGGTAGAGCTATCCCTTTTGCTACAGGCCTAAAACTTGCTAACCCAAAACTTGAAGTCGTTGTCCTTTCAGGAGACGGAGATCTTTTTGCTATTGGTGGAAACCATTTCATTCACGCTTGCAGAAGAAATATTGAGATTACTGTTCTATGCATAAATAACAATGTTTACGGGATGACTGGAGGTCAATGCGCACCAACAACTCAGATTGGTGACTTAACAACAACTACCCCCTATGGCAATATCGAACCTCCATTTAATTTGGTTTCTCTAGCGGCCGCTTCAGGGGCGAGTTATGTTGCTCGCTGGCCAGGCTACGATACTCTCCGATTGAGAAACAGCATCCTAAAAGCATTTGACAATCCAGGTTTCAGTTTTATCGAGGTCTTAGCACCTTGTTTCACCCAATACGGGCGTAAAAACAAGCTTGGTGATGCTGTACAGATGTTAGACTGGATAAAGAATCAAGTTCGGATTATACCGAATTGTCCCCCTCACGAAGCGGAATTTGACTTCAAGAAGGGTAGAATAGTATGTGGGGAGTTTGTCGATGCTCCACGGGAGGGTTTTAGTCAGAAGATTCAACAACTTCGTGACATGGCACAAAAGAAGAAATGATAATAAGTGATAGCAATGACTGAAAGTGTAGATCAAACAACTGAACCTAAAATCGGTGTTTTTCTCTGTAAATGTGGGAAGAATATTGGTGGAACTGTTGATATCGATGAAATAGCTAAAGAAGTTGAACAGTTACCAGGAGTAAAACTCGTACAGGTAAACACCTATACTTGTTCAGATCCAGGACAAGTTGAAATTGAAGACGCTATTAAAGAACAAGGTATAGAAAAAGTAGTTGTCTCAGCCTGCTCCCCAAGATTGCATCTGCCAACATGGAAGAACCTGTTAAGACGAGTGGGAGTGAACCCAGAAGTGGTTGAAGTTGCTAACATCAGAGAACATTGCTCTTGGGTACACCTTCATGAGAAAGAGGAAGCAACTTTAAAAGCTAAAGAGCTTACTGAAATGGCTATCGCTAAGGCCGAGCTGTTGGAAGCTGTTGACGAGATTGTTGTTCCAGTCGAAAAGAGGATCCTGATTATTGGTGGTGGGGTTGCAGGAATTCAGGGAGCGTTAGACTTGGCTGATGATTACGAAGTCATCATGGTTGAAAAGAGTCCGACCATTGGCGGTAAAATGGCTTTAATTGACAAAACATTCCCCACTATGGACTGTTCAATCTGTATTCTTGGTCCCAAAATGGCTGATGTCGGTAACCATCCGAATATCAATTTGATTGCTAGTGCTGAAGTAACTAAGATTGAAGGATATGTGGGAAACTTCGAGGTTACCATTAAGAAGCAACCACGGTACGTCGATGAGGACCTTTGTACTGCTTGCAATGATTGTGTAGATATTTGTCCTGTCAATGTTATTGACGAATATTCTGGAAATCTTGGATGGAGAAAAGCAATATACATTCCGTACCCACAAGCAGTTCCAGCAGCTTATCTGATAGATACTGAGAATTGTCTTGGGCTCTCACCACTAGCATGTGGTAAGTGTGCTTCAACATGTGATAAAGAGGCGTTCAATTACGAAGATACAGAAAAAATCTATAAATACAAAGTTGGTTCCATCATTGTGTCAACAGGTTTTCAGATTTTTGATGCCTCCAAAATCCCTGAATATGGCTGGGGTAGTTACCCCAACGTCGTTACTACTTTTGAATTCGAACGATTGATTAATGCTGCTGGTCCTACTTCAGGAGAGCTTGTCAGACCAAGCAATCTCAAACCACCAAAAAGTGTCGCTTTTGTAAATTGTGTCGGATCTAGAGATGTTCGATTCAATCCATATTGCTCTAACTTTTGCTGCATGGAAGTTATTAAAGATACGCTTTTGATTAAGGAACACTGGCCCGAAGTAGATATTTCTGTGTATTATATGGATATTAGAGCTTTTGGTAAAGGTTTCGAGGAGCTTTATACCCGCAGTCGCGAGGAAGGCGTCCACTTCATCCGTGGGAGACCAAGTTTAATAGAGGAAAATCCAGAAAACAATAATCTTCTTGTCTCTGTTGAGGACACTCGTTCGGGAAAGCTATTGACGGAAGAGTTTGAGCTTGTAGTTCTTTCTGTCGGAGCAGAGGGCTCACCTTATCCTATTCCATTCCCAGTTAGCCGCGATCCGAAAGGATTCTACATTGAAGCTCATCCTAAACTAAAACCTGTTGATACTCCGACTGACGGTGTTTTTATTGCAGGTGGTGCTGAAGCTCCAAAAGACATTCGGGAGTGTGTTACACAAGCTAGCGCCGCCGCAGGAAGGGTTACGAGATTACTTGCTAAAGGCGAGTTCAGCGTTGAACCATTG
>CP070760.1:2855096-2864082 GCA_020348965.1 Candidatus Heimdallarchaeota archaeon | reverse complement strand
TCTATTGTTTTACTATCTTTTTCACGATTGAGAATTTTCAGATTTATTTGATATATATCTTCGCTAATTAATCTGCCTCGGACACGCTTTCGCCGCCTTTTTCCTTTTCTATCAGGTTTATACCCAACACCTCTATGACCAATGAGAATGCGTTTGGGAATCGCACCTTCGACCCCAGGTGCCATGGGAAATCCAGCGTGATCGGAACCTCCAGTTATCTTAAATAAATAACCGTCAAAACCGATGAGTTTTCCCTCTAGCTCATCTCCTACCTCTTTACCGATAAGATGACGGGTTATCGCGTCATCATCAATCTCTTTCTTGTAACTCTGCTTAGCATCAGCCAAATTAAGTTGAAATCTAACCATCTAATCATCCCGTGTCTATGACCTATGCGAATAATTTCTTTGATCTGTCCTCAATTGCACATTAGGTTATACGTGTCAAATCATGTCAAATCTCTATCTATTCTTAATGTTTATCATAGTTTTCCTTTAAGTGTCTTTTCAAGTTTGATATTTAGCGAAACTCATTGGATTGAGCCCTTAGGAATTATGTTAAAAACACACATGAAGTTAAAGACACTAGATACTCTATCTTGATCTGTAGTAATCTAGCTATCACAAAGCCCAATATTTATTCACAGTACGGCGTTTAATTTCTATCAATTCAGTGAGAGCATCCATTTCTGTGCCTGACAGTAGTTTTTGCTCTGTGATTTTTCGGGCGTCGGCTTCAGGTATGTCTACCCATAATTCATCCCCCTCGCGGATTTGGCGGCCAGCTGTTGGCCCACGAATGGCTACTGCTACTTGATCACTTACTTTTGCTTGAGGGATATTTTTGCCTGAATCCTGGATTTGTAATAAAAGGCCAATCTTTTTATTTTCGCGATTAATCAGATTAACTTGAGGAGTTAGCATTCCCGATAAAACCTCAACTCCCACGATACAGGGTTTACTCTGCCTAAAGACATACGGAAGAACTTTAATTTTACTTGGACGAATGATATCTTTGAGTGCTTCCTGCTCAAGAAGTTGTTGAACCTCAAACTGATACTCCTCATATTCCTCTGCTAACCGATAAATAATATCACTCTGAATGACGGATATTTGTAATTTATCAGCTTCCTCACTCGCATCTGGGAGGATATTGCATCGAAAGCCTAGAATAACTCCATAAAATCGATTTTTTTCCTTAGACAATGAGGCTTGATATACATCTTTCTTGTTGATCTCTCCAACCGCGGCAAATCGAATCTGGATATTTGAATCTCGTAAGAAATTAACGAGAGCTTCAAGGGATCCGAGTGTATCAGCCTTAACAATGACACCAGCTTCATCAGTTTCGACAAGAATACTTGCTAATTCCTCTTCAATTAGTTTTATGGCATTATCTACCTCTTTGTATTTGTCTTCAATAACATAAAGTGACGATCCTGCAATCGCCTCATCGATATTTGGTGCAGCTAATTTTACCCCAATAGCTGCTACTGCTCGCTCAACACTATCAAATTTTTTACGAGGATCACGGATTTCGTCTAATTCCTTAGGCATCAAAATTGCGCGTACCTTGGTTGAAATGGGGCCATCTATTCCCGCAAGAACAATTTGGGAATCCTGTTTGATAGTCCCATCAAAAAGAATCACATCAAGAGTTGTACCCATACCTACTTCCTTCTTTACTTCGAGAACTACCCCTCTTCCTTTATCTAAATGTAATTCTAACTGTTTTTTCAAAAACTGTTCAGCAAGAATGGCTAAAACCAGAAATAATTCAGGGATTCCTTCTCCTGTAATTGCAGAAGTGGGAATAATGGCAATCTTCTTAGCAAAGTTCTTGATACGATCAAACCTTTCGGGTTCAAGATTGAAATGACTTAACTCAGTCATTATTTCATAAATGACTGACTGAAGGGCCTCCAACGAGCTATTTGACTGTTTCGATAACGATTTTGCGAGAGTGAGTTCTGGAAAACTTTTCCATCCAGAAAGCCGATCTATTTTGTTAGCTGCTATCAAAAATGGTACTTTTTGTTGTACCAAGATCCGTAAAGATTCCACCGTTTGGGGCTGAATCCCCCGCCGAACATCGATTACCAGAATGGCGAAATTAGCGGCACTGGCTCCTCGCTGCCTTAAATTCATGAACGAGCTATGTCCTGGGGTGTCAATGATTAAAATTCCTGGAATCTCAAGTTTTTTCTTACTTGGTTCCAATAGAGACCCACAAAGAGTGGTTACAGTCTCAATGGGAAAGAAACTCGCTCCAATGTGTTGAGTGATACCACCTGATTCTCTCGATTGAACTGCGGTTCCACGTACCTTATCCAGCAGACTGGTCTTCCCAGAATCAACATGACCGAGAATAACTGTAATAGGGCTTCGTATTTGACTTGTAAGCTTTTTCTCGGTTGTCATATACTATCACATCGGTGAAATGCCTGTTGTCAGGCATTAAGAGTAATTTCATTAATGATACAAGGTTAGCCTTTTTTATTATCATTATTCAATTCTGAATTTTACAAGAGAAATAAATAATGAGAAACTTAACGATAGACACTGTTCCTATCTATGGGATTCATTATTTAATATCATCTCTACAGATTATTGATGTGAATTATAGACTTTTTCTTACATAAAAAAGAATATTAAATGTGGGAGCAACAAGGTTGAAGTAGAGAATTTACTAGTTTCTACAATAGTAAGGAGTATCAATTGCCATTGAGGCGAGATAACACTCATTTTTTCGTTTTTCCCGAATATTTCGACAAAGGGCTGACACGTAAAGGAGGACGCCGCCTATCTCTCGAGGATGCTTTGGAAAATCCAACTCTCACAGAACTACGACTTGCAGCAGAAAAACTTGGATATGATTATGAAATTCAAGAAGATGCGGCCTATCCACGACACTGGTGGGATCAAAAAGGATTGATCTTAATTGAGAAAAAGGCTCCGAAATTAGAAACTCTTCAGAAGCTCAGTGGTGAGATTAAAACATATATCCGTCCAGCATTGGAAAAAAAGAAGAAAGAACTCCAAGATAAGAGAACACAAAAGAAAACCCGTCCACAGTGGAAAAAAAGACGGAAAGAAAAGCCTCAAGATGAAAGAAGACAGAAGTTCCGTCCACAACGGAGAAAGTGATTTACTGATTCTAATTTTTTCAATTAATCATATTTTCTTCAGTAATGAAAACGGGTGTTATATCTGAGAAAAAGACCAGATAAATATTCGAAGAAAGCTAAATATGAAGGATATAGAAGTCGAGCCGCGTATAAACTTCTTCAAATTAATAAAAAATTCAACCTATTTCATGAAAACCAAACAATCATTGATTTATGTGGAGCCCCAGGAGGATTTTCACAGATAGCTAGGGATCAAACAGAAGGAAGAGCTAAAATCTTTCTAATCGATTTAGCTCGTGTCAAACCCATTCCAAATATCACTGGAATCATTAAGGGAGACATTACTAAACTGACTACCGTCCATCGACTTCAAGAGAGTCTAGAACAATCTGGAGCACACAAGAATGAAATCATTGTGTTATCTGATTGTTCTCCAAATGTTTCAGGACATTGGGTGACAGATCATGCTCGTCAAGTCTATTTAGCAGAGGTTTCACTTGGGATTGCGAATTATTTTCTAGCGGAAAAATTTTTGACCAAAGTTTTCCAAGGAGAATATCTTGAAGAACTCATACAAAAAATTCGTACATTTTATCAGAACGTCAAAGCTTTCAAACCTCCCACATCCCGAAAACAAAGTGCTGAAACCTATATAATCGCAACGAAAAGGAAAGACATTGGAACGATTCAACACAACCAGAATTATCTAATATTAGATGAATAAACCGTTGGTCGACAGGACCATGAGACTTGTTGAAATTCAGGAAGGATTGGGAACCTTTTTTGTCCCACCTCCGAAAGGGGATGATTCCATCCCTAGACGGTCAGATGAAGTGTTTTTTAACTTTCATCAAGAGATCAATCGTGATTTTTCAGTTCTAATGCTTCGAGCTTACGCACGGAAGAATAGTAAGGCATCATTGACAGTGTGCGAACCTCTTTGCGGATCAGGGGTACGGAGTATTCGTTATGCTTTAGAAACCCCGACTTCCAGTGTGTACAGCAATGACATTAATCCAAAGGCTATAATGGTTGCGGAGAAAAACATTAAGCGTCTTTCGAAGGAAATCGCGCAGAAAATTCAACTATTTAATATGGAATGCAATTCTTTTCTCCAATCACTGAATAATACGGATGAAATTTTTGATTTTGTCGACATCGACCCATATGGAACCCCAATTCCTTTCGTTCACAATAGCATCCGACTGGTGAATCTTCACGGGCTTCTTGCGTTTACAGCAACCGACTTGGCTAGTCTGGTAGGCCTTTATCCCAAAGCGCTTTATGCAAAATATGGTGTCAGTCAGTTTGACTCTGGTATTGGGAACATTCATGAAATCGCCGCGCGAGTTCTCATAACGGGCATTCAACATGTAGGGTTAACCTTAGGCCAATCATTGATCCCTATCGTTACCTTCTACCATAGACATTATATCCGGTGTTTCCTATCACGTGAGAGAGGAGTTGATCGAGTTGTTGATCAAACAGGCTTCATATTTAAATGTGGAAACTGTCAAACTCGCTATAAAAGAATTTTAGGCGAAAAAGATACCACCTGCCCAGTTTGTAATGGTAATAAGGGGATGAAGGTAGGTCCTTTATATCTTGGGAAAATTCACCAAATTGATTATTTATCTTTGATGCTATCTGACGAGCATTTACAACATGTCGGAACCAGAAAACGATTATCCAAAGTACTACCTCTAATGATTGAAGAGGGATCCTTAGATCTTCCCTGGTCGTTTGATATCCCCCAATTAGCCAAGAAAACAGGAGTTCAAGTGTCCTCAATCAAACAAATCGCCACAATCCTCCATGAAATGGGTTATATCTGTCATAAAACACATTTCTCAGGTACAAGTCTTAAAACCAATGCCAGTGAAACAGAAGTATGTTCTGTACTCCGATCATTGAGGACAGTTTGATGATAGACATTATCTACACAGAGATTAGGTTGCTTTGAGCTATTGAAGAGTTGGCACTTCTAACCAGACACTATAGCAAAAAGTTGCTTCTAAACCGCTTTGATCTTCCAAATAAATTTTGACCATCAATAAATTTCCTGGATCTAAGTAAAAATGAGGTATAATAAGTGTTTCAAAATTTCTTTTTCCTTGACCTGCACCCGTCCAACTTGATTGGGTGTAATCAAATGTAGTATCTGAGTTTCCATCACTTGCAGAATGAAAAGATATTCCATAGTCAATTGTTGGATTCAATCCAGAAGAACCCCAAACAAGGTGAAATGTGATATTTTCTGTTGTGACGTAGTTATCGGGAATAACAAAACGATAAAGACAGTACATCATGTTCGTAAATGAATCAGGAAGATGAACGACGCTTTCGGAGACTATATTAAAGAATACTACATTATTTTCTGGAATGATGAGAATTGGCATAATCATTGTATATGTCACAAGGTTGTTCTTTATGTTTACCATAACTTCATCGCTACTCATGTTATTTGTAGCAATATCTGTTGCTATAATAGTTATATTCCACCATCCATCGGCAGCTGTTGCGCTATTCCACTTCATTGGCACTGAAGTTCCTATCTCAGTCCCATTTCGGAGAATTGAGATTGTGTAATTTCCACTTCCAAATGTCATTGCTCTTATTGTGACGTTCCCAGAAATCGTTTCTCCATAATCAGGATCCAAAATCCCTATAGTAATTCCTCCAGGTGCGTCTCGACCGTCTGTTCCATTTAATCCATCTCTTCCATCTAGTCCATCTGTACCATTTAACCCATCTGCTCCATCAAGCCCATCTAATCCATCTAGTCCGTCTGTCCCATTTAATCCATCTGTTCCATTTTGTCCAGAGGATCCCTGAGGACCTTGGGGACCTTGGGGTCCTTCAATCACTTGGAAATTTATCGCAGAAAACGCCCCAATCCCCAATCCTGATGCTCCCAAGATAACAGCTATAATACTTAATGTGAGAAAACCTCTATCTTCCATTGATTTCCACCTCTTAGACTTAAATTAATTCAAGTGATTTATTAAATATAAATGACTCTATTAATCCTAATTCAGAAAAAAAAAGAGGGAGGTAACTTAGAAATCTCACTTTGAACTGATGAGTTAGAATTCTAATGACTAAATATCATCCCCCAAAATATACATTAATAGGGGCGGCGGGATTTGAACCCGCGATCGCCTGATGTTCTGATGACCAATCTCATCAGCGCTAATTAGTCAAACCCAAATCAGGAATCATAAAACCAAGCTAGACTACGCCCCTGATACGTAGTTCAGGTAATTTCAGTGGATTATTTCACTCAAATTCAATAGAAGAGAGATTTTTTAATAAGATTTAAACTTTCTCGGTAGATTGGGATTTTTAGGAGTTTGTACCAATTTTTGGAATGCAAACTCTAAGGTCTTCAAAAATTAGTCAATCAGGAGAGAAATAAGAAGGAGCTGAAGAACTATCCTCCCAGTCTATTCAACAACATATTCTTGAAGTTCATGGACTAATTCATCAGCTATTATTTTAGGTGAGGGTAATCTAACCCGGTTGGCGAAGAGCTCTTGACGCTGGATCGTTTCTCCTTGCACCTCCTGCGTTCGTAATTGAACCCGTCCTTGGATTAGGATTGTTCTTCCTTCAGCTTCTTCTTGTATGGCCTTAAAGATTTGGTCGTCAGTCATATCACTATCAATCAATGCTTGAATATCACTGCCTCTCATTCCAGTCAATATTTCTCCAGAAAGTCCAAAAAAGACAGTGGTCACAGTACCCGTTCCATCGTCAACTGTTCCCGTCAATCGGAATCGAATTTGCGGTTCTACAATGTGGTGTTCTTGACAGAGCCAACCCTGATCTGTTTCAGTCACTTTTTTCCGACACTCTGGACACGCCTGATAATACGGGGTCTGTTGAAAAAGCCTCACTACTTTTCCAAGGATCTCTATCACAACTCCATCTTCATCTTCCCCCAATTCGGATAGTTGGATCTTTTTGTAGTCTGGTAACACTTGAGATGGTTCTTGCGTTTCCTTGGTAATCTCAATATTCCTTAATGCAACTGGAATTCGCGAAGAAGGTCGAAGATGACTTTGAGGAGTTAAATGGATTTCCAAAGTGTCTTCATCTCTTTGCCGAATCCCACCAAAAAAGACTTTTACAAATTTTGTCTCTTTTTCCTTAAGCGAATTTACCTTCTCTACATTATCATCCCATGCAACTATTCTGATTGATCCTGTCGTATCTTGGATTGCCATTGAGATTACACGGCCAGTCGTTCCATCAGACCGATTGAACTCTCTTTCCTCATTGATACGCTGGATTACTCCTTGAACGCAAGTCAAACCCTGTTGTGGGTTAATTTCGGAAATATTTTGGATAGGAGGGTCTTCGGGGATTTCAGATGATTCTAATGGAATGAATTCGGTTCCAGTCATTGAATGTGTTTCGATCGTCTTGTATCTAGACATTTTCACCCGTAATTTAGTTATCTGAAAAGGACCATCTTTTAAATTATTGAATAAATCGATTGCCTCATCCCACAATACCAATGTTGTTTCACTTGTTTCATCGAAAATGGTAGCTCTTTTTACTTGCCCTGTTGTGCCATCATTTCGTGTAAAACTAATCGGTTCACTTTGAGGACCCTTTCGAGCAATGACAGAGACCAGTCCATCAGTAGATTCAATTTCTGCAAGTTTTTTCTCAACAATTTCTTGATCCTCTGGTTCCGTCACTTTAACTTCATCGAGGTCTGGAAGTGTTTGATGACCTATCTTCGTGATATAGGTTGCACGAGTTGCGTGCAGCTCGGGTTTTCCATCCCGATCTAATCTCACATTGGCTCCTTGGAGTAAAATTTCATCGCCTCGTGTGAAATTAAATGGAACTTCAGCACGACTATCCCAGAATACCATTCGTCGTGTGACTCTTTTTCCTTTAAGAAATAAGTTGGAAACGCGTCCCGTGGTTCCATCGGAGCGATTGAACGTAACTATGTTTCCCACTCTGAGAACTGTCGCTTTAGTATCAATCTCGACCATTTCTTCATCCAAAGAGTCTAAGTCAATGATTTCATCGTCAGGATTGGGAAAACCGCTATCTGTTTCGGTATCAATTTCTAATATCCCACGATCTCCAAGATGAAGTTCTAACTCTTGATTCCTTCCTAGTTTAGTATACCCTTGTTTAATTTTGATGATAGATCCTCGTTCGATGTGTTTCTCTGTGATACGTCGAGCCATTGCTCCCCAGAGAATGGTTCGGATAGTGTCAGTCCCGTCGTGTAACAATATGGGAGCTAAGATACTTTTTGTTCCTTCTTTTTCAAATTCAATGGGCTCGTAGACCCGTAATATTCTTGCGGATAGTCCTACCCCTGAGAGCCCTGGTTCCATTTTTTTCAGACTTTCTATCGTTAGCTTTGGTCTTTTTCTTAGCTCTGGACGACCAAGCGGGACTCCGAGGTCTTTAGCAATAATATGCGCTGCTGCGATTTCGTTTACAAAAAATCCTAGTTCCTCTTGTTTTTCTTCAATTTTCCTCTTAATCTCGCCTCGTGAAAGGTCTGTTTTTTGTGAAATTTTCTGTATTAACTCCTCTAAGTTACTCAAGTTTAGCTCCTCAATAATTTTTTCAATATGCCCGTTATCTCAATTTTTGTTTAAATTATCATTCTTTGATTATCATCATAGATTGATAATGATATTTCCTTTTTATATTCACAACAATATTTTGCATTCATTTTGAAGAATTCTTACATTTCCTCCCGCAAACGAATTCTCGAGTTTCCTTGACAGCTCCCTTCTAAATGAGAGGTGTTTCACCACTGTTGGTAAGCTGATCCCAGTTTTAGAACTGTTATTTCTTTAATTCTATTTCGGAGTA
>CP070760.1:2851396-2854996 GCA_020348965.1 Candidatus Heimdallarchaeota archaeon | reverse complement strand
TCCTGCAAGTACCAGACCTCTTTGGGATTTTAATGGTATCTCTTCTCACTCAGGTCACTCGTGGAATTCGTACACCATTAATCCAAGGAATATTACAACGTTTTCTGAATTCTGATGAAAGAGCGACATTCGCTTCTTTAATGGGTCTTGTTGGGTCATCAATTTACTTTGGTCTTTCAGTAATTACCGATATCAACAATTTATCAAGAGAACAAACTCTTAGTATTAGTCTCATAGGGATAATAATGATCATGATCCTCTTCCTTGGATTACTGCTAAAAAAATACTGGAAGGTAGTTACTCCTTCCTTAGCAAATATCATTCACTCATTTCGGTCAGCTATTTCAGAGTTTCACTAATGTAATACCTATTCATCCCCTCTCCACTTTTATTTTTCACCATTCATATGAAGAAGTAAAAAGTAAACTCAGATCTTACAAGTTTAGTTTGGTTGGCTAGGCATTCGCGTCATGATGTGACTGGTCCCTCCATTGCTCTGCGAGACACTGGTTCATGGATTGATTGATCTCTATTTGAGCAATGTTGTCATTTGGTTAAAGAATATCTAAAAAATAAATGAGGAACGAAGAAATTAGATTTATTAAAGACCTAGTTCTTTCTTGATCAAGGTTTTAAGGATTTCTTTTTGCACTTTTTGTTTTGTCGGGATATTTTTATCCCCTAGAATCTTTTTGCCTACTTCAAGGGCCTTATCTTTGGCGATTTCCTTAGCTCCAGTTTCTTCTAAAATTTCTTTCACTGCTGTGTTCATTGCTGTTGACATAGCTTCCTTTCCAACCCCTTTTGCTAAGCCACCTATTTTTTTCATGGATAATCAGCTCCTTCTTTTGAATGATGTTAAGTGACTAATCCTCATAAGGTTTTAAATCTTTACTCTCTAGATATAAGTGAATTCACTGTCCCTATGACGTAGAAGGACGAATTCAGGGTTCAACATTTCACGAGGATGGGGTTGATACCGTTCATTATGGAATGAATAAGGGAATAATGCGTTAAGTCCTTGAACAACTAACCTTCCAGCCGGGTGCCTCGTATCGAATAGTTCCAAAGAGAGAGCTCGTGTCAATTGACGGGTTTTTTGTTCATCTGTTACCCCAGTAGAATGAAGATACTCGTGCAATAGAAGATGGAATAGATACGCTTTATAATCCTCCATAGGGGATTCTTCCCGCATTACTCGAAGGGCAGATTTGTTCAAATAAATCTCATTGGTTCCCACCTTGTGAAAACCTCCCACAAATGATCCGCGGTCGTATCCGAGTTCGACCAACCCCAATAAAATTCCAGGACGAGATTTATTTAAGTAATGGTTCACGATATCAATAACTAATTGAAACATTTGAGAAAACGATCGATCTGAGAAATCTATGTCTATAGAATTATATCTATTTATAAATACAGATTGGTCTTCTTTTTTGCCCATATTTCTCACTTGTTTTAGAATTAATTTCCCTTATATAATATGACTAGGTTATTGGCATCGTAATATCTTCGCTACGTTTTGTAACCTCTGGAATAGTCAAAGGGGAATAAAAAAATGAGAAAGGATGGTTTGGAACCATTGGGTACGTTATGTCCTTTCGAAAACAGCCTTCGGTGCGGTTGGACTAAATTGGTAGTTAAGTGAACCCCAATTCGAAACTACTCCTTTTGACTCAGATTGTTCGCGTAGATATTCAATTGTGTTAAAGTGGGAGGTCTGTAAATAGCTAACTGCCAAAATAGACACCCCCACAAAAGATGATCCAAGCAAAACGAAAAAGAGTCCCAGTGTCCAAAGGACAAGGAGTATTAACCCAAATACATCAAAACTGAATCCAGCAATTTGTAGTTCAGCAGTAGTGGTCACTTTCTCTTCAAAGCTTGTTGTAACCTCTGTGGCTAGTGCTCCTAAAGAAAGAATGGCAGAAAAACCAATAACAATCCCGAGTCCGTCTCTTAAGATATTTCCAAGAGGCTTCACTGCTATGATATCTCCTTGTGGGCTTATTTGCATACGTTTGAATCCGCCCTCATTAAAAGCAAAAATCGTTGGAAAATATAATAAGATAAGAATTAAAACAATTGGTGTCAAGAGGGGGCTTAACGTAAGAGCCGTTAGTTTATCTCCAGGGAAGATTTGCACAAAGAGAATTGTCAAAATTGAGGCTAGGGCAGTAGGAAAAACTAATATGTCATACCATCTTTGTTTGTATAATTCAGAAAGTGTTGGTCGAATACCCGAGAAATCAATTACATCAATCAGGTGTAAGTCAACAAAAAAGTCTCCTACAAAGTCGAAAATTGGAATATAGCTGATTATTCTCCCCACTTTTCCACTAAGTGCCCTTAATATCACATACGTTATGTGTCTTCCCCCAATGACTCTGGAAAGGCGTGTAATGACGAGGATAAGAGCAACTACTACTCCTGCGACCGCTCCCGACGCTGCTGTAACGAGAAGTGTTCTACCTATTAATATGAAGGCTTCCATTGAATTTTCCCAAATTGATTTTCCTATTGCTTGGAACCATGAGAGCCAACCACGATTTTTCACTACAAAATAGCTATATGTGGCTTCGACTGGTTTGGTTACATTAGTTGCTGTGGTTCCAGAAATGTCCGAAGCTTCCCTTCTGCGCTGAATTTCAAATTGTTCACCAGGTTGATACCTAAGGGTGAGTTTCGGTCTAGTTATTATGGAGAGATCGACTTTTACGTTCTCGGGATCGGTTTTGACTTCATAAAATGTACCGTTAAAGAATCCATAATGGAGCCGCTCGTCAATGTAAAAGATTATGCCATTCAATCGGACTTCTTGGAGCTGCCATGGGACAAGTGGGGAAATGGGTGTATTGAATTCATCTATCACTATAATTTCTTCTCGTTCTGCCCTCAATGTAACGTTCGAGTAGAATTGATCGATTTCAAAGTCGTAGTATGTGAGAAATTCGATTGGCCCCATTTCTTGGCGGATCTCCCCGATAATCTCGTTGGTCTCAATATCATAGGGCGTGGATGGCAAGATAGCGGCAGTGGCTATAAATATCGTACCAAGAGTGGCACATAGGACAGCAAAAATCCAAATGATAATAAAGAAGAACACTTTTGTTTTTTTATTCATAGATGTAAGTTTGTAAACCATGATACAACTTCCTTAGAGTTTGAATTGAAATAAGTGCTTTATATTTTGTATTCCTGATTTTATAAATTTCACTGAATCCTGATTAATTAGGATGCTCGGGGAGTTAAAAATGGCATTAATGAAAGTTGTCCTTTCCCACTTTTTAGAGAAGCCACTCGAACACCAATTAAGCGGACTTTTTTCGGTGAGGATCGAAATTCACTAAGGAGATCAAGAGCTGTTTTGAATATAACATCTTCTTCTGCAAGGAAATTTTGAAAACTTGAGCTTCGTGTGAAGGTTTCATAACCTTGGAACCTGATTTTAATAGTTACATTACGCGTCAGAAGATCACTTTTATGGAGTCTCTCGATTACTCGAGATATAATTTCTTTGACTTTTAATTCTATGAGATTCCAATCATTTTGATCAGTACCAAAGGTTATTTCCGAACCGATTGACTTCCGCTCTCCCCT
>CP070760.1:2836306-2851296 GCA_020348965.1 Candidatus Heimdallarchaeota archaeon | reverse complement strand
TGAAATCCCTCACAATTCGGGTTTAGACGGGTTAGAGAAGGCATTACAGTTACGCTTGTATGCCTCAATAAATGTACAAGAAATTCAAAGAGTCTCTTCCAATAAAATCATCTTCAAGATGAAAACCTGTAGAGTTCAAGAAGCACGACAAAGGAAGAATCTTCCGCTCTTTCCCTGTAAAGAAGTTGGAATTGTAGAGTACAGTGGTTTTGCTGCAACAATTGATTCTCGGATAATAACGAAAGTAATTGCGTGTCCTCCAGACCCAAATAGTCGTGATTTTCACTGTGGATGGGAGTTCACTATTTGAGATCTTCACATTAGTAAGATAAGTAAAGAACTGAATCTTGGACTGGTATAAGCTACTCTGATCTACTTCTTAGAAATCAGGTTTTATTCCGACCACACCCATCCACACTTCGTACACTTATAATATGTAGTTGTTTCCCATTCCTCCTTCCTTCTATCCTCAGCTTCCCAGTACCGTGCTTCAAAATTGTTACATTTCTGACAGGCAATCCGCACAGAGGGGCGAATATCAAAATCTTCTTCGATAACGGTCATCATATCCTTTTCTGTATGCTGGATCCTACTTGAAATCTGATACGAGGAATCTTCAAATTTTTCTTTTGACTCTGTTTTACACACTCGACAAACTAATGTGACCGTATCATCTTTATTACGTTGAGGAATTAAGAGGGCTCCACACTTTTCACAGAATGATACCATTTCACTTCACATTTACAGTTATCAAGTACTTTTAGGCCGTTTTTTCAATGATTTATAATGAGAGAGTGGATTTTACATTTATCTTCTAAATGTTATCATACTCCCTTTTAAAGCTTCTAATATATATAATTCTTGAAATTTTCAAATGATTCTATCTAAAAAATTCGGCCGATTGATGACAGAACATTCATGTCGGTACTTCTTCGATCGTGAAAATACATTTGGTTCCTGTACTCGTTGCGCATAATGGATCTTCAGTCATTCGGAATTTTTTCTCCAAAACTTCTGATACGAATCCGCCCCATATGTGTCCCAGAAATCGACAAAAACTAATATTCACTCCTCGACTTCCTGTTCCACAAATATCGACGTCTCCGTAAAATAATAGCTCATCAATCTCCTCTGTGGGAATTAATCCGATTCCCTTAAGAATTTGATGGTTTTCTAGTTGAGGCAATCCTTGTCTAATTCCCTGAACCATTGCTACACCAATTTGATGAGCGATTTCCTCAAATCTTTCGTCTTCTTGTGATTTGAGATATAAAACCTCCAGTAATTTCAAAGGGTAGTCCTCAATATCCTTTCGCTCTAATAATTCTGGTTGAAACTGTTCAACCACTATTTGTGTACCCTCTATTAGGTAACGGGTAGCATCTTCAATACGGATTCCTCGCCCAAGAATAGGTTCAAGTAGAGATCCTGCGGATAGGAGAACTTCTGATTTTTCTTTTGTAGGTTGGATAGATTCAGCAAAAACATCCTCGGTGGCTCTGAATTGGAGTTCATAAGCAAATCGAAGTGGAAGAAGTCCATTTTCAACAAAAGAAACTTGGACATTGGAGTCAATGAATGAATAACCAAGGCCTTTGACCACAGCTGATAATAAGAGTTTTGTTAGTTCTGTGTCTTTGGGGGTTGTTGCTTTCCAAATTCGGCCTTTTCCAAGGAGAACTTTTCCTAACCTAACATCATCAGACCATTCTATTTCACAAGGAGAAAAACCTAATGAAGCTAAGAAGAGCTTAGCTTGAGTTAATCTGTTATCTGATGAGGATAATGTAAAGTTTGATTTCACTAGATCGATAATCATGTTTTCTATAATTTTTTTAGTCTCTTTTGTGTCATCTCGATCGATTAACTCGGTGGATAATCTCATTACAGCCATTGTTAGAAATCGCTTAATCCTTACCCCTGCTATTGCTTCTGAATGTGATGTTTCCGACACAGGTGTGGCTCCATGGATGAGTAGACCAAGTTTTTGAGTAAAATATAATAAGAAATATAAGTCAAGATAAATAGTGTAGTTATCAACATACAAAACTCATTTAAAAAGAATTTGATAAAAACTTTAGTCTTCTAGGTCAAAAAAATACGATGCAGAGCATATAGCTTTTTTTTAATTTTATGTGAGAACAATGAATCGTTTTATTAGAATTAAACGCTTATTTAAACGACTTTTCGTGCCAGTGCTCTCACATGATGCCGCACAGGAAGCAGACAAAAGAGATAAGATTGCCCAAAAGATAACAGATGACCAGATTTATGTTCAAACAGTGAGAAATGCGTTAAAAGTTGATGATGCAACGTCATCAGACAAACTCACATTTGCCTTCAGTAGTCTACCAGATGCTTCTACTAATTTCAAATACGCAAAAACGATGTTTTTTGACATTTTAGAGTTTTTGATGAGTACCAAAGAAGTTACTTCAGAAGAAGTTAATATCTTCAAAGCCCTATTAGAAAATATAAACTCGTTCGAAGAATTAATGATGGTATCATGAAGTTTTTATTACATCTCCGACAACGGAGAAAGAAAAAAAGCATTTTTTGTTGAATTCACAGAGAAAGAGCCATTAATAAACGAAAACACATGTGGAGGAGCTCAAATTTAGTGATGTTATTTCTCGCTTCCTCGTGTTACATCGAGAATTTTATCACGATTATCAGTTACTAGTAGTTGAGCAAGATCCTCAAAAGTCTCTTGAATATGATCCCCTGTTTTTGCACTTGTTTCAAAAAAATTAATCATATCTAACTGTTTTTTAGCATCCTCCCCTTCTTCTTTGCTAATTTGCCTTTCATCAACTAAATCATTTTTGTTACCGACAAGGTACATCCTCGATTCAGTAGAATATCTCTTTAATTGCTCTACCCATAGCGGAAGTTTCTCCAAGGTCTTCTTTCTTGTCAGATCGTAAACTAAAAGGGCACCAGAAACTCCTTGAAAAAATACTCGTCCAACCTGTGATGATCGGGCATGCCCTCCAATGTCCCAGATCTGTAATCCAACTTTAAAAGACTTACCTTCAAAAGGAATGTTTACGGTCTTAACTAAAAAATTAGCACCGATTGTTGCCATATAATCTCCTGGAAATCGGTTCTCGACATACCGTAGAACCATGGATGATTTGCCAACTCGGTATTCACCGAGTAAGAGGATTTTTGCCAAGAAGTCATAATCAATTTGTGACATCTTTCATCAGCGGTCAGTACTCGATGCTCTAAGCAAAATATCTGATCTTGGTGAATTATTACTAATCGGGTACTCCAAGTAAAACTGATTATTAAAAAAGCTTCCGACCTGTAGAAAGGAAAAACCCAAGAGTGAAAAAATGAATTAAAACTTAGGGGTATTATCCCAAAAAATACAAATACTGTTTCTTTTAAATCCCGAGTGATTATAATGCGCCAATTTCTAAGATCATTTAATGAAGTACGAAGACTCATACGTGTTCGACCTTCTTCAGAGGAAGTCATCAAAGTTTGTCCTGTTTGCTTAAGAAGGACACTAGAGATTCAACTGAATAGATTTTTGCCTATTTTAACTCCATCTTCATATCATTGTAGCCATTGTAACTATGTTGGTCCGATTTTCGCGGAAATTGAAATAAATGAATGGAAAGAACTAGATCTAGAAGTTGAATTGAACTCCTCTTAAGGAGGGCATGAATCTGTCGCGAGATTCATCTGAATGTTTACACCTTTTGAAAGAATTAATCAAACTCAACTCAGAGAATCCCCCAGGAAATACGCAATTACCTATTGAATTCATTCAGAATTGGGCAGAGATTAATGAAATTCCAGTCAAAACTCAATGGTACAAGGAAAAACAAGCAAATATTGTACTATCTGTCGGAAAAACAAGAAAATCAATAGTGATGTGCGGACATTTAGATACAGTTCCTGCGGGGGATCTTGAAAATTGGAATTGTAGTCCCGTTGGGGCAGAAGAACGGAATGGCTACATTTATGGTCGTGGTTCCGCTGATATGAAAGGGGGAGTCTCAACCTGTCTAGGAGCTCTTAAATTAGTGAATGATTCTGTAGATATAGATACAATGAAATACCAAATAGTATTTCTCGGAACATCAGATGAAGAAGTAGGGCTTGGGGGAGCTAAAGCTGCCTTGCAGTTAGGAATAATGAACAACGCTGATTTCTTAATCGTGGCGGAGCCCACGAATCTAAAGGTTGGTATTGCAGAAAAAGGAGTATTATGGATTACTATCCGATCTTATGGGAAATCCGCTCATGGATCGACCCCAGAAAAGGGAGTCAATGCTATTGAAGAATTAGTAAAGCTTTTCCCACTACTGAAAGAAGTACCACAGATTTCTCACCCAATTCTTGGCCAAAGTACGTTGAATATTGGTACCATCAAAGGTGGTAAAAGTACGAACGTTGTTCCTGAAAATGCTGAGGTGAATTGTGACTTCCGATTGGTTCCTCCTATCAATATAACAGATTTCGCAAAGGACCTCAGTAACAAAATCGATGAGATGGCGAAATCAAGTCCTGCAGAATTTGAAACTGAAATCAAGCAAATTATGCTTCCTGTGTCGAATTCCCAAGAAAACCGATTTATTCAAGATTTCATGAAAGTAAGTAACAATTCAACTCCAATTGGGTTAAATTATGGAACTGATGCAGCAGTTCTTGTTACTCAAGCACCTACTCCCGTTCCTTTTGTATTATATGGTCCTGGCGACCCAAAAGCCATTCATTGTGCCAATGAGCGGGTTTCGATAATGGAAGTTCTTCAAGCGGAATCAGTTCTTACTAGATTTTTGAAGAATAGTGTTATTCCTTCTACCATTGATTAAAATTCAATCGTATACTAATACATCTCCATTGTTTAGAAAAATCGCGAAATGAACATGTTAAAGATTAATTATAAAGTTTTCTTGCTTTTTAGATTCTATCGCAAGAGGGTTTACACCTCTAACCTGTTGAATAGCATCTTCAGGGCTAATGTGGTCAATTACTACCAACAGGGCAGCTAAAATTGTACCTGTACGTCCATGTCCTTCAGAACAATGGATCAGAATGGGTAAATCTGGACTATCTCTCTGAATTTCGTGAAAAAATTCGAGAACTGATTCCAAATCTGTTTCAGTAGGTATCGAGAAATCCTGAATCGGAAGATGTAGATAAGGAACTGCTAGAAGAGTTGCCAATTCTTCTGAGGTTGGGTTTTCTTGAAGACAAATAATTCCAGCCCATTCAATAGTTTTGAGAAAGGGAAGATCTTCTAAAATAGGTTCACTAGATCCAGCAAAGCGTTTCCTTTGATCAACCCAGTAGAGAAACATTATTCAACCTCACTGTCCATGGGAACTTGATTAGAACACTATAACACTTTTATCTTTTAACTAAAGGATTTTAATGTTTATAATATTTATCTTTAAAGAATGAAAATCCTAGGCAACTAAGAGACTGCAGATGATTTTTAATAGTACTTAACAAAGACTTCCGAGAATTCAGGAGAATTTGCATTAAGAGAAAATTGTATTAATTCCAATTAAAAGAACCATTTTTGAATTATCTGCTTCAATAATGAATTAAAATGAGAGCACAAGATTTCGCCTTTTTGCGACAGAAAGGAATATTGAAAGGATTAATGATCCTCTGTTGTATCTTAATTGCCTTAACGTTTACTCAAATTTCGTTAGAACAACAGTCGGGAATAGATAGGGTCAATCCCATTTTGGTATTGGATTCCTCATTATTTGAGAGTCTAGGGCTATTTTTTCCCATATTTGCCATATTATTCTTTTTCTTTCATAACCGATCAGTAAAAGGGCACTCTTTTCTTCTCCTCATTCAAATTTTAGGAGTTATAGTAATTGTTACTCTAATAATGGCTTTTCTTGGAGTTCCCGAGACACCCGAAGAAGAACTTCCAGAGATTACTTCGAATACCACTAGTATGAGTCAGACGTACCAATCAACAACACAATCAACCATAATCCCAAGTCAATCAGGAATTACAGAATCGACTCTTGGAGGAAGTATTCCTCTTTCACAGATTTTCACAGAATTTAGAGCTCTTTTTTTCATTGCTATACTCCTATTGCCAATCTTTTTTATTATAGTTATTCAACATCAAGCTAAACTTCCAAAAACAGACTTAAATGAAACTGATCCTCGTTTAGATGGTAAAAATCATATCTCCCATGAGATGAGAACTGTCCTTGAGTGTTATTATCAAGCATCTACAAGCCTCGAACAGAGAGGAGCCAATAGTTCTCCTAGTTTCACTCCAACAGAGTTCAATAAAGATGTCATCGAGAAGAATCTAACTTCTTCCTCCTTAATAAATGGTCTTACAGATGTTTTTGAGGAAGCAAAGTTTTCTAATCATGATATTTCACCTCAACACGTAAAAAAAGCTAAAACTTTTGCTTCCAAAATCATATTTCATTCTAATTCGTCGTTAAAGACAGATTCAGAGAAAGAACACGAGGAGAAAATATGAACATTATCGAGATTGTTCAATCAAATCTTGAGAATTATTATATTCTTATTATAATGATATTATTGTTTATAGCTTTACGTTCAATAAATTCCTATTGGCCTAAAAAAATGAACGACTTAGTAAGCTATGATTTTTTTGAGAAAGGAAACACTGAATACTCTGAACCTCCAAGGCCAAGTAGTAATTCTTACAAGAAATTCCTGCGACTGGCTTCAATGAAAACAAAAAATCAACAAAAAACCCTGACACAAACATTGTCTCACTTACTTAACGATTTATTCCAAATGAAGGGACAAAAGAAGATACAAGAGTGTAGCAAAAACCTTAACTTACTTCTCACTGACCCTGAGAGATGGTATCATTACCATTCCTCCCTGATTACTGAATCAATGTCCTTTCGAAAAGTAAAAGCCTCAAAAGTATTTTTACTACTCTTTACTCAAATTTTAGATGAGGTTCAAGAATTATTAGGCATATCTTTGTATACTGATATGGAGTAAATCATGTATGAAAATTGAAAGAACGGCAGAATTATGTCATGAAATATTGAACGAGATAAATAGCCATATTATTGGTAAGAAAGAAACACTTCGTAAAGTGATTCTGGCTTTTCTGGCTGATGGACACATTTTATTTGAAGATTACCCGGGTTTAGCTAAAACTATGATTTGTCGTTCTTTTGCAAAAGCCTTGGGATGTAAGTTTAATCGAATCCAATTTACTCCTGATCTATTACCTCAAGATTTAACAGGATCTGAGATATATAATCAAAAAACAAATGAGTTTGATTTCAAAGCTGGTCCAGTTTTTGCAGATATAATTCTGGCTGATGAAATTAACCGTGCCACACCTAAGACTCAAAGTGCTTTATTAGAAGCAATGGGAGAGTATCAAATCACAATTGGGGAAAAAACATTTCAACTTACTGGAAAAGACAAACCATTTCTTGTTATTGCTACCCAAAATCCACTAGAACTCGAGGGAACCTTTGCATTACCAGAAGCGCAAATTGACAGGTTTCTCGCGATGATCAAGATTGGATACCCTTCCAAAGAAGCAGAAAAAACAATATTGACCAATCGTATTAAAAGAATGAAAAAAGCTTTTGATTTTCATCAAATAATTGATCGCCAAACATTTTGTGAGATGCAACGATCTGTTGAAACTATTCACGTTTCCGATGAAATTAAGGAATATATTGTTGAAATCGTTTCTCAAACTCGCGATTTACAGTCAGTAAAAGTAGGATCATCCCCACGAGGATCATTAGATCTAATGGCACTCTCCCGCGCAAATGCTGTTCTTAACGAACGAGATTATGTCACTCCTCACGATGTTAAAGAACTTGCACCAATTGCCCTGTCCCACAGAATGGTTCTTGAAATTGGTTCTTGGTTATCAGGAACATCATCAGAGCTCATTATCAAGAAAATTTTAGATAAAGTCAAAACACCGCGTCAACCATAATTTGGAGGATTTCATCTGGAGAGACAATTTCGATTATTAGATCTGTTTGGTTTATCATTTCTACTCTTATTATTTTCAGTGATAATTGTTCGACAATGGGTAATGGCAGGATTAGTAATTCCAATCTTAATTATTTTCTTTTTCTCCACTATATCGAAAGAAATTTCCCTCAATCTCAATATCAGCAGAAAAGTATCTCGAGATAGGACTGAGATAAAGGGAGAGATGATCTTTGTAGAATTGACTATCCGAAATGAAGGTGTCCGAATACCTACTCTCGAGATTGTCGATTTAATCCCAGACGAGTGCACTGTGAATGAAGGGTCGAATCACTGGCTCTTAGAGCTCGATCAAGGAGAAGAAGTAACATTTTCATATGCGATTCAGTGCCATAAACGAGGACGGTATGACCTCGGCCCCGTTGTTGTTCGTTACTCTGATGTTTTCTATTTTCATTCTGAAGTTTCTGAATATCCTGTATATACTCCCATTACTGTAGTTCCATCTCTTATTAAACTGAAAAATCTTCCGATTAACAGACAGCGATTGTTACCAGAAGCAGGAACCATTCCTAGTCAGATCTACAAAGGTCGTGACTTTGATTTTCAAGGAGTGAGGGATTATCAGGCTGGGGATGAAGTTAGAGTAATAAACTGGCGAGTCACAGCAAAATTTAACAAACTTGCATCCAATGAGTATTCTTTTGATCAACCTGCCCGAATATTTGTGATTTTCGATCATACAGCCTCTACAATCCGATTGTTAGAAGAGGGAGTGATGGCTACATTATCAACTTCTGAGTATCTTATTTCTCAACGTAACAAAGTTGGTTTTTATGCGATAGGAGAATTTATCCATGAGATTCCTGCGGCACCTGGAAAACGCCAACTTCTCAAAATTAATGAGTATCTAATTGATTGTGAGGGATCGAGCCCCCACTTTGAAGATACCTTCCGTCTTCGTGTAAATCAAAGATTAATACCATCTCTTCCCCCTTTTTCCCAAATATTTCTAATTAGTCCATTATACGATAGGATTATAGTTGATTTTCTAAAGAAATTAGTGAAACGTGGTCATAGTGTTTCCCTCATACTTCCCCGACTCGATGTGAATATGAAAAAACGACATTTTCCTTCAATTTCCTCTCAAATAGCTAATTCTCTTACTTCACTAGAACGGATTCTTTTACTTGAAAAGGCATCTCAACTTGGCATTATTCAGATTCCTTGGTTTCCCCAAGGTCCCAAATCAGCTAAAATACAACTAAGGCGTACCCGATGAAAGTAAAAATTGTAATTTGGAGTATTCAACTGTTCATGATATTTGGTTTTCTTTTTTTCTCAATTCTCCCCCTGATAACGATTATTTCCACTTTTTTTTCATTGTTTATATCCTACTTCTGGGAGATCAGGAATTTTATTCTTCTTTTGCTAATATTTTCTGGATTGATATCGATCTATGGAATTATCACATTAGATTTAAGATTACGAACCTTTACCACAATAATATTCTCAGGTGGTATTCTCTATAGTTTTGAGAATCCGTACTTGCTTACTTTGGGGGTAATATTAACCTGGTTATTCTATGAAATCTGGTTTATATGCAATAAGTATCATCTACTAGATAGTGAGTACAGAACATACCCAATTAGTTGTATAGAAAAACAGAGACTTGAAAAATCACTTTTCAACCAATTAAGTTCTTTTGGACTTTTAGGGTGGATTGTGTTGTTGATCTCTTGGGCAGTAATATTTACAGCAAATAACTTCTATATAGACTTAGGAGAGTATGGAACCGTAGGAATTTCTCTCTCTGTTGCCATGATCTTATTGCTCTATTTGACTAAAAATTTTATTCGTTTACCCTCTCGTCAAAGTCAATAACTGTTTAGGGATTATTCTAAAATCTGATCAGAAGTAACAAATAGTACCTGATTATTAACCATATCTTTAAAGGCATTAGATACGCTATCCTCTGGGGAATTTACTGGTTTTGTCAAATCAAGTACAACAACAGCTTCAAATTGCTTCTTGGCATCAATAGCCGTATAATACACACAATAATCTAATGCTAATCCACATATAAAAACTCTTTCTATTCCTACCGCTTCTAAAAATGTTCTAAGTCCTGTCTCGGTAGTTTTGTCGTTCTCTAAGAAGGCAGAATATGAATCAATTGATTTGTGAAAACCTTTTCGTAGAATCAAAGTTGCATTTGCGGTTTGTAAACCAGGTGCAATATTTGCTCCTGGAGAACCCTGAACACAATGGTCTGGCCAGAGCACAGGCCCAATTCCTGGAGCTTCATAGAGATCATAAGGATTTTTCCCTGGATGTGTACTAGCAAAAGAGGAATGATCTGCAGGATGCCAATCTTGAGTGAAAATAATTGGACTCTCAATTTGATGAAATTTTGCAGCAAGAATGTTTACCCCAGGAATAATTTGGTCGCCATCGGTCACAGCAAGAGCTCCACCAGGTAAAAAATCGTTCTGAATATCTACGACGAGTAATGCATCTTTATCTTTCGAAATCTTAATAAATCCAGCTAGCTCCATACCATATAGCTCTTCAATACTTTGTGATTTCATTTTCCTTTAACCTACTTCTTCCTTTTAATAATTTTAAGTCACTTTTTTGATTTTTTTCACAATGCATTTTGTTAGTTTATCATATTTTTTCTTCTAATAACACACATTTTTTTATTAAAAGACTAATTATTCTCCTAAGAACATTAAAGATTGATATCTTCTTCCTTTGGGTGATGATAACTGATGTTTTATCGTAAGAATCGTGCTCTTTTCACAGACTTATATCAATTAACAATGTGCCAAGGGTATTTTGACCTGGATTTCACGAGAAAGCAGGCTACATTTGATCTTTTTTTCAGATCGAATCCTTTTAAGGGAGGGTACACTATTGCTTGCGGCATTCCCCTCGCCCTAGAATTTCTGACAAATCTAAAATTCACCGAAAGGGATTTAAATTACCTTAGAGAGCAGAAAATCTTCTCAGAAGAGTTCTTAGAGTATTTATTGAAGTTGAGATTCACAGGAAAGGTCGAAGGGGTAAGAGAAGGTTCTGTGATCTTCCCCTATACTCCAATAATATCTGTAACAGGCCCAATCATCGAAACGCAACTTGTTGAGACAGCCCTACTCAATATTATCAACTATTCAACTCTGATTGCTACAAAGGCTGCTCGAATAGTTAATACTGCAAGGGGAGGAATTATAATCGAGTTTGGTTTAAGGAGAGCACAAGGTGATAGTGCATATATCGGCGTTCGTGCAGCTCTTGTTGGGGGGTGCATGGGAACATCTTTTATCCACGGAGGCCAAATTTGGAATTGTCCAATAGTTGGAACTCAAGCCCATTCATGGGTTCAGGCGTTTGATTCAGAATTAGAATCATTTAAATCATATGCCGAGATATTCCCAGATAAATGCTTACTTTTGATCGATACCTATGATGTACTAAAATCAGGTCTTCCTCATGCCATTGAAGTTGCAAAAATGTTACGAAAAAGAGGAAAAGAAATTCTGGGAGTAAGAATCGATTCAGGTGACTTGGCTTATTTATCTGTTGAGGTTTATCGGGAATTCAAAAAAGCTGGTTTTCCTAATATTAGTATCGTTCTTTCAAACGAATTAGATGAATTCACGATTAATTCTATTGTACAACAAATTCTTGAAAGGGGGATTAACAATCAAGAAGAACGAGAGCTACATGAAGAAGTCATTTCACGGTTATCTTATGGAGTTGGCACAAAATTAATAACAGGGGGACAGCAGAGTGCATTGGGTGGAGTCTATAAGTTAGTGGCGTTAAATAAAATACCAAAGATCAAAGTAAGTGAAAACGTTACCAAAACAATAAATCCTGGAATTAAGAAAGTTTGGAGAATTATTGACGACAATGAAAAGTTTATCGCAGATGTCATTGGTCTATATGATGAAAATGACCCCTGTTCAGGTGATTGGATATACCATCCCATTGAGTATTTGAAAAAATATCAACTACCAAAGCATATAGTTATAGAGCCTTTACATCATTTACTTATGAAAAATGGTAAGATAATAATAGATGAGGACTTATATGATTGGAAATTATCTCAACAATTTTGTAAAGAACAATTAAATGGGCTAGACTCTACATATAAACGGTTATTAAACCCCCACATCTATAAAGTTAGTTTAACAAATCAGCTTTATGAATTAAAGATTGATCTGATAAAGGAATTCTCTCCTTAGTACTGATTACCATTGAAGTATTTAAAATTCGATTAAAATAAAGACATTACAGTAGTGTTTTGCATATAATTATATATCAGAACCTTGATGAGACACATACAATATTTAAACTTTAATGCAAGTTCCTAGTAGGCTAAATGATTGAAGATTCTAGTTTGATTAATCTTTAGAAATCAATAATCATATATTCCTCAAAATGGAAGAACCAGAGAATGCCTTTGTATAAGATTTGCCTTTTAGGAGACGGTGGAGTAGGTAAGACCTCCCTACGCGAACGTTTTCTAGGAAAAGGTTTCCAGAGTGGATATATCCTTACGATTGGAGCTGATTTCGCAGTCCAAAACCTTGAAATTGATGGCACACAGTATAAATTTCAAATCTGGGATCTGGCGGGACAACAACGATTTGAAGCTGTACGAGCCCTTTATTACAAAGGCTCTCATGGTGCAATCCTAGTTTTTGACCAAACACGGCCTGAATCACTCTACAATCTGGAAAATTGGAAAAGAGAACTTTTTACAAATGTCGGGCGTCAAATTCCTTATGTTGTCTTAGGTAACAAAAGTGATCTACCAAACGCAATTGATCAGAATGAATTATCCAAATTTGTAGAAAAATGTCAAAGTGAAGTTACCGATATTTTGTATAATATCAGTTACCTTGACACCTCTGCAAAATCAGGCTTGAATGTAACAGAAGCCTTTAGTCAATTGGGACGTTCTATTAAAGCATTCATTGTGGAATACAAAGCACAAAAAGAAAGCTTATAGAAGACCTTTCTTATCTATAGAACTGCTGAACGAAGGGGAAAACTTCACTGGGTGACTGAAATACAGTTAATTCAGACTTTAGCTTTTGGATGTTCTGATAATCAACTTCCCGAATTTTTATCTTAATCATATCACCGTATGAAAACACAGCAGGATATTTCTTTACACACAGCTGACAACCAACACAGAATTGAGGAATGAATTGGATTTGATTAATAGGATTTTCTTTAAGTGCATTAAACTTACAAATTTCAGTGTTAATCTGAGCGGAAGAGGCTAATTGAATTTGCCGTATTGGCAATGCTGTTTCTATTTGTTGAAAGAAAGCATCTGTTGGGAGAATAGCAACAGTTTTCTGAGATTTTAATCCAGAAGATAAAAGATTAGAAATAATGGAATCTGCTATTCCCAACACTAATTTAGCAGCTGTGTTAGCAGTTAAAGGACAAGCAAGGATACAACTGACCTGACTTTTTGCCAATACTTCTGAAATGGAAAAAGTAGGGTCTTTAGAAATGATTGAATACGAAAATTCAGCATCACAAAGGATTTTTTCAATATTATACTTAGCTACAGTCTCCCCCAGAAAAAAGTGAAGATACTCTTTTTTGATATTAGAATGGGCTAATTTCCAAAAGAAGCCATATCGATTTGCAACAAGAGCTCCAGCATCAGAGAATACAAAACAAACTGGGATAGATTCGTGATTAATCCTTATTAGTTGATCAAATAATTCATTAAAATAATGGCCCCCGCCTGTATAGCACCACAGAACGGAAGAGGAGGTTTTATCAGATAAAAAAGGTGGGAGAATAGGAAGTAAACTCAATTCTTATCCCAGTCAACCAACAATTTAGATTATAGATTAGTCTTTGCTAATTAGTACTCTTTATCTTGGTATCATCAGCTCCCTTTTTCCTCAACTTTCGAAATCTGACAATCTGGCCCTAGTTCTACTGTCTTTCCACTCACATACTGAGCAGAAACACCTTCAAGATAGACATCACCTTCAGCGAGGATCTGTTCTACTTGGAGGTGTCCGCGTCTGCCACTTTTCTCGATTTGAACGTCTCCACTGCAAAGTAAATCCCCTTCAATGGAACATTTGGAATCTAACTCCGAGGAAAATAATTCTTGGCATTCTACATTCCGACCAATTTTATAGGAGCCATTGAGCTCGGCGCGCACACATAAAATTGCTCCTGCTACTATTAACGATCCGCTCGATAATACATGACCTCCTTTTATATCCGCTTCGATTTTCCCGCTACCAGAGATGGTCAGCTTTTCATGAGCAATTAGATAACCTTCAATCTTACAGGATCCAGAAATGGTTGAGATTGTAGTTTCAATTGGGCCATCAGCTTTAATAGAACCTGAAGCTATCAAAGTGTGTGTTTCCAGATTACCAGGAAGAGAAGCCGATCCACTGACTTTTATTTCGTCGTCAGATATTTTTCCAGACCCAGAAATGGAAATAGATCCTCCTCTCCAACCATCTACCCGGCCCGACCCAGAAATTTTAATATAAGAGTCAGTTACTTTTCCAGAACCTGATATGCTAATATATGACAGGTCCTTCAACATACTTTTACTTTTTGCAATACTGATCTCCTCGTCTAATTTAGATTGATATTTAGCCATCAAATTGTCGTATTCTTCTCGTGTTATTTCCTCATTCCTATAACGTATGTCTAATGCTTTTATCAGGGTTGTTAATTCTTCAATTTCCTTTTTTGACATTCGATTTGCTTCCATAGGGTGATTCTTTGCAGTTTTTGAGAAATTTTCTCACTAATAAGTTCCATTTTACACAGATTAGTAATTAGTTAAAAGAAATTGTAAAAAACAGAGTTTAAGGATGAAACTGAATGGTTAAAAGATATAACCATGGAGTTAATTCCTAGGAACAGTAATATCTCTGAGAACTAACCTACATAAATATCGTTCTATTTCTATGTCTGATAAAATCCTACCTGAACAATCAAAATAAGAGCATGTAAAATCCTTGAGA
>CP070760.1:2830339-2836206 GCA_020348965.1 Candidatus Heimdallarchaeota archaeon | reverse complement strand
CCAAACTGGACCACAAGTTTCATCGCAGTGGATTCCTTTATTGAAAAATCGGGTATGATATAATATATACGATTTAGCCATTGAGTCAAGAAGTAAGCTTAAAAGATGATTGTTTTAGAAGTGTCTTACTTGTGCGTCTAGAATAGTCAATTTTCAATGTGAGCTTATTGAATGAGATGGAAGATTTAGAAGATAAACTAACTGGGAAGACCCTACTGATTTACTGGTATCTTCTCACAAAGGAAGATGCAACAATAAGAGAGTTAGAGCATGAACTACACTTTTCGAGTCCAAGTATCGCTTCTCACCATCTTAATAAGCTGCTTTCACTCGGGCTTGTAGAAAAAGATGAAAAGGGAAGGTATTATCTAAGTAAGTTTATCCCTATTGGAATTTTACGTCACTTTGTTCGATTTCGGGGAATCCTTCTCCCACGGTATTTTTTCTTAGCTTCCTTTTTTACGGTTGTACTCCTTCTCGGGATTATCTGGATGTTTTCCTTAGAAGCTGGAGTCTTCGATCGCCTATTATTTATCCTGATCTGCTCCGTCGGAGCGATTGTCTGTTGGTGGGAAACCTATCGTCTTTATAGACTCAAAATACTTTAGTAGAAGTGTCCCTTCACAACATTACGTTGTCTCATATGTGCAACAGGGAGATGAGAAATAACCTTGAGATACTTCGATCAATGAGGTTTCAGTCGTCCAGATAGCATACCACAGATCAGCTTTCCAGTTTGAAATTGTTAGAAGAATTTTGTTATCCACGATCAAGAAAAAGCATTCACATGCAATTCCCTGAAATTTGAAAGGAAGGGGTTCTGTGGGAATACTTTTATGATAAAGACCCATGGTTGTAATTTTTTCTTTTTGGACTCCCTCAATGGTTTTTTCTAGCAAATGGAAGATTTCTAAAGTTGGTATCATAAGGATTATACTCGATTGGGCATCTATCATTAACCGTTTAACCTGATTTATCACGTTATTCTTGCCCTTAATAATGTAGGCGAGTTTTGGTGCATCCTCCCGATCATGATAGATAGGCGCTAGACTATTAACCAATTGGTCCAATATGGCTATTTTATTTTCATATTCTGCCGTAAATTTTGTTCTCATATTCTCTAACGCATTACTAGGATTAATAGCTACATATTTTTTGGGTTTTCCTTCTTGAACGATAATGAACCCCTCTTTCTGCAAATTATCCATAATGTAGTAGATCTTACTGTCAGGAATTCCTGTTTGTCTTACTAAATAACTTGCTGTGGCTGATTCTCGGGGAAGTAGTTCCATATAAGCTCGAGCTTCATTCCTTGTAAGGCCAATGTCCATTAATACACTAACCAGGGTATCTATCGATGAATCCTCATCTGATATTGGTTTGACCAATGTCATTATTCTCACTTTTTTCTACTTACCGCTAGTAGGAGAAATATTTAAATATCTTTTTAGAGAACTAATCCAGAAGGAAATCATCATGAATGACTTTAAAGAAGCCATTAAAAAGAGCTATGGGAATGCAATAAATAAACATACCCAAGCCAGACTTGTTAACCAATCTAGTTGCTGTGCTCCACCAGAAGAAATCGCCAAAGATGATCAATCCAGTTGTTGTCCCTCTTCAGCCTCAGAATCAAAATTAGAATCTATCGTCCCAAGTTTTGGATGTGTGGTTAACCTTTCACATAAAGCCAATATCCAACCAGGTGATATCGTGGTAGATCTTGGCAGTGGTGCTGGCCATGACCTTTTCCAAGCTGCAGACATGGTGGGCCCAGAAGGCAGAGTCATTGGCATCGATTTTACTCCTGACATGATCGTTGCTGGATTGAAAACTGCTGCAGAGAAAAAAATCACAAATGTTGATTTTCGATTATCAGATATTGAAAATATCAGCATATTACCTGATAATTCTGCTGATGTTATTATCAGTAACTGTGTTATCAACCTCACGATGGATAAGGAAGCTGTTTTTAGGGAAGCTTTCAGGATTCTCAAACCTGGTGGGCGATTGGTTGATGCAGACATTATTGCTGTTAATAACTTACCTCCAGAAATAACACAAGATCCAGAAGCATGGTGTGCTTGTCTAGGAGGAGCATTAACAGAAGAGGGGTATGTTGAGAAAATCAAAAAAGTAGGTTTTAACGAAGTTAATGTGACAATCTTTGATAATTTTGATTATTTGACCAATCGATTTCAAAGTGGTATTATTGAAGCACAGAAACCACTAAGCTGAATAAGAACACGGTTTTTGGATGATGACCTTTTTCTTCCAAATATAAAACTCTGACTTTCTTCAGTATTCATCTAAAGATGCAAGGACTCCCCAAATTTGGTGATTTGAAGAATTTCATTAATTACTACTAATAGATATCTTTTTACATCAATTCTCTCAAATATCCTTGTACTTGTCTTTTATAAGAATACTGAACATCAAATTAATAAAAATAATTCTTCATTCGAATTTAACTAATCAAAGGAATAGATCGCCAATGTCGGAAGGAATAGGCAGAGAATTCATGAAGAAAACTCAATACAAATTCATGAAACCATCAGGCCAAAGTAGAGGTTTTCCCCCACCACCGTTAGAGTTAGAGTATGATAAATCACTATCCACCATCCATTTACCATCTCCATCGAGCATTTCTGTTAGGGAAATGAACTTACGAACAGTTATTGAAAGGCGAGAAAGTATCCGAAAATATTCGTCTGAATCTATGTCATTAGAGGAACTTTCTTGGTTATTATGGTGTACTCAAGGAGTAAAAGAAGTTGGGCATGTCACATTGAGAAATGTTCCTTCAGCAGGGGCTCGTCATGCCTTTGAAACATTCCTTTTAGTCAATAATGTTAAAAATCTGGAACCTGGCCTCTATCGATACTTGGCCCTTAAGCATGAATTAATTACTATAAATTCAGAACCAGATATTGCTGAAAGGCTTACTGAAGCCTGTTTGAAACAGTCTCATGTAAGGAATAGCGCGGTGACTTTTTTCTGGGTAGCGATTGTTGATAGAATGAAATACCGTTATGGTGAACGTGGTTATAGGTATTTACACCTGGATGCTGGCCATGTTTGTCAAAATCTGTACCTTGCAGCTGAGAATATTAATTGTGGAGTTTGTGCCATTGCAGCTTTTGAGGACAAAGCTCTTAACAGTGCATTAAATGTTGATGGGGAGAATCAATTTGTGATTTATCTCGGAACTGTCGGAAAAAAGAGATAGATTTGTGGATGGCTTTTGGATGAAAAAATAGCAAATTCAATCTTTATTCAGCATCAGGAGGTTTTAAATCTTTTAGTAAGAACGGATCTGCCTTTAAAAGATAATATGTTATTTAGGTTTGGTTTAGCACGGTTTCAAGTTCGGATATACGAGGAAAAATTGGAGGGGGTAATGACATCTGTTGTGATAAGACTTTAGGATCTTTAAATCCAACTCCAGTTATAGGTATGACAACACGATCTGATCTATCAATCTCTCCTTTTTCAACTAGCATTTCAAGACCAGCTAGTCCTGCGGTTCCTGATGGTTCACCAAAAATTCCTTCGTATTGAGCTAACCACCGTTGAGTTCTGAGGATAGCTTCTTCTGATACCGCAATTGCTGTTCCAGAGCTTTCATAAATTGCTGCTAAAGCAGAGTCAGCATCCCATGGGTGAGGATCGGCAAGCCCTCCTGCGACTGTGTGGGGAGTTTTTTCCCAGTCTTGGAATTCTAATGGGGGACTATTCTTTTGTACTCCTTTGACAATTGGGGCGCACTCCTCAGGTTGAACTGCGACGTGATGAGGGATAGACGTAATAAAATCGAGCTCTTCAAATTCCTTGAATCCTTTATGAGTACCCGCTAATAATCCTCCACTTCCAGTAGCACAAAGTACCCAATCTGGCGGTTCCCAATCAAATTGTTCACAAAGTTCAAATCCAAGACTTTTTGTGCCTTCAAATTGGAAGGGATTAAAAGGACCAAAAGAAGGTGAAGGAATCCATCCAAATGTTTCATAAGCCGTTTTAAAGAGTTTAACTGATGGATCTTGACCTTCGACTGCCTCCTTCACTCTTATGACTGTTGCTCCTAAATACGCAAGCTGAGACAATTTTCCCTCCGACGCATACTCAGGGACAAAGACGACAACTTTTTTCCCTGCTCTTGCACCATATGTAGCTAGTGCTGCAGCCGCATTTCCAGAGGAGGCGGCTGTAAGTATCTCAGCGTTTAGTTCTACCCCCTTTGATACTCCAATGGAAATTGGTCTATCTTTAAAGCTTCCTGAAGGATTCCCTGTTTCCACTTTGAAATACAAATTTTTAAGATTGAATTTTGTTTTCCCAAGCTTCCTAGAGGGTAATAGAGGAGTGCCTCCCCCTCCTAGATTAACAATACTCATTGGATCACGAATAGGAAAGAATTCTTTATACCGCCAATGGGAGAAAGGTCTTCGGTTAAGCTCAGGTTTCGAAATAATCTCTTTCAATTTCTCATAGTTGAATTTTATCCTTAAGCGAAAACCACATTTACATTTATCAGTCAAGAATTGGCTTTCTAGAACCGTTTTACGACATTTTGGACATTCTAAATATGGATCATACACAGATTTTTCTCTCCATCTTCAAAATACTGATTCTTAGACTCAAGAAATGATTATTACTCTATGATCAGAATTATTTCACCAGAATCCTTAGATCTGTTTTGCAATCCTCGGGGAGAGGTCCAATCGCTCCCAAAGGGAAACCGCTGAATCCATGGACTGTTGACTAACTTGGGCCGCATCAAGAGATGTGTGTACACCGTTTTTCACTATAGTTTTTCCATTAACAATGACTCGCTTAATATCTCGTCTTGAGAATGACCCATATACTAAATGACCGAACACGTTTCCCTCATGGATCGGCGTTGGTAAGGCTGACGTATCCATAATTGTGAAATCAGCGGCTTTTCCGCTTTCAATTGAGCCAATCTGATCCTTTAATCCAACGGCTTGGGCTGCATTAATCGTTATCATTTGAATAACCTGTAGAGGAGTCGGAAGTTGACTCGGATTACGATGATTCAATTTGTGCATTAAGTACGCAGTCCGCATATTCTCAATAGCATCATAGATAAACCCATCGTTCCCAACACCAATGTTTATTCCTTTTTGTAGCATTTCAGGAAGTTTTGCTACTCCAACAGCATTTAATTCATTACTTTTCGGATTATGAGCCACGTTGGTACGTGTTTCAGCGATAAGGTCAATTTCATGTTCATTAATGTGAACAGCATGAGCTAACGCAGTTCTTGGTCCGAGGAAACCCTCATCGAAGAGTCGTTCAACGGTTCGTTTTCCGTACTTCTCTAGATTATGATGAAGATCAATTAATCCTTCTGATGTGTGAATTGTTTTAAAAGAATCAGTTTTTGAAGCATAATCATTGGTCTTATGTATCAATTCATCTGAAACTGTGAATGATGCGTGTAAACAATAAATTCCATTAACCAAGGTTTTTTCAGGATCATTCTGTGTAATAAATCGACGATTTTCTTCCAATCCCCGAATTCCCTCTTCTGGACTTCGCCTCTCAGTAGCTTCGAAACAGATCACTCCACGAGTCCCGACCTCCTGTGTGGCCTTAGAAATTCGATCTAATGAACCCTCAATGGAATTTGGGCCAGAGTATGTATCCAAGTAAGCAGTAACCCCATTCAAAGCCAGTTCATAAACAGCATATAATGTGGAAGTATAGGCGTCTTCCAATGTGAGTGCTTCATCCATAGTCCACCATATTCGTTGAAGATTTTGAGTAAAATCGGTCGGAGGATCAATAGCTAAAGGAGCTCCCCTCAGTAATGCAGAGTACAAGTGAGTATGAGCACAAATAAA
>CP070760.1:2816663-2830239 GCA_020348965.1 Candidatus Heimdallarchaeota archaeon | reverse complement strand
AAAATATTGAGAAAAAATGCGAAATTTAGGATTTTCAGAAAGCATATTCTTGCATCATTGAGGGTTGAAGTTTTTTTAAGGTAATGAGAGTGGGTTAACAAGCTTCCAATTATTTCTATATTTCGAGGAAGCCTCTGGAACAAGGGAAAAAACCTTGACTATTCGCGTCAAACATGAGAAAAAAGAGCTTCAATTAAGTGTAAGAGATATTTCATTCTTTGAGACACCTAGAAGTGGAAAAATCCAATTCTCTTTTAAAAAAGCACAACAAGGTCAAGAAATCCATCGAAAAATCCAAGTGGAAAAACAGAGGGAAAACACTAGTTATGAGACGGAATATTTTGTGAAGTACAAGCTCTCGGTCCAAGGATGGAAAGTTGTCATTCGGGGACGAATAGATCTTGTAGTTAGGAGTCCTAACTTGATCAAAATTGAAGAAATCAAGTCGGTTTTTTTAAGAGAATTTTCAGGGTCTCCAGATGATCCACGAATTACTCCATATAGACATCAGCTTCAGTGTTATGCTTGGATATTAAAACAACTTGAACCAAAATTACCCCCGATGCGGCTACAGTTAATTTTAGTAAACCACTATGACACAACACAGCATGATCTAGCTATTCCATACATTGATATGGCTGAATTTGTAGACAAACGACTTACTAAACTTATATTCACCGAGGAAGCTCGACAAAGCCATTATAACAAAAAAGTAAGGTCTTTATCAAATTTAAATTTCCCCTTTCAATATCGCCCATATCAAAAAGAAATCGTCCAGAAAATTGAAGAAATAATTGAGAAAGGACTGAATATTATCATTGAAGCACCAAGTGGATTGGGAAAAACAGTTGTATCGCTCTATCCCTTGATTTCTAGATCCATCTTTGAGAAATCGAAACTCTTTTTTCTGACTGCAAAAACAACCCAGCGACACATCGTCGAACGAACTCTTAATTTGTTTCAACAACAAGGAGTTGACTTCCTCTCTGTCACATTGAAGGCAAAAGAAAAGATGTGTACAAATGATCTCTATTTCTGTCATGAAGAATACTGCCCGTTCTTAAAGAATTATTCACATCACTTTCCTGAAGAATTTATAGAAAAATTTGTCAGACAACGCGGAATTATTACTCCAGAATCAATTGAAAGAGAAGCTCTCAATACTACGTCATTTTGTCCATTTGAATTAGCATTGGATATCTCCTTGGAAGCAGATGTAATTATCGGGGATTATAATTATGTATTCCACCCCCGAGTATCACTGCAGCGTTTTTTTGGGGAACCTCGCAAATTATTGTTCTATCTGGTTATCGATGAAGCTCACAACCTTGTTAATCGGAGTCTAGCTTACTATTCTCACAGTTTAACAAGGGCAGAAGTTATTGACCTTAAACGTTCGCTAAGACAACTTAGAAAGAAGGTACGGGGAATTCCATTACCAGAATTTCTCCCTCCAGCATTAGAGAGGATTTTTCGATCTTTTCGTACGGAGTACACCACCGAAATCTCTACACACCTTCTAAGAGAAATCGATCTGCAAACATATCAAAGTCTTCTTTCCCGATTTGAAGAGGATGTGACCGAATATGTCCAATTTCTGGTAAAAAAAGACCTTCACTGGCCTGATGATCCGGTAATTAGTTTTTACTATCATTTCCGAGACTTTGTGGAAACTTTGGGGTTGGCACGAAATGCTGAAGAGTTCTCTATTTTGTATAACTCTCATGAGGGTAAAGTTAAAATATTATGTAAGGACGCTTCACCATTTTTAGAACAACAATTGAAATTTTTCAAATCAACTATTGCAATATCCGCAACAATCACTCCTTTTCCTTTCTATCGTAATATGTTGGGTTTTCCAGTCGATAAAACTGTATATGAATGTTTTGCATCACCGTTTTCTCCAGATAATAGAAAGATCTTAGTAATTCCGGAAATTGATACAAGGTTTAAGCAGAGAAGGCATTATTACAAAGAGATAGCAATTCTCATCGAATCTACATTAGAGATTAAGAAAGGAAGATATTTTGTTTTTTTCCCCTCATTTCAGTTTGCAGAGAAAGTAGCTAGTTTCATAACACCCCAGCCTGATTTATTAATTTTAAAACAAACCAATCAGATGCATGAATCTGATCGTCAAGATTTCATTCATACAATAGAAACTAGTCCTCATGTAGTGGCTTTAGCGGTTGCATCTGGGATTTTTGCTGAAGGAATTGATTTTCCAGGGGTTCTAGATGGGATTATTGTGGTTGGGCCTAATTTACCCACCGTATCTTTCGAAAGAGAATTACTTCAACGATATTATGATGAGAGATTTAGCGATGGATTTGGATATGCTTATAAATTTCCTGGATTGACACGAAGTTTTCAAGCTGCAGGCAGATTAATACGTACGCCAACTGATCGTGGTATCATTATGTTTATTGGGCATAGATATACTCTTCCTCAGTATTCGAGTTATTTTCCTTCTTATTACTACGAGAAAAGTCCAACTGAGTTAATTACACCAAATCCAATTCAAGAAATCAAATTATTTTGGAAAAAAATTAATCCAACTCCAAGATAATAAAGATATTTTTCAGGAAAAATGGAAGTTCAGACAGGGATATGAATTTATTGTAGAGGCCATATTATTTCTCACGGAAGAAGCAATCAGATGTCAGATTTAACAGAGGAAGAAAAGCTCCGTTATGCCAGACAAATCACGCTAGCAGATTTTGGGGAAGGTGGTCAATCTAAAATAAAACAATCCCGAATATTAGTCGTTGGACTTGGGGGCCTCGGCACATTTTCATCCCTTTTACTTGCTGAAATTGGTGTAGGTTATCTTAGAATTGTTGACCGTGATATTGTGGAACAGACAAATTTGCACCGTACACCGTTATATACCATAGCCGACTTGGATCGTGCTAAAGTTGAAGTCGCAGGAGATCGGTTGAAAAAATTGAATCCCTCAATGACTGTTGATACACACGCTTGTCATGTAGGTAGTTCTAACATAGATGACTTAATAGACGGAATTGATATTGTTATTGATGCCCTGGATAATTTTGAAACTCGAAGAATCATTAATCAGGCCTGCGTCCGAAATGGAATTCCTTTCATTTTTTGTGGTGTGAGCGTACGGTCCGGAAATATTACAGTCTTTAATTTGGGTAAAGAATCTCCCTGCTTATCCTGCTTGTATCATGGAGTTAACGATGATGACTTAGAGAGCTGTGATATTACAGGGATACATCCTGCTATACTACCAATTGTGACTGGGATTCAAGTCTATGAAGCATTAGATATTTTAATTCATGGAAAATCCTCTCTTGATAGCTCTCTGTTGTTTATTGACCTCCAAAACCTAAGTTTCGATAAGATTCCTATTCAAAAAAATCCTAACTGTCCTGTTTGCTCAGACTCGTCTGATTATGATATTATTTCTCCTGTTTCGGAGTATCAAACAATTGAAATTTGCGGAGGGAGTAATTATATGTTAGTCCCCCAGATGAAGGTCAGTTTTAATTTACCTCAGATTAATTCTCAAATAAAGGGTGCCTATACGGTCACTAAAACGGGAACCCATTCCTTAACTCTCTTATTACCTGACAATGTTTTAGTCACCATTTTTAAAGGGGGGAACGTATTAATTCGTGGTGTTATATCTGCAGCATTAGCATTAAAAATTTGGAAAGAGATTAAAAGAGTGGTTGGATTATAGATTTGACTCTAATTTGATGTGCATTTATAACTACTATGGGAATTGTTTATTTAGAATATAGGCTTTAGGGAATAGAATCTAAATGTCACAACGAGAAAAGGAGATTGAGGAAGAAATTTCCCATCTTGAAGGAGAAAAACGAATTCTCGAAGGGATGAAAGCATATTATGAGCAAAATCTGTCGTATTCTGATCTCGAAGAGATGACAGGCATTTCTATCCGCGAATTCAAACGATTTCAAGCTGATCATGACTATCCATATCGAGTTGGGCTCTATAATAAACAATCTATTTTGGACAAAGCAAATCAACGCATTGCTGAGATTGATAAAAAGATTCATCAATTACGGGAGTCGGTTCTTGGTTCTTTGGATCAAGTTCTGTTCATTCCTTCATGGCGTCGACTTATCGGTTCAAACTTTAATGGATTTTATCTGAACCAACCAGTCCGTAGAATTTTTCAGGATAATGTTGTATTACTACCTGATTTGGCTCTCTCTGGATTTGAAGAAACGACTGGTGAACCTTTTTTTCTAATTACTGGATTTGGAATCTACTGGGTAAAATTCGAAGTGGGAGTTGGTTCTATTGTGACTGATTTTCGTGAAATAACTGGGATTGTATTGCCTTTGGATTTGTATGAAAAAGCCCAAGATGAAACTGGGTCAGTTCTCGGTAGTGAAAAAATACGGATGACTGAGTATTTGACATCTATCCCTTTCTCACTTATTCTTGCTAAAAAAACAACTCAAATGTATCTTAGGGGAGTATTAGCACGAAATGTTTTCTTACCTAATAAGGAATGTTTTGACCAGTTGTTAACCTGTAGTAAAGACCCAAATAGTTTTAATAGGGAGGAGGGGCTTAAAATCCTTTCAGGTGGGTTGTCGACTCAAATTCAGCTCTATACAAATGAATTATTAATTGAAAAAGACATATCTGGTTATTCTAACCTTATTGCAGGGATAAAAAATGTCCAACCTAAATTATACAAGATTTTAGCAGATCTGCAGCTTGAATCCATGCGGGAAGGTTTTTTCGATAAAATCCAGAAAATGAAAAAGGATTTCCGCGAAATTGGGAGAGATTATCTCTTAGATTGGATGCCTGGGCACGTAACCTGAGAGTTTTCCTCTTCTCCCCCTTTAAATGAGTCTTTATGCAAAAATTTCTATCAAAGTTTTTTGAATTGTCATTACTTCGTCATTCGTGATTCCAGGGTGGATGGGGATTTCAAAATGAGAACTAGCAACTTTCTCAGACACGGGGAGGCGAACGAGTGAGTAATCAGGGTAATCAACAAACTTGTTCCATCTCCAGTTTCTAATACCCTCAAGGTATGTTGGTTGTTGATGACAAGGAATAGAGTAAATCTGTCTTGATCCAATTCCACGGTTGCGTAAATCACTTATGACTTTATTAACAGATATACCAGGATTCTCAATAATTGGTGCACATACGTAGTGTGCATGCGTGAATCCTCGGGGAATAGTTTGAGCTTTCAGTGGTTCTAACTCTGCAATTGTTTCTCTTATTAATTCAGCGTTTTTTCTCCTTTGTTCTAACATTCGAGGCAGCTTTCGGAGCTGGATAAGACCAATGGCGGCTAAGGGATCCGGTAGTCGATAGTTATAAGCGATAAGGTGATGATGATAACCTCCCTTTGCCCCTCTTCCATGATTTTTCAGGCTTCTTATTCGTTCAGCAAGCTCGTCATCATTTGTTACGACCATTCCCCCTTCCCCAGTGATCATATTTTTCGTCGCATAAAAAGAGAAACACCCTACATCCCCAAAAGTGCCCACGTGCTTTTTATCAACATAACCACCATGAGCTTGACATGCATCCTCAATTATCATGAGATCGTGTTCAGTAGCTATCTCTGAGATAGCTTTCATATCTGCAGGTAAACCAAAAATATGAATGGGGAGAATACACCTTGTTTTGGGGGTAATAGCTTTCTTAATTTTCTCAGGGTCAATATTAAAGGTGTTAGGATCAATATCTGCAAAGATTGGAATTCCTCCTCCAAAAGTAATCACATTTGCCGAGGCTATGAAGGTAAACGCCGAAGTAATCATCTCTACTCCAGGAGGTATGTTTAATCCTTCTATTGCTAGGTGAAGGGCTGCGGTTCCATTGACCGCACAAATGGCGTGTTTAGCTCCAACAAATTTCGCGAATTCTTTTTCTAGAGTTCTTGCGTTTTCCCCTTCAACAAAACTTCCAGATCGAATTGTTTGAGCAACTAGAGAAATTTCTTCTTCTGAAATCTGTGGTTGTGCAATATGTTCCATTGTTTGTTCTTCTCCCAGTGAAAAACTATTCAAGTGGCAACATTGAAAGATTCTTTATTTGTTTTTAAAACAGAATTAATTAGTGAGGAATGTAATAATCAAAGTTATTTATATTCTCTAGCAGGGTTTAATGGTGAATGTGGAAAATCAAGTAGTTAAAAATTATCAGAGAATACTTTCCTTATTAGCCAGATATACACATAGCGGAGAACAGCCCCAACTAGTCATAGTGACTAAAAATCAGTCGGTAGAGTTAATTTCAAAACTTTTAAGTCGATTAGAACGTCCAATCATTGGAGAAAACCGAGTCCAAGAAGCTCTTCAGAAGTTCAAAAAATGTGGCGCCTTAAGCGCAGACTGGCACTTCATTGGACATCTTCAAAGGAACAAAGTCAAAAAAGTAATTGGAAAATTTTCTTTGATTCATTCTCTTGATCGATTTTCCTTAGCAAAAGAAATCCAAAAACGTGGGGCCAATGAAAATATTATTACTAATTGTCTTCTTCAGATAGATATTTGTCAAGATGGTTCAAAGTATGGGATTCATCCTAGTGAGGAGGCAATTAAAGATTTTTTCATGAAAATAGCAACATTTTCTCATCTAAAGATTCGTGGCCTTATGACTATCGCTCCCTTTGTTGCCCCTGAAGAAACACGTTTTTATTTTAAACGCATGCGAACTTTCTTTGAAAACATGAAGAATTTCCAGGCCCTTCCATCGAATATAGAAATGAAAATACTTTCAATGGGTATGAGTAATGATTACATAATTGCTTTAGAAGAAGGAGCAACAATGATTAGGTTAGGAAGCGCTATTTTTGGAGAACCTACTTACATTTAATCTGATTACATTAAATTAATTTGGTAATAAAATGAATTGGAGTGTTATTTTTTATGTCAAGTACTGAGAATGAATATTCATTATCTAAAACTGAGTTTAAGCTATTTTCATCGTTAGTGATGTTTGGTGGCCAAACAAAACGGGAATTATTATTTGCTACTAACTTACAGGCTGAAAAAGCGGAAGAATCACTATCAACTTTACTCAGCAAAGGATTTATTCAATTGGATGATGAAACAGAAGTTTATTTTATGGCTCTTCCAATTGAAAATATGGTCAATCTGTTAAACGCTAGTTCCACCGAGGTTGAAGTAAATTTCAAAGCTCAAACTGAAATACACGAACAACATCGAAAATACCTTGAAGAACAGTTGAATGAATTTCGTGAATCCCTTGAAAAGCAATTAGAAGTTTTTCAATCATCTAGTAATATGTTGCAGGCCTCTTTAAAAGACGATATAGAAACAATAGAACAAAAGAGAGCAAAAAACACTTCTGAGCTTGCAGAAACGATGTTAACATCATTCTCTACACAAAGCTCAGAGGTACAAACAGAATTAAAATCCACCCTCTCTTCTGAATCAGCTAATTTTGAAGATGAATGGACTAATGCTCTTTCCAGCTTCCAAAACATCCCTGAGGCTAGTATACGAACAGTTAAGGGGTCTATCGAAAGATATGATAACGAACTCTCTGAAACAATCAAATTAGCTATTAAGAAAATCACATCTATTCAATCAAAGTTATCAGACATAATTACAGCCATCGAATCAGAGTCTTCGGGAAGAATTCAAGAGTTCTTTACAAACACAGATTCCATTGCAGAGGAATTTAAAACAAATCTTAACACTGCACTGCAGGAATCATGGAAACAAGAAAAGGAATATGTCAATGAAATTCGTAAACATGTGCAGACAACGGAGGATGAGATGAGAAAAGCATTAGAATCAGTAGTAACAAATTTAGCAAAAGATATTGACAAAGATCTAAATGCGGCGGTAAAAGAAGTCAGACTGCAAACAGAAAAAGCTATTATAGAAAGTTCAAACCAACTTAAAACAGAATTCGAAGAGTTTGTGGAAAATGCTTCGGAATTAGTCCAAGAACAGAAGGCACCACTTGATGTCTTGAATACAGAACTTATAGAGATGACTTTTGAGCAAAAACTTGCGAATTTTTCAAGTACATTTTCGCGACAATTACAGGCTCATTTAACAGCAGACTTAAACGAGTTAGAATCAAATTATCGTCGTGCGCAGAAAAAGACTACTGATATCATGGAAAATGTTAGACGTTCTTCAAAAGATAGGTTAATTCAGCAGAAAAATACGTTCGAGGGGTTAATACGTTCTTTTAACAAAGCAATTCAAAAATCAATTGATCGAAAAGATATGGATGTTGTTCGTTTTCAACAGATATCTCAATCTTTGTCACAATTACTTGGAAATTTACTTGTTTCTGTACCATTGCGACTAGATCATTATAAAGATTCAGTGAAGGAATCTATCGATGCTATCATTACTGAATTACAGGAAAACATGGGAGAATCCTCTGTCAATTCTGTTCAAGATATTTATAAGATTTTAACAGACTCACAGAAAAGAATCGAACAATCATTCCAAGAAACTCAAGATGAATGTAAGAATGAGATTCAAAGTGTGATTACCTCATCTGACCAATTAAACAATATAGTCTCAAATCTACAAGAAACTTACGCGGAAAAAATTGAACAACGATTCTCACAACGAGCAAAAGTTATGAATACAGAGCTTGAGGCAGTTGCTCGAAACTTTCAACAAGTTATCAATACCATGGATGGGAGTTTTGGGGATGTTAATGACCGTCTGTCGGCAGAAGATGTAGTAACTAATATTGAAACGTCTCTAAACAATGCAATCTCTCATGTAAAAAAAGATGTAGGTAATGCTTTCACTCTGAGTCACACAAAATCGCGTGAATTTATTACACAACTTGATTCCACTTTACAAAGGCATTTAGATCGAACTCTTGATGTGATTAAAGAGGGTTTTAGTCAGATAAAGGCTGAATTTTCAATAGAGTTAGAGAAACAGCTTGATCTAATAAATGAAAGAAATGACAACCACCAAAATAATTTAATTTCGGAAATTGACTCTTTTTCTGATCAATGTAATAATGAATTTACAGCTCACAAAACTAATCTGACAAAGACACTAGAAGAGAACCGAAAGACCTTCTCTGAAATCCTAGAGGAGAGTCGTAGTGCGACAGATGAAGTCATTAATCTTCATAGATCAAATATTGCCAGATATCAAGAAAAGGGGCCTAATGATATTCTTACATTTATCAACCAGATTGAATCAGAAGTCTTTGCTCAGAATAAGAACGTAAAAGAGGCCATGGAAGAACTTGTTTCCTTTTACAGCAACTTTTCTGATTCTACAATGGGTGAGGTTACTGGTTTATTGCGACAGTATCAAGAAAGTGGAGAAAAATTAACAGCACTAGTTAGTGATTCGGCACAATTAGCAACGAAAAATCTTTCGAAAGCTACAGACACCATTGAAACTTACTATTCAGACTCAAAAAGAGAGCTAGAAAATCAAATTAATGTCTCCACAGGATTTGTGACATCGGAAGTTGAAAGTTCAGCTGAAATGATCCGGGATGAGGTTGAAAATTTGAAAACTGAATTCATAGAGATTTTAGATGGTTTAAATTCTGAAATAAATGATCTAGTCGCGCATCAGGATCAAGAATTCAAAGCAAAATTGCCAGAACTATCTCAAGAGTTTTCTCAAGTTTTTGATGGTCTAATTCAGGAGCGATCTAATTCAAATCAAGAACTCGAAGAAAAAACCGAGGAATCTCTTACAATGCTGAGTAATAATTTTAACAAACAGATACAGAATTCTAAAGAGACACTTCAAGATGTAATAAATACAATAAACAAAGCTATTGGTTCTAATCTCGAAAATTTAGAGGTCATTGTAGAAAAAAATGTCGAACAAACAATACACTCCCTTGGAGTGATTTACAATCTTGAGGATTCGAAAGAAGATGTATTTGGATTACGAGAAATCCAATCCAAGGTTAAGCAGGCAAATAAACGACTAAAAGCAACTATCTCTGAAAGCTTGAAGATGCACATTGAAAAATTTGATCAACAATTGATTCCAGAATTAATCACATCTCATGAGGCTAGTCATACTCAAACAGAGGAAGATCTTTCCAGGTATCTCGAAGATCTTGGAGACTTGATTCTGAGCTCGCAAACATCTTTGATAAGTCAGATACACAATTTCTTGAAAGAGGAACGTCAGACTTTTGACTTCTCTGAGATGAAGACCGAATTGAATGAAATCATTCACAATTTCTCAAAATCATCAACTCACGATATCGAATCCTTGTCTACAGACTTGGCTGATAGCATACAAATGACCACTAATGAAATTGATAAATCACGAGAAAAAATTCTAAGTCTTTTTTCGGAGTTTTTCGCAAAATTTGTAGAGCAAAATGAAAAGTTGCTCGAAGATCTCAATAAATTCAAAGAAGAGACCTTAATCACTTCTGAAAAAGCAGGAAGCACTTTCAAAAAGAATATTGTTACTAGTCTTGATACTTACAACAATGATCTTGAGAAAACTTCCCTTGATCTTTCAGGAAAGTCTACGCAACTTACTCAGGCGTTAGTTGAGAATTTAGATACACAAGTTTCATCAGCACTTGAAAAGTCTCAAGAACTCCTCAATCGGCTCTTAAAAAGTTACACGCAAAATGTAGCATCTCTAACAAGTCTTGCCACAGAAACTTCACGCGTAAAACCTATGGGTACCATTCGATTAATCAAACTAGCCACTGATGAGGCAAAGAATGAGTTCGTAAAGGATACAATTCGTAGTGCAACCAAGCAAGTGAGTATCCTAACAGCAAATCCTACATTCTTGGATGTCGCTGATCTTAAGGCAATTCCCTCTGAAAAACGTATTTATGTTATCACAAACTTTGATTTTTCGAAGAAAGGTAAAAAATGGGCCTCTGAAGTCGGAAAACCAGTAAATATTAATTTCCATAAATCAAAAACAACGAAATTATCAGGACTTATAGTGATTCAAGACGAAAAAGTTGCCCTTGTTCTTCCTGACACTCTTGGATTCATTACCTCCGATGATGACCTTGCTTTACAGCTCTCAGATTTGACAAATTTTCTTAAGGGATCACGGATTAAACTGTCCGCTGATAAGAAATAGGGCTTTCCAATTGATTCAGGTCTCTTCTATAAAAACCTTGAATATTAGATCGTGACTAATCCAAGTAACCCCATCTTCTGTATGGTTTTTTTGTTAACCATTCCTCGTTGCGTTAATCCCTTTTGAGAATAATACTCTGTAAGCAGCTCCTCATGCGTCTTAAAGAAATCTGGCCTTTTTTTAAGAAATCTCGAAAAAGAGTCATCTTCTCTGGTCATTCCCATGCGTGTGTTAAAGATTCGCTCTAGAAGCGTTATTCTATCTCCTATTTTTAGTAATCCCCCGAAATTTAGTTTCTCATTGAATACGTTTCTAAGAATTGGGAGTAACATATCTAAGTCTAAACTTAATCCTCCAATGAGGGGTTTTGGAACGAACTCTAAAAGTTGGTTACGCAAATTTGGTGATAACCAGGAAAACCTCTTTCGTAATCGCAATAGAATAGGAAGATATCGAGAACACAATACCAGAGAATCTAAAACTGCAACTAAGTTCTCAAACAATATTACCGTCCGTGCTTTTCCCCGTTTAGAACGTGGACTTAGTTTGAAGGGATAACCAAGCACTTCAGGAAGAACCATGTAATTAGAACGAAAATCTGCAGCCCCATAAGGGGCAATACCTGTTGATAAACTTACTCCTAGGATATTAGGGTAGTAAAACATTCCTCCAATTTGATTTTTAATCGCTGGAGAGGGTTCACTAGTCTGTTGATACAAATAAGCTTCTCCTCGGGATAGCTGATCTCCTAGATCCTCTTTGTTAACTATTTTCTCAATTAATGAGTGAATTCGTGGATTACCCCATTGAAAGCCTAAATCTATATCTAATAATTTTCTGCGATCCTCCTGAATGTTAAATAAAGCAGCAAGGGTTGCTCCTGTTGATAGAGGATCCATTGCTTCTTTATCACAAGATTCAATAGCTTCCTGAATTTTTTTACTATCTATTATTTTTAAATTGGGACCTAATGCCACGAAGTTCTGAAAGGAATTGCGTTGACATTGTATTGGGCATTTCCAGCATTGATAGTGCTCGTTATATCCCTTAAAAGAAGAAATTTTCTCTGGAGCTAGCTGTAATAGCCGAGAGCAGTTCTTTGCTGAAAGAACTTTGTTTTCAATTATTGGAAATATTGTTGAAAATGTCCCTCGATTATGAAGCATGTTATACCAGGATTTTTGCGTAATTCCATCGGCAAATTGACTTATAACATCCGATGATACCCCCTCTAATTCTTGAATTTGAGGTGATTCAGTGATGACGATCGCTTTGATGTTCTTTGAAGCTAAAACCGCCCCTAATCCTCCACGTCGAAAAAAATGAATACGATCAACCGCTACACCCGCAAAAGCAACTTGATTAATAGCTGAAAGACCTATTGTAGCAATAGTAGCATTTTTTCCATGTTTTGCACGAAGCCAGCCATCTGTTGCTTCCACAGATTTTTCCCAAATAGGATCTGCATTCTCCAGTGTTATATCAGCGAATTCATCAATTAGAATGTAACGAGGATTCTTCACTTTTCCTGAAAGTTGAAAGAAGTCCAGCCCAACATGCCTTAAACTAGCACCAAATTTTCCTGTGACTACCGAAGTGCACAATGTATTTGTTTGGGGAGATTTGAACGTTGCAACAGCCATTCCTGACGATGGAAATAATGTTCCTGTGAGTATTCCTGTTCCAAATATCACAGCGTTATCAGGCCCGCGTGGGCTTGCGTCAGTCGGAATCGAATGATAACCAAGGTATACTGAAATCCCCCTTCCTCCTAGAAAATTTTCAATAACTCTTTTTTTGATTGGTTCCTTAGGAGAAATCTTTTCTTCCGTTAGATCAAAAGATAAAAGTTGCGGATTCCACTTTATCGAAAAACTACTTTCACTAGTCATTCCAATCTGCCTCAAATTATGATAATCGGTGATATTTCAAGCTAAAAGACCTTTTCGGACAGGTCAACTGTCTAATATTTGAACACACAATTTCTTCATTATACAAGAATAGTTCTAGTATCCTTGTTGTAACTACGGGGTCAGATACTTTTCTCGGATGTTTTCTGAAATCCCATAGAGATAAAAACCATTTTTCTCTCTGAAATTGGCCTTTATCAATGAGACAAGCCTGTTTTTCTTCTTCAGTTTTGCTTTTATAATTAAATTTGCCTTTTTGAAAGATTAAAACTTCATAATAACAATGATGAAAAACAACTTTTGATCCATATTGAGTTATGACTTCCCAATGATTCTCTGGTTGATGTTGAACTGTTATCTTATCTCGTAATCGTAATCCATGTAGTAAAAAATAATCCGTTAACTGATTAAGAGTAATTTTATTCCCCGTATTATTCAACGGGTCAAATAAAGCTACAACAATTCTACCAGGAAATAATTGATGAATTACTTTAGACAAATTACTTTTAAAGGATGTTTTTCCACTCTTTCTAACATCTAATACTAATAAATGGTATCTATAGTCATTTTCTGATATTTTTTCGGATT
>CP070760.1:2805369-2816563 GCA_020348965.1 Candidatus Heimdallarchaeota archaeon | reverse complement strand
CAAGAGAACAGCACTCAATCCCTTTATCACACCATGATCCAAAGGTGAAATTCCTTTTTCTCTTAGGTATTCCCTACATGAATCTGTTGTTCCAATTCCAAATACACGGAGAGGTAGCTGACTAGGTGGATGAGTATAATCGCTTTTAAAACCTTCGACCGAAACAATTCGTGCAATTCCCTTGTCTTTAGCCCACTGAAAGATCTTCTTTCCTATTTCCCGCGTGATGGGCGGATATTGTGGGATCTCTGAAGCTAATAACGCCACTTTTGACTCCGGACTGCTGTAAATCCGGATGGGAAACTTTGGTTTGTTGTAATAAACCACGCATATTGAAGGGAGTTGATTACTATCACCCACAGCAACTTGGTCAAAGTCCCATCCTTCTAATTTCCCCCCAGACTCTAGGATGAGATTTGCAGTAATAAGAGCAAGAGCACTAATGGAAGGGAAACACTCAATTAATGTACCACCTTCTAAATCAATATCGACAACATCTCGAATTTCAAATACGCCAGAATTCATATTCATCATCCAAATCCTTCTCTCCGTTAGTCTTAAAGGATTTCTATAATAAGGATTCCCTTTTTGAAAATCAGATCGAAAACAAGTCGATCAATTATTCTTGATGGAGGTTCTCGATATCAACTGCGGGAGACTGGAAAAGAATAGTGATGTGATATCTACACATCAAAAACGGAAATAAATCCTTATTCTGGGATTATTTTTGGGAGAGCGATCGATAAACACCCCAAGTGAGGAAAAAAAGAAGAAAAAGGGGAAAAGAAGTCATTCCTATAGAAAAGTCAGGCGATCTACTTCTTCTTGCATAGCTTCAAGTTTACTACCTGGACTGAGACGACCTGCCTTGCGGGTTCTCATGATCTTATTGTATGATGCCTCGAAATGTGTTGTATTGACAGTATAATTACTAAAATCGTCAGTTTCCTCGTGAATAGTTGGTAAGTGTTCTTGGACTGCGATTTGAACCGCTTCATGACACAAAGAAGCGATTTCTGCTCCTGAAAAATCCTTTGTTTTCCCACTCCACGCTTCGAGATCGATATTGGATGACAAGGGTATGTCTCTAGTGTGGATCTTTAGAATTACCAATCGTGCTGACTCATCTGGAAGGCCAAAACCAATAATTTTATCGAATCGGCCTGGACGAAGGAGAGCAGGATCAATCATATCAGGCCTGTTCGTCGCTGCGACGACAACGACCCCCCTAAGCTCTTCCAACCCATCGAGTTCGGTGAGGAATTGACTTATCATGCGTTCGGTAACTCCAGAATCAAATGATTTACCGCGAACAGGAGCGATGGAATCAATTTCATCGAAGAATATGATGGCTGGAGCAGCTTGCCGGGCTTTCCGAAATACTTCACGAATTCCTTTTTCGGATTCGCCAACCCATTTCGACAATAATTCGGGCCCTTTAACGTTAATGAAATTTGCTTGTGTTTCATGCGCAACCGCTTTAGCCAAGAGAGTCTTTCCAGTTCCTGGTGGCCCAAAAAGAAGAATGCCCTTTGGTTGTTTGGCTCCCATATGTGCAAAAAATTTAGGATGTTTTAAAGGAGTTTCAATACTTTGTCTAATTTCAGCTTTTTCTGCATTTAACCCACCCACGTCTTCCCATCCTATATTAGGAACTTCAACGAAAACTTCACGCAACGCAGAGGGTTGAATCCCCAGGAGGGCTTCATTAAAGTCATTTTGGGAAACCTCCAGTTCACTTAATATTTCGGCGGGAATAGTATCTTCCTCGAGATTTAATTTTGGTATGATTTTTCGCAGAGAATGCATAGCAGCTTCCTTCGCCAATTGTTCAAGATCAGCTCCGACAAATCCATGTGTCACTTCTGCGAGTCGTTCCAGATTCACATCTTCCGCTAAAGGCATACCTCGAGTATGAATCAATAGGATTTCTTCTCTACCATGTTTATTTGGGATACCTATCTCAATTTCTCGGTCAAAACGACCCCCTCTTCTAATTGCGGGATCTAATGCGTTTACTCGATTTGTGGCACCGATAACAACGACATCCCCTCGGTCACTTAATCCATCCATATTTGACAGAAGTTGCGCAACTACCCTCCGTTCTACCTCTCCAGTTACTTCTGATCTTTTCGGTGCTATTGAGTCGATTTCGTCAATGAAGATAATACTTGGAGCATTTTCCTTAGCTTCATCAAAGAACTGTCGGATGCGTTGTTCACTTTCGCCATAGAACTTGGACATAAATTCTGGTCCAGAAACTGAAACAAAGTGGGATTCCGTCTCTGTAGCGACAGCCTTTGCCAATAAAGTTTTTCCTGTACCTGGAGGCCCATGTAATAGTACTCCCCGAGGAGGAGTTATTCCAAGACGTTTGAAGAGTTCAGGATGTCTCATAGGGAGTTCTATCATTTCTCGGACTTTCTGAATCTCATCAGTTAGTCCTCCAATGTCTTCGTAGCGAACTCGTTGGAAAGCTTCTTGACGGACATCTTTTACTGGTGTGAGTGAAATTGTCACTTTCGTGTCTTCCTGCATTATAACAGCTTCTCGATTTGGAGAGATTTTTGAAACAACAAGGACAATCCGCTGTGTATATACAGGAATTTCGATAAAATCACCCTTTGTCAAGACACGGCCTATAAGGATATGCTTAAGATGATGTTCTCCACCTTGAATTCGTAGATTTTGGACTGGAGCAAATTCAATCCGTACGGCATTTATTGCTTCAATTGGCCTGAGCTCTATTGTGTCATCAATGCCTACTCCTGCATTTCGTCGGGTACTTCCATCTATTCTTACAATCCCAGTGTTACGATCTTGGGGATACCCAGGCCAGTATATAGCAGCTGTACGTCTCTTACCAATTATTTGAATTGCATGGCCAGCCGAAATTTCAAGTTTATCAGCCACTTCTGGATCTATGCGAATGATCCCTCGACCTACATCTCGAGCAGCAGCCTCACGTACTCTATATTCATGTATTTTATCAGTCATGATGATTTATCTCCACCAATTAAGTGTAAAGTCTTCCTTTGTAGTTTTACTCGATGTCAACTTTAGTTTTAGGAACCTTTTCAAGAAAAGGGGCATAAATTGTCAAGATACCAGCCGATAGACGAGCTTTCATTTCATTTGAACGAATAGGTTTCTTAAAATACAAATGGTGTTGGTAGGTTCTGTCAAATTTTTCACTTCGGGCGGATAACCACAGTTCATCATTTGTGGCTTCCAGATTCACTTCATCCTTCTTTATTCCAGGTAATTCTACTGTAATAGTGTATTTCTCAGTATCTTTTTCGATCTGAGTAACTGGAATCCCACGGTGAATTTTGGATCCGTAATGGTCAAAAAAACCTCCTTTTCGAACATAAGGTTTTTTACCCAAAAAATGTTTCCAAAAAACATGAAACTGGGGAAAATCACATACAAAATGAAAATCTCTATCTTCGTCATCCTTGTCTGTTTTATCTTTCATTATGCTATCTTCCTAAAGTTGTGAATTGGTCTTTATGAATTGGTTTATTTCAAGTAATTTTTTATTCACATATTGTTTATAAAAGTTTCTATTGACAAGTGAATATATTCATAATACATTGTATTTACGTTAAATACGTATAAGATAATCGGAAAGCAAAATGAAACTTTTTTATAAAGGAGAATAGAGATTAAGTACTTGTGAAAAAAATATTTTACTATTAAGTCTAAAAAAAAAACTAATCATCGGAGCTGTATGAAATATGGGTTGTTTTTGCAGGCTGATCCTGTTTTTTTTCTAGAGATCCCCCTATTACAGCTTCAAATAACGAGAAGAAGGCATTATCAACATTCTGGTTAGATTTTGCGCTAGTTATTACTGTTGGATACTCAGCAGCGGGAGAATGATTTTGAGTAACCTTTAAATCAACGAGATCAGATTTATTTCCAACTAACACATAAGGAATATTCCGACGACAGTTATCTCGGCACTCTTTAATCCAATTTTGGACATTTCGGAAAGAGGTAGCGTTTGTAAGATCATATACTATTAGGGCTCCACTTGTTCCTGTATAAAAGCGCGTGCGAAAACGTTCAAAATGTGTCTGCCCAGACATGTCCCATAACACAAATCGAACGGTGTCCCCGTTCTCTTTCAAGACATGATAGGGAGTTATATCAACACCGATTGTTGTCTTATATATAGAAGAAAATTTCCTATGCACGAATTGATTTACTAATGATGTTTTTCCCGCTCCGCCATCCCCAATCAAGATAACCTTTATCGAAGTTCCCTCAACTTCCATTCCTGTTTCACTCGCCTGTTAATAATCTATCAGCTAGTTCTGTTGCAAAATGATGTTCTTTGATTCCATTGATTGTTGCTGTTGGATCATAGGTAACACGATGAAAAGATATCTCCTCGGAACCTAAATCGTATAGAACATAACATGCTTGAGAGTTTCCATCTCTCGGTTGTCCTACACTCCCAGGATTACAGATTATTCGACCATCCTGATTTTCGACTAGCATAGGAACATGAGTATGGCCGAGGAATAATAGATCTACTTCGATGAGCTCCATAAAGTCAAAAGTGGACTCAATATCTTCATGATTGTGTGAGAAGATGTATTGGTCTAAAGGATATTCAGGACCACCATGTATTAGCATGAGTTTTTTATTTGATCTTCCACACTTTTCAGTATGCATCAAAGGAAGCGCATGGAGCATTTTACGTTCTCTAATCGATAATTTCTGGTTCGTCCAATCCAAAGGTTCGAGTGAGTCAGGTTGAAAGTGGGATGGAACCTCTCCTAACGCTGCTGCATGATCATGATTACCCTTTATCACAGCATCACATTTGGCCAAGGTGAGATGAATCACGGGAATGGGTTGTGTATAGTAACCCACTAAATCTCCCAAACACAGAATTTTCGTAACTTGACCTTCGCCGTGGGTACGAATATCTGAAAGTACAGCCCTTAAAGCACTTAAATTAGCATGGATATCTGAAATTATTGCTAGAGAGGGACTCATTCGTAGACCTGATTGACTAGAGGTATTTTTTAAAAATCAAATGGTGATTCTCACCAATATTTATGAAAGCTGCTTAATCAATAGAGTCTGTATGTTAATATTTACACGTCATCCTCAAAAGAAAGCAATTAACTTTACCAAGTCAATTATTTTGCAAAGTTTATCATCTTCTACTCTGTCAAAAAACACCGTTCTATCCATATCGACGTATTAAGCCTGATAAAAAGGTAGAATTTGCTAGTATTGTCACCCATCCTAATCTTAATAAAGAAGGGAGGTTTTTTTTAGGATAGATAGTTAATGTTTAAACTTAAGAATTGGACTGTGTTTTTTCTAAGCTTCCTGATTGTATTCCCAATAACAGCTTTAGATGGTAGTACATTTCATATTAGTCCTCAGATAACTATTCTATTTGAAAATGATTTGATAGAATCAGAGTTCAACCGATATACACCAGATGGAAATAGTTCAGTGTTGATCGCACTTGACTCCCAGCTATTAGGTGAAGGAAAATATTTTGCAGATGAAGAGATTGTCAAACAACGATTTGAAACGTGGTTTGATCCCTTTGAAAAAACGTTTAACGTATCATTTCATGTTAAGAACGTTACAACCTTTACCCCTGGCAGCACGGACTCTCTCAATGACAGTATGAGAAAAGTTCCAGGACAAATTTCCTGGAACCTTGCTGCAGGAGTGAATGACACCAATGTGCAAGGAAATGGCTGTGATTGGTTAATTATTTACCAAGAACACTATCGGGGAGGACGAAACCACGCTAATGCAGTCTTTGGAAATACTTTCATTATTGCGCACAACCAGCTTCTTTTCGATAGACAATTAATATTACTTCATGAAATCGGACATTTATTTGGTGGAAGGCATTTTAGCAACGGTACCGTTAACCAAAGTTGGTACAATGGAGAACCTTATAGCATTATGGATTATAACGATCTAGTAACTATTGATAATCAGGGATGGGACGAAGGTCATCTACCATTCGACAAGAAAAATTATGAGACCATCAATAACACAAAATTTCGATTTGATTTAAACGACGCTGAACTAGACGGCTTACCAAACTACTATGAATATCACTATAAATCTGATCCTACAATTAATGATTCACACAAAGATCTTGATAATGACGGATTGAGTACTCTAGAGGAATTTCAACAAGGCACTAATCCCATCCATATAGATAGCGATTATGACGGTTATTCAGATTGGGCTGAAAAATATGTTGGTACCTCACCATTAAATTCATCAGAAATACCCCAAGTCGATAAACCCATTATTGTATCATGGACACCACCAACTACAATCAACGAAGATCAAGATTTTATTATCGAATGGCGAGCGATTTCGTCGAATCCAAGCCACCTTGAAATTTATCAGAATAACAGTCTGGAGCAGAACCTATCATGGACTGAGGAATTAATTCAATATCATCCAGTTAATATCTCACCAGGCAATTGGAATTTCACCTGTTTGGTTGTTGATGGTGATGGAGAAAAAAGTGCTGCTGAGATATGGATTCAAGTTCTTAGTACCAAAAAGACTAGTTCTCCTTCAATTTTTGGGTCTTTAGCGGGGATATGTTTATTGGTTATTCTTTATCGAAAAAAGACTGTCTTAAAAGGAAATCATAAATAATTCATCATTCATGTAAAATGAACGATTCCAAAAACTTGTTTCTACCTGTTAGTAATGAATAATTATTGTTGAAGCAGAAGTACAATAGAGGCTTTTAAATGGAAATACCCGCCATTGAAGTAATTGATATCCACAAAACTTATGGGAAAGGCGATTCAGCTGTTGAGGCTGTCAGGGGAGTTTCTTTAACTATAAATAAGGGGGAACTATTCGGATTTCTTGGTCCGAATGGTGCAGGAAAAACCACTAGTTTACGTGTAATGGTGGGGTTACTAGAGCAAACTAAGGGAGAAGTACAGATCTTAGGGATATCTCCTAATGATCGACACGCCAGAGATGAATTAAAGAGCAAAATTGGCATCATTCCACAAGATATTTCGATTTATGAAGATCTGACCGTTTTAGAGAACATGTGGTTCATGGCTCATGCTTACAAGTTACCACCTGAGCTTGCAGAAAAGCGTATTGACACTTTAATTAAGGAAATTGGTCTAGTAGAAAAGCGAAAATCACTCGCACGGACTCTGTCGGGAGGCCAAAAAAGACGATTGAATCTCATCATGGGAATAATTCACGATCCATTAGTTATTCTATGTGATGAACCTACACCAGGTCTTGATCCACAATCAAGAGTAGCGGTGTGGAAATTCGTCACAAATTTAGTAACAGAGGAAGGAAAAACAGTTGTTTTAACCACTCATTTCATGGAGGAAGCGGATCGATTAAGTGACCGTGTAGCAATTATTGATCATGGCAAAATCCTTGTTTTGGATACTCCTGAAAAATTGAAAGCATCTATTGGAGAAGGAGATCTCGTTGAGATTGAAATTAGTGACAATGAAAAATTAGAGGCAGCTAAAGAAGCGTTGACCGAGTTTAAAGGTGTTCAAGAAGTCAATATCACTGATAATCTGTTAACAGTCCGATGTCTAGACGTTATTCCCAGAATGGCCGCATTATTAAATGTGATTGAAGATCTTGGAGTTGATATTGAACATTTAGGAATACGTAACACCACACTGGAAGATGTGTTTATAAATTTAACAGGGAGATCGTTAAGAGATTAAGGTATGAATGATGAACTTACCCACGTTTTTAGCGGTCACACAACGAATGTGGAGGGAAATGAAGCGAAATCGTTTTGCCTATATCTTAATAATTTTTTTGCCTGGGTTTATGATTTTTATCTTTTTCTTTGCTTTTTCGGGTGTTAGGACAGCAGGGGCTATTACATATACTATTGCAGTAATAAATAATGATGAAGGAATTGCAGAAGAGATCAAACCGTACTTAATTGATACAAGTTCAGGATTGACTGAGGAGACAATCGAGAACGGTTTCGCAGCAGATTTAATACGTATATTGAACACTACAAATTATCCTGGAGAGGAGGAACTACCTATTTTTGATGTACAGTCAATGGAAAATGAAGAAGATGCAAGGAAACTCGTCAATAATCGCGAGATTGATGGGCTTATCATCTTCCCAGACGAGTTTTCCAACGCCACATTAGCAGCCGTGAATAACGCGTTCTATATACAAGAAAAGATGTACATTCCTGATTTTATAAATAAAACAATGTTTGAAATGTCTGGAGGATTAGTACAATATACTGGACCTCCATTTCCAACTTCATCCAATGCAACAGTAGAAATTATTGGTGATAAGGCGTATTTAAACTATCAAATCGTCGAAATAATTGTCCCTCTATTTATTAATGAGTATGCAGAAGGTGTTTCTTCGTTAAATTATCCAGTGGAAGTGACCATTGATATCGATGGTATCGATGTCTATGACTATTCAGTTTTTGACATCATTGTTCCTGGAATGATTATATTTGGTGTTTTAATGCAAGCAGGACTTATATCTGCATATTTAGCTAACGAGTTACAAACTCCCAATCGCACAATATCACGATTACGCCTTTCTCTCATTCGACCATGGGAATATATTGCTGGAGCAGGTACTCTTCAACTCATAATTTCCCCAATACAAATTGCTGTTTTAATAGGAATGGCGCTTCTACTTGGGTTCCATCCTGAAGGTGACATTTTCCAAGGATTTATCATTTGTTGGATAATTACTTTGTTTGGACTCGGGATAACGTTTACTGCTGGTGCCATATTTTCATCATCAGATGCTGCTGGTCAAGCAATTGGATTTGGGGTAACTCCAATAGCCTTTGCTTCGGGAGCATTCATGGATGTTCCTAAAATTACTTTATTTCCAAAAATCTTTCCTACAGCTACTGGAGCGTTAAGAGACTTCACTCTTTGGGATCTCCTTCCGTCTACACATGCTATCAATGCATTACGTTCAATATTATTATATGATTTTAGTATTACTGATGTCTTAGCTGATATTCTAGCCATAGTAGTTCTAAGTGTCATTCTCCTTGTGTTCAGTATTACGCTATATGCTAAGAGACGATTTACAGGTGATATCTAGAATGAAAGTCGCATTAAAAGTCTTCATTCGGAGCTCTAAGCAAGTATTTAGGTCTCGAGCTCAGCTTGTACTCATTATTGGTTTTCCAATGATCCTTGTGGCTACTTTCGCTTTTATTTTCGGTGGTGGGGCAGAATTTTTGGGCACAACCTCATTAGAGATAGGTGTGATTAATTATGATCATGTTGACCCAACTTGGAAAGATACTTTTGGAACCTATGTTCCAACCGACACAGATGACATTTTTGAAAAGGGATTTGGAGATTATTTCATCGATAGCCTAAGGGGTTTAACATCTGTCAATATCACTGATTTTCCATTGATTGTGAAAAATTATAACTCCTTAGAGGAAGTTACAAATGATATCAAATCACGATTAATCGTACTCTCTGTTGTTATTCCAGAGGATTTTTCTCTCAGTATCCTTGGAGGAATAAACTACAAGATAAATTTGACTGAGGGGGCTCCCGTTGATTCAACACTTACTACTAAGAATGCTTCTATAGGAATTAGAGGTGATAGTAGTTATCAAACTTATCAACAACTCCAAATCGAGATCTCAGATGCAATAAATCGTTTTACTAGCTTTTTTTATGGAATTGATCTCCCTGGTGGCCAATTTTCAATCAGTACTACCGATGAAGCAAGTATTGAATTCACTGCTTTTGATTATTATATTCCTGGTTTCCTAATTTTCGGCATCATTTTGGGAGCAGCAAGTATTGGATTTATAGTTGGTACCGAAAGAGCTCATGGTACACTTGATAGGTTAAGGATAAGTAGAATGAGTCCATTAGAATATCTAATTGGATTATCAACTAGTCAGATACTTGTTTTAAGTTGTCAAGTTGCAGTTATGCTTGTTGCAGCCTACCTCTTTGGATTTAATGGCCAAGGAAATGTAGTCTATTCTTTTATATTCGGTGCACTGGCTACTATTCCAGCCATTGGATTCGGACTGATAACTTCAGCAATCGACAAGACTGGGGAGAACGCATCAGGTATCGCTGCAATCCTGTCAGCTCCTATTGGATTTCTCTCGGGAGCCTTTCTCCCTCTTCCTGAAGTTGTACTACTACCTAATTTCTTACCAACAGGAACGGGAGAAACACGCGCGCTGCAACTCTGGGATTTCAATCCTTTTTCCCAAGTAGTAAGAGCTCAACAATTAATTCTCCTACAGCGATATGACATCTCCCAACTCCTCATTGAATTAATCCTATTTTCTATTGGCGGAATCATCATCTTTTCAATAGGAGCATTGCTTTTTACACTACAAGTATTTAAAGATTAATTTCAAACCAAATGAACTACTCTCATGTTTCCTTCTAGTTCATCGTTGAAACGACGATAAGCACGACCAATTCCAATTACAGCGAATAGGAATTGAACACTTGAATTATTATCTTCTGCTACACGAAAAAGTATGTCAAGAAACCCCCCTCTTCTGATATAATCTGTTATGACAAGTACCTCCTTATTCAGGAGAGATTGGTCATTATAAAAGTAAGCTGTTGCGATCAACTCTTGATCGATTGAATATGGAACTTGTTGAATCTTAGAGGAGTGAACAGGAGGAGACCTGAAAGTTACACTGACCCATGGGATTTGAAGACTTTGCGAAAAGGAAACTGCAAGAGGAATTGCTTCTGAATGAGTTAAAATTATATCAAATTTTCCTTTTAGGTGATCCTGATTTATTACGTGGAATGTCAGTAGGTTAACTAGGTCTGGATAAGATAATAGTCTACTAATGTCAATTTGGATAGGAGTAGAGTGTAAATCAATATCTATATTCGGTTCAACAAGATCGAGTGCCAAATTGAAGTTATTATGGAGAAAACGGATGAAAACATCTTCTTTTGTGTCAGGGATGGGAATCTCTCCTTTAAGATAACGATTAAAATGAGAATACGAGAATCTTTCCTTCTCATCCTGCCATTGTGCTGGTTTTATAACATTATACATTTCTCGGGCCGATCTATACTTTGTTAATATCACTTTAAGACTGTCTAAGATCAATTTTTTTCTTAATACAGTATAAAAAAACATATTCATGACCAACTCTCTATGTAAC
>CP070760.1:2799954-2805269 GCA_020348965.1 Candidatus Heimdallarchaeota archaeon | reverse complement strand
AAGGAGACTTAGGAAGGGAAATTGCCATATATTGAGGAAGGGAAAAAAGGTTCGACCAAAATTCGCTTCTAATTTCTTGAGCTCATATTCATACCAAACATATTCTATTCCGTCTGGTTCTGTGAGATCAAAATCAGGTGCCAAATAGGAACAAGATTCAAGCCAACCAGTTCTAATGTCAAAAATATTCTCAAAAGGTGCTCCTACAGTCATAATAGGACTTCCAGCTGTTAAAACATATCCAGTTACATTTAGAAAATTGCCAGAGAGCTCATAGTGGTCACTCTCAAGTGATAGCTGTTCATAATAAGTATGATTGGTTGTTGTTGGTATAACAAAGGAAGTAAACATATTGAAATTGACAATATCTATTGAAGATTGGCTGACTAATTGGTTATCGATTCTTATCTCTGCATAGACTCCACTGGTCGTCACATTCGTCACAGTCAGTGAATATGAGGTACCTTGCTGTTCTTGATATTGACACCGATTACCAGAAGTATCCCAAATAGTCCGATTTAACACAGAACCTTGGGGGAGAATTTCTCCTGCAATTTCTTCATGATCGAGCTTAACGACTGTATAGGAAATCCTATCACCTATGTTCACTTTATACTCAAGGTTGGCCTTCAAAGGCAAGAGATGAATTTGAATTAGTAACATGGTGACAAAAAAGGTGATTATCATTGATCCACGAAAAGAAGTCTTCATGATCACACCTTAATGATATACATTAACAGTGAAAGAATATAAATCTTTATTTTAGAACAGTCAATGTTTGTGGCAATAAATATTGGATTAGTATTTATATGATCTAGCTGAACACACAAGAGAGTACAATGTTCAGCTTTGATTTACCACTCCTACGTATAAATTGGTATTGATTCCCCAACATTTTACGATACGGGAAATCAGAAAGTTATGCCTGCATAATTTCTAATAAATATCCTACATGAAATAGAGTAATATTTAGATAGATCTGAAAATCGGAAGATAAAACCCGTCTGGATTATTATAAAGATTGAACTATATAATTATACTCATAATCAGTCCTACGGAGAATTAAATATGAAAGAAGGACTTGCTGTATCCTATAATCATGACATCGAGCAAGAAATCTATCAATGGTGGGAAAGTGAGGGTTATTTCAAGCCAGAAACACAAATTGAGCTAGGATTGGTAGATAGAGAAAAAAGTTCTAGATTTTGTATTACTATTCCTCTCCCCAACGTCACAGGACAGCTCCATCTCGGCCACGCAGTCACTATATCCCTTGAAGACTTGATGACTCGTTTTGAGCGGATGAATCAGAAAGAGGCGTTATTCATTCCTGGTACTGATCACGCTGGAATCGCCACACAGAATGTAGTTGAAAGAGAGTTATTAAAACAAGGAATTAAAAGAAAAGATCTAGGACGGGAGAAATTTGTTGAGAAGATATGGGAATGGAAGGATATTTATCAGGCACGAATAACAGAACAATCGAAACGAATGGGGATGAGTAGCGATTGGACTCGTGAACACTTCACATTAGATCCAAATTACATAAAAGCGGTTCGGGAAGCATTTTATCGTTTATATACAAAGCGTCTGATTTACAGGGGAGAATATATGATCAACTGGTGTCCTCGGTGCGAATCAGCTATTTCTGATCTTGAAACTGAATCAGAAGAAAAATCGAGCCATCTATGGTATATTAAATATCCGATTATTTCTAATACATGGAAAAAACCAAAAAACGAATGGGGAAGTGGAAAATGGGCCCAAGGAGCTTCCGAATTCATTACAATAGCCACAACACGTCCTGAGACCTTATTAGGAGATAGTGCTGTAGCCACAACTCCAGAACACAAACATTATCAAAAATATATTGGCAAAAGAGCAGTACTACCTGTAAACGCTCGTGAGATTCCCATCATTACTGATGACTATGTCGACCCCGAATTCGGGACTGGCGTGTTGAAAATCACGCCTGGACACGATCCAAATGACTTTGAAATAGGCCAACGACACAATTTAGAAGTGATAACTGTCTTAGATGAGACAGTGCATTTACTTCCTGAATTTTCTGGTCCGTATGCAGGAATGGATCGAAATGAGGGCCGTAAAGCTATCATTAAAGATCTAGAGAATGAAGGATTGCTAGAAAAAATTGAACCTTACCTACATCAAGAACCGCATTGTCAGCGGTGCCATACTGTTATTGAACCACGAGTCTCCATTCAATGGTTTGTTAAAACAAAACCCCTCGCAGAAGCTGCGATGGAAAAGGTACGCCAAAAAGAAACAGTCATCATTCCAAAAAGAGAGGAACTAAGATTTTTTCAATGGATGGAAAATATTCATGATTGGTGTATCTCTAGACAACTGTGGTGGGGTCATAGAATCCCCATATGGTATTGTGATGAATGCTCTAAAGAGATTTGTCCTTCCCCAGATGTAGATCATCTTAACAAATGTCCAGAATGTGGAAATACAAAAGTGAGAAGGGAAGAGGATGTTTTAGATACATGGTTTTCAAGTGGATTATGGCCATATGCAACTCTTGGATGGCCAGACATTGAGCACGTTGATTATAAGCGGTTCTTTCCAACAAATACCCGTGAAACTGGTTATGATATTTTATTTTTCTGGGTAGCAAGGGAAATGATGCTTGGAATTGAATTAACTGGAAAAGTTCCTTATGAAACCGTTTATCTCCACGGTCTTATTAGAGATGAACGAGGGAAAAAGATCAGTAAGTCCATGGAAGATGTCGATAGATATGATCCTTTGCACATCATTGATGAACATGGAGCAGATTCATTAAGATATGTACTCGTTTCTAACAGTATTCCTGGGATTGATACAAATCTAGATCCGAGACAACTTGATGCAGCTCATCATTTTCTAAATAAAATTTGGCAGTCCACTCGTTTTGTGCTTAATAATATTCAGCAAAATGAACAATTACCAAAGATAACAGAAATTAAAGACCTTACAATCTCAGATCGATGGATATTATCCCGTTTAAATCGCCTTGTGAAAACATTTACAGATTGCATGGAAAACTTCGATTATCTCACCGCCACACGAGAAATTAAGAACTTCTTTTGGTCAGAGTTTTGTGACTGGTATGTGGAAATAAGTAAAATTCGTCTGTATGATGAAAACATGAAAAAGGAAAAAGAAATCCCTAAGGTAATCTTGTTACATGTATTAGATACTTCTTTTCGATTACTCCATCCAATTGTACCATTTGTTACCGAAAAATTATGGCAAAATCTACCGAGTGCTGTAAAGAGTGAACCAGCTTTAATTATTTCTAAATGGCCAGAACCAGATGAAACATTTATTGATGAAAAGCTCGAGGAGGAGTTTCAATTTACGATAGACCTCATTCGTGAAATAAGGCGAATTCGGGCCACTTTCAATGTAGGTTTGAGCAGAAAAATTCCCCTACAGATAAAAGAAATCACAAAAATCGAGAAAACAAGGAAAGAACTTATTGCACTTGGACGACTTGACCCCAACAACATATCCACCTTATCAGGAATGGAGCAACCAAAGCGAGCCGCTCGAGTTGGGGTGCATGGTATAACTGCCTATATTCCTTTAGAAGAAATTATTGACTTGGAAAAGGAGAGAAGTAAAGTAGAAAAACGATTGGAAAAAATCGAACAGAAAATCAGTCAAATAACTGTAAAATTGAACGGTCCTTTTGCTCAAAAAGCCCCTACTGAAATTGTTGAAAAAGAACAAGAAAAATTATCGGAGTTGAGGAGTAGGAAAGCTCAGTTAAAAGACCAACTAGTCATATTAAGATGAAAACAAGTAAGAATCTCAATTATTGATATTTCCTCATTATGTGTTGATAGTATGTCCCATCATATTTCCCTATTCTTATATTCTTAAGAACCGAGTATATTTTAAACCCACCTGTTATCTGGAGAACAACAGCCGCAAGTAGAATTAATGTGCCCAATTCTACAGCAATCATTGCTAAATCAACAGTAGATTCTGATGAAGTGGTCAGTGCAATTAGAAGTAATAGATAGGATAATGTGAGTAATGATGTCCCGATCAACAGACAAATGGCAAGCCACCGAATGAGATTTGTATGGGCATTATAGGGAGCTCCCAACATCGCTACAACTTCTTCAAACCACTTTGTAAAGCTATTGGCTCCTATTAATAAAGCAATTGCTGAAACAGCTAGGATTAACGTCACTATCAAGCCTTGAATAACCATAGATCTCACTTCCTCTATTGACGAACTTGTAGTGATACTAGGTGTAAATTCGAATAAGATCCCTGCTATCAGGCTAAGAACCGCAAATATCGCCATATATGTGGGCACATCTTTTAGTTGGTCGTTTAATGATCTTGGTTCTAGTTGTCTGATTGAATAAATACCATAAATGAATAATGCATAACTAATAAAATCGATTATTAACCCTAATAGGGATAAAAAAACATTATCCTCCGCAAAAAAGAATATCCCTACTCCAAAACTAATTATTGGCCCTATCGCCAATGCTAAATTACCATTAATGAAGTTTTGATATTCAGCCTTATTGACAATATGACCATATTGTTCACGTACGGGTTGTGTATGAATTAATGGCTGTGGTTGGCCATAGATTGAGGTTTGAAGGCTTGGTTGCCGATAAGATGGTGATGGTGTATCAATCACATTGCGATCATCTGAAACCGTTTCTGGAGAAAACCGATTACCACAATATGTACAAAAAATAGAATATATAGGATTTTCTGAACCGCACATCCCACAAATTTTCATTTTACAACCCCATTTTTTGTATTCAGCTTTTAAGTGTCAAATCTATGTATATATTTGTATTTATTTTGCTACTTTAGCTAACGATCACTGAATTCATCTTTTCCAGTACTGGATTATATTTAATACATACTTTAATAATAGTAGAGAATATATTTCTCCTACTCAAGAAATCATTTGTCTGATGTGCATTAGGAATGGATGAGTATCTAGCTATCAATTCCGAGTTATCTAATCCGACCAGAATACAAATTCTGTCTCGAATCGGAGATAATCCCCAAACTTTATCCGAAATAGCCACACATTTTTCAATATCGAAACCAGAGATTTCTAGACACTTATCACGATTGACTAATGTTGGAATTATCACAAAAGAACTTTCAACCAGAAAATATAAACCATCAGCATTAGGAGAAATTTATCTGCAACTTTATTCTCCAATCGAATTCGTCTTAAAACATTCAACATATTTTACAGACCATTACATTGACCTTCCCCTGCATCTTTCCAGAAATATTGACGCTTTAATGAATGCTGA
>CP070760.1:2793361-2799854 GCA_020348965.1 Candidatus Heimdallarchaeota archaeon | reverse complement strand
GTATGGTAATACAAATAAAATGATGAATGCTATTGCCCAAGGAATAGGAAAAACTGGAATCTCACTCAAAATCTTCGATGCCTCACGAACACATGTCTCTTTCATTTTACCTTATCTGTGGAAATATAAAGGAGTCATCATAGGAGCTCCGACATATGAAGTAAATCTCTTTCCCCCGATTGCGTATATTCTGGATATGGCTTTACGAAAAAGAATTTATAACAAAAAAACCGCCTTTTTTGGTTCTTATGGATGGAATGACGGGGCAAAAAGGGATTTCGAAAAGATTGCTGAAAAGCTAAAGTGGTCTGTCTTAGAGGCATTTGATTTTATTGGTGGCCCATCTGAGGAAGATCTGAAAAAAGGAGAAGAAATGGGAGAAAGAATCGCAAAATTAATTATGAACTCTGATCAATAATCCTACCATTGAAGAATTGAGTTAATCCTATAGTTCTAACTGATTCCTTTGAGTTTCGTGGAGGATCGATTCACGAGGATCTTAGGAAGGGGAAAGAGTTCGGATCCAGATTTGCAAAGGTTGTTGCGAGAAAAGCTTGACAATTAACGAAATATCTAATGGTTTTTCACGAAAGTAATTAAGGTAATACACTTCAAATCCAAAGATTAAAAATATAGGAAATAATTAATTCAAAGGGTTTGATACCATGGCAGACGATGTGTTTGTTCTCCAAACTTCTGGAATCCCCCTTTTCGCTAAGTGTTATGGTGGTGACTACTGTAAACTCCACCCAGATCACGCGTTGCAAACGGGGTTCCTAGCAGCAATGTATTCTTTTGCAGAAGAAAGCTTCGGACAAGAAGAGTTAAAGTCGGTTGTATTCCAAGATATAAGACTTGATTTCAAGATTGACAAAGAAAAAGAGATAATTATGGTTTTTGCCAATCCTTTAGGAACAGAGAAGGTAGAAGAGCGATTAAATCAAGCGATGGATATATTCTTGAAGAAATACGGGTCAAAACTTGGCCTCATCGCACAAGAAGGAACATTCGACGAATTTGAAAACGATCTGCTTAATCTTAATATTGTACGAAGCAAAGCCATGGGGGATATAAAGCCAATGAAGTCAGAAATGTCTCTCTGGAAACGGTTTGTGAATAAATTAAGACGAAAATAATTACTCCTATCCCCTCGTTATAGCTATAAAAAGAAAAAGGGAAATGAAAAGCTAGTTTTGGAGCTTTTCGAGAGCTTTAAAGATCTCTTCTTCGTTAGGGGGACCCTCATTAAGCTCAAACGGGACGTCAACATACTGGATTATCCCTTCTTTATCAACAATGAATATCACTCGTTTTCCAAATCCGATCTTTTCGATGAAAGCATCATATTTCTTACTAACCTCAGCAAAAGGCACCCAGTCAGCAAGTAAAGGAAAATTTAGTCCACCAAGGGATTCTATCCAAGCATTGTGAACAGGAATCGACGCCACACCGATTGCCAGAACTTGGGTATTCAATTCCTCAAATTTCTTAATCTGCTTACTGTATGAAGGGAGTTGATGGGAACAAACAGGTGTGAAATCCTGAGGGTAAAAAGCCAACATTACATTTTTTTTGCCACGATAATCAGAAAGACGGATTTTTTTTCCATCTTGAGCAGGGAGAGTGAAATCAGGAGCTTCTTCTCCAACTTTTAGCCGTACTCCACCTTGAACTATTTCTTTTGCCATTTTAATCACAATTAATTGTTTAATTCATCTAAATAATGATTTTGGTCAACTTTTTAAATACTTAACTATTGTTATTCTGAAATGCTGAACATAATTTTGAAAAATTACAATTATTCAAGGGAGTTTGAGGCTCTTTGATGGCTGTTAATTCATACTTTCAACATCCACCCTTTAATGCGTTCCCTTTCAAGAACTTTCTGCAGGTAATTGACAAGATGGAATACTTAGGTGAAAACGAAGAATTCTCACCATATGAAGTATCCCCAGGAACAGACCTCTGTATAAGCGATACATATTACTCGTTAAGATTCTTGGTTTATCTTCATTCTTTTGGAAGAGTCACCCAGGATGGAAATAAATGGTTTATTACCCCTAACTCTAAGGGAGAAATCCCTACAGAAAAACCTCATCGATATTCTCTAATAGCAGATGCAGTAGAAATTTTACAGGCTCTGGCAAAGGGAAATAAGACTACAGATGAAATTAAGCCTTCGGTTTCTGATCTTGCTGACCAAACCATTAGTGACTATCTCAATGTTCTTAGACTACTTACCCAAAAAGGAAAAATTGAGCAACGCTCATCAGGATGGGATGCAACCTTCGTTCTCACAGAATGGGATAAATAAAGTCCCCAGAAAACTAAATGGTTGGGATTGTATGCAAAATATTTAAGTAAAGAGTGAGAATTCTACTTACAAGAAACATCAAATTTCATTAAGGGATTAGAATGAAAGTAAAGTTTCGATTCAGTGGACGCGGTGGGCAGGGAATTAAATTTCTCGGGAGTGCGTTAGTTAGAGTCGCCATGGTGGCTAAATACCATGCAACGCTCTCTGTGGATTACACACCATCAGTTCGTGGTGGGCCCATCTTTTGCGATGTTGTCCTCAGTACGAAACCGATATCCTATCCATATTGCGATGAAGACGCCGATTTCTTTGTAGCTATTGACCAAAAAGGATTTGAAAGAGCAACAGAATGTGTCAGTGAGAATACCGTTTCCTTCATTGATGCTAATTCCATTGATTCATCTGCAGAAGAGATTATCAAGAAAGGTATGATACACAGAGTTCCGATTACGAAGCGAGCGGACGAAAATAAACTAACTGGTTCTGTTAATATTCTCTCATTAGGATTCCTCTCAGAACACCTTAAGAAAACAGGGACACCTGACCTGAAAGAGGATCAATATATTCAAGTTTTCAATAATATGCGCAACAGTGAGGCGAATATCCGAACATTCCATATTGGAAGAGATTTGTATCACGAAATATTCAGCGAAGCCGCATGATCTTCTTCCTATTCACTTCTAATTTAAAAAAAATTCCAGCCCTGTATAAGTTGATATTAGGGGTTTACTCTCTAATATGACTCACTGAAAAAAAAATGAGAGAAGCAGAATATTTATTCCCCTACTCCATTCTACTCTATTGTAATTTTCTCTGCTAGCTCTTTAATACATTCTAGTCTCTCAATAACATCTCCAATACACCCTTTAAGATGTTCTATCTTTTCAGATTGACTCATTTCTTCATGATGACCTTTTTTATGTTTCCCACAGGAACATTCTTTCTTCTTTGACATTTTTCTTCACTTTTATAACATTCTTAACCACTTTAATAACTGGATTACTTTGAATACTAAAGCTTAATAAATTGTCCACTAAACACTTTGTTAGTTGCTACGGTGGAATTTAGAATTGGAAGTTAAACCAGGAATCCTACAAGAATGCCTACCAGCTGAAGTAGATGGTATTTGTCTGAAACCATTAACTAGATATCTGAAATTAATTAGTAAAAAGTGGATGGTCTTTGTTATAATGGTGTTTCCTAAAAGACATGATGACTCTTCCTTAGAAGGAAAATATTCTAAGTATTCGACCCCACTAAGATATTCAGAGATAAAAAAACGAATTCAAGGCATTACCTCACAAAAAATTAGTGACACCACCTTATCCCAGCGCTTGAATGAGCTTGGAGAATTGAGAATCATTGAAAGAGAACAATTCGAGCAAATTCCTCCCCGTGTAGAATACACCCTTTCTTTAAAGGGATTTGAATTACAAGAAAGTCTTCAGCCATTAATTGAGTGGGCGATTAAGGCGTGTCACAAAGAAGATTAAAGTAATATGCGAAATTAGGCAATTTTGTTGTAATATCTCTCTATTCCTGCACAATACTTACATTCAGGCTTGTCAATCGTAATAATTTCACGATTATCTCTAACAGTCTCCCCACATTTGGTGCATGTTACTTTCTTTTTTGGGAGGCCTGGTAAATCAAAATCTGTCAGGAGTACTTCTACTGGCGCAATTGTAAATATTTCACGAGCGTCAAGATCCATTAACACTTCTAATGACGAATCTGGACTTATTTTGTTCATTCCTGAAGAAAGAGCTAAACGATAGGCTTTATCTGTTTTTTGGTCAATAAAGGTTACTGCCATCTTTCCAAAGTCTTTAAACTTCAAAGAACGACGTCCTAGAGTACATCCAGTAATCGCAGTCATAGCATCTGCAATACATCTATCTGATTCAACAATGACAATTAATTCTTTCGATTTTAGTCTACTCAAAGGGATATAATTGGGAAAAACTTCAACGCAGGCTAGAACTCCGATCATGATCCCTGGACAAACTCCTCCATGAAAATTGGCCGCTTGTCGTAGGAAGTCCTCTATTCGTTCATCACGTGAAAGTTTTTCAGAAGTTTTTCGTTGCTGACGAGCGCTAAATACACAATCCCAGTCTATATAGGGTTTTATATCAATTACAGGAGTGTCTGTAACAAGATCAACATGATCTACAGTCAAAATCCTTCCTTTTCGATGAATAACTTTCACAACATTCATAGAGATGGGATTAGGTCTGACTGGAGCTCGCATACTAAAGACACCTCTCGTTGGTGCAGTGGGATCAATTTTACGTGGGCTGGCTTGAAGGACTGTCCGATCAGAGAGATGGAGAAAACTTAGGATGATGAGATGAGAATACCGATCAATACCCTCTAAGGCAGGCTCATATTCTTCAAAAACCTCTATCTGGGCCTGTACCCCTTGAAGTGGTATGTTTTTACGGTTTGATATGTGTGATATCACACGACCGATTGGTTTTACGTCAAAAGACAAATTCTGCATAGTTTATCAACTCAATTTTTTCATTATGAAAAAAACTGAAACGAACTCTTTAGGGTTTTTCTTGAACTTCTCTATCTCTTCTTGATCTTTTTTCAACGCCTTAAGAGCTTCTGGTGCATTTTTATATATTAAATGTAGTTCTTTTATCCGTGTTTCGAGAGGCTTATAATATTCCGTCCACCAAGCGTCCATGGGTAGTGAAAAATGATTTAAAAGCTCATAACCACATTCGGAGACCTTTTTCAGTTTGCTTGATAACCCTTTTTTTTCATCATGAACAACCAAGAAACCATTGCCTCTAATCAACCGCTTCCATTCCCTTAGACCTCTTTCAAATCCAATTGGATAGATTGCCCCCTCAACCCAAATGAGATCAAAACTTTCATCTGGGAATTCTATTTCAAATAGAGAACATTTATTGGTCTTTATTCGATGTGAAAACCCTTCCTCATCAATTTTTCTATTCAATTTATCCAATGAAGACTGATCAATGTCTATTCCTATTATCTTACCGTTACTCAATTTCGCTAATTCAATTGTAGGAATCCCTGTGCCACATCCTATGTCAAGAATGCGTGGTTCATCTAATTCAGGAAGTAGCTTAAATGCTTTTCTTGTATACTTATTGAGGCGCTCTCTAAACTGATCTCGATCTATTTGAATTTTGTAATCTTTCCGCAATTGATCTTACCCCAATCAAACAAGTAAGAAAAGACTAATGAACTTTGTATATTTGAAAAAACTGGTATTGATATAAAAATAGTCAATAGTAAAAATATAAATACATAAGTCCGTACTAAAGTACATAAACTTGGAATGATTGAAATTGGCAACTATTAAAGGTGAGATTCCAGAAGAACTAGAACGAAAGTTCCGGAGGAAAATAAATGAAAAAACGGGAATGAAAAAGGGATCAATATCTCATGCTCTAAAAGAAGCCATAGAATTATGGTTGAAACAAGAAGATGCAAAGGATAAGAGACAATTGATTACTGACCAAATGATTTATCAGCAACTATTAGAACAAAATGAAACGAATTATCTAGTTCTCGATTCTGAAACAAAAAAAATCCTTTCAAAAGGTGACGACATTATAGATGTTGTTCAACAAGCCAAATTGAAGGTTGAATCCAATAATAAAGTTGAAATAATTGCACGAGATGAAATACAAGTTAGAAGAGCTCAATTGGGTTGGCGAGTGAAATCAAGACTAAAATCATCTTTATCAGAGGAAATACAATGAAAAACCCACAGTGCTGGTCTGTTCTAGCCAGTAGATATAGAAACCCATTATTAATATGTTCTATTGATGTCTACAGTCATTTGACAACAGAATGGCATAAGTTGGAATCTGTTATAATTGATACTGGGTATGACGGAGACTTATTACTCGCAAGTGATAAGTATATGGAATTAGGGTTTAACCAGTTCGAATTACCTTCAAGTTCCTTTGATATTGCGGAATCCATTGACAAATCAGACATTGTTCTTCGTGCATCAATATCGAAAGCTCAATGGGGGGAAGGAAGATATGAAATCAAGATAGAAAGCATCCCAGAGAATCAGGAGACTATCCTGGGGAGAGGATTATTTCTCAAAACGACAAACTGTTTCTATAACGAAAAACAAGAGTTTTGTTTACTCAATGACTAATTCGGTAAAGTAAATTT
>CP070760.1:2786428-2793261 GCA_020348965.1 Candidatus Heimdallarchaeota archaeon | reverse complement strand
ATAATACTAATGATTCTTCTTCTATTCTTGCTTACAATTTTTCTATCTGGAATGATTGCTTTTTCGGTAATATCATATATAGTAGGAATCCTTCTGTACCTTCTGTATTTTCCTCTATTGTGAGAATAGCCCCTATTACACAATATAGCTTTTTCTTTTTATTAAATATGTAAAAAAAGGCAATGTATACCTTATTTCATTTTTCACGTTGCTTGACTGAAGAAGGTAAGAAATATTAATAAAATTTCCATAATGTCTAGCAAACACAATTCCTTTACTCATAGAATAGGTGTATAATCAATGAAAGGTAACGAAAAAGTAGCAGTTTATCTTGGTACATTTGTTTTCGTAATTATCGGATGTTTAGTGTCACTAATAGTATCTGACATTTTATACGACGTTTTGTATGAACTTGAACTTGAAATTCTAACACAAGAAATCATTCCTGGCCAAACTCGATCTTATTGGTTGGTCTTTGCCCTTGGTTGGTTCATTGTTTGCTTTCTTACTTATTTTGGATCAACTCGTTGGCTTGAATCAGGTGAAAAGCTGGGTATTTTGTCGTTATTCTTTTTCATCCTTTGGTTTATTACCACCCTTGCAATCGTAATAGCAAATATTGTAAAGATTCTTCTTGAAGGGGGTGCTGCAACCATTGATTTAGATTTCTTTTTAGATCAACTTTTCATTGCTCTGTTTTGGGCATTAGCACCAACAATTGCAGCCTTACTTGGAGTAAGTAACAAAGCATCATCACATCAACGTGATTAGAGTTTTGTGCTATTACTTCCCTTTTTTTCCTTATTCTTGAACTGGTTGTTGAACAAATGACACAATTAGATGACGTTGTAATTGTATCTGCAGTTAGAACTGCCATTGGCGACTTTGGCGGCGCTCTCCGAGATTTGCAAGCACCCGACTTGGCTGCCATTGTAATGAAAGCAGCTATTGATCGAGTTGAGATTCCAGGTTTAGCGTCCCAGATTAATGATGTTCGATTTGGTTGTTGCGTTGAGGACAACCGTTTCATGAACGTAACTCGAATTGCTGCTTTACGAGCTGGTATTCCAAAAGAAGTTCCAGCCGTGACCATAAATCGAGTGTGTACATCCGCAATGGAAGCGATTGTTTCAGGTAGACATCAAATTCGAAGTGATGACACCCAGGAGATTATCCTTGCAGGAGGAGTAGAAAGTATGTCAACGATCCCATATCTTTCATATGATCTCCGTTGGGGCCACAGGTACTTTGACTCCAAGCTGGTGGATGGTGTCATGGAAGGATTGAAGGCAGGAGGGGATAAATTAATGGGTATGACGGCCGAAATTCTTGCAGAGGAGTTTAAGCTTACACGTGAAGAATTAGATGAAGTAGCATTACGATCACACACCAACGCACTTAATGCGAGTAAATCAGGACGGTTCAAGGATGAAATTATCCCAATCGAATTAACGACAAGAAAAGGGCTTAAAACTTTTGATTCGGATGAACATCCACGTGAATATACAATGGAAGATTTAGCAAATATGAAACCAGTCTTTAAGCCAAAAAATGGAGTTGTAACTTCAGGTAACTCTTCTGGTATTAATGATGGAGCAGCTGCTGTAATAATTATGAGTCAAGGGAAATCAGATGAACTGGGTATCAAGCCATTAGCGAAGATTGTTGAGTATGGCATTGGAGGGGTTGATCCTGACCATATGGGATTAGGACCAGTCCCCGCTACCAAGAATCTCTTCTCAAAAGTTAAAGATTATTCTCTCGATGAAGTTCAACTTATTGAAGTCAATGAAGCATTTGCAGCTACCTATCTTGCAACAGAACGCACATTAGAGTTGGATCGAGATATTACAAATGTAAATGGTTCAGGAGTTGGCCTAGGGCATCCAGTAGGATGTACTGGGACTCGAATAGTTGTCACTTTACTTCACGAAATGCAAAAACGTCACGATTCCTTGGGTCTTGCCACATTATGTGGTGGCGGCGGACTTGGCATGTCACTTTTACTTTCAAGAGAAGAAGGTTGATTCAAAAATTGATCTAAAGTGAGGTGTTGAATCTTGTCTCTTCGGATCGCAATTCTTTTTGGCTTAGATACGATCTGGAGTTTTCGTGAGAGTGCTTGTTTTGAATCAAAACGAATCTTAAAGCAGGCTTTTTCCTGAGAACAGCAGCCAAGAAATCGAAGTTTCCCCCCTGGTTCGTGAAGTAATCCTCCTTGGTTCGGCTCACGACACGTGCATAAGGTGTATTTATCCTCCTTTGACGTTTTTCCGCTTGTTAACTGTCTGAAAAACGAATCCCAGTACATAGAAGGACCCACTTGGCCTAAAATATATGATATTCTCGAATATGTGTGCCTATATTAATATTGTCGGCTTAAAAGAACGCGTACTAACTGAGTATTACCCTCTCTTTGAAAGGTCAAATGAATGAAAAAGGATTAGCTCCCTCCCTTGGATGCAAGTGCTTGCTGAATAATGTTCAATAATGGTTTATGAATTGATGGCGATGAAGCAATGATATCCGATGATTTAACACTAAAGAGATTGTTAGTAAAATCTGTCACTGTTCCACTAGCCTCCTCCACAATTAATGCTCCTGCGACAACATCCCAAGGGTTTACACCAGTCATAAAAAAGCCTCCAAACCGTCCAGCGGCAACATAACAGAGTTCAAGCGCGGCTGCGCCAACTTGCCGTATGTAATTGTTTTTTAATTTCAATTCGTAAAATATCTTCGCCATATTTTGTCGTGAATGCAGATCACGGCCATTACAGAAAGCCAAAAACGAAGTATCGAGGGTAGCGTCTTTATTCACAGAGATAAGTTGATTATTCAGACGGGCTCCTTTATTCCTCTCTGCTATAAATAGTTCGTTTTGAATGGGAGAGAAAATTACTCCTAAAATTGGTTGTAATTTATGTAATAATCCAATAGAAACAGCAAAAAAGGGATTGTGTACAGAAAAGTTCGTAGAACCATCTAAAGGGTCTATAATCCATAAATATTCAGACTCCTGCATTTTCTCCCCGCTTTCTTCTGAAAGAATAGAGTGGTCGGGAAAATTTCGTTCAAGTTGGATTTTTATTATGGAATCTGCTTTCAAATCTGCTTCAGAAACAATACTCTGATCTTCTTTATATGTTATTTCTGGTTTCTTTTTGTAAAACTCAAGCAATATTTTTCCTGCTTTCTTTGCAGATTCTGTTGCGACGTCCAGAAAACGTTGTTTCATACAATTCATATTTGAGCCTTCTCTATGTGAATAAGAAGATAAAATTCACTCCGATAAAAGAATAATCTCACAAATATAACTGCTTTTTCTCAACCAATTTTTGAAATAGTATAAAATCCTCTTTTTGATTATGTAATTAGATAAAAAATTCGATTGATTGGATTGACAGATAGGTGGTCTTTTGACAAAATCATCATTACTAGTAGGGGGAGAACATTACAACTTACTGATTAATTGGGATAAACGATTATCGATTGAAATGCCTTTTTTAATGGATTTTATCAAAGATATTAAACCATCAGTTAAGACAATCTTGGATTTGGGGTGTGGTACAGGTCACCACACCCAAATATTGCAGAAAAAATACGGTTATCAAGTCACGGGTGTGGACATCGATCAATCCATGATTGAAGAAGCCCGAAAACAAGTTCCCAATGCCGAGCTTCTCGTTCAGGATTTCATGGACCCTGAGGCTTTAACTGGAAGACTGTTCGATGCAATTATCAGTTTAGGAAACTCGGTTGGCCTGATAGGAGCTGCACACAATGGTTTCAAGGGAATTATTTCTAAATTTTTCCAGGTATTAAGAAAATCACATGGTATATTAATTTTTCATCTATTGAATACTGAAAAGGAACGCGAAGGGTGGTCACCCCCTCGATCGGTAGTTACTGATAACGGTGAATATATTTTTCTAAGAGGATTCACAACCACGGAGAAGTTTATCCATCCAGAAATTATCACACTATTTCAATCACAAGATAATAAGGAATGGGAGATGATAACAACTGGAAAAACTAATATTCCTCGAATCAGTTATAAATCAATGGTTTCTCTTCTTCAAGAAGTTGGATTCACTGATGTGAGAGTTTTTGGTGATTATAATAAAAGCCCATTTGATCCACTATCTTCTGTGGACATGATTACTATTGGCTATACTTGAGAATCCTTGAAAGCTGAGATCACTCAAGAAGCAAAAGTTTTTTGAGAAGTTTTTACTCATTCGTTAGCACAATTAAGATTTTATCTCTAAATGAGGTTTGATTGAAAATGGAACAAATGACTGGTGGAGACCTAATTATAAGGTGTTTAAAGCAAGAAAATGTCAAATACGTTTTTGGAATCCCAGGAGATCAACTCTATCCCATATTAGACGCGATCTACAAAGAGGAATTGATTGATTTTGTGACTTTTCGTCATGAACAATCTAGCGCGAATGCCGCAGATGCTTGGGCACGAGTCACTGGGCAACCAGGAGTATGTCTGGGTACAGTAGGGCCTGGGGCTGCAAACTTAATACCAGGGGTTTACTCTGCTTTTGCAGATAGCATTCCAATGGTTGTAATTACCGCACAAAACCAAACTTGGAACATTTACCCTGATCATGGCATGACACAAGGACTAGATCAAGTTAGCTTATTCAAACCAATTACCAAGTGGCAAGCTGTTCTTTCTCATTGGAAAAGAATTCCTGAATTAGTTCATTGGGCATTCCGTGCAGCCGTTTCTGGAAAACCTGGCCCAGTTTTGCTGGATGCACCATCTAATGTTCTTTTTGAATCTCATGATATATCCGAACTACCACAAGGTGATTTGTCTCCATCCCAGTATCGCTGTCTAACAAATCCTATGGGGTCTCGTAAACTGATTGAAAAGGCTGCTGATTTGATACTTCAATCAGAAAATCCTTTGATTCATGTAGGAGGAGGCGTATTAAGAGCAAAGGCAAGTTTTGAGATCCAACAGCTTGCTGAACATCTACAGTGCCCTGTCACAACCTCAATCGGAGCGCGGGGAGTACTTCCCGAAGATCATCCACTCCTTCTCTTACCTGCTGGTTATGGAGCACTTGCTGCACAAGCTGGAGCCGATTTAGTTCTCTTAGTCGGAGGGCGTCTCGGGGATCTTGACTTTTGGGGTCTTCCGCCAGCGTGGGGAGACGCTGATACGCAGAAACTAATTCAAATTGATATTTGTCCTGAATCGATTGGTCTCAATAGACAGGTAGAATTAGGAATTGTTGGAGATGCAAAATCTACTGTAGCTGAACTTTTTCGAATGATCAAATCTCAAATTGAGCCTCGTGAAGCTCATGAAGCATTAGCGGAATGTTTTCTGACACAAGAAGTATGGTTGGCCGATTTTTTAGACCAGGGCAAATCAGACCAAGTCCCTATTCATCCACTGCGAGCTATAAAGGAAGTTAGAGACTTTTTCCCACGAGAGGCAATAACTATTGTGGATGGGGGAAATACTGGTGTCTGGGCACATTATCTTAATCGTGTATATGAACCAAACACCTTTTTATGGCCTTGTGACTCTGGTCATTTAGGGGTAGGGATTGGATATGCTATTGGAGCTCAATTAGCCAAACCTGACAAAAAAGTGTATGCAATCATGGGTGATGGCTCCTTTATGTTTAATGTCCAAGAATTAGAGACTGCTCGACGCTTAGAATTGCCAATTGTGATTATTGTAGCTAATGATCAAGCTTATGGGATGATTAAAGCAGGTCAAAAATTGGCATACAAACAACGGTATATAGGAGTAGACTTTTTTGATGTACGCTATGATAAACTAGCCCAATCTGTGGATTGTTTCGGTATCCGAGTGACACAACCAGGTGACATTAAATCTGCTTTGGAAAAGACTACAAATCTCGAAATTCCAGCTGTCATAGACATTGTAGTTGATCGAGAAATTAATCTAGAACCTCCTGATTTTGAAACTCTAGCAGGTGTCTGGTTAGAGGGCTGTAATCTACCCGAATGATGCCTTTGGAAGAACTAATTGAGGTTCCATAGTTGTCAATAAACCTTCATCACATTGGGATAGTTGTACATAACCTGAAACCAGCTGTCTCAAAATACTGCAAGGCATTTGGTTTAAACGTAAAAAGTATTAAAATTCACAGACAATACTATATTACTGGAAAAGGGGAAGAAGAGGAGTTTGATTACGCTTTTCTCCCTTTAAGTAATAATTGCTTTATTGAACTCGTTGAACCTGTGACTGAGGGGCCAACAAAAAGATACCTTGAAAAAAAGGGGGAAGGGTTGTTCCATATTGCTTTTGAATCGGAGGATATTGAGCAAACAATAAGCGACTATCAAAAGGCTGGAATTCCTCTTGCTGGAAAAACTCCAACTGAGGAGCTATTGTCAGTTTTTTTCCATCCGAAATCAACCCATGGTGTTCTTATTCAACTAATGAAGAAAGATCTCCTATTACCAGATGGTTCACCAAACTTTGACGTTGTGAGTCAGACTTAAAGACCCCATTAATTCATATATAGGAAAACAATTCTATGAGTGAACCTGATTGGGATCATTATATTGATAAAATAGAACAATTTTCTCCTGATCATCCAATCTTAAAGAATTTTATACGCCTGATATTCTCATTATTCTATCTTTTCCCCTACTTGAAGAGAAGAGAGCTAACACAGAAAAATCAATTATTAAATCAATTAAATAAAGAAACTGATTATTGGGAATTAGAATGGATTAAACAGTTCTTTACTTTCAAGATAAGCTCAACAACAAAGGATTTCTTAATCCAAGAAGACTGGTGGTGGCAATTTCTATCCCAAATA
>CP070760.1:2767232-2786328 GCA_020348965.1 Candidatus Heimdallarchaeota archaeon | reverse complement strand
ATCAAGACTCCTTGGATTCCCCTTTTTCTACATAATTTTAGAATTAACTCTGGTTCAAGATTAGAGCATTTTGAATATTTTGTGTGACAGTGAAAGTCCACTCGTGCCATGATGATTCACAAACTGGATTCGTTAAATGATTGTGTGTTAGATCTTAGCCTTTGTTTGTCTTTTGGTAAGTATTTCTGGGAATTATAGTGTGGTGATGATGTTATTACGCTCAATATATAAATTCCGAAAAATATGGACGCCAATCCAGATTGTTTTACTCTCTCTAAAAATTGAAGAACATGTGCGGATAAAAAATGGATCGAAATCACGGATATTCCTTTGGGGCCTTACAAAAATGGTCATTTGGATTAGGCAGCTTTGCTCAATGGTTCATCAATAGTGCTTTTAATACATGGGTTCTAACTTTTTATTTTGCCGCTGTCCGACTCCCAATCCAGTACATTATGACCGCATACATCTTATGGACACTATGGAATGCAATTAACGATCCCTTAATAGGTTATTTGTCAGATAGAACTAATACTCGGTTTGGTCGTAGAAAACCTTACATCATGATTGGATTAATCCCTATTTTGATAATCGAGATCATTTTATGGATTCCTCCTGTTCCTAAAGGAGAAAATTATTTTTTTACATTCTTATATCTATTATTAATGTTATTTTGTTATGATACGTTTTATACGATGGTTGCTCTCCCATACGATAGCTTATTCCCAGAATTGTATACATCTGTTGAGGAAAGGGCAGAGGTTAATACAATCAGACAAGTTCTCTCAACAGTAGGATTAATCGCGGCTTTTTTGATTCCTGGATATTTTATTGGGGATCAGGATGTTATGGGGGGATATCTAATAAATGGAATTGTCACCACAGTCATTATTTTAGCTGCACTTCTAATTTCATTAAAGTGGGGCGTGTTAGAACGCCCTGAATTTACTCAGGATTATCATCAAGAATTTAATTTCTTTCAAGGTTTGAAGTATTCTTTTAGTCTCACAAGTTTTATGCTTTATACAATAATGTTCTTTCTGTATGAATACACTTTACTTGTTCTTTCATCCACAGTTCCCTTGTATGCGGAGTGGGTTCTGGGAATAAAAGATCCTTTTTTAACTGCAATCTTACTCGGAACCATGTTTATCGTAGGTATTGTCACTGTGATCTTTTGGAGGAGGTTGGATGTGAAGTATGGCAGTCGAAAGATGTACGCAGTTTCAATTATCGTCTACGTAATTTCTTCTACTCCTTTATTGATAATCAACTCTTTTTCAACAGCAATACTGACAGTGATCGTCATGGGCTTTGGTTTCGGAGGAATGTTATATTTTATCTATCTAATCATAGCCGATGTAATTGATGATGATGAATTAAAGACGGGAGTTCGTCGTGAGGGTACTTTCTTTGGAATCACTAATTTTTTCATGCGTCTCTCGATGATTGCCTCAATAATTACCGTATCATTGGTTTTTTCTACAACTGGCTGGGAAACCTATGAACCTTATCCTGGTGTCGATGTAATCTTAGGACTAAGACTTCTTGTATTTTTATTTCCTGCCATAGCATTAGGAATTACTCTCATCTGCTTATATTTCTATCCTTATTCAAAAGATTATGTCATTAACATGAAATCACGAATTAATGAGTTACATAGGAAAAAATTAGAACAGATTACTTCTCACTAACATATTTTCTATGGATACTCTTCAAAATTTCCTCTAATCGCTGTACAATACCTTTATCAAGCTCAGGTGGGTGATGTGACTCTAAAATTTCATGTGCTATCTCATTTGCTCGTGCTAATATGTCTTGTTTTTCAGATTTTTCAAAAATATCATAATCCGTTCGATCAAATAATTTCGGGATGAAGAATTCTGATCTGAAATGTTTCAGAGTGTGAGGATGACTCAGATACTCTCCTCCAGGCCCAACCTTATGGATGACATCAAGTGCTAATGCCTCATCGGAGATTTCAATGCCTCGTAATACACGACTTATAGCTTTCAAGCTTTCATTATTGAAAATCATGGTTGCATAAGAAACAGCTTGGATTCCAGGCCCAAGCCCTCCGATGGCGTTAACTATCAAGTTAACCCCAGCCATTGAGGCAAGTAATACATTCATAGTTGATTCCTGACCCGCTTGGGCATCTAAAGCCTTAGAATCAGTACACCCAGCTGTACCCCTTGTTGGTAGGTTGTAGTGCCTTGCCATCTGGGCTGTTAAAACATTCATTAATCCTGCTTCAGGAGCCCCAAGTGTAATTTGAGCTGTTCGAGGATCTAGTATTGAGGAAGCTGTTCCATATACAATCGGTGGAGGGGGTGCTATTCCATAGGATTCATTTGCTAATTGACACATTGTAAGTAATGAAAGAACCTCTGCATTATGCTGAACTAATGCTCCACCTAATGTGGTTGGCCCAGTAGCGTGAGCCATAACTTCTGGACAACAAAGGACTGGTAAACCAAACATAGCAAATCCAAGTGCATAATCGGTCATTGTTTCATTATGCATGAGAGGAGAAACAGTATTGACCCATGCCCATGTGGAAGGCCGACGTTGTAAATCTTCGTGGTCTTCTCGGAAAAGATAAAAAAACTCAAACGCGTCTTCCGGAGTCCCCCCACTTGGAGGAATAAAAAGAGGTTTGTCAGTATTCTGGACTTCATAAACAAAGCGATACGCGGCAGCAGTTATGAGATCCATTCGTTGATCAATCTCCTCCACTGTACCCGACAGGCCTGAACCCCCTAGATGTACCATTTCAAGAGCATCTCCAAGACGAGTCATCTCTGATATGTCTGTGAAGGTCGATCTTCTTCGTTTTCCCTCAAAATCAATCACGTGAGTTGGAGAATGAGAAATAGTGTAATTTACCCTTCCAGGTTCCAGTTTGATGTGTTTTTTTGAATCTGGATAAACACTATGCCAAGTAAATGAAGATGGGCATTTCTTTAAAGCATCTTCCACGAGTTCTGGGTGTAGAAAAGCCTTATTAGACTCAATTTTGCATTTTCTATCCTTCAGAATGTCTACCGCTTGTTGGGATAGGACGCGTACTCCTGTCTGTTCCAGAACTTTCAATGTTGCTTGATGGATTTCAGAAACTTGCTCTTTTGAAAGAATTGTCAATGGGGGAAAATTATTTTGAATTCCTAGAAGCATAAAACCACCTATTTGAAGTACAAAACGAATAGATTGTGGCAAATAAATTCGTTCTGGAAACTAAAAGTTTTTTAAATTACTTCTTTAGGTAAACGATAAGTTAGTAGAGAATTCCAAATAACACTAATAGGTGTTAACTCTCTTAAATGTTTTAAGTGGTGATAGAATTTGCCAAAAAATTTATACCTACGTTCATTCGCAATTTTGACTTTTTTATGGGGCATTGTGTTCGTAATTGGGATGGTGTTAGCCTATCTTATCTCGATATCTGGAGCCTTTGCTGGTTATGAGTATCTTATCATTGTGTTTCCAGTAATAATCGCGTTCATCATTTTAGGAATCCAGTTTCTTATATCACCGTGGATAATGGATTTGTGTATCTCCTGGGTGTATGATGCAACCAAATACCCAGTCGAAGAGTTACCTGCTAATATTCGTGATTTTCTGTATCAGCAAATGGAGCTGCATAATTTCTCCCTAAAATGGGTTGCAATCATTCACGACAACAATCCAAATGCGTTTACTTACGGCCATACGAAAAAACGAGCGCGAATGGCTATTACTGAAGGAATACTAAATTATCTAGATGAAGACGAACAGCTTGCTGTAGTAGCTCACGAGTGTGGGCATATCGTTCATCGAGACTTTATCTTCATGACAATAGCGGCTGCTATCCCATTAATCTGTTATGTTTTCTATCAAGGTTTATGGACTTTTGCTCGTGTTTCCACTACCTCTGATGATGATGCAGCAAAAGTGGGACTCGCTGCTGGTGTTGTAGCCATCGGAGCTTGGATTGCCTATTATATTTCACACTTTTTTGTTCTTTTATTGTCACGTATTCGCGAATATTATGCTGATGGTTTTTCTGCAGAAGCCACAGGTGATCCAGGGGCATTATCCAGAAGTTTAGTTAAAATCGCTTATGGAATGATTAAAGCCGATGCGGAAGTTTCTGCAAAGGTGAGTGATAAAGGTGCAACTGCGACAGAGAGAAAACAAGCCGCTAGACAAGGTGCCTTTATGACTGGGATGAGTTCTTTAGGAATTTTCGATGTCACTGGAGCTAAAAACTTAGCAATGTCCGCCTATGGACGTGGAATGGAATTAAATGATGAAGCTGTTGCACAAGCAGCTCAATGGGATCTCTCAAACCCATGGGGTGGATTTTTGGAACTTTTTTCCACCCATCCTCTTCCTGCGAAGCGAATTTTATCTTTGAATAAAATGCAGGAAGAACAAGGCTTCGAACCTGAATTCCCTGGAATGGGAAAGGTTAAGCTCCCTGAAAGTTTATGGGATGAGTTCCTTGTAGACTTATTTTTGGCATATGTGGCTCCCTTACTCTTCTTTATCCTGCCACTTATTGGGTATCTCCTCGTGTGGTTTGTCGGTAATGGTACATATGATCCCCTTATTGGGGCAGGGGTTGGTCTTCTTCTATTCGCTCTGATTTGGAAGTGGCGTCGAAATGAAAAATACCCCAAAATTCGCGATTCCGACCCTACTGTTACTGTTGTCCATTGTTTGACAGACATGACGAAGAACTCGTACTATGAAGTTTCTCCTCTCAGAGGCAAGAAAGCGGTGTTTGAGGGGCGTGTCGTTGGTCGTGGTGTACCTGGGTATTTTTTAAGTGAGGATCTGGTGATTCAGGATGAGACAGGGATTCTTACGTTGGATTATAGTCCCCTATTAAGTTGTATGTCTTGTTTCTTCGCCTTATTCCAAGTTCCTGGTCTTCAGGGTAGAATGGTGAAAGCTTACGGGTGGTATCATCGTACCCCGTCACCTGTTTTGTCAATTTGGAAAATTGTAACTGAAGACGGACAGGTGTTTAAGAATCGTTGGTCGGGTGCGAATTGGCTTTTCATGTGGATAGTAATCCTCATCGGATTATTCGTGCTTGCAACTGGGTTAGCAGCTTCTTTCGTTCCCATATAGTCTCCTACCTTCCTTTTTTTTTTTTTATTTCAAGATGCGAGTAATCCCATTTCCTTTCGATATTGTTTCTGTTCACGGATTTTCTCAAGGTTTAATGTTAGCGTCACTATCCCCGAATAGCCCTTTGGGACCGATGTCAGTATCCCTTGGCCTAATGGTTCGGCGTTTACAAACCGAACAGATGGATCAGCTATGCAACTGGCTCCTGTACACCAGTAAGGGTCTCGAATAGGTTGCATTGCCGTGTCACTAACGACTACAGCTGCTGCTGCCTCTTTAGCGCGGATTAGTGCAAGATTGTGCCACATAAATCGACCATAGTTCGTATATAAACGATCTGGGATAGTAGTTAGAATTGGTGAAAAAATAAGGTCGAGCTCCTCCTTTATTAACAAAGAATAATCGTGTGTGTTCCACAAGTCGCTACAAATCTTAATTGTGGCTTTCCAATCATCAATATGCCAAAATAAATCATCCATTCCTGGAGTGATATCTTGCATTCGTTCATATCCAAATAGATGGCGTTTATTGTAAGAACCGATCAATCTTCCCGAAGGGGAAAAAACATGTGATCGGTTGGAATAGCTTTTCTCCTCCTGCACTATTTGACTTCCTCCAATTACCCAAAGTGAATTGGAAATAGCAAGATCTCTAAGAAAATCCAGAGAAGCCTCAAGTATTAAGGTAGTATATTTGTCCATTCTCACACCATTCCAATACTCGGGAAGACAGAGAACTTGAGATTCCTTAATTATTCCAGAGTATTCATTGAGTAAATTATTGTAACTATCTAGATTATTCTCAAATTCGTTTAACTTAAGATTTGGTTGTAACGCTGTGATTTTGAGTAGCTTGTTTGACACGATAACATCAACCTGGTTTAGAAGATTCTAATTCTCATTAGTTTATTAGTCTACAAAACTATTGATTCACAATGAGAGAATTTTGATAGTTCTGTGAAAGTCTGTGGACTAGTTGTGCAATGTCAATAGCTAGAATGGATGATTGTTGCTGTCGCAAGAATTGATCAATATTAAGAAGACAGGAAGGACAGGCGTTGAGACAGAGTTCAGTTCCCGCTTCCTCCATTTGCTGAATGAGTCTCAAAGCGATATCTTCTGCTAATTCTGGATAGTTTGCTTTTACCAATCCTCCAGCTCCACAGCAAAGCGCGTTTTCACGATTATTTGCCAGTTCAACACTTTCAATACCCGGTAATGAACTAATGAGGTCACGAGCAATTTCATATTCACCGCAATGTCGTCCAAGTTCACAGGGATCTTTGAAAGAGACCTTAATATTAGTGAGACTTAGTAATTTCAGTTTTTTCTCCTTAATTAGATTCAAGAGATACTCCATATGAGTAAATACCTTGAAAGGTAACTCTATTCCTAGGAGTTTTGGATATTCCTCTTTGATAACCCGGTAACATCCTGCACATGAAACAAACAGAGTTTTTATTCCCAGTTTTTCGATCTCATTCACATTGTGTTGAGCTAGTTTCTTGGCTTTCTCAAGACATCCACCTAATAAAAAAGGGTTTCCACAACAGTTCTCTGTTGGAGAGAAAATTGATATTTTTTCATTTGCATGAGTTACAAGTTTTAGAATCGCAACGGGTGCTCCTGAAGCCCGTCCCATATACGATGCCATACACCCTATGAAGTAGCCAACCTCAGCAGACCTATTTACCAACTCATCATATGTATCTTCAACATCAAAATTCCAAAAATTTCTATCTGCTTGGTCCATTCCGTAGATATTAAATTTACTTTCTAAATTTTGAAAAATTTTCACTGTATTTTCGGGTAATCGGTCCTGCATTAATCCTTTTAGTTCTGTATAGACTTCTGTTAATGGAATATCAACCATACATTCTTGTTCACATGCCCCACAGAATGTACATTGGAATAAACCATCTTTAAGAGCTTCTAGTCCCTCCTCCTTATTAAGTAACCCCTGTGCAAGGTTCCGCGCTGTAATCATCTTTCCTCTTCCCGTAACGATCTCATGACGGACTGAGAGAAAAGTGGGGCATGCAGCATTGTTATTGACACAATAGGCACAATAGGCACAGATGAAGAATTCCTCGTAATGTTCCAGATTGTTTAGCTTCATTCAAAAGACCTAAAATGAATTCAAAAGGGAACATGACCATAACTCATAAGGAATTCTTGTTCTTCTGGAGAAAGGTCCTCTCCTTTGTCCTTTTTTTTCAGTAAGGCTTCGATTTTTTCCTCAATTTTCCCATAAACTTGTTTATGTTCCTCTTCAGCGATTAATTTCTTGATCTTACTGATTTTTCCCTTTAATGAGTCAAGTTCCTCCTGTTTAGCCTGGACTAATGCTTTAAGTTCATCAATTTTCTGCAGGTGAACGACAAATTCTTGATGAGCTTTATCTTCCTCCTCTTTCAAGGGTTTTATACGTGAATAAATTTGCTGGACTTTTTCTCTTATTTCTTTTCGATCAGCCTCTTCTTTGGCAATTTTTTTATCAATCTCGGTAATTTCTAGTTCTAACTTTTCTTTTGTTTCGGGAATATTTCCGAGATAATCAGCAACAATAGCTTCATTTTTCTTCTCCAAGTAAGCAATTTGGTCTTCTACACGCTTAATCTCTTCTATTAATATCTCTTCGTCTTCTCGAGAGAGGGTACTAGTTTGTTGCATGAACTCTAGTTCATATAAATGAAATTTCAGCTCAACCAACGTGAGTTGTTCTAGCTGCGCCGCTGTAAGTATCTTAAATACAGGTCCATCCGTCCGTTGAGCCTGTCGGCGGAGAAAAGCTCGTCGTTTTCTCAGCTTTTCAAGAAAATCTTTTTGGGAATCTTGTGATTCGATATCTGGGGCAACTTTAGCGAAGAGTGCTTGTCGTTCAGCTTTATATTTATCTCTTTGTTTTCTAAAACGCGTGGTCAGTTTTTGTTCAGTCTGGAGGTCACTACGCATTATTTTAATTTCATCAATAAGGGTTCTTTGGCGTTCATAATGCAATTTTAGTTGCTCTTTGTGTGTTGCCAAGTAAATCAATCCAAAGGTTAATGGATCATAAATACAGAGCGGGGTACGTATAAAATTGTAAATTAAAACATTAGAGATAATCTATTTATTCTCAAAATGTTTTAAAATTAATCTCGTGATAATTTGACAATAATTCAACTATTAGTAACAATATATAAAACTAGTAAAAAGCTTTTTCCTTTAAGGAAATCACTCCGAATATTCCAGCAGGATGGTTCTTGAAGGTAGTCACCATCATAAAATTTAAGATGATGTGCATATGGACTTTTTCGAGGTTGTAATTAGAAATAAACGATTCCATGAGTTTAAATCAGATCAAAAATTGTCTTCCGATCAAATTAAGCAACTAATGGCGTGTGCCCAGCTGGCTCCGTCCCTCTCTGATGTACAAAACTTTACTTATATTATTATAAGTGATCCAGCTATAAAAAATCAAGTTGCTGAAAATACAGAGGGATCTGATTGGATAAAAAATGCTGCTGCAATCTTTGCTGTCGTTGTTATAAGTAGAGAAGACTCTGATGATGTCAATATTGTTGATGCAATTATAGCAAGCTCCCAATTAATGCTAGCGGCAACAGCAAATAACTTAGGCAGTAATTTTATTGTTGACTTTAACCAGGAAGTCGTATCAGATCTTTTAGGGGTTTCCCACGAGAGTCTAGAAGTCATTGCATTAATACCAATTGGAGAGACTTTGGATAAGGGTTCACAGGGGTATAAAAAAACATTAGCAGAATTATGTAATCACAATACGCTAGGAAATCCATATAAATTCGAGTAACTAGGCTATTCAAATGTAAATCAAGTTTTCTTACAAATTTTTCTATCATACCTTAGGAGAATCTAGCTTTTATGAGTGAACTTGACGAGGAGCCTTTAAAAATTCAAAGTAATTTGTTTTTAGTTGTTAAGCTAGATTCAACTGAACTGGCTGTTCCGATTGATCAAATTGATGGGATTTCAGATTTCGTAAGGGAAATGCTAGAAGATACTATAAACCTTAGTTTGGGAAGATACTACCTCAATAACCAATCAATCCCCATTCTCAATCTGAAGAAGTATCTTGATTGTCCTGACCCGTTTTTCACTCACACCTTACAATCACGAATTGTATTTTTAACTAGTTTGAATCGAAATCTTACAATTGGGATCGGTTTTGAGGCAATTTGTGGAATATTTCGCAACATTAGTGAAACAACTCAACGAAAAAGTGAAGATAGGTCAAATAGTTCTACTTTGAGTTGTTTTAACTTAGATTCTTACATAAAGGATAATTCAAAAGTATATCCGATTTTAGACTTGGAAAAGCTCGTCGATTTTTCACATTTGAGAAATATATTTCATCCTCAGTAATCAGAAAAGATATTATAGCAAAATTTATTTGTTATTCTCAAAAGGAAAAATTCTCAGAGTTTAATGGGGTAGTTCTGTGGAAAATAAAGGGAAAATCGCTGATACTATCAGAGTATTTTGTTTATTTGAGAAACAACATGAAATTGAATTTTTTTTAAATTCCACTCTGGCCCAAACCGATATTCAGCGCTATCTAGTCATCTTTTCTGATTCATCCAAACCCACCCTAAACGAAAACCTTAGGTTCCAGAACGGCTTTACAATTGAGAACTTTAATGTTCCCCGAAAAATAACACCAAAATGGAAGAAAAAAGATTTCAGGGTTCATATGGATAAGATTTTTTCAAATTTTCCAAAGGCTTCAACTCGTCAAAACTTCTTTCTTGATTTTTCAGCACAAAAAGTCACAAGGAATTTTGTTGAATTTGTTGAATCTAGTTTTGAGAAGGAATTATCAAATTACAAAGTGAGATACTCCCTTTTCTCTCTTTTCCTTGAAAAAAATCTCAGTAAAAAGCTAATTAACCAGCTTGCTTTAAAATATCCTTTTTTATGTTTAAAAAATACTCAAGTTCACCCGAATTTTTTTTATGATTCTGAGGGTTCATACAAATTTCCAAGTAATATTAGAGATCTCTATCAACCTATCCAGCTCCTTCTTGAAGAATTTGAAAAGAGCTCGCTTGATCTAGATCGATTGAATAGAGAATTATTTTTGCTTTCAACACAAAATAGTGTTCTTGAATCAACATTGGCTACTTTTTTAGCGATTGACCGAGATCAATCAGAAACTATCGTTAGTGCTCCCGCTGACATTATTTCTCTATCACACTATAGAGATCTTAAACAGCGGTATAATGAAAAATCTCTGATGCTTTCTTCTGTGAGTCACGATTTAAAATCTCCTATAGCTGCTATCCAAGGCTTTGCTGAACTTTTGAGAGATGGACTGGCTGGAGAAGTTACCCCAGAGATGAAAAATCACCTTGAAGTTATAGTATCAAATTCTAAACGATTATCGCGAATGGTTGATAGTTTGCTAGAATATGAACGATATGACCAAATTCAAATTGAACAGGAGACTTTCGATCTAGTTGATGTGATTAATGATGCTAAAATGTCGGTATTACCTCAGATGGTTCAAAAAGATCAGGAAATTCATATTTATGCCCCTGATGCTTTAGAAATGGTTGGAAACAGGGAATTAGTTCTGCGAGTTTTACAAAACATCTTAGATAATGCAGTCAAATATTCCCCTCCTCAGAAAGGAAAAGTTGAATTGTTTGCAGAAGAACAAACCCAAAAGGGGCGTCAAGTCATCATAATTAAAGTTAAGGATAATGGATTTGGTTTCCGAGAAAACGACCTAAAACGTGTATTCGAACCGTTTTCTCGCTTTGAGCCAGGTTTAACTTCAACTGGATTAGGATTGTCCATCGTAAGAAAGATAGTAACACTTCATGGAGGAACGGTGGAGATATTTTCGCCAGGAAGAAAAAAAGGCACAACAGTAACGATCGCTCTACCCAAAATCTGAATAAGCGCTTAATAATGTGTATTATACAAATTCAAGACAGGTTTTCGATTTCCTCTCACAGAATCAATGGAATAACATGAGATTTTTATATATAAAGTTTTAACACGATTGCTGAAGAAAGCTGAATCTATTACTTAGCAAAATAAAGACATGATTACTATTCAATAAATTGAGAAATTAACGAGGTTATATTTTTTGAGTGGGACGATTAATCCGTTGAAATTACTTGAAAAGGAACACAGTCTTATCATCCTCCAATATCTCCATCTTAATCCCTATGGACGAACTTTTGAACAAATTGTTACTTCAATTGAACATAATGCCTCTCCAACAAAGGTTAGATCTCGGTTGAATGAGATGCTTGACCTAGGTTTAATCTGCCAAGAGGGCGAGGAATCAGATATTCTTTACGCATTAACAAGTCGGGGTCGGAGTGCTAGTGAAGTCGTATGGGATCTTTTCAGAATTATCTTGAATCCTCGCGATGAGGATGATGATCGTCGTGATCTATTGGATTTTTATAGGTGAATGTTCATTTTAATTGGTTTATCTATTCTGTTTCATTGATTTCTACCTTTCTTGTTGTAATTATCATATACTGTTGATATAGTGGTTATCGATGTCTTACATCCCTCAGAAAATGCAATCACTTCTTAAGAAACAACGTTACCAACTCTACGGAAAAAATACAGCCATTAAAAAGTGTAATTGGACACATAATGCGTTACGGGAAAATCGTTTTTGTTATAAGCGATTCTACGGCATCAAATCTCATCGGTGTGTGCAGTTTTCTCCAACTCTTATTTGTAACTTCAATTGTCAGTTTTGTTGGCGTGTACACGAGTCAGATATTGGCCTCAAAAACATGTACCATGAATATAAATCCAGTGACTCTCAGAATGTTGAAGAAATATTTGATTCTCCTAAAGAAGTCGTCAAGGGATTGATACAATGCCAACGTAACATTATCTGCGGATATAAACCATTTGTTGATTCAAAGAAGTATGAGGAGGCAATGAATCCCCAGCATGCGACTTTGAGCTTAACAGGTGAACCATTTCTTTATCCCTGGATACCCGAATTAATTCAGGAATTAAAAAAACAAGATATGACTGTGTTTATTGTAACGAACGGAAGCTTCCCTGGAGTGTTAAAATCAATTTTAAAGACTCGGAGTTATCCAACACAGCTTTATGTGACTCTTCCAGCTCCTGGAATCAAAAATTTTCTCCGAACTCATCGTCCTTTAGAAAAAGAGCGTGCGTTAAATAGAATTTGGGAAACATTAACTCTTATAGGAAAAGGAGTACCATTTCGGACTGTTGCTCGGTTGACTGTTGCAGAGGGACTTAATTTAGTTGATCCAGAGGGATACGCAGAAATGATTGAGAGAATGAATCCTTCATTTATCGAAGTAAAAGGTGTTGTCCATGTGGGTGCCACAGAAAAAAGACTTCCGAGATCAATCATGCCTTCCCATGAAAAGATAGTTGAGTTTGCAAACGAATTAGAGAAATTGACTAATTATAAAGTTGTTAGAGAATCAAAGGTTAGTCGCCTAGTGATTTTATCCAACGAAAGCTTCCCATTGATGATCCCAGAACTGGAGAATCCTGTTCGTTCATAGTTTGGTATTAAGGAGTGGAAGTAAGACTAAAAAATTTATTATAACGGCGAAGGTAGATAAAATTTGTGTGAATGAGCACTCTACGCCTTGAAAAAGTTCAAGATGGAGCTCCATTAATATATCTTTTACGTGCCTTTTTTAAAGGGTATCTTGCATTGATTTATAAGAGCATGTTACCGTGTATTATTAGATGTAGGTAAAGCCCTGTTGATATTCAAAAGTAATATAGGGTGATATGAAATGAAACTTGCAACAAAAACTTTCGACTCAATAACTCGTTTGAAGTTGAAATCTGGAACAACAATTGAAATTCATAAAATCAAACAAGATAATGGAAACGATCAAGTAGTCATCGAAAAAGGTACAGATAGACTTGTTCTTGAGCAGCATGAAATATCTGATTTCATAACCCTATTCAAGGACTTTTTGGAAAGTGTATAGGAGCAGTTTCTTTTGGAAATAGAAGAGAATAAATATATTGTTACCTGGTGTCTAGATCGTGAGGGGCCTCGTATTTGCCTACGAGCAGTAACGGGAGAAAATCAACTTCAGAGAATAGAAATTACTGCAGAAGATTTTGTACTCGATTTTGATGTCAAAGAAGCTCACGCATTTTTAAACATCTTAAATCAACTAGCAGTGGCACAGGAGGATAAACCTGTAGTTTCTGAGCCTATAATCGCGCCAGATATTCTTTCACCTAAAGTTACAGAACCCACTCCTGTTCCTGATGTTCCGCCAGTGATTTCTGAGCCTACACTCACATCAGAGGTTCCTCCATCTCCTATTGAAATCTCTCCACCTACTCCTGAAGTTGTTCAACCAGAACCTGCGCCAAATGAAATTCTTCAAATCCTAAAGCAATCAGAACAAACAGTACTAGATCCTGAGAAGGTTCCAATTGAAGAACCTTTTCCTCCCGATGAAATCGAGAAGGTTTCGGTAGAACCTACAAAAATATCAGCAACTGATGTTGAAACTGCTTCCTTTTTTCGGACTTCACAATCCAAATCCCCCCTAGAAATGTTACTTGAAGAAGAGTTCATAGAAGAAAAAGAAGAACTTCCAGTAAGTGAGGCTATTCCTCTACCTGAACTTGAGGAATCACCAGAGACAGTGCTAGATTATACTCCTGATGACTTAAAGACCGATTCATTCTTTAGTAAGTTCGATACCAAACGAACTCTGGATTTAATAAAGGAAGAGGAATATGAGCCTGAACCACAACCAGAACCCAAACGGACTCTGGAGCTTATTGAAGAAGAGGAATTTGAATATAAACCTGAACCTCAACCCGAACGGGCAATTGAATTATCCCCAGCACCTTCCCAAGAAAAAAAGAAAGAATTCATGACTTCTGAAGAAAGAAGGGCCGCAATCGAAAAGGAGCGAGCTGAAAGAAGACGACGATTGTGGGAACTTACACGAGGATTTTAAAAAATAAACCAAGTGATAAGAGTTTCTCACAAAATGGATACTTCTAGGACTCCCATTTCTTCTTTAATTTTCGATGCAGGAGATATTCTTGTTCATAAAATACCAGATTACCAATTACTCATCTGGAATGAGATTTCAGCTCACTTTCAAGTTTTGAAAATGGATATTAAAGAACGCTTCAGGCAACTGTATGATCAAGTTCGAACGCTTGGATCAGGTTTCAAATTTGACAACGTTTCACTTGGAATTCTCTCACTTAAGATTTCTTTGATTGAAGAATACGAAATCGAGAAGTGGTGGAATAATCCCGATCCATTGGTATATGAAATTATACCCCAGTTTTTTCAGATCGGTTATAAAATAGGAGTATTAACTGATAGTGCTCTTTCTAGTAAGAGAATTCGTGAAGTTCTACCCCGATTGTCTCCTTATGTAGATAAAATCGTTTCATCGCGAGATATTGGGGTAATGAAACCTGATAAACAAATGTATTTTACAATTTTAGAACAATTAGGAACTATCCCAGAGAAAGCTTTATTCATTGCACATGATCCTGATGAAATAAAAGGAGCTTTATCATCAAAACTTTTATGTGAAGACTTTGAGTCAATAGGAGATCTGGGAAAATTAGTTGAAATAATTCAGAGAAAATATGTTTTAGCGCTATAGGTGTGAGATTAGTGTCTCTTGAAAACACTCAAATTCCTTTCGTGGTAGTATTACACGCATATCAACCCCCCACTCAAAAAGCTAGTATTCTTGATCGGATTATCAAGAATTGTTACTTACCAGTTGCACAAGCTCTAGAAAATAATCCTAACCTTAAAATTACCTTGAATATGAATGCTAGTCTCACTGAAATGCTTGAAGACGACTATCTAGTAGTGGTCGAAAAATATGCAGAGTTAGCTCGGAATGGTCAAGTAGAATTCTTGGACTCTGGGGCCTATCATCCGATTCTGCCTTTAATCTCCCCAAAGGAGGCAAGAAAGCAGATCAAAATGAATCGCAAAATTAACTCTTCAATTTTTGGTAATGTTTGGAAGCCTCGAGGCTTGTGGCCACCAGAACTTGCTGTCTCTGAAACACTTGCAACTCTTGTAGAATCCCTAGGATATGAATACATGATTGTACCAGAGATTGCTATTAGCTCAAATTCCCCTTTTCCCACTCCTTTACTCACACGACTACCCATTCATCCAAGTGCACCAAAACTCTTTCTTATTAACCGAAACCGTGAGGTGTCTAATAATATCTCCTTCCGCAAATATCCCTCGTATCGGAATGCTTTAGAACACTTCGGCCAGTTAAGGAATGTTCAACCAGAAGGGATCTTAGTTTTTGCGTCAGATTTAGAAACGTTCGGTGAACATCATCCAAAATATGAGATATTCCTGACCCAAATCCTCCAGTCAACCAACACACAAACTGTCTCTGAGATCTTAACATTGCCACGACAGCCAATAGTGGAGTTTCGGAGCAGTAGCTGGAGCACCTCCGAAGAAGATATTTATCGTGATATTCCTTATCCTCTCTGGGCTTATCCTGGAAATAGTATTCATGAGCTTTTGAATTTCCATTCGGATTTACTCTCTGAAACCCTTGAATTTCTATTAGCAGAAAAGGATGAGGCGGAGTACGAGGTTAAAATGGCATTAAAAGCTGTTGCCAAAGCCCAGCACAGCTGTCAGACATGGTGGGCCTCCGCTAGAGACCAGTACAACACTGAATTAATCAGGAAAGGTTTTGATGCTCAACGCGCTGCGCTAGATCTGACTTTAATGGCAATCGGCTCTGAAAGTGAACACCCCATTCCCAAAGGATTATCTGATCGGATTAGTAAGCGATTAGAACGATACTTATCCCGTTTTAGGTAAAAACGGATTATCACCAAAGAGGAGGTCGTTATATATGGAAACCAGTACTCTACTCCGAGAGTTAATACAGTTTAAGACTATTAATGACCCTGCTAAGGATATTCGGCCTGATCCAAGCATTTTGGACTATATTCAAAAAATTGTACAGGATTGGAATGCAAACATTAGAGCTCAAAAATTTGAAGATCAAGGCTATTATTCTATCTATCTGGCACCTACCAAGAAGATAGTTGATATCCTTTTTATGGGGCATCTGGATGTTGTTCCTGTCAGTGATGGATGGACTTCAGATCCGTTTACGTTAAGGATTGATTCAGAGACTGGACTGGGATACGGACGTGGAGCGAAGGATTGCAAGGGGTCAATAATCTCTGCACTACTTATGTACAAAAACCTATGTAAAGAAAAAAATCCCTTATCAAACCAAATTGGATTCTATTTTTCTTTAGATGAAGAGACAGGTGGCCAGTATGGAGCTAAGACCTTTTTTGAGTACCTTAACAAGCATAATCTCAAACCTAGATATGTCATTAATGTTGATGGTGGTTCTCAAGTAGTTTACAAACGCCGTGCTGGATTTGGAGTTAAAATAACCTTACCCCCGAAAATCATAACAACCTCTGGACAGTTACAAAAACATAAATGTCATACACGCATACTCGGAGATGATAATCGTCATAGTGCTTATTTTGTACGAGGTTCTGATACGCATGCTTTGGTAGTGCTTTCTAAGCTTCTTCATCTTCATCGGGACTGGATGGTCAAAGGAATCGACGGACCTTGGGTTAAAGGAAATGTTATACCTGATTATGTTGAAGCTGAAATTGTGACACAAACAAAAGAACTAGGTTCACCACAAATAACATTTGATGAGAATTTGACTCTTACTTTACGTAAAGTAAGATCATTGATATTAATTAATGTGCCGACAGAGCTTCCTAGTGAGTTCGGGTTAACGATCAATCCAAACATCGTTTCATATTCCGCTGAAACGGATGGAACCGAAATTTATTTTGATGTTAGAGCATTTCTCTCATCTGAAAAGACGCCAGTATTAATTAAAGCATTCAAACAATGCCTAGGGGAACTAGCTCACGAAGCTAAGGTCACATGTCCAGGATCATCAGGGTATTTCCATACTCCAAGAGATAATCCCCTTGTAAAAATTGCTACAGAGGTATTAGGAGAATTTTCGTTACCATCGGAACCATGTGAACAGGAGGGTGCTTCAGATGCCCGTTATACTTCCGGTATTCCAGTTATTGACCTAGGCCCAAGAGGAGGAGCCATTCATGGTTCTGACGAATTCATTGATTTAGAGTCAATGAATAGATTTGCCTCTATTTATGAAGAGATTGTTTCCCGTCTACTTAGTAGTTAACGGTTTAAGCTTAGGTAGAATATTCCTTAAAATATAGGAATATAAGGAACTGATCGTGCATAATTCGAAGCCTGATAATAAAAGGCTACTTTTTCAATTGCTTCTAAAGAAAAACTAGTTTCATGTAATACTTCTTGAACTGTGAAACCTGATTCTAGTCTTACCAGAATTTGATCTACTTCTTTAGAATTTAATCCAAAAAAGAAGTTATAGGCAGGAGGTCTTTTGAATTCTTTTGTAGTTAAAAATTTTTGAAGTTTAAGATGTTCTGCTAGTTGTATGACTTGGGTTCGGTAAAGATTAGCCAATGGTAAAAAATCACATGCGTGATATGTACCAAATTTTGTGAAAAAGCCCAAAAGCCACTCGGTTTTGTTTGTAGAGCCAATAACAGATCGGTTCTCCGTCTCTGCTAGTAAAAATGCAAGTAACACGCTTAAGCGAATTTGGCTTTTGTGATAAGCTATAGTTTTCTGAATAAATCTTTCTCTTGAAGTTGATGGCCTTTTAATTGGAGGAATGAAAGTTTTCTCCTCAATTTCAGTGGCTGCCATACTTCTTAGAAGAAAATAACTCAAATTATAATTGAGAAGTGGACTGGTATCATGGAAAATCGGTTCCTTCTCGTAAAAAATCCTTCTAATCTCTCTAAGGGCTCCTTCCATGTTAATAAATTTAATATTCTCTTCAGGTAGATCAATAAATTGGTTTATTTCTTTTACGGACATTTTTTCCTTAGGTGCTTTATAGATAAATCTTCCTCTGGTCACCAAAAGATTAACATTTTCATATCCTACTATTTCTTTGGCAATATGAACATTTATCAAGGATTCAACACAATCACTGAATAATACAACAAGACCACTGATGTCTCTTTGCTTAAGCTTGGAGCTAATGGAATCAATTATTTTTGATTTAATCAAAGCTGCATCAATTCTCAGATTAGTATCAATCGACATCATTTTTCTCCTATGTTAGGTAATGAGTTTTTCTTCATTCCAATCTTTATAATATTTTACATGAAATACTTATTATGATCATTCCATGTTTTTGGGTGAATGGTGCTGACAATTTTTCATGAAAAGAAATAAAAGTGAGATCCTAATCCATTATACGTAATTATGATTTCATCGAGGTTTTCCACAAATCATCTACAAAAGACTCCGATGATTGTCTTTTCAATTGTATTAATAGGTTTTTTGTCAATCTTTTATTTCGTAAATCCACGTATGGGAAAAATACTAATTTTTTCAATAATTTTTATTATAACTTTCCTCTTAGTAGCAAAATATCATCGTCAGCAAATAACAATCATCTTAGTTTCCTGCTTAATTGTCTTATTTTTAGCAATTTTCTTGTTAGAAGACTTTACCTGGCACAATGTGATTGATCACTATATAGAATGGGAAGTTCTAGCTGTAGTTTTTGGTATGTCACTTTTAGTCGAAACAATATCAGAAACAGGATTGTTTGACTGGTTAATTATAAGAATGTTAAAAATTTCTAAGGGGGAAGTTTTTCCCCTGTTCGTTCTAACGTTTATATTGACTATGTTATTATCGTCTGTGTTAGCAAACGTTACAGCAATGATTCTCGTTAGCTCAATGATCATCTCTACCTGCAAAGGTCTTGATTATGATCCTACTCCGTTTATACTTGGCGCTGTCCTTGCAACTGATCTTGCTGGTATGGCGACATTAGTATCTTCTTTACCTGCAATTTTAGTGGGAGCAA
>CP070760.1:2734444-2767132 GCA_020348965.1 Candidatus Heimdallarchaeota archaeon | reverse complement strand
TGTACTGATCGAAAAAGGTCAGGTTGGAGGTACTTGCCTTAATCGTGGATGTATTCCTACAAAAGTATTGGTTGAGTCTGCGAAGCGATGTAAGGCCCTAAGAGAAATGGCACGATTTGGGTTGAAGTCTGAATATCTTGGGGTTGATTTTCCCCGCATTCAGAAGAGAAAAAATATGATTGTTCGGCGTCTTGTGAAAGGGATCGTTTACCTGTTACAAAACGGTAAAATTAGGGTGTTAAATGGTGAAGGAAGATTCATTGATCCTCACACAATTTCAGTAACAGCTATGAATAGGAGCTACAGTGTTTCAGCAAAGAAAGTAATTATCGCTACTGGTAGTAAACCTTTTTTTGTACCTATTCCAGGAATTGATGGAGTAAAAGTCTTAACTAGCAAAGAATTACTTGAGTTACAGCATATTCCTAAAAGTTTGATTGTCATTGGAGGAGGTGCGATCGGTGGGGAGTTTGCATGTGTTTTTAGATGCTTTGAGGAAACAGATGTCACTATTGTGGAGATGCTTTCACGCTTGATTCCAATGGAAGATCCTGATCTTAGTAATGAACTTGAGGCTTCTTTTAAACGATCTGGAATCAAAGTTCATACTAGTTCCCGAGTCACTCGTATCTCTGATACTCCCCTTGGTAATAAAAGAGTTACTTTTATAGATTCAGAGAATAATGAGCATAATATTGAGGCTGATTATGTCTTAGTTTCGATTGGACGAGCTCCGGAGATAAGTCGATTAAATCTTGACAAAATAGGGGTCGAGCATGATCGTGGAATTATTGTTAACTATAAGATGGAGACAAATATCCCTGATGTGTATGCGGCTGGTGATGTAGTTCAAGGAGTACCGTCACCAATGTTAGCTTATACAGCGTCTCATGAAGGAGAAGTTGCTGTTGAAAATGCTCTTGGACATGAAACTGAAATGGATTATTATGCCATCCCAACAACTATATTCACAAACCCTGAGGTGGCTTCTGTGGGACTGTCTGAGGAAAAAGCGAGAGACAAGTATGGTGAAATCCTCATTGGAAAATTTCCTTTTCAAGGAAATGGACGAGCTGTAATATCTGGACAAAATCGTGGATTTATTAAAGTGATTCTCGATGCTGAAAGTACTGAAATAATAGGTGTTCATATTATAGGTCCTAATGCGACTGAACTAATTGCAGAAGGAGCTCTAGCTGTAGGTAATCGGATGAAAGCTGCAGACTTGATTAAAGTTGAACACTCGCATCCTGTATATTATGAAACAATAAAAGAAGCAGTACTATGTGCTCTCGGTCGCCCAATTCATAGTTAAATCCTGGTTCGTCTCTCTCAAAAGAATAGTGGATTACTTATTTCTTTTAACCATTTTTGGTTTTTTCTTGGTCTTAGGCTTAGCTAACTCAAAAATCATATCTCGTATTTCAGCAGCTTTCTCAAATTCGAGATTTTTTGCAGCTAGCTGCATTTCTTGCTTTAATGCTTCAATATAATCTGGGAGGTCTTCTGCTGAGATCTTCTCCTTTTGAATTGTGGTGAATGATGTTTGTAGTTCCACGAGCGGAGACCTTACCTCTTTGTAAATTGTTTGTGGAGTAATTCCCATTTTTTCATTATATTTCAGTTGTTTTCGACGACGTCGTTTTGTTTCCGCAATGGCAAATTCCATAGATTCAGAGATTTTGTCAGCATAGAACACTACTCTTCCATTGACGTTTCGAGCCGCACGGCCTATGGTTTGAATCAATGATCGTTCATTTCTGAGAAATCCCATCTTATCTGCATCCAAAATAGCAACAAGAGAAACCTCTGGTAGATCTAACCCTTCTCTTAGAAGATTAATACCAACAAGTACATCGAAGTCCCCTAGTCTCAATGATCGTAAAATATCAGTTCGTTCTAAGGTTTTAATCTCTGAATGTAGATATCGTGCCTTGATACTTATCTCATCAAAATAATCAGCAAGATTTTCAGCCATTCGTTTTGTTAAAGTTGTTACTAAAACTCTTTCCTTTCTTTCCGTTACTCTCCTTATTTCAGCGACCAAGTCATCTATATGGTTTGTTAGATTCAATTTAACTTCGATTTCTGGATCAACTAATCCTGTTGGTCTGATAATTTGCTCTACAATGCTGTCTTTTCCACTCTTTTCTCGTGCATATGGGCCTGGTGTTGCACTGACGTAAATTGTCTGCCCCATTCGGGATTCGAATTCTGTGAAAGTGAGAGGTCGATGGTCAATTGCGCTTTTAAGCCTAAATCCATAATCAACTAAGGTCTTTTTTCGAGAAAGATCACCTTCTCGCATCCCTCCAATTTGGGGAATTGTCATATGAGATTCATCTATAATGAGGAGGTAATCTTTAGGAAAGAAATCCAGTAATGTTGAAGGTGGGTCTCCCTCCTCTCGTTTATCAAAGTATCGGGAATAATTCTCCATCCCTGGACAATGACCAATCTCTTCCATTAGTTCTAAATCATATAAAGTCCTTTGTTGTAATCTGTGAGCTTCTATCATCTTGTTTTGTTCTCTTAATTCTTTTAACCTTATTTTCAATTCTTTACGGATTCCACTTAACGCTTCTCTTAGCTCTTCTTTGGGTCTAACATAATGTTTTGCAGGAAAAACGATTGCACCTTCAAGCTCAACCAGAGTTTTCCCTGAAATCGGATGGATTCGAGCGATTCGGTCAATCTCATCTCCAAAAAGTTCTATACGTACTGCTGTGTTATCTTCGTAAGCTGGCCAAACGTCAATTGTATCGCCTTGTGATCTAAATTTCCCGCGTGTTAAAGCCAATTGATCTCGCTCGTACTGAATATCTACTAATTTGGAGAGAACTTCTTCTTTCGAATTGCTCACACCTTTTTCTACAAATAAACTCATATTTTTGTAAACTTCTGGCGATCCAAGACCGTAAATACAGCTAACACTTGCAATTACAATCACATCATCCCGTTCGAGGAGACTTCTTGTAGCAGAAGCCCTCATTTTTTCTATTTCTTCGTTAACATTAAAATCTTTCTCGATGTAACGGTCAGTGGTCGGCAAGTATGCTTCAGGCTGAAAATAGTCATAATATGAGACGAAGTACTCAACAGCATTGTGTGGAAAATACTCTTTAAACTCCTGATAAAGTTGCGCAGCTAGCGTTTTATTATGAGAGATTACTAGGGTTGGTTTTCGTACCTCGTTAATGACGTTCGCGATCGTATATGTTTTTCCTGATCCCGTAACTCCTAATAAGGTTTGGTGCCTTTTACCATCCTTTAAACCCTGAACAAGTTTTTGAACAGCCTGTATCTGGTCACCACAAGGTTGGTAAGGGGATATTAATTGAAATTCTGGCAGAATAAGTCTCTCCAACTTCACATGATCTCTATTTAGCTTTACACTGAATGATAATTAAAATAATTAGTCATTCTTAAATGAGAATGTATTGGTAATTTGATATTTCTAAAAAAATTCTTTTACTGTTTTTAATGATACTCTTATTATCTTAAAAATAGATCGATCCATTTTCACACTCCAATTCATATGAATTAGTTTATAAGTGGGCTAGAAAGATTTATTCATAAAAGATTGAGAGTCATTCATGGAGTATAGCTAATCCAAGAAAAATAAATTTCCCTCACCTCTTCTCAGAGAACAGACGACCAATTCTAATCATATTAATAAAATAGTATCAAAACACTAACAGAGAGGCTGAAATATGCTTGATAGAGATATCCGTGTTACCGTCCTTGGAAATACTGGAGTAGGGAAGACCACTCTAATTAATAGGATGAAGGGATCAGATGTCAAGACAATTGGAAGCAAAAAGACTCTCGAAATTAATATTGAAGAAAAGAAGATTAAATTGAGAAGTTCTGAAAAATGTCCGTGGTACTCTCCAGAAGCACATAGAAAATATCGAATCATTGCAATAGACAATCCAGGGGACTATAAACTTAGACGAAAATGGCGTGAGGCCATGCGTAAATTTAAAACGGATGGCATGCTCTTTTTACTTGACCCTGATCAATCGGTTGAGGTACAACGCGTTGCAATGGAAGACTCCTATAATTATTTTCTGGATTCACTTGATTTAAAGCCCGAAAAAGCTGATAAAAAGGCAGCACACACAAAGTACATTTTTCACTTTGTAGTGAATAAAGTGGATCTATTCTCACCTCAATCCATAGATAAACCATTCAAGATGTCCGCAAAAATTAAGGAAAAAGCAGTAGACTTTTTAGCACATTTTGCTCCTACCATGGATGAATTTAAAAATACTTTTCCTCAATCAAAATTCGGTATTTCATATCTTTCTGCAATACATAGCCCATACAAATCTTTAGACAAATTATTTGAAATTCTCAAAGTTTATCTCTATCAAACATAGCATGTTGGTTGATTATTTAACTCCGACTAGTGGAGTGATTTTTTCTACTACTTTTTTTGAATCCACTTTTATTGGATTTATTTTTATTTCAACTCGATTCTTACGTCTCTTCAATTCAGAATGAGCTTTTAAAGTATTGAGCATTCTCATTTTTCTTAAAATAGGGGCAAAAATATAGAAAGATAAGTGTTGATGATCAGAAACTTGTTTAGCTTGAGAAAGGAGTATTGTTAAAAGATTTTGATGGAGACTAAAGAATCGAGGAAAATCTCTAGAAAAATTCACATCTGATTTGGTATTTTCGGCTGTTTTATTATGGATGGCAGAAATAAATTTCTGTTTAAAAGGGATAAACACATTTTCATCAAATGTAGCTATCGTAGTAGTCATAACATCTTCAATAGACATTGACATTCTATAAAATTCTTCGTAAATAGTTTGAGGTAGCGGTTCTAACTGAAAGAACCCTGACTCAAATTGTTTCATTGTAAATGGCAAAATGTCTCCGAAAAGAAAATCGAGGAGCAAGTTTTCTTTTTGATAACCAGGAATTGAAAAGCAGATCTCGGACATTCCTTCACACAGGTGGTTAAGTAAATGAAAAGAATTTATATTGATATTAGGTGGTAATTCGGTCATTATTCCGATCCCATCTTCTGGTTGGAGCACTAAATAGTCGGTAATGACATCCGCGACAATATACTGGATTTTATTTCGTGAAATTTCAAAAACTCCCCTGTTCGCGACGATTACCTGCCTTTTTTTCTCGACAATTTCAAATGGAGGACACATGACAAAAAAGTGAGTGGCATTAGGATTCATCAATAATTGAATCACCTTAGATCAGATTATGACCAACTTTAATCTGAGCTTAATCATTAACTAAAATGTTGTAAATATTATTATTTTTTGTTATTTTCCTTTTGGACTAGTTTGGATTTTTTCATTACCAAAATCGCTATTCATAAGATTCGGAAATAGTTCATTGTGAAAGAGAATAGTTCGTATTCCCTTTCGAATTCCTGACATCTCTCAGATTTGTACAGAGATAGAAACAATGTCGTTATCTAAAAAGCCATTTTATTGGAAATTTCTAGGATTCACTATTGAATCTTCGTTTTTAGTGCTTATTGGATCAAAAGACGACGTGGCAGTGTATAACCCCTAAGAAGGTTCACTGATATTTTCTAAATCTACCCATAATAAGTCTTTAAGTAAAGAATCTTATTACAGCCTGATGAGTAGCATGCCTCCTGGGGTCTCCTCTCTTGATTCCTTCCTAGGTAAACTACCTCTCCAGCCCGGTATCTACCTCATGAAGAATGATAAAGGCAAAATAATCTATATTGGTGCCGCAACTAATCTAAAAAAACGAGTTTCTTCTTATTTCAAAAAAGACCCTGTGGATCCAAAAACACGCAGATTAGTTTCAGAAATTAAATCAATTGATTATGAAATCCATGAGTCTGAGGAAGCTGCGTTATTACATGAACGCGAGTTAATACGGATCCATTCTCCTCGTTATAATTATCGCTTTTCAGATGATAAAGAGTATCCAATGATTCAAATTACGAGGCCTTCGGCTGATGAGCCATTTTCCCGTATATTTATTGTTCGTAGCGTCAGTAATCCTCATGATTGGTTTTTTGGTAGAAAGACAGATGTTAAAGCTCTTCGTGCTTCTGTGCGTTCTTTACGAAAAATTTTCCCAGTAGCCAATAAGAGCTATTGTTTTCGAACGAAGAAAGAATGTCTTGATTATTCTATTCAGAGATGTACGGCTCCCTGTGTGGGAAAAATATCTATAGAAGAATATCAAATGATTGTTAACCAATTCGTACTATTCTTACAAGGGAAAAGAAAGGATTTACTTGAAGTTCTGTATCAGAATATGGATCGTGCTTCTGAAGGCTTAAATTTCGAATTAGCAGCGAAAATCCGGGACCGTATTGCTCAAATTGAAACGATAATTGATTTCCAAAAAGGGTTTCCTCATCCACGGGATAAAGATGTCATTTTTCTTTTAGAAGAGGACAATCACTATATGCTGGTGGTTCTATGGCTTCAAAATGCCGTTATTATTCATACTGAAACACGGTACTTGGGTATACTCGAAACCTTACCCGAGTCAGAAATCATTAGAACTTTTATCAATCAATATTATTTTCGCACGGATTTTATCCCTAGAAAGATAGAAATTTCCACTCTATTAGAAGATGAAATAGAGACTTTGGAAATTTGGTTATCAAAGAAGCAGGGAGAAAATGTGCGAGTTACGTATGAACCTTCTCTTCTGACGAATCCTCTTTTACAAAAACAAATTAAACGTTGTAAGTTGGATCTAGGTGAGGAAGTCAGATTAACACTGAAGAGAGACCAATTTAAGCAGATGGCTTTATCTGAACTACAAAACTATCTCAACCTCCCTACCTTACCTCGACGAATCGAAACATTCGACATCTCAAATATTCAAGGAACTCTCCCAGTAGGATCCATGGTCGTGTTTCAGAATGGTCTGCCTTTAAAATCAGAATATCGTCGTTTTAAGATAAAAACAGGAGAATCCAAACCCAACGACGTTGCAATGTTACGGGAAGTAGTGACACGGCGTTTAAGACGGGACGACCCTCAATTTGCTTCTTCCCTACCAGATTTACTATTAATTGATGGAGGAAAACCGCAAGTAAATGCTATTCATAATGTGTTATCACAATTTAAAAACAATATTCCTGTTATAGGTCTCGCAAAAAGAGAAGAGAAAGTATTCATTCCCAAAAAGAAATTTCCAACTCCTATTCCTTTAGATAGTCCAGCCTTGCAATTACTCATGCAATGTCGGGATGAGGCACACCGATTTGCAATAAGCTATCATCAGAAGAGAAGGGCATTACAACCCAAATCACAGCTGGATCAAATTCCAGGAGTTGGTTACAAGAGGAGGAACAAACTTCTGCAACATTTTGGCGATTTAAACAGAATCAAAGAAGCCAGTGCTGATGAACTAAGTGAAGTGGATGGGATCAGCCGCTCACTCGCAGAGAAAATTTATCTTTTCTTTAAAACCAATGATTGAATATAAAAAAGAAGAACGAAGGAAGTCATACTTCGTTTATTGATATATGACTTATTCCTCGACGATTTATCGTGGGAGTTGGTTTCCACAACTTTCACAAAAACTATAGGCACGATCGTTTGGACTACCACATTTTGGGCAATAGATCTGACTACTTGTGGCAGGTCTAATTGGTGGTGCTGCCCTTGATATGGGGGGAGTTCTTGTTTTTGTGGTAGGAGTTCTAGCAAATCTTGTAGTTGGAGCAGGAGTGAAAACCGTTCGCTGTGCTCTGCTAGGTGTTGGCTTTATTCTCGTGAGAACTGATGGAACAAATCCAATAATCCCAAGAATGATCAAAAAAATGGGAATAAGTGTTATTAAATAATTAAGATCGGAGAATGGAAAAGAATCACTGAAATTATTTCCGCTAACAGTACGACTTACGGATATTTCTAGCATTCCTCCAAATAAAAATATGATTAATCCTGTAATAAAGAGTACAGCAGGACAAATAAACAAAACCCAAGGAGAATCAAATGTAATGAACTGTGTTCGGTTACCATCAAGGATTTTTTTTCCTTTATTTTGAAGCTTCGCAGTGCAAATTAAAACCGCAATAGCTAGGAACGTTAAGACTGCTGAAGACGCAATGACGGCCATTCCTCCACCCGTTCCCGCGAGTAGCCCCAAAGAAAAACCGAACCCAGAAAGGGCTCGTATACCAGAGGGATTCGCCCCAAGTACATACCACGGTATCCAAATAAATATTGACCCAAAGAATCCTACAATGTAAAAAATCGTCCCTACTGTTGGAGCAGTCCAATTAACAAACGGTCTTGAAAAGTCTCTTGACCCCAATGTTAATACTGATCCAACACCTGCGAGAATTACACCTAAAAAAGCAATAATCAGACCCAAACCGAGTGTAGCTCTAGGAAATTCAACAAGATCAAAAAGGATAGTTCCTGTGCTGCCAGATGGACTGGTAATAGCCGCAAAATAAAAAGAATAATGTGCATAAAATTGTTCTGTTCCTAAGAATAACACGATAATGACATACACAATTAATTGAACCAGTAATCTCAGGGAATCCCCGAATGTCCAATTTTGTTCCAGATCTTTACTTACTGCCCATGATGTCCAAGCGAGACGAAGAGTAAAAATCGCTAGTAGAATTAGGACAAAATCGATCATCAGAAGATAAGAAAGAAAATCACCCGTAGTTCTCGTAGAGAAAATAATTCCAAAGATACTTGAAGCATCACTGAATCCACCAAAATCTTCTGCTTTGATAACATACCAAGGTAAGAAAGCGCCAGCAAGGAACGTAAGTGCTGCTATTTTTAGTAAGATCAATGAAATTTTCTTAAGTTGAATATTTTCACCACTATACATTAATTTTCCCTCAAGGTTAGGTATCTTCTAAATCACCACAAATTATCTTTTTATATCTTTCTAATTTAATCAATCGTGATTATCCTTCCATTAATCTTGTTTAGAAGGTTTTTCGTTAAAACATAAAGAGTGATACAGCATTATAGTCTTGGCATGTTAATCGCTAAGATTTTTTTTATTATTTTATCTCCTAATTTTATACTTATTCTTTATTACTCAATTTGCTTTCTTTATTTGTGTGATTCGAGCCCCAAGTTGAGTGATTGTTTCACTTAAACCTGTTTCTATTAATATTTCAGAGATCTTTTGTTCACACTTAATTTCCATTCTTAATTCTAAGAAAATTTCAGCATTTCTCTTTTCAAGAGGTTTGAGGACCCCTCGATATAATGCAGGTAGAGACTTAGAATTAAGATCTTGAATATTTAAAACTAAGGAGCTAAATTCTTGAGGTTTTAATTTTGAAGGTGTTTCAAATAATAAATCAGAGGTAATAGATTTTCCAATCTTGTCTGGAATCACAACCTTCTTAATTTCTGGATTTTCTGCAATTCTTTTCGCTATAATTTCGGCAATATTTTTATCAATAAGAACTTCTCCTGATGTGAAAGAAATTTGTGTCTGTGCTAATTTAGCGGAGATAAAGAATGATGCTATGTTTATCTCATTATTACTTAGATTAGCAAATCCAAAAGCTCCTTCTTCGACTCCCCTGCAAATAGCTTGCCGAATTACTGCGGAAGATTCAATCTTGAAAAAGTTAGGATTAATATAAAATTGTTCAAGAACCTGTTTCGTGGAGATTGAGGGGGAAGAAATGAATAACTCAACCAACTTGCGGTAATGAAGTTTAGATACGATCATATCTCGAGCCATCAATTCACGGTGATACCACTTAGTTAGGGATTCATATTCAAGCTGGGGTAGTCCAAGTGTAATGAAACGATCCCCACAAAAGAGAATTGAATATGTTTTCCGTAAACAATATGTCAAGGAAGCCGAAGTTTTTTCCAACCTTTGTTTAACCTCTGAGAAAAAATTTTGATGTTTCTTTGCATTAACCAATTCTATTAATGCGAGTTTTGTTAAAATAAGGTCTTCTAAATCACTTAAAAAAGATTCTTTTGCTAAAGCGTAAATTATTGTATTCTTGTTCTGGCGAAACGTATCTCCCTTCTGATCTAGCCAATTTAATAAAACTTTTTCAGATGTAGATGGACGTACGATCACGATTTTAAGTTGTCGGTCATCAGGAATTTCATTTGAAGAAGTGGGCCAAATTATTGAACTAATTTCCTCCCCTACATGCTTCTTGATTTCTTCTTGCATTTTTATGTCAAATTCAACTTGATGGAGCTTCTTGAGGTCTTCGATTTTGCGATTTAGATTCGGTACAAGACTGAAATAATAACGTCCATCTTCAAGGTGTAAAAAATAAAGAGATTTTTGGACCTGAAGGAGAACCTCTGAAATTAATGAAGGAGGAAAATTAAGTCTAATTAGTCTCAATTTTAGTTCCGCATTTGTTATCCCTTTCGAAATCTCATTATATGTGAAAGTGGAGAGGAAAATCGTTTGAGAAAGGTGTGAGGCCAGTCTATTCCAGTTTAGATGCTTCTTATCTAGGAGACTGACATTTGAGTTTTTCTCACTCACATCAGTATTAAAAATTAGTTCAATTTGAGGATTGAGGTGCTGTAGGAAGTCTTTTCTTAGAGAGACCTGTTGAAGATTTATATCTGCAGGGAGAATTAGGTCAATATCACCTTTTTTCGACCATAAATCAGAAAGAGTGTGGGCTAAAATTCGTAAAATAGCTCTTATACCTTGAAATGAAGGAAATGGCGACCAGTTATCATAAAGCAAATCAATAAGCTCAGGATGGAAAGGGTATGCATCTTTCATTCTTCTGATGAAGACTGGTTCCTGAACTTTGTCTGGAAGTTCATTTCTTCGTTTTTGATAAACCTTCATATAATTAAAAACTACTTCATCACGATCTTGGAGGATTACCGTCTCTATTAATCTTTTAGTGACCAGTCGATACAATTCTTGCCTATCAATAGGTGTTTCGATTGTTTCCACACGTCCTAAAATGTGATTCATTCGTTGAAGTGTATCAGAACCACCCTCAGAAAAATCCTCATATTTATGTACGGGAAGAGTGATTACTAGTAGGCTTCTAGTTAGGGAGCTAATAGCCTCTGTTAATTCGTGAAAAAATGAGAGGGTTTGAGTTCCAAGATTGGATTCATTCACTGGTACTCCTCGAGCTTTTGTAACATACTCTACCATTTCATCAAGAAGGAAAAGAACAGGTTCATATTTTGCGAGAAAACGTTGTAATTTTTCTTTTCCTGGACTAATTCGATTAATATCATTCGCTTCAAATTCTTTATAGCCTACTAATCCACCAATTTGATAGGCAATTTCACCCCATAAGGTATGAACAATTATATTATTTTCTTTACGACCTTCTAAAGGATTTAATTGAGTTCCAACAATTGAAACGACCTTTGTCTTAAGAAATAATGGATCTATTGAAAGATATTTACCTACCTCCGATCCACTCGTGGCATAATGATAGATAGCGATTAGTGTATGTGTTTTTCCTCCTCCAAATGGAGTTTGAAGTTTAATTATCCCACTACCTTCTTGATTACAGAGCTTTGATCGAACTGAATTTAGAAGGGAAGTTATCCCTCTTGTAAGGTAAGTTTGTTGAAAAAATTTATGGGGATCTAAGTATTCAGAAGGTGCAGATTCTTGAATTATATCACCAAGATCAGCAATAAAAAGACTCTCCTCCAAATGACCAAGTTGGATCACTGAATAAGGAGTAACTATTTCATACCACGGTTTCATGGATCTTCAACTCTAGTTAGAGGCATAGAGTGATAGCTTGAATCAGCTCACTCATTTTTTTATCAATCTCTGTAAAGAAAACTATGCAATGATTTTTTTAGGAAATGGTTCAAAGTTCTTTCGGGTTAAGGTCATGAAGAAAATCACCAAGAAAGTGATAAAGGGAGCATCAAAAGAAGCATTAAATGTCACAACTAGGGCTGTGGGTGGAGCTGCAGCTGATATCGCAAAAGAATCTATTAAAGAAGAGCTGGAAAAGAGTGGGGTGACTGAGATGGTTAAAGATCGGATCCACAAGACTACAAAAAAACTTACTGAAAAATAAGGTTAGAAATGATTTAGTATTTCTTTGTATTATGCCTATCTTGTTACGAGCTTAATTTATGGAAGCCAGAGAATATGTCTGAAGAGATAAGAGCAGAATGGCTTGCTTCATATCACGAAGGTGATTCACGCCTTCGTGACAAACGTCATGGAGTTTTACGTCTTAATCGTGTGAAAGAAAGAATTGAATTTGCAGTTCAAACCGCCGAAAAATCACCTTTAATCATTGTAAATTATCCTCTAAAACATCTACAAAATGTTATTATTATTGAAAAGCGTCAAAAAATGAAAAAACAACAATATCTTCAACTAGAGATGGGGGAACCCCCAAATCAAATGCTTCCTCTCTTCTCATTTAGTCTTGCAGACATAAATAGTGTAAAGGATGAGATTCTAACATTCCAAAAAGAAGTTCAGAAGTTACAGGCAGAAATTGCTGAAAAATCAGAAGAAGATGTAATAGAAACTTTTGCTCAATTACTTATGACACCAATTGAGCAATTTCAACAGCTCTTCGGGGGTCTCACTTCCCGACTCCGTTCATTAACAAGTGGACCTACCAAGACTTTACTTTCTCCCCTTGAACCGAAATTTCCATATGAAACTAGCGAAATCGAACTTAATGGTCGAAAATTCAAATTTTTTCATACATCTTACTCCCATCCGACTATCTTATTATTGCTTTCTCCTATTGGGGGACGAATTGAAGATTTCTACCCATTAATTTCTTCATTGTTAGGAAACTACCAATTATATATATTAGGACTTAGAGGATTTGTTGAACCTTTCGACCAAGACAATGAATTTACTCTGAAGGATTATGTTCAGGATCTAAAGATTTTCCTAAACTATCTTGGTTCTGATAAAGAAATAATCATTGGAGCACATTCTCTTTTCTCAGCAATTATCTTGGAGGAATTTTTGAATCCTAAATATTCAAACATTGCAAAACTAATTCTAGTGTCCGGTGCACACCGTGCTCCCAATAATTTCAGGAAGGGCATAAAATTTTTACCTCCAGTCCAGATTTGGGGTTCTTTTAAAGGGCAAGTTCGAAAATTTGCCCCTAAAATTCTATATTCCAGAGACACTGACAGCACGATTATAGATCCATTTATCCAGCACGCTTTTTCTATCCCCGACCTGATATATTATGAAATTTTCAAAGATTTTATTCCCAAGGATTATACAAAAAAGCTCCAATCATTAACAAAGCCCCTATTAGTTCTATGGGGCGATCAAGATCAACTGGTTCCAGAGGATTTAAAGCAGGAGATGATCGAGTGTATTCCCTCCCATCTTCTTACTCATAGGGATCTTCCAGGAAGTCATATGCTTATTTTTGAGGAACCAAATCTAGTAGCAAGTGAGATCAATCGATTCATCACAAAGAAATGGAGTCAAATCAAGGTTGAATAATACTCAAGAGCATAAGAAATTTACTGTCAAGTTTGCTGATAATTCAGTTTGGAAAGATTTCAAAGAAGATCTGAAAACAACATTACAGGATAATGAAATTAAATTTCAATACTCTGAAAAGTCACCTTTCTTCTTCATATTATATAAGGGTAATGACATATCAATTCGGGTTGTCTGGGAGGAAGAGAGGCTGCTCTTCGTCTTACAGGCTGCAGATTCAATCAGCTCAGAACATGTAGATGCCTGTCGCGAGATTTATGACTTACTTACTCTTTTTTCAGGCGAATTAATAGAGGGAAGTTCCCCTTACGATTGGTAAGTTGTCTAGGTGCCATAGTCACTCTCTAATTGCTTGATGAATTCTTTCAAATGAGTATAGAAGGGTCGTAGTATTCCTTGTTCCCAGTCTTGTGCAATCTTTCGATACATATCTCCATCTAAAGTAAGTTGGAGTCCTTTTCCTGTATCTTTTACAGAAATTCCTGATTCCAATTATGACTCTCCTAATTATGATTACAAGAAATTAAGAGAAAATGTATCCTTTAAGTAATTTATTATCAATAATTTTTGAGGCTCTAAGCTCATCAATTAAAGAGTACAAGAAGGTCAACGAAATATGAAAAAAGAAGGAATAAAAAAAGAAGGAAGGGAAATTAGAAACCTGTTTTGGCAAGTAGCTCTTCCCAACGTTTATCGACTTCTGCTTGAAACTTTTCGATAAGATCAGTTCTTTCAGTTGGTCTGAATAAGTGACGCCAGCGCCCTTCTTTCTTGAGAAATTCTACTAATGGGATTTTCCGTGATGGATCTTTTGCAATTCGCTCACTAGGACGACTAAGTTTGTATTCACCTTCAATAACTGTGTATAAAGGATGCAAACAGGTCTCCACAGCCATTTTAACATATTCAATCGATTTTGCAGGGTCAAATCGTTGTCCTCGATTGCATGATGCATCAATATGCATAAAGGCGGGGCCTTCTACATCAAGTCCAGCGCGAACTTTAGCGACTAGATCTGCTGGGTAAGCTGGGGCTGCAGTCGCTACAAATGGAATACGATGGGCAATCATAATGTCAGTTATGGGTTTTCTGAACTGACTTTTTCCTGGAATTACTGAACCAGCAGGAGAAGTGGTTGTAGAGGCGCTGAATGGTGTACCACCAGATCGTTGGATTCCGGTGTTCATGTATGCCCCATTATCATATAAGATGTAAAGAAGATCGTGTCCTCTCTCGAACGCACCAGATATCGCTTGAATACCAATGTCATATGTTCCACCATCTCCACCGAACACAACAATATCTGTTTTTCCTGCTGTATAGGTGCCCTTCCTTGTCATAGCTTTAATGGCTGCTTCCACCCCACTTGCAACCGCTGCAGAGTTTTCGAAGGCAACATGAAGCCAGGGAACTTCCCAAGCAGAGAATGGGTAAATTGTCGATGCGACTTCTAGGCATCCAGTAGAGTTAAAAATCATCGTTGGTTTATTGAAAGCCATTGTCACTTGACGTGCCATTGAACCAGCTGCACAACCAGCACAAAGTCGATGACCCCCAGTGAAGTATGTAGGTTTATCTACTAAATCTTTCAATCTATATTTTGGTACTTCAAATGTCATAATTATGCCTCCTTTACTCTCTCACTCCCATCCAAGAGATAGGTAGGTTTTTACCTTCGGTAAACGCCGCTTTCGCTCTTTCATACATTCTATGGTAGTCACCAATAAGGGTATCACGACCACCCAGACCAATTGTATACTCTGCAAGTAATGGAGAGACGCCACTACCATAAAGACAGGATTTGATGTCTTGACTCAGAATAGCTCCAGGACCACCGAATGAATGTGCACGTTCAATAGATATCAATCCCTTCAGATTTTTGCAAAGCTCTACTATTTTTTCACCCCAAAAAGGACGATATATACGAATTTTGATTAATCCTACTTTTTCTCCTCTTGCACGGAGTTCATCAACCGTAGTTCGAGCATTACCTGCAGAAGAACCCATTGTGATAAAGGCATATTCTGCATCTTCCATCATATAGGATTCAATAGGCTTATATTTTCGGCCAGTGAGTTTTTCCCATTCATCAAATACTTCTAGAATGATCCTTTTTGCATCTACTTGAGCATCCTTGATCTGAGCACGAGCTTCCATGTAATAGTCCTGTAAATGCAATAACCCAATGCTGAGTGGCTTCGTGGTATCAAGTTTAAGATCTGCTTTTCTTTCACCTTCAAGAAACATTTGTGCTTTATCACGAGAGACAGGAATAATTCCTTCAATAGCATGAGACAGTATAAAACCATCGAGACCAACTGCAACTGGTAACAATACATCAGGATGTTCTCCAATCTTGAAAGCCATGATAGTCTGGTCGTGGGCTTCTTGATTATCTTCACAGAAAAGACTTATCCAACCAGAATCTCGTAAGAGCATCTGATCTGTCATTTCACCATGGATATTTATGGGTCCACTTATCGCTCGATTAGCTAGCGCCATAACAATGGGGGTACGAGAGGATGCGGCAATAAAGACTATTTCATACATAAGCATAAGACCTGCACTTGCAGTGCTTGTGAAAACACGAGCTCCTGCTGAACTGGCTCCAACACAAGCAGACATCGCGCTATGCTCTGATTCAACTGTTACGAATTCAGTATCGACCTCTCCATCTGCTACAAAATCAGCAAATCTTTCAACGATTATCGTTTGAGGAGTGATAGGATAAGCAGCAACAACATCAGGATTTACAGCTTTTGCTGCAAGTGCTACTGCATCGTCACCTGTAACTGCAATTCTTGTCATTTTCAGAGATCCTCCATAATTATAGCCTTGTTGCCCTTTCTACCTGGACATTCATTTGCACAGACACCACAGCCTTTGCAGTAGAAATAATCAAATTTTGGACGTTTTTTACCGTCCTCACCAGTTTCCATCGTGATAGCACTATCAGGACAGAAGAAATAACATTCTAGACACGAAATGCAATTATCTTTGATTAAAATAGGGCGTTGAGCAGCCCAATCACCAGTCCTGAAGAATTTTGCACTTCCTGGAGGTGCGCTGCCAGCCATAGGGAGTTTTTTATAACCCCATTTTTCTTTTATCCATAATTTGAATTCTTCATCTGAAACATCTGTTGGAAGAATAGGCATTATTTACTCACCTCGTTAAAAGAACGATCTACAGCGTTTATATTTTTCTTGGCTGGTTCTTCTCGGAATCGGGCCATTATTGCTTTCTTAATTGAGTCAAGTGTTATGATACTGCTGTTTGTGAGATTAACCAGCGCTCCAAGAATTGCCGTGTTCGTTTGTTTAATTCCAATTTCTTCTGCAGCGATCTTGGTTGCATCTACTGTCGCAAATTGAGCATCAGAGCGGGATTTTTTAATGTTAACAACTCCTTCGGAATTCGGATCATCCGTATTGATGATGACGAGTCCACCTTCCTTAAGACCTGAAAGAACATCCACTTGACCCAATAATGTGGGATCCTGTACAATCACAATGTCTGGTTTATAAATTTCAGTTTTTACATAGAACCGTGATTCACTGACTCGTGCAAACGCAGCGATGGGGGCGCCTGAACGTTCTGGTCCAAAAGAGGGAAAGGCATGAACATACTTATCTTCAAGAAGGGCAGCTTCAGCGATTAAATAGCTACTGGTCATCACGCCTTGTCCGCCTCTCCCATGTAATCGAATATCAATAATTTCTGTTGCCAAAACAAGCACATCTCCTAGTCATTTATAGTCAAATACATCTAACTATTTGAGTTTCTAGGCGATTTACGTGATTTTGCGTCAGTTAAAAATTAACTTGCTTAACAATGGTGAAATGAATTATTCGAATCGAGTCATTAGGAAAGATGTAAATAAAACCAAAAAAAAGAAGAGAATGAATAGACTTAAAATTCAAAATTCGCTTAAAAAACAATATTACAATAATTGGTTGAAGAAAACCTCCACTTAAGTGTGTGATTTGGGGTACAAATAAATGCAACGGAATGAATGGGTTCTAAAAATTTGTTCTGCTGGCTCGTATCAAGTTGGAAAGACGAGTCTCATCCGTAGGTATGCTGAGGGAAAGTTTATCCAAGATTATTTACCAACAATCGGAGTAGATATTACTACGAAGCGAATCACTGTTGATAACCAAAATGTTAAGCTTGTCTTAGTCGATACTGCTGGTGAGGAATATTTTGGGAGAATTCGTAAAACCTATTTTGAAGGTGCTTTTTCTTGCATCATAGTCTATGATATCACTAGATTGGAGACATTTGAAGATCTTGAGAGGTGGATTACTGATTTCCGCAGTGTTGCAGGTGAGGAAGCAGCAATTGCTATAGTAGGAAATAAGATTGATCTAACCGATCTTAGATGTGTTTCGTCAACCGAAGGAAAAGCTCTAGCTGATAAATTTGGGTTCCCATTTTTTGAAACATCTGCAAAATTAGGAACCCCTGTGATTCCTGAAATCTATGAACATCTCACTCGAAAGTATTTAGAACATCTCCAAAAATTAGAAATCTTTTAAGAAAAAATTCTCATTGGAGATGAGGGGATTGTGAATACCTTCTTCTCAATGCTTATCTCGGACTCATTTCTCTTTAGAGTTCCATTTTTCAAAAAATGAATTGATTTATTTAGAAAAACCAAAACAATGTTACTGTAGGAAGATAAAATTAGGATGATACAAGATAATATAAAACTCGAAGGAAGTCTACCAAATATCATCATTAGAACATTCCTTAATTATACTATCCAGAATTCCTTCCAATCATGCAGGACAGAGGTAAATGTCAGACGAATGGATTCTTAAAATATGTTCTACCGGTAGTTACCAGGTCGGGAAGACGAGCCTCATTCGTAGGTACGCGGAGAATAAGTTTTCTCATGATTACATACCAACTATTGGGGTCGATATTACAACGAAGCGTTTAATCGTCCAAGATCACCAAATCAAGCTACTCTTAATAGATACAGCTGGACAGGAATTTTTTGGTAAAATACGTCCCGCATATTATCAGGGGGCATTTGGATGCATCGTTGTTTATGATATAACCCGAAAAGAGACTTTTGAAGAATTAGATCGTTGGATTGCTGATTTTAAAAGTATAGTGGGAGAAGAGACTTTCATTACAATTATTGGAAATAAGTCAGATTTAGATGAATCACGCAGTGTGAGCAAAGAGGAAGCGAGTACATTTGCAGAAAAATTAGGAGTTCCCTTCTACGAATGTTCTGCTAAGCTCGGCGGAGATATAATTCCTCAAATTTATAAAGAGTTAATTGAACGGTACCTTCTGTTCTTAGAAGAAAATCCGTATTAAAACTAACATTGGTTTCTAAAACTTTTTACTCTTTAGGTTAATTAGCTTCGGGTTCATCGGGGAGATCTTCAACTGGGGGTTCGGCTGGTTCGGTCTCGGGTTCATCGGGAGGTGCTTCGATTGGAGGTTCAGGCGGTTCAGTCTCGGGTTCATCGGGAGGTGCTTCGATTGGGGGTTCAGGCGGTTCAGTCTCGGGTTCATCAGGAGGTGCTTCGATTGGGGGTTCGGGTGGTTCGGTCTCGGGTTCATCAGGAGGTGCTTCGATTGGGGGTTCGGGTGGTTCGGTCTCGGGTTCATCAGGAGGTGCTTCGACTGGGAGTTCAGGTGCTTCGTCTTCGGGGGGTGTTTCTGTTGGTTGTTCATCTAGTTCAGATTCCAGCTCTTCAGGGAGTTCTTCTTCCTCACTACCATCATCAAATCCTGACAAACGTTTCAAACGCCATAACATTTGGAGTTTTAGACGACGACTTTCATCATCAAATCCGAAATCTTGAGCGAATTTCGGTAGTGTAGAATATACCAGTGACCTCGCCCGTTTTTCGCTAGTGACATAACCATTTTCTTCGAGTTGTTTACATACTTCTGTAATTTTTACTGGCCCTATTTTTCGGATAATTTTCTTCAACATACCTAATGAGATTGGTTGTCTATAGGCGATTTCTGTTAAAATTCGACGTTCTTCTACTGACATAAATTTAGATGGAGTTAATGAATCGAAAAACTCATGATAAATGGGATTTAATTGAAGAACCCATCTATCCTTAGATATTTCTTCAATTACTATTGGTGAGCTCTTTTTCCTTCGTCTAGAAAGCTTTCGTAGTGTTCGTTTGACAAGAGGAGATTCTTCCTGTAATCCCTCTATGAGTTCTATTGCATGAATCGGTCTTCCAACAGAAAATAAAGCCCCTTCAATTCTTTCATCAAGAGAAATTGGAGGGAGTTCGGCTAAAGGGCTCACTACTGAAGAATCATAACTGCCTGGTTTAGAATCAACGGATTCTATAAATAGTTCAGGAGAAATGAAGCTGTTAATGGTAACCTCGTTTTCAACAATTGTCTGAGCAAAGGGAACAAAGTCTTGAATTGGTTCTATTACATCAAAATCTTCTGAGATTGTATCTGTAATTACTTTTGGAATTCCAGCAAATCTTTCTTCAAAAGGGATTTCAGCGGGAGAATCTATTATTGTATCAACCTGAGATTCTTCTGGAGAGATTGCTGATGTCTCAGAAATAGGAGATAGTTCAGGTTCCACGGTATCTGATTTTTCCTCTATCACTTTTTCGATTTTTTTGTCCTTCTTACGACGTCTAAAGAGTCTGAACATAGGTCATCAACGTATTGTTATTCATATTGGAGTTCTCGAAGCGCATATTCTCTTAAACCAGTTTGTATGGCGATTTTTATCTTTTCAAATTCCATTGGCAATTTGAACAACTGTAAAAAATCCTCTGTTACGTTTATTATATTTTTTTTCCCCTTTGGAGTTATATTGATCAAATTCATTGCTTTTAATTCTTCTAAATCCTCTTTAACTCGTTTTCCAAGAATTTTTTGTAGTTTACTTGGCGTTACCTGTTCCTCTAATACATATTCTTTGAAAGATGCCAAGCTAAGTACTTTCAATAAGTGACGAGGTACTTCAGATCGCTGAATAAAGGGCCAGTGTAGTTGAGCCGCTACTTCTTCACGCAACCTCAGTTGGACAAGTCCCTCTTCGACATCAACAATTGAGTAAGCTGTGTTTTGATCAAGATGTTCATCGCGAATCTTCTCAATAAGCCTTTCTACAACACCCTCACTTTTCTGTACAAGTTCAGCTAGCTCTCCAAAGCTCATTGGTCGGTCGTACAGGTATAATGCAGCCTCTATCACATTTTTTTCTTTTAATGCTTTAATGTCCATTGGTAGACCCGGGATCAAAACTGATGATTATCATTCGTTTAAGCCAAGGAACCAATCCCTTATATTGATTTTTTAATTTAGCTCCATATTTTTTCAGATAATCTCTACTTCTGGATTTCCAAGAAAATGAGGATAAGAGCTCAATGAATTTATCTAGACAGCCTTTTTTGCTATATTCTTGATTTTTAACTTTGGATCTCTTAATGTTGTTATGATATCTGTTACAAAGTTTATTCGACTATAAATCCCATGATGATGGTATTTTGAGTATTTTGTCGGATCAATCTGAATAAAATACTTGTGATGACGATCAATTCAGAAAATTTAGAAAGGAAAGTACACACATATCATTAAATTTTATCCTGTCGAAAGAAAACCTTAATTTACAAGAACTATACTATAATTTAAAAGTGTAAGAAATCGTTTAATTGAATTTATATTGGAAGTGAAATAATGACCAGTCTTGGACTCGAGTCTTTAGACCTAGATTTTCAGGAGAGTAAAGTATATGTGATATTACTTGCTTTAGGCCCTCTTTCTCTGGGAGAAATAATCAAGAATACAGAATTTACCTCTGTTGATACTATAAAATCCCTTGAAGGATTAACAACAAAAGGATACGTCTATCAGATTCCAGGGATTGCCTCAAGATATCACTCAATTCTTCCTTTTAAAGATTTAAAGGCTTCAAATGAAAAAACTATTTCACAAATGGAGGCCTTATCAACTCAACTCGATGAGCATATTGCTCAAAAATTAGGAGTCATTCTCGGAAAATTACGAGAAGAGTCCCAAAAAATCAGTGATGGTTTAGCTGCTGCTCAAAGTACTTTAAATCAGGCTGAGATGAAAGCTGAAGGAGATATTGATGCAAGAATAGCTCGATACACTCTTGAGGTGGAACAAAGAACTGATCAGACAAAAACTGATATTATCAAGACAATTGAGACAAAACAAAGTGACCACCAATCGTTAATTTCAAATCTGAAGGGGTTATCTGAACAAAAAGCTAATGAATTGGGAACAACCTTCCAAGAAACTAATCAGAAACTTCTAGAGAAATACCAAGGGGGGATCAGTGAATTAGAAACGGTAGAATCCCAACGAAACCAAGACTTAGTAACTCAAATCGAATCCTTATTCTCAGAATCAAAAAATTCTCTTACAAGCGGGATTCAAAATGTTCATCAAGCGATGGACAAAACAGGACAGACTCTATTTCAATCGATTGATGAGAGGAATGAGAAATTAGCATCTAAAATGACTCATGTTTCAACTGAAGTAGCTCGAATAGTCGAAGGGGTAAAAGATGAAAACAAGTCCAAAGTAATCGCATCGCTTGATTCTTTTAATGAAAGCTTGCATCAGCAGCTAGAGACAAGCAAAAATGAAGCAGTGGGAGCCTTCGCCTCTACACGTGATAAAATCAATTTAAAAACCGAGAATAGCGCTCAAAATCTTAAGCAGGCAATAAGTGATACGTTAATTACAGCACAGAATCAACTTGTTGATATGCTAAAACAAACTCAAGAATCAATCACCCAAAAGGTAACAGAAGCTAGAAACCAAGTTGAAACCTCTCTTGGAGAGTTCTCTGAAGCAGTAAAGGTTCAAACAGACAGTGATGTTCAAAAAGTTGTTATTAATACTGAATCTACATTTGGTGGACTTGCACAAGAAGTTAAAAATACACATGCAAAAACAACTGAAGAAATGAATACCATACTTGATGAAATGATAAGAAATTCCAAAGGAACAAGTGATGAAATAAGTGGGGCAACAGTAAATGAGTTAACTCAGCTTGTTCAAGAGTTAAAAACTGAAATAAAATCACATTTGGATCAATTTAAGGAGACAATGGCACCCCAAGAAAACTTTATGAAAGAGGAGCTTGCAAAATTTCAATCAGAACTCACCACATCAAGAAATCAAGCAAAAGAGACTTTTAAAAATATGATGGAAGAATTTAAATCTTCTGTGAACGTAAATCATAAAGAAATGGAAGCTTTAATCACTCAAGGTAATACTTCTCTTCTAGAAGGAGTCAATCAGTTTATTGAAGGCCTAACTGGGCAATTAAGTGATTATGATAGCAAATTTAGCGAAATTATGTCAGCATCTGCTGAAAAAACGTCGGAACACTTGATAGCTCAAACAATGAAACTAAAAGAAAAGATGTCAGCTGTGGTAAACGAAATTAACAAAACATCTACAGACCAACTATCAGCCACGAATCAGCTTGTATCATCCAGTATTCAGGCCGAAATCACCACTTTAGAGACAGAACTTACCGATTATTCAGCGAAATTTAAGGATGTTCTACAGCGAAGTGAAGAGGCATTTAAGAATTATTTATTTTCCTTAGAAAAAATTTCCTCTCTGGTGAAGGACACTCCACATCCTGAAGTACAAACTGCTCCAATAGTATCTCGTGAAGCTGTTTTAACCTATTTTAAAGGTATGTTCTCAAGGATGAAAGGAGGAATGACCTTATTAATACCGCAAACTGATGAAATCCCAATTGATTTAATACAAGAAACAAAGAGTCACCAGAGAATCAATATTGTATCAGTTATTGACCCGTCCAAGAATATTGATCTATTGAAAAAACTCTTTTTAAAGCCTAATGTTCGTGTTCGCAGCGTTGACATTTCTAGATTCGAAGATGTTGACAAGTATGTCGCCGCTGATCGAGACGGAGAAGAGGTAATTATTGGTGTAACAGAGGATCAAGGAGAAACAGTTGCCATTGCGAGTTTTTCAGATTCATTTGTAACACTAATGGGAAAAATTGTACTGGGTGATTATTTCTTGGCTCGCTCACAAGAGATAACTCGTGCAGAAGTAGGAATGTAAATTCCTTCTTCTCTCTTCCCTCAAGTTTCTAGGTTAAGTGGATTGTTTCTTCGATTTTTTCTTCACTACTTGAATATAAATTTCATAGGGGGGATTTAATTCCTGTTCGGCAGTAATAAGTTCGTCTCGAAACAAATAAAGACAAGATATTAGAACTCGCGCCCTGGTTAGCCGCCTCTTTTCATCTGAAGTAGATCTTCCTTCTATCTGCCTGACAACTTTGGAAAATTCGGCTTCCTTGTTCTTATCTTTATTTGCAATCTCTTTTATGACTTCAAAAGTGTTCTTTACAATGTCCTCTATAGCCACTCTGTCCAGATCAAGCTCATAGTCAAAACTTTCAAAATCAGCAAGTTCTAGTCGTCGTCTTCGTTTTCGAACTTCCTTCCCTTTTAGTTTCTTCTGTTCCTCTCTAGCTTTTTCTTGCTTTCTTTTCTCATCTTCTTCTTGGAGTCCCAATAGGAGTTCAGCATAAAAAGATTCAGGATTAGCGGATTCTGCTAATGATAAAAGGTTTCTAGTTACATAATAATGAAGAGGGATTTTAAATCGGAATTCTCGCCTTTTAGCTCGAATTGCTAGTTTTTCCTCCTGTTTTTTCTCATACTGAATAGCTAGACTGACCTTCTTCTTGTGAATTCGGGAGGCTGAATATATTGCTTGACCGAGTATTCGGAAATCCAAACCCTGACGGAGGAGTTTATCATGGAAATCTGGTAAGATTTCTTTCATCTTGAAATCTCGGATATAAGCCACCCGCTCAGGAAAAAGATCTGGATTGATCAGGTAAATATAAGGTTCCTCAAGGAAGAATTGCCCGCTATGACTGAATAATCGTATGTAATCGTCTTCATCATCTTCGTCTTCATCAGTATCAACTGAGTCTACATCAGCCATTTAATCTACCTCGGGCATTCAAAGAAATTATTTGATTTTTAAAACGCCCCTGCTCGTTCTAATTGTCGTTCCTCACTCATCTGTATTGAAAAGACCGAGCTTAATCCCTTAACATTAGTACATCCATATAATCGATCAGCCCAAGCCATCAATATGTCCCTATGACTAATTACGAGAAATTGAGCGCCTGGGGTTTTCGATCTTTGGGATTTATCGTCCTCATCTTGGCCAACACTTCGACTCATCCGATGTAGTAGTTTAGCAACTCGACGGACGTTCATTGGGTCTAAAGCAGCATCAATTTCGTCTAAAATATAGAATGGTTGGGCATCGACTGTTTGAACAGCAAAAATAAACGCGAGAGCTGTTAATGCTTTTTCACCCCCTGACATTGATTCAAGCGAGGCGACTTTTTTTCCTGCAGGATGAGCTTCGATAAACATTCCTCCCTCAAAAATGTCCTCCCCCTTTTTTGGATCTTTTTCTAATATTAATCGAGCATCTCCTCCCGAGAGTTCATGGAAGATTTGACCAAAGTGTTTATTAACTGATCTGAAGACCTTCATGAACACGGAAAACTTTTCAGTTTCAATTTCTTCTATGAAATCAAGAATAACTTGACGTTCCTCAATAAGAATATCTCTACGATCCAACAACTCAATGTAACGTGCGTTTTCTTCCTGGAATTCCTTCAAAGCTCGCATGTTGACAGGTTCTAAGCGTTTCTTTTCATCAGATTTCTGATTAATTTCCCTAGCAATTTTATTTTCATCTATTTTCTTAAGCTCTTCAGCGTCGGCAGGAAGAATTTCGATATTGCCTTCTAGAGCTTCAGTCTCCAATTTTTCCAGTTCGACGGTTAGTCTCTCTCGTTGAATTTTCACTTCCGTAACTCTTTCCTCGTACTTCGCAATTTTTTCATTTAGCTTCTCTTTATCTTTCACAAGTTGCCCCTGATATTTCTTTTGAGTATTAAGATCCGATTTAACATCCTTTATCTCTTTTGATATCGTCTCTTCCTCTTCTAAGATCGTCTTTAATTGTTCACTTAGTTGAGAATGTTGTTCACCTAAAACTTGAAGTTCTCCAGTTATATTTGCTGTTTCAACTTGGATGGAATTTATTTCTTCGCTCGTTTCCTTAGATCTTTGGTCCTTTTCTTCTTTACTAGTAATCAATCCCTCGATGCGCGATTCTACTCCAGAAAGTTTTCCCTGTAATTTTCCTAGCTGCTGCTCAACCTGATTCATTTTTTCTAGGAGTGGTCGAGTGTCGGCGGCTTCAAGTCTTTCTTCAATTTCTTTTACTTCATTAGCGATTTTTTCTAGACTTTCTTCATAGAATTCCATTTCTTTTTGCTGTTCATCCTTTGACTTTAACCGATCTTGTAATTGTTGTTGAAGGGGTTCCAATTCTTGCTTATTCTTTTCAATATTATCTTGATAAAGGTTTATTTCATTCTCGTGTTGATTCAACTGAATAGTGTGATCTTGAATCTGTTTCTCGAGTTTTTCGATGGATTGGTTGATGACTTTTTCGAGCTCTAGGAGTTTCTTCTTATTTTCTTGTTCCTGCTTCAATTTTCCTTTGGTTTCGTTCAATTCCGCTTTTGTTGTGTCCATGTCGGCACGAAGTTGATCAACTGTTTCTTGAGCTGAAACAAGGTGGAACCCACCGTATATAATTCCATTAGAATGGAAAACATCTCCGTCGACAGTTGAAACTGTTTGTCCTCCCTTCCGCCATGTTTTTGCAGCTCGATCGAGGTCGTCAACAATTTCATTTTGTTCTCGAATCTTCTTTACAATGTTTGAAAACTTCTCTGAAGTTTTAAGTTTAAACTTCTCTAATGGGATAAAATTTGCTGCACCAACTGCATTTTCCTTTAAAAGCTTGATGCATGATAATGATGTATCAATAGTGTCTGTAATAACCGCATCGGAGAGATGGCCTACTTCCGAAGGTAAATTCTCTCCCTCTTTCGATAAATTCTGAAATTCTCCAAGTACACCTTGAATTTCTCCTGCATTGGCTTTAGTACCAATGAAAGAAACTGCTGGGTTTTCTTTTCCTGCTTCTGACTTTAAAAATGATGATATAGTGTCTATTCGTGCTTTTTGTACAAGATAATTGTCGTTGAGTTCACGGGCTTTTTGATCTAAGGATTCTATTCTTGCATCTAAATTTTGTTTTTTCTGATCTACGTCACCGACTTTCGACCTTGCCTCATTAAGTTTTTCTGTATCTTCTTTGTTGGCTTGTATAAGTTCTTGAGATTTTGATTGAGTAGCAGAAATTTGGTCCTCAAGATCTTTCTGCCGTTTTTCAAATTCATTCACATTGTTTTGAAAAGCAGTAACCATATTTTGAGATACTTCAAAAGAGACTTGGGTTTTTGTCAGACGATCATTCTCTACCCGATGTCGACGTTCAGCATCATCATATTCATTCTTAATACTATCATATTCCTGATTTTTTTGTTCTAAATCCTTTTCTATTTCTGTACGCTGATTTTGAGTCTCCTCAATTTTGATTCCGAGGTCTTTCTTTGATTCTTCTAATTTTTCCTTTGTTGTTATATCTTCTTCGGCTTTTTTCTCGATTTGAGCCAGTCGTTCTTGGAGTTGTTTAGTACGATTTTCATTAGATTTGATGGTTTTCTTATTAAATTCAGTTTTCTCTTCAATTTTTGTCTTTTCAATATTCTTTTCTTCTGCTGAAGTCCGAATTTCAGTAAGAGACGTTTCTAATCGAATTAGTTGATCTTCCAAGGTTCGAATTTTTTCAGTTACTTCCTCAACCCTCTCATCAATTTGACCACGTTCGGTAATGAAGGTTTCTTGATCATCTCGGATTTTGGAAATTTCCTCATCCAATTTTGCTGTCTGTTGTTGGTGCTCATGGAAACTGTAGGAGATTAATAGTGCTTTCAACTGGGTGATGTCCTCATCTAGCTGAGTCCAGCGTTCTGCATCCTCTTTCTCCTTTCGTAACGACTCCACTCGTTTCGCTACTTCATTTACCAAGAGTTGGAGCTCATCCATTCTTCGCTGTGCTTCATCCAACTCAATAAGGGCTGTTCTTTTTTTATTGTCAAATTGTCCAACTCCCGCCAAGTTTTCCATTAACTGTCGCCGCTCTATTGGATTCATACCTACAATTTCGCCGACTTGGCCTTGAGCAATGATGTTATAACTACTTACAACGTCTATACCAGCTATTCGAAGTTTATCAAGAATATCGGTTCTAGTAGTCCTTTTCTTATTTAATCTGTATGTCCCCGATCCATTCCGTTTGAGTTCTCGAGTGACTACAACCTCTTTCTCTTTTATCGGAATAGCATAGTCACTATTATCAAAGATAATCTCAACAATGGCTTTGTCGGCCGGTTTTTTTCCTCCAATTCCATTGTAAATGAGCCCCACCATCTTTTCTGCTCTCATACTCTTCTTAGACAGTGCGCCAAGACAAAAGTTCACTCCATCGATACTATTTGATTTTCCACTGCCGTTTGGTCCGACAATGACAGTAAAACCCTTTGCGAGAGGCATCCTAACTGTACCAGGTCCATATGACTTCCATCCTGTCATTCTAATCTCCTTAATATGAACCATAGGCTCAGCTCCAGTCAGAAATATTGTTAGATGAGAAATTGTTCATTATTCTTCGTGTTTAACAGAGGTAATAAAACTCTTCATCTGATAATCACTGGTCATTTAAAAATAATATAAATATAGCTAAAATACAAAACACATAATTTATTGCTTAAGATTCAAGGTTGTAACACTTATTCGAAGGTTCTTTGTATTTAAAAAAGTTAACGGAACTCTAGGTCTCTTTAAGTAATTGAATAGTATTGCTCGAAGTTTTAAATTAAATATACTTACGCTTTACCTTTCCGCTTGTTATATTCAACAATTAGGATTCCCAAATGTGCAAACGGATTTTCAATTCCTTCTCCAGTCTTGGCAGATGTAAAGTAAAACCCTGAGAGAGAGTGCTCTTTGACAAATCTGGTGGAAGATTCTATTATTAAATCTCTTGTGTCTTCTGAGACGGTGTCAATCTTATTTCCAAGAAGGACAATAGGAATATCTGGGTCATTGTGTTCACGAATCATTCCCAACCACTCGGGTAGTTCTGCCAGTGTTTGAATTCGAGAAGTGTCCCATGCAACCAATGCTCCCGAAGAACCTTGACAATACCCTGGGAAAAGCATTCTGAAGCGATCCTCTCCTGCATAATCCCAGTACGCAGTTCGTAACACGGTTTCTCCTACTTCTTGATCCATAACTAAAAAATTTATACCAACAGTGCTAACTGCTGGAATAAAGTTGTTTGTTTCATATCGTTTTAACAAAGTGGTCTTACCTACGCCCCCAGGGCCAGCTACAACGACTTTTACTGTTAATGTATGGACATCTACAATGAATTTCGTCATGAGATTAACCTTTTTCTGTTGGTCATCGCTTTCGATGTTTCTTTCGAATTGCTTCCACCATTTTCTGAAATACTAATTGAGCATTTTCCCCTGTGACAGCACTTGTTTGAAAATATTGGTCGATTGGATATTGATTTCTAAAATCATTGATTTTAAGAGGTGAGGGGGAGACTCCTAAGTCAGATTTTGTAGAAACTAGGAAATTGACACTTTCCTTTTCATGTTTTCTTTGTTTATAAACTCTTATCCATTCATGAAGAGCATCAAATGTTTCCTCACGAGATGGGTCGAAAGCTAGAATGAGGCCATCATTATCGGAAGCGTATTGTGGAAATATCATCCTAAAACTGGGCTCTCCTCCAAAATCAAATAGATGGAGAGTTACATTGGACCCATCCTCAAGAGTTAAATTCTTGACAGTAAAGTCAAATCCCACTGTTGAATACAAATCTTTTAATGGAAACTGTTGGTGGATAAACCTGTGAACAAGTGAAGACTTACCTACATGTTTTTCTCCTGCAATGACGACCTTTAGGGGTTTTTCCATTGTCAAGAATCCTTCCTTCTACTTGTTCCTCGTAACACACAAACATTTTCTTATTTTCTAAGAATTCTAAGTACTTACCTTTTTAAATCGTTTCTTTCTTCAAGATAACTTATGCATTATTGTCTTGATTATGCTGATTTCGGGTATCATCATGGGAATTAGGTTCTGATGTGTCTTTCTCCTCAGGTTCTTTTTCTTCGGAGGATATTTGGTCAGTTTGATAAGGAGAAGACGCAATTTGGATTTCTGAAGTTTTGATGAGGAGAGCAAGTTCTTCTGCTTGGGTGACAACTTGTGATAGCAATGAAGAGATTACTTCATATTTCTCATTAACCTTACGGTCAATTATTGCTAAAATTTCGTCTTGAAACTGTTTTAATTCACGCTCATAGTTTTCTATGCTCTTTTTTTGCTCCTCCATTGTTATTTCATATTCTTGGACATTCTTTTGGAGTCCTTCGACTAATTCGTTACGTGTCTTTTGAGCCTCAGTTTTTAATTCACTTGTTAGATCAGCAATTGATTGTTGAAGTTCTGTACCAATCTTGATCGACATGAAACTAGCTGAAACTTCATCTAGGATTTTTGTGTCTGATTCCTTTAATGAGTGCGCTGTGAGTGCCAATTCAGTTCTTAAATTCTCGTTATAACTCTCAACTATTCGAGAAAAATTCTCAAAGTGAGTTTTTTGATCAGCTTTTGTTAGACTGACTAATTCCTTTAACTTTTGTTTAAATTGACTTATACTCTGTCTCAGTTCTTCTAAAATGGTAGAATGCTTATTGTTAAGCTTTTCCAATCCTTCTCCAAGCAATTCTATGCTTTTGATGATGCTATCCATTTGAGATTGAGTATTCTCAGTTTGATCCTTAAGCTCCGATTTGAAGGTTTCATGATTCTGACTTAAAGTTGTAATATTCTCATCAATACTAGTTACTGCTTCATCTAAAGTTGTTTTGAATTGTACTTGATGTGTTGAAAGACGTTCATCTTGTTGCTTCTGGGTTTCGGTAAATTGTGCTGAGATCCCCTCCAGTTGTTTTTCCGTGTCTTGGGCTTGTTGTTCTAGTTTCTCATTAACCGTGCTGAATTGAGTTGAGATTTCCTCCAATTTCTTTTCTGTGTCTTGGGCTTGTTGTTCTAGTTTCTCATTAACCGTGCTGAATTGAGTTGAGAATTCCTCCAATTTCTTTTCCGTGTCTTGGGCTTGTTGTTCTAGTTTCTCATTAACCGTGCTGAATTGAGTTGAGATTTCCTCTAATTTCTTTTCCGTGTCTTGGGCTTGTTGTTCTAGTTTCTCATTAACCGTGCTGAATTGAGTTGAGAATTCCCCCCATTGTTTTTCCAATTTCTGTATGATAGAATTCTTTCTACTTAGTTTTTCTTCGAGATCTGTTATAATTTTCCTATTCTCGTCTACAAACTGTGACAATTCCAGGACGCGTTGGGCAAGTTCTAGCTCTTCATCATCAAGTTGATTATTATTTTGAGCCATAATTAATCTTCTCCTTTAATAATGTCGTTGAGGTACTAAGTGCTATCCGGATGTCTTCAAGTTGGTTAATCAGCTTTGTTTCAATGCTTTCCTGATGAATATATTCCTCTATTTGGATTTGTTTTTGAATTACAGGTGAGAAGCGCTTCCAATGTGCTGCAACTTCTTTAACATGTTTGTAAGCTGTTACAATAATGATGTTTGTTTCGTCATCAAGTGAGTCTACTAAAACACCGATTTTATCATCTTTAATTCTCAATTTATTAATACCAATCTGAAGATTTGGATGTCTTTTGATTAATAAAAGAGAATCGGCCTTTTGTTGGATTATTGGAAATGTTTGAGTAGCTGTTTGAAGGAAGATACCGCGTACTGAAAACCCCTCAGCGAATTTTTCTAAAATTTGAACTAGACTCACATGAAATCCCAATGGATGGAAGTATATTACCGTTTGAAGTAGTTTCAAAACTAAAGCTATTAAATCTTACACAATACCTAACAATGCAAAAAGTTCTATAAGACCTCCCAAAGGAAGGTTAGTTATGAATAAGAGTCAGTCAGCTGAGCAGCTAACCGTTATTATACCAACACTGAATGAGAGAATCAATGTTGAGAAGATGATCGATCGGTTATTATCACTATACCAACAGGTTTCAATTATCGTTGCTGATGATGGCTCCACTGACGGAACTAATGATGTAGTTTTGAATTGGAGCGTTAAAAATTCACGAGTTTTCTTTTTAGATCGCAAAGAAGAAGCCATCAAGGGACTGACAATTTCTCTGGTTGACGCGTTAAAAATTACCAAAACTAAGTTTTTTATTGTCATTGATTGCGATTTCCAACATCCTCCTGAAAAAATTACTGATGGTCTGAATCTAATGATAGAAGGGTATCAACTTGTCATCGGAACACGATCAAGTGTTGAAGGATGGAGTTTTCGACGGAAAATAATTTCATGGGGAGCAACTACTCTCGGGAAATTCTCATTACTTCTTAGGCGACGACCTCGTCCAAAAGATATTATGAGTGGCTTTTTCGGTGGGGAAGTACAGTTTGTGAAAGAGCTAATTGATCAACACCCTAAAACTATCTCTCCCAAAGGATATAAGTTGTTATTTGATCTACTAAAAGTGTTGCCTCGAAAAAGCGAAATTGGAGAATTCTTCTACACTTTTCAGGCACGAGAAGCTGGAGAGTCAAAGATTGGTATGAAACAAATACTAGTCTACTTTCGGTCTCTCTTTTAAGACTCTACTGTCTTTCAAAAATTAAAAGAAGCATAAAATAAGGGAAAATTAATATTGTCTTTGGATAGACCTTTGTGTGGTTGTCTTCCAACGACTTGTCGCTTTTCGACTTGTTTTGCGTTGATTATCAACAAATCTAACGATGTTTGTACCAAGAAGTTGGAAGGCTGGTTGAATATTAACACCAGTTTTGGCGGAGGTTTCAATGAAGTGACATTCAAACCCTTCAGGCTTGGTCAGCTTCGAAAGCCTTTCAGTAAAGACTCTCCCTTGTTCTGGGGAGACAGTGTCGTCTGATAGCTCACGCATATCGATTTTATTAGCTACAACTACTATGGGAACGCGGCCTCTGCCATTGTTTGTCCACAGCTCATTTATCCATTTAGGGGTATTAAAGTAAGAATCAGGTCGAGTAACATCGTAAACAAGAAGGGCTCCAACACTTCCCTTGTAATAAACTTCTCTCACAGCATCAAAACGCTGCTGTCCAGCTAAGTCCCAAATCTGGTATCGG
>CP070760.1:2727724-2734344 GCA_020348965.1 Candidatus Heimdallarchaeota archaeon | reverse complement strand
TCAAACAGGTAACAGAGAATCTTATTACAGCTCTTCAAACTGACGATTCAACTCGCATTATCAACTTACTTTATGAGAATAGAGTTTTGTTTGAAGAGTTGAGTTCTGCTTGCTCCTGTCATCTCGAAATAAAGGCTCATCAAACAATGTCAAATATTGCCGCGAAGTACGGGGCTGTTGCGAAATTTTCGGGAGCTGGGGGAGGAGATTGTAGCGTTGGAGTGTGTTTTGATAAGAATAAGGCAACAAGAATTATAACAGAGTGGGAACAGCACGATATCATGCCTATAGATATTAAAATGTCAAAAGAAGGGATAAGATTAGAATAGCAACCTAAATTATGATCAAAAGTACTCCTTTTATATAAGAATGACATCTTTCAAATCCATAATTGGAGATTTACTATGTCAAATGAAGAAAATCGATTGTCCTGGAATCGATTAAGCGAATATTATCAGTCGAGTACCTATATTTCATTAGATGATATCCACTATGGCCCTTACTCTCCAGGAGAAAAGGAGTTGAATATTATTGGAGATGTTACAGGATTAGACTGTTTGGAACTTGGCTGTGGAGGCGGACAAATTTCGATTGTCTTGGCAAAATGGGGAGCAAACAAAGTTATTGGTCTAGATATCTCTGATAAACAATTGGAATTTGCCCAAAGCCTAGCAAAAAAGGCAGATGTTGATGTAACATTTATCAGACGGAATATGGAAAATTTATCTTTATTTGAGGAAAGCTCGTTTGATCTTGTTATCTCTGTCCATGCGATAAGTTATGTTGAGAACATTCTTAATGTAATATCAGAAACCTTTCGCGTTTTGAGAACTTCAGGGAGGTTTGTGTTTTGTACCCTTCATCCCATTCAATTTGTTCTCTGGGAAGCCTTAGAAGAAAACACATTTGAGAAGATATATCCTTATTTCACTTCTACACGAGATTCATGGGATTGGATTAATGATAAGAAGCAGAAAATCGCCACATTTGGGCAAACATATCGCCGCTTCGAAGAATGGATCAATGGACTCATTACAAATGATTTTGAGATTGAAAGAGTGATTGAACCTAGAGCTTATACTATGAAGCAACTTCAAGAAATGGATCTAAATACAGTCCCCTACCATGATAAAAAAGAGATAAATGAAAAATTTGTACGTGTGAGCCAAATCATCCCATTCTCATTGATTATATCTGCAAAAAAAGAGTAGTAATAAGCTCATCTGACAGTTCATTTTAATTAATGGTACAATGTTTTATGAACCCATTTTTTCTGAAGAACTCCTTGAGAAAAATGCTTAATGTAAGATTGCATAACACTCACAATTCATTGGCAATTAGTTGCTTGTGCTCAAATAATTAGCTTTTTAAATATGGAAACAGAAAAACAGCTCGAGAGTGTAAATGACAATCCCTGATGATGAACCCAAGCTAAAGCTGGATATCTTTGAAATTCTGAAATATCTGAATTATGAAGGAACTTTCAATCTAAACGGTGTAGATCCAGAAGAGGTTTTTGAGTAATTACTCCTACTTCAATTCAATTGCACTTACCCAAAGTTCTTGAAATTTTGTTTTTAACTCCAATGCGATTTTCTTCTGCCAGACAAAAATCCACGCAAAAAATTCATCAGGTTTTACTGGATTCATGACTTTTAACAATACTTTCTCATCATCTATGATGTCAAACGCCATCGGGTTTAATTGAGTATGTTTTACTTCCGCTTTGTCTATAACTTCGAAGAACTTCGCCATTGTGCCTACATACTCCTCTTCAAGAATTTGGGAAGTCATTCCAATTAGGAGTATTTGAACCGAGACCTTGCGCTTACTTAGGAATTTTATTCTATCTGTCAGATTTGTTATGATGTCTTTTCGAGGTAATCTAGCTGCAACTCGAATATTGATGATTAGTTGTAACGTGTTTTTCAGCTTCGCTAATTTTTTCAATATAGCGTGAAATTGCATTATCACCAAGAGCTACACTCCAAAATAAGCTTTCTTCATCTTTGGTAGTGTATAGATTGCTTAATTTCTCTTCAATTATAACAGCTTTTTTAGTTAAGGATGAAACCTCTGCCTGTTTCATGGCTAAAAGATTATTAAGAGCAGTCTTTGGTTTCTTAGCGATAAATTTCTTAGGCCTTGAATCCTGCGTATCAACGAGTCCTTTATCCTCTAATGAACTTAGAACGTCATATATTCTCCCAAAAGGTATTTTTGACTCCTCAGATACTTCTTTTGCAGTTCTAATTCCAGATGATAACAACGCAAGATAAGTACGGGATTCATAATTAGATAACCCAAACATTTCAAGCTCATCAGGAGTTATTTCTTCTGAGGTACTAATTTTTACTCACCAAAGACTTCAGAAAAATCCCCTTTTATAAAGGTTACAACTTTTTGTTGTGGAAAATTAAGTGAAAAAAATATAATATACCACAATGAGTTGTTATATACTTTACGATAATCGTAATCATGGAATGGACCACTATGGAAAAAAATCAAGTTTTAGGATTCATACTCTCGTTAGCAGGAGCTGTGATAGGAATGTTAGGTGGTTTGGTAATTTTTGTCCTAACCTACGAACCTTACATGTGGTGGGAAGCTCACAGTCCCTTAGCCGAAGAAGGATGCAAAGTCATTATTGAGGAGATTCTACCAATTATCTCTGATTTAAGCATCATTGGTGGATTATTATTCGCAGTAGCCGCTTATGGGTTTTATACGGACGAAGAATGGTCGGTTTCACTTGCAGTAGTCGGCAATACTCTTTGTTTGTTGGCTGGGTTTTGGCCTACTATTCCTGCCATGCAAATGGGGTTAGTGCCTATTTGGGGAATCATTTTTCTTCCCAATCTAGTTATATTTTTAGTGATGACACACTATGTAGAGGGTATTCCATGGATTACTGTAATTTTTGCCTTACTTACTGGAATAGCCTATGTCATGTGTTTCTTGAACGGAGTTGCCTCCACTAACCGCATGAAACTTTTTCTCCCCTTGGAAGGATTAGACGTAAGTATTGTTCCAGAACCGACTATCACAATACATGCGATTTTCAGGGCTCTGCAGCGTGTTAGCTGGGCTTCAGCGATTGGTTGGGGAATTGTAACGATAGGTATCCTACGTCGTCCAAATAAGGATTGGGTACGAATTCTTGCTCTTGCCTCTGGTATTCTCGCAATTATAACTGGATATCCCGTTGCTTTGGCATCATCTCTTAGCTTTGGCAAATTCTCAATGTTTTTCATGGCACCCATACTCTCAACCTTGTTAGTAGTGGTTCCCCTTTTCCCTCGAATATGGAACCGACTCGTTGTTACCCAAGAAGCAAAACCAGTTTGATTAAATTCCCCCCTAAGGGGAATACTCCCTTTTTTTTGTCAAATGCTGTAAAGGTGAATATAGTTTATGGAAACTGAAGTTCTTCCCTTTGAACCTACGACTGGCGTTCCAATGATTATTTATTGGCTGGTTTCCTTCCTATTCTGTATTATCTTGATTGACGCGAAAATGATGACTCGGAAGGTCACCATCGCCATCTATCTAATCACTATCATTGGAGGGGGGATACTATTAGGTGGGATTCCTAATGCGGTTGTACCCATCCAGCAGTTCCTCATCACTTTAGGTGTTCAAGGCGATCTAGGTTATCTTCTTCCAGCAATTCTGGTTTTAGGTATATTATTGGGTTCCTCTCTTCTTGTTGGGAGGATTTTTTGTGGATTCGCATGTCCATTAGGTGCGTTACAGGAATTACTATCTAAAATCAACTTTAAATCGGACTTAAAAGCAAATAAAGAATCCAAATATCGTATTGAAGTTTCCTCACAGGTACCGACCTTGATACGTTGGGGTTTTTTCGGTGTTTTATTATTCTTAACATTGGAGAGTATAGTAATTCTTCCAGTGTTCAATCCCATGTCAGGTTTTTCGTTCTTCCAGACACCCTTTGCTCCTACAGTTGTTATCCCATTTGTTGGTCTGATTGTAGTAGGAATTACTAGTGTTTTTCTTTATCGTCCTTGGTGCAGGTTTTTATGTCCCTTTGGGGCAGGTTCATCTCTTTGTAGCCAGTTCGCTGGCACAAAATATCAACGTACAGATGATTGTACGGAATGTGGGGCTTGTGAAGAGATTTGTCCGACACAAGAAGCATCCATAGACAGTAAAAAAGCAGAATGCTATTATTGCAATCGTTGCGTTGAGGTGTGCCCTGAAAATGCAATAGTTTTCAATTTGGGTTAGGATCGGTTAGAGTTGCCATAAACGTATCTTTTTATCCGCTGATCCTAAAGCTAACCATTGTCCGTCAGGAGAAAACTTAACACTGTAATTTCCTTTTGGTTTTACTTTATATTCAGTAAGAAGCTCTCCAGTCTTAAGAGAATAAACATTCAATTGATAATCACACGTGAGAGCGATTTTATCATCGTCAGGAGAGATTGCTAAAGAATAAAGACCTCCCTTAAGTCCAATATCAGTAATTTTCTCCTCTTTCCATCCTTCTACAGACCAAATTCTCAATTTATGATCATAACCACTCGATACAAGATATTGTCCATCACTAGAGAAAAGAAAATCCATAACATAAGATTTGTGAGCTTCAAAGTTAAGGATTTCAGTGAATTCTGGTATGGAGTAAATGCTTAATTTGCCACCTGCACCACCTACGATTACTGCTTCTTGCGATGAAAATCGGGCTTTAACTCTTCCTAATTTTTGTGATAAAATCTTCTCACCTGTTTCTAATGACCAAAGTTTGATCGTTTCATCATAAGAGCTTGAAATCACATATTTATCATCAGGAGAGATCTCAACAACCCCTACTGTGTTTGTGTGCCCAGTTAATGTATGTGCTATTGCATAAGTAGACATTTTCCATACTTTAAGAGTTTTATCTGTTGAAGAAGAGACTAATCTCTCATTCCTTGAATCTAATGCTAGATTATTTACACTGTTGGAATGTCCCTTAAGTGTAGCTTCTTTTTTCCATGATTCTGTTTCCCAAATCACAATAACATTGTCCATCCCAGCTGAAATCAATGTTTTTCCATCAGAATCAAATAAAATGTCATTTACATAATTTGAATGTCCGAGGAGTTCTATTGGATCTGTCATGATATAAAATCTCCTAAGAGAGCCTAATCTTACCTCAAGCAAAATTAAAACAAATAGATATACAAAGAAATTTTCGTAATTTTTTTTCAAATTTCTTTCTCTGCGTTGTTCATATGATTATGCTCTTCATAGGAATATGAATTATTCTCTTTGCAGAGTGTGATCGTGAATGGTTCAAGTAGAAGAGCTAGAATTTGCAACTCTAGGAGGAGGATGCTTCTGGTGCCTGGAACCTGTTTTTGATAAAGTTCAGGGAGTTGAAAAAGTGGAATCTGGTTATGCAGGTGGGAAATTGGACAATCCCACTTATGAAGAGGTCTGTACTGGAACTACCGGTCATGCAGAAGTAGTTCAAATCAAATTTAATCCAAAAATTATCTCTTATGAAGAAATTCTTGAGATATTTTTCGGAATCCACGACCCAACTCAATTGAATAGACAAGGGAATGATATAGGTTCTCAATACCGATCTATTATTCTCTATCATTCATCTGAACAACAAGAGAAAGCTGAACAAATGATTACAGCTATACAAAATAAATCTAAGAATTCAATAGTTACAGAGGTTAAACAATTTCAATCATTTTTCAGGGCTGAAGAGTACCATCAGAAATATTATCAAAATAATCCAACAGTGCCTTATTGTAATTTCGTTATAACTCCAAAACTTTCCAAATTCCGTCTAAGCTTCGGTCATAAACTTAAATCGTAACTTCTACTATGAAAGCCAATAACCTCTTAAGATAAGAGGAATACTATATATGCGTGGTTGCATTTATAGTGAGGTTATGAATTACTGTTCAGTCATTGTGATTAACCTTCTCCCTGCAACCACACATCAAAAGAAATTTTACTGATCTTCAAATAAAGAATTAGAGGGATTTGGTCTTATGCTAGATTTGCTTTCATTTTGATTTTCATTTGCTTCGTATCTGCTAAAAGCACTCATAAAAGCCTCAGGAGATGTTAACTTAATACGTTCAGCCTTCACACTTTCTCAACTGCCAAATCGTTTCTAAATTATAGGCCAATGTAAGAGAATAAAAGCAACCATATCATCTGGGTAAGTATGGATTGAGAGTTGAAATTTTCCTATCCCTTTTTAACCACAAACAAGGCACCTCTTTAAAATGATAATCCATAGATTATCTTTTATTTGTGATTATAAACTGATATACCCTCACGTTATTCTTACTATTCGAATGAGATTCACTTGCTAGAAAAACAAAATACCTTCACTGAAGTTCCAAGATGTAAATTGATTTAACACTATAGTGCTAAAAGAGTCTTAGAACAGAGTCCTCAGAGTGAGGTAACTTCTCAGTGTCACAAAAAGAGATTCCCACTTTTATCCCATTCTCTCAACCTTCAGCCCGAAAGCCCTCAAAAGCGATCGTACTATTGGTAGGAAGTGGTTTAGCATCAATAATTGTCAGTTTTCTCACTTTTTTAATTTATGGCCACATAAAAAGAGAATTCGTAATGTTAATTCTCAT
>CP070760.1:2707178-2727624 GCA_020348965.1 Candidatus Heimdallarchaeota archaeon | reverse complement strand
ATTTCCTGTGAAAACAATGCCACTCTTTTTCGGTTTTATATAAAGGGTTCTTAGTACAAGTCATAAAAAAATCAGTAATATGTGAATTAGTGATTATTTAAATTCTCTTTTGATACAATTGAATTATTAATGGAGTTGTTTTTCGTAATACTATTTCAGGTAGATTCCGTTATCTTATACATTGAACTCATACTGAAAACCTTAAATATGACCAACTCGTTAATAATCTAAAGTAGATAAGAAGATATCAGTGAAGAATTATGGGTCAATCTCTTGATAAACTATTAGCATCAGAGAAAGAGGAGAGTAAACTCGATCAACAACGACTTAATTCATTGACAAAATTAGTAACGAACGAGACTGATAAAATAGTATTGAAAGCACTAGTAGATGGCCAACCAGCAACACGAATGCAATTGTGTGAGAGAACAGGTATCCCAAGAACAACAATATATGATGCTCTTACCAGATTAATCCTGAAAAAAGTAGTAATAAAATATTCCAATCCTAACAAAACAAAGGGGAGACCAAAAGTCTTCTATCGGGTTGCATAGATATCTATTTTTATTAATAACTCGTAGTGAGATATAGAGACCAATATTTCTTCATTTCTCATTTTTTTCAAAAAAATTCCTTAAACTCTATAATTGAGGATTTTAGTCGGAACCCCTAACCCGTTGATTTCCTATGGAACATCTGGGTGTAGAAAAGTGGAAAATGTCGAGTATTTAAAAAGAAAATAAATACGACAAAAAAAGGATCATAATGAAAAATAAAGCATAAGATGATCCTTTTGAAGAAACAACATTAAAAATCTGTAATTGCATCCAAATTTCCGAATTAAATCAAGATTTGTTCCATGTTATATGAGTAATAATAATAATATGGTAAGACAAGAATTGTTTGTTAGAAGAGCCCTCCAATGGAAGAAAAGGTAGGTGTGGGAAACAAACATGACATGAATTTCTTACCAGGTAATAACATAATAGTTCAATTCATATGGTAAGATATGATCGATGAAAATTTTAATTGCTCACTGAGACATAATTTTTTGAGTGGTAAAAATGGTCTTGAACATAGCTCATCGAGGAGGGGCGGGATTAGCTCCAGAAAATACTCTTTTGTGCATGGAAGAAGGTATTAGGTATGCTGATATGTTAGAATTTGATATCCAACCCTCAAAAGACTCCCAATTAATGGTCTTTCATGATCGGCATGGAATAGAAAGAACAACAAATGGTGAAGGGAAGGTACCAGATTTAACCTTTGATTATCTGAGATCCTTGGATGCAGGGAGTTGGTTTCATCACAACTTCAAAGGTGAAAGAATCCCAACACTTACCGAGGTGTTAGAACAAACAGCTTCCACACATATACAATTCAATATTGAGCTAAAGTACTACAATCCTGGATCGAATTGGTTTGAGGATCAAATCATATCTACAATAAAAGAATTCGGAATAATTCAAAGAACGGTCATTACGGCCCGACATGTTGAGAATATTGCAAGATTGAAAGAAATCGATTCTACAGTTGACTGTGCGTTATTACAAAAAGAACGTGGAAAAGATGAATACTTTGATTTAATATTGGAATTGGAGTTAAAAACTGCTCAAATCCGTCCTTCTGCACTGGAACCCACTTTTCTGAATAATTGTCATGAGAATGACATCAGAGTCTTTTATTTTTACGCAGATGAACCCGAGGAAATGAAAAGAGTACTCAACTTAGGAGTAGATGGGATCCTGACCAATTATCCTGATCGATTAAGACAGGTGCTTACCATGGAGATCTAAGGATCTTCATCAGTGCCCGTGGAACCTCATGATAACTCCTAACAACCACATATCGACCCCCCCCTAAGCGAGCGAGATCCTGACAGACTCGTTCTCCCCATTTCTTGCCCGGAAGGTTTAGCACGTGCAGCTTTTCAAATTGTCTGCACAGATAGCGTGGATCATTCCCTTTGTTATACGCTCCATCTGATAAAAGAATCGCCCACTTAAATCTAGTTTTTAAGTTCCTCAGTTGAAGGGCTCCTACTTTTAATCCATCTTCAATATTGGTATAACCCACTGCTTCTAAATCTAGGATTTTGTCCATTATTTCGGTTATCCCAAGGTCATCCTTGATCCCTTTGATGAGAAATGCGCGGGTATTGAATGCAATGACGCCAAATTTATCGTGTCTCATCGAATAAGCCATTACTGCAGCTGATAAAGCTGCGTTAATGTTTCTTTCCCCCATCATGGATCCACTAGCATCTACAATAAGTACTCCATTTTTCTTCCGTTCTCGTCGTTCAATCCCAATAATATCACTTCTTCGGAGAGTTGGAATACCCGTAGGATACTTCTCTAGGAGCTGATCCATCGTGGCATCTAAATCAAAATCGCTTTCTGGTTGGTATTCACCTCGGACTGGTAAATCCCCCCGTAATCCTTCAGACGCGATACGTAGGGACAGTTTCAAGATGGAAGTACGAGTTAGACGTTTCAAAATTTTTCTACGTTTAACATCAAGGACACCTCTCATGATGAAAAAGAGTCGTGGGGTGAAAACCCCACCTGATCCAGCAACACGACCTAGGGAGATCAATCTCTCAGGATTCAATGTGTTAGAAACCGCATACTTGTTAATCTTAGCTAAGGACATCAATGCTGGTAGATTTTCATGTTCCACAGCGGATTCTGTCAACCGTTCAATACTCGCTAGGTCAAGTTTGTCGATTTTAGGAAGAGTGTCCCCAGCAGCGATAGCAGCTTCAGCGAGATCCTCCAAGTTTAATCGGCCAAAGAGGCGAATGTTCTTATTATACTCCCGAGCAGACTCTCGGGATCTATCTATAAAAAACGGTCTTCTTCGCCTGATAAGATTGCTTCCACAATTTCATGAATGACATCTTCAACTGGTCTCTCCACCCCGTCCTCCAGTTCAATTTTGGTTGCCAGTGTCATAATTGACATTTCAGAGACTGTGTCTAAACTTACACTCTTAACTAGGGAGAGGATTTTTGCGAGATCAATAGCGCCTCGAATTGACGAGCCACGACGGATATCAGAGTGTTTGCGTGTTGCCCTAGTAATTTTTGTAGCAGTTTCAGAGATGAGTCTATCTTCAGGCTCAATACCCGCTTTCTGTTCTACAATATCAAGTTCTTCTTCGTACTCCTGATGATTTAACTTGATCCAAACGAATCTGTCTTTCAATGCTTCGGAAAGGACAGTAGTGCCTATATATGACTCTGGATTCTGAGTCGCAACCACTAGGAAACCATCTGTAGCCCTAATAATCCCTAGCTTAGGTAAAATCAGTAATCCCTCATCCATGGAAGGAAGGAGAACGTTTTGAGTCCCCTCAATTAAACGGTTGGCTTCGTTAATAAACAGAATTGAACCATTCTTCATTGCTAACGTCAAGGGGCCAGGTACAAACGCATCCCATATCCAACCTTTTTCTACCACCAAGGGGGGTTCAAAATGGCCAACTAATTTGCTTTCAGTATATCGTTCGTCCCCATCAATACGAATAAATCCCTGATCAAAATAAGCGGCAACTGCATGAGCGAGAGTTGTCTTCCCTACTCCAACAGGGCCCTCGATAATGATGTGTTTCCCCGCCATTTTGCCCAAGATGAGCTTTCGGAGTGACCCTTCTCGCCCTACCACGCCAAACTTTTCTTGAATTTCGGAAATAGCTTTCTCAATGTCCACTGAGTGTCACCATTATTTTTTCAGAAATATTTTCTATAAGGGTTAAATATCACCATTAAAGAATTGAATAGTTTACTAATAAAGGTCTATAATCTGAAACGTTCCTATATCATCTCACTCAAACTTTCTGAAAGAGAAGGAATCAATTTATAAGGAAATTTTCAGAACCTGCAGAGTACAGGCTACTCTTTTATCTACTTAATTATTTTTGCTCTTTGAATCGTAGTTGAGCTGAAACCTAAAAAGGAAACACTCACCAGACACTTACTATCAGATGAGTACAGTAAAATTTCAAGTTAAAACATTAGTCTTTTATATCTAACAATTTTTCTTTCGAAATAATTTTAGGTCAATTGGTGGTACAACAAATTTAAGAAACACATACAATTTTCAATTCAGGTTGGGTCTGATGAGATACATACTCCTTAATTAAAGCATAAGGAGCAATTTCTGGTAGCAGAAACTAGTTATAATTTCTTTTCATCATCTTTTCTTTAGTCTTTAAGTCTCTAGAAATGGTAAGAATTATAAGAAATTGAAAGCATTAATACTAGAATTTTACGCATTTTAGATATGATGGACGAATGTGAGAAGAACACATAAGGGAATGGTCTTCGGATTGATCTTAAAACAAGGAGAATAACAAACTATTTATCCTAACAATATAAAAATTATTCAAGAAGTAATAGTAAGAGGGATTAAAAATCCAAAGAAAACAGAGAGTGGGAGTTCTTGGAGTTCTTCTAGTTTTGTTTTTATTCGCAGAGTCCTCAAATGGTTCGGGGATAAGTGTGAGGAATTCTAACCTATCCAACACGGGTTTTGAGGTGATTTGGTTCGTGGAGGAGAATATTACTGCATCCACTTTTCCCCTCGGTTTCTTCACTTTCGGTGGTACAAATAATGTAAAAATTAATACTTCGTGGGGGCCTCAGTTTGATAAAAACATATCTCAAACAAACATGATAGATCCTGACATTTTTTGGATTCCCCTTCCTGAGGAACCGCAAGGAACAGGAACGGTATCACTTCACGTAAATGATGTGTTTTATGCTACCCATCCTGTTAATTGGCACGATCTTCCCTTACCACCGAATCCGCCTATCCAAGTTACAATGCTTTATTCATGGTTTAATTGGTGGATTGGTACCACACTCTTGAATGCTGTCTTCTCAGCTAATGGAACAGTCTTGATTAACCATACGGTCCTTCGAAAAGGGGCATTCCCAAACGAACTCCCCATTAATAAATCGTTCACCTTTCAATCTGGTATTTCTTCCGAAGAGTGGGGACAATTAACTGCCTACTTACAGGAAAACAAGTCTCACACGTGGCAATCATGGAAATATTCCCCTGGTCATGGAGAATTTGATTATGGGGGATATCAAAATACACTTACTATCTATTGGAATAAAACAAGTCAAAAGACAGTTACCACTTTGATAGATAACGATTCCGGTGACGGAGACAAGATATATTGTAATCCAGTGGCAGAACACTTTCAGAATCTCTTATTAGCGAAAACAATGGACCTAATTTCTCTTTATTTTGAGTCAGTCACAACCTCAAAGATTAGTACAGCTACGCCAGGTTTAATATCGCCAAGTCTTCTTGTGAATCTTTTGGTGGTTATTCTCTGGAGAAGAAAGGTGATCAAAGAAAAAACGAATTCGGGAATATAACTAGCATACATAATTGGTGTGCTTACACAAGAAATCAGTGAAATTTCATCGTATACGAATTCATCTATAACAGTCGCGAATTGGTGGAAAAACCGTTGGAGAGTTCTTTCTAAGAACGCCGAGGGTGGGAATTTCATTCAAAGAACCTTCAGTCCTTTGAAGTTTGAACCCACGGGTGCAAAGCACACTAGATTGCTCGGGGGAGAAAGACACACTCGAGTCTAGCGCCTTATTCCGAGCTTGGCTACCTCGGCTGCGGTTCTTGGGAATAGTTATGCGGGGAGTGGGATTTGAACCCACGAACGCCTATGCGACTAGGTCCTGAACCTAGCTCCTTTGACCTGGCTGGGAAACCCCCGCAAGTCGTTATAATAATTTGAGGTCGATTCACTTTCTTAGGTATTTTAAATTAATATTACCTAGTTTCATGATAGCAAGATACTTGTTCGAACATTACTGTGAAGTGATGAATATCAGGAGTATTATGCAATTTAACTGTTCAGAGGAATAGTTAATAAATGTGATTATATTTTTTCTCTTGTAGCTACAGAATTCCGAGAAATGAAGCCAATGAGTAGAAAACCTAGAAAAACGACCGAAGCAATGCGACAGTATTATGGGATAAAAAATGCTCATCCCGATACCATTGTTTTTTTCCAGTTAGGAGATTTTTATGAAACATTCAATGAAGATGCGAAAATTGCTTCTAAAGCTTTAGATATTACATTGACCTCACGGAGTATGGGGGCAGATGGAGAGAGAATTCCTCTAGCAGGTGTTCCCGTTAAGGCTATTGATGTGTACTTGAAGAAGATGATTGATCAAGGATATAAGGTAGCTATTGCTGACCAATTGGAAGATGCAAAGAATGTTCCTTCAGGAAAAATCGTGAAAAGAGGAGTCACCCGGGTGGTGACACCTGGAACAGTTTATGAACCTTCAATTCTGGACCAGAGCAACAATAATTTCTTATTAAGTTTAGCTATTAACGAGAAAAAGCATTTAATCGGTATATCACTGGTTGACATCTCCACGGGAGAATTTTTAACCACTGAGTTCGATGAGAACGCGATTGACAAATTTAAGGATGAGTTCACTCGTTTCAAACCGCGAGAAGTAATTTTCCCTGAAATCGAGCAAAAAGGAAAACTCCAAACAGCATTAGAAGAAATAATTAATTCTACGTCAGAAACCGTGGTTTATCCAGTAAATGAAACTCTTTTTAATTATGAAACCGCTCATCAGACGTTAATGAATCATTTTCAAGTAAAATCTTTGGCGGGATATGGGTGTGATTCCATGATAGAAGGGGTACGGGCTGCAGGTGCGATTATTTCGTATCTTTCAATGTTGAAGAGGGATTATCCCACCAATATCTCCTCTCTTCGAACTTTGGACGATCGTGACTATTTGATCCTTGATTCCAATACTCAGCGAAATCTCGAAATTATTGGAAATGCCTTTGATGGGAAGGTTGAAGGAAGCTTAATATCTGTCTTTAGTGATATCAGTACCAGTATGGGTGCTAGATTATTACGGAGATGGTTATTACAACCCTTACGAAGCAGAAGTATCATTGAAGCCCGTCTAAATGCAGTTGAAACCTTCAAACGGGACTTATCAATAATTGAAGAAGTGAGGGCCCATCTCTCAAACGTAGCTGATTTTCAGAGGTTAATCTCAAAAATTAATTACCGTTCTGCCAATGGCAGAGATCTAATTGCTTTAAGAAATTCATTGAGTACTTGTTTAGAGTTAAGGACTTTCCTTGAAGAGATTAATTTAGATAATTATATCACTCGGGAAATTCGATCATTCGATGTTTCAGGTCTCCTAGCTGTCATAGAATTAATTAATCGGGGAATTCATGAATCTCCACCATTATCAATTCATGAAGGAGGACTCATTAAACCAGAATATAATCAAGATTTAAACGATTTGGTTGAATTAAAGAATAATCAAACTACCATACTACAAGAAATCGAACAGCGAGAACAGAAGCGGACTCCCTTTAACATTAAATTGGGGTACAATTCAATTCATGGTTACTATATTGAGGTAACGAAAGCCCAGTTACGAGATGCAGGAGAAGAGTCAGTACCCGCCGAATATGTACGACGTCAAACGTTAGTTAGTGCAGAACGGTTTATCACCCCTGAATTAAAAGAAATTGAAGATAAAATATTAAATGCCGAAGAGAGAGTAAAGGAGCTGGAGTATCAATTGTTCTGCGAAATTCGTGAAACAATTTCTCAAGAAGTTTCTATTATTCGCAGTTATTCAGAATTAATCGCTGAATTAGATACATTAATCTGTTTTACTTTCACGGCACTGAGAAACGATTTTTGTAAACCCCAATTTGTTGATGAATCAGTCATTTCAATAAGTAAAGGCCGGCATCCAGTAGTCGAACTATTACAAAAAGAAACTGGATTCGTCCCCAATAGTGCTTGTATAAAAGATGGGGAACTTCACATCATCACAGGCCCAAACATGTCAGGGAAATCAGTTTTCATCAGACAAGTGGCTCTAATTGTCTTAATGGCTCAAATAGGATCATGGGTTCCCGCTCAAACCTGTAAGTTAGGAATCACTGATAAAATATTCACGCGGGTGGGAGCGTTTGATAGACTCGCGTATGGTCAGTCTACTTTTATGCTTGAGATGCTTGAAACCGCACATATACTTAATAATGCTACTCCAAATTCACTAATAATCCTCGATGAAGTAGGACGTGGTACTAGTACTTTTGACGGGTTATCCTTGGCATGGGCTATTGCAGAACATATTGCTCAAGAAAAAAAGAGTAAAACACTGTTTGCAACACATTATCATCAACTCAGTGAATTAGAAGACCATTACTCCACAATCAAAAATTTTCATCAAACAGCTAAAGAACGGAATGGGAAGCTAATCTTACTTTATAAGATCAAAGGTGGTTCAACAGACCACTCATTCGGAATTAGCGTTGCTAAAATGGCTGGAGTTCCAAAACAAGTCATAATGGAAGCTCAAAAGAAATTACTAGAACTTGAAGCTACATCTGAGGCAAAGACTATACTACCTCAGAAAGGAAAGGGTAGGGGCCATCCCAAACAGTTATCTTTGGCCGAGGCATTATCAAAAAGTGTGGATCAACAACGACTCGAAAAAGAACTGAAGGATATGAAATTTAACATACTAGCGTTCTTAAAAAATTATACAGATATTGATATTAACTACAAAACTCCCGTAGAAGCTTTACAGAAACTCGGGCAACTAATTGAAGATATGCAAGAATTAGAGAAGCAAATCCAGGAGAAGTAATTATTTGCCCAAGATTAAGATCTTAGATCCCGTCTGTGTCAGTAAAATAGCTGCAGGGGAAGTTGTTGAACGACCTGCCTCAGTTGTTAAGGAACTGATCGAAAACGCTATTGATGCATCTGCTACTGAGATTCGTCTAACCATACTTAATGGAGGGAAGGATCTGATTGAAGTTAAAGATAATGGGATGGGAATTCCTCCTGATGATCTCCCCTTGACTGTCAAACGTCATGCTACCAGTAAAATTAGCTCTGAACGAGATCTAGAGTCAATTTCTACCATGGGTTTCCGTGGGGAGGCATTATATTCCATCGCATCTGTCTCACGCTTTTCTATAACTAGTCGAACAGCTGAGGATGAACTAGCTACATGTATCACAGTAGAAGGGGATGTGGAAAAAACTCAGGTTTCAGAAACGATAATGGCAACGTCAGGGACTACTGTTAGTGTTCGGGATCTATTTTTTAACTTCATTGTTCGTCGGAAATTCTTGAAAAAGGCTAGTATTGAGCATGCCAACATCTATGATGTTGTTGCCCAGTATGCAGTAAGTCAACCTAACATTTCTTTCACCTTTATGGCTGATAATGAGCTCGAATTTCAGACAGTTAAAAGCAAATCTCATATTTCTGCGATTAGAGAAACTTATGGAAAAGTTTTGGCTGATTCACTTCTAGATATCGGTATTGCTCAACGTAATGGAGTTATAATTCATGGATATCTCAGTAAGCCTGGACACCATAAACGAAATAGGAAATATCAACATTTTTTTCTAAATGGTCGGCGAATCCAGTCGAAAATTCTTCAATCTGCTTTAGAGGAAGGTTATGGTTCATATTTAATGAAACGTGAGTTTCCTGTAGCATTTTTTTTCTTAGAAATTGATCCTAAAGATTTCGATGTGAATATCCATCCCCAAAAGCGAGAAGTTCTCTTCTACAACGAAAACGAATTAATAAGAGCGGTTAGTTCAGTAGTTGCACATTGTCTAAAGACCCAAGATATTGTTCCCCACCTTAAACCTCGCTCAAAGCACAAAAAGTTATCAGTTGAAGAAGGAGACCTCACATCTGCTCCTCAAAAAATGGGTATGCTTGATACAAAGCAACTAGTTAAGGTACAACCTGAAATTAAACCCTCTGAACTTCCGAATCATATTGATAGTATCGAAAATCAGTTATCTACGATTTCAACTAGAGAAATCGACACAATAGACTTCTTAGGTTCAAATTTGAAGTTTCGGGGGCCTCTTGGTAATGAGTTTCTTTTGCTAGAAGATCTATCAAATCATGATTTGATCATTCTTGATTTTCATGCTGCTCATGAACGGGTAAACCTAGAACAGTTCACTATGATGGTTAATACAGGTAAAGTCAGTTCTCAAACTTTCCTCAAACCTTTTCGTTTTTTTGTGACTCCAGAGCAACGAGTTCTTATGATGGAATCGCTTTCCTATTTGAATAATATGGGATTTGATATCCGTAGCCCTAAAGGAAATAAGCGACAGCTTGAAGTCTATGCGATTCCAATGGTTCTTCGAAACACCGATCTGAAGAAATTTTTGAATTCCTTGTTGGAGACTCTTCCTAAAACGGTTATAGAAGATCAAATTAAGGAGCTACTGAGTTTGATTGCGTGTCACACTTCTTATCGCGCAGGTGATACTCTATCTTACCGTCAGACAAAAGATCTTCTTCAAGAACTCGCACAGGTTCCTAATCCTACTACCTGTGCTCATGGTCGCCCAACATACATTAGAGTATCCTATCAAGACCTTATGAGACAGGTTCGTAGAATTTAACATTGAAAATAGCGAAATTATATAGCAGTAAAAAATCCTGAGGAATCAATTGTTTGTTCTATCTGTGATACATATCCATCACGGTCAAAAAAGCTAACAAGAATTTTATGAGGATCACGAATCTTTTCAAACAAAAAATGCCAATCAATGTATTGGAGAGTTAAGCTCTGGAGAAAAGGACGAATACTGTTGTCGAAGCTTCGAGCTTGATTTGTTATGATTATCGGAAAATTCACTGTTTTTGAAATGATCTTAATTAATGCAAGAATATATGAGTTTAGATGAAATTTACCTTGATCTTTAAGATCCGTATGCCGAAACACGTCATCAATTAATAAAACAGAATCTGGTGATAGAAGCTGAATATTTAGATCATCTAGTAGAAGTGCTTCTTCCTCTAGAGTTTTCGGTTGAAAAACTACTAGATTCTGTAATAAATGTTTGATCGATTTTAGACGAACAATTGGAAAGTTGCTACTGGTATCAATTAGGAATATGTTATAAACTCCTTCCTCTAGTTTTTTGCGAATCAACTGGACAAGAAATGTCGTTTTATAAGTCCCAGGAAGTCCATACAGTTGAACAACTAAGTTTTGTTTGTTCAAAACGGAACGGAGAGGATTTTCCATTGGTTGGACTTCTTTCCTTGATATCAATACTTCTTTACGAATAAATTAAAAAAATTGCCGGGACTATAGATAACGTGACCTTTTGAGAGTTCAAGAATGATGATACTGAGGAAAGGGTCATTCAACTCCTCCATTGTTTCAAGGGTTAATTTTGCCAACCAATTTCCGAATTGCGGTTCAAACAGATGATCTACGACTTTATCACAAATTGTTAAGAATTTTCGAGGGATCCCATTTAAAACCCAGATTCTTTACACCTAATCAGACCATTCCTTCTCAATACTTTGATTTAATTATTACGACTGAGGAATTAATAGATAATTTGCAGGAACCGCCAATTCTCCAGTTGAAATCGGCTCAAGTCCAGCCAAATCTCAAAGCTCGAATTATTAGTATAATTGCACGCAAAAGTGATCCAAAGTTTAAGTTATTAATCGTAGGAATTGATCCTGGTGAACACATAGGCCTAGCAGCAATTTGTGATGGAATGGTTTTAGCTGCAGAAACAATTAAATTAACCAAATTGACCAAAAAGATCGAAGAATATTTAATCCTATTTCCTAGTGAAATAGTAGTTATTCGTATTGGAGATCAACCCACTTCTGTATCAAGGGTACTCTTCAACAAACTCTTTACTGTCTTTGGTAATATTGACAAAATTAAACTCGAGATAGTAGAAGAAGCTTATTCAAGTATCAGAAAAGTAACTCCAGCTGTCCCATTTAGTTCTGATGAGACAGCTGCAATAACTATTGCTTATCGGACTGGAAAGATAAAAAACCACCTGGTAAGAAGTAACATCCCAATAGGCAGAATAAAGGAAATTCAAAAATGGAGTCGAAATTTATCCAATAATCGGATTACTTTAGATACAGAACTCGCTCAATCTGTAGCATTAGGTGAAATTTCCTTAGAAGAAGCAATAATACGAAAAGAAAAGCAACTAGAGGCCAAAAAGAATGAATGAAGGACGGGGCCTTTTTGTAGGAAGGTTTAATCCATTCCACAAAGGCCATCTAAAGGCTGTTCAACATATTTTAGAACAAGAAAAAGAAATAATCATCGCGATCGGGAGTACTCAAGAGTCTCACACAATCTCTGATCCGTTCACAGCAGGAGAAAGACTATTGATGATACGAGCAGCAATAAAAGAAGCAGAGATTCCATTAGATCGCGTGTATATGGTTACCATCCCTGACATCCACCGAAATTCTGTGTGGGTGAGTCACTTGCGTAGTTATTGTCCGCCATTCGCACGCGTCTATACAAATAACAGTCTTACTCGACGTTTATTTTCAGAAGCTGGAATGGAGGTAAGATCCACTGGTCCTTTTAACCGTAACGATTTTAAAGGGGCCCAAATCAGGAAATATATGGCGGAAGGAACCAAATGGCATCAAATGGTTCCAAAAACGGTTTTGGGTGTCATAGAGTCCATTGATGGATTAAACCGTATTCAGGACATCATTCATGAATCTGACTAAAAGCACCCTCCAAAGGTAGTGTTAGTTTCGGAGGTCTGTTTATGCCCTCAACAAATCCTTTTCGGTCTATTACTCCCATCCCTAGAGCTGATAAGCTATTTTTAATGGCACAGAACAGTGTTATGAAAACATCAGTTAGAGGGACATCCGAAAGTGTACCTCCGATACAAAGAATTCGTAAAAAAGAAGCTAAACGAATTGAACTTCTCTCTAAGGAACTTCGTGATCGATTATTTCGTATTGTGGAAGATTTTCCTCGGATGGAAGCAGAGTCCATTCCTCCATTTTACATTGAAATATTAGATATTAGTTTTGGACTTGATAAAATTCGAAAAACCTTAGGATCTTTCTCGGGGGCTGCGAACGTCATTTGGAAGATTAAACGTGAGCATCTCGGAGACGTATGGCATTCGAGGTCGGTTTTAAAGGCGAAGCAATTACGAAGAGCAGCTTTTGGTAGAATGAAATCTGTTATCATCAAGTTGGACACCCGATTGGAATTTGTCGAGACTGTACGAGCTCATATGCGTATGATGCCAGGAATTGACCTAGATCAGCCAACAATCTGTATAGCAGGTTATCCTAATGTTGGAAAAAGTTCACTAGTGAATGCAGTAACAGCAGCAACCCCAGAGATAGGAGCCTATCCTTTCACCACGAAAGAAGTGACTCTAGGTCATTTAGAAATCCCCATTTACGCCCCATTTCGCTCTGAGGTCCCAATTAGTCATATCTCATGTCAAATAGTGGACACCCCAGGGCTGTTAGATAGGTCATTGACAGAACGTAATGAGATAGAAATGCGAGCCATTGCAGCTTTGAAAAATCTAGCCACAGCAATTGTATTTATCCTTGATTTCACCCAAGATTCTTCTCTAATTTCTCAGAAAAATCTATTTGATGAGATTTCTCAGCAGTTCGCACAAGTACCAATCTTGATTATCTGTGGGAAAGAAGATATTCTTAATGAAAATCAAAAAACAGAACTTCGAGTATTTTGGAAGGAATATTTTATTCAGCCAGATATGCATATACTCTCCATGAACGATAAAGATAAAATTAAAACACTGTTGATCAATTTTTATGAAAAGAATCAGGCCCAAATTCAACAGATCTTGAATAAAAGAAAATTTGGAGAAACTTCATGAAGAAATACGCACTCTGCCTAGGCTACTTGCCCAAAACTAATTATTCAGGATTCAGTAGTCAATTACATGACCCGAAGAACATTTTAACTCAAGTAATTTCGGCATTCAAAGAAGCACGATTAGTTGATCTTGAAATAGATTCAGAGATACGTTTCGCAAGTCGAACTGATCGCGGAGTAGGAGCCCTTGATCAAATAGTATCCTTAAACGCTAAACATTCTCCAATTCTTCCTGAAATCAATTTCTACCTATCTGATTCCATTCGAGTTTTAGGACTTACTAAGGTTTCTTCCAGCTTTCATCCACGACGAGATGCGATTCTACGGACATACACATATTATTTAACTATTAACGATGATTTTGATATTATCATAGCTCGTAAAATGCTATCAATGCTAGTTGGTCGGCACGATTTTCGAAACTTCGCAAAAAGAGATCCTAAAAAGGAGATAGGTACAATCAAGGACATTAAAACAGCTGAAATTGTTCCTGTAGCTGACGGGACTTATCAAATCCGTTTATCCTCAAAGTCTTTTCTCTGGCAGCAGGTACGGCGAATCATTGGACATCTAATAGAAGTTTCTACTGGCAAATATGATTTAGAATATACTCAGCAATTACTCGAAGCCAAAACCACGAAATTGAAACCTCCTACAGCTCCAGCTGAATATCTGGTTTTAGAAACTGTACAGTATAACGATGTACAGTTTACATATGATCAAAAGGCTCTCCACTCATTTCAACAGACTTTGAGAGGACATTTAATGGACGCCAAGGCTAAAACAGCCTTATATGAGTTCATAACTGGTCATTTACGTGGTAAAATGGTTTAAGGTGCGTCTAGACACCTTCTCAGAGAATGAATAAAGGATTAGAAAGAAATACATCAAATTAGAAATCTAAGTACCTGTTCGCCAACTAGAGAGATATTTCTCTTGTTCAGGAGTTAATTCGTCTAATTTAACACCAAGCGTTTCACATTTTAGATAAGCAACGTTATCGTCAATATCCTCAGGAATTTGAACAACTTTTTCCCCCATCTTGGCTAGATCCTCTTTGTTCTTAACGATGTATTCACTAGCAAGAGCTTGGAGAGAGAAACTAAGGTCCATTACCTCAGGTGGGTGTCCTTCCGCTGCTGCGAGATTGATCAGTCTTCCTTCTCCGAGAAGATTGATTTTTCGTCCATTGGAGAGGGAAAATTGCTCAACAAAAGGACGAATCTGAGTTTTATTAGTCGATAAAGCTTCTAGATCAGGAATATTGATCTCGACATTGAAGTGACCGCTATTAGCGATTAGACATCCGTCCTTCATCACTTCAAAGTGTTCCTTTCGAATTACATCTTTACAACCAGTCGCAGTTACAATAATATCTGCGAATTTTGCAGCCTCATGCATGGACATTACCTCCATTCCCTCCATGACAGCCTGTAAGGCAGCGTGAGGCTCAACTTCCGTAATTATCACTCGACGAGCACCTAGCCCTTTAGCACGCATAGCGATACCTTTCCCACAATGTCCATAACCTCCTACAACGAATACCTTAGAGGCAATAAGATCAGCAGTAGCCCGTAGAATACCATCGATAGTCGATTGGCCAGTTCCATAGACATTATCATACAGGTTCTTACAAGGGGAAGAATTTGTAGCCATGATCGGATAGAGTAGAGCTCCATCATCCGCCATAGCCTGAAGACGAATAATTCCTGTGGTTGTTTCTTCAGCCCCACCCCAGACTTCATCAATAATATCTGTTTCATTACCAATTACTTTTTTTACTATTTCAACTTCTTCATCAGTTTCCCCACGTTTTAATTTATGAAGAATTGAGACAAGGTCTGCTCCATCATCAATGGTGATATTAGGACGAGCTTTGATTACGTTCCCAATGGATCGATAATACCCTTCTGCATCCATGAATTTCCATGCATACACATGGACACCTTTAGATGCTAAAGCTGCAGGTATCTCATCCTGGGTTGACAATGGATTGGAAGCACAGAGGTAAATCTCAGCTCCACCTGCTAGCCAGGCCTCGCATAATTGTGATGTTTCTTTGGTCACATGAAGGCAGGCTCCAATACGGACGCCTTTTAATGGCTTTTCTTCTTCAAATCGCTTTTTAATGAGCTGAAGAACGGGCATTCGACTTTCAGCCCACTGCATGGTTTTTAATCCTTCATCTTTCAAAGAGAAATCCTTAATCTCATAGTTTTCTCCTGTTTCTGTTTCAATCGTCAAAATAATACCACCTCTTACCAAGCATTTCATAGATTTTTCTACAAGATTTTGATCAAGAACTTTCGTTTAATACATATTGGCCTGAAAAAATGTTATAAAATCATCATAATATATAAATAATAACTAAAAACAAATCACATCTTACCAGGTGAGTTCCTTGAAAAATCAGAAATCTAACGAGATCGCTGAAAAAATCTTGGATGTGTTAAGCACCAGACAAAGTTCTTCGCTTAGAGGTATTGCTTCCGAAATTGGCCTTTCCTCAACGTGGTTACGAAAACAAATTCTGATTATGAGAAAAGCGGGCTTAATACAATCATGGCAGCTTGTGTTAAACCCTTTGTCACACCAACAGCGTATTTTTTTTCTTCTTTTAAAGACCAATCCAAATGAACCCTTAGTAGTAGATGAGTTGTTAGGTTATTACAATCAACACTCATTGAGTTCTTTGGAGGGAATCACAGGAGATTTTTCATTGATGTGTAGGTTTCATTTTCCAAATGCTACAGAGTTTCTCAACTCATTAGACCATTTGTACGAACTTATCGGGGAGACGGGATTTCAAAAATACCAGATGGTTGAAGTGATTAAAGTTCACAAAGAGCAAGGATTCCCTGTTCCAACATTAGAAAGACAATTAAAGGCAGATGAACTGAAAATTATACTCGAAATTCAGAAGTTCGGAGAGACATGTGATTTACCTCCTTCCACTTACGAGATAGCTAAAAAACTCCAGGATAATCAACCTGCAATTTATCGTAAATTGAAGAGATGGAAGAATGAGAATTTCATCCTAGGGTACTCAGTATTTACTCCATACTGGCTTGAAAAATTCATACATACATATATCCAAGTCAAAGCACCTTTAGGAAAATATAATTCAACCATTGACTTTTGTATCGAAGATAACCGAGTAAGAAATATTTATCGAACAAACCAAGAATATTCCTTATTGTTAAAGACTCGACACCCTAATTTGTCTGATTTGAACATTTTTCTCAAGATTCTTTACCAAAAAGCGGAAGTAGAGGATACTCTTACAATGATTGTCTTAGATTTCTTACGAAATAATTGAAAGAAATTGAATTAACCCTATAATTACTTCTTAGTTTTTCTGAGATATAAGGGCCCAAATGCGGTGTAAAGTATTGCAATGAAAAGAACAGCGCTAAGAGTCCCATAAAAAGGGAAAAACACAAAAGTTATTACCACCACTCCTGCTATACAAATTGCTACCATGTCAGGTGTTTTCCCTCGTTTCGGTGTTGGATAATTTATTGTTAATATCATTAGAATACTGATTACTATGGTTATCAAGGTGAGGGGAAGTCCATTAGTCCAAAAAAACCAGTGCATTTCCTGCTGAGTAGCCAAAAGTGCACTAGACCCAATGAAGAGTGCGGCAGCAGGAGAAGGAAGACCATCAAAATGTATATCGGTAGGATGAGTTGCAAAACGTATTAGACGTGCCCATCCACATAAAGAATAAATCCCTGCAACAACAAGTACAAAGATTTCTTGTGATTCAAGCGTACTATTTTCACTAAGGGAGTTAAGAACCATAACACCAGGAAGAATGGCAAAAGAAATTACATCTGCAACAGAATCAGAATAAGCTCCCAAAGCAGAGGGCATTGGAGCCTTTTTGGCTACTCTTCCATCCAAATAATCGAAAATAGCCCCGAAAATAAGGAGTTGCATTGGTAAGTACCAAATTGGAGAATCAGCAGAGAAGAAAAATGAAAACAGAATCCCAACAATTCCACAGATTGCATTCAAACAAGTTAAAAAGAAGGCTAATAGAGTAAATTTATTTAGGGAGGACAATATCTTCACTGTGGATCGGTACTAGTTTAATTTTCCTCTTAATTTAGCTATCGGAGTCTGACCAGCAATCATCTTGCTTTTTCTCTTTACTAAGATTTCAAATTTGTCAGGGGGAAAATGAACATCAACTTCACTGCCATAGTAAATTATCCCAAGTCGTTCACCTTGCTGAACTTGATCACCAGGAGAAAAGAAACTCATACAACGTCTTGCAAGAATCCCGACGATCTGAACAACAAGAAAGTCACCAGTTGAGTTTTCAATATGAATTGTTTGACGGGCATTTTCATCTGTTCCCGACCGAATGAACGAAACAAATGGCCAATGTTTTCCATCTTGGTAATTGATACTAGTAATCTTACCCGATACGGGAGTTCGAGTTACGTGAACGTTAAATAGGGACATACGGATCTTGATAACTCCATTTGAGACATCAATTTCATATACTGATCCGTCTGCAGGAGATAAAACGAGTTGAGAATTAACAGCTACCTCTCGGTTTGGATCTCTGAAGAAAAATAGATGGCCAGCTAATAGTAATAGTAGACAGGGAATAAAAAGTGTTAGTAAGGGAAATTTTAGTCCATAAAACAGAAAAACTGGGAGGAGGGTTATCAGGGCTAATGTAACTTTTTCGTGTCCTTGTGCTAATGCCAGAAGTGATACCACCGATTACGTGATCCCAAAATCAGTTGGTTCCATTTTATTTTGGATAAAATCAAGACACTCATCATATAATTCATTGAATTCTGAACCAAAAGACCATTTTAACCGAGCTATCTCTGCAATAACGAATAAGGTAGTCATTTTATCGAAAGGAACACCTGCACGATAGTTTTCCCTCATTTTATAATAATATTTCATAATCAGTTGGAGAATTTTGTACTGTTTCTCTAAATCACAAAAAGAGTCATCAGAATAAGCATTTTGCTGCAGAAAGTCTTCACGGATCATTTTTGCAGCTTGGAGAATGATTTTTTCTGACTCTGGTAATGCGTCAGGCCCAATTAATTGGACAATTTCTTGTAACTCTTTTTCTTTTTGGAGAAGGGCCATCGCCTCAGTTCGGTATGTATTGAAATCTGGTGCTACATTTTCCTGATACCAGTTGGATAATGAATCGATATAGAGACTATAACTCTCTAACCACGAAATTGCTGGGAAGTGTCTCGAACGGGCCAAAGGATAACTGAGAGCCCAGAATACTCTAACTGTTTTTAAGGTGTTTTGGGTCACAGGTTCTGAAAAATCTCCACCTCCAGGTGAAACAGCTCCGATTGCAGAGATACTTGCTGTATGGCCCGAAAGTGTTTTGACTCTTCCAGCCCGTTCATAGAACTCAGCTATTCGTGATGCCAAATACGCAGGATAACCTTCTTCCCCAGGCATTTCTTCTAAGCGACCAGAAATCTCTCTCAGAGCTTCTGCCCAGCGGCTAGTAGAGTCGGCCATTAAAGCAACATCAATTCCCATATCACGATAATATTCTGCGATCGTGATACCTAAGTAAATAGATGCTTCTCGAGCCGCAACAGGCATATTTGAGGTGTTGGCAATAAGAACAGTCCGCTGCATTAACTTTTCTCCAGACCGAGGGTCTTCAAGATGTGGGAATTCTTTTAAAACTTCAGCCATTTCGTTCCCACGTTCACCACATCCAACATAAACGACCACAGTAGCATCAGACCACTTGGCTAGTTGGTGCTGGGAAACGGTATTATGTAAAGTGAATGGGAGAACACCACCAACAAAATTGTGTGTACTTTCTACTGTAAGATCATAAACAGGACTTTTTTCGTCAATTAACTCAATAGATATGATTTTATCAAAGTAGACTTCATTTGATAGGCTTAAAATATGATTAAGTGATTTTGATGTCGATGCTTTTACTTGATGGGTGGTTAAAGCTTTAGAAATTCGTTTTAAGGTTGAAAGTGTTGGTACTTGTCCTTTTTTCGTATAGTTGCTTAACCTTATACCATCACGTTGTCGAAGTACATCATAACCGATACTAGCCTTAATTTCTTGATGTAAATTCACTAGTAGTTGATGCTCGATTGGTACAATATCCCGACCATCAAAATGCTTGATCTCTCTCGCTGCATAGATATATAGTGGATTCAACTTTTCATATTGGAATATTTGGTTTATCTGGAAAATGTTAGCTAGAACTTCAGTTTCTTTCCCATCAATATACAATATGTATGAATTTGCCTTTTGCATACCTCGATAAAGAAGACCCAGTCGTGTGAAAAGATAACCTAGATCACTGTAAAGATTGTGACTAGCAGTGCTGAATTCAGCTGTATATCGATAAAAGGAACCATCACCAGCATAATAACCTGCAAGAAAATGAACTAAAATTTCATCTGTACCTTTCTTGATTACCTTTGGAATTCTCACATTGTATGTTTTCTTTTCTCTTGGAATTCCTAAATAATAGAGGAATTTTCTTAGTGATGTATTTCTTATGCATACATAGGGAGTCCTTTCAGGTGAATCCTGACCTAATTCTACTTCCATGTCGAAGATAGTCTCAGTAAGTTCTTTAAATCGATTTAAAATCTGATTTGAGGTGTTATATAAATATATTCCACCTTTAGAACCTTTTAT
>CP070760.1:2698546-2707078 GCA_020348965.1 Candidatus Heimdallarchaeota archaeon | reverse complement strand
GACTGGTGTAAAAATAACTAATAAGGCTAATATCAGGCACCCTAAGTTTCTAGCTGGTTTGACGCCATATTTCAAGGCAACGGATTGAACATCCTTCAATTGATCACCATGGACATCTTCAATATCTTTTATCACTTCTCTACCTACAATTAATAGAAAAGAAAACAGAGCTGGGAATATCATTGTTTCAAAACTCTTTGTAAGAAATCCGCCGTAGATAAACGGGATAGCGGTGAGTAATCCAATCATAACATTACCTAAAAACCCTGATCGTTTAAAGTAGATAGCATATAAATAGAGTAGAATTCCCCCAACAAGAGCAATGAGCGAAGCTTGAACATTTATCAAAAAATTGCTAAAGATATTAAAAAGGGGGATTGCAACGCCTGTTATGAAGAGAATAATCGCACATCCTTTTGCTTCACCCAATGTCATTAATCCAGAGGGGAGAGGGCGATGAGGGGCATTTATCTTGTCGATCTCAAGATCAAACACATCATTGATAGCGTATCCTCCAATAGCGATCAGTGAGGTTGCAAAATAACCCAACACGATTCCCACAATTTGACTTTCGTTTAGTGGTAACTGACTCTCGCTAACTGCGGCAATTGCACCGATTACCACAGCAAAACCCGATAGAAAAGAATTCAAAGGACGACTGATTAATATTAAGCCTTTAAGATTCATAAGGCACAGCTCGGGTCAAAAAGGGGGTGCTTAGAGTTATAAAGGGTTTCTTAGAAAGTAAACAATGAAGAAGGAAATCTATACGTCATTAAAAAAGTTTCATTTTGTTTTGTTTTAAACTTGTGCGTATTTTTGTAGATAGTTCATGAATAAAACAGAATTTAAGTTAAATGAAGGAAACGACTAAGAATAAGGGGAAGAACGTCTACCAAGTTTTGATGGCTTACATAAAGATTAGAAAGAAAAATCTAAAGAAAAAGAAGAAAATGTGGCCTATTCTTCATCTGATTTCTTCTTTTTCCTCTTTGTAGGTAAGGGTTCGACTCCATAGACGCCCACGGGAGGAATTCCAGACCCACCTCCTCCACCTGAAAATCCTGCTATTGGGATATTCGCTGGAATTAACATGATAGTAGCGCCTCCTTCAGTGGCAGCCTCAAACAGAAGGTTAATCCAACGGAGTTCCATAGCAGCGGGATTATCGATGTACTGGTTTGCTGCCTCAATCATACCTTTGGCAGCTTCTTTCTCCGCTTGTGATAAGGTAATACGAGCTCTTCGTTCTCTTTCAGCCTCAGCTTGCCGTGAAATGGCCTCCTGCAATCTACCTGGCACAACAACATCCCGAATTTCGACTGAAATGATTTTGATTCCCCATTCTTCGGTTTTAGCATCCACTAATTCCTGCATGTGCTCTGCAATTTTCTCTCGTTCTGCAAGTACTTCATCAAGTTCCACTTGTCCTGTTACCTCTCGCAACGTGGTTTGGGCTACCCATTGAGTCGCTGAACGGTACTGTTCAACTTCAAGGATTGTTTTCTCAACATCAATCACTCGGAAAAATAGAACTGCGTCGATCGATACAGGGACATTATCCCGTGTCAAGCTCTGTTCTGAACGAAAAGAATAGGTTTGAATCCTCGTACTGATTATCGAAGGGATTTTATCAATCCCTGGGATGATCCAAAAGATTCCAGGACCCCGAAGTCCTGTGTACCTCCCAAGTCGTAATACTGGTGCACGTTCCCATTCTTTCACGATCTTTATTCCACTAAGAAGGTAAATTAGGATCAAAAGTCCAGCAACGAACAGTATAATAGGCCCAAAGACTTCAATAAAGTCAGTATCTTGACCAAAGAAATTTGCAATACTCATTTTTTCCATCCTTTCTGATTTCGATTTCCTTTGTGTGCTAATTCTGAGTTAAGGTAAATTACCTTTCATTTAAATACTGCGGTAGTGGAACTATTAGATGAAGAGATCAAAATTATTATAAACTTCAACATACCTAGTGGATATTAATACCATGTCTTTTAACCAATTTGATATCGAATTTTCGATTATTAACTATGAACATGTTGGCCGTGCGACACTAATTAGACAATTAGCACCACGAACGGTGGCATTAATTCGATATCAGTTACGAAAACCCATTCAGTCTCGTGTGGTGGTTCGAGATGGAGAAGTGGACATCCCTCTCAAGATTGGTCGCGCTGGGCCTGAAGAATCGTCAAGAAAAGAAGTTCAACGAGGGGAGGTTGCTTATTGGCCTCAAAGTCAAGTTCTGATTATTTTCATAAAAGATAAAACAGTGGGCTATCCTGTAAATATTGTCGGATCTACACGAACCATGAAGTTTTTTGACAACCTTAGTATTGGGAAATCCATCAGACTAGAGATGCTTCAACCAGGAATCGACGAAGAAGATTATTTATAATTTTGGGCGTTACTGGCCAAAAAATAACCTTTCAGCTAGCCGGATGGGAAGGCCTACTCTTTGAATTTCCCGGGCCATTTCGCGTATGTCATATTTCACACGCACCCAATCAAGACGCATGGCTGAATCGGAATCAATCTCAATTATCCCTACTGAAGCCCTTGGGTCGTTATCTCGGGGTTGACCAACTGACCCTGGATTGAAAATAACCTTTCCATTCTTCTTACTTTGGTATATGAATGGAATATGCGTATGTCCCACAACAAGAACATGATTCTCCCCGATCATATCTAATAACTCATCTTTTCGTTGTCTTGAGTCTTCTGGATAGATATAGTCAGCTAAGTAGTCTTTTGGGGAGGCATGAGTTAGGTATATCTTAACTCCTCTTTCTGTAATTTCTAGATACTCGTTTTTAGCAAGAATCGACAGAAAAGTTTTGTTATATGTCGTTAGTTCTTCAAATGTCCAGTGGACTGCCTCTATCGCCCACTTCTTAAACCCGTCAGCATTACCTGTTGCACACGCGACGTCATGATTCCCAATGATTGTAAGTGCAAAGGATTCGGCAATTTTGCACATTTCATTTGGAAATGGCCCGTACCCTACTATATCTCCAAGGCAAATAACGTGGTCTATGTTCTTTCCATAGAGTTCATTGATTTTGTCATGGACGGCATAATATGCTGGGACATTACTATGCAAATCAGCGATAATTAAGATTCGTAGCGTACGGGTTCCCATTTATACCATCACTAACTTCAGCGATGAAAAAAGGAAGAGGGAAAAAAAAAGCTTATTCTGCTTTCAATATATGAATTTCAATTTCTTTCTCTGTTAAAGGTTCCTTTTTACCTAATGCAGAAGTTAGAATCTCCAGAAGTAATTTTTTAGCAGCTTCAACTTCAAGGCCTTTCTTATATTCTTTCCTTAGTGCCTCGATCACTCGTTCGTTACCGCTTCCTGTAGCGTAAGCATTTACTGCGTAAAAAGTACCTCCATTATCAACAAAAAATAGTTCTGAGATCTTATCCACAGGACTAAAGCCTGCTAATAGGATTGCAGTCCCAAAGGGTCTCAATCCACCCTGAATCGTGTGACGAGCCATGAGATCACCTAATCTAGACGCAAGGGATCGAACAGAGATTTTTTCGCCATAGATAAGCCGATGCTGTTGTGCTATAAGGCGAGCTTGGCCTACGAGAAGATTAGAATCTGTACTAAGACCTGAAGCAATGATGAAGAGTTTCTCATCAATTTTCTGGATTTTATCAGGTCGAACGACAAGAGGGTCGAAAAGGGTTTCACCTGCTAAAACAATGGTTTTTTCATCCAAAATCATCCCAACAGCAGCAGCTCCTCTCTCTGAAGCTTTTCTAGCATAAGAGAGTTGAACTAGTTCACCATCAGGGGACCAAATAGCCGCACTTTTATCATATGGAACTCTAGAATCATACATCCTTTTGACACCTCACAAATCAATTTTGAATTCCTCTGGGGCCTTCTCTTTGACAGAGAAAATCAGTCCATCGATTCCATTACCCGTTGCTGTGTCCCTGCCAATCGCCATTTTCAACGCATTGATTCCAATTTCTTTAGCCTTGGCTTTTGTCAGGTCTGGTTTCCATGATGCCTCAAGAACACCCATCGCTAGAAGAGTGCCAGACCCAATTGCAATGTAGTCCTCCTCTGAAAGGGAGCCACTCGGATCAAGTACATAAACATGGGATCCCCTACGATCCACTCCTCCAACAAGGAGTTGTACCCACCAAGGGGTGTAACGTCTGAAGCCACCATGGATAATAGTAGCTAATAAACTTGCAGCAACTTTAACGCTAGGATCAAAGCCATTTTCTAGTTCATAAAGGCGGAGTTCGCTTTTCATTACATCAATCAGAGTTTGAGCATCAGAAACCAAGCCAGCTATGCCCATACCCGTATATTCATTCAATTTGTGGAGTTTCTTTGCGTGCTTGCTAGCGACAAAGGTTCCAGCAGAGGCGCGTCTATCCGCAACGAGAATCATACCATCGGTATATTTTAGAGCAACTCCAGTTGTACCTTTCAATAATTGCTCATTTGGGATTCCCGCACCATACATTGGATTTGTTGGAAAATTCATTATTTATTTCTCCTTAAAATTTAATTTTGTTAAGTTATTAGCCTTTTTAATATGCTTTTAGTAGATTTTAATTTACATTTATGCACTTTGATGAGTATATTATATTGACTGGCTTGACATTAAAGGATGGATTAGAGGGATAATTTATTGTAACTATCATAACAGTGAATTAATTACACACCATATAATCATATTTCATTTAAAACGAATTAACAAGTGAGAGACCAAAGCTAAAATTCAATATACAGTGCTGGTTTAGCTGGTTGAGCTCTTGATGCTCGTTTTAGGGGGTCACTAAATTCACTGGCTCCTACAACATAGACCCCAATTGGACATTTGAATGCACTTTTTAGGTGAGATTGAAATCCTTTAACGGCTTCTAGTTCTTTTATTGAATCTATAAATTCTTGCCTGAAAATCTTCGCATCTCCTTGGACTCGTTGCAATTCCTTGGCAATCTCTTTCATCTTTGGTGAAAGCTCTGGTATAGTTTTCACTTGACTCATGATTTTTCCCATATTAAATCCGCTTTCACCAATGATATCTCGTACAATTTCGTATAATTTGAATTTCCATTCAGGAGCTATGAAAATAGAGATGTTTGTGGGATTTGTACGTTTTAATTCAATAATTGATTGGATATCTTCTATTAAATTATTCATAAAAGCCATTTGTTGATTTAATACTTTCCCTTCGGATGGAACATCGATTTTAGGCATCAAACGCAATGAACAAAACTCAGAATTGCCCAATCGCTCATTTAACTCTTCGCAGATATGGGGTATCACAGGACTTAGTACTACCACCCACGAATCAATGATGAAATGCAGGGCGGATTGTCTTTCGGTTTCTGGAAGCCCCTTGGAGGTTTTCTGATAGAATTCTACTTCTCGCATCATTAAGTGAAAACTGGAAGACACATACCCTCGACCATCTAATGCCTCTAATCGCTCAATTCCATCTTTTAGATGTTGGAGGCAAGTTGACACAAATGCACGAGTTATAAATGATGCTTTCTCTAAATCTAGTGGTTTCTCAGATTGAGTTTTGATAATAGAATTTGCTATTGACCAGAACTTACGAATTCGAGCTACAAGAGTTGTAACACCCTCTTCAGTCCAATTTAAAACGGTATCAGCTGAGCCTGCTGCAACTAAATAGAGTCGAGTTACATCAACTGAATATTTTTTGGGTAAATGAGCAATAGGAATTACGTTCCCAGCAGATTTTGACATTTTTTCGCCTTCACGGATCAACAATTCATTCAGCGAAAAGCATTGCAACCAATGTTTTTCTGGAAAAATCGCAGCATGATGGAAGATAGCAAAGGATAAATGGTTGCTGATGTGAGCAATAGCTGTATGTCGTAGATCATTGGGATACCAATAATTGAACTCCTCCTGCATAGTATCCAAAAGACTAGAATTGATTTTTGTTTTAGTGGACAGTTTTTTTGCATCTCCTTTCCCCAAAAAGATGTACTCAAATACTTCAGGTATTAACTGATCAGCAGTGATCTTATTCTGGTGAATATGGTGAATAATCGTATAGAAGGCCATGTAAATGACCGAATCTGATAACGATTCAATGATCCAACCTTGGCCCTTAGTTAAAGGAAACTCTGTTCCCAATCCACGTTTTCTCACACAAGGACGCCGATCTAGCCAGTCGAAAGTCCCTTCAAACGATTTTCGGTATTTTGCGGGGGTGATTGTCATCTGATCAAGCGCACGACGAGCTGTAGTCTTCCACTCCGCATCACCATAATTTAAGAAATATTGATCAGGTAATACTGCTATTGTAATTTCCCCACCACATCTACAAAATGCAGAACGAGATACTTCGTAAAATGAACTTGCCCTTCCTTCAGATTTCAACACTTCTGCCACTGTGTCTTTGGCTTGTTCCACCTTCATACCAGCGAATTCTTCTGTGTTGTCCATCATCACTCCGTTATAAAATTCAGTAGAGTAGATTTCTTGAGTGGCTGATTCTAACTTCTCTACATCATTCTGATCTTTTACACCCATTTTTTCACATATTTCTACTGCTGGAAATTCCCCGTACATGTCAAGTGTAATAAGTGCAATTGGATGCAATGCTTGAACTTTTTCAGATAACCCTTCATAAGGTGCTAGTGGAGAGGGGTCTCGTTGCAAGTCTCTTAAGGCGATATAGTCATAGGGGGCATGGGCAGGTACGGAATAAACAACTCCCGACGCATGGCTAGGATCCACAAATGTAGCGGGGAGTATTGGTAACGGGCGTTCAGTTATCCGTGGGGCAAAAGCGTCTTGACCAATTAATTCTGACCCAGGGAATTCATCCAAGACCTCTATTTTGTGATTTTGGTGTTCAAGTTTTTTCACAGCTTCAGATGATACTATCCAAATTTCCCCATCAATCTTGATTCGCTTATAGATCGCGGTGGGGTGTAACCAGATATTCGTGGCTCCATAAATGGTCTCTGGACGAAAAGTAGCTGCCACCAAAAATTCGTCTCCTAGTGCGAATTTTAAGCCAACAAACTCCTGTACCTCGACTTTGTCAACGTCTGCATCCAAGATGTCATCTTCTCCTACGGCGTTTTGATCATTGACACACCATAAGATTGGATATTCTCCTTGCACGATTAAGTTCTTGGCAATTAAGTGACTGAATTGCCATTCTATGAATCTATTATATTCAGGATCCCCCGTGGTGAACTGACGATGAATATCCAAAGAGTAGCCCATCGCTAGAAAGTCATTGATCATATTTTTTGAAAAATACGTCGCCACATTCATTGGCACGGCGAAGGATTTGACAATACTGTTAACTTTCTTCTCGTCGGACTCATAGATTCGAACATAATCTTTGTATAAAGCGATTGTTTTTTTATTCCCCGCTTCAATTTTAGCAGAGACAGATAGGACTGGAGTCCCGGTGATGTGGAAAGCCATCGGCCACAACATATTAAACCCTTCTTGGCGTTTAAACCGTGCAAACAGATCTCCAAGGGTATAGGTCCGTGTGTGGCCAACGTGGAGCGGACCTGTAGCATAGGGGTATGCAACTGAAACGAAATACTTCGGCCTGGACTGATCCACTTCCGCACGGAAGATATCCTGATCATCCCACCGTGTTCGCCACTTTTGTTCGATGGAGCGTAGGGTTTTGAAGAAATCTTCGATGGGTTGTTGTTCACTCACTGTATTTCACCGCATTTCTTACTTTTACTACCTTTATTTTCAATTTCGTGGAATAGAGTCTCCTCTCTTTTAACAATAATAGGATAGGAAAAATTAATTCTGAGGTTATCCGAAAACGTTCTCTCATCTGTAAAGAAAGTCTTCCTATTGTTGGAGAACGTAATTCCTCATTGAAATTTACCTCATTCCCGCACCCATCTTCATGTACTTATAAACGTTTGGAATTCCTCCCCTCAGGTCGAGATGGACCAAGGGGTTTAGTCTTAAGAATTTGAAGTAGTAAAGAGAAAAGAAATTGTACTTCTCTTAGTTTACCTGCGTATCTCGTTCTACAAATTCTACAATAATCTGATAATCAAAGAGGATCTCTTTAACTATTTGAATAAATTTGTCTATGGCTTTCGATGAGACATTATAGGTCACTATCTCGATTTTTGAAGCGGCAATTGAGGAAATAAGGATTTTTGAATGATCATCCGCATGGATCCATTCCAGCCGTCCCTGCCCATTGGAGTAGTAGTGTCCTACGAACCGAAAATCGCCAAAGTATTTACCTGATAGGTGGTGTGTTGTCTGTTTTACGGGAAAACTGTGGTCGGCTGAGACAGCGAGGAAAATCCTTTCTGAATTTAGATCGATGTTGTCAAAAGAAATCTGTCGTTTATTGTAATAATCGCGTATTGAGTCATATGAATTGCGTTCCAATCCGTAGCTCCCATCTGGAAAACGCTCTATTAACTGATCCTCTTGTAAACGTTCTAGCGCTCGAGATAACTTTTGTTGATGGACATCCTATAGGAGGCGCCGAAGTCCAT
>CP070760.1:2692727-2698446 GCA_020348965.1 Candidatus Heimdallarchaeota archaeon | reverse complement strand
GCAGGTAAATCGAAAATAATATTCTTAAAGTCAAACAACTTAACAAATTCAAGTTTCTCCCCTGTATATTCAGTTTTAATTAAACATACATATTTATTCTTTGTTTTTGATAATACAGCAAGTAAAGTCAATCCACTGGGGATTTTCAAATCCTCAATTGAGAAACCAGATTTCATATAGATTTCACTAAGAACTACTTTGACCCCCTTCCCTAAATCATATTTTAATATCGCCTTTCCTTCAACACGATCACAAATCTCAAAGAAATTAAGAAAATCTTTAGGAAGAAACATAGACAACAGTTTTGGGTCGAATTCAACCGTAACTTTTCGCATAAATCTTCCTTCTTTAGATACTATATAAACTCCCCGATATGTCCAGCACAACCTTTTTTGTTAAAAAACTTAAAGTAAATTTAGAATCAAATAAACAAATTCTAACAAAGTAAAGAGATTTTGAAATGGTATCAAAAAAATTAATGGTTATTGTAGAGGATGTTCATCGGGAGTTTACATTAGGTGACCATATTGTACAAGCACTCCGGGGAGTTTCTATGGAAATTTATGAAGGAGAGTTTGTGGTTGTTCTTGGTCCTAGTGGTTCAGGAAAAACCACCTTATTGAATCAGATCGGGGGGATTGACTCCCCCACAAAAGGGACAGTAACGATTAAAGGTGACGAAATCACCAAATGGAAAGCTGGGGAACTAGGCTATTATCGCAGGCATAATGTGGGTTGGATCTTTCAGTTCTTCAACCTCATACCCTCTCTTCGAGCATGGGAAAATACTGGCTTGGCTCTTGAATTCAGCGGAGATCGGAAAGACCTCAAAGAGCGTGCGTGTAAGATGCTCGAGGCAGTAGGTCTTGGAGATAAAGTAGATCGTTTTCCGAGTCAGTTATCAGGAGGAGAACAGCAGCGAGTCGCAATTGCGCGGGCTCTTGTAAAAAATCCCTCAATAGTAGTAGCTGATGAACCCACTGGCAACTTGGATTTTATTACGGGACAAAAAATCGCTAATCTCATGAATCATCTCAATAAAACATTTGGTGGAACCTATATTGTTGTCTCTCATGATTTGAGTATTACAGAGAAAGCGGATCGGGTGTTTCATTTGCGAGACGGGCGTATTGAATCAGTAGAAGATCATTCTTAGACAGATTAGAGTAAAAGGGTGCCGAGAAATTGAAAATTCTCACCAAAAAGGTCTTTCGGGAAATTCGATTCAATCGATTCCGCTCAATTATGATCATATTAACTGTTTTCCTTGCTCTTACTTTAGGACTAGGATTAATAAATTTAAAAGACTCCGCAATGAAATCAGTAGAAGCTACAAATCAGCAACTCAATAATGCTGACCTTAGAGTACGTTTAAAGAAATATATTTCCGAGGCCAATGTATCCTCTATTTTGAATGAGGTTCAAAAGGAAAATTCAGGTATCTCTGATATGGAGGGGCGAATATTTGAATATTGCACTGTGAATTATAAGGATAAAATCCATAAAGCATATTTAATAGGCATAGATTTTGAGAAGACCAGGATCAATCAATTAAAACTCCGTGGTGGAAAGGAAACGTTATCAAATGATGAAGTATATGTAGAACAACATTTTGGGAACGTGCTGCCATTAGGCGCTCGAGCCGATCTGAATGACCCCCTTTCCATAATTTTCGAGAATTCAACTGTTAATATAACAATAGCTGGATTTATGGCCGACTCGGATTATATATTCGTTGTAGATGAGCAAACAAACGTGATAACGTTAGGAGATTTATGTGTTATTTACATGCCCCTTGATATGCTACATGAAAGATTTAATTTAACTGGAATCAATGAAATCTTGGTTAAAACTCAAGAAAGATCAAACCAGGCCAACCAAAAGGCAGATCAAGTTCTTTCTTCAGTTTTAGGTGAAGATAAAATTCAAAGTGTGATTTATTGGGACAATTCTTTTGAGCGGAACTGGTTAATTCTTCGCACTGATGCGATGGAGAAAATTGGCTTCGTTTTTGGACTGTTTGCTCTGATTGTTGGATCCATTGGTATCTACAACTCTTTGAGTAAGTTAGTAATGGCTCAAAGAACACATATAGGACTCTATGGAGCATTGGGCGCTAAAAACCACGTTATACTCTTTCACTACATCGGATTTGGTTTATTGCTAGGAGTAATTGGCATTGTTTTGGGTTGGGTGGGGGCAGCGATCACAACATTTATATTAGTAAATATCGGAATTAATGTTTTTGGTCTTGTTATAATTACAATATCTTCTAATCCTCTTAATTGGATTGGAATAACCATACTAGCATTAGTACTGATATTAGCATTTTCTATAGTAGCAACCTATCCAGTTTTACAGTTGACTCCTCATGAGGCGTTACGAGCCCCATATTCTACCAGCGAACTTGGAACAGAACCAGTACTAGAACGAATAATGCGACCTTTCGGCATTTTTAAGAGACTAACTTCCAAAATTCCGCTTAGATCCGTTTTTATGAATAAGAGACGGTCTCTCTCGACCGCAATGGTTGTTTCAGCATCAATGGTGATCCTAGTTATCTCTGCCAGCTTGTTTTATGATTATGTCTATGCATTGGAGAAAAATTATGCTTTTTACGAAAAATATGACGCTAAGGTTCTTCTCCCAAGTCCATACGAAGAAATTGATATAATAGAATGGATTCAGCAAAATACGCCAGGAATAGCTGAAGTGGAGGGATTTTTGTACACCACCGTATGGGTTGCGAACCAACGAGTTCCTTTACAAGCTTTTCATCAAAATTCGTCATTAAGGGACTATAATGTGATCGCTGGCAAAAAAGCACTGACTGAAGAAAAATTGCTCATAGGTGATAATTTGGCGAAGGATTTAGAGATAAAGCTTGGAGATGATATAACTCTTAGCTTTGATTTACAGACGAATATCACAGTTGAAGTAGCTGGGATTACGGGCGAAATAGCGGAAAATACTCTCCTTTGGACAATTGAAGGAATTCAACAGTCAATACCTGGTGCCCATCCAGGAAATATTACTGCCTTCGTGATTGAATTTAATGAAACTGTATCAACAGCTGAAAAGGCACACATCAAACAACTCATTCAAGAACAATTTCATCCTTATGTGTATGTCGATAGTACTGAGGCAAAAGAAACGATTTTAGAATTATTGAGCATGTTTATGCAAATCTTAGTTCTTGTTGCAATTCTTGGCTTAGCTACACTTGTTTTATTTACGTTTTCAAGCATGTCACTAGCTATGATGGAGAGAGAAATGGAATTCTTAGCGTTAAGATCATTAGGAGCAACTCGAAGATCGATACTGTTCGTCATATTCACAGAGAACTTAATCTACGGATTGTTCGGGTTTTTAATTGGGGTTCCCCTAAGTCTTGCCCTGCTAGAACCAACCTATAATTATATACTTCCTGATTTATATCTTCCTGCAGTAGTACCATGGGAGTTATGGATTTTCATAGTGGGTATTATTAGTGTGTGTGTGTTCTTAGCGACTAGTTTAATCGCTTGGCGAACCTGGAGGAGCTCTCTCCCTGATATGCTCTATAATAGAATGGTTTAAAACGAATATTTCCTTCCTAAAGGAGTCGCTAAATGGGTATATTCTTCTAATGGGAGGTCTTTCATTTTTATTGATGTTTCAATCTTAAAGGTTTTTCTTTTCTGCTGACCCTTCTTTTTAGGATCTTTTGTCATTAGACTTCCTCATACTATTCTTTCCCCTGTTTATTAAACTAGTAAAAACGATTAATCACTGAGAATGCCTATAATTTCTCAGGGGGACAAATTCTGAAACCTGAAAAATAATTCAACAAGGAAAGTTTTATCAAATATAACTTTCTTCTAGATAAGGTAATTTCTCTACTTCTAATAATTGTTCAAAGGTAATTAAGAATGTCTAGACAAAAGAATTTAGGGTTATTGGGACTTTGCCTAATTATATTCTTACTTATAAGTTCTGCTGGAGGGCTGATCATCAAAAATCTCCTCTCTAATAATTCAAATTCAACATTAAGCAGTTCAGAGGTTGAAAATGTTGATGAGATTTTAAGTTATGACGAGTCAACTTCTAAAGCAACAGTAAATCCTGACTTCAGAGAAACTCCTTTCGAATTCATGTATCCTGCTAATCCGACTATTCAGCCTCCACGGGCAAGCGTTAAAGCCAGTCCTCCTCCTGGTAAGAAACATATTGTCACTACAGGTACAATCAAGATTGCTGTCCTCCTCATCTGTTTTACTGATGTAGGTTATAGTAGTGTTCATACACCTGCATATTATTCAAATCTCCTTTTTGATCATAATAATCCGAAGAGTATGGCCAGTTACTATTGGGAGAATTCGTATGGTCAATTGAATATAACTGGTGAAATTATCGGAGGAAAATGGTATCGTTCCTCACACACTTCTCGGCATTATGGCGAGGATTCGTCTCCAGGTAATGTATTTCCGCAGGTTGATAATAAAAATGACTACATCTACAATTTAGTTGTCGAGGGAGTTCAGCTTGCCGATCCAGATGTTAATTTCACGAGATTCGACGAGGATGGAGATACATCAGTAGATTATATCCTTGTTGTGCATGCAGGAGACGCTCAAGAAGCTACTGGGGTTTATAATCACATTTGGTCTCACCGTTGGAGTATTCAGTCCAATTGCATCGTTGATAACGTATTGGTCAGCGAATATACGATGTGTGCAGAAACATCACCAATGGGAACATTTGCACATGAGCTAGGACATGCAGTTGGTGATTTACCTGATTTATATGACACTGACTATTCTTCCGATGGAATCGGACGATGGGGGCTCATGGGTGCGGGATCATGGAATTATCATCCGGGATTAGGAGAAGCTCCTGGAGATACTCCAGCTCATTTGTGTGCATGGTCGAAGATAAAAATGGGATGGTTAACACCAACCATTGTTACAACCAGTATGTCTGGTGTTTCTCTGCCCGCCATTGAAACATCAAATCAAGATAGCGTTTTGAAGATCTTTTTATCAAATGAAACGAATAGTGTGACTCTGAGGGAGTACTTCTTGGTTTGTTTCCGTAATCAAATCGGTTTCGATAGTGCTCTCCCAGGTTCAGGTATCCTTATTTGGCATATTGATGAATGTAACAAATGGGAGGCGAATGATGGTGAGCAACGGAAGTTAGTAGACTTAGAAGAAGCCGACGCTTCTGTGGATACTCCTCCATGGGAACAACTCGATTATTATAATAGTCAGGCTCCAGGCGCAAATGTTCCTGATGACAATGGGAACATCACCGACCCCTGGGCACCAGGAAGTCTATTTAGTATTGCATCTATTCCAAATAGTGATAGCAATGATGGTGTGAAGACATATATCAATGTGAGCGTCAACACATTAAATAATATCGATATCGTTACTGCGTATGATCCACTTCCGTGGGATTATACATTACTATTAATGGATCGATCAGCTCCCAATGTTATTGATGACGAACCTTCTATGATAGAACATGCACCAGGAATTGGAGGTTTTAGTCGAGATTTCACAGTAGTCTGGCATACCAACAGAACAACAGGTGATTGGAACATTTATGGTTCTCAAACTGGAGATACAGGTCAAACATGGAATCCTGAAGTTCAAATTACAACTAATGCTTCTGATGATTACAGTCCCTCACTTATATATTGGTATCCTCCAGCATATTGGGTTCCTTTCATCCC
>CP070760.1:2679357-2692627 GCA_020348965.1 Candidatus Heimdallarchaeota archaeon | reverse complement strand
CAGTTTAAAATTTTTATAAGTGTCCTGAATCTTAAACATACTATCCTGATCTTCACTTAATTCTAGGATAGTGATAGACAAATTTCCATTACCTCTTGGAATGATTTGACACGCTAAGCGCGTGTTTTGATGGAGAGACTCCTTTAGTAACTGTTTTTCGATACCTGTGGGTGGATTGAGACATTGTGGAGGCATCTGATGATTAACCAATACCCGACACCTCCCACATTTACCAGTTCCTCCACACAATGAATTAATCACACTTTTATCTAATTTTTCATGAATACAAGAAAGTAAATCGGTTTCGTTTGGGATAATCTGGACTTCCTGATTGAAATTAGTGATTTCAAGGGTAAGAATGGTGTATCCCTTCTGAATATAGTGTTTCTTGGCTCACTTTCACCTTGATTTAAGAAAGATTTACTATAACTGTGGTTTCAAGGAATCTTTCCTGATTAATCCATTTATAACAAGAGTATAACTTTTATAGCTATCTATCTCTCATGCAATGTATGATCAGACAATTTTGAAGGTGGACGATGGATAGTCAATAGGGGAACATCAAACTAGAAAAGGAGAATTGTCAGTGAAAAATAGAAATGGAAGAAAAATAGCTACAGACTTCCTGTTACATCTCGCCTAATTGGATGTGGATCCGCGTCTCGGAGAGTTTTTGGGGCGTTTAGTGCATATCAAAATAATTTCTTGGAATATGTCTCCTGCCCGTAAGAATACCTTTATAAGTGTTGATTGTTGATTGTTGATTGTATAATATGAAACCTTTTTCATATTTGTACGAACCTCCAATATTCCTTTGACAACAGAAGAAAGATGAATCGTCTCGAAGGCGGTTCATCTTTTAAACTCTTTTCTGATACGAATCTTATTCTATTCAAGAGATGACCCCTATATTTCTCTTTTCCTGATCTTTAATAGAAAGGGATTCTGATTAAATGACAAAAAAAGGGGAAATTCGTGAATGGTTTTCACGTATTCAACATGGCCCTGCAGATCCTGACGATTTTTCTGTGGTTTTTCGTGATTTTAATGATTACATTGAGCTATCCTTTGAAGACTTTGCTAATCGTCAGCGGGAGGATAGTATCCCTTTGCATCGGATTTCTCAAATTCGAAAGAATGGAATTCCTATCTATACACGACCATCTTTTTGCACTCGTTGTGGGAATCCTCTTCAGGAGAATAATTGTCTTAATCCTCAGTGTTCGAGGGTATGACTAGGAACCTAAAGACGAGATGGAATCTATTTATCTGATTTTAAGATCAAATCTATAATTTTTTGGGTATTAGAATTAATTTTGTTGTCTTCTAAGCACTCTTGTAAGAATACTCTGACTTCTTGATTCTCATCCATTAAGGTTCCTAATCCTTTAAAAACAGTTGAAAGGGGTAGATCGGGCAGTGTGGAAGCTATTTCATCAATATCGAGAGTAATGACTTTTTTTTCTAAAGCAGACTTCAACCCATTCCTTGCTATGACAAATCGATCAGACATGTCCTCTTTAACGAGTGTCTCTAGATCTAAGCGGAGTAATTCATGTTCAGGAAGTAAAGGTGACATCTCCCTAGTTGCTGATAACCAGTCTTTATTGTGTAATAATCCTAAGATAAATGCTCCCAATGATGTTTTACTCATTATACAACCGTAGGGTATAAAACTAAACTGCTCAGGATCTTCTAGATGCTGTTTTAAAGTCGGTACACTTTTTTCGACTTTCACATGAGCTAAACAGTATAATCCCATGGCTCTTGAAACCACATTTTCACTTTTTGTTAAGCTATTAAACAAATTTAATAACTCTGAATCTTCAGAATATTTTTTGATAAGATAATGAGCAGTTATGTAAAATTCGTGAGGAGTAGCAGCAGAAGTCGTATGCTTTCCCCCCACTTCACTAAAGGACTCTATTTGTTCCATCAGTTTCTTGAAATTTATTCTTGGTATGCTCCTTTTTTTTATTATTAATATTCATGAGAGTTCTTAAAAAATATGCGAAATTGTGCCCATTCATCATTGTGTTGATGAAGCACTTGATAAAGAGGTAAATCAGAATCCTTACAGTTATGAACCATAAATGAGTACCTTTAATGAGATTTTTCACCATTTAATAGGTTCCCTTCCTCCTTCAACCTCTGAATATTTTCTCATAAAAGAATGCAGCTACCGCTATCTCTGCTTTTAAATGTCTTATGCGCCCTCTTCTAGTTATCAGTTAAATCGGACTAAATTCCTAAAATTATAGAAATTGTGAAGGGCTGCTTGAAGATGGAAGCCGAAACAATCATTACCGAGTCACTAACGAAGTTTTATGGTAAGATCCGAGGCATTGAAGACATAACTGTCAGAATTCCCAGCGGTGGGGTTGGATTTCTCGGGCCTAATGGTGCTGGAAAAACAACCTTCATTCGCACGTTACTCGGTATAATTCGACCAACCCGAGGCAGGGCGCAGGTGCTAGGATATGATATTCGCCACGAGATCAATCAGGTTCGTGATCGAATTGGTTACATCCCTGAATTTAACACATCGTTCATTCCTGATACGACCGCGATGAAATTTGTAGCTTTTTGCGCCCGAATGAATGGTCTTTCTTATGCTGAGAGTAAACAGCGAGCCAGTGATTCATTATTTTATGTAGGGCTCGGAGAGGAGCGTTACAGAAAGCTGGCTACATTCTCGCTTGGTATGAAACAAAAAGTAAAGTTGGCGGTCGCGTTGGTTCATGACCCAGAAATAATCATCTGTGACGAACCAACCAATGGATTGGATCCCACTGGACGCGTCCAGATGCTTGAGTTAATTCGAAGTTTGCAGACGGACGAAGGAAAAAATGTCATTCTGAGTTCTCATCTGCTTCGAGACGTAGAACAGACAACTGACTACGCGATGGTCATATCGGAGGGCAAAATCCGTGCTGAAGGGAATATCAAAGAGTTGACAGCAAATAGACGGTCAACTGTAAGTGTCAAGGTAAAAACAAAAACAGAAGAACTTCTACATGCTCTTGAAAAACGTGGGATGGAAGTGTGGATCGAGGGAGCATTTATAGAAGTTAAAACGAATCCTGATGTCGAAAAAGAGATTTTCAAGACTGCATTTCAAATAGGTGCTGACATCCGGTATATTGGAAGTCGGTCTAGCACATTGGAGGACGTCTTTGTTAGCTTGTTTAAAGAACAGGAGGCTCCTATTCAATGAGGGAATCGAACACAAATTCAACTGCTTATGTGAGAAAATTCTCTTTCCGACCATTTGAAGGGTTCCGCCGAGGACGTGTCTATAGATTGGCAGCCGTGTCATGGTACTGGTGGATCCACCAATGGGAAAGATCTCGTGCGATTAAAATTCTGATTGGATTTTTACTCTTCACATTTGTACTAATGAACATGTTCATACTGACATTTAGGGATTTAATGCTCATAAATCCGTATACTGGTGAAGCAATTTCGCCTAATCAACTACTAGAAGATACTATTCTACAAATGATCCGTGGTATTGTTAGCTTCGGCATGACGTTTACCGCGAGCGGTGATACTAGTAATGGATTTTCAGAGGCATCGTTTAACGTTGGAGGTACTAGTATTTTCATATTGATTCTTGTCGTTCTTGTAGGTTCAGGACTCATATCAGATGACATTTCTAATCAAACAACAGAGATCTATTATTCCAAGTTAGAACGTCATGAATACATCTTAGGGAAATTTGGAGCCTTTTTCATCTTTGGAAACATTGTCCTGACCCTCCCTTATGTTTTTGAATTCTTTTTACTGGTTATTGGAATAGGTGAAATTGATCTTATTACTGCACTTCCTGTTTTCGTTCACACCATCGTATTTACCGAGCTCATCACCGTAACTTATAGTAGCATCGTCTTAGCGTTTTCATCCATTACGAGGCGGCGGTTATATGCTGGTCTTTCCGCTTTTATGTTTTTGTTTGTTGCAAATATGATTGTTACCTCATTGGCGTTCACAGGGGGCGAAGTTGGCTTAGAAATCTTATTTGATGTGCTTACTGTTTTACTATTGAGTTCGTATATCTTAACTGGTACAACGACTGTAAGATTACAGGGATTCTATGAAGTGAATCTAACTGATGGCGTTGGTCTAGAGAGCTGGATGATTTTAGGAGCCCTTGGCTTCTATATCTTGATAGGGTTCCTCATCGTTGTAGTACAAGTCTATTGGAGGCACGGAAAATGATTGAATTACAGGAAGTTTCCAAATCATTTGGGGATGTAGTTGCTCTTTCTCGTCTGACGATGTCTGCTACAGACGGTCAGGTGACAGGTTTTCTTGGACCCAATGGTGCGGGGAAATCAACAACTTTAAAGCTCATTATGGGGGAAATACGACCCGATATCGGTGATGTTAGTGTTTTCGATGAAGATCCCTTCAACAATGCATTGTTGAAGAAGCGAATTGGTTACGTTTCTGAACATGACGATCTTTACCCATGGATGAAGGGTAAACAATTTGTTCGATCGTTGGCAAGGTTGGTACTCCCCCGTGAGCAGGCTGAAACAGCGGCAAAGGAAGCCTTAAGTAAAGTAGGACTTGGGGTTAAGGGTAAACGCATCGGCGCATACTCAAAGGGGATGAAGCAACGCTTGAAGGTGGCGGCTGGTATTGCCCATCATCCTGATCTACTAATTTTGGATGAACCTTTTGGGGGCCTTGATCCTTTAGGTAGGCGGGAGATGAAGCAGCTGGTCTCAGAATTGAACCAACAGGGAGTCACTGTGTTAATTTCAAGTCATATTTTGTATGAATTAGACGAAATGAGCACACGAATGGTTTTAATTCACAGGGGTCAAGCATTGGCTGAAGGCCCTCCTACGGAGATTCTCAACTTGATTGATCAATTTCCTCACCAAATTTTGTTCCAAGCTCCCCCTACCGAATTACATACTCTCTCTAAACTATTGATTGAAGAGGACATTGTAAAATCGATAACTTTCAATAAGGAGAAAGAAAGAGAAGATTTAGTTGTGATAACAGAAACTCCTACTACTTTTTATCCGGTTGCAACACGGATAATTGCCGAGAATGGGCTGCTAATAAAACATTTAGAAAGCCAGACTGATAATATAGAAGCTATTTTTGATTATTTGACATAAATCTGCAGGTGGAAAAAAATGAGTATAACTGTCACACAAGACGTCCAGTCTCCCTCACTTCTAGAAAAAGGATTTTTTCTAGGACAGATGTTTCTTGAAAAAGTTCTGTATGATAAAAAGACCTATATCTTGATTTTTGTGAGTCTTCTTCCTTTGATTCCCTATACCTCTCTTCAAACTGCTAATGCAAGGGATTATGTGGAATTGGTCACAATCGGTCCCGAATCAAATATTTTTAACTTCCTAATTTTACCCCTCATTTGTTTAATCTTAGGAATATCCGCTATTGCAGATGAAAAAGAGAATAAGACAATTAGTCAACTGTTAGCACGGCCTATTAAAAGAGAGGAAATAGTTTTCGTCAAATGGATCACTACCTTACTCATTGGGGTTACTATTGCCTGTTTAGATGTTTTAATCATCTACATCGGGTTGTCCATAATAATTCAAGACTTTTCCATATTATTTGAGCATCCAGATGTGTTGTTTGGTTCATGGTTGTTTGTTGGACTGTGGGTTACAGTCTATAGTACTATTTTTCTCTTGTTGGGAATTGTAATTGATAAGAACGCTTTAGGTTGGGGATTGGCCATTGCTTATTTCGAGGCTTTCTTTGGTCAATTTATTTTTGGAATTGCCTCTGGAGCCAACAGTCCCTATTCCATTGCAAACCATATCTACTTTGTAACAGCGGAATTTTTTCTAATAGATTATCTACGCTTCAATATTCCTGATCTTGAACCAATAAATTCGCTTATCATCTGTTTTGCACTAATTTTCGGCTTTTTGTTACTCTCTATGTTTGCAATACGACGAAAGGATTTTCCCTAGTTAAACAAGCGGAATTCATTTCTTAGGTAGACAGCCTTTAAAAATAACTGTATTTTCGACTATAATCCAACGTTTTGTACTACTGGCCTTAGTAAAACTGATTACAATGCTGTTAAAACTCCTTGAACAGGAACCTTTAGGTCGAGTCGCACGTATTCTTGCTAGTCATCTTGTCTCTGCCTGTCCACGTTGTCACAAAGCTCCGATTAAAAGTGTCTTTGAGGAGGCACGACACGACCAGTCCTCTTTCTGTTGGCGGTGTCATCCTGACCGTCTTGCTACTAGGATTTTCCTCAAGCGTGTCCTCAAATTGAATAGCTTCAGATTTCAGCGTTTTTCTTCAAATCCCTTGTATACTCGTTCGGTTGTTGCCTGGCTTAGTGGAATTAGTCATTTCGGTGTAAGTCGACCTCAACCAACAAATCCACCCATTGCAATTGTGTGGAACTTTACTTACCAGTGTAATCTAAAGTGTGTCCATTGTTACCAAGATTCTTCATCTGAAGATGATCCTATAAAAAATTCAAAAGAGTTATCAACTCTTGAAGCACTTCAGACTGTGGACATTCTCGCAAAATCTGGTTGTGGATCGTTAAGTTTCTCTGGTGGTGAACCACTTGTTCGTGAAGACTTTTTTGAGGTAGCCAAGCGTACTTCTGACCGAAAACTCTTATGTACTCTTTCCACTAACGGCACGATGATTGATCACGACATTGCTGAAAAACTAGTGTCTGTTGGAGTTAGCGGAATAACGATCAGTTTAGACAGTCTTAGTTCGAGTTTTCATGATGAATTTCGTGGTGTTAATGGTTCTCATGCAAAAACATTGAGCGGCATTGAGGCTTGTGCTGAGATAGGGAAATTCAAAGAGTTGATAATTGCCACAACTTTGACCAATAAGAATCTCAATGATATTCCAGGTCTTATTGAATTAGCATCGGAGATGGGCGCGACACGTATGTATGTGTCAAGAATTCTCCCAGTAGGAAGAGGAAAAGCTCTACGCCATTTTGATGTTACATCTGAAGATCGTAAGCGGATTTTAAAAGAACTCGCTAAAGAGTTTGTATCTTATGCTCAAACTGGAGAAAATATACCAGTTATGACACGTGGAATGACCTATTTTGCCCCTCAGTGTGCTGAGATATCTAACAATCAAATTTTTCCGATAAGTGAAATTGTAGTAGGCTTTGAGAAGCGTCATAGAGAGATCTTAGGCAATTCTGCAGCTAATCTTTTCAAGAGATTCTCCGAATATGCAGGGGGATGTGCTACAGGCCTTACCTATTGTGGCTTAAGTCCAGAGGGGGACGTCCTCCCTTGTGCTCCTGCTACCAATATTCATTTGGGAAATATTTTAACCGATGGTCTGAAGAATATTTGGATAAATAATCCGATCTTGCGTTCAGTACGAGAACGCTCACATGTTAAAGGAAAATGTGGTAAATGTACCAGTAAGCTAATCTGTGGGGGTTGTCGTGTGACGGCATATGGTGAATCAGGAGACTGGCTTTCTTCTGATCCCTCATGTCCCTATTAGGTTTTTCATTTTATTGTTTTTGCAATAATAAATCACTGTAAGAATTTGAGACCAAATCTTCTTCTCTAATCTCAAATTCTTCAAGATAACGGTGGCATTGGTTATGCAATTTCTCTATTCCAATAGTTCCATCACTGTCGATCGCCTCCACTTCAACAAACTCACCTAATTTTTTCACAGAATCAAGGTGAAATTTGACATTTTCAATGAAGTATATGGCTCTGTGTTTATCTACTACGACGAGAATACCAAGAGCATGAGTTAAAATTTTTTTTAAGGAGGTTGATGACCCTGGATCAACGGGGAATAAAGCGACATTAGATTGTTTTGGTCCCTTTTGGTCTTTGCGTTGATAATGAATTAAGGCATTCTCGATTGATCCCTCTCTTAGTTTTAATCGGCCTGAATTCACCTTGAAGTAAGTATCTATTTGATGGTCAATTCCCTTAGAAATAGCTTGCTTAGAAATAAGGATCTCTTTAATTTTTTTGTTATTTGCAGACCGAGCCTTGAATTCAATATTGATATGCCCCATTGGAATCGTTCTTCGGATATATTCTGTACCAATTTAAAAATAGTCTAGTGGAAGCGGAATAGAAAAGAGTATTCAAAATTTACTTCAGAGGTAAATAAATACGATAAGTATCAAAGTAGAGGCAGACTTATGGATTCTGACTCAAATTAGTAGTTCTCTGGAAAAAAAGTAATCAGATAGGTGGTGACCTCTCATAGTAATGCTAATGGTTTATCTTCGAACAACTTCTCTTAGACGAATTTTTGCCAGATACCTTACTCAATTTCCTGATCTTTTTGCAGGTAAACTGGCAGAGGGCATTTTTTTGTTGAAAAACAATGGTAAAAGTCTTTTACTTGTCTTATCAGAGATGCTGAAACATAAAGGAAACATTGATGTATATGTCATTGACCCAGTCAGAATTGAAGATTTCGGAGAGGAGGATTCAGAGCTCCGGAAGGTGACCTCTTGGCTGAAGGACAAAAACCAAGCTCGGAAAATATTGGAGGACAAAGTAGAAGATCTTCCAAAAGACAAAGCTCGGCAACTACGGCAAGTGACAAGGAGAAGATTCTCAATTCAGCTGAAACTGAACTGATAAATCATTTGAAACAACTTGATTCTTTACCTTCGCCTTCTTCTCAAAAGGATAAGGATCCTATTTCGCACATTCTACAAAAATATGCTCGAAAATGGCGAGGTGGTAGGAAATGACCTTACAAATTACCTTGGAAAATATTGGAGGGATTGAAAAGGTCGGGTTGGATTTTAGACGGGGCAAAAACCTTATTAAAGCTCCAAATGCCACGGGTAAGAGTTCGTTTGTACGAGGAATTGAACTCCTAAATATGGCTAAAGAAAACATCGAAAATAAGCGTTATTACCTTAATCTATTTGCATCGAAAGGAAAAGTAAAGGTAGTTCAAGAGGGGAAAGTGGTCTGTGAAAGGAATTTAACAGTCAAGGGTAATAAGCTTGACGTTAAGGGAGCACCTCTTTTCAAAGAGAGTCAAAAAGCCAATCTATTCACGCTAGCTACTCCTGATAATCGGCTAATAACATCAATTACAACTGGAAAAAAATTAGAAACCTTACTTACTCAATACTCTGATGTAAAGTATTATTCATTCCTGATTACAGCTCTTAAAAGTCGATTGGCAAATTTGAAGAAAGATCTCCGCATATATTTGATGTATGAATCCGATATCGAAAATATGGCACAGGAACATTCCCAACTGACGAAAGAGCTTGATAAAGCCAAAATTGAAAGAGAAAATCTACCAGAAATCAATACAGAAGAAATACAGTCCTATTCAGAAATTGAAAACCGTTTTCACGAGTTATCGAGAGAGGTTGTTAGTCTCAAAAACACGATAGATGCCAATTCAGATCTGATCAAAAATAACCAAGGTAGAATGCGAGAATTAAAAACACAGATTTCAGTTATGGAAGAAGAAATCAAGAATTTTCTAATTGAACATCCTAGTGTTGATCAGGAGATAGCACGAATAGCTGATGAAACCAAGGAATATAGAAGATTCTTAGAAGAAGTAAAGAATGAAAAGAATGAGACAGAAAAATCCATCAAAGAGGTTCGTGGATGGATCTCTCTAAGTCAAAGCATGCCTGACCTTCGGAAATGTATCGTTTGTGGCCGTCCATATACCGAAAAACACGCGAAAACTCGGGAAGATAAATTACTAGTAGAAGATTCTCATTTAAGTAAGCGCCTTAGGGAATTGGAATTCCAAATTGATGATGCTGAACGTCGGAAAGAAGACTTAGAAGTTTTAATTCATAAAATCAAAAACGACAATCAAATCAAGATTAGTAAGGCAAAACAAGAGCTTCGAAGAATGCAACGGGAGATCAGCGATAAGAAAAAGGAAATTGAGTCCTCAGAAAAGAATCTCATTAAAAAAGAATCTGAATTAAAAATCCTTGGAGAGTCCATTGATGAAGGACGAGCCGATTCAATCAAATTAGTTAACGAGCTTGACGCAAAGATTCAACGAATCTTAGGAAAAATTGAACAGCTAGACAAACAGATGGAAGAAAAATCTAAGAGAATTGACCAGATCGACCAGGTTCAAGCAGAATTCGATTTTTATGGGGCTTTACAAGCTCATCTAGAAGAACGTGAAAAGATTGTCAAGCTGGGTGTTATAGAAAATTTTAATCGTCAAATAAAGAAGGTCTATCAATTATTAACTTATCGAGACTTTGAAGATATCCGTATAGATCCAAATTTTAGACTGATTGTCAAACGTCAACGTAGTGGAAAAATGCTTGATCAGCCGATTGAAAGTCTGAGCGATAGCGAGCGAATAACGATTGCGTTGATTGTCATGTTGGCAGGTCGAGAAGAATATATCCCTGATTACCCTCTCTTCGTATTAGATAAGGTAACCCTTGATTACGACCCAACAAGGTTTGAAATGATCCTGGATTATCTTAGTCGCCGAGAGGTTCCTTATATCTTAGTCACCTTAGCCCAGAGTATTGAAGAGAGCAGCGGACAGCTAGAAGTGGTGCACATTGGGATTGAAGCTTAATCTCTTACCGCAATTGCGTCAATCATTATGTGAGCTCCCATTGGGAGAGCAACTACTTGTACAGTAGATCGGGCGGGGGGATCCATTGGAAAAGATTGTGAATACACTTCGTTTACTTTAGGAAAGTCGTTTATATCTATCAAAAAGACCGTTGTTTTTATAATATCACTTAAGAATGCTTCTTCTTCCCCAAGGATATTCTCAATCTTTTGCAACACCTGGCGAGTTTGAGTTTGAACATCTGCTTCGACTTCTGTCGCAATCTGGCCTGAAACATAAATGGTTTTCTGTCTTGTAGTTACAACTGCAGGACTGTAAGGATCTGTTGTTTTACCTATAGTAATTGCTCTTTTCATCTAATTTCCTCTTAATTAATGTTAAAAAAACCAAGATTCACTCGATTTCATTAGGTAATTCTAATAATTTTAATTTAGTAATCATGTCTTCTTTTCTTACAACTTTCGGTTCTAAAACTTGAATTTGAATTTCACAAGTTGCTGAAACAGTACAACCAGGAAAGATATGTCCTCCAATGCATGATCCATCCTTGCGGCTGAAAACGCCATGGATATGAACGATGTGTCCCCCTTCTTCCTCATCTATGCTTATGTTGCCACTCAAAGATACAATCTCAAGATTTTCAGAATAGGAATTAATTAAATAATTGGTTCCATCGAAAAAACCTAACTTAGCCGCGGAAACCGCGCCTATTCCTTGGATTCGTCCAAAACCGATACTAGAGTTGTGATCACAGAATTTTTGTAGGGATTCTAGGATATCCTCGCCTATATATAGACGAAGGAGATGATTTTTTTGACTTGTCTGAAGTAGATATTTCATAATCGCATCAAACTTGATTGTTCTTGATTAGTCTAAATAACTTACGGATTTCTACCATGATTAAAAAGGACTTAATAAGCAATTGTTAGATAAACTTATAGGGATAATCCTAATGAATAAATCTGATCAAAACAAAATGAAGCATTCTTTAACTACTCAGAAATATGTCGAAGAGGCTCTCTCAATCTTACGTGTGCTTTACTTCGACTTGGGATTAAGTCAACGAACTTTTTCTGAAATTAAATCACTAGTCCATAGATACTATTTGAAATTTCCAGACTCCGAAATAAAACCCCCGACCCTTGTAGGGTGCATTACATATCAAGTATCATCTATAAATAACGAACACATTTCCATTTCAACCATTTCCAGAAAAGTAGGCGTCTCTACCTCTTGGTTAATGAAGAAAAAAGGGAAAATTTCAACAGATTTGAATATCAGTTGAATATTCAATCCAAATTTACCTTAAAGAATTTATTTCTTGGAGAACTTTAAAGAAAAGGTTTTTTAAGATCGAAATTACTAGTGATTTGGAATTCTTTTTAAATTCCTGAATGATAGCCCATAAAATGTATATCATTATCTAAATGATAAACAACCGATACTTTTCGCTGATGAGCAGTTACTAAGAGGTTCTTACTCATGAAAATGCACTGTGACAGTAATTGCAGACCGTGTGTCCTTGATGGGGGCCCGAATCGGGATCTTTCTCAAGATAATAGCACTCTTTTTTCAGCTTTTTTCTGTCCTACATGTCGGTCGGCTTTTTTCTGTGAAATAGGTGTTGTACGCCAGTTTTCCGCGTCAAATAAGGTCAAATATTCGTGTGTTGACTGTGATACTGCTCTAGAAACTAAATCACTTCAAGGAATTGCTTTAGAAAAAGCTCGATTCCTAATGGACAACCAAAAACTAAGTAGAAGTGGGAAATTTAGGCCTACTCTTGTTCAGAAGAAGACAGGTAGAGCTGTTGAGTCCCTGTCTATGCTGTACAACACAAAAACAACAAGTGCATTCCATCAATCATTGATAACTGAGATGACACGCCTTTCTGGTTTAACACCTCAAGTGATTAGTAATTTCGCAAGGGAGTATGGTATCGGAGAAAATGTCATTTCAAGTCTTTCTGGAGACACCGAGACTATATTATTGACTCTTGCGAGTGTTTCACCGAACTTCATAGAGATCCTTCATTCTATTCTTATTGGCCGTGACCCAACAGTATCTGGAGGCTTGGCGCTACGATTCTCAGTATTTTCAAACAATCTTTCTGACATTGTGTTTATCCAGCCCTCCAGATCCCTTGTAGATTCAGGGCCATTTGACCTAATAGCGTATGATGGACAGGGAATGCGAATATGGGTTTTCTGTGTACAGGGGACAGTCGATTCGAAGGATATCGAAAAGATCATTGGCCCAATGTTAAATCAAGACCTTTCCGAATTTATTGGAGTATCCAAAATCTGTATTGTTGCCCAAGGTTTCTCATGGGTAGCCCTGCAAATCTTACGAAAATATCGAGGGATAGTAGTGAGGGGAGATGATAAAACACGATCAATTCCCTTTGAACTCTGGCAAGAAAAAGCCTTTGGTGATTATCCAGAAATTATTTTTGAAAATATTCGACTTTAGCTTAATTTGTTCAAGGTGTTCATATTGAGCTCTTCGTCATCTGAGGAAACATTAGCAGACTATTTCAAAATTGTGTTGTTAGGTAGCAGTGGGGTTGGAAAAACTTCTATAATCCGCTGGATTCTTGATCTTGATCCTCTGGACGAGTATCTTCCAACGATAGGTATGAGAATACACAATGTTGATACTATATTTAATGAGAAACAATTTTTCTTACAGT
>CP070760.1:2624297-2679257 GCA_020348965.1 Candidatus Heimdallarchaeota archaeon | reverse complement strand
CAATACTTTTTGCTATCTATTCATCCGAAACTCTTTGTTTTAATCATTTTATATCGAAGGTTTTCGAATTACCTTTACCTTGGAGCTAGATTTTTCGAGAAAAAGAGATGATTTCTGGGAATACAAAAATCCTTAAATTAATGATTTGATGATCATAAATCCCTGAGACTTGACCTTTACTTTAGAACTGTAGATTGATCAATTTGATAGAAAGGGATTCAACTTGAGTCACCCATCTTTCACCAAATTAAAAGCTTTTTATCATAGAATTTTCAAAGGAAAACATCAGGGTGTTTCCCCTGTATTGGCTACTGTGATAATCTTTGGCCTAATAATCACAGGAGTCATGATCACTTATATTCAGGTACTCCCTTACATCGAGCATGCCCAGAGCGAAGAAGCTATAGCTATTACAAGTAATAGCTTTCTAGAGCTCGACACAACTATAAAATCTCTACTTAGCGAAAGTGGAAGTCCTGGAGGGTTCCGAACAGTCCTTATAACAAAACCGGCAGGAAAGATAGATTATATTTCTGATTCCTCTCATTTTTCCTTACGCTTGTTTGATCAAGACGACAAACTTGTCTACAACATAATCGAGAACCAAGGAATTGGTGTTCTAGATTGGGCTTATAATAGTCCACAATCAATTCTTCCGCGTGGCACAACGAGATACTTAACTGGACCTGATCCTTATAAAATCCGAGATCCTGTTTTTTTAACAGGAATCTTTGGTTCGACGGATTATCAAGATCTAACAAATCTGACTTTAAGTCATCTTGACGATAGATTGCACCATATAACTTTAAATTACAGAATATCTATTTATGTAACAATCTCTACTCAACCTGAACCAGAATTACGTTTCGAGCTCTTTCTGATATTACTTTCAGGGGATTTTTCGACAATTCACAGTCAATATGAACAAATCAACATTCACTCGCAAAGCATTGTTTCAGAACCCCATATTCTTCCCAAAAATGCATCAATAGGTGAGTTAAAACTAGTTTGGGATAATTCTGGCTTTATTTGGGGGCAAGTACCACAGATTGACACCAACCTGATCTGGAGTACTAAAACTATTCAAGGATTTGATACCCAGTATTTTAATATCGTTGTTCAGGTGTTTAAATATGAAATTGGTCTTTCTACATCCTAACGAAAACGAAAAAGGTAGATATTAATGCCTTCTCAGTATATTACCTATATGATCATCTTTACATTGGGTTTAAGCATGGTCATTATCACAAACAACATGTTTCAGACCATTAGTGACCAATTTCGACTGAATGTTGCAGAAATTGAATTGACACAGATTTTAGAATTGATACAAATGCAAATCCAACAGACCATGCTATTTTACTCTGATTCTAATCAGACTATTGAACAACAATTCGAGTTACCACCTCAGATAGGTCAAAGATACAAATATTCTATTGAAATTACCAATTCAACTAGAAATCAAATAATACTTTATGGAGTATCAAGTAATAATGACATTTACAAATCAGTATCCTTTTCATTGGGGGAAAAATACATTATTAGAATTACTGACTCCTCATTTGAAAGTACAAACCTAATACTAAAACTACTCATTGAAAAGAATGTAAATGAAATAACCATAACGATCTCATAAGAAAAAAATGCAAACCAATCGATGAATAATCAAGTGGATAGAAAAATCTAAATATCATCCTAGGTAGATAATTAAATAAATAGGACAGCAGTCAAAAATAACAAGACGAATTTAAAATAATAGGAGCGACAGATGAATGTCCGAACCGAGCAGCAGTTTAATTCGGGAAACATATCCATTAATCCCCCCATTCAGTTACGCATTGGTAGCAACCGATCCAGAGTCAAAACAAACTAAATATACTGTAGTTGAAGTTCCTTTAAGCACAAAAGAGAAAGACATATTGGATATGATTAAGAATATTCTCGAAGAAGAACTAGATGTTGATTTTAATGTTTTAAAAACACCTGAAATAGCACGTGATTACCTTCGGTCGAAAGTAATCGGAATTGCCAAGAACTACGGGTTAAAACTAGATGAAAAAACTTTTGATAAGATTAATTACCATATTGCTCGCGATTTTGTTGGATTTGGACCTATAGACGCCATGTTAAAGGATCACAATGTTGAAGACATTTCTTGTGATGGTGTAGGGATTCCTGTCTATATCTGGCATCGAAAATTTGAGAGCATCCAAACAAACATAAAATTCGAGGAGGAAGATGCGTTAGATGCCTTTATTATAAAGTTAGCTCAGCGATCAGGACGTCACATTAGTGTGGCGCGTCCCTTGCTTGATGCCGCTTTACCAGATGGTAGTCGCCTTCAGCTGACTTATGGCAGGGAGGTGACTCAACGAGGGAGCACATTTACAATTCGTAAGTTTAAATCTGATCCTTTAACTATTACAGACATGGTTATCTTTAACACAATAGACGAAGATTTATCAGCATTCTTATGGTATGTTTTAGAAAATAGAAATTCTATTGTTATTGCAGGAGGCACTGCAGCGGGTAAGACATCGTTACTGAATAGTTTAGCTATGTTCATTCGGCCTGGGATGAAAATCGTTTCCATTGAAGACACAGCAGAACTTAATCTCCCCCATGAGAATTGGATCCCTGCAGTCGCACGGGAGGGTTATGGCGGACGTGAAGCTGACGGATCCCGGAGAGGAGAAGTTTCGATGTATGACCTTCTAAGGGCAGCACTTCGTCAAAGACCTGATTATCTATTTGTTGGAGAAGTTAGAGGTTCAGAGGCGTATAACCTCTTTCAAGCTATGGCCACAGGACATACAGGAATGGGTACAATCCATGGAGACAGTGTCACTGGCACGATCAGACGCTTAGAAAATGAACCAATGAACATTCCACGAACTCTAATCCAAACATTGAACATCATTCTTGTCGAAAGAAAAATTCGTAGAGGTGATAAACAAGTACGACGAGTGATTGAATGTACGGAAATTGTAGGAATTGATCCTGTGACTACTGAGCTAATAACCAACAAAGTTTTCGGTTGGAATGCCCGTGAGGATGCATTCATTAATTATGGGCGTTCTTATGCATTAGAGGGGATTCAAGAGTCGCAAGGATTGACAGAAGCTCAGGTTTTTGACGAACTCGAACGAAGGAAAACCATTTTGCGATGGATGGTAAAAAAGAAGTTAGCTCATTTCACCCAAGTTTCTGAAGTTATTTCTAGTTATTATCAAAATGCTCTTGAGACTGTAGATCGTGCAAAGCGCGAATTGAAGTCAATTTAAACAAAATCACTTGGAGCGTTTATTCGTGAGTAAAGCTATTCGAAGGGTAGGTTATCTCAGATTTGGTAGGTTCTTAGAACCTTGGATCGAAAAAGGCCGCTTTGAAAGGCTTAATACAAGTCTGAAAAAAGCTGGTATGGATATTTCAGTCCGAGCTTACTTAGGAAGTGCAATTTTTTGTTCCATACTTGTTGGTGTGCTTTCTTTTGTTATAACAACAGGAACTGTTGCTCTCATCCTTCAGAATGACCCAAATATTTCTGAAAACCAAGTACCAATGGCTGTAATGGTGGGGGTATTCGTTGGAGTAATATGTGGCATCTTAACATATCTACCATTTTTATATTGGCCCCAAATGAAAGCAACTGATCGCAAAATATTGATTGAGGCAGGCTTACCATCAACAGCATCTTATCTCTCTGCCATGTCAAGTTCAGGAGTTCCACCTGATAGATTATTCTATTCACTGGCAGGAGAAGCCTCTGTTGCACCAGAAATATCTAATGAGAGCAAGCGAATTACTCGGGACATTGAGATTTTTGGATATGATATTTTAAAAGCATTACGAACTGCCAGTACACGGTCTCCCTCTGAACGATTCTCCAAATTCTTAGACGGTATGTCCGCTACTATAACTAGTGGAGGAGACCTTACATTTTTCATGTCTGCTGAATCAAAAGCTTTAATGAAACTAAAAGAAGAAGAAACAAAAGAATTTATAGCCCAATTAGGTGTTCTGGCAGAAATTTTTATGATTGTAGGTGTTGTCGCTCCATTATTCTTTGTAGTTATTCTAGCAATTGTAGCAGTTATTGCTAAAGATGCAGTTGAGGCGGCTACTATTCTAATGTTAGCGCTTGCTTACTTCATAATGCCTATTCTACTCGTAATCATGAATTTACTTATCTCAACCATCTCGAGAGAAATCTAAAAGTTATGGAGGTTCCAAGATTTTGGGAAAGTTAACACAAAAACGAGAACAACTTATGTGGATTTTGTCGTCAATATTATTTCTCTCAGCTTTAATTATCGCATTACTGGTATTCTATATTCCAACTCTTACTCATATAGAATCAAAAACTGGTGACATTGAGGTCATTAGAGAAGACATAGAGAAACTTACCGAGGATAAACTGCATCCATTTCTTTACTCTGTAAATGATGTGAGCTCTCTTTCTGATATTAATCCTCTTCTTGGTTTTTTCGACATTTTAGATATGACTTTAGTAACTGTTCTTGCATTATTAATTCTCCCAGCTTGGGCTTACAATTCTGATCGAAAATGGCGTGATAATATTGAGGACCACATTCCATCTTTGTTACGTGAGATTTCTGATGCTCAGAAGACTGGACTTCCATTACCGAGAGCTATCTTGGAGGCTTCAAAGCATCAATATGGGGCGTTAACACCTGAATTAAAGAAGATGGCAGCAAAGATCAGTTGGGGAATCCCTTTTAGTAAGACTCTTCGGAGTTTAACGGAAGTAGCGGATACTCCACTGATGAAGAGAACGTCGTTGTTAATTCTAGAAGCAGAACGATCAGGTGGAGCTATTGAAGATGTGTTTGAATCTGCTCATACACACGTTTCAGAAATTTTAGGCCTGAAAAGGGAACGTCTTACAGCAATGAAGCCGTATACTTGGATTATCTATGCCTCCTTCATCATATTTTCTTTGGTTATAATTATCTTACTCCTTACTTTCTTTCAGAGATTAGCAGTACAAATTGTAGATGCTGTAAGGCAAGATCAAGAACCTCAATCAGGTTTACCATTCAATGTAGCTGGCTTGCAATTAGTATTTTTCCATATGATGATGATTGAAGCTGTCTTTGCTGGTCTTATTGCGGGTAAAATGGGTGAAGGTGACGCCAAAATTGGTTTGCGCCACTCCTGCATCTTATTAATGATTTGTTACGTATTTTTCAAAATAACAATCTTTGTTTTTCCTATTGTACCAAATATCTGATAATCTATGGAGGTTAATATTTATGGGAAAAGAAGAAAAAATGTTGATGGAATTAATAGAGAAAGTTTCTGCTTTAGAGGACAAATTGACAAATATGGAGTTTTTACTCGTTCAGGGTATGGGCTCAGGAGGTTCGGTTCCCATAACTCCAGCTATTAGTTCTGCAACTGCTCCTAAAACTGGTCCCGTTGAGGTTGATTTAGCACCTCTTGAAACTCGAATTTCTACAATAGAAGATAGTGTTTCGGACTTAATGAAAAAACTTAATTCGTTAGCTGAATTAACTTCAGGTTTAAAGAGCGAAAAGACACAGAAAGCTGACGAATTAATTGCTCAAGCCACGACTTTATTAGAAAGGGGACTCCAATTAACGGAATTAGAAACAACAATGCTAGAATTAAAAGATCGTCTAGAAGAAATTATTGTACAATTCGAGGTTGCTAATGTTGGTTCATCAAGTGATGAAGTATCATCTTAGTGAGCTTAAACAGTAAATTCTAATCATGTGAATGTGTGATAGATGGTTTTTTCAAGACTCAAAAAACGACGACGTGGACAGATTAGAGCAGTTGACTTTATTGTGAGTCTTTTTCTCTTTATAATCATGATGACACAGTTGATTTTAATCATCATCAACGTCCAATCAGGAATTCAGACAGGAATAGTAGGAGAATTAACCTATGAGAAATTAGACATCTTTGGACGCCAACTACTGTTGGAAGAGGGTGACATTAATTGGGGGTATCTTCAGGAACTACCTTCAACCTTTGGACTTTCAGATTCGAAATCTGAGACAGTTTTTACTCTAGACGCATCGAAGATGGCTCGTATCGTTACTGGAACCTCTTACTCTATTTCGAGTATATCTGGGTATGAGACATATGATTATGACACGCTGACAAAAAAAATTAATTTAGAAAGTGATTATGAATTTCAATTGGCCTTCTTTCCTTGTTTAGAGATTAATGTGACTGTTCAATCATTCGATTTTACATCAAATATTGTTACGGTTGATGTTATGAATCCCCATAATTCTCCTATTTTCAATGCTCAAGTTCATTTTTTCGTGATTGATCTAACTTATGGAGCCGTGACTCTTGCAGGTACCAGTCCGACGGACTCAAGAGGAAGCACTTCTTTAATTTATGAAATACCTCATATCGATGATCCTGACGCAGAACACTTTATTTTTGTCATTGTGAGAAAGGGAGAACTTTGGAGCATGAACTGGGGGAGTTTACCGAATGAACTAATTGTTATCGGAGCCTCTTCAGATACAACAATCTGGGGAGGAGGTACTAATTCCTCAACTCTTTTACTTTCAGATATTTTTGGAGTGGTTGAGTCTCTAGATAACCACTTTCTCTCTATCATCTACCAAAATACTACTTCAGATTATTCTTTTCAAACAGTTGACCTTGGAACCAGCGATAGGGGGAATATTTCCTTCACGATTCCAAATGAGGGCCTCGTTGCTTTTTTTAGTATTGCGAGGTTTGGCAATTCCTACAAAGTAGGAGTGGGATCTTACCCAGCAATTTTGGATCGTGATCTGACCAGTGGGATATTCTACCAAGTGTTTGGATCACTAGATCCTGGTGAAAGGGTAAAATCTATGGTATCAAAGACTTATCCCGTCGTTGTCAGAGGGACTTTGATGAGGTGCCAAGTAACCATGTGGAGTAGCTAGAAGAATGCAAAGGCAAAAGAATACTCACAGAGGACAACTACAAATCGCAGAAACACTTATTTCTGTAGCCTTAATGTTAGTCTTAGCTCTCCTCTTAATAAACGCAGCGAGTCAAACAAGAACACCCTATGCTAACCTTATGAGCTTGGATCAAACAGCGACAGATATTCTACTGGCAGCAGACGAAACAGGCCTACTACGACCTGTAGTCTATCTTCATGGAAATGGCAAATATTATGCTGAATTTTCTACATATCAAGACCAATTAGATGATTTTATCTCTTCAATCCTCCCAAATAATATTGATTATACGTTGATTGCCCACGAAGTGCATAATGGAACCCCTGATCAGATCTATTTCACTCTCCTTGGTTCCTCAGGACATATCGCATCATTACAACAAGGAGGAGAGGGGATTGTAGCAAATTATCACTTGGGATCATTCTCCTCTTCAACTTTTGGACAGTTTCACTCACAATACTTAGTTCAATTATATTTATGGGAGAAATTCTCATGAGGTTTCTAGGATTCATATCTTCAAAAAGACATCAAGGACAAATGTTTATTTTAGCCACGATGTTAATAGCGGTCTACATTGTAGCGATGGCAGCAATTTTAATCAATCTTGGGGGTGAAAGAATTGAAGTTGAATGTGAAACATTACGAGAACCTTACTTAGATTCAAAACGCGAACTTCAGCTATATTTGGAACTAGTATTGGCTGAATATTCAAAAAATGGGGCCATCACACCTCCTGCCAATGTTCTTACTGAAATAGAGGAATTTATGGCATCTATAGAAGTCCTTAACTCTGTAAGAGGGGTAACTACAAACTTTCAATTTGACACAAATAGTTTCCTTCTTTCAGCAAATAAACCCCCTTATGAAAACACTTTTGACGGTGCCGTATATATTAGTCAAATCTATGCAGAATTCACCTTACATATGAGTGCAATTTCGTCCTCAATCTCATTAGATGAATCCTTTTCCATAAATTTTACCGCTCGTGTTGAAATCCGAGATAATAAGATCATTGTGCAACAATCTACTGGAGATACGTTTGAACATGTTCAGGTTTCATCAATCTACATTTTAAATGGCAGTACTACCCTCGTTCCTTATGTTAACCGAGAACAAACTGGCGTTTATTATTTTGAGGATGAATCGTATCTCGACGATCTTGGAATTCTCAATGTCACATTAATGAACGGGGTTCATGTTCTATCGTGAAGCAAAATGATCAAAAGTGAGTTTCAAGAATATATCCAAAATTTAAAAAGAGATCTTGAAACTCAATTTAAAATTGCATCGCAAGCTCGGGCTTTTAAGTTAGATCCTAGCTCATCTATTGAGACAAAACTAACTTATTCTTCCAAGTCTAAGATTGCTGCTATTCTAAATATTCCTGGATTAGAGGAATACCTCCCTCAAAATCTTGCTCGCCATGACAGCCCGCTTCTTCTAGCTGCAGATATCGCCAAACAGATTGTCAATGGAAGATTTATTAAGAAATCTCGTGAGGACTTGATATTACTTGCCTTACATAGCACTTTAGTGATTATCAGTCAAGGATTGATTTCTGTTCCACATGAAAGTATTCCAAAGATCTCTATTGGAGCTAAATCTAATCATTTGACCATTTTCTTTTCCAACACTATTCGTTATTCTACAGGAGAAACTATTGGTCTTGTCATCCTAATTGCTGATTATATTCGACATATACTTCACCTAAATCGCTTTAGTCCTTCCCCAGAGCTAATTAACAGATATGTTGAGGAAATCGAGATTTTTCTTACATTGAACGATCGACTTCAGGACTTACGGAAGGATTTAATAAGATATCTTGTTCAAAATATTGGAGTAGAAATTTCTGGGGAAGCTTATGAACGAATAGAAGTAAAAAAATTCCGAAATTTACCTAATATTACAAACCAGCTCCGAATGTGAATGTGTGTAGCTCTCGAAAGAGTAGTAGAAAACATAAATTCAATCTCGCATAGACGATTGATTTCAGGAATTCCCGAATGGGATTGGTTAAAACCTCCTTTTGAAAGGGTCATAAGAGAAAAACATGAATTTGGTTCAATGGAAGTGCGTGGAACACAACCCCTGCTATCAAAATCAAGAAAACCAGGAGGATTTCGATTAAGATATGGTTCTTCACGTAATACTGGATTAGGTGCTGCAGGTATGCATCCTGCCACAATGTATATTTCGGAAATGCTTTCTCCAGGTACTAGTATAAAAATAGACGTTATGGATCGACCTATCACAATTTTTCCTGTTTCCACGTTAACAGGTCCTTTCGTAGAACTAAGAGACGGATCAACGGAAAGAATAGAATCATTAACAAGATTATATGAATTAGAAAATCAAATAGTTCAGATTTGGGAAATGGGAGATATTTTACTTTCACCAGATGATATTCCTACAACTGAGACTATTGAACTATCAGGATGGACAGAGGAATGGTGGGTCCAAGAAACAAAATATGCCGCCCTTCTAAAATTAGGAACACTTGAGAGTCTTGCTAAAAATATTGATATTTCTTTTAAAGACCTTACACAAATATTAGAAGAACCAACCCTTTATCATCCTTCTCCTGAAACAGCTCTCGCTTTATGTAGCATAACTGCCGTACCCATTCATCCGTATTATTCGTTTAATTGGAACGAAATTGCCATAAGTGATTTAATAAGACTAATCCAAAAGATAAACGACACGAAAGATGACGTACTACCAAATAATGAAGCCTTGAAGAACATTTTAAGACAGCTAGGGGTTCCATTTTCTATTGTCAATAATGAAGTTAAAGCAATACGATTTCAACCCTTTACATTCAGTTTGAGAGGAAAAGAAGATCAATTAACTCATCTACTATCGAAATCATCAATGCAAATTGAAGAAATCATTCATGAACTTACAAAAATACCTGTAAGATCATTATGCCATCGACGAATGGGTCTAAAGATCATTCGAGTAGAAAAAGCCGAAGCTCGCCACATAAATCCTCCAGCTCATGTTCTTTTTCCTATTGGATCTTATGGGGGACCTCAGAAAGATCTTTTAAAAGCTAAAAAAGAAAGGACAGTTAATATTCAAATTTCAGAAAGGTACTGTTCTTCATGTGATAATTTCATCTTTGTTTCTTATTGTCCTAAGTGTCATCAAAAAACAGTACAAAAATATGTCTGTAAGAAGGGCCACATTTCTGAAACAAGAGAATGTAGCGAATGTGGACAATATGCATACTCGGCAAGAAATAAACCTATTGATATTTCAGGTTTACTAGAATCTGGGTTCCAAAATACTGGTCCTCTGGATTTGAAGAAGATTAAAGGCGTTTCCTTTTTAAATAGTAAGAACCGTATTCCAGAACATCTTATAAAAGGAATATTACGGGCGAAGCATGAGATTTTTGTGTACAAAGATGGGACTACTCGTTTTGATCTAACTAACGCGCCTTTAACCCATTTTACTCCTAAGGAAATTCAAACCTCTCTTAAGAAACTTCGCCGCCTTGGTTATTCTCACGATATTTTTGGAGAAGATTTAACTCAAGAAGATCAATTGATAGAAATCTATCCATATGATACAATAATTAGTAAAACAGCAGGAAAATATCTGATTAAATTATCCAAGTTCATTGATGATGAATTGGATCTGTTATACGGCCTTTCTCCCTATTATGGAAAAAAATCACTGAATAATCTTATTGGTTCTTTGATAGTGGGACTTTCACCATTTTCAATGGTTGCTATTTTGGGTAGGATTATTGGTTTTACTGAAAATAATGTTGCTTATGCCCATCCGCTCTGGCATCTGTTAAAAACTCGAAATTGTAATGGAGACATTGATTCAATAACACTCCTTTTAGATGTTTTTCTCAATTTTTCATCTGAATTCATTCCAGCAGCAAGAGGAGGGGGAATGGATGTTCCTTCTATAATTAATTTTACTGACAAATGGGAAGAACTTTCTTTTTTTGCTAATTACAGTTCAATATCAATGAATCTTCTGTTTTATCAGACTCTAAACGATAATCCGCTAGTAGAAGAATTATTATCTTATAATTTGTCATATCTAACACCCTCTTTATCCTTCTTACATACAATTGATAATATCACTCGTTATAGCTTTGAAAACCGTTTCCGTGAAAGCAAGATAGTATCTAAAATCGAGACAGAATTGCGAGTTCTCGGCCGAATTCGTGGAGTAAAGGAAGGGGAGTTTGTTGATAATATATTGGAAAATGATTTCCTCCCAAAAATTACCTCTTCAATAAATCGTTTTTTCCTTCAACCTGTACGCTGTAACACCTGTAACACAACATTTAGACGTGTACCTCTCACGAATTGTCCTGTATGTCACCGTCAAACACTAGGACTGACATTATCAAAAGGATGGGTTTTAAGATATTTACAGATCATTAACCAGTTGAAAGATAAATATAATTCCGATATCTCGGAGTATTGCCAATCCTGGGTTGAACTTATTGAACTAAATAAACGATTATTATTTGACAAGGGGCCACGTCCAACAAAACTTGCATAAACAATGTCTTCTTCCAGAAAGAAGAAAATTCAACTATCACTAATGCAAAGGTTTTTTTAGTTGAAAAGAAGATAGAACTTAGATTAAAACATCTTCACGAAGAACAGAGAACGAAATTTGAATTAATTTCTTCAGGTGAATCTAGGGTTGATTGATAACGGAAAAGAAGTTTTAATAGGGAATCTACTCAAGACTAATATGGCGATTGTCTCTAAACAAAGTAAAGAAATAATATCAATGCCATCTAATCGTCCTGTAACAGAAGCGGCAAAGTTGATGTTAAAGAATCAGGTTGGTTCAATAATAATTAAAAATAAAGAAATTGAAGGAATAATAACAAAAGGAGACATAATTAATCGTGTCGTGAGTCGTGCATTAGATCCTGGAATCGTTTTAGTTGATGATGTCATGAGTAAACCAGTTACATTTGTCTCTGAAGATGAAACCCTAGAGAATACAATGCTCATAATGGCTCAAGAAAATATTGAAAGAATTTTAGTTGTTGAAGGGAGTGACCTTTCACAACCGTTGGGAATTGTTTCAACAAATGATATACTAAAATTTGCTCCAGGGCTCCTCCGAATTCATAGAGAACGTCTTCTCATTGAAACCATCAAAAAAATGCCCCCGAACGAAGCAAACCGATCTTCTATCAAGTTTCAAGGTTTTTGTGATGATTGCAGCAATTATTCAGATAACCTCAAAACAACTAATGGTTATACGCTTTGTCCAGCATGTATGGAGTTACAACCAGAAGAAGATCAATCTTCTGAAGACGATTTCATGTAATCTATCGAATTTTCCTTTATCAATCCATATTCTACTTTAATAATTTCAGAATTATGGGGAATTGCGTGTACAAATTCATTTAGGTCAATTGCTTTGATTTTAGCTTTGTTCTCTGGGATTTCTGTTTTTTCAATGAAAATGTGACGAATATGTTTAGCTATTTTCCCTTTACTTACAGAACCAGGCTTGATAGTAATAGTAATCGGACTTTGTGATCGTATGGTTTCTTCAGACCCATATATAACTGATGCGTTAAACTTATTTAGCTGAATCCCAAGTGTTAAAGCCATTTCTACTCCCCGAACATATTTTCGGGTCCCTCGAACCATTATTCCTCCCTTCGGTATGTATTCTCCACTTGGAGCTGTAAAACTGGTATTTCTGGCTGGTACATAATATACATCTACTGCTCCGTAACCTTCTTTCCATCCACTAGAAAATGTAGCTGCAAGAAGTGCAGCTTCATTAAGGTCTAGATCTTCAGGTTTTTGATCACTACTGTCACGAATTAAAATGGTATATGGAGCTCCACGTATTTCTGCATGAAAGAAGAAATCTTCCTCCTTCATTCGTCGTTTTACTATTTCTACATTGCTATTAACATCCCTACCACCTATTACTAGAAATCTGTTTTGAGTTTTTGTCCAATGATATTTCTCATACCATTTTCGTTTTCTTCGTTTCAAAGAAATGCTTTCTTCTTTTCGCTGTACAGTTATGTCCTTAGATAGGAGATCAATTTTTCTTTCAGTTTCAAGTATTGCCTCCTTAGCAGGTGCAATTTTTCTCGCAGCTTTTTTTGCACGCTGGTAATACCCATTTGCAATCTCGCTTGCAGGTTTTCTGAAATCTACTTCGATTATTTCCGAATCTAGATTGAGACGAATAACACCTCTTTCTGGAAAAATTTTTTCAAGAATTCTTGCCGATGGTACTCCATTTTCTTTCGCATGTGCTAATTTATTCTGAATTTCGGGCCAATCAATATTTTTTTTCCTTGCTGTCAAGATTGTAGATAATAATTCGTCCATTTCATTTAATTGAAGGTAAATCTTGTCTCCTAGCTCCTTATAATACTTTTTCTTTATTTCAAAACCTTCAATAGTCTGTTTTTGAGCCTCTAACACTTTAAGAAGCCTTTTTTTCTTCTGATCATACCGTTTAAGGTCTGCAGACGTTTTAGGGGTAATATTTGTATAATAATAATCCATTGCTAATGAGAAGCTCTCAAAATATTGAACTTGTCCTGAAATTGTAATCAGGTCAATTGGTTGAAAAGATATTGGTTTTTCATTGGAATCAAAAGCTACTGAAGGCTTTAATTTCTCTAAGTCCCTTTTAATTCCCATTGTGGCTTTTTTGATCCTATTAAATTCTTCCTCACGAATATCTTCATTCATTTTATCTTTGGGAATGTTGGCTCGTGCTAGCACTTCCTCCATTAATCTTCCTCCTCCTCCTGCCTTTTGAGCTAATGTCCTTATGATTTTCTCTTTTTCGATTTCTTTCATTTTAACAATCTGTTTAATTTCTTCATTATTCATATCTAGAATTGATTTTCCCCGACTAGGAGGTAGTTCGAATTCTTTCCCTGGTAATAAATCACGATGACGCATTTTTTTATACCAAAGTGCTGATATTACTCTGTTTTGATCCCCAACAATCACTAAATTTGGACGGTTCCCAAATATCTCAATAAAAATTTGATATTGTTGTTTTCCTCTTAATGAAATCTCCACTATTCGATCAAAATCGATTTGACGTATCCCAGTCACTTCAGCTCCCTTGAGGTGGCTTCTCATTCCTACAATCTTGTCGGAGGGCCGTTCAGGAACTTGATATTTCACCTCTGTCAGATGTAATCGTATTCCTGGTTCGATAAGAAGAAATGGACTCTTATATGGGCCTTTTCCTTTGAATTTGAAAAGAAATAAGGTATCTGATAAATCACGATAGACATTATCTACTCTGTACCCTATTATTCCCTGTAGCTCTTTTGAAATGGCATAAATATCTAAACTAGACATTTTATTCAAGCCTAAACAACGGCTCCTTTCTCAGTTGAATCGTAATTCTATAATAGAACCCTATCTTCTGACTATCAAGCCAATCTAGGTATATTTATTAATGATCGTAGTCTTAATCTCTTTTAAGCATTCAAGCTAAAAAACCATAAAAAGGAAACAATATTGATTTTTATACTTGCTAGGATGGATTATTATGTCAAGTAGAAGGTATAGAGAGCATTCAGCAAAACAGACCAATCCCATTTATAATACTTTTCTTGTAATTACTGTCGGTTTATCGGTGTTAGAACTTTCTCAGTTGATACTTGATCCCAGAAATGCTGCTTCGTTAACTACTTTAGATGTTAATGGGGTCGTAACGAGCATGTTTGAAGGCATGTTTTTATCTGCTGATACTTTAGTATCCTTTATGGCCGTCTTGGTTGCTTGGTTACTTTCAGGTTTGATTGCTGGAGTTAGGGCTAAAAATGGTTTCTGGGGTGCTGTGGCAGGGGTTTTTGGAACGATTATAGGAGCAGGATTCCTATCAATTTTTAATCTGAGCTTATTGGAAGAATCAACTGCGTTATCACAATTTATTTTGGGAACTGCAGCATGTGCCTTAGCAGCATGCATAGCTGCTTATGCAACTGGTAGTGCTACAAAAGTGAAGGAAACTGTTAAACCAAAACCAACAAGAAAAGCCTGGGATGCCTCAAAAACTAAAGAGGTATGGACCTGCAACCGTTGTGGAGCTAGTATACCACCAGGTGCATTTTCATGTCCATCATGTGGCGAACCAGTCATTGAATAATAAAATAATTGGACTTCGTGAAAAGATAAATAAAAAGGTACTTTTGTCTCAAACTATCTTACAAAAATACCTTATAAAATTCTTTTGTGTTTTAGATCCTTAAGCTGACTTGATCTCTGATCAATCTCGATAAATAACTTTGTCAACACCTCATTTAATTCCAAAAATTTCGAGTTCTCTATAACCGAAGAGAGTTCATTACCGACGGATCCAAGTTCATTGGAATGCAGTGATTTATAGGTATTCCGTGCTATGGGTTCCATTTGTTTGAGAATCCCAACGAGATCTCGAGATAATTGAGCTCCATGTTCAATTAGATTTGATTCAAGAATTTCAATTCCATTCAACTCTGTAAGTAAATCCGTCAGGTCCCAATAATACTCTTTGAGTTCTTCAAGGAGCGCACCAATTCTTTTGAATCGTCTTTTTTTCTCATCCACACTATCAGACCCACTGGTAACGGTCTTCAAGTATGAAGCATGCTCCCGTAATTCCTCGTAAAAATCCGAGGCAAGGGAACGACGGTTTTCTATTTCGCGTACCAACCTATTTATCTCGGAGGCAATAGAAGTAGAAGTACGAAATTCGGTGTTGTTCAATTTAATATCTCCTTTCGGTTTAGTCAAAAATAAGCCCTAAATCAAGCTTATTGAGTGAAACTTGTGATTGTCTTTAAACACCGTAAGATTTCAATTATATCCTCATCCGTGTAAAAATAAAAACCTTTTCATAATAGAGGTATTGTTAGTACTCAAAAATCATCTTAATTCGTTCTATCAAAACTCGCAAAATCTTTCACGAGATTTAATTTCCCCTTTCAGGTTCATCTTCATCAATTCCTTAATTTTTTCACTTTCTCGGTAGTTTCCTAAGAGATAAGCAAGTTTAATATATGCAATTTCGGGGAGAATATTCGATAAAGGAATGACACCTGCTTTTTGGAGTTGTCTTCCGTTCTCATAAACGGATAAACCTGTAAAACCTTGTAAACATTGTGTGGTCATTACAACAATCAAGCCATTATTAACAGCTTTTCTGATAACTGGGATCAAATTTGAGGAAAAGTGGCCAAGGCCCGTTCCTGCTAGAACTAGCCCTTTATATCCAGCATTAACATAGAAATCTATCACATCGGATTGGATACCTGGATAATGGTTGATCAATCCCACCATTCTTTCGAACTTCGTGCTTACATGATAATGACTATCTTTTGATTCAATGACCTTATCTTTTCTTGAATATTGGATCTTACCATTGATTATTCTACCCAATGGGCTCTCGCCAATCGTCTTAAAGGTGTCACGTCGGCTGCTATGCATTTTGCGAACCCGAGTACCCGTATGAATGGTGCATGAAGTGTCTGAGGATTCTTCATGCATAATAATAACTACTTGTTTTCTGGCTCTGGGAGAAGCTGCATATAAAACAGAATTATATAGATTGAAAAAAGCGTCTGAAGAAGGACGATCCGAAGATCTTTGTGACCCAGTGATCACAATTGGAATAGGAGGATTGTTGATAGCAAAAGTAAGAGCGGAGGCGGTAAATGCCATTGTGTCAGTGCCATGTGTTAAAACAATTCCTTGTGGACTCCTAGTCTTGATTATATCGTCAATTGCTTTTAAAATTCTCTCGTAATGATCAAAATTAAGGTTCTCTGAAAAAATCTCAAAAAGAAGGTGTGTTTCGACCCGAGCTAGGTCTGCAATTTCTGGAAATGAGGAGAAGAGCTCCTCAGGACTCAAAGCAGGAATTGTGCCTCCAGTCTGATAATCTAATCGGGACGCTATTGTCCCTCCACAACCCAATATAGGAATTAATGGCAAATTAGGTTTTTGGCTAATCTCCGTTTTTGGAATTCGGTATTTGGCCTCAAAATGCCCTATTTTTTTGATCTTCTTGGTTTTTATAGGATCGAATCCGATATTGTAACCAGTGGGCAATTTTAGACTTATGAAATTTGGATCTGCAAGTTCACTTCTAGGTAAAATCACTCCTTTCAAAGAAGTTCCCTCTTTAATGATCTCTATTTCATCCCAGACCTTTAAGCTCTGATTTTTCATCCATTTTAAAGTAGTACCTTTATAGCCAATGAATGTCTCTTCTGATTTCATCAATATCGCCTCAAAATATACATTAAACTCTTTCTTTCAATAATTTACGCAATGTATCACTTACAATCTTACCGTCTATTTTTCCACGGGCATCTTTCATTACTAAACCCATCAAAGGAGAAAAAGCATCCATTCCACGTTCCTTAATCAGAGATCGAGATTTATTAAGAATTTTAACAATTAATTGGTTCAGTTCCTCTTCAGACATCCCTCCACCGAATTTACTTACAATTTCTTTGACAGATCTCCTGGAATCGGTTCCTAATTGGATAATAATTTCAGGAATTGCTTCCTTAGCAACTCTCTTGGACCTTAATTCCCTAAAGATTTCCATTAAGTGGTCGTCTGTTATTTCATCGATATTAACGCCCTCTCTCGAAATAGCAGTCAGCGTTTGGGTCAATGTTGTTATAACTGTCTTTAAGGGAGCCTTTTTTTGCATTAATTTTTCAAAAACATCAGCTCTATCTTTATATACTAAGTCCTCGGCAACACTTTCAGTAATGGAATATTTCTTAGAAATTTTATCAATGCGATCCCAAAAATGTTCAGGGAGGCTTTCTTGAATGATTTTGACTCTCTTTGGATCAATTACTAACGGGGGAAGATCTGTATCTGGGTATAATCTACTTCTACCATGTAAATCTCGTGTAAACGTAGAGATACCCTCAGAGTCAACTTGCCGTGTCTCTGGATGAACTCCTTGAATAGCTGCAATTATTCTTTCATGAACACAAGTAAGTGCTTTTTCAGCCTCTTCTTTCTTTCCTATAACAATGACATAGGCATCTTCTTCCCGTATATATCGTGATAATTTTTGAATTTCTTTCTCAGAGAAATTATATTTCATCAAATCTTCATCAGAATGGATTATCCCTTTTAGATTAGTGAATGCCTTCACACGATCAGAGAGCTCTGTTCCAAATCGCTTATTTGGTTGTAGTTTTCTTCCTAATAGTCCATTAAATCCAGCTATTGGAAGTAGAAACACTCTCTGTTCTCTTTTAAAGGCAGATTGCACCATTTTTGAAGAAGAATTAGAAAAAATTTCTGTTGCATCTAAAATTTGTAAAAGGATATCTTTAGGTTGAATATTTCGTTTGGAAAGTTCCTCTTGAATGGATATCAATCCTTTCTGTCTTTGAATTTCGAGATCAATAGCATTGGGGATCAAATCCAATAGTTGAATCCCTTTTAGCTCAACTCGGTCTCCTTTTGCTATACTTACATTAATATCCTGACGTAAAGTCCCTAACCCCTTCCGTACGATACCTGATGATTTGATTAGCATTCCTAATGTTCTTGCTGCAGATACTACTTCTGTTGGAGAATATAAATTGTGATCTGTTACAATCTCAATCAATGGTATACCAAGACGATCTAACTTGAAAAAAATGTTTTTATCCTTACTTCGATCATTATCTTTACGAGCAGCGTCTTCTTCAATATAGATCCAAGATATCACTAATTTCTTTTCTTCAAGTTCAGTCTGTTCTTTTTTTAACGAAATGTATCCATCATAACCAACAAGGGCTGTTCTTTGAAATCCACAGGGAACAGATCCATCTAAGTAGTTTTTTCTACAAATAGAAGTTTCTTCAACGATATGACAATTCAGCATTTTAGCTAATTTCACACTAGCATAGAGTGCATCTTCATTAATCTTAAACGGTGGAGTTTCGTCTAATTCATAGGTGCATACACTATCAAAAACTTCATAAAAAATTGTATGTCCTTTTTCAAACTCAACTAATAAGGCAGGGTCAAAAATTCCCATCTCTCCTAAGACAGGCCTGAATTTTCTTTGAACAAACGATTGGGGGTCATCTTGAGACAAGACTGCAGGACAGTGACAAAATAACTTCCTCTTGGTTGATAGCTGTGCATGGATTTCAATTCCTGCTTTAAAGCCCAATGCTTTGTAATCATGTATCTTTCCAGTCAAAGTTGAATACTTCCTATTAATAGCCGTTAAATTCTTTTCATTCCTAATGAAAGATCAAATCTTTGATTTAAATTCTTAAAACATGAAGTTCACATGATCTAGAAATGATTTTGAGTTCAGGAGTATAGATTTTTAATTGTACAATTATTAAAAACCGACATTAACACATTTCTCGTTGAAAATAGATTGATTTAAATTTGATTTCTGTTTTTACGTTAAAGAAAGGAATAGAAGAAACACAATATTCATTTGATCCCTCATATTTATTCAACTCGAAACCTTTACGAATTCTGCTCAGAGGTCCAATAAATGGAAGCAATTATACTTACTGCTGGTAAAGGAACCCGTCTTCATCCATTAACAAAAACTACTCCTAAACCATTAATTCCAATTGCAGGGAGGCCACTACTGTTTCATATCCTTGATTCTTTAGAAGAAAATATAGATCGTGTTTTAATTGTCATTAGTCACGAATCAAAACAAATTGAAGAGGCAATAAATGACAAAAGGTATACTTTCGACATAAAATGGGTTATTCAGCAAGAACAGCTTGGTACTGGACATGCAATACAAATATGTAAAAAACAGATTGACAGTCGTAACACTCATTTCTTCATGATGTATGGAGATATTTTCACGACACCACAGGTTATAAAAGATATTTTAAAATTAGGACAACTTAATAATCATACAAAAGGAGTGTTCGCAGCTAAGGATGTAAATAATCCAGAAAAATATGGTTGTCTTAAAATAGAAAATGACTTTCTAGTTGAAATCCTCGAAAAAAACTCTACTCCACCAAGTAACTTTATCAATGCTGGTATTATGGTATTACCCTTATCAATATTCGATTCTTTAAGTTCAACACCCAAATCAAATCGTGGAGAAATAGAAATTACTGACAGCATCAACATGTTAATCCAGGAGGGAACCCAATTCTCTGTTTATTATATTAAAGAACATTGGATTGATATTGGTTATCCTTGGAATTTGTTAGAGGCAAACGAGATTGGAATACAGCAAACGGAATTCACAACTATTCCTTCTCCTCCCCCTGCTGTAACGATAGAAGGTTCAATTAAAGTTGCAGACAACGTAGTATTACGACCAGGCACATTTATCCAAGGCCCTGTCATAATCGACGAGAATGTTGTTGTAGGCCCAAATTGTTTTATTCGGCCAGGAACCTACCTAGGAAAAGACGTCAGAATTGGCAATGGTGTAGAGATAAAAAACAGTGTAATCTTGGATAGTACTATACTAGGTCATCTATCATACGTAGGAGATTCAATTATTGGGAGAAACTGTAATTTTGGAGCAGGAACCAAGGTCGCTAATTTGAAACTGGAAAAAAACGAAATCAAGATGACAATTAAAGGAGAACTCCTTTCTACAGGACTAAAAAAACTGGGTGTTTTTATGGGCGATAATGTAAATACAGGGATAAATGTCTCCTTAATGCCAGGAATCTTGATTGGTGAAAATTCTCGAATTGGAGCTCATACATTAGTCAACCAAGATGTTCCTCCTAATACTCTATACTATTATGACCCCAAGAAAGGACTTATCCAGAAACCTCTCCGATAATTCAAGGTACGAAGGAGTATGAGAAGGAGACGTCTAAGAGAGATTAATGTTATACAAAAACCGACTCATGATGTACAGTGGCGCATTGGATTAGTGTATCCAAACTCTTATTCTATAGGTATGTCAGGACTAACAGTTAAACTGTTATACCATCTTTTGAATCAACATCAAAATATTGCTGCTGAACGAATCTTCTTCTCAGCAGACCTCCCAGGACCTCCAAGATCAGTTGAAACAGGAAAGACATTAGTAGAATTTGATCTCCTAGCTTTCACTTTTCAGTTTGAACTTGATTATATTAATGCAATCAGGATGTTACTCCGATCTGGTATCCCTGCATATCAAAAAAACAGGACTCCAGATCATCCCTTATTGTTAGCTGGAGGTCCTACAGTTACTACCAATCCTGAACCGTTATTTGAAATTTTTGACATATTTTTTTCTGGCGAATTTGAGTCAGTCGCAGAGATTTTCCTTGAGGCTTTTATCTCTAGTAAACATGGTATATTAAGAGATACAATTCTAACTGTCCCTGGTTTTTATACTCCTCAAGCCACAGAGTCTCAAATATCGCTAAAGATAACATCTAATCTTGATGAGGTGAACTATCCCACAGCTCAAGTCCGACCAATTAAACCTCGGAAAAAAGGGATTTTAAATGGCTATTTTCTTCAAATCTCAAGAGGGTGCACCCATGGGTGCCATTTCTGCCTAATTGGAAAGTATTTTCGTCCACAGAGGGAAAGATCTCTCCCTGTATTAAAGGATTTAATAACGAATGGGGCTAAAGATACAAAAACTGATTTTTTTTCTCTCATTGGATCAAGTGTGGCAGATTACAGTCAAATTCAGGAGTTAATAGATTATTTTATTGAAAATGAATTAAAGTTTACCCTTCCAAGTATCAGAATAGATTCAGGAATAGATGTTCTCGATTCGATTAAGCAAGCAGGATTGAGAAGTCTTAGTATTGCCCCAGAGACTGCTTTTGAAGACGTTCGATTTGGAATTGGAAAAAAAATTAGTAATTCCCAACTTAATGAGTTTATTCAAAGAGCTGATCAATACAAAATTCAAGAAATAAGGCTTTACTTTATTTTGGGCTTAACATCTGAAATTGTCTCAGAAGCACATGAAATAGTTAAGTTTGTTAATAACTTAGCTGCATCATTTCCTACTATAAAATTCACAATATCTGTAACCCCCCTCATTCCAAAACGCGGAACTAAGCTAGAAAACAAATGGGTGAATTACAAAGAAATACAATTAGGATTTAATGTCTTGAAACAGCATTTAGTGAGAACTGTTCGATATAAATCATTTCCAATCCATTGGGCAGCAATCCAAGCTATTCTTTCCATTGGTGGGCGTGATTTAGCCCCGAAAATGGTTAAAGTTGCAGAGTTGGGAGGAGCTTATCAGGCATGGAAAAAAATACTGGAAAAAGAACCAAACGACTACTACATAGAAAAATTTAAGCGTTAAAATCATACGCATTGCAGAGTGCGAATTTGAGATTGATTTTTACCGTGGTTGTGTATCTATCATCGTCTTTGCGTCTTGAAGATACCTCAGGACATCTCTGATATTCGTTATGGGTGTAATATTTACTCTTCCGATTCGATTATCACGTATATTCTCTAAAATTTTCTCAGCTAAACTCTGAAATCGTGGTATTGTATTTGATGAGGAATCTGTAAGAGTTTCAAGAAGTTTTTCGGCTTCCTCGTCTCGTCCTTGAGCTGATAGGAGAATAGCTGAAAGACATTTTCCCTTCGCACGATTGGGAATGTCAACAATGCTCTCTAGACTATCACTGACCATTTCTTGTGCTTCTTGCAGGATTTTCGTATCTTCTGAAATTCGGTATTCATGTAAAAATCCTTCAGCTAATGTGATTAGAAGAGTTGGTCGTAAACTAGAACATTTTTCAACTTTTTTCATGGCATCAAGTAAGAAAATTTTTGCTGTACCAATGTTATGACGATTTAACTCAAATTTTCCATTGATATAATCATAATATACTTTTGAACACTTATTCAAATTATTTCTGTCTACTTTCTCAAGAATTCCTGGTACCTCATCAAGTTTGTTAAGATCTGTCAGCAGCTCCGCATATTTTAATTGGAGGGAATTTTGAAGCTCCTTGTTCTTTATTTTCCCTTCATTAAATATTGAAAGAGCTTTCTGAGCATGTGTCAAAGCAAGCTCATCTTGTGACTCTAGAAAAAAGACAGAAGCTAGACCAAATTCTGCTTTTATCTGATAGAGAGTGTGGTTGCAGGAATGAGAAAGTCGTGCAGCTTCTTCGTAGGCGTTCCTGGCCTCCGTTAATTGTCCATTCTCAACGAAAAGCCAAGCTTTTAGTGACAACGGGTATACTGAGACAGACTCCCTAACAATTCTTTCTCTGCTTCGTGAGATTTCATTTACAATTGAAAATGCTTTTGAAAAAGCATCAGAAGCTTTCTCATGCTTTGCTTTCGAGGCAAACTGTTTTGCTAAATTCGCGTAGGCAATAATTAACCGATTTCTAGCATTTATCTCTTGAAATTGCAGAATAGCATCTTCCAAATGATCTTTGAAAGGTTTTTTAGTCTCTGTCTGGTGAGATAATAAGGTGTAGGCCACGCCTGTATTAAAATGATGACCTGATTCCTCGCAAACCTTGATGACCTCTGCTTGATTTACTTGATCTTTTTCAATATCTTTTTTGGAGGCAAAAAGTCTCACAGGAAAAAATAAATAGTTATATTCCGATTTTGAGTTTAAATTCTCTTTAAAAATCCGTTTAACTTCATTGTATACATTTTTAAATGTCTCATTGTCATCTACGTTGCTTAAAATAAGAATATAAGGTAATGCAATATCAAGTAAGGCATCCCAATCTTTAGAAGCCTTCAAATGGAGAAAGCTCTCTTCCATAATTTTCAGGCCATTCCAAGTATTCATAAACTCTGAAATTCCTGCTCCAACATAAAACAAAAGCAAATAATCTTTTTGGCTTCGTGCATTTTTGATAAGAAGATCTAAATTTCTAATAATTAAATCTACATCTGCTTGTATCCAAGCTAGTTTCGAAAAGAGCCCCCAAAGTTCAGAGTGAGGCTGTTCTTCTTTCTTAAGAAGATTTCTAACATGGACATACCAGTTACTCAAAGTTGGAACAGAGTCTTTTTCCTGAAAATTCATCAAACTGTCTGTCAGCTTTGTAATCCAATGATTATTGAGGCGTCCTTTAAAGATCGCTAGTTCTGGAGGAAAATCCATAAATAATTCACTTTAGATGATCTAATTCAAATTTAAGATGACAAAATTGAGGATAAAAACTTTCATGTATCTACAATTGTAAATGCAATGCTGAATAACTTCGAGGAAAAATGGAGTTATCTTAGTTCTTCCCTATAATAAGGAGTGAAAAAATGTGTCAATATTAATAGGAATCGTTGGAAAGCCATCATCAGGAAAGACTACTTTTCTCAATGCTCTTTGTGGCACGTCGGCTAAAACGGCGGATTACCCGTTTACTACAATTAATCCAAACCAAGGAGTAGGATTTGTAACCACTCCTTGTGTGTGTCAAGAACTTGGGGTGACATGTCATCCTCGAAATTCAGAATGTGTTGATCACGTCAGAAAGATTCCTATAAAAATCATTGATGTTGCTGGATTAGTACCTGGGGCATACGAGGGGAAAGGTATGGGAAACCAGTTTTTATCGGATCTTGCTCAGGCAGATATCCTTATCCATGTAGTAGATATTTCGGGATCACTCAATGAGGAAGGAGAGTCCGTAGATCCTGGGAGTCACGACCCAATGAAAGATGTCAGCTTTCTAGAAAACGAAATAGCTGCCTGGATGCGTGGAATCTTGCAAAAAGATTGGGTTCGTGCTGTACGGAAAGCAGACACCGAAAGAAAAGATATTGTTGATTTTATTTCCGAAAAAATGACTGGATTGAAAATTACAAAAGTACACATAATGAGGGCAATAAATTCAGCAAAATTAGACACCTCCACAGTAAAGGACTGGAATGATGATGACTTACTACAACTTTGTCACGAAATTCAAAAAGTAGGGAAGCCTATCATCCTTGCAGCAAATAAAATTGATCGACCAACAGCAAAAGGTAATTATGAACGTTTAGAGCAAGAATTCGGTGGCAAAATCGTTCCTACATCTGCTCTTACAGATATTGTACTCCGAAATCTTACTCTGCAAGATAAAGTAGAATACATCTCTGCCAGTGGACGCTTAATTCCGAAAAGTGGCTTATCATCAAAAGAAGAGCCAATCATTGACAAAATCCAATCAGAAATTCTAGATATATATGGGACAACAGGAATCTTTGAAACATTAAACAAAGCGGTCTTCGATGTACTTGAACTTCAACCAATTTATCCTGTAGCAGATACAAATCGTTTTAGTGATAATGATGGACTAATACTTCCTGATGTCTTCCTCGTCAAAAAAGGGACAACCATTAAAGAATTCGCGGGAATTATTCATCAAGATCTTTACAAAAACTTCATTCATGGTATTGATGCTCGTACAAACCGTAGAATATCTGAAAAACACGAATTACAATTTGGTGATGTTGTTAAAATCGTAGCTGCAGCCTAATCCTGTGTTTCATCAATAAACTGAGAGGGATATCTCTTTTGAATTAGTTTCTGTCTCTTTATTTCTTCAGACTTCCGATAATAATAGTTGGAAGGACGCATAGGCCCAAAAGATCGTATGCCTGATTTTTTTAATTTTTTAGTCAGATCTTTTGCAGTTTCAGGGGAGATTTGACCCTGATTGGCTAAAAAATCAATGATCTCTTGCCCCTCCTCATCAGTTCTCGCTCTAGCTAAAAAATCATAAATATTGGGGTCATAGTTACTAAAGGGATCTTGGTCAGTGTTCCCCTCCTGAAATGAAGATATCTGTGAATCACTTTTAACCTCATCTATTCTGATATTCATCTTCTTATCAGTGAGTTCTTTGTATAAGGCGGGAAATTTTTCTCGAATTTCATCGTCTGTAAGGTTTTGATCAATTTCGATGGCTTTAATTAAATCTTTCTTTTTTTGATCTTGATTCACGTTTTTTGGGGATTTTTCATCCATTTAAATTCTCTCAATAAAGGTCATTCTAGTAGGTGAGCATTGACACTAAATTCAGGTTTCTGGCCTTTTAAAACCAATCGAACTTGCTCAGCTGTAATCTGTCCTGCCCTTTCTTGTGCTTCTTTTGTAGAGGCACTTATGTGGGGAGAGACGTAAACATTTTCAAGTTCAAACAACTTGTTATTTTTCACAGGTTCAACTGCAAATACATCCAGGGCTGCTCCCGCAATCTTGTTTTCTTTTAAGGCATCATATAAAGCATCTTCATCAATAATACCTCCCCGTGCACAATTTATGATGAATGCAGAAGGCTTCATTTGATCCAATTCGTCCTTACTGATCATCCCACGAGTTTCATCCGTTAATAAGGCATGAATCGTGATAAAATCAGACTTTTGTAATATAAGTTTAAGATCTTCTACTTTTTCGGCTCCGATCTTATGGAAAGCTTCATCAGGAAGATATGGATCATAAACCAAACATTTCAATCCGAAAGCTTTGGCTCTTTTCACTACCTCGGCTCCTATCCTCCCACAACCGACAAATCCTAATGTTTTACCAAATAGTTCCATTCCCATAAGCTGTTTTTTAGGCCATTCACCCTTCTTAGTTCGACTGGAAGCTTGGATAATTTTGCGACTCAGAGCGAGGATAAAAGCTATTGTCATTTCCGCGACAGAAATTGTAGAAGCACGAGGGGAGTTTACAACAAATATTCCTCGTTCTGTAGCAGCACTCACATCAATGTTGTCTACTCCAATCCCAGCCCTTCCAATTACTTTCAGTAATGATGCTTTCTCAATAACCTCAGGGGTAATTTTTGTAGCACTTCGGACGATAATCGCGTCGTATTTACTTATCTCATTTACCAATTCGGTTGTGGAGTAGTGATGTTCTATTACTTCGAACTCTTTTTCTAGTTCTGCTACTGCAGAAGCTGCAATCGAATCTGCTATCAATATTTTCATTTTTACTTGTTTCCTTTGAATGTGACAGATGGTGTTGGGGGATTTTCCTTTTATTTGTGGTTATAAGCGATAAAGGGTTCATAGATGCGTCAAAATCATGTTTAATTGTGATTGAAAGCTGATAAACTGAACAGTATTAAAGTTCCGATTTAGATTCAGCAATTTTATGGAGGAAGAAATTAAAACTATTGAATCTAATATGTAAACTAAATTCTCTTTGGTATTTTAACGATGGTGAATAAGTAGATTTCATTTAAAAATGGAAAAGTAATAATAATTGATGATCTCCAAAACAACTATTCAAGATTTGAGTATTATTCTGCTATTAATGAAGTAACGGATCGAATGACAGAATGCAATCAAGATAAGGGGCTAGGGTGTTGATGGGGCATAAAAAACATCGAATGAACCATAAAACTGTTTTTTTTATTTTAATTCTGATATTTGTGTTTATAAATTACTCTACTCTTTGTTTTGCAGATAATATCTACAGAGATCAAAATAAAAAATTAACACCTTCCTCTGATATAAAAATTTTGGTGGGTAGTACAACAGGATCGTTTATTGGGGGTGAGAAGAATGATCAGGTAAATCTGCGGGAATTTCAACCTATAAGTGAGGAGAAACACACGAATACGAGGGAAAAACACTCTCAACACCCTATCCATAAAATCTCTAGTACTCAATCGTATATCGAACGCGGACCGATTATCATTGCCTCGGATTTTCAATTAAATAATTCGGGATTTCAAGGCAATGGCACCATTGATGATCCTATTCGGATTGAAGGGTACAATATCACTGCTTCAAGTGGAACACTCATTTCTATTAGTGACACGACTTATCATTTCCATGTTGCAAATTGTCTTGTCAATGGATTAGGAACTATAGGGAATGGGATCTATTTTGATGATGTCAGTCATGGTACTATTGTCAATAATACGATCTATGACAATAGCTGGAATGGTATTCTGGTTTCGGCATCTGAAAACAATACAATTGAATCCAATACCATTTATAATTCAGGTGGAGCGGGAATTAACATTGAATCAGGTTCAAATAATTGTTTTATCATTAGGAATCAAGCTTATTGTAATAATGGAAGTGGTATTGCTATTGAGGATGCTGACAATAACAAAATATTCAATAATTCTATTCATGAGAATGATTGGAATGGAATCGGTCTAAGAGAATCTAGTAACAACTTTATTTCTAATAACTCCATTCACGATCACCCGTACACGGGAATTTTACTCTTCTCCTCCAGTGATAACATCCTTTCCCATAATACTGTGTATAATCACGGTACACGTGGAATTGGCGTAGGGGAGGCTGATTCCAATAATAACACCCTTTATTCAAATACCATTTATAATAGTGGAGGGAGTGGAATTCTCGTCTCACTATCTCAAGTCAATCTAGATATTTTCAATACCATTATCAATAATACCTGTTTCAATAATAGCCGAAACGTCTCGGGGTCGGGTATCTCGGATTATTGGACAAGTGGTATTAGTCTGAGTAATTCCTCCGCTATTATATCCAATAACACTGTGATCGATAATTTTGACAATGGAATGCTAATATATGTTTCCAAGAATACGGTTGTTTCAAATAATATTATCAGAAATAACGGTAGGCATGGAATTAGCGTAACATTAGCTAATACTACAATAGTTACTAACAACGAAGTGTTTGATAATACCAATGATGGAATTCATCTTTTCGGTTCTATTAATAACTCTGTTCTCAATAATTCAATCTACAATAATATGATAACTGGGATTTCCTTAAGTCCATTTGATGATCTAGGGATCAATCGTAATAGTGATAACAATACAATTACACGTAATGATATCTATAATAATAACATACATGGGATTGAACTATCATTATCTGAGAATAATTCTATTATCAATAATACAGCTTACAGTAACTTCTGGGCAGGTATCTGGCTTTGGAATAGTAGCTATAACAATCTGATTAAGAACAGTGTGTATAACAATAAATATGGGATTTGGGTCGAAAAATCCAGTAATACTATCATAATCAAGAATACCGTTCACGCTACTGAAATAGTAGACCATAACAGACATGGAATACTTGTTGATGATTCAAAGCATAATTCTATCGAAAATAATTCTCTTACAAATAAGGGAATTGGCTTTGTGGGTCCAAACATTAAGAATTATAAACAAAAAATAGTTGCGAATAACTCCATAAATGGGAAACCATTTATCTATTGGGAAGATACAAATGGGGGAACCGTTCCGCAAGGAGCTGGCCAGGTTTTTTTGTTCAATTGTACAAATGTACTCATTGCTGACCAGACTATATCTAACACCTATATGGGGGTATCAGCTGTTTTCTGTTCTCATTTAACTATAAGTAATAATACTCTTCATGATAACCGATGGGGTATTAACCTTCATCACTACACCAATAAAACCACTCTAATTAATAATACTGGTTATAATAACCGTGGAGATATCTTTCTATACTTAACTTATGACAACATGGTTTGTAATAATAGAGTTGGTAATAATAGTCTATATGGCATTACTCTTGAAGCCTCGGAGAATACGACAATTTCAAATAATATTGTTTTCAAGACCAATTTACATGGAATTCACCTCTGGGGAGCAGAGAATAACACGATTGCTCAGAATATTATCTTTGACAATTTAAAAGATGGAATTATTACCGATGAACTCAGTAAATATAACTTCGTGCAGTTCAATGATTTTAGTAGGAATAATGCTGAAGGCTCTCAGGCAGTTGATAATGGTTCCAATAATGTCTTCGCACACAACTATTGGAGTGATTGGACGGGTACAGGAACATATCTCATTGATGGTACGACGGAGAATCAAGATTCCTCCCCCTTAACAAATCCCTATCACCTATTAGCACCTGTCATTACGTCCCCAACACACGATTCTTCGACATTATCAAATAATGTGACCATTCAATGGACTTCCTCAATCGATACATTTGGGCATTCCCTTACTTATTCCCTCTTTTACTCAACAGAAGAGGGAATAAATTGGACAATGCTTGCCTCGGGGTTAACTTCAACAAATTATACATTTGATACAACCACAATCGTAGATAGAACGAATATTTCGTTCAAAATACATACCATTGATTCTGTTGGTTTCGTTACGAAATCTGTTTCTACAGAGACATTTCTTATTGTCAACTCTCATCAACTCTCTTCACCTTCAGGTGGAATTGGAGTGTGGATATTGGCTTTTCTACTGACTGTGTGCTCCATAGCAGCAGGATACTACCTTGTGAACACAAAATTTAGAGCCCCGAGTTTCATTGAATACTTCCAATCAGATAGAATTGAATTCCTAAAGCCGATATACCATAAAGTGATTGTTGGTCTGGAAAGCATACAAACCACGATTTTGCCTGAATCTGTGGTAACTCCACTTTTAGAAGAACCAACAATGCCCACAAGCTTAGTTACGTGGTTTCCAGATGATTATCGTGTGGAATTAAAAACAAAATTAAAAGGAAGAACCATACTAACATTGATAGAAATAGCTTTCCAGTATTCAGAGGACGCTAATCTTACTAAGTTGTCTCAAGCCCTAGATATCCCCGCATCAACTCTTTCGGATGAATTAAAAAAACTAATAAAACTTAACTACCTTGATTTTCATGTTACCCCTCAAGTTCTTCATGATGGACGATATCGGCACTACATTATTACATCTAAAGGAATATCTTTTTTAAAAATCTTGAAAAGCGCGCTAGAACTTTCTATAAGACGAGCTAAGGAAAAAGAGCAATTCATTTAAATCTAATTGGTAAAAATTGAATCCATCATGGCAATAAAATTGTTTTTTTATATGATTCAGCAAGCCAATTGAATTCCATTTTTTTTTGATTTTTTCTTTCGTGGAGTAGTCATTCCGAGAATCCGTAGGATATTCTATTCTTATTAACAATTTCACTTCTAGATCAATAAATTGAGATTTCTAGTTCAAACAAGCTTGAAAGGTATGATTATTAGAGATTGAGGTGAAATAGGATTATGAACTCTGAACAAAACATAAAAATTTTGGTAACTGATCCAATAGCACCTTCTGCAATAGCAGAATTACAAAAAGAGTTTGAAGTAACGGAACAACACTACTCTCCAACCGAATTATTAAATGAAATAGGTAAATACCATGCAATTATTGTCCGTAGTGCTACCAAGCTTCCACGGGAGGCTATAGAAAGAGGCACCCAGCTAAAAGTGATTGGCCGAGCTGGAATTGGGGTCGATAACATTGATGTGAAGGCTGCCACAGAAAGAGGGATTCTAGTCGTAAACGCGCCACAATCTTCTGTTATTTCTGTCGCAGAACTGACATTGACATACATGCTTGCTCTCAGCTGTCGTCTAGTCAATGTAACAAATGAAACTAAGTCAAATAAGAATCCGAAAAAATGGTTAAGACGTACAGAATTACATGACAAAATATTAGGGTGTATAGGCTGTGGAAAAATTGGTACTGAAGTAATTACAAGGGCAAAAGTTTTTGGGATGAAATGTCTAATTTACTCTCCTAACGTTCCTCCTGAAGTCACTGAAAAAATGAAAGTGGAAAGAACTGATGATCTTGATTATCTACTTCAAGTATCGGATTTTGTTACAATTCATACAAAACTAAAAGCAGAGACTCAAGGTTTGATTGGCAGACGAGAGTTAGAACTCATGAAAACAACCGCTTACCTAATAAACTGTGCCCGAGGAGGTATCATTGACGAAGATGCCCTTTATAATGCCTTGAAAAAAAATAAGATTGCAGGAGCAGCACTCGATGTGTTTGCTGACGAACCTGTAAGAAATAACAAATTATTTGAGCTCGAAAACATCTATGTTTCCCCCCATATTGGAGCCACAACAACTGAAGCTCAAAAACGAGTTGGAAAAGTTATTGTTAAGCAGATTAAAAAGGCTTTAACAGGACAACAGCCTGATTTCATTGTTAAAAAATCCTATTTTCCGAATTGATAGTAGATCTGTAAGATTGAACCAGTTTTGACTGTCCTTTTTTTCAAGAATAGAAATCTAACAATTTTTGACAACCGTTTTATACCTTACAGAAAACGTCTTTCTCAAGTATCTCCGTGTTGGAATGTTGCTGAGTGAATTAGAAATTCATTTCCGCAGAACCTATAGGAGGTAATATAGATGAATGCTTACAAATATGTATCCAAATTTTGGAAAGAGAGAAATCAAGAATTTAAGCAACTCAGAATTTCCAGACTAGTCCAATGGAGGCGGGAACCCAGTGTTATTCGAATTGAAAATCCAACGAGGATTGACCGGGCTCGTGCTCTTGGTTACCGTCGTAAGAAGGGGTATATCCTAGCAAGAGTCCGTGTACCCCGTGGTGGACGAAGGAAATCTCGGCCGAAAAGTGGCAGACGTTCGAGAAGAATGGGGGTAAGACGTATCACTCCCAAAAAATCCAGACAATGGATTGCTGAGGAACGCTGTTGGCGCCGTTTTCCAAATCTAGAAGTACTCAACAGTTATCCTGTACTTGAAGATGGTTTACATCGTTGGTTTGAAGTGGTCTTGGTTGACCCCTATGCCCCTGAAATCATCTCCGATCCTAAAATCAACTGGATCTGCAACAGAAGCAGCAGAGGACGTGTTGCAAGAGGTAAGACTTCAGCTGGTCAAAAAAGTCGCGGATTACGTCGTCGTGGGAAAGGAGCTGAACACATCAGGCCCAGTTATGATCGCTAACTACTTTGATACCAAAATCGTGTTAAATGGTAAGATATTTGCAAATAGAGCTCCAATTAAGCTCCTGAAGTGAAGAAAATGACTCGTCATTTCATTGATTCACTCAGCTCTCGATCCGAATCACAGCTATCTACGTGCCTAGATATTGCTTACCATTTAGGCTTTTCAGAAATTTGGATTAGTAACCCTAGTAAAATAGGGAAGAATGTCAGTAAACAGTTCTCTTCTCGGTTACGAATCTATGAGCGCCTAGACATAGGATCAACCAAAGAATCGAAAGCAGAAATAATTTCAATTCTACGACAACGAAGACGAAAAATTCCGATTATTGCGATTACGTGTTTGACCCCTGAACTCACTGCTTGGGCGGCACAAGACAATCGGGTTGATATTCTGAAATTTCCTGTTTTTCAGACAGGAAAACTGATGACCAGATCTATCGCAAAGCTAATGGTAAAATTCGATAAACATCTAGAAATTCCACTGGCACACTTATATTCCCTCGCTGAACACCAACAGATTTCAGTGATCCGCCAGATTCGTGCGGCATTGGAGAACGCCATTCGGAAAAAAGTTCCAATTCTTTTCACCTCAGGAAGTAGTCGAGCAGATCAGATGCGCTCTCCACGAGAATTGGCTTCATTGGGTCAAATGTTATTGTCTGAGTCCATCCTACCACTTGACTCTCTAAGCATTATTCCACAACGGTTATTACAACAGAACCTTATTAAAATAACTCCGAATTACCTTGCTCCAGGGGTATTTAAAGTCCCACTACCATCACAACAGGAGGAAGAATAATCCAATGAGTGAACGGACACGATACCTCAACATTCGATTTATTTCTCCCATCCAGCTCCAAGAGAAAGACGCATGGTTTATTGTATCGTCTGAAGTAAGACGAATCTTTGGGATAGATGGAGCAGCAGAAATCGGATTATTTCTCTCCTATTTTGATAACTCTAATCAAGGAGGAATTTTTAGAACTTCTCATAAATATGTCCATCGAGTTAGAACCTGTTTATGCTTTATTCACTCACGTCATCAATCTCCTCTGTTTCTATATTCAGAAAATCTCAGTGGATCTTTGAAGAAAGCAAAAACACTACTATTAAGCTCAAAACATGTCACACGGTACCAAAACCTTCAAAAATTACTCAAACACAGTTGGGATCACCACTTCGATGATGATTAGATACTAAACTGAACTAGATGTTGAAACCGTCCCAGTCTGAGAAGTAGTATTAAGGATTCCAAAGAAACTCTTGGAGATTGAATCCGAAGCTTATCAATCTCTAACAGTTGAGTGAACAAAAAAACACATCTAAAAGGAACAGGGTACTATGAACAGTTAATAAAATATGATATGGACTTAACCTGTATGGGAAGAGGATATGTAGTTGTAATTAGAGACGATTAACTGGGATAAATCGATTTATCCGTGGAAAATCAAATCAGTATTAGTAAATCTATTCGATAGATGATTTTATTGTTGTAGTATATTATTTTCTAAATATAGCGCCTTATTAGATTCCTATTCAGGTTTCGTGACAAATCCATATATTTTTGCTTTTTTGGTTTTGTTGGGTTTTCAGTGATTTACCGAAAAAAAGTATAAGTAAAGGAATAAAGAATCCTTAAAAGAATAGCCAATCTTTTTTCAATGAATCTACATTTTTGCCTCAACAATAAATTATTTTATGAAGAAAAATACAATTTTAAAAGCAAGTAGAATAATATGATTTTCTAATAGCTTAGGATTAAACAACACTATTCATTTCCAATACAATCATAAGGAGCCAGTATTCAAACTCTTTAACAGAGAGAAGAAAATGATGATACTAAAAGAACAGGGAATTGAGTATAAAATAATCCCAAATTCACTTATTGCTACCATTCGGTTTAATCTTAAAGGCAGAAAAGAATTGCATTCAGTCATCAATGAGTTATCTCAAAGTATTCCTCAAGAGTACATCTTAGGCCCTGCGTTCTGTATCTATCACTTTGTATCCAGTGTAAAAGAAGGATTTGATGTTGAGGTAGGGTTTCCAATAAGTCATACTGTAGAAACTGGTGAGATTAAGACCAGAATGTTACCTCAAATTGAAGTTTTATCGATGATCCACGAAGGCACAGTGGAAAAAATTGGGGAGAGCACCAGAAAGCTCTATAGCCATGCAACAGAGCAGGGAGTGGTTTCTGATGAGTTTTCTCGAGAAGTCTTTATTGACTCCAATAATCCAGTAGGAAAAAAGGTTGAGTTACAATTCATCATCCATAATTGGAATCAGTTACTTGCCAAAAATTTAGAGCGTGTTCTCGGTGAAGAAAAGAAGCAAGAGATTATGCAAGAGAATAATCAACTTTCTCTTGATTCTCCTCTTGATGAACGAGTCCAGTGGCTAAGAAGAGTAATGGAGAGTCTAGATAAGTTGGCTACTGAAGATCAGAAGTATGATATCCTATCGAGCTGCGCTCATGTCTTTCCGAGTGAACCCATTGAAAAGGCCAGAAAGATCTATGAGAATATAGAAGAACAGACGAAAGACCCTCTGAAGGCAATTGATGCTGTAATAGAATTCATGGAAAAGGATCCCGCCTGGCCTAAGCCACCTTTCAGAAGTGGAAATATCATTTATTCATCTAAAATGCCACGTGACCCCAAAAAATATGAAGAAGCGACCAATGAATCTGAAAAGAGAAAGGCATATTGTTTCTGTCCCCTTGTTCGTAACCATCTAGATAAGGGGGTTCCTAAAACATTTTGTTATTGTGGTGCTGGGTGGTACCGACGACAATGGGAAGGTACTATCGGAAAACCAGTGCGAATTGAAATCGTCAAGTCAATTCTCAACGGCGACGATTTATGCAAATTCGCTATTTACCTACCAGAAGACCTTTAGGAGAGAGGATAGTCCTAATATTGTATAAGAAAATCTCATAATCCGATTCAGAATTTAAAAAAAGGCTTGGAAAAATATATGAGTCAAAACTTTTCTCAGAAGGTAAAAAACATTATTAAAATGATCCCAGTAGGCAAAGTCGCGACCTATGGCCAAATTGCAACATATGCGGGTAATCCGCGTGGTTCCCGTCAGGTAGCGTGGATTCTACATTCTTCTTCTCGAAAAGATGACTTACCATGGCATAGAGTGATTAATAGCAAAGGAAAAATTTCATTACCACGGGATCGGGGTTATGAGCTTCAGAAAGAGTTGTTGGAGAAAGAGGGAGTGGTTTTCGATGAAAATGATACTATTGATTTTGATAGGTTCTTATTCTCTCTTCTATCTTGACAATTATCTTTCAGCCAATGAAAGATACAAATAAGCTAGCAGTAATGCAGCGACCCCAAGAAAGAATAACGCGAACCATTCATCAAACATAATCAAACAAAACACCGCAAAAAAAAGAGTTATCCCAGCAATTTCAAGCAATCCCGTTCTTCCTCCTGTATACTCTCGTATCATCGTATATACCATTAGGGTAGAAAAAAACATTATTCCCCACACAATTAGATGAAAAATAGTGAGAAGAGGGGTAAAAATTCCTAACCCTCCCAGATCAAGTTCCCAAAACAGAAATGCAAGAAAAGATTTCTCAATCCCAAGTTCTGGGAATAGAAATAGCAGCTCTAATAAGAAACAAATTGAAACAACTAAAGTGCCCATGATTATTGTGCGTATTTCTTCAGGTTCCCACACGTTTCGGTAGAGATATTTAGCCATTCTTTTTCCAGCTCCATTTTAGGTTCTCAGGATGAGCGGAATTTGTGTTAAGTTTTTAATTTTTTGTTTTTCTGAGATCTTTTGAAAGTACTCGCCCGAATAATCCTCCTTTTATTCTATTCACACTTAAAGGAGAGAATCAGAAAGACAAAGCTAAAATAAAAGCTAATGTTTATAAAGTGATCAATTAGGAGGAAGGTGACGAAAGTATGGAATATGGTCATTCCTCCCTTTGAAACCAGTGTCTCATGAGTGTTTAGCAGCTCAAACAGAAAGATTAACAGAATAAAAGTAACTCTTGCCTTAACCAATGTTTCAACTAGGCTAAAATCTTCAACAGCCAAAAAGAAACTCCAATCATTGAGGTCTGAAAAAAATGAAGATAGTTTTATTAGGACCTTACAATTCTGGCAAAACAACAACTGTTCACATGATATGCAGTGACTCTGCAATCTCTATCGATTATGGCGGAACAACTGTTGCTTTAGATCACTGCCGAACACAAATTTATGGAGTTGAAATCTTCCTATTTGGTACACCGGGGCTCCAACGATTTGAAGTTATCCGAAAAATTCTCAGTAAAGGAGCCGATGGGATTCTTTTTATTGTTGATTCTGTAAATATTGCCTCTTTCGAAGAGGCTGAAAGACTCCTGGAAGAAGTTTATGATATCCTGCCAGGTGTTCCTCTTGTCCTCTGTGCAAACAAACAGGACATTCGAGGTGCGAAAAGCCCCAAGGAAGTAGCAGAAGCAGTTCTAGGGAAAAATAAGGATAAAATTTCAGTAGTAGGGACATCAGCGAGAACTGGGGAAAAAATTGAGCATGCCTTGGGCTTAATTGTGCTTAACGCGATTAAGGAATACTATCACATTCTTTTAGCTGTAAAAAAATCGAATGGAGAACTCATTGAGATTGCTAAGAACATTCAACAACCCCAAGAAGAAGTTTATTCCCAGCTTCAATTCGCCTCTTGGAGACGTCTCATAATTGCTGATTGGGACAACCAGCGATTCAGCTTACCAAGAGGGGTTTCCCAAATTCTAGATATTTTGGAGTTCGGGCACAAACAATTTTAAATAGTGGATATAATTAAATAATAAAAAGAAAATAAATTATCAATATCTATCTTAGTATCGATCTAACAAAGGAGTAGAACCTTGTGGTAGAGAAACCTGATGTCTATATCTGCCAAAATCCAGAATGCGGCAATCGTTTCCAGAAAACAAAATTTATTACTGTGGAAGAAGATGGGGTTTACATAACAAAACCCAGTTGTCCGAAATGCGGCACCACGGATCTGATCTCCTCTGCTTGGTTACTTAGAGAAGAAGAATAGTACCAATATCGAGGCCCCATGGTCATGAGCTTTTTGATCAGCTCAAAGCGAACTTTCGAACGCGATGCTCTTTCTGAAGCTTATTATGTTGTGTCAGATGTTCTGGGGCATGGAGTTCGGCCGTTGAAAGCTCGTGTGCCTGGTTTAGCAATTTTGCGGTTAATGGGCGATACCAAACCATTTGATGTGATTGAGGAAATCCGTCAATTTATTGAGGAGAGAGGTCCTTTGGTCGCATGCCTCAAAATTGTTCCACTTGAGAAGTTGATAAAAACTGATCTCATAAAAATTGTTGAAAATGCAGCCTCACTTGCAAAGGCTAAGATTCTTCCAACACATTCATGGAAAGTCCATGTACGGAAACGACAAACCACTTTAAGAACATTTCAAGTAGTGGAGGCCGTAGCAAATCGAATAGATTGGGGAACAGTTAATCTTACCCATCCAGACTTTGAGATCAGAATCGAAATTGTTAGAGATCTAACAGGGATTTCTGTGATGCAACCACATTTTGAACTTAAACTGAGTAGTTCAACTTAATTAAGTTTTAACTCTCACTCTAAGGCCAGAAGAGCGACTCTTTGAAGGATAGCTTTTTCAATTTCTGAAAATGTGAATTTTGATGCTTTAAATCCATCGTTAGCAAGCATTCGGGTAACATCTTGACTTTTCGACGAGTAATCCTCTAGAAGATCGAGATTCACTTTTAGGTGAAGATCTTCTTTGACCTGGGTAAATGCATCAATCAGAAATTGTTCTGTCTTCCCAAGAAGCATTCCAACAACTTCTTCTGTGTTTTCTTTCACTCCTAAGAGGGCGATGGCTTTCTTTATTTGCCGTTGGCCAGATGAATAAAGAAGAACCTCCATAGAAAGTGTTTTAGAGATCATTCTCTTAGTTTTCATTGCCATTAAAGCATGCCATGTTGCAGAATAAAGATGACGATAACCCCAAATATAGCGATTTTCTAGCAATTGAGTTGCTATTAAATCGAATTTCGATGAAATGCGGTTTATAATCTCCCCAATTTTCGAAGGATCTAGCTTCGTCTCAAGGGTTCCAGTAAATACTAAAAGCCATGAATTATTAACTTTTTCAAGAATGTACTGGGTTATTTAAACAACTCTCCATTAGAAATAAGCATTGATTCCAACGAATAGGTTTTCTTAAAATCTTTCCTTGAAAAGTTAGTTTCATACGAAATTTATATCTAGAATCTTGAGCTGATAAGATGGATAAGTTTAGGATCGTCACATGGCGAGAAATAGACCAGTTAGCACAAAATCTTTTTCACCTTGTCAAAAATGACGATTATGCTCCTGAAATCATATTAGGAATAAGTAGAGGAGGTACTATTCCTGCTAGATTATTAAGTGATATGTTCGAAGCAGAAATCCCGTTTAAAAATGAAAAAACAAAATTTATCCTTGCTACAATGCAAATAAAGTTCTATACTGGAATAGCAGAGACCCATACTCAACCTTTGGTTGAACAGGATGTTACCACGCCGATTAATCAGAAAAAAATCCTTTTAGTAGATGACCTTGCAGATACTGGTGCTAGCCTTCAATGTGCACTTGACTATCTTAACCCAAAGAATCCTAAAAACGTTAAAATAGCCACATTTCTCTGTAAACCTTGGTCTAAAATCATACCCCATTATTATGTAGAAGAAACAACAAAATGGGTAGTTTTTCCTCATGAATATTATGAATTTATGACAGAACGAACCATTTCAGAAGGATATAATAAAGCAGAAGCGTGGGCAACTTTTGTAAAGATAGGCATTCCTGATTCATCCGTTTCTTTTTTTGTTGAGAACTTTTTGTCTTAATTTTACTGTCCGTTCTTAATCTGTTACAATAATCCTAGAATCACTTGAATTTGTTTACTTTCTAACCAGTTTTTCAAACATGGCCAACGGGGGAACGACTATCCGACATCTTTCTGTATTTTCAAAGTAGTGGGAAAAGTACTTTTGAAGAGTAAAATTTCGGATGTCATGACCTAGAATACGTCAAAACAGGACATTGTGGTTAATAATGCAATTATTATTAATTCATTCAGATGGATTTAGCTGGAAAGTCAACGATAAAGCAGTAAGTAACCCAGAATCGCTATCGGATATTATATTGGGTGAGTATGAAACAGCTGATTCTGTAATGATTATTTTTATTGGCGTGGAGAATACTGATACAAATAATACTTCTCAATTACTTAATAAAACTATTTTAGAGATTCAACGGGCACTACAAGACGTCAAAGAGACTAATGTTATTCTTTACCCATGGGTGCACCTTGTTAAAACAACACCAGCAAAACCAGCTGATGCCTTACGTATTCTGCAATCAATACAAGAACAGTTAATGGAAAAATTTCCAGATTTTCATATTCTTCGGGCTCCTTTTGGTTATTATAAAGGCTTCGCTCTAAAGTGTAAGGGACATGCCCTTGCAGAGCGTTCCAAGGAAATTTTAAGTGTGAGAGAAGATGTCAAAGAAGAACTGGACACAGAAATAACTACTGCAATTAAAGCTGAGGATGAAACTAAATCCAACTTCTTCATTCTTACCCAAGCTGGAGAATTAACGCCTTATGATACCTATTCATATGGAGACTTTAAAGACCTGCAAACTTTTGTTAATTATGAAACTGCAAAGGATAGAACGGTAAGTTCACCCCCAGAGCATGTTGAACTCATGAAACGATTAGAATTAGTTGATTACGAAGAGGGAAGCGATGCAGGAAATTTTCGTATTCTTCCGAAAGGTTTTATTGTCAAACACTTGATTGAAAAACATGTTGTCGACATGGCAATCAGATATGGAGCCATGGTTGTTGAAACTCCCTTAATGTATTCCTATGAGCACCCTTCTCTTAAGAAATATTTGGAACGTTTCCCAGCACGACAATATGTAGTGAGATCTGGTTCCAAAGAGTATTTTCTTAGATTTTCAGCTTGCTTTGGCCAGTTTCTTACAATTTCGGACGCGATAATTAGTTACCGACAACTTCCTCTCAAAATATTCGAGATGTCAGCTTCTTTTCGTCGCGAGCAACGCGGTGAACTGGCTGGTATCCGTCGTCTTCGTGCCTTCACCATGCCCGATTTACATACTGCTGCAATAGATCTGAATATGGCTAAAAAAGAATTTGAGGCTCAGTTCAGACTTTCGGCGCAGTATATGCGGGATATTGATGTTAATTTTGAAACTGCGTTCCGAATGACAACAGATTTTTATGAAGAGAATAAGGATTGGTTAATCTCTTTAATAAAGAACCTTGAAAAACCCATCCTCCTTGAATTATTCGATCGTAGATACGCATACTTCATTTTAAAATTTGAATTTAATGTTGTTGATGCTCAGAAAAAAGCAGCTGCTCTATCTACGGTTCAAATTGATGTAGAAAACTCTGAACGGTTTAATATTAAATATATTAATAACCAAGGTCAAGAAATGTACCCATTACTTTTACATTGCTCTTTATCAGGATCAACTGAACGTGTTATCTATGGGATTCTTGAAGAACAACTCAAGCGAATGAAAAAAGGGCTTAAACCTCAATTACCACTCTGGTTGTCCCCAATACAAGTCCGAATTTTACCGATCAATGATGAAGTATTACCTTACTCTGAAAAAATTGCTGAAGAACTCGAACAGGAAGATATTCGTGTTGAGATCGATGACCGTGATCTTTCTCTCGCCAAGAAAATTCGTGCTGCCGAAAAAGCATGGATCCCTTTGATATTTGTAATTGGAGAAAAAGAAGTTAAGCACGATAAAATAAGTGTTCGCTATCGAACTGAAGAAACTCAAGAATTTCAAATACTAGAGGATATAATAGCATATATCAATGAAAATACTGCGAATAAACCTATATTCCCACGTGCCTTCCCAAAATATGTGTCTTCTCAACCAATATGGGGACTTTAGAAACAGTTTTAATCATTCACACAATTCTTCAAACAAACACTAATAGTAATTTCTTTATGTTGAATTTACCTGTGCAATCTTGAAATAAAGCAGAATGGAACGGATAGACCCTTAAGTTAAACACCTAACATTATGAACATATATTTCTCTTATTAAATAACCACAAATCAAAGACAACTCCTTAAAGGGAAATCGAATGCCTACAAAACTATTCGGACGTGAGATAGAAAATCAAATGGCTTTTGTTGGCCTAGCAAATGCAGGAAAGACAACTTTGGTAAAAAGACTTAAGGGAGATGAAAATCTAGAGACCGTACCAACGATGGGGATGAATATTGAAACCCTAAAGATAGGCGACATTGAAGTAATGGCAGCAGATTTAGGAGGACAACCAACATACCCCACCAGCCTATGGGAACCATTTGTATCAAAAGCTTCAGGAATTGTATTCGTTTTTGACTCAGCAGATAGATCTAAGGTAGAAAAAGCTGGAAAATGGCTAAAAAATGTTATTCAATGGTCGCCAGAAGACTCTGCTTTTCTTTTTTTGGCAAACAAGCAAGATTTAGAAGAAGCCATGTCTCTTGAAAGCATCATTCACACATTAGGCCTTGAAAAAGAGATGGCTGCAAGACCTAGATCCTTTGCAGTTTATCCTTGTTCAGCACTGACTGGTGAAGGTGTCGATGAACCTTGGCAGTGGATGAGTGACAAGTTCCGTAGACAAATGTCACGGAAAAACGTATAGGTGCTCTAAATGAGTTTTCTTTCAAAGCTCCGTGCAAAGATTGCCAAAGAGAAATTAACAGTGAAGATTGCGTGGTTGGGTCTCGACCACGCTGGAAAAACCACTATTGTAAGAAGGATAACCTCTGGAGAATTTGATGGTAGTACTTTCCGAACATTGGGTATGAATGTTGATGAATTTAGCTCAGGAAATGTTAGATTCATTTCTTGGGACATAGGAGGCCAAGAAGCCTTCCGTGAATCTCTTTGGGAAAGTTATATGGCTGGTTCTATGGGAATTGTATATGTTGTCGACTCAGCTGATAATTACCGATTTCCAGAAGCCCAAGCAGAGCTTTGGAAATATGTCCTCGACAATGATCGAGTTGAAAATATTCCCATTCTAGTCCTTGCTAATAAACAGGATCTAGAAAATGCAGCTTCTGCAGGAGAGGTGGCTCGAGCCCTTAATCTTCATAAAGTCACTACTCACTCTTATGCGATTGTTCCTACCTCTGCTAAAACGGGTTTCAATGTCGAAGAAGGACTTGAGTGGTTACGTCAGAGGGTTACAGAGAAACTTGACCTTATGTAACTTTTCTTTATTCTCTTCATTCTGGGATTATCCACGTCTTTTCTTCATAACAACTTTTTCAGAGACCTCATCAACCCGTTTACAAAGGACAAGAAATAATTCATGTAATTTTTCGAGATTTAAATCTTCATTAATTCTTGCATAGATACGAATTGCTGGATCTTCCCCAGAATCGATAGAAATTCGAACGATTACCTTCCGAAGAGTATAGATTAGTTTCAGGAGCTCTTTATCACCAAGAAAATAGGTCCCACTCCGTTGTGATGTTGCTTTGAGTACAAAGAAATCATCTAATTTTTGTACCCTTAGTTGAATTTCATCAAGGGTGAAAAGTAAATCTTGGTGTTTTTTTATCTGACCTTCTTCATGTTTGGGTATAATTTGAATTTTAGTCGGAATTTTTCCTTTTTTTGAGTTGGCTTCCAGAGCAATGTAGTCATTTACACCTGAAAACTTAGAGATTATTACCGATAACATGAGATGCCTTTCTTCCAATGCAAATACAACACGGAAATCTTTAAAAGGCGAATCGAATGATTTCTTGTACTTTGGATATAATAAACCACCGTTTGAACTCATTTCATCCATTACAAGATCACTAAATTCATCTGAAAAGACTTCTAGAAGGGCTTCTCGTGTCAGTTTCATTATTTTGTGATTTTTCCGTCTTCCAGACCACATAAGATAGAAAGTAAAAAATAAAACTGTTCCAGGGCCTAAAAAAATTATAAACATATCAACAATGGTATATGCGTCTTGAAGGAAAATCTGAATAAGATATTTTAAGAAAAACTCTGTAAAACCAATTGATCTCATCATCAGACTCATAGACAACAAAAATTTTAGAAATTTAAATCGTTTTTCTTACGTCTGATAGAACTTTCAATCCATCTCCCTTCTATTTGTTGAATAAACCTAGTGGCAATTCATTTCTTGAATAAATCTAATCGCTTTCTTAACAGCTCTCATATCAGAATATTGTGTTCAAGAATGCTGGGAGATTAAATAGTTCCACTACTATTGAATATAACTAGCAATCTCTTTGTATGTAAAAGGAGTTTTCCCCTCTTCACCAACAACTTGATAAAACTGGAAAGCAGCACGCCCATTAGCACCGATTGACGTAGGTTCAACCACAAGGGCGACGGAAATATCATTGTGAAGCTGAAAGGAGTAAATCTGAGTTGTTATATCCGTTTGTGAGAGAAATAGTCCATATCCAGGATGAGAATGCCACCACCCACAACAATACAGATCGCCTTCGAGTATTTCTTGGAATGAGTTGAAATCCTCATCCGAGAAGGATACAGAAACTTCATCACCCTCGGTTACAAACAGTATTTTTGACACTTTTAATTCTGAAGGACGAAATTCCGTTCCGCCCAATAGACCAATGGCTTCCCTAGGCATTGCTTTGTGGGCATATTCAGTCATGTCATCAAGTAAATTTCCTAAAATGGTCACAGATTTCACTTTAGAAGTCAAAGAAATTGTGGAATCTTCAGGTTCATCCAGATTTTCTATTTGAGGATTCATGTTATCTTTGATCTCGGACCCGGTTTCTTCTTTAGATAGTTCTTCTTGTTTTCTTTCTTTAGACATTTAAAGTTCCCATGGCTAATTCAGATGATTAATCAATAGCGTGTTTCTCGGTCCATTCGACAGCCTGTTGCCAGAAGTTATCAAATTTTTTCCTCATCTGTTCCCCTGCTTCAGGATTAAATGGATCATTCGGATCCACGAGATATTCTGGAAAGTCAACATCCCCTGTTGCACGATAAACATCCAACATCATTTCAATGTGTTCAAATACACTTGGCAAAGTTATCGTTTCTTTCCAACCACCTGATTTCCCCATATTATTCCAATTCACAAGGCTTAAACATACGTTACTCCCCCACTTCCATCGTGTTTGACCAACAGAGATATTCGGATGCCAGATGGGAGTTAGGAAATTGATAATGGGAGGACGAAAGGGATATTCAGGTGGTAAATCGACTGTGATTTCCCATTCACCTTTTTCATATGGAGTATTTGATTTCCCTTTAATTGTTGCTTTATAATTATGTAGGTCGTTATTTACAATGACCCACTTAATAGAGCTTGTTTTTGGCGGATAGGTTTTCAACATCCGTTTAAACTCTTCTCTTAGCCGTCTGGAGTGTAAATCCTGCACGTTGGTACCATCCACAATATATTTAAGAAGGTATTTAACCAAGTTTTTAAAAGAAATATCCATTAAAGCCCAATATGGCTGTTAAGTTTTCCACCCGATGCCGATATTTAAAGCTGTGGTTGGGAAATGGAAATTTCTCACCAGAATAAGTTAGTTTTTTAAGGTCAAAAGACTGACTTATCACGAACGAATATTCCTCACTTAATGGGTGATCAAAAAAAATGAGCGATATGGTAACTGATGTTTCCCAATGTAACGGCTGTGGAGCACCTCTTGCTTTAAGACCCACATTTAATCACCCTATTAAATGTGAATACTGTGACCTAACAAATTACTTGAAGAGGACTGCTTTAACGCCAACGGAAGCGAAAACGATTGAGGTTGAGGAGGAAGCTGAAGATTACTATCACATTTATCAAGAATCGCAGAAAGTCCTTGAAAATTTTCTTGGAGAATTAGTTGGTGATGAAGTGGGTAAGGTTAGGATAAAGATGCAAGTAAGTGAATATGCTTTTCCGCTGTTACTTGTGTTGGATGACCTTCCTGACCGACCCTACATCGACGGCCCAGCTAAACTCAGAGAAATTTTAGATTGCGAAATTAATGACCTAGATACGATGAAAAATTGGACTCCTGGAACAAGTTCAGTGTTAGATGTTTTAGAGGAGATTCATCAAAAAGCTGAAGTCGCTCTTCCCCAGGTAATGGGTGAACACGTTGCTGCTGAAACTACCACCGTACCAGCTGAACGCAATCCTCTCATACAACAAATATTGACGAACTATGATGCGACAGCAGGGAAAAAAGAGGTTACTGTGCGATTTTATGCTCAGGATGGCGAAGTGATAAATTTAATCGTCAAGCGTAAAAAGAATTTTCCGATTGGATTAGATAGTGAGGTTTTAACTAAATATCCACTGATACGAGGGCCTTTGGAGGATTATGTTAAGGGACGGATAGACCTTCTCTCCACGCTCTCAGAAATTGAACGAATGTTTTATACTTAAACAGAAAGGTGAAAAATATGAGTAAAAAGGATGTCATTTGGGATTCTACTACTCCAGGAAAAGCTCCTGATAGTGGTATTGAAAAAATGATAAAAGTACGATTTAAAGATCCACAACTCCCCCCAGATCAAAATATTCGGGAAAAATACATCAATATCAACGGGACAGTATTTCAAGCTATCAATGCGGCTAGAGATGCTTTCAACATTCCAGAAGTAGTACCCATCGCCCTATTATTCAAAGGTCGGCGAATGAATCCCTCGAATAATCTTTCCTCTTATGGAATAGAACAGAATGCGATCCTCATGATCGTTCCTGATCAGATTAAAGGGGGTTAGACCTCGTTCTTTAAGACTGACTCTCTGATCCCAAAGATTTTCAAAAGGAAAATTCAATGATATGTCACAAGATCTTCCTTCTTCTAAATATGACCGTCAAAAAAGATTGTCTCTTTGGGATCAGCAAATTATTGAAGACAGTCAAATTTTAATTGCAGGAGTTGGGGGGACAGGCAGCGAGGTAGCAAAAAATTTAGCTCTTTTAGGCACTGGGAAATTAATTTTGGTCGACGCGGACACCATTGAGTTTTCAAACTTAAATCGTCAAATGTTATTCAGAGAAGAAGATGTTGGCGAGAAAAAGTCAGAAATCGCAAGAATGAGAATTCAGGAACAATATAATCCCGATATTAAAATTGAGAGTTTTCCTGATATTCTTCAAAGAATCCCTCAAAGAGCTTTTCGGGAGGTAGATATCATTGCTGGGTGTGTTGATAATTTCTTGGCAAGGCAATTTATTAATGCGATGGCGGTTGAATTGAATAAACCGCTGATCGATTCTGCTACAGATGGTTTTTTTGGCCAAGTACAATATATTAATCCTAGAAAAACAGCCTGTCTTGCCTGTGATAATCCGGCTCCTCCGGACGAAACTCGTATATTGACAGCTCCATGTACACTCGTGGGGGCTCCCCGCCAAAGAGAACATTGTGCATGGAAAGCACTCTACGACTTCAACACGTCATATGATCGCGAACCATTAGAAACCTCTCAAGAGGATCTTTCCATACTCACGAATTTTGCTAATAAATATGCTAAAAAATATAACTATAGTAATTTCGACGAAAAAGAACTCCTGCAACTAATACTTTTCCGTGTACCTAGTTTAATAACTGTTAATGCAGTAACCAGTGGAATACAATCCCAAGAAATCCTGAAAGCTCTTTTTCTAGAAAAGAGAACGTCTTTTAAAAAAAACGAAATGAAAAGACTAGATTTCTTGATTGATACTCACAGATTTAGAATCCCTTCGCTTTTTATTTATTCAGCCTTGACTGGGTCAATAAACACTTTTGAGATGGTTCCTGATCCTAATTGTCTTGTTTGTGGTCAACCCACAATTGATTCTCAAACATTTTTTGAAGTAGAGGTTGATCCATCCTCAAAATTCAAGACTTTATTTGAGAAAACTCAACCTAAGAAAAGTAAAGATACTGTTGGATTTCTTGGCAATAAACTTCTCCCTGAAGATGGAATCATAGCAGACTTTCTCTCGGATGGTGATCGGATAACTTTAAGCTCATTGGTTGGTGATGAGGAAATTCGATTGCAAATTAAATTCCAGAAGTAGGTAATCTCCCTTTTAGTACAATATTACTTAGTGAGACTTTAATCCTTTTTATAGAATAATCGCATTTTATCTCTACGCTTAGGAAAGATTGGATCAACCTTTGGATTTATGTAAGATTCTTTTAAACCGAGATCTGTTGGTTTATCAACAGCTAACTTCCTATAAATCTGACTTGTGACTTGATCTCGTGATTTCTGAACGGTAACAGGTTTTCGATAGAATTTTCGGGTTGTTTTAGGACGAGAAGACCCAATTGTCATACGCTTTCCACATTTAGGGCAATACCAAGCCCCAGAAACAGGTTGATCTCGTGGAATATAGCCGCATTTTGAACACTTAATGTTTTGGTGACTCATTGATCATTTTCCTCTAGTTTTTGATTGACCTTTTACTCTTTCATAATAGTTAATAACACTCACTTTAATAAGTTTAACACGAACTCGTCAATAATTGTTAAATGCCATTGATAATTTATCAGCTGAAGATGCAGAACTTTTAGAACTTTCAGTTAAGAAATAGTTAGAATTATGGTCGAAACCAATGTTTGGGAGAAAGAATCAACAGTGGCTCGTGAAAGCCCAAGCAGCAGAGCAGCCGCTCCCATTGCGTGAAATGACTCCAAGAGGGAGATCAGATGAAATCGCTACATTTTTACGTTCTAAAATCGGTACAAAAGAAATATATGGTTTTGTCAGCGTCGATGATGAATTGTTTATCCCAACTAGATTCCTCCAACGTTTAATCTCCCGCGAATTGGCAACTAAAGGCTTTGTAGACATATGTGATCTAATTGATATTACCAATTTACCAGGTAAGCTGCTAGAACGCCAAATTGTCTTGAATGTACAAGATGTTGAAGGATTTTTTGATGTGATTCCTCGAAAATTCTTCACTTTACGTGGAGCAATGTCAGAAATTAAACAGAAATTAGGCACAACAACAGCGATCGATTTGAAATTTCTTTTAAACCAGCTATATTGGACTGAAGACCACTTGGAAGGTATATTGGACTTCATGGCTCAAAATAATCAATTTATCGGTTACATTGATCCACTTAAACAACGTATTTATAATTTAACTTCTTTAAACTTCGATTCTTCCGCTGATGAGAAGAAAAATGTCCAATTTCTTGTTCGTTTCATGAATACAAGTTTTCAATTAGAATCAGAAGTTGCACTAATCCATGTAAGTAAATTAACCAAACTTCCTAAAGACGAATGTTTGGAACTTCTGGAAAGACACCGAAGTGAAATCAACTTCATCTTCTCTAGCAATTATGAATACCTGTACCTGACATTGAATATTATTAACCAAGTTCTAAAGGATATCTTTGTTTACCAAAGCATTCCTATTGAATTCTGGCTTCATCGGCTTGATGTAGATAGAGCTGACTTTATCAACTTGTTGAATGTATTAAACCAGAGCTTAGAAGGAACCTTGACATCGGAAGATTTTATTGCTCCCTCCTTAAATGATTGGTTTGAGAATGGAATTGACATTGAGGGTCTAGCATTAAAACTGAATCTATATCCACTTCAACTCTTAGATCAAATTCAGAAGTTGGCAAAACTTCTCAGACTTCGACTTATTGCTGGAGAATTTTCTAATCCGTTTTTAGTTAAGGGAGTAAGACACTTTAACATTTTTTGTCAAGTAGATACTTCTGATTATACTGATCCTCATCTTTATTTTGAATGCCAAAATTGCAGGCGGGTTATGTGTTCCAATTGCCGTTCAACAGGAAGTAAACATGAATGTCCTTTTTGCGGTAATATATCAGCCTTTATAATCGATCTTCCAAGGTTCTGTCCACATTGTAAGGTTAATTACACTCATTCCTTTAACTTAACAGATACAGAAGAATGTTATTTCTGTAAAAAAGGTCCCCTTAAAATGGGATGGACGGAATACGAACCCATTGCACTGGAAACCTTGCAATTAGATCCAAGATTATCGGAATTTTTTGATCAAACAGTCGAAACCGATATTCCTCTTAAAAGGATTATTTCACTTTCGAACTATTCGGATAGTGATACAATTGAATTGCTAGAACAATATATATTGCATGGAACGATCCAGGGGAAGATAAATATTCGTGATCTGACGTTTCAACTAAAAAAACGTCAAGTAGGGTTTCTTTGTGGTGTCTGTGAACTTCCTCGATCCAACACTATTAGTTTCTCATGCATGTCTTGTGCAAAAAAAGTGTGTAGTGAGTGTTACGAAGAAATAAGTGCAGTTGGAATGGCTTTTTGTCCTGAATGTGGTGGGAATCTGACAGAAGAGACCTAATAAACCAAAGATACTCCTCATCAGATTTGTGACTTAAATTGTGCTAACTTCTTAGAATATTTATCTGTGAGCTTTTTGTATTTTTCTTCGGAAATCTTACCACTGAGAAACATCTCATCAGCTTGTTCAAGCATTCGTTCGTATTTCGTCACTTTCTCTGCAACATCATCGATTTCCTTTCTCTCTTCCGCTAATTCTCGCTGTTGTGCTAAAACTTGTTTCTCGACCTCATAGGATAGGAGCGCTTGATATTCATCAGGCACTTTAAAACCCCCAATGTCCAATCCAACAAGTTCTAAACCCCAACGGGACGTTTCAGGACCTAATTCAGAACGGGTTTGTATTTCTAGACTTCGACGTTCTTTTAATAACTCGGGAACCGTATAACGTGACATTACGTGCTTTACTGCTGCAATTATAGTTTGTTTTACCCAATTCTTCAATTCTTCTCCCGAATAATATTGTTTGTGTGAAACAACATTCATTATAAAATTACGAGGATTCACAACCCTCATGCGTGAAATACCATAACATCCAACCATGATATTATCAGATGTGTATATTCCTGGTGAACCCCATTTGATTATGAATTCACGCTTAGTTACCCAAATTATCTCACTACCAGGACGTTTTGCTGGTTTGTCAAGTTCATAAATACCGCTACCAGCAACACCTACTAGACTTCCAGATTGTAATAGAATTGCATTCTCTGGATCTTTAACAATGAAACCATCGAACTTCCGAAAACTATCATAATCCTCGGATTTTAAGCGATTAATTAAAGAACTTTCTGCATCGTCACTGAAATCTGAGCTTAAAATCGCTTTTCCTTTGAATTTTTTAGTTCCAATATGAACTGCGTCTCCTATCCTGTGAAATAATCCACCAAATTTCTCTACTTCTGCCATCATTTCACCTACCAATCACTGTCTCCATATAATCCTGGAAAATAATATTGATCTCCTGTATCAAGAGAAGAAACCTTTCGTGCAACCTTCTGTGATACAAGGCTTTCAAGAACGCGGATCACGCGTTGTTGATCCCATTTTGTCCCCAAAACAACTTCTTCTAAGGTAACATATCCTTTACTAACCGCTAAGTCAAAAACTTTCCTTGCATCACTTCCGAGAGTGACTGGAACAAATTCAACTATCTTAACTCCTGATCTTTTCGTAATTCCTTCAATAAGAGATTGTTTTTTGAGACGTTTACATGCGTTTTCAAGATCTTTGGCTGAAAACTCGATATCTGGAACTTGGTCCTTGAGTGCCGTATATAAATGTGCAAGCGAGATATATCCTCCAGAACTTGCACGAAGATTTTTTCCATATTCTAACACAAGATCACCTAAGTTTTCCTCAAACTTCTTTTTTCCGAATAGTCTGGGTTTCTTTGTGGCATCTAAAGCAGTTATAGTTAATGCACGACCTTCCTTTCGAAGAAGTTCTTCTTCCAACTGATTTATTCGAGTATTATATTTTTTCTGCAGATCCTTAATACTCTCGGTTGAAACAGGAGCACCATCAGCTAATTTCTTTTGAACTTGAACAACTTCGTTCAATCGGTTAATTTGATCTTGAATTTCGCGTATTTCCTCGCGAACATTCAGACCCTCTTCCCCGAAATCTAGATCTTCGGCTAATCGTTTTGAGTGATCAGCAATTCGTTCACATAGGATTGAGGAAAGGAGTTGGGCGACTCTGATCTCGCCACTCGCTTTCAAATTGGACTTAGTTTGATCAGGATGAAGAATGTAGTCAGGAATAGATTCACTCATGTATCGGATTTCTTCAAATTTTGTATAAATTTTGATCGTTATATCAGCAACACTTCGGGCATTGGTCGAAACACTATTATTCAACCCTGTTAAGGCATCGCTAGCCTTTATGAAGTATTCTTTCAAGAATTAAACCACCATCGTTGGAAATATTGCTAGTTTCAGGAAGGTACCATTAGTATATAGGTATTAAGTCCTTTAAACCAGACTTTCTTTTCCTATTTACACTAGCCACGTTTTCTGTCCTTTTAAAGCTTTATGTTTGGGCGTTTTTTAACGTTTGCTTAGGTTATTTCTCCTTCTCTAACTTGTAAACCCTCATCATTAAAGGAGCTATGAGGATGAGAATTGACCGTTGAGAAAAATGTTAAATTCCATAGTTATTTAGAAACAATCTGAGAAGTATTTTGCTTAGAGATTAAGAAGATTAATGTGGTCGTTGTTATTGCATCTATTGGTTTGAACTGCGTCTTACTTGAATGTGCATTACTCTTAGCATTTCTCCCGATCCTAATGTCCTAAGACATTTCCTCCTTTAATTTTTGATAATTAACCCTTTTTTGAGTTCTTAGTGATTTTCTGAACCATTAAATAAGCACTTTCATAATTTCGATAATAATGGCGAATTTCTTTCAAGATTTCATAACCTAAAGATTTGTAAAGGTTAACTGCGGCTGAATTTGAGACTCGAACTTCAAGGAAGAGTTCGGTAGCTCCATGTTCGATCATAGCATTAATAGATCCCTTTAAAAGTTTTGTTGCTAAGCCCCTCCTTCGATATTCTGGTTTTACTGCCACACTTACGGTATGTCCCTTTTTCGCACGATGAAAAATAGAATAATGACTTAATCCTTTCTCTAAACGAGCCATAGTGTACCCGACTACATCTCCATTGATCTCGCAAATCAGGAACGCAGAAGGCAATTCGGAAAAAATAGTCCGAAAGAATCTTTCTGGATAGTTTTCGGGTAAAGTTTGTTTATTAATCTCCATTACTTGGTCGAGATCCTTAAGTTCAAACCTTCGGAATATTACAGACGACTGTTCTGTCATAACAATCCCTGCTGCTTGGCATGCTCCTTCATTTTTCTCCGATAATCAGCATATTTGTCATGAGGAGAATATTTTGGAGGATAGGCACTGTGAAATCTGTAACCGCATTTGTCACACAATTCTTTAGATTGATCCATGGTGTAGCTACATTTACACTTTCTTAACAATCGCATATGTGTCCCAACAGCAGTTTGAAACTTATTGTCGTTCAAAAGAACATTCAGCATCATAAGGACTAAAGAATTGGTTTGATTCTTCCTGTATTTCTTTCCAAATGCCTTCGGCTGTTTTCCAATCCCCACTTTCGATCATGCAACGATACTCAGGAGGGGAAATAATTTGAATATTAATCTTAGAACCTTTATGCTTTTTATTAAAGCTTTTATTATAAGTTTTGAAGAATTCTTTTAGAATTTCAACACCATTTGATTCGTAGCATGTTATTGTCACAAGTCCCGCTAATTGAACAGTAGGAGGTTGTAGTTCTTTCACAGCTAATTGATGGATTTTCTTTGCTGCCACTTCAGGAATTCCGATCTCAGTAAGTAATGCCACTTCTCCTTCTCTTGCTTTTATCAACCCCTCATATATTGAGTTAAAATTCCCCAATAGCGTCTCCTCAACGGATTCAGCTGAAATATCGACATTTTCACAGGCAACTGCCACAATCCCACGAGCACGATTCTCCTGTTTGAATTCATTAAGCTTCATTCTACGTTGAGGCTCTGATACTCTTCGGATGGACATATCTATCTCTCCGCGTGCTGTATCAACTCGAAGTATTTTCGATACAGCTCTCTGTCCCTCTCGGATGTGACTCCGAATATTTCGTACCCAAGTCCGACTTAATTCCGAGATATGAACAAATCCTGCTTCTGAACCGAGCTTTTCATAATCAAAGATTTCAAAATATGCCCCATGGGGTGTTAACTTAGTACATGTTCCGATGACAAGTTCACCCACGCGTGGAAAATTTAACTCCATTTACTCTCACCTATCTCAGTCTAGAACCTCTATTACAGAACCATAAATTTTAGCTATTCCCCCACTAGGTTCAGCCAGTGTTTTTCCACAAACTCGACAAACCACATTTGTTGTGGCGTGGGAAAAAACCTCTTGAACATTCCCACATTCACAAGTTATTCTCAAGAAATGTGAGCGCGGTTGAGGTATATAACTTCTCTTCACAATTTTTCACCTGAAATTAATTTGTCTATCTTTGTTTCTATTACTCTTGCCACTCCTTTTGCAATTAAAGCTTTAGCATTACCTGCGGGTAAACTTACAACATCATGTTTTACTAGCGGCCCATATCGCTTATTATCCAGCCCAACAAAGGCTTCGACATCATCAAGAATCCTAATTATCAAACTCACTTGAGGAACGGATAAAAAATCGCTATTCTCCTCAATTTGAGCTGGTTCTACTTCTGAATTTCCTAAATGATTCGTTTCTGGAGAAATTTGCTGAGTATCTAAAATGTTTGGTATCTCCACACCAAGCATTTCGATAGATTTCTTTAAATTATTGATTAATCGACGTTCACCCCACGTAAGAACCTTTGTATCAATAGGAACATTGTAAATTACCGAGTTAAGAATTTTTGATAATCGAACCTGTGCTAGATCCTTTCTAAGGAACTCCATTCTTTCTATAATTTCTGCTGCTAGCTCTCTCCATTCTTGTTTCTGAGATTTTCGATAAAGTTTTGCTAATTTCCCATCCATGGAAATATAAAAATCTCCAGGTATCTCAAGAAGTGGTAGACTCGCCCTTTCTTTCAACCATAATTCAAACAAGGCTTTGTAATCCAAATGATCGCCTCGATCCTTTTTATAAGTGAAGGAAGGAAAAAAATAGAGCCACTGGTGGGAATTTCATAGATACCCCGCAAGGTTACCGTATTTTGAACCCACGACATCCTCCTGATTGTTTCTCTCCCGAAATAGGGAAGAAAATTACCAAGGAGGCGCTATAACCCGGCTACTCTGTCTGGTAGACACTAGAATCCCAGTCATCTACCAAAAACTAAGCCACAGTGGCTTTTTAATACAGTTTTTTATAGCGAGGCGCTCAAGAAGGTTTAGATTTATAATATTATGCCATC
>CP070760.1:2611079-2624197 GCA_020348965.1 Candidatus Heimdallarchaeota archaeon | reverse complement strand
TAAATCTTACCATCTCTAAAGGAACGATATGCATCATCAGCATTCATTGGTTCAATTCCAATGACTTTAGCTTCATTACATAACCCCTTAACTGAAATAGAAGTACCACTGATAAGTCCTCCTCCACCAACAGGTGTTAAAACCATATCTAAGTTTTTTGCTTCCTTGATTAATTCTAATGCAGCGGTTCCTGCCCCATGAATAGTAGGAAGATAGTTATATGGATGAATTAGGGTATATTCTTTTTCTTTTACGAGGCGTTCTGCTTCTATCTGCCTGTCCATCGGAGCGTTTCCACTTTCCACTATTGTTGCTCCATACCCACGTGTCGCAGCCTTCTTCACTGGTGGAGCGTTTTCTGGCATCACAATGGTTGCTTTTATTCCCAACTCTCCTGCTGCTAGCGCTACAGCCTGAGCATGATTTCCAGAGGAATGTGCAACGACTCCTTTCAATTGCTTTTCTGATTTAAGCTGGAGTAGTGAATTAAAAGCTCCACGACATTTAAACGCACCTCCTCTTTGAAAATTTTCACATTTCAAAAAAATTAATGCTCCAACACTGGAATTTAGAGTTCGTGATGTCATAATAGGTGTATGGTTAACATATGGTTCAATTCGTTTAAACGCAGCTTGAATTTCCTCTAGCATCGCTATTTCCCTGCTATTTCATGTGAATTATAGCTCGTTACGGATTTGTCTGACGATTTTGTGATTGAAGATTGTCTTTTTATATTGTCGAATTTCGAGATCATCTCTTATGCGGTGGGTAACTTGACGAAGGATCTTCCAATTTTCATCTATCAAACGGGTTAATGTCTCCGTGTTAGTTTCATCTTCGTGAAAAAGAACCATATCAAGAAAAGAGTTAACATCAATCGGTTTCAAAAATTTTCCGACAGTTAGGGCTAAGTTTGAGGAAATTCCTAATATTTCTGGGAAGTATAAGTCGTAAACTAGGTAATTTGATAAATTCAAGAGATAATCTACTCTCTTATCACGAGCTAGTTTCTCACACAAGTGTGCTTGATTAAGAAAGATAAGGTAACTTGCTAGAATCTCAAATTCTTTTTCAAATTCCTGTGGATATTTTATTGGAATTAATTTCGTATAGTATTTGTGCAAATAAACCGTAAGATGACTGAAGTTGAGAATATATCGCTTCAATAAGTAATTGATCAGATCAGAATTTAATAGAATTAACATAGGAAGGAAGTGATATTTAGAATTTTTTATTTCCAGGATAGAAACATTAGTTCCTGGTACAATTTTTTCAGGTTTGTAAGCTACTCGAAAACGATTTCCAATAGCAGTGTTTATGAGGCGAGGTTCTCTAAAATACTTAGTGAAACGTTCATTGGTGGGGTGTGGTTTTGACCATTGAAAATATTTCGGGTTTAATGCAAACTTCGCGACACATCGGCCTGAATGCAAATACCTTATAGGATACTTTGGTGAATGAGTTGAACTCAGATCCTTTTTTAAGATACGATGGTCAATCCCATAGTCTCCCAGAATGATATTATTCTGGACTAAACCTTGACTTGCAGTTTTATCCCACAAATTGTTGTAATAAATCATAAAGCGGTTATATTTTTTGAAAATTCGGATAGGCACGGAGGACTCTGCAACAACTTTGGGACGAGGACTTATAGTTACTTCGTAATCGGATTCTATCTGTTTTGTTAAAAATATAGAGCACATTTCTAAAGTAACATCTGTGAAAGCCGCAGATTCATCATCAATATTCCAAATTATTGTCCTTTCTAAGATAAATTCCCGTAAGGCCTCGAATTCTTCTACTCGTAAAATAGAAAAAGGCACAATTAATCCTAAGATACCTTTTGATCTCAAAAGATTGATGGATCTTTCAATAAAAGCACTAACAGCATTTAAACTGTATTTTTTAGGATTTTTACCCGAACATGCTTTATATATCAGTTTCATCATTGATTTTTCTGTCTTTGATAAAACGGATCGTCCATAAGGGGGATTTCCTAGTACGAGATCGAAACCTCCTTCGAGCAAGACTTCAGGAAACGCAATTCCCCAATGAAAAGGATGAACAATATTCAAATCTCTTTCTTTTATAGGAGCTGGACGTGGATAAGCCTGTAAGCGATGTCTCAGCCAATTATAATAGAAAATATTTACTAGAGAATTTAGTTCTTTCTCTGCCCGCTGATGGGTAAGTTGATAAGATTTTTCTGAAAAAACTTTTTTCTTTGCTTCTTTTGATTTTAAACTTATTACTAACCAATTCTCCTTTAGACTTATCTGTTGATCTTCTATATTATAGAGTTTTAGATGAGTAGCGATCCTTGTAAGAGCTGTAGAGTAGTCAAGAGGATATTGAATTCTCTCTTTACAAAGCCCGAGCAAACTATTTCCAGAACAAATGTTTCTGAATATCCAAGAGGGAAGAGAATTGACAACCTCAAAATTTAAATTAAGAATCCAGAATAATAATCGAATTTTAGCTACAGTTAGGCTACTTGGGGAGAGATCAATTCCATAAATACAATTCATAATAATAAGCTGTGAAAGCTCAGAATTGGAGTCGAAATTATTCCTCGTTCGCTGGAAAAGACTTTCAGCTGCATAAACAAGAAAAGATCCAGTTCCACAGCTTGGGTCGAGGATTCTTATACTCATACTTGTATCTTGAAAAATTTGAGGATGAAACACTTCGTATTGGTTAAAACATCTTTCAGTAATTCCACGGATAATACGCCAAGGTGTGTAAAAAACCCCTTTATGTTTTCGTTTAGTAATCTTGGGCGTTAAACTGAAAAAATTCTCAAAATCATTCAGAACATTTTCATAAAAATAAGAAAGAAATTCAGGAGTAAATTCATTGTCTGATTTTTGGGGATCCCCAAAATTCTCTTCCAAGGTCCATTCTTGATTAAGTAATATACTAACTAGTTCATCCCATTCGTCTGAAGATAACGAATCTTTAAATTGGGTTTCTAAATGGGATAATTTCAATACTTCTTTTAAAATATCGGGTTTTTTGTCAGAATTAATCTTTGGAGACAGAACATCTTTCTGAAATAGAATCTCATGTATCAACATTCTGACTTTACGAGTATCTGACTTTGATTCTTCGGTTTCATTATTTTGCTTTTCCCATGGAGCAAAAATAATTATTCCTAAAAATTTTATAAATAGATTTATGGCCGCTTCATGAATTTCATGAGGAGATAGCCCATAAGATTGACCTCTCTGGAGAAATTTTACATAGAAAGGCTTTAAAGCAGAATATAACGTGAACATGACTGATTGCTCAAATTTTTAGACGAATAATAGTTATTTACTCCTCTGATGTGCAATTCTCCTTCTTAATTGTTAAATACTTTGTAGAAATATTCTTTCAAAAAAGCATTTGGCAATAGAATAATGGTCAGTGTCTAAATTAATGTTTACAAAAGATCAATTCCCACCAGAAGTCATCAAAATTTGTCAAATATTAATTAACCATGGATTTCAAGCTTTTCTCGTTGGTGGATCCATTCGAGATATTATTCAGGGGGAACATTTACCCCAAGATTGGGATATAGCAACAGATGCTAAACCTTCTGAAGTCATGGAGATTTATAAGAATTTTCGTGTTATTCCAACGGGAATAAAACATGGCACAGTCACCATTGTTAATGATCAATTTTCCATTGAAGTAACCACTTTTCGAGTTGAGAGTGATTATTCTGATGGTAGAAGACCTTCTGAGGTTTCATTTGTTAAAGATATAGTAGAAGACTTGTCTAGACGTGATTTAACAGTTAATGCTATCGCTTATGACCCAATCAATGAAATAATAGTCGACCCTTTTAGTGGGATTAGCGATATTCAAGCCCAGATTATCAGAATGGTCGGTGATCCAGATGAACGTTTAAAGGAGGATGGACTCAGATTAATTAGAGTTTTCAGATTTGTCGCCCAACTAGGTTTTGATGTAGACTCAAAAACAATTGAAGCTATACCTAATCATTATGATGTCTTTGCTAAAGTAGCCAAGGAGCGAATACACTCTGAATTTCAAAAATTAGTAGGAGGAGCTTTTTTTCAGAAAGCCATCTTTTTACTAGAAAAATCTGGTCTGTTGTATCATCTTATTCCTGAATTTAATAGTGAAAAATTCCATGTAAAACTTCCTGAGATAAACTTGAGTAGAATTGAATTGACTTTACAGATTATCTCAAATGTTTCTGTTAATGCCTCTCTTCGATTACGTTTTACACTCTTATTTCATCAGGTACCTATTGTGGCAATACCAACATCAAAGATATTTCCTCCTCTTCATGAGAAATTTATTCACGAATTCCTCAAGGGATTAAAATTTTCTAATAAACAGATAACTGAAATAAGTCATATCTTAAAAGTACACACATTTAGTCTACCATATTCTTTAGAGACCAAGGAAAATATTAAAGATTATTCTATTAGAAAGTTTCAATTTCATATAAGACCTGAGTATTTGATAGATTATCTTACATTTTATCAAGCCAAAGAACAGGTCATACAAAATTCTCAGAAATATTCAAAGGATTTGAGAACAGATATTCTAAGTAGAGCTTTAAACAATCCTCCTATCGATTTGAAAGATCTTACCTTAAATGGCGATGATATAATCCAGTACTTTCAGCTGAATAAAAAATATGCTTCACAAAGAGAGTTCATTGGTTTATGCCTCCAAATTATCCGTGAGCGTGTAGAACTCGAACCTCATATAAATCAAAAAAGAGACCTATTATTGATACTTGAAAACCTAAAAAAGATTGTATCTCAATGTACCACACGTATTGGACGGCAAGTACGTGTTATTTCAACGGATCATATTAGAAAAATGTATTGTGGAGATTCTCCTAAATACCTCCAATGGGAAAGTAAGCACACTTACCAACTAGCAAATTGGTTAATACAATGTCTTCTTCGAAAAGATCAAGATTCTATAGTTATTTTCGATGGGACTAATTTTAACATGCCCGCACACCCTACTCATAGAGAATTATTAGCGAAAAAGTTCAGAAAATATAACCCATTATATATTCATACAATTGCAACAGAGGAGGAAGTTAAACTTAATCTTGAAGCTCGAGAACAAGAAAGTTCGAGTATTAAAAAGAGTGATGCCGATTTTTCGATCTTTAAGCGTTATCAGAATTTGCTTGAAACTTATCCAAAAGCACTTGATACTCCTACTGGTTATGAGCTGATTAAAATTTCTCCACGTAAATCCAATTTTGGGGATTTTATTAAAGAAATTATACACAAAATTCATCAAAATAAACATAGATTCATTATAATGAGTGGGAATGTGTTAACTGGGAAAACCTTTACTTCATACGCCCTACAGAAAAATCTTGAGAGCTAAAAAAATGCAGTTTCCTAATCCTAATTAGGAAAGATTTCGAATGCAGAAAACTGATTACAAAGAAAAAGGACAATATTTTACACCAAAACCAATAGTACACGCCCTAATAACACGCCTTATCAAATATTTTCCAGAGAATTATTCCGATAAGACATTAAAGGTACTTGATCCAGCTTTAGGGAAGGGTATCTTTTTAAAAACTCTAATTCCACTGATATATCCCCAATTTTCAGCAAAACTTTGGGGAATAGACATTGATTCATCTGTTCTTGATATAGCGAAGGAAGAGTTAGATCCACTTTTAACTAGATTCCCATTCGATATTCTGCTTAAAAGTGGAAATTTCTTTTTATATGCTCTCTCCGAGATGCAGATAAAGGAATTTGATGTTATTATTGGAAACCCGCCGTATAATGCCCGATACTCCCGCTCAGAATGGGAAAATATTCGAAAGGACTGTAAATCTTGTCACACCAATAGAATTCGATCTGAAAGTTCAGTTTTCTTCACATTAAAATCCTTGGATCTTCTCAAAACAGGTGGTTTACTCTGTTTCCTCTTACCAAAACCCATAATCTATTCTAAAAGGTGGACTGAATTTAGAAGAATCCTTTTAACTAAATATTGGTTAGTTGAAGTATTAGACCTTGGCAACCAGTTTACTGGCCAACTACAGGAACAGTGTGCTGTGATTATAAGGAAGATCCAACCAGAGGAAAAACAAGTGGAGTACCTTACAGGTGTATGGAACTCATTTAATGAGAGATTTGAGCAATTTTGCATGACACCTACTTCAATGGCAATTTTAGTTGATAATCTCTTAGTAGGAGTTAATACATCAGAGCTGAAAATTATCCAACGTCTTTATACTGAAGAATTCGAATTCTTAGATGTAAAGGCATTCAGAGGAATCAGTAGTCAGTATCGTTCACGTCAGGGCATGATTCCACTGATAGAAAAAGCTAATTTTGTTAATGGTTTTTTATTACCCGCACGAAGTTATTTGAAGACAAGGACTCCACAAAAAAAGTTTAAACGACAACAGACTCCCAAGATAATTGCGCAACGGATTATTTCGTACCGTACAAAACCCACATATTCAATAAATGTGAAAACATGGGTTGACAAAAAAGGAAGAATTGTTACTCATGAAACTGTTATTAACATTATTCCAAATTATTCTCAAGAATCTCACTCTTTGATGGCAATTGCCGGCATATTGGAATCTTCTTTCGTTGAATGGTGGCTCCGTCATGTTGTCTACACAAAAAAATTTGTGACCAGCAAAGATTTTGATAGAGCTTACTTAAGAATGATCAGGATTCCACGAATTTCTGGCATAAAAAGCCAAGATTATCGTAAAAGACTATCAGAGCTACTTAAGTTAAAGCAATATGAAAAAATAATGGATGATGTAATCCTACAATCAGATATAGATAAATTGTTCACTTTGGGAGAAATTTATAGTATTTACCAGAAAACTGGAGAGGAAATCAAGAATAAAATTCATCAGGTGATGCAAGAGAAAAAGATTCAGGATTTAAATCAAAAAAAGGAGGATTTTCAAAATTTTAGATGGTTCTATAGACAATTAAATAATCGGAAGAATATTGAAAAAATAATGCATTCAGTTGCTAACTCTAAATCAGGAGTCCAACACCTTGAAGTAATTATCAAAAAATATGAGGAACTTAACACTTTGAAGATTTATATAAATGATATTGTTTTTTCACTCTATAAGATTACTCCTGAGGAACTGAGAATTGTAAAAAAAAAGAAGCAAAATAAAAAACTTTTAAGTCATGTTGATAATTTGATAGTAAGTGTGTTTTGGAGGTTACAACAATTTTACAAAAAAAAGAGGGTGTGACTGTTGATTTGCCCGAAGAATGGGGTGGGGTCATCCCTTTAAGTGTTTTTATTGATGAAGCAATGAAAATGGTTTCTCAGGCTGAAGAATTTGGTGTTCAATTTCGATTAGTTGGTGGTTTAGCAATACGTCTTCATTGTCAACCCCATAATTTGGAAGATTTGTACATTAAGTTAAAACGCCTTGGTGAGAATGTAAGTGAAATTACAGATATTGATGGAGCAATAGCCATGAAACATCGGGGCAAAATGGATAAATTCATGGAAAAGTATGGCTACATCAAAAGAAAGATGACAATATCAATGGCTACCACTCAACGAAAAATCTACATTCACCCGAAAAATTGGTGGTTTGTGGATTGTTTCTATGGCGAAATAAAATTCAATCATAACATAAATTTAGATGTAAAAAGGTTGTTGTTAGATTCTCCAACACTTCCTTTAGCAGAACTTCTCCTAGGAAAAACCCAAATTGTATTTATGAATTATAAAGATGTTGTCGACACAGTTATGTTACTACTTGCTCACACAGTTGGATATTCCGATGAACCAGAGAAAATAAATATTAAACATATTGGCGAAAAATATCTTAAGAAGGACTGGGGCTTTTATAATACGGTAACTACAAACTTGGGTAACATTAAAAACACGTTAACAGACATTGAAGAACTTTCTGAGGAACAACGAAGTATTGTATCGACAAAAATAGAAGAAATCCTAGAATACTTCGAAAGTATTCCTAAAAGCCGTGGCTGGCGAGGTAGAGCTAAAGTTGGAGAGAAAAAAAGGTGGTATAACCCTGTTGAGACAACCGCTACCGTAGGAGAGTTTGGGATCTTCAGTGGAACACACCTCCTTGATAAACCGAAAACTAAAGACTGACCAGTTTTTGAATGATAAACGAAATAATAGTAGTAGGTAAAAAGTTACTATTTTTTTAAATATATTTCAGTAAGGAGTGGGGGGATTTTTTCTTAATCCTCTGAAACATGAGGCATAGAGGAAACAAGATGATTACTCCAATGATCCATACAATTATTGTAATCAATAGAGAAAGATCACTTTCAATACCTGGAGCATTTGGTATAGTTCCGTAAAGGAATAGAAATGTGAAGACGAAAGTTGTTCCATAAAAGCATAAATGGGCACAATAGAAGAAAAGAGGTGTTGTTCCGAAAAAAACAATGGGAATTGACCATTTTTGAAACCATGGTTTTTTTTGAAGAGAAAACGTCAGTGCTAGGATCAATGCCATGCCTCCCAAAGTCCAAAGAAGGAACACGATACTTGGAGGATATTTTGCTAGTAAGAAAAAATTCTCAATAGTAAAACTTTCTTCAACGTCCCAAATTCCTAGATAATTCCATGGCCAACCCGTACCGATTCTTAAGATGAAAAAGGTACCAATGCACGCCGAACCAATAATGGTAAGTCGCTTTGTTATTCGTTTACAAGCATCTGGCAGCTGTTGTTGTTGATGCACCCAGTATCCAGTCACGTACCCCAACCCCATAACTCCAAGCCAAGGATCAAGTGGGTATAAACCATAAGGCCATGAAGGATTTTTTAGAAAAACCTCTATATAAAATAGAAAATTACCAGGAGTCGTATTAAATGAGAGCTCGGAGAAGGGAGACATTAGAATAACACCTAATGATAAAATAAGAAGTGTAAAGGCAGGTATGCGGCGAACAAAAGCAAATATTATGAATCCAACGCCAATACAGGCGAGAACGCCAAAATAAAGTGGGGCAGCGCGAAAAATAAAAGCAATCAGACTCCATTCAATTACTATGAGGATGAGACCACGAGTGATAAAGTATTGTGTGATATCTTTTTGGTTTGTTCCTTTCTGCAAACGTTTCAATTCAGCTAAAGTTATTGAAAGGCCTGCTAGAAAAATAAATGTCGGAGCACAATAATGGGTTACAAAACGCGAAAAAAATTGAAAAATGTCTGGAAAAATAGGGCGATATCCTTGTAAACCTTCATTAGCAACATATTTTGCGTTCCAAAATATAGAAGCATGGTCAAGTGCCATTAAAACCATAACCACACCTCTCACAAAATCGATAGCGAGAATACGTTGAGTAGGCATAATTATTCTAATTTTTGATAGAAATTCATCCGAAGTTGAACTACTTTTCATATCCTTACATTCCAGGACTTCTCATTTACGTTCGTCCAGTCCCTTATTCTAAAATAATAAACGCTTACCAAATGATAATCTCTATTATCATTTTTCGTTAATACTGATCTTTCAGAATGAATCTTAATTACTTTGGAATCTGCTAATCTAGATCAACTTTATTCTTGTCTTTCTGATGTTTTTTTAAAACAAAAAATGTTAAGAAACCTCCTTTCTTCAAAATTAGAGCTAGGAATATTATTTTGAGAAACAGAAGTATTTAGAATTAAATAACTAGGATTAGATAGAAATAAAAGTTATATGTGTCGCGCATCAACACGTCGTGGTTTTTCTTTACGAGCCCTTGATAGAATTCCACTCTTATTATCCAATTGTTCAAAAGGTTCTAAAAACTCTATTAGCTGGGATAATTTTGATTTTCCTGATTCTGTTAAACCAGAATAATTAAGAACCTCTTTGAAATTTCTATTAACAGTTGATGCAAACTTATGTTTTCTATTTGAGAGCTCTTCAAAAATTCCTGTTCCGATTGAACAATTTAAATTTTCATCAAGTTTTGGCTCAGTAAAAATTGAATCTTCGGAAGTAACTTTTCCACAACAATCACTATTTACCATACTTGCGATATCTTGAATATCTTTTAGATCAAAGTCTTCGGGATGAATTGCATTGGCTTTGAGAGCCAATTGAAATCCTGGAGGGCAAATTAAAGTCTCGTTATAAGCTTCTGGGAGTTCTTCAAATTTAAATGTCCAACACATTTTAATACCAGTAATAAAAAGTTCAATCTTTTGGAACTTGACATTGTCAATGTTACTTCTTCTACCATGCTCCAACTCCTCGATTTCATGTGAGGTAAGTTCTCGATTTGGAAAATAAAATTCTCGTCTGCGAATCCTATACATATTTTGCATGCTGTTGAAATATTTATTGGCATAAAAACCGTTGTTTAATAATATCTGTTGAACCTGTTTATCGGCCTTTCTAGGAAGAAAAAATTCCAAATCGCTCATTGGTCGGTAATCAAGTCTTCCACCAAGTATATGATATATTGCACCCCCAGCCCACAGAAAACACGGTATGGATTCCTCTTTACACTGTTCCAGAATCTGGTATCCAGTTTTCATCAATTCATCATTGTGTACTTGCGCTGAACTGGTCATCTTAATAACTTCAGTTGATTTTACTATTTTATAGTGTTTTTATTAAAAGACTTGCTAAATATTACTATTTCGTTTTACGAAGATTGATAAAAATTCAAGCTTCAACCCTTTGCATCTTCTTTAATTTTCCTTTCTTCAATTCTACAAGGAATCCCTTTAATATGGCTTCGGTATATTCTGAACCTGGGTTGATACAATAAGTTCGTCCGATTTTCATCGATCCTGGTGATTCGTGAATGTGACCATGAAGGCCTATCACAGGTTGGTATTTCTCGATGGCTTTCCTCACAGCTTTACTTCCCGCAGGTCCTCGTATTGGTTCACCTCCACTATAACCAACATATGATAAATCAGGCTTTAAGAGTGGAGCTTCATCAATTTTACTTTCATAAGGTGGTGCATGAAAACAAAAAACTGCATTTTGCATATTGTTAATTAATGCAGCTAATTCATCAATCTTTTCTTCAATAACATCTTCTGTTGTTTCGCGATAAGTGTTCCAAGGAGTCGGATTGGTCCAACCATAACTGATCATTTCATGATGGTCATCAAGATCAACTTTTAACCCTTCTCCATAAATAACTCGTGGATCTTTAATTATTATATCATCGATGGCGAACTTATCGTCATTTCCAGGACATATGATAATCCTAGTCCCTTCTGGTACTCGTCTAGTGCCATCGTCCATTTCATCATCTATCATTTCAATCCACTTTTGGAGACCTTCGGCTTCTACTTTGTCAAATAACTTGTCGAGTGGACCACCCTTGACCATTTTTCTATCCTCCGTGACTGAATCTTCAGAGCTGAGTACCATATCTTCCTCAGGTGTTAATCGATGGGTATAGCATCCAGCCATCCTCGCTCTAAACTCGAAATCTTGAACATCTTCCTCAGTCTGCATTATAACCGCATCTTTGTCAATTCCATATAATGATCCTTTCCATGTTCCATCTCTTTGCTTAACTATTGGAACAATCCTTTTACCAGTAATATCTCCACCCATAATAAGGGTATCGACATTTAGATATTTAGCCGTGTTAAGAAATTTTCTCCAGACACTTTCTGCGCCATGTATGTCAGTACAAAAGAATAATCTTACCATTGAATACACCAGTCCATAATTTTCATAACGAACTACGTCTTCGGATATTTTAGCTTCTTGTGCTGTCTTACGATCGTTAATTGATCATTTTTTTATTTAATTTTCGAATTGTAAAGCATATCTGAACCGACTTGACTTTACTTTAATCATTTTTTTTCTAATTGTCTCTGTTTTTTATTGTATTACTGATAAGATAGCTTATTTCAACGAAAGTTTTATAATCTTGAAATAATCAAGTGCCTCTTTGTACCGTATGCTTACTATTTTAGGTTGTTTTTACCTAATAGTAAGCATAACGACAAATATAACTATGTAGTTCAGACAAGAAAATGTAATATTATTTTTTCTCAGAGATTTATTCACAGAAATGTCAATGACAAAATAAAAGTAACTTATGAAAAATCTTAAGGATTTTAAAGGTGACATAAATGAGTGAAACAAAAACTTATGTCCGTGACGCAACTGGATTAGTCCGTGAGATAGGAGTAATTACAGCCACTATATTCATCCTTAGTAACGTTATTGGTGGTGGTTGGCAATACAGAGTCTTCCAATGGGGCCCAGGTAAAGCGCCAGTAAAGCCTGATGATTATTTGATTCCTGGTATAAATCCGATAATCATTGCATTCATATTGACAGGAATAGGCGCTATCGCGACTGTCTACGTCTTTGCTATTATGGCTACTGCCATGCCTCGTGCTGGAGGTGGATATGTCTACATATCGAGAACTATTAGTCCAGCTGTTGGATTTGCTACAGCGTGGGCTGAATTCTTGGGAATTGCTATCTCTTATGGATTGATTGCAGTTTTGTGTGTCGAATTCGCCGCGTGGTTTCTCCCAAAATCTGGTTTTGGGGATCTCGTTGATGCTTTACAGCTAGGCGAGCCAATTGTTCTAACTATTCTTGGGGTAGTACTTATCGTCGCGTTTTCTGCACTAGCATATTTCGGTACATCGATGGTTGGCAAAGTCTTACATGTAATGTTCTGGATTCCTGCAGCTATAACGCTTCTAATTTATGTCGTTCTAATCTTAGGGGCCCTTGATCCATCTCTTACCGAAAAAGGGCTTGAAACACTGACTGATGGCCATAGTGCAAATGAATTAATTCAGGTTGCTATTAATTCAGGACTCTCCGATGCAGTTGCTGAAGATTATGTTACAGGTGTCTTTACAGCTGTTGCAGGTGCATATTGGGCATGGGTCGGTTACGCAGCTATTTCATTTGCAGCAGGAGAAGTCAAGGAATCGAACCGATCATTACCTATCGCACACATTGCTGCAGGATTTATAATCCTGTTTGTCTACGTTACTATTAGTCTTCTTATGAGCTGGGCTGCCAATGTAGGCAGTGTCGGTGGTTGGACACTGTTTGAAGCCATAGGATGGATCGATTGGAATTCTGGGGCTGCAGCTATACCCGACGCGGATTCTTGGGCTGAGACTTTCGCAGTAAT
>CP070760.1:2601787-2610979 GCA_020348965.1 Candidatus Heimdallarchaeota archaeon | reverse complement strand
TGTAATGGCTGGTCTTGAACAACCCTCTGCAGGTACAGTTCGAATTTATCAGGAAGATTTGGGAACCTTGAGTGATAGCGAATTATGTGATCTTCGTCGTCATCATTTGGGCTTTGTATTTCAATTTTTTAATCTCCATCCGGTCCTAAGCGCTATTGAAAATGTGGAACTACCTATGTTAATAAGTGGTATCAAACGTAGACAACGTGAACCACGTGCGCTAGAACTGTTACAACTAGTCAATCTGGCCAAACGCAGAAACCATCTTCCACACGAACTTTCAGGGGGAGAAAAACAACGAATCGGCATTGCTCGCTCGTTAGCTAACGATCCAGAGATTATTTTGGCAGATGAGCCCACAGGTGATCTAGATTCAGCAATAGGGAATGAAATTATGGCATTGTTAAGAACTCTTAACGAAAAGCATGGGAAAACGATCGTCTGTGTAACACATGATGAGGAAATGTTACGACCAGGCATGCGTCTCATTAAAATGGAAGATGGAAGAATTTTAGCTGATTCTTATCTATGATATACTCCTAAAATCTCCAAGTGAGATAATGGAGTTTCCTCATAACCTTTGTGAAATTTTTAAACTTTACCTATTTCATTGGTTTTTCGTTCCGATATTGTTTTCAATATGTGGGGTTATGTATGAACAGACACTGTATTCTTAAGAAATATTCAAGTATTCCATGATTAACTGGTGATAAAAACCTTTGTACTCTTCGAGAATCATTTCCTTTACTCTACTATTATTAGTAACTGGAACTGCTTGGTCTATGTTCTTTTCCTTGTCCTTTACGGGTGACAATTATCCTATCCCCGAATCAGTTCAAGTTAATGATAGTTTTCCCGAATTAAGTATTCTTAATTTACCCCAAAATTGGATTAACTCCCAAATTCGATACATCACAACCCCTGTTTCACGAATTGAACAGGTTCCGGGAGAAACTAAGTCCTTTTGGGTTTATAATATCAGAGACGATGAATATGAACAAATAACCGTCACTTTGAAGGTAGTCGGCCTTTATAGTCTCATCTATTCTAATCTCTCACCAACAGTGGCTCCTGATTCCGTATTCCTTGAAATGAAAGATACATTTGAGACAACGATTTATCCTCAGCTCACAGAATTTTTCGGTTCTCCGCCTGACATCGATGATAATTCCAAAATTATCATTTTAGTCATAGATATCATTGATGGTTATACAGGAGGCCTGTATGTCGCAGGTTTTTTCGACCCCCGCCATCAGTACTTGGACGAAACTTGGAGTAATGAGGCTGAAATTCTTCACATCGACAAATTAGGAGTAGACGATTTTGAAATTGTAGCTCATGAATTTCAGCATATGATCCACTTCGGGAAGGACAATGAAGAACATATTTGGTTAGATGAAGGCGCAGCTGTGTTTGCCGAATATCTTATAGGGATAGACCCGTTTAGTGGGAGTTCTGCATATAAAGAGGACTTTAGTGCAAACCCTGATGTTTCACTAACCTACTGGGATTATGATGACAGTGAAGGTTTGGTAATGGCTAATTATGGGGCATCTTATGCTTTTTTCCTATACCTTTGTGAGCAATATGGTGGCGCGAGTACCATTCGGACGATAGTGAATAGCTCAGAACACGGGATCAAAAGCATTGAAAATGTTCTTAATGCCCAAGGATATTCTGTAGAATTTAAGGAAGTGTTTCGTAACTGGACAATTGCCAATTTCTTGGATGATCCGTCCATTGCAAATGGAGATTACGGATATTACAATACTTCTCTTTCAATGTCAGTAGAACGAACCTCTCCAGCGTCATCAGTTCCACGTGTCGAAAATACTGTACCTTATTGGGGTACAGATTACTTAAAATTCACGAACCGTCTAGGGTTACCTTTTAACTTAGAATTCCAAGGTGATATTAACTCAGATTTCATGGTTACGGCCATACTTACCAATACCAGTTTACCAATGAATACTAAAGTTATTCCTGTTAAAATCTCTGATGATGAATTTGGGAACTTCTCATTAGAGGAAACTGGGATTACTGCAGATCAAGTTGTATTAGCGATCAGTGCTTATACCCCACCTGGTAAAAATGACCATGACGATTTTTATCCCTCACCACTCCAGAAGTATTGGTTTATGGTAAATCCTCAAGAAATGGTCATCTCCCCAGGCAATTTGTCATTTACAAATGAAGATCTTTATATCTGGAATGTGAAGGTCTCGGATCAACATGGGTATAACTGGCAAGAGGCTGATGGAGCTACCTATACTATTATAACTGAGTCTGGAACTTCAACTGGAGTCACTGGAAACTTGATTTTCAATTCTGATTCTAATTTTTGGGAATCAGATCCCATAGATATCTCAGTTCTTCCTCTGGATAACACTACCTATCGAGTGAAGTATCACTTCTTCAATTCCACATGTAGCGGAATTGCTTATTCGGAGGCATTCCAGATTGCTAATGAAACATCATCCGAGAGTTCCAGTACAACCACTGAGGGACCTACCACTGGTGGGATTATCTCCTTCCCAGGTCTTTTACTTGTCTTATCGATTCTAGCAATTGGGTCGTTAATTGTTAGTCGAAATAAGAAGTAAAAATCTATTTCCTACCTTTTTCTCAATAAGTAGATCCATACCTATATTTTCAAAATTACAGAGAAACTATTTCTTGAAAATTAGAATAGATTGGTGGACAACACTAGGAATATAGGAATAAGGATACCCAAAAACATGTAACGCTTTATCAGGGGAGTACCAAATGATTTCATTCTCAAAATCGTAACCAATGTCGAGGAGAACCTTAGCAAGCATGGATGAAAGAAAGAGATATTTCCCTACTTTTCTTGTTGATTTGTCTTGTATTTCTTCAATAGTTCGATACATATTTCCAATGAATACTACTAGGTTTCTTCCTTCAATTAATTTTCGATAGCACTGACTAAATACATTCTTTAATAACTCAAGCCATTGATCGATTGTAAGAATGGAAGTTTGATTGAATCTATGAAGAGGAGAGGGCAATTTATCACGAGATTGTTCACCTGCTTTAGAAAAGCGACCACGTGTTTTTCGAAGCTTGTCCATCGCCCAATACGGGACATCAGTCAAAATTAAGCCAATACTATTATCTATCGTGGAAGTGTTAATCAGTTGACGAGCATCTCCAACTAAGAAGTCTTGCGGCGTGTAACCACTATTCAGGGAAACTTGGAGATAAATCTCTTTCCAACGCTCGTTGATATCAATTCCAATGGCTTTTTTGCCGACAAGACTTGCTCCCAACAATGTTCCTCCAACCCCCGCAAAAGGATCAAGAATTAATTCTCTGTTACTCTTGGCATATTTTTCGATCAATAATTGAGCTAACTCTGGAGGTTTCATTCCCCCATGTTCACTTCGCAGCTTATGATCAAAAGAAGGCGGAAATGCCTTGTGGATAATTAATGTGTCACCTACTGGGACTCTTTTATTAAAAAGAATGGTCTCTTGACCTAATTCTAATGGAACACTTCCTTCTTTGCGAAAAACCAAGAATCGACGATTTAAAGGTCTGAAGATAGAGGAACTTTCAATATTTGGAATAAACCATACTCTTTCAGATTTAAGCACTACTCCGAATTGTTGAAGATGATGAGCAATAAGAGCTGAAAGCACAAAATTTACTGGAGGATAGCTATTTTTCCTTGATCTTCCTTTAACCACATGATTCGGAATTGAAAGGACAATATATTTTGAATCCTTTAATTTGCATATTGATCTGGATAGAATAGTGCTTACTGAGGAACACCAAAGTTGAAAAAAACTTAAGGGGGAATGATGATAGCGGTCAAGTGACATACCAACATCTTCACCATCCACAGTTTCAGAGATATTCCAAACAGGAATATCAGAAAGAATAAAATCAATAGAATTCTTTTTAAGTCCTGATAGAATTGATAATGCGTCACCAAATAACATTCCATTATCTGGAATGTTTAACTTCATAGTCAATTGACGGAATGTATGGACAAGGTTGGGATCACTCTCAATACCTATACATTTCCTTCTAGGAGGAGGATACTCAGCATTAGCAAAGAAGCTCCCTATTAAGGTGCTTCCAATCCCTGCAAATGGGTCCAAGACTGTTTCTCCTGGTTTTGAGAAGGTTTCTACCAGTTCCCGACTCAAATCAATGGGAATGGGATTATAGTTCCGACTAATAGTATTTACAGGCCAAATTAATGAATATAATTTTGGAATAACTGTTTTCGTTGAAAAAAGCCATTCCTTCCCCGTCAAATCATTTAAAGTGTTACGCTTGTCGTATACACCCCGATCTTGTCTATCTTCCTGATAATCCTTTAAAGAAAGCTTAGACAATCTCGCATCATCCAAATTCTGATTAAATAAATGACAGAAGAAACCAGAGAACAAATGGAGTACCAAACAACAATAATAAACCTATATAAGCAATCAATCGAACCCTAACAACCCGCTTTTGACAGGAGGTACAATAGATTCGTTGAATAAAATCACGCTTTTGACCCACGAACTGTTGAAGAAAATTCTCGTGCCAATCCTCGACATAACAGTTAGGACAATAAAACTCGTGGCATCGCTCACACTCTTCTGTATCGAAACGATCCTCATGATTCACGCACGCGGGGCCTTGTTTGGACTCTTTACGCTTTTTCTTGGGCATAAGTGATTCACGACTTGTTTATATGTTTCTGACGTTGTAATTGGCCTTGATATAGCTGTTGAACCGTTTCAATACTATCGACATCTTCTATGCTTTTATCAGTCCGAATCTTTTTGATCCTAGCAAATCGCAATGCCATCCCAGAGGGATATTTTAATGACTGTTGTATGTTATCAAATTCCACCTCAACCACAACTTGAGGCTGAACACGAACACCATAAGATTCATCAGTAATTTTCAAAGATTTCAGTTTTTCAGTTAACCAGTCGAACTCGCTATCTGTTAGACCCTTAAAGGTTTTCCCAATCATCTGAAAGCCATCATTTTCTTTAGCTGCAAGATGATAATTTGATAACCACCCTGTTCGACGCCCATGACCCCATTCTGCTCCCACAATAACAAGGTCAAGTGTAGGGAGAGTTGCTTTCAATTTCAACCAACTTTTCCCTCGTCTTCCAGCTAAGTACAATGAAGTGGGATCTTTTAACATCAATCCCTCATATCCATCCTTAATAGCTTCACGAAATCGATCTTGAATCTCAACTAGATCCTCCACTGTCTCAGAGGATATTATTTGCACATGTTTGGAGGTAGGAAGAGTAGATAACACACCTTTCCGTTCCTGTAACTCCATACGTAAGAGAGATTCTCCACGAAATAAAAGAACATCAAAAACAAAGAAGTAACAGGGTAGTTTCAATACAGAACTAGCCACATCTGTTTTTCGTAGAATTCGAGTCGAAATATCTTGGAAAAATACTGGTTTGTTTTCCACAAGACCGACAATCTCCCCGTCAAGAATACAAGGAGCAATCTGCTTTTTTTGTGCTGGAGTAATGGAACCTGTTATTTCTGGAAAAGCCTCGGTTACATCCTCTAAATTACGTGAATAAATTTTGCACAGCTGCAGATTGATGTGAAGTTGAGCACGGAACCCATCAATTTTCGATTCACAGACAAGGGGAGAAAAGGTGTCTAATGCATCTTCTATACTATCTGTTTTAGTTGCCAACATTGATTTCAATGGGTGAAATAGCTTGGGAACGATTGATGTGAGATTTAGAGAGGGATTTTTTGATACCAGTGCTAATTCACCTAAATCACTCAAGACCATGTATGCATATCTTACATGCTCTTTTCGTCGTTTAAACGCAATAGCAATAGCTTCCAAAAGAAGTCCTTCCTGAAATCCGGTTCGAGTGTCAGAGGTTATGATTCGGGCAATGTATTTGGCTTCTAAGGGAGAAAGAGTAGTCAGTAACTGGAGAAGTTCTTCTTTTTTCTTCCGTAACGAGCCCTTTCCTGTAAGCGATGCTATCTTTTCAAAAAAAGTGTTGATTTCTCCAATGGAGGGGGGATCAGGTTCTGTCTCTCCTTCAAAAAAAGTACTCAGAGATTTGGGGCGAGGCTTAGGTTTCAACAAGGCCCACTCTATCAAACTACCAAAATCAGCTTTCCGTCTATAAAATGATTGTAACTCCTTATCGGAACGAGTAGTAAGTTGTCGAATAACTGCCATAAAGGAACTCCACCCAAATTGCACTTTTAATTGAGATTTTTTTGAAAAAACCTGAGCAGCAGCATAATAACATGCAAGAGGTAGCTCTTCTAGTGATAACTCTGCTAAAAAGGAAGCAACGATAATAATTTTTTCATTCTTTTTCGTTGTTGAGTCTACTCTTTCCATTACTTGACAAAAATCAAGGAATCTCATTGATATCGTCATTGGTATGAAAAACGATCAGTAAATAAAATTGATTTCGCTATTAATTCAACCAAACGTGTTTATGAGGAAAAGAAAATGAATTCTTGTTAAATAAATAACCTCAAGATAATATATTTCCTAAATAAAAAGGGAGAAATAGGAATCCCAGTAATGAATAAAAAAAGGCGAGATAAATGGAATTTCGGCAAGCAACAGAGAAAGATCAATCAGTTCTTAAAAAAATCAAACGTTATGCTTTCAGCAGGGAAAATAGATATGATGAACCAGAAACTTCTTCCCCCTCAACAGAACCGTATCCTCTGAGAGATTATGTAGTAGAGGATCAAAGTAAGATAGTTGCAGTTATTGGGGTTATTGATTTTTCCCAACGTGTCCGGGGAGTGTTTGTTAAAATGGCAGGTATGTCAGCTGTAGCCTGTCGCCCTGAATACCGCCGACAGGGCTACATCGCAAAATTATTCCAGTTCGTGTTTGAAGAACTCCATCAGCAGGAGTACCTTGTTTCAACACTGTACCCCTTTAACTTCAACTTCTATGAGAGATTAGGGTATGGTCAAGCGGATTCTATTCACGTTTACACAGTTAAAACTTCAGATATTATCCAACGACCAACTCCCAACCGTATCATCATGGAAGATTTCGACCCTAACTATGAGAGATGTCAGCCTCTCTATGAGAGGTTAAGTCTACAGTTAGACGGCCTAGCAAAACGCCCTGATCACGTATGGAAATATCTCAGGGGGTGGGATTGGACAAAACATGGATTTCAATTCATTTGTCAAGATCTGGATGGTAATGATTTGGGGTATCTAATTTTGCGATTCGAACAAAAAACACAGACCAAGCCTTTTTCGTATTTGGAGGTGCGTGAAATGGTTTTTTTCGATTCAGAAACCAAACAGGCTTTTCTGAATTTTTTGGCAAACCATGATTCCCAAAGAAAGTATGTCAAATTCGCCCCGTTCGATCGAAATTACTTACCATTCTTAAAAAGTCCACGAATAAAGGAGAACCAAATAGTTGCCAACTCTATGTTTCGGATTATCAATGTGGAACAATTACTCCCGAAATTAACATATTCAAAAGATGTCAATGCCCAAATCACAATTGATATCCAAGAATATCTGAATTTATGCCCTTGGAACAATCGGCAATTCACCTTAGAGGTTAGCAATGGTAAAGGTAATATCACCTCATCTGGATCCGAAATCATAGTTCAACTTGGGATTAAGGAATTTAGTCAGATTGTCATCGGATTTCATACCCCCCATGAATTTGCCGAAGTGGGAAAAATAAAGGGTTCCTCCCTGGCCTATGACACACTGGCAAGCATATTTCCTAAACAAACAACATCCTTACGGGAGTATTTTTAAAAAGTAATATATTGAATACCATGATAGATTTACTAGTAAATCATATATCTAATCAGAACCAAGAAAACTTGAAATGAGAGAAGTGTATCATGCCCGTTATTAAGATCGTTCTTATTGGCGACGGTGGTGTGGGAAAAACTGCCATCCGAGAGCGGTACTTAGGTAAAGGGTTTAGATCCCAATATTTACTCACTATTGGTGCAGATTTTGCTATGCGTGACGATACTACTAACGGGATCCCTGTCCGATACCAAATTTGGGACTTAGCGGGGCAACAACGCTTTGACGCAGTAAGGGAGGTTTACTATAAAGGTGCTCTGGGTGGATTACTCGTTTATGATGTGACTCGGACAGATTCGTTCTTCAATACCCCGAAATGGATTAATGAGCTTTGGACTCATAACAGTAAGGGGAGGGTACCCATTGTCCTTGTTGCCAACAAGATAGATATAAAGGGATCAACAGACGACACCGTATCCTCAGAACAAGGAAGAATCTTTACTAATAAGCTCTCCAATCTGACAAAATCTGAAGGATTCGCTTGTAACTATATCGAAACTTCCGCTAAAACTGGTGTTAACATCCAGGCAGCCTTTTCACTCCTAGGTGAGAACATTATGAATTTCGCTGATTATCTAAAGAAAGTTAGGCTTCCAACCAACAGCAGACGATCCACCCCACAACGATCAGTCACAAAACGGCATTGGTCTTAATTTCTGTTAATTGCTTTTTCCTTTTTCCCATCCTTAGGAGACAAGATCTCCAAGAGAAACCAGCTTACAGCTATCTCATATTATCATTGGATTGTCACACGCCCCATGAATTTGTATAGGCGGAGAAAGTTAAGAGTTCCCCCCCTGCCCTCGACATACTTCAAAAAAAATTTCCGAAGCATTCACTAACTATGACTATTGGTTTTTGCAGTCACATTAGAGTTTCTTACACGATTTGGGAGGAAAATTCGAATTGTTTTGGAAAAGCTCCAGTTATGATTTTTTCCTTCGCTAGCCTCCCAATTTCAGATTGAACATCAGAATCGAGAGGTGAAGGAAAACTGTTTTCCCATGGAGTCCCAGGAAGGGGTAAGAAATAATGGAGTCGTACAGGTGCTTTTCTTCCAAGCTCACGGATCAACGAGAGAGTCTCCCACTGCTCTATGGAAGTCTCAGAGGGTACCCCGAGCAAAAAATCAAATACAGGAGTAATTCCGTGAGAAGTTAGCAAGTCGAAGGCATGTAAACCATCTACAACAGAGTGACCCCTAACCATTTCAGAAAGGACACGATCAGAGCCACTTTGAAAACCAACTGACACTTGAGTGTTGGCTACTTTATCGAATAATGACAAAATGTTATCTGTTATGTATTCTGGCCGAATTTCAGAAGGAAAAGTTCCAAAGAAGAC
>CP070760.1:2595699-2601687 GCA_020348965.1 Candidatus Heimdallarchaeota archaeon | reverse complement strand
TCACTAGTTGTCCAGAAGTTGCTGAAGAAGGACAAAATTGGATTTCCTGTTCCTAAAATTGATGTAAGAGTACCATCGCGATACAGAATCCCGCTTACAGAGAATACAATTCCAGCAGTTACTCCACCGATCATCAACCCAAATTTTCGCTTTATACTGAGCCGTGGATAATAGATGCAGAAGAACTGAGCTAAGAGCATTATTCCACCGAACAATGTGAGCATTGTGTTATAAAAAATTGGGCCAATAGAGCGACTTTCAAGAAATCCGTCAGGTTGAGATACTAAAGGTAAAATATTATTACTCCCCTCTTGTAAGAAAGAGTAAAATTCATACAGAAATGGAACAGTCAATATATACCCTATGATGTCGTAAACAACAGGAGTAATTAAGCCAAGAATCATGACATAAGTACCAATGAAAAAAGCGATATACGAGATTTTTAACGTCGTATTATGCAATTTCGCCTTTTTAAAGTCTGCCTTCTGTACCGAGATCCTGATTCGTAATAGTTCCTTGTTTTTGATTCCGAGGATATGAGGAACAAGAAAAATCCCTACAATAAAAACGAATAAGAGTAATGTTTGTTCATCAGGCAAAAATCTTAGAATAATGTTCATCAGAAAACTGTTTTCAGGAATGAGAGGTGCCAGAATTTTTTCTAGACTTCCCTCAGGTTCAAATGTGTGAACACTTGAAACAATAGCACTTCTTGTCAAGTAGGTCGCAAATAAGGCCCCAATGTAAGTCATACTAATGACATAGTTGCCTAGATATTGACTTTTATTATGAAATGACCTTCCATGGTAATACAACGTCAAGAATAGCCAAGGAATCAAGGAGGCAGTCTCAACAGGATCCCAAGCCCAAAAACCGCCCCAACCAAGGGTAATATAAGCCCAGTAACCTCCAATAATGATACCAGAGCTAAGAACAAGCCAAGCTAAGGAAACCATAAATTCAAAGAATTTATCTAACTTCTCTTTTTCATCGAAACTTGGAATTTTTCCCTCTTCGAGGAGAGAAATCCGTGCAATACCTATAACCATGGGAACTAAACATAATGCATATCCCAGTAGAATTGTCGGAGGGTGGATAACATTCCAATAGGTCAGTAACAAAGGATTAAGTCCCAAACCATCCGTCATCGTTTCAGTGTTGAGTTTGAACGGATCACTCATTATTGTTAAGACAATCAAAACAGTAACTTGAATTGCCATTAACACAAATGAACGCCAGATAATTGCTTCATGAATAACACTCTGGAACAGTCTTCGGAATATCAGATAGATGATTACTGCCGAAAATGCCCAAAAAAAGTACGAACCTTCTTGGCCTGACCATATAACCGATAATCGCAGAATAAAATCCATGTTATTGTTGAGATTATTACTTACATACGTAAAAGCATAGTCAGCAGAAATGATAGCAAAACTAAAGTAGAAAAACGAGATCATTAAAGCTGAACTACCAATAATCAGACTCAAGTCAGAATATATTTCCCACTTTTCAATGTACTCACCTAAAATTACAAACAAGGCTTCAAGAATAAAGGCAACAACGCTAATAAGGAGTAATAATTGCCCTAAATCCATTCCAATTGATCCATAACCAATGAAAATCATTTCTACATCTCCGTACTTCTAATCCTTTTTGTACCACGTTTATTTCTCTTTCCTCTCCGTTTCTGATAACGAGTCTCTCTCCTTGTCTTTAATATCTTACGTGCACTCTTTTTCTTGTATTCGACATAGGTGTAGAGCACAGCGGGAATAAAAATAAGAAAAATTATGAGACCTCCAATAATCATTTCAAATGGAAATGGTTCTTCTAAGTGCCCGACGATGTAGAAGTAGTTTATGGAATTATAAGCAAAATTTCCCCGATTATCAATTGCTTCAAAATAATATCCATAGGTGCCCGGGATTGGAAATCCCTCTTCAAACGTCACTTCCCAAATATATGGATCTATTCTCTCTAAAGCTATAGATTCTTCCTCCTCACCAGCAAGATGGTAGTATATTCGTACAAATTTGACATCACCCTGTAAAGGTACATCTTGAGCACTGACAGCAATCGTTATTTCAGAATTAACTGGAATTTCAATTCCAGGGGATATTCCGATTTCCAAGATTTGAGGGGGCCATTCATCAACTTGCCAAGAAAAAGAGTAGGAACCACGTACAAGTTGATTACCTAGGGAATCATTGACTATGATATTAAAAGTAATTGAAGTACCCTCACTTTGAGCGTCTAACGTAGTATTGAACATATTTCCAACAAGTGAATTTGGAACCATTTCGACTATTTGATAGGGTTCATCATTCATCGAGAAATTGAATAAAACGTTTGAAATACCCTCAGCATCAAAAGCTGCAACCACAATAGTTACTGAATCCTCATAAGCGATAGGCATTGAGGGCAACCACATAGCATTCATAACACCAGGTTTACTATACATCCAGAGATTTGCAAGAGAATAGATCGCTAGTGATTGCGTAACAGCATTTTTGTTATTCCAAGAAGAATCAGCTCCAGGTGTACCATCATTGTTTGTTAACTGAAAATATCCTGTATGGATATTATCATAAAGCTTTTCATTGAGAAATTCGACCACATCAAGAAGAAGATTGTAGAATACGCTATTATTAGTAATTTTGTATGCTTCATCAAGAGCTCTAATGCCGTAGAGTTGCCTTTCAGTATATTTTTTAGCATCGCGGAATTCAGGATCAATGTATGAGTAAGTGGCATAAAAACCCCCGTACCTATTGTCCCAAAAATGAAGTAAGACGGTATATAGTGAAGTAAAAAAATCATTGTAATATTTCACCTCTTCTGTAACATTATAGAGATGAGCTAAGAATTCAAGAACGAGTGAGTTAATGAAAATGTCAGAATAATCATTCTCAATAATGATATTCGAACCATTTATTCCGGTATAGAAAAGTCCTGTAGAGACATTACGGCAGGTGGTGTTAACAAAATCATAAATTCGTTGGGCCTTTGTTAAATATTTCTCCTCTGATTCCACCTGATACAAATTTAATAAAGCATCACCCATTAAAACATTATGATCCACTCGCTTTGACTGGGGATCATATGGATCAAACACATTGGGATTTGAGTCTGCAACTTCCCCATTTTGAGATAAGAGATAGACATAATTTCCAGCGGTATTGTCCCACGCGTGGTTATCAAGGAAATTAAACGCTTTGACTGCCTTATCAAGATAAGTAACATTGCCTGTTATCTCGTAAAGAGCTAACAGTGCTTGAATAGATTTCGCTTGAATTCCAGGTTTTTTGAACTTGCTTGAATCACTCGTAAAAAAGCCGTCATTGATCTCATCATACAAATCGGTGATCAAGAAATTCCCTGTTTTTTCTGCAACATCGATGGCAAATTCCCGTTCTGTTTGGTTAATCACAGCATCAGAAAGCTTCAGTAATGCTAAAATCGCTTGTGCGTTATCATATGTTCGTTTCTCTTTATTAATACTCGATTCTTGCCAGTGTTCATCCATAGAAGTGTAAAATCCGCCAGAAATATTATCATATAGATAATCTATTAGAGAATTTGCAATTTCAATAGAATAAAAGAGAAAATTTGGGAAGTACCCCTCAGGGGCGTCTTCAGCTAGTATTTCTAATTTAAAAGGAAGAGAGGGCTTCTGATAAGCCTCGAAATCAAGGTCCCAAGACAGTTCCTGACGATTGGTCTCTCTAGGATTCAATGGGGAAGTTGTCCTGAAAGAAACTGAGACGCATGGCAAAATCGATCCTAGCACAAATACAGACAAAAATAGGTACAATATCAGCCTCTTTATCCTAGAACGGATATCCTTACTTTTTATCATTGACTTATCCATCTCGTAAATTTATATCTCTCAATTTTATTCCTAATTTTTTTTATTTAGATTTAATTATATGTGAGGTATTTATTTGGGCGGAAAGGGGAAATTAATGAACGATATTTCTCATACTTAGATTTCTGTTCAGTTATTAGTAACAACAGATTGGACATCGATATTAAACTCAACTCCCGACCAGAAGGGAAAAAAATGCATGAAAACAGCAGTTCCCTGCTGTTTTTGCTTTTAAGATACTGGGATATACCTAATTGGCTGCGATATCAGTCACTTTGGCCTATCGTCTTTTTTTGAAAGCTAAGAATAGACCCAACATGCTAAATACTAGCAGTGCTCCGATCAATTCGAAACCTGGAGATGCTCCAGCCTCAGTTGTGGTTGTAGTGGTTGGACATTCAGTGGTTGGGGGGCATGTGGGGCAATCAGTGGTTTCAGGGCATGTGGGGCACTCTGTAGGTTCAGGGCATTCCTCAGTGGTGGGACATTCAGGGCATTCCTCAGTGGTGGGACATGTGACTTCCTCACCGATAGCAGCTAATGCTTTGACATAGGCTTCGTCGAGTTTTGCTAGCGCTAGTTCGAGTTTAGCTGTCGCAAGGTCAGGGTTGTGGAATCCATCACTTCCGTCCATCACGACAAACTCCATTAATGCTTCAGCTTCATCAATCAAGGCATAAGCATCACTGATCGCACTAGCATCGGCACCTGGTGTGAGACTAACTGCATCAACTGCAGCTGTAACGTTCCCTAGCTTGACGTCACACGTATCATATAATACGTCAAGGGCCATTTGGTTTGCTTCTTTAGTGTTCCATTTGGTAGCATTAAGGGCGCCATGGCATCTACCACAATCGGCTGCGTCGTCAGGGGTTACCAAAGAGTGATCGATTCCAGGGAAATAACCTTCAATCCAGGCTTCATCGTAATAACCAGAGTAATTACCAGCAAGCCAGCTTTCATTGTAATAACCTGGTTCCCACTGATACCCATGACAATCCGTACATGTGATTTTTCCTGTGGTCGTATTGTACATAGTGAGAGGTGTGTCCGTCATCATTTCTTTGGCTTCTACGTGGCATGTTCCACACAGTTCAGTAGCATTACCTATTCTGAGGTCATGGGCATTATACCCGTCTACATTGTGAGGATCATGGCATGTGACACAGTCGACGCTTGTCAGTGTAGTATCGGTAAGAGACAGATCTGCGGGATCCGTGTACAAACCTTGTCCTGACATACAGTGAAGACACGAATCTTCGGCTGCAGGATCTGCAAGGAGATCACTGAGTGAATCCACGTGAGGACTACTAGCCCATGTTGAACCTCTAGAGCCAGGAAGGTGACACCTTCCTGCACAGGTCTTTTTAAATGGAAATCCAGTTCCAGGATCCGTAGCATACGCTGAATTATTATAGGGAGCTCCAGGTTCAACGTGACACGCTGCGCAGGATATTCCATAGTCCCAGATAGTAACGTTTCCTGAGGGTATAACAGAGGTATCGTTTGTCCATCTTGTTACGTGGCAACAACCGCCATCGAGTATCCATTGTGTTGCGTTATAGACGTAAGTATTTGTAGTGATATTCCCTTTTGTATGTACGATGTATGTTCCAGTTGCGTTAGTGAACTCCTCTATAACATAGGAGTGTTTGGTATCTTCCCAGGCTGCAATTATATCGTCGTGGCAAGGGGAACAATCATCAGCGTGCCAAGGTTCAGTGATGCCATCGTGGTTCGGATCTTGACTAATTTTATACTTAGGATTTAGTACCGATGAACCAAGACCAGCAGCAGCAGCTGTCCCAAGGAAGACGAAAGCGAACCAGTAGAGTAATACCACTCTACGGCCGCTCCACTTGCTCTGACGAACTAATATTTCTTCCTGTTCGTTCATTAATATTCCGCCGTTCTTATTAACGTTCATTTGGTTGTTACGAATTAGTAACAAATTTTTCATCAGCCTTCTGACTGATGAGTACTATATTACGAACTACGTAATACAAGAATAATAAAGCCCCCTCCCAGTTTTAGAAACTTTTCTAAGGTTTCAATAATCAAGTATCAAGAAAGTAACCTGATTACATAATCACTGAATTCGCAAAAGCCCCGGCAAAAAA
>CP070760.1:2590628-2595599 GCA_020348965.1 Candidatus Heimdallarchaeota archaeon | reverse complement strand
TTTGGGTAAGTATATCAATTTCCCCATTCTATATTCTTATAAAATTGCATTTTTTGTTGAAAAGAAGAGTATGAAGCTGCTAAATAGTAGCTTTTTTCTTGTTTTTTTGGTATTATTGCTTTTCTTTCCCCTTAATACCTGCTTTGCCTTTAGTATTGAAACACCAAGTAGCACATACCAAGAACCTGTTTATTGGACTACTAATGGTTGGAGAACTTCAATACCTGAGGAACAGGGTGTAATGATCCCACTACAGGTTGAGTTAATTCCAATAACAATAACATGACCAATTACATCGAAAATAACTTCTAAAATTCCATACAATAGGAGAAAAAATGGTTTGTGGAATAATCTGTTTAGACCAGTACTGGTCTTTCCCCCTTCTTTTTATTTAGAACTCATTTTAATTCGAATTCTAGTCTTTTTGAATTAAAATGTGCCAGTTTTTTCCCCCCAAGTTTTCTTTATTTTCGAGTAAGGGTTGTTTGAGATTTGAAACAGCAATTAAAATCTCTTTTCGGGAAATCTCCTCGGCTGAAGTTCCCACAAATTTTATTGTCTGGCCTTTCGTCGCACTTTTAATGGCTCGCCTTGCTTTAATCAATGGTATAGGACAGGTGAGCCCAGTGATATCGACAAGTATATCAGCTTCGTTATCCATCATTCTAATCAGTCTATTTCTTCTACTGAACGCCCAGTCTTTTCAAGATAATTGATTATGGCTCTCTGTAACGCATCAACGGCAAGATTCGAACAGTGCATCTTCTGTTTTGGGAGACCTCCTAAATCATCAGCAACTTGTTTTTTGGTGATTTTATAGGCTTCCGTGACTGTCTTTCCCTTAGCCATCTCGGTAGTTTTTGAACTTGTTGCAATAGCTGCAACACATCCAAAGGTTTTCACTTTAATATCTTCAATAATATCCGTTTCTTCGTTGACCTGAAGATAAATCCACATTACATCTCCACAAACTGGGTTACCTACTTTGCCTAATCCGCTGGGATTCTCTATTTCTCCCATATTTTTAGGATTCATAAAAAGATCCATTACTTCTTTAGAGTATATATGTGCCATTTCTTTTATTCCTCCAAATCTTCAAACTCATGATGGTGATTATCCTTTGGAACTACTCCTTGAGCTTTCATCTCTTCCCATTCTCTCATGAATTCAGCATTCATTGGGCTCATCTCCCGTAATCTTGCAACAATGCTCGCTAAATGATTTACAAATTGATCAAGTTCTTCTTGAGTATTGAATTTGCTAACTCCTACCCGAACACTCCCATGACTAACTTCCGTAGGTAGTCCAATTGCTGATAGAACGTGACTGGCTTTTAATTGCTTGGATGAACATGCTGAACCTGTGGCAATCATAAAATCTAGTATATCTAAGTGTAAAAGAATCGATTCCCCTTCAACATAACTAATAACGACTGAAAAATGATTAGGGAGTCGCTTGTCTCTATCAAAGGGTCCTGTTACTTGAAAATCAGGAATTTTCTGTTCAAAAACATTCCATAAATAGTCTCTCAATTTTTGTGTTATTTTATTGATTTCAGGAGTATATAGCTCTGCTGCTTTGGCAAATCCGACAATCCCAGGAAGATTTTCTGTACCGCCTCTTTTCTTATTTTCCTGTAAGCCACCATCTATCAAACGCTGGAGTTTTAACCCTTTTCTAATGTAAAGGGCTCCAACACCTTTGGGACCATGGATAAGGTGACTAGTAATGGTTGTCATATCTGTAGCAGAAGCATCAAGTGGGACTTTACAGAAACTATAAGTTGCTTCGACGTGAATCGGAACGTTAAACTCGTGACATATTGATGCTATCTCTTCAATGTTTTCTAGAGTGCCAATCTCTACATTCCCATGAGGGACTGAAACAAGGAGAGGTCTCTTGTTAGTTGAGCTCACAATTTCACGTAGATGATCACGATCGACAAAACCTTCTGAGTCAACCTTTAACAGTATAACAGAAAATCCCTGCTTTTCTAATGTCTTTAAGCTATCTAAAACAGTAGAATGCGAAACACTAGAGGCAACCAGTAAATTCTCTTCCTTATCTCTGTTTGCATAGGCAATTCCCTTAATAGCAAAATTGTTGGATTCCGCTTGTCCTGATGTGAAGATAATATCCGAGGGGTTCACATTGATTTTTGACGCAATAATTTCACGCGCAGAATCGAGGGCTGTTTTTGCTTCAACACCGAAAGAGTGTCCATAATCAGAGCTCGGGGGACTGACAATGTCTGTAAAGTAAGGCATCATAGCATCAATCACAGCTTGATCGACCCTCGTTGAAGCATTGTTATCTAGATAAACCACAGGTTAATCCACCTCATATGACACAATGTTATTAAACAATTGTTAAGCCTTCTGTTGCTTTGTTCGTGATTTAATACTTAAAAGTATTAAATAATTACGGTTAAGGTACAATAAAGTGAAATTACCACGAGAAATGTAACAAAGATGAAAGGTTTTTCTGGTATCTTAAGCACTCTAATTCATACTTCTGGATCTATCAATCCTATTCTTGAATATTTTTTCTCGAGTAACAAAAAGATTGCTCCCCAAACCCCATATATTGTAAATGATAACAGAAAATAAATTGGGTATCCAAAAATATTGATGGTTGGAGGATCAGTATAATAATAAAGACCAAGACCCGCAGCAGAATCATCCAATACTATTTGAAAACAAATACCAAAGAAGGCGACTAATAAATTGACATACACAATATCTGTATAGGTTAGATTTATGTCATTGGTTTTCCTTAAAGCATAACGACCAAGTTCAAATGTGATCAGGAAGCTTGGAAAAATACCAATCATGTCTGTATAAGCGCCAATTGTAGCATAAAAAGGGAGATCTGTCCCTAAAGGTACACTAGCATACGCTCCTGAGAAAAGAATGACTAAAAAAAAGGAAGTTATCAACAGGCTAGTAATTGTAGTAATTTTTACTCCATAGACTTTGACAGAGTACACATAAGCACAGATTAACATAATGATATCTAAGAAGAATCGAATCCAAAAAAATGTAGAAGTGATCATTCTTCCTTCCTCCTTTGATTTAATGTGAAAATGAGTGGAAATAGTGAGAATGTCCCTGATACTATTAAAATATCATATCTATTTACTAGAAATATAAACAAAAGACAGAAAAATACAGTAATACCATAAGAACCAATTACTAAATCGATTTTTTGCATTAATTGGATTTCCATTCTCTATTATTTATAAAACAGTAATAAATTCTGATTTTTATTCAGTCTTCTATTCATTTTGCCAGTAAACAGAATAATCCTCCCACGTACGAATGACACTCTTAACCTCTTTAAGATCTAGATAATTATGAACTAAAACCTCTCGTTGTAATTCTATTGGTAATAAATGATGATATCTCTCATAAATGAATTTCTCTGTCTGATCATATAATTGATGTAACTCTTTCTCGGTAACGCTTTCTACTAGATTGTATAGGTCCTGATATAGCAAATTAATGTTATTGTAACTACTAGTCTCAAATTGAACCACATGGACTGGAAGATGGGGATCAGTTGTTGTAACAGGTTCAGGTTGCATCCAATTGATACCTAAAGTATCAGGACCTAAAAACTTCAATATACGGAGAAGTGTCCTGAAAGGTGTTGACCCCATCCATGGTAACAGGCTATATCTGTGTCTTGACTCTTGTAACAAGACCTTTTTATCTAACTGCTGCTCTTTGGCGAATAATCGGCCCTCCTCTAGACGATGCCGTGCAGCTCTCTGGAGAAATGAATACATTTTGTCTTCAAAGAGAGAACGTCTCATTCGTTGAATTACTCTGGTATGAACTGGAGCTAATCTACCTGGCCATACATACAATGGTTTTTCAGTTATCTTTTCTGCTAGCATGATCTTTTGTTTGGGGTAAACTTGAGTTATTCGATAAGGATACCCGCCAATTAATAATTGATCACCAGGTTCAAGGAGTTGTTCAATGTGGCCAATTTCTCGAGTTCCCTCCTTAACCGAATAGTCAACTGCATAGTCTCGAAAGACAGCATAAAACCTATAGTTTCGGACAATTTTCTCTCCAGCAAGGCCAATAATGAGTCCACCATCTTGAATTTGTTCTATAAAGTCATTTTTTATTAGATGGTTTAACAATACGCGAAATTCGTCCATTGTAACATTCTTAAAAGGAGTCAGTGACAAGACTCTTTTGGCTAACCCTTGAGGAGAAAGTTCACCAGTAGAAGCTAGAATTGACATGGTTTGGTGGAATAAAATCGAAAATGGCTTCTTAAGTGGAATAGCAGGTTCGATCCACCTCTCATCAAGATAAAGCAGGGAAATTGCTATGGCTTGTAACAACCGAAAAGGGAGTTGATATGCAAGAGGAGTACGCGGGGATTTAGGATTCTCAGAAATAGCAAATAACATCTCAGATGCGTTATTCACCCGACCAGATCTTCCCAACCGTTGTACGAAAGTGGATACAGCATGAGGGCTATCAACATGAATAATTCTCTCAACGTCAGAAATATCAATACCTAGTTCCAGTGTCATAGTTGCTGCAACAACATGAGGTACTCCATTCTTTTCTTTCAAAAACTCCTCTGCATCTTCTCTTAACAGACCAGCAATACATGAGTGATGAGAGTGATAGATATCTGGCAGATTCTTTGAGTCAGCAATTTCTCTTAATCCATGAGTAACAAGCTCTGTCCTTTCTCTGTCATTCTGGAATATAATGCATTTTCTTCCTAAAGTTAAATCAAAGATCCATCTGTGTGACGGGAGGTCAAGACCACGTGGTGGGGGTTGCCCTCTCATCTTCGCTCGATACCATGTTGTTTCAGTAAAATGCTCAATACCAAGTCTAAGTTTTTTCGAGGGTTCGTTTGTAATCGGAGTTACAACAGGTATATTGGTACCTGAGGCTAGCCACTGTTCTGCATAGGAATAATCACCAAGTGTGG
>CP070760.1:2577242-2590528 GCA_020348965.1 Candidatus Heimdallarchaeota archaeon | reverse complement strand
ATTTTAACTCTGAAAAAGAAATGATTATCAAAAGAACTAAAGGTATGAAAAAATCATACAAAAGTCTCGCTGAAGAAAAAAGAAAGAAACAGATACAATATTATCTTGAATTGAAGGAAAGTTTAGATAGAGAACCTTATAGGAAGGAATGGGAGAGTAAATGCCGACAATTCTCTATCCCGTTCAGATCAGGGACAGAATTTGGATTTAAGACTTTTAGAGAACTAAAAGAATATGCTTCCATTTACAACGATAAAGTCGTAAAGGTGGAATTTCTTGGAGAGGAGGATGTATATAATGGTACTGTAGATGAATTCCATACATTTTTCATTGGAGGATTTGAAGAGCAAGTCGGAAGGAGAAAAAGAATCAAATTCGTCAAAACACAGAACTGCGGGGAGCAGCCCTTGCTTCCGTATGAGGCGTGCGTGTTAGGGTCAATAAATCTAAGTAAAATGGTGAAGAAGGAAAAAGATACCCCCCTGACATACCAGATCGATTTTACTCGACTTGAACAGGTTGTCACACTTGCTGTAAGATTTTTAGATGATGTTATTGACGTGTCCACATTTCCTCTCCCTGAAATCGAAGAAATGACACACGCTAATCGTAAGATTGGGTTGGGAGTCATGGGATTTGCAGATATGCTGATTAAACTAGGAGTGCCCTATAACTCTGAGGATGGGATCAAACACGCTAAGCGAATTATGAAGTTCATACACACCTGTGCTTTTCGGGAATCACAACGACTAGCGAAAGAACGGGGCTCATTTCCTAACTTTGAAAGGAGTATTTATGCTGAAATTCACCCTATGGTGCGAAACGCAACGCTAACTACAATTGCTCCAACAGGATCTTTATCGATTATTGCGGGCTGCTCTAGCGGAATTGAACCATTATTTATGCTTACATATGAGCGGCGTGTATTGGATGATGACATCCTTGTAGAGGGGTATCCCTTTTTTGTTGAGGTAGCTCAAGAACGAGGGATCTATTCACAAAAATTGATGGAACGAGTTGCAGCTACAGGATCCATTTCGGAATTCACGGAAATTCCTGAAGATATCCGTAGAATCTTTGTTACATCCCATGATATCTCCCCTGAATGGCATGTTAAGATGCAAGCAGCTTTTCAGTCATCAGGCGTGAACAATGCTGTGAGTAAAACAATCAATTTTCCTACCAAAGCGTCTGAAACTGATATTAAAGATGCATATATGTTAGCCTACGAGCTTGGATGTAAAGGACTGACGGTATACCGTTCTGGTTCAAGGAATTATGATGTATTGGCCAAAAAAGGCACAAATGAAATGACGACATCAAAAGCAGAGGATCTTTCAACAAAAATGCCAAGGTATCGGCCAAATGTGACCAAAGGAATTACAGAACGTGTTCGTGTGGGGTGTGGCACAAATTTGTTTATAACTATCAATGAAGATGAAGAGGGATTAGCTGAGGTGTTTTTGTCACTGGGAAAGTCTGGGGGATGTGTTGCATCGCATATTGAATCGCTGGGTCGCTTGATATCTTTAACACTTAGAAGTAGAATTGAACCATCTGAGATCATTTTACAACTAAAAGCCATAAGATGTCCTTCTCCAACCTTCGGTTCTGAAGGCCCAATTTTATCTTGCGCAGATGCGGTAGCTAAATCAGTAGAGCGTTTCATAAACCAATACAGCATTAATAATCACAAAAGTGAGATTGATAAGGTAATCGAAACAGTTGAAAAACACGAATCAAAGCTAGAAGGAGGTACGATTTATCTTTCTCATACAACCTCAGGATTACGGCCCGAATGTCCTGAATGTGGAAATATTGTGGAGCATAGTGAGGGATGTGTCCTGTGCCGAGTATGTGGTTATTCAAAGTGTGGATAGTAGGAGTTGTATTTTTTCCGAACCACCGTAATACAGAGATAGTACGATATTCCATTTGACAAAAGCATTCCTCTCTTCATGATTCGTCTAGAATTGTTCATTTCACGTTCATTTTTCTTTGTTAAACTCCATAATGGTGGATTTTTAATTATAAAAGAAAATTGCTAGCCTGATACTGACGCTCTTAAACTAATCTGGAAAAAATGTCGAGAAAAGGTAAGATTTTTATGAACCTTTGGATTTTTCTTATATAGAAGCGGTTGATAATAAATTGTAAAGTAAGGTTCATAGCTCCTTCAAATTGAGTAATGCAAGATCTATAAAAAATTGTCACAAGATATGTACCCACCTTTAGAGAAAAAAATTTTCTGCTTCTGCTCTGAAAGTAAATCTCTGCACTCCAAATGATAGTGAAAACTATTCTACTCCAAAATTTCCTGAAGAATTTCATGGAGGAATACTGAAAAAATTGAATTGGACAGATAAAGAAGCCCCCAAGACAGCTATGGCCATTTTGAACCGTGTATCAGGCGTGACACTCTGGGAGGAAATGATTCGTGATCGTCGCAAATTCTGTTTGGAAGAATGTGAGAAGAATAAAGTAGTCAACATGCTACGCCCTAAGTGCACTGAAAGACGTTATTTAGATGTTCTTCTACTAAAACAAGAATCCAAGAAAAATATGCCAATGTTCTGTTATTCTCAACGGGTCAAGGGACTTCTTAGATCTTTTCAAGAGGGAGAAATGATGATTCCTGATGTTTATGTCTACATTGAAGACTACTGGAAGATTATTCATGAAAAGCAAACCACAACTCTCAGGTCGGCATCAGATTTCTTAAAGCGTTCAATCAGTAGGGGAAAGGAGGTTTTGCCCATGGGTAGTGTGGATCAACTTATGGAAACCCATCTTTTGCGTGATCAAATCTTCATCCTTTGGCCAAAACTGGAGTTGTGTTTGATAAACGCACAAGAAACAAGTATTCACAGTATTGCTATGTTTCGTTCAATCAGTAAAACTCTGGCAGAGTCTTATGGGCTCGAAGTGAATTTAAACATTGAGGGTAATTTCATTGAATTAATGTTTTTGAATTTAACTTTAAAAGATTCTGTGATTGTGGAGGAAGTGCTTCAAAACTACTCTGCTTTCACAGGTTTTTCAGGTACAGAAATATGGGCTGAAGTTTCGTTACCAACAGGTCTCGAAGAAGAGGAATTAGATTTTAAGGTAAAGGATCTCATTATTATTTTTAGAACATTAGTTGAAGCCATAGAGATTTCCGAAGGAGAGGAGGGTGATCAGACAAGTGTAGAGTCGGTAACAGGAATATCTCAAGTTGTTACAGAGAAAGAAAGGGATTCAAAACTCTAAATCTTCAGAAATGGTTTTACTTCCAATACCAACCAAAGATTGTTAGAGTAAATCTTTCAAGAAAAAGATTCAATTGCATGCTAGAGGAGGCTCATTGCTAAATGTTCGCAATAAGAAAAAAGGACGGATTAGCACGAATAGGAGCTTTATTAACAGAACATGGGAAGATTTCCACACCAGTATTATTACCAGTCATCAATCCTAATCGTCAAATTATTCCCCCTAAAGAAATGATGGATTGTGGAGCAGAAGCCTTCATTACAAATGCATACTTACTATTTAGAGATGTTGAAAATCGTGAAAAAGTGCTACAAGTAGGGTTACATGACTATCTAGGTTTTTCTGGTCCCCTTATGACTGATTCAGGAGCATTTCAGTTAATGGAATATGGAGAGGTATCAGTTACAAACCAAGAGATCACTAGGTTTCAGGAACAAATAGGTACCGATATTGGAGTGTTTTTGGACATCCCAACCAAAAGTGGCTCCTATGAAGAGTATAATATTGCCTTGGAAAAGACACTTCAAAGAGCAGACGAACACATTCAATGTAGAAATTCAAAAAACTCGATGTTGTGGGCAGGCCCAATACAAGGAGGAGAATACATTGAGCTTATCGAAAAATCTAGCATTGAAATGGCAAAAAAAGATTTTCATATTCATCCAATTGGATCTGTTGTACCGTTATTAGAAAGGTACGATTTTGAAACAGTCATTAGAATGATTATTGTTGCCAAACAACATTTACCAGTGAATCGTCCAATTCATCTGTTTGGGGCTGGACATCCTATTTTTTTCGCTGCTGCAGTACTCTTAGGAGTGGATATGTTTGATTCAGCGGCATATATTTTGTATGCGAAGAAGGATCGTTATATTACTCCATTTGGGACAGAATATCTAGAGAATCTTCAATTTCTTCCATGTTCCTGTGAGGTTTGTCGAGACTATTCAGTTGATGAATTGAAGCATGTAGATAAAGAAACACGGACTAAATTACTTGCCAAACACAATCTTAGCGTTAGTTTTGAAGAAATGCGTCGAGTAAAGCAGGCAATTATCGAAGGACGTCTATATGAACTCGTATTATCACGACTGACGAACCATCCTGCTTTGGCAAGAGCTTTGGATCTCATCTTTGGTGTATCTACTTCTCAATTAATTGAACCATACGACCCAATGTCTAAATCTCGCTCTCTCCTTATTACTCATCCAATTCTTGTATTTCAGCCTTTACTCTTACGATACAGGCAACAAGTGTTAGAACGATTTTATTCTTGGAGCCCTAATTTACTCATTGGTAGCGATTTTCAAAAACTTCATTCTACGGCATCTTATCAGGTAGTAAGATTATCTCCGCTTTTTGGAATAATTCCTGACGAATTGAGAGGAATTTATCCATTGGTACAACATGAAAGGGTTCCCTTGTCATATTCTCCAGAAATAATTGAGTATATTACAAAATTTTTGAAATTATATTTGTCTGCATTCAAAAAAGTTGAATTACATCCTTCCGTAAATTTGGTAATAGACATTCTACGAAATCTTAATGCTTTTGATGGACTTAAAAGCGATGATAAATTGAATGAAGTTCATATTGTTAAAGCAATACTGGACTACCAATTTGGAGCAGGAACTCACACGGTTTTGAACAACCAAAAAATTACTATTGAACGTTCTCGAAAAACTGGGATTTTCCGTCGTTTTTCAGATGAATCTGGAGTCTTGGGGACCTTTCGGGCTTCTGATTTTTCCATTATCCCTGCAAAAAATTTTGCTCAAGGATTACATCGCATCATTCCATTCCCACGCTTAAGAGTAGTAGCAGCGGATGAATGTCTTCCATTTATTGCCAAAAACAAAGATTTATTGGCGAAATTTGTGTTAGATGTTGATCCTGAAATTCGTTGTGGTGAAGAAGTGTTCATTATAGACGAAAATGACTCTTTTCTTAATTTTGGAAAGAGTATCCTTGCAGCGCCAGAGATGATCGCATTTAATAGAGGTGTGGCTGTTCATGTTCGTCGTTGATCTGATTACTTGGATATAAAGAAAAAAACATTTATCAAAACAGTTTTGGTTTTTAATTGTTTGAATAAAATTGCCCCGTAAGCGAAAAAGAAAGACCCTTTTGGAAATTTCCAGACAACCTGAGCTCTGGATTTTTTCAAATCTCCTTGCAGAGGACTGGGTCACAAAGAATGATCTTAAGAAAGCTGTTTTTGAAAAACAAGTGAATTTGCCGATTTCTTTACCTAGTGGTACTTGTATCTTCAAAATAGAATCGGATGGACCACAGGGTATTGTGATCTCTGTATCAATAGCTTTCGGATCCGAAATTAAATTATTTCAGTTAATCGAACCGTCATGTTTTCCTGAATTCAGAGAAAATGTATTGGAATTTGTGACTCAAATTTACCCTGACAATTTCGACTTTTACAGTTATTTACATTCTTATTATGCACCAAAAATGAGAGAATTTGGGTTTTCTGATGCACTAGGATTAGATGTAAGCGTAAAGGATTTAGCAGAATATGGGGTGAAATCACGGATATTACAGTGGTTTTCTGATCCTATTCAAGGATATGAGGTTCCTCAATATTGGCGCCTTAACCAAAGATTAGCTGCTCTTTCTCCAAAAAATGCACAAGAGAGAGAACTAATTCCAACTCTCCGTATAAAAGTATGTGATAGTCTGGCGAAACATGCCATCATCGAGGGATTACGATGTGCGATAATAGCTTTGAAACATTATGCTTCGTTATTAGATGAATTAACCTCTGAGACACGAATTAATTTCTTTTCGGAATATCAGACTCTTGCCGATACTTTATATAAAATCGGAGACTTCCAAAATGCCGCGATCTTCTACTCTAAATGCTTGTCTCAATCAGTTTCTATAAATGAAGACGATCAAGACCGAATATTAAATGCGTTAAAAGATTCTATTGATAATTTCAAACCTCAAGATTTTCTAGAATATGCTTTATTTGCCGCAGAGATAGCACGAAGACACGAAGAATAGTGTTGATATTATTTCTGTAAAAAACTAGGAATTTTACTTCCTCAGAAGATCGCTCTTATCAATGACTATTTTCAGTTTTAAGAAATTCCTTGAATAAATTTAAATTAAGCATTTTCCTCCCATAAAATACTTCGCCATATTTTATTCCAGCCATTGAGCCAAAATAAAGCCCCATACTTTCTATCCAATCAACTATCGGAGGATTATAAGAATGATGCGCCCTGAACTGTGATTTATAGGCCAATAAGGCTTGTTTTTTTAATTCAAACTCCTTGGTAATATCTACAATGAATTGAAGCGGTTGAGTTATTGATAACATTTCACGAGCAGTGAAATAATAAAAAGCGTGTTTTATCCTCCATGGAGGAAGATCATCAAACTTATGTTCCCATTTAGACAAACGGCTGTAAAAAATTGCTGCATCAAAAATCAACTGACTTTGATAGTGGTCAGGAGACGCCTGGGGAGTTCCTTGCATTCCTATTACAATTTTGGGCCTTGTTTGACGAAAAACTTTAGCTAATTTCAGTCTAGAGTTAATATTATCCATGAGGGTTCGATTAGGAAGATCAAGTAAGATTCTTTCAATTCCTAATATCTCTGCAGCTTCCAAAGATTCCTTTATCCGAATTTCAGGATCATCATTGAAAGGAGTTGGTTCTCCATTAGTTAAATCAATAATGCCAACGCGATATTCTTCAGCTAGCTGAGCTAATGTCCCACCACAGCCTATTTCTGCGTCATCAGGATGAGGAGAAACCGCAATCACATCAAAATCGTTTTCCATTCTTTGTTATCACCAATCTTGAAGCAAATTGTATCAACTTTTATAATGGATGGAAAGACGATGAAAAAGCTTTAAGAAAAATGTTTTTTAAATTGAATAATAATGATGAAATAGACTTACTCGGTAGCGAGGAGTAGCCCACTACTCATACTCCCTGATACCTTGATAGTTTGAGAGGTCAGAATTCTTCATAGAATACATACAAGTTACCCGAGGAAGCCCCATTGAGTCAAGAAGAAGAGCTTGTTTTTGAAGAGGCTCAGAAAGGGATTAAAATCGTATTTTGGGGTCCTACATTAGCTGGAAAAACTACAGCACTAAGTTTATTTCATGCCATTAAGAAAAAAGAGGATCCTGAGAGCGTCTATAATTTTTTAAAACTCGAAGATAAAGCCACTGAAAGAACCATTGGTTTTGATCAGGCAACATTTGGTTTAGGAGGTGGTTCAGGACAAGGTTTCAAATATCATCTTTTCACAACACCTGGACAAGATCGATTTAAATCAATGAGGAAAATCGTTGTTAATGGACTACATGGACTCATTGTGGTAATTGATTCTGAGAGCGCACGGTGGGAAGAGAATCGTGATAGTCTCAATGAACTTTTTCAAATTCTGGGTGAAAAAATCTATAGTAGAGAAGTTAAAATTGCTATAATGCTAAATAAAATGGATCTTCCTGCTGATACACGCATTTCTGCGGCTGATGTTGGCAAATTAATGTTGGAAGCAGGAGTTTCAGATACATTGCGTGATACTTTTGCTAGTACTTTTGAAGTCAGTTGTCTTGAGGCATTAAATGCTTTGAAAGAGGCATGGGGTAAAGGAGAGTGGAATCCTAAACGACGTCCTCAACCAGTACAACGAATCATTCAACCTATTCAGATGGTTATTCGTGATATCCTCGTCTCGGAGTTACAAAAAGGATAGGCCTTTGGACTTTTTTCATGTCCTTTAAGTTTTTAACTCACCACAATAACTCAGTTTTCACTCTTAATAGCTCTTTTCTTGAATATCTTTTTTTCTACATTTCAATTCAAAGGGAATCTCTTCCAAAGCTTCCTAAATTTCATATTAGTAAATAAATAAGCCAATTTTTATATCCATCAGAATTTATATAAGAGAAAAATTTTTTACACTAAAAATACGATGATTCCTTGAGGAAATCAACAATTAGAAGATGTGTCGGGGCACTTTCTATGAGAAAAACACGACTTCAAGAAATACAAGAGGGTCTTCATAAGCTTGGGGAAACTAAAAGATTACGATTGGATTTAAAACCGGAAAAAATTCCAGAATTGCCCACTGGGGATGACGCACTCGTTCCAAAAACTGAAGCAGGATGGCAAACTGAGGGAATTATTAGAGCTATTCTTTCAAATTTACACAATGGTAAAAACTGGGAAACTTTCTTCATTTACGGTGGTAGCGGAAAAGCAATGCGGAATTGGCAAGCCTTTTACGATACTCTTAAATTATTAAAAACATTGAAACCAAATGAAACATTATTTATGCAATCGGGGGTTCCATACGGAAAAACTATAACTAATCCTCTTGCACCTCGTTGCGTTATTGCAAACTCTGTGATTGTTCCTAACTGGACTCAATCATTTCAAGAAATGGTTGATGCAGGTCTTACAATTTATGGTCAAATGACCGCAGGTAGCTGGATTTTTATTGGTCTCCAAGGTATAATCCAAGGAACTTATGAAACCATCGTCGCAGCAATTAAAGCAGCTGAGTCGAAAAATACCTTTTCAAAACTTTCAAATTTTGAACAAAATCTTGTTGTGACTGCAGGTTTAGGTTTAATGGGTGGAGCCCAACCTCTAGCTATTAAAATGGCTAAAAAAACAGCCTTAGTAGCAGAAATCGACCCCAAGAATCTTGATAGGATGTTTCATGAAGGTAGAGACAAAGGAACTCCTTATTTAGATATAAAAGTAGAATCAATTGATAAAGGAGTTCAGTTGGCTCGAGAGAGCGTGAAAAACGGAGAAAATACCTCAATAGGGATTCTCTGTAATGCAGTAACCCTCTTAGATTATTTAGTTGAGAAAAATATTACACCTCTTGTACTTACTGACCAAACTTCAGCTCACGATATGTTAAATGGTTATATTCCCTCAGGTATGACGCACTCGGAAGCGGTTGAGCTTAGAAAAGCAAATCCTACCGAATATAAAAAATCCGCTTATAAAACAGTTAAACGACACGTACAAGCAATGGTAACATTACAAGAAAGAGGCGCAGAAACGTTCGATTATGGGAATAACATCAGAGCCCAAGCCCATCAGGCAGGATTTTCTAATGCCTTTAATTTCTCAGGTTTTGTTCCAAACTATATTCGCCCTCTTTTTTGTGAAGGAAAAGGGCCATTTCGATGGGCAGCCCTCTCTAACGATCCCGAAGATATTCTTGTAACAGATAAATACGCAAAAATGCTATTTAAAGATGATTCAATGCTTATCAATTGGTTAAATTTAGCCTCTAAATACATACCGTTTGAACAAGGCTTACCTGCTCGGGTATTCTGGGCGGGGTATAAAGGAAGGGCTGCTTTTGGGATGCTTCTGAATAAATTATATTCTGATGGTTTCCTTAAAGCCCCCGTGATTATTGGACGAGATCACTTAGATGGAGGTTCAGTAGCTAGTCCCTACAGGGAGACAGAGGGAATGAAAGATGGTTCAGATGCTATTGGAGATTATCCAGTCTTGAATTTATTAGGTAACTCTCTTTGCGGAGCAACTTGGACAAGTTATCACGGGGGTGGGGGGGTCGGGGTGGGTTACTCACTTCACGCGGGACAGGTGTGTGTTGCAGACGGAACTCGCATCTCACAGGAAAAAATCTTTCGAGTTTTGACATGGGATCCAATGTCAGCGATTCTACGCCATTCTGCAGCAGGTTATAATAATGCACTTCAGGTAGCTACTACTAACGACATCTTTTTACCTGGAAAAAGCGATCAGATGGAAATAGATTATCAAAAATTGTATTTACAAATTATTCAACTGGTTAAGGATCGCACTAATGTGGAACTTTTTCCTCCAATGGAAAGTCTTTCCATAAACTTATTGTAATAGCAGTATATGGAAAAAAAGCCCCAAAGAGTTAATACATTATAATACAAATAGTTCTGCTGGTAATGACGATGAACAAAAGGACAATCGAACTAGATGGACATAATTTAACCATTCATGATCTACTCGCAGTCACCCGTGATCATGTTGTTGTCCGTCTATCCGATGAAGCCAAAGTAAGGATAGATCAAGCATCTGAGATTATTCAGGATATTATAAACCAAAAACGAAGGGTCTATGGCGTCACTACAGGATTTGGATATTTACAAAATACTGCAATATCACCTCGTGATACCGAAAAACTCCAATACAATTTAGTGGTCAGTCATGCAGCTGGAGTAGGTCCAGAATTCCCTCATGAAGTCATACGAGGAATGATGTTACTTCAAGCTAACGAATTTGCACGAGGGCACTCTGGTATTCGGTTAAAAGTAGTTTCGTTGCTAATAGATCTCCTGAATGAAAATGTTATCCCCAGCATCCCATCACAGGGAAGCTTGGGCGCGAGTGGAGATTTGGCTCCTTTAGCCCATTTAGCATTGGTTCTCATTGGTAAAGGGTATGCTTATTATAAAAATACGAAAATGACTGGACTTGAAGCATTAGAGAAGTCTGACTTATCACCTGTGAAACTGATAGCCAAAGAAGGTATTGCTCTTTTAAATGGAACTCAAGCTATGACATCTATTGCTGCAATAGCGGTATCAGATGCTGAGTACCTCGTGAAAATAGCTAATCTAGCGACTAGTATGAGTATGGAAGTACATCGTGCCAATATTGATTCTCTAAATCCATTAATTCATCGGGCACGTCCTCATGAAGGACAAATGAAGGTAGCTCAATTAATTCTCGAATTACTCAATGGAAGCCAAAGAACTCGTCAGAACGTTCCTTTTCAGGACAGTTATTCTTTACGATGTAGTCCCGTTGTACATGGGGCTACCCTAGACACAATTGAGTATGTCAAGAATGTCGTTCAGACTGAAATGAACTCCTCAACCGATAATCCTCTGATTTTTGCCTCTGATAAAATTCTTAGTGGTGGAAACTTTCACGGACAACCTATTGCATTAGCAATGGATTTTTTAGGTATTGCCATTGCAGAGCTGGGGAGTATTTCTGAACGACGTATTGAAAGACTCTTAAATCCTACACTAAGCGGACTACCTGCGTTTCTTGCTTCTGATAGTGGAATAAACTCTGGGTTCATGATCGCTCAATATATTGCTGCTTCACTAGTATCAGAAAACAAACAATTGGCATTTCCAGCTTCCATTGATTCGATCCCTGTGTCTGCTAATCAAGAAGATCATGTGAGTATGGGAACTATTGCAGCAATTCAAACTCGAAAAATAATAGAGCATTTGTGTCATATTCTGGCGATTGAACTGTTGTGTGTTTCACAAGCTATTGATTTGTCCGAAATTCGGAATCAAATTTCTCCTCAAACCCGAGGAGCACATGAAACAATTCGAAAAACCATACCAAAGATGATTACAGACCGTGAACTAGCTCCCGACATAATTCAATGTGTAAAGTTAATTCAGAAAAGACAATTATAACTATTTATTTGTTTGAACAAGAGCAGGTCTGTTCGCTGCAACTACTTTACCTTTTTTAATTACAGTATCGACAAGACTAGCGGATCCAAATCTATATGGAATGTATTTAAAATTGGGTGCGTCGAGTACCACCAGATCAGCTTGCTTTCCTTTTTCTATACTCCCTATATTTTGATTTAATCCAATAGCTGCAGCAGAATTACTGGTTGCAGCAATTAAAGCTTCTGCAGGGGTCATTTTCATTGTGAAACAGGCAAGGGTTATAATATGGAGCATTGAGTAACAAAAACAATTTGGATTAAGATCCGTTGCCAATGCAACAGGAAGATCAAATTTATCAATCATCCAGCGAGCTTTTGGATGTTTATTTTTCATAAGCGAGAAAGTTGTTCCAGGTAAGAGTACTGGAATGACTCCTACATCTGCAAGAGCTTGAAAACCGTCATCATCAGTCATTAATAAATGATCTGCTGAAATAGCCTCCACCTCTGCTGCTAATTGCGCTCCTCCTGTTCTAACTATTTCATCAGCATGAATTTTCGGACGTAATCCACTTTTTTTTCCTGCTAAAAGAATTTCTCGTGCTTCGTCAACAGAATAGACACCCTCTTCACAAAAAACATCAATAAATCTAGCTAAACGCTTTTTAGAGATTTCAGGAATTGCTTCGTCAATTATTAAGTCAATATAGTCTTTTCTATTGTTAGAAAACTCGGGAGGAATTGCATGAGCACCTAAATATGTCGGAATAATCGAATTGATACAAACATCGCCTAATTCTTTTATGGCCTCTAATTGCTTAACTTCACTTTTAGTATCTAGACCATAACCACTCTTAGCCTCAATGGTTGTAGTTCCATGTCTGAGCATAATGTTTGCATTTTCTTTACCAATTTCAATCAATTTTTCTACATTTGCTTTTCGTGTTGCTTTAACCGTTCGTAAAATCCCACCTCCACGTTTTAAGATTTCTAGATAGGATAATCCCTTCAACTTCATTTCTAATTCATCTTCGCGATCTCCTGCAAAGGAAATATGTGTATGTGAATCGACTAGACCAGGAATCACTGTTTTTTTGGTCACATCCATCAGAATAAAAGGTTCAGATATGGGACTATTTGCCTGAGTGACTGGATAATCAAGAATATCAGCTATCTTCCCATTTTTGAGAATAAGAGAACCATTATTGATGAGAATTAATTCCTGATCACTCATCCGTAAATGGGATTTTGAATCCTTAGATTTTATTGCAACGATTTCACTAGCATTTGATAATATTAAAGGTTTATTTGACAATTGCACTTAATTTCATTCCTATTGTATCTATCTTATTTGTGTATTGAAAAAAAGCGATTAGAATAATTTAAAAGAACCTATTTCAGCAATTGATATGTATTGTTGAATTCTGAAATGATTTTTCACTAATAAATTTAAAATAACATAAAGGAAAAATAATTAATTATCCCATATTGTACGAAATGTAATTATTCGGAGATTAAAAATTGTCCGTCATTACAAAACGATTAGGAAAATGGCTAAAAAAAACTGACGAACCTACTGAAAAGGAACTCATTATAGG
>CP070760.1:2559864-2577142 GCA_020348965.1 Candidatus Heimdallarchaeota archaeon | reverse complement strand
AACCACCACGACCACGACAACCACAACAACCACCACGACCACGACAACCACAACAACCTCAACAACGACTGCTGACGTCACTTCATGGTATAGTCTACCAATGTTCTTTGCTTTTATCGGCATTGTATTGTTTTGGCGAAGAAGATCTAAGTAAGAGTAAAGATATTAGGCGTCAAAATCGATTTGATCGACTTGGTACGTTCATGGGATCCTCTTGTCCTATTTCAACAGGGATTGAGGAATAGTGCCAAAGTTGTATCTGATTTGGAGCCAGTGGGATTATCTGCCTGTTTAAAAATGGCAAAGTACTGTCTTAAAGTTTCCCCTGGTTTCTTATCATCTAATCGATTTGAAAAGATAACTATAGCAAGAATGTCAGATTCAATCTATCAATTGACTATTCCATTAGATTTTTCAAAAGGACAATTCACAAGTGAGAATGCCATTACTAAATTTTGCTATTTAACAGTCCAAGCTGACTCTCATTCTCCTCCAAACTTAAAATTTAATCTTTTAACGAATAATCCAGAATATATGTCTAATTCAATACCTTTAATGGCTATTTCTCCATTGAATTCTCCATTAAAAGAACTCATTGAAAAAACAATGAGATATTTTAATCTTAAAATGCGTGTTGAATAAGGATGTTGTGATTAATCAATTTTAGAAAAAAGTGACTATCTTATAGATAATATATTATATTAGGAATTCTACTGAAATCTTGTCTCTCCTTGGAATTACTATAATGAAAATGTTGTAGGACTCCTGTAAAAAATAAAATATCATTGTAGTAAGGGATTAAAACAGAGTAAAGTATAGAAATAATTATGCTATCAATCTCAATTTGCTATCCCTTATGATGAAAAAGACGGTCTCCCGAAGTTTAGGTATCAGAATACTCTGATCCTTCAGACTGATGACGACAGTTGCACTTTCTGAATTATGACACATGTCTTGGAGTTAACCATGCCACAATCAATCTCAGACTTTTTTCTTAAACTCACCCCATTTGATTTCAGACTATTGTCTGTTATTGAAATTCTAATGGCAAAGTATGAGGTGGTACCAACTGAAGAGATTGCCGCATATATGCACTATACAGAAAAAAAGATTAAAGCATCATTAGCTAGACTCCGTAGTTTTAAACTAATTTTTATGGCCCAACGCCATTATTTAGGGGCAGCATTATCTTTTATTGGATATGATGCTTTGGCATTAAAGGCTCTAGTTGAAAAAGGTATAATTGCACAGATTGGCCCAGAGATTGGAGCAGGGAAGGAAAGTAATATCCGTCTAGCTGTAAATGATGAGGGTACTAAGTTTATTATCAAAATGCATAGATTAGGTAAATTAGATTTCCGAGCTACCCGTCGAGCCAGGGCATTCATTGCTGAAAAGCGTCACATATCCCCCTTATATGAGAGTCGTTTATCAGCAGAACGAGAATTTAAAGCACTTAGTGATCTTTACGGTGCAGGCATAAGTGTTCCACAACCAATTGACCAAAATCGTCATGTTGTCGCAATGCACATCATCAAAGGACAAGATCTCTACCGAATTAAGAAGAATGAATTTCAATCTGAAAAAGAGGTAATGACATTATTCGAAAATATCCTATACGAAATGAAACAATCAGTTAAACAAGGCTATATTCACGGTGATCTAAGTGAGTATAATATCCGTTTAAACGAAGATAACTATCCAGTGTTTTTCGATTGGCCACAATTTGTCAAAACAGAATCAAAGCAGTCAAACAGAATTTTAATAAGAGATATCCAGAATATTCTTAACTATTTCAAGAAAAAGTTCCAAATAACAGTAAGTAATCCTGATGAACTTCTAAAAAATATTTTGAAGACCTAGAATTGGTATCGGTTTAAAAATTATGCCAGATTCATCAATTATCTTCGGCGTAGATATTCTAGCTCGTTCTAATAAGAAGAGAACGGGATCGGTTTTTTCACTCGTTGTTCTCACAACTGATCACTGTGATAAGTATCCCAAACTCAACCGAAGAACGTTATTCAAGAAGATTAATGACTTGAAACCAGATTATATCGCCATAGATAATATTTTTGAACTCTCCCCAAATGCAAAAGGAATCATACGATTTCTTCAGAAGATTCCACCAAACATAATGTTAATTCAGGTGACTGGTTCGCCCCGTACAGGGATGGAAAAGCTTACAACGTTAATACGCAAACATAAGTTAAAAAAAGAGCTTAGTTTTTCCTTTAATTCCCATAAATTAACCTCCCTGGAAACCGCGGAAGTTTGTGCTCGGTTATGTCAAAAACGAGTTGGCCACGAGATATTGGCATTTGAGGAAGAGATTCGACTACGTGTTTCAAAGAAAAAGAGTCATGGGCATGGGGGATGGTCAGCTCCGCGATATGAAAGGATCAGTCGTGCAGCTGTTACTCATGCAGCAGATGAGGTTGAGCGAATTCTAGATGTGAAGAGCGTAGCATGGGAAGTGTTTGAATATCCACAAAGACGGGTTTATCTTGCTCAGATGAAAAGGGAAATAATTCCAGAGATCCAATCACTAATCAAGCCTCTTACAACCGAGTTAGTACAAGTCACTTTAGAGCGCATAACTAAATCTACACTTGAATTTCAACCTCTCGATATTAGCATTGCACCCTCAGGTCGACCACTAAGAAATGTAATATTGGGAATTGATCCAGGTACAACAACAGGACTCGCGGTCATTGACTTAATGAAAGGACATGTATTGTATTTAAAATCTAAACGTGAATGTGGAATCTCCGAAATTATAAGAACCGCATCTAAATTTGGTAAGATCTGTTGTGTTGCAGCAGACGTGATCCCAATTCCTGCAACAGTCGAAAAGGTAGCCAAGATAACTGGGGCAAAATTAATAGCTCCAAATGTACTTATGTCCGCTGCGGCTAAACGGGAATACTTACAGGAATATCGAGATATGACTGTGAATTGGGGCCACCTAAATTCTCATGAACGAGATGCACTTTTTGGAGCAATAAAGGCATTTAATTCTCTAAAAGATCAACTCTCTAAGGTAAGTAATATAATTCGAGAAACAAATCCTGAATTGATCACAAAGTTACCTGAAATTCAAAGACACGTTCTGGCAGGAAATAGTATTTCAAATGCAATCGAGATGACTAAAGAAAAAATCATTCCACAAAGAGGATCCACTGCTGAAGAGAAATTATCTGAATCATTAAGACACGAAAATGAAATGCTTTTAGCTAAGATAGAAGCGATTTATGAAGAAATGGATAAGTTAGATAAGGAAATTGTATATTGGCGAAAGAAATCGAGAAATGAATTAAGTGAAACGAAAAGGTGGAAGGATAAATTTGAACGAGAACGCTTAAAACACTCCAACTTAATACAAAAGCAAATCTCTGAAGCAGTAAACCGAGAAGTTGGGAGGATACAGGAGGAGAATCGTGAAATCAGACGAACGCTTAGACAGAATCAGATTGAAATGGAAAAACTAAAACAAATCAAATCTTTTTGGGTACAGGGACGAGAGATACCTTTAAAAGTTATGAGAGCATTTTCTGAATCTGAGATTAGGGAGACCGAGAAAAATTATGGTTTGAACGATGGAGACATTGTGTTAGTTCTTGATCCAAGCGGTGGTGGAGCTCAAACAGCTCAAAAAATAGTTGATATTGGAATCCGAGGAATCATTATTCCTGAAAATGTAGCTAGTTTTTCTGATCAGGCATTAAACCAATTTGAAAGCAATTGTGTCCCTTGTCTTCAGCTTCCCCTTAAGGATTTTTCAGTTCGTTCAAAAAATCAATCTGAACTCGAGTTATGGGTCTATGATGGACTTTATCTATCTGATGTTAGAATAAAGGAAGAGATTAGAAAAAAAGAGCTCAAACTTCGAGAAAAACTTCGTCAAAAGAGAATGTCAATGAAATTAAAAGTCAAGGATGCTTCGAAGAAAGAAATTACTGACGAGATTGACATTGAAAAAATTTTGGATGATTTCAAGGAAGATTATATATCCCAACATCATAATGATAACGATGAGAATACTGATGTTTCATCGGAAGAAGAATGATTGCTAAAAACCTCTACCAGAGTAAAGAAAAATTTTTAGAATAATATAAGATAGGGGCTGAATTAAGAAGATTTACACTATTTGATGTTCAATGAGGAATTAAGACAATGTCACAACCACTGCAAACATTAGAGAAGTCAATTGGGAAAATTATAACTGTTCAACTCAAAAGTAATCAGCTCTACACCGGACGTCTTCGAATTACAGATCAATACATGAACCTAATATTAGAAGACTGTTCTGAAGTTGAAGATGGTAAAATCACAAAACGATATGGCCAGGCCTTCCTCAGGGGAAATAACATTTTGTACATTAAGATAGAATAGTGATTTTCTGTACTAGTAACAACAATACAGATTAAAACACTTTCAAAGTAAATTCAATAGTTCTGATAACTCCTTGTTGAAGTCTATTTATTAGGGAATATATTATGAGTAGGGAACTAATTCCAATTGGAATACCAATTATTGATGAGTTCATCACAGGATTACCTGCTGATTCCCTTATCCTAATTATTGGCGATCCTGGGTCAGGATTTATCACGTTTATGCACCAATTATTAGTTATGCGCGCACAAACTGGTATTCCTGCCATTTACACCTCACTGGATAAACCAGAAAGTGAGATACGTCACGATTTGGCTCCTTTTGGATGGCAACTCGATAAGATGGTCTGGTACTTCAATGATCTAAGTCCCTCTGCCAGGAAACGAGAGACAAGAGCGATGCAATGGGAAGGAGATGCTGTTAACGTGGTATCACACAATCTTTTTCGAAAAATAGTAGAATTGAAAGAGGATCTTACTATTACAGCGTTTGATACTATAGTCAATACTGCGACTTTTATGTTAATTCAATCTAGCTTAAAGTTAGTTTTGCGTTTTTTGAATGAATACTCAACAATAATCAAGGGGACAAATGGATGGCACTTTCTTACCATGGTTCGCGGTGTTCATGGTCAAGACATTGAAAATATCTTTTCTCACTATAGCGATGTAGTGTTGGAGTTTGCCATGACTCTAAACACAGAGACAAGATTATATGAAAGGGTACTAGGAATAAAAAAGTTATTAGGAGTCGATTCAAGGGTATTTCCTATTGAATTCGATAAGACTGGGATCCGACCGATAACCACATCAAAAATCCAATAGTAAAACTACCAAAAGGAATATAGTTAAATTTCGATTATTTGAGAACTAATTTTCTTCTGCCTTCTTTGAATTTCATCTTGATTGAATTTTTTCAAAAATCTTTCTTCTTCGATTAATAAGGAGGCAACACTTGTTGCGAAGGCGATCGCATCTAATTCATTGTTAAATTTAGTTAAACGTGCAACAAATGCATACAGAAAAACGTCACCTGCACCTGTTTCATCTACAATGGCTCCTTCTGTGAAAGCTGGAACATTATATAGGTGAACTTTTCCTTTATTCAGATCCTTAAATCCGAGGATGGAGCCATTTTTTCCTCGAGTGATGAGGACAAAGGTGACCTGAGTTTCTAGTATTTTTTTCACGATTGTAAGGAGATTAGTTCCTACATTAAGGAATTTTGACTCTGCTTCCGATATTTTTAGGCAATCAACTTTGTCAATAATATGAGAATCCCACCATTTTTCTAATATTATTCTTCCTTCTGATGTGAGTTGGCGAAAACATCCTTGTGCGTCAAACGCTATGAAGGAACATTTCTCACGGAGAAAACTGAAGATTTTCTGATCATTGAATTCGTGATAAACAGAGCCCATTACGACTACAGGAGAATACCCTAGCTTCCAATTGAATATAGTAGGATCAAAGCGCATTGGAGGATTTTTTAAAAATAATGTTCGTTCCTCTGGTTCACTTGAATATATTAAACGAAATTGAGGGCATTTAGACAGTACTTTCAAATTTTTTACAATTATACTCTGATCAGAGAAATCACTCATCAGAGAAACAATTTTAGGGCAAGCATAAGCATAGATTAGTGGGGCAGGCATCCATGGATAAATTTTTGAGAGAATTAAACCAATTATACCAGCGAAAGTAGGTGGGCCTCCAATCATTAGATTGTTTTGGTTTTTGAACCTAGTAGTGTTCTGATGATTATAAATTACGGTATCTAACACCATTTGACCTAGAACTATTGTTTTTGCTTCTGTTCTCAGATGTGTCACCATGAAAATATTGATTACAAAATAGAAAAGTAATAAATAGTAAGGTTTTAAAATTTGCTTATTCTTAAATTTTTCATCAGAGGATAGTAATTGTATCAGCCAGAAACCTAGTTCTGGGACTCCACTGAATATAAGTAAGGTTATATCTCCGATCTAATTAGTGGGTTTATTTGAAGGTGAAAAAATGGCTTTCGCGCTTACAGTTGAGCAAAAAAAGAAATTAATCAAATTATTACAAGAAATAGTTCGGTATGCAGATCTAGAAGCTCTTGCATTAGTCACACGAACAGGGATGAGTGTTGCTTTTTTCTCAGAGAAAGATGCGGATCCTGATCTGTTCTCCGCACTTTCTGCAGCTGTACTCTCAACTGGCGGGATGGTTGTAGATCGTATGGATCATGGTCAATTATGGGAAGTTTTAGTTCGTGGGGAGAAAGGATACACTGTTTTGAGTTCAGCAGAAGATTTCATTCTGATAGGAGCATCTAATGAAGCTCATTCCTTGGGTTTGGCGATTCGTGTATTACGTCGTTACAGCAATAGAATACCTGAAATATTTAAGGAAGAAGAAAAAGATATCTCGAGTCTTGTATCAGAACTCAAAGATTTATTGAGCTAATAGAGTTAATTCAACATTTATAGGAAAATTTTCTTTTGATTTCCCTCTTTTTCTTAATCCTCTTTTTAGATCTTGCATTTCTATTTGTAGCAAGCTCAATAGACGGATTCTCCCTTCTTATGCTCTTGGTTCCTTGGACTTTCTTTATTTATGCAATTTTTTGTTTAAAAGGGCTAAATTTCTCATCGAATGATTCTTTTCAACATCTAGCTGGAAAACTTTTTTGGCTTGGTCAGGGAGTATTTCAAGCGACGGTGATAGCGATCATAAATGTCATTTTAGGAGCATTACTTATACCAGATTCTAGTATAGCCCAATTTGAACAGGAGTTCGGAGTTTTTAGCTCGGGATTAATTCTTATGTTGTGTCCTCTGCCAAGTTTCTTCATTCTTAACTTCAAAAAAGAGGATCAAGAGCGACTATATCAGTTAATATTCCAGGATATGATTCGAAAAGGGGAATCACTTGAATTTATTGAACTTACGACTGAACTTCTCAGCAAGAAGGATCGTTTTACCGAAGAATACAGAAATCAGCTAGATAAGGTTCGAGAGTATAGTTACCAATTCATAGAAAAAAACTATCCACAAATTGCTCCCTTTTTCAATCAAAAACAATCTTTTCGACTTAATTTAGATAATTTGGCAATTTTCCTAACAAAGAACATTATGACACCAGAAATATACGATGTAGAGGTAAAATCAACGGCTGATTAGAAAAAAACATTATAAAACATTAAATACTTTATTTTAAAGGGCAGAATCAGGCAATATTTTACTAACCAAAGGTGTAACCCATATGGGAAAGAAGCGAAAGTCAGGTGGCCGAAGTAAAGGTGGGAAAGGTAGTCTTTCTAAAGTTCACTGTTCTTCGTGTGGACGGTTGGTGCCACGTGACAAAGCAAAACGGAAAACCAGCTATAAACAACTAGTTGATTTTTCAATTGGCAAAGAATTACGACAACAGGGAACCCACATTGCACGGATACCCTATGTTAGGTATTACTGTGTATCCTGTGCGATTCACCGTCATCATGTTAAAATACGTTCAGAAGACGAGCGAAAGGACGGATAAATGAAAAAACGGGGCAGTTAATTAACTTATTCTCCCTTACTACTAATAAGGTTAATCGAAAAATCAGGATTTATTACGGTCCTGTTGGAGTACAATTTATGTTGTATTTCGTATTTTTAACAAGGCGATGTAACCTTACCTGTAAATATTGTGGAGACACACAGAATCCAGTCTTTTCTATACCCCAAGAGATTGAATATTCCTTAGACACGCTTTTAAAGTTTTTAAAACTTGATCCAAACCCAATTATTGCTTTTTATGGGGGAGAACCTCTTCTTAACATAAATGATCTTAAGAAAATCATGGATAAATTGGAAAATGCAATTTTTCTCCTTCAAACTAACGGAATAATATTAGATCGCTTAGATTCAGAATATTTACAACGAATTCAAACCCTCTTGGTCTCAATTGATGGAACTGAATCAACGAATGATCATAATCGGGGGAAGGGAACCTATGCTAAAATCCTACGAAATTTAAAATACATTAGAAAGAGTGGATTTGAGGGAGATTTGATTGCACGTATGACAGTTTCAACACGTACTGAGATCTACTCCAATGTTACACATCTTCTATCTCTGAAAGATCCATTATTTGATCACATTCATTGGCAGTTAGATGTAATTTGGAGCGATAGAAATCAATGGCAGGATTTTGACAACTGGGTCCAGGCGTCCTATAATCCCGGAATTTCACGACTTGTCAAGGATTGGTTGAATCTCATAAAGGGAACAAATCGAATACCAGGAATTGTCCCTTTTCTAGGGATAATGAATACGTTGTTAACAAATAACCCAACAAGACTAAGGTATCGGGCTGGAATAGACGCATTTGCTATTCAACCAAATGGAGCTCTCTATGCATGTCCTGTTTGTCCAGAATTTGATGATTTCAAGGTTGGTGATATATATACGAAAAGACCTCAGGATATTCGTGAAAGTCTACTTATCCAGTCGCCCTGCTTAGAATGTGAGGTCTATTCAATCTGTGGTGGCAGGTGTCTTTTTGCTAATCGTCATAACTTCTGGAAAAACGATTTTTCTAAAGTATGCTTGACCATCAAGCATCTTATATCGGAATTAAGAAAAGTGAAACCTATTGTAGAAAGAATGATTGATACTGGGAAAATCACTCTCAAAATGTTTGGCTATCCGCCTTACAACAACAGTTGTGAAATTATTCCTTGAGTTCTTAATATATTCGATGTTTCTTAACTAAAATTTATAAAAGCATATCACAAACTCCATTTGAAGCGTTAAATGCTGACTATAATTTGAAGAGATATGGATCCGTGGCTCAGCCTGGATACAGCTCAGTCTGACTGAGGTTGACTGAAAGAGCGTCTGCCTTCGGAAGGTTGACCTAAGAAGGTACCTGAAGTAAGCAGAATGTCGTGGGTTCAAATCCCTCCGGATCCGCTAAGACAAAAACCTTCTTTCATGTTATGGGTCTTCTTACTACAGGAAAAAATGGGAAAAGACAGAGGAAAAGGGGATGGTCTCCAAACCATCTCTCAGATCGATTCTTTCTCCTTAGAGTTTATCGTAGTAATCAGCAGGTTTTGGAGGATAGATAGTATGATAACCCTTACGTTTCCGCGTTGCTTCAACGAATTGACGTGCTAACCCGCCACCTTCTTCTGAAGGTTTAGTTGGGTCTCCTGGAACCTTCTGCCAATGGTCGAAAACCATCTGACTAAAAGCAAATCCTGAAGTCTCAGACCGAAGTTCAGTGGTCATTCCAAAAGATTCAGTAACGGGTACTTCGGCAGTGATAATGTTCAAGGGGGTTCCTTCACGTTTCTGAGTGTCGACAACTTTCCCCCGTCTTCTTGTTAGCACTTTGTACACATTCCCTAAATACTGTTCTGGAACTTGGACTTGGACCTTATACACAGGTTCGAGGAGGATAGGCTCAGCCATAAGCATAGAACCAAAACATGCTCTACGAGAAACTGGCATGACCTGTCCTGCACCACGATGAACTGGGTCTTCATGGAGCTTAACATCTTCTAGCATGAATCTGGTACCATACATAGGTTCACCACACAATGGACCTTCGCCCGCTGCCCATCGAAAACCTTGAATGATATAGTCCTTGACTTCTCTGAGATACTGAACTCCCTTAGTACTGTCGATATAAAAATTTGGATCATTTTCTTCAGGACCCATTCCCCAAACTTTACGACCAGCTTTTGATTCCCAATTTGCCTCATCTCTAAGGATTTGAGCCATTTCTTTCCGGTCAGTATATTGGTGAATTCGGCCCTCCTCAATTAGTTTAATAGCACCAGAATCTAACGGTCCTGCTCGAACCCAAAGACGATTGTGTTTGTTAGGTGACTTTGCTAATGATTGTTGGTAAGATTCACTTTGGACGGACTCACGGAAGACAACGATAGGTTCGCTCTGAGTAACCTCAATACGCTGCAAATCTTGGAGGTCTTTAACGGCGATTTCTAAATGGAGTTCCCCAGTTCCCGAAAGGAGGAATTCTCCTGTCTCTTCATTGACCTTTGCCCTGAGAGAGGGGTCAACTAATTCCATCAGTTGAAGTCCTTCGGCTAGTTTCGGAAGTTCACTAGGAGTTTTTGCCTCTATCGCAATTGTAACCACTGGTTCAACAGCGTACGAAAGGGCTCTGAATGGCATGCATGATTCAAGACTGGTAATCGTACTGCTGGCAGTTGCCCCACGTAATCCCTGTAGAGCGACAATATTTCCCGCAGGAATTGCCTCTACCTTTTCGGGTTTTGCACCCATAAGCATTGAAACTTGCTGGATGTTAGTAGTGAAAGAACGTTCCTTTTTTCCTGGTTGATATCCTGGGAGTAAAGCTGAAATCTTTTGGCCTGCTTTTATCGTCCCTGAAAAGACTCTTCCCATTGCAATAATTCGTTTGGCTTTCCCTGGAATCATTTTAGAGATAGCAATCATGGTTGGACCATTTGCATCACATTCTAGAAGCGCTTTACCCTCGGGAGTTTCGAAATCACCGTCCCAAAAACTTTTGAAGCGATATTTTTGAGCCTCGAGTGGTGAGGGACAGAATTGGACAACCATATCTAGGACAGCTTTTTCAACAGGGAGCCATTTTTCTAAAAGGGCCTTGGCAATTCTTTTTGGCGGTTCACGCCAAACTTCTTCATCTATACGTAACTCAAGTTGCGTAGCTACTTTCTTGAGTGATTCTAAGTCCCCATCTTCCGCTTTCTGATATATTTCATAAGTTGGTTTCAGAACACCATTGACAAAGTTATTCTTCATCCAGAGATTTTTTATCAGTTTATCAATTGGTTGTCCTGTTTTTTCATGCCAAATTTCAGCAAGAGCAGGAATAGTTAAACCAAAACGATGAATTGCTGAACCGAAGGCAACAGTACCTTGACGGGGATCAACACGCCAGATTTTTTTGAATTCAGGAGGAGCATAGGTCTCAATAAGAATATTAAAGTCTCTAATTATTTTTTTGAATTGATCATAAGCTGCATCGGGTGTCATTCGCATTTCAGTGATCAATCGATCAACTTTGTTGATAATCATAACGGGTCGAACCCGTTCTGCTAAAGCCTGTTGAGTCACAACTTCAGTTTGGACCATAACACCTTCAACAGCATCGACAACGATTAGAGCAGCATCGACTACTCTAAGTGCTGATGTAACCTCACCTGAGAAGTCCACGTGCCCAGGAGTGTCTTGAAGATTGACAAGAAAAGTTTTTTGATCATACTCATGGACAAGTGAAATACCTGTTGTCTTAATCGTGATTCCACGCTCCTGTTCATCATCTCGTGTGTCTGTAGCCCGAGCCTCCCCTGCAATTTTGTCAGCTAACAGTCCACAAGCTGCAAGGAGAGAATCCGTCAATGTAGACTTGCCATGATCTATATGGGCGATCACGCCTAAGTTTCGAACCAGTTCTCGGTTGATTGTGAGTTTTTGGGCTTCTTCAACTGTAAATTTAGGCATCTATTTCACCGTCTTGGTATTATAATTAAAAATTCGCATATATTCTAAGGCTATATTGTGTAATACGACCGATGACTCCTAATAAGTAAATTTAATGTGTTGTCATTACCCAGTTTAGATCAATCAGTCATGGTTAGGCGTTTTAGGAAAAAATTATCAACCTTTCCTCAGTTATTTCTTACAAGAAAAATTATGAAAAGCCTTTTTTTTATGCATTCTGTGTTTTATTTGTGTGTGTCACCTCATGCCGGTTGAAAAAGAAAAAGTAAATCGAATTCTAATTGAATTTCAAGATATTCTAAAGAAATATCGACCGAACACCTCTGAACTACAGCTGATTACATCAAAAATCTCTCAGATGACAGCCAGAAATATTGAAAAGCAATTTAGTCCCCATCGGCCGTCTCGTACACCACCTTCCCAAGCAGCTAAATCCTCCAAACCAAAGAAGCAATGGTTTAAAATAAAGATCGACTAAAATAATGCCTTACCTGGTATTTTATCCCTCACCAATACTTAATTTTGACACACATCGGGACACCTTTAATACACTAATCAAACTCATAAATTAATTACAACATAATTTTTTTTAACTTCCCATCGGGCAAGTCCACAGCCTTTTAATAGGTCTGAACAGTGAATACAATGGCGAGAATTCGCACAAAAATCATGTTACATCTCTATGCTATTCCAATCCTGCTAGCTTTCTTTCATCTATGTTATCGAATCAGAGTAAGGGGAAAAGAGCATGTTCCATCCAAAGGGTGGAACAAGAAAGGGATTATCATAATGGCAAATCATCGAAGTCATTTAGATCCTTTCTTAATCGGTTTAGCAGCGTTTCCACGTTTTTACAAACCTTTTTTCTATCCTGCTGATGCAAAGTTATGGAAACTCCCTTTTTTCCGTCCTATCCTACACGGAATGAATTGTTTCCCCGTTTTCAAAGGTTCTAAAAGTATGGACATTATAAAATATCATATCGCAGTCGTTAAAAGCGGTGGATCAGTTTGTTATTTTCCTGAAGGAGCACGAACAAAAGATGGTAAACTACAACCTGGAAAACTGGGTGCAGGATTAATAGCTCACTCTACCCGAGCTTTGATCATTCCTTGTGCCGTTCAGAATACCGATATGGCTATGCCAGTAGGTAAACCGTTTACCCTGGGAGGAGGCCCAAGGAAAATCACATTAAAGGTGAGATTTGGTTCACCTCTTGATTTGAGGCAATATTATAATTTACCAAGTTCTAAAGAGACCTCCCAAAAGATCAGTGACTACATAATGACGGAAATCGCAACCCTTCTGAAATCATTATGAAAGTTACTCTTATAGCAGAACTGGTGAAACAATTTTGACACGCTTTGTTACAAAAGAAAAATTGGCTAGATTGTTTGATAGATTGGAAAACCTGGGGATTCAAGTACTTTTTATTGGAGACTCGGAAGGACATAGAGATGTGAATGTGAAATATCTTACAGGTCATCCTGAGGACGCGATCTTATTTGTTGACGTACAGAATCGTCAAACAATTCTAATTCCTTGGGATTATCAATTAGCTAATGAATATGCAGAGGCTGATCACATTGTTAATATTATGGAACACAATGGGGGAATAATACCAGCAGCTATCGAGACTCTTAAGGAAATTGTAGATGATAATCCGAAAATTGGAGTTTCTAAAGAGATCTCATACTTCTATGTTCGAAACATCATTGATTCACTACCAAACACTGAAATTCTATTCGATCCACGTGAAATTGATGCAGAACTTGATCAGTTACGTTCTATAAAATCTCCTTATGAGATTTCACTATTAAAAAAATCATTCAAAATAAGTAACAAGCTTGTTGAAGAGATAGAGGGACGAATGAAGACTCATACTGATATAGAAACTGAGGTTGATCTTTCCATTTTTGTAGAGAATCGGATGAGAAAATTGGGTGCATTTGGAGCTGGTTTCGAATCCTTGGTAGCAAGTAGTGCAAGATCTTGGCAGATCCATACGTATCCCCGAGCTGATAAGCTTCCAATGTATCGTCCTGGCCTCGCATTGATCGATTTCGGAGTAAATGCTGCAGGTTTCACCTCAGATGTCACCTTACCGTTTATTATGGGACCAATGAACAAAAAAATGAAAAAAATTGTTGAGACAGTTATGAAGGTTCACGATGAGGCTATTGAAAAGCTGCAAGATGCGACCTTTCTTCATGAAGTTGCAGAAAACGCGGTGAGTACAATAGAAGAGGCAGGGTTTAAAATGCCTCATTCATTAGGTCATGGAATCGGTTTAACAGTTCATGATGCTCCTGTTCTGAGAAAAAGACCCACTCATGAAACTTTAAAGAAACACTGGACAAAAGTCCCGTTGGAACAAGGAATGGTTTTTACAATTGAACCAGGAATCTATGAAAAAGATGTTGGTGGATTTCGTATCGAAAATGACGTAGTGATCACGTCAAAAGGACCTGAAATGGCAACGAACGCTCATCCAATATTTATTGACTTATAAAAGAAATCATTGGAGAGAATTTTCTGATTTCGATCATAAAATACTACAGAAAGATTCCAATCATCCGTAAAAGTGACCCCACATAAAATTATATCGAAGTTAAATCTTTGACTTTGATTAACTAATTTTGACTGATTCTTAGACAAGGAAAATTGAAAAGGTGCCCATGAATTTCTAGTTGCACGAGATTTCACTTCAATAATGAATCCCCGAAGTAATTTTGCTAAGGAATTTTTATTTAGATAGCGATTTAATCCCTCTTTCTCATAGAAAAACTGACACACAATCTCTTCTGGCGTAAATTGGTATTCTTCATCGTGAGAAAACGGAAAAATTCCAAAAAAATCCATTGTTTTTTGATTTCTTGTCAAAAAATCAATATACTTACCCCTAATGTCAGAATTTTCCAAATATTTCAAAGCCGTGGTAGGACGAATAATTAGTATTGGAAAACGTTGAGAGAGAATGTAGCGTGCAAATTCCTCTGCAACCAAACCTTGAAGAACTGTGTTTTCTCCTGTTAGAAGGTTATAATACATATGAATTACCGTTATTTTTTAATAAGAGTCACAGTTCCTGTTGGAATATGCACTCTATTGGAGTCTGGGAGTTCTATCACCAATTGGCCGAATTTACTAATGTTAATTGCTCTCCCCTCGTATTCTCCCTTTGGGGATTGAACTTTGATATTCATTCCAAGAATATTCTTCTTTTGTTTCCATTCTGCTAAGAGAGAATGGACTCCAGATGACCTTAACTTGTCGAATCCTTTTTCCAATTCAAGAATGATCATTTACGTTAAATTGTCCAAATTAATCTTTTTTTGGAATTCTTCAAAAAGTGTGGTAATTTCTTCCTGAAGTGGAAGTGAGAACTGTTCTATTGTATTATTGACGTTAATTCCAACTCCAATGATGAGATAATCTAGCGATAATTGGGTTACTTTTCCCTCAGCCAGAATTCCTCCTACTTTTCTTAGATTCCGTGGGATTAGTATATCATTGGGCCATTTTAACATGACTTCAATGTCAAAAGTTTCTAGAGCGTTTGCGATTCCAACCGCTGATAGAATAGGAATCATTCCAAGATAAGGTAATTCGATTGAAGGTTTTATTGCCAAGGAAATCCATAATCCTCCGCGTGGTGACTCCCAGAACCTCCCCCCTTGCCCTTGGCCTGCTGTTTGAGTTTCTGCAACAATTGCAAACCCAATTTGATCTTCATTTTCAATTATTTGACGAGCTATATTATTTGTTGAGCCTAGTTCAGTATATCTATAGACTTTTGGGCATAACTTTGAAGTTGTTTGAATCTCCTTAATTGAACTAGGCATTAACCTTACCTAATATGATTTGAATGAAAAATGAAACCAAGACAGTAATAGGTTCCTCTTTGAACCAGCTTAGTATCAAAATATTCTCATTAAAGGGAGATATTAATGTTAGATAATTATTCTTTCGATTTCGATGTAGATCTGGATTTTTATCCTTACTATAAGCCTTAGTAACGTAAGAGTATTTAAAGAATTAATGTGGAGGTTCAAAATAAAAAAGAACCAGAATATAGTTAACCAGCTCATAAGTACCAATATAAATTTTATTTGAATAGTAAAAGGATGAAATGAAATTATTTCCTGTAGAAATAACTTAAAAGAGTTCAAATAGAAATTTTGGCTTTAGGAAAGAGTAGATGGAGTAATCTATTGCTTGAAAATGCTCCTAGTTTTGTAGATAACGAATGTGGTTACTCCAACAAGAGCCAATCCCAAACCTATAGCAGAAAAATACCGTTGGGTGGGATGTAAGTTCCTAAAATCAGTCGGAAAAATTGGTTCTGTTAGAAAAAAGAGGAAGAATCCAATAAGAAAAATTGAAGAAAATATGAAAGAAGTTGTAGTGATACGTCTCAGATTAGGAATAATTGACTCATTCCAATCCTCCGCAAGTGAACAGGAAAGTGTGCCAAGGATGATGCCTCCTCCGAGAATGGTGCCTGCCATTGCAATAAAATATTCTTCAAGATCTAGATACAAAAGAGCTAAGGCGAAATACGCAGGAGGTAATTGCGTAAGAATTCCATAACCTAGAGCAGTGAATATTAATCCCAGCCCTTCTAATCGTAACCACGAATACCTTACTAATGCGATTGTTGTCACCCATGTAATTATCTGCGTTTGAAGGTAATTTTGCTTTCACGTTGAGTTTGGGTCAATTGTCTTAACAGACTACGTAGTTGTTCGTCAGTAATTTTTTCAGAGACCCGTCTTGTTTGAGCAAGTTGAATTAATTGATTTTCCAAAGTCATTGCATAATCTGGTTTTGCCAGCTTTATATTAGCGAGTCGTTCTCGCGCTTCATTCGTTAGGATTCCTTTCAAAATTGCTTGGCGTTGATTCTCAATTCGGCGTTGTTCCTCTACCTGTTGTTGAGTAATCTGTTCTTGTTGAAGTTGTTCAAGCCGTTTTTTTCGGAGTGCTTCCAATTCAGGATCTTCTTCCGCCATTGGTGCCAAACCCCATTTTTCAATTCTTTTATTTTAAGTAACTTTATTTTTCTTTTGGATGGCTAATTATAATTTTTTGAATTAATTAGATTTTTCAGCCTCAACTAATATATAGCTAATTCAGGAAGTTGCTGTTTTACCTTATACGCCATACTATCTACAAAACTTCGTCCAGCAGGAGTCACAACTCTTCCATCTCCCGTAACCAGAGTGACATAACCTCCTTTTTCTAATTGATGAATAGCACGTCGAATAATGGCACCAGACCCCCGAGCTGTTTTTTCTGGCTTACTTCCTCGATTTTGTCTTCCACCATACATCTTTCTCAAATGTATTACCCCTACAGGTCCATGCAAATAGATCTTCCTCAGTATCGA
>CP070760.1:2544637-2559764 GCA_020348965.1 Candidatus Heimdallarchaeota archaeon | reverse complement strand
AATTCTAGCAGTAAAAATGTCTGATTTCGTACAGTTTCAGGTACTCTTTGAATATGTCTCCTTTCCATTACCAAAACAAGATCCACATCATGAAACATTGATGGATAATCAGGGTAGTACCGAGGAATGAAATTAGAAATTGCTTCAAGTGAGACACCCTCTCTTAGTAGCATATCTTTAGATTCAGAGGAGATAGAATAGTTTCGATATGTGACCCCTCCAGAGTCTACATAAATTTTCCTCTTTAGATATGAATTTTCTCGAAGGAGGTGCTCAAACAGTAAATGAGCATAAGGACTTCTTATTATGTTACCTGAACAAATAAAAATGATATTGAAGCGATTAGACCCTTTGAATTTGTTTAAGATGGAGTTTTTATATTCAATTATCTGTGAATTCAAAGTTATCTCTCAAAAATGGAGTAATGTACTAACATTTTTTAACATTCAATTAGACATATGAAGTAAGTCAGAATATATTGACTCCTTTCATGAGACCCGTAAATCCTTTCCAGTAGTTTTATAGGACTGATCTAGCTTATGAATGCTGAATCAAAGAAGGAGAATGATTCAAACGATGAGAAAAAACCCAGACGTCCTCATTGTAAATCTTGTGGAAAGGAACTACCGCATATTGCGCGATATTGTCCAGTGTGCGGAGAACAACTCTTCTAATAACCAAAAACTCACACCAATAGATAATCTAATCTCTTTGTGAAGCTTTCAGAAGGCGAGGATTTGAAAGTCTCCCCTTTATTAGATCTTATTTTCGATTTACATGGAGTACTAGCTGATGTCCATGCAGTAAACAAGAATTACCAAAAGTATCTAGAAAAAATTTTGGTACCAGTCGGAATTCAACGACAAAAGGTCATTGAAATTCATGAAATAGCTTTTAGAAACTGGATTACAGAAATTTTTCTCCTTTTCGAGCAATTTGATGAATTTGAGAAAACAGGTTCAAATTCAGAAGTTTTTATGAAAAATTACAGGCAAATTGACAACAAATGGGAAGAATTTATACTTAATTTTGTTGGACTTGAACACCAAAAGAGTATCAGCTCTCTCCTTAGTACTCCACGTGTTGAGTATGAAGCTCTCGCACATGGACCTCATCCCATCCTGTTTCCTGAAGTGTCTTCAGCTTTGGAAAAACTCTTCAATTTTAATCCCCATTTGCATATGCATATTGCATCTTCTGCTTCATCCCGACACGTCAAAGGCGCGGTTACTCTCCATAACCTTAACAATTTCTTCCAAAGGCTTATTGGATATGACACAGTGCGCGCTCCTAAAAAGGCTAGCTCGGGGATATATTTCAAGCGAATGCTTCAGTTCATTGGTACAGAACCAAACCGAGCCATTTTTGTAGGAGACTCTTTAGAGGAAGCAACTCTTGCAATTAAGTCTGGAATGAGGTTTGTAATGGTATTGAGAAACAAATCATCTACTTTCAAGAAACCAAGATCCTTAGATTTCAAAGTCATCGATAACCTTACTGATTTAATTCCAATCATCCGAGCTCTCGTAGATTAGTTTAACCTTTATTTTTATTAAAAACTAAAAAGAACACTCCAGAGAGTATTTACAGTCATATGGACTAGGGCTGCAGGTACCACTTTGTCTGTTTTCCAGTATGTCCAACCATAGGCAAATCCAGCTATACTGGCAAAGAAAATATATCTTACATCTTCAAAATGAGCCCAGCCAAATAGAACAGAACTAAGAACCAGGGCCGCAATTATAGGATCTTGGGTTTTATAGATCAAAAAAATCCCTAAAAAGGCGAGTATGATAGCAGCTATAAAATATAACACTTCTAGAGGAATATTTTCGACGAGAGGCCAAGCTTGCCCTTCAGCCTCCCCTAAGGATTCTGCTAATGAACCAATAATCTCATGAAGAGGTGAGAATAACGGGATCAACTGACTTAGAACTTGTAATATGTTATCAATCCAGGGTGTGAGGACAATTAACCCAGTTAATCCTAAAACTCCTCCATAAATCCAACTAGTGGAAAATTCATTCTTTTTCAGCTTATCAGCAAGCAGTCTGAAAATAAATCCACGAAAAAAGATTTCCTCAATTAGAGCTGTTCCAAGGAATATAAGCAGGAAGGTTAAAATTACATCTACTAAAGATCCTGGGAATTTAACAATTAAAATTCGACAGTTTTCCCAAATCACATCTGGAGGAGCGAGAAATGAAGTTAATATCCCCAACGGAAGAATTATTAATACCAGGATCCCACTCGCTTTACTTACAGTGATCAAATCTTCTATAGAGATTGAAAACGTCAAGCCCATGTCATGTTCGCGTACAAAAATTAATGCATAGATAAATGCAAACAGTGCCAATAATGTATCAAAGGGGGTATTGCCTAGTTCCACACTACCGAGAAAATCATCTATTAAACCAAACTCAATAGGAAGCCACACCCACAATCCTGCAATGATGTCAATATAGGACATTCCATTCTTTGTTTGCTCACGAAATAGAAAGTAAAGTAGACTAGGGGTAAGAATAAAGAGAAAACTGGCAATAATCTGAGTGAGTATGACGAAGAGATCAGTTGAAGTGGGTAATACTATTCGATAAAATAAAAAAACTCCGAATATGCAAAGAGGTGGAATTAAACAACGTATGGTCGATGTCAGGACTGTTTGACACAAATTAACCAGAGGTGGTGTGAAAATATACAAGAAGAAACCTCCAAGAAGAAGTAGAAATAGTAAAGCGAAGAGAAATTGCTCCCAAGAGAGGCTAGTTTCCTGTAAAAAGAGAGTGAGGAAGAGGAACGCAAGGAAAAAGGTACCTATGAGGAAATCTCGTGTTTTTAGAATCATTTCCAAGTTTTTTACAAATTTGACCAAAAAAAATCATCTTCTTGTTGGTTTTTGTTTGCAAGGTTTAAGCGTCAATTGCAGGAAGATCATTGCCATTATCGAGAAGATCTTTTAGCCTTAATTACAGACCTTTGAGTTTAAATCAGGGAGGAGGTTTAATCTTCATAATATTCTTCTTTTTTCATTTAACTTTCAAGAATCCTTGAAAACGGTTTTTCTACTTTATTATAAAGGTCTCCTTAAAAATGGAAAGTAAGTAAAGTAAATTACCCCTTCAAGGTAAGGTCAACTTGCCTTGAATATAATATGTGAGGTATGCTTTTAATAAGTGATTAAATAAGTGATTAAGATGAATCGAAAAAAAATTCAGCTTTGTGCTGTTAGTATAGCGCTTATTGCTTTGGTATTGATGGGGCGATCAACCCTCCCTCACGCACAACCCCAAGCACCTCAAGCGTCTAATCAGATCCTCCAGGATACACTTGTAGGGTCTGATCCATTTATTGAAGGACTTGAACTGATTGCTGCAGAGAATTCAGCCCTCATAACTCAATATTACCAATTTGCGGGGCAACGAGTGTTTCCACTTGACCTTAGCCAATCAGCGTTCAGTAATCTCAACGTTATGTACATCATTAGCTCCAACCAGGAAAATTGGCACCACTACTGGCCCCGTTCTATCTGGGAATTCCGTGATGGCGCCACTGTGGTTTTCCAGTTCTCGCAAGGGATGGAAGATTCTCTGAGTGATGCTGAAGAGATAATTCCTGCCTTAAATTCCTGGATGGGTACAACATTGGACGTATTGTACGGAGCTGAACATTTAGGAACCACAACACTCTTCTATTGGGGATATATGTCTGCAGAAAACCATTCCGATTTTATAACTCAAGAATTTTACGATCTCTTAGACCCAACCAGTGGGACAGACGGCTATCTTGATTTTATCACTCCCGAAGTAATTTCAGCGGCTCCTGTATCAGTTGTAGCGACAGGAGTTGTCAAGCAAGACGCGGAATGGATTCCTCTCGCAGTCGCAGCCTTAATTCAAGAAGACGGAATAGCGATTAATGGAAATGACGTTCACAATATGTCGATTGGTTCAGCGTTTGAATATTCAGGCTCCATCGCACCTGCATCAGAAGCTTGGTACAGTAAAATTTCGTTTACACTTCCCTATGTCGCTAATGTATATGATTCCTACCCTGATACCGACAACCTGTACCCAGAGCTTATTGGCCAGTTTAATTGGACAATGAAAGTGGGAAGCTTTATTGATGAAAGCTATGATGATATGTATGTTACCTACGACATGCAAGTTGAAGAATTAACAACTTTTCCACAGATCAAGGGTGAAACAACTGTTGATGTTGAAGCTTTACACAATGCAACGAATCCAGTCCTCAACTATTCTATTGCGATGACAAACCTTGGAAGTGAGATGGCCCACAATGTCACTTTTGTCTGGGATCTGGAAGGTAAACCTGAACCGCACTATATTTCAATTTTCAATTCAGAGGAGTATATGTTCAATACAACAATTCAAAAGTACTACAATCAGAGTACAGGCCTATTATATGATGACCCTCAATGGAATACAACTCTTCCCGTTAATATCTTAATAACTGGGTGGTTTACTGACCATGAAGGTACCGTTGTACAACCTGTTACCACTTACAATTCTACATCAAAGCTTTACGACATAGATTTTGAGGCATCAATGGCTTCTGTCTATATTAACAAATCATTCTTTACATTCAATTATTCCAGTAACTTGCATGAAACCACTCTAGAGAATGGTAATTTTGCTTTGTATGGTACAATTGATACGTTAGATAACGGATCCTCAGAGTCTTTCTGGTGGTCGATCAGTGACCTTCCAGGTCAAGATGATACATTTATCATTCTTGGTTGGGATCCTTCAGTAAATACCTCAGCTTACCCGCTTGAGTTCAATGTGACTTTTATAGACAATACAAGTGCGTATGGTGTAGGAAATAGCCTTGCTGACTACGTTGTCCATGAAGCACTTGCCAAAGGAGAGGATCTACGTCATCCTACTTTAGTTGGAAATCCAGAGTTTCTACCTGGCGTGATGTTCAGATATGCAGATAATGCATCTCGAGAATACTTTGGGTGGTCGAATGGCCTTGTTGTGCAATTGTACGATGATGAGGCGATATTAAAAACAACGGTCTCGCTTAATTCATCAATATTCAAAATAGACGATGTAGCTCAAATTGATGTCCTAATTGAGAATATAGGGGATGCCAATGCAACCAACATTTTCATCCAAGGTTATCACGCCCAATTAGGCCCTGACTGGGAACTCATAGACCATTACGAATTCTCCGAGGTGACCCCCATTGATCCTCTTATGCCTGGGCAGAATACCACACACACATTTCTTAGGAACGTATCTACCTTCCTAGGTTTACATCCTGTCGCAATAGGGTTCAGGTACACCACAGAAGAAACTTCAGGTTTTGGTGGAGCTTTTAACCGAACTGAGGTCTCTGGACTTGCATCCAATCTTATTTTAGGATTGGTATTACCTAAGGATGATAAAGCAGGCGAGGATGAACCTAGTTATCCCGCTCCAGTTGTGAATGTCTCAGTCACTTGGGATGATGAAAACGGGGGCAATATAACCCAAGGTGATCTTGTTGAAATCCGAACCGAGGTAACTAATCTGGGTGACGAAGCCACAACAATCAAACTATATTCTTATTTCCCTTCACGGATGGCAACGATTGACCCATATGCCCAGTACTATGATGGAAAGAACTTCAAAGTAACAGATATTTCGGGTAATCCAATAGATCCTAATGCTTACGATCAAGGTTTTGCAGTACTTAGTCCAGACTGGCCCATTTGTATTGCTGCTGTTGCAGGTTTACGTCTCGCACCGGGTGCTACAATTGTTTTCTACTATAAGCTTATCGTGGAAAATGCCAGTGCCCTGATTCTTCCTCCTGTTTCAGTAGAGTATGATAGTCGCTATCCCATGGCTGGAGCTTCAGGTATGGAAGGTGCAGGTGGCGAAGGTGGAGAACCTAGTCCATTTTCAATCCATATGGCTATGTCAGACGGATCTTCTGGTTTAAGACTCAGTGTTCAAGCGACTTATGCTGCGTCCTCTTGGACTTCCTACAGCAGTTCATCTCTCTTGGCATCTTATGCCGCTGTTACTCCTGCAACAACTACAACACAACCTCCAACAACTACCACGGAACCCACAGAAGAACCAACAACTACTACGACAACAACAATGAAACCAACAACAACAACTACACAGACCACAACACCACAAACGGCACCTACAGGTGTGGAAGGCTATACAGCCCTGACAGGCTTCATACGTGATAATATGAGGCTCATGATAGTTGTGTTAGCCATTCCTGTCGTGGTGCTAGTAATTCGAGAACGTCGTAGAAGGCAATAAATCCCAGAACCTTCCCTTTTCCTTTTTTTTCAAATTATCCTTATTTTAATACACTTTGAAGTTAGAAATAAGCAATGATAGATGTCGTTATATTTCCTCTTGTTAAAGTCCTTTGTGGTTCAATAGAAAGAGCTGAAGTCATAAATATCCTTATAAGAACACTGACATAAGATTATGATAAGAGTTCCATTTTTAAATGATAAATGAGCTTTTCAATTTGCCATGACGATGCAAGAAGATGAGAATCTCACAGAAGTTTTTAAGGCGCTTTCTCATCCTTTGCGACAAGATATCATTTGTATCTTAGCTGAACGTCAAGAATTGGGTTTTACTGCTCTTCAGAAGGAGTTAAACCAGAGTTCGACTCGTAATAAACCCGTCCAAGTAGGTACAATTTACCATCATATCGGTTTGCTTAGCAATCTAGTCCATCAGAATGAGGTATCAAAATCCTGGACCCTATCTCCGCGTGGATGGTTTGCTTTCAATTTAATGAAATCAAGTCAGGATCGAAAAGAGTTCCTAGCTCATGGTGATCTCGGAAAATCGTCTTTATTTTCAGTGATCTTAAGAATATTGGCTCCTCCTGAACTTTTTTTCTTCGCTAAAAAATCAGTATCTCTATTTATTGGTTGGCAAATTTTATTTTTCTTATTTTATGCATTCTTGACAGCTCAGGCTGATTTAGTATTAATCTTTGTTTTTTATTTAAATTTAAATCCAGAAAAAGACATCCTAATTAGTTTAGCAAGCATAGTACTTTCATGGGGAATTTTTACAGGATTGGTTCTAATTCTATCCAAACAATTCCTTCATAAATCAATATTCACCCCCGAAAACGTCATAACGACTGCAATTTTTTTGGGTATTGCTCTTTTACCATTAGGTGTCTTTCCCCTTCTTCTCCTAGTAAATTTATTTGAACTGGATCAACCAATCATTCCATTAGTACTATTAATAGCACTTCAACTTTGGGTAATATTGTTGGCAGCACGTGGGGTATCAGTTCAATTTTTCATTCGAATGGAAAGAGCGGGGATTATAAGTCTGATCTCAATTTACATTATGGTTTTATTTGGCCTAATTCTTGGATATTGAAGTCTGGGAGCGGAATCTTGACCATAAACTTGATGAAAATCTTTCTTAGATCTAACACATTAAGAAGTAATTAATTGATCAAGGGAAATGTCTGAATGCCGTGGAATCCAACATGTTAAGCCACTGGGAACCCCAGGAGGATTGATTGTTTTTGTTATGAGTCCGATCTCAATAAGCTTTCGAATTGTTTCTGTAATTTGATAATAAGACAAATCGCGAATATCATCTCTTATGGTCACCTTCCCTTCTGTGAAAAAACGATTATGAATAAATTGACACAGACTTATGGCGCTAGGATTAAGGATTCCCTTCTCTATGCTTTCTTTGACCCTTGTAATCACATTCTCTTCCGTAAAATAATCTTTGTATATCTGAAAGAATTTCTCTCCATAAGAAGAAAGACGATAGTGGGTCTCACTAAATTGTGTGGAGATCACAAGTAGGCCAAAATATTTTCCATTTGACTTAATGCTCTCTCCTTCTGTTCGTACAAAACGTTTTCTAAAGACCGTCCTAATATATTTTTTTCTGCTAAAGAATCCTTGCCGTAAGATTTCATCCTCACTAACGGATCGAGGATGATGTTCTGCAATGAAAAGGAGAGCTGAAATACTAGCCGCATTCTTAGTGGTCACGAAGTGCCGTATGGTTGATAAAATGCTAGTTTCATCAATTTGTAACTTTTCAATCTCATCCTGTCCAGGATGAGGCGCACCTTCTGTTTCTAATGCTTCAAGTCGTGCCTTCAAAGCAGAAACTTCTTTATTTAGATTTTGGATAACCGTCTTTAGTGCTTTGTTTTCGGCTTTAAGTTGTTTAAATTCTTCCTCGTTTATAGGGGCAGGTTTGCTTATTCTTCTCTTCTTACGTTTCTTTGGTTGGGATGGTGGTGTCTTTTTTTTAGATGGTTGTCTAGGTTTTTGCTCCAACAAAGCATCAAAATCATCAAAGAGAGACATAAGATATCATCCTTCTGATCCTTCACGCAAAGTCTGGGTTATTACCCTTAGAACTTCTGCAAAACGTGGATGACATATTCGAGTGATTCCCATTCTTAGAAATTCAGCTTCATCCATATTATTAGCCTGTGCTGCTCTTTGGATTAAGTCTCTAGTATCTAATATTACTTCAATAAGGTTATTTGTAGAGGGAGATGAAATGCCTTCAAAACCTCTTACTATCCTTGATCCAGCTTCTAACTGGCTTTGCCATATTTGCCAGTATTCCTGTCCCGCTAATCCGATATAAAGCTTCGGTTGCCCGCGTAAATGATCAACCTTCATTGTAACTACCTTAATTGGGGTATTAGAACTCTTTTCTAGTCGTCTGACTGTGTTAGTAACCTTTCCTTGAGACCAATTTGTGATCATCATTAAGTCTCGAATTGTTAAAGGACGAGATAGACTGGTAAGAACTTTGTACATCTCTCTATCAGAGACTTCTCTATTGCCTCTTGGCACTGAAAGCACCTTTCATATGTAGAAGTGGTGAAAATTGTTATCGAACGCTCTGTTCTTTCATACAGAAGATTAGCAATATTTTTCATCAAAATGATTACTGGTAAAATTACTAGTTGACCTATATAAAAAAGCTTTCGTATAATAGAAAAGCTTTCAATTACTTTAATTCTATCGAACTATTAGAAACTATTACATATAAAGAATTTTAACTTTTAATAAAACCTTTTGTATAATAGAAAAGCCTTTAATACAGAATACACGCTGAAATAACAACAAATTTGACTGTTATTACAATTTCAGGTATAATGAAAGCTTTTCAAAAAATTCAATAAAAGATTTTGAGTACAAAAAATATCTTTTGCCCTACCACCAATGTTATTTTTGGCTCTTATAACAATATGTTGTGCTATTTTTGCCTTCTAGCGATTCAAATTTCACCACAAATGGCTCGAAAAGTCCTAATTACTGAATACTCTTTGAATGGTTACCATCAAGTCAATACTTCGGCAAAGAAAAGTCCCTATCCACTGTTTTTACTCTTTGGGACGACAGGAACCAATATCTGTTTTTCTTGCATCTCATTTTTCACCAATCCCTCTAGAAGTGATTGTATTCCTGATCCAGTTGATGTGTTAATTTCATAAATTATCTTACTAGAGACTTGAAGTTTACGTGATAAATATTTTCGAACATGTGTGAGTCGACTGGTATCACGCTTATTGGCTGCTATAACGAAGGGAAGATCCCAAAAGTTCCTAATTTCCAGAAATAGTTCTTTTGCATCATTAATCCGATTAGTGTCCGTGGTATCAATGAAGTAAATGTATCCGTCCGACTCACTACTAAACCTCCACCAGTGTTGTTGAAAAGCATATCCCAGATCAAAAAACTGGATCGGAGGAAGATCACCTATTCTCTTTATTTTAACAATGTCTAGAAGTTGTGTTGACTCATAAGACTTAAACCCAGCTAGGGGTTGATCTTCCGTCATAGATTTAATAAAGGTAGATTTCCCAGATCGATCTAATCCGAGAAGAGTGATTTTCAGTTCTTTACGTGTCTTTTCAACTTTTTCTATTAGGGAATTACACAATTCTTGGAAGTCTTTTGCTGAAATCGTTGAGTATTTTGGTATGTTTGATTTAATTAGAGATTTGTCTAGGAGTTCTAAAAACAATTCAAGTTCTTGAATAGAACAATTCCTTGTGGCAGCTGCCACAAGTATCCAATCGTTGATCGTGAACCGAAGGCCTATTAGCTGGTTATCGCAAATAATGGCCCGTGCTTCATCTAAAACCAGTTTTCTCAGAAGAGGAACCCTGAGAGGTGTCTGTAGATAATTTGAAACAGCAAAAGTCGATTGTACTTCTCTATTTCGATTGTCAAACACTTTAACAGATAGTAGGGGCATTGAAGGAGCACCTAGATAGTCCAAGAATGACATATATGAAGAAACTTAATCTTTTGTATTAATAAAGGGAATAAAAGTTAAAAAAGAGGCCTGAACAATCTATCCGAATTTAGGGCTAGAACGAAAATTTTCAAAATTAGTATCCAATACAAACTGATAAGTTCTAAAAAACTGAAAGGTAAAAAAAGAATAGAAAAAAATGAGGAAATAAAACAACCAAAAGGATCAAAGGTTGTTTTAGATCATTTTAATCATAGTATTAATTGTACGGCTACCAATGAGTAATTGAACGTTTCGAGTTCCACCAACGACTTCGGCAATCTCAGATACTCCTTGGATGAGTGGCATTTTGGTCTGGTCAGTGACTCCTGTTCCACCCATTGCATGCATACATTCATATGTTAACTCATGAACGAGCTGAGCGGCTTCTTCTTTCATGTGTGATGCATTAGCTACGAAGGGATTCATGAACGGACTAATACCGACAAGGTCTTCGCGTTTGGCATCATAAGCGTCTGCTAATTTGAGTAAAGCCATAGAAATCGACATCAATCGAGCATGATACTTGGCTAGAACAGACATGCCAACTGCTTGGTGTCTGAGTATTTTTTCACCAAATTGTTTCCTGACAGTTGAATAAAGGGCTGCAAGACTAAACGCACCCCACATTTGACCAATGTTCGTTGCTGCAATACCAATTCTTTCAGGAACAAGTCCTTCGAAAAGAATGTTATAGCCTTCGCCTGGGCCTCCAGTCATATAGTCATCAGGGATGAAAGAATCCTTAAAGATAGTTTTACCAATATGAACCTTATTCACTGAAGGAATTCCGATTCGTTCAGCAGTAAAACCTCGATCCCACTCTTTATGAGAAATTCCTTGAACCATTGTACTTCGTGTATCTTCTTCATTAAGGACAGCATATACTGCACATATATCAGCTTTAGGGGAATTGGTTGTGTAACACTTGTCTCCATTAATCACATAACCCCCATCGACTTTCTCGGCTTTTACAGTCATATTAACAGCATCTGATCCCCGCTTTGGTTCTGTGATCCCAATACAACCGATTTTCTTACCATCAAGTAAATCAGTAAGATCTTTTAGCAGAGTTTCTCTACCATTATGATGATGAGAAATGGGGTTAATACTGAGTACAGAGGCTCCTAGGGCCATATTGAATTGAGGATTAAAAATATCCATTGTCCAACATCGGAGCAGTTCGGCCTTCATACCGATTTCTAAATCATCTCGGTGGGGATAATCAACGCTACGGGTAATTAACCCATGGGAACCCGCCCATTCAAACCAATCGTAATAATCAGCTGTGTTATGTCCTTGAATCCTGCCAATTTTCTCCTCTTGTTCCAGACATAATCCTTGTAACTTTTCAACGTACGCCTTATCCTCATCTGACAAAATCATCATCATATTGCTATTAAAAACCCCAAATTGGTTCTCTAACTTCATCATGTCAAGTACTTCGTCTTCTAACAACTGTGTTTTCATAATTTTTCACGCTCACGGGAAATTCTGTACTTAACACTTCGAGGCCATCAGACATTATAAAAGAGTTTGGCCCGATTTTTTAACTACAATATGAGCATTCCATAGGATACCATCCTGTTACCAATTGATACAACAAAATTACTATTAACTGAAATCCATTCACTGTTTAGTATATCCTTTTAGAAGTACAATAGGAGAAATTGACCCTTGACTAGTAAGTGGGATCTGTCATTTATCTACAAAGGACATGATGATCCGAAGATCGATGAAGACTTGAATTATGCTGAACAATTAGCAGATGACCTGAATAAATACCGTGGTAAAATTAAAAGTGGGGAATTGTCCACAGAAGAATTTTTAAATTTGTTACAACAAGTTGAAGAGGTTAATGCGCGAGTGAGAAGAGGAGGTGCTTTCGGTTCTCTTCTTTTTGCTCAAGAAACGATAAATGACGAATATAAGGCATTCTATGGCAGGATGCAAAACCGTAGTGTAGAGATTTCTAACAAATTAATATGGATTGAGCTAGAAATCAATGAAATGTCCGAGGAGAGCGTTGGCAAATACCTTCAAGACCCAGTATTAGCCAATTATCATCATTTCATTAAAGTGCAAAGGTTATCAAAACCTTATCTGCTTTCAGAACCAGTTGAGCAGGTTCTTTCACAGAAAAACTTGGTTGGAGCAAAAGCATGGACAAATTTCTATAATGAATATACTTCAGCTTTTCAATTTGAGGTCGAAATTGAGGGAAAGGTACAAACTTTGTCACCAGGAGAAATTCGACCTCTCTTCCGACATCCGAATCCTGAAGTGCGTGAAAATGTTTTCAAAACCTATTATCAAAAATACGCTGATGAATCGATCGCGATCAATCACAGCTTTAACAACATATGGAAAGACCATGGACAAAATGTGGATCTACGAAAGTATCCATCAACCTTAACCATTGCTCACATTCGTAATCAGGTCGATGAAAAAATCGTTGATACAATGATGGAGGTCATCAAGAAAAACTATTCTTTGGTTCAGGATTACTACAAATCGAAGGCAAGGTTGATGGGACAGGGTGACAAAATTAAAGGCTCAGATCTTTATGCTCCTATTGGAAAAGCAGTGAAATATACCTGGGAGGAAGCAAAACAACTGGTCATTGATGCCTACACTGAATTTGATTCTGAATTCGGAGAGTTGACCCAATATTTATTGGAAAACAATCGGGTGGATTCCGAGGTTCGTAAAAATAAAATGACTGGCGCCTTTTGTGCTGGTATATTGCCTGAGTTAGATCCTGTTATCTTGATGTCATTTGATGAAACAACTGACGGAGTTAGTACCCTTGCGCACGAAATTGGTCATGCTCTCCATGATTTGTTTTCAGGACGAAAACAAACTTTGCTAAACTATTCGCCACCACTTGTCGCAGCAGAAACAGCTTCAGTTTTTGGGGAACAAATTCTCATCGAAAAACTACTGGAAACATTAACAGATGAGGAAACAAAACTCAAACTCCTCGCCAGTCAATTAGAAGATGCCATTGCTACAATTTCCCGTCAAACGATGTATGTCTTCTGGGAAAAGGAGTGTCATGAAAAGGGTGCACAAGAAAATCTTTCTACGAAACAACACTCAGATCTGTGGGATTCATACGTCCAAGAGGCCTATGGTGACGCGGTTGACTTTTTACCTGAGCAGAGTTGGAATTGGGCTACAATTCCTCATTTTCTCCAAACACGATTTTATTGTTATGCGTATTCTTTTGGCATGTTATTTGTCCTTGGTCTGTATCAGCAATTTCAGAGAGAAGGTGAGGCATTCATCCCGAAATATAAACAGATTCTTGAGGTAGGTGGATCAAAATTTCCTGTAGAATTAGCTGCGTCAGTGGGTTTAGACATCACAGTTCCTGAGTTTTGGCAAGCAGGGTTCGATTATCTTCAAAAACTCTTATCGGAGTTCCAAGAAATTGTTGAAAAGCGGACGAAATGATATTAAATCTTAATATAGGAGAAAAACTAATGGCGGAAGAAGAAACAAAGGGCGACCCTAGGATGAAGAAAGCCTATGAAGCGTCCTCCAAATTATTACGTAAACGACTGGAAAAAGAGCGTCCCGAAGACTTAGAACTTTTAGACGAAATGAAAGAGTCAGATATTATCGTTGTGACGGGGCAATATGATCATGCACAGGTGAATTTTAAAATGGCTGAAGTGCCACACACGGTGATATCGCCATCAGAAATTGAGTCCTTAGAATTCAATGCAAACCAACTTCTTTTCATTAACTGTCCTGGAACTGGAATAACAGAAAGAGGTATAAAAACAATTCAGCAATTTGTAGAAACGGGTGGGATGCTTGTAACAACAGACTGGGTATTGCGTAACGTTCTAGAAATAGCTTTTCCAGAAATTGTCAGATATAACGACAGACCCACAAGTGATGACGTTGTGCGAATCGATATTTTGGAAGGAGATGAAGATTCGTTTATTCACAACGTCATTGATAACACTGATGATCCTCAATGGTGGCTAGAGGGATCCAGCTATCCGATTCAAATCCTAGATAAAGAAAAGGTCAGAGTACTGGTAACATCCAAAGAAATGGAAGAAAAATATGGTGAGGCTCCTATTGTCGTCGCTTGGCGACAGGGAGAAGGGGAGGTCATACACATGACTAGTCATTTCTATTTACAACGGACTGAAACACGAACAAAACGGCATGCTGCACCTGCTGCAGCTTACGCCGTGGAAAAAGGATTCTCGGAAGCTGAAGCAGAGAATATGATTTTAGGTGATTTATCTACAGCTGAAATAGAAAGTGCGTATACCTCTCAAGCATTCATGGCTGATATGGCTTTAAAACAGAAGAAAAGAGCATTAAAAAGACAAAAAGAAGAAGAAAAGTAATTAATCGGAGGGTCAAGATAGACCATAATGGATATCTTTTTGAGAATCTCACACTTTGTTCTTTTTAAAGGACTTGGTTATTTCATGACTTTTCAAGAGAGCCCAGAGCTTGAAGTGAAATTCTCTGGCCATTTACCAATTTTATGGAAAAGAAAGGTCAAGAATTTCATTAAAAGTGATCCTCAACAAGCTTTTGTGGTTTTCTTTGAGAATTTCAAGGAAGGAAGAGACACCAACAAGATGAAATATGGCCTCGAGCAATTACTACCGAAAAGTCTTCAATTAATTCTCTCTTCATTGGAGAAGCTTAATCCAGAAGAAATTGTTAAATTGCTGGAATTAATGTCTGCACCCTCATTTTTAACTCATATATCGAGTTTGAAAAGAGAAAAGCAAGAAATAATCTTAACCCAGATTTATAACAATTGGACTAACTTAAACCAAGAATTAACG
>CP070760.1:2539675-2544537 GCA_020348965.1 Candidatus Heimdallarchaeota archaeon | reverse complement strand
TCTTAAGATGAGTCAAAGGTGAGGGTGTTCCTAATTCACGAAAAGACACATCATCATAAAAAACTTCAGGATTGGTGTTTGCGTGGCCGTTGTCAGCAATTTGTATCGAGACTATTTTTCCAAATTCATTTTGAGAATAGAATAAAGTATTGTCAAGAAAACAAGTTATTCCGTTTGTATCAATAACGTATGTGAAATTGTGCCAAATCGGGCTCCGAGTTGTTATCTCTTGATATGGACTCCACACTTCACCAGTTTTCACGGAATACGCATAATAATTTTCATCATGCCAACCTTTTACAAAACCAACGGCTATTCCAGTGAAATTGTTCACATAAAAACAATGAACAGAATCTCCAATGACATTAACGTTATCATACATCCATATTTCTACCACTCCATATGATTCATCAAAGTCGCGTATCAACCCAGTGTACGATTCATTATGGAGTAAAGAATAATCTCCACTGTGAGAATTTTGTTGTGAAAAATACAATGTGCCTGGATTTTTGAGATCAGCCCTGAAATGCCATTTCTCAGTTAGAGTCGTTTGGGATTCAAAGTCTTCTAAGAAATAAGGGGGATTAAATTCTAAAGATAAGATAGATATAGTAAAAAGGTTAGTACTTGCTAATAGAATAGCCAAAAATATTCCTAGTAAGGAAATTACTTTTAGAATTGACTTCAAAATATAACGCCCTATCTCAAAGTGAGATTATCAAAACTTATACTAGGTTTATACTAGATCTGATAATCCTAGAGGCTAAAAAACTTTTGATATTTAAGGAAAAAATAGAGTCAAAGAATAAGCTTTATTTGAGAAATAACTCTCGAAGAAATACTCAATACATTATACAGTTGATTTTCTATCTTAATCTTTACCGTTAATGGCTTTTTTAATTTCTCTTTCTAATTTACGCATATCTGCTCCTACAATTTTGGAAACAAGTTTATTTCCAATAATGATTGCAAAAGTTGGCACACCTTGAACTCGCAGCTTGGAAGCGACACCTTGGTTCTTGTCAACATTAATTTTAACAAAATCTGCCTCTGTATACTTTTGACTAAACTTTTCGAAAATAGGGGCACTTGCTTTACATGGTGGACACCAATCAGTAAAGCAATCTACCACTAAAGGTCGGGATGAGTTTGATTCGGTGTTTGCTTTGATAATTGATGAGAATTCCTTTTCATCGATTACTCGGGCCATTTTAATCATCGTTAATAGTTCTGTGACAATCTTCTCATAACTCACTTAAATTGACTACTCTATTCTTTTCATACCTATTTAGTCCTCACAGAAAAATCTTAGAAAGATGGCCAAATCTGGAGGATTACATTCTAAATATGATGAAAACTCAAGATCTCCTTTAATGGTTTTGATGTGAATATTTTATGGTTTTAATCGTTCAGATCGCTCCTTACATTCCTCTCTTTAATCTAATTTTTTTCCTCGCAGGAGTTCCTTTTGTTTTGTGGTTAAATAACAAGACTCAGAATGATTGGATATGTCTAGGGTTAGGGATTATCTATATGGTTTGCTATGGAATAATTGCGGAACCAGGATGGGATGAATGGCTGTTTTTCTTCTTTGGACTAGTGGTTGGTTATGTAACAGACTACTGGGGCGTCAGTGCTCAAAAATGGAAGTATCACCCTTGGGATCCCGACTATGGGTACTCAGCATATGTTGGCTTTGCATGGGGAATGGTCTCCATCTTTACTTACAACATCGGTAAAGTTATTCTGACTCTTCCTGAGTTTGCTTTTCTTCCAGGAATAGTCTTTATTCTGCCTACTTTCTTTTTCGAATGGAAATATGGAAAAACGCGTAGAGATCAATATTTCTTGTTTACTCGTGCCCTCTTTACTTTCTTTGCTTTTCTTGCAGCAGATAGTTTAGGTTTACTGTTTATTGCGTGTTTTGTTGGAGCCTACATTGAGTTTGCAGGAGTCAATTGGATTGAAAACTGGTTATATATCGATACAATGAGCTATATTTTCATTTCTTTCGGATATTCATTCATGATTTTGTGCTCGAAAATGATTGTTGATTTGATAAGCGGAAAATTTTTACCCTTTGTTTGGCTTTTTTTTGCCTTGGCGGTTATAGCTGCTTTAATTGATCTTTTTTGGGCTCAAAAAAGAGTAGATGTAGATATTAATAAAGCAGTGGTTGCTGCTAGGCAATTCCATGAAAGAAAATGATTAATTAAAAATAAATATCCAGTTATTAAACTGGATTAATAAAAATCTAGAGAGGGGAGAAAGAAGAAAATGGAGAGGTACTTGAGAGTTGATTGATGATTTTTTTAAAAACGTGAACGACGGTCGCTATCATAGCCTCGTGAAGAACGGTCACCATAACCAGAAGATCGTCCACCACCATACCCTCTGTTGTAACCGCCTCGTCTAGATCTTCTACGGGGATCTTCTATATGTTCTGAAGATTTATTAGTATCTTCGTTAATTTCATCGAAAACGGTGGAATCATCTGTAAGTGTACCAAATCTTCCCTTTGATAAACGAAGAGAGTTTTGAAAAACATTTGCAAAACCATTGCTAAGCTTGTAAACTTTACCTACTTCTAGCGCATCGATATCTTCATTCCATAACGTAAGTGTGATAGAAGCAGTATCGTCAGCAACAGTGAAATCGCACACTCGATGCGTTTCACCAGATCTTTTATTGATTTCTCGCGCGTCACCAACATTGGTGACCTGAAAAACAACATTTATCCTTTTTTCGAGAGGTTTGACGTCGTTAATCTTAACGTCATGTGTCTCATCTTCGGATTCAATATTATACGACATTGTTTGCACATCTAATTACGAATAGAACCCAAATCCTTCTAAAAAAGCAAATTTATTCTAAAATGTTCTACTTTTCAACCTCTAATGATTTTAGAGACTAAATTGTTCCATTCGCAGAATTATTACTTTATCCTTTGAGAAATTGGGCTGTAATTAACTTCAACCTTCCCCCTCATATAAACCTTGAGAGTCGGAAATTGAAATTCATTGTGGTTAAAACCTTGACTTAGTTACGAAGAAGATATATGAATTAAGAAAAATAATTCGACCATAATAACATAGATTTAACCATTATATTTATTTTCAGAAGGTGAAATAATAATTGCCCCGTAAACTAAAACCCCAGGATCCATTTCCAATGGATCGTAAGGTAGAACGAGAGGAAATACTTGCTGTTAAACGAGTAATGCGAAATAAAAGACTTACATTCATGAGCAGTACAAAAATTGAGGAATTTGAAGCTGCTTTTGCTGAATATATGGGGAGTGATCATGCTATTGCTGTTAACTCTGGTACTTCTGCACTGCATGTTTCCTTAGCTGCTGCTGGTGTGGGTGCAGGGGACGAAGTACTTGTGCCTCCTTATACTTTTATTGCTACTGCGACAGCAGTCTTACACCAAAATGCTATTCCAGTGTTTGTAGACATCGATCCAGTTTCGTTTTGCATGAATCCTGATGATTTGTCAGGAAAATTAACTGATCGGACCAAGGCGATTATTCCAGTCCATTTATTTGGTCATCCTGCTGACTTAGATCCCATTCTTGAATTCGCTCAAAAAAATGACTTGGTGGTAATTGAGGATGCTTGTCAATCTCATGGAGCAGAGTATAAAGGGCGAAAAGTGGGAACAATTGGAAAAGCAGGATGTTTCAGTCTTTTTGAGTCCAAAAACATGATGACAGGGGAAGGGGGAATAATTGTTACCAATGATGAGGAATTTGCGAATCAATGCCGTTTAATAAGACATCACGGTGAGCCAGAATGGTACACATACAATCAATTGGGGTATAATTATCGTATGACTGCGATTCAAGCTGCAATAGGAATTGAGCAGCTGAAAAAACTTGAGAAAATGAACGATGGGCGAATCAAGAACTCTCTATATCTAAATTCACTACTTTCAGATGTCCCAGGTATTACATTACCAGAAGTTCCCAAATATGGAACGCATGTTTTTCATGCTTATACTATTAAAGTTGCCCCTTCTGTTGTGGGGATGACTGGGAAGGAATTAGCTGAGCATTTAAATCGTGATTTTCAAATTACACAACTTATTTACCCAGCTGGATTGTACACTTCTGCTCTTTTTCAAGAATTAAGGGGATATGGGGAACGAAAATGTCCTTTTACCTGTCCCTTCCTTGAAAAAGTAATCAATTATTCTGACCCCCAGTGTCATCAAACCGATAAAATTGCTAAGAACATTATAGGCCTCCCAAATTGGCATCAATTATCGTATATCGAACTCTCTCTTGTTGCGGGTAAATTTCTCCAAGTTATGGAAAAAATCCTTCAAACTGATTTTGGAATTGAGGAGCGAATAATTGGTACAATGCTCTCAACTGAAACGATTCCAAAGATTCATGACTTAGTAAAGAACTCTCCCAAAGTCAAAAATCCCTTAAAAGTCGGTGTTATTGGATTAGGGGGAATTGGTCAAGTACATGCAGCAGCATACGCTGCTTGCCCTTGGACTGATCTGCATTCATTAGCAACACGAAATCCATTAGCCCTTCAGGGTGCAGCTCTTTATTTTGGGGTAACAAATATTTATGATAACTATTTGGAAGCATTAAAAGATCCTGAATTACAGGCTGTATCCATTTGTGTGCCAACATTCGTCCATAAGGATTATATCATCGCTGCAGCGGAAGCGGGTAAGCATATCCTCTGTGAAAAACCTTTATTGTTACATCCTGAGGATTATGACGAAATCGAAAAAGTCTTACGTGAAAATAATACTAAATTAATGATTGCCATGATCTGTCGTTTTATGTCTCATTATTCAACGGCAAAGAAGGTACTAGATAATGGTGAAATTGGCTC
>CP070760.1:2520094-2539575 GCA_020348965.1 Candidatus Heimdallarchaeota archaeon | reverse complement strand
GGCCGTTTCTAGGAGTAGGTACAACAGCTCCCATTGTTAGTGAGCTCTTCTGGCGAGTGGGGCCATCAAACGGTTCTCGACTTACTTCGTCACTTTTAGATCTATACGCCCTCGGTCTGTCAGATTTGGGTGTACAAAACGTTACTATTGTACGTATAGAAGCACCCTGGTCTGTAGCAATGAGTGGTAGTCTCAAGTACTATTTAAACACATATCTCCCAACAACTGTAGGAACACCAGTAATTAGTTTCACCAATGACATAACAATATCAGATGCAGCAACCTATTCCACAGTTTGGTCTGAACTTTTTCCTTTGAAGTCGGAACTTGATGGATTACATGTTAATGCTATACTGACACTCGTAAATGATCCAGCTGGTAGACATGTAACAGAGGCATGGACTGAGTTAAATTTACCCCAGATTTTGGCTGGGATAAATGTAGAGGCTCAATCTTACAACCACTTTGAGGAAACTGAAGGGGCAGCTTATGGTGAAATCTATCTTATAGCTGTGCCTCCTGACATTGAATTAACACCAAAAACTGGTCCATTCAGACAAGCATATTTCAATGAGTTCGATAGACCACCAGCACCTTTTGCATCTTTATCCTATGATGCAGTTTATGTACTGAAAGACGCCATTGAGAGAGCTGGTTCTTTTGATCCAGCTGCTATCCAAGTTGCCTTGGAAGACACAGATTACGTCGGTGCTTCCTATAAAATTAGGTTTACCAGTGAACCAAACGTTTGGACTCATCCGCTATTTGGATATCCGTATGGACACGTAGGCTATTATGAGAACGGGACTAGATATGTGATCCCTGGTGTTCCTACCAACCTCACAGTCCATGATCTATGGACAACCTCCACAGTGGGTGCTATTGGAACCCCTTATAATCAAGGATTCTGGGTTCAATGGCAAAAGTATGGAACACAAAAGACCATCTGGGGATATGATCCAGTTTCAACAAGGAAGATAACAGATCATATTGAATGGCCGATCAATCATAGTGATTCTGGATATGTTCCAAAAACAACTGAACCGACAACCACGACGACAACAACTATAACCACGACCACCACCACCACCACCACAACAACTCCTACACCCACACTTGAATCCACCACTACTCCCACGACTCTAACTACAACTACTAAAACCACCACAACAACTACCTCAGAAACAAGTACATCTGAACCCCCACCAGCTGTATCTCCAGGTTTTGAATTATTAGCCACATTGGCAGTCTTAGCAGGCTTATTGATATATAAGAGGCTAAAAAGAAAATAACTTCTACATTAAATATGAGAGAATGAACCTTTCTAGTTACAACTGATGAGAAAACTGACGCTTAAAACTTCACTGGGATTAAGCGAGTCAGTTACTCATCATCCATCAATCGATCTTTTGCGACCAGCTTTTTTCCATTCGGAATCGCGCAAGTCTCGGTGTAGAACCTTACCGATTGCGCTCTTGGGTAATTCATCAAGGAAGGCGACCGATCGAGGGATTTTATATCGTGCGATACGCCCTTTACAAAACTCGATTAACTCCTCTTCTGAAGCAGTTTCATCATCCTGTAAAACAACGAATGCTTTCACGGACTCTCCTTTAATCGGATGGGGAACACCAATGACTGCTACCTCTTGAACTGCAGGATGTTCAATAAGCTCCTCCTCGACTTCACGTGGGTATACTTTGAGGCCGGAAACATCTATCATATTTTTCTTACGCCCTGTGATGAAAAAGTAGCCCTCATCATCAATATATCCAATATCTCCAGTTAAAAAATAACCATCACTGTTGAATGTTTTTGCCGTCTCTTCAGGTTTCTTCCAGTAACCTTTCATTACTTGAGGCCCTTTTATTCCAATTTCCCCTTCTTGACCTTGAGACAGTTCCTTATCTTGCCCCCCTTCAGATGGATCAAATATTTTCACATCTGTATCGGCGACAGGAAGACCGATACTACCAGGACGTTTTCCCCCTTCAACAAGAGGATTGACATGAGTGACAGGACTCGTCTCAGTTAAACCATAACCCTCGACAACATTGGCGCCAGTCAATTCTTCAAAATTATACATTACTTGTTCGGGGAGGGGCGCCGCCCCAGAAAGACAAGCTCGAATGGATGTTAAATCATAATCTTTGATATCTTTATGGAAAAGAAGTCCTACATACAAACTTGGAACAGCATGGAAAAATGTTGGTTTATATTTATACAGAGTTTCTAGTAGGTCTTGAAGCATAGGCCTACCTGCGAGTGGGTCAGTGATTAAAATCATTTTTGAGGCTGCAGTAACAGCAGCCATCATGATGCAGTTCAATGCAAAGATATGAAACAGTGGAAGTGCACAAATAAAGCATTCCTCACCCTGAACGATAGGGGGATAGATTACATTGTTAAGTTGGATTTGGTTACTGACGATGTTATAATGGGTAAGCATTGCACCTTTGCTGACTCCAGTTGTGCCACCAGTATACTGGATTAAAGCTAGATCTTCCTTAGTGTTAATCGTAACATCTGGAACTTCATTCGGATTGCCTTCATTGACTAATTTCTTGAACGAAAAATCCTCTGGACGAATTCTTTTACGAGGAGGCACTTTACCTGTAACCATCCCTAGAATCCGTTTCGATAACGAAATTTCATCATGTAATGAGGCAACAATGATATGATCGAGTTCTACTATACCTTTTTTACGTAATTTGCGTACACGATTGTATGTAATATCAATACATATGATCATGCGTGCTCCAGAGTCATTCAGCTGATATTCTAATTCATGGTCCACATATTGGGTATTAAATGGCACAATGAGTGCTCCAAGTCTGTTAATGGCAAAGAAAGCGATAACAAACTGCGGACAGTTGGGTAAATAGATACCGACCCTGTCTCCTTTCTTTACTCCAAGTTTATGGAGAGAATTTGCTAAGCGTAACACACGATCCCAGAGTTCACTATACTTCATTGTTTTGTCAAAAAAGACTGTTGCAATATTGTCCGGATTACTCTGAACAGTCTCTTCTAGAAATTTATATACTGGATAATCTTCAGGATACTCGAGATGCTTTGGAATTTCTTCTGGCCAGTTTTTGAACCATGGTTTTTCATATATTTCTGTTATTTCCATAATATCCTTTCCATCTAATCAAAGACTTAATGAATTCTCTATTCTATCGTATAAAGCTTCCAGCTCAGTCAAAGAGACATGACACATAATAATGGAGCATAATCTCCTTTATATAGGTATATGAGCTCTATTTATTAACTGATTGTCTGTTCTAAGAGTGACAGAATATTCTTTCAACTTCTATTCTTGTGAAATTGTTGAATTTATTGTATTTATCCTAAGTTTTTAATTTTTATCACCCATTAATAAAGAATGGACAAGAATTGTTCATAATGATTTATGGAAATCAGGATCAAATTTTTTCCAACGGAAAATTTATAACAGAATTCCTAAGGGTAAATGGAAATGTGGGCAACAAATACTTCCTTGTTCCCATCTTACAAAAACCCACATAAGGTTGAGTAAAAGAGATAAGTGAACAAAATGAAGAAAAACAAACCGATTTTTCTCATCATAGTGATTTTTACCCTATTTTTTGTATCCTCTGTGAGTATCACCAATGGAAATATGTTGAAAATAAAACAAGCCAGACCAAAAATTAAGGTCGGCGGACTTGGTCCTCTAGCAATCACTCCGGGGAATGATATGAAAAATGGTTTAGAAATGGCTTTGAGTGAAATTAATGATGGAGACGGCGTAGATGTCGGGGGAACCGCCTACGACTTCCAGTTAGTAATTGAGACAAGCTCAGGTGATCTTGGTATACCAGATCCAGCAGTTGGTGTTGCAGCTGGAAAAAAACTCATCGAAAATGATGATGTTACAGCAATCATTGGTGGATTCCGCACTGAAGTAGTTCTCGGTATTATGAGTCCTTTGATTTTGGATCGACCTTTTCTAGGAGTTGGCGCATCAGCTCCCATTATCAACCCTCACTTCTGGAGAATTGGTCCTAGTAACGTCAGTGGGCTCGCTCGTAACGTCATTGACATGTATCCCCATGCCTTGGTGCCAGACATGGGTGTACGAAACATCACTATCATTCGTGAAGAGGCGGCTTGGACTTTTGCTATGGGTCTTGGTATTAAACAAGCTTTACTTGGTTTAGCAGCAGCAGGCGTTTATGGACCAGGTGTTACAATAAACTTCACCGATGATATCGTAATTCCAGTAACCTATAAACTAGATGATGTAAAAACCGCTATGACTGCACTCTCGGGAGATACCTATCAAGATTTGAAGCTAAATGCTCTTTGTGAAATCTTTTCTGGTCCAGTCGGAGGATATGTTCCACAGGCTTGGTCTTCCCTTGATTTACCTCAAATGTTGGTAGGAATAAATGTTGAGTCGCAAGTTAGCACCTTCTTTGAGGAAACTGACGGAGCTTGTTATGGTGAAATTGAACTTGAGACCTGTCCCCCCGATGTAGAGCCAAACGCAAATACAGCACCTTTCAGAACCGCATATAAAAACAAATATGACGAGGAACCCACCTATACCTCATTTGCCAGCTACGATGCACTCTATGTCTTAAAGAAAGCTATTGAAGCAGCTGATTCCTTAGAGGTAGACGACATCGAAGCTGCTCTGGCAGAGCTTGAATACGTTGGGACAGCTTATACGATCAAATTTACGAGTGAACCTGGTCCACATTGGACTGTCGCAATAAACGAAACTACAGGAGGCGTCTATTACGTACCCATCCTTGTAACCGAGGATTATCCTACTGGAGTACCTCCAGGTACATTTCTAGTACATGACCTTTATACCCATGGGACATATGGAAAAGATGGCCGTCCTTATAATGTTGGGTACTGGGCTCAATGGCAGGAGGATGGAGAAAAAGTCACTGTGTGGCATCTTCCCTCTGATCCTCAAGGATACAATGATCAATATACACCAATGGATAACCAAAGAAACATCTCTACGAGTAAGATAGAGTGGCCGATCGACCGTGGAGGAGCTACACCTGGATTTGAGTTACCAACAGTATTTCTTGGTTTGGGACTCTTTGTAGCTCTGGCAGTTGTTCAACGCAAGAAACGAAAGTCTCACTAGGAACTAGCATTACTCACTTTCCTTTTTTCTTTTTTTATTTTGATTTTAGAAGACAAGCCACGTCTTAATTTAGAAGAGCTGATTTATCTTATAATAGGTACCAATCTCGTGCTTTACTTTTAATTACACAGTTATCTGGAATAATCAATCAATATAAAAGCCAAAAAGATTTGGAGAGTTTTTATGAAAAATCTAACGAAAGATAAACTTAATGAATATTTACAGGAAGAAAGTAAGCTTTTAATCGGTTTAGGTTCTCTACTTGTCTTTTTCTTAGTGTTTCCTTTTATTTACTCATTTCTCTTCCTCGGCAAGCCTGATTTGGGGCTCCAAATGGTCTTTAATGGCACTGTTATTAGTGTTCTTTATGCCACTTTAGCCATGGGATTTTCACTGATTTATGGTATTGCTAAGCAGCTCAAACTTTCTGCAGGGGGATATTATGTAATAGCTGCTTACACTATGTATTTTCTACTTGAGGCTAAACAAATTGTCCTAGGTAATATTCCTTTGCCTGAAATATCTGCAACTAGTATTAAGCTTGATGGCCTTCTTATTTTAGGTTTATATCTCCTCCCAATTATAATAGTAATTATTATCTTGTTATCTCTTTGGTTTATTTTTGACATCCAAGAGTTCCTCCTTATGTTAATTTCACCAATAGCATCTGGAGGAGGTTTCATACTAATTAAGGTATTCTTTGAAAAAGAATCATTGGATACAGTCTTCCTAGAAGGGATATACATTAGTTTAGCCGTACTTCTGATTGGGGTAGCAGCCTGGTACCTAGAACTCTCAAAACGAGAGATAGCAATTGGTACAGTTATTCTGGGAGTGACTTTACCCTTATTAATGTTCACAATCAACTTAAAAATAGTTTACATAGCCTTAATGATATGTGCTGTAATGTTTACTGCTTGTTTGGCAATGCTTTCTGATCGATTCTTAATAGATAAAGTTAGAAATTCACATGTGAATGTGTTGATTGTAACGTTTGCTGTAGCTCTTTTTGTTCAAAATTTTATTCAAATAATTTATTTTCCATACAAGGGCGAGGAGTTGTTTCCTTTTGGCCCAGAGGATCGTACTCTTCCTGGGTATATACCCTACACTGATACAATAACCATCCTAGGAGCTCGTATAGAGTATTTAAGGATTCTTTCTGTTTTGTTTTCCATTGTTGCAATATTACTTCTTTACGCATTCATCTGGTTTACTAAAATGGGCAAGGCTCTTCGTGCTGTTGCCCAAGATGAGGAAGCAGCTGCTCTCGCTGGTATTGATATTCGGAAAATTACCGCAATAGTCAGTGGTGTTGGAATGGGTTTAATTGGGTTTGCTGCGGTTTTCACATCATCTTTTAGCGCCTCTCCCCAATGGAGTCCTTATATGGGATGGTGGGTGTTAATATCATGCATAGCTGTTGTGACACTAGGAGGCATGGGTAGTCTCCCTGGAACTGCAATAGCAGCTTTTATAATAGGCTTTTCAGAGGCAATAGCTGGCAGTATGACTATTAGTATTTGGCAAGGAGTTATTGATATCCCAATAAACAGTCTCTCTCCCGTTATACCATTTGCTGCTATTGCATTAGTGTTAATTTTCAAACCAGAGGGTTTATTAGGAACTAAGGAGGAGTTAGAATAATGGACTGGAGAGAAATTATTGAAGATTTATGGGATGATGTGACAGATCGAGCATACTATATTTTTGCTGTTGCTATATTGATCTTGTTCCCATTCATTTTAGTCACACCCCCCTCAACTTTACCAATATTGAATATCATCTTCAATGGATCAAGAATACCAGTGTTGAGTGATATCTATGATTTTGGTTACCAAAGTGGTTTATTTGGAGAAAATGTTTGGATTATTAACATTTTTTCACTCTGTTTAATATGGGCAATATTTGCAGCTTCTTGGGATTTTGTAACGGGATATAGTGGACAAGTCAGTTTTGGGCATGCTGCTTTCTGGGGATTTTCCATGTATGTAGCCTACTGGGTTGCTGCTGGTTTTCATGTAAATATCCCCATTATTGATTTAGATTTAGGATTTAGGGTTGAATTAGAACCTCTATTTGCACTAATATTTGGGGCACTTCTTGCAGCTCTACTTGCTGTGTTTCTAGGTATTATTTCTCTGCGAGTAAGAGGTTTCTATCTTGCCATAATTACTTTAGTTATCCCACTGATTCTAAATTCGTTGGCAAACACCTTTGTTGAATTAACTGGAGGTAATTATGGGCTTCAAAGCGACGTTACTCGTGTTGTTCCCCTACCTCCTTTGGGGGATCTATTTGATGAGACTCATGCATTAAACTTCTATATTTTTGTACTTCTGGTGTTTTTTGTCGCTATTACATTGATGATGTTAATAGCTTTCTCACGTGTTGGTCTTGCTTTTCAATCAATCCGTGAGGACGAGGAAGCTGCTGAATCTCTTGGGATAAACGTCCGTAATTATAAGATTCTAGCTTTTACACTAAGTGCTTTTTTTGCAGGAATAGCTGGGGGACTATATGCACAGTGGTTCAATTATGTATCCCCTACCTATCTAGAAAGTTCATATTCCTTCCAAGTAATAATAATGTGTGTCATAGGAGGCGTTGGAACAATCACTGGTGGAATTATCGGAGCCTTTTTGTTGACTATCCTAGTAAACGTTTTTCTAAAGAACGTTTTTAGGGGTGTTCATGGAATGGATATGCTTTCCTTTGGAATTTTGCTTATTATCACACTCCGATATATGCCTTATGGACTTGCCCGTTCAACAAAAGATCAGAAAAGGGCTTGCGTTTTAGGGATTTTGTTCGCCCTCGCTTGGATAATTATTCCTAGCAGGGAAGGTTGGGGAGTCGAACTATTTTCGTCCATTCTTCCCAATAACGGAAATCCCACAGACCCTCTAAGCAAGCTAATATCGATTTCAGTTACCTCAATTCTGATACTAATAGGAAAAGTGGATAATCTGGGCCAAATGCTATCGACTCTCACTCTCGATAATCTCTTGACTTTCATTGCTCTCATAATAATTTTTATCTTTTCCATTCCAGCTATGATTATCTTTTTGATTAGTGAAATAATTGGGATTTTTCTCTTTGAAGTTATTATGGGAATAAATCTAGGGGAAGCCCTAAACAAAGCAAAATTCCTTATCTGTGTCGTTACAGGTATTCCCTTTGCTTTCTACCTTCCAAAAATATTCAGAACAATTCGATTACGATATTGGGGTGTTTGGCCCTCTGTTGGCAGATATGAACCTGATTAGTCGGTGGATGATAAAATGTCGCTTAACACTTCCCAAGTTGCTTCCTCTGGTCCTGATGAAAACATACTTCTTGAGATTAAGAATCTCAGTAAACATTTCGAAGGTCTTAAAGCTGTTGATCAAGTTAGTTTTTCTATCAAACCAGCTGAACTCATTGGGGTCATAGGCCCTAATGGTGCTGGAAAAACCACACTTTTCAATCTATTAACTGGATTTTTGAAGCCAACTGCTGGAGAGATATTTTTCAATGGTAAAAATATCACTGGTTGGCCTCCTTTTAAGATATCAAAAATTGGGATTGCCAGGACTTTTCAACTAGTTCGCCCTTTTCGATTTTTAGATGCTCTTGAAAATGCCATGGTTCCTCATATTCCCCAGAACATCCTTGCCAAGTCATCAACCCTTAGAAACAAGGCTATCTGGTCTTTAATAACAGTAGATTTAGCTGAAAAAAAGAATTATCCTGCATTCATATTACCACACGGAGATTTAAAGAGACTTGATATTGCACGATCTTTTGCAGTTCAACCACGACTTTTACTTTTAGATGAACCATTTTCAGGACTAAGCTACGAGGAGGCATTTCGAATTCAACGGTTGATTCGTGATGCCCACGAAAAAGGTATGTCAATTGTTATCGTTGAACATAAGCTTAAAATATTAATGAAGCTAGTTGAACGAGTCTTAGTACTTGACCGAGGCAGATTAATAGGCGAAGGATCCCCTAAAGAAATAGCAAATAATGTAGAAGTAATCAATGCGTATTTAGGAACAGAGGCGAAAGAATATGGCTGACTCATCAAACAATCATCTTCTTGAATTGCAGGGTGTAAGTGTACATTATGGACGGGCGATTGTCTTAGCTTCTATTTTTTTAACAGTAGAAAAGGGGGAATTGGTTGCAGTAATAGGTCCTAATGGCACTGGAAAATCAACACTCCTTCGAGCAATATCTGGTCTTGTAGAGCTTGAACGGGGTAAGATATTTTTTAATGGACAGCTCACAGCGGAGTCTACAAAAAGTGAATTCCGCGTAATGGGCAGAAACATTTCCCTCAAACCTCACAAAATTGTAGAGCTAGGTATCATTCATTGTCCTGAGAGGAGAAGACTTTTTACAGAGTCTACTGTTCGAGATAACCTCGAACTAGGTGCATACACTATAGATGATCCTGAAAAAACCGAGAGAATTTTTAATTGGGTATTAGATTTGTTTCCTTTTATCGAAGAGCGCCTCGATGAAAAAGCAGGTGTCTTTTCAGGAGGAGAACAACAAATGATTGCTATAGGCCGATCTCTTATGGGGGATCCAAAATTACTCCTTTTAGATGAACCGAGTTTAGGTCTCGCACCCATGGTTAAAAGAAACATCGTCGATGCAATCAGACAAATTCAGAAAGCAGGAACAACTATTTTGTTGGTTGAACAGGATGCGAGTATTGCACTAGAAATATGTGATAGAGGTTACCTTCTAGAAGATGGAAGAATTGAGCTAGAAGGATCTAGTGAAGAATTATCAAACGATGAACATGTGAAAGAAGCTTATCTTGGAATCGCTTGATACGTCTACAATGATTATTCTAATGGTCTTTCTCTAAAGAGAGATATCCATTCTCTCCAGATAGTCTTAAATAAATGATATTCCAATTGAAATATGAAAGAACACATTACTTGGTCTAGAGCGATGAAATAATGAAAAAAAAAGAATTTCTAGAAATATTAGAAGAAAAACGAAAATTATGGAAAATAAAACTTGACCAATACTCCGAACCAAACTATCCTGAATTCTATGGCATCTTATCGAAGGTTAGCCTAATAGACTATTTTATTTCCCTTGCAGAACAGCTGGAATGCTAATTCCACTTTAACTGAATAGGTGTAAATCAGAATTCTTTATTCCCTCTTATAGCTAGCTCACGTTTTCTAGAATGATTTCTAGATTTATCCTATAATGTCTAATTTTTAATTTTCTTTAGAGTATTGCGGTCATCATCAATTTGGGCAATTCATATTAAGCCTATTTGGCTAGTACTAGCATTATGAAAAAAGTCAAGTTAAATATGAATGAGATGCCCTATTCTCTTCCTCCCGATATAATTCGAGCAGGCCAAAAAGGTGTCTCAAACATAAATCGATATCCAGCTCCACAGGATCAAGATTTATTGAAACAATTACTAGCGGATTATGCAGGTGTTCCAAAAAGAAATCTGATTGTATATCCAGGCTCGGATTTAATATTGAGAGAAATAGTTCATATATTCTCAAAGGGGAGGAAAATGATCATGGTCTATCCGACATTTTTTCCCACGTTTTTCGCTGCGAAGCAATTTGCGAACTTGATCACGATTCCCCTTAATCCACCTCATTTTGACCTTGATTTAAATCATTTATTGAAAGAACTGGATGAGCCAAGTTTAGTGATTATTGATAATCCTAATAATCCAACTGGTAAGATATTACTTGATAATGAAGTAGTAGAAAGCGTACTTGATAGAAAAGATGTTTATTTTGTCGTTGATGAAGCTTATTATGAGTTCACACAGGTTTCTTTTGCCAATCTAGTGTTGAAATATCCCAATTTAGCGATCGGAAGGACTATCTCTAAAGCTTTTGGATTGGCAGGTTCGCGAATCGGATATATTATTGGAGGAGAGGCCTTTTTGGAAAAATTTTCCTTAACATCCATAATGCTTCCGTATGCAGGTCTATGTGCGGCTATTGAAGCAATGAAAAATCCATCATATATTACGAAAAATATTGAAATGACTATAAGAGAAAAAGAAAGGGTAACTCGGGAGCTAGAAAAGATGGAACTCCAAGTTTATCCCAGTACAACCAACTTTTTACTAGTAAACACAAAAATAGCAGATATTGGAGAGAAACTCGCAAAAAAAGGGATAATGGTTCTCGATCTTTCAAGTAAATGGCGTTCTGGTTTCATAAGAGTATCTATTGGAACAAAATATGAGAATGATGCCTTTCTTACCAATATTAATCAAATTATTAACCATTGACAGAGTAGTGTGATAAGATATGGGAATTCGTATAGAAAAAAGGAGTTTATTATGGACTATAATATTAGATAATCCAGAAGTTAAGAATGCGGTCGATAATTCTACTGCGGCTGCTCTTGCTGACGCTTTTAGGGACTTCGAGACCGATGAGGGAGCTCGAGTAAGTATACTCTGGGGAGACCATGGATGTTTCTGTTCAGGTGCGAATCTAAAAGCTATTCACAACGGATTCGGTAATCGTCTTGAAAAGACTGGTGATGGGCCCATGGGGCCTACCAGAATGATGTTATCAAAACCAGTCATTGCAGCCATTGCAGGTTATGCTGTTGCAGGAGGCTTGGAGTTAGCACTTTGGTGTGATCTAAGGGTTGTTGAAGAAGATGCCATTTTCGGTGTTTTCAATCGAAGATGGGGTGTTCCTCTCATCGATGGAGGAACCGTACGTCTACCAAGACTTATTGGGATGAGTAGAGCTCTTGACATGATTCTCACTGGAAGACCCGTTACAGCTAAAGAAGCCTTTGAAATAGGATTAGCAAACCGAATTGTTAAGAAAGGTGAATCGAAAAAGGAAGCAGAGAAACTTGCTAAAACAATAGCAGAATTCCCTCAAATATGTCTACAAGAAGACAGAATGTCTGTCTACGAACAATTTGATTATGATTTAGGTAAATCTCTCAGAAACGAGTTTTCTCACGGATTAATTTCACTTCAAAGAGCAGGAGAGGGAATAAAACGCTTTATTGAGGGAGAAGGACGACATGGTAAGTTTTAACAATTCGTCTCAATGTCTGGGGAAAGACTCACCCTCTCAAGAATTTCACAAGTAATGGGTTGACTTCATTTGAATGAGTAAAATGCGGTATATGGCCTGAATCATGGATCGTATGAAATTCAATGCTTGGAACTGCTTCACAGACTAATTTACTAGTTGAGTAAGGAATTGTCTGATCCTTCTCTCCCCAAAAAAGTTGCATTGGGATGTCTGTGTTTCCAAGTCTTTCATATGTTTCTTTCAGGTTCGTGAATGGAGTATGAAGTGCTGTAGATCGAATAGCCCGTAAAAACCCTTTATAATTCATCTGATCAGAATATTTATCAAGATAATTTTCTATTTTATTATAATTCCAGAAATCATCCTTTTGCATTTCTAATATTCTATTATGGCTAAGGTACAATTTCAACATTAGCGAATTCAAAAGGGGGATCTTCATAATCGACAGGAGGAGATTTCTACCAAGTGAAAATCCGATCGGATCAATGAGTGAAACTTTTTTTACAGGATACTTATCAGCAAAGACAACACAAACACCACCCCCCATTGAAAGACCAACAAGAGAAAATTCATCAAGGTTAAGCAGTTTAGTTAATTCAATGAGTTGTTCTACAAAAACATCCATTGTGTACTTAATATTGGGGCGATCCGAATATCCCCGTCCATATAGATCGTATCGGAGAACCTTAAAACCCTCTTTAACTAGGAATTCGTAAGTAGGATCCCAGATGAATGAGGGAGAGGAAAAACCATGGACAAGTATCACTGTATCCCCTTCGCCAGCTAATTCATAATGAACATACCCGTTAGAAAGTTGAATAAATTCTCCAGGAAGAGTTTTCCTAGTCTCGTTGTTCAATTCAAGTGACTCATATTCCATTCTTCAATAACTCCCACTAAATTAAGTAATTTAGAGTTCACATATGAAAAATTGATACATTTAAAATATTTTGAAAGGACTTATGAAAGGGATTTAAGGTAATAAAAATTAAGAAAGTTGTAGAACCAAAATATATTAAATAAATAATGGTTCTACTTCAGGTTTTGTCAAAATATACAGTGCTATGACACCAAAGATTGTTCCAACGGGGAAAATAAATATACTGAAAGCACCAATGACCATGGTACCAATTCTGCCCGAGTTTTTATATTGCATTAACCTTACCCCACTCACTATAGCTGCATTTGAGAAAATCATGCCAACTATTGCGAGAAATCCAGCTAATATCCCTAAAAATCCCCCTAAAACAGTAGGATCAACAGAACTTGGACCGTTCGACACAAATGAATCTGTTCCTACTAAATAAGGTACAAAGAATGCAAATAAAAGTAGTATAAATCCAAATAATATGCCTATTATCCCGAAAACTATCTCAACTGTTCCAATAATTTGAATATATCCTTTGATTTCCTTGGTTCGTGGTCTCTGGGGACTAGTTAATGCTGTGCCACATCTTTGACAAAAAAACTCATTCGTCTTTACAATTTCCCCACAATTGGGGCATTCATTCAAGCTCATAATAATCCACTTACTCCATGAATGATTTTAGGTTTTAGTCACTTATCTTAAGTTAAAATTGAATTTAAATAACTTATGAAAGAGGCTTGATTACTTACTTGTGATTAAAGAAATTCAAAAAATAAGACACCAAGTACTGTATTATGGCGCGACAGAAAAAAATTATTAATGAATATTGTCAGGATTCAGGGATATTCTCAGAAAAAGAAATTGAAGAACTTATAATAGAAGACAGAACGACTTAGGAATGAATTAAAAAAATATACCAATTGCTGTTTTGCGAAGTTTCTGGAATGTTGTCGACGAAAGAATACAACTCCAAAAAAATAAATCCCCAAAAAAGTATTTGTTTTTTGTATAAAAGAACTGGAAACAATTCAAAATTAGTGTGGAACTAGAATTATGAATGCTTTAGAGATAACGGGATTAGAAGAATTGTTTTTAGGATTGTACCTAATGGCTCATGGTTCAATACATGTAATGTTTCTGTTTTATCATTATGATGAAAAAGATAATGTATATTTAGGATGGTCACGACGATCTTGGTTATTAGACAAGGTAATACCCCAAATTACTCCTTATATTGGAAAAATTATATGGATTTCAATTGTTATTTTATTTGGTGTGAGTGGATTATTATTAATATTATCTGGTCTTGATCTATTAGACATAGATGGGTATCTATTATCTGTATTAATAATCATTTCTTCAGCTATTGCAACTTTAGCCTTTATAGTATTCTACGATGGACTTTCTCCAACACCTTTTCATTGGATACTCGGAGTAGTCATTAATTTAGTCTTAATTGCCTTTATATCCTTCTTTCCAACAAACGGCACGCTAGTATTGGTAGTGCTAATCCTCATATTTGTGTATGGAATGTTATTTCATTCAAGAATTATTTCTAAAATAACACATGAATCAAAATGACCAGAAATTGAAAGGGTTAATTTTTGATTCGACTAACTCCTATTTCAAAACCAGGACCTGCTTGGGCCCTCCACACACCTTATTGATCTTGAAGCAGATTATAGGATTAGGATAGAGTAGATGAAACAGCTAGAGAAGAAAAATCAGGGAAGAACCATCTGACAGGAGGAACAAAAGTAGATAGCTCCTCCAAGATACTGTTTTTTTTTGATTAAAGTAGTTTTACACACAGGACAAGAAGTATTTACTGCTTTACTGTGCATAATTCTCTGATATCTACCATTTTGGTTAAAAATATCCTTTTCACAATCTCTTCCGCCGAGATCTACCATTTTTTGAAGTTCTTTGCGAGTTGTTTCAAATAATCTCTCGAGATCTTTTGTGGATAATGACTTCATTTCCGTTTTAGGATGGATTTTAGAATAAAAGAAAATATCTTGTATGACACCATTCCCAATCCCTCTTAATCCTGGTTCTGTGATAAAGAATTTCTTTGCACTACATTTTTTCTTCTCTGGAAGCATCTTTACTAATTTTTTGAAAATAGAAAGAGTAAATTCCTCTGAAAGAGGATCGACTTTATCATATGGTATGTGAGGATGTTTAGCGAGATCCTTTGTCTCAAGTAATCTGACTTCTCCCCATCCAGATATTGTTACAGTTAAGTAAGTTTGATCATCAAATTCTAACAGAAGTTGGTGTTTCTTTGGAATAGTTTTTTCATGTTTATGATATAGAATTCTCTCTCCTCCACATCCAAGGCTCAATAAATAACCATCCAGTTGAACAAGGATTACATTTCCATTTGGCCAGCTCTTCTTGATAATCTTTCCTATAAGTATCTCCGAAAAATCCTTATCAGAATATTTTCCTGTAAACGCAAATCTATGGGGATTTTGGCCTCTAATTGCTGATTTTACAGTTTTTCCTTTTAATTCATCGTTAATTTGCTTGGAAATGACGATAGCTTCTGGTAATTCTATCATTAGTAACCCCTATCGTGTAAGATACTTTAATTTAAGACTCTTTCTTTCGATACACGAAAATAAAACTCAGGATTAGAATACTCAAGTAGATCGAATAACCATTGGTCTTACTACCAGTAGTTGAGGTATGAACTGAAGTACTACCAGTTGTTGAAGTAGTTACAACGCTTGTAACTGTAGTAGAAAATTCACTAGTATCTAGTGTTGTAGTTACATGATTAATTGCTTTTAGAAAGAGTTGCTCGAATTTAGTAGAGTCTGCTCCAACTGCAACCTGTGCATTAACTGGAGCGGAAACATTTCTAACGGATTGCCCCTCATGATCTTCTTGGTCCATTATAATATCAATATGATACATTTCACAAGTTACAACTTCAGGATTGGTAAACGCAACTACTGTAAGCTCATCCCAAAAATATAATCCCTCTATGAGTAATTGATTAGCAATCTCAGCCTCCTTAGTTAGAAGATTTTCTTGCAGCTTCGATTTGAAATCCGATGTAATAGGTACTTGATCTGTTGCATCAAGGGGAATTAACCTTATGTTTTGAATGGAAGAAGTAAATACGAGGTCAGCTGCATGAGGATCAATATAGAAATTCCATTCAGCAACATAATTCGGAATTTGAGGGTAAACATTTCCAATATTTCCAGGGACATTAACTGCTCCGCCCATAATATCAATTCGTTCGATTTTTTGGGAAATAGTTGGATCAATCAAGAGCGCGTCAGCTATGTTAGTAAGAGGGCCTAAAGCTATTATAGACATTGGTGATTCGTTGAGAAGAGACACAATTAATTCACTTGCATTCATGTCTGAAGGTTGTAGGTCTGTAGCTGGTAATGATAAACCAAAAAAACTTGTACTCGCTTGTCTCCACTGAATTGGAAAAGAATGATTAGTTTCTAAAGGAACAGAACGACCACCAGCAACTAAAACATCTTCAATGCTTAAGTAATCAAGCAATCTTAATACATTCTCAACCCCTGCATCAATGTATGTTATTCCACACGAGACGGTAATAGCTCTAATAGTCACTGATGGGCTATTCAATAAATAAAGAAGTGCATTAGTGTCAGATGTATCTACATCAACATCAATGATAATTGGAGTAGGAATTTGTAATGTATCTGCAACACTGGGTTTAAAAGCAGTTATACACGGAAAGACTAGTATCAATAAGAAGATATAGATCCTTACCATCTAGACCACTATCATAGAATAATAGAAAGATTTCAGTTTTTAATCATTTTCTCTTTCAAAACAGTCCATTAGCGTGAATGGATCCCCATGTCAAGGGTAGACGGATATAATATCAAGATTTCGAAGTTTTTCAATACTAGCATTCAAATCACTCTTTTCATCTATCAGTGAGGATTTATTTGGCTTTTTGTGATTCATAAGCAAGTCACCACAAAATAAAACACCATCAGATGTATGTATTCCAATAGATCCCTTAGAATGACCTGGTAAATGAAGTACGGTAGCATTAAATCCATATAGAGCGAGATCATCCCCATTAGCTAGATGAATGTCGGAGCTAAACTTCTCAAATTTGCCTGTCCGATATACCATCAATAAAAATTTTAAAATGATACGTGTGGCAATATTTCTACCCTTTCTATTCCAAAGCATATCACCGCGTTCGACTGCGGCTGCATCCTCCTTATGCATGGCTATCTGGGTTTTATATTTCTCCCGTAAGCATGAAGCATTACCAGTGTGGTCGAAATCCTGATGAGTAAGAACGATTAGCTGGAGATTTCCTGGTAGACACCCTGCTTTTTCCAGTACTTCTTAGAGGTCTTTGCGTTTTCTCCGAAATTCTGTATCTATTAGAATATATCTCTCTTCAGTTTTTACTAGATAACAATTTACAATTCCTAGTTAAACGGAATTATGTTATCTTGCATACAACCTTTCAACAATTTAATTCTCCCGAATCGATGATTTTGCCTACTTCTTCAGCCCACGATCGAATTTGACTCCAATCACGATTGTCTCCTAAATGACTATATTGTCCTACATACCTTCCTCCAAAGGCTTTCCTAGATGTGAATTTGATCCCCCATTTGTCGAGATTATTGTCTATCCATTTTTTCTGGAGTCTCTCATATTCCTCAATATTTCTCTTCTGATAAGCCTCACCAGCTCCACCAGAGGAAACAAAGACAAATAGCTTTTTTCCTGCAAGAGCCCCTTTATTCTTTTTGAGAAACTTCTTACCTTCCTTTGCCCAGCGAAATTTTGCCACACTAATGCCGATGATGATGTTCTCATAGGGAGAGATATCTGGATTTCTGTTTTCTTTCTTTTTCTTATCTTTTAGATTTACCAGATCCACTTCAATATTATATTTCTCGCTTAACACATTTTTGATCTCTTGGGCTGTTTCAGTTGTTGCACCCCAACGAGTTGCGTATACTAGAATTGTTTTATTCATGATGACACCTTTTCCAAGTTATATACTAAGGGTCGAAATGAAGATCATAATCCCCAGAGTGAGAGGAACGCCCTCACTTAGCATAACTCCTAGTTTGGTTCTCATTACACCAAGACCGACTTTGGGTGACCCACTAAAGGGATGAAGTGGCTTTCCTGTATCACTTGGAAACACATAAGTCATAGGAGAGACAATGAAGTCTACAAGCCAGTGACTAAATACAAGAGTTCCGATTATTACAGTTGTATAGAGGTCTTGAGTAAAGATCGCCGTAATTAATCCTGCAAGGATTGTCCAGACTCCAGCCATGAGAAGGCTGTGGGACCACGATGCAACAGCTGGCTGATCTTGACTTGGAATATTTTCTAATCCTGCAAACATAAATCCAATAAAAACGATATCTAGAAGATATGCGCAGAAAATTAGGATTATTACATGAACATCAGGTACCAACATCGCAAATGCTAATCCAATACCTAGATGTGCTATTCCTGCCATTTTATTTCCCTTCTACTGTTTAATAACTATGGTTTCAGCTAAAATATCTAAACCTCGTTGTTTCTGGGTCTTTTCAGGGTCGAATTTTTCCAAAATCATACCTAACACTACATCGAATGGTAATAGCTCTTCTGAGATCAATATTTTAGAGACATTTCGAATAATTGCCTGTTTCCAACTGATTCGAATGCCAGTCTGATCAACGACCAAAAGGTTCAACAATCTCTTTCCAGGAGTGGCTCCAAAATAGTATTCTAAAACCGCATTATATCCTAGGAATATCATAACCGTCGTAATAGTCAAAAAAGTAATAAAAATTATTAGGAGGAGTTTTTCGGGAGTAAATAGATCAATAAGCTGAAACGATTCTTGTCCCCTTTCGTCAAATTCTTGCATAAGTTCATCCAAGGGCATATTGAATGTTATGAGTAGTAAAAATCCAGCAGATAGATAAATGAGAAGGAAGATCATTTCAATAAAAAAGTCTAGTAAATACGCACCTAAGCGAAGCCACCAACCTGCTCGTTTACTGTACCATTCAGGATGGCTTTCAATAATATTCAAGGCCACATCTCTAGGGGAGCCAAACACAGTAGAAGGAGGTTTACTCTCAGTATCTGCCATTGCTGCCTCAACATCTATCTGGAATTCATTGATGGCTTCCTGCGTTTTCTCTTTAGTATAGGGTATGTAGCGACGTACTTCATCAATATATCCATCAATTGTATTTAGTTTAATATTTTCGTTCATACTACTTCATCTCATCGTGAGTATCAATCACTTCTCCAATTAAACTTAAAAATTCCTTCAAAGATTGCTTTAAGGAAACTAAAAACTCCTTTCCACCTTCAGTAAGGCTATAGATTCTTTTTTCAGTCGAATCTTTTTCACTGGAAATTAACTTGATTTCTT
>CP070760.1:2512847-2519994 GCA_020348965.1 Candidatus Heimdallarchaeota archaeon | reverse complement strand
GAAGGGATGATCAATGTCTGAGGATTTTAGTCAATCACTCAAATTTTTAGCTGATCTTTCTTTCAAAAACTGTAAACAATGCGGTACTCCTACCGATTCAAAGTTACTAAAACAGGATTTATGTCCAAATTGTCATAAGAAGAAGAGCAAAAAGAAAGTCAAAGCTCCCCCAAAACCAAGAAAAAAGAGAACTCCCTCTCCAGAAGTCACAGCGGTAATTACAAAGCAACAAGCCGTAATCGATAAGCTAAACGCCGAAAATTCAGAACTTAAAGGACAGATTGAAGAATTATTGATGCGGATTCAACGAATTGAAAGCAAGCAACCAAGTTACACCCCTGACTTCACTAGTTCTCATGAAACAGGTATTGATCAAAGAGGCATATTAGGAGTGAAAGAACATATTCTCACGCGACCTGTCGAAGAAAAAATTGTAATTGCTTTTTATGATTATCAAAAGAAAACTCAGATGTTGTACCAGATGAACCAAGTGACTGATCAAATACTCCTCAAAATGGTTTTGATGGTTGAAACATTCTTGAATAGTGTCGAACAACTCCAGGCACTGCTGATTATAAGTGACAACTTCCTCAAGGATGGAACAGAAACCATAATTAATGATGTGAGTGAGTATATCCGTGATTCTGCGGTCTCGTTTAAAAGGACATTTTTTTCTTTAAGTAATGAGAAAATAAGAAAACTTGGTCAAAGAACATTGCACTGTGAAATCTTAGAAGAAACTTATGATGATAAATTTACACCTAGTTATCGACCTACTAAACTAGGTAAGCGGTTTTTTGAAATCAAGAATGAGTATTTCAAAAAATCACACGTTCTTAACAGAATTAAAAGCATATCTGGAAGAAAAAAAGTCGAGGGAAAAGGAAAAAAATTATACAAAGTGATCTACGATCATTTTATTGATAATAACAAACCAGTTACCCGCCAAGAGCTATTTCAGCACTATAACCTTGGTAAATACGAAATTGATAACTTCAAACACAATTTAATAGAGGTAGGGCTCATCAGAAAAGTCCCACTTCCATCGATAGATAGGTATCACCAAGAATATCAAGTCCCCCGCTATGCTATAGCATTACAGCCTAGATTTTCTGATTTTGAACCAAAGGAGCTTACTCAAATATTAAAAGGCACCTAGGAGAGTTAATTCGGATTGTCTAACACTTTCAATGAACCAGAATGTCCCTTCTGTTTAAGAAACATATTTTATCAAATTAATTCAAAGAGAATTCTTACAGACATAAACATTAGAATTGAACGATCAGGAATTACGGGGATCGTCGGTCCTTCAGGATCTGGAAAGAGTACTCTCTTACGACTTCTTAATAAATTAGTCTCTCCCTCAGAAGGGAGAATTCTTTTAGAAGGTCAGGATTACAATACAATTCCTGTTCGAGAATTACGTAAAAGAATTGGTTTAGTCCAGCAACGACCATATCTGTTTCCAGGGACAGTCCGGTATAATCTCCAATACGGGCCTAAAATCTGGGAGGTTACCCATTCAGAAGAAACTCTTGTTGATCTACTTACTAGGGTAGCTCTCCAAAAGGAGTTTTTAGATCGCGATGTAGACGGTCTATCAGGCGGCGAACAACAAAGAGTGAGCCTTGCACGGAGTCTTGCAAATAAACCAAGCGTATTACTTCTAGATGAACCAACAAGCTCATTGGACATTGTGTCAGAGGAAATTATCGAAAACACAGTTAAGGATCTAGCACGAGATGGAACCAAGATTATCATTGTTACACATAGTCTTGAGCAGACACGAAGATTAACTGACCATCTACTCTTCTTGAAAGAGGGAAGGTTAATTGAGACAGTTCCTACAGCTAGCTTCTTTGAAAAATACAATGAGGAAGAAATTCGGGGATTCTTTAAGGCAAAGACAAAGGAGGACTCTTTATGACTCCCATTATTCCTGAAGATATCGTCACCCTAGCAACTGACATGTTTCCAAGAATTATCACATCAATAGTACTTCTGTTAATTTTAATCGGATTGAGTTATTGGCAGCGCATAGAAATGGAGAAACTATTTCTAATAAGCTTTACTCGGGGATTGATTCAAATAATATTGATGGCTACCATTCTAATTGTTATCTTCGAGTTACAAAATCTATGGATTCTTTATATCATCCTTTTATTTATGTGTTCGTTTGCAGCAATCACAGCTAAACGACGTTTTCCTTATCCAAACATATTTCAAATTGAATTATTTTCTATCACAGTAGGTAGTATTTCTGTTATGACCTTTGTTATGATTGTTGAAATTATTCCAACAGAAGGAACGTACATTATTCCTATGGGAGGCATGGTCATAGCTAATGTCATGGTAATGACCACAATTGTACTTGAGCGCATTGTTGCTGATGTAAAAAAATCAAAGGGGATAATTGAAGCCGCACTGGCCCTCGGCGACACTCCTTGGAACGCGGTAAGATCTATCACCCGTGACTCGTTTCGAGCAGGACTCTTACCTTCGACAAACCGAGTGGCAGTTTTAGGAATTGTCACTATTCCTGGTCTCATGTCAGGAATGATTATTGGTGGTATTAATCCTATTGAAGCAGCAATATATCAAGTGATAATTTTCCTAATGATCCTAGTGGGTGGATTCATCGGGGAACTAATTATTGGTTTTTTCTTCATTAAGGAGTTATTCACGACAGAAGATCAACTAAGATTAGCTTTAATCAATTAGGCCTTCAGAATTGTATATAGTTGATAGAACATGACTCCCATAACTTATAGTCACATTAACGGCGTTTACGACCATAGAAACCCACGAGAACAACAAGGATAATCAGTAAAGGAAAAATCTCGAAACCAGGGATCGTACCTTCAGACTCTATTTCATATTCCCATTCATAAACCAATTCGTTATCAAAAATATGAAAAACATGGAGACGATGGATCCAACCAGTCTTAATGTTGAAGCCTTCTATTTGACCAGTGGTGAAATTAAATTGAGGATAAGAAAGAGTACTATTTTTTGTTAGAATATCCCCTGATAAGGAACAAAAATCGACATCCTTTGCTAGATCTTCCCACTCCGTTCTATTTCGATAAGGATCACCGAAAAACTTACCTGCTCCTGAAATTATGCAGTATGTATAATGGGTCCAGGTCTTCCCTCCAATGGTTATATTATATGAAAAAGTATCGTCAACTTCAGTTATTTCAACGCTGAATTTAGTCCCCTTCTTTACAGTAACATTATCGATTATCTCCGTACCCGTTAGATTGCCAACTGGAACTAGTTTCAAGATCTTTATAATCATTTCTCCTTCATTTTCGCTTTCACTATCATAGACTTTGGTGTACGAATAGGTTTTCTTATCACCTACCTTGAAATTGTAGCCAGTCATCTGTCTAATTTCTGTTAGGGCAACTTGTTGACAAAAAGAAGAGATAACTAAAATTAAGATCAATAAGGTTAATACTTTTGGTTTTTTCATACCTAGTCACCTTCCAATGTTAAGTCCTTATTAGAAACTCGACTTTTTATAAGATTATCTAATACATCGGAGGCTCCTAAATGGTGTATGAAAGATAAGGGTGTAGATGCATACATCCTTAAAAAGCAGTAAATGAATCAAATAAATAAAAGATTTGGGGGATTCAAATATCTGCTGTTAATTATTATGAATTCTCTTCTAAAATTCTACGAGCGTCTTCTAAATATCGAAAAACAGACATTTCTTTCGTTTTTTCTGCTCGGAATTGCTGACCTTCCTGTTCTATTAAATTAATCGCTTCCTTTGCCTTCTCCTTTTGTCTAAAAAGACTGAAATTATCTGCTTTTTTCACAACATCTTGTAAGAGTTTATACGCTTCATCATAGTTTGAGTGGGAACAAGCAAGCTGGGCTTTTAGTAGATCACACTCCAGAATAAATGCTAGCAACCTCTTCTCTTCCACTTTAGCTTCTAGTCTGGTCAGAAGTATTTTGGCTTCCTGAGATGCTTTCCGATTTCCTGTTCGGGACATTTCAATGAGTAGTTCAGCATACAGAAGTTCGTCAGATAAAGAAGAAGCCCCGCTTTCTTTAGTTATCTCTAAGGAAGACTCATAAGCTTTTTTTGCCAAACCAAAATTCAATTCATATTTTTCGATTAAACCCAATAGACGGTAATAGGTCGCAAGATCCCAATTTGATTTACAAGAGTCAAATTGTGCCTCTAATTTCTTTTTTGCTTCATCGGCATTATTTTGGGCTAGTAGGACCTTAATTTCATTGCTAAGTATTTTCAATTCTTTAAAAGTGCTTTTTTTATTAGCTTTTCTTTCATCGTTAATTTGTCTGACCTTTGCGATTGCCTTAGAAGCTTCTTGTATTTTATTTTGATAGAAGTACAATTCTGAGAAAAATAGGTGAATGTAAGCTTCAAGAGAATCAGAATCTCGATATTGTAACTCTGGGAGATTTAATAATGCTTTAGTAAGCGTATTTTCTGCTTCTTGGAATCGACCACAAAACAATAGAGTACGAGCGAGTTCCACAAAAAGTTTGATTTGTAAAACTGAAAACGGTTTTTCCTTGTATTTGTGATCTAAGTCACTATCCTGATGCCTTGTGAAAAAATCTAATAGTGAATGCCATATTTCAATTGCTTCTTCCCATTCTCCTGTAAGGTGTCTTACTATCCCTATTCCCCAAAGAGTATTCTGAATACCCAGCTCATCTCCTGCTTTTTCAAATTCTCCTTTAGCTTTTTCAAACCATTTAACAGCTTTCTTATATGCTCCTTGTCCCCTATAAGCTATTCCCAATGATCTATGTATTTCTGCTGCTAATTTCAGATCTCTTTTATCTACTTGTCGAGAACATTCATATTCAAGAGTTTCCTTTAAAATGTTGACTGCTTGATTAAATTCTCCTTTATATGTTAATAAAAAGCTCTTTTTTATCTGAGATTCAATAAAGTCCTTAGCATTATAATCAGGAAGTTCACAACATTCATCAATAACTTTTATTGCAGAATCAATTTTTCCCCACCTGCTAAGTACTAACTCCCGCTCCTGTAAAATTAGAATTTTTAATTTTCTCTCCTCATTTTCAGACAAATATTTCCTAACCCTAGGTAAAATTTCAGTGTCAATAACCTTGAGTATTTTTAAAGCGGTTCCATATGAACCCTCTTCTCTCAATTGAACACTTGCATCTCTTATTGCTAGGAGGGCATGTTTGATCTGCTTATTAGCTTGTTTATCAGGAATGCAGTTAATAGTGGTTTTGAGTTTTTCCTCTATATCCCCAATTCCTGATACCTCCCCGAAAAATTCTTCTAGCTTAACAAGAATGTTATTTAATGGCCCATCTTTCATGACTACTGTCTTTCCATTTTCGATTAATCGACCGTTTTGTTTTAATTCAGTTTTTAAACATTTTATCTTTTCTTTGAGCTCTTCCTTTGAACCTGGCTCCCCCTTAATAATATCTTCTGTTAATTTAGCAAGATTTACCTCAATTTTTTGAGTCAATTCGTCTGAATTCTTTTCCAAATTGGATTTTTTCTGCTCAGTATCGGTTTTTTTCTCTGTGATGGTCTCCTTGTCAGGTTTAGGTATGTTTTCGGCCTCCTAGGAAGTAATAATATAGTTAAATGTTCTTCATCCTGAATACACTGATTTTGAGCAGTCTGATTCAATCCCATTTTTTCCCTCTTGCCTGAATTTATTATAGTTTAATATCGAGGCAAAAAATGATCAGACCAAATAAAACCGTTATTAACATTTCTAATGAGAATTCAAATTATTAGAAAGAAGTGATGTCAGTATTTTCTTAGTTAATAAATTATTTTGGTCCTTTAAGGCCCAGATCGATCAATTGACCGTATACGACTGCTACTACGTAATTTGTGTATAATTCATTCATTGGAACATCACTACGTGCCTTCAGCTCTTGCTCGATGAACTGTTCTACTACAAATCTTGTTTCCCCTCTTTCAGAAAACTTACTTTTTACAAAATCCCGAAAGAAGAAAGAATATTCCTTATTCTCTATTAAAGCTTCCGATACCCCTTCATGACCTATTACTGCGCCTGCGTGTGAATACCCAGAATTTTGAGGTTTCATCTCGATTAATTTCTCAAGACTTTGTATGTAAACCCTAAAATCGAATTCAGGGGGCATTGAACTCGGAAGGGTGACCAATTGTTTTGAGTGTAATAGTCCTCCCGCGGCCTCTCCAAGATAAGTGAATTTCACCTTGTCTTTTTCAAATAATGTCGGACAAACGTGGTCAAGTGTGTGTCCAGGTGTTGAGACTAATTGGAGATGTTGTGATTGATTTAATCCAGGGATTTTTATGAGATCACTTGGTTCAACTATCTCGTATGCATTCTCATCTAATAGAGGTTCCATGATGCCAATAAAATCGCCAAAAGTACGTTTAGCTCTCTCGTGATGAGAATTAGGATCCTGCAACAACTTTTTTGTACGCTCAATGGTTAAGATTTTCACTTCAGGATTATAATCTTTGATTATTTTCCATAATTTCCACATCCCCCCACTGTGGTCAAAATGATGATGCGATGGAATAAGGTACCTGACCCTTCTTAATGGGAATTGATTCTTCATAAATTTAAGAATAGAGTACACATCTTCAGAGGTTCCTGTATCCATGATAACTATCGATTTTGGTGTTATCAATAGAAACACTGAACACGAGCGTGGGATGTGGTATTGTCCAATATCCAAGTGGTAGATTTCTTGAGTTATTTTTCCAGAAGTAGTGATAATTGGGTTTATATTCAAAAGAAAAAGCCTCAGTTTAAAAAACTATAAAGAAAGTTTTGTTAGCTCAAGTCGCTTGCATAGTGTATTATTCTTGGCGCTGTTTAGTTAGAATAACTATAAAACAAATTGCTTGGAAAACAAATAACACATTTACGGCTGGAATAATTATTGAACCAGCGGTTGTAGATGTTGATGTGAAATTACCGTTTGTCTGAATAATATAGGCCCCAGTCTCATAAGGATAATGTACATCCTTCCATGCGTCAAATCCACCCAGCATATTGAAAACCTGAGAATATGATAGTAATACCAATGTTGTACTCGCGGTTCGTGAACGTCCGCCTGATTTACAATAAACTAGAATTGGGTGTGATTTATTCGTTGG
>CP070760.1:2507096-2512747 GCA_020348965.1 Candidatus Heimdallarchaeota archaeon | reverse complement strand
ATAACTGCTATAAAATGGAGTAAAATTCCAAAAACACTGTAATAAATAGGAAAAGTAAGGATGTACCTTCTTCGACGTTTTTTTCGTTCTTGAAAACTATATTTCTCATACAATTCCTTCTTTGAACGGGGTTCAAACAATTCGACATAAAGTGCAATAAAACAAATCCCGACTCCAGCACCAAGAATCCCAGAGGTAATTATATATCCTGGATAGAGATCTTGGGAAGTGAGGAGAAGAGAACATAAAATTCCCAAGAAAAATAAGAGAATCACTTGTAAATAAAGAAATGGAGGTAATCCAATCCCAAGAGAATTATTATTTTGTGAAGTTCGTTGAGTTTCTTTCATAGGTTTTTCATCTCAAATATGATACTCCTAGATCGAATTGTGATGATACCTTCTTTTATGAACGGATCAGTTTAAATAATTATCAAAAATGAATGAGCTAGAATCCATACTCACTAGCAAAAAAGGTAGTCATCTTGTATGTAAAGGAAAACTGGGCTCTTTTCATTGAGGGTACGGACATAAAATGGACCTACGGAACCTTTGGAGATCCTAGCTTTGAATTTCAGAAGATTACTCTAAATTTTCTCCTTGGACTAGGAAATTTAGGACAAGAAATATTCGGGGAAGGAATAGCAAGCATTACCTTTGATTTGCAGAAATATAGTGGGATTAAAGCTCACGAAATCTTTATTGTTTCGCTGCAGGATCGGTTTCTTCTCATCATTAGCGATCCTGCAACAACTCTTCTCCTAATCGAGGCCCAAGGAGGAATTCCATGGGATGTCAAGGAACTCATGACAGCAGTACTCGTTGGACAAGCATCGATTCTGTATGCAACCTGTATTACAGATTTAGACTTCTTTGAAACGAAAAAAGTGGAAAAAAAATTCCGAGACATAATCCTTGATATTAATAATGAATACCTAGAAAACGGATTAATCGATACTATCATTGGGAAATCTGGTAGTAATTTTTCAATCTTGACATTTGAGGAATGTCTATTGCTTCATTATTACCTGAGAACACAGATGGAACCAGCGGATTACGTAGAGTCTTCTAGCTGGTGTTTAATCTCTCAATTGGGGGGAGGTTCCATTCCATTCTCATTTAACATTGAGAGTGAACTTATAATAGGAGGATACTTCGCCGCAATAATTGAGTTCATTTCTACGCTTTTCAATTCGAAACCTAAGGACATAACGTTTGGTACAACCCAAATCCGAAAAGTACGGTTTGTCTATGGGTCGAATTACTTCATGGCAATTGATAAATCATTCATGATTGACTTACTGCTTAAACGGAAATTTCAGAAGCAGTTCTTTGAAACGAATTACGCTGTAATCAAAGATATGGCAGTAGGTATCAAAGAATTGATCATTGAAGAAATTCTACAATTTAACGACGAAAGGTTACAGAAATTATCTACAGAGGCACTGTTAGCTACATACATTGGAGAGGGTAGCGAAGACTTAGAGTTTTCATTTGGTGAAGGACGAGAAAATCTAGAACTGTTACGTGATGAGCGCATGAACCAGGTACTCCGGGTTTGGGGAAGATACCTTATTGATCTTGAGTGAAGTGAAGGGTGAGTTATTTCGTGCATATTCATATTGTTCGCCATGGCCTTACCGAATTTAATGTGGGAGAACCTCGGTTTCGTGGTCAATTAGATATTCCTCTCTCTGAGGCTGGTATCCAGCAAGCAGAGGCACTTGCAGAAGCTCTAAAGAGGATTAAAATAGATAAAATCTACTACAGTCGTTTGCAGAGAGCAAAAATTACTGCTGAAGTAATTAAGAAATTTCATCCCACAGCACAACTTATTGAGGAGCCATTTCTTTTAACGCTTAATTTTGGCGATTGGCAAGGAAGGCCGCATAAAGAAGTTTTTCGAACAGCGGAGGAAAGAAATCTCTGGTATACAAATCCAAATGCTTTTGTTATCCCGAATGGCGAAACATTCTACGAAGTTCTAGACAGAATTCATCGACTGTTCATCCGTCTACAAAACCAATCCGAAAAACAAATCGCTTTAATAACACATAGAATTGTGATCATCAGTATTTTACTTTACATTTTTAAATTAGATCCATCCCACTTTTGGGATTTCCATGTTGATACCGCCTCAATTTCCCAAATTGACTATAATCCAAAGAATGGTACCTTTCACTTAGTAAAACTTAACGATATCCAGCACCTAAAAATCGGTCAATAAAATCGATCCACTTAACTGATTCTGTCCTTGCAAAGAGGTTGAAATAATGTCTCGTAGATTGTCACCCATAATTCTCTTATTATTGTTCCAATTAAGTCTGATTTTTTCCCTAGTCTTGTTCAATATTAGTGATGCCGTTCCTGAAAGTAAAATCAACCAGAAAATATCATTTGGAAGCGGCGTAATGCTACAAGCCTTTTATTGGGATACTCCTTCCGATTGGTATACAATAGTGACGGAACAAATACCTGAGATTAAAAATGCGGGTTTTGACGCGATTTGGTTACCTCCACCTAGTAAGGGCCATTCGGGTGGATATTCAATGGGTTATGATCCATATGACTATTATGATCTAGGTGAGTTTTTTCAACACGGAACGACCCCAACACGATTTGGTACTAAAATAGAATTACTGGCCTTAACTACTGAAGCCCATAATTATGAACTAGCAGTCGTTGGTGATATTGTTTTAAATCATAATAGTGGTGGCGCATCAGAATGGAACCCTAATATCAACGACTATACTTGGACGGATTTTACAGGATTGCAAAGTGGAAAATTTCTTCGCTCTTACAATGATTTCCATCCTAGTTCATATGAAGAAGCTGATGAAGGAATCTTCGGTGGTTTCCCTGATCTGTGTCATGCAAACCCTTACGTCCATGATGAGTTGATTAAATGGGGACAATGGCTCCGAGACGAAATAGGCTTTGATAGCTGGCGATTCGATTATGTCAAAGGCTTTCACGCAAGCATGGTTCAGGACTGGATGACAAGTGTCGGAGGATGGGGAGTAGCTGAATACTGGGACGGGTATCTACCAGCAGTCCTCCAGTATCTCGATGATACGAACAATGTTGTTAGTGGCTTTGATTTTCCATTGTATTATATATTACAAGACCTTTGCAATTCGGATGGTACTTACGACATGGGAAATTTAGCAAATTCTGATTACCGTGGAGTCATGGGAACACGGCCTTTTCAAAGTGTTACATTTGTTGCAAACCATGACACAAATGAAATTGCTATTAACAAAATGATGGCTTATGCGTTTATATTGACTGCAGAGGGGTATCCATGTGTATTTTGGAATGATTGGGTGGATCCCAATTTTAAAGAAAAGATAAACACGCTTATCCTGATTCATAACCAATTTGCCAAGGGAGGCACCGATATACTCTATACCAATGATGATCTGTATGTCGCTCAGCGAAATGGGGATCCAGGTTGTCTTGTGGTGCTTAATGATGGTTCAGATTGGTCAGGAGTTACAGTACAGACTAAGTGGTCAAACACACTCCTTAAAGATCTTACTGGCCAAGCATTTGATGAAGAAACAGATTCTGAAGGTAATGTTGAAGTTTGGGCACCTCCAAAAGGGTATACTGTCTTTGCTCCAGGTGAATTGGAGGAGACAACATTTACTACTGTCATAAATTCTACAACTAGCTCAACTAGCATTTCAACTACAAGCCCTTCAAGCTATCCAACATCAACTGAAAGTACTTTTACTGAAACATCAAACCCAAGTACATCGTTATCCACAACCCCAGAAGTAACTAAAACACCTACTACAACGTCAATTCGAACAACTAGTGCTACAGCAAGATTTCAATTCCCTCTTCTCATTATGTTGTGTGGCCTCACAGGATATTTACTGCAACAATCACTGAAAAGAAATCAGAGGAAATAGAAAATCAACTCTTCTCCTTTTCTTTATCAAACACCATATATCTGCCTACTACAGCACCAATGATTTTTCCTAATCCCTTCCCATCGTTTTCATTTAGTCCATAGTAAAGTGTGTTGGGGGATTCCTCTAAGATCTCAGGTTCGTCGAGTAATGGGCTTTGTGCTCCCTGATACACTTCCACGAAGGCAACAAGGATAGGTGAATCTCCATTAACCTTTCTAAATCGAGTATAGAATGCTCTTGCTGCTTGATACGATTTATCCTTGTTATGTGAAAAAAGAATGATTGATCCAGCTATTCCGGAATAATAGTGGGACGGCATCTTGTCAATCAAGTGGTGACCCAGAGGTTGATGCAAATATATCGTTATACGCCAATTTTCGATTTCTAACTGGAGAATGAATATGTTTTCCAAATCGGAAGAGCTTTCCTGTCGAGTTACCTGATAGGGATAAGAATTTATGAGTTTTTGAATTAATGGAGCTGCTATGTCATCAGGATGGCAGAAAATCGTGACCTTTAGCAAAATTTCCTTCCATTTTTCATTATGTGTCATAATCGCCTATCCTAATACAATACAGAAGAATTATATGTTTTAGTTACTAAGAATTAGAATCATCAAGAAAAAATATTAACTACTTCTTTATAATATTTCTTCTTCTAATGAATTTTCAATTCATGTTGTAGAAGCTTTAGCTTTGATCATTCGCTCATAAGATGGGCAACCGAGTTTCCCCTGCTCACATTTTTCACACAGGCTCCCTCTGATGAAGAAGTTTGGGAAAATCCCTACTACAACATAAATGGAAGGAGAATTATTGAAAACAGTGAAAAATCGCTGATTTTTTAAATAAACAAGCAAGATATCCAATGAAAAGATCCTGCTAGGATTTCATCTAATTTCATAAGAAAAACACCTGATTGAAAATGCTCCCTCTAATAGTGTTATTCTGGAGAAAACGAATGAGGCATATCTATTTCGTCATAATTCTATCAATATTCATGATATCTTGCGATGTTGAGAATAGAAACCTCCCCACCATGGCCCAAATTCGAGGTTCTATCTTAAATGAATCTGAAAGCGGTTCCTTCTTCCTTGAGAATACTACGGAAGGGATCAAAATTCTAGAATGGTTCGAAATTCTAAAACTTGGTACAACGTGGAATTTAACAATTCATGTTCATGCTAACTCTAGTTCGGCCGTGAATATTACTATGATTAGGTACATGGTTACTGATCCGTCGGGATGGCTTTCTGGGCCAATTACTTTCCTAGTTTTTCCTAATGAAACTCGCTCGGAATCGTATGTTTCCCATTTTGCTTGTGATGCAGTTCCCTCATACAGTTTTCAATGTTCTCCTGAAAACAGTTTAGAAATCGCATCTGGGACCTATAATTTTCAAAAAACTCATAAAGGTTATTCTGTTGACCATGGTACTGATTGTTCAAGTATTGGAAACATCACTGCATGGTTAGAGGGGGAATCAACCACCTCAAGTAGTAAGCAAGAAACTACTTCAACAGAGACCCAGATGAGTTCTCAGGTTGAACCAACTACACGAAGTACATCACAGAGTATCTCATCAGGAATTTCTACTAGCATGACCCTCCTAGAAGTTATTAGTATGGTAATTATTCTTCTCTTAATTAAAGAAAAGAAAACAAAGAAATTGAATTAGTAGAATAAATGAAGTCTTTTTTATGACACATTTTTGGTTTCAATAAGTATTG
>CP070760.1:2474689-2506996 GCA_020348965.1 Candidatus Heimdallarchaeota archaeon | reverse complement strand
AAAGAAGGGTAAAAAACGACGTTGATTGTATTTAAAGTCAAATCCATCCAATGATCATACTTTATTTATCGTAAATTAAAGGATGGATTTAAAAAACCAAGATAAAAAAAAAGAAAAAAAAAAGAGAGATAGGGGGAGTTATTTTTGTTTTCTTTTGTACATGACAGCTAGACCAGTGGCAACAACGATTGTGAGTAGAAGCTCAAATCCTGGAGCGGCAGCTGGTTCGGACACCTCTACATCAAGTTCCGTTGCCCAGGCGTCATTCAATGCGTCCATGTGCGCGCCGACATCAGTACCAGCACCAGAACCACTGAATGGAACAAGGACACGATTTATTCCTTCCAATGGGAATTTCTCATATTCCTGTTTCACAACGATCTCGCCATCAGACCAGTCAATTGACGTAATATGATCCTTGATAAACGCTGTGGCATTTTCACCAAGAGCAAAGTTGAGCATATAACCGTTCTTTGATGCACTACTGTACATGCCAAAGTAGGTTGCTGTGGCCTTGGTCAGATCAAGAACTCGATTACTATCAACGGCTTGATATCGATCAGAATTACCACCCTTATTCGGGGTACCTGGGGCATAAACCTTGTCAAATCCATTACTCTTTGGATAACTGGTCCAGGGAGTAGCAGAAGTGTTTGCGCTAAAGTCGAGGATTTTTGTTGTGAATTGAAGTGGCCCACCATACAGGGCAGTCATGCCAGTAGATGCTGCTACTTCATCTCCACCAGTCAATCGGATATTCTGATGGATACCTGCGAAGCCATTGTAAAAAGTAAATGTTCTAAGAGCCCGAAGTGTGTCATGTTTCCCTAAAGCGCCATTATAGCCAATCCCAGACTTCGTTTGAAGAATGCAACGGACTGGGCCAACTTTTAGCATTTCAACAGTGTCAGAGGTATTGCCAAAATCGTTTCCATCATGCCAGCCGTAATCTGCTTCCCAGAATTGTCTTGTCCACTGAACTTGCCAGTCTGTCCATGGATCCCATTTTGCCATGGTCATGTCCCAATTGTCATCTTTCATGTAAATGTGTTTGAAAGCACTCTTTCGCCAGCCAGCAGAGATATAAACACACATCGTCGCCCAATCGGTATCAATCCAAACTACGTCTCCAACTTCCAAAACCATGGGAGCTGTATGACCAGTGGCGTTTTTAAAGTTGCTATAAGCAGTTGAGGGTAACCAGTCATCATAGGTTTCATTATATTTGCCTTGACCAGCCGTAATAGTGGCGGTTTGATTATTATCTGTTCCTGTTTCTTGTGTATATAATGAAAACTTCTTGTCTTTATTGGCTTCAATATATGCTGGGAGTTGGAACACAATTTCATCTATGGTTCCATCGCCATCTAAGTCGTCTGCTTGTGTTTGTAATTCTGTATCACCATCATATACAATCGCAGTCGCTAGATTTTCGACACCTTCAGGTAAATCACCTACATCTATTATGACGGGTGTATTTTTCAATATTTTGTCGTCTCCCGCAGTAACAGTGATTTCAGCACCTTTTTTTCCCTTATCAGCTAAAACAGCTGTGGGAGCTACCAATACTGAAAGAAACACTGATAATAGCAAGAGAGACCCATAGATTGATAGTTTTCTTCCTTTCATTTTATTCTCCTTCTATTGAGATTAAACGAGATAATTTCTTGATTGTTAGAGATCAGAGTTCTAACAACAATGTTACTTTTCCTGATATACTTTTAAATTTTAGTCATAGAAAGAAAGATTATCAGCGATTTGAAACTTATGTTAGCAGAAGGATGAGATTGGATAAGCGTCTCATTTAAGAAAAATAAAGTAGAGAATGAATGAGTTAAGACTCTAGAAGCTGATATTCATTCTACCTGGTCGTATTTTTGTCTATGTAGTCCAGTAGTTTTCAAGGCAATTACAATTGCTGCAATAAGAATCCCTGCAGCTCCCACAAAGGGAATAAGACCCTGTCCAGCATGGTATCCGACAGCAACTTGATATGAATATATTTCTGAACTGTTGAAATTTCCTGCAACATCGTAGGCAATAATTTTGTATTCAATACTTGCACCTTCGGCCTGGGGAGGGATAGATGCGGAATAAAGTCCAAAAGCTGATGTCATCGTAAGATTATGCCAAGTTCCATTGTTATAACTGAGTATAACTTTACTAAGGGGGGAATCATCAGTCACCCGAACTGATACATTCACCATATCGGATGAATGAATAGTGGCGTTAGCACCTGGCATTTGAGTTGGGGACCCAATAATTGGGGGATCAGAATCAGGTATTTCTGGAAAAGGTATAGAAGGGGGACTTGTTCCAAGGATGGAATCAACTTCAAAATAGACAACTACAACGTACGCAACATCAGGGGAAAGTGAGGCGAGACTAACATCATGTGTTTCCCATGTTTCTGTTGTTGAATTCCACGTCAAATCTCCCGTAATCGTGGTCTCCGCTTTAGTTTTAGCCAGCAATACTTCATATGTGTGAGTAGCCTCTATTGAATCATTAATCGCTCCGTATTTGGTAGACATTGCAGTTACATTCTCAATCTGTAATAAAGCAGTGTCGTTGTCGTAAAGAATTTCTGGTCTAGTTACACCTACATATTCAAAAGGAAGTTCAGTGACCGATGTGATAGTAACATCAAACTCTGGACTAGGACGGCTCCATTCCAGATATTGCTCTTCCATAAAAGCTATTGCATCTTCTGTAATGGAGGCATCTAATGGAAAGTATCGCGCATGTAAAGGAAAGTTACACGCATCATACTTTAGTTTCAATTCTTCAGAGCCCTTCCGGTAAGTAATATTTGTTAAACCAGTGATATCAAAAATTGTCCCGTAACCTAGCTTATCAGCATTTGGTTCCTCAGGAAACATAGTTTCACCTGGAGCTAGCTTTTCGAGGTACCAGGACTCTAAAAATTCGGAGCTGAGGATAGCATGATCATCGAGATCATCAGGATTTCTAGGTCTCCATCCTTTTCCAGGTACGTAAATACTCTTGTATGGGCTGTAAGAACCTCCAGCGGCTTTCTCTCGGTTTTGAAGCTCTATTATTAGTGTAGGATTTTCTGCAGCATTTGGACCTGTAATATCCAGTGTATAGTCAAGGTAGGGGAGATTCGCGTAGAGATCATATGTAACCAGTCCAAAAACACCAGGTTTAGTTCCCCAGACTGATGAAGCCTTTCCGTAAGGTGGGATCGATTGCATTGTGATCCTAGCGCGAACTGGTCCTCGAATGATCGACCGTTGAGAATCTGGAATAAAAAAGTTGTTTGTGCCTGCTTTATCATTAAGTTCAATGAACTGTTCAACAGTCGCGAATCGAGCCCACTTCCACGACTCCCAACTACTATCGAATCGCTGTTTAATCGCATCCCATTGGGAATTTCCTTGTTCGTCGAGAACAGATAATTCGTAGAGACCACCAGAACTCCATGCTGAATCCACTAAGGCTGCAGCCTGAATCTTCCTATTGTCAATGTAATAGGCCTCTTTCAACATGTCAGCACCGAAATTTTTCTTTACTTCGGCGTATTTTGTGTATTCGTATACGGTACAATCTTCTGAAAACAGAGGCTCAGGTAAGTTTGTTTCCTGTGTTCCAAAATAAGCTGAAAATGTTGCACTTTCCCCGCTGGCAAGTTCAAGCGATTCTGGTAATTGGAACAATAATTCATCGTCTTCAGAATAGCCTATCTGATTATCCACATCATCAACTTGACTTGGTATTAAGTCATCACCATAAGTGACATAGGCGGCAGGCCACTTCACATCGTCACTAGTATCAACAGTGTTCTTACCGAAAGGATCACTAGAAGCTGGAAATGCTTCAGCAAGAGTTGATAGTTTAATTATAATCGGGGTCTTTTCTTTTAAAGAGTACCCTGATGGGGCTGTAACTTCAATTTCAGTTTTATAGATTTCAGTTTGAGTGGTTTTTAAGGAAATATTAGAATTCCCAAAGCCAACTGAAATCCTTTTGGTTGATTCATAATTAAGCTGAATTGAAAGCAAAGAAAAAAAGAGCAACAATATAATCCAGAATCGCATATTTCTCATTTGATTTTAGACTCCTACTAATTGGGGGAATTATGAGTTTTAGTTGAAAATTTATTTAAAAATCTATTTCTGATATTGTCAGTTATTACGAATTGTATATCATCGACTATTGAATGGTTTAAAAATCAAAAAACATTATAGAATGACCTCGTCATCGTTCTATATACTCTATTTTGGGAAAATACATGATCGATTCTTACTCTGACATGTTACTTGTACCATTTGCGAAGTATTTAGCAAAATATGGAGAATGGAAGCTATCTAATCTCGGAACCAGTATGTTGATCCCCACGGAAAAATATCATTTTGATTCAATTGTATTCATACCGAGACGATTGTCGTTTTCTGTTGATAAATCCTGGCAATTCATCGCTTCTGTTAATATTAAAGAAAAAAATCAGTTTTCTAAAGAACATGTTAGACTGTTCCAACTCTTAAAGAGGTTTGAATGCGAAGTTTCAGTTAAGGGGTTTTTCAAGAAAAAGTTCTATCTAATGCCTAATCCACTCCTGAAACATCTCCAAGAAGAAATCCCAGATCTAATTTACGATGATCATCTAGTCCACCTTCTAGAGCAAGATGAATCACTAAAACGACTGATTTCAATAATTACCCCTGAGAGTCTATCAATAACTCTTTATTCGGAACCTATTAATACCAAAAATCTGAAAGAGTATTGTACACAATTCAGGGAGATTTACCAGAATCCAAATGAACTAATCTGGAATATAAAAATTGAAAAATTCCTCGGTTATATAATCTCTAAAGGAAAGTACAATAGAATTCTCGATTCAATTATTGAGGCATTTGAGAACATATCACTTCATTTAACGAATCTAACTGCAAGGATAGAAAGAGAAATGTGATGAGTCTCTCAATATGGGAGAGAGATAGTATTAAGGATCAGTGCTAAGAAAGTAGATAAGGAAATAATAATTCCAAGGCCAGCTCCTAATCCAGCAACAATAATTGCACGATCAGATTCCCAATTTTCCATTCTTCGCTTTAGTATTCTTGCAAATAACGCCCCTAAAAACGTAGTAATTGCATATGGGATAGACGTCGTTGTACCTACAGCGAGAGAGATAACAGATATTGGAATTGGTGTTCCCCATTCAATAAAGTACAGTATTAATGTTATCACAAAGGAAATACCTATAATGATTGGATTAATTATGACAGTTGGTTCAGATACAAAGGTTATTATCTTACCAACATCAAGATCCCAAAAAGGTACGGGAAAAATCACAGAGGGAACACGAGCAATCGAAAGGAGAGCTGAAACCCAAAAAATACCGGCACCCCAAGCGACAAATGAAGCTAAAAGATGAGCTTTGATCAAACTTCCCCTCTTTGTAAAAGTCAAATCAGCCGTTTTAAATGTCGCAACCCAACCTGCTCCTCCTTGTGAGATAACCAAGGGCACAAACCATATTTTTCCACCAATAGGAGCGTCTGCAGCAACAAAAGCAGATTCCTTTATGTAAGGGATCAACGGAAGATTAGCTGTTATCCCAAAAGCATAAGCCATGGCTAGAGAGGATAGGAAACTCCAGCCAACAGTCAATATTACGAGAATTATTATCAATCGAAATGAAAGATCAGGAATAAGTATGATAGCTACTATAACTGAGCCTAATGTTCCTAATAAGAAAAAAGCAAGTAAAACACTTAGCTTTGGAGCACCACCTTCGATCTCGTCTCCTTTTCCTTGACTTAGTTTTCTTAGGTCTTTGATTGTCTTAATAAAAATTCTTGGATTACGTAGGACGGGAATGAGAGAAGCACTAATCAATAAGCCGACTGTCCAACCTAACCAGAAGTCTAATTGAGAAGTATTAAAAGTATCAAGGAGGGTCATGCCTTTTTCCCATCTGGGAAGCAATCCATTAGCAACAAGGATGGGGTTGACAACAATATTCACAACGATAGACCCTAGTAAAATGCAAATGACGACATTCATTGGTAAAATAAATCCAGTTGCAAATGCGATTAAATCGGTTGCGATTCCAAAGGAGGCACCAGGGAGAAAACCCTCTATTGATGAATTAAAATCCAGCCAAGGAAGAGGGATTAGAGTTGTTTCCATTACCAGAGGGAAAGCATAAAGGATAATTCCTAAGAGACTGGCAACAATCGCACTCAAGGAAAATATCTGCAATTTTCTTTTATCTTCCCATGTTAAAGATTTGGATCGTTCTGCTTCTACTTCTGCAGTGGGAAATGGTAATACTTCAACTTTAGTATAGAGATAATTGAATACAATTCCAAGGGATATATCAGTTGCTTTTCCAAGTAAAGCATTTAGAATTAATAATCCTAAGGGGAGAATGAATACAGGATTAATAATAGACTGGATAGGCCCAAAGTATTCTGGAGCATACCAATCAGGAATTAGTGCAGAGAGCGATACTCCGTCGATCGTTGTTGCTTGGGTTGTTGGATGAAATCTTAGATAATAATTGAAGACAAGGGCAACAATCATTTCCATGCCCAGAGCAGTACTTGTAACATTTATCATGATGAATACTTCTTGCTTCGAAAGAGGATTATCAGCCATTTTGGCTAGAACAGCGAAGAGAACAATAGTTGTATTGAGAACTGCCCCAATGAACCATTGATTTGTCACAAAATACAGATAAATTGCAGATGGTTGAATTATTAATGCACTATAAACAATTGCTAAGCCTACTCGCCACGTTAGTCCGCTCTCAAACTTTTCTGACGGGAGGTCGCTCGTATTCGAGACAGCAATTTCTGTGTTTTTTTCGGTCATTTGTTAACCTCGTTATTATGATTGTATCTTAGTTCTAAATTCCATCGCTTTGTCTGCTTTCTCTTCCTTCGAAAGACTTCTCCAAATTAATAGCTGTTTTCTGATTGAATCGACAAATCGTCTAACAGAAGTCTCCCACGCAGATAAAATACCTTCAATGCGCTCTAAATCAATCGTAAAAACATAGCGATATTTCATTTCGTCTAAATATGTGAAAATATCTACCTTTTGCTTCAACCCCATATCAAACGGAGCAAGATTTATTGTCGCTCGAAGGTGCTTTTCTCGTCTTGGTTTATCTATTTCTGTCGTTTGAATATCTTGCGCGAAAAAAATTCCACCAACACTTTCTGATTCAAAAATAAAAAAGAATTCACTTAAGAATTGTATGATACCCTCTGCTTCTTTTTCGGTTGCAGCGACAAAGGGTAGAGGAATCGACCAATGAACACCGTCTTCCACTGGGGAAGTCGATAACTCCCAAGCTCGCTTTACTGAAGGTACTGACATTTTAGCAGAGATTCTAAGGGGATAAATAGTACTTAGAAGGATTCCAATGATTCCAAATGCTAACGCATTAACAACAGAGCTAGAGGAATAGTTTATGGCCAGTGATTCAGGGAATAGCCCGATGGCTGAAAGAATTACCGCAGATGTAATGCCACCCAAATAACCAATAACAGAACCTATAACTGCATAAACTAAAAATTCTGCTAAAAACAAACCAGCAATATGGAAAGGAGCGAGACCTAAAGAAGTGAAAGTCGCAATTTCTTTCTTTGATTCATATACAGTACTTATACTAGTGTTAATCATCAATAAAATAGCAATTGTTAGTGGTATTCCCATTTCAACTAATCCTTTGCCAAGGTCCTGAATTGCCCTTCTATATATTGTCACTATATCATTATTACCTACCCGCACTTCAAGATAACGGCCATAGGTATAGGAAACCGTTTCAGCGATTTCAATCGAAGTTGTATCATTTGCCTGAATCGAAATCGAATATAGAGAGGCACCAAAACCTTTAGCTGTTTGCGCAGGTAAGATTAGGATTTCTGTAGTAGGGATATGGACACTTGGAGAGGGAGCACGATTATTTTTAGGGGTGATTTCTTCACTATCGTAATCTCGTATTTTGTCAAACTCTGTTTCATCAACGATTCCAGTCACCGTAAACTCAGAGCCAGCCCAGATAACGGTGTCATTAACATTGACATTGAGTTTTCCAGCTGAATATTCAGAAAGGACACATTCCATTCCATACGAATTATTGAACCACTCACCTGCAGTTAACACAGTTGATAATTTCGGTTGAAAAATGAATTCTTCTGGTGTTAAACCAAGTACAGCTTCTCCTTGCCAACTTGACTTACCCGAAATGGATGTAACATTCACAAATCCGTTTTCTTCCTGTGATGGAGGATACAACCACCATCGTGAAGAAAAATTTGTCGTTTTTCCATACTTTAAACTCAAAGTATCTAACAATTCTTCTGAAAGTGGATCAGACCAATCTTTCATACGAAGGTATACACCATCATAAGGGGTTTCAGTTTCAGTCCCACGTGAGGTAACACTGACTTGTGTACTTGCAGAGGTGAATAAAGTTAATGAAAAAGTAATTAGAACAATTCCTGAAAGGGCAATAATCGTTCTGCCTTTTCGCTTTTTCATTCTGGCAATACCAGTACTCATGGCAATTAAGATGGTTGAAGTACGACTAGTATCGGCGAAATGAGCTCCAATCATTTTTATTCGGAGACTCTTTAGGTAGTCATATCCCTCTTGATAGATCATATAGAACGCAGGAAAAACGAAAATGATAGCGACAATCCCTATTATGATCATGAAAATGTTTGAAGAAAGATGAAGGCCAGGATGGATGATATAAAAGAATAATAATGTAGCTCCATAAATTAAACTAGTCATCAATATTCTCTTCATACCAGAGTCAAAATTGAAAAGTAGGGAGGAGAGTGCAAAAGAGAAGGGGATAAGCAAGATAGCAAAGAATATTGTTGTGGAGGTTCCATCCTCAATAACCCTCCGAGATTGTTTAAAAGCGTCCAATGACCAAGTTTGAACTTCTTTTATAGTAACTATTGATTTTGAATAGTCAAAATTGGTTTGTTGAGTAAGGGCAGTTCCCATAAGATTGGATGCTCTTCCGAAGGTATCATTAACCAAAGAATCGTAAATATTATAGGTTGAATATAGGTCAACATAAGTTGTAGTTGCAGCCTGTAAATCTTTAGAAGTAGTAAAGGCAGAGACACCTAGGTTAAGAAATTCTCCTTGTGAAACCCTAAATCCTTCGCCCATTAATGCGTTAGCGCTGGAATTAGTCGCATATACCCCCAGTACTCCATCTGGTAATTCACCCACCATAACAGATGGTGTATTTGGACTGAGAAAGACAAGACTGACTGATTGGGCTCCAGAAAAACCGTAAGAGAAGAATAAATTTCTTGTCTCTGGATCTAATACTTGATAGTTTAATGTTTCAGCGTTGAGAGCTTGGGTATAAGGATGTGTAACTTCAAAGAATCCAATTGTCCCACAATCGAAAACTGTAGGATTTATAGTTATTGTCCTACTGGTTAGTTTATGTGATCTTTTAAAAGTCTGACCGTGTGTTCCTAAATTGGTTGCTTTAATTAACTCTCCTTCAGAATTGAAGGCATAAGCTTCTGCAAGAAATTCTAAGACATTATCAGGTTGAGAAGAAGAAATTCCCCGAATATGGTAGAAACCGTTCTCATCAGTTTTTGTGATATAAGAATAATCACCATAAATTCCACGACTTGGATCACGGGAAGTCACCCGCACAATTACATCCGAAATATCAGTGAGCCAAGCAGTAGTTTCATTGTATATTTTGCTATGGCCTTCAATGATTCCGTACCCAACATGGGTTGTATGTCTTAATGAGAATTCTTCATTTTCTAGATCTAAAATACCATCTAATTGCTCGGTAATGAGTTGGGTTAAAGCACACATAGAATAAACTACTTGGGGTTTTAGCTGCTCTAAGTCCAAGTGTTCTGGTAGGTCAAATGGTGTGTTGAACTTTAACCGAAACGACTCCATTGTAAACAATGATAATCCTATAACATTACTTGCAACAAATGGTTCTTGATCTCCCACAAAAGTGATTGGTGCAATATCCTCAAATTGTTGCTTATTTATGAATGATTTTACTTCAAATTCATAACCCGACGCCTTACGAATTTCCGAGGCATATTCAACTAAATGATCTTCCCCAACATCCTTCAACCTCCCCTCTAAATTGTTTCCTGTTGTAAACTGTAGTTTGAACCGATATAGATAACCATACGGATTTATTCCAATCTTATTATTCGAGGCAGAGATATCCAGTGTGAGAAATAGCTTAATTCCTGCATCAACATTTAATACATCATAGTTTTGATATACAAATTCTCTGGCCCCTGCTGCAGCTTGATTGTGTCCAGAAAGGGCGAGAAACATAATTGTTTTTTGAGGCACGATATCATTATCTCTAATAATACGGATTAATTCTAATAAAGTAGCTATTCCACACGCCTCATCGGCTCCAGGCGCAACAGCAGGAACTATAGATGAAGAATCAAAATAAGAAGAAATAATAATCAGGTCATCATCTACCCCAGGAAGCTTACCAGCGATATTTTTTGCATCAATGGTTACCATTTCAATATCTGAATATAGGGCAACAGTTAGGTTATTATGCAGAGAAGCTTCTTTTATTACATCCACAGTTGTTTCATTATGAATGTAGAACCGGGGAAAGTGTAAGGGAACGTCAATAGCCTTTTCTTCGGCTTCAAAACGATCTGTATCATCAGGAGCTAAAAATATGACCGCTTTCGCCCCCAAACTGGCTGCATTAAGCCAATTATTCCCCGAATTAAATTCTAGTACAACTATTGAACCCTTAATTTCTCTTCCATTAAGTTCAGAATACTCGCCAAATCCGCCATAAATCAAAGGCCCAGAAAGCCCTGTAGATGAGATTTTAGATGATTGGACTGAATTTGGTGCTAAAGAATGTGCTGTGTAGGTTTTTCCTTCAAGCTCAATTTCTGTTTTGTTATCTAAAGGAATCAGAAGAGGATAAGATATTGTCTCGATATCTGTTAAATTCTGTTGCTTAAAGAAATCTTGAATATAATTAATCGCTTCTTCATATCCTTGATACCCTGTGTATCGACTACCAAAATCCGAAAAATTCCCAATATGACTTTCAATATTCTGAAAATACGTTTCATTTATTTGATTACTAAAACCATTAAAATCGATTAAATCTTGGAGTCTTCTGTTTACGTTACCATTTGAACTGAAGGGATTTTCCTTCGATTCTAATAATAGATTCTTATTGTGATGAAAACTTATCGTGAAAATGATTGTTGTGGATAAAATAAAGAGGAAAAAAAAAAGCATGGTTTTTTAATTGATTTCTGCACTTCTCATCACCTACGACTCATTTCCTCACAAAAGAAAGCACAAGATATGAAATTATCGTCAGAATGGATATCACCCAAATTCCAAGGACAATGAGATCGTAAATATCTGTTCCAATATTTAGAACGAAAGGAAAGATGAGAGGAATCATTACGACTAGAAGGGAGTATCCCCACATACCTGCTGTTCCAACAAGGTATCCTACCGCTCCTGGAAGAAGGTAGGAAGTATACCATCTGGTACCTCCAATTCGAACAACTAAAAGCTTGATAAGATAAGCAATTAGCATAGGTAACCACCAGTAAGGCCCACGAAGGCTTAAAATAATTGGTGCAGCGACAGGATTTAATGGCAGCCAAGGTCTACTTAAGCGGAGAATGTTCAACCCTATAGCAAACACCATTCCAAGTATTGCTTGACCCCAAATATCAATTTCATAACTTTTATGATCCCAGTAGCCACCCCTAGCTAATTCCATTGTTGATTCGCTATAGTCTTGGTTGTGGCCATATTCCCATGACCATTCATTAGCTAATCCATACGAATACGCAAAAATTGGCCAAGCAATTAAACACAGTAAAATAATAGAGATAATCCCTATGCTATGAGCAACAAAAATATCTCTCGTACGTGTATTGGTGATTCTAGCAATATTATATGCTTCTAGTGAGGAAATTGCAGGGGTTGAAGGAGCAGCATCTCTTTGGAAAAATTGCATCCACATAGAAGTAACATAAAAACCCGAAGTTTTTGCATTCCCTTCTCCAACTATAACTCGAACGGTATGCATCCCATGCAAGTGAAGATACCCAGGATGACCAATCCCCATTCCAGCAGTCTCAGCTCTAAGTCGGGCACCAGCTACATACCCCACCATCAGAAAAATAACTGTATATAAAGCCATTATTAGGGGTGAACCACTAAGTAATAAACTTGAGAAGAAAATAAAAGCACAAACCAGGAGGCCAATCCAAGCTGCTCGATATGAAATTGGTTCACCACTCTCATCAATGATACTTGGATTCCATATAGCTTGAATTGATCTCCAAAGATATCTTCGCTGAAGGATAACAGCCCAAATAACAACACCAAAGAGCATGCCAAATTCTCCAAATGCAAAAAGAGAAATCCCCCCTCCTCTTGCAAATCCTAAATCGATGTAAGGAGGAGAAGCCTCAAGCGATGCAGGGGCATCAATTATTCCGAGTTCGGTCATTCCAACTGGTATTAAAACCCAGAAGAAAAGCCAGAAAATTAATCCTGAAAGCAAGACATTTAATGATACTAACAGAAAAGCAGCGATCATAACTGGCTCGGGACGGGCAACGAGCTGAGCATTGGGGAGAAGAGCACTTAAGGGAGTACCTAAAATATCAATTTCCTTCCCGAAATCAATGGTTATTGCCCATGCTTGCCCTAAGACCATTCCAAATATATCGACATCTTCAAGTATATCACCCCATTCGGGAAATGCTGCTCTCAAGAATTCAAGTGATGAGTAAGCTATTCCAAGCAGCGCTCCGATGGCAAGCCAAAAATACCTATTTTTCTTCTCTTCTGGTACAGCTAATGGAGCTTCTAAGAGTTCCTGGACTGGTTGAGCAAGTGGAAACGCAAGTCTTTCCACGTCTACCCAAGGTTTTCTGAAAATCTGAATTAAAAATAAACACATAAACGCCCATGCGACACATGTAACACCCCAAAAAGCCAATGGTATTAACCAATCACCAAAATCGGGGGTTGTTCCGCCCTCAATTGCTCGGAGAATCTCGTCAACTGGGGGGGCCCAAAAGTCTGCAAAACCTGCTGACCAACTTGAAGGAGGGGCTTTAGGTTCATCTGGTTGGACACTATACATTGCATTCAACAATAGACGTCCAGCAAGAAAACCACTGTTTGTAATTGGAATCCCAACAATTAGCATTGCCCAAATAAATGTTAATTCTTGTCGGGATAATTTGGCTCCCCTAATTCTTATTCGTTCAAGAGCTTGAAGACCAAAAATTAACAGGAAAAAGGGGAAAAGAATCGACATTTCTTCTATAAAAATGCGGGGCGCCTCACCGAAGTTTCCACTAAATATGTTCAATAATCCCCAGAGAAGCAAAATCACTAAGGCAATTATTAAAGATCTCACGGTTAAACCTGTTCTGGGTTCTGTAGACGATTCCATTTCTTCGGATTTGGCACTCATATGAATCACAAACACAAATAATTGTAATTATTCATATAATTTACGGATTGAACAAACGACTTCAACTATATTTTAAATTTTGTGTCAACCAAAGAAAGTGTTATGAAAACCTATATTAGAGCTCGATTTATTGTACTAGTCCTGTTGGATTTTCATTCATTTTACTTATGGTCAATTTCGTCTCTTTTTTAAGCAAACGCTAAAACACGGTAGGAAGGAACAAAATGATGTCAATAATTATCAATTACAGGTCTATCTTAGGATTTTACGATTAGAAAGGAGAAAATCATGATCGAAAATAAATTAGAAGATTTTGTTTTTCAAAATTATAAATTGGCTTTAAAAAAGGTCAGGAATCTGATCTATATAACTTTATCTTTGAAGAATCTTTCTGAATGGCAGGATTGTTTGATATTACCCCATATTTCTCTAGAAAATGATTTAACAATATATCCATCAGAAGTTGTAAAAAAGGAATCATCTAAAGAACATTTTTATCTAATGCTAGAAAATGATTCGATTGATTGTTTAAATTTCAAAATGGAGATTATGAGTAACAAGTTGAATTTTCCTTGGATTCACATTAAAATAACCTTATTTTTTGTGAAGAAATATGTATTCAATTTTGCTCCTGAAATTAAAATGACTCTTCTTCCTAAAACTGATTATGCATCAGGAGTATCAATTAATCAACCTACTTATCACACTCCGAAAACTGATGAATGGAAATCTAATGATATGCCTGCAGCATACGTATGGAATTATTATTCTGGAGTTGAAACTTTTGTATTTGTGGACTTTTCCAATATGAATTGGATGTCTCCAGAGACATTTGAGAGATTTTCTGTATATGAATGTGGAAGTCATCCTGATGGAGGATTTGGATTACTTAATCGAGGATCCTCCAAAGTACAAGTAGAAATCCCAGCCAATTTCAAAATGAACTTTGATTTATTTTTATCTCTCGATCATCGTAAAGAACAACCAAGTGAATGGGAAGCAATCGAAGCCCTTGTATCAAGGTGTTTTAAATTAATCCCTGGACATATACCATTTCCTCGTAGTAATCTTCGATGGCATAGATTTAGCGAGGGATGCATTAATGATCTCATGAAGAAAAAACTTTGCTGGATTGATTCAGATTCTCCGAAATATCATGCCTATGTTATGGATACTAGTGAAATCCAGCGTCGGAAAACTATTGGGAGAACAGACGTGTTTGAGACAATGACTCTTTTAGATATTCTCCCTCCTTGGATATTACATTTAATTCTCCATAAAGATCGAGCGCAGCAGGAGCATGTAAAAAACACAAGTAAGGGTCTAATTGATTTCATTGACCAATCGTCTAATTTCCTGTATAATAATATTCAAATTGGCGAATCTTTCCCCACTAAGATAGTTAAACCGACAAAATCTTCAATTGGGGACTCGTGGTATTTTTTTGAACCCATTGCAAGACTTGGGTGGTTTATAATCTTAGCTCCCCTAATATCAGACGATCTAGATTATTCCTCCTGCTTTGAGGAAATGGTAAATAAGGCAATTGAATTTACCCAACATCACAATTATGAGATCAGTGCTTTTTACGATCCTATCACTTTTAAACCACTAAAGGAGGAGTTAGACCGAAATCCAAAGAGAAAACAACTATTGTGTTCTACTCGTGGAGAAAAAGATGTCAACTGGAAAACAATAGCAAAAAATTACTCTTGTCTAGGGATTTATATTTACCTCTTGACACAAGCTTATCACTTCTTTAACAAAGATTATTATTTGATGGAAGCAATAAAAGCTGCTAAGAAATATATGATTTTTTCCCCCAATGAATTATTTTGGGAACCACTAGAGATTGCTTATGGTGCAGCGGGATTAGCGGAATTATATCGAATAACTGAAGATGAGCGTTATTTGAAAAATGCATACCACCAAATTTTGAATGAGCTTCGAATGTTTTATTGGTATGAGGACAATTCTTTCGATTGGAAAGGAAAAAGAAGTAATCTTGGTTTAGTAATGGCGTGTGTAGGAATTAGATATCCTGCAATGAAGGAGAATCTAGAATCTACCTATCCATGGTTAATTTTCCTGAAACTCGCACTTAGATCTGGAAAGACTTCACTTTTACCGAAGGGGTTATTAAAATTTTTTAATTTAATAAGAATAAATAGCTTTAATTATTTCTCAAACGTCTTACCTAAAGAATTAATATACCCCGATCGTCAAAAATCGCCCTGCCAGTTTATTCCTTTCGAAGATCTAGAAATGCTTGAAACACCTTCTCATTTCTCTGATTCCCAAATTTTTGTTCCAAAAGGGCGTCGTACAGGTGTATTAGGGAGAGAAATTTATGGGGCGGGAGAGGTCATTTGGTTATATCTGATGTTTGAAGCGTTGGCATTATGTGATAACGAAAACATAATGATTCTAAATCTTGACTTATTTGATTTCTTGGAGATGAAAGTTTTTCCACCTAAAAGACTTACTTTCATTGCTTTTAATCCGTTTCTTAAAAACCAACAAGGTAAGATCACATTAAAAACAATTGAACATGGAAATTGGATGATAAAAATAAAATCCTTAGACTATAAGGAAAAGGAATTCTCTTTTGAAATAGATGCAAATCAGGCAAAAGATGGAATAATGCTTGAATTTGAGGAAGGAGAAGTATTATCTGTTGAGCTATTCGAAGGAAAACACTAAAGTTAGTGTTCAGCATTAGAAACTTCTTAAAATATAGTTATTTCTCCACTATAAGACGTGAAAAAGTTTTATGACAGTAAAAAGGAGATCTTAGGTTCTTGAGATTCTTTGTCCATAAATAGCTGTTGCTATTACAAGAATAAAAAGACCAGCCTCTATTAAAAATAGTAAGATGTCTCCAGGTAGCCAATATACTACCATACCTACTCCCATATCCTCAAAAAAATCATTGAGAGCCGTTCTTATGATTGTGCTGAGGATTGCCATAACTAATGCAAGTCCAACCAATATCGATGCAATTATATCAGTGGTTTCCATTTTTCAGGCCTCTAACTAATAATACTCAGTTTAAAAAATTTCCTTTTAAGTATTTTAAAATTGTTTTGATTTTTAGATACTTACATCATTAGCATTTATAGCTACATCTAACTTTTTTTGAGTTCGAGTTATCTCGCCGTCCCTTAACCAAGAAATTCTATCTGCTATATCAATCAATTTAAGGTCATGCGTGGAATTAATCACCGTTACACCAGTTTCTTGGCTCAATTCACGCAATAATTCTACGATCTGAAACCCTGTTTTCAAATCCAAGTTTCCTGTTGGTTCATCAGCAAGAATTAGACTTGGCTCACCTGCTAAAGCGCGAGCAATAGCAACTCGTTGTTGTTGTCCTCCTGAAAGCTCATCAGGTGTGTGGTGCATTCGATCACCTAATCCAACTCTCTTTAAGATCTCTTCAGCTCTTCTCCTTCGCTCTTCGCGCGGATATTTTTGAAATACTAACGGTAATGACACATTTTCAAGAGCAGTAATTACCGGAACAAGATTGAACGTTTGAAAAATAAAGCCAATTCGATAAGAACGGAGTGAGGCCAATTGTTTTTTGTTAAGACTAGAAAGAGGGACACCTTCAAAGTAAACTTCTCCTGAAGTAGGAATGTCAAGAGCGCCAACCATATTCAGAAAAGTTGTCTTACCTGACCCAGAAGGACCCATAATCACATGAAATTCCCCTCTAGGAATATCAAGAGAAACTCCTTGGAGTGCTTTGACTTCTTCTGTACCCATCATATAAGTTTTCCAAACATCATCCATTCTAATGGTAATCTCTTCTAACATTCTTATCACCATTTCAAGAGATCGCACTAACTTGCACGTCAGTACGATCTTCTATCCGATCCACACGACCATCACGAACCCAAATAATCCTGTCACTAATGTTAATCATTTTCAGATCATGGGTTGCAGTGATGATTGTCGTCCCTTGTTCCTCATTCAATTTCCTTAAGAGTTCAATTATTTCTAAACCAGTAACTAAATCCAAGTTTGCAGTTGGTTCGTCTGCCAGGACAATCGCTGGATCGTTTGCCAAAGCCCTAGCAATGGCAACACGCTGTTGTTGCCCTCCTGATAACTGACCAGGTTTGTTTTTTAACCGATCTCCAAGTCCTACTAATTCTAGAATTTCTCTCGACCTTTTTCTTCTTTCTTCTCTTGGCCTTCCCGCGAATACCATTGGAGTTTCAACATTTTCTTGTGCTGTAAAAGCTAACAACAAATTAAATGTCTGAAAGATATACCCAATTTTCCGATTCCGTAACCAAGCCAATTCATAAGCATCAAGTTCAGCGATATCTACTTGATCTATATAGATTTCTCCGCTAGTAACAGTATCCAGGCCTCCTATTACATTAAACAATGTACTCTTACCGCTCCCTGAAGGGCCCATTATTGACACATATTCCTCCCGATAGATCTTAAATGAAATTCCTTGTAGTGCGGGGATTGTGACTTTTCCCATTTTATATTCTTTATACACATCTGCTATTTCGACAACATATTCCTCAAGACTCATATCTCTTCTCAACTCCTTCAATTTTCATATCTTAAGGCTTCTGCAGGAGACATGTTCGCTGCTCTTCTCGCAGGGATGAATGTTGCAAGAGCAGTGAGAACAAGGGATATGAAAAGGCAGAGTCCAAACATCAAGACGAAAGTAAATGAACTAGATGCTATTTGAGTGGTCAAATCCTCTATCGGGAACCGATTCAGATTAATTAAAATACCGATACCCATACCAATTATTGCTCCAATTGTACCTCCCAGTGCACCTAAAAATAACGCCTCCACGATAAATAACCGTATAATATGACTGTCTAAGCCGCCTATACATTTATAAACTCCAATTTCTTTGACCCTCTCATTCACCGCCATTAGCATTGAATTTGTGATACCACCGAAACAGACAACCAATGATATTCCTACTAACCAGAACTGGTAGGCCTCTACACCCGTTTCTGCTTGCATTAATCCCAATATAAGAGAATTAGTTAACAGGGCTGCCATAAATGTTATACCCAAGATAATCCCCAAGGCAGTTATAACAGATCTTAGGAATCTTCGTCTAATATTAGCAAAAGAAAGATAGATTACTTCCCCAAGGGAAAAATGGGGGTCGGGTAAATCAAGACTCAAGTAGAAACCTCCGTCTCAGAGTTCTCCTTTTCCCTTTTTTCCTCTTCTTTTTCTTTTGGAATAAAGCCCTTTTTCACTTTATCCCAATCAACGAGCTTCTCGGTAATATCGATAAGGTGTTGTTTGAGTATTTTAACAGTGGATTCTTCCGTGATTCTTGTTGCATTCCAAGTCGAATAAGGGGCGTAAAATCTTCCAATATCAAAATCAATCTCTCCTGACTCGTCAATTCCAAACTTCAAGAATCCAAGTTCTCTGAGATAACAAAATTCATTTGGACAAAGGATATCAATCTCTCCCATTTCCTTTTTTAAGTGGAGGAGTAAATATTTGCTATAATCTTCAATATATTGCCCACAAGGGCATTGAATTTCCTGTTGAGACATGATTTAGCCTTCATTAATGAGTAAAGCTGGTTCCTAAGATTTCAGGATCAATTACTTAGGATATTTTTCTTTTTATAATTCTAGTAATTTGAACACAAATGTTTTTTCAATTGATTTAATTAATTATTCAAATTTTATTAAAATTTTATTTATGTTCGAACCCTCGTCTTTCATTAACATTAGTCCTTGTCCCACCTCACCAATCGTTAATTCGTGTGAAACAAGAGAAGAAGTTGGAATTAGTTTCTTTCTTAGAATTTCGAGAGATTCATTATTTTCATGAGGATTAGTAAAACTTCCGAATATTGAGGTTTCATTACTGTATAATTTGAAGAGATTTAAACTGATTACATCCTCAGGTTCAGCAACACCGAAGATTAATGACTTACCTCCCTTATTTAAGAGGGAAATAGCTTCCAATGCAGTAATAGGAGAACCAACAGCTTCTATTGAGGCATCAACACCGTGTCCATCCGTCTCGTTTTTTACTATTTCTCCCAAATTCTCAACATCTGGATTAACTATTAGGTCGGCCCCCAAATTTGTAGCTAGATTTCTACGGTGGTTGTCTGTCTCACTCACTATGATTCTAGACTTGAACATAGATTTTATTAAGAGAATCATTAATAAACCAATAGGCCCTGCACCTATTAGGAGTACTGTGTGTTCAGAGATAATATTTAATCGTTTTAATCCATGAAGGCAACAAGCAATTGGCTCCATTAAAGCTGCCTCTTTTATGGAAACCTCTTGTGGAACGCGGAAAGCAGCTGTGTTAGGACAGACAACATATTCCGCAAATCCACCGTTTCTTGTTACACCTATAGCTTGCCAGTTTAGACAAAAATGAGGCCGATTCTTCTTACAATAATAACAGAAATCCTGAACAGCATATCCCTGATCCTTACAAGAGAGATTAGGATTAATAGCTACCTTTTCATTAATGGAGAAATCATCAACTTTAGACCCGAATGATTTAATTACACCGGCGAATTCATGTCCAGGGATTATTGGGAAAGAAACAAAGGGATTTTTCCCTTCAAAAATATGTAGATCCGTACCACATATTCCAGAATAGGCCACCTTAACTAATAAATCATTCATTCCAAAAGTGGGGACTTTAACTTCCCGTATTTCTATATTGTATGGACTATTGAACGAAGCAACCTTCATTCGCAATTTTCACTTACCTCGTCATGATTTTCAAGACAAGAATTATAAATGCTTTCAATTTTCTTAATTGACCTAAGATGAAAACCCAAACATTTGGTTGGCAACATATCTTAATTCAAGTACCAATAGATTGGCACATGATTTTTGAAAAAGAAAGTCGAAAGAGGCAAAAGAAAGAAACTGGTTATTTTGGTTTTCGTGATTCAAAAGAAAAAAAATTGGAGATCAGTTATGCAAAAATTGAAAAGAAGCCTCCAGACATCAATAAAGTCATTGAAGATTATTTTAAATCATTAAAAAAGTCACATAAAAAGATCGGAATAAAAAATGAAGGCCCTAAGAAGATCAGTGGCCATGACGCCCGGTATATATATTGGGATTTAGAAAAAGAAGGACTACAAGGTTACATTGTTGCTTGGAACTGTCAGTCCACTCAAAGACTTGTCATTTGTACTGCTCAGTTTGAAAAAGTAAAAAAATCAACAGAAAAATCTGGAATAATGGAGATCATTTCACTCATCAATTGTCATCCTGAAAGTACTTTCTCTATTTGGTCTGCTCCCAATCTCCAAATACATACTCCTTATCTTAGGATGAGGCTTAAAAAGAAAAATTTTCTTATTGGATTGACTTTTCTCCATCTAGGTAACGATGATCTGGATTTTTTAGCATATCGTATCGGACTGGCTAATCAAAAAATCACTAGTGATGATAAAATACCCTCCTGGTTTCAAAAATTTTACAAAAAAAACCTTCCAGGGATTCCATCAAATTATAACCCTGAAGAATTCACGAAGTTAATTTATAAGAAAAAAACGATTACTTGGAAGTGTGTCCAACTAGAAGAGAGAAAATTCTCCTTGAAATTTGCCAGAAAATATCATGAAACCTATCTCTGGTCAAATCCTGATAAGAATGATATTTATTGCATTATCTACTCAATGAAAAGATCACCTTTAGCAAAAACACGTGATATAATTGAAAAAATGACGAAACTAGCAATTGGGGGCAATTGAGATTAAGATTCTCAATCTGTATCAAGAATAACTTTATCAATGGTTTCTTTTGTTGTTATTTTCATTTTTGCTGTAATTTTCTCAGGTATCAGAAATCCTACAAGATGCCGCTCAGTAAGACTCATTAGATATTTTTGAACCGAGAGTTCAGTCTCAGTTGGAGTTAATCGATATTTTTCTTGGAAGATCTTGATAATATCTTTCACTTTATGTTCTCCATCACATAAAAGGAAAACTTCCATTCCTAGCTTATCGAGAAGGATCTTTTTCGTATCAGGGCTAGGGAACATTCTTCTGAGGAGAGACTTCCTCTTCAATTCGCGTATATCAAGTTCTAATAGGAGATCTCCATCGGTCTTCTTTTTTTGATATACATTGGGGTTGATAATAGGCCTTAATTTCAAAAATTCACCCTTTGAGACTACAAGGGTTTTTGGGTCATTATTTTGAAGTTTTTGTTTACCTTTTTGCCTTGTAAACCTTTTCATTCTGTTTTTCTTCCAAGATGAGCATATATAAGAACTTCAATTCCAATTCAGACAACACATTGATAATGGTTAACGAACTCGTTAATTAATTTCTGAAGTCCTTTTAGTATTATATTTCTAAGAATAATTTTATTTAGATAATGATATGAATATTTAGTATGTTATATGTTTTAGGAGATTTAGAGAAATCACTTTAACCTCTCTTGGAGTAGCTGATACTAACATGAAACTGATTGATCTATCGGGAATTTGGAACTGTACTCAAAAAGGCACTAATAAGACTATCCCGATCAGAATTCCTGGTGACAACTATACAGCTCTATTAGAAGCAGAGATAATTCCCCATCCATATGAAGGATTGAATGAACTTGATGTGCAATGGGTAGGTAAAGAAGATTGGATTTTCTCGCGATCATTCAACGTTGGCAAAGATATTTTATCTGAGAAAGAAATTTTCTTACATATTGACAGTTTAGATACAATTATAGATATAAAAATCAATAATATTGCCATTGAAAGTTCTGATAATATGTTTATTAGAACTAGATGTGATATAACCAAGTTTCTTATCGAGGGTGAAAATGAAATAAAGATTTTTTTTGCCTCTGCAGAGAAGATTGCAAAGGAACGCGCTAAGAACCTTCCTTACGAAATACCTCACACTCTTAGACCTGTCTATTCAGAGCATCGAAATCTAGTACGAAAAGTTCAGTGTCATTCAGGTTGGGATTGGGGTCCTTGCATCATGGTTACTGGAATTTACGGTAGAATTTACATTGGAGCTCATAGTAAAGGGCGTATAGACTACGTATACACCAACATGAAATTAGAAGACCAAGAAAACAATTGGAAAATAACTGTAACTATTGAAATGCAATCTCCTATACAAACTGAATCAAAAATTAGAGTGGAGATGAGGGAGCTAGATATATTTGAATCTACTAAAATTATTTTAAAAGAGGGGAAGAATAAAGTAATTATTAATTTACTCATTGAAAATCCAGAGTTATGGTGGCCTTCTGGATATGGAAAACAGCATCTTTACGATTTAACTGTAACAACTCCTGATGATACGTTATCAAAACAAATAGGATTCCGTCAACTTGAAGTAGTTACAGAAGATGATGATATCGGTAGAAGTATGATTTTTCGTGTAAATGGAAGGGATATTTTTTGTAAAGGGGCGAATTGGATTCCAATAGATGCACTACCTTCTCTTCAATCTCCTGATCGTTATGAAAAACTATTATCTGATGCAATTGATGCAAATATGAATATGATTCGAGTGTGGGGGGGAGGGCAATATGAACTAGAATTATTTTACAAATTATGCGACGAGAAAGGGATACTTATTTGGCAGGATTTCATGTTTGCCTGTAGCCTATACCCTGCTGACCGTAAATTCTTAACCAGTGTCGAAAAAGAGATTAGTCATCAAGTTAAACGTTTAAAGGATCATCCATGCATTGCAATCTGGTGTGGGGATAATGAAAATGTTGGTGCACTTAACTGGTTTGCCGTTTCTATGCTAAATAGGGAACGTTATCTTAACGATTATATTAAACTCAATAAAACAATTTCTAACGTCGTTAAAAGATTGGATCCTGATCGGAAATGGTGGCCAAGCTCACCTTGTGCTGGAGAGGATGATTACTCGGATAATTGGCATGACGATTCTAAAGGTGACATGCATTATTGGAGTGTATGGCATGAGGGGAAACCTTTTGAAGCTTATTATGAGGTAACGCCTCGATTTTGTTCTGAATTTGGTTTCCAGTCTTTTCCTTCCCTTGAAACAGTGAAAACTTATGCTTCAAAAGACCAATGGGATGTAACTTCTGCAGTAATGGAACATCATCAAAAAAACATTAATGGCAATGAAATTATTACTAAAACAATTGAACATTATTTTAAAAAACCTGGCCAGTTTGAAGAATTTCTTTACCTAAGTCAAGTAAATCAGGTATATGCAATAAAAACAGCTGTCGAGTATTGGAGAAGTAAACGCCCGACATGTATGGGTGTTCTCTATTGGCAGCTCAACGATCTGTGGCCTGTAGCGTCTTGGTCTTCTATTGAATACACAGGAAAATGGAAGCTTCTTCACTATGCTGCAAAGAAATTCTATCAACCAATTCATATAGTAGCGTTTAGTAAGGATAATTATTCCACTGTAGAGATTTGGGGAATAAATGATACAATTGAATCCTGGGAAGGTATATTAGAGTTATATTTCATAGATTTTTCAGGCCAAATTTTGGATAATCAACAGCTCTCCATAAAGCTAAATTCTGAAGGTGCGATTCATCTTAAAACGTTTAACGTTGAAAAAGACATTCCATTCAATAGAGAAAACGGTTTTTTGTATCTTTCAGCCAAAGTATCCTCTCTAATTATCGAAAACACCTTCTTTTTTACTCAACCAAAGCAAAGTAAACTTCAACCAGCGAATATCACTTTCGAGATTGACACCACATCATCATCCAGGTTTTTAATTAGAATAATAACAGACAAGCCAGCGTTCTTCGTCGCCTTGGATTTCTCTGACATACAAGGAACATTCAGTGAAAATTGTTTTACATTAATTCCAGATCAAATTAAAAAAATATTTTTTTATCCTGAGTCAGATTGCAGATTAACACCTACAGAAGCTCAAAAATTGCTAAAGTTATTTTATTTAAGGCCTAATTAAAAACAAGAGCTCTCGAAATAATATATATTCGGATTCTGGTTGGGCATTCCAGAAACGCCTGAAAAATATAAAATATGACCTTAGTCGAGGGGAACATCTGGAAATGCAACGATCCGACACATTGATGACTCTAATTCTATACCCCGCAGCGGAAAGCAACCAATCCAGACTCGCTTGTTATTAAGTAAGGAATCATCAGGAATCCACAAATTCTCAGCATGAATCACTCCTTTGGGAAACAGGTCTATATGCATAATTTGGTAGAATTTGTCAGGGGGAAACATTTCATCCCATGATTGGACACCATATTTTTCTATCAGTTTCTTTTCTGCTTCATGGAATAATTTGGGATGCCAATCACGAATAATTGTATTCATTGGATGATCAGCAGACCCACAATCCACCCCTATCCACTTAAACTCCATATCCATAGCCCATTGGGGAAAATCTTTATCAGGTCCAGGATGTTTTACAAAATACCGCACTTCATCACTTTCAGGTTGGTCCCAAGCATACCGCTGGTATCCCGTTTTGATTAAAAGAATGTCACCCTTTCTAATATCAGCTCGATCCATGAGTAACTCAGGGGAATAAAGATCGTAATCAGTCATAACATCAGAGAGGTCAACGACCACTCCTGGGCCACAGAATTCCTCTAACTCCATTTCACCAATTGTCCGCCCTGCGGCGAAGAAATGGATTTCTCCATCGATATGAGTACCCACATGATTACTCGTAGTGAGAATTTGGCCATTTGCTCCTTGACCCATATGGGCTCCCGCTATCCGTTTGAAGTACTGTAATTGTAGGGGAACATAACTTGGCCATGGGGGAGTATGAATGCTTAATCGTTGGGTTAAATCTATCATTCGAAATGAATTTGCCATTTTTACCACTTCTTCAATTTATTTACAGTTAATTACTAAGTACATACCCTATTTATACAAACTATATTAGGATATTACTGTTGCTTTCGAACACTCAAAAAATGCTGAGGTTTCTAAAATAAAGACTAGATTGAACTAATTTGACTATGGGGTACTATACAGTAGGTTACTAAAAAGTTATCAAAAGTTACTTATTTTTGTTTGTTTTAATACTCTCTTTGATTCGTAATTCGTAGAATACGAGTAAAAAATAGCCTCTTTTTGATCGTAAAATTAAACGTGTTGAAGAAAAATGGTTGCAGGAAAATCTTTATTAGAAACTGATCTGCTAGGAGCATTAGTGCTTCTAGTTGTTGGTATAGTAGCCATAATCTTAGTTTTATTATTATTAAAAGAGTATATGGCAACAAAGAAACCCTACCATTTAGCATGGGCAGTCAGCTTTTTGGTACTGTTCATCTCAGGAGTATTGATAATATTTCTTGGTTGGGAAGATACTTTAGCTTCTCCACTTGTACCTCCCGTTGCAGCATTCATACCTGCATGCTTGGCAATCGGCCTCGTGTTTGCCGTATGGCCTGACGCCAAATATGGATTCATCTATGCCATCTACTGTCTTATCGTTATTGGAGTATTAACTTTGATGAAACTTGATGTGTTTTTATCAGATATGGCTTCCATGGCGGTGATGGGATCTCATATTCCATCAGGGTTGATAATTTCTTTTCTCCCCCTCTATACGGCATTTGTATCTAAGGATACCGAATGGACGAGCGCATTCTTCGGAATCGGCGGTCTTCTAATTTCCTTTGGAGGTGTCTTGCTGGCTATTGCCACAGTAGGAGATGGAAATCCAGATCTATTACTGTTGATCTTTGATATCCTTCCATATCTTCTATTAATAGTTGGAGTACTCTTCGTCCTAGGTATAGGTCTCCCATCCAAATGGAAGGTTGAAATTCCAGTGATTAGTGGGTTATTTTAACCCCTATTCTCTCTGTTTTTTTCAGTCATTCTCTTTTTTTGGTTTTACAAATTGTTTTATTGTTATCAAATGACTTCTCACATTTTCTTAACAATACCTCAGTTTGCTACCTTAATTACAATGTACTAAAAAGAAATACTTTACAGGTATATAGTACAAAATACTACCATAAATTACCAATGAATCGACTCTTATTACTTTTTAGGAAATATATCCTTCATTCGTTTTTGAACTAGTATTCTTTTTACGACTAAGTAACTAAGAGGTTATTAGATAATTAATTAACGAAAGATTATTAACCATATATAAAACAACGAATCACTACAGAAGAAGAATACCACTCCTTTTTTACCAAACAATTTCGATAGATTCAGTATGAGTTATGTTATTTTAGATCAAGATAAAAAAGAAGAAGAGTTTCAATAATGAGTACGACAACTCAAGAAGGTGAAGAGGAATGTGCAGCATTACTAGCAATAAAAATCCTCGGGCGAAAGTGGATTCCTTGGATCCTTTGTGAATTATTAGCAGTAAAAGAATTATATTTTTCAGATCTTCTTGAGAGAATTGAAGGGAATTACGGGGAGAAAATCTCAGCCAGGGTTTTATCAGAGGCCCTAAAAATGCTCGAAGAATCTAATTTAATTACTCGCGAAGTAGTCAGTGATGAAATGCCCGTTAGAGTGAAGTATTCCCTAACAGAGAAAGGAATAGACTTGCGAGTAATTTTTGGTGTTTTAAAAGGATGGGGAATGAAATGGGGGGAGATTAGAACAAAAAAATGTCGTTCTTTCAGTTGTATCCACAACTGTGTCCCAATGATAGACATTGATAAAGCAGGTAAATTGTTAGAGTTACGAGATCCAATTGTATTTTCCCCAGAAGAACTTCAAAACTCAACTTAACGAGTAAAGACCTCTGATAATTTATTCCTTCAGGGAACTCTGAGGAAACATTGAACCCTACATTTCAACCATTATTAGATTGTCTATGAATAATAATAATCCTTATGGTAAATTTTTACCTCGTTTGATTCAGATGACAGTTAAACTTGAAGATGCAGCTGAAAATTATAATAAGCTTATGAATGTTGTACTAACCTTGAATATTCAGCAAGGAGAATATAAAACCTAAGTGGAAAAACTTTTTTCTTGTAACAATAGTAGAAGTAATCAGATTACTTTTTTCTCACTACATTATTGTTATCATACGTAAAGCTCTTATTGAATACGTTCGTAACGAACCAAGACTTGAAATTATAAATTTCACATTATAGCTTATTCAAATTTCATGAATAAGTTATCCTCATGAAAATTAGTCAAAAAAAAACACGATGATAAATAAGAAGGACAGGAAGAAATTGAGCAAACTTCTCGATAAATTAAAAGGTTCAAAGGAAGTGAAACTTCTCTATATACTTTCAGGTGCTGCTGCTGCTATCGGACTTGTAAGTGGAATTGGAGCTACCTGTACAACATTCGATCCTGGATGGTGGAAATTAATTAACTCTGATGGCGGTTACACATTCGGAGTAATTGGCGAAAATCAATTAATCTACGTTCTAAGTTACTTTGTGACATGGCTAGTAGCAATTGCTTGGGGAGTTTTGTACTGGGCATTAGGAACGAGAAAAAGATGGTTCTATCCAGTGGCCCTCATTACCAGCATTCTCGGATTTTTTAGTGGATTTTTACCAGCCTTTATTTTGTTTTGGGAATGGTATTTGAGCTACGGCGTTAATGGGATGGTATTCACCCCCTCTTGGTTCCGAACGATCATTAATTTAATCATTTTCATCATACTAATACTCCCCATGGTTAGACGTGGAGTAAACACTCATATGGAAGATGTGGGGGTTTCTACTGACGAGAGTGTCGGATCACAAGTAACTCAATTTGCATATGTGCTGTTTGGTTTCGGTATTGTGATGATGTTCCAGCCATTCCTCATGCCTATGCATATTATTGATGGAGTTAATATTGCCTCTTCTTATGGTTACCTCCTCGCCTCAGGCACACTTCAGTTCATCGGTGGACTGACTTGCATCTTACTGGGATTAGTAACACGAATTGCAGGACACGTACTTGCAGTCGATCGAGCCTCAGATTCGACACCAACGAAAGCCTAGATTGAAGACACCTACCACTATGGATAGAAGACTTTCAATGAGTAATAATTGAGGTAAAACAAATGACAACTGTAGAAAAAGAAGAAGGAATAATTCCATGGTTAAAGTACAAGATAAATTACGGTCTGACCTTTAAAGGAATGATAACTTTCACGATAGTTTGGGAATTCTGTATTATTCTGTTTTTATCGACTTTCTCTCAGCCAATAGAGGCAATCCTTGGACAACCATTGTTAGCAATACCTTTTGCTGATCCGTTAACTCCCGATGGAAACCCCTTCAGGGATGTTGAGAAAGCTGGCAGACTTATTATGGTTTATCATTCAATCGCGGTCCCATTCATTGCCACATGCACATACTTTGTTTTGGAATTTATGGATGTGCGGGAGAAGTTCAAGTCACGGGTGAAATGGCCATTATTTATTGGGAGTATTTTAGCTTCCGCAAGCGGAATGATTTTTGCATATATTCTTCCTGAAGCCTGGATAATTCATGGTTTGTACCTTGTAGGGTTATCTCTTACGTTCTATGCAGGAGTCATTCTACTCATCGGTGTTTTTCCAACTAAGAGTTTTCCAAAACGAGATCAAGAAGCTGGCCGTAACATATTCGTCGGGCAGCTCACATTAGCTCTACTGGCTTTCTGTATCTTAGTAAGTGTTATCATTGGAGCCGCAGTTGGAGCATTTTTCGGAAATGGAATGATACCATTACTAGCGGAATATTTTCTAAGACACGACATCGCTCCATGGAACGAGTCTATTTACCCAATAATTTTCGTTGATGGCATCAAGGCGCACTTGCATATAATGTTAGCCCTGATTGATGTGATTATTCTACTTATTGTATATAGATACACAGTCCCCGATCAAAAGGGAAGATGGTACCTTTTATCAATGGTACTTGTTATTCCTGGAATGCTAATCATGTCAATAGGAGCTTGGCTTGTAACCTTTGGAGACATAATCCCCTTTGATGCACATTACCTAATTTATGCTGGATCGGGAATTCTTGTTTTAGTTGGTGTAATATTGGCACTAACTGGTTGGAATAGAACAAGCAAAGGGATTCTCGGTGATACATATGAATCCGCATCATGGTTTAGTCGTGCTAAAGCTGTGTTTAAGGACCCTGTGAAATTTTCATTGTATTTCTTATTTATTTGGGTAAATTTTGTTATGACATTCTCAGGTATATTCCTTGCTCTCAGTCTTGACGGTGGTGACGATCCTTCAATTTTGACGAGGGTGACTAGTCTTGTAGCATTCCGTGAGGGGCCTCTAGCTGTCGAAACGACCGTAGCACGGGGACATTGGCATGTCTTAGCCACATTATCAGCTGTTATATTGCTACTCCTATTCATAGACATGATAGATATTCAAGGCCTTCCACGAAAACTAATGGGCTGGTTATTATTTGCAGGAAGTGTAATTGCATTCGGATTTGCAGTCATCTATATGTATTTTCCACACATGGATCAGGATTGGGCCGTTAATCTCACTAAGTATGCAGACGTACAGGAATATTGGGAGTCTATTGCGTCTTGGTTACCTCTTGCACTTGATCTTGGCATAATGCTTTTTGTCATCGCAATTACCATCTTTTGTTTCCATCAGCTCATCGAAATTCTCAAAGGAAGGAAAGATGTAAAGGAGTTTCCAGAATAATATCTATTAATTCATGGAATGGCTAAAAAAATATGTGGAATGGCTAAAAAAATATGACTGAAATAAAAATTCCCCTCCAATCCCAGGAATATGATGACGTGACATCCTATACATATCCTCCTCTTTCTTTTTCTACATATGGTGAACTGATCAAGAGCAAACAGACCTTTCTTCTCCTATATACCGCAATCTTTGGTTATTTAATTAGCACGTGGGGATTAGGTTTTAACCTCTTGAACTTCATTTGGTTCACTATCGGAGTTTTCTTTGCTATTTCAGGTTCAACTTTGCTCAATATGTACGTAGATCGTGATATTGATGCACTCATGGAACGAACAAAGGATCGTCCCTTACCTAGCCGTCGAATTCCCCCGTCTACTGTTCTAAAACACGGTGTTCTCTTTACCACAGCAGGTATTTTAGCTGTAGGTGTATTCACCAGTCTAGTTACAATGGTCGTCGTATTTTTGGGGTTTTTCTTTGATGTGGTTGTTTATTCACTATTATTAAAGCGTCGAACACGATTATCTATTATTTTTGGAGGGATTGCAGGAGGACTTCCAGCTATCGCAGGTCGAACTGCAGTATTGGGGTACATTGATATAGCCGCAATATTGATGGGGCTTTTTGTCCTCTGCTGGATCCCTCTGCATATTCTTACACTTGCTCTTATTCCTAAAAATCTAGAAGGATATAAGAATGCCAAAGTTCCTATGTGGCCTGTTGTTAGTAGTCAAACCCAAACAATTTACGTTGTAACTTTGTCTGCAATACTCAGTGCATCAATCATTGTTATGGCTGGGATAAGCCTCCATATTCACATTCTCGCACTCCTCCCCTTAATTCTGTTCTGCGCTTTCATTCTCTTTCAAGCACTTGCAAATCTTAGAGAACCATCTCACGAAAGGACATTCAAAATTTTCAAGCTCGCGTCAATTTTCATGGCGTTAGCATTTCTCTGGTTATTCATGGGAGTGGTAATTACTTCAATTCTTCCATAAGAGGAAAACCAAGCATAGTCTGAAGCTGGACTTTTAGTTGTCATTTGAAGTGCGATTCATTAGCCAGAAATTTTCGTAAATGATGAGATATGAGAAACAAACCTGATAATCTGGAAATAGACAACGAATCAATAGCGCAAATCATTGTGCTAGGTGTCTTGGTACTAGTAACAATATTAGCACCTGCTCTTTTGCACACAAATCAAGAAGAATTTATCGTGGTGCGATACGAAGTAGATTTGTTGGCTGCATCCTATTTTGACACAGCACTCTACGCTTCCTATTTGATTGCTGGTATCTTAACTGCAATCTTGTCAAATCACATTGGAAAACGAAAGATATTCATTTTAATGGGGAGTCTAGGATCTTCTGTATTCTATTTTGCGATGATAACCACCTTGAATTTTCCGTTATTATTAGTTTTCAGATTCTTACAAGGGAGTTGTACTGTATTATGCTGGCAAACTCTGATGACTATAGTTTTGGATTTATCGACAGCACAAAATCGGGGGAAAAATTTAGGAATTTTTGGCATGTTCCTGGCATTGGCAATGGGAAGTGGTCCAGTACTAGGAGGGATACTCGCTGGGGTTGGAGTCTTTGCACCTTATTATATGGCTTCAATATTGAGCTTCCTAGTCTTTTTGACCTCACTAGTTCTCCTTAAGGAACCTTCACAACTAAAATCAAGACCATCTCTTGTGCAAAATGTATCTATTGTTTCTAGGAAACCCCGCTTGATTATTCCAGGGGTATTCAATTTCGTGGATCGATTTCATATAGGTTTCTTATTATTCATACTTCAATTTTTCTTACCAATTATCTTAGTAACTGAAGAAGCACCGCCTGAACTCAGAGGTATGGTATTAGGCCTATTCGCTTTACCTTTCATTCTTCTACAATACCCTGTAGGTAAGTGGTCCGACAAGATTGGTCGATATATGCCGTTAATTTTCGGAAGTATTAGTGTTGGAATCATGTTAACTTTGATGGGGTACTTGGGCTCATCTGGATTATTCGCAGTAATTATTGCATTCATAATTCTAGGAATAGGTAATGGTTTCACAGGACCACCAGCAATGGCTCTCGTAGGTGATATCGTCGAAGCGGATGATAATGCCACTGGAATGGGTTTCTTTAACCTATTGGGAAATATTGGAATAATTGTGGGGCCATTAGTTGGAGGTTTTTTAGCATACTCA
>CP070760.1:2464369-2474589 GCA_020348965.1 Candidatus Heimdallarchaeota archaeon | reverse complement strand
AAGATCTGCAAGATTAAAGATAAGTTCCTGTTCATAAAATGCATCCTCATCAGCTGAGAGTCCGTTATAGTTCAAGTCAAATTGCTTATTCCATTCATCAGTTACAGCATCGTTTGGAAAGATCCCCGCCTTCGCGCCTGCCTCTGCTGACATGTTACTTATGGTCATCCTATCGCTAATGGTCAAAATGGATACAGCTTTTCCATAAAACTCCATTGATTTATAGGTGGCACCATCGGCTGAAATTTTGCCAATTATATCCAAAATAACATCCTTAGCATATACATCATTAGGTAAATGGTTTTCAAATATAATCTTGATTGTTTCAGGAACTTTTAACCATGTTTCTCCGATCGCCCATACTGAGGCTGTTTCAGTACGGCCTATGGGAATACCAGCAGCTCCAAAAGCACCATGTGTGGTTGTATGAGAATCAGACCCCAAAATTACAACGTTTGGTGGAACTAAACCATTCTCAGGGAGAACCTGGTGACAGATACCAGTCCCACAATCATAAAAATGGGTTATACCTTGCTTTTTGACGAATTCTCTGATGATCTTGTGATTTTCTGCTTTTTTGTAGTCTGGAGGTGGCACAGCATGATCGAGATCTATAAAGATCTTATTTGGATCCCAAACTCTGCCATTAGGACCAGTAATCTGATAAAAAGTTTTTGAAATTGCCGCAGAATTATCATGACTAAGTATCATATGAGGAGATACAAAAACTATCTCATTCTCAGCCACCTCCTCCTTTCCCGAAGCTCCTGCAAGGATTTTTTGAATCAATGTCTGTCCAGGCATTGTTTTATTCCTCATATGAAAAATTCTAAGTTTGAATAAAAAGTCTAAGATGATATCTAAGAATAGAGCTCCTTTTACTGTATATTGGACGAAAGGCATTCTATGTTGCTTTTTTGATCTTTTTCTTCTCAAAAATGGAAGGAAGAAAGCCCTTTTCCTCTAAGCATCAAAGAAGCTTCGTGTTGACATTTTCTCCTCCCAAAAAATGGAAAAAAACAGAACATTAAGAGATCAATCGACGTGAAATATAATCAGTTAATCTCTTGTTTCGGGGAATACGAGTTACAAAGGCATCCATCTGACACTCGGTACATCGCAATCGGAGTGTTTTATGATTGACACTAGTGTAGATTGTATGTGTGTGACACCATGGACACGTAAGTTCCATTTCAGCCTTTCGATGAAGGTCAGCGTCCTCTCTGATTTCTGATGATATTTTAATCACCTCATTTTTCTTTACGGAGGATCATGTTTTATTTGAACTTGATTCTTCAACATGAACAAATTATTTTTGAGTTGATATGGATTTCCTCCTATATAATGATATTGTTTCGATCCCTCTCGATACACTTCATAAAAACCAAAGAGACCAGTGTATAAATGAAAAACGTGAGTGTTGATGCTTTTTCATAAGAAACAGAAAGAACAGGATCAGGATCCCTGTAAAGATTATCAAGTTCTCTGTGGAATCGAAGAAGAGTTCCTCATTATTGATGAAAATGGGACTTTGGTGGATGCTGCAGATGAATTGATGGTGAGAGCCGCAGAGATTCTTGAGAGAAACTCAAAATGGCTAGAGACTCTTATGCTGAAAATAAGGGGATTAGATGCTGAACCATCCCCTTCCCAAATCGAATATGTAACCTTGCCATTACCTCCGAGTGAGCTTCCAGAGGCTATTGAGTCAGGAAGAAAAATATTAATCGATGCAGCAAGTCATGTAGGTTATAAAATACTCGCCCAATCGCTTCACCCTATTCAAAGTGATCCTCATCCAATGTGTGGTACTCATATCAATGTATCAGTCCAAAAAAAGGGAGGAATAATGAATGTTGAAGAACTGGCTGCGGTTCACGACTACTTTTGGAATTATCTACCTGAATTAATAGCATTATCCGCAAATTCCCAGGTTTTTCAGGGTACACAAACGAATATTGCCAGTAACCGGATTAGTCACTCCACTGTTCTTCGGCCCAATGGTTCATCACAAATTCAAATTCCCAAGACCTCTGCAGCATTGGTACGACAGCAATACTATGGTAGGATGCGCTATACTCTACGTTTAGCTGGTGAAAATGTAAAAAGAGTCATAACTAATCCTCGGGGTGAACGGTTGGTAGATATCACTCCACGGGGACCATTGACGAATATTGGCGATGATGAGGATTCCTCTCTGATGACCAATCGAGTCGAAATTCGGATATTTGATGTCCAACAGGATCACAATTGGTTACTAGACATTGCGAATCTCTGTTGTGCTTCTGCTTTACACGCCATTTGTTTACAAAAAACTGGGAAAATAATCCCAGATCCTTTCCATGCAGAAAACGTTCAGCGTTCTGTCTATAATGGATTGAATACCCGCTTATTACGAGATAGAAATAAAGAGGAATCTATCCAGGAGAGTGTACAACGGTGGATAAAAGAAACTGCGACATATCAAGAAGCTTTAGACGTTAAAGTTCGGAATTTACCACGAGAGAGATCAGACCTTGATCAGGGTGAACTTGATGTTGAATTCAAAACAAAGCCCATAGAGGATCTTCGTCAACAGGGAAAACGCTATGCTGTAGTACAATTGAATCAATCTCGAACAATCACTGATCACCGTGGAAGAAGATATGCAATTTCACGTGGTACACAAGTCCAAGGAACTATAACAGTAGATTATCAACTCACATATCGCGAAAAAGATGGAATTGTAACAAATTTCGACGAAATAAAAATAACCAACTCTCTCGATGTTCAAGGGATAAGAATCCCCCTAACCACAAAAGATCGAATTCTTGTTGCCTTAAGTAGATCGGAGTTTTTATCTCGGCGTCTCTTTGGTGGTTTCGGGTTTTGAGAATGAATAATGTTTATTGTGACAATCTCTTTGTATATGGAACACTTATGCATGGATATAGTAGAAATTATCTTCTTCAGGGATTATCCTTTGAAAAAGCGATTCTATATGGTTACCGAAAGGTCTTTCCATCTACTTTAGGGTTCCCGTTTATAAAAAAGGAAGACACCATTAATATTTATGTGGAAGGAGAAGTATATTATGGATTAACTCCTTCCCATTGGATAGAAATCGATAGAGTGGAAGGGGAAGGATCGTTGTACCATAGAATCTTAGTAGAAGTAGAAACTATACCAAAACGGATAAGATTATCAGCTTTTACTTATTACCCTTCACAATCGCTCGTTGAAAACTATTCCTGAGCAAAATCTGAATAGATCTAATCCCAATAATTTAATAATCATCAGTTTGCCTTTTTCTCTCAACATCCTTGGCATTCTTTAAATAAGTAAAAAAATTATTTTCGAAACGAGGATCGAGCTTTTGACGATTCCCCTTAAAGTTATCTCGGTTTCATTATTTTTATGTCTGCAATCTGTCTTAACAGTCTAATAGCATTTAAATTGTGGCGAAGGTTTAAAGAAAGTAGAATTCGAGTTGTTGCCATTTTAACTGGTGCTTACCTGCTTTTTATTCTGTTTATTTGCATAGAATTAATCTTCCTCCTCTTGAACTTTGTAGATCCGATTAGTTTTTACTTCAAAGAGGGTAATGTTGTTGTATTTCTTTTTCCTTTTTTTGGGGGAATCTCAGCAGGTTTTTTTATGTTATTTATTGATTATTTTGAAAATGAACGTTCTCCCCCAATTCATACTGCTATTTATGGGGCTTTTCTTGGGACTTTTCTTTTGAATGTGATCTATTCGCTGATTATTCCAGAACTTTTCTCTCAGGGAGATTTGATAGTAATACCAGAAGAAACTTTAGATATCTCTGTGATTATCCTAGTTATTCTTGATTTTCTCTTTTCAAGTAACTTTCCTGCCTCATACTTCATAATCTACGTAATTTTTGTTACATTAAGATCTCTTCAAAGGATAAAAGGCAAGCAAGAAGAAGCTCAGAAGAAACAAGTCTTGTTTATGCAATGGGCTATAGTATTCTATTATCTAGTGACCATGGTTCTGGTTGTCATGGGTTTCCAGCTTACAAATATCATTGATCCTTCTATTATTGTGTTCTTGAAACATTTTGCACCACAATTGAGCGTAGTGGTTGGAGGAATCCTGATGTTTCAGGTTTACGTAAAAGCTCCAATTGGATTTCTTCAGTTTCAGCCATTAGAGAAAATTATGGTTATTAATAGGTCTGGTCTGTTATTATACTCTTATGATTTTGGATTAACTGGCGATAACGAAAATAGTCAAGATGTACTATTTTCTGGAGGTGTCTATGCTGTCTTAACATTATTCTCAGACATGATCAAAACAAAAAACATCCAAATGATTCATTTTCAGAATAAAATAATCATGCTTTCTCATAATGAGAGTTTTGTGGTTTTTTTGGTTGTCGATAGAGTTACCAGTTTTTTATGGAGTGCTTTGGAATCATTCAGCACCATATTTAATTTGAAATATGGTTTGGAGACTCTTCAATACTCTGTTGTCCCGAAAAATGTCTTCATTGATACTGAACAATTAGTAAACGTCGCATTTGGACTTCAGTGACATGTTTCCGGATAGCTCATTATTTTAAAATGAATAAAAAAAAACCATCTTTTGAACTATCTAATGTCGTTTATTATCAGGACTTCTTTTATTACTTGATAATCTTGCTCGAATAAGGTGTAAGAACCGATGGGAAAGACTATAATTGAGAAAATTATCGCTGACCATACCACGGAAGATGTGACCCCAGGTAACATAGTTTGGATGGGAATAGACGTACGATCCGCTCGAGATTTTGGTGGGGCAAATGTAGTCAAGAATCTAGAAGCTTATTATCCCGATCAGTCTAAAGTAGATGATCCAGAGAAAACTTTTTTCACTTTTGACTGTGTTGTCCCCGCTAAGACGATCGGTTATGCTGAAAACCAACAGATTGCAAGAGTTTTTGCTCGTAATTATTTAGCACGTAAAAATCTCTTTGATGTTGATGCTGGAATTGGGTCTCATGTAATGATTGAAAAAGGGATCGCTGTTCCCGGAACTACGGTTGTTGGAACTGATTCTCATTTAAACATTCTAGGGGCTATTGGTTCATTTGGACAGGGAATGGGTGATCAAGACATTGCATTTGCATTTAAAACAGGTATAACTTGGTTTGAAGTACCTGAATCCATGACCATAATAATTGAGGGCAAGCCAGCTAGTAATGCTTTTGCTAAAGATGTAACCCTTGGAGTTCTACAGGAGATTGGCTCGAAAGGATCTCTCGGAAAAGCAATCGAATTTTATGGAAACACTGTTGAATCCCTTGATTTAGCAGGACGAATAACTCTGGCCTCAATGGTGACTGAAATGGGGGGAATTATTGGTTTGATTACTCCTAATAAGGAGGTTATTCATTACTGTCAGAATCGGAGTAATAAGGATTTTGCTATACACAAAGCAGATAGAGATGCAATCTACACAGAGTCGTTAGAATTGGATTTTACGAACTTAGAACCGTTAATTGCTTTACCACCCTCCCCAGCAAACGTGAAACCTGTCTCCGAAGTTGCTGGAAAGCCTGTGGACTCAGTAATCGTTGCAAGCTGTACAAATGGACGATATGAAGATCTTGCACTTGTTGCGAAAATGGTGAAAGGTAAAAAAATTCACACTGATGTCATGATGAAAATTGTCCCAGCCACAAAAGAAGTATATGCTCAATTGTTGGAGAATGGTCTCATAAATATCCTGTTTGAAGCTGGTGCAATAATTAGCAATCCTGGCTGCGGTGGTTGTGCCGCAGGTCAGATCGGGATGACAGGAAAAGGCGAAGTACAAGTTTCAACTGGAAATCGTAATTTTGCTGGAAAACAAGGAGCTGGAGATACTTATCTAGCTTCTCCTGCGACTGCTGCTTCAACTGCTCTAGCAGGAGAAATATCTGTACCAGAACTGTGAGGAACGAAATCTGAGGTGAAAATATGAAGAAACCAACCACTCTTGAAGGACGAGTAATTGTGATAAAAGATCAAAATGGAAAACCAATTGATGACATCGATACGGACATGATATTTCATAACAAGCATCTTCATATAACAGAACTTAACGAAATGGGACAGTATACTTTTGGAAATCTTCAAGGCTGGGAATCATTCCCTGAGAAAGCGAAATCTGGTGATATATTAATTGTGGGCAAAAATTTTGGAGCAGGAAGTAGTAGGCAACAAGCTGTAGACTGTTTCCGTTCTTTAAGTATCCAAATGATCGTTGGTGAGTCTTTTGGGGCTATCTATAAGCGGAATGCCATTAATTCGGGGATTCCCCTGATGATTGCTCCTGAAATCATGATTGATGACCTTAAAACTGGGGACAATATCAAAATCAATCTAATTACTGGAGAAATATTCAATGTTTCAAACAATCGATCATTAAAAAGTGCCATTCCATTGTCTAAAGTTCAATTAGATATTTATCAAGCTGGTACCTTATTTGACTATGGTAGGAAGAAAGAATAAGCAATCTCTCATGACTTACTGACTGCTTCAATAAATTCTTCCATCATAGCTTTGGCATTTTCAGAAAGTTCTAACACTGTTGAAACTACTACAAGATCTGATCCTGCATTAACTAAGTTTTCAACTTGTTCTTTCGTGCGAATCCCACCCCCCGTAATTAAGAGAGCATTTTTCTCTTGGATAAATTGCTTTACTTGGCTCACAAGCTCAAGACGATCAGCTATTGAGGCATTAAATCTTCCTGAACCTGCTTCAAGATAAATCATTGACCAATACTTTCTCCATTTTCTGGTTATTTCTTCATATGCTTGTTCATCAGATAGATCCTTTGCACGGAGTTTCTTACCAACTGAGGAATGAGGACCAAGGACCATATAGCCATATTTTCGATCGATAGGCCAGTGCTTTCCAATAATCCTACGGGCCCACTTAGACAACCAATGGTATTTCTTTCCTAATTTCAAAACAACTTTAATCCGGAAACGGTAGGCGTTTAACAACGTAGGCATCTGGATATAGTCCGCTAGCGGTGATATCTGGAGGGGGTGACCTGGGAAAATCACAACAGGAGGGAGATTAATCTCAAGCTTATGGAGTTTTTTCAGATAGCCATGAACTCCCCGATAAATTTCAGAACTATCTCCCACCCAAATTTCAAGGGGTAAACTTGAGGGATCGTCGTATTCAGTTAGGATTGCCTTTAGAGCTTGAAATACTCGTTTTGTTGCCTCTCCTTTATTGGGATCAATCAGTATAGCAAGCTTGGTTATTGCCTACAACTCCATAAAATAATGCAAATTCGTCAAAAAGGGTGTACTACTCGTTAAATATATATTATACTCAAGACAGAACGACTGTGATACGGCTAGTTGTAACCAGTATAAAGATTATTAAGATAATATACTTACTTATCAAATACCTATTCTCGTATGAAAATATAAAGTTAGTTTCATTATTCTATTTGGCGAGAATTGATCCAAAAATCACTTTCTTATTCCACAAAGGTTTTCAAGCTCGGTCTACAGATAATTTAAAGAATCTTGCTAGTGTAAAAATAATTCCTGTCTTCATTGGTAATGCTATAGGAGGAAAATTTTTTCCTTTGGTTAGAATCATTGACTACCATATCCATACGTCGTTTTCAGACGGAATGTTTTCTCCTCGAGATATGATTCTAGCTGCTGCCGAAAGAGGAATTCAAGAAGTATGTATAACTGATCATCATTCTGTTTGGAAACCAGCTCTGTCGGATATAGATTTTGAAGATTATTTTACAACACTAGATAGAATTCGGAGCCATCTATCATTAGGTACAAAGGTTTTCATCGGAATAGAGGTAGATCTTTCCTCAATTGACTCTTTCGATATGCTTAGAGAGTTTTCATGGGATCTAGTTCTGTTTGAATATGTTTTTGCACAACCAGAATGGGAGGATAGACTGCAAACTGTCTTAAATTTCAAGAAGAAGTACCCTCATTATAATCTAGGACTTGCTCATACTCGTTTTACACGGGTACCAGAATCTAAAATGGAATACGTCTTTGAAAAAATACGTGAGTTTGAAATAATTATCGAGCTAAACACAGGTTATGGGAATTACATGGATAAATGGTTTAATTACCTTGATGATGCGTTTTGGTTTTCAATTGGGTCGGATGCTCATCATAAGGATAGCTTAGGAAATACGACTCTAGCTATCAACTTTCTTAAGGAACGAGGAATACCGCTAAACCGAATTGTCAAGTTATGAGTGTGAAAACACTGGCCGTACCTTTAGATCTGAATCGGATTCTATCTGATTTCTCTGATGACATCCAGAAAAAGAATGTTCGATTTCTCTATTCTCTATCACTTCTACCGAATCGCAAAGTAGCTTTCCACTCTGCAGATGCAGATGGAATAGTATCAGCTGCAATTCTAAAAACCTTAAAAGAATTTCAAACTGCAATTTATATTCCTCTTGGTTTTCAAGAATTACACCATCTTGAATTAGCGCACTTCTTTCAAACATTAAACTGGTGCGCAATCGTGGATCTTCCTCCATTTAACAGATCAATGATGAACCTCTATTGTGATCATCATCAATCGAATAAAACACTCTATAAAAACGCTGAGATAGTCATTTTTGATGAAAGCGCTCCAAGTGCAGCATATTTATTGGCCAAGCATTATCAAAGCCGTTTGCCAGATAGTTTGAAGTTACTAGCCGATTTGACAACGATTACAGATACAGCTGGCTTTACCATTGCTTCACCAGAAAATATACCCTCACATATTCTTGAGGTAACTCGACAGGAACAGGCTTGGCTTTTAGATGATATTTGCCGTCTTCCAGAAACATCCGAAGAAATTCTTACTCTTGTTCAAGATTTTTCCTCAATACAGCTTCAGGTATTCGAAAATGAATTCTATCGAAAGCGTATACTGGGTTTAAGATCCCAAAGAAAAAGAAGTATCAGGTTGGCTGAGGAATTTGAAACCAAAGATGTGGTCATTATTATTCAGGGGAAAACTAAGTTTTTAAAATCAGCTGTAGTTCGTAGATTATTTGAAAAAGGAGTATTCATAACCTGTGTGCTCTTCCCAGGTAAGATCTTTACAGGAATTTCACTACGGGTTAATCCTCAAATCCCCAATTCAGAACTTGCACACTATCAAGTCGAAACATTAGCTCAGGAATTTGCTGGGGGAGGCCATCCGAGAGCTGCAGGCGGCAGAGGCCCTTCGCTATCTGCTACATTAACCAAAATTATTGAGTGGACTCAAGAACGTAATTTTAATTACAGAGTCTATGATTTGCGTAAGAATCAGAAAGTGCTAGGTATGTGAACTTTGTCGAACTAAAAATGGAATAAACCAAATTTTGTAATCTCTCATACGGAAATCGTAATATTAACTTAAAATTTTTTAAAGGGGATTGAATTTCTCAATAAGATAACTTAGGATCGATGAATGAAAGATGAACTCATTCCATGCCAATATGAAGGAATATCGAAAACAACTAGAGAAGGGGAGCATCAAAGCGGCGTACCAAGAATTAATGGTGTATTTTAGGGAGTTGAGATCATATTTTAAACAGAAATTTCCTGATTTTTCCGTGTCTGGCAGTATATATTATGGCTATATGGATATGACCTATTTTCATTTCTTCCCAAAATCATTAAGGGATCGAAAATTGAAAATAGTGGTTCTGTTTATTCACGATACCTTTACATTTGAAGTGTGGTTAGCAGGATTGAATAAACAAATTCAATCACAATACCTGAAATTGTTTTCAGAGGGAAATTGGAATAAATACCATATTGCCTCAACTACAAAGGGTGTTGATTCAATTATCGATCATATTTTAATAGATAACCCCGATTTTAGCGACACAACTGCATTAACAAAGGAAATAGAGAGAGGTACGTTGAAATTTCTTGAAAATGTTGAGACTTATTTATCAAATAAATAAATAATTATTTGTACGGTCCTAATCGTCCTGAAACAACATCAACGGGAAAACGTGCTTCATTTTCAGCCAATTTATTTCTAATAATCTGGTTAAGGTCGATATTTGCAGTAATACTTAAACTGAGACAATAGATTAAGACATCTGCAAGTTCCTCTTCAAGCCTTGACTTAAGATCTGGGTTAGTTTGAATTTGTTCTGTTGCTTCTTCACTCGTAAACCACTGTAATAATTCCATTATTTCAGCAGCCTCGATTGCGATGGACATCGCTAAGTTTTTCACTGTGTGA
>CP070760.1:2448213-2464269 GCA_020348965.1 Candidatus Heimdallarchaeota archaeon | reverse complement strand
AAGTATTAAACACCACATCACAGAACACAGAAAGTAGTCAGTGAACTAACCTAAGGTGAATGTAATGAGCAGAACCGAATCTGAACCATCACAACTTGGGTTTATTCATGTTGTTTCTGGAAATGGCAAGGGAAAAACGACCTCTGCGTTTGGTTTAGCCCTCCGTGCTGCGGGACATGGGTTTCGGACATTGGTGATCCAGTTCATGAAGAAGGGATGGGATTACGGTGAGTTAAAAGCTGTGAAAGGGGTTCCTGAAATAACTATTATTCAATTTGGCACCTCTGAGTTTATTGATAAGAAAAAACCAAAACCCATTGATTTTGCTGAAGCGAAAGCTGCTTTAGATCGTGCTCGTTCTGCCATTTTTGATGAGGATTGGGATTTTTTGATTTTAGATGAAGTTAACGTCGCCCTCGATTTTAACTTATTATCTGAAAATGATGTTCTTGATTTAATCAAGCAAAAACCTAAAAATCTTGAGCTCGTATTAACGGGCAGGAACGCTTCGAACAGCATCATTGAGCTAGCCGATTATTACAGCGAAATTTGTGAACATAAACATCCCTATCAGAGGAACATATTAGCTCGAAAAGGTGTAGAGTTTTGACTTCAAAAATTGATAAGAGTGATGAACTCCCACGGGACGAAAAGACGAATTCGTTAGCTGATATCAAAAGAAAGCGCCTTGAATGGGAAGAAAGGTATGACAAAAGCGTAAAAAAACACCCTGAACACCAAGGAAAGTTTCTAACTACCTCTAGTAAGCTTATCAACCCGTTATATGATCCTACCGATCTTCCACCTACTTGGAACTATAGTACTGATTTAGGTTATCCCAGTTCGTTTCCATTCACTCGTGGTGTTCAACCCACCATGTACCGTGGGCGTTTATGGACTATGCGACAATTTGCTGGATTTGGTGGTGCTGAAGAGACCAATAAGCGGTTTAAATTTCTCTTAGCAAATGGAATGACAGGATTAAGTGTAGCATTCCATCTTCCTACCATATATGGTCGTGAATCAGATCATCCTATGTCTCTTGGCGAAGTTGGTAAATTAGGGGTTGCTATAGACACATTGAAAGACATGGAGATCTTGTTTGATGGTATCCCACTTGATAAAGTCACCACCTCTATGACTATCAATGCTCCAGCGTCAATTTTACTCGCTATGTACATTGCTGTAGCAGAGAAACAAGGTGTCAGGTCAGACCAAATCGGAGGAACAATCCAAAATGATATTCTTAAGGAATATATTGCTCAGAAATCCTATATTTTTCCTCCCAAACCCTCTATGCGCATTATTATGGACATTATTAAGTACTGTTCAACCCATGTTCCTCGTTGGAATACAATTTCCATTTCGGGTTATCATATCCGTGAAGCAGGGTCAACTGCTGTTCAAGAGTTGGCATTTACTTTAGTGGATGGACTTGAATACGTAAAGTGGGCTGTTGACGCAGGGTTGGATATCGATGACTTTGCCCCTCGACTGTCATTCTTTTTCAATTCCCACAATGATCTATTCGAGGAAATCGCAAAATATCGTGCAGCAAGACGAATTTGGGCACGTCATATTAAGAAATATCAACCAAAAAATCCTCGTTCCTTCTGGTTGCGATTCCATACTCAAACTGCAGGTTGTTCTCTAACAGCTCAACAACCACAGATTAATGTTGTAAGAACAACTATTCAAGCATTAGCTGCGGTATTAGGAGGAACGCAATCGTTGCACACAAATTCCTTAGATGAAGCATTGGCTTTACCAAGTGAAGAGGCAGTTGAGATCGCACTCCGCACTCAACAGATCATTGCTCACGAGAGTGGGGTCACAAACACTATTGATCCTTTAGCTGGAAGCTATTTCGTTGAGGCTCTCACAAATGAAATGGAAGAAGAGGTTGAAGAGTATTTTACCAAGATAACCCAGTTAGGAGGGGTCATTCCAGCAATTGAAAAAGGATTTTTTCAACTAGAAATTGCTAATGCTGCTTATCAATATCAGAAAGAGATTGAGGAAAACCAGCGAATCATTGTTGGTGTAAACGAGTATTCAACTGGAGACGAGATCAAAGTTCCTCTCCTCCAAGTGGATGAAGAAGTTGCAAAACGACAGATAGAACGTTTACACCAAACAAAGAAGGAACGAGATAATGACGCTGTGAGAATAGCATTAGAGAATATACGGAAGGCAGCTGAGGGGACAGATAACTTAATGCCTCCTATTTTAGAGGCTGTGAAGGCTTATGCTTCTGTTGGTGAAATTTGTGATATCCTTCGGGAGGTGTTTGGGGAATGGAAAGGCGATACCTTGATCTAAATGAGATACTGGTAATGTGATGAATATGGTACGAAAAATACGGGTTCTTTTAGCGAAACCAGGGTTAGATGGTCATGATCGAGGGGTTAAAGTAGTCGCACGAGCGTTAAGGGACGCGGGAATGGAAGTTATTTATACTGGCCTTCATAAAAGCTCTGAACAGGTAGTTGAAGCCGCATTACAAGAAGATGTAGACGTTATCGGGTTATCGAGTCTGAGTGGGGCTCATATGGCGTTATTTCCACGAGTAATGGAATTGCTTAAGGAGAATGAAATGATCGATGATACCCTTGTTGTGGCTGGAGGTATTATCCCTGACGTGGATATTCCGAAGTTAAATGAAATTGGAATAAAAGGTATCTTTGGTCCTGGTACTGATACTGCTGCTATAATTGACTTTATTAAATCTAATCTTAAGAGATCTCTCTAGGAAAACAATGATAAGATTTCTCAAGAATTGAAACTTTCTGTTATGTTTTTTTTGCTATTGTTCAGCATCCTTTACAACTGTATAAATACATTTATCAGAGTCACGAATTGGCGCTTATTACAGAGTCATTACAGCAATTGCATACGTCTTTGCGAACACACCTGCTACTAATGACGAATTTAGTAGTGTACGAGCACCTAACTAAGCTGTTAGATTTGTGCACCCCCAATGAGTCAGAATACCGTTCCTAACATAAGTTAACGGGTTCTGCTCGACGACTCAATATGTGAAAAACTTGAAGGAGTAATAAAAAAGAATGACCACGTATTTGTGTCAAAAATGCCATCAAGAGATTGACCCTGCGGAACTAGAAACATTACCTGGTATTCGGTGCATTATTTGCGGTCACCGAATATTGTTGAAGAAGCGTCCCCCCATTATCAAGCGACTGAAAACCGATTGATACATCGACACAAATATTTCAAAATCCTTTTAAAGAAACAGAAACAATACATGTTGAGAACATCTTTAAAACACAGAGGTTAATTAATTAAAATGGGTAGTAGTTGCAAGACCTGCGGTCTGCCATTAGAGTTATGCGCTTGTTCTGATATAGCCAGAGAAGAAACAACTTCTATTCGGGTGTATATTGAGAAACGCAAGTGGGGACGTGAAGTAACGGTCATTGATGGATTATCCAAGGATATTGATCTACGAAGCCTTTCTAAACGTCTGAAAAAGAGTTTAGCAACGGGTGGAACTACGAAAGATGGCCGTATTGAGCTCCAGGGAAATTTTCTTCGAATGATTGCCCCTATCCTTATTGATGAAGGTTTTCCCGAAACTTCTATTGAGCTACGCGATTAATTCTAGTAGAACCTGCAGAATCTTATTTATCCTGAGTATGAATGGGTCTTCAAAGAGTAGGGAACACAACCGTACTCTCAGTCTCGTTATTTACAAGTGTACAAACTATAGTCGAGACATGAAGCTCTAGTCCATTTTCCCCCTTCTTTCACAAATGGTGGAACTGCAGTCGAAGCAGTTATCAAGCTTTAGTAAACGAACTCATATGATGTGATTGGATGTCCGACCTATCAAATTTTATTGATAAGAAGGGAAGCAAGAAACCCTCTCGTCCAACAAAACATCCGAAAACCAAACCAAAAATTATCAATCGGAAAAAGGCCCCCTCTTCCTTAGAACAATTGGACAAAGAACAGTTAATTCAATTATTAGAACCTTTAATGGCAGAGATACCCGGATTTGCAGCTAATATGGCTTGGACACGTCAAAAGATTCTGCCCCTCAATCCTAATGTTCATCCTGAAGAACTTGCTCAAAAATTAGCTATCCCTTTGCTTGAAGCATATATGATACTATCTCGGCTTCAATCAAATCAAGACTCATTTTCTTCTTGCTGAAACATGAGTCCTGCGATTTCTTGATATGAATTAAGTTTATTTAACGCATCAACACAACTTTTGAGTAATGGAGCGTTTTCTAGTTCTTTTGCTTTAGTTTGTGCTTCCTCAAGCTTTCGTTGTGCTTCTTCAAAATGAGTCATTGCTTCGGGGATCATATTGTCGTATTCTGTGACAGCTTGACAAAAAAGTTGCATTCCTTCAAAATAAATGATTTGTGGTTCAAAATTCTGTTTTAAGGCCTCACTAGGTAATTTTTCAAGAACTTTCCTCAATGTCTGGGTCGCAAATGAAAATTGTAGAGCTGCTTGTTCGTTATCATCTTGTATCATGAAATTCTTCGCTGTTGCTTCATAGTATGAGGAAAATTGGATTTCTTCTTGTAGCTCATACTCTACACTTTTATGTATATGTTTTAGAGATCGGTAAAGTTGAGCCGATTTTTGGTACTTATTCTTGGCGTTCTCGTAATATTCTGCCTCTGACGCAATAAGTCCATCAGTGAAGAGGGATTCAGCCTGGTTCTCTAGTTTCTCTAGGGTGAGAGAAATAATATTTTCACGTGTTGTTTCTAAAAACGGTTCAATATTCGCTTGTCCAAGAAATCTTGCCTTCTTCAAATTTCTAAGGGCTTGATAGAGATCGCTACGGTTTTTATAGGCCTTTCCACGCAAATAGTAAAGTTGTCCAGTTGTTTGAAAGATATTGCTTAAAGAATTGAAGTAGTGGTCATAATCGTTGTTGTTTTGTTCGATCTCTAATTCAGTATTATAACGATTTATTGTTTCGACATATAAGACTTCGGCTTGTACAACATCTTCCTCACTCACCGCGATCTTTGCTCTGGCTTCTTGTATTCGAGCATCAATTCGTAATACATGCCTGTCGATGTCATACCTTAAGCGAGCATACGAATCAGGAAATAGTGTCTGTGTCTCCGAAATGGCTGTTTGTAGTTTTTGGTAAGACTTAAGTGCCTTTGACGTTCGGTTATTAAAAAACATGAACTCTGAATTGTAAAAAAGGTGAAGGTGCTGGAGAATACGCATATAAAAATCTTTTTCAGGAAGATCCAATGGAACTAGTGCTTCGCCTAGGCCGTTACACTGATTTACTGTTTCTATTGCCTCATCAGCTGAGAAGCAATATTTCTTGGTCAGGATATTTTCGACCTGCGCTATTATGTTATTCTCAGACACATATCAAGCCTCTGTACAGTCTCTATAGCTTGAATGAATTTTGCTTCGGATTTTTCACCTTTAAATTTCTGTTAATAGGGTTCGAAACATCGTTTATTTATTAGTTTATGTAAACAACTCAAATAGCAAAAATACGTTAATAAATCAAAAATTGGTGAATACTTTGACTGATTGGACGTCAGAAGAGGGAATTACAGAAGAGGAGAAGATTTACTATTATCGAAAAGCTGGAGAGATTGGGTATAATGTTTTAACCAGCGTTCAGAAAATGATTAAACCTGGGGTTCCAATCATTGAGATTTGTGAAACCGCAGAGAAGATGATCTTAGAGGAAGGAGCTGATGGTTTTGGGTTTCCTACCAATGTGTCCATTAACAATATTGCGGCTCATTACTCAAGTCCCTATGGTGATGAAAATGTTATCCCTGATAAAGGAAGTATAAAGCTCGATATAGGAATTCATTGTAATGGATATATTGCTGATACGGCTGTGACGGTCATCCTTTCTCCCGAATTGAAAAACCTGAAACTAGCCGCAGAAGAAGGATTTAAGGCTGGGATGGAAATTATTCAAGCAGGAACATTACCCTCATTGGTTGGAAAGCGAATTGAAGAAACTATCACGAGTTATGACTATCGTCCAATCAGGGAATTAACTGGCCATAAACTTGGTAGATATGAATTACACGGAGACAAGCTTCTACCGAATATTAGCGTCCCTTATGACCCTGCAGAAGGAGCTCTTGAGGCTGGTGAGGCTTACGCCTTGGAGACTTTCGCTTCTTCTGGAACGGGTAGTGTCCATGAGGTTACCGGGATTAAATATATTTACATGCTTCTTCCTAAGCGTATCCCGTTACGCAATCCTGTTTCAAGAAAGATTTACTCGACGACTTATAAAAAATACAAAACATTACCTTTTGCAGAACGCTGGTTATCCGCGTATGATGAGTTCAATCGTGCACGGGTTCGTTTTACCCTTCGTGAACTCCAGAATGGAGGAGGAGTAGTTCCATATCCAGCATTAGCCGATGAGAAGGGCAGCTATGTTGCCCAATATGAGCATACATTCATCATTACAGAGAATGAGGGTGTCATTGTTACGACCCAACCACCATTTGATTTTGAAGTCCCCGAAAGTCTTCAAGAAAAACCAGATGATAATACTAAAGAAAAATAAATGAAGTTTTTTACTTTAAAGACTCTCAATCGTAATTAAATCCCGTATTTAAGAAAAGAGTCATCTCTCAACATATAATACAATCTAAACCACAATAGATATTAGTTTGTAAGTGCTGATGACTTTAATCCTCAGTTCAATAAAAAATATTAAATTATACAATATGAATATATTTTTACAAACTTGAATTGCTTAAATTATATGAGAAATCTGAAAATAATTTGGCATGAATGAATGCTAATATATGGTGGAATTGACCTTCTCATCCGAAATAAAGAAATTTCTCTATGCACTACGCAAGAAAGGCGTAATAACCGAAAAATATTTTGTCAAATCCATCGATGCGCTCAAACATTCATCGACATCTGATCTAAACCAATTAACCCCCTTATTAGATATGTTTCGGTTATCTTCTTTTGATGAAGAATTACTACGCCTTGATGAATCCCTTTTGAATATTGATAATCAGATGAAAGCGATTATTCAAGCTTGGGAGGCTGGTACGTTGTCTAAAGATGAAGCTAAAGCCATTCTTACTAATTTGGTCTCCCAGAAGAAAGAGTTAATTGACAAGAGGGAGCAAGTTCAGTATCGTATTCAAACCAGTGTATCACGATTAATGTCGTTGAAGAATGATAACAATTTCGACTTAGAAGGCTTTATTGAACAGCTTGAGAGGGATGAGGAGGATGGAATAGCTGAATCTTCAATTCAATTCCGTACTCTTTGGTCTAAATATTCATCAGAGGATGTAGAGGGAGGTAAGCTCGAATATCAGTCTGAAAAGTTGGATGATGTTGAGCTTGAGATATTAAAGTCTTTAATGGTTCCTATATCTCAAGAAAAAGGAGTAATTTTTGATTTAGATGAGGTTATTCAATCTATTGATCATGATGAGATAATTCCCTCTAAATCTTCATTACTGGATCAGGAAACCGCGGATTTAGATCTTGTGGTTGATCATGTGGAGCCTTTGGATTCAGGTAGCGAACAACTTCCTTCCTCACCATGGGATTTAGTCGGTCGGATTGCGTATAATGACGATAAATCCTCCGTTGGTTTATTCCGTCCACCAATTATGTCAAATGGGTCCGTTTTTTTACCTGTTGTCAAAGAGGAGTCTATATCCCTATCAAAGTTGAAACAGGTATATAAGGATGTTTTAAACCAATCTGAGTTGGATTTGGAAAAAGTTACTACTCAACAAATTAGGGCTACAATCGCCAAAACGTTGAAGGTTCCAGAAGAATTAGCTTTGCAGCCTTCGATTTTTAATCACTGGGTAGGAATCCTAGGTGTTGAAGTAGTCCCTGCAAAACCCCAACTCAAGAAAGTGTGGTTCGTAGAGAGGTCTGCTATCAACAATGTCTCTTCAGACTATCCAACTATTAAAAACGAAGATCTTAAACAATTTAGTGTTCCTGCATGGATTCCTGCTAGTGGGGAAGAGGTTACGGATTCAAAGCATCTAGGCTATAAAATTAGCGGCATGGCTGGATCAGATTTCGGTACAATTTCTGGGATCATGAATAAGACCCCATTTGGCCAATGCTTAATAATTAAGAGGGACATTCCACCCTCACACCTTTTGGATTTGTTTTTAAAGGGTCTGGGGAAACAGAATCTCGCTGAACTACGATTTAGTATTGCAAAAAAATTGAACGTAGGAGAAGGTGAAGTATTTTCTGCAGAAAATTTATGGAACCTAAATAATCAGGAACGTCTCCTCGTTTCGCCGCATGAATTAGCTTCCTCCTATTTTTCAGTCCTCCCTGCTGCTGCATTCACGTTTACTCAGAAGATTCAAGCGAAAATTGGGGTCTATTTCCATTCTATTCCTGAAACCTTTCGTTATCTGATAGGAAAACCGTTAGTAGTGATGGAAGAAGAACAAGGAATGATTTATGGTTTTTTGGTTCATCAGGGGAAGATATTCATTCTCTGGACGCCGAAAAATCCCAATGATTTGATCCGAGAAGTCGGGAGGAAAACCTCTGGTCAATATGTGAAACGTTTTCAGCGGCGTGTCTCTATGGCATTGGGTATTTCTCCTGAAGAGAGTCTGTGGCCCAGCAATTTAGCACGGTACTTTTTGAACTTTATTTGGTTGGAAGAGGAACAACCATTGAAAGAGGCACTTTCAGTCATTGAAAAACAATTCTCCTTACAGAAAGTCTCTTTTTCCGATGTTGATGAAATAACGAAGGACGGGCTGAAATGCGTGAAGAATCCTGGTTGAAATCAGATGAAACTGATACTTTAGTACAGGTGAAAGTAAAAACTCGGCAAATAGAAGATGCGATTGTTATCAATCATGAAAATCTCGTTGTTTCAGTCACAGTCCCACCAGTTCAGGGAAAAGCTAACAAACGACTCATCAAATTGTTAAAAAAGAAGTTCAAAACAGAAGTAATATTGGAGGCTGGCCAGGTCAGCTCTAAGAAAGTTTTTCGGCTTAAAAACCTTTCACCTGAGCAGATCCTAGAGTTCTTGGAAGACTAATTATTCAAAAAAATACCTACCAAACACAGAGATAATAAAAAGGAATGGGGGATGGAAGAGCATTTAAGCAAATACATCAATTAGAACTTAATTTCTCCCATCATTTTACGTCTTGCAATGAGCTCCTCGACTACTTCTGGATTCGCTAATGTCATGACATTACCGATTTCTTGGCCAACTGCTACTGCTTTCAAAATTCGACGCATAATTTTGCCTGAACGTGTCTTTGGAACTGACTCTGCAAACATTATGACTTCAGGATAGACTGCAGGCCCTGCTACTGATCTAACATGGCTCTGAATCTCTTTTTTCAGTTCATCGCTTGGTTCTATATCACCCATAAGAGTAATGTAAGCGAAAATAGTTGCACCTTTAACTGGATGAGGATAGGGAATAACAGCACTCTCTGCGACTTTTGGGTGGGAGTTAATGGCTGCCTCAACTTCTGCAGAACCGAGACGATGTCCTGAGACCTTAAGTACGTCGTCAGACCGGCCTAAAATGAAGTAATAGCCTTCTTCATCAATCATGGCGTAATCCCCTGTGAAATAATGGCCATCAAATTGGGAGAGATAGGTATTCACAAATCGTTCATGGTCTCCCCAAACTGTCCGCATCATTCCAGGCCAACATTTATCGTATGCAAAATAAGCCTGTGTATTCGTTTTAGTAACTCTTTGTCCATCGTCGTCTAATAAAACTGGATTAATGCCAAAGAAAGGAAATGTGCACGAACCAGCCTTCATCGGAGTTATTGCACCAAAGTTTACCATCATATATGAACCTGTTTCTGTTTGCCAGTAACTATCAACAATGGGACGGCCTTCGGGTTTTTCGCCACTAGAACCTTTTCCTACAACATCCCAGTACCATTTCCATTCTGGCCAGTTACAGACTTCTCCTACTGTGCCTAGCATCTTAAGTTTGCTGAGATCCCAGTTTGTGACGTGTTCATCACCAAATTTCATTAGTGCGCGGATTGCGGTAGGCGCTGTATAAAAGTGGGTCACACCGAACTTTTCACAAATCTCCCAAAATCTTCCTTGATGTGGGTATGTCGGTACACCTTCATACATAACAGAAATAGCCCCTAAAGCTAAGGGAGAGTAAATGATTTGACTATGTCCAGTGATCCATCCGATATCTGCAGTGCAATACCATACGTCTCGAGTTGCTGGTGTATCCCCTTTCAAGTCAAGTAAACAGGAATAATCCCACACATAGTAGTTAGTCGACACACCGAATACAAGATAACCTGCTGTTGTATGTACCACACCCTTTGGTTTTCCAGTTGTACCACTTGTGTATAATATAAAGAGAGGATCTTCCGCATCCATTATTTCGGGTTCGCACTCTGAGGACTGCTCCTCCATTATAGCTAAAAAGTCAACATCCTTCTGGTATTCGTAAACATCTCCACCAGTAAGCTTGATTACTGCGACAGATTCAATTGAGTCACAGGTTTCAATTACTCCACGAAGATTGTTCTTCATGGGTCTATTCTTTCCTGCCCTTCGTACTTCATCAACAACTACCAGTATTTTACATTCAGAATCATCAATTCGATCTTTAACTGATTCAGCTGAAAACCCACCAAATACAATAGAATGAATTGCTCCTATCCGAGCAGTTGCTAGCATGACAATTGCAAGCATATCAATCATAGGTAACCAAATACAGACACGGTCACCCTTCTTGACGCCTAGGGATTTGAGGGCATTTGCGGCTTTGTTCACTTCTTCTAGGAGTGATTTGTACGAATACTTCTTCACACTATCGTCTTCACCCATCCAGATTAATGCTAGCTCGTCACCATACCCTTTCTCAACCCATCGATCAATGCAATTGTAAGTGACATTTAGTTTTCCATCAACAAACCATTTCCCTACAAAATCATCTCTGTTACCTGTGGGAGGTACCCAAACCTCTTTATAGGGAGAAAACCAATCAATCTTTTTTGCTTCTTCTGCCCAAAAATCTTCCATATTATCAACGGAATGTTTCCATTTCTCGAAATATACATCCATGTTAGGAACTCTGGCGTTTTTGGCCAATTCAGGCAGAGGAAAATATTTTTTTGCTTTTTCTTTCTCTGTTTCTGTCAGCTCAGACATATTATCGCCTAAAAATTCGTTCATTAATCGTTATATAAAACTAGACTTGATTACAAAGTTAATTACGCCTCTGTAATCTCAATCCAAGGCTTTTACTAAAAAAATAAGAAGTTTGTTTCTCTTAATGTAATTGATTTTTAGCTGATCATCAAACGCTAGCATTTGTTGAACTGTAAGTTTGTTTGAAATAGAAGTACGGATCAACCAAGTTTAATAGGAAAATTAATTAAAAAAAAAAGAAAGGTTTACGTCTCTAAAAGACGAATTTTTTTTTCACGCCACTGCCTTTCTTCGTGATAAAAATTCAGTGATTACAGCTAGTGCTGCAGCTAGAAAAGCAAGAAGTCCAAGAATTGGGAAGGCAACTTCGTATACGAGTACTCCCGCAATGAAAGGGCCCAAAGCTCCTGCAACACCATAAGCAGTAAAGACTAATCCATAGTTTCTTCCAAGGTTTTTGGTGCCAAAGTAGTCATCTGTTGCGGAGGGAAATAGAGCAAAATTTCCACCAAAACAAAAACCAATTACGCAAGCACCAATGATTAAAAAGAGGAATTCCGTCTGTATTCCAAAGAAAAACATAGCTACTCCTAGAGTACCGAACATTAAGATCATAGTAATGATTCTCCCAAGTTTGTCTGAAGCGGCACCCCATACAATCCTTCCTGCAGAGTTAAATATAGACAAAAACGATCCTGTTGTCACTGCTAGGATGCTAGCATCTTCTGCTGTGATTCCTCCTGAAATAAGTTGATCTTTCGTGAATGTTGTCACATTGCCAATAGTCATTAATCCTGCTGCTGCTGCCAAAATAAACATAACCCATAAAAGCCAGAACTGGGGAGTTTGAACCATCTCTGTTGGTTCAAAATCTTTTTTATCTCCCTCGGTTTTGATTTGACTAGGTTTTGGAGTAAATCCTGGTGGTATCCAGCCTTTCGGAGGATTTTGGAGCATTTGAGCTGATCCTACTACAAGAACTAGGAAAATTATACCAAGAATCCAAAAAGCTAAACCGATTTGGCCGATTCCTACGTCTTCAATCAAATATTCTTCAATGAATAGGAGGAAAAAAGCCCCAAGACCAAATCCTGCGACTGCTATCCCAGTAATTAGCCCTTTAAGATCAGGGAACCATTTAACTAATGCAGCAATCGGACATACATATGCAAAACCAATACCAGCACCACCTATTAACCCATAAGTTAGTGCAACCCAAAGAAATCCAAGTAATTCATTTCCACCAATAAAAATATCGACAAAACCTGCAAGGAACCACCCAATACCTAGAAGGATTCCACCGATTGTCGCTACTCTTTTTGGCCCAACCTGATCTTGCCATCTTCCTGCAAAAATCATGAAACCTGCAAAAGAAGCCAAACCAACGGTAAAGGGTAGTTGAGTTAGAAGTTTGTCCCATTCATAAACTCCAGTTTCACTAACAAGAGCTGTTTGGAATTTTGACCACGCATAAATCGAACCAAGACACAGTTGGATTATTACAGCTGGAAAAATTAAGATATAGCGATTAATTACTTTTTCTTCGCTCAAACTAAAGTCACCTATATTTTTTGAGCCAGGTTTGGTAAAAAACCAAAGCTTATCGTTTCTAAGATTTGATCGAAGAAAAAATCGTGAGCTATAAATATTTAAAGTAAGGTTTTCTCATAATGTGGCTATAAGATGGTGCTTTGAGATCCTTAGTTGGGAATAAAGTTTTTATTTTCTTAATCAAGGATATTCCTTTAAGTTTATGACCAAAGTTTTTTAATTCCAAGTTTATTTCATTAACCTTCTTTTTAAACTCCCATTCCTCTACCCAAACTTCCTTCTAAAATTATAATAGGACTTTAACCTATTTCTAAAAGAAGACAGTTAAAAAAACAAAGATTGCATTTTGTTTAATAACAACGTTAAACTAAACCCAATTTCTGAAAATCCGAAATTAACTTTCTTCGTTCTTCCCACGCGTCTCTAATGGCCGAAAGGTCGTCCAGAATTTCATTTGTCAAACGACTACTGTCTGAGAGCATACCACTTTCAATAGCATCATCGAAGCGGGTAATCTTATCATCTAGACGACTAATGATTTCCAAAATTGTCTTTTCCAGGGTGTAGAGATAGCTCAAATCAAATTCTTTAATCATGTCTGAATCAAAGAATGTACTTATACCATATTCAGTCGATCGAATTAAAAGGCGTAGGTCTGAAAAACTCGAGACTAGCCGATCGAGATCAGACCAAGTGGTTATCATTTGACTCATTAAAGCTGCTTCTTGGATTTTTTTAATGTCATCAGAACAATTTGAAAGACGAGATTCCAAATACTCCCGAACAGCTTCCTCTGTTGGACTTCGTTCTGACTGTTTCTGATAATTCCCATAACCTGAGATTGCCTTGGAAATTTCTTTCCGCGTTCCAATGCTGTCGGCATCTAATTTAGCCATTATTTAGTTCCTCAAAAAGTCAGCTTAGGTGATTTTCTCTTCCTCGTCTTCGAGTAGTTCTTCACCCTCTTCTTCCTCTTCGAGTGGCTCGCCCGGAACTGGTGCTGGTCTCGGTTCTCTATCAAAGTCCACTAAAGTATCAATCTGCTGAACAACCCGTTCTAAGACCTTTCCTGTCCTTCCACTTGCCATATAATGAAGAACAGCTCCAAGAAGAATGAAAAATAAGACGACATTCAAAATAGCAATTGTTTGGAATTCTGGTTGAGTTAATTCTAAACTATCAAGGAGAGCTGGAAATGAATTGGCAACAAATATATTCAAAATTCCTTCAGGTGACATGATAATGTAGGAAAGAATGATTACTGCTAAAATTCGGAAGGCCATTGCAGGAATGAAATGCCTAAGTAACGCAGAAATATTAGGTTGAGCGGTTTGGGCTGCTAACTTCAAATCAGTTTGAGGATCTGTCTGATTCAGAGTTGCTAAATAGGACTGCAAGCGCATGGTCGATTTGGCATCTTGTATAGTTTCTCCCTTTTTAAAGACTCGACGTTCTACCATTTCCCGCAAATAGCTAGCTGCCAGTAAATCAAATTTCTTCGATTGAACACTCTGGACGCTATGTTCACGTCCTTTCGCTTCTTCCTCTGATTGAGGTACAAAAGTGCGAATACGCTTTAAATGCTCTTGAATCCTTTTTTCTCGTTCTGTCATCGGTTCTACTATATTCAGGGTATACGAAGTTTGGAAAGCAATCTCTAAAAGAAGATAAAGTAAGAATCCAAGAGTGAAAATTGGACTAAAAATCATTGACATCAAAGTGGAGTCATCAATCACTGTTGAAATTAGGATTTTTTGAGTAAAAATTGCTATGATGATAATCAGCTGAAATCCGAGGAAGGAGTAGATCGCTAACTTGGTATCTCCTTCTCGAAGAAAGCCGATTCCTGACAGAATAGCGATTGGTAACAGAATCAGAATAGCGGTCGCACCAAGGAAGTGAGAAAAATCTTCGATCAATGTTAATATTACTGTAGGGTCTGTAAGATCGATACTAGAATGAGGAAAAATGCCATTCAAGGGATCCGCTAAATTGGCTATTTTGGTTGTCATTCCCCCAGTGTTCACTCCTCCAATATTGGCATCCCCGAGGATTGGGATTCTTGCCTTCGCTACTGCAAAAAAAGACACAATGGAAAAAGCCACACCTGCAAATGCTCGAATTAGTTCTTGGACAATCAACATTATCCATTCTGTGATATTGAAGATCTGTCCCCAATCAAATGCAGGATTAATGAAAGGAATGGGTACCATTGTGGGATCAAGACTAAAGAGAACAAGAAGCGCTGAAAACACGAATAAGATAATATAAAGAATTCGGAACAGATGAGCGGTCATTTGTCCTGCTGGCATTTTTTTACACCGATCCTTTACCTAGTTGTTTTCCTTCCATATAGGTCTTGATTACGTTGGGTAACATATCGTCGGGCCCTACATTAATGATCTCGACTCCTAATCCCCTTAATCTATCTTCAACCTGTTTTCTATATCCTAGGTACTCTTCAAAAATAGCTTCTGCAATCGCTCGTTCTGTTGCAGTCAGATCAGTAAGTTTTGTTTCAAATAGCGGCCCAAATGGGGAAATAACTGTGATATTATTTTTCGTTGCTCGAGCTCGTTTAGCTGCTTCCGTGAAAATTTCCGAGTCAGAGGATTCGAGATCAGTTAAGAAGACATAAAAGGAGGCTCTTGGTACTCGTTGCATGACGTAATCTACAGCAGCTAATGGATCTGACCGGCCTTGGGGTTCTACTAGCGCAAGAATCTCTAATAATTGAAAGAACATCGCTTTCCCCCCACCTGGTGGGAGGAAAGAGGTGGGTCGGTCAGCAAAGGTGACTAATCCAAATAAATCCTGACGTTCCTCGGCCATCTTCATAACAAGCATTGTGGAGCGGATAGCAAAATCTAATTTGGTGTTAAATGGAATACCTGCACCCATGCTGCCACTATGGTCTAGAAACACAATCATACGAATATTCTTCTCTGATTCGAACTCTCTAACCATCAGTTCGCCTGTTCGACTAAATGCTTTCCAATCTAATGCTTTAAATGGAGCCCCAGGGTAATAGCGGGCTAATGCGTGGAAATCATCCCCCATACCTTTTTGTTTTGTTTTATGTGCTCCAAACATTTTTCCTTGTTGTCTGCGTTTACTTAATGCATCCATTCGGCGAATGTCTTCATAAGAAGGGTAGCATAGAATTTCTGTATAGAAATGTCTTACGTCCTCTTCGAAATAGAATCCTAACCTATCGTGAATAATGACTTTAACAGGGCCAATCCGATAAACTCCCCGTGTACTTACTTGTACAATATAGGAGAATTCCTTAGTTTCATTACCTCCAAGTTGGGTAATGATGAAGTTTTCTCCT
>CP070760.1:2430168-2448113 GCA_020348965.1 Candidatus Heimdallarchaeota archaeon | reverse complement strand
TCTTCGTGAATTAATAGTAGTTGCTGAGAAAGCGGCCATAATAGCACATATTAACTCCCCCCATCGAAAACGCTGAGAATCTAAATTTGCGTTGATTACTCTAATCATTTTTTCTCAGCTTTTTTCAAATAAGAGCCTAGAACATTTTTATCCCGTATGGGAGTCTTTTTAATTGATGCCTTAGAAATCGACCTCAAGTGATTTAGAAAGTGTTTGATTCGATCATCCCTAAGATTTCGCCTTTTATTATTGGTAGAACTAAGGAATTGGAGCTCATCATTGCTGCATTAGAGGCACAAAAGCATATTTTACTAGAAGGAGCACCAGGAACTTCTAAATCCACTATTCTAAGGCTCATTTCAGAACATTCAGCTCTCCCTATTTACATAATGGAAGGAAATGCTGATTTAACGCCGTCAAAACTCACAGGACAGTTTGATCCATCTTTAGTAATAGAAAGCGGATATAAACCAGAATTTTTTGTCAAAGGTCCATTGTTTTTGGCAATGGAACAGGGAGGATTGTTATACGTTGATGAGTTTAATCGTATGGCTTCTGATGCCAGCAATGTACTGATTAGAGCCATTGAGGAAAATGAACTTGTGATCCCTCGTTATGGACTTTTAAAAGCTAATAAAAATTTTCGAGTGGTTCTGGCACAGAATCCATATGACGAAGTGGGAGTTGGGAAAATCTCTCGAGCCTTGTTTGATAGATTGATACGGATAAGTATGGGTTACCAGAGTGAGCTTGAAGAACAAGAAATTGTTCGGAATGAGGTGGGTGACGATGAGAGTTCTGAACTTACTAAGATTGCAGTTCGTCTTGTCAGAGCAACTAGAGAACATCTAGAAATAAAACAAGGAGCTTCCGTCAGGGGAGCAATCGATACTGTAGCTATGGTTTCCATTCTTATGAAATTAAGTCAATATAGATCCGCGTATGAAATTCTCCGTGATAGCGCAATCGCTGCCCTTTCAGGTAAAATATGGCTTGACCCTGCAAGTGAACGATCTGCCGAGGAAATTATTGAGGAGCTATTACTTCAAATACTCCGATCTTCAAACTTAACTCTTGAAGTAGAATGGGAGAAATTAGAGCAGCGAAAAAAAAAATGACCAATGATTTTTACTTGATCTCTGATTCTAAGGATGATTTAAATGATCTACTTCAAGAGAGAGAATTTTCATCTTCAGAGAGAATTATTGCAGAAGTAGAGGCTAATACCAATAAGATTGAGTTAATTGGATCAGTTCTACTTGAGCTTCAAGCAGAAACAAAACAGAAAGTTGTAGAGTGGGCCACACAACTTTTAATCAACACAACTTTCGAACAAATAGGTGGAAAATGGAAAAAACCAAAATATCAGTCGGAAAGAATCAAGGGGAACCATTATCTCGACTTAGATTTAGATAGAACTATTGAAAACCTTGTAGATAATCCTTTTGATAAGACAAACGCAATCCAAGTCTTGAATCGTGAGCATAAGGGCCACTCAGTTCTTCTTATCATTGATTCAAGCTATTCCATGTCGGGAAGGAAGCTTGTGATGGCTGCGGCGGCAGCAGCCACGATTGCTCATTTATTTGATTCCACAGATATAGCAATAATCCATTTTGGCACAAAAGGCTCAATTCTAAAACATTTCGATTCTGAAGAGTCAATCCAAAGCATCGTAGAGAGAATCTTTAATCTCATCCCTAAAGGTCTGACTAATATCTATCAAGGATTAAAAGTGGGGATTGAAGAGCTTGGTCAGAGAAAACAATCTTCCTATACTGCGATTTTACTTAGTGATTGTGATGTCAACACGGGGAAAATTCCTTCAGTGATTGCTTGGAGACTCCAAGGATTAAAAATCATTACTTTCCCGCCTGTAAATGACTTTATTGCTGATATTCTGAAAAATGAAACGAAGGGAGAGCTATTTCATTCCCCAAATGTCTTGGATATTCCAAAGATTTTACGCCAGATTTTTGTTGAGAAGTTTTCTCAATGACTTACATTACAACTCTTAGTTTTACTTCTTCTTCTAATTACTAGAATGCTGACTAAGGAGCATAATGAGATGATTTCTAATCCTTTTGAATTTGTTATATATCCATTTGACAAATCAGTTTCTATATAGCTTTTAGTAGTCTCTGCCATTGTGGTACTTGTCTGGGTTTTTGTCTCAGTTTCTGTGGATGACAATGCGATATACTCCAATTCAACCAATGTTCTTGAATCAGTTTTAATCATTGAATATTTCTGATATTCATATTCTAACCATCCTGTTTTCCAATTCCAGCCATAATTTTGGATAATTTCTTCAATAGAATAACCAGTGGCATAATAGACTTCATGCTGACTTCGGTAGAAGGTGTCATTAATTAATTTGTATTCTATACTGTCTAGAGGATCATCCAGGGCGATTAATTCTTCGTAATACGATCTATCTTTTGCAACTTTGGTAATAAAATGAGCTATGGACCCAACATACGATTGATTCTTATATTCTCGAACCCCAAGAATATCGGTATCCAAGATCTTTGTGACTTTTACTACAAATGTCGTTCCATTTGTTACAATGGCTTTAGAAAAGTCATCAATTTCAACGAATCCATGATCATTGCTTGTTGTGTTCATAATATGTTTTGTACAATTATATATATGGGTATCTCCAACATTTACATTATACCGCATGTCTTTAGGGGTATCTCCAGCACTTTGAGTGCTGAAAACTGCCGAAAGAAAAAGTAAAAACCACAAGAATGCTAGCCATTTTCTCATGACGCATATCTTCCATGAATGCATTAATTAGGAGCAATTTTTTTAATCAAATATATTAAATCAAAAAATATGAATATTAAACTTTCATGGCATGAATGCTTTTTTATCAAGATGATTCTCTATGAATAGATAATCCGCTTATAATGATAATTTAATGAGGTTCTAAATGATACCATTAGTAATAGGTCAATTGAATCCAGTTCAGCAATTTACAGTATTTTTGGCTTGGGTTCTGGCTCTTTTTGGATTCGTTGCCATATTATTTTCAATAGGATTACTTTTACAAAACTATTTTCGTACAAACTCCCTTGATTATCTGATCTTTGCAGGTATCTTTTTTATGACTAGTTTAATCGTGTTTACAGGGATTTCCATTGTTCAGATCGTCCCTCCGATCACAGAGCTATCGGATAAGCTAATTTTAATTGTCTTTTCCATTCTTTGGGGTGTTTTCACTTTTCTTATTTTTCTTCATGCTTTTAGACTGCGTTACGACTGGAAAAAAAAGCCCCGCGTTCTTTGGTATTTTAGTCTCTTGTGGTTTTTTTTCTACTCAATAGCTGCCATTTTCATGTCCTTTGTGGACGTCGTCTCAGGAATGATCTATACTCTCTCTATTTTTGTGATGTTCATCGTTTATTTTTATGTTGGACTATTTTTAACGTATGTTTACATTTCAGTGGCTCCAGTAAAACCAACTGACAGAATTGAATTTGTTAGAAAGGTGTATATACTGTTTGGTATTATAATGATGTTAATGAGCTTAAACCAATTTGTTTTTGGATCTCTCTTTCTCATTACAAACGATAGTAATGTTTTTAGTATCGCCTTATTGATCCATTGCCTCCTTGCTATCATTCAGGGGTTACCAATCCTTTATATTTGTGCATTCTTTCCTGAATTATTATTGATTTCTCATGTTCAAATACTAAGGGCGGTAAAATTGTATCAAAAGGTGAAGAAAATGCCCACTGAAAATTTAGAAGGAGATAAATTACTTGTCTATCTAAATAGTATTCCAGAAACATTTTTCGAGTGACACTTCTACATTCTTTTAAAGGATCAATCAAGACATCTCCAGTTATACACAAGATTGATATAAGTAATTGTCCCGAATTTTTATCCCCAAAAGCTTCAGAATAGTTGGATATAAATCTAAACTACGTAATTGGTTATTGCTTATCTCATAATTAATTGCAATGGGAGTTCTGAACTGATGTTTAGAAATACCCCCATGACCGCTTTGATGTTGTGGCCATTCATAAGAATGCCAGAGTCTCTTGACATGAAGATAGCTCTCCCTGAAATCATAATCACTTTTGGCTAATACAACAATGTCGCTTGTTCTACTACTATCAAAAATTTGTGTGGCTTGCAATAGAATGTCTGGATAGTCTGATCCAGCCGTTAGTTCAAAACTTGATTGGAGGTCAAAACATCCTTCGATCCCTATCCCCAGGGGATCTCTTTTTTCAAACTCATATTGAAATTGTTTTCCATTTTTGGTGATTCTACTGACTTGGTCTTTTTTGGTTATAATTGTGTTGTTGTTCTCATCTCTGGTGAGAATAAGATCCAGTTCTTTACGTTTTGAAAGAGCATTTAAAAAGTGAGAATACTTAGAACTGTTTTCTAAAAACTCATGAGAACATTTCTTCTCCCAAGACGAGTCCCGTTTTAAATAAATGAATCCTGATTTATTACCTTGTTCTGCAACAAGACACGAAAAATTTCTTTTAACAGGGAAAGGAAAACATTCTGAGTCAAAGAATTTTTTGCAAAATCGATAGAGATTAAAATGACCTGAATTCTCGGACTGTCCATGATCACTTGAAACTATTAACAATGTGTCGTCTAATCTATTTTGATTTTCGAGGATTCTTGCCACTTTTCCGACTATTTTATCCAGTGAAATGTAAGCAATTAATGTCTTATTGGAAATGGGGCTTATATAGTGAGATAATTTATCAATTAATTGAAAATTGGCAAAAATGAACCCAAATTCTTTAGAAACAAGGCTTTCTAGCTGTTCAGCGCCATACTGATCGATATAATACCAGTTATTAGTCGTTTTGGACAATATTAATTTTTTAAAATTGTTCTTTTTCTTTGCTCCTCTATTAATTGGTGAATTAATTGCAATGCTTTTGGGGATCAGGTCAAATAAGGTCTTTTGATCTGATTTTAGGTGTTTATCAATTACACCAGGATACAATCCCATATAAGTTACTCTACCATCAATGAAAGAATTTGGCTTTGTTCTCTCAAACCATCTTACCCCAGGGATATTTCCTGTCCCTGGTAACGTTCCTGCGAGATATGGAAGATTTGCTGGTCCTGTAGTTGATGGTAGGCATGTGAAACCCAAGGTATATTTACCCTTAGAAATTAGATATTTTTGAACGTTTGGAAGGTAATGTTTTTCCAATAATTTTGTAAATTGATCATATCTCGCACCATCCCAATGAAAAAAGATGCATCTAGAAAATTCTCCATTCCCTTGTGATGAAGAGTCCAATCTATTATCCTGATGCTTGTATTTTTTCACTGATCTCTCTCCATTCTCATTAAACCATAAAGTATTTTTTGAAATTTGTCATTTACCATCAATCAATACTATCAAATCAAATTCTAATATTAAGCTTCCATTTCTTCAAAATAATTAGATGTATAGGCTAACGAACCTATATCTAACTAACTCGAAATTGCATTAATTGACTCTAAAAAAGACGTGTGAGAGGTTTAATTTGGATTTTAAAGCAAAAAACAATCTGTTATCTGTTCTATGTTTATGTATCACTTTGATGACGATTACTAAAACATATTCATCTATTCAACAGTCTCCATGTGACGTTCAAGTTTTAGCTTTCGATGCCTCGTGGTGTAGTGGTTCATATCCAGTTGATAATTTGACCCTCGCTTGGGATATATATACCATCACCTCTGTTACATTAGGAATTGCTAACTTAGACACAAACGATCACACTATCAATCAACTAAATGTATCAATTAATCAAGCGAATGCCAAAGCAGATCTTATGTTTTTGAAATCAGTCAACCTAACTGCTGTAGCAGGTTTACCTCTGGTTCTTTCTCCAGGATATTATTGGCAATTTAACCTTAGCTGTGATAAGTGTCAATCTTTAGATAAGATTAGGTTAGAGATTGATGGGGAATGGTTTACCTTTCTCCCTCATGAAATGATCAAGAATGGGACTTCTGTTTGGCCTGACCATTGGACAAATGTTCATCATTATTCGAAGACTACCTCCACTTCTACCTTAGAAGAAAAAACCACCACTCCATCGCTCACACCAGGGTTTCCCTTACTAATTATGATATCGTTTATTACAGTAATTACCCTAGCGAGAAATATTGATAGAGCTAAAGGAAACGATTAAGATTTCTGGTACGACTGAATGAGAACGTTGTATTTAAAGAGACATCCTTTCATTATAATAATCCATTTCACCGATAAAAGTAACAAGAATAAGAAAACCTTCAAATAGAGAACTAATAAGATTGGCTTCATCCTTCACATTCTTTTTACCAGTAAACGAGTATTTTAATAGTAGCATTAATCTGATTTGATTCATCCTTACTACAATCACGTACTCAATTTCTATCATTTAATAGAAGAGGTAAAAGTATGTTAAATCTGTCTAATAGTATGGAGAAAGAAAAAAAAATTACAAATTCTCGTATCCTAGCAATCGATTTTGTACGTGGATTGGCTATTATATTAATGGCTCTTGACCATGCCTCTGCATTCTGGAATGTGGGAAAGAGAGGGGGTTCTGGTTTAGTGTATTTTTGGAATGAGGAAGTTGGAGCGTTTACAGATTTCCATCGTCCCATATTTCCTGATCTCATTAATTTCTTGGTTCGTTTTGTGACTCATTGGTGTGCTCCAACCTTTATTTTTCTTGCAGGCACTTCTATCGTTCTTTTTGAGGCTAAACGATTAGAAAAAGGAGTTTCCCAAAGTGAAATATCAAAACATCTCATCATTCGTGGTCTCATCCTACTATTGATTGAATGGACCATTATTGCCTGGGCTTTTCATGCGGAACCCTTTTATTTCGGGGTTCTTGCTCTTCTTGGTGTTGGATTCATCATTTTTGCTTTTTTCCGTCGTGTTGATCCAAAGGTCGTACTAATTTTCTCTCTAGTTTTGTTCCTGGGACCACTTATTGACTATTTTTTGTTGGGGCTCCCTGGTAGATACTTTTCATTCTTTAATCCTGGATTCATCATTAGCCAGTTTCCAGCGAGTCTTCAGAACTACTTTTTCACAGTCACGTATATACCACAGTATCCTCCACTCATTGGTTTGTACCCGCTTGATCCCTGGCTCGGAGTTATGGGAATGGGGTTTGTTTTTGGTCATTGGTTACAAAAACAAAACATACCAGAAGATAATCAGTTCATTGCAAAACGCCTCGCGATGGCTGGAGGTGTTTCTATCTTTGCTTTTTTCGTCTTGAGACTTACCCAAGGTTGGCCATTTAATCATCTCAGTATTTTGGACGCTAAGGGTGATCCTTTCAGTATTGAAACTTTTTTCCTTTTAGCTAAATATCCACCGAGTCTTGGGTTCCTTCTCTGGACACTTGGTGGTATGTGCCTTGCTCTCTCTGTAGCTTTCTATTTTCAGAATCACGAGTGGTTCCAGAAGTGGACCTCCCCCATTGTCCTTTTTGGAGCTACTCCGCTTTTCTTTTATAGTACCCATTTACTCCTTTATGGCGCTGTTCCAATTTTCATGAGTATTCTTTCAGGTGAACCAACTCATAATACATTTATTATTACACTATTCGGAGACGCATTATTTCTTTCCCTCTTAGTGACATTAGTTGTCTGGATTCTTGGCTTGCTCATTTTGTATCCTGCTTGTGTTCAGTTTCGACATATGAAGAAGATGTATCCAGATCCAGTGTTTAAATATATATGACTTTGAGAATGTTGGAAATTTCTTTTAGTGATTGTCCAGTAATTGATGAAGACTCAATGATAATTCCAAGGAATACTGATAACGTGCGAGAATCAAAAGAATGGGTAATTACAGGATTTTCAGATGAGATCAAGAACACAATCGACACTAAATTGATGGAAGATGATAAAAGCTTTTGGTTTCGGTACAGGAGTATCCCCTGGTTTAGAAGGCGAAGGATTAAGGGGACTACTCCAATAAAAACAATTGAAAAAGCCCTTAATGAACTCCATATAGAAGCAAAAATATGGAGAAAAGTGTTATCGAAACAGTCCTCTTCCTACTGGGTAATTGAACCAAAAGAACACGAAAACAACAGATAATTGAAAACAGAAATGATACTTTTTATTAGCCTTTCCCCTAGCTTTTTTCATGTTCTTTAATTGCTTTTTGAAACTTCCTCCCTCCACGTATCATTTTCAGGATGGAGAATCCCCTGAATACCCTTCCATTAGCTTTACAACTAGGTATTGCATAAGGGATTACATTTTGACAGCTTTTCTCGATATCTGTGCCAATATATTTTAATGCTAACGAACTGTCACGCTGGAATAGCTCTTTTGTTTTCCAACCTTCTACTACTCTAACATTCTTACTCAAATTCGTTTCAATCATACCAGGCAGAAAAATATTAATTCTTATGTCATCTTCTCTTTCTTTGAGTTCAGTAGCTAGACACTTTGAAAATGCCAATGCACCACCTTTAGAGGCGGAATATAGTGTCATGTGAGGAACTGGACGATCTCCCCCTCCACCTCCTACTGTAATAATCCTTCCATATCTCTGATTGATCATATGTGGTAATACTGTTGAAATTGAGTTAATAACTCCTATTAAATTAGTGGCAAGCATTATCTGAGTCTCCGAAATTATTTCTTCAGGACGATGGATCATATTTTCGAAAGGCCCATATGTTTGATTAATCCCAGCATTTGCTACAAGAATGCGAATGGAACCGAAAGAATCTATAGTTTTATCTACTACTTTCATCATCGAAGTTGTATCAGAAACATCACAAACTTGTCCAATTACAGAGTTACCGAACTTCTCTTGGAACTTAAGGACAGTTTTATTCACATTAATATCATTTCTTGAACAAATGGTTACTTTACATCCCTCTTTTAAGAATAGTTCAGATATTTTCTTTCCGATACCACTTGTTGAACCAGTTACTATTGCTGTTTCACCTATCATCCTCATTAGATTCTACTCCTGACATTTTAGATAATTAAAATTAGAATTTGAGGTGATTGCCTTGTAATTTCAACTTAAAAAGATTACTCATCTATCTTATTGTTTATTGAATCTGAACTTTTTTTCCAATTTCAGCAATTGGGGTTTCCTTACTTCCATTTGATTTGTCCAAGACAAAAGCGAATTTCATTTGACAAATGGGGTGCAGAAAGAAGAGATTTTGAGGCGAATAATTGAAAGTTTGCATCATTATTTACAAAGGTGAAAAACCGAAGTTGAGAGCAATCCTGTAAGGGAGTTATATCTATTTCTGTTAGATGATTACTACTCAAGAAAAGAAATTGGAGTTGGGGGCAGTTTTGCAGTGGAGTTAGATCCAGCTCAGTCAAGTGGTTATGATCTAGGAAGAGAGCTTGGAGTTGAGAGCAATGTTGCATTGGACTCAAATCTAGCTTCACTAATTGATTACTATTCAGGCCAAGGTTTTGGAGTTGAGCGCAATGTTGCAATGGACTCAGGTCTATTGAGGATAACTTATTATAATCTAAGTGGAGGCGTTGGAGCTGAGTACAGTCATGTAATGAAGTCAAATCCACCTTAACCAACGATTTTTTGGATAAACAAATTTGGATTACATCTTTAGAGAGTGTCATCGAAAAGGGGGTTCTTTCTATAGTTGTCCCTTTGATTTCGATTTTATGTGGAAGTGTCAATTGATGAATTAGTCCTCGTTAATCTCTCTCAGATCTATACGCCAATGTTTGTCACCTTGCTTCTTTTTCTCTCTCTTTCGCCTTTCTTCTCGAAGAATTCGTTTCACACCTTTGGCTTTTCGAGGCAATAGAATTACATCCCCTTTTTTATTGGCTTGTTGAATGTTTATAGACAGAATTCGTTCGTTTGATCCCAATGTAAATTGGAGTACGTTTATTACTATTCTTCATCATTTTCTTTTTTCATTTTTGAATTTACTATTTTCTCTTTCATTCGACGCTTTGTTTCATTGATATTTCGGACAACTTCTTTATCAATATTGAGTTTCTTCCGTCGTGAAGAGAATGGGGTTTTTTTAAATGTCATCCTTATCGTCAGCTTTCTATAACGGAGAATTCTTTAAAAACTTTCATACTTGTTCCTCAAACTGATTCCTAAAATAGCCGTGGTTTGATTGATTAAAAGGAAAAATTGTCAAATCTATTGCCTTTTTTTTCTTGTAATATTCTTCAGCAATTCTAAGAACATTTTAGCTGATTCAAAACATGATGTTATGGAGCAAATGTTGATATATGAACATTTTGATTCTTCAGGAGATGAAATGAGAGACTATCCAACTAATACTGTCTTTGAGGGAAGAGGTATTTTTGACATTACCTATTTTGCTGTATATGCCAATAGTACATATGTCGATTTTTGTATTTCAATGCAAAGCATTGATTCAAATCCTTGGACCGCCCCTAATGGCTTTTCTCTCCCTATTTTCCAGATATATATTGATGCCGAGTACGGGGGGGCTTTATCATCCGTTAAAAACGCTGGTTTTCGAGTTAAATCGAGTCAAGCATGGGATTGGGCCATTTGTATTGATGGCTGGAACACAGTCATATTTTCTGACAATGATTTAGGCATTCCCATCAATAATTCAGACATTTTAGTCTTCTTACAGGATCAAACGATTACGATTTCAGTCCCCTCGTTGATCATTGGTGTACCAGACGTTGATTGGACATACGTTGTGGTCGTTGGAAGTACCGATCACTTTTCTTTTAGGCAGATCGATTCTGTTGCTTCAGAATGGTATGGAGGAGGTGGAGAAGACAGTGAAATCGACCCCAATTGTTATGATTTTTTAGTTCCTTTAGGAGGTAACGAAACAGAAGTCCAAGAATACTTGATTAATTCCTATCATGTTCAATACAATCGAAAAGCGGAATTATATGGAATTGGTCCAACTGTCGTCTTTGAGTCAGCAATCGATTTAATTCCGATTAGAGGGGCTGATATCTCGTTCCTACAACAAATAGAGGCTAGTGGCGGAAAGTTCTACGAAGATGGGGTGGAAAAAGACATACTCAAGATTCTTAAGAATCATGGTATGAATTGGATTCGGTTAAGATTATGGCATACGCCAGAAGAAGGTTATAATAACCTGGAAAAGACTATTGAAATGGCTTCTCGCATAAAGAGCCATGGATTCCAGTTTTTGTTAGATATTCACTATTCTGATAGCTGGGCTGATCCAGGCCAACAGACTAAACCAGCTGCATGGCAAAATTTGACGTTTGATGACCTAAAGGTTGCTGTCTATAATTATACAAAAACTGTTCTAACGAGACTTAAGATATATGATGTTTTTCCAGAGATGGTTCAGATTGGAAATGAGATTGTAGGGGGAATGCTTTGGGATGATGGCCGAGTTGGTGGTAATTTTGATAATACGACTCAATGGATGAAATTCACTGACCTTCTTAAAGAATGTATAAGAGGTGTTCACGACAGTTTAAGTTCTAATGAAACAGTTGAGATTATGATTCATCCTGCTGGGGCTGGTGAATGGTTTTTTGACAATTTACTAGCTTGGAACATTTCTTTTGATGTTATTGGATTATCCTACTATACTAAGTGGGATTCAAAGAATTTGAATGAACTTAAAGACTTCTTAGTGGAGTTAGCTCTGCGATATGATCATTCTATTTGTATTGTAGAAACCGCTTACCCTTGGACATTGAATTGGTATGACTCTCAACATAATTTTTGGGGGTCTGGGGATTTAATAGATGGTTACCCTGCGACTGTTCAAGGTCAAAAGATGTATTTGCAGGATTTAATTAGTATAGTGAAAGAAATACCCTTTTGTAAAGGTCTTGGGGTTTGCTACTGGGAACCTGACCAGATATCAGTCACACCAGAGTTTAATTCGTCTCGTGAAAATGTAGCCTTATTCGATTTTGAAGGTAACGTTCTCGAGTCGTTAGATGCATTTATTCCATCAGATCAACAATCCTCTACGACGGTTACCACAACTCTTCCTTTAACAACAATACCTACAACTACTTCAGCCCCACCCGCGACAACAATTTCAACTACCGACTCATTTAGTTCTTCATTATCTAGTTCATCTTTATTAACAACCCCTCCTGAAACAACATTACCAACAACTACCAAGACAGCAGCAGCAGACATGTTAAATGGTTTAGTAACCCTTTTTGTCTTCTGTATGTTAGTTTTATTTCTCCAAAAAAGAGGGAAGTAATTTCTATAATGAATTTGAGATTTCCTTATCTTGAGATCAATCAGGGATTTGGTATTCGAGGTTAATCATATCCCCTCTTTTGAAGCCGATCGCATCGAAAAATCGGAGTAATTCCCAGTCCCGCCAGTTTACAAGTGTATAAACAGTATCTACACCTACTTTTTTCATGTAACTGAGCAGCTCTTTCATCAAAAGTCCACCTATGCCCTTTTTTTGGTATGTTGGATCAACACCAATCGTATCGATCCATCCAATATTTTCTGGTACTCCATATTCCCAACCACTTGCTTCACCAAAAATAAAACCAACGATTTTTCCTTCTGTTTCTGCTACGAGGGATGGAAGAGGTGATTTCTTTCCTGCCATCTCGAATTTTCTTTCCCAGTAATCAGGGCGCCTTTCTCCAAGGACCTTATTGTCTATCTCAATGATTCTATCGAGATCTCCCTCTTTCATAATCCTAATAATTGGTTCTTGTGTTGACATATCTTTCAATTCCTACTCTATATTAGATATGAACAAGTATTTAATTTTGCAATTCATAAAAATGCTCCCATATATTATCATGTTGACATTTTCTTGATGTCAGATAACGAATGGAGCTGATTTGGTGAAAAAACAGTTATTTGTGTTGTTTCATTTCAATAAAGGAATTTTTACTCATATTCTGCTTAATATTTTCGATTTAGCAGATAAAGGATATGATGTCGGAATAATATTCGAAAGCGAGGCATGTAAACTAATTTCAGAGTTTGAGGAACAAAGATATGAGAAGTTTGAACAGTTGAAAAAAAGAAAATTAGTGGCTGCAGTCTGTGAAGTATGTGCACAAGCAATGGGGGCTTTAGAGTCGGCAAAGAGACAAAGCTTACCTCTTGACGGAAGACTATTTGGACACCCTCCTATTGAAGAGTGGATTAAAGAAGAGTATTCAGTGATGCTTATTTAGAGAAGTCTTCTTCCCCAGCTCATTCTATTATTTTCCACTAACACTCGATTAGTTGAGAAGCTGTGGATTTCCCCGTGGAATTACCTGGCCAGAACCAGGTAAAGCAGTTATTTTTCCGTTTTCATAGACTATTTCTCCCCGCCGGATTGTTATCTTGGGCCATCCAGTAATCCTCTCTCCCTCATAAATCGAGAATGCAGCTTTTGAGAAGATATCTGCTTTCGTTATCTCACGTTCTTCCTTATTATCCCAAATAACCAAATCTGCATCAGAATCAACTTGTATTGTTCCTTTTCGTGGATAAAGTCCAAATAATTTGGCAGAATTAGTTGATGTTAATGCAACAAACCGCTTCAATGAGATTTTATCTTCCAATACTCCCCTAGAGTGGAGCATTGGGAGCATCACCTGTAGTTCATTGATCCCTGGTACAAGATTCGCAATGTTTAGTGACGGAGCGAGTTTTTGCTCACGTGTGTGGGGAGCGTGATCTGTTGCAATGGTATGAATTGTTCCCTTCTGAATTCCTCGCCAGAGCGCCTCAATATCATTTTCCTCCCGAAGTGGGGGTTGAACAACATACAACGCTCCTTCGGGTTCGAGATACATTTCTCGAGTGAGATACAAAAATATTGGTCTTCCTTCGACGTACACTGGGAGAGAATGTTCTTGTGCTCTTTCACACACTTCTAAAGCACGTTCGGATGATAAATGTACAATATAGATTGGTGCGTCAGTCACTTCACACATGGCTATTGCCCTTTGAGTAGCAACAACTTCAGAGATTACTGGACGACTATCGGCATAATTCTTGAGGGATTCCCGTCCCTCTCTGATCAATGAATGACAAACTGCTGTTATAATGGAATAATCCTCACAATGGATTAATGTGATGAGACCAGCTTTTTTAGCTGCAAATAATGCTCTTAAGTATTCTAGAGAGAATTTCTCAAAATCCTCCGCAACCATGAATATCTTTATACTTGTACACCCTTTCTCAACAAGTTTGGGATATTCCTGAAGTGTTTCATCAGTGGGAGAATGGAGAACAGGATGAATCATGATATCAGCAATTGTCTGTTGTTGGGCAGCATCAGTCTCGCGTTTCAAAGTTCCAAGGGGAGTTTCATCTTTTTCAGGAACAGCAATACAACCGAGTGTTGTAATACCGCCTGCCAGAGCTGCCTTAGAACCGCTCTCGTAATTATCAGCCCAACGATATTGTTCGGGAACATAGTCAGGAAGAGACAGATGTACGTGTGGATCTATTCCCCCTGGTAATATCGTCAATCCATCAGCATTAATCTCACGCATTGTATTTTTAGTGACAGAGAGGTGTGATCCTATTTCGTTTATTTTTTCACCAAATATTCGTATGTCAGCTTTGTACTGTTTCACATCAGTCACAATTAATCCATTTCGGATGATTATATCGTTCAGCTGGCATCAGCCCTAGTACATCTTTAGGTTTAAGAAAAAAGAGAAAAGGAGAAAAGTTTCTACGTTGTTTATTTTGTAGATATATACTCATCTGGGATTATTTTCGTTTTCGTAATTTCTTGAATACAAGAAGAATCGTCATCACTGATAAGACGGGTATTAGAAGAAATCCTGGCGCCCCACCTTCCTCTGTCGTCGTGGTCGTGGTCGTTGTAGTGGTTGAAGTGACTGTTCCAGCTTTAAGTACAAGTTTTTCTGAAAAGAAGTTCCATCTGTACCTTGCGTTACCATCAGGTGACCATTCCATATTAAGGAATACGGTGGAGGTGGTGTTTTCTTTTGAAACAAACTCGCAGAGAAAATTAACCTCCTCTGCTGCATCTATTCCCATTTCATTCGTTACAAAATACAATGTGGAATTACCCCGAGTCCCATTTGACCAAACTTCCTGTACCCGTGTTGTGAAATTTGCTTTAACAGTCTCTTCATTAATCCTGAAATTATCAGCGGTGACCTCTGCCATGCTAAAGTATAGTACGAAGAATGGACTGGGGACTTTCAGAACTTCTCTGGTATCAAAACCAAATGCTGCAAAATTATTACTTGCCATGTAGAGAAAATGGTACAGACTAGATTCATTATCCAACCTGAATAGTTTTTCCTCACCTTCAAAATAATATGATTTAACTCCACCTGGATCATCAAGTGGTCCCTCATAGAGCCCAAAAACATTTCTACCAGCTATAACAGCGTCCCATCGACGAGTGTAATTTTCAGCTGGTTGTCGCCAATTGATAGGGAATTTATCATTTATATCTTCATCCCCATTAAGGTCAAGGCCTACATAACTCTCATTGAGACTTCCGGCCCCATTTTCAAGTTCCATTTCAAAATACATCTTCTCTATGAAGGCTGTGGCAATTTTTGCACTGGCTTCTTCACCATCGTTTTGTATGGTTGCATTTAATCGACTAACTCCAGCTGGAGTTTTCGAAAATGAATAATCTACCACAGAAAAAGCTGGCGCGTCCGATAAATGAATTGCATTTCCAACTCTCATAGTCATTAGCATAAAGGCTAGTAGCAAAACTACTGATCGTCTCATCTTAGGAATCACCATTTCATTTTTTTGTGTTATTTTGATGATGTAGAATCGAGTGGATTTATTTACTTAAAAATTTTTATAAAACGCATGATTTTAGAAAATCCCTGTTAGAAACCATGCCTTCATTACGGAACCGACTACTTTTCGAATAATAAAGGTTGTGCTTTTTAAATTATTACAAGTCTAGTAAAATTACCTTTTGATGGGATTTTCCTTCAGTGATTGATAACTACCAAACTAATTCTCGTTGTAAAAGGAATTTTCATGGAAGAAACACAATTGTCAGAATCCCTTTCAGATCACCTCTACGAATATCGGTCTGTTGAGAAAAAGCGACTACTATTGTCATTTACAATCACTTCCATAGTTATGTTTCTTGAGCTGATTGGTGGTATCTTTACTAATAGTCTTGCTCTGATAAGTGATGCTGGACACATGTTTACTCACAGTTTTGCGATTGCGATAAGCTTATTTGCCATGATTATTGCAGGAAAACTCCCCCCTTGTCATCACCGCACTTTTGGTCTGTATCGGGCTGAGATTCTAGCAGCTTTCATTAACGGTTTGTTTCTTCTTCTCATTGTTGGTACACTCATCTATGAGGCAATTTTACGTATTCTTTTTCCTACCGATGTTCTTGCAGTTGAAATGTTTCTTATTGCCCTTATTGGACTTGCTGTTAATATATCAAGTATTTTCATCCTACAAGGAAGTAATAAAAAAGATCTAAATATCCGAGGGTTATTCTATCATATTTTGGGCGATACCGTTTCCTCAATAGGAATTGTTTTAGCAGCGATCACAATATTCTACACAGGATGGACCTTCATTGACCCTCTAGTCAGTCTACTTATCTCTGCGATTATATTAATTTGGGCACTCGGAATCTTAAAAGACAGTACTAGAATTTTATTAGAAATGACTCCACCAGGATTGAATATTGATATAATTAAGGATGACCTTAAAAGCAGATTTCCAGAAATTAATGAGGTCTCTAATGCACATCTCTGGACTATAACCTCTGATATGCTGGTCTTTTCTGCACATCTAAAGCTCAAGAATCCCAAGATGTCAGATCTTGATCAAGAGGAACTAATCGATCGGATAAACGAAGCATTATCCCAGAAGTATCATATTATCGAATCAACAATTCAACTATGTCGTTAGGACATTGACCCTTGTTTACATTTGTCCGATCATCCTTAAGGATTGATTATCAAAAGAAGGGAGAATTTACTAAACCTTTTTAAAGACTAAATCATCTATTGGATTTTGTGATGACTTATGAACTTAGAAATTATTGAAATTAGAACAAACGCCAAAAAAATTGTCCATTTCTCATCTGCAGGGATCCAAGAGATCAAATTGAATCATAGAGGTGATAAAGCAAATGTAGAAGGTTTGGCTTACCTTGACCAATATATTGCGGCAAACCAGGTTGAAATTTTAAATACTCACCGAGAGGGAATGTGGCTCATCTTTGTACTCCAAAGAACATAACTCTAATGGCCCTAAATCTCGCTAGGTGATGTTTCTCTTTTATATATAAACTAAAGTCATGATTTTCTCGCCAACCATCTTCAAAAATAACTAAGACAGCAATCTTTGAGGGATCTTTATGCAACCAACTAAACGATTTTCAAAAAAAGCGAAATATTATCATTTAAATCGTCCAAGATACCCAGAGGAAATCATAACAATCCTGAAGAATGAATTTAATTGGAATCCCCCCTTGACCACTGTTGCTGACATAGGATCAGGGACAGGTATCCTCTCAGAGCTGTTTTTAAAGGCTGGATCTACTGTTTTCGGGGTGGAGCCAAATGAAAAAATGAGAAAGATTGCAGAGGTTATGTTAAAGGATTATAGCGCCTTTATTTCTGTTGATGGATCTGCAGAATCAACGGGACTGGAAGCTGGAAGTATAGACTTAATAACAGCTGGTCAGAGTTTTCACTGGTTTGACTTAAAATCAACAAAACAGGAATTTAAGCGAATCCTCAAACCTCGTGGTTTAAAAACTGTTGTAATTGTTTGGAATATCAGAAAGAAACACACATCTCCTTTTTTCAGGGATTATGAAAAGCTTCTTGTTAAATTTGGCATAGATTATGATGAAATGAAGCATGATAAGATTGACCATTCAGTACTCAATCGTTTTTATGGTTCTGACCAACGGATAAGATATCTTGAAAACTATCAAACATTAGATTTTGAAGGTGTTCGTGGACGCTTATTATCA
>CP070760.1:2422816-2430068 GCA_020348965.1 Candidatus Heimdallarchaeota archaeon | reverse complement strand
ATACATCTTTCGGAACAAAATTCCAAATAAAATCAGATTGGAATGATTCTTATATTTTCCTACGAGATCCTGTTAATACTGATGAGTTTGCTGCCTATAACTTCTCTCTTACTGGAAACCTCGTAATTAAAGATGTAACTTACATTCCTACTGAAAAATCTGAAGGATTATATTATTATGCCCTTGATACGACTTCAGTTCTCTCTATTTCCTTCGAAGTAGCAAACTCTGACTTACAGAATATTTCAGTACCTAATCTTAATCTGTACGGAGTTCTAGATATAAAAGACAATGTGGGAGCTCTTAACCAATCGTTACCTAGCATTACTTCTGGAGTGAACCAAAATGGAACACCAATCTACCTTTTATCTATATCTACTACAGGATTAAAACCAAATAAATTTGAGATCACAATTTACACATGGACAGCAATCACAGATCATCTCAAGATTGGTCACTTGTTACCAGGCTTTAAAATCACAAAGACGTTTTCGCCCCCACCATTAATTCAACTCCATGAAGCTCTGATTCTTGTCACAGGACTAATTTTTATCATTCTGGCTTATTTAAACTTAAGGAAATTTCGTTAACTAATCGATGGCCAATATTTTCTGCCCATTCTTCAAAAAACTTAATTATCTCATTTAATTGATGTTTTTGAATATTAGGAAAATGAACTCCAAGAATCACTAAGGTAGGAAAACGAGTGGTTTTTGCTATTTTTCGAGCAATAGTCCCCGCTAGCTCACCATCTCGGTGAGAAGGAAGAGAAAAACAATGAAAGTTGGCAGATTCCTCCCCATTCTTGCGGAGATATGGAATTCCAATACCAACTCCCCCTAAATGATTATACGGGCCAGTTATATCTATAATTATTCCAGTTTCTTTGAAAAATACAGTAGCCTCAATTTGATATGAAGAATAATTTGTAGTGAAACTTGCTATTTCTTTCAATGTCTCAACCCTTATAGAGTGGACAAAAAGAATGAAAGAATGAAAAAAGATCTTTAACTATCTTCGGTATAGTCAGCTGATCCAGGTGTATCAGTGCTAGGTTGACTCACGGTTTCTTCATGATCACGTTGCTCTTCTTCCTCACGACGGCGCTGGTCTTCTTCCTCACGCTGCCGCTGCTCTTCTTCATCTCGAGTTCTCATGATTTTATCTTTCAATTCGGAAATTTCAGATTCTAAATTTGGGATTTTCTCCTCTGCATTTTGAACTGCTGCGAGTAATGAACTTTTCTCTCCTTCAAGACTTTCGCGTGTTTTCATTTGTGTATCAATATCGTTGTTTATAGTTATCAAATCTTTCTCCAAAGACCGTTTCTTTTCTTCGGAGGAAACTTTTGTGAGTTCTAAATCGGAGATCTGATTATTCAAGTTATCTAAACGAGTTTGTAGTTCTTGAATTCTAGTTTCGAAATCTAATTCCTCTTGTTTCAAGACCTCTTGAAGGTTCTTCAGGTCTGTTTGAAGTTGATCTATGGATTTCCCCTTAATTTCTGGGGAATCTTCTACTAGCTGTTCAGTACCAGGGGGGGTACAAACTGGACACGGAGGTCGGATATAATAAGATCCACAGCGAGAACATTTAGGCATTTTCACATCGCTCCTAGTTCTTCTTTGAGTTGGGAAATTTCAGCTTCTTTTGATGATAAATCTCCTTTCAATTTTGAGAATTTAGATTTTAAAGACTCTATTTCTTGCTCAATTTCCTTATTTCCCTGAATTAGTTTTTGTACCTCTTCTTGTTTTTCTTTCTGAGATCCTTCTAGCTCTTTAACCTCAGAGTCCAATCCGTCTAGTTCAGTTTTTACTTTTCGTTCTATTTCTTCCTGTTTGGCCACATCTTCAGTTAATTTTTGAATTTTAAGCTGTTTTTCTTCTTGCAACTTTTTAATCTGAGATTCTGTATCCTCTATAGATTCAATTAACTCTATTGGATCAATTATTCGAACAGTTTTGCTTTCTTCTTTCTCAATTGTTGATACAGGTGAATCAGGTGAATCATCTGGAGTACAAAAAGGACAAGAAATCTCTGAAAAATAGGCACCACATTTTTGGCAAATCGGCATGGTAATCTTAAACTCCTAATCTGTGTATGAGTCGATAAAGGTAATTAGAAATAATTATTGTGAAATTACTCTTTTTTCTTAACACTTTGATTTGATATTCGATTCATAAAAAAAGTTTTTTCATTGAATTTATTTGTGTACTAAAACGAAAAAATTAATTGCTGGGTCTTATGTTATCATATCGATCAATATACACGACATTACTCCTTCCAATCAAACAAGAGAACACGTTACTCCTTCTTTGCTTCTCTCGTGGAAAACTTGCTCAAAGAAAACCATTTATTAGAGGAAAAGTCGAATACTATTTTAAGAATGCAAACGATTTTATGTGGCGACCAAGACGGATATTTTGGGAGGAAAAGGGTAAATGGAAACCCTCCGCCCCCAAAAATACCATACAAAAAATTTTCACTAAATCTAGATATCTCTTATTGAGTACAACCCTTTCTAACAAAGAAACTGAAGGAATAAAGCGTTTTTGTAAAGATTTTATGATTAATACACCAATTAAAGAAACAATACTCTGTCCTTTCTGTGTGATTCATGATAGGATTACTGTTCTTTCCCCAAAAAGTAGGTATAAGGTATACAACCGCAAAGTTTGTAAAGTTTGTGCAATTCAAGAACTAGAGAGAGAGCTTAGTGCAAAAAAAATCAATCTCCTTGCAAGTCCAGGATTTAAGAAATATGCTGTTTCTCTCCTAGGCAGATTACATGATATTCAAAAAGTATTAGCAGTTTTCTCTAGTGATCAAGCTTCTCTTGGAGATCTTACACTTATACGAAAAGTAGGGAAACTATCAGAAGATAAGTTAAAACCTTTTGTTAAGAGTGTTTCAGAGTTCAACCTTCCACCATTCCTTCTGAAATCCTTACAAATACGAAAGATTGATACTTTTCTACCAATTCAAGTACAAGCTATCCAGAAAGGATTGTTTGAGAATACAGACCAATTAATCATCGCAAATACAAGTGCTGGAAAAACACTTATTGGTGAATTAGCTGGAATATCTTATGTCTTAAGGGGTAAGAAATTTATATTTACCGTTCCCTTAGTAGCTTTAGCTAATACAAAATTTGAAGAATTCAAGCGATTATATGGAAGTAGATTTAAAATTGGGCTTCGAACTGGACGATCACGAATTTTTAGCTCCATCAAAGAAAAAAAAGCTTTTTACCGATTTAGGTATTCCGTGAAAGATTCAGATATCATCGTAGCAACATACGAGGGATTAGATCTCTTAATTAAGGGGGGAGAAGTTGAATTCAATGAAATTTCTTGCATTGTTGTGGATGAAATTCAAACCATAGCCGACGCAGAGCGGGGAGCGACTCTCGATTGCTTATTAGCGAAAATTCGATCTCATGCACAAGACACTCAAATATTAGCGCTCTCAGCAACCGTTGGAAATCCATCTGAATTTGCTAAAGATCTTTCTCTGACTTTGGTGACTTTTGATCAAAGGCCCATTCCATTAGAACAACACCTTCTGATTTCACGGAGTGAAAATGAAAAATTGCGTCAAATCGTTAGATTAACCAAAAATGAATATCAGATTACATCCAGTGCTGGTTTTCGTGGTCAAACGATAGTATTTACCAATTCACGACGTAAAACTGGTGAAATTACTGATTATTTGCGTCATGCTGGAATTCATAATGCAAGGGCTTATCATTCTGGTCTTTCTTACCCGCTAAGAAGACGGATTGAAAATGAATTTTCTACTGGAGAATGTTCAGTAGTTGTTAGTACATATGCTTTAGGTGCTGGTGTTGATTTTCCAGCATCACAAGTGATTTTTGAATCATTAAAGATGGGAAAGGAGATTCTTGATCCTAATAGTTTTGCTCAAATGGTTGGTAGAGCAGGTAGATTAGGAAAACATGATTGTGGACGAAGTATCCTTCTATGTATGGGAGAAGTAATATCAGCTGCAGACTCTAGGACTGAAATAGAGATCGCGTTTAATCTTATGAACGCAGATTTGCTTCCGATTGAACCAAATCATGATGAAAACTCGTGTGGGGAACAAATCCTCTCAATTTGTTCTACAAGGAAACATGTATTACCGAAATTCGCAAAGAAGATTTACCAACGAATGATTGGAACAATTAACTACGATTTTATGTCTGTTACTAATAAGTTAATCCAAAATTCACTGTTACAGATTGTTGTTAAGAATAATCAACGCTATCTAGAACTCACTCCATTAGGTCGAGCAGCCACAATGTCATTTTTCTCCCCAGAGAAAGTACTCCATATATCTTCTCTTCTGAAGCAGAAAAAACACTTTCTTTCAATTTCTCTTGAAATGAATCCTCCTCAGAACATCTATCTATCCAAAAAACTTCATAGTTATCTTGAAAAAACGTACCACATGCGGTTTTCAACCCGATTGATAAATAGTCCTGTACTTGATGTTATGAATGCTTCCTTAAAGGGAAAAGAGGCGACTGAACTCAATAAATGGTGTCTAAAGGTCTTCGCAAAGTGGACTCAGCACTTCTTTAGCTGCAGTTGTCCTGAAAATCCTTATTGTAACCATGGTCAAGAGAATATCGGTAGATATATTGTTAATCAACGGTTGAAAGGGAAAAATACAAACCAATTATCAGCAAAGTTATCTCAGTTCGATCTCCTTGTTTATCCTGGAGATATTCTCTCTTTCCTGAATGGGTTAATTCATGAGCTTGAAGGTATTCAACGTGTTGCAGAAGCCATTGGAAAACCAAAAATATCAAAATTAATATCAGTGCTTGTAGATAAAATCGAAACTCCTTATCCTTTAATCAATTCTCAATAGTTTCTTTGACTGTACCTTCTTGACTTGTTCTAACGTCTCTATAAAATTTTACATAGAAACCAAGCCCTGAAAACGCAATGAGAAATCCTCCAATGTATAACACGGAAGAGAGAAAATCAACAGGGATTGTAGATCCAGCGATAGCCAATCCGAATATAACTAGAATTGATCCGTATATGATCAGTTTACGGTCACTCATTCTTAATCCTCATTTGAAACAAGCAATAACTGAGTATATTGAACCAAGTTCATGTATGATTCTTAGTTTTTTTGATTAATCTCTCAATTTCAGTTAAAACTAGGTCTTTTGCATATTTCTGAAAGTAAAGCAACTTCTGAGAAGTAAAAGCCTCAGCACGAACAGATATTACGGATTCAGTCCCACTTTTACGTATTAATATCCACCCTTCCTCAAATTCAGCTCTAATTCCATCAATTGTAATGGAGTTAAGTGCCTCCTCCTTCAAGAAAGTTACGAGATTGGAAACCACTTCTGAAACAATTTCCGCAGGGCAGGATATTCGAATCTCTTCTGAAGCTGGATATTGAGGAAGCTCTTTTATTATTTCAGAGAAGCTCTGCGCCTCCGCCGAAATTATTTCAAGCATCCGTAATGCTGAATAAACGGCATCATCAAAACCATAATAATCACCCCCAAAATAATAATGGCCACTTAATTCACCTGCAAAAATAGCCCCACTTCTAACGAGAGCTTCATGAATCCATGAGTGTCCGACGCGTGTGAATTTTACCTTTGCACCCAATTCTGAAAGATATTCAAAAGTAGCTTTAGAGGTCTTGACATCAAGCATAATCCTTGCTTCAGGATATTTCTGTAAGAGATATCTGCCAAAGAGCATAATCACTTGATCTGGAGGAATGATCACCCCTTGGTTTTCTACAAAACCCACGCGGTCACCATCGACATCAAAACCTATCCCGATATCACAATTTTCTTGTTTTACCCTTTCTTGTAGAAATTTTAGACTTGAGGACTTAGCAGGATCAGGAATCATAACTGGAAATCTACCATCTGGTTCTGGATGAAGTGCCTGTACGTCCATATTTTTTGACTTTAACAGCTCAATAATTGGATAACAAGTCCCATTTCCAATTTCCACTGCTATTTTTAGCATTTTCTGCGGATAAAAACAATCTTTTTGAAATTGCCAGTATTGGGAAGTATTAATGCCTTTAAATAATAGTGATTGACCATATTCCGTATTTTTCACAGTGCGAAATGAATTCTTTACAACCATATCCTTAATTTGACTAAAAAAGTTATCAATATGAAAGGAGACACCATTTCTATCACAAACCTTAATTCCATTATAATCAATTGGGTTATGGCTTGCTGTTATCATAACTCCTCCATCAATTTCTGCATTTTTTGCAGCTAAAAAATAGATTGTGGGCGTTGTACAAACTCCAACATCGAGAGTATTACATCCAGCTTCCATTAGACCAGCGGATAAAACTGATTTGATGATTGGAGAAGAAATACGGACATCACTCCCAATAACAATGGTTTTTTCTGGACCTAAAAAAGTTCCAAAAGCACGTCCGATTTTCAAGACGATTTCAGAGGAAAAATGTTCTGGAAACTTTCCCCGTATGTCATAAGTTCGAAATAACTGTTCAGAAATTCGCATTTTTTCACATTCGCCTTTCCTATATATATAAAGGATTATACACATTTAACTCTGTCTTTTATTTATTGAAATATTCATCAAGTGGTTTGGGTGTGGAACCAATTATCTGTTGTAAGGGTGGCCATGACCATGAGTACCTAATAAATGGAAAATCGTGGTTTTGAATTTCATTACGATGAGTTTGGAGAAAACTAATTACTTGAGGATCATTTTCATTGGGGTACCCTGAGCCTAAACTGAATAAGGGGAAGTCCCATTCTTCTTCAATATCCCGTAAGTGTTGATCCCGCATGTATTTTGCTAAGCATGAGGCGGCAGAAACCACAGGGAACTTTTGATCAGCTTTCTTAGAAATTATGATTCTTTTTGAAGTAATATCAGCTAATCTCACATGAAAATGGCAATTTTCAGATCCACAGGATTCTGTTTTTATTAATAACTGACTATTTAATTGTTTCAAATGTTTTGTGAGATACTTATGGGAGTATTGAGGTTTTGAAAGTGTATCTACTATTATTTCGTTTGAAGTAAGTTTTGTTAACATTTCTGCAATGTAACGAAGTTCTAAATAATTCAAATTATCAGTGGGTCGCTTGTTTAATGTTTGGTCAATCTCCTCGGCAGTAATTTCAATTACTTCTGACTCTAAAGCCAATTCTTGTACTCGAAAAGCTAATTCAGAACGTTTTTTCCGACCAGCGGAACCAAAAAAAAGTTTA
>CP070760.1:2408831-2422716 GCA_020348965.1 Candidatus Heimdallarchaeota archaeon | reverse complement strand
AATCCCGGGTAATATCGATATGATGGGAGCCAACGGGAGCTGTACTGAGCTGGTGACTACCAAGAAACTCATATCCAGGTTCTTGTGTTGTGTATTTCACAATCGCCAGTCCAGGATATGTTGCTGGTCCATCAGAAAAAGAAAAAGTTGATAAAACTAAAACATAACCAGAAAGTCCCGCATAATATTCCGCTTGGGTTAACCCAGTTAAGTTGTAGTTATGCTCCCTATCAGTGTGGATAAACAATATTCCATCATGAGCCTTATGACTATCGCCTTCAGCGACAACCCAATCGAAACTCCAGGTGCCATAAGCTACTGAACTATTATAGAGGGCTCGACTGGGGTTGTACCAATTCTGACTATTTGGTGCGGTCAATGCCTCATCCACAAGACTAAATCCTGAAACATCATCTTGCGTATGGACTCCAGTCATGGGATTTATAGTAAAACGAGAAAGATCCCACCCATCTAGGTCCTTGAAATCCTCGGTCCAGATATCCTCTGCGGACACTCGAAGAACAGTTGATAAAATTAAAAGTACCAAAGCAACTGCAAAAAATAGTTTAAATTCTCTAGATGACATTAATTTTCTCTCCTTTATTTATGAAAATTAGCTCAATAATAACTGATCGCTTGATCTTTTACTAAAAGTACAACGGTGTATATTAATTATTCCACGATTTCCTCTGTCATTTTTTCTATCAAGTACTCCCCACTAAGAGGTTTCTGAAGTGATGACTGATGTATTTTATAAGGAATTCAATGATGAAGAAATTTCCATTTATGAAGATAATTTAAAGTGGTTACTTAGGAGTTTTAAAGAGTATGAATTAGCGTGGTTTGTTAAGGGTTAGAAACTTTGGAATCCATCTTGGAACTTCTTTCATATATTCTACATACTCCTCTCCAAGTATTTTTATGAGTTCCCTCTCCTCAAAGGAAGCAATTTTATCATAAAGAATAATACATATAACCCAGGGAATAATGGAAATCAGTGACATTGTTAATAACAGAAATCCGAGCTTTAACAATAAGATGCTAAGATACATGGGATGGCGAACATGGGAAAAAACACCGTCTGTTATTAGACATGATGATTCTTCCTGATGGTCAAAGATTACATCATGAGAAGACATTCCTAACTTAATGGACAGACCTGATGCTAATACGAATAAAACTACTCGAATAATCACATGGATATTGTTGGTAAATTCCACCCCAAAATGAAAGATGAAAGAATCTAAACCCCATATTGAAGCAAATAATATTCCACAAAAGATCATAATTATATGAGAGTAAGGATGTTCATCACCAATACCATGCCTTCCTTCCAACTATCTTTCACCTGATTATTTCAAGAAGACATTGTGAATCACAAAACCAGTTATCAGGACTAGTAAAATATCTGATAATAAAATGAGGAATAACAACATTTGACGAGTTTTATCCCTAGGTTCCAGATTCTTTTTCTCAAAATTCTCTAGAGGTTTCTTTGAGGTTATGAGCTCCATTTCTGAGTTTTCTCTCCTTTTATGATGACTCATACAATTCGATGTATAAGTGTCACAATTCCATTTATAAATAGTTTTTTTGTGGTAATGATAATCTGGTTTTAAGGTAGATCTGTCAAAAATATTATTTGTTTTTCATCAAATCAACGAAAAAAAGGTGATTTCTTGTCAATAGAAATATCAAACTGTAAAATCACTGTAATTAAGAGAACCATTGATCAGGATTTGATTAATGAGTATATAGCTGAAGAATATCGGGACCACATGAAACCGTGTGAAATTTTTACAGATAAACAAGAGTTTATCTTAGAGGGTGAAGCTGCTTTTCAAGGCCCGCCTCCTGACTTCTGCGCGTCTGCTTGGGCAGACATTCGTAAAGATATTTTCACTATTGCAGTTGGAGGGGATATGCCTGGGTTGAAACAACGCGGTTTTACTATTGCTGGCTGCCAAGACTGGTTTCGTCCGGTGATCTTTAAAATAGAGAGGATTAATAAGTCAAAATGAGAATATGAAGGCTCAACTCTTCTCCTTAGACCTCAGTTCTCAATTACCTCCCCCACTTTTCGATATTCTCGGGGCCAATAGATTAGAGCTTGCGACCTGTCGTAATCTTTTCTTTTATGGGCAGCAACTATTTCTCCCACAAACCAAACATGACTACCCTCAAGGTCAATGGTATGAACAATTTTGCACTCAAGACTTACTGGGCATTCTTTGATAAGACAGGACTTTATTTTTTGAGCCTTTTGTAGTGTTAACCCTGTTGCTTCGAATTTATTGACATCCTTTCCTGACTTCGTACCACAAAATTTCACGGCTTCTAGTAACTCTAGAGTTGGTATGTTTATTGAGTAATCTTCTGATTCCTGTATTAGGGTAAATGAATACCTTTTAGGGACAATTCCGATCATCACCATCGGTGCTTTTCCAAAAGAGAAAAAGCTAACAGCAGCAACCGTAATAATGTTATCTTTGACACCAACTAGGACTAACGGAAAACCAGGAAAGGCCATAAGCCCTTGTTGAGGTGATACTTCGACTTTAACTGCAGTGTTGTCCTCTCTTGATTCTTTTTGTCGCTTAATTGACAATTTCATTACCTACTATTGCTCAGAGTTTATATAATTCTGTATATTTTTCATTCAAATAGTTAATAAGATATTTGTTTGTAAGTGGCTCACCTGTAATCTTTTCTACCAATTCAAGACTATCATACTGTGCTCCTAGTGAATGAACGTTATTAGCAAGCCACTCTCGGATCATTGTAAAACTCCCATTCTGTAATGATTCACGCCATTCTGGAAGAAGCTGCGACAGTGTTTCTGCTATTTGGGATGAAATGATGTCACCAAGAGCATAACCAAAGAAATACCCCCAATATTGGGAGTACCAATGCAAATCTTGCATTACTCCTAGTGTATCTGAGGGAACCTCAACATTGAGATATTCATCATACTTTTCGTTCCAGATTTGAGGCAACTCATTGATTTTGATATTCCCAGCAAACAGATCCCGCTCGATCTCAAACCTAATGATGATATGAAGAATATAGGTTAATTCATCCGCGCGCATACGACTCAGGCCAGGTTTGACAGTATTTATCGCAGAATAGAAGGTATCTAGATCTATATCTGTGAATACTCCGACTTTTTCTTTAAATATAGGATAAAAATGTGACCAAAACTCTCGAGAAAGCCCAATAATATTCTCTAAGAGTCTACTTTGACTCTCTCCAAAGCTTGGAAATTTTCGTGCATTAATAGGCTGTCCTCTCCATTCTGGATTTCTTTGAAGACTATCTAATCCATGACCAATTTCATGTATACCTGCAGATAATGCCTTCATTACCCGATCTTCTTGATATTTCACTGTGATTCGAACATCTTTAGGGCCACAGCCAATTGTGAGAGGGTGTTCAACCTCATCTACTCGACCAGTGGTATGAGGGTACTCTAAGAATTTTGTAAGCTCTTTCACAAGCTCTTGTTGGATTTCACGGGAAACACGCCGTGTAAGAAACGTTTGATCAGGCTGAGAAGAAATGCATTTTTTTACAAATGGAACAAGGAATGTCTTTATTTCATTAAAGATATTGTTTAACAGATTAACTGAGAAACCTGGGTCCCGAAAATTAATCAATGCCTCATATGGATCAGAAATTCCGCTTGATTCAGCAAGTAGTTCAGCTCTTTTTAGATTTAAGGAAAATAGTTTTTCAAGATCAAAGACAACGTATTGAAATGAATTTTTGGCTTTGGCGATTTTCCATACTTCTAAGGTCTTATTAGATTGAGCAGCAAGATCTCCAACAAGTTTAATGGGAATTACTGTCCGCTTATCGTACTCTCTTCTTGTAAGTTCAACATTCCGCTTTTGAATAGAATCGAGGTAATCTACTTTTTCACATTTAGATATTAAAGAAGCAAACTCTTCGTCGATCCAATGCTTATGAATATTCTGTTGAAGCCATTTGAATTGCTCTGTACGAAATTGTAAGCCATCGCTAGGCATGTAAGTATTTAGATCCCAGTACAGTAGTCCTTGAATAGACTCAAGTAAATGAATTTGAGAATAGTGCTTAAGTAAATGATGATATGCGTCAATCATGATAAATCGCTCAATTCAATATTAGAGTGTTTAACTTAAGGATACGAAAAAGATGACTTTAAATTCATGAGTTCTAATATAGATAGATTTCAATGACTTAATATTAAGAAAAAGGAGATCTCCGAGGAACTATTCTAGTTTCACATTTCAGGAAGGTGACAGTTGTACTATCGATCCCTATTCTTCTTCTAATACCCGTGGTGCCTTCCATTCCTGCGCAGGGAAGTCATAATCATCGTAGGCCAAACTATGACGTACATGGTAGGGGATGATATCACGGACAGCCCACCCCAGCTCCCGTTCTAACCAGTCCCCAAGGTATGGATTCAAGGGTGCCCACAAGTGGTAGTGATCTTTCGTTCGGAAAACATTGGTATAGGGCACTCGCTGCAGGAGATGAGATAGCTGTGCGAACGGGATGCGTGGCAGAGTGAGCCAGTATTCGGGGATAGTGAACTCGCGGATGAGTTGATGCGCGAAAATCACCACAACCATCACTCGATGGTAGTGGAGCGTCTTCAATAGTGGTGAATCATTTTCAATACGGTTTTTGGCAAGCCCTGGATATGGGGTGTAAGTGTTGAGGTCTTCTCGACATAGTAACGGGATCGCCTGGGTCGGACGAGGTAGCTCAAAATAATGCCATGCGTCATTAAACGAGGTGTAGTACACTGCGGCCCGAGCTTGTCTCACGCGTTGCTTGCGCGGTCTTAACTCTTTGACCAATTTCATGCACGCAGTCACCCCCCACTTCTGCCACCCTTTGTTGGGTTTGTAGTCTGCCAACGCACTCGTATGTTGCCTTTCTATGACAGGTTCATATTCGTGTACTATGAGATCCCCCTGCTCCTGACACACCTCGAGGTAGGTCTGGAGTGCCATGACAAGGTGACTGGGCACCAGTAGCACCCCGAGGTACATCCGTTCGACATTTCGTACCGTGTACAGATTACTTCCGCGGAGCGTAGTGTTAGTAGGGTCTCCACAATCGAGGATCTCTGACAGTGTATTAATGTGTTCCCCTACCTCCATCCGACAGTAAACCTGGGTCAGGTCGAACGCGGGAAAATGCCACACCACCGCCCAGTGTGCATCCACCCGCGTACAGATACGTGGGAGGCGTCGGACGAGAAGGGGGGTACGAGTCTGGCTGCTTACCACTGCCTTGAGCTGTCGTGGGCTTAGAGCTTCGATTCCCCCATTAAAGCTGAAATCATAAAGGATAGTCAAAACCTCAAGCTCCTCCGAGGTCAGGGGGACGATCAATTTTTTACTTGCGTACTGCAGCTGTTCCCAGCGCTCATCTACTAGCGGCACCTGTTTCCGAACAAGAGGGAACACTCCCAAGCCATCGGTACCTCTGAGGTGCGTCGCGAGGTATGTATAGAAATCATCGGCGTGAAACAACGCGACATCTAGTAGTTGGGTCGCCCGAGTCAGGTAGCTCAAAGCAAACCACAGGAAAGGTAACGTTAGGTAAGCTTCATTAGCTCTAAGGTTCTCTTGGAACTGCCTCCACTGTTCGATAAACTGCTGGCGGGTCGCTTTTGTGTCCACCTCGTAGTGTCGAAGGACGGTGAGAAAGGCGTGTAGCCACTTCTGCTCATCTGAGGGGTACTGGGCGATGTAGGGTGGCAGATGACTTAAAGCGGTCGCGATGAACCGTTTTCGTGTTTCACGCTTAGAGACCACTATTGCCGAACTCCATGAGAGAATCAAAAAATATGAGTTTAGTATGAATTGATAACCTTCTTTTTAAGGGGTATTTAAATATGGTCCTTCAATTCATTCTTAGCATTTTCAACATCTCCCCCTAAATGGTCCAATACAGAGAAAATGATTGATCAGAATTCTTTAATAATAGATAATTCTTTATTCATTAAGTTCAAGTCTTTTTGTCAATAAATAATTCGAAGAGCTCTTCAGCTAATTGCCGAAAGAGATCATTTTCTTCCTGAATATCCAACCAATTCTTTGGAATTTTTTCGAGGCCCAAAAACGCGCCTGCGATTGCCCCAGACATACACGCAATCGTGTCGGTGTCACCCCCACAGCTTATTGAGGAATGAAGAACTTCATAGAAATTTGTTGGGTCATTTAAAAAGTTATATATCGCGATTGGGACAGAATCGGGCGCTGCTACATCCACACCGAGTTCTCTAATAGCTTTTTCTCTGGATGGCGGGGAAATTAAATATGTGTGGATTTTTTCCAACTTTTTCTGGTAGACTGATGAGAGTTTATAAGGAATTGATTGGAGTTTTTCTATAAAGTCAATAGGTTCGAAAGTCCTTGGATTACTCTGAACTGCCAGGGCAACTGAATAAGCCTGTAAGACCGCACCTTCTCTCCCAAGGGGATGTGTGTGGGTTATTGTTGATACCTGATCTGCAATCTCTATTAATTTCTCCAAGTTATCATTATAGAGTAAACCAACGGGGCATATTCGCATCGCCGCACCATTACCGAATGACCCCGTTCCATCGAACACTTCTTTCGCAGGTTGATCCCATTTGTGACCTTCTTTTATTTTCATCAGGACTGAAATCGTTCCTGGACCATATCCTCTTCGGTAATCATAATTTTTGACAAAGGTATTGGCCATATGGGAACCGTTGAACTCTCCCATATTGGAGATTAATGATTGTAAAACTCCTTTCATCATTTCACTGTCGTCAGTGTACATACCCCCAACCAGTTGAAAATCCTCAACACGGAATGACCCATAATATTTCCCTTCGTATCTTGCTCCCCATGAATCTCCTATTACACTGCCTAATATTGAACCTAAGAATTTACTTTTCAATTGTTTTAACTGATCCATCTGTCAAACCTTAAGCATACATATCCAAGATCAACTTTTTTAAATAGTTTAATTCATGTTCCTTATTTGGGATCTTAGAGTGAAATGTACTCAATACATATTTTAAATTTGCTTGGTTGATCCCATAAGCTTTAGCTACTAAAACGTCAATTAATGCCCTTTTTTGGAGATGTTCGAAAGAAGATTTGCTTGTAATGTCCTGATTTTTTTGATTATAAAAAGATTCGAATTTGGACAAAACATCAGAAACATTACTAACAATACTTTGATAGATTTCATTGTGTCTGGAAAGTCGGGGTACAGGCATATCATAGATGAAAAACATGTTTATATTAGTAGTAATCTTAAGTCTAAGCAAAAAATCAAATACAAAACTGTTAAAGACACCACATAAATAAAATAAATCTTCTTTATTGATTAAGCGGTTTTTATTCTGATCAAAGATTTTTGTTATAATTATAGAATTCCCACAACAAACATATTGAGGAAGAATAGTCGCTATCATTGTTCGGCGATTGGTGCTCGCAGCCACAGCTCGAAATCCCAATCTATGTTCTTTATAGTCGTGATATTGATTTCCAAATTTATTTTTCACATTTTCTTTTTCGATCCAATACCGAGGGCGTTTGAATTGGTGAGTGTACTGTTCAATCATTTTTCCCTCGAAAATAACTAGGCCTTGGTTGTCCTCATTGAACAAATCACTGTCTAATGTCATATCAAACTCTCTAGTAAAACAAACATTCCATGAATCCTCAAAATCTGTACCAATGGTCTGATGCTGGTACATTCTGTTTGCAATTTCTATATCTCTATTTGTTTTAAACTCTAAAATTGACCAAGATGAAGGAGAAAGATGTTTATTAACCTCCCAGTCAATGGAAAGTGCCTGTGAGTTAATCCTTTTGAGAACCTTGGAATCACGTAACATAAATGCGGCTTTGAATTTTCGAGTCTTCTTTATTACTTTCTTAAATATTAATAAATCGAATTTAAAAGATCTATGAATAGTAGGAAATATTCCCTTTTTATTCTCAAAAGAGTACAGTTCTTTTACTTCATTTTTTTCGAACAACAATCGGCGTAAGCCTTTGGTTCCTGCATCAGTATGAAAACCTGAAGGGATAATGATCCCACAATAACCATTGGGTTTTGTAAGGAGATAAAACCTCTCAAGAAAGAGTTTATAAAGATTGAGATCTCCACTAATTGTTTTTTTCTTATTTGCAACAAGCATTTGATCAGACTGATAGTGATATTCTTTACTCCGAAAATATTTCCCTGATAAATGGATAGAATGTTGATAATTCTCCCATTGTTCTTTAATTGTTTCCTGCTCTAAGAGTTTTGATATGATTCCATTGGCTTTTCTTTTATCTACCCCATACTTTGTTAATCTCGGATCGTACTGACAAAAAAACTCTTTTTCGAGAGGTTTTAAAATATTCCATGGAGGATTTCCAAGGCACAGATCAAATCCGCCATTTTTCATCACGTTAGGGAATTTTTGGCTCCAATTGAAAGGATTAAGTGATTGACTAATCTTTTGAGGTGGATCAGAAATTGCGCCGATCAAAGAATTGCCGCATTGAATATGCTGATCGAGGTCTAGCAGAATCTTATTATGGTCAATCTCATTTGTTGATTCAGTTATCACCGAGTTTAATCTTCTTTGACATTCCTTAACTGTATCTTTGTTGATATCCACTCCAAAGAGGTTATTTGCGAGTATATATTCTCGAATCTGATCAACCTCCCAATTTATCAGACCTCTTTTGTTCAGATACCTATAGATCCCTTCGAGAGTAACCATTGTTTCCAGTAAAAAGTGACCATTACCTACTGCTGGATCGAGAATTTTAAGATTTTGACTTACCTTAAACAAAAACTTAAGGTGAGTTTTGGTCAAAGGATCAAAGGTCTGTGCTATTTTGTCGACTCCCCAATAGTTATACTTCGTCCCAAAATAGTCATTTACGTTGTCTAAAAGATAAGGAAATATTGTGTTCTGACAAAGATACGTTGATATTTTGGACGGGGTATAAAATTCACCTAGATCCTTTTCTTTTAGAGGCAGAGCCCGCAAGCTGAACTTTCTTCCTCAAGATTCTGTTGGATTGTATTACTGATCTATTTAACCTTATTGGAGGTTTTCAGTTAAAATTTTCACTTCTTTATGAATGACATTTTTTAGGGTCTTTTTTTTGGGTCTAAATGAGTAGCATAATTTATCTGAGCTTTTAAATCTCACTGAAAAACTTTTATTCCCCATCTTCACATCATAAAGATATTCACAAGTTAAGAAGGAATTATATGAGGATCGATCGTCAAGCTAGAGATAAATATAAGTTCGATGACTCCTTCTTTGACGAAACAGGAGCCATTACTTTTCAGAATCTACATTCCGTTCGCCTATTTGCTCAAAAAATTAATCAAAGACGAGATTTGATAAATTTTCCTGAAACTGCTGTGAAAGCAAGTGATATTAACGGTATAGCTCTTGAAATTGAAATTTTTAGTTACTTACTTGAGGTCTATCAGAAAGAACACGACATTGATCTTCATGAAGAAATACTACAATGGTTAAAAGATAATCTCGGACAAGAGGAATTGAATAAATCACTGGAGCTTCTGATTGAGGAATTTCCTCCTCCTCCTATTTACAATAATGACATTGATATTGATTCTTATCTGACTCAAAAACCAGACGAAGCCCTGTTCTCCATGATTAGCCTCTGGATGTGTAATGTGAATCCAGCCTTTTCAAGCTATTTAGAACTATTTGATGACAAAGATCTAGAAAAACGAACCCAATATCTTCAAATTATTAATTTGATTGAAGATTTTTTTGATGACCTCCCTGTTTTTGGCCCAGAAAACCAAAATTTATTCGAAATGTTAGAATCACTTCCTCAAAAGGAGCCATACTCCATTAAAAAACAGTTGATTTACATAAACGAAAAGTGGGGATATTTAATTGGGCCTTTTCAGCTTAAACTATTATTAGCATTAGATTTTTTCAATGAAGAGGAAAAATTACGAATGATGGGACCTGGGGAGGCCCAAATCTATGAATATGACTATTTAGAAGAAAATTATACACCTGATAGAGACTGGATGCCCAATGTAGTCATGATAGCAAAGAATATTTTTGTCTGGTTGGATCAACTCTCAATGAAATACGAACGTCCTATTCATCATCTTGATCAAATTCCAGATGAGGAGTTAGATCAACTAGAAAAATGGGGATTTAACGCGTTATGGCTCATTGGGGTATGGCAACGGAGTTCAGCTTCTAAAAAAATTAAACAATGGTGTGGAAATCCAGAAGCCGAGGCTTCAGCTTACTCATTATACGATTATGTTATTTCTACTGATCTAGGAGGAGAGAAAGCACTTCATAATTTAAGGGAACGAGCGTGGAGACGAGGGATTCGATTAGCTTCTGACATGGTACCAAATCATATGGCTATTGACTCAAAATGGATGATTGAACATCCAGATTGGTTCATACATCTTCCTTATAGCCCGTTCCCCTCCTACTCCTATTCAGGTGAGAGTGTCTCTCAGAATCCAGGAGTAGGGATATACATCGAAGACCACTATTTCTCGCGGTCTGATGCTGCAGTCACTTTTAAACGAGTAAACTTTGCCACAGGTGAAACCCAATATATTTACCATGGAAATGACGGCACTTCAATGCCGTGGAATGACACAGCTCAACTAAATTACCTAAAACCAGAAGTACGAGAAGCAGTAATACAGACTATTTTACATGTCGCTCGAATGTTTCCTATTATTCGATTTGATGCAGCAATGACTTTAACAAAGAAACATTTCCACCGACTTTGGTTTCCAGCTCCTGGAAGTGGAGGTGATATTCCCTCCAGAGCAGAGTATGGGTTGACTAGGCGTGATTTCGACAGTGCAATACCACGAGAATTTTGGCGAGAAGTTGTTGAGCGAATTACCCAAGAAGTCCCTGACACATTACTCCTAGCGGAAGCTTTCTGGTTATTAGAGGGATTCTTTGTTAGAACACTTGGAATGCATCGAGTGTATAATTCTGCTTTTATGAATATGCTCCGGGACGAAGATAATGCAAAGTACCGCTCTGTGATCAAGAACACCATTGAATATGATCCTGAAATATTGAAACGCTTTGTAAATTTCATGAATAACCCCGATGAAGAAACGGCCGTCAATCAATTTGGAAAGGAGGATAAATATTTCGGGATATGTCTTTTATTAACAACTATGCCTGGACTTCCGATGTTTGGCCATGGCCAAATCGAAGGATTTGCTGAAAAATACGGTATGGAATATCGTCGTGCCTATTGGGACGAAAAAGCTGATGAAGGATTTATACAACACCATGAACGAATCATATTCCCACTAATGAAAAAGCGATATATCTTCTCAGAGGTTAAGGATTTCCTCCTCTATGACTTTTTCACCTCGGGTGGATTTGTAAATGAAGATGTTTTTGCTTTTTCGAATCGTTCTGGTCACGAAAGATCGTTAATCATTTATCATAACAAATTTGGTGAAACTAGGGGCTGGTTAAGACAATCAGCGGCTTTTGCAGTTAAAATGGGTGAGGGAACTCAATTAGTCCAAAAATCAGTAGGAGATGGGTTGTTATTATCAAACCAAGAGAATTTTTTCTGCATTTTTCGAGATCAGATTAGTGGTTTGGAATATATCCGTCCTAATAGAGAAATTTATGAAAGAGGCCTTTTTATTGAATTAAAAGCCTATCAATCAGTAGCCTTCATTAATTTTAGAGAAGTTGAAGACAATGTATGGCGACACTATGCTCTCCTGAATGACTTCTTGGGAGGACAAGGAGTCTACAGTATAGATGAATCTCTTCAAGAACTTGTATACCAGCCACTCCTCAAGGCATTTAAAGAATTAGTTAATACTCAGGTCTTCAATACACTCATAACGGCTGCAATCAATAGTGATAGAGAAGAAATTAATAGAACCTTAAAGGATATTAGTCCCAATTTAAGTTTTTTCTTTAGAGAGGTAAAAAACTATTACAAAGCAAGTATTTCAGAATCTGAATTAGTTGAAGAAATTCTTGACACACTTCTAGCATTATTTCAAATTTATGGATCTTTAAGTCAGTCACCTTTTTCTGAAATTGATGAAGACTGCCTGAAATATTTAAACGAGAATCGTCCTGAATATCCTATTGAGTGGGGAATCATTATCTCATGGATTTTTGTACATTTAATAGGTAAGATCATCCATCCCCTTAACTATGAACTTCAAAGTAGGAGCTGGATTGATGAATGGGGTTTGGGTAGGATTATCGAGTGGACAATTCAAGAACTATCTGAGATGATGTCAGAAACCATAAAATTATCTGAGAAGCATCAAAATACGTTTGAGGCTATTGTACTGGTGAAGATATTAACTTCTCATCAGAATTGGCATAAACTCGAAGTAGAACCAGAATTCCAGGCTGTTCAAATCATGAATAATATTATGTCAGACTTGGAAGTTCAATCATACATTCAAACAAACCGCTACCAGAACGTATTATGGTTCAATCAAGAGGCATATGAGAAACTAATTCGATGGTTAGTATTAATCTCAATAGTAGATACTCTTGGTACTAAACAAGTCAAGCAGGAACACATTAAAGAAGTAAACCGAATCTATAACATAAGTCAAGAATGGTTAAACGCGGGTAAGGCTTCTAAGTTTCAGGTAGGAGTGCTATTCGACCTTTTGCGCGGAAAAGAATTGACTAGTTGATTCGATAGTAGCTCTATCTACAGAAGATCTACCTTTCTCAGATAGAACCATATTGGGACAATTAAGAGTAAACTCAGAACCAAAATAATCCAAAATGCATAGGGGGAATTAGCAAGAGGTAAAAATTCAAATTCTGAACCCAAATTCATTCCATACAGCGAAGCAATGAGAGTAGGTACCATCAAAATCAAACTAATTGATGCTAGCACCTTTAAAAGATCGTTTTGATTATTGGAAATTACTGAAGCGAAGGCATCAAGGCTAGATTCAATTAAATCTCGATAGATCCTTAGAAGATCGGCCTGTTGTTGTAAATCAATAGCCAAGTCCTCAAGGTCGTCTAACAATTCTGGGTACTCTGCTAATTGGGGGGCTTTTTTAAGGGCATAGACTGCACGTAAGTTGCCACGTAACGCAGCATCAAGATACGTTGTATCTCTAGAGAGACGGAAAACCTCCTCGATGGAGGAACTTCGGATTGATTGAAAAATTACCTGTTCTACTTTCGCTAGATCCTGATCAATAATGTCTACTTTTAGTTCAAATGATTTCACCACTGATTCGAGCCAGTCTAATAAGACTAAGATTGTAGGAGTAGGTCGTTTTCGTCTAGACCCTATTGGTTTTCGAATACGTTTTGTCTTAAGTCTAGTACCCTGGATTGTAATCAGATGACTTGTGGTTAGAAAGACGACCGCAGGTACGGTGGTTGGCTGGAGATGTGGTTCGTCAGCACCAAGTACTTCACCAAATGGAACACGTAAGACCAGTTTCATGAATGGGGGGTCATGATCTGGTTCTAGCTCTAAACGGGGTCGTTCGTCCTCGTCTAAAGCATCTTCGAGGTCTTCCCATGGAATATGAAAGGTTTGTTGGATCGTAAGAAGCTCGTCTTTCTTTGGATTACTACACACGAGCCATGTAGGTATTTTAGGAGTAATCCCTGGAACAAAATCGGTGTACGTTAATCCAGTTTCTAAATTCTTAATCTCGATCATTCTGAATCCTCCTAGACGAAGACATTAGTTTAAATACCATTTGGTATCACTGAAAAAGATTACCCAGTGAAATTAAATTCCTTTAGTTAAGTAACTATTTATTACAAGAAACGTCTGGGATGGAAATCTTTTAAAGTCTGTCGGATCAGGTTAAGTTCCTCTTTCGA
>CP070760.1:2405603-2408731 GCA_020348965.1 Candidatus Heimdallarchaeota archaeon | reverse complement strand
TTTGTTAGATCACAAGGATGAGATTCCAAGACTTGTCAACAGAGTCATAAACAATTCTTTGTACAGAATGAATTTAACCAGCTCTTGATAAAATAATTCTTGTATAAGCCTTAAAATGCCCCAACTACTGTAACTTAAGTAATCTTTTCATTTTAGCAAAAAAATGATCGTATGCGTTATAAACTGATTGCAGATCCCGAAACACACGAACAGCAGGTACCATAGTTCTTAAGTATATTGCCCGATAATCTAAGATGAGACTAGCAGAAAAATCCGTTTCCGATCGGATACCACGACCGATTGCCTGCGAAATACTCCGTGTTACAGGTAACATATTGAGATATTTAGCCATTCGAATCCCCCACTTTTGCTGGTAAAGTGATCGGAGTAATTGGTTTGTAGCATTTGGTCGAGGAAACGGCAAACCCGCGATTATAATTAAAGTGAGTAAACTTCGATTATTCGAATCAAGAATCTCAATTCCTTCTGATAATTTCCCTCCAAGGACTCCAAAAATAACCTCATGCTTTTTTTCTTTCAATTCATCAATAAAAAATGGTGTACTCTTCGGGTTCTCGATATATACGTGCGGAAGTGATATGTGAGCAAGGATTTTTTGTTTCAATTCGTGTGATGTAGTAAAACATATTGTGTGGAATGGATTACTTGTATGTAATCTTTGTATCACTGTAGCGATGCCTTTATATGTATTAGTATTCCTTTCCGTGAATTTAGTCGTAAATAGACGGTGAAAAAGAATCCCATTCAGACTAAATTGAAAATCTGAAGGGATCTGGAGTGTAGCGTAGTTAACTCCATAAAGAATTTGATATGATGTGAGAGGAGTAAACGTCCCAGACATCAGAATTACACGATTAAAATGGTTGTTTACGAAATTAAAAGCCCTATGCGGAAACGGATTAATCTGAACTAATTGATCGTCTTCTGAAACCCAAATATCCCCACGAGAAGAGATAAAATCCTTAATTTTGAGCAGATAAGATTTTTCAAGAATTGATAATTTATGGTCATGATCTAGAAAGGCATCTAACGCAGATATTGATAAGTTTTGGGGCCTCTCAACACGTCCTTGGTTAGATAAGATTAATTCTTGCAGTCTATCAATCACTTTTAATGGAATAATTACTTTAGCTTTATTTAAATCTTTAATTGAAATCGTAGATTCAATATCTGCGGTGAAATTATGGCCTTCATCGATAATTGCAATCTTATTGGAGAAAGAACTCTGAATGAGAAGCTGATAAAACATATTTTGCAGATTCATACTCCGTAGATAGGTGTGAGTCGTAACTACTATGTTTGCGTATGGAATACAACGTTTTATAACGTAATATGGGCACCCGAATTCCCGAAAAGCTTCAATAAATGTGTCAACTGATACTGATTCATCATGAACAGTTATTGGAATCTGTTCAACGATGGCAGGGAAGTCTTCCTCAGGAATTGATCTAGTTTGCTCCAAGAAAGGGCATCTAATTGTAGCACATGAACTCCTATAGGGAGGGATTTCTTCTCTCTTAATACATAGATCTGCTTTCAATATTAAGGGAACTACTGTTAAATAACCGTATCTTCGACTATTTGCGATTTTATGGATCTCATTTAAAAAAACACGGAAAACTTGAGCTTTAGTTCTCACAAATATGTATAATTGAAAATTCTTTTGTTTTACTAAAGGCAATGCGGAAATCAAAGCTAGAACTGTTTTTCCAAACCCTACAGGAGCATGTATCATCACCCGAGGATACTTCTCTACAAATCTGAGAAATTTTGTTTGATATGCGCGTAACTCAGAATGAGGGAAGAGTTGGAGCGCTGGGGGAAGGTTTCCGTCCTCAAGCATAATATTCCTTCTCTTCCTATGAGTCACTACTTTTTATAATCTCTTACTCCTTCTGTGGTAATCGAAAACTCTATTTTGCCATCTGGTAATTCTGGACTTTTCGTAAGAGTAGCTGTTCGTTTAATATCCTTACCTTTCCGAATCATTAATCTTGTCGTAACTGTATGACCTACCACATTGCCTCCAACTGGTCTGTTAGGATCACCGAAAAATATTCCATCAGGCCTGGCTGACACCTGATTTGTTACAAGGCCCACACAGTTCAAAATTTCAGTTTGTTTAGAAATGAACGAGAGGTGCCTCCCTATGAGTTGTTGACGCTCTGCTAGTGTTCCTCGACCTGCAAACTCACTTCGAAAGTGTGACATTAATGAATCTACAACTATAAGCCCAACGTTGGGAACCATGGTAAGCGCCTCCTCCGTCAGAGCCATTTGATGTTCGCTATTATAGGCTCGGCCAACGGTAATACGGGACAATACAACCTCAGGATCTATTTCTAGAGCTTGTGCCATCTGGACAATGCGGTTGAATCGGAATGTGCCCTCCGAATCGATCCAAATTACATCCTGATCGAAATATTTAACACAATTAACCGCTAATTGATGTGCAATCTGAGTTTTGCCACAACCATTTTCTCCAGCAATTTCTGTGACGCTACCAGTTTCAAGACCTCCTCCAAGAAGTTCATTGAAGGCTTCTGAACCTGTAGTTAATTTTACGCGTGTTTTCGCCGCAACTTCATAATCTGTTCCTTTCTTTAATCCGAGGTCAAATCTCGCTCTTGCTTCTCGAATTAAGAGAGCAGCGGTTTTTTCAGCAATACCAGAGATCTCTGTTAACTGAGATCGTGTGGCTAATGCTATAGCTTCCTTTGAACCATAACCCGCCTCTTCTAGACGTTTTCGGGTTGTTGGCCCAATTCCTGCAATAGTTTCGAGAAAAGGTTTTTCCAAACTCTGAGTTGTCTTCTTACTCTTTGTACTTTTTTTGTTTATAGCTGATTCTGGAGGTATTTCCTTTATTGGTTTTGAAGTTATTTTTTTTTCTTTCGTTTCAACTTTTGCCATGAGAATTCACCTTACTTGTTTCTGAAGTACAACTTTCGTTAAGCTGATATTCCAACCATGATTCCCAACTTACTTTATATATTCAGAAGCGGTATTCTTCATTTTTCTAGTATATATACTGAAGCAAGAATCAGGAATGAGACTAGTTTGAAGAAGGCTGAGGACTCAAATGATGTTCAAGCTTAATTGTAAAA
>CP070760.1:2392547-2405503 GCA_020348965.1 Candidatus Heimdallarchaeota archaeon | reverse complement strand
AAAGAAGTACAATAGAATTTGAATGAGTCTCAAAAATTCATGGAGACTTTTCAAGAAATAAACTTTAATGTTTTAAAAAAACATGTGTTTCTAATTATATTTAAACCCCTTAGTCGAGGGGAATAGTATGCATGGAGACTTAAAACCTAAAACTCAAATAATTATTCCTGGAAAGACTGGACATCTTTTTTCAGTTATCCGAGTAGCATCATTTCATCATTCCCCACGATTTGCTTCTTCTTCCTTTGACGGGACAGTAAGAATTTGGGAAGGTGAACAACAGGAAAACGTTTTGTTTTATTTTTCAGAAGCGATAGAAGGTTTAGAAATTACTCCCGATGATGAAAAAATAATTGTCGTTCTTGGAGATTCCTCAAAAGCGTATCTATATAATCTTAAGGAAGAACAATTACATGAAATCGGTGGAGATATTGCATTTCGGAACCTCTTTGGAACTAATCCAAGTAGTACAAAGGTAGCGTTGACAACGTTTGATGATGATGTTTACATCTATGATCTAACCACCCAGAAGTTAGGCGCACGGCTTTTTGTAGAAAATGTCTCTGGAAATTCTTTGATTTGGATAAATAACGAAAAAATTTGCATTCCCAAGAGAAACGGTAATGTTGCTATAATTAATAGCGAGAAACGAACTATAGAGCAAGAAGTTCCTGTTCATGACGGACTTATTGTATCGATTTGCAGGGATGGAGATAATATTGTTACTGTTTCGGAGGATGGTACAGGAAGAATCCTGGATTTGGATTTCAAGCCCCTTCTCGGTTTTAAAATTGACTTTACTCCCATATCTGTCGATTACAGTGCCCAAGCTGGCATTGCTGCTGTGGCAGGGGAACGGAAACTTCTAATTGTTAATACCAGTACTGGAGATCTTTTAAGCCACGACCAGAGTCTTTCGGGATCTAATGCTGTCATTACTTCTGATTCGAAGATTATTAAGGGAACAGGGGAACGAGACATCTCCATATTTACTCAAACTGGAGAAAAATCAGCTCAAATTGATGGTCGTTCTCACACGGCCGAATTTGTTTCCTTTCTTAGCGAGGATGTTATTGTATTTGCCTCAGGAGATAATTCAGTTCACAAATTATCTTATTCAACAAGAGAAGATGAACCTTTAGCTGCACACAAAGAGACTGTGTCATCCGTCTTAATTATACCTTCAAGAAAATATGTGATTGCAGGAGCGTACGATGACACGATATCTATATATGATATATCAAACCACAAAGAAGTAAAACGGATCAAGAAAGTTCCATTAGTCACCGCTCTTGCAGGATCCCCCTCTGAGGATATTTTTATTGCTGCTTGCGGTGGAGATAATACTTTGCATGTTTTTACGGCTGAGGGTCAAAAACAAACGAATTGGGCCGCTCATGATGATTTTATCAGTTCTGTTTTGTTTATGAACGATGAAGTTATTGTTTCTGGGGCTGATGATGGCATCATAAAATTCTGGAAACGTAATGGAAAGCTAATTAGTAAAATTGAAACCAATTCACCTATAAGATCAATTGGAACGACATTAGAATTCGACTATAATGTAACTGGTCACCAAAATGGTGACATTATTCTTTGGGAGAAGATTTCAAATCGAAAAATATCTAGTTATAATGTCTCACTGCCCATCCAACGGATATTAGTGATCGATAATTCCCTTCTCTTTTTTGCAGCCCAAAACCGGTTATTTCAAATGGGTTTAGATGGTCGCCATATCACTGATGTCCAAGAGGTATGTCGGCATACCGAACCTATCCGAGGGATTCATTGGCAGGCAAAACCTGAAAAAGTAATTACTGTGGCCCACAGTATCGAAATTTTTGAAACTGCCTTTGTTAAAGCTGAATTAATTTCTCCCCCCCTTGAGGAATTAATGACCAAGGAAGTAGATGAGGCTTCTACAACTGTGATATTTTCCCCAGGTGAAATGGAAGAGGAAGTAGTTGAACCAGAAACAACAACTGAAGTTCCTGTGTCCACTTCTACAGAAGTAGAGATTTCTACAACTGATCTTGAACATCTAACAAAGATTTCGGACTATTTGGAAACGATTTCTCAACAAATCAAAGAACTTGTCGTACCAGAGTTAGAATCTGCTGAAATTGACTCTAGTGCATTGATAAAATCATTAGATGAAGTTCAAAAGGATTTAAAAAGACGGTTGGAGGGTCAAACTGAGACTCAACCTAAACCTGAAGAATTAAAAGAAGAACCACCACCAGAAGAGGAAAAACCGGATTGGACAAGTATTGACTGGGGAAAACGAAGATAAATAAAGATTAAAGTTGAGCAAAAGATAATAAATGTGAACAAAGAATAAATTAGCATACACACTTAAAGAGGAAGTTTCCATATGGATGAAAATTTGACCACATCTGAAGAAATAAATGAGACTGCAGCTGTATCAGAAGAACAGGCTCCTGAAGGGAAAATAAAACTTCTTGGAGGATATATGGTAGAGACTCTGAAGGAGATGTTTCGCACCCTCAGACATCCCGAATTCAAGTTTGCTATTTCAGGAATAGTTATCTCCGTAGTTTTGATCTTGATTTCGATATGGTTTCTTATTCATACAGGAGTCGATCCCAACGCTGAAGAATTAATTGATTTTACGAAGATGAATCTAATTGGGATTCTCGTAGGGTTAGTTATTGCATTCCTGGTTATATATTTATGGTTTCTATTAGGATTTAAAATCACTCCCAAGGCTGCTCATTATTTGGTAAACAATAAAATCTTAAAACAATTCTTTACAAGAGGAGACGTCCATTATCTCGAATACGTTCCCATGGAGAAAAGGAAAATTGCAACGCCTAATATTCTGAATAAATTCATTGCTTTACTACTTGCTTGGGTGTCTGTTTCAGCTTTCTTAATGAACATATTTGCTCAATTTCTGAGAGAAGATAAAGATCCTGCTATCTTCATTTCTCCTGGAGAAGATGTCCTTTTCTTTCTCCTACAACAAGTGATTTTGTTTATTTTAGTACCTTTAATCTTCACATTGGTGTATCCCCTTGCATGGATGTTGATAGACGCAAGATTGAAAGCGTACGCTTCTGGATCTAAGCTCAATTGGTTAGTAGGAAAAAAGGTGGCAAACTTGACTGGTGGGTTTATTACTCTTGGATCATTGTTTGTTTTGGGAGCAGACGCATTAACCGCCAGTGATATTCCGACACGCGCACAATTAATGATTGACCTTGTCTTGTTTTGTCTAGTCAACGTTTCTTTAACAGTTATTCTTGTCTCGCTGTTCTATAACATATTTTTCTATGGGAAATTTTACCAGAGAATAATTGAGGACGTAAAAGTTGGTTTTGGAATTACTGCAGTTACTTTAGTTGATGAGAAAGGAGAACCCGAGCCTGAACCTGAACCCGAGCCTGAACCTGAGCCCGAACCTGAGCCTGAACCTGAACCTGAACCCGAGCCTGAACCCGAGCCTGAACCTGAACCCGAACCTGAACCTGAACCCGAGCCTGAACCTGAACCCGAACCTGAACCTGAACCCGAACCTGAACCTGAACCCGAGCCTGAGCCCGAACCTGAAGAAAGAGAGTATTGATTACTTCTTAGGATCAGGTTCTTTCTTCTTCTTCTCTTTTTTATATTCTAAGCTTTTTTGTACAAACCCCACAAACAATGGATTTGGTTGTTCGAAACGGGATGAAAATTCAGGGTGGAATTGCGTTCCAATAAAGAATTGGTGATTTTTTAGTTCACCAATATGCACAACAGATCCATCAGTAGACAAACCAGAAAACTCAAAGCCGTTCGTCAATAATTGAGAAGTATAATCGGGATTAATTTCGTACCGATGGCGAAAGCGTTCCTTTATCTCGTTTTTCCCATAGACGGTGTATGCCAGTGTTCCTTCTGAAATAAGTACTGGATAGGCTCCAAGCCGCATCGTACCACCTTTTCGATAAACTGTTCGCTGTGATGGTAGTAAGTCTATTACAGGATGAGGAGTATTTGGATTAAATTCCGTAGAATTAGCATTCCCAAGGCTACAGACATTTCTAGCAAATTCAATAACTGCACACTGAAGGCCTAGGCAAATTCCTAGAAAAGGTATGTTTTCTTCTCGTATTTGTTTTATTAGTGCTATTTTGCCCTCAACACCCCGATATCCAAAACCTCCCGGGACAATGATGCCATCACATAAATTTATTTTTTCGTTTAAATCTTCTATTGATTCTGATGTCTCAATAAAAATAGAATTAATATTTACACTAGTGTGGGCTCCTGCATGTGTTAATGCTTTAGTGATTGAAACATAGGCATCTTTCAAATTGGTGTACTTCCCACCTACCCCTATAGTAACTTCCCCAACAGGATCCTTGATTTTATCAACAAGTTGCCTCCAATTGGAGAGTGTAAGCACACTTTTTGGACCAATTTTCAATTTGTTGAAAATACTGTTCAGGATTCCCTCCTCCAGCAATTGGAAGGGATATTCATAAATTAAGGGGGTATCATATCCAGAAATTACGTCAGATACCGCGATATTACAGAACATTGCGACCTTCTGGCGAGTCTTTGAGTCTAATGGTTTTTCGGATCTACAAAGTAAAATATCTGGTTGAATCCCCATTCCTTGTAGTGTTTTCACACTTGCTTGGGTTGGTTTAGTCTTTTGTTCTCCCACAACTTCTAAAACAGGAATAAGGGTCACGTGAATCCAACAAACATCAGATCTATCACATGTCAACGCTAATTGCCGCAAAGCTTCAATGAAATAGGCATTTTCTATGTCCCCGACCGTTCCCCCTACTTCAATAAGTGTAATATCCACTATTTTATCTTTCTGACGTATCCATGAAGTTATTTCGTTTGTGACGTGTGGTATAAACTGAATGTCCTCCCCCAAGAATTCCCCTCGTCGTTCCTTTTCAATGATATTTTGAAAGATTTGACCCCCTGTTAAAGAGGACCAAGAGTCAAGCGACATATTTAGGAACCTCTCGTAAGTTCCTAAATCCATGTCTGTCTCTGTTCCATCTTCTAACACATACACTTCCCCATGTTTGTAAGGATTGATGGTACCAGCGTCCACATTGAGATATCCATCAAACTTGATTGGGGCAACCGAGTAACCAGATGCACTGAGGAGTTTTGCGAGAGACGCGGCTAATAATCCCTTTCCTAACCCACTCATAACCCCTCCAGTTACGATGATGTATTTAGGCTGGGCAATCAAAATAATGTCACCTATGACCACAATACATGAGACTCTTAAAAAGTACTAAGAATTTTTTAATTGTAAAATGAATGAACACTTCAATGTCCTATCTTCAAGTAATATTTCTTCTTTTGCAGAAATCCAAACCTTCTTTATTTAGAAAGAGTTCTCGCCAGATCATTTGAATAGGGATGATTTATGATAAGAATTCATTTTGGCCTCGCATTATGCCTACTTCTCCTTTTTCTTTCAGGAATTTTATTAGTTACTGGTACTCAAGAGGACAGTTTGTTACAACTAGATTATTCAACGTATTTAGGTGGAAATGGAACAGAAGGCCACGGGGATCTCTTTTTTAATAGCGAAAAAAATTTAATAGTGGTATCTGAAACTTCTAGCACTGATTATCCTTTATTAAATCCCATTCAGTCCACTAATAAAGGAGTGAGAGATATAATAATCACTATAATCGACTTGGAAGCAAATCAGCTGACTTACTCAACATATCTAGGGGGAGACGGTGATGATTTTGTATCTGGAGCCACTATCGACTCTAATGGTAATATTATCATTGTTGGTGTAACGGATTCAACTGATTTTCCTTTAGCAAATCCCTTGTACACAAATCGAACAGGTCGAGATGTCTTCCTTATAATTTTCGATTCAAAAACAAATGCAGTTACACTTTCTACATATTTAGGAGAAGCAAGTGATTATTACTCGATAGATGTCATTACTGATACTGATGAGAATATCATAGTAACTGGTACAACTGATTCATCATCCTTCATAGGAACAAACGTCTCAGAAGTCTATCAAAATACATCGATGGGTGGGACGGAGGGATTTATAACAAAGTTATCGCCTAATGGTATAAATATACTCTTTTCAACCTACTTTGGAGGCACAGCGGATGATGCCATTAAGTCAGTTACTACTGACAGCCAAAATAATATATTCATTACAGGTACCACTCAATCAAGTGATTTACCAATAGTTAATGCTTCTATAACACAAAAATCTCCATCACAATGGGATATATTTATTTCTAAACTTTCTCCCGATGGTCACCACCTAGATTTTTCAACTTACCACGGAGGGACTCGTGTTTGGGGTGTGACTAGAATAATCTGTGATGAAAATGATGATATCATTGTTGCAGGGGAATCTAATTCTGTTAATTTTCCTTTAGTAAATCCTTATCAACCTAACTATGGAGGAGGAGCATACGATGTTTTCGTTTCGAAATTTGACTCAATGACATTTGAGTTAGAATTTTCAACATTTCTTGGAGGATATGCAGATGAATCCCCTATTTCTCTCACTTTGAATACCAACAATGATATTTATATTAGCGGCTGTACAAATTCAGCGGATTATCCTATTCAAAATTCATACGAAAGCGGCAAACACGCAGGAACAGACGGATTTGTAACAAAATTAACAAATAATGGAGAGATGAGTGATTTCTCAACATTTTTTGGCGGATCCTCCTATGATTATATTACTGATTTAATTTTCTATCCACAAGAAAACGACTCGTTTCTAATTACTGGACATGTTAGTTCAACGAATTTTCCGTTGGTTACTCCTTTACAAGATAGTTACGGTGGAGGTGAATTTGATCTCATTATTAGCCAGTTTACTTGGATCGCAGGATCATCTACGACTTCTACAATAAGTACACCAACTACCATACCAACATCTACCTTAAGTACACCGACAACATCCTCTGAACCTTCCACACCGAGCTCGTCTAATGGATGGACTCTCATTCCCCTACTATTCTCGTTGATCTTTATTTGGGCCACAAGAAGAAGAGTAAAGAGATAGATCCTCCTATAAGTTGGTAGATTTTTCTTAATTCTAGAATACCAAACAAGACTAAGCCTCTTAAAAATAATTAGTATTTCAGTTGGATAACGTTACAGATTAGAGGATTGATATATATGGCCATAAAAAAAGAGCTGTACAACCCCACGGTCTCTTGGTTCCTAAGTCCAGTTGTTTTAGTTTCGTGTACTGACGGAGAGCGTGAAAATATAATAACTATCGCTTGGACTGGAGTGATTTGTTCTCGTCCTCCATTGATTTCTGTTTCCATTCGTCCTTCGAGGTTTAGTCATGATTTAATATTAAAGAGTAAAGAATTCGTTTTGAATATCCCAACACCTGAACATTTAACTCAGTCGGAACTCTGTGGCACAAAATCTGGCAGAGAAATGGAGAAATGGAGAGAATGTGGATTCACCCCAGAGGAAGCAAAGTCAGTTTCAGCTTCTCTCATCAAGGAATGTCCTATCAATATTGAGTGTAAAGTTGTTAAAATCCTCAAAGATATTGGGACTCATACGGTTTTCATTGGCGAGGTGCAAGCAGTGCATGTTGATCGCAAAGCAGCTCCCAATTCAGTCCTAGATGTGAATCCCCTGTGTTATTCACCAAAATCTGGAGTGTTTGGTAGGTCAGTAATAATATGAGATGACGTATAAGTATGAAACGAGTACGAAAAACACCATTCTTTCCCCTCTTCTTCCTCTTTTTCCTTATTCTATTAAATGGGATTGGAACGACCCTTCCTATTCCAAATTTAGCCCAGCTAGCCGATCAGTATGATTTTCCATTGTTAGGGCTTGTCGAAGCACTGTTTGTGGTGATTTTAACATGTTTTATATTTTTTTGGGGATATTTAGTTGACAAATTCGATAGAAAGCATTTACTTTGGGCTGCTAATGTTATATGGATCCTTCCAGCGATTATGGTCTTTTTCATCCCCAATTCTCTTCAAATATACATTTTGGGTCGATTAGGAATGGCTGTGGGGCTCTCTGCCTTTTCACCATTAGCTTATTCTATTCTAGCAGACTTCGCAAAATATGAGGATCGGGGTTTGATAGCATCAGGATTGAACATTGCGTGGGTAGGATCGAATGCTGCAGGTATTTTAATTGGGGGTTTCTTTTCTTCTAATTGGAATTTTTCCTTCGGAGTTGTAGCGTTATTTGGAGTTTTAGTCCTCAGTTGGCAATTATTTATCCAAATCCCAAAGCGAGCAGAACAAGAACCTTCCTTTTCTTCTCTTGAAGAGTATGAGTACAGATGGCGAATCGATCTCAAACAAATACCTGAAGCACTGAAATCAAGAACTATTATCTGGTTGTTAATTCAAGGCATTTTCGCTCTTATTCCAGGAAGTATTTATACGATGTGGCTTATTTCTTTTTTAAGTTCATCTGAAGGCCTTGGTATCACAACTATTGGGAATGCTAGTGTGATTATAGTCATTATTGCTAGCGGCAGAGCTCTAGGGTATCCTTTTTTTGGGAAAATGGGCGATTTTTATGCAAAGAAACGAGAATCCTCACAGATACGTGCCAAAATAGCTACCATATTTATGGCAGGTCAAGCTTTTTTCTTTTTCTTTGCCTTTATGATTGTGAGTTCTGATTCTTTACTTTTTTTAATGTTCAGTATACTATTCTGGATTGGGAGCTTTATCGGCTCGGCATCTGGTCCCAATAGAACCTCACTCCTCTTCGATGTCTCTTTACCAGAACATCGTGGAACCCTGGGAGCATTATTTTCAATTACTGATCAATTGGGAATAATAATCGGGATTGTGTTGTCAACTTTCTCAATTAATCTAATTGGATTTAGAATGACTTTTTCTCTCTGTTTAGGGTTTTATTTCATTGCAGCTTTTGTCTGGGCTCTCAGTATCTCGAGTATTAATACTGAAAAAAAGGAGATTCATAATCTGCTGACTCTTCGTGCAAAAGAGGTTAGTAAAGCAGGTTAATTCAATATTTTTTAGTGAGATAATTAGATTTGGGCTAATGATTGATCCAAATCCGCAATTAGATCTTCAACATCCTCTATTCCGATACTAAGGCGTAATAACCTTTCCGTTATTCCTGTGGCTACTTTAAGATCATAATCCAGGTCATAGTGGGTCATAATATAGGGCCATTCGATGAGTGTCTGGATATCACCAAGATCCATAGCTAATTGGATGATTTGGAATTTATTGTTCAATAAATTTCGAGCTTCTTCTTCATTCTTTAACTCAAAAGCTAACATACCTCCAAAAGGATCCATTTGCTTTTTTGCGATCTCAAACTGAGGGTGGCTAGGTAATCCTGGATAAAACACCCGATTCACCTTCTTATGTTCTTCCAGAAACCTGGCAACCTTTAGAGCATTATTTGATTGTTCTTTCACTCTCAAACCCAGTGTTTTTAGTCCTCTGAGAATAAAGAAAGAATTCAATGGTGAGGGGGTCTGACCAAGTGTCTCACAAAATTGACGACGAAAATCAGCTAAAACTTCGGTATTGTTACACGCGATTATCCCCCCAAGAGCATCACCATGTCCATTAATGAATTTTGAGCTAGAATGAATCTCAAAGTCGACCCCCATTTTCAAAGGATGTTGACAGATTGGGGTGGCAAAAGTGTTGTCAAAAGTAACTTTTATTTCTGCATTATATTCATGGATAAGATCACAAATGGCCTTAATATCGTAACAGCGCATAGTTGGATTGGCTGGAGACTCAAAATGGACAACTGAATAGTTGTTACCCTTAAGTTGATTTTCTAGAGAATGAAGATCTCGAAAATCTAAATTATCACACTCAATACCCATTTTTGGTAGTGTTTCAGTCGCAAATTGATTCGTGCTTCTATAGACAGAATCAGACGCCAGGATTTTTGTACCTACCCTATAATTAGCTAGAATAGCAAATGTGATTGCAGCCATTCCTGAAGAAGTTGTAATAGTACCTTTACAGTCGATAATAGATGCCAATTTAAGTTCAAGAGCGTTGGTTGTGGGATTTGATGTCCGCGTATAGAAGTAAGTGAATTCTTCGGGGTTTATCCCATAAGCATTGACAGCTGCAGAGAAAAAATCTTCCATACTAGGATATGCAAACGTATTACTGGCATAGATTGGAGTTTTTAACGCCCTTGTTATCGGATCAGGTCTTTCTCCCCCATGAATTCCACGAGTGTTCAATCCTCTCTTCATTGTAAAATCCTCTTATTCTATTAGCCTTTTTCACATAGTAAACAGATTTAGCTTAAATCTTCTCATTATAATGGGAATACCTTTACTTTGTCTTAACAATTCTCCTTCTGTCTTAATTTGATTATATAGATATAATGTATTAGCATTCATAGTAATAGATAGTCTTAAAAAGGAGAAAATTCACCAAAAGGCAAGATTTTGTACTGAACTATTTTAAGTAATAACATACAGGAAAAAATCATTATTGTAACCATAAAATTTTGAATGTAAGATGAACGAACCTAAGTGGTGAAATAAACTGGGAAATTCATCAAAAACTCACTCGCCAAGGGTTTTCTTTCGAGCTGCGATGAAATTTTTATCAGATATTAAGGCCCAACTCTTTTTTACAGTGATGATTTTCTATCTCACACAAATTGAGTCATTAGAATCATTACACGCCTTTGAACTTCCAAAACTAAGCATAGACTTGAGGGATTATATCGAGCTTGTACGCCCTTATGGATGGATTTCCAATTTCGTATCTATCGGATTTGGACTCTTATTAACTAATGTATGGATTCTACAGGGTCCCTCCATTATTTTGAAGTACATCATAGTAGGGATTGCTGTTGGTCCTCTATTGTGGGGTGGTCTTTATACGTTTAATTCCGTACTTGATGCCGAATACGACCGAATGGTCCCGATAAAAATGCTACGTCCAATTGCTTCTGGACGTGTCTCTAAACAGATGGGATTAATCATTGGTACAATTCATGTTCTTTTAGGACTAGTACTATTAGCTCTTGTTTCACCAGTTATTTTATTCTTAGGCTTTATAATGATGGGATTTCAAATTCTCTACTGTTTTCCTCCCTTTCGGTTAAAATATACAGTAGTGAATTTATTTTTTTCTGGTCCCATGAATCATTTTTTTCGAATTCTTATTGGTTGGACATTAGTCCTTCCAATACTAGAGGCTCCCTTTCTATTTCTGTGTGGAATTGTTTCAATATTAGCCATTGGTTATCTGAGTTATAAAATTCAAGATAAGCAAATATCTAGCAAGTTGGGTTATCGGGGGTTAGAGAACTATCTATCTCAAAGAGGAGTAATTATTTTTGACTGTTTCTTAGCAATAATTGCTTCTTTACTTATCTTCATAGCTTTTGTGACTCATCAGATAACATGGCATCTTCTTTTCTTTATTCCATTGAGCTTCGTAGTATTTCTTTACATTTGGATTAGTTCTTCTTCTTCTATATGGCGAGCTGCAAAACCTGGAATCTTCATTGGAAAATTGCATAATCTTCTTATCCTTTTCTTCATTTTCGAGTGGCTAATCATAATAATTAGACTCTTTCCCCTCTTTAACATATTTTAGACCCCCTATGGAGAAAAAATTTCCATGATTATGATGCAATTCAACACTGACTCTTTTATTGCTATTATTGCCCTTATGACTCTTTATGGAATATTGGGGGGAGTTTCTGCTGTTTTATCTAAGAAGGGGATAATTAAAATCGGGGGATTAAGGGTCGAACGATCATGGAAAATGCTTGTCGTTACATTTGGCAAGCTCCTTTCAACCCCAGTATGGCTTTCTGGGGCTATTCTAGGAATTCTTGGATTTCTTGTATATCTAATTACATTACAACATTTCGAACTTAGTGTTGTTAAACCCTTAGTGAATACAAATCTCGCTTTTACATTCATTCTTGCTTACATTTTTTTTAAAGAACGATTAAAGATAACTGAATGGGTGGGAATAAGTGGCATTATTCTTGGAATGATAATATTAGGGATAATTAGTAAGGAATCTGAGGGCATTATAGAATTGATTCCTCTTTTCACTCTTTTCCCAGTTTCGATGATTAGCATAATTTTGCTTGGGTTCTTTATTATATCCGATCGCATTGAGAACCAAGAATTTTTCTATTCAATGTCTGCTGGAGTCTTTTATGGCTTGGGAGCGATTTTTTCTAAAGCCATTCTAGTTTTATTATCCTCTAATATGAATTTAGGGATACTCTTTTTCGTTGTTATGATGTTTTCGTTAACCTACATTGTAGCTATTGTTTCTCAACAGTTTGCTTTTCAAAATGGACGACTCTCGATTGTTAGTCCAATTACAAACTCTGTTTCGGTTCTCATTCCTGTAATTGGTGCTTACTTCATATTCACTGAACAAATCTATTTCGAAAAAATTCTTGGTCTTGTCTGTATATTAATTGGCATCATTCTTCTACGTAGAACGATTTTGATTAATAATCATTCACATGATCAGACTGTTTCTTAGAAGACGTCTCTTCATTGATTTCTTCTGAAAGTTCTTCTCAACCTATGGTTGAATGTGTGGAAATGAACTGTCATTGGAGCTCGTTTTCCTTCTACTGTTGTTTCTCCTTTTATGAGAGACTTACGAAATTCATCACATGTTAAACCATTAAATGAAATCCATGCCCTTCCTATTTCAGGGGCAAAATGGGCATCGGATCCCGCTGTTTTTCGAATGGAAAATTTTTCAGCAAGCTTTAGAGCTTTATTATTAGCTCGAGGGAGAATGCATCGCGAATTGAACACCTCTATGGCGTCTATATAAGGTAAATCTGCTTCAGTTACTCTGAACCTCTTCCCTCTAATAGTGTCAAACGGATGGGGTATGATTACCATTCCTCCTTGTTCTTGGATTTCTTGCGCGATAGCTGGAAATTCAATTGAGGAAGGTTCCTCTTCCAAC
>CP070760.1:2384463-2392447 GCA_020348965.1 Candidatus Heimdallarchaeota archaeon | reverse complement strand
GGAGTTTAATTCGATATGGATTAAATCTTTCTTTCCGAAGGTGACTTCTTATTCTTAATCAAAATTTTCGGAGTTTTCTATCTGAAAACAGGACTAAGATTATAATTCTCAGCTATCTCCTTCTTACCTGCTACCTACTTAGAATCTTTTCAGAGATAATTCATGAAGTTCTTGGTCATGGATTTATAACAGTATTATTTGGGGGGAAAGTGGAGGGGATCCACATCAGCTTGGTCTCCCCTTTAGACACCTCTCACATTACTTTAGACCAAACGAACCTTTCTTATCAGCAATATTTACTTGCAGTTTCAGGGGGAATGATCGTGGATCTAACTCTGTCTTTTCTATTGCAGGGTATTCTATTACTAAGACGATTTGAGTGGAAGTTATCTATTCCTATGCTATGGCTTGCTTATTGGTGCCATAGTAATGATAATGGAATAATTATTGGAAATGCTTTAACAGGAGCAGAAGGAGACATGACAGGACTGATTGAAGCAGGAATCTTTTCATCTTCTTTTGCCCTTATCCTTGGAATTTTCCTTTATTTTCTTGGATTTTTCTTGATTTCCACCATTATACGGAGACTATTAATCTCCTATTCCATTGAAAGACCAAAAGCTGGTTTTTATATCCTCTTCTTTTGGACAATCGTTCCTTTTAACGTTGTATTATATATTTTAAAGACAGGACTTGTTTCAACTATTATTATTGGAATCATACCGCTCATTACATTGTATATTTTAGAATTCCAAGTTCTTCCACGGATCGATGACAAAAAAAGTGAATCAAAATCTCCTCATCCCTCTATAAATAGTAAAAAATAATTTTTTTGATATACTAGTCCATCTTGGCCTTAGAAAAAAAGACTCACGATTGACCCATTGAAATTTGTAAAAGACCGCTAATCATCCAAAGTATAACACTACCGACTAACCCTACAACTACAAATGATTCATTATAAATCAGAATTACTAACAGAAGAACCAGACCAATGGAATTGACTAGGATACTTAACTGATTTTTTTTCTGTTTTCTCATCTGTATCACCTCCAAGAAAAAAAAAGAAAAGAGAGAGAAATCTCCTTACAATTCCTCTTTATTAAACTGCCTTAAGGAAATTAAGATGAACACAATAATAAAGAGTGTCGTGGAGATTATTGGCAGTACGGATGTTAATGGGGTGCCTAAGATCAAGGCTCCAAACAGAGACTCATCTGTTCCTCCAGCAAAGAACATACTCATTGGGTGGATTGGAATTTGAGCTAGATTCATTAACATCGAATATCCCAAGCAAAGGGTCAAAGGAATAGCTATTATGCCTCCTCGCTGTTCAAATACGGTTCCCAACATGAGAGTTAGGCTAAGGTAGAATACCAAATTGATTGCCACTAAAGTAAATCCGAGCATATAGTGTAAAGGGGATAATATAATTCCTTTGAACACAACAATCTCGAAGTATACCACGATTCCTGGTATAACAACCATGGATATTAGAACTCCCACGATATTACCGATGAGTTTTGATAGAATGAATGAGGATCGTTTCACAGGTTTTGATAGAAGCCAAGCAATGGTTCCAGTTTCCCGGTGACTGACAATCTCATCTTGCATGATAATTACTACTGCGATCACGGGAAACATCCCGATCATAAATCCCAGTATGAGAATTGCATCAGTTATGGTAGTATCTGTTGAAGCAATCATACCGAGTGTTGAGAATGAGATGATGGCTACCCATATGATGGCCATTATGTACCAGTCCCAGGTTCGCCAGCGTGAAAATTCTGCTTGTAGTAAGTTGCCAAGTCCCCCAAAACGTCCTGTTGTATTGGTTAATTCAAATTCATGATTTTGTGCCATTTTTTAGTCCTCCACAAGTTTTAAAAAGACATCCTCCAATTCGACTGTCTCCGTATGGAAAGAGGTGACTATTACTTCTGGTGTTGAGTGTACAATCCTCAACAATTCGCGTTCGGCTATTTCTTTATTTGTAACTTTGACTTTCCACTTCTTTTTTCCATTCAGAACAGTTTCCTTAATTCCTGCTACCCATTTTTTCTGGAGTAACTCCCTGTGTGCCTGTTCACTGTCACCTTTCAATGTAATGATATACTCTATACTAGCTGTACCTGCTAACAACTCATCAATCGGTCCTTGCGCCACTAATTTGCCGTTATTCAGAATGGCTACTGAATCACTCACTTTCTGAACATCATCTAGAATATGTGTTGAATAAAAGATCGTAGTGTATTTTCTGAGTCTTTCCATTACTTCTAAGACATCCCGTCGTCCGATGGGATCTAAAGCCGCTGTAGGTTCATCCAGAATCAGTAGGTCAGGATAATTGATCTGTGCTTGAGCAATCCCTAATCGTTGTTTTTCACCCCCAGAGAATCCTTCAATTGAACGATCTGCTTTCTCTTCAAGTCCTACCAATTCCAACATTTCTTGGATACGTTCCTCAATCCGGTCTTCAGGTCCTTTAAAATAGAATTTTGCTGCAAACCGAAGCACCTCGCGAGCCGTTAAGTGTTTTAAACTTCCAATATCAAAATTTTGAGGTAGGTAGCCTGTTCGTGCTCGAATATCAATGTTTTCTGTCGCAATATCTTTACCGAATATAGTTCCTGTCCCTGATGAGGATTTTATTAATCCTAATAAGATTTTCATGGCTGTGGTTTTCCCTGCTCCATTAGGTCCTAAAAAACCAAAGATAGAATTCTTGGGGACCCGAAGATCAAGTGATTGTAAGGCTTTAACTCCATTGTAGTTTTTACTAAGCCCAAAGGTCTTAATAACATCTGAATTCATATTTTTTTCACCAATTTGTTTTGTTATTGTTATCATTTTAACCGATATAACATAGAATCCCACCCCCTTTTAAGATAGGACTAGTTGGTGTGCTTTCAAGCAATTTAAAGCATAAATTTGTTTGCTAGCTGAATTACTTTGTGCTGCAAGCAACATTAGGGACTTATATATTCCAAGAGGAGAGGAAAAAGTATGCAGAAAGAATCAATTTCTAAGGATGACATTCAACAATTACTCTTTTTTATGAACCGCATCCAAGCATTTGAAAAAACGTTTCTCATCCAAAAAGAATCCATCATCCGTCTTATCTGGGGACTATTTCTCATGGGGGCAGGCATCCTCGATTATGTGATTTATGAAATGACTGTCATTTCCGAGGTGTATGGACTTCAAACACTTCTCCCCTGGGTATTAGCAATTTTTTCTGGCCTCATTATTCAGCTCTACTCTGATCGTCATTTAGTCAATATCTACAGTTGGAAAAAGGAGGATCCAGAAAAGAACACGAATACTCTCTTCTTAATCACGGGGTTTGTTATAATGGCTATTGTGATCACTTTTTTTTCTTCTACAGACTTATATTATCTAACCTTCCCTTTTATTGCCTTAATCTCTGGATTTATGTCTCTAGTTGGGGATCGTGATTTTTTTCAAAAAAATAAGGATATTTTCAAGAGAAATTTTTACCTATTTACACCAGTAATCTGTGTGGGGGCTGCCCTTCTCATGCTCTTGGTTTCGTGGATGGATCCAGAATTTATCAAATTCCATGGTGCTATTTTTGGGATTTCATTTGGTGGAAGCTTCGGTATTATTGCATTCTGGAATCGAATCAAGGTCGAGGAATTTTTTGAACAGACTGAAGTTACTGAAGGTAGCTAATTCATAAAAAGGGGTGGTCACTCTTTATCTTTTGATTTATTGTGTCTTCCAACTCGGATGAAGAACAAGAACTTAAAGCTCTCTTGGATGTGGATATGCTTATTCATCATCCTGCCCGTATGGCTATCCTGATGTTCCTTCTTCCCCGTGGTCGTGCCACCTTTACCGTCATTCAAAAAGCTCTCGGAATTACCTCGGGAAATTTGTCATCTCATGTTAAAAAATTACGAACTGAAGGGCTAGTCGAAGTTAAAAAGACCTTTATCGAATTAAAACCAACGACGGAAATTTTTCTGAGTGAGGTCGGCCGGAATGCTCTTATTACCTATGCTTCCCAATTTTCCGTGTTTCTCCAAAATATGCTTAGTGATCCAAACCGTTAAAATAGTTGGTTACCTGTTAGCATTACTTTAATGAACTTGACGTGATTTCACCAGAACGATCAATATAATCATCGATAGTCCAAATAATAAGGTAAATCCAGGTGTTTGTGTAGGAGCCTCTGTAGTTGTGGTGGTGGGAAGTTCCGTGGTCGTTGTGATTGGAGGTTCCGTGATCGATGTCGTGGATTCTTCCGTGGTTGTGGTGACTGGAGGTTCGGTAGTCGTGGTAATTGGGGGCTCCGTGGTTGTTGTAATTGGAGGTTCTGTGGTTGTAGTTATTGGGGGTTCCGTGGTCGTTGTGATTGGAGGATCCGTGGTTGTCGTGACTGGTGGTTCAGTTGTGGTTGTAGGTGGTTCAGTAGTTGTTGTTTCTGAAGTTGGTATTTCTAATTGAGGTGATAATAGATCAATATGGAGTTCAGCTCCCCAAAGTGAGATTTCAAACGAATTTTGTACAAGAATCCCTTCTGATACAGAATAGACAAGATTAAAGGTGTTATTCCATTCATAATCCGTTCCCTCGTATTGGAAATTGTTGGCAGCCGTAAAATTTGCAAATAAGAAGTCACTAATCTGATAGAAAGTGAAATCAAAGGAACAGTTAAACATCCCCGCATATGACAACGACCATAATGCTTTTTCAATCATATATGCAAATAAAAGGTCTGATGAGATAGTTGTCGGAATAATTAGAGATGAATAAAACATATCATCAAAACCAAACCCAACTGGGCGTTCTTGAGGGGATTGAAGTGTTCCATTATCGTTTTTCGTCTCACTAACCATTAGAAAAGTCTGATTATTCGTAAGGATGGATTGAGTGATGTTTTCATACCAATTGGCCCCGATATTCCTTTTTTGCCAAGAATAGGTGCCCCCAATATTCTGGGTAAATCCACTTTCTTGCCGCAAAATATTTCGTATTGGAGATATCAGTTCTACTCCTGGATAGAATGAATCCCATTGGTCGGGATTCAAGACAGTATAAGTTGAGTTAATGGACTGTGCAGCTCCCTGCCAGGCTGTTGATCCATTAAACAGAATGGTGGTTATTTTAAAATTACAGGAAAAATTCACATACAGATATGTCTCATTTTGTTCCGTTATTGAATTATAAAATGAATTTGAGTTGATCGTCTCTCCATCAATTGCTAATGAGAGGTTGAATACACCTTTACTTGGTATAAAATGAACGATAGTGTCTCCACAGGGAGTCGCTTGCTCATAATATGTGTCTGAGTCGTTAAAATAGGTTATACTATATAGGAGGCAATCGTTAATTGATACTATTCCAGGGTAACTGACATTAATTGCCTGAGTAAATACCAGATGATCGGAAAACCCATTATTAGTGTAATCAATCTCTTCCGCAATTGGAGATCCTACAAAGAAGAATTTACAAGATTGGTTACCTTGAATCAAAGCGAGTAAGGTAGAATTTGTATAAGCAAATTCCTCATAAGTAGATATCTTGGTTTGTCCTTCAATTCCTGATTTGGTAGAGATTGTAGTAACACCATACAGTACTAAGACTAGACCTATAAGGATCAGCATAAAGTGTACATTTTCTTCAGTTTTTTTCATGCTAGACTACCACCCTAACTTTTTTCTGTTACTGTAAGATGCTGAATATATTCGTTTATATTATTTACTCCTAGGAGAGTCACTATCAGTTCTCTTACCACAAAATGAACGCTTTTAAACTCGAGTCAAAATGACTATATTCTAGTCAATTAGACTTGAGTACAATACCTTAATAAATCACTTCAATTAATCTGATGGAGAAGTGTTATGAGTACTAATGAACGGTCAAATTCTCTTAAAAAGCGAAGATTGGAAAGAGAACGGAAATTTCGCCGGGATGCCATCATAAAAATTGCGGAAAAGTTCTTTATAAGCAAAGGATATGCTCAAACAATGGTTGATAAGATCGCCGATGAAGCAGGATACAGTAAGGCAACTATCTACAACTATTTTGAATCAAAGGATGATCTCTTTATAGCTGTTGCATCTAATGCATTTCAGAAACTACATCAGACCTTCGAACGCACCTTAACTCAACCTGATGTATCCTATGAATTACGGTCTCTAGGGGATGCCTATCTTATCTTCATTGAGGAGTATCCTGATTATGCAGCATTCTTTGATCCTAGCCGATTGAGTTTAGCTATCAGAAATATGATCAAGAAAGAAGAGACAAATCAGTCCTTGACTGAAAGTGAAAAAGAGTTTCGATATCACCAATTAAAGATTGAGGAACTCATGAAAAATATTATTCTGGAAACATTGACCAAAGCAGGAATTTCTGACAAATTGGATCCTTTTTCAGTTATTATGGCTCTCAGTACTTTGGATTCTGCCATCAGAGAATTGTTGTTGCGAGAAAAATCTCGGGAATACGTCGATGTTCTATTCAATATCATTGACAAGGGATTGAAGAATTACGACGATTAAGAGTTGTATTCTAGCCTTTTTGACTAGGCTGGAATGAAATATGAATATTTTAATTCTTCTAGGGGCTAGAAAAAGAGGAAATACACACTATACTAGTCTTGCTATAATTCAAGAGATGCAAAAACTCGGCCAGGTGAGTCCTGAGTTTTTATTTCTTCGGGATTATGACTTGAAGTTTTGTTTAGGATGTCGTACTTGTTTTGACAAAGGCGAGTTAGCATGTCCTCAAAAAGATGACTTGTCATTGATTGTAGAGAAGATTAAAAAGGCAGATGGAGTAATATTCGCAAGTCCCGTTTATGTTTCTGACGTATCAGGAGAAATGAAAACTCTGATCGATCGTTTAGCGTATGTTACTCATCGACCAGCTTTTTTCGCAAAATGCTCTTTTATTGTTACGACAACCTATTCTGCTGGAAACAAACATGCTCGAGATACTCTTGGGGCTGCGACTTTTGCTTGGGGATTTCATCACGCTGGTTCATTAGGCCTTAAAATCCCAACGGTTAAAGGTCCACCTGATTTAACAAAAGATCAAAAACGAATTAAAAAAGCAGCTACAAAATTTTTTACCGCTATTGAGAAGCAACATTTCAGATCGCCGTCTTTGCTGTCCTTAGCTGTATTTAAAGTCCAGCAGCGAGCCAATAGTGACCCCCTGCACAAAGAGACTTTGGATTACAGATATTGGGTTAATAACGGTTATTCAAATCCTGACCAAAGTTTCTTTGTGGATGTTGAATCTAGCTGGATGAAAAGAATTCTTGCCAGCGTTTTGGGGAGAGTTATTTTGAAGATTTACAGTTAATAATTAAATGGAGGAACCAGATTGTTAAACAGATATAATTCTTCAGAAATTAAGATTACCTTTACTGATTCAGTCAAAAAAGTCATTCTCATCAGTTTAGCCATTTTATTCATTATATCAATAACGGGAAGTTATTTCATACTAATTCCCATGAACCCCGAAGGAAAGGATTTAGGATACCTTCTTATTCCATTAATCGTCATTTCTGAGATTCCGATCTTAGTCAATTATTTTTACCTGGTGATACATAAATTTGGTAGAATTTCTACGACAAAGAATTCTGTTATGACTAGAATTTCTCAAATCTTTACGTTGTATTACACACCAGCCCTAACCTTTCATAGTGTCGTTCATACTATTGTTATAGGTTTTGTGTTATCCCATGCGTTGTTAGTCATGGACAAAACAACTTCCCTCCATGTGTTTTCGGTCGCTATCCCATATTGTATGCTGTTTTTACCAGTCTTAGGCTTACTTTGGGTCATCGAATTTTTCTTCTGGTGTAAGAATTGGCCCATAGATCCTAAGCCTAAACAAAGAGATAGTTATCTATACTGGATTTATTGGTTTTTCTTCTTCAGTACATCCGTGTATGCAATTTTCCATTCGGGTCTTTGGGGACAGAGTCTTTTCCTATGTATTG
>CP070760.1:2375976-2384363 GCA_020348965.1 Candidatus Heimdallarchaeota archaeon | reverse complement strand
CCCATTTGCCTCAGGTATAAAAATAGGGTCATACCCCCATCCTGTTTCAGAGATGTATTTTGAAATCTCCCCTCTCACCCTTGCTGAAAATAATTTCATCCGATTTTCTATTTTCACGGCAATACTTGATTGAAAATATGCTTCTCGGTCTTCAACTTTGTGCATCAATGTTAAAATCCCATTTAATCCAAGTGTTTTTAGGACATAGGCAGAATAAGGGCCTGGAAAACCATTTAATTGTTTGATGAAAAGGCCCGAGTCTTCAACGAAAAACAAGTTCTGAGCTATACTGTCCTGTATATCCCTTAACGAAAATACTGCAATTTCTTCTAAATCTGGTGATTGGATTTCTATTAAGGACACATGTAAATGGATCAATTGAATGAATGTTTTTTGCTTAAATATCCTATCTATTTCATCGAATTTATTGTGATTTCTTGTTGCAAAGTAAATTTTCGATTTTTTCTTTGTTTCAATCATAGATATTTCAAATTACCAAGAATGAAATAAAACTTATCAATCAAACAAATTCTCCAGTAAATGATTGCTATTAGAAGTTCAACCTTGTTTTATTAATTAAATTAGGCTTTTAAGATAGTTCTGCCGGAGAAATATAAATGGCTAGAATGCACGCAAGACGTAAAGGAAAAAGTGGATCTACACGACCAATATGGAGAAAAACTCCTGAATGGATCCCATATTCATCTAATGAAATTGAAGAATTAGTTATAGATCATGCAAAAGAAGGTTTAGGATCCAGTCAAATCGGATTAATCCTTAGAGATGCTTATGCTATTCCAAGTGCGAAAAAAATCTGTGGGAAATCAATAACTAAAATTATGAGGGAAAATGAAGTAGGTTCAAAAATGCCCGAGGATTTTCTCAATCTTGTTCGACGGGCATCAAACTTACGAAAACATCTTGATAGTGGAAATAAGAAAGATAAACACTCAAGACGAGGCCTTCAACTTATTGAATCCAAGATTAGACGATTGGTAAAATATTATCGGAAAAAAGGCATATTTGAACCAGACTTCAAATATGAACCCTCAAAAGCAACGTTATATTTACGATAAAGTAGTTTCTACAAATAGATTTCAGACTTCAAACAATTGAAATACAATTGCTAGTGATCGAAAAAAGTACTCAATGCGAATAAATGATTAGAATAAATGAGTATAACCAGCAATAAATATTAAATGAAGGTTCTTCTTTGTCAGAACAGGATGTCGAATCGCTACTTCTGAAGATCTCTAATATTGAGGCTATTGCTCGAGATATCAAACATAAAAGAGAGGGACTTAATAGAAAAGTGACATCAATTGCTAATAAACGGAATTTACTAAATGAACAGGTAAAAGAACTCATTAAGACTGCAAAAGAAGAACGGGAAAAGCGCGATAATTGCAATGAAGCGATTGTTAACATCAAAGAGCAAAAATTGATATCCTTCAAAGAAATCGAAGGATTTGAGGAACAAGCGAAAAGATTAGATGAGCAATTAAATGGATCTCGAGAGAAAAATGAGCAACCAAAGCGGAGATCCGAATTTTCAGCAAAAAAAATACGTCGTAGCATTCAAGACCTAGAATGGAAGATTCAAACAACCTCTAATCTATCGATTAACGAGGAAAGGGAATTAGTCGAACAGATTACACGATTGGAGACAAAATTTCGTGAAGTTCGTGAAACTGATGTTGTTGCTCGGGATCTTCGAACAATAAAAAATCGAATTAAGGTATTGGGAGGTAGAATAAGGAGTCTTGAGAATGAACTTCGCTCTCAGGCTCGTGAAAGTAGATTTCATCATAAAACTATGATTCAAGCATTCAAGAATGCCGATGTTTTACGAAAACAAGCCGATGAACTACATGCACAATTTTTAGATGCAAAAGAACAGGCCAACGCTATTCATAATGAATATCTTAGCTACATTCGTGAGATAAACAGAATCCGACAAGACATTAACAAAAACAAGCAAAAATTCCGTGCAAAGCAGGATGCACAACGTCAAGAGAAAATTGAGGAAAAAACTGAAGACGCAAAAAAGAAATTCGAGGAAGGACGGAAATTATCTTTCGAAGAATTTCGTACATTAATAGACAAGGGCTTGATTTAATTCAATCGAATTCGATTCCAAAATGTAATAATAAGTAATTTTAAATAAAATAGTCTTTTTTAAAAATCAGAATAGCAACAATGGGATCTCAGTATATAAAAGGGGGAAGAAACATTATCAAGTAATTTAAATTAGAGTTAACTTCCTACTAGCTGTGTTAGTAGTTCATATGGTGATTATTTAATAGCATGTTTCAAACTTGGAGTCCTGATGCCTATCATCGCAAAGGGCCATATTTTCCTATTCAGTTAAGATTTAAAATTACTTGAGGATAATTAACTTGACGAAGGAGACCTCATTTTTTGAGGCATGTCATCTAATAGCTGAGGATATTCAAGAGACAGTCGATACTTTTCCCATCCATTTGTTTTCACATTTCGATGCAGATGGATTAGCAGCAGCCTCGATTTTAGCTTCAACGTTTTTTCAAGAGGGTTTTAACTTCCAACTTAGGATTCTTGAACGTTTAGAGTACGTTACCTTGAATAGTATCATGAAAAAAGTACCTCAAGGCAGTAGTGTAATCTTTACTGATATAGGAACAGGACTTATAGATGGATTTCAACAATGGAAAGATTCTCACAAAATCTTCGTGCTAGATCATCATAGCCTTCCTTTAGATTTAGATCTATCAGAAGATATTCGACATCTCAATCCACATAACCATTCAATTAATGGTGCTACCGAATTGAGTGGCGCAGGTGTGGCTTATTTTGTATCGATCCAAATAAATTCTCAAAATAAGTATTTATCTCCGTTAGCTCTTATTGGAGCTCTTGGTGATCGTCAGGATCAAGGGGAATATTCATCACTTATTGGACTAAATAAAACTATTGTCGAGGATGCCAAAAAGTTAGAATTGGTTTCTGATGATGTTTCTGTTTGGTTTTATGATAGAACTCGTACTCTTATATCGGTTCTAAGACAAGCAGATTATCTAGGTTTTGAGAACGAGCTGGAAATTAGAGCTTTTCTTGAAAGGCTCGAAATTCCATTTAGAACTGAAAAAGGACTTAGGACTTTTTATGAACTAAATGAAGAGGAAAATCGCCGTTTGGCCTCCGAACTGATTTTATATTGTGATGTTGATCCAAGTGAAATTTATAAAAGAGATTACTGTCTAATAAATGAGGAATTAGAGTTTTTAAGAGACGCACGAGTTTTTGTTACAAAATTAAACGCTTGCGGAAAAACACAACGGTCTGATGTAGGTATTTCCCTCTGTCTAGGAGATCGACACACAGCTTTACGTGATCTTCAAATTATAGAGGATGAATACTCCAAGATGATTGCGCAAGGCCTGAATTGGGCATTAACGGAAGGGTACCTAAAAGAATTAACTGGAATTTATTTCTTAGATGGACGAAAATCAATAAACGAGAGAATTATTGGAACGATCGTATCAGTACTTAGTTCTAGGAAAAATCAAAGCCAAAAACCAGTTCTAGGATGTGCATTAACTACAACTGGAAGGATTAAAGTTAGTATGAGGGTGTCTCGTTATTTAAATAAGCAGATCGATTTAAGTCAGATCTTGAATCAAGTCATTGACAGAGTAGAACCAGATTCCGAGGTAGGAGGTCATGCTGCGGCTGCAGGAGCCATAATATCAGAAATTTCATTGGAAGATTTCGTTTCCCAGGTTAATCAATTAGCTCTAGAAGGTAGATAACTGTTGACCATCAAAAAGATAAACGTTATATTGAAAATAAAAATGGAATCCAATGAAATAGCCGAAATGTTTCGTAAAGTCATGGATCCAGATAATCTAGCAAGACCACCAATGAAATTTTTCTCTCATTGTATTTCTAGCAACCTTATTTATACAATAAAAAACGTAGAAAGAGTTGAGACAATGCTAGCCACTTTGTTGGATTTATTATCCGTTCTTCAGGCTACCGAGAACAGTATTGGAGTATACAACTGTTAATCAGGAGTTACAGCTTTTAAGACCTTTGATTTTTGGATTTCTACCCCTTTGAGAGGATAGATGGGTTTACACTGAAAATAAATGAGAGAGGATAGCTTTCCTCCCGTTGTTTCCCGAATAAAATCTTCACTATTAAGTTCACTTGCACGTTGAGCTATTACTTCTAGCATTTTATTTCTAATAGCATATTTTTGGCTCGTTTTCGATCTATGCATAGTAAAACCTGTTGCTGTGATTCTAAAAGGAACCCCGTCCTTGGTATTCACTGTACTAATGCTATCAATACGAGATCGTCGTCGTCTCACAAGAAATCTCAGGTAATCTCTCGCAAAAGAATGTCCTTTAAATCTAGTCCTTGCTGTATTCCCCACCACTTCAACAATTTGAAATTGCAGTTTTACATGCATCTTTGAATAATCGTTGTTTAAATCTGTTAATGATACTTCAATTACACGGCCTATCAATTTATTAGGATCATCCGAGATAGATTCCCCAACAACCTTTTCATCACCATCCAAAAAACCAGGTGGTGAATAGATCTGATATATCTCTTTTGCAGACCACTTATCAACCATTCTACGAGACGAGCGTGATCGTTGACTCAATCAAATTTGACTCCTTATCTACGATGCTTGAAATTACCTGTTAATGGCTAATATTGGAAGTAATAAAAAAGATATTGAAAAAGAGGAAAAATATGAGTGAAAGAACAATAAAAATATTTTGATTTCCCATAATAAACTTTAAAACTTATGTCTCTATTTCCTCCTCTAATTCTACATCTTCTTCGTTGTAGAATAATAAGTATAGCAAGATTAAACCAAGGGCTGCAAGAGCTAAAGCACTAGCAATGAAAGTGGCATAAAACCAATTAATTAATGGCAAAATTCGGAATCTCCACCGTTTATTATAGGTGCACTCTGTTATAAAGCTCTCTTCAAGAATTATTTATATAATGAATTGACGAATCATAATTGATAGAAACGGTATTTACCTGTTTTTTTAGTCCAATTACATAATGAAAAGTCTTTCTGTACCCTTCACTATTGCGAGACTGAATTAAAGCAAAAAAATTAGTCCTACTCTCCTTCCCTATTTCTCCAAGGAATCCTGTGTTCGACGCCAGGCATTTTCATATCTATTTGCCATTTTTTCTAAGGTTAGGGATGAGTCCTTGTCACTTTCATATCTTGAACGGATTCGGAAAAAAGTGGGATAGTTGATAGCTTCTCCGACTAAAAGAGCCTCTCCGATTTCTAAATCAGGAATCATTTTAAGAGATGAACGATCAATACCTTCTGAAGTTTTTCCTATAAAATCTTGGTCGTAAGGATTTCTTATGCGAAGTATTAGATTGGTATTACATTGAGAAAGAGCTGTTACTGATAAATGTACTGGTCGTTGGGATATTAGACAAAGTGAAATGTAAAATTTTCTTCCTTCACGCGCGATCGTTTCTATGATGCGTTTGGAAATAGAACGGGAACTTGCGGGGCAAAATTGATGAGCCTCTTCGATTACAAATAAGGACGGAGGAATTTTATCACGTGTTCGTTGATAGTACAATTTTCTAAGGGAATGTAAAACAATAATTCTTCGACTTCGCAAATTTTGAATATCTGATAAATCAAGTATAACAATCTTTCCAGGTTCAAGTATTTCTAAGAAGTTTGGATTACTCTCAGCAGAAAACAAATAGGTACGATTTAATGAGTATAACCAACTTACAAGCGCTTCACGGGTTCGGGTGTTAATTGTTTCGGCGCGTTCTAAATTTTGAATTATGTCTTGCAAACTATAATGAGGTTTAGCTTCCTTTCGAAGGTTAGAAATCACATTATCCAAAACCCTTGTCTGTACCGCAGAGATCTCTGGAATAAATTCAGATATTTCCCATGCCGATAACTCTGGAACTCCGATTGATATGTAGGATCCTTTGATGACTTCTATACGTGTATTTCTAGATTTGGGTGGGACAATACTTGTATATTCACCATGAGGATCAATGACAAGAACACTCATCTTGCTTCTCTTGAGCATCTCTTCTAGTAAAATTGATGCTGCATATGATTTTCCCGCACCAGAAATAGCCAATATAGCGAGATGTTTTCGTAATAATCTGGAAAGATCGACTTCTATTTTTACATTGTTTGAGGGGATATCTCCTAAATATATCCCGTCTTTTTTGAGCCCCAAAAATTTAGAAACAACAGAAGAGGTTGCTACATATACCTTTGAACCAGGGGAGACAGGGAACTTCAAACGACTAGTTCTTCTTGTTTCAAGATTAATTTCCCCTAGAGGTTTAACGTCAGCCTGTGTGCTCTCCCATTCTTCTATTGGAAAAATAGCTTCATAATTTCGAGACGCAATCTCTTGAACACTAGAATCAAGAGTCTCATAATAAGTATTATGTTTTTTAATACCCGTGACAATTCCTAGGACAACTTGAGTATTGCTTTTCGAAATAGACACAAATTGTCCTCTCTCAATTTTTGACTGAGTATCCTTATTGAGAATCAGTGTAATATTCTCTAAACTTGGTGAGTCTGATGTAGCAACAACTGTTCCTATTATTGTCATTTTTTTTTCCTCAAAATTTTTAACTCAAAAACCCCAAGGAGATCTTTCTCGGCGGTAAAACCATAAATCTGGAGTAGGATGACGAATACGGATTAGTTGAAAAAGAGCTTCTAATTCTTTTTCTTTGATTTTAGCTCGTGCGTCCGCCTCAACAATAGGAGCTGGAACCCCATAATTTTTATTATATTGGGAGATAGGTAAAATCGCCTCGGATATAGCGTCGATATTCTTGATAAGATTAGCTTGGGTTCGATGAATTGGATGAAAGATTTCAATTCTAAGAGGGATGTCAAATGGTGCAGTCTTTAGGTAATAAGCATAAAGGGCATATTTTTCGTTGAGCTCAACAGATATGTCAAATTGCCTAAGATATGCCAATGAGCGAACATTAGATTCTAAAATATAGTAAAAAAGATCCATATCTCGACTTTGATTAATAATACTACGATAATCCAAAGAAGTCAGGTCGGGGAATTCATCCGCTACAAAAGGTAAAATTTTTCCTAGAAATTTAGTAAACAAGTTTAGACGACTGTCTTTTACAATCCAGGCTAATTTGACACGATATTTTTGCGCTTGAGAGATTAAACGCGAGAGAGTAGATATATAGGTCTGATAATAATCTAGAACTTTTTTGTTTGTAGTATTTGGTTTTTTCATAACAGGACTCCCATCCATGAGTAGAATATCCACTTTCTTAATGTTTTGTTCGATCACCTGAGATGCTACATGTAATTCGGTAATCGCTCGTCGAATTGATCCCATACTCTCAAATTCTAGTGAAGATAATCCAACATTCGAGATAGCAATCTCTAGGGGAGGTGTTTTATTCGGGTAATAGGTTGTTTTTTGTATTCCCTCTGGTGTATAAGTCAAGAATACAGCCACTGCTCGGAAGACAAGAATATCAAAGCCAATTAGTAATCGTGAGGTATATCCTCCGTCAATTCCTCCAATTGTCAAACCTGAAATATTTTGGGGTACTAATTGGGTTATTAAATGATTATCACATGTCAAACTGCGTAAATGAGGAGGTAGATCTGTAAAATCAGGATTTGATTCGCGTAAACCGTTACAAAACTTGATTTTATCCTCATTCAGTTTTGTTATTTCTGTTAAGTAGACATCTATTGCGCTAAATGCATTTTCAACAATGGAATGAATGAATAATACTCTCCTAGAAGTGATTAGAGCTTTAAGTAAAGAATAATTTGGTTCCATTAACCATTTCAGCTAGAAGTATAAATAGTTACAAAGATTCAGCTCGATCTTCCTTCCTTGAACGCTCAAAAAAACTCCTCCTGTATCACTTAAATAGAGTGCCAATAGTCGCTTCTTCTGGGTTCTGGTTCTTTTTTATAAATGGACCACCCATCAAACGGTATGAACAGAAGATATATTTCCATAACACCACATGAAACCAACTAACTATTGACATGTACTAGATTAAACAAAAAATCCCGCGTTTGAAGAAAGGATGGAATATATTTGGACAATATTTCGGAAGATAAACCCCAGTCAGAGATTCTCCGCTTAAGAAAGATCCGTGAAAACTTAAAGCGAAAGCGTCCCAGCTTTCGGAGGGTCGAATCGTGGCGATATAAGCGAGTTAAAGACCGGTGGAGAAGACCCCGTGGAATTGATTCTAAAACCCGTGAAAAGAAAGGTGGATGGCCAATTTCTCCAATGATTGGCTTTCGAAGTCCAAAAGAGGTTCGTTATCAATCACCTTCAGGAAAGGAAGAAGTGTTAATT
>CP070760.1:2370811-2375876 GCA_020348965.1 Candidatus Heimdallarchaeota archaeon | reverse complement strand
AATTGCCGCTTTAGTTTTAGAGGACTGTCTTACTTATTGGGTTAAACAATACAGTGAAAATGCTTTGAAGAAAATTTGGGAAGACATATAAGGTTATCCTTCACTCTTATCACCCCTTATACTGGCATTCGAGTAAATAGGTGACTACTGCCATCATCAGGAACGCATTTCAGTTTAGAAAACCAAGAAATACCGAGGAGTTTTCTTCATATAATCGTGATATGCCTCTCCGTATTCTTTTAGACATGCTTGCTCCTGAGCAATGATGTGAACATGATTGAAAATCCTTGAAAAACCAAAGAGAAGAAAAAGAAACCAGGATCCTACAGCAATACATGCTCCAAAAATAGCCACTGAAAGCATTGTTTCTTGAGGATTTCGTGAAATTCTATAAAGTCCTCGGGTTACTGGTTCGTCTAAAGGGGTCGTAACAAAGTTAATAACGGCAATAACTTCCCCAATCATCCCTAGTGTAAATAACGTTAGTCCAATGAGGAATTCGAACGATTCTATAGCGAGAGGAGTCACAATAATAATTATCTGAACTAATAATACAATTGTTTTAGAAATCCCCGTGAGAAGCCATTGCGTACGGTTAAAGGTGGAACGGTCTAAAAGTCTGGCCCGAACATCTTTAGGTACAACTATTAGGATTAGGGGTTGTATAATCCAAATCCATATTAATAACAACCAACCACCAAAGAACGTGAGTTGTAGAGAAGGGAAGAATTCCATAACGACCAACTAATATACTCATGTGTGTTAAAAATATAAATGTTTTCAATTGTGAACATTCATTTACTCATTTGACAAGAAAATAAAACAAGGAAAGATCAAGAACTGTGACATATTTAAATTCAATAAGAAGAAGGAATGTAACAAGCGACTTTTCTTGTTTCACCATCTTTTGTGACATCTATTGACTCTTTGCTGATTAGGCGGTTTTGAATCATATCGTTGAGGATGAATCCAATAAGAGCAAAAGGCAGGTCAAAGGATAATGATAGAGAAAACTGCGTACATTTCGTTGAGGGACAATCTATATGTTGTTTCAGATAGTCCAAGATTTCGAATTGTTTTCTTGCTGTCTCGGAATTATGATGTGATGTAGGTATATAGTAATCGAAAAATTTGAATTCTCTCTGAACTTTTCCCTCTTTTTCCAGTTCAGCTAAGATCTCGATCACTTTTGAGGTACCTAAACTCAGTGATTCACCGATGTTCTCTAAGTGACGCTTTTTTGTTTCTAGAATATTTGCCTTTAAATAATTTAACACGAGATCTCTTTCTTTGAGAGCCGCTTTTACATCAGCAGAAACCTCTGTTATAACAGTTATTTTTTTCTTTGCTGCAGGCTTTCTTTTTCGCTTGCCTTTCGCTTTCCTGGGTTTTGCTTCACATACGGTACACACTCTGTCAGAAGTCTCTAATTCCAGTAATCCTTCTTGTGCTATGACCTCGATAATATTAACCCTTTCATCTTGTTTAAGAGCTCTATACCACTTATAGAGAAACCCGAGAGCTTCCTGATTATTTTCGCCTAAATTTTTTATAGAACCAAATGGAGTTTTCCATTCTTCAACAGCTTTAAGGGTAGGCGTCGTTACGATCTTAAGAACAAATTGACAATTTCCTTGAGTGTATTCGATACTGCGGGGATGTTTGGTAATTTTTACATCAGCAGAAAATTCCTGATTCAGAACCCAAGTCCAGACATCTGTAACGATTTTTTTGGTAGTATTAACTGGTAAGCCACAAGATGAGCAAGTCTTCACTTCATTAGCACCTTCATTATTGATGCTTAAATGGAATTTTTAACTTTAAGGTTACATACAAGTAGTCTGAAAAGACTTTTTTTTTTGTTCACTTACTCAAATTAAATCTGGATCTACTGTTTGGGTATTGAAATGCTTTTTTAACTTATTATAATCCACTCGACTAAAGGGACATTCCTTTATACAAACGGTACAACCATGATATTCTAAAAACACTGGAAAACAGAATTCATTCCTAATGTGAGTGATAAAACCGTTTTTGTGTGACGCAGGTTCATCAAAAAAGGCAATTCCAGGACACTTTCGAGCACATCTACCACATTTTGCACAAAAGAAACCAATCCATTCGTGTGGATTTTTTTCTGTGAAAGGCAGGTTTTCAATATTTGTGTAAATAGCTGTAAGTCGCACTCGAGGCCCATGTTCTGGAGTGATTATTAACCCATGTATTCCATGATATCCAATTCCAGCCAGTTCTGCGAGAGGAGGATATAATACCAAACCGCCAAGCGGATGTCCTGCCTGCGCGGAAAAACCTTGACCCCTCAAATAAGCTGTTAACTGATTTGAGGCTTTCCCAAGATCATCATATGTTCGCATGATCATGTTAGCAGTTTCAGAACTGGGAGCCTTCTCTATTTTCTCTTTATTCATTTCCATGGAGAGAACAATACAATTATCATGGAGAACGGCCTTATTTTTAAAGATCAACTTTCTTGGAAGTTTTGAATACCCTATTGATGATACACCAAGTGATTTAGCATATTCATGAAATTCCTGAAGTAAGTGATCAGGTATTTTCGCTTGTGGTACTGATGGATTTTGGTCTATTGATGTTATTGATTTCTTAATGTTTCTGAAATTGGATGGCATGATACGCATTGTTTTTACAGAGTAAAACAACTTTGTTTTCTCAAAAGGGTACTCCAGACTTTCAGTTACTATCTCAAATCGCTCAGGTGAGTTTTTTTCACTTAATAAGACGTTTTCAAGTTCAGCGAATTGTGCCTCTCTTTCGACCAGCTTTTGATATTGGCGTTTTCCAATAGACTCCATCATTAGTCTCATCATTCGGGCTTTTAATCCCATTATTTCACCTATCACGAGTTTCAGAATAAGTTTAAAATCTATTGTGATACGAAGGAAAAAGAGAGATAAATACACATTGTGGATGGTTCAAGGAACCATCAAGAGTTAATATATTTTCAAAATCTATTATTCGAGTATGTAATTAATTACTTGTAAACCTTTTAAAACTAGAAGGCTGTGATAATATAGATTTCTCTAAATGTCACTATGGAGGAATTTTTTTGCAGAGCAACATAAAGATATTTGGTCCGCAAATATATGAAGGGTTAATCAAACTCCAGGATCTGTCTAATACTCTTTCAGGAGACAGTTCCTTGAAATCGAAAGTGTTCTCTAGCGGAAAACCAGTTATTGGAACGTACGACTTTGTTTTTGAATGGACATCGGAGCCAACAATCGTAGAACTACTGAAACTTGTTTCCTTGATAGATAGCAGCCTAACTGGGCTAAAGACGAGGTACACTATAATAACAACAAATGAGAAGGCGACTACTGATATCGACGAAATCCTAAAAAGCTTTCCTGATGTTGCTCACTCTTTCTTTAAATTCTACGGTCCGAGTATAAGTAAAGCCGTCGAGGCAATGAATACTTTAACCCGAAAAATTCCAATTCTGTTAAAAGAAACTTTAGATGATCATTCGCTTACTTTGATTGGTGAATTCGATTATTCTATTAGATGGGTACGGTACCCATCCGCAGATGAAATTGTCTCTGTGTTGAAAGAAGTTGATACCGTTCTCACCCCAAGTGGGGTTTGGTATACCGTAACAACAAAGGGTCATATGTCATATCGAAAAGAAGAACCAAAAGAACAACTACGTATCCGGGAAGCAAGAAAGGAAGCACAGCAAGACGCGAGGAAAATAACACGATTTACTTAGGAAGATTCCTATCTATATCTAAGATATGACTTGCATTGCTTTTGTGATATATTCACCCAGCCTTACTTCTTCTATTCGATCTTTTAGAGGAATATTTCTGGCAATTAGGTCAGACTATTTCTCCAATTCATTCTTCAGGATTTCAATCAATTTTCATTCATTGATTACTTCTGAACTTTATTTCTTTATGAATTATAAGCGATTAATTTAGTAGAAATCTCATAATGTTATTTGTTTCCAGAAGAGAGACTAGAAAATGTATCAATAACATTCAAAGGGATCCGTAGAGCTTGGAACCTAGTTTTATTAGATAATATTTAAAATACCCATGTATTTAATTACACACTTTCATCGATTAATTTGGTGAATACCGAATGAAAACAAAAACAGCCAAAATTATAATCCCAATAGTCCTTCTTTTAGGAGGACTTATAGTATTTCTTGTAGCAAGCGGTCTACAAGTAAATGCCTCAACTGGAGAAGCTCTGGAGACTACGAATGCCCTCACTATGTATCTATACGTCGAAGGTATCCCTGGAGAATCGGTACAACAGGATCATGCTCAATGGATTGACGTCCTTGCATATTCACATAATATTCAGGCCTCATATGACATGGGGACAGCACGAACTTCAGGAAGCGCACAACATACGCCATTACGAATCACGAAGATGGTGGATAAAGCTACTCCCAAACTCTATGAAGCATGTGCTAAGGGAACAGCAATTCCTTCTGTACAACTGGACTTTTGCAGGGCAGACGTCACTCAAAATGTCTTTTACTCCATTCAACTCCAAAATGCTCATGTTACCTCTGTCCAAGAATATGGCTTACTAGAAGACATTCCAACTGAAACTGTCTCATTTGTATACGAAACAATCAAATGGGTCTACACTGAATACGATTCACAAGGAAACGCAAAAGGAAACGTTGAATTTATAGATTCATGGCAAGAAGAAACACCTGCATGATCATAGAACGCTGATGAACAATGAAACTTTTGAAGACTTTCGTGTTTATGTTAGTCTTATTGGCAATTTCACTGGTATATACTCCTGTTCTGGCCAGGAATCAAGCAGTTAGTAGTGACAGAAACATTGATATTTTCCATGTAAGTCAAAATGGACCAACCATAATGATTGTTTTAGATTACAATTTGAGTTCCACCTCTCAATTGGTTGAAAATGAGACTATGGCTCTTTTGGTAATATTTAGTCAGTCAACTCAAGAAGATCCCTTCTCCATTCAAGCAGCGATGTTGTTTTTTCACACAATAGAAAATCAATTCTTCCTCTTCTGGATGCTTGGAGACCCATA
>CP070760.1:2367314-2370711 GCA_020348965.1 Candidatus Heimdallarchaeota archaeon | reverse complement strand
CGAGCGAGGTAAATAGCAGCAGTTAAGCCAGCAGGTCCAGCACCAATGATTATTGCATGGTAAAAATCCTTTGATGCCTTGGTCGCTAAACCCAATCTTTTAGCAAGTTCATAATTACTGGGTTCAATTAATAGATCTGATGTATCCTTATCTATAATTTCAACTACTGGAATTTTCCTTTTCGGTTTTCCATAGAGCTTTTCATTTGCTGCTAATACAAATTCATAGCTAGCTTTTCCTTCGGTTGTTTCGAGTTCTATATCAAACCATTTGTAGTGAATGCGTTGTTCACCCAAGTATTTTTTCGTTCGACGACAATCTGAACACCAACTTGCCCCATAAATGTTAATAATTCTCTCAATCATCAACGTCAACCTCTATGGGTTAAATTAAAAACAAAGATGGTAAATAAATCTAAGATTCTATTTTTCCCATTGGCACAATTGGACAAATCAATTCAGCACCAATCCATCCAAGATAACTTGCGAGGATGAAAGCTACCGAGATTAAAAGAGCTTCAATCAATAGAAAAGAAGTATCACCTTGACTAAGAATATGTAGACCTAAAAGAATCACAGAAGTCACCAAGAGAATGCAACCAAGCACTATTTTTCTATAAAGGTAAGGTGTTTTGATTTTTCTGAATCTAATCTTTCCATCAATAAGACCTGTTATTCCCCCTGATGCAATTAATAATGGAAGGAAGGTAATCTGAAGATCTAAGATACCTTGGAGAGGAACTCCAAGTAATTCGTCAATAAATAGCAGTAAGAAGAATAGTAAAGCTGTCACAGCTGTATACGTAATTGTAAAGTGAACGGCAACAGGATGTACATCAAGCTTAAGAAAAAGACGTCTATTGAAGGAGGCTTTATGTTGAAATGGAACAAAAGCTGTATCTCTAACACCACAAGCTTGACATCTTCCTCCTTTACCTACAGGTCGGACATAACCACACACCCGACATATCTCGTACTTTGTTTCCTTTGCCACAGTCTTGTCTCCTTATATTAGTGCTAATCGTGATGAGTTTTAAGATAATAATGCTAGATACAAGAACACTATTGAAATCAATCCAATAATGATGGATAGCTGGCCAACGCCATCTATTCCCAGTTTTCGAGTTAATGTTTTCTTGCCAGTTTTTATATCGACTTCCATATCTCCGATGTCTTGATAAGGGATGAGAGCGAAAACAATCAAATAAATGAAAACAGAAAAGAATAACACGGATGTAGTGATGTTCCACGCTTGAGCTAAGTATATCCAATAAAAAGTTGCAAGATATGAACCCGCAGTGATAATTTCGTGCCCAAGAGGGATCTCTTCAGTTAAATAGTTAACAAAGACAATCATAATAATTATTGGAATCCCAATAATTAATAAAATCGGTTGATTTTTTGTTATAAAAAGATATACAGCTTGTAAGATAGCCATTATTATTGTGATGAAACTGATGATACGACCTAAGAGTCGTACAGTATTTTCGCTTAATGTCCCTTCACGAATGACTCCCATTCCACCATATTCAATATCAAACCCCGCTGCCCAGTCTCCAGCCTCATCACGATAATGAACGCCAATAGCAGAGACAAGAACAACTATTATAGAATAGAAAGCGACGAAATAATCGATATCAAGTCCTTGTTGAGCGCCAATGGCCAATCCTCCAACACCAACAATAAGATAAGCAAGGAGAAATTGGGGCCTTGCCAACCTAATCAATCCGAAGATTTTTTGGTTAGTTGGCACCTCTTTGCCTAAAGCAACATTTTCTACCTTAGTATTCATTTAGATTCACTTATTCCTGATAGTTTTTCATATTAGTACTCTGCATAATCATTCGTTTAATTAAGATGGTGCTTGGATTTGCTATTATTATTAATCTTTACACTCTTTCGATTATTTTTTCGCAATCTTAGTTTTTTCGCTCAACTATATATCAAGGTGTTAATTATCCACTTAAATATGAAATTGGTTAATATTCTCTGATAGGAGAATACTACAAATTGGATTTCAAAAGAGGAGTAACTGACATTCATCAACCAATATTTGATTTGCATGATTTAGAAGAAAAATTGATGATCAGTCCTTTCAAGAAATTAATGCTCTCGTGTCTCGAGCTAACTGTTTTCAAATATTTTTTAAGATCCGTTAATGCTGAATTAACTGGGAAAAGTTTGTTGGAGGTAGGATGCGGAGCGGGGTACGGAATAGTTCAAATTCATAGTGGCTTTAAGCCAAGAGAGTACGTTGCTTTTGATATTAGTAAGAAAATGGTTTCCTATGCTGCTGCAAAAGTGAAAAAACAAAAGATTCCAGTTCATCTATTCGTTGGTGATGTTAGGGATCTGAAGCTTCCTTCGAACAGATTTGATGCAGCTTTCGCTTTTACCGTACTTCACCATGTGGAAGGATGGAAAGACGCTTTAAAAGAGATAAATAGGGTACTAAAACCCCATGGATTATTAATGATCAACGAAATTAATGATAGATCGTTAAACTGGTTTGAACGTTATTTAAAAGTTTATCATCCTAAGAAAGCGCGTTTTAATTGGGTTATGTTCCGAAGAGGGTTGTTAAACGCAAAATTCCAAATTATAAGAGAATTCCATTTTCTAAAGGATCTTGGTTTTTTTCTATGTGTGAAAAAATAGCTTAGTGATCGAAGTAAGTTAAGAGTCATTTACACTAAAGATTTGGTTGGCATTTAGAACATTTAGGGTCGCACCCAAACATGTCTCCAGAGTAATAAAAGGCTGAAGATCGACATCCAAAACAAACTTCCTTTTGGTCACAATTAACACAGGGTTCGGGTAAGTTCTGGGGATCTCTCAATCTCATCATGAGGATATCCCCTGGATTTTTATTAAGAAGATCCTTCAAGTTCATAGACTTATAACTGCCAAATTCTGTTGTACGAATCACTGAGCAGGGAGTGTAATACCCATCACTTGTAATGCAAATCATGGATCCACAATAGAACTTATTAACGTCCATTGTAGAAAAACTGACGTCATCTTGGTATAGGATTTCATCCCTACCCTGATATGCTTTTTGAATTAGTTCCGAAGAGGGTTCTAAATCGCGAGGATCAGTGCTTGAGACAGGATTGTAAAGGGTCAAAACGGTTCGAATCCCCTTTTTACTCCAGAACCAATCCATAGTTTTGTATACATCCGTACTTGCGACTGGTTTTGTGAGAGTAATACAGTTCCAGACTTCATTAGAAGATTTTCCCAATGATAAGACGTTTTCTATACCTTGAAGAATGGCAGAAATGTTTTCTTTGACGCGAAATTTATGAACTTGACTATAGATTTCGGGATTGAGTGAATCTAGATGAACGGAAATGAATCCTCCATTCTGTGTTACTTCAACTGCTCTTTCAGCTATA
>CP070760.1:2344439-2367214 GCA_020348965.1 Candidatus Heimdallarchaeota archaeon | reverse complement strand
AATCTCAGCTTGACCAACAACATCATCTAAAATCCGTGGCCGAAAGGACTCGGTCCACATTCGTTCCATTTTGGCCAATTTCTTCACGTTGCTGCAGTTGTGTTCCTAGAAGCGTCGAATGATTACTGTGTTCTATTCTTCATCTTCATCCCAATCCTCCTCCTCTTCGTCCTTTTCCCAGTCCTCATCCTCATCCCAATCTTCGTCATCATACACCTCTCCACTATCGTCTTCTTCTTCCATTTCCGTTTCAGGTTGCATTGGTGCGAGAAGATATCCTAGGATAATCCCTTCAGCGTTTTCATAGACAAGTTTCAACGGATGATCAGTACTAAAAGCAAGTTGAACACTTGAAAATGCTTGATCCACAAGAATTAAGTTCTTAAATGTATCAATAGAGTATAGTGCTTCACAAGTACCTTCAGCTTCAATGTCAAAAGCTTCTGATTCATCAGTACCACTATTGATTTCAATTCTTACTTCTCTTTTATCTTGAGAACTACTAAAGGTTAATTTGTCAGTTTCGGCAGCTATTTTAATACTCCCACCAATAATTGCGGCATCCTTAATGAATTCAGTCAAAGCTCCCCCTCTAAGCTTAGCGTGAGCATCAAGTTTCAAGGATGTTGGATCAGGAAGAACATTTTCTTCGGCCATTGTGAGAGGCAGTATAAAACGTCTTTTCACAAGGCCCTCAAAAAGAAAATTAAGAGTGTCTTTCGATTCATCTAATTCCAAAGTAAGTGTATCATCTTTTCTGGCACGTTGGAGTATTTTTTTAAGATCTTGCATTTGGATTGTAACAAGATACTCTTTATCACATATAAATTCATCAGTAAAGTAGTTAGGTTGAATTTTGAGGTCAACCATAGCAAATCGTGATTTATCCATGTTACGGAGGGTCATACCATCTGCGGGCGTAATTAAAAATGTTCCTTCGTCCTCTAAGACCGCAGCTGCAGCATTTAAAACTTTAGTAAACAGATCTAATTTATCGACTTTAATTTTAAGGGTCATGATCTAAGTCACATCACGTGTATTAGATTTAATAGCCATAATTAAACAGTCCGACTATAATCATTTCACATATATTTGATTTTATTTGAATAGCGGTAAAATCAAACATGATCGTTGAAAGCACTCTAAAAATCCATATATGGTGGAATAAGGTATATAAAGGAGAAGAAGAAACATGGCTTTTAGTTCTGGGAATCTGTGACATTTTGACGGAAAAGTGATAAAGCCTGAACTCCTAGTGGTTTTCCCTTCTCTGAAATGACATATCCATGTTTTTGGTGAATAATTAAATCATTTAAAAGTAATGAAGCAATACTTAGACGAATTTTGGATATTAATTTCTTATGAATAGGGATGTTTAACTCAATAAATAAGCTTTTTATGTTTTGAGCAAGTTGATTTACACTTAATTCAAAACCAAAAACGGTTAACATCGCTAATAACAATAATTCATATTCATTTTCTAAAATATTGACAGATGTTGGTTCAAATTGGTACTGCCAATTATAGTATTTTACTTTTGACATTTTTCTGAGAAGAAGAAATATTATTCCCTTTTAAATACTCAGATGACACCATTTTCCAAGTTAATACTTCAAAATTTCTTAGCTAATAACTAAAATGTCTTCCAATTCTCTTAAAGGAATGCAAATAGGGATGAGATTCTAGATAACCGTACTAAAGAGGATAAGAATTTTTAGGTTGAATAAAAATCTTCTCAGTATGCATAAGAAGGGATCAATCAGTTCACCTGGTAGAATTTGTTTATTTGGGGAGCACCAAGATTATCTCGGACTCCCTGTAATACCAATGGCGATCAATAAACGACTTAGATTATATTATGAGATTCATGAAGAATCCTCTTTAGTGGAACTCTCCAGTACTCAGTTACAGCAATCAGAAAAATTCTTTCTTAATTCTCCACCACAACTTACTAATTCGCCCTATGACTACTTAAAAGTCGTTTTTCAATATTTTTGGCAAGAATTAAACGTACCCCCACCAATAAGAATCATTATTGACAGCAATATACCAATTCGTGCTGGGTTGTCATCCTCGGCTGCTTTATTAACTTCAGTGACATTTCTGATATCAAATATCGTTCTTGGACGCCCATTTGATATTAAAAAAATTGCTGAAATAGCCTATATCTGTGAGCACGATCTTCTTGACATTTCTTGTGGAAGGATGGATCAATATGCCTCCGCACTTGGAGGAATTTTTCATATGACCGCCCAAGAGAATCCTGAAATTACTCCTTTGATTCTGAATAAAGGTGCTCTTTTTGTAATTGGGGATTCTAAAGTAGAAAGAAAGGCGGATATTCCCTTAAAAACTGTTCAACAGAGTATTTTTGAAGCTTTACGCATATTGAAAAATCCAAATCTTTTAGAACTCAGTTTAGAGGATAAAGAAGCAAAGAAATTGATGAAACACCGCAAAAAAAAGGTATTAGGAGTCATCGGAGTCCGTGATAATACATTAAAGGCTTTAGATGAATTAAAAAAGAAGAAACAGGATTTGGAATACATTGGTTCGCTGCTATCAGAACAGCAGAAATTTCTCAAGAATAACTATGAAGTCTCTCATCCAAGACTAGATAAAATGTGTGAACTATCTGAAAAAAATGGAGCTTTGGGAGCAAAACTAACAGGAGCAGGTTTTGGAGGGTGTATGTTCGCCTTATGTGACGACAGAAGAGTAGCATTGGGAATCAGGGATAAACTCCGAACAGTTGGGACATCCTTTATTACACAGATCGATTCAGGGGTTAAAAAAGAGTAGTTTCGCTAATCCTCTTTCATTTTTTCAAGCTGCTTTAATCCTAAGATAAGATGATCTGACTCTGGTGGAGGAGCGCAGGTCCCATCAATAAGAATTGGGGCTCCTATTTCCGTTACTTCTCCCACTATTTCTGCAACATAATTATTTTGGGTTAAAAACTCTCTAATTTCAGATGCTTTGTGACTACTACAGATGTATACAACTGCCCCTGATGATATCAGTTTAAACGGATTTATTTTTAGAAATTCGGCCATCTTTTTTGTTGAAGATGCGACAGGGATTTTTTCTGACTTTATTTTACTTCCAAATCCTTTTGGCGCCAAACATTCATATAGAGCTCCGACAATTCCGCCTTCAGTAGCGTCATGAACTAAGTGTAACTCATCATGCCACTTCTTATTGCATTCAATGACTTGAGGTGAAATATCGAGCTGGGTACTAACTTCGATACCTTGTTGGTATTCATCTCTGTCTAGATACGTGGAAAAGATTTCTGGAGCTTCAGCTAAAAGTATTCCTGTCCCCTCAGCTCCAGCCCAACCTGAACAAATAATAGAATCGCCAACCTGGGGTTCACGAGGAATATAAAATTCAGGAGGCACAAAACCGATCATACTTGCTGATAATATCGGACTTAGAACTGCTTCAGTGATCTCAGTGTGGCCTCCTAGTATGGTTATTTGATGTTTTTCGCAGGTTTCTGACAGATTAGACTGAAGTTCTAAAAGTGATTTAGCCTGAAAATTGGGGGGTAATAGAATAGTAACAGTTATCCCGTATGGAAGGGCTCCAGCTGTTGCCAAATCATTTTTATTAACAATGATAAGATAATTTGCGGGATTTGGTGTTGGAAACGTTATTGGATCTGCTTTGTAAACTAGATATGGTGTACTCTGTGTATTATAGATTTTTTTGACCTCATCAATTATTAAATTCAGATCAAGAACAGCAACGTCTACTCCCTGTTCAGCTGTTTGTACTATTCCCTCATGTAAATATCCTTGTTTCTTGACAAGTTCCACAAGTAAAGACCAGGGAGCTTTTCCTAGTGGAAGAACATTCATTGTTTTTCAATTGGAAGGAAAAATAATTTAATTTTTAAAGTTTCAATTTTTATCAAGAGTGGAGTTGATTATCCTCTTGAACTTAAGGTGAACAAGAGATGGTCAAGGAAACACCCATTTTTGCTGAGTCGTTTTTCCAAATAACTCCCCACCAAATTTTTCAATCCCTTTATTTCTACTATCATGATCCTTCAAAAAATTTTTTCCATCTTGAAAAGACTGGGGCTAGTGAGGGAGAGTTAGAAGCTGTTCAAGAAAATTTACAGTATTGGATTGACGAGGATGATCTGTTTGTGAACAATGAAAAAATCCGCATGCTCATACAAGACACAAACTTGCATTTTCAGGAAAATGATCCATTTTTTCCGTTTCTTTTTTTTTCCATTGAATCTCAATATTATCAACTATACAACGAGAGGGTCAATGAGATCCACTTGTACGCCAAACCAGAGAAAATTCCATATCCCGCTATTTCCTGTTGGGAAGTTTTTACAGGAAAGATTATTTCGGTAGAATCTAATTCTTTTAACATTATCAGCCATGATAAAACTCATACAACCTTCTATTTGACTAAAGGTGAAATCATTGGTGGAGATGAGAGAATATTTGTTAATATATCTCTAGAAAAACAGAATTCTGAGGAATCCACTAGATTGAAAAAGATTGAAAAAAAGGAAACAATGCTCGTAAGAAAAAGGTAAAATCATAACCCTAAATCCGACATTAATGATTATTGATTTTGATTACCAGTACCAAATCAGGATTTGTTACTTTAATGGAAGATCTGGTCCAAGTTCTTCTTGATAGTGCCATCTTTGTCTTACCTCTGTGGTTTGGTAACGCTGCTCCTACTGTTCTTGGTGGAGGCGCACCAATAGACAGAGGAAGACTTTGGCGTGATGGAAAAAGAATCTTGGGAGATGGGAAGACAATTCGAGGATTCTGGGCTGGTGTTTTTGTTGGGGGGATCATTGGAGGTCTAATTGAGTTAATTGGTCTTCTCCTTCCGATTACACTCCCTATTAATGGAGATATAATCCTAAGATTACATTATCACACCTTCCTTGAATCAGGAATTATCTTTAATTTGCTTTCAATTTTAAATGCCGAAGGGTTTCTTTCCAATTTTACATTACTCGGTGCTTTAACTGGAAGCCTCATGACCTTTGGAGGACTGATTGGTGATCTTGTCGGATCATTCATCAAACGTCGTAGTGGAATCGAACGTGGAAAACCTTTTATATTTTTAGATCAACTTGGTTTCTTAATTTTTGGTATGGTCTTTGTTTTTCCCCTTATTTCTTGGCCGATCGAGTTTTTATTAGTCCAAGTTCCTATAACATTCGTTTTACATATTGGTGCGAATCTTTTTGGTTATTTCACAGGCATTCAGGACGAACCTCTCTAAGGTCTTTATCACGAAGACTAAATTATAGTATATGATTCTTGTACTCAATAAACAAAAATTATTCTTATGAAAAAACTAACGTAGAAACATTTATCATTATCCAGTTGTAAGATAAACAGGAGAATATATCTCAGTGAAACAGAGATATTAGTGAAAAACATTGGATTAGATGAGTGTATCAACAATACTACAAGATGATACTCAGGAAACAAAGAATTACTAGGAGTGACACAATTATGTCAGAGGAAAATACTGTTTTCATCGGAAATAAACCTGTAACAGCTTATGTCATGGCCTGCGTCACACAATTTAACAGAGACGCCGAGTCAATTGTCCTAAAAGCTCGTGGTCGCGCGATCAGTCGTGCGGTCGATGTTGCTGAAGTACTTCGACGAAGGTTCATGAAAGACAGGGTTGATGTGACTAATATCGAAATTGCGACTGAACAGATTGAAACACGTGAAGGAAATTTATCAAACGTAAGTGCTATTGAGATCACTATCACCAAAATTTAAGTCTAAAAAATAACCAGCTAGATAGTGCTCGTGAGGAAGTAATGGGAGCTCCCCTTACAATGAGAGGAGATTCCAACTTTTAATCCTTTTTTAGACATTTTCAATTCTACACATATAATCTGCATAACACAGTAGATTATTAAGTTTTGATTCACTATGTAAATAGGGTGACGATAAATGAGAGTTGTTGATCAGGTCTGTGAGAAAATTAAACCTCATCTAACGATTGATTATCAATCAGGGAGAAAAAGTGTTAAAGATTTCCGAGAAATGCTGAAAAGATCAATCGATTTTACTCCTCGTGAACGACAATATATAGGAGCCAATTTTCGTTTTGTCATTACCAATTTAGGACTTTTCCATTATCTCCCAGAAATACAGGGGAACGAAGATACCGCCGTTTTCCAATTAATCGAAGTAGTAACAGAAAATTGGATAACATCGGGTATTGTGAAAAGTCGAAGTGAGGCTGCGACACGTCTAATTCGACAAATAAAGGAAAGAATCCAAGATAGAGCGAGTACTTTAATAACTGTTGCAGAAGCGGGAGATTTACGTATAATGATTGAGTCCTTGCGGGAGAATGTAGCTAATTTCTGGGAAAAATCCCCTGAACGAATTCCAGACTTTATTGATCAGTTTAGAGATGCTCTTTCAGAGACTAGTCAGTCATCTCGTTTACTCTACGATATCGCAAGCTTTAATCGTGAAATCAGATCGAAAAAAGTAAAATACTTAGAGGATATCCACGAAGCAATAGATGAATGGGAGCAACGTCTCTTCTTAGCATAACAGCCCCTTAAAGCCATCTAGAAAGACCTAGAATAATTTTTTTTCAGAATTTCTAATGATTTAATTAATATCTGACATTAATTTGGTTAAATAGAGGATATTCGTTTTTTTATTCCAAAGAAGAACTCTTACGTGAGAATAATTAACCTGGAATATAGATTTCTGTAATTAAGGATTCTTTTCATCACAATAGCCCAGATTGATGATTTTACTTTGATATTCTCAATAATATGCTGAGATTAACGATTGTATTTTTCACTAAATAAAAAAAAAGGATAAAACAAGGTGATTTATTCTTCGAGTAAATATTGCCTAAGTACAAGAGAATCTCAATGATTATTGTTTGTAGCAAAACAGGTGCTCTAAATATCAGGAGGATCAAAATTGAAACTCTATGAGCATGAATCAAAGAAAGTTTTCGAAATACATGGTATTCCCATTCCAAAGCAATATGGAGTCGTTCATTCAGTAAATGAAGTGGAAACTCTTGATCTAAAATTCCCAGTCATGGCTAAAGCTGCTGTTTTAATAGGTGGACGAGGAAAAGCTGGGGGTATAAAGAAGGCGAATTCATTAAAGGAAGCTAAGGATATCACCGCAAAACTTCTGAAGTTGAGGATAAAAGAATATCCTGTAGAAACAGTCTTTTTCGAGGAAGCTTTAGAAGAGAGAGGAGCTTGTTACGTGGGTGTGACTACAGATCCAAAAACTTTCAATAATATGCTTGTCGTTAGTGCATCTGGAGGGGTTGAAATCGAGGAAGTTTCTCGTATGCGGCCTGAAGCAATTATGAGATGGGAAATAGTTAACAATGACCGAGTATTACAAAATTCTATCATAGAAGAAGTTGTCAGCTTAATAAGTCAAGAAATTCAATTTTCTTCTAAACAAAAAGAAGTTTTCTCTTCAATTATCGATAATGTTTATCGTACATATCAAGACATTGATGCTAAACTCTGCGAAATCAACCCTGTCTTAATAACACCTGAAACTGTTATTGCGGTAGATGCAAAGATAGTCTTAGATGATAATGGTCTATATAGACAAAGCAAGCTTTTAGATAGTTTGGGAATTACCAGCAGACGACACGATATTGCAGAACCCACACCTAATGAGAAAAAAGCCATCAACCACGGTTTTCCATATGTTGATCTTCTTCCTCTCATTACATCCAAAGAAAAAGATACACTATATGTAGGACTTGTTCCAGGAGGAGCAGGTTACGGGATATTTTCCATAGATGAAGTAGTAAATATTGGCAATGAGTTTTTTGAAGAGAAAATTGTGCCAATTAATTTTATGGATAGTGGAGGTGGACCACCTCAGAATCAGGTCGCTCAAATGTTTCACATCCTAATGGATTATCCCCTCACCGATATCATCATCACATCGAGGTTTGGTGGTATTTCTAGCTGTGATATCTTTATTAGAGGATTAATTCAAGCATTAAGGGAACGATACCGCAATAATCAACATATTGTACCCGTATATGGAAGAATGGTTGGAACTGATTTACCTAGTGCAAAAAATTATTTAGAGAAAGCAAAAAAAGAGACACCTGAAGCATTACAATCAATGCATATTGAGGTTGGGAATGAAAAGATCATGGCTGATATCATTAAAGAAGGGATTAAAAGAGGATTGGAAATTAAAAAGGAGGTATCAGCATGAAAAGGACTCCAGTGGACCAAGGAGCATTATTTTTTCTCATTAAAAAAATTCGTCCTGAGTTAGCAGCTCATATTGAGAAAGCAAAAATGATTGAAACAATCATTATTGGTCTTGGAAGCCAAGGTACAAAACACGCTGGCCTGATGAAAGAATTTGGCACAAACATAACAGCTGGTGTTTCCGTAGGCCGAGGAGGGACTAGAATTCATGAAGTTATTCCTGTATATGAACGAGTCAAAGATTGTCTTAAAGAACACCCAAACATTGCAGTAGCAAGTATCTGGAGACATTACTCAGGCGTAAGAGATATCGTTATTGATGTCATTGAATCAGGAATCCCTATTGTGGTTCTGATTACCGAAGGTATCCCGTTAAAAGATGTTAGGGACATAATTGTGGCTGCGAGAAAACACAACACTATACTTTTTGGTGGAAACACACCAGGGATTATTTTTCCACCGGAAGGAATAAAAATCGGCATGCTTCCTGATATTTTTTATCCTGAGGAGAAGACTGAGGATGAATTTGGACCACGTGGAGTTACGATTATATCTAGAAGTGGAGCCATTCTCTATCACTTATCGGATGCATTAGCAAGCGTGGGTGTTGCCCAAAATGCAGTCCTGGGGATTGGAGGAGATGGAGCTATAGGCACCAGATTCATTGATATTGTCCCACTTATTCAACAATACCAAAATACTGATCTCATTGTAATAGCTGGGGAGATTGGGGGAATTCAAGAGGAGTATCTTGCAGAAGATATCGCAGCTCATCCAGAAAAATATCAAATACCAATGGTTGCGTTGATTTCTGGTGCAAACGCACCCCCAGGAAAAACAATGGGACATGCTGGAGCTATAATCACTCCTGGCCAGGAATATGGAACTTTTAAAACTAAGAAAGAAGCTCTAGAAAAAGCAGGTGTAACAGTTGTTAATAGCCAATATGAATTGGTTAAAACAGTGCAAGAAATATTAGAAGGATGGAAATATTTCAGTATTAAAAGATATCAAGAGAAAATGACAAAAACATGGGAAGAACCACCTAAAAAAGCAGAATGGGCAACACTTATCACTAAAGTGCAACCAAATAACTTGATAATTGCTGGATATCCCCTAAAAGAGATAATAAAGAAAAAAACATTTACTGAAACAGCTTATTTACTTATAAAAGGAGAATTTCCACAAACAGGAGAAATCAAAGAGCTAGAAAAGATAGCTCTTAAAGCTATAGAATTCTCAGTTCCAGAAGTCAAAGTACATGAAAATGAAGATATTTCTAAGACAATTGCTAAATTATTATTATTGGATGAAGCACTAGCAAATTATTGCATTCAAGAAAATAAGAATCCTACAAGTCAATTAATGTTCTGTCTAGGGCGTGTGGCAAGATACTTATCTTCAATACTCGAAAATGATGAGGTATTGGTACACATTGACAACAACCAACCCTTTTCTCATGCAATATATCAAATTTTTACAGGGGAAAAATCTATAGATGATAAAAAGGCTAAATTACTCGAATCCATGATAGTAGCTAGCGTTGATCATGGTGTAACACCCCCTTCAGCTCAAGCAACGATAATTGCAGCTACAGTAAGGGCAGCATATGAAGTAGCGGTCGCTCAAGGGGTTAGCGCAATTACAGATGTTCATGGAGGAGCTGGAGCAAAAGCTGCAGAATTCTTCAAGAAATGTGCAACCTTAGCGAGAAACAAGAATATAGACCTTGCTGAAGCAACTCATGAAAATATATCAATTTATATGAAAGAGGGTAAAAGAATTCAAGGTCTCGGACACCGATTTCACACTAAAGACCCTCGTCGAGACGTTTTATGGATTAAAGCAAAACACGCTGGAGTAGCAGGTGAATGTGTCCAAATTTCTAAAATAATCACTGATGTTTTTAACAGAGTTCGTGGAATTACCCTCCCTATTAATGTTGATGGAGTGATTGGAGCTATTGTTGCAGATTTGGGGCTTAATCCAATAATTGCCAAAGCAGTTTTTATATATGGGCGGATAGCAGGACTTTCAGCCCACTATTTTGAAGAAATCGCTTCCCAGCCCCAAATGCGGAGAATAAACTTTTCAGAAGCAGTTTATAAAGGAAAAAAGGTCAGGAAACTCAAATAGATCCAATTCTAGTTTAAAACTTGAATCTATTCAACCTGATAAATCACATCTAAATGAGTCCAATCCCGATATTCAATCAATGTTGTTATATGATCAGTTAAATTGGCTTCCATTGGTTCAGCTAAGCTAAGAGCCTCTTCCTTCAAATTCTCAATGGGACGAATATTTAATCCTGCCTCTTTTAACCGTTTTTTCAATTTTTTCCGTTTTGGATTAATGGCAATACCACCATTGGTCACAATAATATCAATACAATCTCCTGGACTTGAGACCGTTATCACATTGTCAATAACACAGGGAACTTTACGTGCCAATGGCAGTAAAATCATACTAATTTTTGCCCTAGCTGCATCTTGATGCCCCCCTATACCAGAGTTTAGGGTACCATCACTAAAAGTATTTACATTAACATTAAAATTAACATCCACTTCAGTAGCCCCTAAAGCAGAGAAATCCGTGTTATTTGCAATACACCCTTTATTAAAAGGATTATATGCATGATCTATTGACACTTCAACATGATTCGGATTTATCCGTAATGATTCTATTGCAGTAGTATCAAACGATTGAGCATCATATATCGTCTTGAAAAGACCTGATTCTAATAAATCGACCGAATTCCCTGCAATTCCGCCGAAGATATAACTACCTTCAAGATTTTTATCAACCATCAAATCTTTTAGATATTTTGTTGTCGCTAATGACATCCCCCCAGCTCCTGCCTGCCAATTGAACCCAGATTGTAAAAATCCTGAATGATACATCACTTGAACAGCTGTTTCAGCAATTTTAAGACGTTCAGGTGATAATTTTCTTCTCAGACTTCCTGAAGTAATTTTTGAAGGATCACCGATTGAGTCTACCTCAAGAATCGCATCAACACGACGGGAAGGGATACTTACATTCTCTAGAGGGTAATCTAGAATTGTATCTGTTACTCCAATGACCACATCAGCATATAATGAATCTGTTTCAAGGGAGTATCCGAGGCTACCAAAAGCATTTCTACCTTCTATTCCAGTCAAATTTCCTAAAAAATCAGCTGCGGATGCTGCGATGAATGCTATATCAATGTGTAAGCTACCTTCTTGGACTGCTCTTGCACGTCCCCCGTGAGATCTGAGGATAGTTGGAATAGCCACTTCTCCTCTTGATACTGCTCTACCAATAGGCCCATTCATACTACTTTCAATTCGCCCAATAACTCCAGTCTCTATGTGCTCCAGAAGAGGTGAATGAACAGGGAATAAAGCTGTAGATGCTAAACTGATATATTTTATTCCGTAAGACGCGAACGCATCAATTATAGGTAATACTACACCGTCTCCATTCCGAAGAATGTGATGAAAAGAAATCGACATACCATCAAATAGTTTAACAAAGTGATGGCCTAAGAGATGATCGATATCGTCATAAAACCGTTTTGAATCCCTTGTAATACAATAGGGCTGATATTTCGGGCCAACACGCCTTCGCCCTCTCGTTCGGCTAGCATGGATTCCTTGGTAAGGAAGGATATCCACTCCAAATAATGTCTCTGGGAGAGTACGGCCTAATATATTCTTGATCAACTTTGAACGACCTTCGAGTATGTATAACTAAGCGTTATTGCGTTTTTAGACTCGAGTGAAAAATATTCTTATGGTGACTAATACGCGATTATGCGGTAATAGTTTGATAGGTTTTACGACCAGTCTCGAATGCTTTGAGGTTTAGAGAGAAATGTTTGACCTTAAATTGCTTTTTTAATGCAGATTTCAAGGAATCAACTGTCAGGGGAAGCCCTGGAATAGCTGAAAGAGCGCCCAGCATTATAATATTCTGAATTATTGGCATTCCAAGATCAGTGGCAAGTTGAGTGGCATCAAAAGATATGATATCTGAACAAAATGATTTCAAGGCTGATATAATCGATTCTAAATCAGGATAGCTGCTTTTTGTCAATGTGAAACTAGGAGAAGGGATCGGATGAGTGTTTACTAGACATATCCCCTCGGGTTTAACATATTGAGCATACCTCAGGGCTTCGATAGGTTCGAATGCGAGTAGAACATCAGAGTCTCTTTCCATTATTAAGGGTGCATAAACTTCTCCAAATCGTACATTTGAAAAAACACTTCCTCCTCTTTGGGACATTCCATGTGTCTCTGAACCTCTGATTTTAAATCCCATCTCTAAAGCAGAGTTACAAAGAATATCTGTTACAGATAGAATTCCCTGTCCACCTACTCCTGCGAGAAAGATCTGATACTCCATTATTTACTCACCTATAACCTCTTCTGCATCTCGTTTAACTATTACGTTATAAGGACAAACTTCTTTACACAATCCACATCTAGTACAAAGAGACTGATCGATAACTGGTACAGGTTTGCCTTCTTCAGTTGTTATCCTATCAGACCACATTATAGCTGGACAGGCGATCATATGAACACACGCATAACATCCAACGCAACGATCTGTCTCAATATAATATGTATCCTTTGGTAATCCTTCTCTACGATTATACTGAATTACACACTCCCCTTTGGATACGATAACAGACACACCCTCATGATTAATAGCTTCTTTCATAATTTTAATTGATTCTTTGGGATTATATGCATCAATGGTTGCCATAAACTCAACACCAAGACCTCTGACAGCATCTTCAATAGCAAGAGACTGTATAGAAGAATGAGAAACAAAGGATGAAGGGTTTGGTTGAAAACCAGTCATTGCAGTTGCGGAGTTATCAACGACCAATAACATAAGATTACTTTTATTATAGACGGCATTTGCAAGGCCTGGTAATCCAGTGTGCCAAAAAGTCGAATCACCAATAATAGAAACCACAGGATCTTTTAAACCTGGACTATGAGTTAATCCAGAGGCAATTCCTAAAGAGGATCCCATACATATGCAAACGTGGCCTGCAGAAAGTGGTGGAGCAACTCCTAAGGTGTAGCAGCCAATATCCGTGGATACTAACCGGTGCCGTCTGGGAACAGCTTTGTTGAGAGCAAAAAAAGTCGCACGATGGGGACATCCAGGACATAAAACTGGAGGACGAGAAAAAATCAATTCAACTTCTGATGACTTTTGTGTTGCTTCTTCTGGAGGACGAGTAATTTCCATTCCGTTGAGAAAACCATTCCAAAGCTTTCGTACCGTTAATTCTCCATAAGAAGGGGTGATCCCTTCTCTTCTACCTATTATCTTGTTCTGAAAGCCAGTTTCAAAAGCCAATTTTTTCACAAAAGTCTCTAAGACATCGTCTGCCTCTTCGACAACAACAATCGTGGAGGTAGAACATTGTTTTAAGAATTGAGAAACTTTCTTCTTAGGAAACGGATGAGAGACACCTAGTTTCAGAATTGGATAATTTAATCCGAGTTTATGTAAGACCTCTTTCAAATAAATGTATGCTGAACCACAAGCAATAAAAGCAAATTTATGGTCAGTTCCCATTTCCACGCGATTCCAAGGTGACTCTGCCAAGTAGTTTGAAATATCTTTAACTATCTGCAACATTCGTTGTTTGTTTTGACGAGCAGTACTTGGTACACAAACAAATCGTCTAGGATCAATTTCAATAGCGATTGTTTGCCGAAATTCGGGAAAAATGATAGGGTCAAGGGGAACATCAACCCGTGAATGGGATATCCTGGTTAAAGTTCTTAGAATAACAGGAACTTGGTATTTCTCACTAACCCGAAAAGCATCAATTATCATAGATTTTGCTTCTCTAGCGTCACTTGGCTCAAACATGGGAGCATTTGAGATTTTTGTGTACCACCGATTATCTTGCTCGTTTTGTGAGGAATGCATGTTAGGATCCTCAGCTACAATAAGTACCAAACCTCCAATAACACCCGCATTGACAAGAGTCATAAAAGGATCAGCTGCAACATTTAATCCAACATGTTTACAGACAAATATAGACCGATGACCTAGCAATGAGAAACCATAAGCGGCTTCGAGAGCAACAGCTTCGTTTGTACTCCACTCAAGGTAGAGCTCATACCCAATTTTCTTAAGGATTGGTTGAGCTGCATGGAGTGTGTTGGGGATCTCGGATGAGGGAGTGCCAGGATAGGTGAAGACACCCGCAACACCAGCTTCAACGATCCCGCGTGCAATTGCCTCATTTCCTAGAAGAACAAGATCCTTCCCACTCACATTCTCAAAAATATCTTCAAGTCTCGCCATTATTTCTCATCCTTACAACAAATAGAGGTGTAACTCAAATTGAGAAGGAAAGCACCAATTCAATCTGAAGAGCTTAATCTGTAATTTTAATAAATATTTTAAGTTAGGATATATCGTTACTAGCTTATTGAATAGCTATGAAGTAACTATTGAAAAGTTTGAGTGATAACAATTGCTTTTATTACCATATAATAAAATACTTAATTTAATGAACATTTATTTGTTAAAATCAGATTATTTGATAATATCTAAGATTATTTTCCTCAAATAATTAGGGATACGTGTTAACTTGGTCTAAAAGCTATTCTAGTGAATCAGAGAGATAGAGGTTTGGTTAAAGTTGAGTTGGCTGCATATAGGTGAAATTCTTCGAACTAATGCGAAAAAATACCCAGAAAAAATAGCTATTAAGGACTTAAATTGCTCCCTTACTTTTAGAGTATATGACGAACGAACTAATAGACTTGCGAATGGATTACTCAAAAGGGGTTTAAGAAAAGGGGATAAAATTGCGGTATTAATGAATAATAGAGCAGAGTTCATGGAGCTCTATGCAGCGGCCGCAAAAGCAGGATTAATTATTGTTCCCTTGAATTTTAGACTTCTACCTGAAGATCTTTATTGGATCGTTAACAATGCAGAGTGTAAAATGGTAATTGTTGAAGAACGATATTATCAGGTCACTATAGATAATTGGGATCTAGTGAAAAAATTTGGACTCGACATCCTTGACCATATCGTATTAGCTGATAAGACGTTCACTGTTGCAGACAATTGGAGTTATTTCGAGGATATTGTCAAAGAAGGAGAGGATGAATACCCCACGGTCAAAGTGGATCCAGAAGATACTTGGATTTTACTCTACACATCTGGAACAACGGGCAGACCTAAAGGAGTAGTACGCTCCCATCGCTCTTATACCTCCTTCTTTCTAATTAATGCTGCTGAATTCTCCTTTACTCCCTCAGATTATGGACTAGTTCTTATGCCATTATCCCATGTTAACAGCACGTTCTACTCGTTTGTATTTACCTATATTGGCGCATCTGTATATATTCATCGGGAATATGGGTTTAATCCCGAGGAAGTCTTAGAGATCTTCGATCGTGAAAAAATCACTTTTACCTCACTAATTCCAACTCACTATAACCTCATCTTGAACCTTCCAAGCGAGGTCAAGAATAAATATGATTTAAGTTCAATTAGAAGTCTCCTAACGTCCTCAGCTCCAGCTACAAAAGAAATGAAATATGGAGTAATGGAACTGTTTAAGGGAGTCCAACTTTTCGAAGCTTATGGTTCAACTGAAGCTGGATTAGTCACAATATTAAGACCAGAAGATCAGTTTGACAAGGTCGGATCAATAGGGTTAGAATGTATAGGTTCAGATCGGATTAGAATTCTAGATCCTAACACTCGAGACCCAACTCCAGACGGTGAAATAGGAGAATTATTTTCTCGCAGCCCAATGCAAATGTCTGGCTATTATAAGCTAGCGGAGAAAACTGCGGCTAGTTTGGATAGCGATGGCTTTTTCAGTGCAGGTGATATGGCTAAAAAAGATGAGGACGGGTATTATCATCTGGTTGATAGAAAAGCGAATATGATTATCACAGGAGGAGAACATGTATTTCCTTCTGAAGTTGAAAAAGTCATAATTAACCACCCTGCAATCGTTGAATGTGCTATTGTCGGCTTATGGGATGTTAAATGGGGAGAAGCGGTTAATTGTATCTGTGCTCTATCCTCTGACTTTACACCGTCTGACAGCCTCGCAAAAGAAATCCTAGAATTTTGCAGAGATAAGTTACCAAGATTTAAAGTCACCAAACAGGTTCTTTTTATCGATTATGACGAAATTCCACGAACAGGATCAGGAAAAATCATTCATAGATTATTAAGAGACAGGTATAACGAAGAACAGGCAGAGAAAAGTAAGAATTCCTGATGGAGAACCCAACTTAGGATCCCCGTTCCTTCCACTTCAAGAATGGACCTTTTATAATAAACCTTTAAACTGATTTCCTGTTTTCGATAAAAAGAATCACTCATTTAAAGGAAGTTATCTCAATATGAAGGTTGAAGATGTAAAAAAGATCTGCGTAATGGGCGCAGGTCTAATGGGTAACGGTATTGTACAAGTTTGTGCTCAAGCTGGATTCGAAGTCGCAATGCGGGACATTGAAAATCGTTTTGTGAAGAACGGTCTCAATAACATTAAGAAAAATTTATCACGGGGAGTAGAAAAGGGAAAAATGACCCAAGAACAAATGGATGATATTTTATCTAGAATTCATGGGACGACCGATTTGAAAGAAGCAGTTAAAGACGCTGATGTAGTTATTGAGGCTATTATAGAAAATAGAGATTTAAAAAGAAAGGTTTTTGCCGAGTTAGACGAAATTTGTAAGCCTGAATGCGTTTTTGCTTCAAACACTTCATCAATCTCAATTACCGACATGGCAGCTGCTACAAAACGCTCCGAAAAATTCATAGGAATGCACTTTTTCAATCCGGTTCCTGTTATGCGTTTGGTTGAAATTATTAAGGGGTATGAAACCTCAGAAGAGACATATCAATTTATTGATGAGCTTTCTAAGAAGTTAGGCAAAGAAACTGTTCTTGTAAACGAAGCGCCAGGATTTGCAGTTAATAGACTCCTCCTTCCATTTCTACTAGAGGCCATTTTCGCATTACAGGAAGGAGTGACTACTGTTGAGGACATGGACAAAGCTATTACGTTAGGATTGAACCACCCCATGGGACCGTTTACACTTCTTGATTTTGTAGGTATGGACACCGCATTGTTCATTGCGGATTATATGTATGGAGAATTTCAAGATTCCAAATATAGAGCGCCCATATTACTTCGGAAGATGGTACGGGCGGGCCATTTTGGGAGAAAAACAGGAATTGGTTTTTACGACTACTCTAAAAAACCTCCCGAACCGAGATCATTTTAGATAATTTCTAGAAATGTGTTCCATCAAGGGATTGATCCAAAAGTTAATCCCCATTCCTTTTTTTTATAGATAACAGGTGTTAAGCAAAAAAAAAGAAAAATGGAATTGATTTACGGCTTATGGTAATTCCTTCAGAATCTTTGCGAATTCTTCAGCTGTAACTGCTGTCAATGTTTCTGTTCTAACCGCACCCGCTCCAGCAACAACAAGTATTGCTTTCAACGCTGCCTCATGACTTGGAGCTTCAGTTATTGCAACGAAGTCATATCGCCCCATTGTTGAGAAAAATTGTTTGATTTCTCCTCCAAATGATTTAGCTACTTTTTGGGCTTGTTCTAACCGTTCTGGTGACTCTTTGATCTTCATGATTCCTTCTTGGGTGTAGTTACCTAGAATTATATAGTGCATCTTTTTTCCTCCTCCTCATACTGGTCACTTTGAAATATATAAAGTCATTCATCTTTTTCAATAGCAAAAAAAACCTTGATCTTTCCTCCGCTTGAAAATTTTTTACTCTTTAGAAACCTCTAATACAATAGCTGCAGCTGAATCACCTGCAGAACATCCTGTGAAGAGACCATATCCACCATTGTTCATCGCAAGTTCTTCTATGAGTTCAATAATGAGCCGCATACCAGTTGGAGCTTGAGGGTGGCCCCACACTAGGGAGGATCCAAAGTTGTTGATGGCTTCTGGCGCTATCCCCATTTCTTGACTGAAATAGACATCATTCACTGCAAATGGATTGTGCATCTTAGTGCAGCTAACGTCTTCAACTGAAAGTTTAGCGGATTCAAGGGCATTCCGAGCTGCAGGAACAGGAGCCATGGGCATAAAGCCTTTCTTACTTCGAGCTTGCCCGAATGATAAGATTTGAATCTCAAAATCCCTATTCGGACTTAAATCTTGAGCACTTTCTTGTGTAGTCAAGATCATTCCACAATTTCCATCAGAGGGATGTGTTTGTGCTCCATACGTGACTGTACCTTCCTTAAGGACAGGTTTTAATTTCGCAAGACCTTCTGCGGTTGTCGGAAATACTCCTTCGTCACCCTTAACCGTTGCAATGACTTTCTTACCTGATTTGACCTCAACAGGAAAAATCATAAATCTCCGTAGAAAAGATGAATCGTTTTCTAATGCCTTGTTATACTGTTTATAACGTAATAAAACTATCTCTTCCTGTTCTTCTCTAGTAATTCCAGCCTCTTTAACTACATTCTCTGCAGTCTGGATCATGGGATTTTTTGCATATGGGTCATATCCAAAGTTGTCCCAAACCCAATTCTCAACGTCAGCTTTTCCCCCTGGAGCAAGAGGATTGGGGTACAAAATATGAGGACCGTTACTAGTACGATCACAGGTTACAGTTAAGATAGATCGGTTGGTTTTGTTACTAGCCGCGAGCTCCGAAGCAGCACTTGCAATGACTCGAGCCGAAGTTGCACAAGCTTGAGCAATCATCGGTCCTGTTATGTCAGGAACTCTGATCATACCTGTCAGCCATGTTTGACCATAAAAGCTGTGTTTCTGAGGTACTGTTATACCGAGATGAATAGAATTGAATGAATCAGATGAGATTCCACGACTCTCTAGGGCGCGTGTTGTCATCTCAGCTGCAAAGCGAATTGCGTTTAAGGTTGAGAAACTACCTTGCCAGCGGCAAAAGGGAGTACTCCAATATCCACCATAAGGAATAAAGACATTTTTGAACTGCATTTCACCAGATACTCCTGCAAGTATTGTTTTGGGGGAGATAATTAACTATCCTTTTAAAGATAGTGTGGAATGGATTATAAATTCCTAATCAAATCTTATGAGAAATCCTACTTGAAAGATAACTGTATGACATTGGAAAATCGATACTTGAGCTAAACTTTTGATTTTAGATTAGATGATAATCTAAGACTTTAATAACGAAGTTAAGTTCAAGTAGTATGTCTAAACTAGCCTTAGAGATTTTTTCCATAAAAGGTGTGTTATTCTAATACTTTCTTAGGTGGTTTGGGAAGAACAGCATTTATAAGATCCTGATCAAAGGGATGGGCTTCTGCTAACAATTGACGGAATCTGATAAAGTCAATGACATCTTTACCCGTTGATTTTCGTTCATTAAAAGCTCTAAATCCTAACAAAGCTTCAGTCATCATATTTACTGAAAGCCAATGGCGATTAGCAAGCTTTGTCTGGTCCCATAAGAACTTTTTCTGCATACGGATGCCATCAATAGATTGCATCATACATCCAGGAAATAGATTGGTAAATTTCCATATAATATCATTCACAGCTTTGTCTAAAAGCTCAAAATTACTTTCACAGCTTTTCATAACTTCTTTCCCCTCCTTGAACTGTTCTCCAGTGAGAAATTCCCCAAAAATTATCTCACCTTCTTTAACGTATCTATCAATATGAACGGTAGGATTTTTGATGAATTGCCCATCTTTCTTGAGCACTGGAACAACCTGGGTGATTAATCCAAGACGTTTCATCTTATACGCACTCCACACCTCACATGAAACACAGTTCCACATAGCATCCTCAATTCCAAGATACCATGGAAGAAAATCTGTTGAACCTCCATCAGGGGCAGATCCGTGACGAGGACCAGCCTGGCCAAAGACGGCGGTATCTGTAGAGACTGTTATGTCACAGGCCATTCCGATTTCTTGGCCTCCCGCAATTCTCATACCGTTTGCTCGGCAGATAACAGGCTTCTTGCAGTTTAGGATCGCATCAACCATTCCATTAAAAAGATCCATATAAAGGCCATACTCATTTGGCTTTCCCGAGTAATATTCAGCGTACTCCTTTGTATTTCCACCGCTGCAGAATGCACGATCTCCAGCTCCAGTGAACACCACACATACAACACTTCGATCCATTGAGGCACGAGAAAAGCCAGCAATGACACCCTTAACCATTTGCGTTGTATAAGAATTCAACTGACCAGGATTATTCATAATTATCCATGCAGAATAGAGGCCTTCGATTTCTTCTCCTTGAGGATTAACCAAAGGCTTGAGCTCATATGTTATACAAGGAGGTTCAGTTCCGAAATGTTCATCCTCCCAAAGATAATGATCTTTTGACATTTTCATTCTTCCAAAGTTTCTAATAAAGCTAGGAATTAGGATTTCTGCTATTACATAAAAATCCTAGGTATAGCCTGAGGAGGAAATATACTCTTAAGACCTTTGAATTTCTTCATATGGTAAGAAATGAATACTATGAGAAGTCAGCACCAAATAGTGAAAAGATCTCAATCAATCCCCTTGGCAATCTTATATCCTTTTACTTTCATTCCAAGGGTCTCTTAAAGAAGAATATTGGCTACTGCGAATGGTTCCTTCCGAATGACTTTTCTTGCTGTATTGATGAATCCTAGCATGAATCTCATCATGAATTTTTCAACTAGTAACTCAGGAATTTGAATCATCCAAATATAAAATTTACAATCTTAAAACGAATATTGATCTGATTAGGCCTCGTCGATTAATTCAGTTGTTTTATAGATGTCCTTATAGGACAACACAAGATAAGAAACTCTTTTCCTGAGGTCAATGACTGATGACAAAATTGCGTCCTTATTTTCAGGCTCACTTGTCATTATCATGTGAATTTCATGAACAGATTCTTGGAGTTCTTCTTTGAATTGATTGATCAATGGAAATATTTCTGGAACAACGAGAATATTCACAGTAAAATGTTCGGCTCCCCCTCTTGCTTCTGGATTTTCTATGGAATAACCATATGACATCGAATTTACGGTTATAAGGCTTTCTAAAGAGTAATCAAAACTCGAAAAGGTTTTTGAAGAAAAATCGGTCGCAAAACCACAACTATTGAACGACCGATCTGAAAGTGCTATTAGAGGTGCTATATTATCTTGTAATAAGTCTGGAATCACAATTAAGGGGAGTGGTCCCGACCTTTGGTCAAAATAAGAGAGAACAATTCCAAGTGTATGAAGATCTAGAGAAGCTATTACTTCTTCATCCCTTATTTTACCAATATTTTTTACAACTACGTTTTTATCAAGCCCAACAAGTTCTGGTTTACGGATGAACTTAATATAGGTAACAGATCCAACTAATATACAGAAGACTAAAAGAAAAGCAAGAAATACAAGCCATTCTGGTAATCCTTGAGATTTATAGATGAATCTATTCTCACTGATGCGTTGAGGAAAATCTCTTATATCAAACGCTAGTGAATTTTCATTTCCGGAATGATCTGAGGTTGAAATATGATAAAGAATTTCAAAATTAGAATTGTTGTGATTAAAATCTACTATTAAAGCCCAAAACTCAATACCATCTGTGTTACTCCTATTTTGAAAAATCATTGGAGAACTGATCCAATTTATATCACTTGCTCCACTTCCCTCGGTATATGGCTGAAAATAGTAATATAGAATGATTTCATCTACACCAGTACCAAACTCTTCTATTTCCGCATAGAAAGTTAGGGACTTAGGATTCAAGTCGTTATCTTTTTCAAAATATGCGTCAATTACTCGAGGAGCAACTTCATCTTCCATCACATAGAAAAAAGTACTTGATGAAGATATTTCAAAACTAGTTGAATAATAGACAACTGAAATTGCTATTACTTCTATTCTAACTAAATTTCCGAGATAAGAATAATTTTCTAGCTGATAATCTAAGATCCATTCTGAACCATTGAATTCAGCCCACTTTGTGTGCTCCAATGTATCATTTTGGAAGCTGAAATTGAATATGATTTCTGAAATTGGATTTCGAGGGTCTGTAGCATTAACCCAAAAAGTATAGTGTCCTTCTTTATCTAAATTAACTTCATTGCCAATCTCATTGATCTTTGGTCGGCTTTCAATAGCTATTGTAAAGTTTATGTTAGCTCCAAATGCTTCACCATCATACGGTTGAATTTCAACATACCAAGTATCTCCAGGAGTGGTTACATTGGCTGGAATTACTTTTGAATCTGTGAATTCAGTAAGTAATGTTTCATTTTGATACCAATAAATCACTGAGCGATCCGTATCATTGTCGATATCTTGAAACGTATAAGCAAGAACTATATTCTCATCTTCAATTAAGAACTCAGGATAAGAATTGTTTGTTAGCCAAAGATCAAGAACTTCGGGAGCCTTGTTAATAATATATATTTCTTGGGACGATTGATTCCCCGACCAGTCTTTTCCATCAAATACTCTTACAATTACAAACCATACATCTCCTTTCTTTAGTTCG
>CP070760.1:2332681-2344339 GCA_020348965.1 Candidatus Heimdallarchaeota archaeon | reverse complement strand
CTTAAAGGAGTCTCACGTATTCCTATTATCAATGGTCGTCGCATTTTGAGCATTATATCCGCTGCTCGGGAGATGAGGTTTCCAGTGTTCGCGTTTGCAATATTACTTACAGTTTTTACAGTGGCTGGTATGATTACCATCCCATCTATCAATGTCGAGCTACTGGAAAGAGGGGCATCCATTTCCTTACTATCATATACTCGAAAAGCAATTTCTTTTATTTCAGAGCTTTCCATACCTACTTCATCTTGAATGACGTATCGAGCCCATTCAGTCAAGATGACATGAGTTTCAATTTCACTTTCTACCATGGCTTTAATGACTTCAATCCCGTATTGTATACCGGAAGCACCCGTTAGTGCCACAGTTATTTTCTTCGGTTTCACGGGAATTCACTTTTCATTTATTGGAAAAAGAAGGAGAAAGGAATATTATTCTAGATGATGATAGTCAGACAATCTATCCTACTTCAACTACACCCGCACCAGCATCCACGGTTAGAGTCGATCCAGTAGTGATTTTCGTTGTGTCGATCTGGTCAACACAGGGGATTTCTCCGATAATGCAACCTACAGCTACAATGGCCTCACATTCTTGTAAAATGAGTGCCATAGGTCCTTTTCCAGTTTTTGCCATCTGATAAATTACATATGATCCTACTGTCGAACCTTTTCCTGTTGGAAAGACAAGTATTTTATCAGTTATACTTTTTCCTTCCAATTCGTGACCTTTTTCGACTACTATTCCAGTGTCAGGATCTACTCCACCATAAAACGAGATTCCATCTTTGGTGACAAGAGCTTCACCCTCTACTTTTCCTTGAAAGATTCTTCGACCTGTGAGTTTCATCTTAGTGCCTCCTCTATACATTCATCTACGGACATCAGTTTAACTGAAAATTTATTCCGACCAGATCCATAATAGCACATTTTGGCGGAATCCGAAGCAAGGCCATGAAAACGGCCCTTAATAGGAGCTACAACACAACATGTATCAGCGGCAATTTTAGCTCCTGAATCTTCAATCATTTTCGTGAAACCCATACGATCGGCAATCTGCTTCGTGGGACGAGCTGTGGTAATCCATGTCTCTTTTTTCGGATTAACCTTTTTACCCTCGAGCTGCTTAGCGATATATTCTAATTCAGCTAGAGAGGCGTGTGGACAACCTAAGCTGATAAAATCAATCTCCGTATCTTCATTGAGATCAGCAATAGCTTTCTTCATGTCCTCTTCAGTTACCTCTGTGGTTTCTGAAGGAATTGCCTCAACTCGATCTGGTGTTATGCCTTCCATATGGAATAATGCTACTCCTCCGTACGTTGCATATGAAGCACAAAATGACTTTAACTCTTCAACTGAGGCTTTCGGAATACCTGTGATATAGCTGATCTTCTTACCAAGACGATCACCAAGAACTTTACCTAGAGCGCCAAACTGAAATGTGCCTTCGACTTTTGGTTTCACGACGACTTTAATTTCAGGTTGCCGATTCTCCTCTAGATGAAACCCATACTCTGGTGTTTTCCCGATAAGGGCCGCACTAAGGGCACTTGGCCCACCTTCTCGATTCGTGCGTGCACCCAAGACTGAATTCGCATAACAGACAGCACTACTTTCAGACCAAGCAATGTGTTGACCATAGTGGGGTAAGTTGCCATAGAGATACGGAGTGCAGCTGCAGGTCGTTATAACACCCATTGCTCCAAACGCTTCTACCACCCGTTGTTGATTCTTAGCAAATTCCTCACTGATTGCTAATTTCCGCCATTCTTCAAGATCCATGCCAGCTGGATTAAGTGTAGTGAAAACACGCACTTTTCCATCTTTAGCCATTTCAGCTAGCCACTCTAAGCCAGGTTCGTTGAGATTAGCATAACTTACGCCAGCAATTTGGACAGAAGTGATATCAATAAATCGTTTAGCCCCATATATGTCACCAAGTGTGATTAGTATCTCCATAGCTTTTTGTGTGGCTTTTCCATACTTCCCTTCAGCCATTTCTTGTTCTTCGGGAGTTAATTCCATATTCTTACCTCCTTTATTCTAAATAGTCCTTTAAATCCACTTTTGGAAACTCTGCTCGGGCAAAGCTTTTTCCTTTTGTTACCAGCGGTGCTGTGAAATCAAATCCTATTTTATTGGTTATTTTTGTACCTGGTTCTGCACTGGGATCTAAGCTAGAACCTGGCTCTTTTCCTATGTCAACCAGGTCTCTTTCGGCCTGAAAACGAGTTGCCATTGACCATTCTACCTCCAAGGGATTATAGATATCAATGTCTTTATCTACCACGAACACGTGTTTACAACTTCTGTGTCCCGCAAAAGCAGCGTGGATCGCCTTTTTTCCATCGTCTTCATTTTGTTTATCGATTTTCACGATAGCATGGAGCCAGGAGGACCCGCCTGGATTCACGTTAACATCAATACAATTCACTCCTGCCTCATTCACTGATTTGTATATCGTAGGCTCCCGTGGCATGCCCATAAGAACCTTATGTTCCAAAGCACCAGGAACCAAAGCTTGCCATATCGGATTTTTTCTGTGTGTAATTGTCTTAACTTCAAAGACGGGTTCTTCCCGTACAACATCATATGTCTCAGTTAGGTCAATGAATGGCCCTTCTTCGGATCGATCTTTCATGAAAACTCTTCCCTCGAGGACGACTTCACTACCTGCGGGGATTAAAAGGTCAAGCGTTTTAGCCTGGGTAACTTCCGTTTTTGAGAGGGCGTTGGCAATCTCCAGTTCGTTGATACCAGTTTTCACAGAAGTTGCAGCAGCAACAAGGATGTTAGGAGTGTTTCCAACGCAATAAGCTGCCTCTACTTCGCCTGATCTCTCTAGAAATTTGTAGAAATCCCGACCCTTTATTATGCGGGTACTCATTCGGTTCTTTTCAAATTGCATCGCTCTATGAAAATCTAGATTTTGACCAAATTCTGGATCTTTGGTTACTACAACAGCTGAAGAGATGTATCTTCCACCGTCTCGCTCATTGTGTTTTAGGATTGGAAGTTTATCAAGATCAACACCATCCATTGTTACTTCTTGACAGGGAGGATCACTAATCTCTTCTGGAAGGCTTCGATTGTCAATAGCCTCTGTTAGTTTGGGTATCAATTGTGCTGTAGAAATACCAAAATAGTCAGCTATACTTTGTTTGGTCCCAAACATATTTCCTGCTACCCTAAAATCTGCGTATCCTTTTACATTTTGAAAGAGGAGTGGAGTTGGTTCAGCAGCTTTTAAGACAGCAGCAGCTTCTACATCGATACTGACTTCCTTAGTAATTTTAGTTACTAATCCACTTTCTTCAAGTTTAATTAGATATTCCCGAAAATACATATTTTTTACCACCTTTTATGTAATCAATCATACTCCAATTAGTGTTTTCCACGCGGGATATCCCGCATCTTTTAATGCGTTGAATACTTTGTCTTGAAGTTCTGAGCTGGGAGTTAAAGCAATAATATTTCCTCCCCGTCCCGTTCCTGTAAGTTTAGCTCCTTGGGCACCATTATCCCGCGCTAATTGAACCATCTTATCCAAGACATTATTAGATACTGTGATTTGTTGAAGTAGCTCATGATTTTTATTCATGAGGTGTCCAACACGCTCTAAATCCATGTTTTCTAGAGCTTGTCGACCTTCTTTGATCACCTCTAAGTATTCTTTAACTACTCCATCAAACCACTCAGGATTTTCTTCTTTCTTCTTTCGTACGTCTCCAACAACAACAGCGGTGTTGGCTGTCATTCCTGAGCTTGCTATTACTAATTCAATCGGTTTTTTGAGCTTAACAGTCTCGATGGTATTAGGGCCGCCTTCAAGGTTTTTTATAAAATATACCAAGCCTCCGAATGTTGATGCAGTATTATCAATTCCACTCGGAGTACCATGATATCCCTTTTCTCCTTCATATGCGGCATCATTTATTTTCTCATCATCCCATCCAAGACTAAATTCTTCATTAATGGCTCTCGCTAGTGATACACAGCTCGCAGCAGACGCCCCAACGCCACTTGCACAAACGAGATCTCCCCCAAATGTTATCCTCAAGGCTTTTTCTTCTAAGTTAATCCCCATAAAATCCAGAACGTTTTTAATGGAGACCTCTTGTTCTTCAAACTTTTTCTCTTTATATCCAGGTACCTCGGGTCGGTCGTCATTTAACTCATACCCCATCCCCTCTACAGACTCGACAATACAAGTTGTGGCATCACCTATTGCTGATGCAAGTGCAGGTACCCCATAGACTACAAAATGTTCTCCAAATAAAATGGTTTTTCCATAACCAGATCCTTTACCAGCCATTTTTTTTCACCCATTCATTTTTTCAATAAAGTTTTCAGAAAATTCTTCACTTTTTATCATTTTCTGAGGAGAGCTAAAAAATTCTTCTAACTATTATCAGGCGAATTTGACCCTTTCCACCATCTTCTTGTTCTTATCTCTCACTTTTTTCCCTTTTATTCTCAGTCCAGTGTTATAATTTAAGATGGAAAGTTTTAGAATTGAACCCCCTCGAAAAATGGAGACTGAGAAAAATTGAAATAATCATCCTAAAGAATTTTGAACTATGCAATCTCTCTCAGACATTGATCTAGCAGATAAAGTTTGTCTAACTCGTGTGGATCTTAATTGTCCTTTAGATAACGATAAAAATATTCTTGATAGTACAAGAATTAAAGCTCATGCTGGAACAATAAAGCACATTGCTGACCATAAGGGGAAAGTAGTTGTAATAGCTCATCAAGGGCGACCAGGTAGCGTTGATTTCAGTACTTTAGAGTTACACGCCAAAAAGCTTCAAAATATTTTAGGAAATGACTACAATGTTGACTTCATTCCTCATACGCATGGTTCCAAGGTGGAAGCTCGAATAAAAAAAATGAATTCAGGAGAAATCCTTGTTCTCGAGAATGTTCGAATGGTAACGGATGAAATGAAAAACAAATCCGCTATAGACCATGCAAATGAGCCATACATAATCAGTTTGGTCCGCGTGGGTCAGATTTTCATTAACGACGCCTTTTCAGCGGCCCACCGTTCCCATGCTAGCTTAGTAGGTTTTACTGCAGTACTCCCTTCAGCTGCAGGTTTGATCATGGAGAAAGAGGTCATGAATCTCCAGCGAGTTATTAATAACCCAAAAAAGCCATGTGTATTTATCTTGGGTGGTATAAAACCTGAAGACTCCTTCAAAGTTGCAGAACATGTATTGAATAATAATATTGCTGATTTAATTTTAACAGGGGGGGCAATCTCTCAGCTTCTCTTAATTGCTAATGGAAAGTCATTAGGTAAGCCTACAATGGATTTTTTGGAGAAGAAAAAGCTTCTTCGGTTTCTTGGGGCTGCTGAAAATCTTATTTCCCGATTCGAACCTCAGGTTAAGGTTCAAACTGACTTTGCTGTTAATGAAGAAGGACGAAAACAATATTCCTTAGATGATCTGCCTCTCATGGCACCAATCCTTGATATTGGGGATCAAACAATAACTGAATATACTAATATCATAGAGGGAGCTTCTACAATGGTGTTCAACGGGCCAATGGGAAAATTCGAACAAATAGGTTTTGAAAAAGGAACATTGGAAGTGTTTAAAGCAATGGGAAGATCTGAAGGGTTTTCATTAGCAGGAGGCGGTCATAGTGTTTCAGTCATTGAAAAAAATAACGTTGAACTATCATATGTAAGCACTGCAGGGGGTGCTATGATCCAGTTCCTGATGGGAAAACCCTTACCTGCTATTTCAGCGTTAAATACTGCAAAAAAGAATTTCCTTGGTTAGCTATAGAGAGATCTACATTTTTTATTTGGAATCGGAAAAAATAAAAATAGAAATGAGAAGAAATTACTAAAATCACCCTACATACTTCTATAATTAAAAATGACTGTTTATAATCATATAAAAAGTAGGCCTGACCATGACTGAATCAAATGACATTGAGCAGCTTCGAGCGGATCTGGAATTAATAACCAAAACGTCTAAAGTTCTTGCTACTAAGCTGGAGAAAGTCTCTATTAAATTTAATCAAATTCTAGCTTCTTTAGAAGGTAAACCTATCCCTCAAATACCCCCCCAAGAGACTCCAGCACCCAGACCAACACCAAGTCCCACACCTACTCCAGCGACTCCAACAGCCCCAACAACTCCATCACAGCCTATTGGTGCTGAAGGGACCTCAAAAACAGGAAGACTATTAGATGATTTTGTGAGCCAAGTCCAAACGATGAAGACTGGAAAGGAGATCTCGAAGGCTTTATCCGGATTACGAGATCAAGTTATGCAGTCAGCCGAAGTAGGATTTCATCCGGCATTCCATGAAATGGGAAGATATGCGAATCAGATTAAGAACATAAGAGAAATATCTGCTGTTGAAAGGGAACAACTCTTTGAAAAAATACATGATTGGAAGTCACGTTTAATGGGCTAATCTTTTTCTCGTTCCTACTGTATTTGTATGATTTTAATGACTGTTTTGCTGGATAATAGGGGTTATCCAGATCTTACATGGTTCCCACATTTATTACAGAAAAAAGCGTTGGTTGGTAATACTGCTCCACAAGAGGGACATTTCTGTCTATCATCAAAGAAATTGGTTGTGGAATTGAAGAATTTTTCTCTTTCTTCGTCAGTTTTTGAAAAAGAGGAAGGTGAATTAAAAGGGGAAAATGGCAACGTTGATGGATCCTCGGCAAAAGATGAAGAGAAAGTTTGTTTGGATGGGGAAACATCCACATCATTTTGACTGTTTAAACGGGAAGTAAGATCTTCAAGACGATCTGTTATTTGTGACATAAAAGGAATAAAAGGACACCCTGGATTATTATTTCCCTCCGTCGAAAATTGGGGGGAGGTTGTTTGAGGTGAAAAAACTTTGAAGCCAATTTTTAATCCATCAGGACTTTCTGTTATCGCAATTCCTTGTTCTAACAAACCACGAATTATGTCTTTAGCTGAATAAACCCGACCTTTGATAACTATTTGCCCTGAAATCTGTGCCAAGGGATTATTCATGCTCCAGAGTCCTCGATCATAACCTCCCACGAGAGAATTATAAACTAAATAACATTAGGATAATATGGTATTGTTCTTTCTTGGGAAATTCTTCAATGTATGATCTTTCTTGGGATCTTCTTAATCAAATTTAAGCACAAACTGAAGAAATTCCTTCAAATTTATTCACAGGAGGTCAATGTATTTCTGAAAATAGGTCATTCGTAATGAGATCACTTTATCGTCTAATTAATGTTCATAATAGTCAAAATGCTGGACTTTTTTTTGAAGTAGGTCTAGGAGGTTTTTTAAATTAATAAGTTAAAAATACTAATAGTAACAAAAATGATCATATTCAAAAGAACAATCATATTCTGAGGTGAAAAATTGCCCGCTGCTTTTGTATTAGTTAATGCTGAGATTGGATCAGAAGATGAAGTATTAGAAGACTTGAAAACAACTAAGGGAGTGGTTGGAGCGTGGATTGTCTATGGTGTCTATGACATCGTAGCCAAGATTGAAGCAGAGACTATGGACGAGTTGAAGGAAATCATTACGACAAACATTCGTGGACTTGAAAATGTCCGTTCAACGCTGACTATGATTGTTGTTGAAGGTGCTAATGAATAAAATTTCAACAACCTCCATGACTGGGTCTTAATGGCTGCTTGGAATCCACTAAATCCAGTCATTCATCTTTTTTCTCTCGCAAATAAGATAAATCCCTTATTTACATCACTATGAATAAAATTATCTTATCAATTTATCGCTGTAGTCCGTTCTTTAACTCTAAATACAGAGGAATACCAAAATCTATCGAGGATGACTTAATGAAACAGATATTCAAAGGAATAACGTGGTTACTTGGCCAGGGTTTAGATTGTAATGTATTTATCATCGAATCAGAAGGAAAATCTTTGATGATTGACTCAGGATTAGGAGGAAGGATGACTATTAGCTTTGGAGGCCAAAATAAGAGCATTGATATTCTAGAAAAAGCAATTACTAGTAAGAATATTTCCCAGATATTTTTAACGCATGGTCACATAGACCATGTTGGGGGAATCATGGATCTTCAATCAAAACTGGATTTAGAAGTTATAACCTCAAAAATAGAAGCTCAGCACTTGAAAAAAGGAGATAGCTCCTACATCGAACCTTTTATGGGATCAAAATGTTCTCCCATTGATATATCTCAAGAGGTGTTTGAAGGAGATGTCTTACAAATCGGTAATTTCTCTTTTGAGGTATATCATACTCCTGGTCATACATACGGATCAATTTCTTTATGGGAAAGAAAAAAACATATTCTAATTAGTGGGGATACTGTTTTTCCGCAGGGATCCTTTGGTAGAACTGATTTACTGACAGGAAATAGTAAAGATTTAGTAGAATCACTAAAACGTTTATCCAAGTTAGAAATATATGCTCTTCTTCCTGGACATATGCCTCCAGTTGTTTCTACTTCTGGATCTCCTCTAAATTCAATTAATGAATCCTTTCAGAACGCTCGGATGATGCTGGGAAATTATTGAGATAATCTGATTACATGTTTCATCCACTGAAAACTCATCATTAAAGACCTCAACAATGTTGTGACTAGGAATTAGTTCAATAGCGTCGTGGTATGCTATATTCATGATTTCAGCTTCAATATTTGCTTCAATTTTCTCCTCTGGATATCCTCGAGACAGTAATCGCCCTCGTAGAGTGTCTACATGACACCGTAGGACAATGATGAAATTAAATGTGCTGTCTAAGGGAACCACACCTCCATCTAAACATAAGCGCTTCTTACGTTTTATTATTGACTCTATACTGGAAACTAAAAGTTCATCATCGATAATGACTGAATCTCGGTTGATGTCATATCCTAGATAGAACCCTTTCTCCAGAACGAGTGTGTTTAACTCTAAATACTCAAGAAATAAGAGTTCGGCAAGCCTCGTTGCCACGCTTGATTTTCCTGTTCCGGTTACCCCGGTTATATACAGAAGGAATGGAGGAAGATGGTTCATAAAATTAGCCTTCGCAGGTATTCAATTTTCTTTATCTTTATATTTTATTTCTAGTTTGTAGAATATTAGAATGAAAACAACTGTTTGGGTTTAAATCGTGGGTGCGACTATTTCAATTTTTGCAGAGAAACCTTCTATTGCGCGAGCACTTGTTAGAGCTTTTTCGATTGTCTATAAACTTAAGTTTAAAGGTCGAAAAGGCAAAAGTAGATACAATTACCTATATGAAAGTTCAATCGACAACCAAAAAGTCTTTTTTAGGATAGAAAAAGACGAATTTCGCCTTCGGAAGGAAGATCGAATCATTATTACCAGTGTTACAGGACACATTCTTAATTTCGATTATCTCCCTCCTTTTGATAAAAATACTAATTGGCAAAATTCAGATCCCCTAGATTTAATAGAACTGGAACCAATAGAAGTTCCAATTCAAGAAAATGTTGTATCGCACGTGGAGGAGGTTGGAAAAGAGTCTGACGTTATTGTTATTGCCACTGATTGGGATGGCCATGGTGAGTCTATCGGGCGTCAGATTGTTGATGTTGCGAGTCGCTTGAAAAAGAGACTTCGGCATGGTCGAATGCACTTTACGAGCACGAATCCGTTATCTCTTAAGAAAGCGTTTGAAACTCAAGTAAATTTAGACTGGGATTGGATTAAGCAGGTAGATTCCCTTAGAAAACAAGATCTACGCATGGGTTCTTCTATAACCAGATTTTTGACTGTTGGAATCCAAAATCAGGGAATTCACAACCAGATTGTCTCATATGGTCCTTGTCAGACTAGTGTTTTATGGTTAATCACAAAACGATTCTTTGAAAACAGAGATTTTCAACCTGAGAAATTTTGGAGAGTATCGATTAAAATATCTACAGCGGAAGGGCCATTTTTTCTCAATTGGAAAGGAAATCCTGCAACTGAGGAGGAAATTGTCGATTCTCTAGTATCCAAACTAGAGAAAATAGGTGTTGGAACTGTCACAGAATACAATGAAGAGGCTGGGGTTATCAAACGCCCAATTCCCTTAGACACAGATACTCTTGAATCTGAATGTGCTCAGGTTTTTAAAATCAGCCCAAAACATGTTGCGGACATTGCAGAAAAATTGTACAACTTTGGCTATATCACTTATCCCCGAACCGAAAGTTCCTATTACCTTGAAAAAGATCTGACAAAGCTAGTTGAGAAGTTTATATCGGTTGAAGAATTCGGACAAATCGCTCAAGAGTGTATTTCTCTAGGGGGAAGTAAAAATCCCAGTAAAGGAAAATTCTCAAAAGATCATGAACCAATCAAACCTGTAAAGGCAGCTGTCCGTTCTGACATTGAAAAATCTTTTGGAAAAACCCCTAGCTTAATCAACCATGCCTGGAATATCTATTCATATGTAGTATGGAGGTTTTTAGCTACTGTTCACTCTGAAGCCCAAATTGTGAATCAATATATCATTTTAACTGCTGGAGATGAGGAATTTCTAGCCACAGGACGTAAAATTACTGATCTAGGGTTTCTTGCATTTTATAGGTTCAGACAAATTACCAGAAAAGAATTACCGCAACTAGAAAAAGGGAAAGAGCATCCAATTGAAGCGTACAAACATCAAGGATTTACCACCCCTCCTCCATTATGGAGCGAATCGCAGCTTATACGAAAAATGGCTGAATTGAACCTTGGCACGGATGCAACACGATCAACACATCTTGATACGGTACAAAAGCGAAAATACACCACAGTGGAGGGTTCACGGAGAATTCTTGAACCTACTCCACTGGGTATAGCATTATTTCAAATCTTAACGCAGAATGCTGAAGATCTCATTATCCCTGAAATCCGGGGAAAAGTCGAATCTTGGACCCTACAAATTAGAGAGCATGAAAAAACTCCCGAAGATGTTGACAGTCTCGTTATTGAATTAACGACTCAAGGATTACAAAGAATGAAGGCAAATCAGGAAGAAATATTTGATACGTTGGTTCAGGGCTTCCAATCAATGACTGGAATTGGAAAAAAATTAGGAACTTGCCCGGAATGTCAGAGTAGTCTTCTCCTTCATTATGGTAAGGGAGATTCTCGATTTCTTAAATGTTCTAACTCTCTATGTGAGACAAGTTTCCCTCTCCCTAAGAAAGGTGATTTAACAGTTATAGGTAATGAGTATTGTCGCATTTGTAATGGAATTCCCCTATTGATCTCCTCAAAGTCATATAGCTGGATCATGTGTCCAGTTTGTTGGACAAGAGAATCTGTTCAAGACCGTCCATGGTTCTGTACCGATTGTGATCGAACTGACTGTCCTTTCTCGGGATCGTGGAAAATTATTTCCCCTGAACAATTTTTAGGAAATTGTCCTGATTGTACAGGAGATGTACTGCTCAAGTTCGACAAAAATAACACTCAAGTTATATGTGACAAATGTAAACGTACATGGAAAGCCCCCAACCTTCGTAAAGGATCTTCAATTACAATAAGTGATCCCTGTGAAAAATGTGGGCATCCGACACTTTTTGTTGTTAAAAGAGGGAAGAAACCATACCGACTGTGCGTGTTCTGCTCGCTCTTCTTTTTTCAAGAGAAGTATTTTCATTTTTTTTGGGATATCAAGTAAAAATAGCGTGAATTCTATAATTATTGAAA
>CP070760.1:2318254-2332581 GCA_020348965.1 Candidatus Heimdallarchaeota archaeon | reverse complement strand
TTTCGGTAAGTATATATGGTCAACTAAATAACTATTATGAAACTCACCTAGGTAATGTAACAGTGCCCAACGAATCTTTACCTACAGGTTCACACAAAATTACAGTTGTTATTCCGTATTATTACTTATTAGTACTTTCACAGGAAGCAGAAGAATTAGAAATAGTACCTGAAGTAGAAATCTTCATTGTGCCTTTATACTCAATTGATCAAGAAGGAATATTTGTAGTTTCCACTCACCCGAGTTTTTTAACCGACCAATATGATCTTCGAGAGTTTTTTATGATTCAACCACTGTCTATAGGATATCTTCAAGTTACTCAAGGAGATAGTAATAAAGATGGGATCCCTGATCAGATCGAGTTATATCTTGCTATCGTGGTAGATTCGATTCTCAATTATAATTTAAAAGCTTCACTAGAAGTGTTTTGGAGTAACAATAGTCATTCTGAGAAAAAAATAGTCTTTAACAGTCCATCGACGGTAGGAACTGTATTTAGTACTATCTTTTTCGCTTTCTCGGAAATCTTTCCTTCTAATGTCTCTCCTTCCCAATTTAGCGTCGAAGTGTCTGTCTTTGTCGAAACATTGGATGGTGTACAGATCGATAAATACACAACACCAGTTAAAGTACGCTTCCATACTGGAGCTACAAGCATCCCAACTACAACTGAGCCAACAATTCCTACTTCAACAACAGAAACTAAAAGAAGTCCTGGAGTTGAATTCTTTTACCTTCTCTCAATTCTTCTTATTACAGGATTAATCTCAAGGAAAAGAAAAGGAGGAGTGGAGAGGTCTTCTATAGATAAATAAGAGGGGCTACTTAAACTGAGCTTTTCGTTTCTCTAGAAAAGCAGAGACACCTTCCTCCATGTCTTCATGGGTGAAAGTTAGCGAGAAAAGATTCGCCTCCATTTGAATAGCATCTAGCCACGCCATTTCAGTCCCTCGATCGATGGCTTCCTTAGCTTGTGATAGAGCAAAGCTTGGACCGGTGGCTAATCGTTTCGCTAAATCATTTACAGCAGAATCTAGATCCTCTGTTTCAACTACTTTATTCACGAGTCCAATTTTAAATGCCCTCTTAGAATCGATACTATCTCCAAGGAAGATCATTTCCTTTGCGATTGTCTTACCAACCAAACGAGGGAGACGTTGTGTTCCACCCGCGCCTGGAATAATACCTAATGTTATTTCAGGTTGACCAAATAACGCTATATTAGAGGCTATCCTTAAATCACAAGCCATTGCTAATTCACAGCCTCCTCCGAGGCAAAAACCGTTGACAGCTGCTATTGTTGGGATGGGAAGTAGTTCTATTTCATTAAGTACTTTTTGTAAGACTAAAGAGAATAGCTTGATCTCTGAAGCTGTCTTACCTTTGAATTCTGTGATATCAGCGCCAGCAATAAAGGCTCTTCCTGATCCTTTGAACACTAAAACTCTAGCATTATCATCTTTTACCTTTTCTAAGGCCTGTTCTAGTTCCCTTACAGTTTCATTATTCAGCGCATTAAGGGCCTTTTCACGAGTGAAGGTTATTGTAACGATTCCTTCGTCAGTTCTTTCGTATAGTAGATTATTGAACATAATTTATCCCTTTAATTATGGTTGAAGACGGAGAATCAGTATAAGAATCATCTTCAAATATTTTTGGATAACATAATAATGATAAAAAGAACTTCAATTTGAGAAATAAAAAGATAAAATCATGGTAAGTACTTAAATTGAACGGTTTCAAACTATTTTCAGTGAGATACCATTGATCTAGACCGAATAAACAAAAAATTGCTAAGCCTGGAAGTAAATTGAATTTGGTCAAGGAATCAAGATTAACACCTAAGATAACTCTTATTTCTGCAATTTTTGTACATGGCGCGGTAGAGATTCCGTACTTCATTTTCCCAGTTATTTTATTAGTAGTAGAATCTGAATTGATACAAGAATTGGGCGCATTTGTGTGGATTGGCCTTGGTTCAATAGGTACCATTGGTGCTTTTGCAGCTGGTTTACCCTCACCGATTTTTGGTTGGTTAGCAGACAGACATAGACGTGGCTTAATGATGTCTCTTAGCCTAATTATTGCTGCCCTTGGAGCTCTAATCATCGGATTGTTTGGAGAATCGTTTTTTGTTTTAATGACTGGAATCGGGTTAACAGGATTGGCCATTGCCCTATATCACCCTCCTGGTCTATCATGGATTTCTGAAGCCTTTGTTGATCCTGAAAACCAATTCTATTCCACAAAATTCAATCGAGTTCTGGGTATTCATGGAGTTGGAGGCACCATTGGTGCCTCTATCGCAGAATTATCAGTCGCCTTCTTGTACGGTTCAATTTCTTGGCAAGAAATCTATCTTCTCTGGGTTTCCCCGTTAATTTTTCTAGCATTTATTTTCTGGATTTTAGTTGGTAGGTATGAATCACATGTTGAATTCAACAATCCCAGTCCTACAAATGAACTGGGAATATCTCATACTGAAGAAACCGCTACAAAGTTGGAGAAAACAACAAACTCAACAATGGTGATCATTTTTGCATTCATGTTTGCCATGTCTTTAACATGGGGAATGACCAGTTTTATTCTCTCTCCCTTTCTATCTGATGTGAAGAATTTTAAAATTTCACAAGCAGCATTCTTTGTCGGTTTCTCTCATCTCATAGCAGCATCTGGGCAAATGCTTGGAGGTGTTCTTGGTGATAAATATAGTGAGCATGTCGCACTATCAATAGCCGCAGTTCTCCAAGTGATTATTCTAATTGGAATTTATATTGTTGATTCCAGACTACCTCTTATAATTTTTATACTCTATATTTTTCTAGGAATTGTCAACTCAATATTCTGGCCATCAACAAATAGTCTTCTCGCCAAAAGTACTGTACACCGTGGGAGTGCGTTCGGTTTGTTTATGATAACGGTAAATGTTGTTAGAGCATTAGGACCTGGTATAGATGGGTTAATTCTTAGTCTTGACCCAAATAATTATCTTTGGATTTTCATATTATCTTGTATTTTTTCGGTAATAGCCTTTATTTGTTTAATTGTATTAAAAAATCATTCTGAGAAAGCTATTAACGCTGTATGAGCACTAAGAATTAATAAGTCACTTAGGGAAACATTTCTATAGCTCTTAATCTTTTTTTTTTATTGGAAACAAATAGTTCTAATTGCTAGTAGTAATACCAAATGCTTCGATAATCTTGGGGATCCTCCCCTACTTCAATCAATTTTTCAATATACGATTGAATACTAATGTCAGTATAAAGGTATGGCTTTACTTTGGCTAGATTTTTTTCCCAAGGATGGAAAGAATACATTCGTTTTCCATCTGGCAAGATTGAGATTAATTCATGATCTTGCCAAGCACGTAGATGGTTTTTTCCTAGAAACGGTACGTTAAATACTGGTTCATCACTTCGAAATATTCCTGGTAAAAGGCGCGCTTCCTCTTTCCTTTCCTGCAGAACACGGGCAAGTGGAACAGAATACTCTATTATCTCATCCTTACCTTTCATATTAAACATATAATAAGGATCAATTCCTATTTCTTTTAGTTTGATTCTGAGTGCAACAGTTTCAAATCTTCTGCTGTTATAAAAGGTGAAAACTTGTTGATTGTAGATATGTAGTCCACTATCCTTCACCAATTTAAGTGCTTCAGCCATGTGGTAAGTTATTTCATAAGGATGCTCAACATGTATAACCATACTGAGAAATCGTTTGCCAGCTTCCTGATTTTTTGCAAATATTTCACATAGATCTTTAGTTATTCGCATCGGAACAGTTATTGGAATTCTAGTTGCAATACGAACACTCACAATATTGGGTAACCGTGTTAATGCCTCGATAACATACTTAACTCGTTCGTCTGACATGACCAGCGGATCTCCACCAGTAATTAGGACATCCATTATTTCTGGATGGTCATCAAACCATTTAAGAGCATTATCTAATGTTTTTTTATCAGCCATTGCTCCTGGCATAAATGGACATGTTATTTCCCAATTGCGTTGACAATAAACACAAATTTGGGGACAAGAATCGTAAGGTTTTATGATAGCAACTCTAGGATATCTTCTTGTAACTAGTGGAACTGGAGAAGTGTCCGCTTCTCTCATAAAGTCGAGTACTGATCGATCTTCACCAACATCGATCATTTTTTTGACATAAGAGATGGGAGGAATTACCTGTTTGCGAACTGCAATATCATTTGCACTAGGTACTTCGTCCATTAGATGCAAATAATGAGGGGTAATACCGAAAGGAATGTTGTTCTCAAGTGCTAAAACAATCGCCTCTTCTTCTTCAGGTCTCAGCTCAATCAGTTGTTTTAGCACGGGAACGTCTTCTAGATCTTTAAAGACGTTTCTGAATTGCCATTTCCAATCCATCCAGTCATCTTCCGTTCCTCCCAAAACATCTAAAATTTTAAGTTTATGTTCAATTCGTTCGTTAATTATTTTTTCATTAAAACCGCTAGCATATTTCTTGAGATGATGATTCATACTCTTCGAGAGTTCATCTAAGTAATCAGATCTTTTAATGCTAGCTTCTTGCCCGTATAAGCCCTCAAAACTGGGAATTGATAGTTTGTCTAAGTACATTGGAGGATAGATTTTGGCTTTACCATTGATTGCATTGAAAAGATGATAGAATTCTTGGATAAATCCATAATCTACGCTTGCGTCTCCAGTTTTAGCTGCTTTCCATAGGAATTCAAGTGAGGAGGAATTTGCTAAGCGTTCATTTCTTGGTGAGATAATATTCTTTAATGTGCGTACTGCTTCTTTTAAAACAATATAATCCCAAGAAGCTATCTTAGTCACATCACGCCTATAAGTCCAGTCTAAACCTTCTAAGTAGTGTATTAGTTTCTCTCTCGCCTCTTCTACGTTGTTACTTCCTTCTAATAACATAAAGATGGCGGGGTCCGCTTTCCAACAGTCTTCCCACCGAGTATTTAGTTTTTCAATCTCAGTTAACATCTTTAATAACCTATTTAGGGTTAACAACTATAAAAATCGACATATCAAGACTCTTTGAGACTTGAAACCTAGAGAAGGCACATTTGATGTTCTAGATTGTCTCATTTTATTTGTTAATCCATAAAATTTTCACGAGAACACCTTTTAAAATTTGTTTAAATACTCCTTCTTCGAAACTGCCAAATACTTCTTCATTAGGAAATTGGAAGTATTCCAATTGTCAAAATTGTAGTTAAATCCAATTATTAACTCACACCTTCAATTGCATAACTTTTTCAAAGGATTTTGCATTTGTATAAATAAAACATCCAGTAAATTACCAATTCTTCTTTTTCTTTGAATTCATTTAATCATGTTTTTAATATACAAACTTTTAGTCAAAATCTGAGCCTTAAATAATCTCAATAATCTAAATACCCCAATTTACTGGATTTGTAAGATTATGGAAATTGTACCAGCAATAAGGAAATTAAGACCTTCCGCCACATTAGCAATTAATGAATTAGTTGTCAATAAACGTAATAAAGGGGAAAAAATTTTTCATATGGGGTTTGGTGAATCTCCATTTCCCGTACATGAGAGAGTTAGAAGGTCTCTATGTAATCATGCCGATAAAAAGTATTATGCCCCAACTCAAGGATATTTGGCTCTAAGAAAGCAGATTTCTTTCTTTTATAAGGAAGTTTTCAATTTGGATTACAGCCCTAAACAAATTATAGTTGCATTAGGAAGTAAATCACTCATTTTCCATGCTCTCTCTGCATTAGATGGTCCTCTGTTGTTACCAACGCCTTCTTGGGTAAGTTACCAGCATCAAGCATATTTAATTCACAAAAAAGTAATTTACGTGCAAACATCTCCTCAATCGTCTTACCTTCTTACTCCATCCCTATTGTTGGCCTCTTTAGAAAAGACACGTCTTGATTTATCGAGACAGAAATTGCTATTATTAAATTATCCGTGTAATCCGACTGGACAATCATATTCTAAAAAGCAGCTACAGGATCTTGTTCCAATTTTGAGAAAAAACAACATTGTAGTTATAGCAGACGAGATTTATTCTTTGATAAGTTATAATAATCAAGAACATCATAGTTTGGCTGAATTCTATCCTGAAGGGACAATTATTACTGGTGGATTTTCAAAAGATCGTTCACTTGGGGGATACCGTTTAGGCGTTCTGTTGCTTCCAAAAAGGAATGATGATGTTAAGCGTTCAATTTTATCTATTATTAGTGAGATTTGGTCTTCAGCATCCTCTCCTATACAATATGCTGCTATTGAAGCTTATAGTCCTGACAAAGAAATAATCGATTATATTGAGAGGTGTACTAGAATCCATAAAATAATGACAAATTATGTATATAGTCGTTTACAAGAGGCTAGAATTTCTTGTGTTTCTCCAAAAGGAGGCTTTTATCTCTTTCCTGATTGGAATGATAAAAAAGATGTCCTAAGAAAAATGAAAATAACTACTTCAAAGAAATTGGCCAAATACCTACTGGAATCGTATAACATTGCTACTCTTCCAGGTTCAGAATTTGGAATGCCTAAAAAAAATCTTTGTCTTCGTTTATCCACAGTCGACTATGATGGTAGTCGTGTTTTGGATGAGTACAATAAAAATAGTTCCGATATTGACAAAAATCCTTCAGATTTTATTTATGAATATGCTCCAAATCTCGTGATCGCTTGTAATATATTAAATGATTTTACTTCTTCATTAAATTCATTATGACCAATTGAAGTGAATAGATTTCAGAAATATCTAGCCAACAAGCGCTTCCATTGTCGAAAACTGGGAAAAAAATCCTTTACTTTATTAAGTAGACAATCAAGGAATGTTGTAGAGATCAATAATCTGCTCCTAAATAAGCTTCAATTACCTCTCTATTAGTTTCAATTTCATTAGGGGTACCTTGAGCTATTATCTTTCCTCGAGCCATCACAAAGATTTCATCAGAATAATTGAACACCACATCCATATTATGCTCGATAAGAAAGATCGTGGAGTCAACCTTAAGCTCCAATATCTTATCCATGATTTTATTGCCTAGTGTAGGATTCACTCCAGCCATGGGTTCATCTAGTAGGATCAATCTTGGAGCAGTCATCAACAATCTGCCTAGGGCTAACAGCTTTAGTTGTCCCCCTGAAAGTTCCTCCCCCAGTTGATCCCGAATATGGGTAATTTCGAGGAATTCAAGTATTTCAAGCGCTTTTAAGGTATTTTCACGTTCTTCCTTCTTAATTTTTCCTCTTCTAAAAAATAGATTTAAGAAAGATTCACCCGTCTGTCTGTGTGGGGCCACGAGTAGATTTTCTAAAACTGTTAATTTTGGCCAGTTTCGAGTTGTTTGGAAGGTTCTCATCATTCCAGTTAACGCTGCTTCATGTGTACTAAGACCATCGATCTTCAGGTCTTCAAACATAACGGATCCTATTTCTTCCAGTTCTTCTTTTCCGTTACTTCCGAATTTCTTAGACAACCAGTTCATGATATTGCCACGAAATGATTCTTCAGTTTCTTCCGCTTCTTCCGCTTCACGGGGATCAGTTTTAGAGAGCCAACACGTAATTACATTAAAAAGGGTTGTTTTTCCAGATCCATTTGGCCCAATTAATGAAATAAGCTTATTTTTGGTGATAGCTACAGTGGCACCCTCTAAAGCTTTAACTCCACCAAAGTACTTGTGAATATCCTTAGCAGTCATACTATAATTTTTGGGGTTTTTTTCCGTTTGTGCTGATACCAATTTGTCCTGGTTCTCCTATTCAATTACTAAGCTGGTTTGTTTTCTATCTCTTCTAAATCAATTCTTTCTCTTTCGGTCAAGCTTTGTCTGGCTGCAATGGCTTCATCTGACCTTCGACGCTCTTCTGCTGTTAGTAATCTCATGTATTTCTCATTGTCCGTCTTTGGTTCAGGAATTAAGCCCGCAGGTTTGAATAAAAGGAATAGAATAAGAATACTTCCAAGAATTACAAATCGTAAATTGTAAGGATTGATATCCAAATCTAGCTGTAAGATTTCTAAGAATGGTCCAAGAATATCTGTATCTTTATCTAATGTCAGGCTGATGCTTTCTTGGACTTCCTGCACTTGGCTTCCTCTCAAAAAAAGGGTAACTAAAGCAGTACCTGCGAAAGCCCCTCTACTATTTCCCACTCCTCCAATGATAATGAACATGTACAATTGGAATGTTAATGCAGGTTTAAAATAGGTTGCGTCAAGAGAATTAAAGGTTGTGGCATACATAACTCCAGCGATACCTGCTAAAAATGCTGCTACGGTTGTTACTTGCCAACGAAAGCGGGCCACGTCTTTTCCGACAGAGGTGACAGTAATGTCGTCCTCACGAATTGCTCTCAATGTTCGACCATAGGGTGACTTTCTGATTATCTGTACAAATGCATAAACGAGGAGAGAAATGATAATAAAGGCAATAAGAAGCGCAATCTGCCAGATAAAAGTTTCTCCTAAACCTACATCACGAAGAATTGTGATTCCAAAGTCCGAGAGGTACTTGTTAAAGGGATGACTAGTTGACATTCGGGCAGTAAACCGGTTACCAATAGTCTGAGTGTTCGTATCGGGATCCCAAAGCCAAATCTTTTCGTACTGAAGTAGTAATCGAATGAGTTCTCCTCCTGCAATAGTCATAATCGCAAAATAGTCAGCACGTAATTTTACAGCAGGAATTGAAATGATATATCCAAATAAAGACGAGACAATCAAGGCAATTACGACGGATATCCAGAATTCAACACCAAAGTAGTTGTAGAGGAGGGTTGATACGTATGCACCAATTGCAAAAAAAGCAACTTTTCCAAAATTGGGGAGGCCAACGGAGCCTACCTCTAAATCCAAACTTATTGATCCGACAAAAAATACCAAAATCACCAAGGCGGTACTTACTAGCATATACGTCTGATTGGGTGTTAACAATATTCCATAGATGTACAAGACGATAACTGGAACTGCAAGACTCAGTCCAAGTATTAACTCGGTATGTTCTTTCATTCGTTTGAGAAGTAGATCATCGTTAATAAACATCCCTGCTAGAACTATGGCTCCCCATCCTATAATGAAACATATTATTAGGAAAAAGTTGATATTCAGTACTTCCTCCCAATCTTCCAAGAACCAAGCAACGATGAAAAGGCCATACTCAATAATTGTGCCAAATATCCCAGCCACAACACCAATTTTCCATATCTTACTAGGTTCTTTGTCTAACACTTTTTGGACAGCAGGTATTGCTATTAGAACAGTTCCAATAACCCCAAGAGCAATCCATAGCCAACCCCAAAGAGGAATTATTCTCCAAATGATTTCTGCTGTTAGGTCTCCTTGGTCAACATAATCTTGATAAGTTAAATCAGGTACATCTTCATAAGGTATGGATACACTAATAACATCCCAATAATAATTTATGCTGCTCGTTAATCTTTCTCCTCCAATAATTATTGCCGACTCTGAATATGAAAGAAATCCTCCTAAAACTCTTCCTAAAGGAATCAAGACCGTCAAACAGAGAAATGTTATTGAACTTACTAATCCAGCCACACCAGTCTTATATTTGTCACCTTGTCTTTTCACGTCGTTCACCCATAATACGTTAAACTCTAGCTCTTATCGCTTCTACGCTTCCAAATATGCCTTGCGGACGAAATAGTAATACAAGAATCAAAACTACAAATCCTACTCCATCCATATACCCTGGTGAGAGAGATATCGTGAATCCTAATAGGTCCTCAATGACATACTGCAATCCATAAGGTTTTTTCTGAAACTCTGTTAAAATTATTGCAGATATTTCTCTCGCATAGCTAATAATAAACGCAGAAACTATGCCTCCACGGAATGAACCCACTCCACCAAGGATAACTACAGCAAAAATCGGAAGTAACATTGAAAAACCATCCATTGTACCAAACCTTCCCTGCGTGGCTCTCACGAAAGCTGCTCCAAAACCAGTGACCCCTGCAGCGATAAACCAGGTAATAAAGATAATTTGTCTTGTATTTATTCCAGAAACTTGAGCTAGATCAATCGAATCAGAAGTCGCTCTCATTGCTATTCCAAATTTCGTATGTTTGAATATATAGTCAATGAGTAAAACTGTGATAATACTAATCAGAATGATCAATATCTTATAGCTTGTAAGAATGATGGATTGTGTTCCCAAAATTGGATCTCTGTTTGTTAAAGTGATATTGATTACTAGAATGTCTTCCAAACCAAATGGAAGTTCGGGGGATGAGACTGGTTGAGGATAATCGCCAAAAACCATAGACAATAGATTTCGTACTACTAAACCAATCCCAATCGAAGCAACTGTAAATGATCGGGCACTTGCTTTTAGGTCTCTTAAGCGGCCAAAAACCAATATTTCACTTAGGATTCCCAAAATTCCAACCATGAAAAATGCAAACGTTGCTTGAATGAGGATATTATTAATGATAAAGCCCATCTCAGCATCCCAGGGGACAAGAAATGCAAGGATTTGCAGGAGCCACCATGAGGAAAACATCCCCCAAGTTACCCATTCAGCATGGGAAAAATTGGAGAATTTCAAAACAGAATATGTCATGTTCAGACCAATAGTTAATAGAATGAGCTTCCCAGCGTACACAAATGCGATCGCTGCATGACTTAGTACGTCAACAGGAACTATTGCCATAATTAGTAATCTTCCGTTAAATTCTCTGTTCTTTACGATTTTTCTCTAACACCTAAGTAAAGTTTTCTAATTGTATCTTCTTGCAATAATTCGTTGGAAGGACCTTCCGCAGCAACTCTTCCCGTCACTAATACTATACCCCGATCAGATAATTCCATCGATCTTTTTGCACGTTGTTCAACTAAGATGATTGAAATACCGAGGGTTTTCTTCAAAGTAACAACTTGTTGAAGCATATCCTCTGCTAAATTTGGGGCCAAAGCGGCTGTTGGTTCATCTAGAATTAAGATTTCAGGATTAGGCATTAGCGCTCGGGCTAATGCGAGCATTTGCCTTTCCCCTCCCGATAATAAGCTTGCTCTTTGAGAAATCCTCTCCCCCAGTATCGGAAATAAATTAAAAATTTCCTCAATTCTTTTTAGGTAATACTCATCCCACTTTTTCACAAATAGTCCCATTTTGAGATTTTCTTCTATTGTTAAACTTGGGAACACATTCGCTAGTTGGGGAACGTAACCTAGAGGGATTCCTGCTTTAATAATTTCGTGTGGCCGCATGTGGCTCACTTCTTTTTCCCGAATAAATACCTGACCTTCAAACATTTCAACTAATCCTATCAGAGTCCTGATCAAAGTCGTTTTACCAGAACCATTAGGACCTATTATTGTTAAGAGTTCCTTTTCGTTAACGTGAAGATCAACACCATTAATAACCTGGAGTTTACCATACCCAGATACAACATTATGAGCCCGAAGAACTGGTTTGTCCATGAGATATCATCTATATTAGCAAAAAAAAGAAAAAAAAGAAAGGGATTTGGAGTTATTTTCTCTTGCGGCCTACAATAGCTACTAAGACACCAACTGCGAATACAGCTATTAAAAGTTCAAATCCTGGGGCAGCTGGGCAAGGCCCTTCTTTGGTATTAGTAATCTTGTTTGAAGCTATGGACCATTCAGAGCAATCTGCAAGAGTAATTTCGCCATCAATGAAGGTGGGACCATCCTGCCATTCTCCAAATGTGGTGTAGGTTTCATCCACTAATTGCACATAGTCATACCGACCGATTACTTCACCGTACTCATCAAATGAGACAGATCCTGAAGCGCCTTCTAGAGTAACGTCATATAGAGCATCAAGCAGTTCATCACCATCTACAGAACCAGCTGCAGCTAATCCTTTAGCCGCGACGTACACAGCATCGTAAGATAATGGTGCGTAGGAGTTGAAGGCTGATCCCGTGTCTTGACTGTTTTTTGGTCCTGCAAGGAAAGCCCAATCGGTCGAAAACCATGATGTGTTGAAGGTAGCGTAGCCTGCTCCAGTTAGAGGAGCGGGTGTTGTCCCAATGCTTTTCTGCATCGCATCTTTCACATCATCCTCGTCTGCGAACGTTGCAGTTGTTGACCAACCATCTGTGGTAATCCAAGGGAGGTTATCAACACCTAGGTTTTTCGCTTCCTTCATACAGGTGGCAGCGTCTTTATCAATAAAGTTCCCAAGAATAAACTCTACTTCTGCATCCTTTAAAGCCTGAACCTGCGTACTTACTTCAAGTGCATTCGCATCAAAGATTTGATCTGTAACAACAGTTCCACCTGCAGCTGTGAAATCAGTAGTAAAAACTTCTATAAGACCAGTACCATAAGCATCACTCGTGTGGATGACTGCTCCCTTGGTCCAGTTAAAAGCTTGAACAAGATCCGATACTGCGACTCCTTGCCAAGCATCTGAGGCAGCTACTCGCATGAAGTAAGGATAGGCTGTTCGATTCGTAAGGGCTGGGGATGATGATGCGTACGAAATTTGTGGAATCTTATGTGGAGTAAATGTGGAGGCCATTGTCATACTGTTACTACTGCCAGAAGTCCCACATACAATATCTGCTTCCCAAGCAACAAGGGCATCCGCAGCAGCCTGTGCTCCTTCTGGGGTATTGAGATCGTCTTGAACATTGGGTAATAGGTTGACTCCTGCTGGAAGAATTCGATCTGTTCCAGTTTGGTTGTTGATTTCATACACTGCCATGAGGAATGCGTCTCTTCTGTCTCTTCCTGCCTCGGGACGGCCAGTAATTGGAAAAACGCCGCCAATTTTGATTGTAGTAGGGAGGGCAGTGGTCTTTTTCGGTTCGGCATTGATTGGTCTTATTCCTACGAGAAAAGTAGTGAAAACCAATAATCCCATTATTAAAATTGTTGTTCGTATCTTTTTTTGCATTCTTATTCACCGAACTAATTTTGTATTCATCTTAGAATTAGTTCAAAAATTTTTGAGAAAAACCCAACAATTTGTCGTTGGATTCTCGAGCTTTAGTTGGGTATAAAAGCTATTTATAAACATTTTTGCCTAATGTCAGATTAGATAATTAATCTGATAAAAATAAGGTAAAGAATCATTTTCTTAATTGACTTCTGGCTGTTTTCTTGCTTTCCATTAAGAGTATGTTCTCAAGATTTGTATTTTATCCATTCTTTCTTTGTTTCTTTTTTGACAATCGGAATCTTTACGTAAATCTGATATTGGGTGTAGAATCCCAGAGACAATCCGCAATTATTTGTCATTATTATTTTTAACGTTTAGAGCCCTTTTCTATCAAAAAATCCTTAAACAAAAACTAATTGAGAATATTATCAAATTATTATGGTTTGAGAGATAAAAAGATGGCATTATATGAATTTGAAGGAAAGAAACCTAAAATAGCAAAGAGTACTTTTGTTTTCCCGTCTGCCGTTATATGTGGCGATGTTAGAATAGGAGAAAACTGTTTTATTGCCCCTAATGCTGTCTTAAGGGGTGATTGGGGGTATATTGAGATTGGTAGTGGTTCTAATGTTCAGGATACTTGTGTGATTCATTCTGTTCCTGATGAAGGGACAATCTTAGGTGAGAATTGTCATATTGGGCATGGTGCCGTCGTACATCAAGCAGAACTAGGGAAACATGTTCTCGTGGGTAAAAATGCTGTAATAATGAACTGGTCAAAGATTGGAGACGATTGTATTATTGGAAGCGGATGTGTAGTTCCTCAGAACACAGTCATTGAGCCTAATAGTCTTGTAATCGGTGTTCCAGGGAAAGTGGTTGGTCAAATTTCGAAAAAACAGAAAGAATACAGCTTAGATGCAACCAAACTTTATCAAACACTGCCAGAACGTTACCATAAGAGTCTAAAAGCTCTTTGAAAATCAGAAATTAGATAAATCGATGACAATTACCAGAATAAGAGCCTGAACTTACTTATCTCATAATCACGTATGACTAATAGAAAGGTAAAAGGTGAGAGTAATTACTCGTAAAACCATTCATGCTGCTAACAAGCTAAAAGAGATTGCAACAACATATTACCGCAATTTAGATAATGCAGCGAAGGATCCAAATCAAAAAGTAGCTTGGTGCTCCAGCGTTGGCCCAGCTGAGCTTTTACTAGCTTTCGACTACAATGTGTATTATCCAGAAAATCACACTGCAATGTTAGGGGCCAGCCGAACAGCGAACGAATATATTCCTGTTGCAATAGCCCAGGGATATTCTCCAGAAATCTGTTCTTACCTCACAAGTGATATTGGCGCATTCTTGAAAAAAGAAACAGCTTTATCTAAGTCCTACGGTGTTAGCGAAGTTCCAAAGCCTGATTTACTAGTATTTAACA
>CP070760.1:2309898-2318154 GCA_020348965.1 Candidatus Heimdallarchaeota archaeon | reverse complement strand
TTTGTTAATTGGAGTCGGGATCCTCTGTGTTGTGATAGGCTTTATCTCTATCTTTTTTCTTCAGGTTACCCATGGGCAAATTAATTTGGCTGGACAGCCTACTACTGAACTGATGTTCCTTGAAAAAGGGCGAAAATATTCGATCTGGGCGACAGGATCAAATTATCCCGTTGGGGCTAGTACTGGAGATCTGACTCTGTTCACAAGTGATGGGATCCCAGCTCTCGAGTCAGTTAGAATACAGTTCAGTTTTGACGGCGAAGCAACCAGCCAAGAGGTCTGGGTTATTGATTTTGATGTTCCAACCTCTGGGAACTACTATCTTCAATACGATGAGGATTATAGTTCTTTATATAGTCCTGGAGTGAATCTTGTGGTTCGAGAGTCCATAATTGGAAGTTTAATTGGAATTGATTCCTTCGACCTATTAATTTTAGGTGTCCCATTGATTTTCGGTGGTGCGTTTCTCCCTAGCGTGATTGACTGGGTTAATCATCGATCAAAAGGTCGAGAACCAGAAGAGGATGTTGAACTAGAAAGCGTTGAACCAAGTTTTGAAATAATGCCAGGTTACGATGATGAGCAAGTGTCCTGCCCAACCTGTGGATTTATGGATGATGGATATTTCTGCAGTAATTGTGGGTCAAGATTGCGAGAAGAAGAATAGATTTTAATCCAGCTAGAAATTAGCAAGTCATATTACAAAGGCATTTCAAATTAGAAGAAGAACTAATAACGGTATCAATACAATAACGAGCACGAAAATCAATAGAGGACATAAATTCTCTTCTCTTTGTTTTTCTAAATGAAAGCATTCCCCACAATATGTTAATGGAATAAATATTGCAGGAGGAATAAATATCGGACGTTTAAAGACCTCTCCGTCTATTGTTTTCTTACATTTGTGACATTGTGTCAAATTTTCATCCTTTTCTAGTAATGTAGATAATTACTGTATCTATTTAGATTTTAGGGTTCAGGCGTTTAAATACTAAAGGATATCGGAATACAAGACATTACTCTAAAGGTTCGTTGATCACTAACTGGATTGTTTTTATTACTTGAGTCAATCCTTAGATAAGAATTAAGTCTCTTGTAATGCTAATTTCAGGTCTCGTTAACTTTTTATAGGTAAAGATCCCTTATCAAACAAAGTTATAATATCGAATACTAAATTTTAGTAAAGAAGAACTGAAGTGGCGAAGTGTGTTGAACTTAAAGAGAAGGTGTAAAGGTTTAATCCCGACTATTCATTTTTTCCTAATATTTATTCTACTTATTAACCAGATTGATGCTTCTAATGCAAGTACAACGCTGAAGATCCCGAAAACTGACCCTATTGAAAATGAAGATGTGACTATTTCAATATCTAAGAATGCTACTGGCATTGGGCCTCATTCGTCCCTCGAATTTATTGTAACAGTTACAAACACGTTGTCTGAATCCGTCCACAATATTAAAGGATTTGCCAGTCAAGAATCTCCGTACATTGAGCTGGATCCCTCTGGATTACAAGTATATAGTACAGAAACTCTGGAGCCCGAAGGTACTGATGATTTTACAGTTGTAGGTCGAATTATTGGTGAAATAACCTCAAATCCTGTTGATATTTTACTCATGATTGATGCCAGTGGATCAATGGGAGAAGAAATAGCTTCTGTTCAAGCAAAATTAACAAGTATGACTGATACCTTATCAAAAGAAATTCCAGAATTACGGATGGGAGTGATTGTTTATGGATGGGCTGAATATTCAGAATACCCAATGTCTAATCCTGGAAACTATATTGAATTCACATCCGATTTTAATGCAATAAAAGATTTCATAGACTCTCTATATCCACAAGGAGGAGATGAACCATGGGGAGATGCGCTTTATCTGGCTAACACATGGGATTGGCGAGCAGCCGCCCAAAAACTTATTATAATGGTGGGTGATGAAGATTGTGACCCAGGTAATGTTGTTGGGCGGAATGCGGGAGGAGGATTTTACAATGGTAGTGAATTAGTCGATGTTGTAACAGACTTGAAAGAAAAAGGGGTCATAATAAATACTGTAGTTACTGACAATCCTCGAGAAAATGTAATCGATCAATTTGGCTGGATATCAACCTATACTGAAGGAGAGTCAGTTTCACTCCCTGAGTTAGAAAAACAAGGCATAGATTTACCCTCTATCATTGAGGAATGGACATTAGAACTAGGTCGAGAATATAGTCAGGATTTAAATGTAACAATAACCTGGGAAGACGGATCAGGTACCCTCTATCGGAATTCGGAGGACGAAAGCTTTTGGTTAGACACTACCTTCCCATCAATTATTGTCTCAGAACAAATCAGTGCCACAGGTATTGATCTTTTTTCAGTTGAGATACTTGCAGAGGCAACTGATTTTAGCGAAATACTTTATGTGACTCTCTATCATAATGCTTACGGTAGTTGGGAGGTGGTATCCATGGAGTCGCTTCCAAACAGCTCCTATTATGTTGCTGAACTCTCAAACGTCCCTGGACAATATAACCTATCATACTTTATCGAAGCATCTGACATCTTGCACAATGTTGGAGCGACAGCTAATCAATGGGTGATCGTAGAGCCGATAAGTGTGAGTGTTGGAGAAGAGAACACCCTGTTAGCAGAGGCTGGTGATCAAATCTTCACGACACTCGACACTGATGAAACCAAATCTCATTACCTTGTAATAAGTGGAGAGAGCGTTATTGATTCAATTATAGTCAATATTGTGTATTCTGGAACTTCCGAAGCATATATACCTACTACTTTCTACTATCAGAACGTCACAAATGAGCTCTGGAGAAAGATATTTCCTCTTGATCTTTCCCAGGGTGTCCATACTCTCAATATGACGATTCCCTTTAATTCCAACAATTTTACCTTTTCCTACGTTTGGATCACCCTTGGTGGGGTATCTGGTGACTCTTATCAAGGAAGTATGACGGAAGATTTTCGTGTCAAAGGCCTCCGGTGGTTTGCCTCAAATGGAACTTACTTCGAGGTAGATTATGATCCTTCTTCCCCACTCGTTGTTTTAGGGGAAGTATATTCAACTGATTGGTCTTTTCTAGGACAGTTCTCCGTTAATGATGATTATGCGATTACGAAGAATGATACTTATTTTGTTATAATCTGGGCTACATTGAGAACAGGTGATTATGCTATCTTGTTATCGACAGAACCTACAGATGTCACAGATCCGTACCACAATGGCGAAGACATTGCTGCTATTAGTTCAGGATTATTAATTCCCATTATTGGATTAGGTTTTCTTGTCTTTTTGTCGCATAATTTGAGAAAACGTAAGTAGTAAGAAGTGTTTGGGGTATTTGGTATTATTTCTTTTGTTCTTTTTCTTCAGATAAATCCTCAGGTTCTTGTTTTCGGGCGATTTGTGATGGTTGAATTCCTTTAGTTATATTGGAACTCATTGATGACTGATCAGGTAATGTGTATCCACATAATGGGCAACGGGATTGTTTAGATAACTCTTTAACAGAGGAAAAATCAATGTTACATGCAGAACATGTGAAAGGGAGGATGACAAGATCACCTGAACAATTTGGACACCCCGAGCGGCCTACAGCCTGTAGATCCACATAGTCTGGAACACAAACGTACCGCTGACATTGGGAACATTGAAAATAGCTTAATTCTTTTATTGGAGTCATACAAATCTGACAATTAGCGTCCTGAGGGGGAATGGGTTCCAATAACAGCATCTGAGAACGCATGACCAACATCTTTCCCGTTAACTGTTGAGTGGTTAGTTCTGTTTTAACGATCTTAGGGATGTCTAATGAATCTTTTTCAAAATTTTTAGCTAAGAGACTCAAAGGTATTGCTTTTCCCGCTTGTAGGTCTGATGCCCATGAATCAGCTATAGGTTCTGGAAAAATCCTAGCTATTATTTGGGGGCCCTTCTGAACTAATATGAAAATAGATACACCAAGAATTAATAGGAGGGATATTAAGAGAATCCCGAAAACAAAGGGATTTGACATTGAATCTGTTGGATTAGTTCCCAGAGACTTCTCAAGTCCATCAGACCAGCCATCTCCGTCCGAGTCAGCATTTTGAGGATTAAGTACCGATCAAATATTCCTCTAAATTTGTCAAATCATCATCATCAAGGTCTTCACCAGCATCATCGATATTTATTCGTAGATTATTCTCATATTCATAAGCATTTGGCATTCCATCATTATCCAGATCAAAACCAGCATCATCATCAAGACTAGCACTGAGACCGTATTTATATTCGTAAAGGTTGGGCATCCCATCCCCATCAGTGTCTATTCCCGAATCATTTATTCCAACAAGTAATCCATTCACATATTCATAGTAGTTGGGCATACCATCGCCATCTAGATCATCTGCCGCATCATCAAGGGTTCCATTTAACTGACTGAGATATTCATAGCCATCATCGATCAGATCGTTGTCAGTGTCATAGTCAGTAGGATTGGTTCCAAATTGAAATTCCAGTATATTATCCAAGTCATCCTCATCAGGATCTTCTGATTTATCACCCACATTCCCAGGATCTAAATCGTACAGTCGTTCCCACCAATCTGGAATTTCGTCAGAGTCAATATCTGTAACATTCCAAATTTTGACACTTCGATCAGTAGAACTTGAGGCGAGAATCTGCCCACTTGAATCGAAATCCAAACCTAAGATTCCAGCCGTATGGCCAGTAAGATTCCCTTCCAGATATCCTTCTTTTGTGTCCCAAATCTTTATCATGTTGTCATAAGATCCAGAAGCTAGTGTTTGGCCATCTGGATTAAATGTTAGAGTGCGAACTAAGGCACCAGTCTTATTAGTATATCCAATTAAATTACCTGTATTGACCTCCCATAAGTTTATGAGTTGATCTCTAGACCCTGATGCCAATGTTTGGCCATCAGCACTGAAATCTAAACACATCACGTCATCAGAGTGATTTAGTAAATCTCGGAGTAGACCCCCTGTCGTTACATTCCACAGTTTGATAGAATTATCATAGGATCCAGAGGCTAAAGTCTGTCCATCAGGACTGAACGCTACTGCCAGAACACCTTCAGTGTGCCCAGTAAGATTGTGAATCAACTGGTTATTTGACATATTCCAAAGTTTTATCATGTTGTCATTTGATCCTGAGGCTAGGAGTTCTCCATCTGGGCTAAAGGCCACACTCCACACAGCAAACATGTGTCCAGTTAAGTTTGCTATTACTTGCCCTGTTGTCACATTCCATAGAAGAACGCTCTTGTCGAAAGATCCAGATGCTAGTCTGTCCCCTTCAGGATGAAAATCAATAGTTAGAACTGAATCAGCATGGCCTGTTAAATTTCTAACCAACTGGCCAGTTTTCACATCCCACAATTTTATTAAATTATCAGAAGATGCAGAAGCGAGAATTTGATCGCTAGGATCGAATGAAACCTCCCAGACTTCATTAGTATGACCTGTTAAGTTCCATAAAAGTGTTTCAGTAAGATTTATTCTTACAGTAGGAGAAATCCCCTTTTGATTCTGTTTTAATGGAGATGTTGAATATCTGCCGAACGATTCGTCATCAAATTCGTGAATGACCCCATATATGGAAGTACTAAGGAGGCCAATCAGAAGGCTTACTAGAATCATAAGTCGGAACAATTGACGAAAGAGCAATCAAATCACCTTAAACAAATTTAAAGAACTTTGGGTTTAAAACTGTATTCATCTAACTGTAATTCAGAGGGATTGAGTCGGAATTTATCTCCTGTTCTAGTATTTCAGTAAAGAGACGAATTATGATGTTAATAGAAATCACAGTTAAAAGAGTGGATTCAATCCCTTGTAAGGATCGTTCCCCATTTTCTATAAGTTTATCGAGCAGTATTTTGATTGAAATAGAGAATAAGATATTTATATAAACCCCTTTGTAAAGGTTACCACTCAAAAAAACTCGTTTTTCCCAAAATTCCTTAAGCGATTAAGACCAATTAGATCTTTAATTGTTAGAGAAACTCAGACGGACAATTACAAAGGCAGTACGGGTCATAGGAGAACTACTAGTGATTGACGTGGATAACCAAGGTGGTATCAAATCCAGGTTTGTATTTCTTAAGTATCCCAACTTCGGTAAATTACTCCTCGGTCAATTGGTGTCCAATATCGGCTCTCAGTTCTCCTATATTGCGATTCTGTTTCTTGTTTATGATTTAACGGGAGAAATCTATGCCATGGCAATATTATCTGTAGCTCAAGCGATTCCAATGATTTTGATAGGGCCTTGGGCGGGTGTTGTTGTGGATAAAATTGATAGAAAATATGCTATGGTTTTTGCAGATATTGGTCAAGCGCTAGCTATAATCTTAATTCCATTGACCGCAAGTTTTCCAGATAATGTTCGAATTTGGTGGATTATAGGAATAGCTTTTTGCAATGCGACATTCGCTAGGTTTTTCTATCCCGCACGAGGCGCCTCAATTCCCAAGTTAGTTGAGGACAATAAGGATCTTCTTGCAGCGAATTCATTGAGTGCAGTCGCATACCAAACATCTGCTCTTGTTGGCCCTTTATCTGCGGGGATAATTATTGGACTATTTGGGTATGAAGTTCCTTTCTTGATTGATTCTCTTTCCTTTTTCTTCTCCGCTATTTGCATTCTTTTAATTAATAGATCATTAAAGGCAGTTAATCTATCAAAACAGAAACCGCTTCAAGACCTAATCACAGGAGGTCGATATGTGATAGGTTTTCTCCCTCTCCTCTACTTATTAATCGTTTTTTCTGTCCTTATGTTTGCAGGAGGAGCCTCAATGATCTTGATAGTTCCTTATTTAGAGACTGAATTTGGACTGGTCGAACAAGGAACTCGCGAGTTTATTTTTGGATTGATGACTTCATTCTCTGCTGCTTTGGGGATCCTAATTGCCTTTTTACTCTCGAGAAGAACACATATTTCACGACCAGTTACACTGATATCCGTGACAACAGTCTTAGCTGGTGTTATCTTAGTAATTTTTGGTGCTGCCCCAAATCTGTGGGTAGTAGGACTAGCTTGGATAGGCTTTGGTGCAATAGAAGTCTTTATTGGGATTCCGTTACAAACGATAGCCCAGGAAACTGTTCCTGACGCATTACGTGGAAAAATCTTCTCCTTTATTAACTTATCAATAACAGTCTCTCAAGTCATTGGAATGGGGATCATTAGTGTCATTGCTAATACCTCTGTTGGCATAAGAGGGAGTTTAATGCTAAGCGGTATTTTACTAAGCGTATTTTTTGTATTTGGTATCGTATTTTTGATAAGGAAACAATTAGAGTCGCTCGTTGAAATTCGGAGAAATGAATTAGCGTTGCGACAACCCGAATAGTTCCATTATTGCTGTGCGAGTTTTGCATACTCTTGGAGTTTTCCCTCTTCACTAGTCCCTTTCAAAACTAAGACGTATTCTAGACACCCCCGAGCGCGTTCTCTGCGTTGGATCATGTCATCAATATTACTGGTGATGTCTAAGTGAATAACAACGTCAGCCTCGCCTAAGTTCAAACCACGTCCACCAACAGGGGTGAAGATAAGAACATTGACGTCTTCTTGCTGAAATTGTTCGAGAATGATTCGTCTTGTATCCTCAGGTGTCTTACCAGAGAGATATTTAATACCAGGAAAGCCCAACGCTTTTGACAAAAGCATATTCGTTTGTTCCCCCAGTGCTAAATAGCGGGTGAACAATAGAATTTTCGCACCACGTACAAGGTGTTCATGAATGAGTTCAATGGCGGTATCAACTTTAGGATTGATCAACCCTCGAGTCGTGGTTTCTTCAGGCTTATCAAAACGAGGCAATTCAGAGCGATGGGAAATAATTGATGAGCTCGCTTCTATGATGGTTTGAAAAGCTTCTCGATTCTCGTCAATCTTAATGTACCGAAGAAATTCACCTGGAGTTGAATCAAGGAGGAGTAACCTTGCATGATTTAATTTGAACAAGAGAGAGAATGCAGATAATAATTGTTCACGGGCTTCATTAGTTTCCACTTGATATTTTCCAATGCGAATTGGATATTCCACATTTGGACCCTTTAATCGGTCTAGAACTCCTCCATAGGACATTTTGATGATTTCCAGACGGCTTAATTGAGGATCAAGGAATTCTTGAATAGTTCCAATAGGTTTAGTGATTAGATTTGATATCAATTGGTCAGTTTTTTGATAGTCTTCTCGTTTTATCTCTCGTATTTGTGTCACAGTTTCGTACGGTGATAA
>CP070760.1:2297458-2309798 GCA_020348965.1 Candidatus Heimdallarchaeota archaeon | reverse complement strand
GGAATGACCCATTTAGCAATGGTAAATACTGATAGAAGATCTCCATTTTTTAAACAAGAACAGTTTGTCCCAGTCACTGTGATTGAAACACCACCAATAAACATTTTTAGTGTGAGAGTATATACTACTAATCCAATTTCTAAAAAGCTCCGAGTTTTAACCCAAATCTGGGGAGAAAATATTGAAAAAGATCTGAGTTTTCGTATAAAAATACCCAAAATACAACAAAATAAAGATCAACAAATCGCTGATGTTCGAAAAGAACTAATGAATGTAAAAGAAATTCGAGTATTGGCTCACACATTACCTAGGGAAGCGGGATTACCCCAAAAAACTCCTGATATTTTGGAAATCAAGGTAAGTGGGGCCATTAATGAAGCATTTGATTATGCACTTAAAATACTAGATCAAAAAATCAATTTGGAGGACGTTTATAAACCGAATGATTTTGTTGATCTAAATGCAGTCACTAAAGGGAAAGGATTTGCAGGCCCAGTTAAAAGACACGGTATCAAAATCCTTCCTCGCAAAACTAGAAAAGGTCGAAGAGTAGTTGGGTGCATTGGACCTTGGCATCCTGCACGGGTGATGTGGACGGTTCCTCGAGCAGGTCAACTAGGTTATTTCGCACGAACAGAGCATAATAAACAAATTCTAAAAATTGGAGAAGATGGTGAAGAAATAACGCCTTCCAGTGGATTTAAGCGATATGGAAAAGTTGGCATACACTGTATTATCCGTGGCAGTGTCCCAGGATCGACTAAACGTTTGATACGACTGAGAGATCCGATTAGACCAAAACCTACAGAGATGGAAGACCTCCAAATTACTTACATCAGTACCGCAGCGAAAAATTGAACTAAATCTGGCGAGAAAAAATGAATTCTTCAGAAGTACCAATTTACAATCTGGAAGGAGATGAGATTGAAAAAGTGGATATTGGAACGATATTCTCAACTCCATTTCGTCCTGATCTCATCAAGCGTTCAGTCTTAGCGAGCCGTCGAAATCGCCAGATACCTTATGGCACTGATCCACGAGGGGGGAAAAGAACATCCGCAGAGAGCTGGGGAGTTGGTCGTGGGGCGGCACGGATACCCCGAGTTAAAGGTTCACGAACACATTCTGCAAGTCGAGGAGCTCTTGCCCCATTCACAGTAGGAGGACGGCGTACACACCCTCCAAGCGGTCTTCAAAATTTCACAGAGAAGATAAATAAAAAGGAGAAAATATTAGCACGAAAGTCAGCAATTGCTGCCACTGCTAATCCAGTTTTAGTCGAATCACGGGGACATATAATTGAAGAGATAAAATCTTTACCATTAATTGTAAGTGATGATCTTGAGTCCCTTAAGAAAACACATGAAGTTCAGACTGTTTTCTCCAATTTAGGGTTATCTTATGATTTGGCTAAAGCAAAAAGGCGAAAAACTCAAATTCGACCAGGAAAGGGGAAAAGCCGAGGAAGGAAATACAAGAAGGGGAAATCTGTACTAGTGGTTATTGCCCGTGATTATGGAGTCACCGCTGCTGCTCGCAATCTCCCAGGTGTTGATGTGGTTAAGGTGGAACAACTGAACACTGAACATCTTGCTCCTGGAACTCATGCAGGGCGATTAACATTATGGACAAAATCCGCAATTGAAATTCTTCGTGAATCTATATCCACTAAAAATTAATAATCTATTAAGAATTGAGGTGACACTGAATTGAAATTTAGACATCCTCAGGACATCATTAAATATCCTTTGATCACAGAGGCAGCTTTTCAAAAAATGGACTCCATTTATGAAAATTCATTAGTATTCATTGTTGATCGTCGTGCCACTAAACATGAGATTAAGCAGGCCTTTGAAACCCTCTATAAAATCAAAGTTGTCAAAGTTAATACTTTAATCACACCTCAAGGTGAGAAAAAAGCGTTCATCAAGCTCTCACCAGATTATAGTGCTTTAGATCTAGCCACAGAAGTTGGAATCATATAACAGGTGATTATAATGGGAAAGCGAATTTTAGTTCAGCGTAGAGGCCGAGGATCACAACTCTTTAGATCGTTGTCACATCGAAAACGAGGAAAAGCCCGTTATTTACCCCCTACTGAAAAAGAACGCGGTGATAAAATTAAATTTACCATCATAGATTTTGTGCACGAACGAGGACGGGGAGTACCACTAATGTTAGTGAGGTATGAAGATGGAGGAGAATGCTTTCTTCCTGCTCCCGAAGGAGTTCATTTGGGTCAAAAATTAGAACAGGGTTTAAATGCTGACTTAGAGGTGGGTAATGTATTACCTGTCCATAAAATTCCTGAGGGAATTTGGGTTTGTAACGTTGAAATGCGTTCTGGTGATGGAGGGCGCCTTTGTCGGGCCTCTGGAACTCATGGACTGGTTAGAAGTCAATTGAAAACTGGTTCCACTATTCTATTGCCCTCCCGTCGCGTTAAGACAGTTCACCGCGATAGTAGAGCTATGATCGGAATTATTTCTGCTGGTGGCCGTCCAGATCGTCCCTTTGTTAAGGCGGGGTTAAAAAGAGCCTTTATGCGGGCGAAAGGACATAAGTCATTTCCAGTTGTGCGTGGTGTAGCAATGAATATTGCTTCACATCCATTTGGAGGTGGCGCTCACCAGGGGCCTGGACAGCCAACAACTGTTTCTCGTAATGCTCCACCAGGTAGAAAGGTGGGATTGATTGCAGCCCGTCGGACTGGTCTTAGACGTGGTCGTATTAGACGCTAAAGTATGAAATTATGCATTCAGACTTACTTTCTAGATATCTTCTTTTTTACTTTCTTTAATCGAACAAAAGACTCTCTTTCCCTCTCCGCTAATGTTAATTGGATCCAATCGACGGTAGCTTCAATGCGAGGGATAATAATATAATTTAAAGCATTTACCCGACGTTTTGTTTCAATTATTTCTCGTGCAAGTCGAGTTAGAGTCGATTGAGTCTCTGCTAAATAGATAATCGCCTGAAGAGTGTCTTCAAAGACTTTCAAGGCAGAATCAAACCGTGCTGTTGTTTCACGCATTGAATAGGGGATCGTATCAGTTTGTGGGGATTCCTCCTTGATTATTTGAAAGACTGGAATTGAAATTCCTAGTAACTTACGACTTTTACTATCGATTCTAAACTTTCGTGGGTAGCCCAACGCCACTTTTTGAGTTAAGAATTTCCCCATTTGAAGTTCTAGCTGAACTAGTTGCTCTTGGGAAGTTCCTATGGTTTTTTGGACTTTTTTTCGTTTTTCTTTGTATGTAGTGACTGTTGAAAATAACTCCCCCGTTAACGCTTCTAATTTTTCGCTTAAAAGCTCATATCCTTTGTTTGCTAATTCCAATCTTTGTTTCAGCTCTAATAATTCCATACGCGTTGGTGTGGTGCCAGGAATTATGTCTTCTGTGCTCATACTGGTCTAAATCCAATAGGGGGTTTAATTATAATAGTCTGGGGGAAGAGATTTAAATTCATAAATGCGGGGGGTGAGATTTGAACTCACGAACGCCTATGCGAGCAGATCTTGAGTCTGAGACATATATTTATTGACTAAACGTCCAATAAATACATTCTGGCCCCGTTGACCTGGCTGGGGTACCCCCGCAGTCAATTAAAGGCGCATCAAACTTTTTTTTGCACACTTCTCTTATTTCTAAACAATATTTTAAACTTTAGTTTGCCAACAAGTTGAAAAGGAATTCATAACCCCAATTCTAATTAAGAAAAAATGAGTAAAAAATGCTAACAAAATAATGAGATGAATAAGGATGATGTTAAGCTTTCTTTTTGTAAAAAATCCTCTAATTATTGGAAGTGAAATACCTACTACAAGTCTCACAGAGCTACCATTTTATCTCATTCTTTTTGCAGCACTCGGGATTCTAGCCCTACTCTTCAGATATTTTAGTAGAAAGACTTCCCAGAAATGAATTAATTTAGAAGAGGTTCTGATGAAAAAATCCTGATTTTATTAGTGGAGTTTTTCGCTTAATCTATCATCAAGTTTACTGAAAGTTATCATCATCGCCTCCTCCAATCGTAAGGCACGCGTACCATATTTCTGGAGGATATTGAAACAGGTGTCAAATAGATCACTGACCTTTTTTCCTTCTGCCTTAACCATTTCTGGTATCCCTTTGTAAGGTCCTCCAAATGCGACTAAGAGGTTTTTATTTTTGACATCTTTAATAGGGACTGTTGATATGTTTTGACACGATCTGGAAGTTGCCATTTTTAATTCTAGTCTATTTCTAAGCAATTTTCCAAGGCTTGCAGCTGAAGAATGAACTGAGAATCCCCAATATCTATCCTTTGGAGGTTCTCGAAGTATCTCAGCTTTAAAACCATTATTCTTGTGAATTCTTACGGTGACACGTAGTATTCTGTCTTTTAATGGTTTATTTAGCGGAGAAATTACTTCAAGTAGTTGGGTTCCTCCAACATCTGCTACAATCCGTCCTTGATTTAGAAAAATTGCTGCTTCACGAATTTCATTCGATTTCAATTCTCTAGAACGTAAATGATGTGGAGTAGCTAGGGGGGAAAGAACACCCACCGCACTAGTGTCACGAGAAAGAGGAATTAACCTCTTTCGAAGATATTGAGGACATTCGATATATTCGAGAATTCTCGTGATAATTCGTCTTTCACGATTAGCTCGAGAAGGTTTTAGAAATGGATCATGATATAATATAATATCTCGAATTTTAAAAATAGCAGCGATTCGTGAAATTTGAAAAATTTTCTCTGTTTTTGTTCTAATATCATTGCAATCAATAACTGCTGAATCTGGAATAGCAATAGTATATTGCAATATTGGTTTTCACTTCAAAATATCTAAATGAGCATTATTTGTATCAAAGATAAACCAAGTACTATGTTAAGCTATTCTCATAATATGAGTCAACGTAAGCTTTAATCACGTCTTTTTGGTTTATAATGCCTAGAAGCTTCCCCTCAGCGCTTACAACTGGGAGCTGATCCAGCTTTTTTGTGCTCATCTTCTTTGAGATCTCACCTATGGTACTACCTTCATAACAAACTTCAATATTTCGTTCCATTATCTCGCTAACTTTCATTGTGGAAGGTAATGTTAGGGTTCTAGAACCAATGATTAATACTGATTCACTATCCCAAGAAGAACTGTCGTTTTCAGCCCCATGTCCAGTACGACTTTTACTCTGAGAATTAAGAATTTCAGCTACTTTAAGAAAATCATATTGAGTAATTATTCCAACCATTTGAGTTTCATTGACAACAGGGAGACCTTTTTGATGACATAATCGAAGAATTGTTGCTGCTACTGGAACTGGAGTTCCTTCCCAAATAGTAGCAACATTCTTATTATAATATTTATCAACATCAGCTTGTATTTTAGAAGGGACAATAACTTTTTTGACGATGTCATTTCGCGAGACTAAACCCTCAATTAACTTCCCAGTTTCTTCATCAACAACGGGAATACGTTGAAATACCTCTCTAGCAAAAATGCGAGCTGCTGTAATCGCTTTGTCTGAAGGTGTAAGAGTAACAACCTTCCGCTCCATCAAGAGTGAGAGTTGGGTTTCATCTGGGTTTCTAAAAAGATCAGAGCGAGTAACTATACCCACAAGTTCTTTTGTTCCTTTTTTTACAACAGGATAAGCACTCAATCCCGTCTTATTTATTATTTCTAGCAGAGAGTCGCGATTTCCTGGAATTTCCATTGTAATAATATCATCTTTTTTCGTCATAATCCTAGAAATAAGTATGTCTTTTACCATTTGTTCCCACCTATTCACTTGTTTACCTTTTTTATCTCATTAAAATAACGAAAGTTAATGTTTTTCTGGTTTTTCAAATCAAAACTAGAAGATAACAATATAGGAACTAAAATTACCAACTATTGATTAAGTAGGATTATGTTTAGAATTAGAATCAAACCAATAAACGCTACGGCAATAATAACTGTCCAATACGGTCCTATCTTTAATCCTGGAGAATCAGATTCGGAATAAAATCGTATTAAGCCTGCCCCAGTCGCTGGCATAGGAGAATCATCACGTCGTCTAGTTTTCCTAACACTCAATTTTGAAACACTCAATCCAAGTACAAAAATTACTTATTATACTCGACTTCAGCATGTATTTAAATATTTATATAACGTATTATGGAAACTTTTCCTAATTTCAACAAAAAGACAAGTCATATTTTTCCAGATAGTTGCTAGCTGGATCAGAAAAAAAACTCTTAGGATTCTCTCAATTCAATAACAAATATCTAGTAAAAATTTTCCACACTACTTATTCGACAATACTGAAGTCTAATCCATTAAAATATTAATTGGAGAGAGTAGAAATTTCAATGGAATAGATATGAATAGATTTTGTTCGCACGGTACCAGAGCCAGTCAAGCCAATCTGCAAACTGATCAATAATAGGCACTCCCATCCTTTCAATAATAAAGGCGAACACTATTGTTCCGAAAAAGCCAATTACCTTGCTACTAACATCGTGTGCCCAATAAAATGCTTCCTCGTGATTCATACTTAGTTGAGTGACAAGGATGGTGACACACCAGAGATGAAATGCTATTCTGAGAGCATTACCAATGAAGAGGGCTAAAAAGAATGCAATACTTGCACGAATTTTTGCAATCCATGGAGCTTCCGTTACCATTATGATAGCAATGAGTAATCCCCCAGCCTGCATACCTGTACACGCCTTAACAATCCAATAATCACCACCAGTTTCAGGAATATAGATCCCAGGGGTGAGATCTGTGGCTTCGAGGAAAGGGAATACTCCTTTATATTTTTCTGGGAGAGTATGTCCAACACTGGGTATAAGAGAATTTTCTATTCCTACAAACTCTAGTAGCTTGCTAATTATGTCCCGAGTGGGAATTTCCAAGAAAACCCAATCAGGAACGGAATATAATAGGATAGTGACAATCGTTGCGATTAGAAGTGTCAAAAGCATGAGCTTGTCATTGTGAAATCTTTTTGGACCAGATTTCTCTTGAGATGTCGTTAAACTCTTATCAATTACCTTAACTTCTTGGGAGTAGCCAGTTGTGGATGTGGAATGTGTTTCACTTGTCATTTCGGTCTCTCTTCACTTAGTTCTTAGTTTCAATTTGATACTCAGTGATTAAGTTAAATTGACGTAGATTGAATTCAGTTATATATAGAAATCCTTCATTTTAAATGATTTCTTCTTCGAAAAAGAATACAATTCTAGCCCAATAAATTCGAAGATGATTGAAACTGCTCTGGATTTTTGAGGCAATACCAACCGAACTTCACATTACAAATGTCTTTTTCCACTAATTCTCTTAAGACTTGTTTAATCTGCTCCTTAGGCAACTTTAAGCTTGGCGCGAGAAGATTTGACTGAGCCTTGAAATGTGGACGTTGTAAAAGGGCTTGAATTACTTTTTCTTCCGAAGATGAGAGATTTAAGTCTTTTGGCATCGTGTATTTCAAAGATTCTTGCGGTTTTTCAATGGCTAAACCCCGTTTATGTTCAAGAATTTGTTTGTCCTTTAAAATGTACCACCCATAACTTACTCGAAGAATACCTTTTTCAACCAGATTTCGTAATACTTCCTTTAATACACTTTGTTTTAATCCTGTGGGGCGTGTTAATAGATTCGATTGAGCTTTTAAATTTGGCCTCGACTTGATTGCTTTGATTGTTGCAATTTCTTCAGGTGTTAATCCCTCGCCCATTCGAGAGATGCGAGGAGATTTCTTTTTCTTCTTCTTTTTTGTTCCATTACTGAAGGTCTTTTTAAAGAATGGTAAATGGCTTTTCTTAATAATATACCATCCAACTTGAGTTCTAAGTAGTCCTTTGGAAATCAAACTTCGTAAATGTCCTTCTGCTTCATCAATGGGAAGGTTTAAATCTTTTGCGAGGATTTCTGGCTTTGTGCGGTGTTTTATTCGCATATATGTGCGTTCAAGAATCTCCATCTCGGTTTCTGTGGGTAAATCTTCCTCCCAATTGTCACGACGAAACAGGGTTGTTGTTTGTTTTAAGTAGGGTGTTATATCACTTGAGTATGATTTTGAGGGAGGTTTTGGATGAAAGAGGTCCGCTTCTAATTCATCGGACGGAATATCAATTTCATCTATGAGATCATCTTCTCTAAAAAGTTCCTTCGAAAAAGGATCAGCATTTTCATGACCATTCAATATTGGCTCAAGAGGTTTGGTTTCGACAGCTATATGAGACGGCACAGGTGGCTCTTTCTCTGATGAAATTGTGTCTTTTTGAAAGGATTGAATTTGATTTACATGCTCTGAAAAATGTGATGAAGGAGTGACTTTTTCTCTTGAACTAGTTTCTGTTTGTCTAGTTTTGTTGAGTTCTGTTGGAGTTATGGTTTGAGGAGTAACTGTAAGTCTCTTTGAAGATGTTTTTGGTGAACGAGTTGATGGCGCTGTAATTTGATGTGAAACTTGTTTTTGATTAGGAGAATCAATAATTTCAGAACTAAAGATTAGTGTTTTCTGAGTCGTGGTAACAGAATAGTGTTTAGTTTCAAGAAGGGAAAGAATTTGATCTGTTAGGATTTCAAAAGGCGTTCCAATCCCCTCAACTTCAACAATGAGAGAATCCGTAATATCTGAAGAAATAAAATACTTAACCTTAATTTTCATTAAGCCTAGCTTATTTAATTGAAAAAATTCTTGAATCTCTCGGTTCATCACAGTTGATTCATTCCCGTGAATTTCAAGAGTATAATGCTGCTCTGCTCTACCTTCTTCTATATAAAAGACTAAACTGGGAAAATCAGGAATCCTTGGTGTAGCATGCACACTATTATCAATGAATTCGATGTCACGGAATCGCCCTCGGGCCTTCAAAAAATTAACAAAATCATTCAATACAGCGTTTTGACGGTACATAAACTCGAATCAAATCCTTATGATTACAGAACAAAAACCAAAAACGATAAGAAAGTAAGTATAATCCGAGTAGAAGCTCTTTTGAATCGTCTTGAAAAACTTTTTGGTAATTCTGAGAAAATTCTTGGCCGATTATAACGTATCAACATCTGAGATCGGCAAATAAAGGATTATTCAATATTTATTCTAATCTAAAGATGAGAAAATAGAAAAAATCATACTTATTCTAGTATTCTACGACGAATTTCTTCGACTGTTGATTCTTCAAGTTCTTTTCGAAGATACACTGGAACAGAAAAAATCAAGGTGTCAAATTCGCTAGGATCGAATTGATTAGAATTATCTCGTATTTTTTCCCATAAGGAACTATAATCTTTTAGTGGAATTCCCAACGGAGTAGGAGGGATTCCCAATCTGGGTTCAGAAAGAAAATCGATATTTCGGGTAATTTTCTCTTCTTGGTTCATCGTAGTCATGTCTATTGATGTTTTTTCAACCCTTTCAATAAGGCCAAAATGATGGAGTTCTCCCAAAACGGCAATTGTAGTCTCTGCATCAGTTTGTAAAGTTCTCATGATTTGGGAGATAGTACACGGATTTTTTACCAATAATTGCAAAATTGAAGTTGCGTGGAGATTTTCGAGCAGCTTTGATAATTTTTTCAGAGAAAACACCATTCTGAGAGGATAAATGAATTTGTACATCTTTTTCTTTCTTGGAGCTTTATAAGTTCTATCAATTGGAGAAACTATTTAGGCCAATAATAAAATATGTTCTATTCTAATAACAATACTCAATGTTTTAGTAGACCACCAAAACAGATTCTTTTATAAATCTCCAAAAATAGAGGCAGTAGTAGAGGAGTGTACGTTGGTAGAGAAAGAACCTAACGGAAGTGATGTTATTGTTGAATGTATTGACTTAAAAAAGTCCTACATTCTCGGTGAGGTTAAGGTCGAGGCACTACGGGGGATCAATATGCAAATAAGACGGGGGGAAATGGTAGCTATTCAGGGACCCTCGGGTTGCGGAAAAACAACTCTACTTAACATTATTGGATCGTTAGACTGTCCCACTTCTGGAAAAATTATCCTAGAAGGAAAGGAGATCTCAAATGCCAAGGAACACGAGCTCACTGAAATTCGGCGGAAAAAAGTCGGTTTTATCTTTCAGTTTTATAATCTTCTTCCAGTTTTAACAGCTTTAGAGAATGTTGAACTCCCTCTACTTATAGCTGGAGTCCCTAAGGCGGAGCGACATCAAAGAGCAATCGATCTCCTAGAGAAAGTTGCCTTACTCGAGCGAAAAGATCACAAACCTGATGAACTAAGCGGTGGGGAACGTCAGCGAGTGGCAATAGCCAGAGCCTTGGCAAACAATCCTTCTATTCTGTTGGCAGACGAACCCACTGGAGATTTAGATACTGAAACGGGACGTACAATCTTAAAATTGCTAAAAAAAGTTAATGAAACAGAGAATCAAACATTAATATTGGTAACTCACGATACGAGCATTGCACAATTATCAAATCGGATTTTTCATATACGAGATGGTGTTATTTCGACAGTGGAAGAGCTCTGATTCTAAATAAGTAACGCACGCAGGGAATCATTCCCAGTTCTTTTCGATTCAGCTTCTAGGATTTTTACGAGTTCTTTAAAACGATTTCTGATAGTTACTGGAGTGATTTTGGCAATGCTTGCTATTTCCTGCTGAGTTCGACGCTCCCCAGTTTGAATCGTTGAGATGTAGAGGGCGGCTGCAGAGAGACTCATAGGATTTTTTCCAACAGTAGCTCCTTTAGAGCGTGCAATATTCAGAATTTTGACAGCCTGTCTACGTGCTTTCATTGTTACACGTAAGCTGATACCAAGACGATGAACTAATGCAGAATAATCGCTTGGTGAAACCTTTAAATCAAGTTTTTGAAGAATAATGCGGATACAACGTCCAAGTTCCTTAGAGGAGATATTAGATACCGAGGCAATATCTTTTAATGTTTGAGGTAATTTCTTTTTTCGGCATGCCAGATAAAGACTCGCTGAGATCATTCCATCAATAGACCGCCCCCGAATAAGGTTTTTTTTTAATGCTTTTCTATAAATCATTGCTCCCATTTCAGCGACATCTTCAGGCAGTTCGAGTTGGCTCTTTATACGTTTTAGTTCTTTTAAGGCAAATCGAAGATTTCTGATCTCTGATTTTCGGGTACGGTTGTCAATGCGCGATAATCGTCGATATTTCGTCTGGGAAGAAAAAGGGAGAGTTCTACCAGAGATGTCCTTCCTAATATTACCGATTTGTGTCCGTAAACCCATTTCAGCTTTTAATGGAGTGATTGGACTGCCTGTACGGGAGCGTTCAGCTAGTTCACTCGAATTATAGGCTCTCCATTCAGGCCCAAGATCCATTTGCATATCGAGGACAAGTCCACAAGAAGCACATATCGAAGTACCTTTTGTAAAGTCCGTGACAATGTCAACACTGCCGCATTCCGGACATTTTCGTTCTTGTGGCGACAAAAAATGGCCCTCCAGAAGTTTGAGCTTGAAAAGTGAAAAAGCTTTTAAATAGATATTGTCTTAGAAAAAAATTTTTCAAACAATTGAACATAATCAACTTGATGAACGTCAGTTTACTCTGAAATTTACTGGAAACATTTTTAGTTAATACATAATCTTATCAAAATGCTTCAAACAAGATTTACAACTATTTATTATACTTTATTACGATTCAAAGTATTTTTTTCCTTTTTCAGATATAACAGTCCAAATTAAAAAAATCAAAACCAGATTTCATTAAAATTCATTTGAGATCTGAATATTTAATCACATTAGAAAAGACCTATGTTTCATGGTTCCTTATAAAGCTTATAAAGCCTTATAAAGGGAGGAAAATACAATGCTGAATGTCAAGTTGTATCTCATTCTTTTTATCTCATAAGGCTGATGGGCTCCAGATTTATTCTGTTGCGGTGAAATTTGTGTCTAGTGATTCAGAGAGAGAAGACTTATTTGCTGAAGTTCAAAACGTGGTTGCTTCAGTTGATTTAAGATGTAAAATCAAATTAGAAAGGGCTGCTAGTCGGCTTCCAGGGGATGTACAGGTCTCATATATCCCAGAACAATTTCCAGGTGTTGTTGTAAAGATCAAGAAACCCAAGGTATCGATATTAGTATTTTCTTCTGGGAAATTGGTAGTAACTGGAGCAAAATCAGTCCCCATGATAGAAGAGGCGGTTGAAGTAATCTCAGAATTACTACGACAAGCTGGACATAATGTGAAACACGAAGCGACGATCACTGTACAGAACATTGTTGCGTCTGGCACCCTTGGAAAGCGTATAAATTTAGAGCTCGCAGCACTCCTTTTGGAACACTCCATGTATGAACCAGAACAGTTCCCTGGTTTAATTTACCGAATGCAGGAACCCAAAGTTGTTC
>CP070760.1:2258525-2297358 GCA_020348965.1 Candidatus Heimdallarchaeota archaeon | reverse complement strand
ACTACTACCACCACCACCACTACCACAGAAGAACCAGCGCCTGGATTTACCATTGTTTCGCTATTCTTCGCTAGCTTAGTCCTCGGTGTAATTGCTCTAAAGAGACGAAGATAATAGAATCTTCCCCTCCCCCCCTCTTTTTTTTATATTTTCTTAGAAAAATAGTAATATATTGTTTTCCTCAAAAACATATGTGTGACCGCAATCGCTTCTAAAAGTGGGAATTAAGGTAATTATTTCCTATAGATGATTGCACCAAATTGGATTCTCCATTTTATTAAATCTTCTGAATAAAGTTGGCGGATTGAGTTCCCCCTTCTTTTCTTCAAAAGAAAGTATTGCAAGGCGAGTGTAAAAAAAGGGAAATCGTCTATCTAAAAAAGAACGATTATTCTAAAAATAATGGCTAGTAGGATAAAAATTCCCATTATTATTAAAAGAGGGAGGAATACAGTTTGGATTAACGCAATAAATAAGGCGATCCAATCTTTGAACTCCAGTGAGACCCCTTCTAAATCACTTTTCTCTGGAGTCGAAAAAAGGGATATGTGGTGTGGCTGTGATGGAATAGCAGCAAGACTATCTTCTAAGTTTTCCTTAACTGTTGATTTTTTTTCGGTAATAATGTTTCACTCCATTTATCTGAAATGACACGCAATGTAGTGGCCATGTTCTTTATGTTTTAACTCTGGTTCATCTGTAGTGCAAATCTTTTGCGCTTCAGGACATCTAGTATGGAAAACACACCCAGGAGGAGGATTCGCTGGACTAGGTACATCTCCTTTAAGAATAATTGCCTTTTTTGAATAGGTAGGGTCAGGAACAGGAAGTGCTCCACCAAGGGCTGACGTATAAGGATGTACCTTGGATGCAGCCAAAGTAAAAATGTTCTTCGGTCCAATTTCCATAATTTTTCCGAGATACATCACCATAACTATATCACTCATGTGAGTCACTACAGAGAGGTCGTGACTTATGAACATATAGGTCAAATTTCTCTTCTTTTGCAATCCTTTTAGTAAATTAAGAACTCTTGCCTGGACTGAAACATCAACGGAAGCAGTTGGTTCATCAAGGACTAAGAAATCTGGATTTAAAACAAGAGCTCGTGCAATACATATTCGTTGTCTCTGTCCACCGCTAAATTCATGAGGAAAACGGTTTAAGTGCTCTTTGTCAAGGCCAACTTCTCGAAGAATACGAAGAATATAGGCATTTATCTGATTTTGTGATGGACCCTTCCGTACAGAGTAAGCTAGAAAAAGAAAGAGTAAAAATAAGGCAAAAGACGAGTAAATAACAACAGGGAATAAAGACGAGTTCAGAAAATCAAGGTCAGATGGTGAGAAGGACGGAAGTGGAATTGAAAAGGACCAAACCCCTGGTAATGAAAGGTCAATAGCACTCCCAAATTGATTAATGATAAGTGAAACAATAAAACCTAGGAAAGTAATAAGCAGAAAAACAAATGCAGGGATTGAGAATTTTCGCTGGATAATCCTCCTATGAACCATTTGGGGTTCTGATAAGATATCTTTGACCATCATTCGTGGATTTAAACTTGCATAAGGATCTTGGAAAACGATCTGCATTCGCCTTCGTAGATGCCTCATTTGGTTAGAAGGTAAGTTTGGTATATCATGATTGTCAAAATAGATTTCACCTGATGTAGGTTCGACTAGTCGCAAGATAGTTCGTCCAAGCGTAGTTTTCCCACATCCAGATTCCCCGACAACCCCAATTGTCTTTCCCTTGGGAACGTCAAAAGAAATGTGGTCAACAGCATGAACGTATCCAATTACTTTACTTAAGAGTCCGCCAGTAATTGGAAAGAATTTTACGAGGTTTCGCACTTTTATCAGGTTATCTTCGTCGGGAGTTTCTACTTCTTCTTTAAGTTCAACTGAACTTTCTTCTACATCGGCTTGAGCCACTTAAGAACACCTTTCATTTTAACTAGTAATATCTCTTGAAATTATTGGGTTTCAATTTTCTCATAGACAGTCTCTGGTTTTAGACCTGCATCTTCATCTACTCTTTCTAATCTTCGGACATGGCAAGCAACGAAATGTCCAGGAAAATATTCATAGGGATCTGGTCTTTCTTTAACGCACAGTCGTTCTTTTATTTCTGGGTTTTCAGCAGCCATATAACAACGTGGATGAAATCTACATCCTTCTGGAGGGGTAACTAAATTTGGAACCACACCACTTATAGCATCCAATTCTCGTTTAGGACGATGGATCAACGGGATAGCTTTTAAAAGTCCTCTTGTATATGGATGAATTGATTTTTGGAATAGTTCTACTGTTTCAGCAACTTCTACTATCTGACCACCATACAATACGATCACCCGATCACACATATTCGCAATAATGCCTAAATTATGTGTAACGAAAATCAAAGTTGTACGCAGTTCATCCTTAAGGTCATTAAGAAGATCGAGGATCTGTGCTTGAATAGTAACATCCAGGGCCGTAGTTGCTTCGTCAGCAATCATGATGTCTGGGTTACTTGCAATAGCCATGGCAATCATAACTCGTTGGCGCATACCACCTGAGAGTTCATGGGGATACCGGTCATATAATTCTTCGACATCTGGTAGTCGGACAATTTTAAAGATGTCAGTGACTTTTGTACGTAATAGTCCCTTCAGCTTCTTTTTATCGATTTTACCATCTGACCTCTTGGCTTCAGGAATTTCCTGATGTAAAAGAAAAACTTCTGATACCTGATCACCAACTCGAAGGACAGGATTAAGAAAAGTCATAGGATCCTGAAATATCATAGCAATCTTCTTTCCACGGATTCTACGAACTTCTTTATCTTTCATTGTTAAAATATCCTTCCCATGATAGTCGATTTCCCCTTCGACGATTTTTCCAGGTTCTTCGATTAATCTCATAATTGATCTAACAGTAACAGATTTCCCACAACCAGTTTCTCCAACTAGTCCCAGACTTTCTCCTTTAAACACATCAAAGGTTATTCCATCAAGAGCCTTAACAACACCTTCAAAAGTGTAGAAATGAACTCGTAATCCTCTGATTTTTAAGATCTTTTCTTGGTCTTGGTCTATAACGCTAGTCATATATCTCAGTTCTCCTCAATATCACTGATTTGATAATACAATTCACCGACGAAGCTTCGGATCCATGACATCTCTGATTCCATCGCCAATCAGATTAAAGGCAAGTACAATTAAGAATATAAAGAAACCAGGGAAAAAGACAAGCCAGGGTGATTTGATGAAGTAGTCTCTTCCATCAGCGATCATTCTACCCAGTTCAGCATCACCTGGGTTTGCACCGAAACCGATAAAACTCAACCCAGCCGCGGTGAGTACCACACCTCCAAGATCTAATGTAGCAGCAACCAATAATGGGTAGATACTATTTGGTAATACGTGTCGGAAGATTATTCGACTATTCCCTAAACCAACGGCTCTAGCTGCTTCCACATATAATCGACTCTTCTCGGATATGACTTGGCCACGAGCAATTCGGGCATATCCAGCCCACCATACGGCGATCAGAGCTATCGATAGATTAAACATGCTTCTCCCGAGGGCAGCTGCAATAGCCATTGCTAGTATTAATCCAGGAAAAGCAAAGAATACATCAGTTATTCGCATAATCAATTGATCAATCCATCCACCGAAATAACCAGCAATAGCACCAATAATAGTACCTATAACAACTGCAATTGCAACAACCCAGATGGCTAAAATAAGATCTGTCTGAAGCGCCCAGATACATCTACTATAGATATCCCCTCCCTGCTGATCTGTTCCAAAATAGTGGACTCTACCATCCTCTTCGAGGAATTGGAAAGAGTAGACAACAGTTCCTCCTGGTTTAAACTCCAATAATCTACTTAATTTGATTATCTCAGTTTGGTTCTCCCCACCTTCAATAAATTCAGATTGATTGACTTCAGTTTCAAACGTGATATTACCTGCACTAACGTCAATAATATAATCATAAAACAGGAAGTCAAAAGATATTTCTGCTTCCACTATAGGAAAATCGAATCTAGCAGAGGGTTTTGATTTATCGAGCATCACATAATTTGGATTTGAGACGATGTCAGTTGCTGTAAAGAACTCATAATCACCTGAATCGAAAATAACCGCAATATCCCAGTATTTGACGCTATCAGGTTTGATATGTATAAAGTTTACTCTTACAGACCCACTTCCTAATGGGGTATCGACCCACTCTCCTCCAGACCCGTAACTTCCATCTAAACTAAGTTTTCTGTTCTTAATGTCCTTGGGCATATTAGATTGTAACTCAAATCCCCATGCCCTTTGAAAGACATCGTACTCCCAAAGATAGACATCGATTGCATAATCACTAGACCCTATTACTAAATCAGTTTGATTATCATGATTATAGTCTACTAATGTAGGATGGGCTTGACCTGCATATCTGAGTTCTTCACCATCTATGTCATACATAAGCGAAAAATCTGTCCATTCTGGAGAGCCTGGAGTACCATTGTTCAAGGTTTGGTAGATTTTCCCATCATTACCGCCAATCACTACATCAGTAACACTATCATTATTAATATCACCGGCTGCAGGACTTACCAACCCTGTTATATTTTCAGGAATTGTTGGAAATGTGAGGGTACTGCTTAAAGTCCATTTATTTGGATTTACTGGGTCATCAGATCCAATATTCTCGTAAAATAAAAGTTGACTTGAGTTAGTTCCCACTAGTATATCTTCTAAACTATCATTGTTTAAATCTACAATACAACTGCGGACAGCTAAGTTGGGATCAATACCAAAATCTGTCGATAAATCATTTATTTCAGACCATGCTATCTGTTTTGTTACTTTATCTCTCCACCCAGGAGGTTGTTTTATATAATTGACATGCAATATGTCATCAATGGCAAATTCCGAGGGACCAAAGTTTGTAATAAAGGGAGCAAATACTGCTAAGGCAACTAAAAACATTATTGTGAAAAAACCAAAAATGAAAAGAGGACTCCTCTTCAAAAGAGAAACACTATGTCTGAGTTCCCTAAACCGTGCTCTCAAAGACTCTTTAAAACTAAAGACCTCTGAAGGAATTTCTTCATCGTAAATATCTACATCATATTCAAATCCGCTCTGCAATCTTAAACCTCCAAGTTTTGACAAATTAAATGAGTTTTTCCAATTTTTTTATTCAATTAAATATCTAATCATATCTAATCCGAGGGTCAATAAATCCATATAGAAGATCGACGCCTAAGTTACTTAATACATAGAGTATAGCTGCAACTAATACGAATCCTTGGATAGCTGCAAGATCTAAATTTGCCACAGCATTGACAGCCCACCTTCCTAGCCCTGGCCAGCTAAAGACAGTCTCAGTAAGAACTGTTCCTGTTAGTAATCCAGCTAATGACAGTCCAGCAACGGTTAGAGTGGGAATGATGGCATTTCTAAGGGCATGTCTGTAGATTATTATTCTCTCCGTTAATCCCTTTGATTTTGCTAATAAAATGTAATCTTGACGCATTGTCTCAAGCATTGACATTCTAGTCATTCTTGTGAACAAGGCCATTTGTAACCAAGATAAACAGAAAGCAGGAGGAAATAAGTGAAGTAGAACATCAATAAACATTAAAAAACTGGTATTAACCGAATCGAGTATAGGAAAATCCGCTGGGAGAAAGAGAATGCTATCTAACAACATAAAACCAGAAGCTGGCACCATTCCAAACAAAATAGAAGTGGGTTGGGGATAATCATTCCTAGTCCACCTCTCATGATAAGGAAACTGAAAACCGATTGCAGAGTTGTCTAAGACATTATTAACATTGAAAAGGACAACTTGAAGCATCAACCCAAGCCAGAAAATAGGCATTGAGACCCCTGATAACGCAGCAATTCGGGACATATGATCTGGAACTTTATCTTTTTTTATGGCTGAAATAATGCCTAGAGGTATTCCGACTAAAATAGCAATGATCAAAGAGAAAACTGAAAGTTCGGCTGTGGCGGGAAACCGTATTACAATCACTTCTAGAACAGGCAATGGAGGGTTGTACGATGCTGATTCACCTAAGTCACCCTGTAACAAGCGCCCAAGATAACGGCTATATTGTACATACCATGGTTGATCCAAGCCGAGCTGATGTCGTAGTTGTGCCATTCGTTCCTCAGATATCTTGTCATCACTCTGGCCAACGTAAGATGCAATTGGATCACCAACAGCGTTACTTAAAACAAAACTCAGCAAGCTAACCCCAAACATGACCGGAATCAGTAAGATTAATCTTTTAACAACATATTCTTTATATTTCATATCTATCCCATCTATTTAGACTTTCAATTCCTCAATGAACATTCAATTACAAATTTATAATCAGGCTGTTGACCACTTAATTCTGGGTCTTAAAGACAGAAAATTCAATACCAAGAACCTCTACCAAGTTCTCTTGGTTTAATTCCTTTGACAATTCTAGCCTTCTGCTTATTAATTAATAATGTTGGCTTGTACAATTTTTTGAGAAGAAAATAAAAAAGTTGTTTTTGATGCTAAGTGTTGATGGTTTTCGCCAACAGAAAATAAAATGTTCTACTGAAGTTCGGAGAATAATTCTTCAAAAATAATGAAAGAAACAAATAACCCTTAGAGAAAGATTAGAAAGTGTAAAGTAAAACAGTTCTAAACATGAGGACGTTATATCTTAGCTACAAGAATATCACCTATGGTCCAAGCCTAAACATCAGTATTAGAGACTGTAGATTAAATCACAAGTCATTCAGCCTAGTTAAACAACAATATTGAAGGTCAAACTCTGATTCCTCCTTACTTCAAAGAGAAATTCCTCCTCCTAAAAAGATCCCTCTAATTATTAGGAAGGCTAAAAATAAGATGAAAATATAATATGCTACAACTAAAACTTTGAAAAAAATGCTAATGAACTCTGGAACCAATACTCTTTCTTTATCAATGAACGTTAGGAGTTCAAGTTTGACCGTTTTCTTTTCCTTAAACGTTCGAATTGGCCTTGCTGCAATGGTTGCTACAACTTCTTTTTGACTTGACTTATAAGAAGGAATGATAGTACTGGCTATTGAGAAAAGTAGCGAAACTACTAACCATAATATAATATGTTGTAAGTTGGCTAATAGATCAACTGGAATGCTAAACGAGATATACCAGATAATAAGAGCTGCTCCAAATAATCCGTCAGCCACTCCAAAAATTAATGCAGAGAATCCCAGTGCAAACGATTCAGCCATGAAAACACCGAAAACCCCTCTCTTTGATAACCCCATACTTCGCATAATTCCCATTTCTCTCTCCATTCGAAGAGTTGAAATTAGAATACTTACAAATTGAGCTATCCCTGCTAAAATGAACGATTCAAGGAAGAGGACTTGAAAAAGAGTCGCTTGGAAGATCAGACTATTCCTTATCACGTTACGATAATATTGGATACCGATAACATCTTTTAATTCCGGATAACTTTTTGTGATATTAGTTTGGGCTTCATAAATTTTTATATCGTCAAAAACGTCACAAATGAACCATTTAGCGGTAGTAGAATTGAAAAGCTGTCCATAATAAATTGAGGCCAGATAAATGTATCTTCCACTACCTAAAAAGGCGTTTCCTTTAACAACAGCGACTATCGTAACATTAACTGAATTATTGGTTCCTACCTTTACTGATACTTCTTCTCCTAGTGATACATTCAAGGTTCGGTAGAGATTATCTGAAACTAATACATTAATATCCGAGTGATCATCTAATCCTTCTGTTAGGTTCTCTACTATTGATTCAAAAACAGGTTCTCCAAAGAAAGCATACTGCTGTGGGTCAACACCATAAACATACCCATTTTCTTCTCCAATCTCTGTACGTGTTTCTTGAATGTAGGCTGAGCTCTTGATGCGTGGATTCATATTTAGTTCTTCTGTAAAATTTGTGGGAAAAGGATTAGTGTCGCTGGTTTCAACAACTAAATCAATAGCACCCCATTGACTCTGGTAATATTGTGGAACGCTAGTTATCACAGAGGCAGAGACAACTCCAACCATGATAATGAAGGCTAGTGCAACAGTAGCAGTCATGACTGTAAAAAGTGATTTATGGAATTCTCGGGCTACATTTCGCATTGATAACTGTCGTGAAACATCGTTGAACATAATAAGGAATTTTCCTCCCACTTTTGGTAGAAAAATAAGTATTCCAGCTTCAATTAATAATGCACCTAGGAATAACAAAATGATCACTAAGAAGTGACTCGAGATTAACGAAAACTCTAGAAACTGGGTTGGACCAACAAAGAATGCAAAAGAAAATCCTATTGCAGTTAGGATTATTCCAGCAAAAACTAAATATCTCCAATTCTCAACATATTCGACAATTCTCCCAGTTCGCATTCTTGTGTGAATATTCTGAATAATAGGCACATTCAGTGCTAAATATATAGGATATAATCCAGCTATTAAAGCAACGGCAATTCCTGAAATGGAGATAGCTATAATGGAGGGGGGATTAATAATAATTGTTTGAAATTCGAGGCTAACGTAAAATTGATCTACTATACCTACAAGGAGATTTGAAAATTCAACACCTACATAGATTCCAGCAATAATACCCAGGATTGAATAAATTAAGATCTCATAAGTAATAGTAAGAATGAGTTGCTTTGAGCTAATCCCCACACTTTGTAGAATGCCATATTCTTTTTGACGTTCTCGAATGGCAATTGTCAGAAAATTTGTCGTAAATAGGAATTCCACAAGTAATGAAGCAATTATCACAAGATTCATGGCAACAGAATACGTACGAATTCCAATAGCCTGTAATTCGGAGATATCTTTTTCTACAAAGACTAAATACTCACCAGAATCACGAATAGTATCTTCAATATTTTCTGACACTTTCTTAATGTTGGCAAGGTTATTAACAGATATATCAATCTCGCAGGTTAAAGCTCGATTAATCATTTCTTCCTCAAAAAGAGTGCGAATCGTCTCAATATCAACAAATATGAAAGTGAAACCATCTTTGTTCCCAAAGTTAGTAGGGTCTGAATAAATTCCACCAATAGTCAAATTGGCCCCTTTGAATCCAAGGTCTGGAATGGGTTTCATGGTGAAATTCCGTCCAAAGGTGCCACCCACTGCGTTTTTGATGCTGTCCGAAATAAGGATTGATTTTCCAATGACTTCCCGATAACCTTCAGTTAAATTAAGGCTCTTCAAGTCTGGATGTGACCTATGATTAATACCATAAATTAGTACATTAGAAAAAAACTCAGCTTCTTTAAAAAGACGATCAGCTGCAATGTAATAGACCTCTGAAGCATGTCTCACTCCTGAAATACTCTTTATTTCACTCGTTAAATCTCTAATGGTAGTTAAATTCAACCAATTGTAAGGATTTTTAGGATTCACTGTTATATCAGTATAATTATGGTTCCTATGATCAAATATAAAGTCATCATAAATGGTATCAATAGTGACCACAATTCCTGTTTCGAGAGCAACAGTGAGGGTGATTCCTAATATTAACAGGAAAGTACGCCACTTTGATCGCGTGACATTTCGTAATGCTAACTTGAGCATTGGGATTCACATAATTATCAGATAGAAATGATAGAATAAGCGCAATTCTACGAGTAACCGTTGGAATAAGATAAAGATAATTATCTAATGGTTAGGGCAGTTCTTAATAGTTTATATAGATGTAACTATTCCTCTATTATTACTAAGAAAGTAACCAAATTTTTCAGGAAAGCCTTTATCTCTATATTATATTGATCAGGTAAATTTTTCGTCCTGCTTTTCAGAGGGTAGTGGGGTTCCACATGAACTACAAAACAACGCTTCTCGTACAATTCTCGTCCCACAATTTTGGCATTGTTTCCATTCGAAACTCGGCCTTTCAAGAGCAGCGAGACGATAATTGAAAGATTCCGAGTAATAGCTGGTTTTTGAGCGTCGTCTTCTGCTCAAGAAAATGGCGACGCCAGATATGACAACCATCCCCAGTACAGCTGAAAAAACAAGGATTACTGGATCGAAATAACTTGAAAATCCTATGAAAAAGTAAATAACCTCAATATTATAATTTCCCTGCTTATCTCTTACGAAAATTAAGAGGACAAATAGCTCGTCTGTAATCTCTACATAATATTCCTCATCTTCAGGCAAAGGAATCGGATGAGTGGGTACTGAAAAAGCTCCAATGTTTTCACTTTTATTAGAGGTAGAAGATGGTATATCAAAAAAATCTAAGACAATAGAATCTGCAAACCATAAATAATAATGGATTAGCTGGACATATACCTCAAATTCATCCGAATTGGTATCTTTACCAATTAATCTCAATTCAACTGTTTCCCCTGGATTCCAAGTAGGTACGTCTTCAGAAGTCTCAATTCCCCTGTAAACATCCAAGGTTTTTCCTCGAATCTTACTCTGTACATCAAGAGTTGGTTCAGGGTCAGATATGAAGAAAAATCCTTGATCCGTCTCCAACAAAAGAAATACATTGTCACTTATCTCAAACCACACATAGATTTCATAAGAATAATAACCTGTAGAAAAACTAGTAGGTACCTCCCAAGATATCGATTGCTGAGTAAGTGAGTCCACAAGGAAGTTCGTTTCACTTACAATTTCTGACATGCTGTCAATGGGGGGAACTAACACAGTTAGTGTTTCTTCGAGCTGGCTAGAAATCATTAGGACAGAGTAAATTAAACTTGATGGAGAATGGATTATTGAAAAATCTATTCCTTGATCTATCACTGAATCAGAAGATTCATCAGCCCAAGATGGAATCGAAACATTAGAAGTTGCAAGAAAATCTACCTGTATCTCACTTACGTTGGGATAAGCATTTGAAGGTAATGATAATAGACTAAAGGTCTTAAGTAAGGAATTACTGTCCTTTATTCCAATATCAATATCTTGACTTGGTTGGGTTCCTAATGGTAGTTCCAGGTAATGATGTTCTAATGTGGTATTATAATGAAGGAAAGTCTCTATAGATGTACCATTCGAGAAAGTGATACTTAGTAACAGAGAGAACTGACTAGAGTAATATACCGACAGGTCTAACTTGCGAGGAAATTGAGAAATTCGTGAATTAATTGTTAGATTGTATTCAGGTTTTAACCAAGTGAAAATATTGTTTATAAAAGCCTGACCATCAACCGTTGAGAGATAAGAGTGATGTAACCAAAGGTCACTTCCTAAAAACAGAATTTTGCCTTTGTTTGGAGGTTCATAGGCTGCAAGAACTGAGTAAGAACTCTTATCTTGTACAAGATATTTAATATGGGGACTACTTTGATTGACTTTAATCCCTGTTCCTGTGTCGAGAGGAAGTTTATCAACTCCTTTGAACAGAGGGTTTTCCGAGTCCCAACGTATCTCGGAAGTTTTATTAACCAAGGGAATGATACTCCGACTCCTACCATCATCAGTGTAATTGATAAGATCAATACGATTACTAAAATCTATTGGAATGTCAAGAACTTCTGAGAGCTTAATATATGGGTATGGATTATAGTAAGGAAAACCAGATGTTACAAGAAGAATAGATCCATTATGATCATGAAAATCGGATAAAAATTGGAATTCCCTACTACTTATCGGAAATTCTAGATCGGTAAGAACCAGAATATCATTTTGAGATAAATTTTCCCAAGTTAGGGCTGTCTCATACTCATTCAGATCGAAATGTAGAATAGAGGTACTGTAATTATCTAAGGATCTGTAGTTGAAGAAGGGAGAGTCGTCTTTTCCAGTATAATGTGTATCCCAATAAATCTTAGCTTGAGGGTGCTTGACAGTAATAATTATGGGTATCGAATAGCTAGTTCCAGAGAATTTATAACTAAAATTACCTCTATAGGTACCATGAGCGATATTGAAAGGAATACTGAAGTTTAAGGATTTTTCATAATATCCAGCCTGAGATAAATGGATATCTGCTTCTTTATCAGTAGTTACAAAAGCTTTTATGGGATCAGAAATCTCAAAGATGATTGTTCCTCCCATTCCTGTTATAAGAGGAATATTAATTTGAGCTCTATCACCAGGAAAGGTTAGTGTGTCCGCAAATTCAATATTTCCACTTGCCTTAGGAAGGGAGGTGATAATTTCAAAGCTATCATCTTTCTGAGTTGTTTGAAGTAAAGTAAATGCAGCCGAAACATCTACAAGCCCGCTCCCTTGAAGGTATACGGACTCGCCCATGTTGATTGCAGATTCTTGTAGTGCTGCCCTAATAGCTGAAGGAGAAGCTAAAGGAAATTGTTGTTTTAATAATGCAACTGCACCAGCAACAACTGGGGCTGCCATGCTAGTCCCCGAAAAAATAATATAATCTTCTAATTCGACATTTACTATAGCTTCATAAGCTCTTTCTATTACACACCCAGAGGCCAAAGGAGCGACTATTTGTACTCCTGGCGCAACAACATCAGGATCGACTTTATAACCGAATGAGGGGCCTCGACTTGAAAACGAAGCAACATCATAGCTTTCATTTGTTGCTCCAACTGTAATAGCCTTCCGTGCTGAAGCAGGGGAACTTATAGAAGAAAATTCTCCTTCCGATCCTTCGTTACCAGCGGCCACAACCACGATTATTCCAGCGTCGACTGCAGTATCAACTGCAATTGACAATTCATCCTCTGAACTCCAGGGATATGACGTACTAAATCCAAGTGATATAGAAATGATATCAACGTTTAGATTAATCGCTTCATCGATAGCAGCAATAAGAGACTCCTGTGTGGAGTAACCACTCATACCTGCAGCCTTAAGGTTATATAGATCAGCTCCATAAGCAATCCCAGGATATTTCATGATCTCACCTCCAGCGGCAATTCCTGCCACATGTGTACCATGACCATGATAATCTCTGGCGTCTTCTTCGGTATCATAACCAAACTTTGTTTTAACAAACGATTTTTCCATTTTAATCCGATCTGTAAAAGCAGCATGAGAGGGGGTTCCATCAATTCCAGAATCTATCACCGCAATTTTTACACCTGAACCATCAATTCCTTTTTCCCATAAGTCCTCAGCACGAATTATACTTGCAGGTAAAGCTGAAGCAGTTTCCCCACGAGTCACTAATTGAGGTCGCAGCTGGTCAATAGATGGAAGAACTTCCCTCTTTTTAGAAATATGTAAACGAGAATAAAGATCTGGCGGCAATAGAGATAATGTGTGTTGTGAAAAGGTTACATAACCCATCGGAAAATTATCAAAAAAGTGGAGATAATCTGGATCATATTTGTTTAAAAGTTGAGTTAGATGTGTTTTTTCAGTCGGATCAAATGAAAATAATGAATTGACTTTTGATGAGTCATGTGTATTAAGCTGTGGAGATATTGGTGGTGTTTCGGAAGTAGTAAAGCTTGGAGATCCATGGAGAGGAGTGGAAAAAGGTGGAATTATTATGATAGCTAGTATACCTATTGAAAACAGATGTAATTTCTGGATAAGCATAATGTCCAATTCATTGAAAGGACAATCATTCCCTAGTTATAAAACCTTATTTTGAAGTCACCGTAAATCATGCAGATCAATTTTGTTCCTATAATCCATTACGTCTGATTCCCGCTATTAAGTTCTTTTCGATAAATCTTTTATTAGATATGTACAGAGAGATTTTTGACTATCAGGAGTCTCCTATCATGATTGGCGAAGAAGATTTTTTAGATCTTTTCATCCCTGGGCCTGTAAATGTGTCGAAGGAATGTCGTGAAAAATTAGCTTTACCAATGATCGCCCATCGTAGTGATACGATGGGAAATCTACATCAAGACGTCGCTTCTTACTTACAGAAAATGTTATTCACAGACAATCAAATCATAATGTCTACATCGTCTTCAACTGGGCTTATGGAAGCCGCTATACGAAACTGTGTCCATAAAAAAGGTGTTCTCAATGTTCTTAATGGAGCCTTCGCAGAACGGTGGTACGCAATAACACAAATGAATGGGAAGGAAGCTGATACTTTAAATGTCGATTGGGGTAAAGCTGTAACACCCCATGAATTGACTGAAAAATTAGACGAAAAAGAATATGATGCTGTCTGTATCACTCAAAATGAGACATCTACAGGAGTCACAACTCCAATTAAAGATCTGTTCAAAATCATAAAAGATCACGGTTGCTTATTACTCGTAGATGCTGTTTCATCAGCAGGGGGAGTAGAAACACGTGTAGATGACTGGGAAATTGATGTATACCTTTTTGGATTGCAGAAATGCATGGCTCTTCCTCCTGGTCTGGCTGTTGCCTCAGTTTCAGATGAAGCATTAAAGATGGCTAAAACTGTTCCAAATAGAGGATGGTACTTCGATTTTCTTTATCTTAAAAAATACCACGATCGGAATGGAATGCAACCAGCCACTCCTGTAACTCCCATATATTATGCTCTTCAATATCAACTTCATAAAATCGTTGATGAAGAAGGAATTGAGAATCGTTGGTCTCGCCACACCGAGATGGGGAATTACACACGAAAATGGGTGAAAAATAAAGGGATGACACTCTTTGCTGATGAGGCTGTTGCCTCTAATACTGTAACATGTGTAAATAGCTCGGGAATAAATGTACCTCAACTGAAATCCGATTTAATGACAAGGGGATATTTATTTGCGACTGGTTATGGGAAATTTAAGGAGAAAAACTTCAGAATTGCCCATATGGGAGATCGAACCCTGGATGAGTTAAAAACATACCTAAAGACAATAGATGAATTGATTTCTTAACCCATCTCACTTAAGAGAAAAATAACAAAGACCTACTCCTTATCTCTATCGATAGTTCCTTTTGGACGATTCCAAGTGTCTTTTGCATAGGAGGTTTGACCAATTTTTGTGTCTTCCTCAATTAAACTGTATCCAACCTTTTCAATTAGTAGCGTACTTGATTCTGGTGGCGCCATCCAATTAATTTCCCATTCCCCGTCATCATTCACACGAACCTCGGCATCAGGTAAATCCCCAAGAAGATTATGATCAAACTCAATTATATCCTGATAAGCTCCAGTCAGTGCGATCGCGAAGTAGCTCTCATTAAGGTCGCGTAAAGCTGGAACAGGGATACCTTTCAAAATAATATTTGCATTTTTTAGTAACAATGGAAATCCATCTTTGGTAAAGACATTCTCAGAATCAGTCTTAGTTTTGAATGAGGAGATCTCGCCATCAGAATCGCAAGTAATATCAACCATCCGAACAATCGTTTCTGGTTTGTTATTCAAATTTTCGATGGGAAATATCGGAAAATACTGGTTCACTAATACATAATCACAAACAGAGTTGAATACAGAAAAGTTACAGATAGCTAAGGTCTGTGCTTTTGTCAATAAATCCCTAAGATGTTCATCAAACAGAAATTGATTGAATTTCTCCTCTGTAAAAATTGAGGCAATTCTTTCTCGAAATTTTTTTCTAATCCGTCCTATTAAAAACTCATGTTGTTTTAATGTTGCAATATCTCCCGCCAATGTCCTATCTCTAGCATCAAGACCTAAATATTCAGTCCATAGCTCGCTCCATGTATTAAATGTTGAGATTCTTTCTATTTTCCTCTCCCAGTTTTTGTAAACATTTTCTAATGATTGACTTTCTTTTGGAAAAACGTTCTTTACTTCTAAGATTTGGACAATAACCATAGAGGATAGCGCCGTGATGGCCCTTCCTGCTTCAATTAGAATATTGGGATGCTTTTCAGGAGTAATCACCTCTTCGATCCCTTCAACAATATTTCTAGCATATTCTACAAAAGTATCAGGTTGACTTCTTGTCACTAATCCTTCATAATCAATTGGTAATCCCCCACCAAAATCAATTGTAGTGAGATTTACAAATCCTTTTTCATGAAGATAGTTGTAAAAATTACATAGATACTTACTTAGTTCTTTGAAATCTTTTAATGAAGTTATCTGCGATCCTATATGACTATGAATTGCATGAATGAGTCGTTTTTTTCCAGTTGTCTCTAAGTACTCCACGACTTCTTCGAATTCTCCAATAGAAAGCCCAAATTTGGAGTTTCTTCCAGCTGAAAAAGACCAATGTCCACTTGAAGGGATGTACGGTTTGATTCGAAGACAGAGCTTTAGATTCCCTAAATCTGGTGTAATTTCTAGCAGGGTCTTTAATTCTCGTAATGATTCAATTGAAATAATAAGGTTGTAACCTTCCTCTGATTTTTTAACTGCTAATTCTAGAAAGTCAACATCCTTAACACCATTAAGCATAATTAAATGTTCTTTTCGTTCTTTTAAAGCAGATAAGGCTATCAAAAACTCTGCTTTGGTTCCTACCTCCAGGCCGTAATTTTTTTCTCGATCATGTAGCACTGCTTCAATCGCATGACGTTGTTGATTAACTTTGATCGGATAGACAGCAGAAAATACTCCATTATAGTTCAAATCTTTCATTGAAACTTTAAAAGCCTTGAAAATCTTATTTATTTGAAAAGTAACGAGCTGAGGAAAACGTAAGGTCACTGATGGAGTTTGATCTAGATTCCCAACATTAAGTTGATCTAAACGCTGATATAGGATTTGGAGAACTTCTTTGATTGTAATACTATGGTTATTTATTTGGAGACTTAAGAATCCGTTTTCATCAATGTCAAGGAAATGATATTCTCTAAAATCATCTCCAATCCCATAAACTCTTTTTGAATCTTCAATTGTCCAAGGATTTTGCCCATTTTCCATTGCTCTTAATTCCGATCGGGTCTTCTGACACTTTTAATAGAGAAAAACCTCTTTGTTAATTAGTGTGAAAACCCTTCATAAGGTTCACCTTTAACGAACCACAACCAAAATCAATGCAGAATAAGTTCTTGGTAACAAGGATTTAAATAGGGGACTCTTATGATACAGGATAAACCTCATTGGATTGGACACTAATGAACCTAAGAAATAGAATTCTAATCACATTTCTATTGCTATTAACTACTCCTGTTCTTATTTTAGCAGTAGTTAATGGTGTTGAACTCTTAATTTTATCAGATGCAAATGCGCGAGATTCGTCTGAAGCACTGACGAATGATCAGCTTGAGAACCTTGCAAGAGTATCTTATGACGAAGCAGTATTCATAGATGAGACTTTCAATCAGTTTGGTAATGAGATAACAATGCTAGAATTATATACAGAAGGTATTTTCAATGGGAACATCAATATTACACCAACTCACTCATATTATTGGAATGATGCTCAAGAATTGGCTCAAAGTGGATTAACTATTCCAGAGTTGAGATATGATCCATCTTATGGTTTTGATATCTCTTATGAGGTTAGTTGTTATTATTTGCCTCGTGAGCATATGAGGGGTGCCGCTGATCCATTCGACCTCAGCCCCTTCATGCAAAATATACTTGATTTATCGTCAAATATGGACAACATGTTTAAGGCTTTACATGAAGCAAACTCCAATTATGTATGGATTTATGCCGGTTTTGAGGGTGAAGGACATCTTTTCAAAAATTATCCATATGCTGATATGTCGTGGTGCCTTGATTACGAATATTATGAAGGAACTGCTTATCAGGGATTAGATTATGATCCCCATGTTGAAGAATGGTATCAAAATGCTGCTGCAGTTACAGATGATTCTATAGCATTCACATCACCATATTTTGATCCAGATGTCGGGTTAATCATATCCATTGGGAGACCAGTCCGTTATTCTAATGGTACACGATTTGGGGTTGTTAGTGCTGATATTACGATAACTTCAATCATAAATAACATCTTGAGTTTAAAGATCTTAGAAAATGACTATGCGTATCTCCTTGATAAGGATGGAAATGTGATTGCGCATCCAGAACTCGATCAAGAAGCGGAAGAACCCGCAACGATTGGAGAGCTGGAATTTTCAAGGTCGAATGAAAGACAATCCTTTCAACAGATAGTAAATAAAATGAAGTCGGGGTCTTCAGGAGTCGAACCTTTTACAAAAGATGGTGAAATGTGGTATATCTCTTATGTTCCTATCAATACAAGTAGGTATTCTTTAGGAATAGTTGTTCCTGAATCAGATATTATCGCTTCAGCTATCTCTATTCAAAACAAAATAAATACCCTCTCTCTTCAACAAACCTTGTTATTTGCTGTTATTTTAGGTATAGTAATTGCTGGGGTGGTAGGAGTAGCTACAATCACAAGTAGTCGGATTGTTCGACCTGTTAAGGAATTAACGACTCTCGTCAATGTTGTTTCCGAAGGGGACCTCTCCAGGGATCTTCGTGGTAATACGGAAGCTATGGGGAAAGAGGTGGCAACTCTACATTCGGCTTTCGACAACATTTTGACTTCTTTAAGATTCGGGAACACTGATTATTATCGTGGAGACCTGAAAAGAGCGTATGAAAACTATAGGAAGGCTCTCGAATTATTTACAACCACAAAGAACCTCCGTGGAACAGCTATTGCAAAAAATAATCTGGGTAATATCTATCGTGCTTGGGATGAATTTGATCGAGCAAAGAGTAATTATGAGGAAGCTATTGAGATTGGCATACAGCAAGGGGATAAATCTGGACTTGCATCCCGGTATAACAATCTAGGTTTATTATACCTTGAGACAAAACAATATGATCTAGCATTACAAATCTTGGGTAATGCTCGAACCATTGATGAAGAAATAGGGAATATGCGTGGATTAATTACTAGGTTGGGAAATATTGGTATTGTCTATGAACGACTTGGGGATTTAAATGAAGCTGAACGGTTATACAAAGAAGCAATCCGGCTATCCGAAAAACATAATGATAATCGTGGGCTTGCGAACAGCTATATCAAATATGCTGTATTTCACATACTTCGTGAACAGTATAATGAGGCACAAGACTATCTCGAAAAATCCTTTGAACTTGCCAAATCTATTGATGATGTACAACTCGCCCTGAATTGTCTTGATCGATTAGCAACTGTTTATGAAGAGCTCGACAAGCCAACTGAAAGCCATAAAGCCAGAATTAATACTGAAAACATCCGGAGAAAAATTGTGAACGCTAAGATGGCACTTTTTATCATAGACTATTCTGGATCCATGCATGGTATAAAGATCAAATCTGTCCGAAGAGGAGCTTTAAAAGTATTAGAAGATCAGATTAATCCTCAAGATAAAGTAGGGATAGTAATCTTCGATTCACTGTCGCATACTATTCACCCATTAACTTCTGTTGAGGAAAATGAACGAGTAATCACTAAGAAGATTAAGAATCTAAAGTATCCCCAAGGTGCGACTGCATTTTACGACGCGCTAGGTGATGCCTTAATTTTCTTGAATAATGAGAAAGGAAATGAACAAAAATGGATTATTGCTCTAACTGATGGCGTGGATAATGCTAGTCATAGGTTCACTGTTCGACGATTCTCTAGAAGTGATTTCTTTACCAGACTCTTTGCCAAGACTGGACCAACATCCATTCCTGATTTTATTGACGAGAACCTACTAACTATAAACATGATAATCATTGGTATTGGCCCAGAAGTGCGAGAAATTGAACACTATCTTCGGGAACTTTGTGAAACAACGCCCAGAGGTAAGTATATCGATGTTTCCTATCCACGTACGCGGATTGAAGATGCGATTGAGCAAGCGTTTGAGAAAATATCAGAGACAATGGCCGAAGTGGATGTAGAGGCCTTCTTACCAGAGGAGGGGTAAAAATGGCAAGAAGTATTAGACAGAATATAATAATTAGTTTTGTAGCTTTTAGTCTGATTTCACTTGTACTTGTTGGAGCAATTTCCATTGTATTCATCGGTCTTATAGGCCAAACGACCATTGATAGCAGCTCTAATGCATTTAAAGATCAAATCCAAGATAATATTATACAAACTGCAGAACAGAATGCACTAATAATTAACCGAAAATTAAGTAATGCCGAGTCCATGGTAAATGCAATGGCTGAAGAATGTGAAAACCTGTTTGAACCTGATTCTCCTTTTGAATATCGAAGATCGTATTATGATTATTTTTTTGAATTTGAACGAAATTTAGAGTTATTCCCAAACGACACATATCTTGACGCTAAGTATGGAGTTTATCTTTCGTGGTCTGTTGCCTCATGGTATATTCCAAACTCAAACTCTACAAACTACCTTCAGTTGCTCGCAGCCGATTCTAATCTTAACGATACGGTTTCTAGGGTTGCAAACATGGATCATATATTCCAGGCAGTTCACGAAAATGCGCCAGAGATTAGATGGTTATACATTGCCTTTGAGGGGTCAAATCTTTTTATTAATTATCCTGGGAGCGTTGTCGGTGGCACTAATACTGATCGAATTACGGATCCGTTTGTCGCAACAGCCGAGGATTGGTACACGGATGTTCGGAATGGTAATGGGGAAATAGTGTTCACCGCACCATATTTTGACCCAATAGATGGCGCATTACTTATAACGATCGGAAAAGCAATTTATGTTCAAAAAACATTAATGGGCTGTATTTTCGCTGATATTACGATTGAGAGCATTAAAGACAAAATTCTGGATATTGACATTTTGCAAACGGGATATGCAGTTCTAATCCAAGAAAGTGGGCTTATCGTGGCTCATCCAGAGTGGACTGCCCCCACTCAATTCGTTGATCTTCCAACAATTGATGAAGTCGAAGTTAATTCGAATGGTCTTTCTGCATTAACTCAGGCCCAAATGACAGTCATAACAGCAGGTTCAACTGGTGTCATTGAATATTCTCGTGACGATCAAGACAGGTATTTAGCTTATACGCCTGTGGGAAAAGGAGACTATATCTGTTTGATCGTAGTTCCAGTTAGCGAAGCTGTTGCTTCCGTAGGTGTTCTGGAACAGAGGATAGATGCTCAGACAGTCACTACAATTGTTCAAGCAGTTTTGATCATCGTTTTAGCAGTGATAATATCATTGACAATAGGAATATGGATTTCGAATCGTATAATTAGGCCGATTACTCATCTGACTCAAATTGCTTCAAAAATGGCGACTGATCAAGTTAGAGAAGACTTGCTTGGAGAATTAGACCTACAAATTGACAGTCAATTAGAGCAACAAGATGATGAGGTCGGTGATCTGACACGAGCATTCAAAGGAATGTTGTTTGCTTTAAAGGATGAATCCAAAAAAGGAAAAGAGAAGTTAGATGACTCATTTTGGGAAGAATGAAACTGTAATCGCTAACGTGAGAAATGTCCTACAAACTTCTTATTCTACAAATTGAATATGAGATTCATCAGCTTCACAAAAAGGACATTCTATGAACTGAATTGTTTCGCGAGTTGCATAGCACTCCTTACATAAAAAACGAAAACACTGATTACATTGATAATGTCCTTCAAACACTGGTAATTGTTGATGACATGACATACAAAAGAATTTTTCACCTGAAAGCACTAATAAGTCATCTTTTTCGATATCTGGTGTCCCATAGTGATCGATACGCCCTCCCAATTGCCCTTTACTCTGAAATTTAAGCAAATCAGTATAAAACCGTGAATAAGAAATCCTTGCTCCTGTTTTCGTAATATAGCCATTGTGCAACTGGAAAATAGGAATACCACTTGTCCCGAAACTTTTGAAAAGCTCGGAAAGAATTGGTCGTAACAGATCAAGATCGATCCTAGCTTCTATGAATTCATCCTTTGATAATAGCTTTCCCTCTTCATCATAAACATGTGTTACTGGCCTTAATACTGATACGCGATCATCTCGAGTCAGAATGACAATAACATCATTATCAGAATCAAATAGTCTTCCAGTTGTCATTGCTCTAATTCTCTGTTTCTCTTTATACTCAGTAATTTCTTTAAGTTCATCTGATAATTTCCAAATAGTGATATTATCCTTATAGGACGTTACTATAAATCTGAATGTTCCTGCTTGTAACATAGAACCGTGAGAAATCTTTCTACCAATGTTAATAGTTGTTATTACAGTTCCAACTTTGTCTAGAATATGGATTCGTCCTTCTGATTCCATTACAATCGCTTTGATCTGTTCTTCATCACCAAGACTCCCAATCGCGGCAGAAACGATTTTAGATGGAAACGTTTTTCGCCAAAGAATTTCTCCGGTACTTCTTAGTAAAACAACTGCATTCACTTGAGCTACAGCTACTAAGATCTCCGATGCCTTATCTCTATCAAAATCTCCCAAAGATAAACTTTTGATTGGTTTTCCAAGCTCAACTTCCCATACAAGTTCACCAGACATATTTATGGCTCGTACCACTCCGTCCAGGCTTCCACTGATCAGCGATCTCTGGTTCTTTCCTGTTATGTCGCCAATAGCAAGACTAGTGAATTTGGTTGACCAAGCCAATACATGATGTCTCGTTCCCTCTGCGCCATGGATGTATAATTGATCATCATAACAACTTAGAACCAATTGAGGAATATTCCTCGTGATCTGACCTATTGTGAGCCCGTAACACTGAGCAGGTGTTTTAAAAGAAGAGACTTTTTCAATATTAACCATAATCGTGGCTGACTCTTCTTGTGATAAACCATTATCAAACATTGTAGTTACTGCCATTGAAAGTTTTATTAGTTCGAGCTCTAATGATTTTATGTCTTTTAAATCCTCTCTCTTAGTGGAATAAATTTCTGAACCAAATTTACATGGTATCGTGTAGATATTGTTTTATTAATACATGGCTTTAATAGGTTGAATCATTTATTAATCCTATTAAGGAAAAATCTTGTCCTGATAATTTGAAAAATAGAGTGAGTGCTGTATTTTGGCTGAAATATACGATGCGATCATCTTAGGAAAAGCAAACCCATTCCGAAGCACGAGCGTGGGTGATCCATGGCAAGTTGGAATCATTGATGTCGAGGAGATTAATCGTAAGGCCACTCGTGTGGTTATCGAAACTTTAGATGAAGTAAGATCCACAGGGAGGTCTGGCATGTGTATGATCCTTGGAGATGCTGGAACTGGAAAGACTCATGTTTTAGCACGTTTAAGAAGGATCGCTGAGGAGAAAGACTTCCTTTTCATCTCCGTTCGTCCTTTAGGAGATATTCAGCGGATCTATGGACATATCCTTCAAGAAATTATGATAAGTCTCCGAAAAAAGGGTGAAGGTGATGAATATAGCCCCCTCGAACGCTTTATAGGTGAAATGGTCTCTCGAGCTTTAAGTGAGGGTTTGCCAGACAATCCAATTGCCCAAAGTCTAGCTTCCTCTTTCGGATCAGATCCCATGAAAATTTTCCATTTCAAGCCTGAAAAGTTCTACTCAACGAACCTTAGAAAATTAGCGATTAACTATCTTGCCAGATCTCCAGATGTTGATATCCAGTTTCTCGAGGTACTATTTCACACGTTAAACCCCACAACCAGACCGACGGCCTTTAAGTGGTTATCAGGCATTGATATCTCCGAAAGTGATCTTGAAAGGTTGGGAGTTCCCCATTCCATTAATTCGGAGGGGAGAGCTCTCTCAATCATTCAAACACTTACTGCTCTCGCCCGTAAACCTATTCTATTAAGTTTTGACCAATTAGAATCGATTTACATTAGATTTAAAAGAGATAGTGGCATTCAGATCCTTTTTGATAGTTTAACAAACTTGTACAATCAATGTCCTCACCTTCTTGTACTAGCAATGGTCCAATCTGTTGTCTGGAATGAATCGATTGTCAAAGAGGTCCCAGAATATAGTAGACAACGGATAGATTACATTACCAGTTTAGAACGATTAACCCCTGAAAATGCTACTCTTCTAACAAAATCAAGACTTGAGACTTTATTCAAAGACTCTGGGGTGTCACCACCATTTCAAACATATCCATTTGCAGAAGATTATATCTCAATTGCTTCTCAAAATACAGAAGGTAATCCCCGTTTGTTCTTACGCCACTTAAGAGACCGGTTAAATGAATTCAAGGATCGAGGATTAATTCGGAAATTGACATCAAGTGATATTACAGGAGAAATCCAAAAGGAGGCGGTGGCTGGGATCCCTCCGATGACCCCAGACAAAATTGTCGCTTCTTCCGAATTGTCAGAAGAGAGCGCTAAATCCATAATTGACCTACATCCCGAAGAATTAGAAGCCCTTGCTGAATTATTTCCAAATATTGATAAAACGACCCCAAAACCCACACCTGCAACACCATCATTCACACCACCAGCAGAGGTTCCTGAAACAATTACTGTTCCCCCTCCAAAAGTGACAACAACATCAAGTGAAATTATTAGTTTTTTAGAGAAGAAATGGGCTCAATACGCACGAGAATATGAGCAGGAAATCTTTGCATTTCCACATCCAGTCCGACGAGACTTTCTAAAGGGAGTACTATATGAAATTCTAAATACGTCCATAGAACGTCATACTCCTCTTTACGGATTATCAATTCTGAATGTCCGTATTGATCGTCAACTTATTGAAAGAGACACTAAAGGCCTTGATCTTGTATTCACTTATCAGACTCCAAGAGGCCCAACATCTGTAGGTATTGAAATCAATAATTCTGAACATTCTGCAACCGTTTTTCAAAGTCTACGGCGATTAAGAAAACTTGTACGAGGGAACATCAGGTATGCATTCATACTCCGGGATGAAGAATTGTCTCTCCAGCGTACAGCTACCAAGACGTTAGATCTTGCTGAATCACTAACTGAGCACGGAGGGTTGTATTATGTTGACTTTATGTCAAACCAAGCACTTCTGGCTACCAAAAAACTGATTGAAATGGCTTCAGCAGGAGACCTGACTATCGGAGCGCATATAATTTCCAGAAATGAAGTTCTTACCTTCGTCTTCGAGGAATGTCTTAATAGGATAATAATATTCCAGACCATCTTTGGTCATCTTAGTACCAAAGAAAGCGGCCCTCGACCAACTGCTGAACGTGTTTCTGAATCATCGGAAGCAATCGAGGCTATTATTTCCATCCTGAAATTCAATCCGACAATGACAACTGATAGACTTTGTCTTTTACTAAATCGAAATGAAAGTGAGATTGTCCCAGTTCTTAAAATGCTTGCTATCCGTGGAATGATTTCATTTGATGGGAAGAATATCCATCTGCTTTAACTCGATCTTTTCAAACTCCATTGTTGAGAATATCCGCTTCCCTGTGATTGAAAATACCCCTTTTCGGTAATTAATTTCGAAAAAACAAGCGCCTCTTGAACATCAGTCACTTTGTTTGACGTTTTTTCAGCCAACGATTCAGAACTTTGTGGTTCTTTGTTGAGATTTTGAATAAGCTCAGTTAGTGCTTGAATATATTTTAAGCGGAAATTTTGAGTGGTAGAATCAGTATCTTCAGGGGAATCCCCAATCTTCCATTTATCTTCTGAATCCATTATTATCTTTCCAAAAGAAGTCAAATATTGTAACATCCGCAAGACCTCTCTTGCGTCTGATGTACATGAACCAATACTCCTTGCAACCTGAGAGGGTGATAATGAATTTTCTTTTTCAAAAGTCGAAATAATGCTTAACATCCACTTGTAAGGGAATTTTCTTCGCTGAACAATCATTAGAGAGGCCAACTCTATTTTTATGCGCTTCAGTCAAACATTGAGAGGCAATTAGCCACTGTCGTTTAGTGTAATATAAATTTAACTCCTTATTCAACCTGCGTGCTAATTGTCTATGTAGTTAGCTTTGTCAAAATCTAGATACACCAGAAACTACCTTAGCAATATGAGTTTGTCCACCCACCCGTTGAATAGCTTTGCTCACATCATCTTCATGATCAGGACATAGAGCAATCATGCATCCTCCATTGCCTGATCCTGTAATTTTACATCCTAAAGCACCAGCTTTCATCGCAACGTCAATTATTTTCTCTATTTTAGGAGTACTCACCCCTAAGTAATCACGAAGGGAAGCATGGTGTTTATTCATGAGACTCCCAATATAATTCTCATCCCATGCCGATTTTTGAAGTTCTATATGAGCTTGTTTTGTTATTTCAAAGTTAGTAACAGCAGCTTTTAGAGCATTAAGTGTGAATTCATCTAATTGTCCTTTGATTGGTTCTAATTCTTGAACTTCATCAATTGTTAAATCTCGTACCTTTAATGTTTCCATGAATTCAAGACCCTTTCGTACTCCATTTTTAATAGTTGCCAGTGTGTTAAGAGTATCTTTCCTCTCTAGAGAATTCCCTACAACGAGCCCAGGTAATTCAGTAAGGAGACGAGTACATCTTATCGGATCAAATTCTTCAAAATTGATATATCCATGAGCGATCGCCATGTGATCTTGCATACCCCCAGGCTCATTAAATTCCAGTACTTCTGATTGATGAGCAAATTTGGTGATTTCCATTGGATTCAATGGATTATTAAAAACTTCAGCCAGAAATGCTATCCAAATCACGCATAATGCACTAGAGGAAGATAAACCTACCTGCATTGGAATGTCGCTCGTTATTACTGCAGAAATACCCTTATCAGAAGGAATTATTTCATTCTCTTGCAGAACCTTCACTCCAGAACGCAAGTAATCACGCGCATGTTGGTACTTAGTATTAGTAGCTAAAAAGGACTGAGAATCTTGTATGTCTGGTAGATTTATATAATATTGGTCTGAATTAGTCTTTTTCCCTTTAATTTTCATGAATAAATCTACTGCAGCAGGAATAACTGGTAATTCCAAGTAATCTTGATGTTCTCCGAACAATACAATTCGTCCTGGAGCCTTGATGGTCAGATTCATTTATTTTATCACTTGTACTGGATTTTTTCTTTCTCTTGTTAATTTCTTGTGAGTTATTTCTACTTTCTACCTCTCTTAAATAAATTGATCTTTTTAAGAATAAATACACCTCTGTTCTTATTATTTAAAAAAACACTGATTTAAGTCGGATGTGTTTACCATATAATGATTTAAGTCGGCTTATTTCATTAATTTCTTAGTTTTCTTATTAGTAGTACTACTTTCTTAGTACCTACTTTCTTGTCTTCGGAAGAATATTTATATGAATTGGGAAAATTAGATCACCTGTCACGAAATTACCCCAATTTAACAATGAGTTGGGAACGGAATATGGTCATTGACTTCATGAATGAATCCCTTACTAATCTTGTAAAAATTGTATTTGAGGCCCTAGATGGATTCGTTACGCTCCATCCAATGCAAGTTCTTAAACATCCTCTGGCAGACTCACGTTTATCTTTCGTGTTGACACGTGTAGGCTCAAAGTCGAAAACAGAGTATATTGGAGTTATTATTCGAGATTGGAAGAGGACTGTTGGAGTTGGACAGATCCACAAAGCAGAGGAGCTTCTCCAAACCTGTCCTAAACTGGATCGTGTATTAATCGTTTCTTCTTTAGGATTTTCTTACTCCGCTTCCCGACTCGCAGAAAAGGTGGGAATTGGACTCATTTCGAGGGGTGAGCTAGTATCGCTATTCCAGAAACGAGTTGAGCTCCTATTCTAATATAATACAAATATGGTTAAGTCATTTATTTTTAGAGGAGACGCTTACCAAAGGGGTATGATGAATGGTTTTTGTGCTTCTTCAAACCTAGATCTGTAATTAATCCCTCTGGAAAAATACACTCATTGACATGGTTTTATGTCGGAAGATTCGGAAAATTACTGTTTAAGGTCGCCTTAATTTTATTTTACTCTGAAGAACTATCTTATTTACGTATTACGGGTAATTATAAACTCCAATCGCTAGTTTCACACAAACCTAGATAGATTGAGGATCAACAAATGTCTGAAGAGCTTCTTACAAAACCACTCAATGACCTTGCTATTATTGTATTTGAAGCCATAGGGTTCGTAACACACCATCCCATGCAATTATTAAAGCATCCGTTGGCTGATTCCCGATTATCTTTTGTGTTGACGCAATTGGGTTCAAAATCAGAATACATTGGAGTCATTATCTGTGATTGGAAACGAATCGTTGGAGTTAGTCAGGTGTACAAGGCGAAAGAACTTCTCCAGACCTGTCCTGAAATTCATCGAATATTAGTTGTGTCATCAATGGGTTTTTCTAAAGCCGCAAGACGACTGGCGGACAAAAAAGAAATCATCCTTATTCCTAGGTTCGAATTGGTTTCTCTGATAGTAAAACAGCTAAATTTATTATGAATTCTCTTCCTGTACACATTATTAATTCGAAATAGATATAATTTAATTGGTTAGATTTGTGTTTTTGAAATGGGAGGTGTGATCTCCTCAACAGCTTCTTGTGTTTGATTAATGTGTTGTGTGGTGTGTACAAAGGACAAAGCCCCGATCCCATGCATTCCACTAATGTTTCTGTTCAATAATGCCAATTGTAGAAGAGCCTCACGCTTCTTACTGTTGAATTGGATAATTTCATTCATGCCTGGATTTTCAAGATATTTGGATAAAGCATGGATTGTAATATATGATTTATAGCCAGTGACTGCAAAGCTAAGGTTCTCATCCCCAAAAACCTCGTTCAGCTCTGTTATAAATTTCGTACCGATTGCATTGGTACGATCATAATCGTGACTGGATTGTTTCAAAATTTCTAGGGTTTTCAAACCAGCTGCCATACTAAGGGGATGTGCTGAAAAGGTACCTCCACCTGTCCAAACGCGATTATTCAATTGCGGGTTTGCTTGTTCCATAATCTCCTCTCTCCCACCTACCACTCCGATACATAATCCACCGCCAACGATCTTGCCCATAGTAGTTAAATCTGGGAATATTCTTAATTGATTCTGAAACAGTCCATAGGAAAATCTATATCCAGTAATTATTTCATCGAATATTAGCAGAATGTCCAGTTTCTCTGTCATTTCTCTTAACATTTTTAGGAACTCGATTTTAACTGGAAAACCTCCTCCACCTCCCAATACAGGTTCAATTATCACTGCTGCTAGTTCATGTGCATTATCTTGGATTAAATCCTTTGTTGTTTCGTTATTCACCTCAAAGGTTATTATTCCAGCTTGGTCTTCTGGTAAAATCCCAGGACCTTCTTTGCCGAGAAAAGGAGCTTTTACATCGTACAAAAGTGTATCGGCATAACCATGCCAACCCATTTTCGCTTTTGCAATTAATGGCTTACCTGTGAACGCACGAGCTAAGCGAGTGGCATACATTGCTGATTCTGTGCCACTAGAACTAAACCTGACCTCCTCCACACTTGGATTGTCCTCAATGAGCATTTCTGCCAAATTAACTTGATCTTCGGATACAGTCCCAAAATGCCATCCAAGTTTTAATTTATTCAGTATAACCTCTTGAACACCAGGATGATTATGACCGAGGAGCATCGAGTAGTGCCCTTGCCAGTAATCGATATATTTAAAATTATCTACGTCAATTAAATAAGCATCATGCCCAGATTTAATGAATACTGGAAAAGCTCCAATGGATGGAAGACCCAAATTTCGGATGTTATGTGAGATTCCTCCTGGTATTCCCTGTATGGATCTTTTCCAGAGCTCCTGAGAATTTGGTCTTTTTTGAGTAAATTTCTCTATCTCTACTTTAAGGAAATTCATAAAGAAGCCTCAATCATCTAAATGAGAATGGTATTGAATCTTAACATAAAGGATATGTTGTAGATGTTCAAAGATTTTTTGATAAAGGAAATTATCTTTTTACAATCCCTTGAAAAACTCCTTCTGTTCAAGTTCTCTGAGTTTGGGGAGTAAGTTGTAGAAAACAATCTGCTCAAGATCATCTCGAAAAGTCCCAAAGTCCTCGTCGTCCATAAAAGCGTCTTGCATTTTGGAACGAACTTTTAGAGCTGGTTCTGTACCTCGTAGATTCCAAAATATTCGCAATCGGTTGTCTGTCAAGTGGTATATAGGATCTGACAAATCGATCTTTTTATCAACGATAGACTTTGGCCAGCTTGCAAATACATTATAGGCACCAAACATCAACAGTAATGGGACAAATACAAATCGGACAATGTCAGAGGCGATTAGTGTATCAGAGGGGCCAATAAAGGCAATTGCTCCAACTGCTAGAGTGATAATGAAAATGAGAAAACCGAAAACTACTTTGATCCGATCATCAAGTCCTTGAGTAGGTCTGAAACTGTGCCAGAAGTTTGGAATCTCAAACCGTGGTCTCTGATCCTTAGTCAAAGCGTTTCTGCGCTTCAATTGATCAGCTGTCAAAGTTTCGGCATAGTAATGGAATGAATCATATCGAACTTTATCCAATTTCCAGTCAGTGGTTTTGGGTTCCTTACTAATGTAAATGAAGAACGGAGCCCAATCCATATCATGCGTTGCGTGTGTGAATGCAGGAGGTTCCCATTTCCAAAAGAATAATGCAACAAGTGTTGCAATGAAAAATACCACAGCAACCCAAGATATTCTGATATCACGTTCTAAGCCGAGAGCTGTTGATATACCATCTATAATTTCTTGACCTACAGGAAGTTCGTGCCAAGATTCTGCTCCAGATCTTAGTTCTTCCTTTCCACTCTCTTTACTCAAATATATTTCAGCTAAAAGAAACCAAAAAACAATTCCAAAAATTAAGGAAAGTTGACCATTACTGAAAAACCATTTTCCTTTTGCTAATCCTCTGATTGCGGCAAATAATTCTCGAAATCCCAAGAGGAAGAAGATGCTTCCGATAAGTGCTACAGAAACTAAAGCAGTTGTAAATGAGAGATAAGAATAAATTAGGGTTGCAATCAGCCCGAGCATGAAAAGAGGAAAGACTGTCATCCAGAAAGAGATAAAAAACCGCTGTTTAGTCCAGACATAAATCCATTGAATACACTTCTGACTTTTTTCTTGCTCTGTATGCTCTATAATCCTAAAATACGCCCCGCCCCAAGCCTTACTTGCGCGTTCCGATCGAAGTTCCCATCCTAGGAGTTGGATTTCAGGCATAAACTGTTTAACAAGTTGTATATCCTTATGAGTAGTATTCTCCGCATCCAAAGGCATCATAAAACCTTTCTTTCGCAACCCCGCTACCTCTATTTGCTTTTTTAAAGAGTCAGTTTGCCATTTTTCTTCGATAGTTTCCACAACGGCTTCTTTTAAATCTATCAGTTTGCCATGGAGGGCTACATCAGTCATGTTATCACCACTGGCGAAATATTAGTGTACCATTTTAAAGTGGAACATTCCTCCTTGTTCCGATGATACACGTCACACAAGAAGGACAGTTTCTATATCTAATAAATATTCGGAAAATTTTCATAAAGGAGTGAAATCGCATATAAATAAAGTTGAATTCTCCATCATAGATACTGGAAGTAACAACTATGGATTTATTACTTCAAGATGTTTTAATCATACCACAACCTGACGTCGCATCAATTTATCGTTCAAATATTGTCATAGAAGATAATATCATAAGTGAGATCTCATCACAAGCTCAGATACCTGATCCAGAGTATATAATTAATGGAAAGTCTATTGTTGTTCTCCCTCCTCCGATTAATAGCCATACTCATCTTCCAATGACGTTATTACGGGGTTTTTCGGATAATAAACCCTTATATGCATGGTTGGAAGACATCTGGAAAGTAGAAGGAAAATTTGATGCAGATTGGATAGCGTTAGGCACAAAACTTGCCGCTCTTGAAATGATAAAGGGGGGAACAGGAGGAGCTGCAGATTTTTATTTCCATGAAAGTGTTATTGGCAAAGTCTTAGTAGAAGCTGGTCTTCGGGGGTGGCTTGGCGCTGGAATCCTCCCCAGTGCCTTTGTTGATCAAGGCGGCTATGAATTTCAATTAGAAGAGTTGGGGCGTACACTCGATCTAGCAAAAGGTTCTCCTCTACTCACAGCCTCCGTTGCACCGCATAGTCAGGTAACGGTACCCGAGGAAACAATTCTAAAAGCAGCAGATCTTGCTCAATCCCATCAAATCCCTCTTATGATTCATGCTTCAGAAACCCGAAAAGAAGTTATGGATTCTGAGGATAAGTATGGGGTTCCCCCTGTAGAAAGGTTGGATCAAATTGGCTTCTTTCGGGAAGAAACAAATGAAATTCTTGCTCATTGTACTTGGATTACTCAACGGGAGGTTGAGATCCTTGGAAAACATCAGGCTACCGTAGGATGGTGCCCAGTATCCTCCCAAAAATTAGCTTATGGAGGAACGACTCCTATACCCGAATTAAGAAGCACGGGTGCCGTAATTGCCCTCGGGACAGATGGAGCTGCGTCTAACAACACATTAGACCTCTGGAGAGAAATGCGAGAAGCTGTGAATGTTATTTCTGCTGCACGATGGGATCCAGCCCTTTATCCTGCTGAACATGTACTAGAGGATACAAATTGGGCTTTCAGACGAAAATTTCATCTAGAATCATTAATTAAAGTTGGAAATCAAGCGGATCTTGTAGCTTTGGACTTTCACTCACCACATCTTCGACCTACCTATAACATTATTTCAAATATCGTTTATGCGGCTAATGGAAGTGACGTTCATTCTTTAATTGTGAACGGAAATTTACTCATGCTAAATCGTGAGGTTTTAACGCTCAACGAAGAACAAATCTTAGAAGAAATTGAGGATAGAGTAAAAGAGCTCTTCTAGTCATTAGATATCTTTTTTTAGCTAAAAAAAAAAGAAAAATCTATTGTTTCTGTTGTATTAGTAATCTAAATAACGACTCATTTCCCAATTTGTAACTTCTTGTTTTTCAAAACTATGCTCATCCGTGAACTCTTGCCATTCTTGCATTCGAGCTTGGTAATATTCTTGATGGAGTGCTGGTCCAAGAACCCTTTCAGCAAGTTTACTGCTCTGAAATTTTCGTAAAGCATCAAATAAAGTTCGTGGCAACAATGTTATTCCTTTCTCTTCAAGCTGTTTTTGGGTTAACGCATCAGCATCAAAATCCGCTTCTTCAGGAGGTTCCAGCTTCTTTTTAACTCCTTCTATCCCAGCTGCTAGAAGCAGTGCCAAAAGGAAATAGATGTTTGCTGAAGCGTCTGCTGCTCGGTATTCTAACCTCCCTATTTCGTATCCAGGCACGCGAATAAGAGCTGTACGATTAGCAATACCCCACGTTACATATACAGGCGCTTCTTTTCTAGGAATTAATCGTCTGTAGGAATTTATAATTGGATTTGTGATTGCGGTTATTTCAGTGGCATGTTTCAGTTGACCTGCAATGAAGTGAAGCGCAAATTCTGTTAATTCCGTCCCTCTCCCTTTAAACAAGTCTTCAGAGGAGGTTTTTACCATCTGATGGATGTGCATGCCTGTTCCTGCTTCTTCAACAAACGGTTTAGGCATAAAAGTCACTATCCACCCCTCTGTATGGTTTAAAGCTACCATCTTGGAAATTTGCTTGAAATATTGTACGCTGTCAGCTGCTTGGACAGCTGGTAATGCTTCAAACTCGATCTCATGTTGACTAGATCCTACTTCCGAATGAAACGTTTTTAATGGAATATTTACTTGATCTAATGTTTCTACAATCATTTTTCGCAAAAAATATCCTTTATCCCTCGGTGGAAGTCCCATGTAAGTTGCAGAATCAACAGGTTTGAGATCAGGCGTTAGAATATAAAACTCCATCTCTGGTCTAGCAAAATAGACGGCCTTGAACTCATCTATCAGCTCTTGGTTCACTTGAGCTAGTATACCTCGTGGGTCAGCAGAAATCTGTTCATGAGTGTCAGTACTTCGTAAATCACAAAAAACGCAAGCAGTGTTGTCCTGCCAAGGTACCAATGTTACTGTGGTGGGATCAGGTACAATTATCATATCTGACTGTTTGGTTCTAAGAAAGCCAATTGAAGAACCATCTACCCCAATATGATCTGCTTTAGAAAAAGAGCGCTTAGACATCTCAACTCCTTTAAGGTGTCCATCTGCACCAGTAAACTGAAGTAATATGTACTTAGCTCCAATTTTTTCCATACCCCGAATAATTTTATCTTTTGCTGAAGCCATTTGACTAATTATCCCCTCACAACTCAAAGCTTAGTGGTGGCTTTAAAATAAATTTCTTGTAAGAAAAGAGAAGAGAAAAACGAGTTCCTCTTAAACTTCTTCCTTGACGCTAGATTCCCTAAAATATTGAACTAATACCGTCACTGAACCACCAGTTATACCTCCAAACAGCCCAAACAAACCACATATTAAGACTGACAACAAAATTATAATTAAAGAACCAGGAGGTAACGATGCGCCAAGAACGTCTCCAATTGCAAGTAAAAAAAGATCCAATGTTCTCAATAAACCAGGCATTGTCAGAATCATAATTAGGATGGACACAAATCGTCCAACTAACGTTCCAAGGCCTGTGAATAACCCAGCAGACGCTGATCCAACAATAAAACCACCAATTATCCCCAACATTAATGGACTTAACCAAAACGGTAAGGTAGTAGGAATAGTCAGGTCAATAATTGTAGTGACTATCAAAGACAGTCCAAATGCAATAGCACGTCGGTATTGAAGAATTGTTTTTACGTAATCTAGTACTCCTTTTTCACTCATTTCATATCATCTCCTACTTCTCATTCTGGTTTCAAAATAAGCGTTGCCTCCAAATCTTCCTTAGCAAAAGATTCGACTGTGTCATACTGAATCAACATCAGATGATATTCGCCATTCATCCAGAGGTCAAGTGCTTGATCGGCATAATGGGGATTTGCTGGGTTTCCACTTACTCCAGCAGGAATAACGCTCCAACTATTAGAGATGTTACCGAAATCAACCACCATCCGCTCACTGGGACCTGAACCTACAGGTCGGCCACCTGCAGCTAGGAGAGTGTAACCAGACCCATCATGGGGATGGGCTCCTTTACCAAATGAGGGGATACCAGCTAAGTGATTGAAGTAGATTTGGTGGTAATCACCCCATAGCCACTCATCAACGCTCGATCCGAATTCCTTTTCTAACTCCTCAACTGCTTTAATGAATGCTTTAACGATTATGTCATCTCGTTCTTCAATTATTGGCGAGGGAGTCGAGATATCATCAAACCAAGTGGAATTTGGAAATTCTCGGACAAGATATTCTAAAGTATTGTCTTGAGGTCTTGTTACATCTATTCCAGCGGCTTCATACTCATCAAACCACGTATAGTTCTTGAAGTGTGAAAAAGTTTCATAAAAAATTGTTGGACCTACCAGAGTCTTGTTCATAAGAAAGCGATCCTCACTATCAACCCACGATTTTAGTTCTGTTAGGGCTGCTTCTGCGGTTTCTGATAATTGAACTCCAGCTTGGTCAACAGCTTCAATAAAGAAAGGAGTAAAGGACTCAGCACTAATGTCAAGAATACCCATTGGACCACATTGAGCGTCTTTCATTAAATCAACATCAATTGAGCCATCCGGAGCTTCACTCAAGTGGCGGTTGATACTTCTCCCCCGATAACCTGCTGCTTGAGTACTACTTAGATAATATTGATAATCAGGACCAGTGGATTTTTGATTCGCAGATGCTAGATAACATTGATCAGGATTAACTGAATACGGGAGTTCATTGAAAGGAATGTACTCCCAGTCCTTATTGACAGATGGATCAGAACCGTTTTGTACAAACCGAGCAAGTAATCCTTCTGTAAAGTTCCTCTTAACAAATCTACCAGTTGGTCTCAAAGCAATTGTCCCTTCGGAATCTGCAAACACCACATTCTGAGGGGGATCATGGAACCATTGCATTGATTGATTAAACTCAGCCCAATTCGTGGCATTGTTTGCTCCGTACAGTGCTTTAATTTCATAAGTTGGACTTTCGGTGGCAGTCCATTTCATTGCGATCATAGATTTCCCCTTTTCATCCATAATCACTCCATCGCTGGTATATCTAATTGTTACATTATGGTCTCCCAAGCCTTTCACGGGTATAGTGACATTTTCTTCAATTGGGAGAGCCCATCCTGAGCCATTCCAATATTTGTCTCCATCCCAAACATATTCAAACCAGTCGACCCCATCTGGTCCTACATTAGTAAAACCCCACGCTATATGAGTGTTAAAGCCCACTACAACCACAGGGGTACCTGCTAAGGTATAACCGTATATATTCCAACTATCATTTTTTGCCACGAGATGAGCCTCGTACCAAATGTGCGGAAGGTCAATGCTAAGGTGCATATCATTAGCGAGGATAGGCTTACCTGATACTGTTTTAGTACCATTTGCCACCCAGTTATTCGATCCAATCCATGATTGCTGGAAAAAATCTAAACTTTCAGGTGTACGATCTAAAATCTTCTGAATCAATGAGCGACGAGTTTCACTATCTCCTCTTTGAATATCAGCTTTAATCTTTTCTGTAACTTGCAAAGGCAACGAATAATTATCATAAGTACCATATGTGGGCACAATCGGAACCTGGTAGAATGTCTGGTTGAGGGGAAACAATTCTTCCATTGCATAGAGGTCTTTGTTGAACAACTCATCCCTTAAAATAGTCGCCTCTAAATCAAAAGTTGAATAGGTTAGCATGAGACTCATGAGACGGTTATATACAAAGGTTTTAAGGGGAGTCCATGGTGTTGGTTCGAAATTCAACAATTGAAACTCTATTGGCAAGGTATGTGTGTTTATTCTGTTATTAATCTCATAGTTCACGCCATCACAATAAGCGTCTAGTATGTCCAGCATTGTATCTAGTTGTGGGTCAGTTTTCCGTTCAGTTTCGAAAGTGTCTACCATTTCTTGAGCGGCAGAGGCAATCCCGAGAGTAAGATAATAGATATCATCACCTAAAGAATCGTTTCCCCTGACTTCAGACATCAACCCCATGCCAGTTCGAACGGTCATCTCCATCTGAAACATCCTATCGGTTGCGTGACAATAGCCTAATGCAAATGCTGCATCTTTTTGGGTATCAGCGTAAATATGGGGAACTCCCCAGTTATCACGGATAATTGTGACGGGTGCATCAATTCCCTCAAGTGTTATTGATCCTGAAGGATAAGAAGATCCAGTTGCAGCTCCAAAAATTCCCCCTGGAGACACAATCGGTCCCAGAGCGAACATTCCCATAATTGGTGTGGAGAGTACTATGATAAGAAGTAAAATTCCTATTATTGACACAATTAAAACTCCTCCCTGTTTGTATAAATCCCGTGTGGAAGACATTTCAATCACTACTCAAATCTTTTCAATTTTTAAACTATCGAATTACATTTACTGATTGTTATCCCAAAGGACGAGAGGTTTTGAAAAAATCCCAACGAATAAATATATAGCTTTTTGAAGGATCACACATAAATTCAACTGACTGTGAAAATACGCCTCTAAATCTCATGCTAATACGTAAAAAGTCCTTTTCTCTCACAAATTAAGAAATTCGTGGATTAGTAAGTTAAAAATGACATCAATTACACCAGTTACCAATTTGGGACTTTTTTTCGGGATTATCCAGCATGACACACGCACAACAAAAAGGCCGAACATTCTCTGGTCAGGATCGACTTGGCACTCGGAAATCCAAACATGGGATCTCCTTCTAGAAATACTGGCAATTAAAGACAACCTTGAAGATGTTGAATGGAATTTTCTGCCTTTAACTTGGGATGAAGTAGAGATCTTTGCGCTGACAAAAGCTTTTCAAATCATCGGAATTGGAACTGCGTATTTGGTTATTTTTCATCAGTCAGCAGAAAAATTGACAGAGTTCATACTTATGAAGGAGGAAGAGATTGCTAGAACATTTGGAGAGATTTTTTCCTCCTCATCTCTGTACTCCAGTCAACGACTTACAAATGAGCAATTAAAGCAAATTCGGATTAAAAGTCAATCTTATTATGAATTTCTTTCTCAAATTTAATTTCGGAGTCTAGGTAATGTCAAGATTGAAAAAACGAAAATTAATACCTGTTGCAGTACTAATATTTCTTCTTCTACAATATTTTCAGGTACATTCTCTACCAAACTCGACATATTCAAAAATCTGGATTCAATCAAATGGCGCTAAATTGAAAATTGAAATTTCACCATCCTCCGCGAATTTAGAAGTTGACAGTGTATATTCTTATCTGATGACTTTTGAAGCCATCGAATTCTCCTCAGATCAAAGTAAATTCTATTCTTTATCCGCCCGTCTTCGGTTTACAAATAACTCTATTATGGTTAAAAGTGATCTAATATGCAACATTGGCGATCTCTCGTATATAGGATCCAGAATTCAGACAATAATCCAATTAGCTATCCCTTCTGCAGATGAGTTTTCATTAGATCGTGGTGGATCGTTTCTTGGTCAACTTGAATATATTGTATATTACTCTGAACAGTCAATAGATGATAATAAAGGGGAAATGATGGGAAATTTTCGAGCTTATGAAACTGATCAAACCATTGGATGGGAAACAATTGCACAGGGTAAAATCACAAATCCTCTTCTTAGTTTACCTCCAATTGTGGTGATAATATCAATTACTGGAATTTTGATAGTGTTTGCATCTTCAATTTTGATTGTGATCAGAGAAAGCTCGAAGAAGAAATAAAGTTCCCTCTATTGACTCTTGATTATGCGATAAATCAATCTATTCTAGATGCCATGGGTGAAAAAATGATGAACAGTAATTGACGAGAAGAGCCAGAGAGAATTTTCTAAGTAGGAATCCAGACAAAACCATACTTCGGTTTCCCATCGATTTCACGAACTTTCGTCCACGTAGACTTAAGTTTCATCCCTAGGGTGATTTTATCAGATTCTACCTCCAATTGACCGGTGTATCGAACTGTTCCAAGATCGATAATCCCTAAGTAGAGAGAAAACTTGTCTATCCCTGTTGGAGGAGCCTTCAACATCGTATAGGTAACGAGAGAACCTTCAGATGGAAGTTCAACCTCCTCGAATTCCTGATACTTACACTGTAAACATCGACCGTGCTTCGGATAGTGAATTTTTCCACAACTCAGCCATTTATAGCCGATAGGCTTTTTTTCAGTCACTAAC
>CP070760.1:2249696-2258425 GCA_020348965.1 Candidatus Heimdallarchaeota archaeon | reverse complement strand
TTTTAAGAGTCTAGAGGACATGGAAACTGAACCAAATGTGTTCACCTGACTTTCAGATTTTGAGAACTTTTCTTCTAAGAAAAAATCTTAATCTCATCTTTCCGAAACGATAGATGAGCCCGATGTCTGAACCCGCAATGAATGAGGTATTAAGGAGAGCAGAAACAGGTCCAATTTGTCTAGAGAAAGACTTTGATAGCAAAATATTGAGATTAAAACTCCAAGAGGTTATAAAGGAGTTTGATGTCAAATATGATCCAGATATTTTAATTCCGAATGACAATAACTTAGTAGATGCTGTGTTTAACGCGGCACTGGATCTTTATTTGGAGACAGGGACTCTCTGTTTGAGTACTCATCGTCAGATCAAATTTGAAGAGCCAGAGATAAAAAACGCTTTACAAAATGCTCCCACACGTATAATATTTGGAGAAGGAAACGACAAACGAGTGATGGCCTCTCGTCGTGTGGAAGATCAAGTCCCCCCTCTATGTCTCACCTCTGGTGGATGTGAAATTTCAGAAGATATTTACATCCAGGTCGTTCAGAGCTATGCTCAGAATCCTCTAGCTGACACAATCAGCGGAGGTTGTCCCTTACATACCATTTTTGGAATGGTACCAAAAGCAGGGTCTCCTGCCGAAGTCTTGGCGTCAATGTACAATGTTATTTATTCAAAAGAAGGAGCTAAGAGAGCAGGACGACCTGCGATTGGATTCCATAATCTGCTAGGAACCGCTCTATCAGCTGCAGGGTATATCGCGGGAAGCCAACCTGAACTAGGTATCCGGCCAGTTGATGGAAATCTAATAGCGTCTCTTGCTGAACTCAAGACCGACAATAGTCAGCTCACAAAAGCAGCGTATTATTCTGAGCGGAAAAATCTTTTATCAGGAGCCGTTTATGTACCATTAATGGGAGGATACGGGGGAGGGCCAGAAGGCACGGCAATAGTTACCCTGGCACATCATCTTCAGGGACTACTCGTGCATCAGGTTGCATATGCAGACTTTCCCGTTACGCATCTCAAATACTCATGTAGTACTACCAAAGAATCTCTGTGGGTAGCGAGTATAGTAGGCCAAGCTATTAGTCGAAACACTCATCTTCTGACGGCCACAGAGGCTATAACTGCAGCAGGTCCAGCAACAGAGATGTGTTTATTTGAGGTTGCAGCCAGCTCAATCGTTGGGACAGTTTCGGGTATTCATATCAATAATGCGTCGGCAGCCAAGAGTCAATATCTGGATCGTGAAACAGGGATGGAGGCGAGACTAGGCTGTGAAGTTGGCCATGCTGCCACAGGGATGAAGAGAACTGATGCCAATGAGCTTATCAACCACATTGTTTCAAAATATAAGCAAAAATTAGAAAAACCACCTTTAGGCAAAACCTTTCAGGAATGTTACGACGTAGAAACGGTGCAGCCTTCTGAAGAATATACAACCATTTATAATAAGGTAAAAAAGGAACTTCTGGATCTTGGACTGGAATTTGAATAGTAAAAAATTAATTAATCTTGAAACCTTAAATTCCAATATTTTCTCAGGATATAGCACGCTCGGAAGGTTAACCACTTGGAAGGTGTCTTCTTAGGTTCGATTTCGACAAGCATAGGATTTCGAAATTTATTCTCATTTATCCAGTATCCTGAAGGATCCATGCGTTTAATCACGAGTTCAAGTGCTTCCTTAAATTCCTCATGGTATTGACTGTTGTTCATGGCGAGCCAGTACATTGTTTCAAGAGTATCAGATGTGTAGGAATGTGGAAATCCAAATCGTTTCCAACTACTCTTTATCTCTGTTTTTTTCAACTTTTCTGATTGTTTCTGCATCTGTGCTTTAATCTGACGAACTTCTGTAACTTTTTTTCCTTTTATTGCCTTTTGATATTCTGTTGAACCCTTTGGTACATAATATAGAACACGATTTTCGACAATCTTTTTCTCAATGATTTCGATTGCAGTCTGATTTTGTAGATTCTGCCGAGTCATGCACACATACATTGCTAAAACTTTAGTGAGAGCCATTTGACAATCTGGGAGTAAGCTACCGAGTTGATCAAAACAAAAAACACCCTGATTATCGATGATATGTCTCGTAACTAATTTGATCCCGTTTTGTACACGGGGGTCTTCCTCGTATCCAAAATGGATTAATGATCGGAGGAGGTTGGCTGTCAAACAAATAATTCCTTTTTTTAGTCTCAATTCGTGAGGAAAATCACCATTAGGAAGTTGATAGGAGAAGATATGCTCTGCTGCTTTGGAGATATAGTCAGTCATTGGATTAGCATTTAAATCACAAAGAAAAATGAACTGCCAGTAGCTCCCAACATACTTTCTATAAGGCTTGGTAGGATCACTCCAAGAACCGTTTGGGTTCATTAGAGAAAGAATTTTCTTAATAGGAGGATAGTCGTTTATTTGTTGTATTTCTGAGTCAGTAGGATTCTGATTGAGTAAATGTTTTTTAGTTAAATTTCTCACTGGGGGATTATCATCATCCAATAGCCATTCTAAAGTTGTTTGAGGAAGATCGAGAGTCTCCATGATTTATGTCATTCCTTCAATAAACAAATGGGACACCGAGATTTTCTAACTGTTTTCGTGTGTTTTTATAGAGTTCTATATATTCTTCTGAAGGTTTACACCTCTGTATGTCGTAACATTCACGGAAATTCTTTCCTAGTGGTGCATCTTCAATATTGGACTCATAAGTTTTGAGAAGAGAAAGAGTAAGGTCATTTGCATCAGTTCTTGAAATTCGCTCTTTAGCCACTCCACAACCCACTTCCCCAGCCATTCGCGCTTCCATTGGAGTGGCATAGTTTTTGTGCCTATTTTTGGCAGCAGCCATAATCCAGAGATTAGCACCTGAGACAACTGAAGCGAGAGCATGAGTTGCTCCCTCTCGTAAGATCATAGGAGTGCAGGGCCCAGCTGCTGCATACCCCGCTGACATAGATGCCAGATTACTGTTACGGGATAAAGCTTGATAGGTTGTTGAGAGTACCCAGAGGAGCTCGCGTGTTGTATTACACGTATGATGTAAATGAAAAGGAAAGTACACCATGAAGTGAGCCTGGTTTACCATTAATCCTTGGAGATGATAGGCAAGTCCTACAATCGCAGTTCCTTCAGGTCCACCTGCGTATCCTCCCAAGATCGGTCCCGTCAGGGCTCCAACGAAACAACCGTAAGTGTGAAAGTGTACCATTTTATTCAGGAGAGAATTGTTTACTTTAAGTTCAGTCACACTTGCCACGAAGCGACCGTCAGTCAATCGTTCTCCCCATTCGGTGTTACTGGCCGCGATTTGCGCGGCATCCGATTCTGCAGTGCCAACGCTTTTGAGGAAAATACCAGGACGTCCTACGCGTCTGGCCGCCTCTCGAAACATCATAGCATGAGCAACTGATCCTTTCACCTCTGAAGGATAACCAGAGCGGATGGGTATCCCTTCGATCTCATCAAGGATGGGAGCACAAACACCATCTGCCAAAGGTTCCTGTAAATAAGCCATACTCATTGATAGGAATAGATCCTCATCACAAGTGATATCTGGCGTAAACATACAGAAAGGCCGTCGAGAATCTTCGATTTTTCTATAAGAAAGCTCTCTTGAGTCACGTCCAAAACCTAAAGTAAATTTCCCTGGAAAATTGCCAAGAGCTTCTTTCATTTCCTCTTCTGTAAACAATATCCTTCGGTAAGTATCAGTGCACAATGTTCCTACTTCAAGATATAGGTCAAAAGCTGCCTCCCATAGACTATCCACTAAATTACCATCCATCGGAACGGGTGTCGCAGGGTCAAAGGAGATCCCATACTCCTTAATAACCCTCCGAAGTGTTGGAACCAAAAGTTTAAGGTCAAAGTCAGTCTCTAAGCAGACGGGGCCATTCTGTGCCTTATCGAGTACTTCATTCAATCGCCAAGGAGGAGTTACCATTTATCTCACCTAAGGACACAGGATTTTAAGAGAGCTTTCTTTGTAGTCAAGCATAACCGCGACTATCGTAGCCATCGGATTGAGAAATAAGAAGAAATATTATAAAGACTTCTCTAGTCAATACACTTTTGATAAAGATAACATTTAAACTCAATTATCCCTACTATGAGGATACTTCAATGGCTCAGTCTAATAAAAATGTGATTCTAGACGAAGACCTTTTTTGGGAGATAAAGAAGGAAATTTCACATGATAAAGGATCCAGGAGCTTCGTGACCTATTTAGAAGAGGAAAAAAGAAAGTTTAATAGACCCCCATCTAGGCCTCGAAAGGTTTTTGCCCTTACTATTTCCCTCATATTGGGTCTCTTTGGTATTAGCTCAGCCGCGTTCTCCCTTGGTTTGATTATCGATGTTATTTTAGGAACTTATGTGAATCCAGAAACCTTTCCAGGAGTTCCCTCTGAATTAACTGCTGGATTATTTATTGCTGTTGGGATTGCAGCTTTTCTGGGAATCATTTTTTCTATTGTAACTATATTACTCAAATTTTTCAATCAATCAAATTGGTCCAGTTATCACGATCAGATGTTGTCTCTTTTCACAAGGTTGGAGAGTGCTGGTCAACTTGATAACTACATTGTTTTCGATGACTCAAGAAGGAAAAATGGATTCAAGTTAAAGCAAATCTCAGTCGATTTTGACATTGAATGGGTATTTCCATTCATATTTGATGAATTCCCTCCCTTACTGTTCGAGCTGTTGTTACTCTCCTTTCTTTTACCTTTTTTCGTCACAACAACCATCTCAATATTTTTTGCAATTCTAGAAATTGAGTGGATCTCAATTCTTATTCTAGGTTTTCTGCTACTCTTGATTTTTTTTGGTTTTACACAAAGTGGAGTTGCCATCTACAAATCGTGGAGGAAATATAATCTTATCAACAGCTTGATGATTTCCAAGCAGCAAGAAGTTATCCATTCCCTCATTCTCGAAAACAGCGACAATTTGACAATTATCCGTCATCAGAATAACCTTACGAGGCTGGTTTCTATGTCAGAGTTCCCCCTCCCTCAGGTGATGAGGGTTTCTGCTATCATTCCCCTTCTCGGTTCTTTGGTTGGATATTTGATTGCCTTCCTGTTGGTCACCTAGAGTCCGATTCAGAACTCTTCAATCATTTATGTGTTGTCGTCTTCGTAACAGAAGGATTGTTGTTACGACGAGAAGTATCCCTAATAGTCCAAAGCCTGGGACTGGAGTCGTAGTTGTTGTAGAGCTGACTGACGATGGAACAGTAGTCGTATTACCTTGGGAAAGATAAACATTCATAGAATTTTCATCCGTCGTGACGTTATACCCTGCTCTCCTAATTTCGTCATTCGTTTTGTCCAGCCAGACTCCAAATGCTTCCGTCAACCCACTCCTTTCAGTATTTTCTGGGTCTAAGGTATGTGTGTCAGTATATCCAATTAAGTTTGCTGTCTGGATAAGGACATGTTTGGCAGCCCAATAATCGAGAGCAACAGGATCTTCTCCTGCAATAAGAACATTGACTCTTGTGGCTTCGTCATAACTTGTAGAAGGTCCCGTTGACGAGGATGGCCACGGGTTGGCATTTACCCAGATGGCGTCAATAATATTAAGGGTTGGAAGCCCACATTCCGCCATTACAGTCCCCATACCTCCAGTAGCCACTTGAAAATGACCATTAGCTACTCCTCCGTATCTTGCATCTCCTTCCGAAATCACTCCCATGTAGTTCTTGAGAGATGCTGTAACTCCATAACAGAGGTGTGATTTTAGAACGGGCATATTTATAACCTTTAATCGTTCTTCATATTCTGCTCCATTCCAAATTCCATGTTTGAAGCTGATATACGTACCAAAATCTGTTTCAAACTTGGGATACGAGACTATTATTCCTGTTTCGGGATCCGTTGTAGTAGAGACGACATATCCGCTCGTCATGTCTCCATCTGAATATTCATCAACAGAAATGCCTCTAATGGTTTGCCAATCATATGTTGCGACATTGTGTGAGGAGGAGAACATATCAACTACATCTTGGGTGGACTGTTCTGTATTTTCAGCATTATTATTTTCCCAGTCCATGTTTCCAACCCCCTGTCCATTATCAGCTACCACTATTTCCCCTATAAAGCCTTCTGGATGATCAATGATAGCTTGTATTAATTCCTTTAATACATCTGTGTTAGTTCCACCACGATTAGGCCATTGAGCATTGATTTTCAATAATACAACGTCATTGCGCGATATTAATCCTTCAGATTCCTGTACTACTCCCTCTGTTGAGTTGTAAAAGTAATTATCATTAGCCTTCATTAGATCAAATAGGCTGGTGATACTTACGCCTTGACCATTAACAACATAAATATCAGACGCAGGTGTAGTTGTAGCCTTTTTGGATGCGAATGTTAATTGGAGGATCTGAGAAGAGTTTGGAGGTGATAAATTGAAAATACCACCACTAACCACTCCCAATATGAGTATGACTGGAATTAACGTTCTGTTATTCGAGATAAAATTTTTAATACTGGCAAAGAAGGGAGCGATTGAGAGAGAAGTCGCGCTACTTATTGAATATGTTAGATTTCTTGCTGCTGCTTGTTGACATGGATAACCAATTCGTGAGGGTTTTGTTCCCGTTCGAAGAATAACCCATAAGAGATTTACTAGACTGAAGAACAGGATACTGGTCTTCAATCGCCCCATGTTTATACATTTAAGGTCTAGAAGAGCTTGTCGAATTATCATAGGTTTCTCAACTTGAGTGTCTGCATTTAGCTATTACAGTATTCATGTACAAAAGGATTGTCGAAGTTAAGTCATTAAATAAATAATCAATATTTTTTTGGCGTTTTAAATCATTCTAAGAGACAATTTCTGATAATCTTCAGATTTATTAATAATCTTACGAGAAAGATTTTGAAAAAACTAGAACAGGGTGGAATTCCTATTTTTTCCTATATCTTCGAATAAATACTACTAGAGCACCATAGATAATTAAAACCGTTAACATATCGAGAAAAGTGCTTTCTTCTGGTATTGTTAATGTGTTGGTTGTCGTTCCCGTTTCATAACTAGTCTCTTGAGACGGGATGGTAGTCGACTGGTCAGTTATGGAAGTAGTAGTAGAGGTAATAGTGGAAGGAGGAGTTGTAGGTTCAGTAGTAATAGAAGTAACAGTAGAAGGAGGAGTAGTAGGTTCAGTAGTGATAGGAGTAACTGTGGGAGTCGAAGTAGTAAGAGTTGTTGGATGGGTAGTTGAGGTCACAGTTGGAGTCTCAGGTTCATCAGATGGTTCTTCAAAACCATAAACAGTTTTTGTCTTTCGAGTCGCATTATCAAGTGTTGTGGACGAGAAAAGCAAATAATAGAAGGTGGTCACAATATTCCGTGATATATCAGCTGTAATACTCATATTAGCAATCGAAACATGGTTCCAAATAACGGTTGTTGAGTTTAATACTTTCGTACCATTATAGTAATAGAAAAATGAGAATATATCCCCATTGAGCTCTACTCCAGTATCGATCTCCCAAGTACTGGTGATATTATCAACGATAGTTGTATTTTTTGTAGGATAAGCATCTGAAGACTGATTTTGAAACATTTCATAGAATGTGAGATTGATACCTGTAAATACTGGCGGACCAACAGATTCTACACTGCTACTAGGTGGTTCTGGATCAGAAAAATCACTTGATTCAGGAGTTGTCACATCGAAGCCGAGACTCGTAACCAGTACTAGAACAAAATAATGAACCATCCACATATCTGTTGTGGTCATTAATTCATTGGTTTCATTTCCGAATTTTTGAGAAACGTTAACCTCATAAACGGGTCCTATAGTCGAACTGAGAAAATTAGTCTCATTTTGTTCTTGGATAGATTTCAGAGTGATCTCAAAAGTGTCTCCCTGCTTGATGCTAGTGTTGGTTATTCCAAACATGCCAAGAAGCTCTAGCTTAGCATCCATGTAGTCAGTCCCATTAATTTCTAATAATGCTTCAAGATCTGTAATCTTAAAATCGTACGTATCTCCAACTTTTAAGACCAATTCAGAATATTCGGAAGAGGATCCCCTAATGGTTAGGAAAATAATGACTATTAAGGAACAACCGAGGATTTTAACAAGTTTACGCTTCATCTAAATCTCTCAAAAGGTTAAACTGGTAACTCACTCTTTTTTTAATTGAATGAAAATAAAAAACTATCTAAATAAATCTTAAGCAAAGGTTCAGTTCAAAACAATGAGGAAATCAATACGAAATTAACCTTTCATATACTCTTTGTTATATCTTCGAGGCTTACTTCCCGCAATCCGATAGTTCTTGAGGGCTTTTCAACTTTATAGAATTAATTACAAGAACTACGACTATTCAGGATTCAGGCATCTCATATTAAAAAGACTAAACTTTAAATATTTATTAGCATCTCAGTAAAGGCGATTGATTTTGAAATCTTGGACCATTCTCAAATTATGGTTGTTATGCTGTGGGGTTACCTTTGGCTTTTACATTCTTATCGAAGGGTTATATACTTATGGTATTTTTGGTATGGCTGGAATTTCGCCACTGGATTACGAAAATATTAGTTTTACTGGTTTTGTTATTTTCGAAATAACCACAGTTGTAGGAACTAGTCTTTTACTGGCCATTGTGTTATGGAATGTTATTTCTAACGTATTAGAAAGCACTCCTGGTCAAAAAACCTTTCAGTTTCTACTTGAAGCAGTTCAGCTATGGCT
>CP070760.1:2243385-2249596 GCA_020348965.1 Candidatus Heimdallarchaeota archaeon | reverse complement strand
GTTCCATCCATTTTTTTATTTCTGTATTTTTTCCTGGCATAAAATCCCACTTGATTAACTCTCTAAAATCTTTTCGGATAGATAAACCAAACTATACATGCTTTTTTAACAATATTAGCCAAATAAAGCAGAAATCAGCTCATTGATTTCTGATATCTTACTTTCATCTTCCATTTGATCCTGGTAGAGTTCACGTACTAGTAGGGTTATTTCATCATGAATCTTCCTTTCTAAGCTGGAGTTCCAATCAATTAGGCGAAACGGAATTACTCTCAAAGGCTCTTCAGAAAACTCTGCAACTCCCCCTCTCACGAACCCTTTGTTTGTAACCCATTCGAAGACTTCTTTACTGTTCAAAAAGGCAGTTATGTACTCTGATGATTCTTTGACCCAATTAAATTTCACAAGAACAGTAACATCTTGTGTTGTAAATATTCCATTTTCGCAAAGGGCAAAACGGAAATATCCTCGCTTATCAAAACGTTCTTTGCAGGGAACACATATCAAGGACTCCGCATCCTTCATCAACTTATAGTTTCTAAGGAATACCCATTCCCAATAGGGGATCTTTCTATTATATTGGTACCGTTTGGTTAATGCCTCTCGGAAAGGCATAAGCTGCTCGTAAAGGGAAGGAAAGTCTCTTTTCAATATGTCCTCCGTTGGAATGACCCCAGGTCTCGCTAAAAAGTATTCTATAAGAAATTCCACATAATAACGACGAAGTGATTTTGCTTTTGCGATAGGAATAAGGATTTCTGTTTCTTTTTTTGTCAATTCTAAATTGACTTTCAATCGAAATGCCTTGTCTAGGCCACTAACCATACCATTTCCAATCTCTACAACATCACCGATTTGTACAAATCGAGAAAGAGGTCCAGATGATGATTTCACTTCACTCGGAAAGTATTCTGTTAATTGAGCTCTTGGGGGGATAAGAAAATAAGATTTATTACCTAGGTTCACCTTTTTACAGTTTTTTATGGAGTGACCTAAAGCCTCGAGATCCTTTATGGAAAAAAGCTGTGATAAACGCACTTTGTGACCATTTAACTCAAAAATGGGTGAAAAGTGACATTTTTGTTCGAAGCTGACTAGTTTTTTCTCAGACTCTAAGGGTAGGAATCTCCAAGGGCCTGCATCTAGGGGTTGATGTGTTGAGAAATATTCTAGATTTCCTTCTTTCTTAGATTCTATTTTTAATAAAGAGGGATCTTTAAGTAGCTGTAGAATTCGCTTGACTATCTGTGGTTCTAGATTTCCTTTTTGCCAATAATTAATGACCTTTATTTGTTGATCTCGTTTCTGTTTTCGATATTTGAATATTATGAGATTAAGATTAACTTTTGGGAATATCCTTGTTTCATGAAAATTGATTATTACATCGAATGAACCATTCTCCAGCAAAAATCGTCTTAATGGCTTAGCATGAAGCGTCTGCATCCAAAAAACAGGGGTAATAAATATTAATTCTCCCGAAGGTTTCAAGTGATCGACACATTTGAAGATGAACGGTTGAAGAATATCAGTTAAACCGCTCATACGTTTATGCCAGAACGGTTTAGAAGTAAAATATTCTCGCTGATTCATAGAGAGATGTTTCCAGCGAATATATGGTGGATTGCCTATCACTACATCAAATTTGTTTGTGGTTGGAAAGTCAAAAAAATTGCTTATTCTTATTGATATAGGTGACTGCCTGGCAAGCATAGGATCAATTTCGATTCCAGTGAGTTGCGTGAAGTTATTCTGTGTTAATATCTTTAGAAATATACCTTTTCCAGCACTTGGTTCGAGAACTCGTTGCTGTGATGAGCTGGGTGAAATTAATGCAACCATCAAGTCAGCAATTGACTCTGGTGTGAAATATTGTCCTAAAGATTTTTCTTTTGACACAAAATTACTTTGGTGCGTCAGAGGTAATCATCTACTTTCAAAGTAGACTTTTTTTATCAAATCACCTAATTCGACTAGATCTGAATTTGGGGGAATCGTTTTTTTCTTGGCTCCTTCGGAAAGAGGAACCGTATCAATTTCCTCTCCTCGTAAACAGACCATTAAACCATACCGATCCTCTGAAACTAATTTTGCTGCTCTAATTCCTAATCTTAACCCTAAGATCCTGTCAAATGAATTCGGATTACCAGCTCTCATGGTGTGACCTAGAACTACTTCTCGTACTTCAAACTCGGCGTTATTTTGCTGAAAAAACTCCTTTAAATCTTCGCGACGGTTTAGTTCTTTCACAATAATCCTAGACATATTCAACTTAGCAAGGAGCGGGTTACCAAAATCATCTAGGGGAAGGTTTTCAATAGTTTCTTTCGAAATTGTGTGAAAATCTCTTTCTAATGATTTTTTTGTTGGTACCGCCCCTTCACTGCAAGCAATGATATGATACTTATGATTGGCTTTCACTCGTTCCTTTAATAGGGCTATTATATCTTCTTCAAAGTCAAAAGGTTTCTCAGGAATTAAAATGATATCTGCTCCTGTTGAAATCCCACTTATGAGGGTTAACCAGCCAGTATCCCTTCCCATCACTTGAACAACAAAAATTCTTTGATGAGAGCGGGCAGTGGTCTTAATATTGTCCATTGCATCACTAGCTAGCTGGACTGCAGACCAAAATCCAAAAGTGTAATCAGTGTTTGAGAGATCATTGTCTATTGTTTTTGGAACACCTACCACCTTCGCTCCTGCTTTATGCATTGCTGCTGCCACCCCAAGCGTATCATCTCCTCCAATCGCTATTAGCGCATCGATACCTAATACCTCAAATTGCTTAACCATCATCTTTGCTGTTTCTTCAATACGCTTTGCCCTTTCACTTGGATCTCTCACTTTCTTTGCATCTTTATAAGGATTAGTCCGGGAAGTATAAAGTAATGTACCCCCTATGGTATGTAAATCATCTAATTTAGCCACATTTAATTTCCTAGTTCGATTTTCTAGAAAACCTTTCCATCCCTTTTCTATCCCAATGATCTCGTCTCCAGTATCTTTTGCTTTTAATAGCGCTCCATAGATTACACTGTTGAGACCTGGACAATCTCCCCCACCAGTTAGAATCCCAATCGTCTTTTTCATAGTGTCACATCAAAAGATCAGAACAATATTGCAGTGTTTCTCTGTGGTCTAAATTGTATTCGAAAAAAAGTAGAAAAATTCCCACCATTACCCTCTTGAGGTAAAGTCCAATTAACGAAGTTTTCCGTAGCAGTGTGGACAAAAGAATGCTGATGCAGGAACAGATTTCCCACAAAACTTGCATGATTGGTCACCTGCAGCGGCTTTTTTAACAACCTTTCTTTGAGTTGGCTTAGGAGCTGCCGTCTCAGATTTAATTGCCATTTTCGGTTGCTTTGCCCCGCCACCCCATTGCAGAGTTGGCTCCCAACCTCCTGGGGCAGGGCGAGGTTTAGGAACAGCAGGACCTCTTTTAATGAAACCAACAATGGTGAGAATCAAACCAATAATCACAAAAAGGATGGGTAATATTGTGGAGAAAAGGGAGGGCGTGACTAATACCAATCTCGATCCGAGTGTTATATCATTACTCCCAGTATTCTGAATCCTTAGTTTCAAGGTATATTCATCGGTTGAAGAAGGTGCAACAACTGTAAATTGAAAAGATCTTGTTTTATAACCAACATTAGCTTCTTCTGAATATGATTTTGAGACACCAAAATCTTGATCGTTATAAAGCACGGTAACAGTATAGTCGGTAGAGCGATCAGTATTCCCGATAACATAGACAATCTTAATAAAAGATGCAGGCATCCCGAGAATGCCCCCATTGACGTTTGCTACATCAATTGTCCTTGTGGAAAAACGATTAATATCTTCAATCGAGTCGGAACCCACTCCACCACGAATTAAGGGAATTTGTGCATTGGTAATTGGGAGAATAAGTGTAAATACTATTAAGAGAATACCACCGAGTACTAATAATATGATACCTACTATAGAAAGCCTTGATGCCATTTTACTCACTCGTCATTCAATTATGCTTAATCAGATAGTGTTTTCTTATACATTATGGAATAATGAAATACACTATTAAAATAATTTTCGAATTTTGCATTGAAGGGAGAATAATTTTCCTTTTCTATAGGATATTTTACAACTAAGTTTATTCTTCAGTGAGTTGAATTTAAAGTTATCCTCCTGTAAGAGCTAATCTGTAAAGTTGGTGTTGATTAACTAAAAAGCGTTAGATGTTCCTGCGCGAGTCTATTAACTAATTGGAATTAAGGAGGGAATGGGGAACAATTTTCATAAATGAGATTAGAATTCGAAGATCTAATTGAAAATTGAACAGGTGTTTGCAATCATAAAAATTAATAGACAAATATGTGTTGGTTGTGCATATTGTTCAATGACCTGTCCTGTTGGGAGTTTTAAAGTGGAAGGAATGGCTCATTTTTTGAAAAAATGTAATAAATGTGGCCGATGTATCATATACTGTCCTGTGTCGGCAATAACTAAAGTCTGGGAGGATTAAAAATCACTCCCCAATACTATGACCAGTTCATTGCTGGAGGGGGATTGGGGGGATTACTTTCAGCTGCATTATTAGCAAAACAGGGACAAAATTGTTTTTTAGCTGAAAAACTACCTTTTTTTGGAGGAAGATTTACTTCTATTAGGCATCAGGGATTTGAGATTCCCACAGGCGCAGTTCACATGATTCCACATGCCCACAAGGGGCCATTGGGAAACCTCCTCCTACAAAACTTAAATCTCAATCTTGAGGTTCATACCACTGAAAATTTCACATCATGGTATTGGCCTTCACGTACCCCTATAAGACATCGGAGATTTTGGGGTGTACTCAAAGCGTTTCCTAAAATGAGACAACGAATTTCTCTGGTACGAAAGTTACTGTGGGGACTCCGTGGAGCTGAACAACATTCTGAATCGTTTCGTGAATTTTTACAAGCTCGAACTGGAGATCCGCAAATTTTTAAGTTTTTCAATGCAATTACAGGATTTGCGTTAAGTTTAGATATTTCTCAAATATCCACGGCATCAATGTATCGTGTTCTAAAACGATTACATGAAAAAGGACGTCCAGGTGTTCCTGTTGGAGGATGTAAAACTGTTATTACGGCGTTAGTTAATAATATCCAAGAATCTCCTAGTGTTCTCCAGAGAAACTGTGAACTGAAGAAACTTGAGATTGATGGTTCATTTATTGAATCAGCCGTGTGCCAAAACACCAGTACAAATGAGGAATTTAACATCTGTGCAAAGCAATTTATTCTTAATATGGGTCATTCTCAAGTAAATCAGGTTCTTTCAAACAGCCATCTGCCTTATCGTTTACCTTCTGCTCCAATAGCAGCAGGTGGTGGGTTTGCTTATCGTTCAACTACTTCTATATTAGAGAGTTCAGGTATAGCCTTATTTCCAGAGAATGAATATGTGAAAGGAGCAGTTGAACCCACGATCACATCACCTAACCTTGCGCCACCAGATGAACATCTCTTCATAACCCACCAAGTGTTTCATTCTAACAACATCGTTCGAGACACCCGTCACGCAAGGGATGAGCTCTTAGCAACTTTCCCTCAACTTAAGGAAGAGGATGAATTATGTATTCATACTTTCCATAAAGACTGGCCCGTAAATTATTCGAGGCAAGGAGAGGATTTATCCAACTTTTCCTCTGTTATTCCAAATCTCTTCTTTGTTGGTGATAGCTATAAGGGCAACAGTGGTTGGATGATGACTGAAGGTATTGCTTATGGGGTCAAACGAGTAATTAAAAGAATACTGAACCAAAACAATAATTGAAAAATAGTAACTATTTTTTCATTCTTGCAATCATAATTGTAAAGAAGGAGAGGAGTAAATAAACAAACGAAACACTCGTTGTCGAAGTACTTGTCTTTTCTGTCGTGGAACTTGTTGTTTGAGCAACAGATGTATCATCAGTAGAAGTCTGACTGCTGGTAGTACTCATAGGAATCGTGGAGGTAGGTGTGCTAGTGACAAGAGTCTCTGTACATAAAATATCTTGATTGGGTGCACAATATTCAACAATCCCACCAATCATTGTCATCAGCACCGTAATATCTTCTAATCTGCTTTCGTCTATTGTCAATGGATTCTCCGAGAGTACAATTAAATCAGCTAACTTTCCCTCCTTAATGCTACCTTTAATATCTTCTTGAAACGTTCCATATGCAGCATCAATGGTCAG
>CP070760.1:2235953-2243285 GCA_020348965.1 Candidatus Heimdallarchaeota archaeon | reverse complement strand
TGTCCATAATAAGTGGATACTCGGTTGGATTGGATTGTACATTATCTCTTTAATCGATCTTCTATGGATCGATCTCCTTCCATTCGTCACTTATTTCCTCGTACAAGTATCAGCGTGTTTTATTCTTTTTTCTGGTTTGAAAAGCTCCTCAATCCCAAGCTTTCGTTCAATGGGGATTAGAATGGCTGGTGTCCAATTATTACTGGTGTTAACCTTATTTCTACAGGTCAGTGCGGGTAATTGGGCCTTCATGCCTTCTATTCTCGAATTCACAAGAGGCCAGGCAGCTACAATGATATTTCTAGCTGGACTATTCCTCCCCTTATCAAGCCTTGAGATTAATTTACCTAAATATGAAGTTGAAAGGCCTCAAAACCTTAAAAACTCTTTTCGTATCATTTGCCTGATGATAATCGTCATATCAACGGGGGGAATTATATTCTATGAAGTTTTAACACCTGTTCGGGATCCTGATACTACCCATCTCAAAGTGATGAATTTCAATATTCATCAATACTTCTCAATAGCTCAAACAGGATTGTACAACCTTGAACAGGTTAGGGATGTGATACTTGATTCACAAGCGGATGTAGTTGGATTACAAGAATCAGAAGGCTCGCGGATAACCTCTTCGAACATGAATGGTGTCCAATGGCTCGTTCGTCAAACGGGAATGAAGTATTATTATTATGGGCCTCCAACATCAGCTCAAATCTATGGTGTGTCGCTTCTTTCTCGTTATCCAATCCTTAATCCTCGATATGTAGATCTTCCTGCAGAACAATCAATTGAACGAGTAGCTATCGTAGCCGAAATAGAGACAGGTACACTAGCTGGGCAACTACCTGTAATAGTTACACATTTTCAGACTAATCGCTATTCAGAAGATCGTTTAGCTCAGGCGCAAACCATTGTAAGTATTTCTGAAAATTTTGAAAAAGCACTCATATTAGGTGATTTCAATACACGGCCAAATGGAACTGATCCTACTTTCACTCTTCTTAACTCGTCATTTTCAGATGCTTGGATTCATGCTGGAAATGATCCTTCGGAAGGAGCCACATCCTATTCAGATGATGGAGTTGCCATTCATAGAATCGATTATATATGGATGAAAGGATCGTGGACAGTGTTACGATGTGAAACCTTTGGTTCCACCCGAACATCGGATCATCGTGCAGTCTACGCAGAGTTACTACCTAACTGAGATAAAATAATATGCAGTTCACTAATTCAGTGATTGAACTAATGCAGAAGCGTATGTCAGTTCGAACTTACAGCCCTAGAAAAATTGAACAGATAGCCAAAGAAAAGCTTAAGCAGTGTCTGTCAGAGAGATTAAGCAGCCCATGGGGAGGAACAGTGCGATTCGAACTAGTTGAACTCCCAAAAATGAACCCAAAGGAAAAAAAACGCCTGGGAACATATGGGTTTATCCAAGGTGCTCAGAATTTTATTGTTGGTGCATCAGAAAAATCTCCTTATGATCTCGAACATTTTGGATTTGTAATGGAAAAAGTTATTCTATGTGCGACAGAATTAGGATTATCAACATGTTGGGTAGGAGGGACATTGAAACGAAACAGATTTGCAGACCAAATTAACACTACAGATAATGAAACTGTTCCAGCTATTTCCCCTATAGGTTATGCTGCAGAAAATCGTAGTAAAATTGATAAACTTGCAAAATGGGCAGCTCGGTCTGAAAATCGTCGTCCATGGGAAACTCTCTTCTTTGAAAGCGAATTTAAGCGAGTACTCTCACGAGAGAAAGCAGGAAAATATGAAATTCCTTTGGAAATGATTCAGATTGCCCCATCAGCGTCCAATCGTCAACCTTGGCGAGTGATTAAGGAAATTGATACGAATAACTTCCATTTTTTCATTCTTCGAAAAAGAAGCTGGTATAGTCGTTTTCTTGTATGGCCTGATTTTCCACGAATGGATCTGGGGATTGCTGCATGCCACTTTCACCTTGCCACCCAAGAATTAGGACTTGATGGAAGCTGGAAATTTATGCAAAGCAAAATTTCGATTCCAGTACAGTTCCAATATATCATTTCTTGGATCTCTAATTAAAATAATTTCTGATGTCAAATTGTGTTACTTGAAAATCTTTTTAAAACAATGATATGCTTTTGAGGATCATGTCAACCACCCAATCATTAAAAAACTACTTAAATCATTATTATTCAGATCTGTTACTAATTAGCATAATCTTCCTATTTTTCTTGGAATTAATTTCTGATTTTGTTGAAGCAATATATGCTATTTGTCTTTTAACTCTCTCACTGAATGAAAATGTCCTCAGTGTTCTGTTCCTCTTTTCTCCAGTATTGCTACTTTTTTTCCAAAAAAGCTTCTCTGATAGACTTTTGGTTATTGCTGGAGAATTAATGATTGTTTGTCGGGTCCTAGAAGCACTTCTGGTTGAAGTCCCACAGGGAAAAATGCTTGTCTCTGGGATTGGAGTTGCTTCTTTTCTAGTATTTTTTCCAGCCTTTCTTCAACGAAAATACCAACAAAATGAGGAAGAGAGTAGTATTACACTTGGATTAGGACTGGCTTTCGCTCTTTCTTTGTCAATATTTTTCAGAACTCTTGGTTCAACAGTGGATATCTCTACTTCCAACTGGTTCCAAATGATTGGTTGGGTTTTAGCAGCTGTAGCGGGGATCTTGATGTTTGGACTTATAACACAAAAACAAGAAGATGCTATGATTGATTCCACAAACCGAGAACAGTCGTCCACCAGTACATGGAGAACGATTGGTTTATGCCTAGGATTGACCAGTATTTTAATGATGATTTACTATTCGTTTACTAGTCCGACAGTTTTCTCAAGGTGGACTGAAGGGAACTATTTCTTTATCTTGCTTGTAATCACTTTGATGATTACCATATTCTTCGTCATTCTTGCTTTTAAACACGAACTCCTTAACAATATAAAGCCTTGGATAATCTGGTTATGGAATGTTCTGTTTCTGATTTCATTGGTTTTGACGATAATGGTAAATCAATTACCATTTCCATTATCAGAAGATAATTATCCAATTTACGCTCCTACAACAACAATTTTACATCAGTTTTTATTAATACTAATGCTGATCCTCTTCCCAATAATCTTACTTGATTTTACACTTCTCTCACGAGAATTATTTGATATTAAGCCAACCATTAGGCAGTTATCAGGGAGTTTTTCATTATCATCTTTGTTTTTTCTGATAATGATTTTTACCCATGTATTTACAACGGTATATGACTATATCGATATTGTAGGTCCTTTCTTTAGAGACATGTTCTGGTTTGTATACTTAATAGTTGGATTGGGTGTTACATTACCAGTATTGCTCATAAAACAAATGTCTTTGAAATTCAAGCCAATTTCTAGATTTGAGGTTAAAATTCTTACAATCATACTGATCTTTATTACCATAGGAACTCTGTTGGCTGTAAATTTCACCACCCCGATCCCCACCACTCCTGAAACAACAACTTCAATGAGAGTTATGACGTATAATATTCAGCAAGGATACAGTGAAAATGGTATTAAGAATTTTGATGGACAACTAAATGTAATTAGAGAGGTAGATCCAGATATAATTGGCTTACAGGAATGTGATTCGAGCAGAATTGCTGGTGGAAATACAGATGTTGTCAGGTATTTTGCAAATACCCTGAAAATGTATTCCTACTATGGCCCTAAGACAGTTACAGGAACGTTCGGAATTGCGTTACTCTCAAAGTATCCAATCGAAAATACTAAAACCTTTTTTATGTACAGTAAAGGAGAACAGACAGCAACAATTGAAGCTCAAATCAAAGTTCAAGATACTCTTTTCAACGTTTATGTGACACATCTTGGTAATGGTGGTCCAATTGTGCAACAAGAAGCGATTATTAAAGTTGTTAAGGATAAGAGTAATGTCATTTTATTGGGAGATTTTAATTTCGAACCAAATGAACCCCAATATGATTTTACAACAGAGATTTTTAATGATTCCTGGTTAGTTGCAGGTGCTGGTGCATCAGTCAGCTACTTAGACGAAACAGAATTTGACGTCAATGAAAGAATCGACCACGTTTTCGTATCTGAGGGTACTAATGTTATTGTGTGTAACTACATTGTAAGTAGAGAATCTGACCACCCTGCTCTTTGGGTAGAAATTGGAGTGTAACATTGAGTGAGGAGGAGAAATGTCGATCAAGGAAGCCTATGAAGTACTAGGATTATCTTATCCAACTAATTTACAAAATGTTAAGTTAAGATTTAGAAAATTAGCGAAGAAATTTCATCCAGATGTCAACGATGCCGAGGATGCGACAGAAGTATTCCAAAAGGTGTATGATGCTTATGAGATCATATTAGAATCACTAGGAGAATCTAGAAAAAGTATCAGAACAGAATTCGAGGATGATTTGGCTTGGTTTTATGAGCAGAAGGAAGGTATAATTACAGCTGATATGGATCCGTTTGAAGTCAGATACGAACATTTTTGGAGGGCAAAGATCGAAAAAATGCTTGAAAACTTGAAGAAACAAAAAATGAAAAACAGAACCCAATAATTGTACATGGGAACTCTAATGACTGACTGTATTTTCTGTGATATTATCAATGGTAAAAAACCTGGAATTCGCATTTATGAGGATGAAAAGACTGTGGCTATTCTCGATATTTATCCTATTGCGAAAGGACACACGCTTGTTATACCTAAAATTCATTCGAGAAATCTCTTTGACATTCAAGAAGATGATATGTCTGCAGTTGGAATAACAGTCCGTAAGGTAGCTAATGTGTTAAAACAAGAATTAGATTGTGATGGGATAAATATCTTTCAAGGAAATGAAAGGGCTGCCCTTCAGGAGGTGTTCCATACTCATTTTCATGTTCTACCTAGATGGTTTGATGACAAAATTGTATTTGGGGCACAGAGAGAGCGTCTTAGAGAGGATCCTTCCCTAGTATCGAAATTGAAACAGGGTTTCCAAGAGTAGTTCTGTGAATAGAGGTTGTGTTTCGTAATGGAAGTCCTAAATCAAGTACTTCACGGAAATGCTTACGAACTCATCAACGACCTCCCTGATAACTCGATTGACGTAATTGTTACGAGTCCCCCGTATTGGCGTCAAGTGAGATATAGTGACTCCAAAGATGAATTAGGACAAGAAAGTACTCCACAAAAATACATCGAGAAGATCTCTCTTCTCTTCAACAAGCTAGAACCGAAGCTCAAGGACCATGGGTCTCTCTGGGTGAATGTTGCGGATAATTACGTCAGTAATAAATTGAAGAAGAATGAGGCAATACGATCACACCCCTTAAGTCTCGCAGCGATTCCTGAGCTCTTTAAAACAGCTATGGTTTATGAACATGGATGGATTTGCCGAAATGATATTATTTGGTATAAACCAAATGCCCGACCAAGTGGTGGGGTTTCTAGTCGCTTTGGCGTTGATTACGAACGACTTTTCTGGTTTATAAAAAGTCCTCACTATTATTTTGTTACCCAACGTCTCCCTCATGAATGGATTGAGAAGGATAACCTTTCTCTGATGGGTAAATCTAGCAAAGCCGAACTTGCTGGGGGAAAAGAAAGTACAGGTATGCATGAAGTATTGAGTTTGCGAGGAAAACCTCGTACAAGAAGATATCACCCTTTAGGGAAATTAATGCGGAGTGTGTGGCCTATTGACGTTCAACCAGATGAGCTAGCGTTTGTAATCTACCCAACAATTTGGACAATTAATACCACTGGGTATTCTGGGAAGCATTTTGCTCCATTCCCTTCCAAACTTGTGCATCGAGTTTTGACAGCTACCTGTCCACGGGAAGTTTGTCTCAACTGTGGGAAGCCGATCTTTGACCCGTCCGTGGAACAATATTATCCTAAAACTACACTAAAAACGCTGTGTGACTGTGGAACAACCTTGGGATCTGATCTTTCCACTCCAGGTTGTGTGTACGATCCACTTGCAGGAACTGGTACTGTAGCAAAAGCAGCAATTGAATGCGGAAGAAATTACATCGTAAGTGAGATTCTCCAAGACAATATTCAACAAATTCATCAGAGAATCCAGGATGCGGAATTTAAAGATTATTATCTAATGGAGTTCTTAGATTATAGTCAAAAATTGAAGGAAGGCTTATCTGAAGGATAAACCACTCGAATTACGTCAATAGATATTTCTCTCCAATTTGGGAGATTTTTCCTTGTTCAGTTAAGCGTGTGAGGTGTTTAGAAATCATCTGCTTCTCCGCGATATATAAATACTCTTTCATTTGGGTATAATTCTTATAGATGATCCTCTTCCCGATCAATTCTTCAATGACATTAAGGTTGACTTCAGATAATTCCTCCAAGATCTTAATGTCTCTCCTCTCAATGATTGAAAGAAATTTCTTGAGTTGGGCCTTGATTATTTCTTTTCCGATAAAGATCCCTTTATGTCCTGAAATAGCATATTCTAGATCCATAGTGATTAGTTTCAGGATTGAATGCTCAAAATCTTGCAGATTGGAATCAATACAACCATACCAAGGGCCTAATCCTGAAAGATCGATATCCGCTAAGTAAATTAGGTGACTTTTGGGTTCGTAGAAGCAGCAGTGACCTGCAGAGTGCCCAGGGGTATGAATAATGTTTATTGTCACATTATCAGCTAGATCTATCTTCTGATTGTTTAATACTTCATGAATCTCATTCAAGTTCTCTAGATTCATAGCCATTAAGATCTCTTGGAAAAAAGCTTCCACAGGTGACCCTGCAGTGTCATAAAACAATTGAAATTGACTAATATCTCGTAAAAGCCTTGCGTCTAGAGGATGGCCAAAAAATTCAACTCCCGCTTTTTTTAATAGATAATTTCCGGAGATATGATCCTCATGCCAGTGGGAGAGGAAAACTTGTTTAACATCGAAATGTGTTAAGACCTGTTTAACCAGTTCATGACCAATTCCTGAATCAAACAGAGTAGCTTCGTTTTTATCAGTTTTTATTAAGAAAGAATGAGAATTAGGATAACTACCGTTATTTTCTCCAGGAATGAAGTAAAAATTCGGCAGATCCTCGTGAATGAGAGTCGCAAGTTTCATCAATCTTAATCGCCACATGAATTTACGGTTCTTTCTCACAGTGTCAGTTGGATTTTTTAAACCCATTTTTTCCTTTGATAAATCAATGGATTTCAGGAAGAAATTAACAAATGTCGCCTCCAGTACTATTTGAAGATTTGAATTGGATGGATGTTGAACGCTACCTAGAACAAGATGACCGAATAGTATTAACCACTGGTTCGTGTGAACAACACGGGTATTTAAGTTTGTTGACAGAT
>CP070760.1:2231290-2235853 GCA_020348965.1 Candidatus Heimdallarchaeota archaeon | reverse complement strand
TCAGCACCATAACTTATCCCAATATGATTGACTCTATGAATGCTGAGTCCGTCGAGTAATGCTTTTTGATCTTCAGCATGCAACTCGATAGTATAATTTCCGTCAGGATGATCACTCTGTCCTTGCCCTCTCATATCATAAAGGATTACTTTATATTTCTTCGAAAAAACTGGTGCTTGGTTAAACCAACTTAGAGTGTTTGCGAAAACACCATTAGCGAAAATTACTGGCTCACCTTCCTCATTACCATGAATCTCATAATAAATGTTGATACCATTTGCTTCGACTGTTGGCATGATTAATCCGCAGCTTCTCCAACTCTTTTGTGTTTTCCAGTTCTAAATCTATTCAAAGAAATCTTGAAATTAACAAGTTTACCTCTAAAAATTTTCTAATTATTTAATCTTCAGTAAGTTGAAATGAGGATTTAATTTGGATACGAATATGCAAGTTACTGAACATTAAAAGGCTCTGTCGTCTCTGTATATTTGATATAAAATTCACTGTCGTTGAAGCTTTTCGAAAATAAAAAAAAGAAAGAAAGAGGGAAGAAGTTATCTTTTTACCTGCGTTTTCTGAGGACCACTAATGTAGCGGCGAATAGACCTACTAATAATGTTGGGAGCTCAAACCCTGGGGCAGCAGCACCTTTAACGGAAAATTCTACTTCCGTTAGTGTGCCTGTTGAGTTGTACAGTGTCTGATACATGTATTCAAGCCAACCAGTCTTCCAGTTGATTTTATTTGAATACTCCCATGTAATTGTAGCATCAAATAACCAAGGCATTTTCGCTGTCGTTACTATAAGATTACCATCAAGGGTCACGTTTAAAGTTGGAGTAGGGTCGGGGATCATATCTTCCCAATAGGTCTTATTGTCAATGGTTTTACTAACCCATGCCTGTCCTTGTGGGGTCGTGCCTAATGCATTTGATACTGTAACTTCATCGTAGTAGGTTTCATCTACTTCAGCGATAGCATTGAGTTTAGTTATTTCGACTTTGATGGTAATATCTTTTTCATAGGTATAAGTTTTACCACCTACTGTGTTGTTCTCCTTATTTGGATCTCCATCAAGATTTATAAGATAGGCATCGTAGTATTTTGTCACTTCATAGGTTTTTGAATCACCTACACTGACCTTCCACTCAGGTGTTTGAGCAGCCTGAACTGGGGAGCTAAACACTGATAAGGCTAGGAACAATAGAATACCAAAACAAAAATATCTTATATTTCGGTTCATTTTTTCTCACGTTTCTTTAATTGATACGTAATTTTTTCAAATTAATTTTGAAAAAACAAGTGAGTAGAAAATCTAGACACTTTAAAAATATTACCATGGCTTTTTTCAAATATAGTTGAGGACTGTATTGCTGAATTAGAGATTATTTTTCTGGATAACCATATTTTTCTTTCAAAGAACGTTTAAGAATCTTCCCTACTCCCGAGGTATATGGAATAAAACTATCGATAAATACAACTGATTTTGGAAGCTTAAATTTCGCTAATTTTCCTTGACAAAAATCAATTACCTCGTCTTCAGTAAGAACGGCATTGTCGTTTAGTACTATAATAGCTCGGCCGGTTTCACCCCATTTATGATGGGGAACACCAATTATTTGAATTTGATCAATTAGTGGGTGTTCCTCAAGGATATTTTCGATTTCTCGGGGATAAACATTTTCTCCACCAGAAATAAACATGTCTTTAGTTCTATCTATGACGTAATAGTACCCTTCTTCGTCAACACGGACTAAATCACCTGTTCGAAACCATCCGTCTTCATCTAATAGCTTTTCATTAAGTTCAGGTCTATTCCAATAGCCTACTGTGACTGTAGGCCCTTTAAAAAGCAGTTCACCTATTTCGTTCACTTCACATTCCCTCCCTGTTTCAGGTTCCACTATTTTTGCATCTATGAAGAAATTAGGGGTTCCAATACTACCAATCTTTCTTTCTGCATCCCAAGGATCAAGAGCAAAACAGCCTGGTCCAACCTCGGTCATTCCAAAACCTTGTTTGAATCTCACACCATGAACTCCTTTGAACTTCTGAATGATATCTATAGGTAGGGGTTCTCCTCCTGAAGTAAGAAATCGGACGCTACTGAAATCAGTTGCCATAAATAATGGATGATTCATAAGCATTCTATGTTGTGTAGGGACAGCAAAGAAAAAATTTGGTTTTTTTTCGGTGATTAATTTCAATACTTTCTCTGGATCCCATGCCTTCATTTGAAGTACTTTTCCACCCAAAATAAATAGAGGGAGCGGGTAAACATACAAACCACCAACATGAAAAAGCGGGAGATGGTTAATATAGGTATCACCGGGGAGGATATCACGAATTGTATTTAGAGTGTTAAAAGCGACATGCTGATAGGTTATCATTGCTCCCTTAGGTAATCCTGTCGTTCCACCAGTAAATACAATTCCCATGGGATCATTATATGACAGTTTCACTCGTCTTGGTGGATCTGGAGAAGATTTTGAGATTCCCTCTTCATAGATCACCGATGTTTCTGGTCCCACTCCCTCTGGACTCAAAGCTATCCAATTATCGACAGAAACTTCACGTTGAATTTCCAAGGCTGCCTTCGCGAAATCTCTGTCGTATATGAGGACACGGGGAGAAAGATCTTTGACCAAGCTAGCTAATTCTCTAGGCACAAGGCGCCAATTGAGTCCTGCTAGTATTCCCCCACATTTTTGACTGCCAAAGAAAGCTTCCCAATATTCTAAGGTATTATGAGCGATTACACAGATTCGATCTCCCTTATTAAAGTTCAGATCTTGAAGGAAATTTGCAACGCGGTTGGCTCGCTCGTTGAACATACGATAGGTGTAACTCTTATTTGCTTCAACGTCAACGATTGCTTCAGCGTCAGGAGAATAAACGACTCTCTTAGACAAATAATCAAATTGAGTTACCATTTAAATAAATCCCTTCTTAAGAAAAATTAAATTCCTTGAATTTTTTATTAAACTCAATGTAAAAATCTACCACCATTTAAGTGTAGCAGCAGCGAAGTTGGCTCCACCTCCCGATGTGCAAAGTGCAATTAGCTCCCCATTTCCGTGACCAGGAGGGAGTAATTTTCCTTTGTCGATTGCATCATACATACACAGAGGAACACATGCAGAACCAGTATAGCCCCACTTATGCATTACTGTGTGTGTTTTTTCTATAGGAGCACCTAATTCTTTCATAACTGCTTCAATAGTACGAAGATTAACTTGAGTAAAGAAGAACCAGTCAACATCTTCGGGAGTATAACCAGCTTTTGTTAAACAGTCTCGTGTTATTTTTGGCCAGTTCCTTAGATTAGTTTCTGGTGGGAAACGTTTTCGGAATGTAACATGATGTTTGTGACTCTCTATAGCCTCAACTGTAGGAGGTTCTGCTGTTCCACCAACAAAGATGCCAAGATGGTCGTGAAAACTCCCATCTGCAGTCATTTTTGATGCTAAAAATCCTTGATGCTCCTCACTAGCAGACAGAACTATTGCACCAGCCCCGTCTGCAAATAAAGTGCAGGTGTAATGATCTGTCCAATCGACAAATTTTGTCATACCATATCCCCCTATAACCAAAACATGATTGATTTCAGTGTCTGTTTTGATATAGCGTGCACCAATATCTAAGGCAGTTACCAATCCAGCACAGGCTGCATTCACATCAAACGTTCCTGCATTTACAGCTCCAAGTTTATCTTGAATAACAACAGATGTTGCAGGTGATAAGTAATCTGGGGTATCTGAACTTAAGATAACTAGATCTAATTCCTCTGAGGAAATTTTCGCCTTCTCGAGGGCTTCTTTTCCCGCATGAGTGCACAGATCAGAGGTTGTTTCATCATCTGCCATAATGTGACGTTTCTCAATTCCAACATTTTTAACCAACCATTCTGCTGTACCTGGACGTTTCAATAGTCGCTCAATTTCTATGTTAGTTAAAACTTTTTCTGGAACGTACATGCCGATTCCAGTCACGATTGCTGATCTATTCATGTTTTCACCGAAATTAAATGTAAATCTTCTTAGGTTCTGGATTATAACTTCCAGTTTCGACCTCTGTTAGAAAATCAAGTATGATATTATTGACTTCGTTGTGACGCTCTACTAGAATTCTATGTGGACTATTTCGGAAAAAAATAAGGCGAGAATTTGGAATTGTATTAAGTAACATCTCTGCATTTTCAGGGATTACAATTTGATCCTTTTCTCCATGTAAAATAAGTGTGGGAGCTGTTATCTTTCCAGCAAATTCTTCAGAATCGAATGACAAACCTGCTTCAGCTTGTCGTCCTCTAGCATAGTCAGGTTGAGGATTTTCACTAATCCACTTATCCATTTGCTTAACCAATCTCTCGTTTTCCTTGAGAAAAGATTCACTCCAAGCAGTACTACGACGAATAGCTGTTGCTTCTTGTAGTGAGATTGTTTCTGTTGGTGTAGCAAACATTGCTGCTAGGATCTTGTTTGATGGTTGAACAGCTCTTGACTTTGGGCCTCCGAAGGCGGTAGAAATGAGAACTAATCCTTGTACTACCTCTGGATGGGA
>CP070760.1:2225775-2231190 GCA_020348965.1 Candidatus Heimdallarchaeota archaeon | reverse complement strand
TTCTGAGGACCAAGGAAAGTACGTTGCGTTAATTCCTGAATGAAGTGAGATTGCAGAAGCAAATGATTTGTTCTCAAGGAAATCACGATACGCTTGAGTCTCAGGTTCGGAAAATGGAGTAGTTCCAGGATAGGTTTCTAACGAGGTATCTGTACCCCATCCGCTATCAAGGCTTGAATCATTCCACCTATAATCGTAGTTTCTATTAAGATCTACCCCGCCGATTCCATCCTCATTAATTGCACCATCGTTATCGGTATCTATTCCCTCAAAATATAGACCGAGAAATTCCTCAGTTTTACGATCAATGATGTCATATTCAGAAATAATTCCATCACCATTGGTATCTTCTGCTGGATCCTCATTTGTGACACCATCATTATCATCATCAATGGGGTTTAAATTTCTCCGTAACCAGAAGTTTTCCTCCTCAACAACATAGAAAAGCCCATCAGGGTTCAAAGTGGGAATGACAAAGATTTCCTCATGATTAATATATTCAGTAATTTTTTGATCAACCCCATAATTATTTACCAGCCGAAGGAGGAATCGAAGTACAGCTTCAACAGTTATTTGTTCTCGAGCGTGATGTTGGGCGACAAACATGACACCTGCTTTGGGGTAAGTATTTTTTTCGTTTGTAATTCTTAAGCAATAAATCTCTCTCCCTTGAATACTGTTTCCAATAGTAAAAAGATCAACGATTTCAGGTGCTGTATCAGTAATTTGTTGTAATTCTTCAAGTAACTCTGTGGGACTGTGATATTGATCAGGATAAAGTAAAGAGATTGATGACCAATTTCGTAAATTCCCTACATTACTGATGACTTCAACTTTAAATTTGGACTCATTGAATAGGGTCTGTCCCCGAGTTACACTTACTGTAAGTGTAAACGCGAAGCATAAGATAATGAATAGTGCTTTTCTTGGCAACAGAAGTGATCACCCAATTACTCTTCTGAGATCTCTTATTAAAACTAATGATATCGGCAGGAGGGAAGAACTAGTTGAATAAGTGATGGAATTCTGAAGGAAGCTGTTTATAATTCACCTGATCGGCAATTGAGGATAAGTTAACAGAATTGTACGTATTCCAGAATAAAACTGATTTTGGTTCATCATCAATTGAGCCTTTAATTTTTCTCTGTTTGACGTGTTCAAAAAGGCCTGCAAGTGCTTTTCCAGTGTAGGTGGTTTCTAGAGATAGGCCCTCTGTTTCTTTAATCACATTAACGGCTTCTGAAGCCTCTTTCGTAACCCGCCCATATGCTCCGCCATAGAATTTATCAATAAGCTGAAAGTTAGGCCGATAACGGAGTTGTCTGAGTTTTGGGTCTTGACGGAGGATTTTCAAAGCCTTCTTTCCTAAGCTCCTCACTTTTCCTGCAGTTGCAGCCATTCTGTCAGTCACACGGACTCCAAAAACTCGAGTTCTCAATCCATTCAGTTGTATTCCTAACTCTAAACCAGCCATAGTCCCAGTAGTACCAGCAGCCACAAAAATCGATTCTGGTTCAGGGAGGGTGCCTTTTTCAATCTGCTTTTTCAGCTCAAATACAGCATTCACATACCCTAGCACTCCAAGTGGGGTGCTTCCGCCCGCTGATAACCAATAGGTCTGTTTTCGTCTCAAACGATCAAGAAAATAAAAATTAAGGCCTATTCCGATATAATTCTTGACGTATCTCAATTCAGCTCCATAGTAGTAGTCAAGTTTCAAATTATTTAAAACATGGTTCGTAATAGGTTGCTTAATTAAGTACAAAACTGTTTTTAGGTCGTGATCTTTCCCAAAGATCGTTGTCGCCAAACCATGGTTTGTACCAATCCCCCCAATGGTTGCAATCGTGTTCTTTTCTTTTTGAAGTGCATCAGCTATAATAAATTCTAACTTCCGTACCTTATTTCCTCCATATTTAGAGGATGTCAAACTATCTTCCTTTACCCAGAGAGAAATGTCTGTTTCTAAATACTCTTCTAAGTTTGTTAATCGTCTTACCGGAGTCGGGGAATCGACTAGTGATATCCATGGAATAGATCCTTTCAATGAGGGATATTCTTCAAATAACGGAGGAGAGGAAAATGTTGCCATATCCAAAGACACCACATGAATATTAGGTAATGTTTCATTTCTTGATTGTAGTCACCTATATTTTTTCTAGAATTCAAAACCTTTTTGGAGATGACCTAAAGTTCATCCTCAAGGGAACTCTGGAATCCAAAGATCCTGTACGGGTTATTATTATTTGTTCTCAATTGTTAATCTGAATGTTCCAATATTAATTTACTAAGGAGAGTTAAAAGACATTTTACAAGGAAAAACCATTTTTCTGAGAGGATTGGAACTTTCTGACGTTGATGAACTCATGAAGCACTGGAATAAGCCAGAGTTGCAACAGTTTCGTTCTCGCCCCAGAATTGCGTCTCGAGATGAAGAAATTTCTTGGATTCGAGATACATGGGAACGACGTCGGAAAGGTGAGGCGTATATTTTTGGGATATTTCTCAAAGAAAACGAACTATATATCGGAAATATTGAGCTTAGAATTATAAGCAATATTGTTCAAAGGGCCTCCACAGGAATTGGAATCTTTAATCCCGATTATTGGGGTCAAGGACTTGGCACCGAAGCGACAGAATTAATTCTCGATTATGGTTTTTCCTCTTTAAATTTACATTCAATTGAACTAGAGGTCTTTTCTTTCAACAAACGAGCAATAGCGTGTTATAAAAAAGTGGGTTTTGTTGAGACTGGAAGAAAAAGAGAAGCTCATTTTATGGGAGGAAAATATTATGACATTGTCTTAATGGACATCTCTGCTCAAGAGTTTGCTTCAAAAAATAGGGGAGAGTAGATTAACTTGAGTCCACCGACTAGGAAGACAGTTTTAAGAAGAATCAAGAATTACTTACGTAATCATCCGAAAGAGCTGAAGGGAGTTCAGGGTTTTCAAAAAAATCGACTTGACAGCTTAATTAAACGGCTAGATGAGTTCTCTCCTATTGAGACGCTGCCTTGGAACGTCCCCGATAGACGATTATTTCGAGAAGTAGCGTTGGCTGCTGGTATTCAATTCGTACGTGAATATCCCATGCTTTATCATACACCAAACTCTTTGAGAGCCTGTTTTGGGATGCCAACACGCACTGATCGGAAAAAAGGACGATTTTCGTCAATCTTCTATCGAAATGAAGCAGTCGAGAGGCAATTACGTCCACACACAGAAGATTTAGATGAATTACACAACCAGATAAACCAAATTGACACCACAGATTTCAAAGAGGAAGTGGAGATATTACAACATTATATTACGAGAGCGAAACATAGAAGATATGTGGATGACATTTTGGAAACTCCTGAGAGTGATCACTCCGAAACAAGCATTCACGAGTTACGCATGTTTCTAGAAGAACATGGATTTGAAAAAACTCATGAAGCTTCTGAGTTCACTGAAGAATATCTTCAAGACCTTAATGGTGTGGTATTGGCACCAGATATGATTGCAAAGTGGAAAGAAGAAGAATGGTGGATTGAACTTAAGGAGTATCGAGATTTAAAATTCAATCTCAAGGTAATTTTTCAGGTTTTTCGGTATCTCTACCAAAATCCATTTGTGTTTCTCATTACAACGTCCCCTCTGCCCGTGTTCTCTGAGTTACTTACCAAACGTTCATGGACAGCAAAAAGTCTTAGTGAATGGGCGCTTCAACAAGAAAAACAATTGCAAGATTATATTTCAGGTTGGAATGAAACACGAAATACTTACAGGGACTTTGGGAAAATTTTAAAGCCAAATCCCCGCCACGAGGCGCTCTTAATAAATCTCACCAATGAGATAGTCACGAGAGAGATAGGCCTTGCAGGTACTGAATTGAAAGGTATCGAAAAATTCCTTAATTTGGTGGATAAATTTGATGGGGAGATAACGATTTGCAATTTTGACGAATTCATTAAGCAGAATGACGTTCCTTACAAGTATTGTCTTCTATTAAAAATGGACTTCCAAGAAAGATCAATCCAGCCCACATAGATCAATTATACTAGTGAGAAAACATAGGGGCCCCCGAAGCTAGGCCAAACAAAAAGGAGTCCAAAAATAATAATAAGAACTCCAGTAATAACCTCAATAAACCGAAATTTTTCAGCTAAAAACGAGGCAGCGCGAGTTCGGGCTTCTGCTGTAACAAAAACTAGTATTAAATAGGGGATTAACAATCCGATAGAAAATAGAGCCATTCCAAAAACGAGATGAAGGGGTGTTCCACCAATGAAAGGGATCACCGTTAATAATACGAGAAATACTGGAAGAGAACATGGAAGTGCAATAAATGAATAACCAAAGCCAATTATGAACAAATCTAAATTTCGATATTCATCACGTTGAAAAGAATTGGTAATTTGTTGAGGGATAGGGATTCTAGCGAATGTCTTCTCCTCCAAAATCGGAAATAGAAGAAATATTCCCATGATAATGAGGAAAATACCTAGTAAAAAGGTGATTTCACGATAATTATCAATAAGAAAAGACCCAAGATTAGACCAGACATATGATGAGATCAAAATTGCGAGGAAAAAAGTGATGAGGATCCCAGCAGTAAGTAGAATAACCCATTGCAGAACCAATCTTCGTGTGGGGAACTGCTCTTGACTTGTGTCATCAGTGAATGACTTACTCATTATACGAAAAACAGTCAAAGGCATAATGGGAAAGAGGCATGGAGATAAAGCAACATATAATCCTACAAGAAAGAAGAGGGGGAGACCGACAGATTCATCGACCTCAATACCAAAGATTAGCATACCTAGTATCCCACGCCCTTAACCTGCGACAACCCAATCCACCAAAGAATCATAAGAAACAACACCCTGATACACTTGCCTAAGAATTCCTTCAGGGTCAATGAATGCTAAAGTGGGAATTTGTTGTGGTTTTCCTGGAGGAGTATAGATATCAATTGCCTTTTGAAAGAGATCACGTCCTACTGTCCAAGTCATACCATTATCGGCCTTGTAATCAGATAGAATAGAGATACTATCATCTTCATCGATAGAAATAGACAGAATACGAACATTTGGATAAGAGGAGTCCAATTTTTTTAATTCTGCAATTTGAGTTTTACATGGCCCACACCAAGTCGCCATCAGATCAAGAATTATCGGCTCACCAGCATAATCAGACAACATAACTTCGTGTCCATCGAGTTGCTGAATTCTAAAATCTAATGAGTCTTTTATGGAGCTCCCTGTGATAGTAGCAGGTTCTAGAGCCATATTCCCTAAAGAAAGGATTCCCAGACCAATAATTGAGATAAAAACGATGGCAATTATAATTTGAGTTACTGGTAGAGGAGAAGGAGTTGAAACATCAGAATGACGTTTTGATTGAATGGAATCCAAAGAGGAGAGGACATCTT
>CP070760.1:2215776-2225675 GCA_020348965.1 Candidatus Heimdallarchaeota archaeon | reverse complement strand
AGTCCAACAATCAGTGCAGCAATGACAATACCATAAACACCCATTACCATTGTATTTTTACGCCCATTTTTATCAGAAAGCCATCCCATTGGTAGTACAAATAGAAAATCACCAAGAAATACAAATAACCAAAATAACCTAGTTGGGTTAATTAGGAATTCTCCTAAGAATGGGAAATCTGCATATCGATCTTGTCCTATCTGAGAAATTGAAGTAAAAGCAATACCAAGCATTAAGTAGACTAGAAAGTGTGCAATTAGAAAAGCTCTGACTGAACGGCGGTTGACAATCTGATTCAGAGGAGTGGGAAATTTATCATTCACCCACGGAACTACTGAACGAGAAGTGAAGTGATAAAATATTCCTGTACCTATCGCTAAACTCCCAATGAGGAAAAGTGGGACTTGGAAGTCCATCTGGAAAAGTTCAACTAATATAATGATAAATACAGAAATGATCGCACTGACGAATAATGATCCTGCATAGATCCTACCACGGTAATGAACATCTGTATGTCCATTATATTGAGCATTTGAAGCAGTTGCCAATATTCCAAGGAAAATCCCAAGACCAGGTAAACCTACAAGGATTAAAACAATGAAGTTAGCTCCTAGGACTGTACAATAAAGACAAATCCCACTCATCAGTAAAGATCCAGTGATTAATGAATTAGTGACATGTGGATTTTTGTCAATGATGATTCCTGTCACATAAAGAAAAACTGTTGCCACACATGCAGTAATAAATAACAAAAAGGCCCCTGGACTAAATAAGCTCTGGTTTATTTCTAGGTAAGGATTTGAATTAAGCAGATCAAAAGAAAAAACTAAAAGAAAAAGCGCAGTGAGGAGCCACACAATGCTAGTAGGGAGAATAAGGGAGATTTCTTTGGAAAATTTCATCGAAAACTTCCATCAAAAGGCTAATTAAAAAATGCTTCTCATTCTAGAACTAAACACTTTTATTGAAGAAAAGATTTTAGTTATGTTATAAAACCATACAGACACGACTGGATTTGTGTGACTAAAAATACAGCCCAAAATAGCGTTTAGAAAATAGAGGTACGTGTTCACTAATAATAGAGGTCATTCTCGAATTTGATCGGTGTAAATAAAATGAAAAAATCCTTCAAACTAATCAAATTAGGAGGAAGCTTAATTACTCATAAAAAGGATGCTCCTCGCATTACCCAATATTTGGAGCAAATTGACCTCTTCATGACTGGTAAAGGCTCACAAGGAGAATTGACTCAAAAGATTACAGATTTAATGGATTTAGTCAAGCTGAATAAGATTTTTACTATCTTGTCAGAACATTTAGATGATAATCCCAATGAAAAGATCGTTCTGATTCATGGAGCGGGTTCTATCGGTCATTCACTAGTTTTACACCTTTTAAAAAGTCATACGGATCTTCAAAGCGTTTATCCTATCATTAAACTATCTGTAGCAATTCAGAACCAAATAATCGTATCAGCAGCTTTAGAACATGGACTTAGAGCAGTTTCTTTTCCTTCTCATCCAATTTTAAGTGGTTTTTCATCGGAGAATATTTCTTCAAAAATGGTTGATTCTCCAGATTTAACTATCTTACAACGGATAATTACCGAAACTAATGCTATTCCAGTGTTCTATGGAGATGTTGGTTATACACCAGCAGGCTGGAAAGTTTTTTCTGGTGATATATATCCTGCTGCTCTAGCGAGGCGATTGAATCATGTCCGCCTAGATTCTGCTATTTTTCTTACTAATGTTGAAGGAAAACGAACAGGGATTTACACTAAAGATCCTAGTTACGATGATGCTGAATTTATATCGTACATTGAAGTCGATTCTGGAGAGATAATCTGCTATAGCTCAGAGGATAATATCTTAACATTTCAAGGAGGGGATTCAACAAAAAGATTCGATGTCACAGATGCTATGGGTGGTAAACTTCGTAATTTAATTGATTTAGCGACTGGCCATACCAAATGCTGGGTAGTTGGATTTGATGAATTCAAGAAAGCTCTAGAAAATGATGAAAGTGTTGGTACATTGGTGACTACAAAAAAGCCAACACAAGCTAGTGTGGCATTTTTGGGTATAGGTAATGCCTTTGCATCAGGTGGTTATAAAAGTGCTTCAATCTTTGTTGAGCTTGGAAAAAATGGAATCCTGTTGGATTGTGGTCCACATTCCTTGCAAGCGTTGAAAGAATCGGGGAGAAAGACTAATAATGTTGACATAATCCTCATATCTCATTATCATGGTGATCACTTTGGAGGGGTTCCTTTCTTCTTATTAGAAGCTTCTATTTTACAGCAAAGGACTAAACTCCTAACAATAATAGGCCCACCTGGTATTTACAAAAGGATAGAAAACCTCTACTCTGTTCTATATGAAGGCCTTTATGACACTGAACGACCTTTTCCTTGTGAATTTCGTGAGTTAACTCCCGAAATGTCTCCATTGATCCAAAATAATGTCACATTTCAAGCTTTTAAAATGCATCATACGCCCGAGGCACAAGGCTACAGGTTAGAAACTAAGGATCTCTCAATTGCATATTCAGGTGATACTGGTTGGACTGATGAATTGTTTTCTCTAGTTGAGGATACAGACCTGGCGATTGTTGAATGTAATTTCTTTGATGAAGAATATGACATTCATTTGAATTACAACCAGATAAAAAATTTGACCCAAAAAACAAAACGAATAGCTCTTATTCATCGTGAACCAAAATTAGATGAGATAAAAGGAATTTTAGGTGTTAATTCAAAGATATTTCTTCCACTAGAAGGACAAGAAATCCAGATTTGACAAATTTATTCAAGATTCCCAGATTGTGAATCAAGTAATTTCCAAAAAATATTTTGTCTTCCCTCTTTAGTTGGCGCGACACGGTAAGAAACCTTCCCCTCTATTCGCATCTGGGTTAAAACCATTGGGATCCGATCGGCACAGTCTTGATTGAACATACTAACCCGTTCAATGATCTCCACAGTGGTTGCTTCCCCAAGGTCTTTCAATACGACTTCGATCCATTTTTCTGTGCCTGAAGTGTCTTCCTCCAATGCCAATCTGGAAATCACCCATGTGGGAATATTTAAATTTTCCTCCAACTCATCTAACGCTTTTCATCAATCTCTTTTCTTTACTTTTGTGTGACGAAACTCAAAGAAAAGACTTTTTGTCAAGGATTGGGATCTGGAAAAAAAGTTGTGCATATATACTTACTGCTTCTTTTCAGGGCTAAATATTATTTCTGAAGGACTATTTACATTACTGCGGAAAAACTTTTGAAACAGTGATTAGCATAAATTTATAATTAACACACTACTAGCACTTGATGCATAAGACTCTAACAAGCTGGAGATAGAAGCTTGGCTAAAGAAATCAAACACATCTTGAAAGTATTGCTGCTTGGTGACGGAGCAGTTGGTAAAACATCATTGATTCTACGTTTTATTGAAAATAAATTCAAAGAGGAGTATAGTATGAGTCTAGGGGTGGATTTTTTAACCAAGACCGTTAAATTCATCGACAGTCAAGATGTGCAACGAACCGTCTCATTACAAGTATGGGATATCGCTGGGCAAGCTAGACATGTCTCCTATTCCCATCTTTATTTAAAAGGAGCCCTTGGAGCCTTTTATGTCTTCGACCTGACACGCCGAGAAACTTTGATTCAAATTCAAGAAAGATGGCAGGCGCAGGTTTTGAAATTCTCACCACGATGTTTATCGATCCTCATCGGTAACAAAGCTGACTTGACAAACGAACGGGCATTTACTCGATCACAAACCACGAAGATAAAGAACTCAATGCGTGCAATCGATTATATTGAAACTTCAGCAAAAACTGGAAAAAATGTCAATGAAGCCTTTCAAACAATGACAACAAGCGTTTTAAACGTCACTGCTAAGAAATTCCTATGAGGAGCGTAAGATGTCATTAGATGAGTTTAAATCTATCAAAGCTTTCTTTATTTTCCAAAAAGAGTCAGGAAATACGCTATTCACACGTTCCTATGAAGCTCAAGATACGAAAACACCAGATGCCCATCTTGTGGTTGCTTTTTTGACCGCAATGTTTACTTTTGCCAAATCATCCTCATTAAGCGATCTTCGTGTTGTCGATATGACTGACCTTCGTTTTTCGTTCATTGAAAGAAGTGATCTTGTATTTGCAATTTTAGCTTCTCCCCTCATCAGTCCTTTAGATCTACAATTCAAGCTAACTACGATCGCAAGTCTCTTTTTAGCAGAATATGGGGCAACTGTAGAAGAAATTCAACTTATAGATACAGAAATATTTGAAGATTTTACAACTAAGGTTGATGACGTGTTTCTAGGTGAAACTCGTGAGCTGCTCACCTCATCGAAGAATGCTGCAATGTTTTATTTGAAAAAATTAGTAAAAGATCAAGCTAGTGGAGCAAGAGGAGCCATGATCTGTTCCTTCACAGGTGATATTCTGATTGAATACCAGATGGATCACAACAGGATGGCTGCTGCTATACGCTTATTGAATGTTTCTACTTATATGAGGAATTTGCGTTATCTTGTTGTATCATCAGAATCAACTCATTTAGTCGCTTATAAGATCAGTGAGGGATTATTGCTCTACGTTGATGGAAACCCCAAATCTGGATTAGAGAAACTTGTAGTAAGGGCTTCAGAAACTGTTAAGCAGGTTAAAGAGGTCATCCCACACTGAAATTAGTAAAATGAATGGATTAATTTTCCTTTGATAATCAAACTTTCAAGGGAATATAATTGCAGTTAATGACTCGAATCCGCCTTTTTGGGTATTTTTTCTTCACAGCTGTCGTCTTTATGGCCGTTTTTCTACCAGAGTTCGTCTGTGTATATCTACTAATGCTTTATGTTTCTGATTTCTTATTATGGCTTTCGATTGCCTTGTTACTCCCATTCTTATATCTAGTTTCAACAATAACATTTGGTATTCTCCATTCTCAGATAATTTGTAGGCTATTTTTACCAAAAATCAAACCTGGGACCTATCCTCATAGCTCCGATGAAGCTAAACTCTATGGGGTTACAATTGTTTCTCCTGGAATATTTAAAAGTATGTTAAAAGCTTTTAGCTTTATTCCCCATCTGTACTCCCTTTTCTTGGCAAAATTTCTTACTTTGTATGGTCTAAAAGCTGGAAGAAATGTCTATCTATCATCTGGGACAATGATAGACTCACATCATGTTACTCTCGGAGATAATTGCTTCATTGGTCTACGGGCGATAATATCCTCCCATGTAACTGAAAATCTTTATCTGACCATTTCTCCCGTTAAAATTGGAAATAATGTGACTATCGGAGGAAATACTATTATAGCACCAGGGGCAGAAATTGGTGACAATGCTGTTATTGGCGTTAATTCTGTTGTGATCAAAGGTCAAAAAGTACCAGCTGGAACCATTTTTGCGGGTACTCCAGCTCGCTTCATCCGAGAAAACAAAATTTTTGATGAGGAGGTGTGAAAACTTTGGTGAAGATAGATCGGGCGGAGAAAGAAGATCTGCCTGTAATTGTCGATATAATCAAAAAAGCATACAATCCTATGACCAAAATTTTGTCGCGACCTCCAGGAGCCCTGGATAACACTGCAGAAAAAGTAGATCATGCATTTAAGAATAATCAACTTTACACATTGAGAAATAAACAAAATCTAATAGGGACTTTTTCTCTCATAGAAACTGAAGAACAATCTGTGAAATTATTTCACTTAGCAATTAAACCTGAATTTCAAAACCAAGGAATTGGAAGTCAGACTGTAAAAGAAATAATTAAAATGGTACAAAATCAGGATCATCAACCTGTTAAAAGCTTAGAGCTGGAAATTTATTCACGGATTCCAAGGCTTTTTCAATTCTACAAGAAATTTGAATTCGTCCAAAAGAGTGAAAAAGTGATACGAGGCGTAAAAATCTTAATCTTAACTAAGAAATTATAAAAAAATGATTAAAGGAGTTACTATGAATGGAGAATAAAAAAATATCAGAGATTAAAACTCTTCAAAAAGAATTATCTGAAATAATCGGTGTATCAGGGTATGAGAAACCAGTAGTGGATTTTATTCAAACTCAGATTGAAGGACTCGTTGATAAAATGTGGATAGACCCCTTGGGGTCATTGCTTGCAACAATCAAAGGCGATGAAAACGAACGGATTATGATCGATGCTCATTTAGATGAAATTGGATTTATGATCAGTCACATTGATCCACAAGGCTTTCTTCGTTTTGTGTCAATAGGAGGATGGGACGTTCGAATTTTACTAGGCCAAGCAGTAAAAATATTAGCTGTTGATGGCAAGGAATATCATGGGATTATTGGCTCAAAACCTCCACACCTCACAACAGAGAGCGAAAGAAAAAATATGGTTAAAATCAACGAGATGTATATTGATCTTGGATTATCTTCTAAAGAAGAAGTTGAGGATATTGGTATCAATATTGGATCCGTTGGGACTCTCTATGACCCTTTTGTAGAGTTTCCTAATAACATGGTGCGTGGAAAGGCATTTGATGATAGAACGGGTGTTAATGTTCTAATAAATATAATAAGAGAATTTTCCTCAGTTTCTCCCACTCCAACTCTACAATTCAGTTTTTCTATGGGAGAAGAAATAGGCGGTAGAGGCGCGGGAACCGCGGCCTTTAGTTTAGACCCGACAATGGCCTTAGCTATTGAAAATACCACTGCAGGAGATGTTCCAGGGATAAAACACTCAGAATGCCCAGCTTACATTGGTAAGGGACCTGCAATAACAGTTGCAGACAGAAGTATGATCTCTCATCCAAAAGTAAATGAACGATTAATTGAGAACGCAAAAGTTGAGGATATTCCCTATCAAATTAAAAAACCTATTTTTGGCGGAACTAATGCGGGGAGGATTCATATAACTCGGAGAGGAATTCCTGCCTCGGTAGTTTCAGTTCCTTGTCGCTATATTCATTCCCCAACGTCTCTTCTCTCAATTTCGGACATTTATCAGACGATACGTTTAGTTACAACATTTATACATAATCCTGCTAACATCAATTTAACATCTTAGAATGTTTATCAAACCTGAAAAAAAACACCCAACCTTAATGTAGTTATAGCAAAAAACCACCCTTAAGTCTTTCATTGCGAAATTAATGAATTAATCAATCTAAATCATATGTCCCAAAAAGAAATACCCTTATATGATAAGTAGCAAGAGAAAAATTATTCAACGGGAGCAACTTGGATGACCAAAGATACAGTGTTAGAAGACCTTAAAAACCTCAAATCAAAAAGCTCTGATCTTAAATGGGACGCAATTACTAATCTTCGAAAATATCTGCAATCCAACCCAGATGATTTCCGTTCACGGATGATTATCAAGTCGCTCCTACCCTTCACTAAGGATCCCGATGATAGAATTCGGGAAAATGTAATAATTACCTTATTAGATGCTATTAAAGATGTTAAAAGTATTGGATCCTTAGTTACCTCGGCTCTTTCGGATCCAAGTCCTGGAATTCGTTCTCTAGCTCTTGAATGGCTCCGTAACGAGAATCACCTTCAACTTAAAACTCAAGCAATTAAAGCTTTAAGTGATCCTGCAGAAGTAGTTCGGAAAACTGCAATGGATATCATAGTAGCTCACCAAATAGAAGGAGTAGAGTCCCAATTATTACAGTTACTTGAAACAGAGAAGGGGGGACTTCGTAGATCGATAATTTATGCACTAGGAAAAATGAAGACGTCCAAAGCCATTGGAGCCCTTGTCGAAATCATGCGAAACCCAGAATATGATGATTGGACCAGAAATCAAGCAGGATCAGCATTAGAACACATGGGCGGTCAGGAGCTTATTGTACCATTTATTGAAAATCTCACAGACTCGAATGATTATGTCAGAGAGACTGCAGCCGCTTTCATAAAGAAAAGTGAAGAAGAAAAAGTCACTTCTACCGTTATGGGTAGTGGTAGAATAGATCTTATTGCTTTACTTCAACATGGAACTGATACCACAAGACAGAATTTTGACAACTTAGTTTCCTATCTGACGACGCAAATGACTTTTATCATAAAGGATCTTCAAACCCAATTATTAAATAAAGATAGATTGAGTTTACTAGAACTGGCGACGGAATTACAATCCAATGTCACCGCAGTTAAAGTTTTACTAGAAAAAATCCTACAAATAAACCTGTTTCCTATTTCAGATGATATTTATTTTACTGAAACAGGGTTAAAAAGGTTATTAACAACAGAATTAGAAAATAAGAGCTCAATTCATATCTCAAGTCTTCAACGAAAAGAACCATTTAATAGTTTCACATCTGAAAAACTTGGAGAAGTAATTTCCTCTCTTCCAAACTGTTCCCAGGTCAGTAAAGACCTGTTCTTGAGTGAACAAGTCTTCACCAAGATTTCTACTGATTTTAACGAATTTGGTCTACTTAATCTTTCAACTGTCTCGGATATGATCCAACAAACTGAGGATCTAATTAAGAAGGATTTAATTCCGAATCTTAATCCTTCAAATGTTGGATGGATTAATTCTCGGAATGAGTATCTTACACGAAAATACCTGCAAAATCATGTGAAACATCAAATAGACCATTATTCCATTATTTCGCTGAAAAAATTATTATCACAGATAGGTAATCCGAAAATAGAACTCCCTCTTATAAGAGAAATCATTGAAGAACAAGCTGAAGGAAAGTGGCTTGAAAATATTAACACTTTTCTAGAAATTACCGAATTTCAGAAGCTTGAACAAGATTCAACAGGGGTTGATGAAGCACGAGTAAGTCATCTTCTAGAAGCTATTGACCTAGACTTTCCAAGGTTTTTACAGAGTCTACAGAAGATCCTAGACGTAAAAACTTATCGAACACGTGATGGCCAAATTGCGACCCTAGAAAACCTTCATCCCTTACTCCAACAACATATTCTTGGAAAAGGCTATATTTCAATCCCTAACTTTTTAAAAGATAAAAAATTAGACAAAGAAACTGATACTATTACACCGATCATATTAGAATACATCACACAAGAATTTAGTGGAAGAACAAGCCCTGACGGGAATTATTTCTTCACGGAAGATCTTATCGCTGATATTTCAAAGGAAGTTGATGTTCAAACCCGGATAAATTTCAGTGTTTTAGGATTCAAATTAGATATAGACTCAGAGATCTTAGCATTAATAGTAAGCCAAATTCTGTTTGTTCGAGGATTTACAAACACAATTGGAGAGTTTGTAACCTCAAAAGGGATTACACAAGAAATACAGGGAATCTTGGAATTTCGGCCCGAATTTGCTCTGCAAGAGCTGTTCGATATTCTCGAAATCACGAAAGATAAGAAAAATGAATCACTAATCCGGGAAATCGTGTCTGAATATAAAAATCTCATACTTTCACAGGATAAAAATGTAGTTATGACTAAGAAGGCAGCTTTAAATAAGGTCATTGGATATATAAAGGGTCAAACTCAACAAACCAAAGGATTAATACCATGGGATGAGATTAGACGCGAAACAAATGTTCCAGATAGTGATATCCGATCCATTCTAGATTCTCTACTACAGAATAACTTGTTACCTGGTACTCTCCAAGAACAAGGTTATCGACCATAGTTTGAAATAATTTAAGGGAAATTGGAAGGTTGACACCTACGCTACGAATTATAGTTGATCATAGAGAACCACAACGACTTAAAAAAAGACTAATCAAGCTTGGAATGGAGGTTGAGGAACAGCAATTGGACATTGCAGACTATATTATCTCAGATACGACCGCCTGTGAAAGAAAGACTGGAACTGATCTGATCACATCACTGATGGACAATCGTTTGTTTGAACAAATTGACCGATTAATTGACACCTATGAGCAGCCAGTTCTACTTTTAGAAGATCTAC
>CP070760.1:2201885-2215676 GCA_020348965.1 Candidatus Heimdallarchaeota archaeon | reverse complement strand
AAAGGTGTTTTTCTTTGTTTGTTCGACAGTAATAACGGTATCTAACCGTTTGATGTCATCCTCTGCTGGAATAGAAGCACCATTAAATTTCACTGTAACTTTCTGCATAAATTTCGCTTTCAAGTCTTCAACTGCCTCCACAAGGATTATTTTCCCTTCTTTAATGATTCCCACTCTGTCACAAACTGCTTGCACTTCAGCTAAGTCATGGGAACTTAGAAAAATAGTAAATCCTTCATCTCTAAGTTTTCTTAAAAGTTTATGGAAATTTGCAGTCATCAACGGATCTAACCCGCTAGTGGGTTCATCTAAAATCAGAAAATCTGGTTTCGCTGCTAAAGCTGCGATAAGACCAGCTTGTTGGCGATTACCTGTCGAAAGTGACTTAATTTTTTTCTCGAGCTTAACTCTAAAGTTCTTTCGGAGCTCGGTTAGAAATTCATCATTGACGGGCCTGAACCTGCTAAAGTAATCAAGGAGTTCTTTACCAGTGAAGTTCTCAAATAAAGCCATATCGCCAGGAACATATCCAATACGTTTTCGAATCGCAAGTCGATCCCGATGATGATCGAGGCCAAAAATGGTGACTTCTCCTGATTGTATCTTCAGATAATCAAGGATTGCCCTCATTGTAGTAGTTTTCCCTGCGCCATTAGGACCCAAAAAACCAAAAATTTCTCCTTTATTTACCGAAAAAGAGACATTCTGAGCCCCTGTAACACGCTGGCCGACAATAATTTTGTCTCCTAGATTGAACTCCCGACCATAGATTTTAGTCAGGTTGAACACCTGAAGAACAGGTTCTACAACGTTACTACTCATTTAATTTTCTCCATTTGAATTTTTTAGTTGTCTTCTTTTGTTATCGTTTTTTTATTATTTGCGTAACTGTCGCAAATTGAACTATATAAATGTTGTGAAAATGACAAAAATTCGAAAAATTCGAAAAATTTATAATTAATTGAAAAATCACGTTTTTCGGCTTATTTTAACAGAGTTTTTCATAATGCAACATACAGACGTCTTTATTCAAGTCAAGATCGATTATGTTCAATATATGATGCAAATCTATAAATTGATGGCCTATGAGGAGACACAGACTGGGATATTATTCGCATTAATGATGGATAACTATCTGACCGCATATGATCTCGAAGTTCTGACAGGATTTTCCAAAACTACGATTACGAAAGCATTATCACGAATATCAATCATGCTTGATGAATTTCCAATTCTTCAAACTAAAAAGCCACACGATAGAAAAAAATACTATTATTGTCCAATTTCTTTAGAGGCTTATGTAAAACATAACTTTCTTGCCGTTACAACGATGTCAGAGTTAAGTTTGGACTTTATCCCAGGATTGATCTCACGACTGAACGCCCTCACTCCTCAAACTTCAAGCAATTCCCACATTCGTAGAACCCTATTGTATCTCTACACTGCCGTCTATTATTATAAAGAAGTGATTGAGAAATCCGAAGTTTTACTCGATAAAATGTTTAACACTCCTAAATCAACACCAGACTTTGGGACTCTGTTGAGGAAAGTTAAATCTCCCTCTATCCCTGAGGGTTTGGTACCAAAAGAAGATACTCTTTTAGATATTAAACGAGATTTCATAAAGTACATGATCAGAATGAGTACGGAACTTATAGGAGGAAATGAGGAACTTATCAGTGTTTTTTTAGCTTTATTTCTTGAGAGTGAGCCTGTGACCCAAGATGATCTTATTGAAGTGACTAAGGAAAGCAGAACAAAAGTATCGCAAGCTCTTTCAATGATGGAAGAACTAAAAGTTGTTCAAGTCATAAAGAAGTCTGGGCACAGAAAGAAATTCTATCAAGGAGCTTCTAACCTTGAAACTTATGGGATAGGAAAACTTGGCCGTGTTCAAGGTTATTATGCTCAAATTCAAATGATGATGCAAAAAAAGTTCTTACCTGATCTAGACCAAATATCCGTAAGTGATGAAAAGGAGAAAAAAGAGAAAGAAAGACTGAAAAAATTCTTTGAGGACAATGTATTCTATTATGATATTTTTATACGCTTCTCAACCGTAATGCATGAAGCTCTTGGTGCTAAACTCAAAGAAGTGATGAATTCAATTTCATGAGTTTAATTGAAGTGAAATCGTTAGACTTGGCAAATGAGTTATGCTGTTTAGGAGGGGGAAATTGGGAAGAAAAACTTGGTTCAGGCCTTTATAGCTGATTGAAACTTATGTGGGTATCTACACTGGCGACAATCTGGCTCCCGCATTAAATAGAGTCCACAATAAGCTACCGCTTTCCTTGGAGTTGTTAGTTTTCGGCTAAACTTTCGACAGTTTAGCAGATAATGACGTGTTTCAAGCTCTTCCAAGTTACCAGGAGACCCTGCTTTATAATAGGCACAACGAGGTGGACACGGTTCATTCCAATGTTTCAAGGTGAGACAATAGTTAATAGTGCTATCTAGGGATGTGACAAGGAACAAACATTCATGATAGGTGAGTTTGGAAACTTTAGACGAAATCCAACTTCTTGTCATTTTTTTTCCATCCACTACTCTCCTCCCTCAATCCCATATAATCACCCAACTTTCTAAAAGAAGCTTGATCCTCTTTTATTCTCCTTTTCAGGATGGAATTGTCTGATCACCCAAATTTTGATATTATAGTTTTGAAAAAAACTCTTGCACTGCTTGGCGATTTGTGGAGTTATCATTATGTCCCCCAACCAGCATTGGATACTCTATCCAACCATCAATAAGTAAATTGGGTGGAGGTTGAGGTGGACCAACGGGGAGTATGGCTTGACGTTCTTTCAGATCAATTTGCTGCTTGATTTGTTTTTTTTCTCGTTCCTTAAATGCCTGATTGATATTCGGTACATTAAACAAATCTGAATTCCCTCCTAATTCCAAGTAATGAAGCTTTTTCATTTTTGTTAGGGATTTTGGTAGTGATCTTAGATGATTTCCTCCCAAATCAAGCATCTTTAAATTTTCCAAGTTTCCAATCGTCTCTGGGAGTGATACCAACTCGTTTTCATAAAGCCACAATACTTCAAGATTGAATAGATTTCCCACTGAATCAGGGAGGGAAGATAATTGGTTATCGCTGATATTTAAGGCCTTCAAGCATTGTAGTTGCCCGATTCCTTCGGGGATTGTAGTTAATTTATTTGACCTAAGTATCAACCGTTCCAGCTGATCTAGCTGATTTATTGACTCAGGGATGTCAATTAACTGGTTATGTTCCAGATGTAGTTTTTGTAACATAACTAATTTATTAATACCAACTGGCAGATACTCTATGCAATTTTTTGCTAAGATGAGGGTTTCAAGGGATGTCAAATTCTCTATTGACTCTGGTAGAGAATCGATCTGGTTCTCAGACAAATCAATATTTTGGATGTTCAATATCTGTGTTAGCCAATCAGGGAAACTCTTCAATGCCATCTCACTAAGTTGTACATATTTAAGATTCATTAGATGATCCATTCCCTCGGGGAAGGAATCAATTCGATTGTAGGTTAACACTAACTCTTGGAGATTCGACAACTGTGAGAAAGATTCAGGTAGAAAACTCAGTTGATTTCCTAGAAGATTTAGCTCCTTCAGATTGATGAGGTTTCCAATTGAGTTTGGTAAAGATGTCAGTCCACAACGTTCCAAAATTAGTTCTTCGAGGTTTTGGAGACCCATTACTTCTTCAGGCACCATTTTCATGACTAGATTCTGGCTTAAGTCAAGTTTCTTAAGCGCCTGGAGGTTCGAAAAAGATAAAGGGAGAGATTTCAAATTATTTTCGCAGAGACTTAATAATTCTAGATTTTTTAGCTTACCCAAGTCTTCAGGAAGAGTTTTTAGATTATTCCTCCCTAAGAATAAGGTTTTAAGGTTCCCTAATTTGCATAACGATTCTGGAAGCCTGGTTAAATTGTTGTTTGATAAGTCAAGTTCAATAAGATTCAGATCGCCAAGTTCATCTATTAGCGAATCAATCCCAGTACATAGGGTTAATTTCTCTAGATATTTGAAATTTTTAATACTGTTAGGGATATTTTTCAGAGTTTGAATTTTACGGGTCCATGGAATATTCTTGATTATCAGTTCTGTGACAAATCCATCTTTAATCTTAAACCATACCTGATCCTTGTGAATTCCATCTTCGATTATAGTGGTAAATAAACTTCCAACCCACTTGGAGAGATCGATCAATGCTTCTTCTTCTATTGAGTTTATTGTTATACCTTCTTCTTTGATACTTCTAAGATACTCATTAATTGGACCCAACCAACCATAGATACTGGCTCCACTATCAGAGAGCTCTTTCAACCATTTTTCAATAGGGGCTGGAAATGAGAAAAATGGATTTCCAGTCAGATTTAGGGTGTCAAGATTCCGTAAGTTAACTATCGTTTCAGGTAACGCTTTAAGATTGTTACTTGAGAGATTTAATACCGTTAGAGTTGTTAGATTCCCAATACTATTCGGAAGAGATGTTAATTGGTTATCACTTAGATCTAGCATTCTAATATTCTTCAATTCGCCCAGAGTTTCAGGTACTACTGTTAATTGACAATCTGATAAGAATAGTTCATTTAAGCCAGTGAGATTGTTAAACCACTCGGGCAGACATTTTATTTTGTTTTCGCTCAAATCTAATGTATCAAGTTTCTCTAAACTTTTAAGGTTGGGAAAGGAAGTCAAATCAATATTTCTCAGATATAGTTTGGAGAGATTCTTTAGATCATAAAACCAATCAGGTAGAGAAGGCAGATTATTGTCAGTTAATGATAAAACAGACAGATGCTTTAAATTGCTCATTAAGTTGGGAAGTGTCGTTAATTGAGTATCTTTAAGGTTGAGGCCAACAATGTGATGGTCAACATTAACTAAAAAACTTGGACGGTCGAAAAAAAAAGCCCAAGTAAGTGGAAGGTCGAATCCTATTTGTTTTTCAATCGCCTCTAGTGCAAACGCTTCCTCTTGAAACAATGAAATGTTACGATTAACGTCGTTTATCAGCTTCTCTGGATCAGTCATTTCATCACCTCAGTATTAGATGAGTAATAGAGATGATCACATTTCAGTATTCGATATAGAATTCGCAGTGAGGATGTCCCATACTCTGACATCTTTCTTCTTGCACAATAATGTCCTCTTCGACTAAGAGATCCAATCTCCCATTAATAAAACCAGCCATATAATCATCAAGATTACCGACACGTTGTAAGTTGTAATCTTCAGGAAATATTTCCGATTTATTTAAGGAGGCTAAGTTAACGCCTGCAGACGAAGCACATTCCCACATCTGTAATTTTGCTGTTTCTTCATCGATAACTTCTACGTTGACATCAGAGAGGATTCGTGAGAGGATTTGCCCTGGTGAATGAAAATAATATACTAAAATTGAACAGGCTTCTTGAAAACTCATGGGGAAAGAAAATTTGAGGTGCTTTCGAGTCATTAATCTACTGATAATTCCTACATCCTTTAGGATTCGTCCATAGTTCTTCCCAGCATTAACTAAGAGAGCGGAGTTAAATGGATCAGCGAATTTTAATGCTAGCAAGACTTGTTGTAAAACACTAATGTGGATGAAATCACCTATAATTGGACGAATAGGTTTTGTCATTGGATGAAGAATTGAATCATACATATTTTGGGAGACTTGTGCTAGAGAAAGATCAAATCGCAGCTGGTCTGAAGTAGAAAAGATTTCCTGTTTACTTAAATCCTCTAACCTGTAATGTTCTTGTTCCTGTCCTAAATTAATTGCAAATTCACAAAATGGATCGCCTTTTCCAATGCACATAGTCTCATAAACAGAGCTTACTTCTCCAAAAGTTGACTCAGTTAAACCTGCAATCTCCCCTGCCATGAAAGTACAAGCATCTTGACCAATATCAGAATTTTGAGCCACATAAGCAGAATCAAATAATCGCACAGTGGCTTCATAATCTGATTTCTTTTTATATTCTAATTTTGAACCAATCCTTTTAGACGAGGGATGATACCCACTATAGAGAAGAACTAATCCTTTGAGAAATGCATTGAATTGGTTTCCAATCCCTCTCTCCCCTATGATCTCAGGAAAATTTTGTAAGAGAAATCCTTGGCCAGGTCCAATTTTCCCTGATAAATACCCAGAAGTATAGAGGTAATATTTGGAAGCTGGATTTTGGGCTAGAAGAGAAGTAATAATTGATTGTAAATATCCAATATGAACAAAATCTCCAAGCGAAGGTCGATGAACGGCTTCTAATTCCGTAGCTACTGAAAGAATAATCGCTCTATTCAGAAGGTTAGATTGAGACTGTTTCATTTCAATTTTTGCATTAATAATCTTGTTAAAGATCTGGCTAAAGAGATCGTTCTCATTCATTTCTGTACTCTGGTTCTCAAGCACATCTACCCCCCCTAGATCCCTTACTGTGAGAATAACTTTTCCGTTGAGTAATACATGTGGTACACTTCGCACACCATGAATATCAGCAATATCTGCATTCTCCTTAATGTCAATTTCTTTAATAGTAACTTTTTCGAAAATTGATCGTTGGACAATCGAATTGATAATTTTCAAAACAGATTGACAAGGAGGACAAGGGACTTTCTTAAAAAGGATTATATTCGCCGTTTCTTGCATAGTCTACCAGTATATAGGCTCATCTTCACATTAATAAGGATTTTCATTATCTGTTTTCTAAATACCTAATTTCTACAAATCTAATATGTAAAACTTGAAAAAGTACTCTGTCTTAACAATGAATTAACTATTAATACCATAAGGGGTTTTTATCATGCCTGAAAAGTATTCCGTTGCAATAGTTGGTTTAGATCGCGGAATTTCTATTGCAGCTCTGTTTTTAAAAGCGAATTACATTGTTTCATTATACAATATGGAAATAAAAGATGAAAAACTTGATGCTGGAGAAAAACGGGTTGAAAGAATACTCCAAAATCAGGTGAGGAGAGGGCAGCTATCCTCTCAAGCAGTTCAGAATTCAATGAGAAATCTAGCCTCCTTCTCCAACATGGAAGCAGCAGTTAAATCCGCGGATCTCGTTATCGAAGTGGTTCCAGAAAGCCTCCCCCGAAAACAAGAACTATTCACTAATTTAGACCAGCTCACACCACGGCATACTATCCTAGCAACGACTACATCACATTCGTACATAACCCAGCTAGCTTCAGTCACAAATAGGCCCAAACAAGTGGCTGGAATGCACTTCCTTTATCCAATTGGGCAAATACCGATTGTTGAAATAATTCAGGGGGTGGAGACATCTATCACAACAATTCAGACGTTAAAAGAACAAGTCAAAAACATTGGAAAGACCCCCATTGTTTCTAAGGATAATCCAGGGTTTATTGTTAACAGAATAAATGCTCCACTTGTATTGTGGTTAGATTTGATGCATGATCAACAGGAATTTTCCCCTGAGGATATTGATGCGGCTGCCTTGAACGCGGGAATGCGGATAGGTTATTATGAGCGATTAGATTTTTTCGGTCTTGATGAGGTATATCGAAATGCTAAATTTTTTGCAGAGAACATTCATCCAGATTATACCCCATCACCAAGCTTAAAAAACCTTGTCAAAACAAATAATCTAGGTAAAAAGACTGGTAGAGGATATTATAACTGGTTAGGACAAGGTAGACCAAGAATAAATAGGAATTCAAAAACTACTTTTGAAGTATTAGATTTTCATAAGCTTTTCATCAATGAAGCTGCTAAGCTTCTCGCAGAAGGAATCGCTACCGCTGCTGATATTGATCTTGGAATGAAATTAGGATATAACCATCTAACACGTGGTCCCTTGGAGTATGCAGCCACTTTCTCAGAAGATGATATTATAGCCTTGGAGATATGGCTTGATACTCTCTCAAATAAATATCGAAAAGATGTATTTCTGCCTCATAAATACATTCGAGAAGGAACTCTGTTAAAAATCCTAGAAAGAGACGTCAAGGAAGTTGCAGCCACAATACCTAAAACCCAAGAATGGTACGCACCAGCAAAACAAGAACCGATCCCTGGAAAAAAGTCAGATGTAATTGAAACACCAACGGAACCTCTATCGAAGACAATAACTCAACCACCATTCCATTGTCAACTTTGCGGTATTAAGCATCCTACTGGGACCCCACGTATGCAATGTGAGAATTGTGGTAGATTTGTGTGTACCGATTCTTTTGCTGACATGGCAAGAGTGGGGAGGACAGTCTGTCCAATGTGTGAGGGGAAGCTGACTCCTATGTGATATTAACAAAACCAATCTGTCGTAAATATGCCTGAACATTGTGAAAAATAGTTAAAAACCAGGGATTATGATTTTGTTTTCTTAAATCGTTCGTACGAAATGAGTAGTATCGCTAGTGAACGTAATATTGTTTTTAATTCTTTTTCTACCTCTATTGATTTAATGAAATGGCATTTAATGCCAAATCCATAGTTACCGCGGGTAATTGGATTTAAATGATCAATAAATGTTTGAACAGATTGATTTACTTCATCTTCAGGCACGGTTCCAGCAGTAATATTATCTTCTAAGACTACAATAACAAAAGGAACAGGGCCCCTTCCATTATAACTCCATAATTCGGATACATGTTTATTTATTATTGTGTGAATATCATTAGTGTCAGTAAAGGGAGGAAGAATGATGATTCCTGCTGTAGAACCGCTTATTTCGGTTTTTACTTCTTCGGAGTGTTTAGAAGTCATCACTGTTTTAAGTAAATATTCTAATTGCCTACCTCCCACAGACAGGAGAGTTTTTTCTAGGCTCTTTATTGAGGAATCAAGACTAAAAATTGAAACTTGGTATTGAGTGACTGCTTTTTCTTGGACTTCAGACGAAGGTAATGAAATTGATTCGGAAATAGTCTCTTGAAGAGGTGCACTAGGGAGGGATGTGTGTTTTGAAAAACCATTAAGATCTATCCCTAACCTTTGTTCATCATTTTCTTCATCAATGACTTTTCCCTGTTGAATTTTACTCAATGTGGAATAGATTGATGAGGTACTCGATGTGCTTAACAGTTCTTCGATCTTCTTCAAATTAAGATGTTCTTCTGTGTTTTTTGTCATGTTCATTCCCAAAGTAGCACTTGTACATTCATCTTTATTGAAAATCAACTGCCACGTTGACTTTTATCTTGTGTTATAATTTTATGTGGTATTTAAAAAGCTATCAATAATAGAAACATTTTTTCTTTGAACAAGGAAGAAGTTCAACGCGCTTTTGAGTTGTAGGCTTTAGGAGCATTCATCTATCTGATTAGTTTGTAGAAGGTGAGTCATAAATCCTCAAAGTCTCTGGAAATTCGTAGTTGATTGTTCTCCCGTTCAACGAGACCATTTCTTTCAAGGTTTTTGATGTAGTACGATGTTAAGGATTTACTGATACCTGTTAATTGTGATAAGTCTTTCTGAGTGCACTGATCGTTTTCAAGTAAATCTAGAATGCTTTTAATATTTTGGTTCCTGTTAAGTGAAAACCACACCTTCTCCCTTTGATTAAACTTATAACTCTCAAAAAAATGTTTGCACCGACCATGTCTAAGCGATTCGATTTCTCTTATTCCATCCGATTCTAGGTATCGAAGATGGTATTGGATTACTCCCATGGCAAGATTGGAGGTACGTTGAATTTCGCGTAGGTTTATTCCAGGATATTGACTGATTATGCTTTTTATTATCAGACGATTTCTATTTCTAGACTCCTTTTTCTCTTCTTGGAAGTCAATGGAAAAAGTGGCAAGAAGTAAAAGCGTACCATTTATCGTTCCTCCTATTCCAAAAAATTCTCCCCATTCGAAAAAATTCATTGTCATCTGAGAAATATCGTAATTAAGTATTTGTCGATACAGTGATACATTGACTGAAGAAAACAGAGTTCTAATTATTTGATTATTCATGATTAATTCAAAAGATATGAGAGACCTAGTGGCATATTTATTTGTTAAAGAGGTAATCATTGTATAATCTAATCTTAAACAGTTATCCCAGTCATCAATTCTTTGTGCATCGACTTGTCTTGGAATGAAATAACTCTTGGAAGCACAAAAAAATAACAGAGTAACCAATGAAAAGTAAATAACTTTCATCTGTGACTTTTTCGATGTCAGAACGCTCACAAATTCACCATTTCCACACAAATCCTCTAGTATTATAATTCTTTTCTTTATAGGCAGTTAAAAGATTGTACTACTGGTATGAAAAAGCAACACTAGTTGAATAATTGTACCGTAACTAATAAAATACGCTCAGAAGATAATTTATTCAGTGAGAATTCACAATGGTCTCTAATTTTAGGAATGAAATCTCAAATATGATTGATGTCTCAAGTGTAACAAAGGTTTTTAAGGTTGGTAAGGTTAATATTACCGTTTTGGATAAATTAGACTTTCGGTGTCAGGAGAATGAATTCACAATATTCACAGGGCCTTCTGGGTCAGGAAAATCAACTATTTTGTCAATCATTGGGGGGTTGACCCGCGTAGATGAAGGGAGTGTGAATATTTTCAATAATAAATTGGAAAAAATGAGTGAGGAGATGCTAGCGCTTTTTCGCTCAACTTATGTGGGATTTGTCTTTCAAACTGGGCACCTAATTAATTCATTAACTGTTTTTGAGAACGTGATGTTACCTGTTGAACTCTCTCAACGAGATGACACTAATTTTGACGAGAGGGCTTGGGACTTATTAAAAGAATTTAGATTAGAAGATAGGGCAGATTCTCTGCCTGTAATGATATCAGGTGGGGAGTACCAGAGGACTGCGTTCGTACGAGCATTAGTTTTAGATCCAGATATCCTATTAATTGATGAACCAACATCCAATCAGGATAGCCAAACAACAGAGACAATAATTAACAAATTACGAAAATTAAAAAGCCAAAGGACAATTATTGTTGTAACACATGATCGAGAGATTTTTCCCTTAGCTAACAATATTTATTATCCCGTCAATGGGAAATTAAGCCCTTTTAAAGTGGAGTGAGGAAAGATGGGCAGTCTTAACCTTGCAATGAAAGATATCATGAGACAGAAACACCGTTCACTCCTATTTATTTTCGTGCAATCGTCTATTACCGCTTCTGGAATGATTATGTATGGATTAGCTATCGGAATTGAAACACAATTAGGAAATTCTGAAGCTTATTTCAATAATATTATTATTCAAATCTTTGATGGATACCTTTCATTCCTCTTAGGGTTTGCAATTGTAGCTGGAATCTTGGTAGCAGCAATATTGAGTAGCCTTCTAACCATTGCTCGAATGGATGATCTTGCTATCTTACTTGCTTTGGGTGGAACCTCAAAAAAGATCCAACGAGTTCCTCTTTCGCAGATCTTTCTAATCATCTTGTTTTCAGGAATACTCGGATGGATTGGAGGATTAATTGGGCTTTCTCTCTTCATTATCATATTACAATTGGATACCATTAATGCTGGAGCTATCCTAAATTTACCATTTGGAATTATTTACATTGCAGGCCAACTTATCGGAACCTATATTGGAGCGGGATTCATCATAACTCTTCTTATTAGACAAAAATTCCGAGAAATTATTGATGGACAGTATGACGTGGTAAAAATTGATCATACTAAGATTTGGGGAATATCGACAAAAAAACGAGTAAGTTTTCGACTAGCTTATCTTTTAAATAAGCGATCCAAAATCCTCTCTTTGACAATGACGTGTGGTACTTTCATGCTTATTTTCCTGACTACATTTGGAATCTTGGGAGGTAATATTATCCATAATACAACCAATTCCTATGTTGAGAGAGGTTATGGAGAAAATGTTTATGTAATAACTCCAACAAATATGGTTCCTATACTACAGGAGCTTTATGACCCCTCTGGAAAGCTCCTTTTTAATTCTCCCTTACTAACCTCTATTACGTCCGAGAACGCTATCGATTCCTCATTCATTGAACGATTACCCCTCAACTGTACATATGAAGCTCGACTGTTAATGGCAGGATCTGTTAGAATGATAACTGATATAAAAACCGATCCCAGTGGAGGAATTCTTGGAGGAGGGAATAAAACAATGGATACGTTTTATTGGGGAGTTAATGAATCAACATTCTCATTATTTAATTATTATACTGTAAATATTACTGTTCCTAGCTTTAGTTGGGTAAAAACTGCTAGATTGGGAGACGGACTACACCAAACCTTTCTTAATGAAGAGGAGATTCAGGCCATTGTACCACAATGGGAAGGGCCAGTAAATTTACGTTATTATGTAGATAGTGTGATCATGGATCCATTTGCTCGCGGCCATAGTGTATACTTAAGTTTAGATGAATTAACCTCGTTAGCTTCAGTAGACTCAGATTTAAAAAATGTGATATTTATAATGAACCCTGATGACCAAGTATTCAACCTGATTGAGGAGTTTGATGAGCTCGACTTCTTTTCTCTTGACGATTATCAGAAAAATTATGTGACGTTAAGCAATTCCTTTTGGCTTATCTCTTCAGTTGCTTTCCTCCCAGCTATGGTCTGTGCAGGATTATCATTAGTTGCTTTCTCTGGAATTGTTGCTAAAATCATTTTTATCAAAGATCTATCGATTCTTCGAGCGTTAGGAGGGAATAGGAGAACTTTAATGCGAGTAATTCTATGGGTCAATTTTTTTATTCTTTTAACGGTGGCACCATTAGCTATTTTTACTGGTTTTCTTTCATCTTTTTTATTTCTAATTGAGGAGCCCCAATTTCCCTCTATCCAAGCATGGGTACTTCTAGGTCTTGAATTTTTAGTGATGGCTCTAATAGTTTACAGATATTTACATTATTTATTTAAGGAATTTTATGCAAGTTTGTAGAGATTAGCTTTAGGAATGTCAATAGGATCAGTATAAACCCAAAACTCACAAATACTAATTAGGGTCACCCCGAGATAATATAGGAAATTGAAAAAGGTTTTTGAGCGCCCCTTAAAAGGTTTTAAGGAGTGATTCAATAAATGGAGCTCCTCTCGTGGAATGTCAATGGTATAAGGGCATGTATCGCTAACGGATTTATTGAATGGGTCAAGCGACGAAGTCCAGATATTGTATGTGTACAAGAGACCAAAGCGCAGCCTAATCAAATCACATTTGGATTAGATCTGCCAGAATATCATGCATACTGGCATTCAGCTAAGAAGAAGGGCTATAGTGGAGTTCTAACGTTATCAAAACAGAAGCCACTTTCGGAATCAAAGAAACTAGGGGGAAAAGAGTTTGATATTGAAGGTCGTTTCTTGCAGCTAGAATTCACGAATTTCTATCTAATTAATGCCTATTTTCCCAACTCTCAAAGAGAACTTAAGCGTCTTGATTTTAAATTGAAATTTAATCAAACCGTCCTACACCATATTGAAAAGCTAAGGAGGCTTGGAAAAGGAATTGTGATATGTGGCGATTTTAATGTTGCTCATAAGGAAATAGATCTTAAGAATCCTAAAGCTAATCAGAAGAATGCTGGATTCTCCCCTAATGAGAGGGCATGGTTCACCGAGCTTATTGACTACGGTTATATTGACACTTTCAGAGAATTTTATCCTGAAACTGAAGGAGAATATACGTGGTGGACATATCGTTACAACGCAAGAAAAAAGAATATTGGGTGGCGGATTGACTATTTTATCATTAACAAAGAATTTCACGAACATTTAAGCTCTGCATTCATCTTAAAAGATGTAATGGGTTCTGATCACGCGCCAATAGGAATTACACTGAAAGATTAGTGGTGAAATGAGTTGTCTATCCAGAAAGATATTTTTGAAAT
>CP070760.1:2199742-2201785 GCA_020348965.1 Candidatus Heimdallarchaeota archaeon | reverse complement strand
TACCGAAGGCACCCCATCCCTTGGCATGTACTACTCGTTCAGGAATTCTCTCCCTGTTTTGGTGTGCGAGTTTCTCAATTAATTGGTAATCCTGTATGAGAACAGGACCCCTTGGACCAGCGGTTAATGAGTTCTGGTTATCTGCCACTGGATTTCCTGCTGTTGTTGTTAAGATTTTTCTTTCTTTTTTATCCATACTTTCTACCTCTATTAATATTTAATCCCGTTATTATACACTCCAGTCTTTAAGAATATTTCTACGATTTTAATCAAAAGTAAGTGATAATGATTCAGACCATTCTCCATGTTTTATTTCTTTCATTCCCCTTAAGTCCAAGATTGAACCCATTGATCTTATCCGCGTAGGACTTCTAGTCACCTCTGTCCGATAAGGAGGAGGAAAAGCCGATGGTGTATACCCATAAGAAGTTGATCTTTAATTGGAAAACTGGCAGATATATTCTGGACTGGACGCCTGGCAAGACCACGAATCGGTATTTCTATCTAGGGAAAGCACAGACAGAAAATAAATGGGTCACGTTCTATAGCTACCTATGTTTAAAGTACAAAAACGAGCAGGGGAAAAGTAGACATAATTGTTAAACTAACCTATAACAAAATAGAAGATATTGATTTATGATTTTTCCTTGAGTCAACTTTGCTCCTTCCTAATTAGAAGTGGCTAATTTAACTTCTTTTTCAACTTTTGTAAGGTGATTTCTTTATTAAGCTCCTTTTTATGAACGGATCAATGAAGAAGAATAATAATCGATTGAAAATATTTGGTTTCTTTTGATCTTTTAGATATTGATCGTAAGTAATAGTTTGATATTGTAGAACCTCTTGTGATGTGTTCCAAAATAGCAATTAACCGCACTTTAAAATCTAAGTTTTTTTTCTCTTGGAGTTTTAAACACTAAGGAATAAATCAATAGTAATACAATTATCTGCGGTATCAATTTACCAATGAGGAATTGCACCCCTAAAAAAAGCTATGAGGAAATATTGAGAAAATAGTCACCGAAAGAATTCTGGTAAATAAAAAACAGTGGTTGAGAGGCCCATAATGGCCCTAATAAGGATTCTCTCCAAAAGAATAAATATCGTTGGTATAGGCTATAGGGTACAATTAAATCAGGTATAATTAATACAGGTTGGCTGTTTATGGAATACAAGTTTGACCGCGATGTGCATGTGGAGCGTACAGGAGAGAATCGATTTGAAACAGAAATTTCCAGTGACTGGAACATCGTCGCTCCAAATGGAGGATACTTAATGGCAATAGCAGGAAAGGTAATCTCAAGTGTCTCTGATTACCAAATTCCTTTGTCAATGACTGCTTACTATCACAAACCAACTTCTCCTGGTCATGCTGAACTGATTATTGATCGTATTATTAAGAGTAAGAGGACGATTACCACGAAGATTTCATTGATTCAGAAAAATAAAGTAGTTATTTCATACACGGGAATGTTTACTCAGAAGGATGCATTTAGTGGAATGACTCTCGTTCAAAAACAACCTCTATTACCTGATCCGTCCGTGTGTGTCGAGATTCCTGATTCCCCATTGTCTTTTTTCAAACAAGTGAGGTTATCAGTTCCCAATGATCAGCTGGACTGGCTGCAGGGAGTAGAAGGAAAAGACACTGTTTTTTCTGGTTATTTCAGTTTCCAAGATAATCGTCCAATGGATGCACTCTCGGTAATGTTGTTCGTGGATGCGACCCCTCCTCCCATTCTACGAAAAATAGGTCCTCTAGTATGGGTACCAACAATTGAGTTAACAGTTCAGGTTAGAAATATCCCAACAGGTAGTTCTTTAGGGTTTGTCTCGAACACTCGTTTTACTACCAATGGTCTCACAGAAACAGATATTGAGCTTTGGAGTGAAAAAGGAAAGATTATTGCTCTCGGACGTCAACTTGCTTTTATAAAGGAAGACATTTAGCTATTATGACATTAGGATTGATGATGAGGAGTATCCATTGCCTCCCAATCTACATCAATCGATTTTATTGCATTCCCAATTGACTTGTAGGAT
>CP070760.1:2195372-2199642 GCA_020348965.1 Candidatus Heimdallarchaeota archaeon | reverse complement strand
CTAGTGATACATGTAAGACTTAAAACGACAGAAATCAACAAGATCAAAAAAAATACCTGTGCTTCTGCATAAATTCTTAACAAATTGGGAACGAGGAAGCAGCAAGAAAGAAGAAAATCGATAGATTACGATCGAGGATGAGAAGTTCACTGAACCCATAACCCGCACACCCACCGAATCGAACACTCACATCTAAATCAAATTCAGCAAGGACTAACCAGGACCACGTCACCCAAGACACCCTCTCTAAAGTATCGTTGAGATCTTGGTAAGAAGGATTACGTACAATTTCAGGATCCTCTTGAAAAGAGCTGTTAGGAACGAAGGCAACAAAATTTCCATATCGCACTGTTGGGCCAAAATACTGACTCGAATCACTTAACGTCTCTGACAAAGAAAGAATCTCAGTATGATTGATTCCTGTAATATTCTGCCCTGTGATGTGGAAACGAAGATATCCATGAGAAAATTCTCTTTTTCGGTTATAGTAGGCTTCAGCATCAGTAAGAAAGGTCGAAATATTCTGCACAAAATCAGCTTGATAGTAATTATCTGTTTCGAAACCCTGAAAGACCGCAGAATCGTTAGAATCAATGTTAAGAAATTCTAGAATATTACAGGTTTGAACGAAAGAAATAACTTCTTCTAGCTCTGGACTAGGAAATTCACGATGAAAAGTTTTTTCTAACGATGTTTTAGCGAAAATACATCCTGAAAGAGTGAAGATAAGAGCAAGTAGGAAAGAAATTCTTAGAAGAATCCAAAAAGAGTGCTTATCACGCAACCTCCATACCTCACCATAAATTCTCTTATCGAGACAGTTATTAATAAATTCAATGCTTTTTACCTATTTTAGATTTCAGATCTATGAAGCAACTGAATTTTTGTCAGAAGGAAAGAGGATCAATTAGACGGTTTTATTCGATCATAATACATATTTAGAAAAACAGATACTTAAAATTATTCACATGAAAAGTCATGAGTCTGAAATTAGACGTAAGCTCTTCTTGACACGTGTGGAATAATTCTGGATGAGCCTTTGAGCCGCGATTCTTACGCTAGATTCATGATCACTCTCATGAAATTACTATCATAAAATTACCATCATAAAGGCCCACTCTAATTCCACCTTATCGATAGATTAGCACTTTCCCGAAAAATATTCTTTTAAAAAATTCTCTTTTCTAGAGAAGATGAAGATGAGCAATCCAATTTTTATACACACCTCAGCTATCTTTTGGAGGAAGGAACAAACATGACCAAAACATTCATGAAAATCTGTATCATTGGTTCTACAGCCCTTAAGACCAGAATGGTAGATACTTTAATCGGTGGTCCAAGTTCTGAGACTCCTGGACTGGGAGTAAACTTTAGCACAAAACAGCTCGAATATAATGATCAGGTGTACAAGTTAATCCTTGTTGATAGTGGTGGAGACTCTTTCTTCTTTACAACACGTTATAAGTGGATATTGAAACATGGGGGAGTAAAACCAGTCTTCTACACGGGAGCTCATGCGTGTATCATAACTTTTGACAAAGGAGTGGAGGCCTCGTTTGAAGTAGTCAGTGATTGGTATAAGGGAGCTAGGAAAAGTATTCCTGATCCTCGGATCCCGATTGTCTTGGTTGGATTTATCGGAAATACTGAAGAGGTCACCTCCTTGGAGGGACAGAAGGTAGCCGAGGAGTTGGGGATGTTGTATTACGAGACGAGTCCGACCACTCAAGAAACCATTACGCCTATCTTTCTCGAAATCGTCAAAACCGCCGTCGCGAGAGGAATTTTGAATAAAGTAGAGTGAAAAACAGCTAGACTCCTGGCTGTCCTATCGATGGTTACCTTAATGGTACGGGTGAAGAAAATCCGTAAGAAGTGAAGAATCTTGGTCCTTATTAGATGAAGCAACTGATGAAAATTCGAAGGAACTAGACCAATTAAAAGCCAAGATAAGCGAGTGTTACCCCACCTCTCAGAAAACCTTTTAAGAGATAGAATCCATTGAAAAGCTGACTCCATTTGGTGTACGATGGCCCCTTATCTCAAAAGAACTTGGCTGAGAATCCCAACTGGCCACCACGGAAATGGTTGGAAGAAAACTATATGGGACATTCACCCACTAAGCGACGAATAATTAATACGTGTGTGAATGATTCAAAGAGCTTCTGCAATGTACCACTTTAAAAATGCCAAAATGAGGAGATTAATCAAAAATGAATGAAAGGAAAGAATAAGGAAATTGAATTCCACCATAGCTTTGGTAGGAAGCTCTTTATTTGTGTGTCTCAGTTGTTTGCTCTTAGGATTTGCAACATCTTATGGGATCGGAGTGTTCTTGTATAAGGTGAAATGGTTCTTCACCAAGGCTCCTGATGATAGATTACCATTCCCCTATAGCCTTTCTCCCGCTCACAGAATTGAACGGTATATCCTTGTCACTAAATTACTTCCCTCACTAGGTTTTCATGTGTTCACAATCGTCTGTTCGATCATCTGGGGGCTCTTTTTTCTCTCAGTCCTTTCTCTCTGAATTGAAATCAAGTTCTTCCCTTAACAAGTTAATTTTATACGATCTCTGTGTAAGTAAGACAAATCACAGAATATCCTTTTTATTCACTTTTCGCCAAATAATAAGGACAGCCAAAGGTGTCAGAAGTCCTAAGATGTTAATTGAGGAAGAAATCTGCGAAATTCCTTGACTGTGGCTAGTCAAGGAAGTAGTTGTGTTACTAATAGAGCTCCCCGAGGTAGTAGTGTCATCGATAAGAGTAACATTCAATGATAACTTTAGAAGGCCACTTGAGCCAGCAGCAATATAGAAATCGTTCGTTCCTTCTATCCAACGTAAGGTGTGGATTTTTCCTACATCTAAGGTGATATCAGAAAGCAGAACCACTTCTTGTGAGTCATTCTCAATTTCAAAAATTGAGACGTTGTTACCATAAGCAGCAACTAGTACTCGTTCTTGGATAAGACTGCAATCAAAATATGTATGGTCGGTTGTTACATTATAAGCAGGAGCACATGTCGTGGAATTTAACCGTGGGATTATGATGAATAAGTGTTGGTTATCTGTAGTACGACCAGTAGGGGTATACGTAGTTGAGTACACTAAAAAGGTCCGAGAGACTCCAAAAGACCCCTGGGACAAATTGGGACGTCGGTCTTCGAGATCCAATAAGAGTTGCCATATGTAGGTCGGGTTCAAGGGATCCTCACTTAAGTCAGCAATACCTGAACCTGTGTCACCTCCAAAAAAGCCATAATGCGATACGACATTGATAGTGATCGCATGCCATGCAATATCGATATTCTTCTCCCTCTCGTCTACCATTTCAGGAGCACTCACATTGGAATAGTCGAAGACGACGAAACCACCAAATTCGGCATTAGGGACATACACATAATGGTCATATGAACCTATTCCCATCCCATAATCACCATAGATAGTGGTGTTTGATACTAGGCATGGAGATGTGGAGTTCTCAAAACTTATCGCCCAGATGGCTCGCTCCCCATGAACTGCTCCCCGAAAAACGACATACAGGTGAAAAGCAGTAGCATCAAAGATAGAGCCATTAACCAGAAAATTGCTTTGGAGAAGGTCATTTTCAAACAGTAAGACATTCTGAGATCCATTTATTACAAATAAAGAAGTATCAGTTAATAATACATCTACAACATCAGTACCATTCCAAACCTGGGTGAATGAATAGTCAATAATACTTTCAGATGCTGGAACAGTAATATCTAAAGCTATAAAACTAGTGGGGGGAAGGAAAAAAGTCAGTGAGGCAAATAAAATTACTAAAGACAATGAAAATACCTTTTTTTGCATACAAACCTCACTCATGATGTTGTTATAGTTGGGAAATAACCTCACAGGTTCATTTATACTTTTGTATTGGATCACTCCTTCTGCTTACGTTGGCAAAGGACAATTAAAAAGGAGAGATAAACAAGAGGGACGATCCAACCAGAGGAAATATTGACAGATGAGGATTCATCAGTTGAAGTTAAGGGATTAATGGTGGAACTGAAGGTGCTAACGGTTAAACTACTAGTGCGTGAGGACACGGATGTAGAGTCTTCAAAGTTAGCAATCGTAATAAATCCATAAGAGTACGATTCTTTAATGGTCGTTCCATCAGGAAGGGCCGCAATAACCTTTAACATATATGTAGATGCATCGTCAATAGTAAGGGTGGGCCAGACAAAGTAAGAATTTGTTAAATTAGTGACAAGCAGCTCCCAACTGATTCCACCATCC
>CP070760.1:2192980-2195272 GCA_020348965.1 Candidatus Heimdallarchaeota archaeon | reverse complement strand
TCCCGCTTACTTCCCATGTTTTTTGAGGAATACTTATAAGATAGTATCAGCCATTTTCTCGAGAAAACATTTCCTATTATGGAGTGGTTGAACTTTGCCTAAAAAAAAGAAAGCAAAAGGGAGTAAGTTTGCCTTTAAGTTACTTCTAGTTGGTGAGCCAGAAGTAGGAAAAACCAGTCTTATAAAGAGATACGTTGATGATTTCTTTAAGGAAGGGTATCAAATAACACTCGGCGTGGATTTTCTCTCGAAATCAGTTAATATTCAAAATCCGAAGACTGGTGAAGATCAGGAGCTTACTTTTCAGATCTGGGACGTTGCAGGACAATCAGGATTTACAAATTTCCGTCATTTATATCTTAAAAAGGCTCACGGAGTGTTTTTAGTATTTGATTTATCACGCCCAGATATGACATATGAGAAACTAGACCGGTGGCGTGCTGATATCGAAGAACAGAGTCCCAATGCAAAAGTGATTGTTATTGGTAATAAAGAAGATATCGCTAAGGGAGAGGTACCAGCAGGTAAGGAGGAAATTCTTGATAGATTTAAGGCTTTAGAATTCTTTACAACATCAGCAAAAACAGGGTCTCGTGTTCAAGAAGCTTTTGTGCAAATGGGGCAATTAATTCTAGGAGAGTAGGAAAGATGGTCTCATTTGACGAGCTGGAGACATTTTTGGCCTTTTTTGTTTTTCAATCTTCTGGAAAACTACTAATTAGTAAGGATTTCAGGAGTTCCGAAGAAGTCAAATCTTTTCCTCCTGCTAAAATTCAATCCCTGTTGGATTCTGCTTACAATATTTCTCAAAGTCTAGATGAGGAATCTATTTCAGAAGGTCAGATATTTCATGTGGATTTTTCTTCAATGCGTATTGCAGGAATTGTCAGACAGGAAGGGCTAATTTTTTCTTTGATCTCCTCTTCCTCTGCATCACTACTTGACATCGAATTCAAACTCCGAACACTAATGACCCTTTTCCTCGGAAATTTCGCAGAAAAGATTACTAAAAAGACGATTCGTCTTTCTGGTATAGATAAAGAGGAATTTGATGAAGCTATACAGACCGTGATGACGGGAGAATCCCGTTATATGTCGGAATCCAAGAAACGTGAGGTTGATGAACACCTAGCAGCATGGGTATTAAGTGACGATGCTGTACGTGGTGCTTGTATTTCCTCATTCACAGGAGCGATAATTGTTAATCGCATGGATACTGATATTCTTCCTGCAGCCGTACGAGCTATTCGTGGGGCCTTCGCAGCACATCTAGAAAAACCCACATTCTTCCTAGCTGTTTCTGGAGTTACAAATATATTCGTATACATCCTAGGGGAAGGTTTATTACTTCTTGTTGATGCTAATCCAGAATGTTCCCCTGCTACTACTGTAAACCTAGTTGAGGATAAAGTCATGGAATTACGAAATTTAATCCTCTAACGTCCGTTTTTTTTACACTAAAAACTCGATTTTTCCATTGTTTGTCATAATCGTCACTACAGAATTCTAAAGTATGTCTTATTTGAGGAAATCAAGACTGGCTTAATTTAACTAGATTGCGTTTTTATTCAATGATATGGCTAAAAGCTGAAGTAAAAAGATGATAATAAAGGGATATATTTGACGACACACGATGAAAAAGCTAAGAACTATCCTTTCAGTCGAGCAGGAGGAATTCTACTTCATCCTACATGCTTACCAAGTATCAGCGGCATAGGTGATATTGGTAAACCAGCTAAAAAGTTTATTGATTTACTTAAGAAGTATAAGCAACGTTTATGGCAAATTTTACCTTTAGGACCAACGGGATATGGTGAGTCGCCATATTCTTGTCTATCTGCATTTGCAGGGAATCCATTATTAATCAGTTTTGATCATCTTCGGGAATTCGGTTTACTTGATAAATCAGATTATGTTCCAGATACTCCGTTTAATGAACATCGGGTAGAGTATGAAAATGTTATACCATATAAATGGTCAGTACTTAGAAAAAGCTATAATACGTATAAGACAAGACCTGATACGGATCTAGAATTAGAATTTAAAAAATTTGAAGAAAATAATAGATACTGGTTAGAAGACTTCGTACTGTACTTTGCTTTAAAAATGGCTCACAACAAAGTAAGTTGGCTTGATTGGCCTGAGGCTTATAGGACGCGGGATCCAAGTGCTCTTGACAAATGGAGAGAGAAACATTTGGATGAAATTAATTTTCACAGGTTTATTCAATTCTTATTCTTCAAACAATGGAAAGAAGTAAAAACGTATGCCCACCAATGTAATATAATAGTA
>CP070760.1:2188773-2192880 GCA_020348965.1 Candidatus Heimdallarchaeota archaeon | reverse complement strand
CCATAACGTAAGCTTTTGGTTCATTATGACGAATATTTGTGTTATCAACAATAACTGGTGATATACCAGCCTTCATCGATTCAATGGCTTCTTTCAAGTTTTTAGAATGCATTCTGCTAAGAGCTGTGAAGTCTTTGTCAGCAATCATTTTGGCAAAAAATTCTCTATAATCTCTATTAGAGTATATAGAATCACTCATTTGTGATTAATTCCTAGATCCATTAAATTCTATTCTTGAACTGTATTCATAGAATTGTAGGACGGCTAGAATGTATAATAGTACTAATCTCATATCTTTGGAACCCTTCACCTTGTTTCCCCGTTATCCTGAGTTAACTTTTTTCTTAAAAAGATTTACACTCCAAAATGAAAAATAGGGCCAATAAGGGAGTCGTTTAAAAGAAATTACCACCTAATAGGGGATTCTCCATACTCATAACAGAACCATTTTTCTCCATAGATACTAACTTATTTACGTCCTAATTGTTCCAAGTCCTTTCTACCAGTTAATAGGGGACTCCCCGTATTTATAACAGGAAAATTTTGCTTGATGGATTCTAACCTTCTTACTTCTCAATTGTTCCAACATTTGAGTCATGTGTATGTAGAATCTGATGTTGGAGTTCGTCTTCCAATTCTTCAAGGACATTTTTCTCCTCTTGTGTAATCACTTCTCCGTGAAAGAATACTTGTCCCTTTCTTAATTTTTTTGCTATTTTGGTAAGTGTTGTTGCCATTTTATCTGCTTCTGCCATTTTCTTCTTTTTCTGATCATTATTTTTGTCAACCACTCTCATCAGCTATTCATTAGAGATTTTTTAGAAAATGTAATCCAGAGCTACCATATTACAACTTTTCTATCATTATTGCAAGAAATGCAAGGATAGTTTATTGCCAGTCGGAACATTCCCTCTTCTCATAATTAAATATATATGGTCAAGAGGCTTTAAAATCAGTATCTTTAAAAGTGAAGAGCTTTTAAATCGTTAAACTGAAAAAATCGGAAAAAAAAAGGAAATTAAGCATCAGGCTCAAGAACTAATACTTCGTTTCATTGATGGTGATTGGATGACAAGTGACGATGAAAGATTCCCTACAGCTTCATTTGAAGAAAAATTTAAGATGTTTGCGGTGATGACTGATAGCCAACGGGAGGCAGCAGCTGAAAATGTAATACACTTCTGTAAGGATTATTGTGGTAAATGCCCGACAAATCAAGGAACGGGAGAGACAGCTCGTGCATTTTGCTCTTTAGGGAAAAGTGAGGTCATACAGGAACAAAAAGGTTGTTTATGTGGACAATGTCCCATTTCGAAGACGATGTCTCTTCGCTGGGATTATTATTGTACTCAGGGTAAGGCATTGGAACTCTCAGAGGCTGAACGTCGCTGAATTTAGGAATTTACTAAAAAAAAATTATTAAAATAAGTGTATCAACGGGAAATGTTGACTTCACAACTGTACAGGTAGTAATCTAACTTTTCACTTCTTTTTTATTCCTTCAATCTGGTGATTCATTGCATAAGCTAGATAACCACCAAAGAAACCGTGAATTAACATCCAAGGCAGGCCAAAATACGCGACACCAAAAAACGAACCTGGTCCTGAAAGTCCATTATTTGAAAGATAAAATGTTTCGATTGCTATACAGACTAACAGAAAGTACACTAAATTCATAACGACGCCTGTTAATCCCGCCACATATTCTTCACGGATTCCAGAATGCTCTTTTAGCACCTTAAAAGAGACATCTGCAGAAAACCCAACCATCAAACCAATTAAACACCAGCCGATAACAGCCCAAATTCCTTTTAATACGTCAATCTCAAAATAATATTCCACAAAGAATCCAATTATGGCGTAAGGAACAAAAACCAAAACTCCCATTCCAAAGTTTTGGTCAGCTTTATAAATAGCTGAAATGACTATCAGACTTAAAAAAAGAGAAACGGTATAGATATAGAACATTCCTATTCCCATATATGTTTCTCCTTCTATCCCGAAGCCTAATGTTGCTTGACCCGCATAATAATCCCAAAAAAAGATACAAAGAAAGAATACTATTTGTAGAATACTACTAAAGATTATAGCCCATTTAATTATCAAGTTGACTTTCTTTTTCTGATGATTCAGGGATTTAAAACCCATAGGAAACCGATATCCATCCGTTCTTGTTGCCACTGGCATATTTTTCACTCCAAGCTGATTCTCATGAATGGTAACCTGGATCTTCATGAGAAAACCGTTCATCATACAATTTGTTCACTTGCCAACAGCCACGATTGTCATTTGGGCCAAATGCGCACAATTTTTCTGGGTTGCCTGCATTGTAGGCTTTCCTACCAAAACGCCAGCAAAAATGACATTGCATTTTTCCAATGTAGAAAGGCCAGCGTTTCTGCTGATTTTCTATACGAATTTCCTCACATAATTCTAAAGCAATATTCTGGGGAATTATTTCTTGTTTTTGTTTCATAATCTACATCTCTCGATTTATTTTCAATTCTCCTCCTAAATAATCAGTAATTAATACGTTGTGACATGTTAAGGTGCAAAAAAGCTTACATAGAACATAAACTAACTTCCTAAAGTTGAATCCCCAGGTTCAAAAAGAAGAAAAATAAATATCCAATTCTTAAAAAAATGATTCAATATTTATCTAAAATTCACATAGGCGTTTCACATGGATTCCAAGGATCTTGAAATCATAAAAATCCTCAATTCTAATGGCCGAATGCCTTTTTCTACAATAGCGAAAAATGTAAATTTAAGTCTTAATGGAGTGAAAAAACGAATTACAAAATTGGAAAAGGAAGGGGTAATCAAAGGGTATTCGTGTGAATTAAGCTTCGGCATCCTAGGAGAAGAAACGGGGCTCGCACGAATCAATGTCTCTAGGGAAATTGAACGTGTACAAGAAGTTGTTGACACAATTGGGAATCATAAGCTCATCTTCACAGTTGGGGTGGGGATTGGTAATAAAGCTATTGCTGTTTTTACTTATAAATCAAGTTCTGAAGTTGTAGAGCTGGAAAATTGGTTAAAATCTATCTCGCATATCGATACAGTCGAAATTTTTCTGTTGCTCTCAAGGCCAATTGAAGATACCTCTGAAATAGCTCCTGCGGATTATAAAATAATTTCTGTACTAAGAAATAATGGTAGAATGCAATTACAAACCCTTTCAGAACGAACCCAGATTTCAACAAGGACATTGAAGAAAAGGCTGGAAAAATTATCAAATTCAGGCCAAATTTATTTCTCAACAATATTATCACCAGGTTCGTCAGAGGAACTGATTATATTCACGATTTTCTGTACTCTGAGCCTAGAAGCAAATAAGATAGAATTCTTTCAGAATGCAATGAGAACTTTTACAGAGAATTTTTGGGTAGGGTGGATAGTTGTTGAAAAACCAGTTGTTATTTTAAGTTTCTTTGCTCCGAACATTAAGACGATTAGAAATGTTGAAGAAGAGCTTAAACAAAGATTTCCTGATATTGTTTCGATAGATACGATCACTGGTGGTGAAGGTTTTCATTTTCATGATTGGCGGGCTGACCACATCAAACAAATGGCAAAGAAGTATGTGAGGTAGAAATAATTTCAAAAGAAGATTGCGGCTTCATCAATGACTTCTAAGAAATAAATCATGGGTGAAAAGATTTCTTAATCAAATTGAGGGAGCCACTCTTTTTCAACCTCAAATAATTCATCAACCATCTCTCGGATCTCACGGGGTGAGCAGACACTTGCCGTGTTTGGGTCAAGTAAAACCGCCTGGTAAACCTTTTCACGATCAAGAGTGAGGGCCCCTTCGACAGCCGCCTTCTGAACCATAATATTTGACATGCAAAGAGCTTGACAAACCGTAGGTAGTTCAATTCCTCCCTGAGGATGTGCTCCCAAAGTATCAAAAAAGATAGGAACCTCGACACAGCAATTAGGTAGGAGGTTTGTTATGTACCCTTTGTTTAATATGTTCCCATGTATTCGTACTGGTGCTGTGCCCTCCATGGCATTGATAATTAGGGGAGCGTATTCTCCTGAGGGAACTTCTTTAAGTGGGAGAGAGTCTTGGGTTAATTTTTCGTTAAATTCCCTTTC
>CP070760.1:2179957-2188673 GCA_020348965.1 Candidatus Heimdallarchaeota archaeon | reverse complement strand
TTTTTCCATAGTACGGGAATTGAATTTGAGATATCGATGTTTTTCGACTTACTCAAACAGGCATACCCAAAGTTATTTGTTTCTTCTGTACTAGAATCAATAGCTAGCTTGAGCACATTGATGATTACCCCTTCACAACTAGAATTTGATAACTCATTTCTTAGTCAATCAGTAGAAATTATCTCAGTTTTATATTTAGAAATCTTAGATCAAAAATTTCGCCGTAAAATGGGTCAATTTTGGACACCACCTCACATTGCAGAATTACTGGTTGAATTAATACTAGAAAATGAACCAAAAAATATTCTTGATCCATGTACAGGCCCAGGAACTTTTATTCGGGTTCTTCAACAAATTAATCCCAAATATGGTGGAAAAGTTTCAGCCGTTGAACTTCACCCACTCTTATTTGAGATCTCCACTGTAAATTTGTATAATTCCCCTTTTAACACTGAAATAATCCATGATGATTTTTTGACAATTAATTCAAATCAGTTCAACAATACAACGAATAACCTTTTGGCATTAGACAGCAATAGAGGCCTTGATCTATACTTTAAACACGAAAAAACACCTGGTTTCGAGAGTATACTCTGCAATCCGCCGTATTCCCGACATCATACGCTCTCCTCAAGGATCAAAGAACAAATTGGAGATGAAATTGAACAAACCTTCGCAAATGGGAATTTTAGCAGGATTTCTAGTTTATTCATGTATTTTATACTGAAATCACTAAAATTAATCATTATCAATGGCCGAATGGTCTTTATAACTCCAACGATCATTTTTGAATCAAGAAATAGTGCATATCTAAAAAAGATCTTGAAAGAAAGGTTCAGGGTTCCCTATATTATCATTTTCCACCATTCTTTGAATGTTTTTCCTGGAGTAGATACTGCTGCCTGTATCTTCACAGTTGAAGGGAAGAAACCGAAACCCACGGATGTTACTAAACTCTTAATATTGAATAAGTGGACTTCAAAAGAAAAAATCTTGAATTATCTTAAAATTGAAAGCAATGAGGTTTTCAAGTGGAAAGATGGAGAATTATATAGCATAATTCAAAATGAACTTCATCCTGATTCTAATTGGACTAGCCCAGGTGCGTTTTCAACGGTCAATCCTAATGACAAGCTTATCAGATTGTCCGAATATTTTAATGTAATGAGAGGGATCGCAACAGGGAAGAATGAGTATTTTACTTTTACAGATGATGAACTTGACTTTTTCAAAATCAAAAAGAAATTCGTTGTGCCAACTATCACGAAAACTCGGTATGTGCAGAAGCATGTATTATCAGAAGAGGATTTTTACAAATTGAGGAAGGAAGATAAGAAGATTTGGTTACTTAACATCCAACCAGAGACAAAAATCAAGAATGACCAAGATTTATTAAAATATCTTGATCGCGGGTTGAAACTTAAAGTTCATGAGGGAAGTTTAGTTAAAACCAGAAAGAAATGGTTTCAAACAGAGAAAAGAGATATCCCTTACTTTATTTTCACCTATTTAAGTAGGGGAAATCCGCGATTTATCTTGAACGAAGCTCAAGTAAGACCTCTGAATACTTTTCTAATGATCTATCCGAAAAGGAAGAACCAATTATCGAAAGATGTTCTGTCCCTTTTTTGGGTAATTCTAAATTCTTCTGCAACAATTCGCTCATTACGTGATGTTGGAAGGTGTTATGGAGGCAATACACTGAAATTAGAACCCAAAGAGATGATGAAAGCATTAATCATTAATCCTTTCAACATATCCAAGAAATCACAAAGAACTTTGTTAGACTTAGTACCTGAGTTAAAAAAGAGTAATGTCGGTCAAAGTAAAGAAATAATGACCAGAATCGATACAATTTTGGAAAAAGAACTGAAGTAACCTTAGAGAATTAACCCTGATAAGTCAGAACAAAGGTATTAGAAGCGAAAAGTGTGGAACCTCGTTCACTCCAAAGAAAAGCGAACATTAAATAAGAGTCAGCAGCTAATTCAGGAGGGAAAATCTCAATATTGGAAATTAATACACTACTATAACCACCTATAGTGAAGGAAGAAGAAGACTTATTGACACCATTGATTGAAAAAATGAGCTCTTCAGGGTTCTCAATGGAAGATTCCAAGCTTGAGGAGGAAAATTCTAATAATAACTCCTGATCAGAACTTCCATAATTTACAACCGTGTAATTAATATCCAAACCAGCATCTGTCAACACAAAACTGATACCTTGAGCTTCTAATAACATTGGTCCATATGTATCCCCAATTATTAGAACGTCAGAACGAAAAATTTTAGCGGAACGCCTACTTGTACTATCTTTGGGGAAGACTGTTATTTCAATGTAGATACTATCATTTTTAGGGATTAGTTCTTGCCCTAAATTTGGATCACAAATCAATGGTATGTCTCGAATTTCACCAGCAAGGAGAAAGATCTCATCATGTTTAATATTCATACTCCATCCAGAAATCGGAGTTCCGTTTGAATATTCTAATGCAAAGGCATCCGTTTCTAAACGAAGATGGGTCCGCTCTTCGTTTTCCAAGGTTACAGTAAATTGATCGATTAGTATATTTCCATCTGTAGTTTCAAAATCAGATATGGAGAGGACAGAGACTTTCATTGGTGCAGGAGTATTAAGCGTCCCAAATATGATTATAGCGACTCCAATCCCCGCAATCACGACTAACGCGATAAGTAGAACCGTAGCAATGACAGGAGTCACTCCACGTGATTTTTTTCTATATAAATATTTTATGTTCATTATTTCACGCCTTTCCGAGCTATCAAATGAAAGGGGTACTCCGATTGGCTTTTCTATGTCTCCAAGCTGTTAGGTTAGCCTAATACCATCTTCGAATGACTATTTAAGAAATCTCAGTGATTCTTAACTTGTGTTTTATTGAATAAAATTAAATCTTTTGTACCTTTCTAAAATGTGTCGATTCATTACGAGGAAAATTTGAAATGATTTCTTATAAAGCTTGAAGTACTATTAAGGCCTGATGAAGAGAATCTCAAATACATCACGTAAACTCTCTAAAACATTAGCCCAGGCTGCCATCAACATTCGTGAGAATATTAAGCTTCATTTTCCCAAAGAAAGAGAAAATGGCCATCTTCATCAGATCTTTCAAGATTTTAGAGAAGTTATTCAACAAGATCTAACATTAGACTCCTTTGCAGATATATATGCTCAAACTGTAATCTATGGCTTATTTTTCGTAAGAACAACTCATCAGGGAAGATTCCACATCAATAAAGCTCCAAATTTAATTCCGAATAGTTCACCCTTTTTAGAGAGTTTTTTTAACAAAATATTCAGGTTTAAAGACAATCAATTATCCAAGATTTATTTGGAAGATTTAGGAATTAATAAACTGGAAAAAATACTCAACAGTACTGAAATAGAATCCATAATTGATGATTCAAACAAATCTAAGGATATCGAAGATCCATTTTTTCATTTCTATGAAAATTTTCTAAATTATTATAATCCTCACCAAAAAGCCAGATGTGGTGTTTTCTATACTCCAAAACCAATAGTTTCCTTTATCGTACGATCTGTTGATCAATTACTCCGTCAATACTTTGATTATGATCATGGTTTGGCTGATGAATCTGTATCAAACAGGTATCAAGTAGAAATTCTGGATCCAGCAACAGGAACAGGCACTTTTCTTTTTCATATAATCGATTTGGTATTTGAATTATACAAGAAAAAATATAGTTCATTAGATAAGGACCTATTTCAACAGAATTGGAATAATTATGTAAGCCAGAATCTCTTAACGAGATTATATGGCTTTGAATTACTAATGGCGCCTTATACAGTTGCTCATCTCAAACTAGGATTGAAGCTACAGAAAACAGGTTTTCATTTTAACGAACAAGAACGAATAGGGGTCTATTTGACTAATACTTTGAAGAGAAACCATCAAACAGAGTCAATTTCAACAAAAGTTTATCCTAATACAAATCTCCTAACGACAGAGGATGAATTGGCAAGTAACATCAAAAAATCCAAGCACATTTCAGTTGTGCTAGGAAATCCACCTTATTCTGGACATTCAGCTAATAAAACGCAATGGATTGATGATCTGTTACGGGGGAAGATTGCTGAGAGTGGATCTAAAATTAATTACTTTGAAGTTGATGGAAAGCCATTAACAGAGAAAAATCCTAAATTCTTGAACGATGATTACGTGAAATTCATCAGATTTGGTCAGTGGTGGATAGAAAAAACAGGATATGGCATTTTAGCTTTTATCACAAATCACAGCTTTTTAGATAATCCAACCTTTAGAGGAATGCGACAGCAATTAACGAAAACCTTTGATCGTATCTATATCTTAGACCTTCATGGAAATACGAGAAGAAAAGAAAGATGTCCTGATGGTTCAAAAGATGAGAATGTTTTTGACATCCAACAAGGAGTTTGCATCTCGTTTTTCATAAAACAACAAGATGGGAACAAAAGAGCGAAAATATACAAGGCGGACATATGGGGGTTACGGAATGAAAAATATGAATTTCTAAATAATAATGATGTTTCTACAATTAACTGGGAGCAAATTGATTCATTTCGCCCATGGTATATGTTTTATCAACTAAATATGAATCAGTGGAAAGAATACAGGAACGGATGGATCATCACCAATATTTTTCGAGAAGGCAACTATTCAGTAGGAATAATGACTGGTCAGGATAGATTAGCAATTAAATATTCTCCAGAGGAGATTCAGGAAGCTATTATCGATCTAGTTACATTAAGCGAATCAGACTTGAGAAGAATACATAGCTTACCAGAAGGAAAACGGCAGTGGACGCGTGAAAAAGCAATAGACGACCTTGAAGAATTTGGGGTAACAGAGAACATGGATAAGAGAGAAATAAGAAGAAAAGTTAAGTCCAACTTAGTACCAATACTGTACAGACCATTCGATACACGCTATACTTTTTACACAGGGAAATCATGTGGATTTCACGAAAGGCCAAGGGGAAAGATCATGCGCCATATGACAACTGGAGACAATCTGGGCATAATTGTTTCCCGAAATTCAAGACCAGCACCTTGGAGAGACGTCCAGATCACAAAAAATATTATCGAGCTAGGAGTAATGGCTACTCGTCCTGGCAATAATGCACCAATTTTCCCATTATTTATATACAAAGTAACAAAAAATGGAATCAAAAAAGAGAGTAACTTTTCTGATAAATTCCAGGTGTTTCTGAAAAAAGAATATTCCTCTAAAAAGAAACCAACCAGTAAGGACGTTTTATATTACATTTATGCAATATTGCATTCTCACAATTATAGGAAGCGATATGAAGAATTTCTAAAAGTTGATTTTCCCCGAATCCATTTTACTTCAAATATTGATCTCTTTTACGAGCTTAAACAATTGGGAAAAGAGTTGATTGACTTACATTTGATGAGATCAACAAAAACCATCAATTTTTCAATTAAATTGAAAGTAACCGACAGTACTAAACCTATTTTAATAAGTAATTTAGTATATACTAATGATGGAAAACTGCAATTAAATAAAACTCATCATTTTGAGGGTGTTCCAGAAAACGTGTACAATTTCTATATTGGGAGCTATAAGGTGTGTCAAAAATGGTTAAAAAGTCGGAGAAATAAAGTTTTAACCAAAAAAGAGATATCACACTTTAGTAAAATGGTTGAAACTATCCAAGAGACTATTAGTATTATGAACGAAATTGATAACGCAATAGAAGAACATGGGGGATGGCCTTCGGCCTTAATCGCCCCCACCTGACATAAATCTGGACATCTATATCTTTAGAATTCTCAAGTATGTTCTTTCTCTTTCATCATGGCGTGCATTGCTTCAGGGTCAAATCCCTTTTCTTTCATCTTTGCTCGAATAGCTTCAGGGTCGACTCCTTTCTCCTTCATCATTTTGTGCATGGTTTCAGGATCAAACTCCTTTCCCATCATCATTGCATGCATATGTGTTTGTATATCTGGATTTTGTGCTACTGAAGGAGTGGGAGCTTTAAATACTTCAGTTAATTCATCAACACCTTGATGAGCGTAGTATGTAAGATATAATTCTGCATACACCCCGTCCAATGCCAGGAGTTCTTCATGAGTCCCTAATTCGACTAATTTCCCTTTTTCAAAAACTGCGAGTCTATCTACATCACGAATAGTTGTTAAACGGTGTGCGATTACAAATGTTGTACGCCCTTTGAATAAAGCCTTTTGTGCTTGTTGTACTAAGCTCTCAGAATAGGCATCGAGTCGTGACGTTGCTTCATCCAATACGAGAATCTTTGGATCTGCAAGCATTGTACGTGCGATAGTAATCATCTGTCGTTGTCCTGAACTCAAACCTTTACCACTTTCCTGTAGCATCGTTTGATACCCATTCGGTAACGCTTCTATGAAGTCTTCAGCTCCGATGAGCTTGCATAATTCATTGATCTCATTATCTTTTACCTCTGGATTGCCGTAACGAATATTCTCAAGAACTGTATCGGCAAACAGGTATGGCTCTTGGGGAATTAGCCCTATAGACGTATGTAAACTCTCCAGCTTTATTTCTCGTAGGTCTTGATTCCCAATTAGGATCCGTCCCTCCGTTGGATCATAAAAACGAGTAAGAAGTGCTGCTAGAGTCGTTTTCCCTGCTCCTGTATGGCCAACGATCGCAATCTTTTCTCCCTCTTCAACTTTGAAAGTGACACCTTGAAGAACAGGGGTTCCCAGCACATATTCGTATGAAACATTTTCAAGAGTAACACTTGTATCCTTTAATGAGATAGGTTTCGCATTGATAGAGTCTGTTACCTGTGGTTTTTGCTCTAATACGTCCGCTACTCTATCCATTGCGGCTAATGATGATTGGAGTTGGGGGTAATACATTGCTAAGTGAAGTATTGGGCTTAAAAATCGTTGAACAAGTATTGTTCCGAGATAAATCGAACCAATAGTAATCGCAGACTCTGGTAACCAACCACCCACGATAAGAGTCAGTGCAACTAAAATCATGGAGACCATGGATACAGCAGGGAACATGAAGTTAAATATAGCCCCTAATTGTTTGAAATACTGGTAAGTTCTTTGGTTCAGCTCATATAGAATAGAAGAAGACCATTCCTCACGATTGAATGATTTAGCAATTGAAACTCCAGCTAGGCTTTCTGCCATTTGGCCTGAAACTTCTCCATACGATTTACGGACACGATACATAATCTTTCTGCCTAATGTGCCAAGAATACCAGCTAAAATTGCTGCCACAGGTATTGCAAGCAATGCAATTCCAGTTATAATCCAACTCGTTGCTAAAAGCAGAAAGAATGTTCCAAAAGTTAAGAGGAACTGCGAACTAGCATTGGTAACAACAGTTATACCAGTAGCTAATTCTTCTGTGTCACTTGTCACACGACTGGTAATATTCCCACTTTGTTCTTGTGTATGGAACGACATATCAGCAGATACCAAACGATCAAAAACATCAATTCGGACATCATGGAGCATCTTGGCTTTTAATCGAGCAAGAATATATGTGTTAAAAGCGTTGAAAATCCAAATTACAAACGAAAGAATTAAAAAGACGATAAATAGAAACCCGAGAAAATTTAGGTCTGGAGTTGCATCTGCAACAGCTGCGTCTAAGCCATTGCTGATTAGTAGTGGTGAAATAATGGAGCCAATAGAATAAACAAATATTAAGAGAACTGAAAGGAGAAGAAGCCCTTTAAAAGGTTCTAAGTATCCCCAAAGCATCTTAAGTAATTGTCTAGTGGATCTAATTTTCTTATATTTTGTATCGGCAAAGAAGCCATGAGGGCCGCGCCCACGACTATGAGCCATCAGAACCGACCTCCTACAACTTCTGGAAGTGCTTCAAATATCGTTTGATATTGCGGACATGATTCCAGCATTGTCTCATGTGATCCATAAGCACAAATTTCTCCCTTATCAAATAGAACAATAAAGTCAGATTCAATAAGAGTCCGTAATCGTTGTGTAACAACGATGGAAGTCCGGCCCTCCATTAGCTTATCAAGAGCCCTACGAAGAAGTAATTCAGTCTTAGAATCAATAGCAGATGCGGAATCATCAAGTAACAAGACCTTTGGATCAGCTAAAATAGCACGAGCAATCGCAATCCGTTGTCTTTGTCCTCCTGAAAGTTTCGAACCACGCTCTCCTATCCTTGTTTCAAATCCTTGGGGAAGCTTTTCAATGAAATTTAACGCTTGAGCGTTCTCCGCAGCCGAGACAATCTCGCCATCTGAAGCATTAGGATTAGCAAAAACAATATTCTCTCTTACAGAGGCGGAAAAGAGAAATACTTCCTGCTCAACCATCGTGACTCCTTTTCGAATTTCTCTCGCAGGAATATCTGTTAGAGGAGTCCCATTGATTTTAATTTGACCTTCTGTAGGATCATATAAACGAAGAAGTAACTTGAGGAAGGTTGACTTCCCAGACCCTGGACCTCCAATGACAGCCACTCTGGAACCAGAAGGAATTGTTAGATTGATATTCTTTAATGCAGGCTTGGTAGATTTTCCATAGGAAAAACTCACGTTTTCAAATAGAATGTCTCCATTCCAATCAGGAATTACTCCTTCTTGAGCAGTATCAGGAACAGGATCTTGCCATGTCATTTTCGACCATATTCGATCTGCATTAGTTTTCCCAGCTCTAATGTTTAGAATCGCCATTGGAAGCATG
>CP070760.1:2165947-2179857 GCA_020348965.1 Candidatus Heimdallarchaeota archaeon | reverse complement strand
TTAGCAAGCTCATCGTAAGCTTTCTTTAAACAGGTCAGAAATTCCTTGTCTCCAATTTTGGTATTTGGATTCAATTCTCGAAAAAGATTACTTTCACCCTCTGATGTGATCTGAAAAATATTTTTGGTTCCACGTTTTACACGTACATACCCCTTATTAACCAATTCGGTCAATAAAACTTTTTCTGTTTCCGTTCGTGCATAATACCCTGTTTCGCCCACGAATTGTAAAATACGGAGATAAGAAGTTTCCATAAAAAACACCTTCTCTGTAATAGATCCTTAAATAACCTTTTAGACTACAAGGAATACTTTTCTGCTAAATTTTTAGCCGCACCGTGCGAAATATTCTAAGTAAAATTATGAAAAAAATCAAGATATAGGTTCCTAACATCAGGATATTATCTTTAGATCAGTGATTCAATTTTCTCTAAATTTATCCGAAATAAGTGGAGAAGGAAAATGCCTTTTCCATCTGTGAAAAATCCTTATCTTCTACTTATCATACCCCATTTAAATGAAATAAAAATAAATTAAAGGAAATAAAAGATAACATTATTGAAATCTCTATTATTAATAATTGTCATCCTCTTCAATAGATAAAACGGTGATTTAGTATGATCCTTGACGATGTCTCCAAAATAACTAATCTGGATTCTCAAGGAATGTTTCAGATGGTATATGATTGGGCCGAGCTTGTTGACAAGTTGATTCAGCAACCATTTGAGGTTCAGTCACAAGTTACAATTGGAAAATATTCAATTTCTTATATTGGGACTATTTCTCAACTGATAATCTGTGGAATGGGAGGATCTGCGGTCAGTGGGGATTATTTATCTGTTTACTTGAAAAATAAACTAAAAATTCCAGTAATTATTCAAAGAAATTATGACATTCCAATGTTTGTATCAAAAGATACATTGATCATTCTGATTTCATATTCTGGAAACACAGAGGAAACTATTTCGTGTCTGATTGCTGCTCTCAAGAAGTCAGCAAAGATAATTGGAGTTGGATCTGGAGGAACATTAGAGGATTTTTGTTTGCAGTACAAATTACCCTTTTTCCAGATACCTTCTGGATTTCAACCCAGAGCATCGTTTCCGCTCTTATTTTTCCCATTATTGAAAATATTGGAGAAAATAGAATTAATTCCACTTAATCAATCTGAAGTTAAAGAGACAATTTCTCTTTTTCGTCAAATGAGGGATGAATTTCAGCCAGATAAACCTACCAATGTTAATCAAGCCAAAAAAATTGCAAATAAAATACATGGCCGTATTCCAGTCATCTGGTCCCCCTTCAACTGTGTTGCCAACAGGATGAAATGCCAACTTAATGAGAATTCAAAGATCCTAGCTCTTGCCGAAGAACTACCTGAACTAAATCATAACCATATTGTAGGTTGGGAATCATGGACTGACGACAATCCTTTTGTTATCATTGTTTACCGGTTTCAACTGGAACATCCCAATGTGAGGTTACGATATGAGATAAGTAAGGAGATGCTGAGAAAGAAAGTGGAAATAATTGAGATTCCAGTAAGAGGATCAAGTTTTCTTGCTCAACTGTTCTCTGCTACTTATTTTGGAGATTATATCTCCATGTATTTGGCCATTTTAAACAATCAGGATCCAAATACGGTAGATAGTATTGTATATCTCAAGAAAGAATTAGAACAACGTGCACAAACCCAAACTAAGATAATCACAACCTTAAATGCCCTTGTAGGTTCAAAATAGCTCGTTAAAAATGGGTAACTTGAACTTAAGGATTAAGACTCTTCATTTCTAAATCAGAAAATAGATTAGCTTCAGTCAAAAATGGCTACTTGCACTGCATTCAAATTCAATCAACATAAATCCACTCTCCAAGTGATGTTTATGGCCGACCAGGATGTAATTGTTGTTGGAGCGGGTACGGCTGGAGCAGTAACTGCAGCTGCACTCGCAGACAAAGGATTAAAGGTAGCTCTCTTTGATAGACAACCTAAAGAAAAAATTGGAGTTAAAGTATGCGGAGATGCTACAAGTACAGAGCACTTCGACCGAGTTCGACGATATGTCAGAATCGATCCACTTAAGAGTGACGAAATTCGTCAACATATTACAGGAGCATGGTTGTTCAGTCCAGATAGACAAGTTAAATTCGAACTGATAGAAGAAGGGGGTACAGGGGTAATCATTGATCGGTTTAAACTTGGTATGAGAATACTAGATGAAGCAATCGATTTTGGAGCCGAATTAATTGACTCTACAATGGTCAAAGAACCAATCATTGATCAAGATCGTGTTGTTGGGATTAAGTATAGGGGAGAAGACAATAATCTTTATGACATGACAGCACGAATTGTAGTAGATGCGTCAGGGATCGGAGCGGTACTTCGTAGAAAACTCAATCCTGAAAAAACCTTTATGGATCAAGAACTAGCACCTAAAGACGTTTGTAATTGCTATCGTGAAGTTCGTGATGTCAAAACAGAGATTGAATCACCTGACTTTATTCGGATAATGTTTGACCAAGAATTGTGTCCTGGAGGCTATTTGTGGGAATTCCCAAGAGGGGCTTCCTCAATGAATGCAGGATTAGGAGTCATGAGAATAAATAAACTCAATGCTCATGCGCAATTTAATAAGTATTTAGAGAGAGAGAAAGAATTTTATCAGGATTCAGAACTGATACATGGTGGTGCTTGGCGAGTTCCTCTTCGTCGCCCTCAAGATAATCTTGTTTGGAATGGATTCCTTCTTGTTGGAGATGCAGGTACACAAGTAAAGCCCACAGATGGAGGGGGGATTGGAATTTCAGTTAACGCTGCAGCAGTAGCAGGAAAAGTAATTACTAATGCTTTAGAGAATGACGATGTATCAATGAGTGGTTTGTGGGATTATAATGTTGAATTTATGACCACCATTGCTCCTGTAAACGCACCACTAGCAATTATGAAGGACTTTATTATTCCCTTGCCAAGTTCGATCATTAATACCGTTTTCCACCAAAAAATTGTGGAGGCAGGAGATCTATTGTATGGGAATGCTACGGGAGAAATTTCAGGAGGATTCTTCAAAACCCTCCAACGTGCATATCGTGGGAAACGAATACTCCGTACGCTTCTACAATTTAGATCCGTCTTGAAAAAAATGGATGTAGCAAAACAACTCTATAACAATTATCCAAAAACTCCTGACACATTTAAAGTCTGGCGCGAAAGGATTTTAAGACTATATGGAGAGATGAATTAACAAATAAGCTGATCTTCTACTTCTTTTTTACATAAAAAGGTCATCGACAGCTTTTAGTGCATCAGGACAGACTTGCATGTTTCCGATAGCAGTTGAATAAACATATCCAGAAAAGTTACCAAGGATATTTGTGGCGTGGTTGTAGATTTGAGCGTTTTGCAGTGCTGTTGAAGATACTAATAGGCTACAAAGATCGTTTCCTTTGCCTTGTAACGTTTTTAAATGAAAACCCATCTTGAATGTATTCTCATGGAGTTCAAAAACAAAATCTGCTCCCCCAAAATATGATTCTGGGGGATTCTCGTCAAATAGATCCTTGGGGATATCTAGGAGGTTTAAAAACCTCGGGTGACCTAGTTTTTCTTCATCGATTAATACTACAGGATTTTCTTTAATGTAAACTTCTTCCAACGAGGTTATACCAGTCTTGAGGAGATTAGAGATAATTGTTTCTGAATGAGATACGAGAAATGCTCTGACTGTTTCAAGACCTTCTTTATAGTTCATTTCTTGCAGAAATTTGAATTCCTTTACTTTCTGATGTTTTATAGGCGTTTCAAGTAATTTCGTGAGTTTTGGGGACACACGTTCGTAAATATGATGAGCGATAATGTTTTCCATTGCAAAATTTATCCCACCCAGTTCTTCAAATACCGCTATCGTTTTCTGGAGCGTTTTCGACTTTCGAGACTTAAATGCCGATATCATCGATAATTTTTCATTTAACTCATCCAGTACAACCTGTGACGGTTTTAATTCCCATTGGGACTCGTTCTGAATGTAATTAAACCAAGGAGGTTTTGAAAAAAGATACCCACTCACTTTTTTCTGAAAATTCATGAATTCCTTAGAAATCTCTCTAGAAATTTTTTCATATCGCTTAATAAAATCAGTAGTGATATCTTCGAAGTCCTTTGGGGGAACATATTTCCCAGCATGAACTCGTGATTGGAGTTTTTCTAGCTCCTGAATGACTCTCTTTTCTATTTTTTCAAATTGAGGAAACTCTAATTCTAACTCTAGATTGAAATTTAATTTTTTGTTTTCAGCTTGAACTTTGCAGTTGTCTATAAGGGTAAGAAGGGGGACTTGAAATTTTGCATTAAGTCTTTCAAAGAATTTTGTCTGTATCTTATCTAAATAGTCGTGAGGATGTTCGTCAACAAACAAACTCACGTTATTTGTCTTTAATTCTTCGATTGTAGGTAAAATTCCAGGGATTGAGACCCGTTGCCATTTGAATTGTAAAAACTCTCTTAAAAAGATGATTAAAGGATTAATTCTTCGGATATGACTTGCTATGAGTCTGTAATTACTATTCAAATCTTGAAAAAACTTTCCAGCACAATTCTCATCTTCAACCAAAAGATATCCAAGTAATGAGGCTGTTGTGCTTATTAATGCTCCCTCTAACATCTTACGAGCAAGTGAAGCTGATTCGGGATTACCTGATAAATCATAAACCGCCCTTTCTATCTCCAACGTTGGTATAGGTCTTTCAGCAGCGAATAAAGCAACCAGTTCATTTTTTAACTGAGTTCCATCCATTTTCTGTAATTTTTGTGGTGTTTTTTCTAGTAAAAAGCTCATAAATGCTAGAAAAAAGGGTTGTTTTCGGAAATTGGATTGTGCTGCGGCATCTGTTAATAATTTCAGTAATTCTTTCGAAGAAAGAATGTTTTCAAGAGATTGATTTGGAAAAGCTAGATCGAGTAACTGTTTGACAATTACTAAACCCTGTTCACCGAAAGGTTCATCGTCATATCCTTTAATGAATTCTTGCAAGAGTTTTCCTGCGGTTATACTTTCTATCGAGGCCAATCAAAAGTCACTCCTTGTAATAATGCCTCTTTTAAAAGTGCAGCGGGGCCTTGTCTCCTAATTTCTTCCGTCATAAGCGCCTTAATCCTTAACCGCAAGTTTGGTATGATTTGATCAATATTACGTGCTGTTATAAGAGGTGAAATATCATTCTCTAATATGGAGCCTACCGCTGCCCAAACGGCGTTATCTACTGCATTCTCGATTTTTTCGGGAAAAGTTAAATCTGAGAGATCCAGTCCAAGATGATCAAAGATAGATCGGTCGATCCTGTTCAATTGTTCTTCCAGTTTGTCAGTTTCACGGAAGGGGGACTCTCTTATTTGTTTTCTCCAAGTAAAAACAGATTGATATGCCAGTTTCCCTTGAAATTTTTCTGGGAGACTTCCAATTAACAATAATTCCTCAAACGCAGGATTTACTAAGTATTCTGACAAATAAAAACTCCCTAGTCCCCCTGCGAGTACCTTCATTTGTTGACTTATCCGTCGGGGAAAACCAGTTCTCGACCATACAAAGAAACCGACCATCACATCTTTTTTTACAACTTGAATGTAAATACGCCCTTCTTTCGCTTGGATGTCATTTAAATGACCCATACCTGACTCTGCTTGCGTGAGATTATTGATTGCAGTTAAAATTCCACTTAGCAGCATGCTTTGCTCGCTTGAGAAACCTAATGAAACAGTTGGAATTCCTTGGTTGACAATGAAGAATGCCATCTGTGGACATATGGGTTTCTTCATGGCCATTTCTCAATAACACCCTTAAAGAGAAGAAACTAAATGAATCGCATATCCTTTTTTTCAGTAATAGCCTCAAGGATCTCTTGTTGAAGATTCTCTTATTGATGATCTATTTTTTATTTTTAAGGGTTTATATTTTCAAGGGTTTATATTTCTGTTAGGTGGATTCCAAAATCAGTCCTACTAATATGGGATTAGAAAAATGATACTCCTTTCATCCAAGAGCTTCTCCCTTAGGAATTATCAATGGCTTTTTCTCTCACTAATAGGTAACCTAGTTATTCACTTATTTTTCGGACTAATATACCATAATCCTGTCGATTTTGTCCTCCAGTTTGAAGCTGCTAAAGAGATTGCACAAGGGAAGTTACTATATCGGGACATTGGTGAAATTGAAATTAATGGTGACCTTCTACCCCGACCCCAGTATCCTCCCCTATACCTCTATACTCTTGGACTTCTTATATCATTAATTGGGGTTGATACATTTACGTGGCAAATGGCGAAAGTCTTTTTGATAGCCATGAACTTGGCTGTAGGAGTTTTGATATATTCCATTGTCTTAAATTACGTTCATCCTCATCCTAGGAGTCAGCTAATTGCGTTAGTTGCCTTGAACTGGTTTTTAATAAATCCCTCAACCTTAGGAATAATCCTAGGAGGCTATCACGAAAACTTCATGCTCCTTTTTGTCCTTTTAGGCATTATTTTCCTCAGAAAATCCCACTACTTTCTGAGTGGTTTCTGTTTTGGATTGTCACTCCTAGTTAAACCAATTGCAGGCGTCTACATGTTACCATTATTGATATGGGGGTTCTATACACACGATTTGAAGTCGTTTATCGTTTGGATTTGCGCAGGTTTAACATTTCTAGCTGGTTCACTCCCATTTTTACTTTTATCTCCAGAGGCTTATCTTAATGATGTCTTTTTCATTCATACTCAGCGCCCTGATCCAAGTATGTCTTTCTATACATATTTCTTTACGGAAATATCAATGACTATCATACCCTTCATTATCCAATTGGCTTTATTTGGATTATATATTCTAGTGTATGTATCGAAAATTCCCATTATGAATACGAAACAGCTTATTAATGCAATTCTACCATTTATGACAATATTTATGGCTTTCAACCGAATTCTATATCCTCATTATATCCCCTTTTTCTTTCCTTTCTTCACCTATACCCTTTTCATTTTATTTGCTGACCATTATAGTCCAAATAAAACAAAAAAAGGAGATTTAACTATTGTGGGATTACTATGTGGCCTCTTACTGGTTTACATAGGATCTGGAGTCTGGTCAATACTTTGGGCAGTTGAGAGGTATGAGACTTATTTGTCTAATCCGTTATTCTTGATCTCCACAGTTCTTTGTATGATAGGATTAATTGTAATTTCAATATTTTCCATTTTCTCTTCAAATCTTTTAAATCAAGAACAGAAGGAGACAACCACATGAAAGAATTCTTCAGAGAGTTCGAGACCAGTAATACTCTTCCATCTTTTTTTGTTACATGGTCGTTATCAATTGGTATCACTGGAATCTATCTATTATTTATGGTTCTTTATCCTTATAGGCTCCTTGAACAATCTCCTGAAGTTATTGCCCTAATTGGTCAAGACAATGAAATGATTTTCCGTGGAGAGATCTACCGTCTATTTACTGCAATTTGGATTCATGGGAATGTTGTTCACCTCAGCTCAAATTTGCTTTTTCTACTCATATTCAGTTCACGATTAGAAGAATTGACTCGAGGATTTGTGGTAGTTTGTGTATTCATTTTGAGTGGAATCATAGGTAATTTAGCCACACTCCTCCTGATTTTCTTAGATATTAATTTTTATTCAATCGGGGCATCTGGAGCGATTTATGGACTGTTAGGTGCCCTTTATTACCACCTAAGAGGGAAATCTAAACATGAGCAAAGAAAGGCACTATATATGTTAATCCTATTTTTCATGATAACAATAGGAAGTGACATAAATGTTTTTGCCCACCTTTTCGGTTTGTTAGGCGGAATTGGATCTATGTGGATCATGTCACTGAAATCTGCTCATCATTGAAATTTATTTCAATATTCACAGATTTAATCTTCTGTTCTCAGGACACAAAATACCTATAATTAATCTAGCTCGGCTTCAAATTCACAGTATGGGTGTCCATTAGCTTGGCACTTTATTTCTCGCACAATGATTTCATCTTCGACCAGAAGATTAAGTCGGCCGTTTATAAAGCCAGCCATAAAATCATCTAGAGTGGTTACTTTTATTGGTTTCTCAATTCCAGGAAAAAGAGCAGAGAGATCTACAGTCGACAGGTCAATACCAGATGTTGCCGCACTTTCCCAGACTTTGAAAATAGCTGTTTCATCATCAATGATGTCAACCGTTACATCACCATGAATCCGACTCAAAATCCTTCCAGGATTATTGAAATAATAACCCAACACCTCACATGCCTGGGTAAAATCCATGGGAAAGGGATAGTTGAGGTTACGTCGCATCATAATTCGGCTTATACTACCGACATCTTCAAGAATCTGACCATAATTTTGACCTGCGTACGATAATAGAGTAGAATTAAATGGATCAGAAAATTTAACAGAGGTTATAATATGTTGTAGAACAGAAATCCGGACTAAATCACCAATACCAGGCCTCATCCTTTTACGGTTAAGAATGGAGTCAAACATATTACGAGATATCGTTGATAATGAAAGGTCGAAACGGAGGCGATCAGAATCACTGAAGAACTCCTTTGACTCAATTCGAGAGGGATGATAATGATCGGATTCCTCTCCTAATCTTATGTCAAACTCACAATAGTCATCTCCAAGCCCCCAACATTTAGTCTCAACGACGGCGGCCTTTTCGCCGAGTGTGACTTCCATTAATCCTGCTATTTCCCCAGAAATAAAACCACAGACATCCTGTCCAATATCAGAGTTTAAAATTGCCAAACCACTATCTTTAATCTGTAATTGGGCGTGATATGGAGCGACCTGGGTATAATTAAGCTCTGAAGCAATGTTATCTCCCATTGGATTCGGGCCGTAAAGAACCTTTAATCCCTTGAGCATCTCTTTGAAGCGTGATTTCATTCGGTGTGTGGCCATAATCTTGGGATTATACCTATGAATCCACGATTGAGCTGAACCAAACTTACCTGCTAATTCCCCTGAGCGAAATAAATACGACTTCGCACTTGGATTAATAGCCAAAAGAGAGGTCACAATCGATTGGAGATGTCCAAGATGTACATAATCTCCCACCGCAGGCCGTGTGACAGTCTCCAGCTCCTCAATATTTAGCAGTCTTTCTGATACGCTGATAATTGACAGTTTTCTCCAGCGATCCCGATCAGTTTCACTAGCTTTAACACCAGCTTCAATTAATTTGTTAAAGAGGTAATTAAACAAATCATATTGATCTGTAGAAAACATGGTGGTCTTATCTGCAGATTCCATTGTAAAACTGGAAAACATTGACGCTGCCTGCTTTGCAGTAAGAATAACTTCATCATTGAATAGTACATGGGGGACATTATACACACCATATTTTAATGCAATTTCTCTATTCTCATCCGTATCGATGGTTGTTAAGTTGGCCCCTCCTTGAGAGGTTTCTACTATTCTTTTCAGATGTCGCGCGACAGGTTTACAGGTGGCACAGTGAGGGCCTTTAAAAAGAATGATTTTAATAGGTTCTGACACATACAGCACCTTAGGTGGTGACTAGACTATATCTCCTTAGATCGAGTTTCTTTCAATTGCAATACTGTAAAGCTATAATTTAACTAGTTTTCTATCTAAAATCATTGATTATTCATTATCAGACTGTATTTTTTTACATATTTTTGATTGTTTTTATTTTTTACTTTTATAAGAAGGCTTTAATTAATTTACTACTAGATTTTTAACGTTATTGTTTACAGATAAGAGGAATTTTGTATTATTGAAGTGACCTCGGAAAAGCCATATTTCTTTGTTGAAGTAGTAGGGCAAAACTCGTTCATATGTAAAGAAATCCAAAAAAATTGTTGAAGATTTCTCTAGTAAAATTAAAGAAATAAAAGTAGAAGATGATATCTGAAGTTTATTTGTGATTACTAATGATTGACGCTAGCCAAGATATTTCTACAAGATCTCAAGAATTGAAAGAACTCCTCGAAAACTTCATGGCTAAGTCCTCCTCAATTCAAGCTATCACTGTGGTGAGTCCAGATGGTCTTCCCATCGCCTCCACTTCCGATGATGAAGAAGAGGTCGTCATTGCAGCAATGACTGCTGCAAGTCAATCGTTGTCAGAGCGTGTTCTAACAACATTAGAGCGAGGAGATATGCGTGAAATTATGCTTACTGGAGAACACGGTTTTGTAGTTATTCTAAATGCTGGACTAAACGCGGTAGTCAGTATAACTGCTAAAGACCACAAAAACATTGGATTAGTTCGAGTCTTATCTAAACAATTGGCACAAGTTCTCTCTGAAATGTTATAATAGGTAAGGTTTTACTTTTTTTTCTATGAAAAAGAGACTTTCACTAGCTGAATGAGCTAATCAGTCATACGAGTCTTATGGGTCAGTAAGCCGACGCTTTTTCGGTTGAAAAAGATGAGAGGTTAAATGTCAAGTATTATTGTGTTCTATGGTAACAAATATATTTTAGTCCATGAATGTGAGAGTGTCACTATCATATTTCCTTAAAAGATTAGTAATGCATAATTGACATCGAGAGATTGAAATGAGGATCGAACAGTTTGCAATTATACATCTAGGCTTCAAAAAACCAGTTGTATTAGAGGCATACCAGGGTTATCTCATAGCTGGAGAGTTGAATGGGAGAACTCCTCGTTGCTTTTGGATAAACAAACAAAATATTGAAGGATTAGCAGAGGTAGCAAAAATTGTGGCAATTGAGTCAGCGTTTCATGGCTTACTCTCCTTAATTCCTGGAGGATCATTTGCCTACAGGTTAATAAAAGATCAGATTGGATATCCTCCACGTTTTAATGTAATTTTTGAACCAAAATACTATACTGTTGCATATAGCACGGTAGCTTTGGATAATTTGGGGGAGAAAAAAGGAATATTTGATAGTCTTGTTCAAAGTGTTGATAGTATGGCAAAAATTGCGGTCAAAGCTGGAACTAAAGCACAGGATGCGATTCTTGAGTTTATTATAAAAGGAAAAACTAAGAAAACAGAATCAGATCAGACCGATACTTTGGGATTCACATATATCAGATTCGAGGATAAAACAAGCAGAATACGCAATAAAATTGTTAAAGAGAGATTAACTCAAACCCAATCTACCCCCGAAAAACTAGCAAAAACTGCTGCATCGGAATTAGTACCATCAGTCGTCGTTAGTTTCAAAACAACTGCAATAGACGAGGCTATAATCTTTATCGAGTATTTACAACGAATTGGCTTCAAAGTAAAGTTTCTAAAGTCGTTATAAGAGAAAATAATGACTTATTAGAAGTTTGGAAGAAAGTATAATAAATCTCAATCTTTTAGTCCTAAATTGATATCTAATGACAATCTGTGCAAGTCTTTTCTATGACTATTAATAGTCATCGTGAAAAAAATGACAAATTTTGTCAAGTTTCAACCATCAATGATGTGGATAATGTGACAACGGTCTACGATACTGTTATTGTTGGATCAGGAATTGCAGGTTCATCTCTTGCCCGCGATTTGACAAAAGCAGAGCAAAGGGTCCTTTTAGTTGAGAAAGGAGGTCATCATCGTTACCTAGGGAATCATCTAGCTGTCTTAAGAATAGCTGACAAGAAGGGATTTCGTTATACTAAAGAGCATTTAATGATCGCATCTGGTACAACAATGGGAGGATCTTCAGTGATTAGTGCAGGTACCGCATTCCGGCCACCCCGCAAGGTATTTCAACCATGGGGTATAGATCTTGAACGAGAACTAGATGAATCAGAAAAAGAGACTGGTGCGACCATTCTTTCAGACGAATTGATTGGTCAGGGTAATCTTCACCTTTTAAAGGCAGGAAATCAGCTCGGTTACGATTGGATCCGACTTCCTAAGTTTATTGACTCTTCTAAATGTGTTCCAAACTGCTCAGCCTGTATGTTAGGCTGTAAACGAGTAGCAAAATTCACAGCACGACGATTAATTGAAGAGGCAATAAGTCAGGGACTCCAAATTCAGAAGAAGAATATTGATCATGTGGTAGTTGAAGGGGGCAAAGCAATGGGAGTCAAACCAAAAAGGGGGCACATCTTAAGGGCTGATCGAATCATTATTTCTGCGGGAGGGATTCATTCACCTATCATTCTCCAAAAAACAGGGATTAAAAATGCGGGACAAGGCTTTTTCATGGACCCTATGATTTTCACCTATGGTGTTGCTTCAGAAAAAGCTCATAGGACAATTCATGATATGCCTATGGCTGTTGGTACTTTCAAATTTTATGATGAAGAGGGGATTCTTCACAGTCCTGTCGTAGATCCGTGGGGGATCTTCCTCATATCCTTTTTGTATCAAAAAAACCCTTTGAAAGTCTTGAGATTTCGTCATTATTCTCGACTAATGGGAATTATGTCAAAAATCCAAGATGGAAAGAAGGGTACCATATCACAGGGCAGATTGGGAGTCAAAATCTCAAAGAAATTAACTGAGGAAGATCAGAACCGGCTTGAGAAAGGTAATTCTCTAGCTAAAGAAGTAATAATCGAAGCAGGGTCAAAATCAAAACACGTCTTTTCCACTCCGATTCGAGGTGCCCACCCTGGGGGCACAAACAGCATCGGACAAGTCGTAGATTCCGATCTTAAGACAAATATACCAAACCTCTTCGTATGTGACGCAAGTATTTTACCTCGCTCTTTAGGATCACCTTTGGTATTAACGATAATGGCTTTTGCCAAGAGGCTTTCAAGTTATATTCTCAGAGAATATTAAAAAGATCTCAAACCCAAGAATTATTACTAAATCCATGTATCTATTTTTCTAAAGCCTGTTGCATCAATTGATTTACCCGTTTGACCATCTCGGTAGGATCCCTCAAAATCCCCTCTGCTAACTCTTGATTCTCAAGTAACTGTAATGTACATAAGGAGATTAGGGGTGAGTTCGGTTCTTTTTCTATAAGGTCTTTTAATTGTACGACCAGGGAGTGTTGCTTATTGATCTCCAGAATTTTCTTCTGGGGGACATATGCCTCATCCATGTATTTTAGTACTCTAGTAAATGCAGTAGTTCCACTAGGATTTACAAGACGACATGGAGAGTCAGTTAGTAAATCAGTATAACGGACATCTACAACTCTATCTCCCAAAATATCGGTTATTCGTGATAGAAAAGCATCTTTCTCGAGTTCCTCCTCTTCTTTTTTTTCTTCTTCCTCTTCATCTTTCTCTTCTGAAGGTTCTGGTTCTGCTTGATCAATGGCCCTAAATTGCTTATCCTGAAATTCGTGAACGTGCATCATAACAAAAGTATCAATAGGTTCATGAAAAAGAATAACTTCGTGATCTAGCTTATTAAAGTGTTCCAAATGAGGACTTCGCTTTAAAACCTGAAGATTCTCACCTAATAAATATAAAATCTGTTCTTGATCTTTTGGCATACGATCCACATACTTATTAAGTGTAATAAGTTGATCTTCTGATTTGGATGTATAAACCCTGAGATTATTAAGAAGCTTTTCTCGTCTTTTCCCATCTTGAGAAATACCTTCCTTAATAAAAACTCCAAATTGTTCCCACCATGATAAATATTTATCCTCGTCTTCTTCAGCAATTTCCTCAAGCTCGTCAAGTATTTTGCCTGTTATAACCTTTTTGATACGTCTTATCGTTCGATCAACTTGGATTACTTCTCGACTTACATTTAATGGCAAATCTTCCGAGTCTACCACACCAAAAACAAAACGTAAATATTCAGGTAATAGATCCTTTGCCTTTTCTTGAACTAAGATCTTTTTACTGTATAAACGGAGACCATAATCTTGATACATAGATGTCATCATCATTCGATTGCGTTGTTTTGGTAGGAAAAGTAATGCTCGAAATTGGATTGGAGCATCAACACTTAATTGAAGCCTATGAAAGGGTTCTGT
>CP070760.1:2162635-2165847 GCA_020348965.1 Candidatus Heimdallarchaeota archaeon | reverse complement strand
TAGTATCTATTCCCTTCTCTTGTAAGTAAGAATGAATCTTCACGGCATGCTTTATACGGCTCGTAAAGATCAGTGTTTGAGAAGTCAATGAGGATTCCAGGATCTTTTGTATTGCTACTAATTTATTAGCCGCCTCGCGTGAAACCTTCCCATATGCTCGCTTTCCCTTTCGATTCAGATACCCTTTCTCCTCTGTAGTTAAAGGAACGTGAATTCGTTTGAAATAAATGGGAGCAATGTGTCCTTCCCTCGCCATCAATCCATAACTTACCTTATGGATGATGGGACCCATCGTGGCTACCACTAAACTGCTATGAACGCTTTTTTCGATAGTAGCTGAAAGTGCCATACGTCGTGGAATCTCTAAATCCACCGCAATGTGTCGAAAGGTTTCCGCCTGAATATGATGAGATTCGTCGGCAATTAGTAATCCAAACTTGTGAGTGAAAAACCCTATAGTGTCCTCTACCAACATTCTTTCCCGTCGGGTTCCATTATCCGCCTTATTGCTCTCATATGCATGTAAATCTTGCAAATATTGACTTAATAGTTGATAGGTTGAAATCACCACAGGATACTCACGGAACGCCTTTTTCTGTCCATTAAATATCCCGATTTTTCCTACTGGTATAGACAAAAATTTCGCTGTAAGATTGACCCACTGATCCACTAAGGCGAGATTGGGTACTAGAATTAAGGTTCGTTCATGAATCTGCTGAATAGCGTCGATACCAATTAGGGTCTTTCCTGCGCCCGTTGGTAATTGAATTGAGCCATAATAGCGATTATCTATCCATTTTTCCATTGCTTTCTGTTGATATGATCGGAGAGTATATTTTGGCTCGACAGAAAACTCATATTCTTTCGTAGTTGGCTGAAAAGGCTTATATTGAAGATTGAATAGAGAAGGATCATTGGATTCCCTTATGGTCTTATCTATTACGTTCCAAAAGTGGTCGGCACGAAAAGATGCCCAGTATTCAATTTGGATGTCTTGAGGACCAATTTGGCTAATACAGGAGATATAATCCGCTTCTGGATCATCTTCGATTCTAATTGCCATAAAGCGGGTAAAAACCTTAAATAATGAGTGAAACCATTTATTAAACCTGTCATTCCAGCGGATTCGTAATTGATCATCCACAGTCTCGACACTAATTACAAAATCCTTACTTGCTTCTTTTGCCAGTTTTCTGATTTTTTCTCTCGCCCCATGAGCATAAACTATTTTACATCCAGATTTTCGTAGAATTCCTAGGTCTTCTTCAGCTAACTGAGGGAATTTTAACTCAAATTTGGTGGTTCTATGGGTTCTACTCTGTTCCCAATACCCATTATGTTTTTTCCAGTTACGTTGCCAGATATTGAAATGTTCTTGAACCCAATCTGAATAGAAAAATTTTCGATCATATTGGACTGGGCTTGTTTCCTTTTCTAAATACAGAAATAGCTCTTCAATATTAATTGGACGTGATCGCTCCGCTTTGTAGTGGGGGCGACGAGTAGGGATCCAGGCGTTTAGTTGTGTAAAAGGAAACCATGGGAATTCGATGATGAAAGTGAGGTCTGATTGGACTTTAACTTCATATGATCGGGACTTTTTCAAGTATTTTTCCCAAGCACTTTTTGAAATGTCTGCCCCTTCTCTTCGAGGACTGTATTTTCCTCGTAATCCCAGAATCGGAGACGAACAGACGTGAGTTCGAATGTTGTGACGACAGAGAGGCCTAGAGCACTTTGAGCAATGAAATATCTTTGCGTCGTTTTTTGCGCAGTCACTGCATATTTCTAAGGACAGGGTGGTGTTCATCCTTGATTAATGGTTGATTTTAATGGTTAATTTGGTGTAAAATCTCTCTTTTCCTTGAGAAAACTAGTTAGAGAGATGTTGATTCAGATAAGCCCGTTCTAAGGCCAAAAAAATTTTGAATCCCTTGTATTTTTCAAATAAATGAAGGATTTCCCTCAAATGCTTCCCCTTCTTTTTCTATAAAAAATGTTTTGTTATGATTCTTACTCTTAAAGAATGAATCGTCTTAGTATATAGAATGATTCAAAGTTCTTTCTCCAAATGATGACCACAATTCTCACAGAAATTATCATGAATGAGTACCATATCACCACAATTCGTACAGAATCGGACGTAATCATGAAGTTCGACTGGAGAAACATCAATAAACTGTTCTAATGAATGTTGAGGACTAGCGCCTGCCCTCTTCCTTACTTCTACCATGTTAACGGATTCAATTTTTTTTAAGGGAGTTCCAAGAAGAATTGCTAGCTGTTGAGCATTTGCTGGAGCATGGCCATGAGGGTGGTTGTTAAAATAGACAAAAATTTCTTTCAAACCTGGTTGTTTCACCAACTTCTGAATTTTAGGAACCCAGCTTCTTAACTCCTTGAGTGAATAATGGTAGTTATACCAAGGTTTTAACCCGTGACCGTGGAACCTGATATATGAAAAATCAGCTGTTATTGGAGTAATAGGAGGTAGGAGAGGTTCATCCACAATACAATAAGCAATGTTGTGTTGTGTTAAGAGTTCTAGCATGGAATTAAGTCGTGGATGTTCCACCCAGCTTGTGTCTCTGAATTCCACTGCAAGCCTCAAATATGAAGGCCAATGTTTGAGAAAAGATCTTAATTGGTTGAAATAATTGTCAGAAAATTTAGGAGGTAATTGAAGAAGTGCGGGACCGATTTTTGATCGTAATCCACTCTGAATAATATCAAGAAAACGTTCGAGATCAGTCCAGTAGTCTAGAAGCTTTTTCTTATGTGTAATTACGCGGGGGATTTTGTAGGAGAAGATGAAATCGTGAGGAACATTAGTTTCCCACCTATTAACCACTGTTGTTCGAGGGAAGTGGTAAAAAGTGGTGTTAATTTCAACAGTCTGAAATACTTCGGAATAGAAGGCCAAACGATGGGAATCACTAAGATTGCGTGGATAAAATGGAATTCGTGTCTTCTCTTGTCGAGCCTGCCAGTCGGAATATCCAAAACCACTTGTACCCAATAGAATGTTTGCAGGCATCGGTCTGGCATTCTCCAATATTACTCTTAAAAGAATGATTTATGGAAATCCATTTAAATTTTTTTGAATCGGCCTAAGTCCTTGCGAGTAATTATTTCATCGTAATTAAAGTGATTTTTTTGGTGACAATCATAAAAAAAGATGGATCATCTTTGGACGAAGCGATTATTATTAC
>CP070760.1:2137604-2162535 GCA_020348965.1 Candidatus Heimdallarchaeota archaeon | reverse complement strand
TTAAAGATCGTTCTATCGATGGCCATACTTTTCTAGTGGGCATCTTTATCTTTTTTGCTAATAATCTTGAAATACTCATTAATATAATTGCCACAATAATCATTACTACGCTTAAAAGAGCCAACGCAGGTTCTAAGGCTGGATTTTCATCATATCCTTTTTTCCATATATCAATAAGTCGTGTGCCTGTGAGAGCAGAACTCCCAATAGCAGTCAATACTGCTACAATTCCTCCTGTATCACTCAAGCTTTTGGCAATACTCAAAACTAAAGCAGTTGCAACACCTGATCTAAATAAAGGTAATGTTATCGTTCTGGCTGCAGTGAGTTTAGATGCTCCACACGTTTGAGCTGCGATCTCTAAAGTTACATCTATTTCTTCTAGTATAGCTGCTAAGGATCTAACGACATATGGGAAAGTTGTTGTGAAATGAAATAAGACAAGAATAGGTATAATGTCCTTGATAAATCCTAATGAGAACGGAGTATCTTGGATACTTGGAGTTACTCCCCAAAACATAGCCACACTCAATCCTAATCCAGCAGTTGGGACTGCAAGAGGTAATTCAATCAAAGTATTTAGAAAGTTTTTATAGCGAAATTTACCTCTTACTACTAGCCAAGCCAGAGGTATTCCAAAGAGTAGATCAATAATAGAGACAATTATCGAAACAAGTGTAGAATTAATTATTGCTTCTTGAATTTGAGATATTACTTCAGGATTTGAAGTTAAATAAACTACTGTACTTGGAAATTGATCCATTAAGAAGATTATAACATATGTTGTAGGAAGTAATACTAACACAAAGAAGAAAGCAATTATGAAGAAATACCAAAACTTAGGGGTTAAATCATAGCTACTAATAACAGATAAGGAATCAAAAACGGTATTACTGAAGGAAGTGAGCCTATTCCGAATTCTGGAACCAATGGCGGCCACTGTATTCGCCCCTGTAAAGATTAATTACGATACTGGACCTGACATGACCAGAGAATAAAGAAAATCCGAAGCTTCACTACACATATCAGAAGCATTCTCTAAGGATTTAGCAGTATCTAGTGATAAGTATACTAAGGAAGCGTTTTCAGATTTACCCATGATAAGAGCATTTTCCTTAGCTTTGTAGAAGACCCCATCTGCATTACGTTCGAATTTTTCGACCTTTATACGTTTTTCAAGAATCCCCTGATCATCTACTCCTAGTAATTCTATCATTTCAACGACCAATATTGCGGATTCATATGTTAATTTGGCTAATTCATAAAACAAGGTAATTAAATTGTTTGGAAACTTTAATTCTAAATCCAGTCCAATTTGAATATTTTTTGCTGAAGTTTTTGCCCAATTTGCAGCTGCATCAAACCGCCTAACCATCCGAAATAAATCCTCTTGGATATTAGGTGGAAGTACGGCCCTAGAAATGTCATTGGCTAATTCATCTTGGATTTTATCAGCTTCTTCTTCTAATTTGTTAATCCGAGAAATTTGCTGTGTTAACTCATCTCGAGCCTTATCAGGAAGCTGTTTATATAATTCCAGTGTAGCTTGGCAGGTTTTCTCAACGTATTGTGCATGTTGAGATATTTTTTCTTTTATCCTTATATTAGTTTTAGTTCTGAACCAATGAAGTAGAGAGTGAGTTTCTGACATAGATTAACCACATCAAACTGTTTCCTTTGAAAAACCAACCTGTGAGTAATTCTATATATAAACTGTCTTGGAAAAATTATAATAAAAATTATATATAGCCTTCTAGGAATAAATACCTTTATACAAATTAGAATCTAAATTGACTGTTTGATAGAAAACTAGTATGTTTTATCAAAGAAAAATAAGAATCCTATTAGTTACTCATTTTAGAGAGGTGTAGGTCCTGAAAGAAATCCAAGTGACTCTTCCGACTGATCGGAAAACTTTAATGGATGAATTTCTAAAAGAATTTTCTCTTCAAGCCACTAGTTACGACTTTGGGGTATCTTTTCGTTATGAACTACGCATTGATGATTATCAAACAAATATTCTGATTGAAGAGTTTAAAGCACGAGGGATAGGAACAGCATACGGTGAAATAATCGTTAGACCTGTTTCTCTAATGATCTCAAGCAAGAGAGAAAAAGACGAACTACCTTCAAGTGCAGGAGTAAACAGAGAAGAAATTCTAGCCAATCTTGGGGAAATTTCTGGTTTTGCTAGAACTTATCTCTTAATGAACGTTCTTGCTGCTACTTTAGCCGCATTTGGTCTTCTTAACAATGACGTTGTCGTAATCATTGCGAGTATGATTGTTGCTCCTCTTCTAGGACCTATTGTGCTCACATCTTTAGGGTTACTAAGCCTTGAAACGACATCTTACATCAAACGAGGATTACTTGCAGAGATTACAGGCATCTCTACAACGGTTATTGTAGGAGGTCTTATAGGGAGTATCTTCCAGTACTTTGAACCAATCGATGAAAATACTATTCAGAATGATCCCCTTTATTCTGAAATACTTGCTCGAACTGCATTGACCGTCCCCACTATATCCCTTGCACTTCTCGGAGGATTAGCAGCTGGAATTATTGTCGCACGGGGTTTAGATGTTTCAATCGTTGGTGTAGCAATTGCTGCAAGTCTATGCCCTCCTGCTGCAACTATTGGAATCCTAGGAGCGCTTGGTGCCTGGGTTCTTGCCTTTCATGCGACAAGTCTGCTGTTGCTTAACATCTTAGCAATCAATCTCTCTTGTAGCGCTGTGTTTTGGATATTTGGAGTTAAGAGTAGGGGATTATCTAAGAGACAGGCAGCAAAAGTTCGGCGAATGAATATTATTTGGATATTGGTTGTTTCCATTCTGCTAGTCATCATTATTGCCCTAGCTAATGTAATTTAAGGGTATATGATTAAAATATTAGAAACCTATTCTGTATCAGTTTCTTTCTCAGATTTTTTGTCATCCAGTTGGACAATAGTGAGACGCCCCTCAACAACCTCGATCTTCGCATTAATTTCTCCATTCCCGATCATTTCATAGACAAAATTCTCTAGTTCTTTGGGTTCGATTTCCACACTTCTAGCTAAGGTTTCAATTGGAACACTACCGAACTTCGTTATTTTTTCAGCGAGTTCGATCCGTTTTTGTTTTCGAAGAAGTCCGTTGGAAATCGTCCCAGCTACCGAAAGAACGCGTTGAATGTCTCCTTTCTGGTATGCATGAAAAATATCATAAACTATATGGCCAAAGGAACCGAGATTGCGGGTTAACACATCCTGTACAATTTTCACTCCTGCTTTACTCTGATGTTCTATGATTTCAAGTGCTACAAGCGCTGCATCAAACTTTAAGAGCCCTAGCCATATTTCATCCAACTTCACCCCCGTATCTTCATAGTGACTTAAGTAAGTCCGGATGGCACGACGTTGTAATGTTACATCTCGACCAGTAATCATCCCTACTAAGGTACGAACACGTTCTCGTTCGATGGGAGGAAGGGATTTAGATATATGAAAGTCAACTAATTGCTTGATCAATTGTTCAATAAACTGAATATCATGTTTACTCATCGAAATTATAACAGAAGCTCGTTGAGCGAAGGTAACGAAATCTGGCGACTCGAGATCCTCTAGTAACCAATCTAGGAGTTCTTTCAAAAAAATCAATGGCCGAGGTTTATGGAATTCAAGATAAACATTAACTAATTCGGAGTATTGAACTTCTAAAGCGGAAGTCAGTTTTTTGGCTGCGTAAGTGGCCATTTCTGCATTTTTTGTTATTGCATCCCCAATACCTTGGACCAAATTACTCTCCAAGTCAATGGTTTCCATCTTTAGAAGCTTTTGAATTGCTTCAGTAAAAGCTTCTTGACTCTCATATTGAATACTCGACTCAATCTTCTCCCCCTCTTTGAATGGTATATCAAGTCCCTCTTCATCGATCACAACTGTTGTTTGTTTCTCATCTGTTAACTCCTGCATTAATCCTTCAATCATCTCTTGAGTGAGGGCTAAAGAGGCATCACTAAAATCATAATCTGTCGCTTCTGTATCTAATAATTTAACTGGAGTTGCAGTTTCATCTCTTTCTTCAGTTGGTTCAGGAATTTCTTCTATCGTGTCAGTTTCTTCTTCTGCGGTTTTTTCAACGCTATAGGATAATTGAGTCACTAGATCTTCAATTGTGTGCTTTCGTTCAGCTTCTTTATCGGAATCAACAGAAATCTCTTTTACGGAAACTCCCATGCCCTTTAAAATTGGGGAGAGGCCTTTTCTACCTTTTATTTTAGTAATATCTTCCATGATAACGTTGAAACCTTTAGATCGGAGAGAGGTGACCTCACCCGCGTCTTCAGGTCCCACAACAAGATGATCAACAATTCCTGAACATAATTCCGCAATTCCACTCAATGATGGTTTTACACCCAGTAATTGAAGAATGAATTGCTCACGAAAACTGAATTGACTAGGGCATATCAAAGTAGCTGGAGCTTTAGATTCCTTTACTGTCTTTGTGAATTCCTTATGCAATAGAAGGAGAGCTAACGAACAGGGATCACCTGCTAATAATAGAATGGCATCTGCCTCAGTAACAACATCTTTTACTTCTTCTGTGAAGATCTCCCTATCCAGATCCAATCCTGTTATCTCGATGGGCTTTTTTCCTTTCTTTTTATCTTTTATTTCTTGACTTTCTACTAAAAGCTTTTGTAATTCCTCTAGATCAGTTTTTTGATCCGCTTTTCGGTCTACATAACCTGTTATCTGAAAATACCTCAAAGGTACCTGTGAATCCATTGTTTTTATTTCTATAACTTCATCAGGGAATTTTAAATGATAAGCTTCAATGTATAAGCCAGCATACTCATTTAATGCTTTAAAGAATTCGTAAAAACTTTGATCGGCCTTTTTTCTTTCGCTCACCCATTGGACTAAGAACATTTCTTCATCGTTTAAGGGAATCCGAGTCTGAGAAATTGGTTTAGAAAATACCTTTGCTAAGGGACTCTTCGTCAAGTCATCAGGAACAAGTGAATTGGCCAATTTAACAATTTCGTGATGATACCAAACTTCCCCTTCCTTTTCTTTTCCTTTTTCTTCAGTCTTAAAGTTTGATAATGAAAAATCCGCGGTAGTATTTAGAATGATAGTGAATGCTAGACCAGCTTGAAGGAACTCAATAACTAAAGGAGAAATTTCCACTCCAGCTGATATAATGACTAACCGCTTGTCTGTTTCCATTTCTACATCCCAAAATGGCCCAAATCTCGTGTTGTTCCTTAGGTAACCTTTATTCCATCAGCTTATTTGTCTGAATACTTCTCAAATTTGTGTTAAGCAGAGTAACTAATTATATTCAACGAAAAATGCCTAATAAAACTCTCCTAATGGGAGGTATTTTAAATGTCGGGGTGTTTTCTTTTCTTTAATGTTTCTTCTATTCATTATTAAGAATGCCTTTTTAGGTGTTAACCCTTATAAATTAAAACCTACTTTTCTCTGTTTAGAAGCCCATATCAGGAAGAACGACCTTATCTATTACTGTTATTTAGATTAATTCAATATGGAATGATTCTCAACATTGATCACTGTAAAAGAATAGGTTTCTGAAACGAAGATATTATCCTTTTGGTCTATAATTTTAAAATAAAAATCATATTGAGCTCCAATTGAAGTAAAGGGGCCCAATCTAATTAAATAACGAGGAGGGCAACAAAGAATGACATAACGCCGCATTTCATGAGAAATCCAATCGCTATTATTTATTCGGTAATAAATAGTGCATGATTTAATTCCTGAAACGTCATTAACAAATATCTGAACTGTGGTGGAGGAATTTACCTCAGGGTGAGGATCATAACCCACTGAAACAATAGTAGGTGGATCCTTATCAAGAGATATTAACACCAAATTGAAACCGAGTATTCCTCCTAACAGCACAATGGCTATTAAAGCAAGCATAATGAGGATTTTCTTTAATGAGGCCATTGAATCGCTTAAACCTCGGATTGAACCTTCAATTCAACCTGATGAGAGGATAGATTTTAAAAATCTTATTCTTCTCATATTCAAAAATCGCTGTAACTCCTATTGGAGCTCTTAGAATGATCTGGAATTTTCATATTGTAGTAGAATTACTACTTGGTATCCTAACTCTCCTGTTGTCAGGATATGGAGCATATATCGCATTCAAAATTTGGAGATTCGATGAATCTCAAAACTCGAGTAAAGAAAGAGAAAATTACTACTATTTACTTAGTATGATTGCTATTATTCTACTTGTCTCACGTTCTATCAATGTTTTTTACTTTTATTTTGTCCTTGTATCATTAGTACCTGTCATTCCTGGCTCAATGTGCCCTTATGGGGTGTTAGATGCTTCAATTTTTTCTAGTGGTTTTTTTGACTTAGGCATTAAACTATTTGTTCCATTTATCTATTGTGTGTGGCTATTACTAGACCTGATTAATAAGAGAACTAAAAACCTGAATTTATCTGTAATTCTTTCTAAGGGATATTCGTTTGTATTGTTTCCAGCACTTCTCGTTGATGCAGGATTGGATTGGATCTATTTTTGGTTTTCAGAAACAATTCAAGTGAATTGTTGTCGAAATATCTTAAATGAAGCAGGGGGTTATTCTCCCCTCCAAATTCTAGGATCTGAAACAGCTTTTATTGCTTTTCTCATTATGGTCTTTCTGATATTTGGGATTATAATTTTTCAATATTATCAAAATAGAAGGCCATTTTATTCGACTACCTCATTAATTCTAGCTATACTGGCTATTCCAATTGTACTAATAACTGTACAAGAATTCATTGCTCCCGTCTGGATTTTTGCTTCAAAATCCCTACTTAACCAGCCTCTTGGGGAACCACATCACTGCCCTTTTTGCCTCATCAAACGCTGGTGGACCATGATTCCCTTTCTATTACTTATTTGGTTAGGATTGGCCTCTGTAGGGTGGCAAGTTATTATAAGACAGGTTGTACAAAAGAACATTGAAAGCGTCGAAAAGGCTCAACCAATTCTTAATAACTTGCGATTTATAACTCTCTTTAGTCTAACAGGTGGGCTCTTGATTCTCTTTGGTCATATCGGATTCTTTCTTTTGTTTGATTTAACCTAATTTCATTATCGTGACTCTTATGAAAGTTTAAAACTGATGTACAATAGAGAGGTCTATAAGGATCATTAGAGCTAATATCAGAAAATAACAACAGAAAAACACTAATGGATTGTTAGGTGGAATTATGACTATAAATTTCGATTTACCCGATGAATCTTTGATGATGCGTGATACAGTTAGAGAATTTGCTGAAAAAGAAATTCAACCCTTAGCTCCTGAACTTGACGAAAAAGAGGAATTTTCCCTAGAATTAACTAAAAAAATGGGTGACCTCGGATTAATGGGAATCACCATACCAGAGGAGTATGGTGGAAGTGGTCTTACTTATCTTTCCTATATTGTGGCAGTCGAGGAACTTGCTAGAATCGATGGTTCCCAAGCTGCAACCGTTGCTGCTCATAATTCGTTAGGTATTGGCCCTCTGTACTATTTTGGTTCAAAAGAGCAGAAAGAGTATTATTTACCAAAACTTACCACAGGTGAAAAACTGTGGGGATTTGGTTTGACTGAACCGGAGGCAGGTAGTGATGCAGGGGGAACCAAGACAAAAGCAGTACAAGAGGGTAACGAGTGGGTGATCAATGGTTCGAAGATCTTTATAACCAACGGATCAACACCTGCGTCTCTTGGTTCGACTGTTCAAACTATTACTGGAACTAGAGCCGATGGTCGGGGTAAAGAATATACATGTTTTCTCGTTGAACAAGGAACAGAAGGATTTGAAACTAGAACGATGCACAAAAAGATCTGTTGGCGTGCTTCAATAACATCTGAACTATATTTTACTGATTGTCGGGTGCCAGAAAGTAATATGCTAGGTTCTCGGGGAGAAGGATTTCATCAAATGTTGGATACATTAGATAAGGGACGGCTGTCTATTGGGGCCATGGGATTAGGGTGTGCACAAGGAGCCTTTGAGCTTGCATTAGACTATGCAAAGCAGAGGAAAGCTTTCGGTCAACCAATTTCAAAATTCCAAGTCAATGCTTTTAAACTGGCAGATATGGCAGTAGAAATTGAGGCAGCTCGGAATCTTCTCTATAAAGCCACCTGGCTCTTTGACCAAGGGCGTGACGAATATAAAAAACTAGCAGCTATGGCAAAATTGTACTGTTCAGAAATTTCCAAACGAGTTGTTCACCAAGCTGTCCAACTTCATGGGGGCTACGGTCTCATGAAAGAATACCCCGTCGAACGCTTCTACCGAGATCAACGGTTATTAGAGATTGGGGAAGGCACCAGTGAAATCCAGCGCCTTGTGATTGCAAGAAACTTAGGTTGCTTTTGAAAATAAGCCGTTTTTAACTGCTCCATCCTTTAGTTCAATCTCCTTATCAGCTATTTTAATGATTTGAGGATCATGTGAAGCCATAATGACTGTCAATTGGTGTTCCTCTTTAAGTGTCAAGAGTAACTGAAGAAATTCTTCTGTAAGTCGGGAATCGATATGCGCAGAGGGTTCATCAGCTACTAAAATAGAGGGGTTAGTTACTAATGCTCTCGCAATGCATACACGTTGAGCCTCCCCTCCGGATAATTGCCTGACACGAAAGTTGACTCTTTCTTCTAATTCTAACTTTTCTAAAACTGCTATAGCTTGTTGTGTTGCATCCTTATAAGAAATATCTTGAGCTAGTAACGGTAATATTGTATTTTCTAGGCTAGTATAATGTGGGAGGAGGTATTGAGATTGAAAAATAAACCCAAATTTCTTACGACGGATTTTTGTTAAAAAAATCTCTGATAAGCCTGATGTTGATTCTCCCTCTAATACAACCTGACCTTCAGATGGATAAGTCAAGAGTCCAATTAATGCAAGAAGTGTTGATTTCCCACTTCCACTTGGACCAGCAATACAGGTTGTTTTACCAGAAGGTATCTTTATTGAAACATCACGAATGGCTTCAACTTCTTGAGTTTCAGCATAATAAATTTTCCAGAGCTTACGAGTTTCGATAATCGGCTGGTCTTTCATTTCAAAGCCCCCTAAGAACCTCATCTGGTTCGGTGATGGCATTTCTCCAAGCAGGAACGATGACTCCGATCAAGAGAGGGATAATACCAATTCCATAGGCAACTAATAAGCTCTCAAAAGTGATTTTCAGGGGTAATATATACGGAGGGAAAAGGACAGACCAACCCAACATGAAATTAGCTAAGATAGGAGCTCCCAGATAGAAATCATATATGATTGCACAAAAAATCCCAATAGTTGAAGCAATAAATCCTGTCATTGTATATTCAATAATTCTTATCTCAAGAACATCGAATGTGGAAAAACCTAGAGTCTTTAACAACCCAATTTCTTTACGAGCTTCTATGGAAACTGCAGATGAGATTGTAAATGTGAATAATAAGGATCCTATTAGTAGAACAGACCATATGATGGTGAAGTAACCAGCCCTCTCATTTGTAGAATGATGAATTAAATTTCCCATTGTAAATTTATCGATCACTTTTATACCATCTACTGTATCAGCAATAACCAAAGCTAGGTCAGAAGAGTCACTGTTTGAGTTCGATTCACTCCAAACAGCAATATCGGTGGAATAATTAGTATCCATATTGAAAAAAATTCGACTAAACTGAATATCTGTCAAAATTAAGTCATGTGAATATATTTTTGAGGTAACAGAAAAGATGCCAATTACTTCGAAATCCATCTCGACACCATTAATGTCAGTAAGCAACAGCCAACTACCAACTTGAGCAGACGAGTCTTCAGCAACTCCTGAACCAATAATACAAACGGGATGGCTCTCATTAGGTTCGATGATCCTTCCGTCACGAATCTCGAAAGCTAATTCAGAGGTATTTAGAGGGTAACGACCGAATTCAATCCCCATCATTGTGTACAATCGATTTGCTGCAGATAGATATCCCCACACTCTAGGAGACACAACGCGTACACCTTCAATGCCTTCAATCTCTGCAATTTTAGTATTTTCAATAGGCACCAATCTTCCTGCTTCATATCCTTGAACTAGGACATCGGGAGCAAATGCTAAAGAGGCATCCGCATCTTGGTTGATTCCTTCCCTTAGAAAATCGACTGCAGAGAGAAGGCCAATGATAATGCTAAGCGAAATTAAAATGCTGATGGTTCGCCCACGATATACCTGGACATTTCGGAACGCATACCGACAGAGGTTTAATTGTTTTTTATACCCCATAAGCTACAGTTGTCTCCTATGATGTCTTTTCTCTCGGTAGTAACTCCTTAATGCCCATAGAAGTGCTAATAATATTGCTAGAATGCCTATAAATGATAAGAAAATCAGTTGTTGGGATTGTAACGCATTCAAACGAGTGTCAGCTGGATTACGTAGACCAGTCCACTTGGGAACAGCTTGTCGATTAACCTCCCCGTTGACGATTTTTGGTGCTGTTATGAAAATAGGGGAAAAATAAAAGGAATAAGCACCTGGGAGATCAGAGAGAACAGCCCAAAAAGGTTCAATAGCTGGGTTACGCGTCGAGGTCGAGTCATGGGTGATAGCTGGGGAAAATCCTCCAAGAAAAGGCATTATCCTTTCATTCGTCCTCTCAAAGAAACCAATTTCTGAGTAGAAAGCATGCAAAAAGATGAAAACAAGCATTGCACTTACGAGAATCAAGTGACCTCTCGATTTCATAATGTCAACTACACTTGTTGGTATTTACATTGAGCTTGCCTCGGCTTTGGATTCCCAGAATTTTGAACCTTCAGTTATAATGACTTCACTGATTCGAACGAAAACAGGAGCAAATAAAAACAACGAAAACAACGTTACAGTGAATGACGGTGCAAAATTATAGAGAAGAGTCCCCTCAAAGCTCTGACTAGCTAGCATTAACAAACTAATTAGATAAAGAACAGTCATTAGGAGATATGCTAAAAGAGTAAATAAAAGAAGCTTGGCAATGGTTTTTCCATCGGCAAAACCATCGCCCTTCCTATAACGAGGGATACCAACAATAAAACCTAGCATGCCAAAAGCGAAGTTAACTCCACCAAGGGCAACAATTTGTTGTGTATAAAGGATATTAGCTCCTAAAGACCCGAAGAATGCGACAAGAAAGCCCGCAAGCGGTCCACATAAAGCTGCAACAATAGTGATAACTACCAGGCCTAAGTTTATACCACCTGTAATAGGAATAACAGTTATCCCTAGATCTAAGCCAGTAAAAGTATATTCGGGCAGCTTGATTGAAACTGTAACAAAATATGTGAGGATACCCATCAATGTCCCACCAAACGTCCATTTTGCCATTGCATTCGATTCTAATCGTAATAATGATAACACTTGTGCTTTAATAGTCTGTTCTTCTTCCATTTGTTCACACCTCAAATAATAACGAAAGAATGAGTCCCCTTTGAGAGAGTTAATTCCATTTGATCTCCATTCTGAGACCAATTCTGATATTCCCCAGATTTGGTATAGACTCCCTGAACATTGGGGAATTGACTAAATGTAAGTTTTGTCTCTTCGTTCGCTTCTACCGTCAGAATAAATACTTCTTTCTCTTCGTCAAAACAAGCCTGATAAATAAATAATCCATTAGTCGAGCTTTCTTCTGAAATAAAGGGGGTCGAGTTATAAAAAGAATCGGATCGTGGATCCATTAGGTCAGATAACGTAGAATCGGCGTGAGACCATGCATATGCGAAACTCAAGATTGGGTCCATAAATGGTCCGAGATCACCTAAAGCACTGGTATCAAATCGATAGTTATATTCATCCCAATACCCTGGGAACGGCCCATAATACCAATTTTCAATTTTTTGAAATAGATCGTCATCTTCCATCTCTCGAGTACAGAAATAAGTAAATAAGGTACCGATCAAATCGTATAAGCCGAAATTACTTGGATAATAATATGAATCAGGAGTATAAGCCATGTCATCTACTGTGTAGTAGACAAACATCTTTTTAAAGTCATCATAGTAACTTTGGGCTATCGAATCTTTTCCAAATGCCTCATAAAACATAATTGCCCACGCGGATCCATAACTTGCTACTTTCGGTACTTCTTTCCCATAAGTCAGAGCAGGTCCGGGAATATTATCTGCTAACCTTTCTGGTAAGCCTTCTGTCTCATGAGGTACATCAACATAATAACCGTCAATTTGAATACCATTGTCATCAGTCATATGGGTCTGCCACCAATCAATACCCGCCAGAGTCACATCCTGGTAATTTGTTTCATGGAGTTCATCGTACATTCTCATAGCATAGAAAGGAATACTATTACACTGAACAAAGACTATGTATGGTTCACAAGGAATCAAGCCAGTCCCCCACTGTCCAAGGGGCCGTCCACTACCGTCTTTGGATGTTTGATTATCCCAAGTCTCCTCAGCACTCAGAGTCCTATTCCAATCATCCATGTACCATTTGATTTCGTCATTATATTTTGGATCACGGAAAGTATTGTAATACAAGAGTTCCATGAGTGCGTAATGCCCCGTCCACATAATATTAGTAGGCCCTCGAAAACCATTTCCAAGATCTGAATAATGATCCTCGGCATAACCAGGATCAATCCATTCTAATTGTTCCATTGTAGTTGAATTCATCATTAAGATAATTTTATCGAAGAGTTGTTTGTAGTAAGATGAACGATAATTCGGGGTGGAATCTACAATCTGAGCCATTCCATAGACTGTAAACGCCAGAAAATATTGTGTAAGTACATCTGGAAGGATACTGAGATCATGAATACTCTCATTGGAGAAATCTGTCGCAGAGTAAAAGTCACGTAAACTATTCCAAAGTCCTATTACCCGTCGCTCTAAATAAGGATATTCATTCAAATTAAATGTGCCTTTATCTGGGATTGTTATTCTCCCAAAGCTTGGCGTTGAAGGTTCAACAGGAGTAAGCAGAATGACTGAACTAGACACTATCACTGCTATGATTAATAGCGAGAGAAAAAGTTTTGACTTAAGAATAATATCTACCACTTTTGAACTCATAAATCACACCAAAAATTAGTTAAATTGAGGGCTTAATGAGATTTGGATAATATTAAGTAGGAATTTATTTGCTTTGGACAATTTTTTAAATGTTACTGGTATTCCTCACTTTTTTGGTTTCCTTTTTTTTTGTCAATTTCTTCTCAAGTTCATCAAGATGGCTGATTATCTTTTGCCACTCCTTTATAGTGTATAGACACTGCAAATCTCGATCATTTTTAATATGCCTCACTATATCCAATGTAGGTTCCTTCAGATGTTCTAGTGCTTTATTCAAGTTCTCAAAAGCTGACGAAATCGCATTAGTCAAAGCCCAAGAACAAGCAGCATCATAATAATTTGCAAATTGTCTCTGCCCTAGGGCTGCTGCCTTCTCAAACCATCTAGCTGCTGTCTCAAATTCTTCTTTTTGATAGAAGTGAGTGCCAAGAAAACCTTCACTATTAATGAAAGACCCCATAAAAGCATGGTAATCCTCAATCTTTTCAAAACCTACTTTTCTAGCAACCCTAATAGATGCATAATTACTGGTCCACGCATCCCAATGAGGTTGGATTCCCTTAGATACCGCAAAATCTACGAACTCTGAGGCCATTGCAGTAGCAAATCCTCTGTTTTGAAATTTTCTAAAAGTCATGATACCAATTCCACATTTTCCTTCGCTGAAATATTCACCAGTACACCAGCCTTGAACAGATTTGTCTCCATTCTTTTGGTCATAAATAATGCAGAAACCAAAACCATTCTGGAGAAAATCATCAAACGAATACCAACATTCGTTTATCTCATCGAATATTGATTCTATATTGCCTATATTACTTTCCAAGAGCTCTCTGTCAATTTTTCTCACTTGAAAGTCATTTGGGAGAATATCCCTCCAACTTGGATATTGGGAATTTGCATTGAAGACGAAAAAACTCCTATTTGTCTTGATTGGAAGTTTTCCTTTCAATGTTTCTTTGATGAACGATTCCCATTCATTTGGCGAATATTCTATTTTGAACACTTCTCGATTTCTTGAAATGGCTTCAGGAATAATTTCATCTAAAAGTAATTTCTTAAGAGCCACATTGAATTCTACATTATCGGGAGTTCCAACAAGATAATAACAATGAAATCCATCCCAAAGAAAAACTTTTGAAGGATCGTTTGGGTTATCTACCCAGATTCTACCAGGACTGTTTCCTGCAATTACAGCATCAATGGTAAACCTAAGATGCTTTGAGGTCGAAAAAAGAGATCGAACTCGACTAAAATCATCGATTTTAAGTTCTATCAATCTCATCAAGAATATTTCCCTAGCTCTCTGAAGAATCTCATTAATCACGTTTTTGTCCGAAGAAATCCATCCATCGCTCTATAGTAACATTCTTTCTATCGACTCGATCTTGAGAATAATATTCTGGAAAATCAGGATCATTAACAAGTTCGTTTAATTTTAATCCTTCTTTAAGCTTTTTTCTCATGAATTCAATACTTTTTTGGAAGAAAATATTGATTTCGTCGAGATCCTTCATACTTGCGGGAGGTCCATGACCACTAATGATTATTTTAGGTTGAAAAGCAATGAATCGTTCTATAACTGCTTGCCATAATATGGGATCACAAGTATCATCCCCTCCATATGGAAACTGTCTATGGAAGACCAAATCACCTGCAATTAACGTTTTACTTTCAGGTTCCCACAGATAGGTACTACCACTAGTATGGCCATCAGCTTGAATGAGCTCTAATGTCCTCTCCCCGTATAGTTTGAGCTGTTGTTCAAAACAGATGTTTGGATGTGTTATTTGAAGATTTTTTACTCCATATCCTCCTGCTTCCCACTCATCCAAGTCTTCTTTTGTCTGTTTCGGCCAAATTTCCTTTTCTAAAGCCTTCAAAATTCTCCTTATTTCAGTAGTAGAGACAATTGGCAGATCGGAAAACACTTGATTTCCGAAAGTGTGGTCAGCGTGATGATGTGTTAGGATTAATCCTGAAACTGACTCGACATTGAAATGTTGTTCAACGATCTTTCTCCATTCTTCAGCTAGTTCCCAATTAAGCATAGAATCAATTATGTAAACTTTTCCACCTAAGTCTATTGCGACGCTATTTCCATACCCTTCTTCAGTCCAAATAAGGTAGTCATCAACTATTTCATATTTCATTTTGATTGTCTCCTAAAGCATATTTTACTCAGTTTCAGTCTTTTTATCCCATTTTATAACCATTTTTTGAGCTTCTTTGAGATACAGATTCAGCTTTCTTTCCTTATCCTCTTTTAATGAAATATAATCTTCAGAATTATGAGGAACTCTCTTCTTCAATTCGATTTTTTCTACTAGTTCGAATTTAGTTCTCTTATAATTTTCTTTTTGCTCCCTTTCTCTACAGCTCAAGTTTATAGTTCACCTCTTTCTCTAATTTCTTATTATTTAGGTTGTTGACGTCTAGTTCCAGTTCTGTGATATATTATCTCATCTCTCCATTTTTCTTTTCCCACCATTATCTCTGGAGAATACAGTTCGGACGGATAGATCTCCATTGTCCTTTGGAATAAAAAATTCCGTAATTTTAGTGGAAGTTCGTTTATTATCTCTTCGATTACTTCTTCAGACTCTATCGCTATCCTGTATATTCTCTTAAAGAATTGATTTATATTCTCGATATCAGTTCTGAGTAGTTCTACAGCATTATCAATCCGAATGCGAATAGGTGTAGTGATAAATGTCTTAGTATTATATTGAACAGACTGGGAAACATCCATAGTTATAAGAAATCCTTCTCGTGTTAACATCAAGTTATGTTCACTATAATCACCATGAATGAAGTACCCTTTCAGAAATAATTCAGCAAGTAGATCAATTGATTCATAAAACAGCTCTTCAGGATCAAAATTCCCAAGATCAACCTCTCTAAGGAGGGGAGCAGGCTTTGTTGATCCTTCCTCCTCTGGAATGAAATCCATAATGACAATATTATCTACAAGTAATCTGGGCTTTGGAACATTGACAAATTTTTGCATTTCATATAAATTCCAATATTCTTGTTTGGCTACTAGATTCGCCATATCACTCGCTGTAATATGAATGGTTCCACGAAGACGTTTCTTTATTGTACTTGTGAAGAAACGGAATACCTTTGCACAAACTAATTCATCCTCATGATTCTTCGCAAGAAGGACTGTTGCCTCTTTACCACCACCAATAACTGCCAATACTTCGATAATCTCGCCAGTTGACATCAATTGGCTTTTAGCAGTAGTAACAGTTATTTCAGAGATTCTTCTATCCTTTCGGCGAGTTCGGTGAGGTCCTTCTCTTCCATGGGCTGTCTTGCTGTACCTTCCAAATCCAAGTCTTTGATTATGATCAGTTTTCAATTTTTTTGAACTTCCAATTCACTTACAGGTGTTTTCGTAGGATGAGCTGTTTGAGTTGTACAGAGTGTCCTCTGAGCGAACCTGACATCGAGAGTCTTCTCTGTTGTAAATAGAGTACCCTATCAGGATTAAAGTAGCCGAAATGTTCTTTCTATAGAAGAACCCGACAACTCAAAAAGGAGTGCTTGTTAAAGAAGAAGCGGTAACAGAACAGAAAACCAGAGCATTTATCTTAAACGAAAAATGCTGGTGTTTGCTCGCTTTTCTTAAAAACAAGATTTATCACTAATCTACTTCCACAACTCATCGCAAGAAAACACCTCTTTCCATTGATCGGTGTTTGTTTTGTGTTTGAATTTAAAAAGTTATTTGTCACGGTAAATAGATTTTTCAGTGTTCAAAAATTTAAATCTCATTCTCAGACTGCTTAACTTTTGCTGCCCACTCTTTATATCGCTTTGCCTTCTTCAAATCGGAGCTTTTTTCTGCAACTGTTGCAGCTTGCTGATAAGCCTCAAAGGCTTTATCAAACCTTTTTTCCATTTCATGAAGATTTCCCAGATTCCAGAGAGTTTGATGATTAGTAGGGGCTAATTCGACAGCTTTAGTCCAATATGAGAGAGCTTTCTCATACTGACCAAGATTAAAAGAGGCTAAACCAAGGTGACGATAAATTTCAGGGTTCTGCGGATCACTTTCAAGTGCTTTTTTCAAATATGAAATTGCAGCTGAATTTTCGACTTGTTTGATTAATTCAATTCCCTTTTTCAAATTTTTGTTCATTTAAAACCACTATCTTTCAATAATAAGAGAGTCTAAGTCGCGTGGATAATCCACGGTAATAATGTCAATCCCCTCTTCAGTGATCACAACTGTATCAGAGTGGCGAAACCCACCAATCGAACCGTCATAAATACCTGGTTCAACTGTGAAAACCATGCCTGCTTTCATAAGATTATTCATACCGATATCGAGGAATGGACGTTCATGCCCCTCAAGACCAATGGCATGTCCAGTATGATGTTGCACAAGATCCATGACCCCTGCTTCTTTAAACACCATTCGTGTAGCGTGGTCAACCTTTGAAAGGGGAACCTCAGGTCCGAGAGTGTCAAACGCAGCTTGTTGAGCTTTCATCATAATAGCAAAATACCCGCGCTGTTTTTCGTTAGGGTCACCCATAAACATAGTACGTTCTAATTCAGATTTATAACCCGCTACATTACCAGTCGCACCTGTTACGAGTGTATCACCTTTCTGAAAGATTGCATTACGAGTCATTGCATGAGGAATAGCCGAATATGGGCCTATCTGTCCTCGGTACCCTGCTCCACAGGGTCTCGCCCCATAACCGACAGGAAAGTAACCCGAACCAAGAGTTTCACGCATTTGTTTTGATGCCTCATGACTGGCTTGAAAGGAAACATCAATTTCATTTTCACCCACAGCAGTATATTCTTGGAGTAACTGATGAGCTATATTTCCCCAACGAGCACTTTCACGTATACAGGCCAACTCATTGCTATCCTTAATGATTCGCATATCAGTTATAACCTCAGGATGAACAGCTACGGGCATCTTTAACGCATCCTTAAACCTCGGGCCTTGATATCCCCACATCCCTCGCGCCCCGCCTCCTTCCGCTCCGAGTTTGTTTGAAATCTTAAGATCTTCTCTAATAAACTTTTTAAAATGAGTCATAGGATGAATTACATCAGGATACTCGAAATAGCTTTCAACATACTTAGCGCTAGGAACATCTTCTAAAACATGTTGTTTCTCTAACTCGGGTACGAAAAAATTAATAGTAGAATCCTTAAAAACTAGTAAAAAAGGACGTTCAGTTGGAATCATTGAAAAACCAGTAAGATAATAAATAGATATAGGATTTGTAATAATAAAATGCTGCAATTCTAGCTTTTCAACAATCCTAACGAATTTTTTCTGGCGGTATTCAAATCTACTTTGAGGGATTCTTAAGATGGTCATATTTTGACCTACATGTTAGCCTTCTCTTAAGCTTTCTTTGACGGTCTATATGTTTTCTAAGTAAGGTAATAGTCTAGATGACCAGGTCTCCCTTTGTAACTCTTCACAAGTTGGTCTGATTCTAGAAATTTCTTTAATCGAACCACATCTGTTAAGGCATTACCCTTTAATTTCTCATTTTTAGGAACTTTACTCTCACAAATTATACTAACTTTTCCTAGGTAGTTCTGCTCCTTAAGGACAGAAAATACTAGTTTCCATGGCACCCCTGTCCCATGATCCAAGAGAGTATGATGACTTTCGCCTTTTTTCCCCACAATCATACCAGAGAAATGCATCGGTAGACGATTATCAGAATTAAGAGTGAATACCTGATCCAGAATTGTAAGCCGTTTAAGAACACCTTCTTCAGTTGTAATATTGCCTCCACGTGCGAAATCATGACTGATATCCCAAGTTATCAAACAATTATCAATTGTTCCAGCTATCTCTACTAAAGTGAAGAAATCGGCGAATGAATTGTATTTCCCCCCCACTTCTGGAGCCATCTTCGCATTATATCCCTTGTGTTGTCGCCATTCCTCCCACTCTGTGAGAACTTTTTGTACGTGGGGAATATTATGTTTTTTCTTAAAGGATCCTGCATGAAAAGTAACGTGATGAGCTCCAAACCAGTCAGCAATCAACAAAGACTTAGAAAGATTTGATTTAGAGTATTGGAGTTTTTTTGGTTCTTCGGAAGTTGCAGAGATTCTGTAAGGACCGTGGATCGATAAATAATATTGGTCAGGAGGTAAATCTTCTACTATCGCCTTCGTTTGCTTTTCAGTAGGATAAGGTACAGTTCCAGGTATGTTGGCTTGTCCTAGCACGCAGTTAAGTAATCCGAATTCAATGGCGTTAACTTCTGCTTTCTGAAGTTCTGGAAGAACATTTAAAGCTTTATCTTGAGAGGTAAACCGAGAGACTCCAATTGATACACCGATTGATAACATCAATCTTATCGAACACCTACAAAAAGTGACATTCTCGCAGTGTGAAAACAATTACCTCATTGTTTCTTCATTCGGATTAGTCCGCATTTGGGACAGATCATTTTTGCTTTTTTGTGAAAACTCCGCTGTGATGACCTCATCTTAACCATTCTACCATTGGAACGACAGCGTGGACAATACATAGACCATTCCTTTGGTTAGGAGGCAAAAATCAAATTTAGTAAAAAATTCTTTAGTCATTGTAAAAATTTATTTCCTCTTTGTAAAAAGTTTTTTACAGCCATTCGTGACATACCAAGATAGTTAACTTTATATTTTGTTTTCAACTTACCTTTAAACAGTGAAAAATAAGGTTGGAATGAAATGACAACAGCAATTGAAACCTACGAGTTAACAAAAGTCTTTTTACCCAATATTATAGCAGTTAATCAATTAACCCTTTCTATAAATGAAGGAGAAATTTTTGCATTCCTTGGTCCTAATGGAGCAGGAAAAACAACAACTGTAAGATTATTGACAACCCTGATAACACCCACGAGCGGAAATGCATCTGTAGCAGGAAGTTGCATTCTGGAAAACAAATTAGAATTACGTAGAAAAATTGGTTTCCTTTCTGATAGACCAAATCTTTATCTCAGGTTGAGTGCGAGAAAGAATTTGCTTTTTTTTGCTAAAATGTATGGTCTCACACACCAAGAAGCCTCTCGTCGGATTGATGAAATGGCAACACAATTTGAACTGAAAGAAAGACTTGATTCTCCTGTGGGCTCTTATAGTAAAGGAATGAAGCAGAAATTAGGGATTCTCAAGGCAATGATTCACTCTCCCCCGCTTATGTTTTTAGATGAACCCACCGCTGGTCTTGATCCATTGGCTCAGGCTAGTGTTAGAGAAACCATAGAAAGGGCTGCTGACGAGCTCGATACAACGATTTTTATGACAACCCATAATCTCCCCGAAGCAGAAAGATTGGCCGACAAGATAGGAGTGATAAACAAGGGAAAGTTGTTAATAATAGGAAGTGCGTCCGAACTGCGCTCTAAAATTTCGAAATCAAATAAACTGGTAGTCACTTGCCTAGATAAAGTTTCTGGCTATGAGAGGTTACTATCCGATCTTGAGGGAATTCTCTCGATACACTTCCTTGAAAACGGTCATTCATTAGAAGTAGAAGTTACTAGTTTTAATGAGATAACCCCGATAATCGTTCGTTCTTTGGTAGAGAAAGGAGTATCCATTCTTGAAGTTCGACCAACTCAGAAATCACTAGAAGAGATATATAAACAAATTATGAACAATTCCAACGGAGGTACAGAAAATGCAGCTTAATCTCATATGGAATTTGATGAAAAAAGATTGGGCGGAGACTTTTCGCTCAAGACAGATACTTCTATCCTCTACGTTATTACCATTTGTGTTAGCACTTGGGGTTCCATTACTCATTATGGTTTCGGTGAATATGGCTCCAATGGGTTCAACTTCTGAATTAGAGGTCTTAATGGATCTCCTTCCACCTGTGACTTCGGATTGGGATCTATTATCTGAACAGGTTAAAATGTTAGTAATCGCATCAATTTTTGGCCAATTATTTTTACTTTTAGTTCCAGTGATGATCGCATCATTTGTGGGTGCAGACACGATAGTGGGGGAGAAAGAAAGGCAAACAATTGAGGGATTGCTAGTATTGCCAATATCTGATTCAGAGATCTTGATAGCGAAGATTTGTTCCAGCCTCCTTCCTGTGTTATCCCTAACTTGGATTATGAGTATTATCTATTCAATCATGGTTGATTTAATTACATTTCCTTACCTGGATCGTATTTTACTCCCTGACTTACGGTTTATACTTATAATGGTGATTTTTACTCCCTTATTGGGATTTGGAACTATTGCATTCATTGTAATGATCAGCTCTCGGGTTTCTAATACTCGGGATGCTCAACAGCTAACAGGAGTCTTTGTCTTACCAGCAATTCTCTTAATCACAGGACAGCTTGTAGTTGTTTTTATTAATCTATGGCTAATAATAGTCGGAATCGTAATCCTAGGAGCATTTGATCTCATTGCATTCAAACTAGCAACATCTCTGTTTAATCGAGAGAAGTTAATGAGTTTAACTTGAAGATTCCCGTTATCTTTGCTTCATTTTTTTCTTCCGAAGAATATGGATACTGAAAAAAAGAAAAAAAGTTATGAGAACTGGAAATTCGAACGTAGGAGATACTTCAGGAACTCCAGTACTACTAGTATCCGATTCTGTTTTAGATGTAGTTGTTAAATGAAGAGAAGTAGTTGTAGAGGAGGAAAAACATAAGATTGACGAATAATCTTTCTTTAATACTATATTCCTAGTATTCATGAACAATGTTCACTAATGATAGAAATGTTTTTAAGATTAAGTGACTCCTTCTAATGTAAAACAGATGGATGAGCAATTCTTGAGCGATAAAGAAGTTAATGAAGAGGAGATCCTTAAATCAGCGGAAAGAATAACAGAACTATTGAAGGCGCTTACACACCCTAATCGCCTAAAAATATTGGCATTATTATCAGAGGAATCAAAAGATTTTTCTACTCTCCTAACCAAAACAGGCTTACGAAAAACAGCCCTTTCCAATCATTTAACCCAACTTTTATCAGTAAAGATCATAATTAGAGTGGAGAGGGGAAAATATGAAATTACAAAGGACGGACAGAATCTGTTATTAGCCGCAATGAATGTCTACAAAGAATCAGAGCTGCGACGTGATGTGGAGAGAAAACTGCTCAAGAAACGCTATTCAAAAGGTTTTGGGATGAAAAAAATGGATAAGAAAATAATTTCGGAAGATGAAAAGGTATCCTATCAACCTTGTTGGATATCTTACTTAGGAGCTGTTTCAGGAGTTTTAAAATATCTGGGTAAGGACCATGACATTTGTAATGTCGGAGGGTACTCTGGGTACGTTTTTGCGTTACCTAACGTATCCAAAGGTACAACATGCCCCTCAGGGCCAACAGCTCTAGCTGTATGGGAAGAAATTATCAAAGCAACCGATACACTTGGTTTTAAGGTGCAATCATATGACGAGAATCAGTCATTCCCCTCACAGAACGGAGATTTAACTCCAGAAGATTTAGAACGGGCACAGAATCTATTTAAACAGGTTAAAAATGTAATTGATAATGAGGACAGACCTGTGGTCTTATGGGGACTCCAGATACCTGAATACGGAATAGTCAAAGGATATACAGATGATTCCTACATTGTAAGCACTTACAGAAGTCTCATGGATCAGCCAGATACACCACTTAGATTCGATTCCCTCCAGGCACCAGGATGTCTCCATGCAATTTATTTCAAAGAAAATTCTCCGCCAATTTCAGAGGAGGAGGATAGGAAGGCTATTCAGAGAGCAATAGCATTTACTCAAGGAACCAAGGTTCAAGATGGTTATGTTGCTGGTTCTGCAGCTTATGAAGAATGGGCGAACGTCCTAGATAAAGGGAGGAGTCAGGATCTTCTCTATCACGGTAACGCATACGTTGCAGCGTGTACACTAGAAGCTAAAGAACTTTCATTGGCTTTCTTAAGACGTCTTGCTGATAAATACAAAGGAAAAAAGCAAGCTGAAATCCTACTTCAAGTCTCTCAGGAATATGAGAAAGTGGTGACTGTGTTGAAAGAACTCCAACAATTATTCCCATTTGCAATGGAGGGTGAAATGCCAGAGGAAAAGCGAATGAAAGGTACACAACTTCTAAGATCGGTCATTCCTTACGAGAGTCACATATTGTCCTTACTACAGCAATGCTATGAAGTATGGGAATAATCATCTTTTATTTTCTTTTAAAAGCAAGAAGGATTCGAAGAATAAGTATAAAACCATGGATTGTTATTCCAAAGAGAATGAATAACACCCCATACGACAATAAATTGATCAAACCCATTATAATTTCTGTATAAGTGAAGGTGGTAACAACGAAAAACGTTCCAGCAATAACGCTTACTATAAGAAGAAGCTTAACGAACTGTGAACGAGTAGGGAGATAGGGAATATATTTGATTTTTAACCAGAGATTTGTATCAAATAAGTTTCTTAATCCCATTTAAGTTCATCCTCGTTTTAAAATTTGCATAATTAGGAGGGTAAGTTGTATAAATATTGATGGATTGTGGCAATTCTAGCTATAAGGACGGAATTCTCAGAATATGAAATAGATCAGCTGAAATTATTCTCAAGCAAGGTTAGATATAACAACTAAGTGTCTATCGAGAATATAAAATTACATTTTTAGAGTTAAGGCTTCTCGTTGGATATTCAAGCTAGTTCCGAACTACTTCCCTTTTTTCTAGGCCAATACATATAGATAAGTCCTCAGAGTCGAAGAGAACACCCTTAGTACTGATAATTACATCACTATTGATAACCTTAAAAAATGAAAAAAGGTTGACAACAACATGGGTTTCGAGGTGCCAGATCCAAATTCAAGCTTATCAGATCGAATTAAGGCATCCTTACGGAAGAAGGTAGCAAAAGAAGTCAACCAATTCCAGAACTTCGACCAAGAATACAAGATATCCTCCCACCCAATTAAGAGGACATTCATTGCTATCGGGGAGCTAAACAAAATTCATAAAGGTCGTATTGGGATTGCTGAGATAGCAGATGAAGCACAACTCCCTATAAATGACATTATTTTCATCATTCAAGAGTTTATTGAACAACGTCTCATCGATGGTTATCTTGAGGATAACCAAACACCTAATAACTTCGAAGACGACGCTCTTGTTCTTCAACAAGACTATTACTGGTGTCAAATAGACCAAATGGAACATTCTTTATTCGAGTTGCATTTCCAATGCTCAAGATGTCTTAGATTCATCTGTAGTGACTGTTACCAGAAAGGAAACACTGACACATGCCCATATTGTGATGGTTCTCTTGTACCTGTTCCGCGAATCTTCAAAGACACTGATGTTCAATCATCTTATGATCCGAAAAGCATGAGAGATTCGTTAAGTGAGTATTATAAGGTTCAAAGATATAACATGTCCCGGCAGGGAGTTAAAACCGTTTCCCGTAGAGTTCTTGATGATTTTAAGTCTCTTAAACTTAGGGAGAAACTATCATATTCGGCACTGAAGACAAAAACACGAGATTATTTGGATTACCGAAAACACGAAGATAAAATAGGTAAAAACGAAAAAACAGTCATTGATACAATTTCAGCTCTTTATGAAGTCGAAGAAAAAAGCCAAATACCAATTCAAAGAATCGCGAAAGTGTCTAACCTCGATTTCAGTTTAACACATGAAATTATTAAGCGGTTAATCAGTCAGCAATCACTCCAAGGGTTTATAGAAAGCGGGGGGACATATGATGTTATCGAAGATGACGTATTAATTCTTGGTTCGGATAAATATCACTGTGAAATTCATGATGAAGACTTACCAGTTTCTACTGAACATTACCAATGCTCTAACTGCTTTAGAGGCGTTTGTAAGAAATGTTATTCAGAAATGGTGGAACAAGG
>CP070760.1:2130362-2137504 GCA_020348965.1 Candidatus Heimdallarchaeota archaeon | reverse complement strand
GTATATCTCGAAGATTATTTACACGCAAAGTAGGTTCCATTCATGCTAGATTAATGATTTGAGAAACTTTAGATTAGCTTTTTTTGGCTTTTTTCCAAGTTGATTATGTCATTAGATTTTCGTGAGATTTTTTGCCTTAACGATTTTGATGAATTCATGAACCTCTGAATACGAACAATGATCAGAGTAAGGAAAGAAATGCACATCCAAACGTTTCTTACGTAATCGTGCCGACCAACCTGTTGGTGAGATGCGTAAAGCATCTATCATTCTCGTTTGGCCATCCTTATTAATACCGTGTAATCTTTCCACCATTCTACGACTTCCAACGAACACCCCCGAATCTGTGTCATTAGTGAAAATATCCCATTCTCCACCAATTTCTTTATAGATTCTTACTTTAACATCTGAAGCCCAAATTTTAACTTTCAAGGCCTCACTTATTGTTTTTAGAAGAAGTTCTTTACCAACCTGATAAGCAGCAATCCAGATATCTCTCGAAGGATAATTGTCTTCTGATAAGATTAAAGAGATCATTTCTGAAATCATTTCTTCACGAGAGGGAAATTTGAATATATCGTTGGTTCCATACGTATAGTCAAGCCACATATGATTTGCTCCCTGAATTAGATTTAGCTCATCAAGAATCGGCTTGCCCAACCTGAAATCCCCGGTATAAACTTCCTTTAGGCCTTTTTTTGATTCAATTACAAACATTAAACTGCCCAAGCAGTGGTTGGCATCTAATGCATGAACAGTATATTTATCAAAATCAAGGGATTGATTAGGGCTGATAATCAGGCATTTCTCCTTAGGAATTCCAAAAAGAACTTTAATGACTGCTGATGTTTCCTTAGAACAAACAATGATTGCATCAGGATCAGATAAACTTAACCGAAGACCTGAAGTATGATCAGAGTGTGCATGCGACAGGAAATAAAAGTCTGTAGACGTTTTTCGGTGATCGGCCCGCCGAAATGGAAATTCATCAAAGTAACTTTGAGCGATTGTAGAAAATACCATTACATTCCTCCTTTGGTGAGAAATCCATTCAGGTTACGTACGGGACATATTAAAGATTAGAGAACTACAGATCTTTCTATTTATACTCCAAGAGTGATTATTAATTTTGATAATAATTATGTGATGATAAAGATTTTGACGATGAAATCTATTGGGAAATCTTTTACAAAGAAAAAGGAAAAATTACGCCTAATAACAAGGGGACCCTGTTTCCGGGTTCGGAATGAGACCGGGTGTATCTCAGGCCCTTTGGCCGAGCAATACTCAGCTTTTCGATGTTCCCGTTGGCTCGCGCACGACAGTACAGATCGAAACGGAGCCTAACTTAACTTCCGGCAGAATCTCACATGTTGGTGGCGTCTTGTTGTTATTAGTAATACTAAAAACCAAGATGAGCGCTTTCAAGAGCCTTTAAATAGTCTATGGTGGATAAAAATGTTTAATGATTCTTCGGATTTTTCTTTTTGAAGTGTTTAAATAACTACCAGACAACTTTTCCTCGCTTTAATATCTGATTAATTACTGTCAACCCGAGATTTTTCCGATGAATTGGCAAGACTGGAAGAATGAGTATTTTCAAATCATGCAACAATTAGGTTTTAACACAGAAGCAGATAAACGATCAGCACAGTTATTGAAGGAGTTTTTAATCGAGTTAATGCCAATTAAAAAAGAAAAAATACTCCAAAAATTAAAAGCAATTCTTCAAGAACCAGTGATTATTGCAGGAGCTGGCCCCTCTTTGGAGGAAGATGTATCAACACTTTTTTCTACTGAGATTATGTCCAATCTTCGCTCAATCGCTGTTGATGGTGCTACAACATTTCTACGAAATGAAAATATTGTCCCATCAATAGTTGTCACTGATCTGGATGGTGATTGGAAATCGATTAGATGGGCCATCAATAATGGAGCCTTAACATTAATTCATGCTCACGGTGACAATAAACAGCAGATTTCTCGGTTTATTACTCAAAATTCGGAAATAATTTCCAATAACTACGTATGGGGAACCACACAATGTGAACCAGGCCAAGTACTTCTAAATTTTGGTGGGTTTACAGATGGGGATCGTGCAATTTTTTTGGCCTTTCATTTTCAATCTCCATTGATTGGACTAATTGGTTTTGATTTTGGGTATATCATTGGTCGATATAGTACTTTAGATTCACCCATAAAAAAATCAAAAAGGAAAAAGCTTGAAAAATTCAAGATCGCACGTAAATTGTTAGCATCTTATCATTCCCAACATAAAGGACTTCGTTTTAATCTAACTTGTCAGGGACAGTCAATTTCTGGATTTCCTAAAGTTAAATTGACTTGTTTTATTAAGAAGTGGAGCCAATGGAATAAGTAGCGCGGTAACAAGATGTTTCCCAAATTGTTATTCTAATACTCTGGATCCTATCCCATAAATTCTCCTTTTTTAACTGAGCTCGAATTTTCTCTCCCAATAAGCGAGACAATGCTTCCGTTGTAACATTTACGCAGTTTAGCAGCTTGATCTCCCTCTTTGGAATGGAATAAAAACGGTTTCCATACTGAATTTCGAGATTATCGTCATTCTCGGAGAGTGTCACATATGTATTATTCATTGGCATGAGGACATAATGATCCCATTGTGAAAGAATTTGTTGCAGGAGATCCTCCAAGAATACAAAGTCAACGACAAGATCTTCAGTATCCATCTTTCCCCCGATTTCCATTTCAACTTGATAATTGTGACCGTGGAGACCCTCTTCGTATTGACTTGTTTTTAAAGCGTGAGCAGCACTGAAATGAGCTGATACTCTATCTATGGCAACGGAATGCGATGGTAGTGTGTGGTCCAATATTACTATCAACCATTACTTACTTCTTCCCCATACCAATCCCCACCTTTCATATCAAGGAAAGCCGAGATTGCAGCAGTTGTCCCTTCTCCTACTGCGACTGAGATCTGTCCTTGACCAGGAGTAATGTCACCACAGGCATAAATTCGGGGAATACTGGTACGTTGCTTACTATCAACCTTGATTAACCCTTCTTCGGTAAGTTCAACTCCAAGTTTTTTGGCCAATTCATTGTTAGGAGATATACCAATGGCAACAAAAACCGCTTTTACACGAAGAGAACTGATTTCTTCAGTTTTCACATTCTTTATTGAGATTTTTTTGACTCCCCCTGTTTCGCTACCCTGAATTTCTTCTATAACTGAGTCCCAGACGAAATTAACATTTGAATTGTTGAGAATTTCTCTCTGAAGTGATTCATCAGCTCGTAATCGATCCCGACGGTGAATTAAGTGAACTTCTCGGACCACATTATTCAGATACAGAGCCTCTGTAACAGCTGAGTTTCCACCTCCTACAACTGCAACTTTTTTAGCCTTGTATAATGGACCATCACACGTAGCACAATAAGAAACTCCCTTTCCTTCAAATTCTTCTTCTCCTGGAATATTTAAGTGACGATGAGCTGTCCCAGTCGCAATAATGACAACTTTTGCGATGAAATTACCCGTGGTCGTGACTACTTCGAGTGGAACCTGATCAGCTTTTACTTCCGTCACTTCTACCAATTCTCGGATCTCTGCTCCAAATTTTTCCGCCTGTTTTCTTAATCTCTCTGCAAACTCGAGACCAGTAATTTCTGAAAAACCGGGATAGTTTTCTATAATGGGAGTGGTAGCTGCTAACCCTCCAACTGCTTCTTTATCGAGTACTATTGTTTTCCAACCCATACGTGACCCATAAATAGCAGCCGCCATACCTGCTGGTCCAGCACCAATGATAACCATATCAAATTTGTTATTATCAGACGTACTTCCCATTATAGGGTACTCTCCACCTAAAAAGGAATTAGGTGATTTCATGTTGTGAGTAAGAAGATCTAATTATTAACTTTTTGCGGGAATGAATAACAGAAATTCTTTGGTAATCAATCAACTATTGAGAAAAAAATAGTTATACAGATTCTAAAGGAAAAGGTTAAAACAATTAATCAGATTAAAGTAGCTATTAGATAAGAAGTAAGTCATTTCAGCTTTAAATGGTTGTCTCAAACAATGGAAGTAATTAAATCCTCAACATCAGAGATTTCATTTCGTATTGTTGCAGCTGAAACGTCTATTAATGAACAAGATTTTATTTTAATTAATGATTTGAAAAAAACCCCTCAAAAGCAATACTTAGCTCAAGTCTCTAACTTGATTCAAACGAAGGGTGAGGAAATCAAAGGAACAGCAATTATTCTTGGGGAAATTGATCTCAAAGATTTCGCACTCTCCCCCTGTCGCTTCCCCGTATCTCCAGAAGCCCAAATCAGACATCCTCCAGAAGGACTAGTTTCAAAGATTATTTCATATCGTGGTGACAATGGTATTTATCTAGGGGACATAATAACCTTCAACAATCAAACTGACCCCTTTCTTATCTCACCTGATTTTCTAGAACGACATGTACTCTGTGTTGCTAGCACTGGAGCAGGAAAATCATATACTGTAGCTGTGTTGCTAGAAGAGATTCTAATGAAGTTTAAATCAGCTGCAGTCATGTTATTTGATACTCACAATGAGTATTGGGGATTAACACAGCAGAATGATGGCCCAGAGATTGAATACCTGAATTTTGAGGATTATTCTCCTCGTGGATTTCTGGAGAATGTTTTAGTTTTTGAAAAAGAGTCATTAGGACTAGGAACCCGTTTTAATCTGCCAAAACTACGTAGATTAATCAGTTTAACCGCCGCGCAAGAAAATTCTTTATTGAATATCATAAAGGAGCCACTCTTACTGGACGATTTGATGTCTTTAATTCGAGATTCAGACATCCATAGTTCAACACGAGAAAATCTGATTTCAAAGATCTATTCCTTGGAAAACTTGAGATTATTTGAAAAAGAACTTGATTTAGATGCCTTAATACAGCCTGGACGAATTTCGATTATCCGATTAGACCAATTTATTGATGAAAGGAAACGAAATCTGTTAGTAAATGAAATCCTTACTCAGGTTTTTGAGAAAAAACTTCAGGGAGAGCTTGCACGAGAACATGAAATCATACTTGTTATCGAGGAAGCACATCGATTTGCCAACACAAACGAGATCCTCCCTCGTATTGCACGGGAAGGAAGAAAATTTGGTATTCATGAAATCCTTATCTCCCAACGACCTGGTGATTTACCTGATAACATTGTAGCAAATATGAACACATTGATCGCACTCAGAATAAGATCTGACAAGGATATTACGAAAATTCGACTGATGGAGGGAATAAGTACTGAAACGGTGTCAATATTGCCTCATCTTGTCCGTGGAGAAGCTCTAATTGTCGGATTACATGGTGGAAGCCATCGACCAATTAAGATTCGTGTCCGTCCACGTTTGTCTAAACATATCGATCCTCAAGAAGATGAGATGCCTGAAAACATCCCCACATATCAACCTCAATTAGGTAAAATTATATTAAAAGAAGTTCCTACTCCTTCGGAAATTGAACCAGATATTTCAACCGATATTGAACAGAAGGACATCGAACCTCCTTCTATTGAAGTTGCACCATATAGTCATCAAGATCTAACTAATTTACTAGCATGTAAACATATATTAATTCTTCATAAGAAAACTGGTATTTGCATTTTCGAACTTGGAATCACAATGCTAAAAATCGATCCTCAACTTGTTTCAGGATTTCTTAGCGCGATTTCAGGGCTTTTTAGTGAACTTAAAAACGACCTCGTTCAAAAACGTACAATTTTACGAATTTTCACTGAAGAGATTGGAGATCGTGCTTTTAAGATTGTAACGGTGGAGGGGAACCACTCTGTTACAGCTATTATTCTCGATCGGACTCCTAAATATTTAAACACCTTAAAACAGAGATTAAGAAACTTTTCCTACGTTTTTGAAACAGATTTTCACAAGAAACTCGAAGATTTTGTTGGTGTTCTTGATGCCTTTCGTCCTGCCATTGGACTTCTTGATTATCATCTAGGTCTTTCATTAATTACACCTATTCAGATTAATCGCGCTTATAAACAAGAGATTCCTTTTCCAACGTTGTATAAGGTCATTAGTGGTCAAATTGATCAGCTCGCGATAACTGAAGGCCTTTTTGTAGAGGAGATTGTCAATCAATGTCTTTTTGACTCTGAATATAGTTATCGTGAAATAACAGAGGCCATTATCTTCTATCTACGGGAGGGGATTCTCGTTCTCACTGATGGAAATCGAACATTACCTCCTTTCATCACCCATAAACCAATAATTGATCTTGGGAGCGAAGAATTTGAAGAAACTATCCCTGAAGAATTAGGGATAGAACCAGCTGCAGCCGATCCAACAACTGAAGACTTAGATTTTCTTTCTCATGAAGAAACTGAAGAACTCATAGATATCGACACTAACTGGTTTAACGAGCTGCTAATTGATATACAAACAAGTCCTTTACCTGATTCTCTTAAATCAGATATTCTGGAACGTAACTTGTTATTTGAATCGGCTTCTAGAATTAAAGTAAAATCAATAAGAACTATAACTTATTCAGAATCGGAGTTATCACGGTGGGCAAGATTAATGACCTCAAAAGGTTTTACCCTACATCATAAGACCACAAATCCTTTGAATGGTGTGAAAGTAACCCTAAAAACAGACCTCACCACCTTAGTGTGTTCAATTGCACAATTACAAACTGGAGATTATCTTCTCATTATGGGAGAAGGGAATTGAGGCCCTTACAATAATCACCGACGACTACCTGACTTAATTGTAAGATAATTTTCAACCGTTGATGATTTGGTTTACTTATCTGCTAGTGAAAATGTCATCAATAATTGACAAGTCTCCTTGAAACACATCGAGATCCCCTAACCAAGTGGGAAGAGTCTTAGCATGGCGCGTTTCAAAGTCTGTCAGAAATTCACTTAGCTGTTTCCGGAGTTCAGTTGAAGTACTGTCTGCAAAAATCGCTGCAAAAACCCATTTGGCATATTCTATTGTTAACACCACATCACCGTGATCTATGGTCTTTAACAATTGTTCACTCCTAACAGCTTCTTTTGCGAAAGAAGTAATAGCAGAGAATAACCCAGCTACTAATGCAGGTTCAACTTGTGATTCTGTTGCAAAGGTGTGAGCTAGA
>CP070760.1:2119835-2130262 GCA_020348965.1 Candidatus Heimdallarchaeota archaeon | reverse complement strand
CGAGGTTGCTGGAAATACTTTTCTGGATTTTTTTTTCCAATCTGCGAGCGCATGGAAATAGGATTTCCAAGTTTTTTCTACAAGGTAGAGTATTTTTTACGCTGTGTGTGTTGGTAGCATTCTGTAGTTTGCTGAGCTTTCCAATTGCTTCTGCAGTTGATTGGATTTTATCCACTTCTTGTCTTTAAAAAACTCCTGTCGAATGATGTAATTGGCCTCATTGAATAGATTTTTTGATACGTGACACAATTTACTCAGAGTGTTGTTTGGCTTCAGCCAAATCCGTTCACTTCGGATGATTCTCACTTGTTCTGTCACTAGACCCACTTCAAAGCAAGAATATTCTGACTAGAGATTTAATTAGATATTGACCACATATTTGAAGGATGATCTGAGACACCGTGTGAAAATGTGTTTTTAAACACCCATAAAACAATGATAGATTCTCTTAGGATGCACACATTTTGTGGATTTCATTTTCTTGTTTAGAAAATGTCTCATCTTAAAGCTGAATTTCTGAATCGAAAAATCTGAGTAAAGCTTATAATGGCCTTCAACGTAAAATTTGATGACTGCTTATAGATGATCTCCTGATTAAGAATTGATTATTCAGGAGAAATGCTCTTATGCTTCGACAATTTATGCTGGATCATAAAAAATGGCCCTTCTTTCGATTTATTCTATTTATCGGTTATTTTATTCTTTGTGTCATCATCCCTGTCTCTAAACTATTTCTCTTTTTCTTACAGATATTCCTATTTTCTTGACTCGTATCGTGTTCATGATTATGATTCAGGACTGACTACTGTTAGATATTATTTTGGCGATTTAGCATTCGACAACATAATTGATTATCTCGTAATCCCAGGTTGGATTATGATTCTGTTAGGAATTCTAGTCCTATTTTTTGCGATCGTTGAGTTCATAAAACGAGAGAATTATTCAATTCTTTATTGGTTATCAATTTTAGCCATAATGTCAATTTTTGTCGAATGGTTGCTCGTAATCGTAATAATAATTCAAGAACCGTGGACAGACCTTGTATTTGTCTCCTTTGGGGTTAAATGGTATTCTCCTGTCCTCAACATATTTCTCTTGGTAATAATGTTAATCGGACTAATCTGTTTACTAGCAGCAAATTGGTTAAATAAATTACATAGATCAGTTGCGTCATAATTACTACCTGGGTTGAAGTTGAATAAAACAAAAATCATGTTCTCGGTGTTATTAGTTAGCGTCATCTTGTTTAGTGTTATGTTCGTTATTTTTGGACATATTGATTGGGAAGATTCCTACCAAAAGCAATTAAAGAAAGAAATACACACAGTGGAATTTCCTGGCGGATATTATCATCTCTATCAAAAACGAGAGAGCCCTTATGATCCCTGGACTACTCACTTGGATATGCATACGAATTTTCAATCTCAAAGTGATGTATTCAGCTATATAGACTACCAAATGGAGGAATTAAACAATAGTTTTTTGCTATAAACTACTAAAATCCAAGAAATAAATGGAGTGATGATTAAACAAAGGACTAATCCCTTCACAATTTGATTCACGGGTAAAAGATGAACTAGGAAAAGTCCAAAAAGTGCAATTATGTAAAAAAATGGCCAGAAAAGTATAATTATCATTGCAAACATGAATGACGCCAATGGAAGAGGGGCCCTACTGTAACCTGGACTAGTACTCAAGAACTCGTGTAGTCCTTGAGGAGTTGCCATCAATATAATTATTATTAGAGAGAGAATACCACAACTAAGGTACCACATAATTAATGTTAATTCCCTGTCCTCTTGATTCCCCATTCAAATATACCTCTTATTTGACATTTTTTTGGGTAGAAAGGCTAATATTTCCGCAAATACTGCACATCTAAAAGCAATCTAATGTCCGTCACTCTTAAAATTCTGGGTTTTGTGTTGCTGAAATAGTATCAAAGCGACCATTACAAGGACTGGAGAGAAAACTCCGAGAGAGATACCGATACTTCCCCCAAGAATAAGTAGTTTTTCATCAATTGGAGGTACACCCCCCACTGAAGTGATATAACTGCGTTCTTTGCGTGACGATACCGCCCAGCCATGTGTTTTGTTTGCAAAAGCAATTCTAGATGCTGTCCATGTCTCCGATCCCAGATCGTACCATGTTTTTCCACCATCCTTAGTGTAATGTATACCGCTGCCGACTGTCCAACCCTTTTCCTCTGTAATGAAGAAAATATCTAGGAAACTCACTCCCACTCCATACTGAAGAAAGGGACGATATGTATACTGAACCTGCCAGTGTTGGCCCCCATCCGTTGTGGCTAAAATCGTGTTGTCAGAACCTACCACCCACCCTTTGCGAACATCCCAGAAAAAAATTCCGTAAAAGCTTTGTGAAACTCCCGCGCTCTGAATTTCAATAGATTGCCACCCATCAGTTGTTTTTACGATCTTACTAGATCCTCCTGTTGCCCAGCCATGCGAGCTATTCACCATGGCTAGATAACGAACATGGGAAACTTTCGATACATAAGTCCAATTCTGATTTAGAATATCAACTCGAAAAAAAGTTCCCGTTAATCCGAGAACCCAGGCTGTATGTTCATCACAAGTCACCAAATCCCATAATGATATGTCTGTTGCATTATTTGGGCTTGTTACTTTTTTTAGCAATATCCATACTTTCCCTCCATTTTGTGTAATAAGAATGTCATTCTCGTTACTTATGGCCACTCCTATATTCACATCGAAAAAATCAATTGCTCTAATGTCAACATCTATTCCTGAGTGTTGATCTTCCCAGGATATTCCCCCGTCCGTGGTAACCATAATCATCCCATTCTCACCTGCTATCCAGCCATGATAAGAATCTACGAAGTCAATAGTGGCAACACCCGTTTCAGGATACGTCTTAGAGTTAATTGGCTGCCATGGGTTCTCTGAAAATTCAAGATATAATACAAAGGGCACCTGTAGAATAATCATAATTGCAGAAAGAAATCCCCATACTATAAGTAGAAGAAAACCTGCATAAACAGTTCGTTTGTTCTTCAATGGATGTGTTTCCCCTCTTTTCATCAAAATAACCTAGGCCTATCTATTTCATCTTTTCTTAGGCCAGACGAATTTCTTCACATTTGTACCTTCCATCCATGATTGAACCAAATAATAGGTCGGCTGAAACAAAGTATAAGTAGAAATAACCAAGTCATGGGAGATGCCCTATCAATTACAAACCACAAATAGGTCATTAATATAAAGAAAACTATCGAAGCAATTAATGTAAAGATCATGATAATTTTGGAAGCTTTTAAGCTTTTATCGCCTTTTTCTAGATACATTCTAGTCAAACACTAGGATCCCTCATCTATTTAAACGTTTTGAGGGTTTCACATTCTAATCCTCTTACCCAAATCTCTGGTCTTACTACCTACATCTGGTTTGGAAAAAACAGCCAATAGTTCGTCTTATCCATGTGTATCCACTTCATGGAGACGTTCTATCAATTCCATTGAAGCAGGCTCTACCTCAAGTAATCGTATCGGGATAAATCTCTTGCATTTGTTCTTCTGGAATACTTTTCAGATATTTAACTAACGACTCCATGCCAAATTGAGCTATTTCTTCCTTTGACTTTAACTGCTGTAGTTTTTCGTATAATTTGTGTGCTCTCAGGAGTTGAGCATGAGAAATTAACATTGATTCTGGTATAAAAATAGCAATCAAGGCAGAGATCATTTCCGCGAGTACAATTAAAAAATAGCTAAGGGCTACCGTAATGAAGTCAAAATAATCCAAGATCCATGGTATCTCAAATATAGCAAAACCTAGGACTAAAATCCATACAACAAGCCACATTCTTTTTGTTAAGACAATCCGCTGCGAGGGATAGGGGGGATTGACGATTTTATAGGCAAAAATGAGTAACAAGGTTGTGCAAATAAGGTAAAGAATCCAGAGTATAGTGTAACTAGACGAAAAAAGAATGACACCACCGCTCACGGCAAACCCTGCGCCTTTTGGATGATAAGAACTAGGTACAGCAGGCATTTCCGTAAATAGTACAAAAGCAGTTTCTTCTTGGGGCATAATTTCCCAAAGAGAGATTAAGACGATCAATATAACAAACCAAGAGATTCCAATAAACAAAATCACTGATGGAGTCCGTGTCCACAGAATTCGCGAGGCATGTAAGAAAAACAATAATGATGTAAATGCAAGAGACCACCAATGAAGTTGAAAAAACAACAAAATGTCGGTGGCATCGGCCACTATTTGGCTAAAAGCTGCAATAGTGACCGATAAGAATACTCCAGAAAATAATAAGAAATCAACGATGAGTGTTTTCCTGTATTGTATAAACAGGACTATTGTTGGAATAATAGATAAGGTACCGAGTATGATTACAAGCCACTGTTCAATATTCAAAGGTACCAAACCCATTATTCTCCTATTTGACTTGTGTTTTTTCTTTCATCCCTAAAACTAAAATTCTAAAACTAATAGACGATTTTAATGTGTGTGATCTCTCAATTCGGTAAGGAATTTTTATAATTGATGTTTCTCACTTCTCTAACCAATAGGAATAATTCTTTACCCAGACTCCTAGTATTATGAAAATTGTAGTAATTATGCTGGCAACAGATAATTGAGGTACTCCTATCAGAGTATTACTGATATTACATCCACCCGCGAACACGGCTCCAATTCCCATCATAGTTCCACCAACAAACTGAAGGAATAGTACCTTACCGTCCTTTGGGGCACGAAGTTTAAATTCTCCAGCAATATTTGCTGCAATAAAAGCACCCATCACAACACCAATGACAAGAAAGACAGACCAGCTTAAGGCAGTATCAGCTCCAGTGATTATATAGCCTAGTAGTCCATTCCAACCCCCGATAAACCCCAATGGATAAGCATTACACGAACCCATCTCAACAATGACAGTGGTGCATATTATTGCAATAGATCCTATCAACCCGATAGCTATTCCAGTGATCCACCATTTCCAACCACCTCCTTTGAAAATTCTTTCTAACAAATGGTTTCTATCGATTTTATTCCCCTTTTTCTTCCAGGGCAAGTATGCTTTCCAGACCAATAGAATTATACTAGCCCCTGTGAGCAGAATGACAATTCCCCAAGTTAAAATCGGAGTGAGACTCGTCCCAAAGACGTTCCCCAATGTAAGGGATGAGCCATCGGCAGCAGCAATCCTGAATTGGGTAGACCTCAGTCCCAAGTCAGGGTTATTGACGAGTACAGAAAGAATTCCATTCTCAGTAGTATACCCTCCGATTATTAATCCAAGTAGGGCCATCAAGGATCCCATCATCCCCTCACCAACACGATATGTGGTACCCGAGGCACATCCTGCTGCGAATGCCATCCCTATACCAAAGAGAAACCCGCCAATTATTGCCCCAGGCCAAAATAGCTCTGGAGGACTCAATGAAACAATATCCATTAGAGCTAACAGATGAAAGATAATCATCTCGAATACTACTGCTAAGACTACCGCTTTGAGCAAAGTATAATCTTTAAACACTGGGATATCTCGAAATGCGGAGTTCATGCAAAAACGGCCACGTTGTAAGACAAATCCTAATATTATCCCAAGAGAAATTCCAGGAAAGGCCGTTAATAAATCTATCATTGAATTTCCCTTATTTAGATCGGACGAGAATTTCCCATACAGCATTTTCGATCTTTTTAACTGATAAAACTTCGTGACCATAGGATTTCATAATCCTAGGAATCCTATCTGCTGACATTGAATAATCAATAATAATCTTCAATACCTCTCCCGACCTCATTTTTCTAATCATCCTTCTGCTTTTCAATTCAGGAAGGGGACAGACTTCTCCACGGAGATCTAAAGTTGCTGTAACTTTTTTCACCTGAAAACAACACCAATTGACGTTCACAGTATGATTCAACATTATTTATCCTTAAAATCATGGTCTAGAGTAGTACTAATCGATAGTTTTTTCAATAAGATGAATCTTTTAGATTTTTAAACCCTTCTGAGACTAAGCTTCTAAAAAATCCATAACCAGTAAGATTTCTTTCATTTTATTACATTTATTTAATCTTGAAAAGTGTGTGTACCAATTTTTGAAAAGGATAGCGATTTTCTTACCACAACTCTGAAAATTCTTAATAAAGAATAACCAGATTGGAGAGTTGAGCCCGACTTGAATGGAGTAACCGTATAAAATGCGAATTGTTGTGCTAGATAGCGATAAGTGCAAACCGAAGAAGTGTGTCAAAGAATGCCGTGGTTCCTGCCCTGTGGTGCGTTCAGGAACCGAAATGTTTGAGTTTGAAACCCCAGTTTCCCAACCAATCATTCACGAGCACTTTTGTACTGGGTGTGGCATTTGTACCAAGACATGTCGATTTCGTGCCCTGACTATTGTCAATACGCCTGAACGATTAGACGAGGAGCTTACGCATCGATTTGGCAGAAATGGCTTTACGTTATTTCGGCTCCCTGTTGTTAAACCTGGCAAGGTCAATGGTTTAGTTGGTCAGAATGGAATCGGTAAGTCCACAGCGTTAAAAATTCTTGCTGGGGAAGTCATCCCGAATTTTGGGGTTCATGATGAGGATCCAAGTTGGGAACGTGTTCATGAGTATTATAAAGGCACAGAACTTCAGAATCACTTTCAAAAAATGATTACTAGTGAAATAAAATGCGTTAGAAAGCCTCAGTATATTGATACTATTTCTAGACATGTAAAGGGAACCGTGGAAGAAACAATAACACGCTTTGATGAAAGGAACATTCTCGATGACCTACGAGAAGAGCTGGCCCTCCAAGAGATCTGGGATCGTGATATTAAGGTCCTCTCGGGTGGTGAGCTCCAAAAATTAGCTGTTGCGGTGGCAATCGCTCGGGAGGCTGATATTTATCTCTTCGATGAACCTTCATCATTTCTAGACATTTTTGAACGTCTTCGCGTCGGTAAGACCATCAGAAGCCTGATTGATCACAACAAGACAGTAGTGATTGTAGAACACGACTTAGCTGTTTTGGATTATCTTTCGGATTATGTAACCACCTTTTATGGCAGCCCCTCTTCCTATGGAATAATATCTCTTCCATATTCGGAAAAAGAAGGGATTAATGTCTTTCTTGATGGTTTTATCCCCTCAGAAAACATGAGATTTCGTGATTACTCAATCGTCTTAGAAAAATCCTCTGTCCGGGAAAAGATTATTGTTTCAGATGAAATTTTATCGTATCAAGATCTTTCTAAAGTCTTTCAAGAGGGGACTTTCTCTTTAGACGTTCGCAAAGGAACAATCCATCAAAATGAAATTATTGGAATCCTAGGGCCTAATGGAATTGGGAAAACGACTTTTATAAAGATGCTTGCGGGCTTGGAGTCTCCTACTGCAGGAGTAATAAACCAGACTACTCTTGACAAGCCATCTGATGTTGATACGAACAGTATAGAAAAAACTCTTCGAGTAGCATACAAACCTCAATATATAACTCTGAATAGTGACCAAACAGTCGAGGAATTCCTGTTGCAATCAGGCGGAGGAGTGGTCGCTACTTCACAGTTTAAAAGTGAGATCATCAAACCTTTTCAATTAATTGAGCTATTTGAGCAACCTCTTAAGTACCTGAGTGGGGGAGAACTACAAAAGGTTGCGATAGTAGCTACGTTGGCTAAAGATGCTGATATCTACTTATTTGATGAACCTTCAGCCTTCTTATCTATCGAGGACAGACTGACCGCAGCTAAAATTATTCGAAGGATAGTTAAAAGCCGAAATAGTGCGTGTTTTGTAGTAGAACATGATATTGTCTTCCAAGACTACGCGAGTGACCGAATAATAGTCTTTCTGGGAACTCCAGGTGTTTATGGGAAAGCATACTCACCCTCGTCTGTTCGAACGGGGATGAATCGTTTTCTTGGCAACATTAAGATCACTTTTCGTCGAGACCCTAGAAGTGGGCGCCCCCGAGTTAATAAACTCCACTCCAAGCTCGATCGCCTCCAAAAAAATCAAGGCGAATATTACTATGAAAAATAAAGCGAATTTTGGGTCTAGAATAACTATTTTCCATGCAAATCAATGTGATCGAAAGAAATGCACAGGAATAAAAGTCTGGCGATATTTTAAACAAAAAAAATTCTCAGCCATTACTGATATGCGTTATGTTGAACGGATTCCTCAAATTCCGCGTTATTCTCTCGTTTTGAATCCTCTTACAGAGAGCATTCTCTCGTCTGCCGATAATGAGATCTTCACCCAATCTGGACTGACAATTCTGGATTGTTCTTGGAATCAAGCAGAGGAGATTTTTGCTAAACGATTCCCGAACCCAAGACGTCTTCCCCAATTAATTGCCGCAAATCCCGTAAATTACGGCAAACCCACTAAACTTACTAGTGTAGAGGCTTTGGCGGCCGCACTCTTCTTACTAGCAAATGAAAAAGCAGCAAAAGAGGTGTTATCCATTTTTAAGTGGGGAATACAGTTTTTTAACTTGAATTTGAATTTACTAAGAGATTATGCGACTTGTAATAATATGGAAGAACTGAGGAAAAGAGAATTAGACTATTTTGGAGGGTGAGGAATGAAAATCCAATTTTTATTCTCAGATGCCTTCGCTTGGTTCAAAGAAAGTATTAAGTTAAAATAGGATAGTCTCTCATATAACCTTAAATCAACAAATAGCCCAAATTTTGCGGAGTTTACCTCCCCATGACTGTCGAGAAACCTCTGAAAATAACTCTATTAGGTGTTAAGCAGTCAAAACCAGGGAACAAGTTCATTTTTATGGGTGAAACTGAAAACTGCTCAGAATGTCGACTTCGAGGAGCATGTTTAAAACTCGAGAAAAACAGAGTTTATGAAGTTGCGAACGTAAAAGATACTGTACATGCATGTGATGTTTTCGCCCAAGGAGTACAGACCGTGGAAATTTTTGAACCGTCTTACCTGGTCACTACTGGGGCAAAACTAGCTGTGGAGGGAGCAACTGTCACCTTCAGCCATCGTGACTGCGACTTAATTGATTGTCCTCATCATTTCCATCATTGTTGTCCAAATTATCTAAAGAATGGTGAAAAACTCACTATCATTAAGATTTCAGATGAAGTTGTTGAGTGCGAACAGGGATATAAGTTGAAATTGATTGAAGTCGACCGTAATATGAAACCCGCTCACGATGAATGATAGATTTCTTTTGAGGATCCAAAATGCCGATTTCAGAGAATGATTGGATAAAAATTGATTATACTGGACGCTTAAAAGAGAATTCCAAAGTTTTTGATACAACTATGGAAGACATCGCTCGCTCTGAGAATATATTTGATGAGAAACGGTCATATTCGCCATTACTATGTCGAGCTGGGGATGAAAAATTTCTAATTCCAGGACTCGCTAAAAATCTTGTGGGATTAGAGTTGAACTCACCCCAAACTATCGAAATTGCGACAGAAGATGCATATGGAGAAAGAGACACAAAGAAGATCGAAATGGTTCCAACAAAACGACTTAGAAAGGCCAATCTTGATCCAAGGGTGGGAAATCATGTCCAATTGGCGGGACGAAGCGGAACCATACTCTGGGTTGGGGGAGGCAGGACACGCATCGATTTTAATCATCCACTGGCAGGTAAAGATCTGGTTTTTGACGTTACTATTGTAGAACATTTAGAAAATGAGGAAGAAATCAGGAAAGAGATTATTTCACGACGATTTCCAGGAATTAATCTTGAAGATGTACCGATTGAAGTATCGGAAGATCCAGCAACAATTTCCATTTCTCTCCCTAATTACCTAATGTTTATGGAGGGTCTGGCTATCGCAAAATATTCGTTAGCAACAGAACTACGAGATTTTCTAGATTTTAGAGTTGTAAAATTTATCGATCTCTTTGACTACCAGGAAAAAACACCCACAGAAGAGGACTCTGAAGCAAAAGAAGAAGAGGAGGAAGAAAGAGAAGAAGAAGAGGATTCTACTGAACCAGAAGAATCATAATATCAATTTAGTTATTTGATTCTTTCATTCTTCGGAGACTGCACGCATCTTTGCCGTATACTTCTTAGTCCATTTGAACTTGCGAGGATCCCGTTTAAAATCAATCAAAGAACGACGGCATTTTCGACTACAAAAGCGAACCAACTGGCCACTCCTACGTACGAAGGAAATTCCAGTCCCTGGTTCGATATCATGGCCACAGAAGGCGCACTGAAAAGTTCTAACCATAAGAAACACCACTATTTTTTAATTAATCATAATTTAGGGACGTTTTAAGTTACGAGCTTCTCGTTCGGTTTCCCGTAACAGGAGGGTGTCGCCTTTTCGGATTGGACCCTTCACATTTCGCACAATAATCCGTCCACGATCTCTTCCTTCGAGGACTCGTACGCGCACTTGAGTAATTTCTCCTGTCACACCTGTT
>CP070760.1:2117157-2119735 GCA_020348965.1 Candidatus Heimdallarchaeota archaeon | reverse complement strand
AAGCCTGAAATTGCTACCTTGAAAGGAGAGAATGTATAGCTCCCGACACCAAAAAGCGAATATTGAGGACGATTTTGATAGACGCTACTTGCTCTCTTTTCAAGCAGATGGGCATATTTTTCCAAGTATTTCCATGTCAAAGGTGCCTTTTGTTGGATAACAGATGTTTCTTCTCCTATAGCCTTTTGAGTAACAATCATCCATCGCTCGATATCATTTACTCGATTGTTAGCCAAATCTGAGCTCTTAAGCATAGGATACAGATATTCTTCCTCAAGAAAAACCTCTTCTCCAAATCCATTAGTGAATTGATTCTCCCTTTTTCTAAGCTCCATGACTTTTGAACAATCATGTTTGATTCCCGAACGCCAAACATAAGTAGTTTCTCCTTGTAGATGTTTCCATTTATCATATAATGGCATATTTGCCACTAAATTTTCATTTATATATCCAATTTCTTGGATCGGACTCGTGGCACCAATATTTTGATAAACTTGACAAGAATAGTTATAGGAATCAGGTTTTAAGTGGCAGAGGAATAGGCAGGCTTCAACTGAGGAACCAAAAAATTCGTGTGCATTGATGAGGTAGATTGCTGAGGAAGAAAGTGTCATATTTTCCTTTTTAGCATGCATCAACACCTTTCGTGCAACAGCAACCTTACAAAGCATCGCAAGAGTCCCTTGGCGTCTGTTTAACGCTTGTAACAGTTCTATTATCATCCATTCTGAAATGTCAAAGTTGCTTTTCCCTGTTTTCGCGTCTAAACCTTGATATCCATGGATATTATTCTTCACAGGAATATTGGTCCCCCCTATTGCACTAATTTCTGAGGATGTGACCCATGGAGGATTTCCTAATACCAGGATCGGTTCGGGAAGGAAGCTAATTTTTTCTGACCAATCAATAGTGAAAAAGTCTACTTGGTCAATTTCTACTTTGTCTAATGAATTAAATCGTACTAATTCTTCTAATAATAAGTCTAGATGCTTAGAGTTAATATCCATCCCCATTATCTTAGATGTTGGAAAAATCTTTAGAGCTGCAAGTATAAATGAGCCTATTCCACATGTTGGTTCGATGATAGAGGCGGGTGATATCCCAAGTTGGTTCAAATGATTGACAATCCTAATTGCTAGTTCACTTGGGGTCTGAAAATCACCAAATTCGATGATTCTTCGACCTTTTCTTCTACTCACTACTATCATCTCAAAAGGATCGTTAACTAATCCTTCTGAAGTTAACTAGTCATTTTTAACAACAGACAATATTCCCCATTCAATGATTACTATTAAAGTATTTTCTGGAGAACATAACGACTCAGGAGATAACAAAGGATAATTGTAGTTGGAAATGCAATTGCTAGTTTAATAACTGGAAAAATACCTATAGAAGTCAAATCCATTAAAATTTTTAATACTAGTGATAGTAGGACAAGGACTGGTGCATGAACGAGATACATATGGTATGCACTCGATGATAGACTCTTTAGCACATTTCCTTGATCATTAAACTTTGCACGAGTTATAGGTATTAAAACAAAAATCATCCCCATGCAAATGACATTATCTATGAGTGCGTATACAAGAGCGTGAAGATTAGGTCCACCTACCAACACATTCAAATCCTCTTCTGGTCCTAAAAAGAAAAGGAGGTAAATGACAAAACATATCACAGCAGTGATTATTGTAAGAGCCCATATTTTGATCTGGTCTCTGGAGATAATCTCAAACCATTCGTTTCGAACAGAAATGACTCCTACACTAAACATCATGAAATATTGAATGAAAAAGGCCATTGGTATTCCTAACGTCACTTCTCCAACAGGAAAGGCTAATCTAAGTACAAAAGTAAGAATTCCCAATATTATACTTAACAAGAGTAATATAGGATATTTTGGAATGGATATTTTCTCTGGTATATATTGACTCAAAGAACCAGATTTGGAAATCAGACGCCAAAGGGTATAACAAGCGGTTAATATCAATAAAACGGAAAGAAACCACATAGGACCAGTGGAAGAGAAAAAGTCTATAAGTCCTTCAAGTGATTGAAATCTACTTAAATAGAACTCTAGAAAAGACCCTTGCAATATTTCAAAGGTACTCCACGGTTGTATTTCTAAAACTGATAGCATATAGACCATAATAGGGTCGATTAGCACAATGTACAACAGTAGAGGGATACCAAGGCGAATAAGTCGTTCTTTCCAATAAGTAGGTGCCCCTTTTCGATCATAACTTTTAGGAGTAAAGTAACCCCCCATTAAAAAGAATAATCCCATTAGTGAAGCTTGGAAAAGGCCTCCTATAAGAGTTAGAATAAGGAAAAATAGGGGAGAGAAGGGATCAGCAGGATTAAGTTCATTTTCAGACGATATATAGTACCACCACCCCATTACTCCATATGTAATCGCAGCATGCTGAAAAATTACAAGGATGACAAATAGAATTTTTATATTGTCAAGGAACAGTAATCGTGTTGATTTTGATTCATTACTCATACCTATTCTTCCATTAAAGGATTTTGTACTCAATCTTCATTGAACACTGTCACTGTGCATCTTCTGAGGTAATTG
>CP070760.1:2106963-2117057 GCA_020348965.1 Candidatus Heimdallarchaeota archaeon | reverse complement strand
ATGCAATCAGATTTGAATTTACCTCCCCAGACTCCAATAAGAGAATTGATTAAACTGTTTAATACTTTTCAAGAGATTCGGAAAGCTTTTGATCTCCATACTAATAACTTCTCTCAGTTAAATGAACTCTATATTGAAATAGTTACTATTAGAGAAATGCTGGATTTACCTAAAAACTTGTCTATCAATGAAGTCTTATCTCAAATCCCACCTGAATTAGTTCCGTTTCTTGGAGTAGGAAGAAATTCACTCCTTGAACGATTATTACAGTTATATACTTTAAAATAGAATTCGATGACCATGGAATGTATTTTGATGAATTTAAGACAGAAAATCCTCAAAGAAACTGATATTACCGAAGAGGAAATGGCTCAATTAACGGATCGTGCCCTTATTCTCTTGTCGTTAAAAGATAACGCCCCCCAGAACTTAAAGTATATGTTAGATCTCCTTGAAATACGTACGGTGAAAGAAACACAGAATGTTCTACAAACGATCTTTAGACTCATCCGTGAGGGAATAGTCTATATCCCAGAAGGGTTACCTGAATTAGTCGATAAGAGAACCTCCTATGATATAGAAAACCTTCATGAACTTGATGATATTGATTTATGTCTTCTTCTCTCATTTGATCAACTGATTAAAGAAATTCAAAACGAAATTAATAAATTACGAACAAAAAGTGGTACTGAGAAATAAATACAGTCATTGATATGATTTACGAATATTTAATCCTACTTCCTTCAATTTTGCAAGCATCACATCTCTATCTGAAAATACTTTAAGAACATTCGAATACTGTTGTTAGAAATAGGTAATAATAATGTACTTTCCATTCTCCCTCGAGTCGGTCAAATCGTGGCTAGAAAATGTGCCTGATTTCCTGCTAACACTACCGACGGACTCAAAATATATTCAAAATAAAGAATTTCACATTTATCTTGCCTCAACCTTAGAATCTTTTTTTTCTCATGCTCCACCAGAATTCCTTCTTATCCTGCATACGATATTAACAGAAGCAACGGAAGCAGGGAAATATGTATTGTTAGAAGTGTTACTACATGCAAAAAGCATCTGGAGCAAGCTCAACGAGGATGAAACTTTTCAGCCAGCCTTAACTGAATTAGCATTGACGTCGGATCGCCTTTATTCGAATAGTGCAAAGCAATTGTCAAGCAGCTTAGAGAATATTCCAACAAAGTCTGAGAAATTGGAAGCAGAGCTTCAAGAGGAGGTTGAAACTGTCCTCGAGGACATTCTAGAAGGAGCCTTCGAGGAAATTTCTAAAGAAAGGTATGAAGAGGAAGAAGCTGAACCACCAGTTGATGTCTCAAAGCGTGAAATGCTTGAGGAATTAAGAGAGATCAGGGATATCAAAAAAACAGCTAAAGAGGAAGTTCCTTCACCAGCTCCCCCACTTACCCCAGCTGCTATCTCGGAGCCTCTTCCACCTCCAGCATCACCACCTCCTCCCAGCGCCGCAGCTCCTCCTAGCCCCCCAGCTCCAACGCCATCCGTTGTATCAGAAGCCGCCAAAAAACGGAAAAAGGCTAGAATAGTGGAACCTAGTATTGCCCCTGCTGAACCTGAGGCATTAAAAGGAGAGGTTGAGACACAATTCGAGGAACGACTGAAAACGGATACAATTCATACTCATGTCCACTATTATTCTCGTATGAATTCTCACAAGACTTACCCATTTACGGTTACTCTCTCCAGAATAGCCAAGAAAATCGCTGCTGACAAGTTAGACTTTTTTTCTGGGGAAAGAGAAAAAGAAACTCGTGGAGAGTTTGAATTAGCTGATATTTCTAAACGATTAGTAGTGGAACCATTACTGAGCGGTTGTTTAGTCCAACCATCCTCCCAATTCGTGAATCCACGAAATCTCCCAAAAGAGTTAACATTCTTTATTACTCCATTAGTTGAAGCTGGATTTAGGTCCACTTCTTTAACAGGGTCAATTTTCGTGAAGGACGAACAAGGTGAAGTCCTACTCGAATTAAATCTTTCAGAATTATCTGTAGCTAGCCATCGTGTTGCCAAAGTTGCAGCCTTAGTAGGTACTGTCGGTGGCGGAGCCATGCCAGCTTTTGATCTGTTATTTGGTGTTAATCTTCAGGTTACTCTTGCAAGGCAATTGGCTTACATTAACCCGCAGTTTGAACAATCTTTCGATGTACCTATGTTATGGATAGTAATGGGTGCTCAAGTGCTGCTTTTCATTTTTGCTATTGGAATTGCATTTCTCTGGTGGTGGCGAAAAGGACGAGCAAAAGTTGCTCCTGATCGTGCTATGAATCTTCAGCTTACACAATAATCCATTCTCATAGGTCTTAGGAAATTTCACGCTGACTAATTCCTTCCATACGGAGAGTTTTCAATGCCTAAAACAGTAATTCATTCTTACCCAAACCTTCGCACAGTATGTCTTGGAATTGTTACTCACCATGGAGCAGCTCATGATCTTCTGGCTGGAACAACCCAAGTTTTACTTCAGACTATGTCCAGGGGGACAGAGCAGCACAACGAGGAAACAATAAACAAAAAAATCTACGGAACAGGAGGATCTCTTTTCTCTACAACAGAAAAAGATTTTTCTATTATTGGGGCCCAGATTCAACCAAAGTATGCTATTCGCACTTTAGAACTCCTCTTTGAACTGCTTTCAATTCCCACTCTTGAGGATAACCATTTTCAAATTGAAAAACAGAATTTAATCCAGATATTCCATCAAGTCCAATCAAACTCATTACGACGCTTGTTGCTTTTTGATGCAGATAAAGCTGTGTTTGGTGAAAACCATCCCCTTGGCCGTTCTCAGATTGGAATACCTGAGACTCTTAATCAAATTACACAGGAGGATCTTCAAGAAACCCATCAAGAATTATTAATCAAGCCATGGGGTTTCGCAGTAGGGGCTATCTCCTCTGATCTACACAAGCAACTCGACAAGAAATTTCACGAATTTATCTCCTCGCAAAAAGACACAGTACAATCCCTTCAGACTTTTCCAGCTAGAAGTGTCCCACCGAGTCACATTGTAGCCTCCCCCTCAAAAGAGGATGGAAGTGTTTATCTTTGCGTTAATATTATTACAGACTCATCACCGAGCTATATTGGATTAGCTCGTTTCTCTAGTGCACTGATAGGGGAATCTTTCGGCTCGAGGATGTTTACTATTTTACGTGATCAGAAAGCATTTGGTTACCTCACTGGAGCCTCAATTAAGCTTTTAGATAATGTGATGGTTTTTAGGTATTTCATGGAAACCTCTCCCAACCGAACAGAAGAAGCAATAGAGGCATTATTAGAGGTAATAACTGATATAGGGAAAAAAGAAATATCACAAAAGGAATATAATACCACCCGTGACTTTATCCTAGGTCAACTTGATCTCGCCTTTGATGATTCCCAGTTAGCAGCTTCAAAGATCATTAACCGAGGTGTTCACGGTCTTCCACCAAATATTGAGGCTGGATATGAAGAGCTACAAGCAGTAACTACAAAAAAACTTAATCAATGGTGGAAAAAATCAGTCATTAATCCAGATAATTTTAGTCTGGCGATTACAGGTGATATTAACATACCTAGGGTTCAAGACAAATGGAAGAGTTTATCATCTAAAGCGATTTGAGAGAGATTCAATGAATTCTGAACATTCAGAGATAATTACCTTAGATAATAACCTGAAATTACAGTTGGTCAACGTTCCTGGAGGAAAATCAGCTTTATTCGCCGTTGCATTCCATGCTGGAAGCATGTATGAGGAAGAATTTGGTACAGGATCAAACGATGGAATCAGTCATTTCCTAGAGCATATGTTCTTCAAAGGCACCCCAACGAGGACCTCGAAGCAGGTGAATGAAGAATTTACTCGTCTGGGTGCTGATCTAAACGCGTATACTAGTTATGATCACACTGTGTATTATGCAAAAGTTCCCACACGAAACTTACACAAAGCAGTTGAACTTTGGCATGATTTACTAATCAATAGAACCATTGATCCGACAGAATTTGAAGCAGAGAGACAGGTAGTGTTACAGGAGATCCAATGGTATGAGGATATGCCAGAAACAGATACAAATTTCAATGTTCGTAAACATCATTTTGTGAACACCCCCCTTGAGCACACGATCTTAGGAACACAGGACTCTATAAGTACAATTAGTATAGAAATGATGAGTGATTATATCACAAGGTTTTACACATTAGACAATGCCGTTGTTACTCTTACAGGAGGATTCGATTTGGTGCTTGAAAAACAATTTTTCACATCTTTTTTTAGTGATCCGATCTCTCAACCGAGTAAAAAACCGATCTACCCTCCAGGAGTTAAACTTGATCCTCAAAAGAGTGGAATTTCTTACCATTATTCGACAAGACAAAAACCTCTTACATACGCATCATTATGCTGGACAAGTCCAGGTACTAGCTCTTCGGACTTCTTTCCTTTACTTTTGCTAAATACGTACATTGGAAATTCGCGCACATCGTTATTATATCGTAAAATTACTAGTAAGGGAATAGCCAGTGTCTGCCGATACGGATTTGAGCCCTTATATGATGTTTCCGCCAGCAGTATCTTCTTTGTTTCTCCTCCAAATAAAACCAAGGGAGTTTTTCAAAAAATTATCGAACTACTATTAGAAGTTAAGGACCTTGAAATCAACCCCCAAATTGTTTCTGAATTGAAAGAGGAGGTATGGGGAACATACATCACTGAAATTGAAAATCCTACTAATTATGGGGTTGATCTTATCCAAAAATTCATCAAATTTCGCCATCAGCTACTTACGGAGGAGTTCAAAGAGAGGATTGATCAAATTACTGCGAATGACATGCAAGAGGCTAAGGATCGACTTTTAGAGAATTTCTACATCACTGTATATGCAACAGGGACAATACCACAGGATTGGACTCCCGATTTTCCAAAGAATGGCCCATGGTAATCCAGAGAAAACAATTGAGTGAACTAGTATGACTTTCACTACAGGACTTACAATTCAAAGACTAGGTGATATCTCACCTTCAATGTGGTTGAGAATAGCATCCAATATTCAAATACAACATATTGAATTTGATCTAAGCGTTTTTAACGACATAGAAAACGTAATCCAAGTATTGAAAGCTCCCCAAACAACTATTCATGCACCGTACGTTGAAGATTATGGCATGGATCTTTCTTCAAATAATGAGGAGATAGACCAGTTCGTTGAGAATGTAAATCGTAAAAAAAATGATTTGCGTATTATTGGTGTAGTTGTTCATCCACCAGAAGACGCAAGTGGGTCTTTAGATAGATTCTATGATAGATTGGATAAATTACCATTCCCTCTATTAGAAAACATGCCACACCAACCTTGGGATGACTTTCTCGCTTTCATAAAAAATACCCAGGCTAATATCAACAGGGAGATCGGGATGTGTTTTGATATTCCCCATTCTTATATAACCAATTCAGAAAGCTTTTTAGATCTCCCCGAATTATGTCGTGATTTTCTTCAAAAAAAATCTGGGTATATTCATATATCAGGAGGCACCCGAGAGGAAGATACCCATTTTCCTTCATTATCAGATGGGGATATGCCACTTGATCCCATTAGAGACTTTTTAAAAGATATCAAGTTCTCGGGAACAGTCACAATGGAATTACGACCCCAATCGATTGATGATCTGGATAAAATCTTTCAATCCTATATGTATATGCTCCAAATTGCTGGTAAAACACGCCATAGGTTACAAGTGAGAATTAAGCGCCCTTTCATAATGAGAAAAGTCCGTCAGAAAGCCAAGAACGTGGATTGGAAAAATCCCAGAAATAGTTAAAGATTGGGTGTTTCTTGAAAGGAGCCTTGAGGAATTGTTGGACTTTATCACCTTTATTGAGTATTTGAGATGGTGATCATTGGAAAAGAAAAAATGGTGGCAGAAAGCTGTTTTTTACCAGATATATCCCCGTTCTTTCGCAGACAGCACTAATAATGGGATTGGTGATCTCCAAGGGATTATTGGTAAATTAGACTATTTACATGATCTTGGGATCGATGCAATTTGGTTCTCACCCTTCTTTCCCTCACCGCAAAAGGATTATGGATACGATATCACTGATTATGGAGCCATTGATCCTGAATATGGTACTATGAGTGATTTTGAAGAATTACTAGAACAAGCTCATTCTCTTGAGATCAAAGTAATTCTAGACATGGTGTTAAATCATACTTCTGATCAACACCCTTGGTTCCTTGAATCACGATCCAGTTCCTCCAATGCCAAGCGGGATTGGTACGTTTGGAGAAAAGGACGAGGAAAAAATGGTAGAAAACCACCAAATAATTGGAAGGCCATAATTGGGGGATCAGTATGGGAGGGGGATAAAACAACTGAAGAATATTATTTACACCAATTCCTTCCTTGTCAGCCAGACCTTAATTGGTGGAATCCTAAAGTCCAAGAAGCAATGTTCAGCTATTTGAAATTTTGGTTAGACAAAGGAGTTGATGGTTTTCGCCTTGACATAATTCACACGCTATTTGAAGATAAGGAATTTCATGACAATCCCCGCAGTTGGCGACTTTTACCATCCAATGACTCTGAAGCTTACCTATTTCAAGATCCAATGCACACTAGTTACCTCAAAGAAACTCTAGAGATGTGTACTCACATACGGAACCTTGTTGACTCCTATTCTCCAGACAGAATGCTTATCGGGGAAGCAATGGGAGGTCCGAGATTATTTCGGCCCCTTTATGGTGAGTATAATGATGGCCTGAATCTGGTTTTCAATTTCAAGTTCAGTGATCAATCATTTTCTGCAAAAAATTTCTCACAAGTCATCCAAGAAACAGAAAGCATTTTACCCAATCCTTACTGGCCTTGCTATGTTTTTTCTAATCATGACAAATCTCGTATGATATCGAGATATGGTAATGACCAAAAGAAAGCAAAATTATTGACTTTTCTTCTATTGACCCTCCGAGGTACCCCCTTTATCTATTATGGTGAAGAAATAGGCATGACTCAAGTGAAAGTTCCGAAGGAATCTTTGAAAGACCCATTATCTCAACTCAGAGTTTGGAAAATTCCTATTGGAAGATTTTTTGGTAGAGATGGGTGTCGTACACCCATGCAATGGAATAATTCTGCTAAAAATGCTGGTTTTTCATCAGATCCCAGCATTAAACCATGGTTGCCCGTTGCAGAAAATTCAAGCTTAGTGAATGTGGACAATCAGATAAACGATGAAAAGTCAATGTTGACCTTTTTCAAACGAATAATCCAAGTTCGTAAGGTAACTAAAGCTCTTACTGAAGGAACACTTCATCTTCTGCCAATAGATGACTGTTTGGTTTTTGAAAGACGAATTGCTGAAGAAAAAGTCCTATCCGTTCTTAATTTCAGCAAAAAACAAATCCAAATCCAAAATCCTCTACCATTGTCCACTGCGTTATTCTCGACTGATGCTCTCAATATCTCTTATAAAACCGATGAGTATATAACTCTACAACAATATGAAGGATTGCTGTTAAAGGGTTGACAGTTCATAGTCAAGGTAATCAATCATCAGCGAGGTCCAAATGACCGCCATATTTTGCGTGAATTGCACACGTCCCTTCATTCCCTACCATACATGGTCCAATGGGATTTTCAGGGGTACATCGTTTATTGAATAACGAACATTTTTCGGGATAGATTTTTCCTAACATAATCTCAGCACAGCGACATCCTTTAGGAATATCATCACCACTACTCACAGGAACCTCTTCTTTCAATCGTATGTTGCTTTGGGAAAATTTTTTAGCAATCTCGAAACCTGATGAAGGAATTACTCCAATTCCCCTCCACTTGGCATCAACAACTTGATATGCATCTGTCATGGCGGCTAAAGCTTTTTTATTTCCTTCTCGTGTCACCACTCGCGAATAAAGGTTTTCTGTTTTCGATTGGAAACGAGCAAGCTGTTGAAGGATTGCAAGGATGCTTAGCATTACATCTGCAGGTTCAAAGCCTGCCACAACAATTGGAATGTTATTTTTCTTACTTATCGGTTCATATATGCCATAACCAGTGATTGCTGACACATGTCCAGGAGCGATCAGCCCGTCAAGAGGCACATCATCTTGTTCTAGCAACACACTCATCGCAGGAGGCACAAGTCTATGAGCACTTAAGATGAAAAGATTAGAGGGGATTCGGTTATTTACCAGTTCGATAGCGACCGTTGGAGCGGTAGTTTCGAATCCAATGGCGAAAAAAACAATTTTGTTTTGAGGATTATTATTGGCAAGTTTCAGCACATCAAGAAAACTGTATACTACTCGTACATCAGCCCCCTCGGCCCGAGCAGTAAGTATCGACCCCTGATTACTCGGAACCCGAGACATGTCCCCATAGGTCGCCAAAGTATACCCATTCTTTGCGAGCCAGATACTCTGTTCAATATCCTCATTCGGACATATACACACAGGGCAGCCTGGGCCTGCTATTACTTCGACATTTGGGGGTAGAAGTGAACGGATTCCCCAATGAGAAATAGTATATTCATGGGTGCCACAAACATGGCATATCCGTATCTTACGATCAGTGAATTTACCAGCTAATCTATGAATTTTGACTTTAAGCTCCTTAATTATAGCTGGATCCTGAAATGATTTACTCACCTGTCTTTCTCCATATTGAAGAAGGTGGTTGCACTATAATCCAAGTAGTTTATGATTTGCTAATTAACTAAGGAAAGTAAGAAATAAAGTAAAATTACAATTATTGAGGTTAAAAATGTTTTATATACTCTTGAAATTCTGTTTCGAGCTCATCATTAGTAAATTGAGTGACTTCAAAGTCTAATTCCTCTTCTTGTTTTGGAAAGCTTCCAATAAGGACAATCTCATCATACTCCTCTTTTTTGACCGTAGATTTAAGACTCTTCCAATAAGATCTATGAAAGATCTCATCTAAAATCTCCAGAGGAGGAATGGTGATTAAAATTCTTTTCTCAGGAGCAGATAAAGAAATAAACGCTCCATTATGTTTATACAATATCCCCATTCCGAAATCATTCGTTTTGGCGACAAGAGCTTTAATTTGCCTTCCTAAACGGGTTAAAGATTTCTGGTTTTTTTCCAAATCCTTCAATAACGGCCCTTTTCGCTCTTCGATACATCCCGCAAGCCATTTAATCGCTTCTCGGGGATTGCCATGAGAGTAAGCGTAGGCAGATTCAATATCCGCTTTTCCTAATGGCCATAAAGGGTTTTGGTTAGATAAAAGTATCTCAAACTTTTGATGGAATTCTTGTAACATTTGGGTGCAATAGTCACGAATATCCTTTTTCAGGAAACGCTTTAGAACAACTGGTGGTTCGATTCGACTCTGGACTGCTGTACTAGAAAGATCAAGGATTTTATCCCAAAGAGTGGCAAGACAAGCCAAACATATGATGAAGTTTGATGCCTCATTGTGCATTTTTTTCAAAGTTTCAAGGAATTGAAGCTCAGCTTCAGGACCTAACGCAATGAACAAAGATTCTAGTTCATCCACGAAGAAAATAATTGGCTTATCAATTACTTGCAGAATGACTTTCAAGGCGGCAAATGCTAACTCTTCATCATCCATTATCGTTCGTTTAAAATGAGCTGTTTCTTCATCAATATCGAAGCCTGTTAGCCATTTCAAAGCTTCTTTTGATTGCTTAGGATCTTTTAACGCAAAAAATCCCTCGACCACAATATTCCCCATCCCTGAAAAATCGACAGCAGCGTGTTCAACTTTCTGATACTTCTGAGTCAATGCATCTGATACATATTCAAGAAGGGGGGCGCCTCCTGCTCGAATTGTTTCAAAATAAAAGTGGGAATAGACTCTGTTTGGATTTGTAGGAACTGGAATATATACCACATACGCATCTGAAATTGTTTCACGCAGAACCCAGTAAAAGTGGGTCTTACCATAGCCAGCCTCGGCAATGATGGGCAGAATTGCTGATTTTCTTTTCTTTTTTCGAATGATTTCTAAAAATCGAATTACTTGTTTCAAGGCTTCTTTGTTGGGACGATTTAAATTAAAGAGTTCTGGACTATCAGAACGAGCTGTAAAGT
>CP070760.1:2103567-2106863 GCA_020348965.1 Candidatus Heimdallarchaeota archaeon | reverse complement strand
TGTCAGAAAAGCGTTTTGTCTCACACACATCACAGGGAATCCAAGTGGAAGGTAGAAATCGCATTTTTACTTCTATAGCACCCATACCTCTGCAATTTTCACACCATCCTTCTGACCGATTAAACGAAAAGTGTGAGGGGGAAAGGCCTGTATTTTTTGAAAAGATATCGCGTACAACTCCAGCCAAATTTGTGTAAGTAGCTGGATTAGAACGAGGATTTTTTCCAATTGGTGATTGATCAACTAAAACCGCTTTCAAGTGTGGTCCTTTAATTTCTTTACATCCAATAGGATTTTGTTCCGTTAAGGAGGCATATATCACATCTTCGACAACTGTACTCTTTCCACTTCCACTTGGTCCCGTAACAACAGTTAGTTGGTTTATTGGTATGGAGATATCGACATCCTTCAAATTTCTTAAATTAGCTTTCACAATCCTTAGATATTGATTTGAGGGTGTTCGGTGCTTAGGGATCTCCACTTCGTCCCTCATGCTGAAGAAACGACCAGTATAACTGTCTGTTTCCCAAAGAGAGGATAGTGAACCAGTAAAAGTAACCTTTCCTCCCTCAAGTCCAGCTCCAGGACCAAGATCAATTGCTTGATCTGCTGAAGCTGCGGCTACTCTGTCATGTTCTATAAAAATCACTGGTCCTTTGAGCTGTTGAAAAGAGGGAAGGAGTTTATTGACATCTGTTATGCTCAGACCAATCGTGGGTTCATCCAACACATGAACCATATCTTCTAATCGACTAACTAACGCAACAGCCAACCTTACTCTTTGAGACTCCCCTCGAGATAGAGTTGGTGATGATCGATTCAAGTTGATATAACCTAATCCAACTGTTTTCAATGCATTCAATCGTCTCTGGATTTCAAATATCAAGCGGTTAGCAGAAGTTGGAAGCTGTAGTTCTTTGAAAAGGTCATTTACGTCATTTACGGATTGAGCTAATAGATCTGGTAGTCTCAATCCCTTCCAAGTTACCGTCAAAGCTTCTGGGTGTAATCCTGTCTCTTGACAATGATCACAGCCTTCTCCCTTACAAAATGGACATGGAATGTTGAAAAACTTTGATTCAATTTTTCCAATCCACCGATTACACATTGAACAGATATTAGTAGTTGATAGTGTTAGTGGTTTAAGCGGTTTTGTTTCTAATTGGATTTTTACACTAGTTGCTCCAAGTTTTCTTATCGTTAGAATGTTATCTCGAATTTCATTTACTCGATTACTCTTGTCAATTTTTGCGATCCGAACTTCTATATCATGAGACATCATTGGATCTAGGTCTTCAGATTGATATGAACGACCATCTACAAGTATTGACTCCTCTCCAAACTCTTCCATAAGGGTCTGTAATAAAGTTTTGTGACTTCCCCTTACATTTTTCACCAAGGGGGCATAGAGATGTATTGTGTTAGTCTTGATATAGGACTGAATATGTTCAATGATCTCATCCTCGGTATAAATAGTAACAGCTGTTCCACAAGCTGCACACTGGCGTTGACCGAAATTAATGTAAAGCAATCTTAGGAAAGGGTGCAATCCAGAAGCAGTGGCCAACGTTGAGAGTGGATTACGATTCAGAATATTCTGTTCAATAGCTATTGTTGGACCTAATCCTGTGATTCGGTGGACTTGTGCAGGTGCCAGGCGAGGTTTTGATCCTCGAGTGAATATCTCTGAAAAACGTCGCCGCGCTTCATGGTATAGCGTTGAAAAGACTAATGAACTCTTCCCACTTCCCGAAATTCCAGTAACAACCGTTAATCCATCACCAAATTCAACATCGATGTTTTGGAGGTTGTTCTCATATGCACCTTCGATCTTGATTTTCACAATTCTGCTTCCATAATTGTTTTACTAGACTTATTCAATCGGATATCTTTTCAGCAATGATCGAATAATGGTTCAGATAATCTACATGAATGTCCAGAATCGAAAAACAATGAAAAAGCTTTGGGAATTCATCTTGTTTGAAGTAATGATGTGGCAACCCGCATTCGAGGCCATCTAATGGTACTAAGGTATTGGGTTCAATTTCCTTATAGTTCTCAAAATGTTTAGATACTGGTACTGTTATCCAGATTACTCCTTTCGGCTTCAAAACTCGTGTGATTTCAGTAATAGTCTTTTTTATTTCGTTTAACTTGTTATGATGAATAACTTGGACACTAATAACTGCGTCAAAGTACTGAGAATCATATGGCAAAGAAATCATGTCATGTAAAGTAACATGTGCTGTCAATCCTTTTTTATCCAGGGTATGTAAGGTGTGGGCGAGGCCAGTAGGTGCTATATCTAATCCATAGACATCGAACCCTCTACTCGCCAGGTGTATTACGTGTCTCCCCGTACCGCAACCTAAATCCAATATTCGGTTAACTTTTCTCTTCTTGAACAGCTCAGTAATACTACCCATCTCTGGGTGGGGTTTTTGATTCAAAAATTCTCCTCTGGTGTATGCTTCTTCCCAGGCAGTCAATTTATTATCCTTCTCTCAACATTATCAGTAGAACTAGAATATGCGGTAAATTAAGTTTATATCTATTTCTTTATAGGAGAACCTCATTTAAGACGATTTCTTTTAAATAGCTCATCTATCTGATGGAGGAGTGGTCGAAGCCACGCAATTAAAGATAAGTGACCCCCTGGATAAGCAAATAGAGGCTTTTCAAGCAGACTTGCTAGTTTCTTTACCTGTGAGAACGGAACTATCCTATCAAATCTCCCCCCAATTATAGCAGTGTGCCGATTGGTGGTGAACGGAGTAAAATATTTTAAATTACACATATAAAGAATTTTGTACCACCTTGTAAGTTTCTCTTCTTTCAGTTCCGATACAATTTTCGTGGAGACTGGAACTATTTTCGGATTGATACTAAAGAGGAAGGGACTAGCAAGTGCAGTGATAATATCGATGTCAGCTATGAATTGTGTTGCAAGAGACACTATGTGGCCTCCCAGAGATACCCCAAAAAGTACGACACGATCATATCGTTCTTTCAGGTAACTCACTAAAAGAAGGATCTCTTGTAATGATTGACGAATGGCCTCTAACATCCGAACTGGGTTACCATTAAGGAAATAGGCTCCTGAAAAGGGAGAATCTGTGGGTTGACGCTTAAAGTGATAAGGAAGTTCTAGTGAAAATATGTCAGCCCCAAGAATCTTTCGCAAGAGTCGAAAATAGCTTAATTCATGAAAGAAAAAAGTTGTCTCGGCATACCCATGGATAAATAAAACAACACATCTTGAGCCTTCTTTCCCATCTTGAATATAGTGATGAGCT
>CP070760.1:2101912-2103467 GCA_020348965.1 Candidatus Heimdallarchaeota archaeon | reverse complement strand
ACGCATTCTATCCAGAATATATTAGTGAGAGGTTATCTTTTGAAAAATCAAAGTATTCTATGGAAAGTATTTATATCAAAGTGGTAATAAATCAGTTTATACGAGAATACAGACTGAATCAGGAGATCAATTAACTAAAGTCCATATTTTACTTAACGAAATAATTAAAAAAAGGCGAAAATAACTCACATACTTTCAGAACACAAGTATGATAGCTAAATTCGTACAGAGGTTTGCACAATTATGGATAATCATGGAATATCGGTTAAACAGAGCGACAATTTTAGTAGAAGGCTTGCGTTCGGAGGAATCATAATTATAATTGCTACTTTCTCAAAAAGCTTCTTGAATCTCTTATATCAAATTGGTATGAGTAGGTTGTTGTTACCGAGTGATTTTGGTCTCCTTTCATCTATCCTTGCTATTTATGTAATTTTAGCGATTCCTTCGAGAAGTATTAGTCTGGCAACTGCAAAATTAGTGTCCACAACTATAATACACAAACCTATTGTAGTTATTAAGGTTCTATTCTTTCACATAGTAAAATTTATCCTCCCACTATTTGTAATAGTAAGTTTGTTGTTAATATTCTTTTCTCCAGCCTTCGCGGTGACATTAAAAGTTGAAATTGGCATTATAGCTTTGATTGGAGCAACATACACTTTATCTGTAGCTAGTCCAGTAATTGAAGGAATATTTCAAGGATTGGAGAATAACGGTAGATTGGGAATTAGTCTCCTTATTTTACCTATCCTAAAAATAGGACTAAGTTTTACATTAGTATTTCTTGGATTTGAAGTGATTGGAGCAATCTGGGGATTGATATTTGCAAGCATAATATCTCCTTTATTACTCATGATATTTATTTCTCCTTATCTACGGGGTGGCGAAGAAGAATTGTCTGAAACTTTTAATTTTCGAACAATTCTCCCAGTTCTGATAACAGATCTTGGATTCATACTGTTCTTTAATGTGGATCTATTGCTTGTCCGAGTATTTTTCTCCCCAATCGAATCAGGATATTATGCCGTTATATCGGTTGTCGGAAGAACCATTCTTTATATTGCGAGTTCTATTGCTATTGTAATGATTCCCAAAGCTGTAAAAAGTCATGAATCAGGCCAAGATGCGAGGAAGGTTCTGATGAACAGTCTTCTCATATCGATCACTCTTTCTATAGTTTCAGTCATCATAATTCTATTTTTAGGCGATTCTATTATACTAATTATATTTGGGAAAACCTATCGATCTGTTGTCATTTATCTACCTCTTTTAGTGGTTGTTTTTTTGATTTATGGGGTAGTTGGTATCTTAACAAACTTCAATGTTGCATTAAACAATTATTCCTTGAATATACCTTTGTTTCTGGGAATATGCATTGAGATAGTTGGAATTGTATTATATCATGATTCACTTTTTACAGTCTTGACAATAATGCTCTTTTCAGCATGTTTCATGGTTTTCGGGTTAATCTGCTTAATTTTTCTTAAAAGATGGTACTTAAAAATTAATAGAGGTATGGAATTATCAATTGATTAGCAACATCATTTCGTAT
>CP070760.1:2099466-2101812 GCA_020348965.1 Candidatus Heimdallarchaeota archaeon | reverse complement strand
CTGCTTCCTCAGGAGAGATCTTTTTTCCAAATGTTTTCTGATCGAACGAATAACCTGCGTTATCTAAATGTGAATGTCTTGCCCCAATCGCATGTCCAATCATACTATATGGGCCAGTAGAATAACCTGCTGGTGGATTGTGATTAAATCTTACTGCAAACTCGCTCCCACCATATTTTTCAACCAAGACATCTAATCCTTCGCCCGCAAGCCAATAAAGATCCTTTTCGTGAGGATCACGGTAGGTTATTCGCTTCATGATCTCAATGAAATCATCAACATGACCAAACCTGATGGGAATTCCTTTGGTTTCTTCTTCTGTCAAAACACCTTTCTCATAAGCCTCGGCCATCCATCCTAGTATAACTCCAACAGTAATGGCATCAATGCCCAATCGTTCAGTTTGCTCAATTAGTTTCAGTAATTCTATCCCATTACCGATTTGGAGATTTGATCCTAGAGCGTACATTGGTTCATAATCGTAGGGGACTGCAATGGAATGAATATCGGCTGGAGAATCCTTTCCATATCGCTCACGGAGAATAGCAACATGAATACAGCCTACTGGGCATGTGTTACAGGCCACTCGCCTTCCTAAATATGCTTCAACAAATTTTTCACCAGAGATATCAATTGCGTGGTCAAATTTTCCAAGTTGAAAATTCTTCGTTGGTAATGAATTCATTTCATTTAAGGGGAGAACAGATTGCGGCGTTCCAAGAACGTGATATTTTCTCATGGTCTCGGTTTTGACACACATATCCCAGATCTTCTCGTAAGTTTTAAGATAAGCTCCTCTATCAATAGAAGCTGACTCCAGAGGAATATCGTTGTTTCCGCTGATCACAATGGCCTTAACCTTCTTTGCCCCAAGAACGGTTCCCACTCCCAAACGGCCAAAATGGCGGAAACTATCAACGATTATATTTCCATACCGTATTAAATTTTCACTAGCTTGGCCTATTCTAATAGAAGATCGTTTTCCTGCGCCCTCTGGGACGAGTTCCCGCAAAACTCGACCTATGGTTGAGGTGTACATGAATGCTAGTGGTCCTGCTGGCCTAATTTCTACCTCATCGTTTGCAATGGTAATGAAACATGTCTTTTCGGCTTGGCCTTTAAGAATGATAGCTCCTAGGCCCGCAAACCGCATTGCGAGCGATAATCGTCCCCCAGCATATGATTCTCCTATATCTCCAGTAAGAGGGCTTCTGAATACTGCGACCGTCTTAGAAACGATCGGATAAAATGTAGAGAGAGTTCCTATAGAAAACACAATTGCATTATCTGGGCTCATCGGATCAGTATTAGGAGTTACATGTTCCTTCATTAGATTAATCGCAACTCCAATCCCACCAATCCAATTCTCAAACAGCTTTGGTTTGGAATGGTGTTTAGCTTTTTGAGTTGTAAGATCTATCTCAAGTATCTTACTAGGTATCGCATCCATTGTTCTCATTCCTAAAATCCTGGCTTAGGCTCCTCCATAACTAACACTCCTGTCGGACAAAATTTCGTGCAGGTGCGACACTGACGACAAACAATTGCAATATTAAGGTCAGGATCGACATGTATGGCTCCAGGAATTGGGCAGGCCTTCACACATTCTTGATTACATATAGCAGAATCACAGATCTTGCGATTAACAAGAACTCCCCCTCCTCTTGATCTAGAACGAATAGCTCCTTTCACAGGACATGCAGGAACGCAGGGAGGATCGAGACAACCGCGACAAACAATGACTGCAAAAGATCCTTCATATCCTCCCACGGTTTTTACATGAATAGAAGCACGATCAATAGACAAGGTTTTTTCATTAATCCGTGCACAGGCTAACACACATTGATAACATCCAATGCATCTCTCTAAATATGCTACTCGCAAACGATTTACCATAGCCTAGGAGAGGGATAAGATGCTTTAAAAAGGTTGTTAAGACGACCTCTTTATCGTCTCAGTAATTATTAGTAAATTCTTTGATTAATATGGTGAGAATTAGCTTGATTTTCTTTTTTCATTGATAACAAAGACTGCGATTAATAAACAAACTGAAAGAAAGGTAATCCCTGAAGCCTGTCCTGTTGTAGTTGTAGTATCTTTTGATGTAGTTGTTGAAGTTGTAGAAGTTACTGAGCTTGTTGTTGTTGTCAGGATTGAAGTTATATCGATATATTCCATTGTATAGAAATCTAAGGTATAAAAGTAACCGCTGGCTCGATCTGCATCAATAGTTCTGGGTTTCTTCTCAAAATTCTGTTCAAAAGTAACTATGTCTGAATTATTAGACCAAATCCAGATTGTGGTTTTTGAGCCGTCATAAAAGGTAATTTCAAATGGTATTTTTGT
>CP070760.1:2097910-2099366 GCA_020348965.1 Candidatus Heimdallarchaeota archaeon | reverse complement strand
TCGATTCCAAAAGAATAATGAGATGGGCTCACAAATTTGGCTCGCTGGACTGTGTTGTGAGCAAGCTTCTGTTTTATTTTTCCAATTTCCACACCTAATTTTTGCAATCCCTCAATGGCAAGAAGACCAGAGCAATGTTGTGGTTTTCCAATTTGATGATGTTCCTCAAAGATAGAGACAGATAAATTAGAGTTCATTCGCATTGTTTCCCATGCAGCACACGAACCTGCTGGCCCCGCTCCAATAATTGATACATCACTGGTCATCTCCTCAGAGACCATTGGAGACCTTCCAAAAAAAAATGCATTGTTCTATAGAAACTAACTTTTTTCAAAGATTTCATGTCAATGTTATTCTTCCAATTCTTGAACGAACTGATGTATGAGGACGAATAGTGTGCAGTTATAATAATATTGATGCAATTTATGGACATTCAGGGATACAAACAAAATAAGCAACAGCTGTATTACCAATCTAATATATTTAAATCTAATTATAGCTTATACGTCGTAAAATAAACATTCCTTGGATTCAAAAAAAGAAGATGATGGAAGAAAATTATTCTTCCTTTGTGATTCGGTATAATGAAGCGGATTTAAGGAAATTGTCAGTTGTAACGATCCTTTGATTATATGGGGCTATTAATTCATTCGAGCCGTGATTAATAGATGCCCGAATAGGCGATCCAGCACCAGGAAGGGCCGTGAACTTGAAGTTTTCAACTCTACTATTATAAATGGTATCGCCCCAAGAGAAGATACCAGTTGTTCTGTCTTGGTTCCATCGTGAATCATAATCACGTTCAGTATGATACCAGACGGTCCAAGTACTTCCAACTAAATCTTCTGCACCTAGTTGTTCTGTTACGAACTCTACAGGACCAAAGGTATCTGAGCCGATTTCCATATACACACGAACTACGATTGCATCTGTCGAATCTAGATTGTAATTTGGACAAGCCCATGCTGAAGATTGTAAACCACTGCCATCAATGGATCTAGTAACAAGTGCTGCCTTCCCACTACTCAGTGGTATCATTGTTGAATCCGCTTGTCTTACCCAGACTTCTATATACCAAGAGCAAGAAAGGGAGCCACTCCATCTGGGTGACCGTTCATTAAGAGTCTGGAAACCAACAGATTGAGTCGTACCCAATTGATTATCAGAGCGCATATATCGAGTTTGGGTATAAGTTTGATATGCAGTAATCGTAGTGTTAAATGTCATCTCATTGGGATCAGAATAACCAGTTGAGACACCATAGGCATATGTGTATCCTACTTTTGCTACTATGGTCATATCATTAAGGTTAAAGTAAACTCCACTGTCATTAGCATAAGTCAAAGTCAATGTGATTGTTTCTTGAATATTAACACTTATATTGTTATTTAAGTTGATTTCAGTTCCACTAGTGCCTTCAGATGGACTAGATATATTTGTCCATCTTGGATTAGTT
>CP070760.1:2092787-2097810 GCA_020348965.1 Candidatus Heimdallarchaeota archaeon | reverse complement strand
TAACCAATGTTCACGGTTGCTAATCCATTTGCATGTGCAGCAAGCATTAAGTACGCAAAAGCAAAACCTACATTCAATGATGCCATAGAATCCGAACTAGGAGCATATCCAATAATTATCACAGGGGGATCGTAAAACAAGGCATCTACTCCCTCTTCAGCTTGATCTTTCCAATAATTCCATTTACGGATACGTCGGGCCATCGTAGTATCTTCAGATTCAGATGATAGGAATATTTTTAGAACATCAAGATAAAAATCACGTACCTGCGTAACAAATGGAGGGATAGAATTCTCTTGTAGAATGAGATAATTCACATTCTGTGCGTTGCTTCCAGTAGGCGCAAACCTTGCCTCATTGATAAGCTGTTGAAGTACCTCTTTTTTAACAGGCGACTTCTTGAAATTCCTGATAGAACGTCTTGTCTGAAAAAGAGAATAGAGCTCTTGAGGTGCAATTGTAAGTGTTGATTCGATTTCACGAAATTGCGTATAATCAAGCTTCTCATGTCGAATAGCATCTTCAGGGCATATAGCTATGCAATGACCACATAAAATACAATATTCTTCAAATTCGGTTGTTAGGTTGTCCTGATCCATTAAAAATATCATTGAGGGACAGGTTTCAATACACAATTCACATTTAATACATAATTCGGGGACTATCTCAATCATTTGGATCTTGCACTCCTTTTCCACTGGTAATATAATTCTTCCGCATCATGAAGAGAAAAAGTGATTTGATTGCCAGATTCTGTTACAATACCGTATGATAACGGCTGATTATGGCCTTCAGTGTTGAAACAGCCCAAAGATGCAACTTTCATCTCTTCGATTATACAGGGAAGATGAGTATGACCAGTTATTAACCAATATTGCTCCTGTATCTCATAAATCTTTTTTAGAGATGTAAGAAAACTTGGTACCTCTGATTTATCAAGCCAATAAGGATTATTTCCATCGTGAGCAAACCAGATTTTATCATGACTGGTTTCATAACATAGAAATGTGTCAAAGTATATGTGAAGATTCCCTTGAGACCATTTCTCGATTTGATTTTTGATCAAGATTCCATCGTGATTTCCGCCGATTATCAAAACCTCTTGATTCAGTTCACTAAAAAAGGTCAGCGTTTGAGAAACAAACGGGGTGTTTTCCTGACCAAAATGAAACAAATCTCCTAGAATGAATATTTGGTTTGGTGTAATCTCCTTAATCAGAATTGGGAGAAAATCCATCGTGTCCTTATTAGATTCAATGCTGAAATAGCTGGAGCCATCATCTGAGAAATGGAAATCACTGATCAATAATGCATTTAAGGGATTTTTTAGAAAGATTTGGTGAAATGAGCCATCTCTAGAGGATAATTCCATGAATAATCGTTATCACTCTTTCAATAAAATCTTTCTTGGGGAGAGCAAACCTAAAAGTACACATCTGTATTCATTTTCAATGAACACTCCCTCTCCCTTATTCTTAATTTATAAAGAAGGCGTCCTTTCTCAACTCATAGAAATGGTGGTATTGAGTCTAATTCATAAATATACCATTGAAATGGTTTTGTCATTCGACCATCGATGCTAAAATCTTAATCTATTAGATTATATATATCTCCTCCTAAGAAATATGTTATAGAGTGGTTATGATAGTAAAATGTCCCAAAGTATGCTGAATCACATCCACTTTTACTTGGAAATTAGTCTCCTTAACGTTTAAAGTATCCCAATGCTTTTTCTAGAACATGTGATACAATCAGACGAAAGTGAAGTAATTTATCCGACAAAAAGTGAATTACATGTCTAATACAAACACAAATTTCTCAGCGCTCTTTGCTAATTTCAAATCGGTTTTTCAATCTGAAAAAGTGTTTGCATCGAATTATATTCCAGATCATCTGTGGCACCGAGAGGAAGAAATGACGAGTCTAACTAATTATTTCAGGTCAATAATAACGGAACCGACTGCTTCCTCCCGCAAAGTTGTTTTATATGGCCCTGTGGGTACTGGAAAAACTGTAGTTTCTAGAACATTCGGAGCTGATCTATCTAATTACCTCAAATCGGAATGGAAACCAAGAGAACCCAGTTTTCGTTTCTTTCATGTGAACTGTCGTAAGACCAAATCCCCTCATCTCATATTAACAACTGTTTTGCGTCAATTGGTTCCTGGTTTTCCTTTACGCGGGTTTAGTGTCGATGAGCTACTGAGAATGTTTTCTCTATTGTTATATGAGCAAAATTTGGTCGCCCTTCTTGTATTAGATGAAATAGATTATTTACTTCCAGATGAGAGAACCAATTTCCTGTATTCATTGTCACGTATTGAGGAAGGAGACCCCAGAATTCGACAAGATCATTTTCCTAATAATCAGGCTGGTCTTGAATCCCGTTTCAACCTCCTATGTTGTACCCGCGACAAAAATTTTCGCTATCATCTTGACTCTTCGACAGCATCGTCCCTTGGTCGAAATTTCATCACTTTCCCTCCCTACACTAGAAATCAGCTTTTTGACATTGTTAGTTCACGTGCAGAACAAGGAATCCGTGCAGAATGTTATGATGACGCTTTAATTGAAGTTATTGCAGGGCTAGCTGAAGAATCTGGCGATGCTCGCTTCGCGATCGAACTCCTATGGCGAGCTGGTAAATTTACTGACCAGGAAAGAAAGAACTTTATTACTCCCGAACATGTCCGTAAAGCAGTCGTATCTGTGCTTCCTATTGAAAGATCAGTTGTTGAAGACTTAAGTATCCATCAAAAACTGCTATTATTAAGTATTGCTAAATTACTTGCTAATAACAAACAATATGTGACTACTCCAGAGGTAAAAAAATCTTATGTAGGTATTTGTGAAGAGGCAGGAGTCCGTCCAAGGCGACAAACTCAAATTTGGGCTTACTTGAAAGATTTAGGGAGACTAGGGCTCATTCAACAAGAAGTAGAAAACCGTCATAAAAACGGACAGTCGTTAGGAAGAGTGACTAAAATTCGTATCTGTGATGTACCAGTCGAGGAGATTATTCAATCACTAAACCAATTAATCGAACGTTAATGAATGATGTCGTTTATATTCCGACAATTGTGAAGATCCAGTCAACACCAAACCATATCACTCCTCCAAGTATGGCAGCGATAGGTACAGTTACTATCCATGATATTACTATCGTTTTTACCATCTGTCTTTGAATAGGTGACCTTTCTGCCCAACCAACGGCGATCATGGCTGCAATTAGAACATGAGTTCCACTTAAGGGGAATCCCAGAAGTGTACCTAATGTAATTATAAATGTAACCGAAATCATTGAAGAAAGGCCAGAACTTGGATTCATCTCAACAAGTTCTTTGGCTACGACCCGAATTACTATTTTTCCTATTATTACTAGGCCTAAAGCCATGCCAACACCACCTATCAGCATCATTACCCACATATTTGTTGTTATAGCTTCACTTTGGAATACGTTTAAACCTAAAACTGGTGCAATAGAGTTTGCAACGTCATTTCCAGCCCTAGATGCAGAACTGATAATTAAGAATAGTCCTAAGGCATAAATGTACGCCTGATCTTTTTTCTGTCTACTTGTAAATCCTTCAACCGACTCATCAAGACGTTGTATCCATAAATGGACTGTAGCTGCAACGATAAATCCAATTATTGGACTGAGAATCCATCCCAGAAAGATTAAGAGAAGCACCCAATAATCAACAGCATTTATTCCCCATTCGGGATAGGTAAAACCTGCCACAATAGCGACTCCTACAATTGCACCAACTACCGTTTGAGTAGTAGATATCGGTAATGGTATGATTGTCACATGTCCCACAAGTATGATTACCATAACCAGTAAAACTGTAATGACCATTGCATCTGTCAATATATTGTCTTTTACTAAATCTTCCCCTAAAGTTTTTACCACAGCTTCTCCTAAAAATACACCCAAGACTGAAAAAATGGCTCCTAAAATCACAGCAGTTCGTAAAGAAAACGCCCCTGCCGCTACTCCTGGTGCCATCATTTCATCATTACTACCCGCAGCAAAGGCCACTGCAAACGCCATTGCCACAGCGAGTAAAAAAATCAAAACATCAAGCACATGAAAGCCTCAATAAGGGATTAATGCCCATATTTAACAGTCATTGTCTGAATATAGTCTGCAGTTTGTTCTGCTGCTTCAGCAACTTTTATCATACTAACTGAGATGGTGTACAGGTATGCTGCATCTTTAGGAGTGTAATCAGGAGAGTGAATGCGGCCAAAAATATGGAAATCAAGATCACGAGCCTCTTCCCGCATAGCATCCACCTTGGTCGCATAGTTACGAGCTTTATCCATGTCTTTATCCAAGAACTTTAAGGCGTCCTGAAGATAATCTGTGCAGCGATGGACTTTATCTGCTAATATCGGCATCTCGTGCGGTATGCGTTTAGGGAAATCTTGTTTTGCTACCAATCGACGAATCACAACTTCTGTTCGATTGACAATTTTGTCCATATAATGGACCAATCGGTGCCGATCTTCCGTAGCTTGCGGTAAGTAGGCACCTTTCGAAAAAATACTATTTATTAACTCTTCTTTAATCTCATCACAGCGCCTTTCAGCTTTAATTATCTCATCTTTCAGCTGAAGAATTTTATTACGAGCCTCTGTATCGTTTTCGTGATTTGTCCATGTTTGGATGGCGTCTGCTAGCTTTGCAGAAGCTACCTGCAGTTCTTTTGCAAGCTGATCAAAAAGCTCCTCTCCTCGCTTCATGAGCTTCTTGTCTCTTCTAAAAAACACATTATCACCACTTTATCTGCGAAAATAGGTAAAAATTACCCCGTATGGATCAAATCCTTAGGAGCTATTCAATTTTGACATTAACTGACTGGATTTATTTCTATACATGCTGATAAAGAACGATTTTAAGTATATTTTCAGTCAAAACAGCATTTTTTTCCTGATTTATTCTCTTCAGTTCTGTAGATTCCGTCAATAAAAGATTTATAACATGAAGTACACGATTTTGATAATCAAATGAACGTGA
>CP070760.1:2081704-2092687 GCA_020348965.1 Candidatus Heimdallarchaeota archaeon | reverse complement strand
GTGAACTTGACAATGCCCTTGAAAGTGTTCTGAAAAGTTTATCATTACGAGAAGAAGTAGACATTAAGGTTGATACTGCTTTTACCCACCAATTGGTTGGTACAGTTTACACGGCGAAGGGAGAGCTAGATCAGGCATTAGAACACTTCAAAGAAAGTGAAACTATTGGAGAAGAATACAACCATGTGTTCCTTAGTGCTCTGTCTTCTTATTCCATTGGTGGAAATTATCTGAGTAAAGGAGAACTTGATCAGGCGTTAACATATTATCAGAAAACTTTAGCAATTAAGGAGACTCTTCCTTTTGGATTAACACAGAATACACTAAACAATCTTGGAATAATCTTCATCAACAAGGGGGAACTTGATCAAGGATTAGAGTATTATAAGAGAAGCTTGGCAATAAATGAGGCTTCTGGAAACCAAAGATCCATCGCGATTAATCTTGGTAATATCGGAGAAGCATATATTGCAAAAGATGATTTGAAATCTGCTGCGGAATGTTTTAACAGAGCTCTTGATATTTACAGAAATCTTAATAATGATTGGGGCGTGGCCGAAGTATTATATAACTTGGTTCAGTACTTCGTGGATGATCTTTCATCTGATACAACTTCAAGTTATTTGGATGAGTTTAAAGAAATAAATACTCGTCGAAAAGACGTTCCAATAATTTCCCAAAAATTTCGACTTACTAAAGCCATAGTTCTAAAGTCAAGTGAAAGACTAACAGATAAGATGACCGCTCTTTCAATCTTTCAAGAAATAGCTGATGAAGAAGTAGTTTGGTACGAGTTAACAGTAGCAGCAATGCTAAACTTAGGAAAATTATTGATTCTTGAGTTGAAAACCACAGGTAACGAAAAAGTTTTGACTGACGTGAAAAAAATCGCAGATCAGTTACAGGATATTGCTGAGAAGCAAAATTCTTATTGGTTACTAGTTGAGACCTATCTACTTCAATCAAAGTTAGCTTTGATGGAATTAAATGTAGAACAGGCATTACAGTTGTTGAATCAGACAGAACAATTAGCAAATGAAAAAAAGCTGTCTCAGCTAATAAAAACAATTTCAATTGAACGTGACTTGTTAACGACTCAATTAACAAAGTGGGAGGAGATCATTGACAAGAAACCCTCCGTTAGTGAAAGAATTCAACTCACTCAGTTAAATACATTACTTGAGCGGATGCTTCACAGAGAACAGTACCACAATGAAAAGGAAATAATGAAATATGCGGAAGAAGCCAGACAACTCGTTGAGGCATGGGAAAAATAACTCAAAGATCCCTTCTAGAAAGTTACCCTATAAACAGCCTTCTCCTGATAACCTGTTGTAACAAAAACATAACCACTCAAGAGTTGGTTCACTTCATTATCCCCAGTATCGACAAGAAATGGTTTTCCGTACAGAGAATTAATTTTCTCCCGTGTTGCGACAACTATAATGTTCTCTTTACCTACCTGCTTTATTACATCAGGACTCAATTGTTGATTGCCCCTACCAAATAGGTAACCTTGTCCTCCAATTGGTGTCACAATCATTTTTACCTTCTTCCCAGTAATTATTTCCAGCAGTTCCTTCTCGGTCAAATCCGTACCTACAAGTTTCTTGTTATAAATAAGATCCACTCCCAATAAGGTATAATCTAAGTTCAATCGTTCCATGATTGGTCTCGTTGTTGTCCCAGGACCAATAATATAAAAAAAATTCTCTTTCATTTCGCCTATAATATCTTCTGCAATCGCTTCCTGCGAATATCTTTCATCAGTCGGAGATCCGCCCTTTGTCACTTGGACGTGGTTCTTCTCAAATGGAATTCTTAAATATCCATATAGTTTAGCTGAAACAATGCCTTCTCGGAAAGTTGTCTCATCGATATCCATCACTTCTGCTTCTTTTGTCTTCTCAATCCTCTGTTCAAGATAGGACCCAGCTATGTCTCCAGCTCTCAATGGATTAATAGCGAAGACGGCAGAATGCATTTTCACACCTGTAGGTATACCAAGGACAACAATACTGGTTCCAACTGCATTATATATGTCTCTGGCTGTTCCATCTCCCCCTGCGAAAAGTAACAGATCAACTCCTTGATCTTTTAATTCTTTAGAAGCTAATTGTGTATCAAGACTTGTTGTTTCTCCTTCCCTTATGGATCCTATAACTTGGGGGTCAAATCCACATTGAATAGCAGTTTTTTCCCCCATTTCACTTGGATATGTAATCAATCTTATTTTACTTTTAATGGAAGTAAGTCTTTCTAATGCTACAGCAGCACGCTTGTGAGATTCTGGTTCTGCTCCCATATTCCTAGCCTTTTCTAAAATATCTATTCCATCTGTACCCTTTAGTCCTACCTTTCCCCCCATTCCTGCAATGGGATTGATAATGAAACCCAGTTTTCTCAAATTATATCTTCTTCCATTTTTTTAGGTACGCTCTCCAAGTAATGGCCCATTTTGCAGGATCATCTAGTGGCTCCATGTTAATTTTATGCACAACACTGTTATGAGGTGCGTTTTTCACAATATCAGGATTTTCATAGGCCTCTTTAACAACTTGTGTTAATCCTGCGATATATTCGTCAATTTCAGTTTTGGAATAAGATTCAGTGGGTTCAAGTGTCATTGGTTGAGGTACAATGAATGGATGGTGTGAAGACCACATATGGAAACCAAAATCAATCATCCGATTGGTGATATCTTCTGTCGTAACTCCTGTCTCATCTGTAAGGTCTTTCCAGCTGTACCGAACCTGTTCAATGCGATGTCGGCCTTTAGCATAAGGGGCACTGGCCCCACGTATTTGTAGCACCTTGCTTAACAGGTAATTATTGTTGAGAACTGCTATCCTGGAAGCTTCTTTCAATCCCTCACTACCTAAACTCATAATCCAAGCATATGCTCTCAATACTGCGGGAATCACACCATAATATCCTCTAACTTTTCCTATACTCTTTGATATGTTATAATTTAGACAGTAGTTTGCTCCATTGAATTCTACTAAAGGAACTGGAAGAAATTCTATGAATTTTTTCGTTACACCAAGAGCACCTGCACCAGGACCTCCACACCCGTGAGGAGAAGAAAAAGTTTTGTGGAGATTAAAGAAACACATGTCAAATCCCGCTTCTTTTGCTCTACCAATACCTAATATTCCATTTGCATTGGCTTGATCATATCCACAGATACCACCTACATCATGAATAGTTTGTGTAAATTCTGCAATATCTGGATTAAAGATTCCTGTATCTTCAGGATTAGTAATCAACAATCCTGCAGTACGATCTGATACTGCTGTTTTTAGAGCTTCAAGGTCAGGTAGACCGTCTTCATTCGGATAGATAGTGATTATCTTATATCCCTTTACAGCTGCCGCAGCTGCATCAGAAGGGTGGGAGAATATTGTAGTGATCATTTCATCCCTTTTATCCATCTCTCCATTCTTTTTGTGGTAAGCCTGAATTATTGAAGCCATTAAGAGTATTGCTTGACTGCCACCACCTGGTTGGAAGGTAAACTTATCTATCCCCGAAATTTCTCTAAGAAAAACATCTGTTTTGTAAATTATTTCTAGAATACCTTGGACAGTGCTTTCATCTTGGTTTGGATGAAGTTCTGTGAATTTTGGAGAGGTAGTAAATTGTTCATTGATCTTAGGACTATACTTCATTGTACAGGTACCTTGGCCAATGTCAATATTCAAATCAGCACCTAGATTTTCCTGTGATAACCTTAAATAGTGCTTTAAGACTCGCATCTGAGACATTTCCGGGAGTTGAGGAACCTGCTTTCGTACCATGTTTTTCGGTATGGAAGAAATCCCGTCTCCAACTTTCTTCTCAATTTCCTTCTCAATTTCTGGGACTATTATTCCCCGTTCTCCTTTTGTGCTCAATTCGAAGATGACTGGTTCATCCCATTTGGCTTGATGAAAATTAATCCGAAGCTTCATAATAATCCTTCAACTCCTAAAACATTCTGTTAACGCTTGGACTAACCGATCAATATCCGCTTTCGTATGAATCTCTGTAATACAGTAAAGAGCACAATCTCCTAGTTCAGTGAATTCATTGGATAGGTCTTTTCCTCCAAATATCCCTTTGTTCATTAAAAATTTGTTTATTTCTTGAACTGTTTTAGATGTGTCATTAAAATCGACTATAAATTCTTTAAAATGTGTTGAATGGAACAATGGCGCTGTAATTCCATCAATTTTCGAAATTTCTCTCATTGCATATTGCGATTTCTGCATAATCAGTTGACCAAGTTCTCGCATTCCTTGAGGCCCCATCAACGCCAAATAAACCCCTGCAGTAATTCCCCACAATGCTGCCATTGTTCCTACGAATTCTTTCCCCTGTTCCCGCTTGTCGAAAGAAGTTCGCTCATATGTGACATCACCAAAGCCCCATTCTCCTTCCACAGTGGTATGTGTGATGCCAAAAAGGCGTGATGGGTATTCTTCCACAAAATGTTCTTCGTCTCGAGTTGCGATAAAACCAGCAAGTCCGCCACCATATTGCATGTGAATACCCAATGGTTGAATATCACCACATACGATATCAGCCCCATAGCTAATGGGAGGGGTGAGAATACCGAGAGAGATAGGATCAACACCTACAATACTAATCGCTTCATGATCATGAACGATTTTGGAAATTTTTTCACCTTGGTCTTCAATATTTCCAAGATAAGAGGGATTTTCAAAATAAAATCCAGCTGTTTTAGCGGATATTTGGGTGGATAAGTCTTCGAGGTCAATTTGACCAGTTTTTGGATGAGTTTTCACCAATCCTACTTTCATAACAGGTTTACAATAATTCTGGATTATCAAGAATCTTTCTGGGGAAATAATATTCGAGACCAAGATTTCATTACGATCAGTTATCCTTTCAGCCATTCTTATGGCTGTACTGGCTGCTTGCCCCCAATCATACGTGGGGACATTAACAACATCCATGTCAAGGAGCTCTCCCATCATACTTTCGTATTCAAAAAGAGCATGGAACCGTCCGTGATCTTCATAAGGTTCCCCTGCATATGCTGTTAAAAATTCTGATCGGTGATTTATTTCATCACAGATCGCAGGTACGTAATGTTGCCAACAGCCTCCCCCTAAGAAATTGATATTTTCTTGACAGGTTTGATTCCTTGATAGGATTTGAACCATGTGTTTCTTGAGAGCATATTCCGAGAGTAAAGGGTCAGGAAGATTCATCTCTCCCTTGAATCTTAAGTGATTGGGGATATCTTCATACAGCTCTTCAATATCTTTTACACCAATTTCATGTAGTATTTCCGCCTTAATTCTTGGAACAGAATTTGGAATGTAAGGATATACTATTTCTTTCTTATCGCTCAATCTTTGTCTTCTCCTATTAAGAATAATATCATTTAGCTCAAAAAAAGAGTTAAGCTATGCCCCCACCATCAACAACTAAAGTGGATCCAGTTACCCAAGTTGAAAGATTACTTGCGAGAAACAGAACCGCATACGCAACATCTTGAGGAGTACCAACACGACTGATGGGACGATCTGCTGATCCTTTCAGATATTCTTCTTCACTTATTCCTAATTGGTGTGCCTCTCTACGTAACATAGGAGTATCAATATCACCAGGACAGACACAATTTACACGAATACCATGTTTTCCAAGATCAATTGCCATTGCACGAGTTAAATTCACCACTCCACCTTTGGAAGCACAATAGGCTATTGCTTTTGGACCCCCCTTAAGCCCCCATCCAGAACCAGAATTGATAATACATCCATCATTATTTTTAATCATAATTGGAACCACATAATGAGATAAGAGGTATGTTCCTTTGAGATTGACATCCAATACAAAATCCCAATCTTTTTCTTCTAAATCTATAATATCTTTACGATTTATCACCCCCGCATTATTAAACAATATGTCTATTTTTCCAAATTCGTTGTCAATCTCCTCTACTATCTTCTTACATTCTTGATCAGAGGTAACATCACACTTGAAGAACTTTGCTTTTCCTCCAGATTCTTCAATTTGGGTGGCTGCACTGATTCCGCTCGACTCATTGATATCGATCAGAACGACTGTGGCTCCCCTTTCCGCAAATATATATGCAGTAGTTAATCCTATCCCAGATGCTGCACCAGTAATTAATGCAACTTTGCCATCTAAAGATAGTAAATCGTGAATTTTGTGATTAGAATTACTCAAAGTGTCTTTCTCCTAAATGTAGAAAATCAGCTAAACAAACTCCGACAACATCTCAAATATTATAAGCTTGGTGAAAGCTGTCATAAGTTGTTCTAATTTCCCAATACTGGTCTGTAAAATAAGAAAAGACATACTTAAACACTGTTAAAAGATATAAAAATAGAAATAATTAACTGAACATCGTGGGTTAAAAGTGGATTTTCCAACTGAAAACATTAAAGAGATCAATTGGGACTTTCCGGGAAGTAGAACTCAATTTTTAACTCATAAGTATCATTCTTATCCTGCACGATTTATTCCGCAAATACCAAGAACTATATACCGCATGCTTCTCAAATCGGGGACATCAAAAGTTTTTGACCCATTTGTAGGATGTGGAACATCCTTAGTTGAAGCAATCCTCTCACAAATCTCTGCTGGAGGAAGTGATCTAAATCCCTTAGCTATTCTAATCTCACGAGTCAAAACTCAACCTTTAGAAATGAATAAGTTGAAAAATTACTGGCTTGATCTTCAAAAGATTTTTAATCCCGATTTACAGATTTATAAAGGCCACCAATTCTCACAGAGGGACTTCGTGTTTCCTAAAAGGCATTTATCAACACGGTTTTCGGAGGATAGCATCTATATTTTTTCTAAAATCCTAGATTTTATTGAAAATAATATTTTGGAACTTGATTTTCAAGATTTTTTTAAAGTAGGTCTCTCGTCATCAGTAACTACGCTGACAGAATCCAAAAAATGGGAAAAAGTAAACATTTGGAGGACGTTCAGACCGAAAATTGACTCAATGATTAAAATAATGGGAGAATTCAATGAAAGAATCAATTCCTTCTCAAACCAAATGCGAAACGACATTAGAATAGCAGATTCTAGAGACTTACACTTTATCCCTGAAGAGACTATTGATTGTATTGTTACCTCACCACCATATGTTAATGCATTGGACTACAATAGAATTCATCAATACAACATGAGTATTTTAGGTTATGATTAAAGAAAATTTGCTAAAAGTGAAATTGGTGCACATGGACATCATATTTCAAACCGCTGGAGACTGTTAACTGAGTATTTATCTGATATGTTCCAATCCATTTCAGAAATGGTGCGTATTTCAAAGCCTGGTGGTGTCATTTGTATTGTTATTGGGGACTCCTGCTTGGAATACGAGAGAATAAAATCTCATACTCATTTTGAAAAGATAGGGGAATTATTGGGATTGACTCATCGCCTTACACTCTCACGAAATATTGACACAGCTAGTAAATACACAAGCACAGACATTGGAAACATTTTTACAGAGAACCTAATTTTCTACACAAAAGAAAGAGGATATGAACAGGAATTAACTGCTTTAATTTATGAATTCATTGAAACAACGATGCTGGACTATTTAGAGCATGTAAAAACAAGTCAAGGAACTTGTTTACGGAACAAACCTAGTTTATCAAAAGAACGGCGAGAATTAGCTGTCGAGAGAGTTGAAGAAGCTTTATCCAAAATTCGGGAAGATTGTATTTTCGTGTAATCTTTTCTTTAGAGAGATAACATATCTAGAAGAGTTAATTTCCTTTTCATAATCTTCTGCATGTAAGAAAGCCCAAACATTCCACAAGGCACGGTTTATCCACCCCTCTGTACCTTTTTTGCATAACTTTTCATATGAATCAATAAATGGTGGAGAATACCGTTGAAATAAATCAGTTGTCATGCTTCGCCCTCTTTTTTTCTTTTTTCGAGCTTCATGAATATAAACTGATCCTTCAGGCGTATAACAGGAACATACTGCGGCATTCCGTCGCCAGCCGATCCAGTCAGCGCTTTGGAGAAATTCATTAAACGCAATTTGGTGATATGGGCTCCCAATTCCGAACGCATGATACTTTTTATTTTGAGTAAGCGATGCCACCCAGGTAGCAACATCATGAACACTCCCCTTTTGATTTATCTTAAATGAGGGTACCATCCCTCCTAGCCCAATATACTTTTCAGAAGGGTACAAATCTTCCAGGTTGGGGAGGTGGATAACAGGCAAGACATCAAGTTTCTTGGATAAGTATGTCCAATTCAGTTTTGATTTTTCTTGATTTCCAATCACATCCAGATTAACAATAATATCGGTGTCCTGAACACTTATGTCTGATATGAATGACAAATAGTCTTTAATCTTAATGTTAACACCAGAATTAAATGCACTGTAAGCCCCAGAATCAACCATTATAGGGCCATCAAAAGAAAAATAATCATGAAGACCTTGGGAGATTATTTTTGATCTCAGCTTCTGAAACTGAAAAAAAGAGAAAATAATACCTATTTTTTTCTCCATCATTTTTCTGTGAATAGTAGACTCCTCTAACCACGGGAAAATGCCTGGGACAATACCTAGATATAGATACAAACTAAGCTGATCCAATTATTATATGACAACTCCTGTTCGCAGAATTATTTTTAATAATTGGTTATAATCTTGTATATCACATCAGGTGAAACTATTATGGCTGAAGTCTTTCTCATTCGTACCGATGACCGTGTAAAAGGGATACAAGCAATTTTTTCCCATTTTGATTCAATTTTTAAGGATCTGAAAGATAAAAACGTTGCAATAAAACCTAACTTCAATACTGCAGATCCTCCTCCAGCTTCTACAGATATCAGAATTATCCGCGAGGTAATTAACCATCTAAAGAGCTGTATGACAAAGAAAATAACTGTAGTTGAGCGGGCTGGCCCTGTCGACACTCATGAAACCATGAAAACGAAAGGTCTTTTCGACTTGCAAAAAAAAATTGGTGGATTTGAAATCCTTGATTTGTCTACAATGCCAGAATCAGAATGGACACAGTTTACTCCAAAGGGATCTCATTGGAAGAACGGATTTTTATTCCCTAAGTTTATACAGAACGTAGATGCAATAATTGCCTTACCCTGTTTGAAAACTCATCGTTATGGGGGCCACTTTACCTTCTCCTTGAAATTATCAGTTGGTTTAGTCCCTCGCCAAGGATATGAGTACATGCAAGAACTCCATTCCTCTTCTCATATGCGAGACCTTATTGCTGAAATTAATGAAGCATATTCACCAACCCTGATAATATTAGATGGAGTTGATTCTTTTATAGAAGGTGGACCAGAAGATGGAAAGCTAGCTCATTCCAACGTCATGCTAGCTAGTACTGATAGAATCGCTATTGATGCAGTTGGAGTAGCCATCCTTCGTGATTTGGGTACGACGCCAGAGGTAACTAAAGGGAAAATTTTTGAACAAAAACAGATAGCGAGAGCTGTAGAGCTAAGCCTCGGAGTCAGTAGTCCTTCGGAGATTACTATAACTAGTGCAGATGAGGAAAGCACGAAATACGCTAATCATCTTCGCACTTTTCTGGAAGATTAAATTATTGAAACACCCTAAGATTCTTTTAATCATTTCTTGCGGAAAGAAGAAAGCTCTAGGATTACAAGATCGTAAAATGCGTGCATCTGAAGCCTATACTGGTCCAATGTACCAAGTGATTCAAAAAGCAAAACGAGAAGGCAGATGGAGTTCTTCTCTTCATTTAGGGATTGTATCTGCAAAATATGGCTTTCTAAGAGAGGATGAGTTTATTGAACATTATGATCTGAAAATGACTGATCGTCTCGCTGAAAAATTGAATCCTCAAGTAAGCGAGAAGATCCTAAAGTGGCATAATGAATTGTCTTTTGATTTGATTTACATATTAATGGGAAAAACCTACTTAAAATCTGTTCAAGGATTAGATGCCAAAGTTGATACTAAATTAGTGGTCGAAAACATGGGTGGGTTAGGTTTAGGTCAACGAAAATTGATAACCTTCCTAGAGAGATATTCTGAGAAGGCTAAACCTCTCACTGATTTTGTAAAATGAGGTCTTGTATGATTTTTGCCCTTGGTACTCCAGTAAACGCAAGATTTCGACCTTGGACTTATGATTGGGCAATAAAACCAGATGCATTAATGATTTCAGCTATTGATTTCTTTTCTAGTCCTAGGACATTTGAGAAAATAAGAAAAACTGGACTTCATGAATTTCTTGGATGGGATGGTCTAATCATTTGTGATTCAGGTGCTTTTTCTGCATTAAATCGGAAAAAACCAATAGATCTTGATATAGAGAAGTTGAAGGTAATTTATAAAGAACTAACAAGTCAAGACCCAGCTATTATTAAGATTACACTAGATTTTCCCGATGATAAGATATTAACAAATTATCGGGAGCTTTATTCATTGGAAGTACAACCTGTAGTTCCTTATGATCGAATGGAAATATTACATTATATTATTCAAAATCAAGGTTACCCTGAATGGTTTTTTATAGGCCGACTTGTACCTTTAATGAGGAGAGGTGGAGGTTATGCCAATCGGTTATTCTCCGCAATTGATACTGTAAAAAAACATATCCATGATTATGAATCCCCTGGAAAGGTCAAGCTTTGGACTTTGGGAGTAGGGGCTCCTAGTATAATCACCCAGATAGCAGAAAAAGTTGATGGATGTGATTCTACACGATGGCGTATTACTGGCTCTAATATGATCTTATTGCCTAAAGGTGGGGAACGTGGTGTAGGGAATATAACAAAATGGCGAGGAACTCATCATAGGATAAATGATGGCAAAGAAAAGGATTTAGTAATAAAAATTTTACAACAGATCGATTCTAAATCGGGAGGCTTAGATCAGATTGATCTCTCTCTCCTTCCTGATTGTAAACCCAAGCAAATTAAGAATAAAGTGGAAAAAGACTTACCCACAATTGGTGTTCT
>CP070760.1:2074621-2081604 GCA_020348965.1 Candidatus Heimdallarchaeota archaeon | reverse complement strand
ATGGTTGAGCTGGGTGGACACGCTTTGTTCCTTGGAAAAGATGACATTCAGTTAGGAGTTAATGAATCATTAGAAGACACAGCTAAAGTATTAGGACGGATGGTCTCTGGGATTCTTGCCCGAGTATTCGATCATACAGATGTGGAAATCCTTGCAGAGTACTCTGGGATACCAGTCATTAATGCTCTATCAGACGAATTCCATCCGCTTCAAGGATTAGCAGATATTATGACAATCAAAGAACATTTAGGGCGACTAAAAGGAATTAATATTGCTTGGATTGGCGATGGTAATAATGTATGCCATTCGTTGATGATTGCTTCAATAAAGACTGGGATGTACATTCATGTTGCAACTCCTGAAGGGTATGATCCTGACCCAGTCGTAACCGAATACTGTAAGAAAAACTCTTCATTATCTAAGCAAATTAAATTAACTAATGACCCTATTACAGCTATAACTGGTGCTAATGTAGTAGTAACGGATACGTTCATTTCAATGGGACAGGAATCAGAGACTCAGGAAAAATTGAAAAAATTTGAGGGTTTTCAGGTTAATACGGACCTAATTCAGCATGCAGATGATAATTTCATTTTCATGCATTGTTTACCTCGTCATAAAGAGGAAGTGACTGATGACGTCATTTATGGAGAACACTCGGTTGTGTTTGATGAAGCTGAGAATCGCTTACATACAGTAGCAGCTGTATTGAAGAATTTTATGTAAAATTTCATAAATTAAATCAAAGTGAAAGAAAATTTATATGAGTCTAATCAGTAAAAGGCTAATAATAAGATGAAAGGAACAAGAGGCTGAATTCGTGGTTAATACCCCGATCTGTAATTTCTGTGCGAAAACTGGAGTTCTTTGCAAAAAATGCAAACAAAAGCTTCGAAAAGGGAAATTCACACAGCTTGAGGTTGAGGTATCGAAAGCTTTTGCGAAAGCTGATCAAAAATTTCCGAAGCAGCTGCAGAATGTAACTCTCGATCGTGCACATCGAATTAATGGTTCCATTGTACTATTAACACGGAATGGTAAAAACATTCTAGAAAATGAGGCAATTATCAAGTTTATCGAAAGTGAAATCAAGAGTCCAATTGAAATTGTTGAGAGAAAGGCTGATACTAGAAAAACATTTGCAGATTTTTTTGCTCCACTCGATATCCTCGAAATTGATCAGATTTACGCTCCTCCCGAAGGTGACATAGAATTAAAAATTACTTTACAAGGGGATCCAGAATTACTTAGGTTTCCCTTAGATCAGCTGAAGCAGATTGCAGAGTTAATTTCAAAGAATCCTGTTAGACTGGAAATAAAGAGTTAAAGACTTTCTAACCCTGTAAAACTAGCGCGATTATTCCCCCAATCGATAATCCGAAGAATTGAAGAATCCCCTGAATAATACAGAGAATTCCAACACATACCGAAATTAAAGGCGAAGATAATACTTCTGCGATGAGAAGATATAGATCTTCAATTATTTTTATTGATAGATATATCGCAAGAAAGATGACAATGAAAACTACTGCTAATAATTGAACTGACTCTGCCCCAACTAAAACCAATACTCCTGCTCCTAGCAAACCAAGCGCTAAGGAAATAAAGGCTCCAAATCTGAAATCTTTTATCGGTCGCAAGATCAATACGAGGCCAAGGATTCCTAAACAGAAGATAGAAAACAGATCAAATGCAGGATATTCATCCATGAAATTCTCCATTGTCGACCATAAGAGGAATCCAGCACCGATTGTTATTAATGCCACAATACCCACAGGAAACCCTAATAATGATAGTTTTTCTACAAGATTTGACATATCATCAGAACTTACACCAGCAAGTCTCACAAAAAGCCATGATGCCGCCAACAACCCACCTAGGATCAGAATGATGAAACTCCAAAACACAAGATTATGTAACACGTTTTCTATAACATCCTCAGCTGCCATTTGAATCCATTCCTTTTGTATGTTCGATCGTTTATTAGAAACTACTATATATTTATTCTATCAATTCTTCAATTATTTAAAAGACATTGGGTTGAGATATCCTGGAAGCGTCCTTCCTTTTAGGCTAACGTTGATTTCCGATTATTCATCATCATTCATAAACGCGAGGCAATCTATCTAGTGATTTCAATCTGAATAGATTATCCTGTTCAATGATAATCAAATGGTCCTTTTCAGGAATATAACTCATTTTTAACTAGAATTAGATTTGTTGCCAACCCATGAAATAAAAAGAGAGTAACAAATTGATGCCCAAAATCCCTAAAGCATAGTATCGAATCCATGGGAGATATTTACTGAATTTTGGGCCCAGAAATTCTGTCAAAAGCTTGTCTCCATCTAAAAATGGAACAGGTAATAAATTCATAATTGCTAGGATGAAATTTATCATGAAAACATAGAGAATGGTTTGTAATGACCAATAAGGAATGAGATTAACGATTGGCGAAGAAGGAAAAAAGCGTGGTTTGAAATAATCCCACGAACGAATTCCAACAAACCCTTTACTTGAGTTGTCTGGATGGGAATCGGTCTTTAGAACAATAGGATCAATATCACCATCAAAATAGAAAGTTAGAGTCTGGTTTGGTGAAATAGATGAAATTGAATAATTCCGAAAATCACTATACGATGATATTTCTTCATAACCGTTTGATGAGTTTATCCCAATAATGGCATATCCCGCTTTCATTCCTTCTAAAGAGGCAGGGTAACCAGGAATTGTTTCTAAAATCACCGTTCCACGCGGTTCAGGATCATAAAAGGGTGTGATTAGTAATGGGAATCCGACAGGAATGATCAGTATGAGAATAAAAATCCCAGCTACAACCATATTTGCTAATGCACCAGCAGCCATAATCCGTATTTTGGATCGTCGGGATTTTTGGGCTAGACTCTTTTCATCAGATTCTACAAAGGCTCCAAAAAGAACTAGGAAGATAAAAATTCCAGTACTCTTCAAATCAACTTCTTCAACACGTGCAGCGATTCCATGGGCAAATTCATGAACAATGGCTGCAATCATTATCGCTATTAAGAAGTAAGGAAGCGTTTGAAATGAGATGGTTATACCAGGGATGACAGGAGTTAACGCGATCGCAGAGGTGGTTCCGTCTGTAGAAGGTTGGAAAAATAATGGGATATTGATGGTAAAAATTATTAAACTAACAATGAGAATTCCTAGTCCAGAAATTACGCCAACATCCCAAATAAATTTCCATACACCACGTTTAATCTTCGCTAAACGGTCAATAAGGTTATTCAATTTTGTTGTGCGGTAAAAAGCATAACCCAAGCCAATTTCAGGGTTTTTCACATCGAACCAATGAGTGCGGCTAATTGCATTTAAGGAAAGCCAGCTAAATCCCACTATGATCAAAAAGACAATCGGATCCACGTTTTCTTCCTTCTTCATCAGATAATAAGCGAGATAAATTATGTATAAGCTGATTAGGCTGAATTTATATTGATTTAAAGCCGAAAATTTGGTTATTTTCCCTTTTAAGGCTAAGATTTTGCAATCTAAATTTCACTAAAGGACTTTTGCTAAGAGACAAATCCAAATCTTCATCAAATCAGCCTCCGATAAGCTTATAACTATCTTCCTCTAAGAAAATCATTGGAAGGATCCAATGACGGCTCTAGCCCTCCCGATAAGACATAAACTCTATCTGTTTGGGTCTTAAATGATGATGATCTTGAGTTCTGAGGGACCTTCCATTCTATTCTGATCTCAAGACAGATTTTTGTCAGATTCCTCCATTCTTAACCTGGTACTACTTTCAAGAGTACCATTGGCTCTAATTACACAAGGGATGACAATAATAGTTACTTTGGGTTTCTTGTCATGGTGACGCTGATCATTTATTGCAGTTGCTCCAGGGTAGGTTTCTTGAGATACAACAAGAGCAGAAAGGTTTGAATCAGCGGCCAGCGCACGATCCATTCCTGGGCTGTCAATTTTTGTGATTCGACTACTAACATTACGCTTTAAGAGATGAGATTCGACATTTTTTTGGCGTTCCTGATAGGTCTGAATATTTTTAGCCGATTTCTTGCGAATTTTACTTAAATAACTCGGACTAATCAATCCAATATGAACAACTTTGCCATAATGAGAGGCAATATCAAGGAATAGTTTATGCCCACTATGCAAACGATCAAATGTCCCCCCTAAACCAACAATTTCGAATTTTTCCAATCTTTTATCTCCAAAATTATGTTTAAGAATTTGAAACAAAAATCTTTGGTGCTATGAGAATGAGAATAATGAATCCAACATAATGGAAAGCCTTTTGTAATAATCTTCAAAAATAATATTTGCAGTGAAGGAGCAAATTCTGCTTTTCGAGGACCTGATGATATCTGATGATTCATGGTGCAAACAAGCAGAAAAATCCCGAGCTAAGTATTCCAATAGGCGCTAGAAGACGGGCTCTCGGCGAGACTGGGTGTGTCACCCAACGATGAGCGTAAGAGTCAACCCTTCTAACCGACAGGAACTCTTAGGATCAACAATGCCCTACACAAGAGAACTCGACTGAATTGGGAAATCTCCTTATATGTGGTCGTTAGAGTTAGTGTTTAGGGCAACAGATCCTCTGCTTCTACAGCAAATTATACTAAAAGAGGAAATTTAATAATTTTCAATAAGACTGGATTAAAAGATTATCTACATTAAAAATGGAAGAAAGAGCAGTCTTATTTTGGTTTTAAAAAAATGCAGGTGTCCTGCTAGGCCTGCATGAATAGAAAATTATTCTGAGAACGTGAAAAGATCGATTTCTAAGGGCTTTTTAGTAACATCATGTTGTTTTGCGCCGATAATGTTTTTTATTCCACGATCTGAGGCAATGTCTAGTAGTCGTTGAGTAATGATTCCATCGAAGATCACTGTCTCTACATTGTCAGTTTCGAGAATGACATCTCGAAGTTCGCTAATTGGGATGTTCTCTTTTAGAATCGTCATATCGGACTTAAGTAAAATGGCTTCTTGTTCTGGGAGATTACCTACAAATTTTGAGAAGGCACGTGGAACTTTGGCAGTAGAATGAGAGCGTACAATTATAGGGATTTCTTTTGTTGCCTCATTTAACGAGATAGATTCATTCTGATCCTCATGAGACTCAATTTCGTCAGGAGAAATGTTCATTTCTTTCATGATTTGCTCGATGGGAATTTTAGACCGAAGGGCCTTTAAAATCTCCTTGCTGGATAACTCCTCAACTTCACGATTCGGGGGCGCTCTTGCGACATAATCTAAATCTGCAAGATGAATGAGTTCCCTAAGAATAAGATCGCCACCATGATCCCCGTCCAGAAATGCCGTGGTTACTTTTTTTCGTGTAAGTTCAATCACATCTAATGGTACATTGGTTCCTTGGACTGCTATAACATTCCTAAATCCATGTCTTAAAAGATTCACAACATCAGCTCTGCCTTCAACAATGATTAGATTGTCACTATCTTGAATCCCTGGTCCAGAAGGAATCCCTTCTTTCCCATATTTTTGAATAATACTGATACGAGCTTCTTTAAGAACTTCTTCAAGCACGGAAACAGAATCAGGAGTAACTTCATGATCCCATGTCTTTAAAATACGTGATGCCCTGGTGATTATTTGTCTACGTTTGCTTTCGCGGACATCTTCAATTTTAAGAAGCGTAATTTTCCCTACACAGGGTCCAACACGATCAACGGTTTCCAAAGCAGCAGCAAGTAAAGCTGTTTCGACTCTATCTAAAGAAGAGGGAACAATTATGGTTCCTGTTGTTTTCCGTTGCTTTTTTTGGTATTGTAGATTTACAGCAATTCGTCCTATTCTTGATGTCTTTTGTAATTCTCTTAAGTCTAAGCCCTCACCAATTAATCCCTCGGTTTGGCCGAATAACGCGCCGATGATGTCTGAGCGTTCAGCTACTCCATTAATACTAAATTTCTCATGGATAAGATATTTTACAGTACTGGTGTCAATATCTTCGTTGTTTGCCACCGTTGTTTCACCTCCAATAGTCACAAGGTGAAACAAACATATCATCTAGTAGGTACTTCTGTGAATTTTTGTCTCTTCATTCCTCTTAATTTTTTCATTTTTGAATTGTATTGAATAGTAAAGGAGAAAGATAAGAATGTAATCATAATGACATGCTGTTTCCCTTGCAAATTTCTCTTTAATTCATGTTTTATTCAGTTAATAGTCTAAATTTAAGCAAAAAACTTTGCTTCCAGATATAGATCGTTTATTAGCAATAATAATTGTTTGATAAATTCGATCGTGTAACAAGGTCTGATTCTAGGCTGTTACAACTTAATCGAATCTAAAAAGTTGTCGAATAAACCTGCAGGACATGGATTTATTCAACCGCTTGTCATAATAACACTACAAATCAGAGAATTTTAAATTATGGGTTTGCGACAAAAATACAAAATAGGTTTATCTAGTCAATTTATGCTTTTGTAAGGCTAACATGATGTCTTTTTTTTCCACGGTTTTTTTACCCGCATAATTTGCTAGTTCCCAAGCTAACTTGGCTATCTTGACTCCATACTCTTCTATCTCCTGTTGTAAAGCCAGTATTGCGGATTTCGATACTCGCTTTGCTCCTCCTTTTCTAATAATTCGATCTATTGATGAGTTCGGAATTTCTACCATGTATTCTACTACCTGTGATACTTCAATGTCTCCTAAAGACAATAACCCTTCTGAAACTGGAATTCTTAACGACTGTTGGTTTTATAAACATTTTTAGATAATAAAAGGTTAGAAATCAGTCACTGTTTACATCATCAAAGAGGGAACCTGTTTTATTGTCAACACAGTAAAGCCTAAACAAGTGGATTTTTAACTCTTTCCATTAATACTTAACTAAATTAGATTTAAAAATCAATTAAGAGCAGGACATTATCTTTAAGGTGATCTTATGGGAAAAAGACCCGCTTACTGCTATACTCGTGTTGATAGACCCCCCTATACAA
>CP070760.1:2065882-2074521 GCA_020348965.1 Candidatus Heimdallarchaeota archaeon | reverse complement strand
TTTGGAAATTCTTCTTCCTTGGATGATTTGTGATTGAGCGAAGCTTTCCCATAATTCCTGATAATTCTTCCCATTCAATTCTTTGAACAATGGATTTATAGGACGTTTCTTTTCTAATTCCTCAAGAACTTCATCTAAAGATCGGTCAGTGATTAAATCGTATGAATTTTGATCCTTAATGAAAACCCCTCTTTTTGACTCAAATATCACAATAAAATCAGGGAATCTTTCAAGAAAAAATTTTAAGAGGAGTTTTTCATTATGATGGTTCATCTTGTACAACTTCGCGTATAATATCCCATGAGGCGAGACGGATGGTCGTAAAAAAGCCTTATGTCTATGAAGATCACCATCAACTTCCCGACTCATAGCCACAGCTTTTTTAGCTAGATCTGTTCCTAAATTTTCAAGTATTCCTTTGGGAATGCCATTAATTTGCCTCAAAAATTCCGTTGTGACATTTTTATGTCGTGATAAGGAATCTAGGACCAAATTTTTCTCAATTTTTCTAAACAAGTCAATTCCCGATTTCATTTATCAATTTAAAAATTCCTTTATTCTTGTTTGTCTTCTTCCATTGACAGTTATGAAGGATTTAGCACGTTTTACTACGACACCTACTCTCTGTAAATCTCTATAATTAGAAATTTTCTTATTCATCTTTCGTAAATTAATGATTCTTCTTGAAGAAATTTCCCCAATCCCAGGAACCTGTAATAACTCCTTGTAAGAAGCCTCATTAACATCTAATGGGAATGTGTCATCTTTTAACGCGAGAGAGACTTTAGGATCAGTTCCTAAGGGGACCATTCCTTTTTCATCCATAATAGAAAAAATTCTATCAATTTCATAGTTATACCGGCGATATAACCAATCTATACGGTAAAGATAGTTCTCACGCTTTCTTATATATCTTTCTGAGGTTTTTCTGTGTTCTAATGGTGTTCCCTTGATTGGAGTGAACCCTGAAAAGTAGGCTCGTTTTAATTCAAGTTTTGAATATTCCCAATGGAGTCGTTCGATGATTTCATGATCTGATTCTGCTGTTGTACCTACAATGAACTGAGTCGTCTGACCCGCTGGAACCAGTCCCTCTTTTATGTAATGATGAATATGCTTTTGGCAAGCTAGGATGTCCGTCTCATAATTCTTCACGCTAGAAACTTCAGAGAGACGAGAAGGACTAGGGAGTTCCACATTAAGACTTACGCGATCAGCAACCTCCATGATCTGCCGAATATATTCCTTATCTGTCCCAGGAAGGATTTTAATGTGCATATACCCCTGGAAGTGATAAGTATCACGGATTAAAGTAAGAGCGTCAATTATCTTCTCTGACGTATCAGTAGCACTCTTCCACACTCCTGAAGATAAAAAGAGTCCTTCCACATAGTTTCTAATGTAGAGACCCATAAAAGCTCGTGCTAGTTCAACAGGTTCGAACATAACTTTCGTCTTGGCGTTACTACAATTATTGACACAGTATTTACAATCATAGATACAGTGGTTAGTCATTAATACTTTGAAAAGGCTAATACACCGTCCATCTGGAGCAAATGCATGACAAATCCCCGCTCTATCAGGATTACCTATTCGCCAGTTTCCAGAAACAGTTCTTGGTGAAGCCATTGAAGCGCAGACATCAAATTTACTGGCATCACCCAAGATTTCAATTTTTCTTTTCAGGGAACCCATTAAACAAACCTAACCATCTGATAGGATAAAATCCAGAGATAAAAAGAATATTAAAAATGGTCAGAGCTATAAGGTGTTGTGGATCTCAAAAGTCTTTGTAGGGGGTAAATCAAATTAATATCAGGTGTATCTTGATCTTAAATTTTAACCTGTATTGGATTTTGTCGTCTCTCATGCTAAATCCCTTGAGGAAAAAAATTACACAATTTCTATAGTAATACTCCAACAAAAGAAATTTAGTAAGGTTATGATCAGGTTTCCTACAGGTACTCCAAGAGATGAAAATTGGTATGGATTAGTATGGATTTGATAAAAATGAATAACTTGAGAACATATGGAAAAAAGCCATTTAGTATTGCGGTCATTCACGGCGGTCCTGGAGCAGGTGGAGAGATGGCTCCTGTTGCTGTTGAACTTACATCTCTCTCTCATTGGGGGGTTTTAGAACCGATTCAAACAGCGACATCTATTGACGGACAAATTAATGAGATGAAAACTATTCTCAAGAAAAACGGTGATTTCCCTATCTTATTAATCGGTTTTTCTTGGGGTGCCTGGTTAAGTTACTTATTCGCTGCACATTATCCTGCTTTCATCAAAAAACTGATTCTCATCGGAAGCGGCCCTTTCAAAGAAAATTATGTTGAAATACTACGCAAGACTAGAATAGGTCGCCTCAGTGAAAACGAGCGAATATCATATGATAATGCTATCAAGATAGTCAGTGATCCTTCAGCTAAAGGCAAGACTGCAGCACTTGCTCGACTTGGGAAATTAACATTAATAACAGACACTTTTGATCTAATCGTTAATGAATCCAACAAATCTAATGAAATTAATTTAGTGGACTTGTCAGGTGATATCTTCCAAAGTGTTTGGGAGGAAGCTGCTGAACTCAGAAGGAATGGGAGACTTTTTAACTATGGAAAAAACATCAAATGTCCAGTTGTCGCAATTCACGGCGATCACGATCCACATCCTGCCGAGGGCGTTCAATGCTTATCGGATATAGTGAGAAACTTTCGTTTCATCCTTCTCAAGAACTGTGGGCATAAACCTTGGGTTGAAAGACAGGCAAGACAAACTTTCTTTGATATTTTAAAACAGGAAGTAAGATAATGAATTTGAAATGCGAGAAATGCCTTTCAATTCAACCTTTTCATTCATTCCGAGATTAGTATTCCCGATTCAAATCAACCACATTGAGAAAGGTCTTTTCACCACGCGAAAACCTTAATATATTTTCGATTACTTCATTCCATCTTTCTAAGTCGCTAAATGGAGAGGCAGCACGATGTGGGGAGAGAATCACATTATCTAAAGTATGAAAAGGAAAATTGAAGGGGTAAACCCGTTCTTTTTCATCGGGTTCAGGGGTATAGTTGTACCATACGTCGATAGCTGCCCCTGCTATCTCCTCATTCTGTAATGCATGAAATAAACTTGATTCATCTATAACAGAACCCCGACTTACGTTGACTAATAATCCATCACTTCCTAGACGTGTTAGCTCGTTTTTTCCAATCATTCCAATGGTTTGGGTTGTTTCAGGAACAGCAACAATTAAAATATCAATTTCTTCTAAGAACTTTGAAAGATCTTGTGGTTGATATTTTTTGGCAGGTGTTGGCAAGTCTTCTTCGTATTTAGGCCACTGACGACGTAGAATGGAGAATTCAACATTAAATCCTTGTAAAAATCTGTGAACTTTTGTATTAATTGCCCCGTAACCTAACAAACCGATTTTTCTATATCTTAATGGTAGTGATGCTGCATCCGCATCTCCTTTTCGCCATAATCCCGATTTCATCCAAGAATGATGAGGAATAATCTTGTTCATTAATGTCAAAAGCATGGCAACAACATGTTGAGCTGTAAAATAGCTATTTCCATGTCCGTTTATTAATAGGACTTTACGGGTTTGATTAAGTGTTTTAAAGAAATCTATATGATGTTTAATGCCCACTCCAGGATTAATATACAATTGCATTCGAGTGGCAGCAAGTTTCACCTGATCAGGGACTCTCCACCCGACCATTATGGCTGCTCTTGGAGCTATTTCTATCAGGGCTTCCTCTGAGATCTCTTCGGGAAATATTAACTGAAGATTGGGAATACTCTCTAGATGGTCTTTTAGATAACCTTTCAGACGATCATTAACTTCCCATGTGAATAATACCACAACATCGAAATTTTCGGAGGACATGAATAACCATTCCTAATGATCTAATCGAGTTGATATCCTGTTTTCTCCCATGCTTCACGCATAATTGGGTTCTTTTTAAGGTATGCGTCTACAATTTCTTTTGGTACTGAATTGAATGGACAGGAAAAGTTCACACACGTTGGACAGATATTTCTACGCAAAAAAACAAAGAAGTAGCCTCCTCCTATTGTACTGAGAACAGCGAAAGCACCTAATATAAGAACATTCAAGGTTATTTGTCTTATATCGGTCCAGAGTTGATATAGTCCCCAGATTTCTATAATTACAGGAAATACTACAAAGAATAATGCACCACTAAGAAAACCTAGTTTTTCGTAAGTATTCATAGGTTCTGGATGAAAGCTCCACAATTTAATAGTTCCATGGTTGGCTAAACAATGGAGAATCCTCCCTTCCTCTGCATAATAAGGACAATGACTGCAAAGAACACGGATTTCAAAAAATCCAAAGAAAAAAATCCAAAAAAAAACGTAAATTATTATTGGTAACCAGTTTCCCAAGAGTCCAACAAATAAAAGGCCCAATCCTCCTGATACCATTGCTAAAGATCCTCCTTTATAAAAACGCAGAAGTAGCGAACGTTTCCACTTACAATCCAAGTCTCCCCTGATAGAACAATTATGACAATCAGCTTCTTTGTTACAAGTGCATGTTATCGTTGGGGAAGATCTTTTGTTCATGATAGAATCCATCAATAAGTTTTTGTTAAAAGGAAAAGTTTGAGTAGAAGATAACGTTCCTACAACAATTATATTGCACAATTATTTATGTTTTAGTTTGGAGAAATCTTATAAAGACTCGTTTGTTACAAAAGAACCTGTTTCCGTTTGAAAACAATGGAAACAGATCAAGAAAGGAACAAATTATTATTTTTAATACTCAGTTAGTAGATGTTTTTATGGGAAGAAAAACCTTGGATTCAACCAGATTCAAAATCATTAGTATTACTGATGAGAATGTTGATTCTTACGATCTTTTTTGTCTGAAATCAAAGAAAAAGGAATCTGGTTATCAAAGAAAACTTAAATGGTTTAAAAAACGCTTCAAAGAGGGTTTACGCATACAACTCCTCATGGTAAGAGAAAAAAGAGGTTTTACCTCCAGAGGATTTATTGAGTACATTCCTGGTGAGTATTCTTGGCGGGCAATTGACGCAAGAGGATATATGGTGATCCATTGCCTATGGGTTGTAGGTAGAAATAAAGGAAAAGGTTATGGTACGGAACTGTTAAAAAAGTGTTTTACTGATGCTGAAGGAATGAATGGTGTAGCTACCGTAACCTCAGAAAGAACATGGTTACCAAGTAAAGGAATATTCATAAAAAATGGATTTAAGAGGATTGATACGGTACTTTCGGATTTTGACTTGTATGTCAGGCAATTTATTAAGGAGGCACCCATACCAAGGTTTAATATCGGTAAAACAACTAAATTTGACAATACTTACGGATTTTTTATCTTGAAATCAGATCAATGTCCCTATACTTATACTTCAATGAAAGAAATTGAAGAATATGCAAAAGAGCATAAGATTCCAATTGAAGTTATGAATATTACAAATTCTAAAGAAGCTCAAACGGTTCCCCATCCTTATGGAACCTATTGTATACTCTTAAACGGTGAAATTTTATCCTATCGGCCTATAGGAAAGAAAAGGCTCGTAGAGATGGAATGAGGAACCCATAACTTCCTGTTCATATTCCCCCTTTTCTAAAACATCAAATAAAAGTGTTTAATTATGGCAGAAAAAAAAAGAAACCGGAAAAAATCTATTGATTGGTTTAATGAAGGAAAATCGTTTGAAATATTGGGAAAATATCAAGATGCAATTAAAGCCTACAACCAAGCTATCAATCTTCAAAAGGACTTCTATGAAGCATGGGACAGAAAGGGATGGAATCTCGAAAACTTGAAGGAATATGAAAAAGCACTTGAATGTTATGAAACAGCTCTCAGAATGAAACCAAATTTTAAACTAGCTCTAGATAATAAGAGTAGGGTAGAAAAGAAGATTATTCCAGAAGCCGAGTTTCAGGCAATTCAAGATTTGGTACAACGGTTTCTCCATACCCAACTAGTGGATTTTCGTGAAATGTACTTATCTGATCTTCACATTCAACTCCACCGATTCGAAGACTATTTCAAAAATCGTTATTCAGATGGAGTAGTAACGAACGTAGATGACAGTTTTAACAAATATTCTCTATTAATAACTGATACACAGCAATTGTTTAGACAAAAGGTAGAAGAGAATTTTCCTACCTTCCTACATGATATAGATCAAAATATTTTACCTCTCCAAAAAAAACTAAAAGAGAGAATATGGGAATTATGTTTACAATTTGTACATTCCATTGAACAAGAATTGAAGGTTTTTGACTCCTCTCCGTTCTGGACTCCTAGATCATTAGATCCGTTTTCAGAGCTAATTAAAGAAAGAATAAACAAATTAATAAAAGCCTATAATGATTCTGAATAATTCAGAATGTTATTGAGGGGATATAATTTCGTGATCTTCAACTTCTATTATTTTACTATATATTCATGCATACTATGGAGGAATTTGACATTTCGGGCAGAGATAGACATGTCCACCTCCAAATGCTAGCTTTTCGATAGGCGTTCGACACTCTGGACATGTCTGTCCTTTCATGTTTGGCCCCATGACTGGTACATACCCTCCTTCTTTTGAATAGTAAGAGATTGCATATCTTCGTAGGGTATATCCCGTTCCATCAGATACTCCATTAAAGCATGCATTCTCATTTCACTATCGATTAATGTGTCGTCAATATCTATGATAACGCCGATCATGGTTGTCCCATTTTTTTCTTTCTGATTTTCCAGTCAAAGTGGCCGATAGGTTTCAATAATTCTTCAAGACATGCACAAACCAAGAGTATAAAAATAGTGATGTCACTCCCACTGCTAAGTTGAAATGGTGAAATTCCAGAAAGGATGTTCTCATGAAAATGTCGGAGTTAGAATTTGACAAAGAACTGTGCGAAACTTGTCCAACATATGATTGCTTAGTCAAGTGTCAATATTTGGATCTTGATCTTAAATCAGCTCGTTCTGAAATAAAGAAGATAGTAAATGGCCAGGATTCTTTTGTATTGCATGATTGTACCACGTGTTATGCCTGTGAGGAATATTGTAAGCGCGGGAATCATCCGTTCTATTTAATAACCGATATTCAAGAGAAACGTGGTATATTGGTTGCTCCAAAACCCCTGACGCGACAATGGATTAATATGACGATACCTCAACGAAAAGATATACCTCAATTTTATGGTGCTTTCGAACCGGCTATTTCTCTATGTGTTTTTCCAGAATACATTCCAGATATTAATGAGAGTAAGTTTTTCGAGGAGCTCTCAATCATCATTGGTCGGTACTTTTTCTGTAACCTCGTCTATTTGCATTTAGGTAAGCCATCAGAAACACGAGAACGACTAACTAATATGGTTATAGAACATATCGCAAACCATGACTTTAAAGAACTTGTTTGCTTGCATGATGAATGTTACTCAACTTTTACTTCATATGCTTCCGCGTACGGTATTGAGGTGCCATTCAAGCCTATTCACTTCTTTGAGTACATCTTTAACAGACTGAAAGATCATAAAGATGAGATCAATTCCCTTGGGGTAAAAGTCGCATACCAACGACCTTGTTCTTCTCGTCTTACTCCTGAAACTGAACACTTTGTAGATGACATCTTCGAATTGATCGGAGCAAATAGAGTTTCTAGGAAATATGTTGGAGAAAACTCGCTCTGTTGTGCTGGAGTGATTCGTATCCAACAGAAGTATGATCTTTTTGTAGAGATTCAAAAGAAGAATATAGATGATATGGTTTCTGCAGGTGCACAATACTGTGTTTTCAACTGCCCTATGTGCTACGCGTCCTTATCGGAAGCAGTTTCGAAAAGAGGAATCAAGCCTATCATGATGCATGAATTATGTCAACTAGCTATAGGAGAGAGAAGGTGATTAGATGCAATCAATATACGATTCCTTAGCAGAAATTGTAAGCAAAGAATATATCTCAAATCAGAAAGAAGAATTGTACATTTATTCTCAAGACCCTGGAATGATGGATCCCCATCCACCAGATTATGTGGTACTACCAAAAACAACTGAAGAAGTACAAAGAATAATAGAGCTCGCAAATGAAAATAAAATTCCTGTTGTTCCCGTAGGAGGTTCATTAAGCTTATCTGGTCTAGTAATCCCCCATCATGGGGGTATTGTTATCGATCTAAGAAGAATGGATCGGGTGTTAGAAGTGAATGAGGAAAGTAGATACATCGTATTTGAAGCAGGGATGACAACAGGTAAGTTAAAAGCCTTCCTAGAAAAAAATCATCCTACTTCACGTTTTTCAATTCCTGATGCACCACCTTCAGCAACCGTTGTTGGAAACATTGTAATTCATGGACAGGGACGACTAACTCAACAGTATGGCTTCAATTCTGACATGGTCACGGGATTAGAAGTTGTACTACCAACTGGGGACGTATGTAAGATTGGATCAGGCTCAGTTAGTCCCTATTGGTTCTCACTTGCACCTTTACCAGATTTAGCAGGGTTATTTTTAGGGTGGTTTGGCACTACTGGAATAATTACCAAAATGGGACTTCGACTCTACCCTAAGAAAAAGCAAAGAGATGTAGAGGTATTTGTTGTCGAGGATCCAGAGCTTGTGCCAGATA
>CP070760.1:2052322-2065782 GCA_020348965.1 Candidatus Heimdallarchaeota archaeon | reverse complement strand
TTTCGAGAGCTCCGAAGGGCTATCCCTAAACACGTTCGTCTGGAACGAGTGAACCGGGGATCTAAGCTCTGGAATCAAATAGCCAGCTATGCAATACAAGAAAGAATGGTAAGAGTAAAAGATGACCCAGCCGATATTGATGTCGTTATCTTAGCGAAAAAATTCACCCTAAAAGACAAAAATAGGGTTGCAGTTGTCTCTGATGATGAGGGTGTTGCACGAATTGTTAAGGAAAACCGAGTTTTTAAAGGAATCGAACATCTCTCATGCGGAGCTTTTGTTTCCATTCTTGCTGCGGCTGTCAGTGACGCCGATATGCGAAAAATTCTGGATCAAACCGTTGAACGTGTATTCCGTGCCTCCTGGAGTTATAAGAAAAAAACTCGTCGGTATATCGATGTCGCAATGTTAATAGATGATTTAACTGATACTGCTCGTTTTGTCCGATCTGCAGCCCAAGTGGGAACTGAAGCAAAAATAGAGGAGATCAAAGAAGAAGAACTTGCCGCAATTCCAGAAAAAGAACCTGAAGTTTTAAGTCCAGAAGATGCATTGATTATTGCCCAACAATTGGTCATTAAAGCAAGAGAAACACGCGAAATTTATAACATTCGTGACGCTGAAAACGTTCTTCTTGAAATACTTACCAAGAGCTCCGAACTGATATATTCAATTGGTGAATTAGAACAACGTGTGATTGTCGAACGAATGCTCCGTTCAGAATTATTTGAACATCACAGTTGGCTTTTTGACTACAAGCTTACACGTAATGAGATCGTCGAGGCTTTAGTCCATGCTGAAGCTTGTCGTGTATTCATGAATTTTATTTCTGTTGGTAAAGAGGCTGTTGAAAACCTAATTTCTCTTCAAGGTTTATTATATTTATTACTAGGCCAATATACCCAGGCTCTGAACTTATTCAAATCTATCCCGTCAAGAAATCATGAAATGTCTCCAAATCAGCTTCTTGGATTAACCGTCTCATTAATCGCAACGAATCAACCAGATAACGCTATTTTACAACTTAAACGCTTTCCAGACCTGTTAGATGGTATGATATCATCAATGCACACCTATGCAAATGACTTGTATTCCCATGGCCAGCGTGAACTAGCAATTGACATCCTCAAAACGATTGTAAAGAATTTTAGTAAGCGAGAGGATATCTACCCTTCCATGAAACGACTATTCATTCTTACCCGTCTTCGGCCAGACTTGGTAGAGGTGGATCTTAAAGTCCTTAAGCTTTTTAAGCAAAAATTGAAAGAAGAGGGGAAAGATTCAACGAAACGGGGTATTCCTGCGTCTTGGCAGAAAGCTCTACCTCTTGAAATCTCCGTGGCTGATAATAAAGAAGTAGTAGACCAGTTTACAGGTTATTATCATGTTCTGGACCTAATCAAGGAGCCTGAGAAGGATGAAATGCATTGTATTGCATGGAATGAGAGCAATAATTCTACTTGGAAACTTGTCTTTGACTCAGCTTACAAACCTGCCTTAGAGGAAAGTGTCAAAATCAGAATCACATCTGGAACTATAATCGCCATACGACCAGCTAAAAAGAAAGATATTTTTCGGGGTGCAATAGTCTTTGAAGACCCAGCAATTCAACCAGTCATGGTAAAAGCATGGTAAAGATCGATTTTCCGAATCATTCACACCATTGTGAAATCCACATCATGCCAGATTTCTCGTAACGTATCCAACTGAGATTTAATCACACTAGATTTTAGAAATTCTTTGAGTGGCTTTTCAATTGGCGAGGGAAACTGATGACGATCCATCACTAAAGAAGTTATACAATCTGGATCAATGATTTCAAAATATTTATTCCAAATAACCAAGTTTGGACTTGAAATAGTAGTAATTTCTTTAGGATCACGATGGGGAATAACAGGGTGCCAGTCTTGATCATGATTAATGAGTCCTCTTAGGCAGATTTTGGATGGTGAAGCAGCTACAATTAACTCTTTGGATCGCATATGAAATAAGTGAGCTATTGTCGCGGAACCGATTTTATTCAGAACTTGACCATTGGGGTGAATCATGTCAGCTCCCAATACAGCTAGTTCTGTATTTTGAGAAAATTCATTAACTGCCAGATCAATTCCTAGGTGTATTTTTTTGAAGCCTGCTGTTGCTATTGTCTGAGCTGTTCGCTTTCCTTCCCTAAGAGGTCTTGATTCTAGGATGTAAATTTCTTTGTCACGATATCCATCTCTTGCAAGCTGTAATAACGCGGTAGTCACAGTTGATGAGTGAGAAAAAGTCAGGATAGATTTCTTTTCTTGCAGAACTTTGACCAGTGTCTCGATAGTATTTTTCTCACCTATCCTCATTTGTTCTCGTCGTGTAGCAAATACTACTTCAATTGCAGCTTTTGGATCACCCTGTTGGATTCCTCCTGGTTCTAGAAGGTTAGTTAATTGTAAGAAAACAGGTAAGAGCGCATTTTCTATAGTAGCCATTGGATGTGTATCGAGTAATAGCGAAATAGCCGTTTTTAAAATGGATCTATCTAGTCTGGTGCTTAATCGAAGGCATTCCCGCTTCAGAGTATCTAGACAATCCGATGCTATCTCTGCTGCACCACTGTGAGTGTCATTATGAATTGCTTCAACTTCTTTAAGAAATGATTTTGATAACAAATTAACGCCAACTGTTGGAGATATTGATCAAGAACAATTTAGCTGAGACTCTCCAAGACATTGATGAACTTCCCACTATTAATTATTCTAGATATAAATGTGTTAAAAAATTTTCAAAAAAAAATTGGTTGAAATTCGTTTCAGTCTGATTCTCGTATTACTAAACAGATTTCCTATGTTTCAGTCAATCTTCTCGAATCTTCTATTTTCTGGTATGCACTAAAGTGAAATTTTTTGTCAATCGTCCAAGTTCTATTGCCTCTTCTTTATTAAGATGATATTCGGAGTGTTGAGCACTTAAATTGGTTGCTTCGATATATGCATGGCTTGCATCTTCTAAAAGGATGGGAAGATTTTCATTTATCCCAGTATCACCAGTATATGCGAGCCATTTTTCTGACCCTTTGAAAATGGCATAACCAAAAGCGGGGATCTCAGGCAACATTCCATGAGATCTCGTCGATCCCATGTGTCTCATCTCGTATGCCACGACTCTTACCTCTTTGGTGATGGCGATTTCAGTTTGAGGTTGTAAATCACACATTTTCAATTCAAAGGGAATTGTGTCCGAATATGAAGATTTGAATAGATTTACCAAACCTTTTATCTCATTAGAACCCGCAGGGTAATAAATTCTGACTGGAGATGTTTGACCAAGCATTCGTAAAAATCCAAGTAACGAAAACAAACCTCCGCAGTGATCATAATGACCATGTGAGAGAAAGATATAGAGGGGAACGGTCAAGGGAAAAACGACGTTTTCTTCGAGTAAATCTCTGATAATTCCGTCCCCAGAATCAAGTAAAATTATGAAATGAGGATCTTGAATCAGTATCTGAGTGGCAATTCCTGCATAAGAATATAGAACCTTGTGAAGCATATTTTCAACCTAATCTGGAAAAGAATTCCATTGAAGGAGCTGTTCAATGAGCTGGCTTCGTAAGATAACTTCATTTTGAATCCCAGATTCCCCTCCAAAAAGATCGCTCATATCTTGGATGTTCAAAATACTCATTAAAATCATTAGACTTAAATGAAAATTGAAGGGGATATAGGTTCCAGGAAAATATTTAGAAAAAGAAGTCTGTTCATGAGCTAGGATTTCATTATACCCAGTTAAGAAAGACTTCATGTTCATTCTAAACTTAGATAATGATTTATCCATCCTATATTGATCCACACACTCAACAGCAAAAAAATTACAGATATCTTCTAATCGGTCATGTTCAGTAGATGTATCCAAGTATTCTGGATCTATAAGGTGTGTGCGGATCATTGGATTCTGGCCAATCCTAAGATCAAATATTAAATTCCCTGGATGAAAATCTCCAAAGCTTAATGATCCAGAAAATTGAGACGCCTGCTCTGCTTGAGGTACGACTTTTTCAAAAAGTCTTTTGAGAGTCTGTTTCATTTCCTCCTTTATTGGAACATTCTCCATACTCCTTATCAAAAGTAATTTATATTTATCAAACCAGCATCGTTCTGTCTTTGAACCATGAAAAGCAGCAAGGCTTCTGCCTGCAAATCGATATTTTTGAGGACGTGGAATTTTGGATTCCCGAAAAACTTCTCCTTGTATTCCCTCCATTACAACAACACTCCGAGAGAAGAAAATGACTGATGCTGAGGATATTCCGAAATTCAAATAGTTTGAAAGCCGATTTTCGAGAACATTTATCTTTTTGACTACATCTAGAGCTTGTTCTTGCTCATCATAGATTTTTACTGCGATACTAGCCTCATCTAATCCAAGATCTGACTCCAATTGAACCTTGACAATATGAATTCCCGTTGCTCCTAATTTTCGTTCTACCGCAATATTTCGGACATTCACCGTTTTTGGAGTTTGATTGAAAGTCTTCTCTAAGCGGGATACGAAGTAATCAGAAAAACCTTCAATTATCCGCATTAAGACAACTTTCAACCGCTCTTGGTGCGAGTCATTCATGTTGGGTTCCACTGGAACAATGTTCGCTAATAAATTTATCTCAATTACCATTCTTATTTTCAAATATCTATCGAAACTCCACTTTAATCATGGAACTCTTAGAATTAACACAATTGGCCTAGTTTGATATGCGAAGAATCCTATGAAGAAAAAAATTGCTTTTTATTCGGTTTTCTGCTGGATTCAATTAAAGTTTAGAACAGTAGGTGTATTGTGTATTGGAAGATCCTCGAGTTCGTATTGTTCAAATTATTTCTAAAATTCGGTGAAAAATTATGATACTTTCTTATCAAGATATATTGGCAGCAATTGAGGCCAAAGAAATTACCATTAATCCCTTTGATAAATCAAGAGTGGGGCCATGCAGTGTTGACTTAAAATTAGGTGATACCTTCTTAGTATTCCACCATGGAAGGTTATTTCGACCAAACGATCGAGGTGCTATCTTAAAAAATACCGAGGTCTTTCGAATTGAAGAAGACGAATCATTCTTGTTGTCACCCAATCAGTTTGTATTAGCCTCAACTCTAGAGAAGATATCTATCTCCAAAGATTATGCGGCTACTCTTGAGGGAAAATCTTCTATTGCTCGACTAGGAATAGTCGTCCAAGCTGCGGGATTAGTGAATCCTGGAACTGGGTTAAAGAAACCTTCGACTCTAACTCTTGAGATTGCTCATCGGGCAAATTCTCCAGTTGAATTAATTCCTGGAATGCCAATTATTCAAATAATATTCCATCAATTATCTTCAAAGACTCAAATTGGTTATGACGATAGAGAAAAAAGTCAGTATATAGGCCTTGATCGTGAACCCCGTGTGTGAAACTATATTGCCTAGAGTCAATCCTTTCGTGATTTTGTAAGAAATATGAGAAAAATAATTCCTAAGGAAAGAATTAAAACAACTAGAAAAAGAGGATAGGGAATCTCTGGAAATTCAGTTGTAGTGGTCTCTCTGAATTCCCCCTCTGCAAGCCATGCGACAGAATTAAATGCTAAAATCTTATTATTTTCAGTATTACCATTGTAAGCATAGCTCGAGAATCCAATGTTGTCAAAAATGAGGTCAGATCCATAAAGTAGGACTCTTCCTCCATTTGGGTCTTCATAAAGAGCCAGAGTAGGGTTCCCATCTACTTCTGCCACTACGATCGTGTGTGCTCCCGTTGTTTGAATATAATTTCCCCGAAATGGAAATGATCCAATTTCCTGTGTGAAATTTACTGATGGATCAATTTCACTTTGGAAAATGCTTCCTGAAGACTGAAGCTGAATCTGAAAGTTGAAAGAAGAGAGGAACTCATTCATTTTGGTCAGATCATAGAAATCATCATCTGAACTTATAATGAGTAATCCTCCTCCTGCATTAACGTACTGACTTATCGCTGTTATCTCCTCCGTTGATAGGCTTAAATAATCTGTTCCTGGATTTTCAACCCAATCCATGTAAATGTCTGACGCGAGAGAGAATGGATTAACCATGATAAAAACGTCATATGCTAAAAGCTTGTTTAAGGTTATCTCTCCACTAACATGGGGTGTGACACTATAATTATTCTCATATGCTAAGAATCGTGTGAACGCTGAATACATACAGATCGTGCTCGAAGAGTCACCAAGGTGTTCTGAGTACATGCCAGTACTATAGCCATGACGGACTATTCGGTTTAGGGTCTCATCGAATAAAACACATGCAGCTGACTTTCTAACTTCAAATTCAATATCCAATATCTGGTTGCTGATATTTATGTAACCTGTAACGAACTGTGGATCACTCGAAACTGGAATAGTGAAATTAATAGGTATTAGGACTGAATTATTAATAACATAGGATGAACTTGGTGTAGATACAAAATCACTAGATACTTGAATATTAGTTTCAGATTCCTTACTACTAACTACCGTAAGATTAAAAGTGACTGAGCTGCCTGAAAATAATACTTCATAAGGTTCAATTGGGAGTTTTTGGGGATGAAGATGGATTACATTGGGAATGTTTTCAATTTTCTCAGATGCCATCAGGATTTCTAAAGCTCGAGTAATGTTGAGGAACCCCGAACCTTCTTCCCAAATGGGTTCTTGTAGTGTTCTTGCCCCAGCAAGAAGAGCTGCTTTAACAGTGGCAGCTGAATACGATAGTCCCTCACTTTTAAGGTAGTCTATGAGAAGAGCAGCTGCGCCACCGACAATAGGAGAAGCCATTGATGTTCCTGATTTATAAGTATAACCTGATCCTGAGTTACTAGGCCCCTTAATATTTGATCCTGGAGCTGCAATATCAGGTTTCAGGGAATAATCAATTTTAGGGCCTCTTGAAGCAAAATTTGCTATAGATGTTTGTGCGCTATTAGTTGCTGTAACAGCTATGCTTTGAAGTGCGGTAGCTGGATTATTTAATGTTCCTCTCTCGCCATAATTACCTGAAGTACCAGAATTACCCGCAGAAATACTGAACACTACTTTGTTGTTTATTGATACAAAATTGATAATTTCGTCTCTTAAGCCTGTGGGTAGATTGTGATATTGGCCTACAGAAAGGTTGATTACATCAACAGAGTTATTCACAAGATATTCTATCGCCTCCAGCATCCCAGCAGTAGTTTCTTCCCCACCTCCCCCCCCTGCACCTGTGACACTCATAAGGTGGATGATCTTTGCGCTATAGATTTCTGCCCCTGGAGCTATTCCAGTCGTAGCACCAGCAGCTAGTCCAGCAACATGAGTACCATGACCCCAACTGTCATCAACACTGGTAATATCATCTGAATACCCAAATTTTTGGGAAACAAATGAGGATCTCCCTTTTATACGACTACCAAACTCTACATTGTGATTTGATACTCCTGTATCTATAATTCCAATTTTAGTACGAGAGCCATTAATACCAGTCTGATGTAAGTAACGTGCCCCTGTTGATTCCAGAATATTTATTTTTTCAGTACTCAATACTTGACTTTTTTCCTGAATAATATCGAGTGAGCTTGTGACAATTTTATTTGGTTCAATTTGGTAGATGTTCTCTTTATAATTGTCAAAAAATTTGAGTTTGGTGGAAGAGTCATTAAATTCTATTCTGATAACAGGAAAATGTGAATATTTTTTAACGACTAACGACTCAAAAGCAGTCATTCTAGGGATTTCTGGATAAAACATGATCATGTAATCAAGAAATTTATTATCTTCATACTCCTCAAGAAATGGATTCGGAGATAAATCTTTGGCCAATTGAGTTGGTATGAAAGGGAGAATAAGTGTTCCTACCAGAAAAATGAGCATAAAGGATTGTGCTACTCTAGATTTCCGAAACAATCAATTCACCTGTGGAACATGAATTTTTTAGATTATACCTAGTACTGAGACTAAGCTCTTGAGCGATTCGTTCTCCAATTGATGGATCTGGAGGCCTTTTCCTACCTCGAGTGCAAAATCTTTAGTTCCTGCTCCCACCCATGGACCGGAGTTCATAAAACCTAGTGATACTTCATGTCTTTGTTCTAGAGTCTCTGCGCCCCTGATAACATCGTCTCCTTGAATGATTATCTGACTTAATCCTTCTATACCTGAAGTTTCTAGAGATATTCTAATATTGAGATGGGTGAGATTAAAAGCTGTTTTTGCTTCATCGGTCTTTTTGGTTAAGACTCTAATTGATCTGGCACGAATGGTTTTTTTCTCAAATTTATCAGGATCTTTTGTAATGAATGGTAGAATCTCGCTTTTTAAGACCTCTTCTGCAAAATCTTTAGGTTCCAGCAGAATCGTTTTTACAGATGGTAAGTAGAAGAATCGAAATAACCTTTTGTAGACTGTGGATCTAGAAGAAAATTCAACAGCGATGAAACTCACATATTCATTAAGTTCCCTTACAGAAAATAATCCTTTAGCTTTTATTTCCCCTTCTTCTTGGAAGTATTTTTCAATTTTAAAGGTCTTTTTTTTCTTCTGGAGCTCGGATACAGGTTTGATTTTAGAGATTTGATAGACTTGCCACCAAATATCAGAGAAATTAAGAGTTTCAGAGACCTTTTTCAGCTGTTTAAGTCTCGGGGTACTCAATTTTTGGATATGTTTAATAGTAGTTTCTCGATTCTCTTTAGAGAGGAGTCCATTTGGTTTCAATTCGATGGAAGTTTTATTCCACTTATCTATCAATTGTTTAAAGATATAAGTGGGAATATATGATAGATATGAAAAATCTGTTTCTGTTCCCACAGAAATTACTCCTTTTATCAAACTAGATTCTATTGTTGGACTTCATCAAAAAAGCTCTGAGCCAGAGTCTTGAAAGCATCATCAACCTTGATATTTTCTTTTGCAGAGGCAAGAATGTGTTCATTTGCATTGATTTTCTCTGCAAGCTGGAGTCCCTCCTCTTCATCAACCATAATGTAGTCCTCTAAATCAGATTTATTACCAACCAAAATTGTTTGGATGGCAGATCGTGCTTTGCCAGGTTGGCTACAAAATTCCATTAATTCTTTGTACCATGGATCCAAAATATTCGTTAATGTCTCTGTTCGGGTAACATCATATACAAACATCGCTAAATGAGCTCCCTTAAAGAACATGTGCCGAATGGCGGCAAATCGTGCTTGCCCGCCAATGTCATTAATAGACAGGGTAACTGTTCGACCATCATTTAATTTCACTTGTTTTGAAGAGATATCTAGACCAACGGTTAATTGGTAGGAGTGTCGAAAACGAGCATGTACAAATTGCGATATTAATGATGTTTTACCGACTCCTGGATCACCAAGAAGCACAAGTTTAAGTACTAGCTTTTGTTTCATACGCACTTCAATCCCTGAACCTGCTTTATAGGTGCTAAATTTTATCTCATCCTAGTTTATAGATAATTGCTTAAAGAATTCTCTTGTTTTTAACTTTGATTAATTGACTTGAACTAATTTTTTTTAGTTTCGAATTTACTATTCATTCATTGTAAGTTATTCTGTTCAATTCTTAACCCTTTTCTTTCTCAAATTTAGTAAAAATCGATTTTGCCACACTTTGTTAACAAATTTTAGAGTAAAAGCATATTGAAATACCAGTAATATCCATCGCATTGTATCAAAAACTGGGCGAATCCTAGATTTTCGACGATTTCGAGGATAGAGAGTTTTTATTGGTATTTCAACTATTTTTAGGTCTAGAAGCCATGCAACTAACAAGATTTCGGTCTCTAGATCAAATTTGTTCTTTTTCAATCCGAAGTTGAGGATTTTACGCAAAGCTGTTGTGTTGTAACACCTAAAACCACATTGAAGATCTGTTAAATTCCAGTTTAACCAGTAATTGGACCAACGAGATGTCAATTTATTTGATATCCAATTCACAGGAGGCATCTGACTATAATCGCGTTTTCCCACGATAATATCAACCTCAGGGTTAAGACTTATTGTCTTTAAGAAACGTACAATATCTTGACAATCATGTTGTCCATCACTGTCAATCGTTACTACCCATTTGAATGTTGGAAATTTCTTGATGATTGTAATAAAAGAACTCCGCAAAATGGATCCCTTTCCTCTGTTTCTTCTATTTCTTATGATTCTTATTCCTATTTCCTTTGCAATTATTGATGTGTTGTCTGTCGATCCATCATCGGCAAGGATCAACTGATCAAGAGAGAAAAGGTTACCAAGTTGGTTAATTACACTAGATAGAGAGTTCTCTTCGTTATATGCGGGTAAAAGGATTAAGAAATCTGCTGTTTTCAATTTTGAACTCACGTCGCCTCATTGATCTTACATTCTCCCAATCTTTTTAAATTTTCAAGCTGTATGAAACCAACTAAACGCGTTTCACCTTTCGTAATTATTTACAGAATAGATAAAAAGTTTGATAAAAATTGAGCTAGTGATTTTCTTCAGAAGTTTCTTAATAATTGCTTCAGCTATTTAATGAAAATGGCATTTATACATTTTTAATCGCCCTCAGTGAGCTGGAAATTTTAAAAATTACGATATATTTAGGAAAACAAACTTCAAACGGTCAATAACTAAAGGACGAAATACGATGCGCGCGGATAAGTCAGTATCAAAAGTTGTACGAGAAATACTTGATCAAGATCCTTCATTAGTTCATGAACTACAGCAGCGAAAAACTGCTCAACGAGAAATTGCTAAAAAGATAAAAACCCAGTTGATAGATGGGGGTAGCTTTAGAGAAAAAGACCCCGTGAAATTAGAGGGGAATGTTGCAGTCGCAATCACTCGATATCTTAAAAAACTTCGTAAGCAGCAAGAAGAGCTGCTGGGAGTCAAACTTGTTCACAGTGTTCTAAAAAAAGGTACAACAGAAGTTACAGATGGTTTGAAACACTATAAAATCATATTTCAAAAAGAAACTAATATCCATGCACTAATGGAGATCATTCTTCAACAACTCGAACGCGAAGATATCAGTTCAGCCTATTTAAACCTCAATAGCATTGAACTGTATGTGAAAAAAATGTCCGAAAAGTCTTTCCTTAGTGAAATGGCAAGTGTAAAGACTGTTGATACGCAAAAGCTGCAAAATTCTTTAAGCTTACTTAAATTAATGTTACCCAAAGAAGCTCAAGAAATTCCTGGTATTCTAGCTCATGTCTCCTCCTTACTTGCTGATCAAGCTATCTCTATCTACGATACAATGGTTCAACACTCTGACCATTTGGTCATCATATTTGTAATCAACGAACAACATGCGTCAAAAGCAAGAGATATCTTACTCAAGCTTAATAATGAGATGTCAGATCAATAAGGAAAAGGAAAGATATGTCCGCTATAAGATTAGTCATGTTAGGGCCTCCTGGTTCTGGAAAAGGAACGCAGGCAAAATTTATATCAAGAGATAATAATATCCCTCAAATCAGCACTGGGGATTTACTTAGAGCAGCAATCAATAAGGATACTGAAATTGGGAGGAGAGCAAATGAATATATGAATACAGGAAATTTGGTACCTGATGACATTGTTTTACAGCTTCTTAAGGAAAGGTTGACACAAGAGGATTGCCAAGCTGGATTCATCTTGGATGGGTATCCCAGAAATATAATCCAAGCCCATGATCTTGAAAAAATCTGTGATATCGATCTGGTGATTAACATTGATGTTGATCAAGGGTTGATAATTGAACGGATTACTGGCCGACGAACATGTAAGAAGTGCGAGGCAATATTTCATGTTAAATACCACCAACCGCAAAGAGAAGGAATTTGTGATAAATGTGGTGGGCCTCTTTACCAAAGAGAAGACGATACTGAGGAAACAGTCAAGAAACGGTTGATTACTTATAAAAATGAGACTATACCACTCATCGAATATTATAATCAAAAGAAAAAACTTCGAACTCTTGTAAGCGATGGAACCATTGAAGATATGCGTCAGAAAGTAACACATTTATTGTCTACTACATTCTCTTTCTGATAGTAGAGCAGAAAATAATTACTTATAACAATTGATCAATTTGATTAACGATTTTTACCGCTATGGATATATTAGCGTCTTCAGGCTGACCATTAAGCAAAAAAATCAATTTGGCACCTGGTTCAGGATTAGATTGGAGTAGAAACGAACATATTTCGGCATCTGTGGGATTTTCAGCAAAAAAAATCATTTTCCGTGTTTTTCTGATTAGTCCCTTTGTCGCAATGATATCTGGATCTGATCCTGATCGTTCTAGATTCAAGAAATTGAGTTCCACAGCCCACCCAGCTTTTTGTAAGCATCGAACGACATCTGAACGAACATTTTCATCGTGAGACACAGGTGGACTGAAGTCTTGTGGGATTTCTTCTTCATACTCTTCAATTGTTTCTTCAGGTACACTTGGAGCAAAATCTAGTGATTCCCGTGGTAAGACAGGTTCGAAGGATGTATTAGGAGTAGAGGCTTCTTGATCGATTCGGTGTGCTTTAAATAATCTTTCTAGAGCTAAAGCTGTTTCTTGCTGGTCTCTAGTGTCTAGGTCCATAGATCTAGCTACTTCTAGGTCTTCTTCAGGTGATATTTGGCCAGTAGTTGCTTCTTGGGCTGTTTCAATAGGTTGAATATGTTCTGAAGGGTCAAATAACTCATGAAGTGCTTCGATGGATGGTGATTTCATTTCAGTCTTTTCTGGCGGGGGTATGTCTAGTTTTGGTGCCTGTAATTTTACTAATTCCTCTTGTTTCAATCGTGCTTCCTGAGGTACCTCTTCAACGATCAGCTCTTCTACTGGGAGCTCGAGATCTTCTCTAGAGAAGCGTAGATCTGTTTGTACCTGCCCCCGATAACTTGATTGCTTGAGTAAATTTTGTATTTCACGAATTTTCTGTTCAAGTGGTGGTTTAAGTTCAATTTTTGGTATCTGTTGAATGTAATATTCAGCCTGTGAATAGTGTCCTCCTTCTAACGTATGAATTGCTAGGAGAAGAAGGGATTTGATAATATATTCGTCAATTTCTTTATCAATCTTATATTGACTGATCTTTTCCAACACTTTGTTTCGTTGCCAGATTTTACCTGTACTCTCAAAAATCATAGCTTTTTCATAAAGGACTTTGACCATCCCAAAGGAGTCCTCTGAAATCGAGAATTTTTCAAAACTTAAATCAAGATATGCAAGAGCTTGATCTAAGTAGCGTCTTTCAATAAACGCCTTAGAGATTTCATAAGACATCAATCCTTGAAAATGAGCAATCTCAATCATTTTGCTATCTTTAATGATTTGGGCCTTTTCAAATGCGGTCTGAAGAATGTTCAATGCATATTCTTTCATGTCTTCTTGGTAATAAAGGTATGCAGAATTTTGATAGAGATTAATTGCGTTTTGAGAATCCTCTTCTAAATCACCAGCAATTCTATATAATTTAGCAGCAGAAGTATTATTGCCTATT
>CP070760.1:2048096-2052222 GCA_020348965.1 Candidatus Heimdallarchaeota archaeon | reverse complement strand
AGTAATCTGAGGAAACATCTATACTAGGACAAGAATAATAGGGGATATTCCTGACTACAACTGGGTTAGAGAGGTTGACAATACTAAGTTTGAATAAACCGTGATGAATATCACCAACATATACAAAATCTCCAAAAACCTTGACACTCGTAGTATACATATTAGCTATTTTATAGGAGCCTATTTTAACGGATTGCTAACATTAATTATTTCCAAACCATCCGTAAGATCGGCAACGTATGCTATCTTATCTTGAACAGTAACTTCTTGAGGTTGACCACCATCAAAAAAATTCCCTATCTTAATAGGGTTACTGAGATCTGGAATATCAATAATAACTAGTCCTCCAGGAGTGTTATCTAATGAATCACATACATAAGCACGATTATCAGCAATAGTAATATCCTGTGCTCCTCCACCTGTATCTATTTAGCTAATTTCTTCACAAGTGAGAGAATAATCACTTTCCGCCATTCCTGGAGTTACACCTGAAGTTACCACTGAAATTACAATTAAAATCATTAGGTTCTTTTTCATTGATATTCCTCTTAACTGAAAAGATGTACGGTTAAAAGAAACAGAACTAGGACAATTTAAAATTGTAAGTATCAGGGCAACACCCAAAAAACTGGATGCCAAAACAATAAAATTATGTCATTTGTTGAATAATGCTAGCTCTAACGCTTCTTTCACTGGTGTTCGTAGTTGGTAGAATACTTCTCTTCCACTTTTTGAATAAGTAATTATCTTTTCTTTGATAAGATTTTGACATTGATATGTGAGCGATGATTCCTTGATACCAGTTCGTTCTTGGAGCTCTGATCGCCTGATCGTGTCATTTTGTTGCGTTAAGAGCAGCATCTCCTCAAGGAGTGGTTTCCAAGATGTTGTAATCCCTTTAGATTCCTTAAGAGATTGTGTTAATGGGGTTGAATCCATACCACTACTTTCTTGTAGGAGTTGAAGAACGGGCCAAACTCTATTACCACTTTCTTCTTGGTATAGTGAGCGGAGATCATGTTCCAAAATTATTTTTAGAGCTGGTACAAATCCTAAGAACTGTGCCACTTTATGTACAAGAGCTGAGGGAATTTTCTGTTGATTTTCTTGGTTTTCAAAGTCTGCGATCACACTTCTGACGAGCCAAAGTGCTAATCCAGGTAATCCTAATGAAAGTTCTCCAATCGTTTTCAATGTTTCAGCTGGGAAAAGGCTGAGTTTTCCTAAGGATTCTGCCCGTGCTTTGATAATGTTCTCGATTTCAAGAATACTTGGACGCTTGAAATGAAATTCAAATGGTTCAGTACCAAAAATACTCACTCGAGATGTTTTATGGGAGAAACGTAACCAATGATGTTCAGTAGAATTGATTATATTTACAATTAGGACACGGGGGTGATCGGAACGATTGAGAAGATCCAAGTAAGATTTACGTGTTAAATTAGCCCAAATCGGATAAATGTTGTCAAAAAAGAAAAATTTAGTAGATTTAAAATCAGTTTCTTCCCACCAGCTCCAGAAGTGTGAATCATATTCTACATATTGAGCATAACCTTTTCCCTGATGTTCATTGAGTTCATTCGCTAATTGTCGAACAGCTGTGCTTTTACCACTTCGTTGGGGGCCGATTATTGTGATAATTTCTTCTGATTTCGAGACTTCACCAATTCTCACACTTAATCTGTTCGCTGCTTCCGTGTTAACAAATGTGTCGGGTGATAAAAAAACGAAATTATCTTCAAATGCGTCAGCTAGAGAACGTGCTCCTTTAATTTTTTCCTTCCACTCTTTTGCTCGTGATTCACCTTCTTTAAAAGCATCATAAAGATTTGTGGAAGGCAGGGTTGAATTTCTCCCTTTAAATAGAATTTTTGTGGAGTATTGGGTCTTGATGAGGGCTACCCTTATCAAAACTTTTGAAACTTTTAAATTGTTTGAAATTTGAAATATCCGACAATATTCAATATCCTCATAACATGCTTTAATGATAAAAGATCTGCTGTGATATCAGACAAATTAGTCTATAAAAACCACTCTAAAATTCAAATATGTTTTTATATAGTTAATAGGAAATTCAATTACCCCTTTCCCCTATTTTAAAATGGATATGATAATGTAAGAGTTCTTTAGAAGTTACAGAAGAGGGTAAATCAGAAATAATAGAAAAATGATTCCAGAGGGATAAATTCTTTTAGACTGCTTTTTTTCTCGTATTTGTTGCATTTAATCATTGTGGAATATTGTGTCATGCAAGACTCTGATCTCTCATTTTGGTTTCGGTGTTATTCTCATATATTAGCGGTAGTGAATCAACTAGGCTCCTTAAAATGGCTTTTTCCATTTCTTTTCTTGCTCCATTTTCTCATTGGAGCTTTTATTCCTCCATTAGTAACAAGTGATTTCCAACGCAACCTCTTTTATGGGGATGCTTTCTGGAAACATGGTTTTACTGTTTATGACATGACCCCATTAGAGATATCCAATAACACCTACAACGTCAGAGATCCTCTCACTGGTGAATATTCTTATCCCAATACCACTTATGATTATCCAACAGTACAACTGCTATTCTGGGCTGGACTATCCCTTCTCCCCTTTTCATCCATAATATCAAAGTGGTTTTTATCATGTATCGATATCTTGAACTTCTTTCTAATTTATTCTTTGATATGGCGTCGCCAAAATGAAGAAAATAAGCGTCTACTTTTTGAGAATGGCTTTGCATTATCGTACCTCCTTTTTGCTATCCCATTCTCGGCTATTGAAGGACAACCAACTGCAATAACAGTTTTATTCTTACTAATGCCACTATTATTGCATACGAAATATCCTATATGGAGTTACATGAGTATTGGGTTTGGTTTTCACTGGAAATATGTATCTCTTCTTCTCCTTCCTTATTTGTTGTTGATAGACCATAAACTTCTTAAACAAGCAGTTTCAGGAGTGTTAGTTACGACTACTGTCATAGTACTATTGTCATTTCCCTTCCTCTTCTCTGATTTCATTTTGAATTATTTCGCCGCGTTTGGCGCACTCGGCTCTTATTCAGGTCAAACTCCTTCTAATCCTCTTTTCTTCTTCTATCCAAGTATTTCATCCATTTTGTCGTCAGTTATTCTGATTACTGCCGTGTTATACTGGATCGGACTAATCCCATCAAATGAAACTTCAATAAAGAAGATTATTGAGCAGAGCTATTGGATGCCATTTGTATTTTTTCTTGGATTTCTGAAGATCTATACCACTGCATTTCCGTGGTATTGGATGTGGTTTTTTCCTCCTCTCGCTCTTCTTCCACAAAACAATCGTAAATTATTTGTGGTTTTCCTTGGAATAACTTTCGCAATAGGCCTATTAGACTTCATCCAGATGACAGTGGGTTTAACAGATTTTGTTAACTTCTTTTTATAATCAGTTGAGAAATCAAACTCGAAATATTCGAATGTTATCATTTCTAACAAGAGTTAATTAGATTGATTGCCTTGCAACGGTTATGATATCTAGACTTTTTTTCATTAAAGGATCCTGTTATTTAATTGGATGAACTGGAGGGTCTCATAATCCTTTAGTGCCATGGGATCTATCTATCTATTCTATATATCTATACAGAAATTGTACGCCCTTGGGTTGGAAGGAGTATTGGTACGTCCACAATTTCTCGGTACATCTCAGGGTGTTCCGTATGAATTGGGATCACTAATCGTGGATCGATTTCTTCTACAATTCTTTTGAGATCCCTTCGTGGAGCGTGGCCGCTTGCATGGTACTGTTTAAAGTCTAGATGAAAATGACGGATCCATTCTTGCATGGTGTTATAGTCAATCATGCCCTTCTCATCAAACGGATCACCATGAGAGTATAAAAATGTGGATTGTTCTGGCTGAATGTCAATTAAATCCGTGAAATTCCAGAAATCACAGTGAAAGACATAGTCGGCTTGCTTAAAGTCAGACTCAAAGATTGTATTGAGTTTTTCATTCTCAAAAAGATCTTGTTCCCAGCGGTAGTAGCGGGCTTTTACGCGTCTATAAAGGTGAATGAAAGGATCTTCTAATGGAGGAATTTCTAGATGGGGATCATCCTGTAATAACTTAAGTAAATAAGCTTGTTTCGTGTTTATTAG
>CP070760.1:2041854-2047996 GCA_020348965.1 Candidatus Heimdallarchaeota archaeon | reverse complement strand
GTATTTGTATTCCAAATCCCAAGTATCTAATGCATAATGACTTAGTTCAGTTTCTAAATGTTGTCTTAATCGTAATTTCTCGGCGTCAATCCCTAATGATTCAACAAACCAGCGAATTGAGATTGCAAGCCAATAAGCTTGCCATTTATTCTTGAAAATTTTTTCGTCCCAAGCCTCTTGAGCAGATAATACTCTAAAATCCTCATCAAATTCCTCCATTTGCTCGATTCTAGAGAAAATGTTAAGTTTGAGATCTGCAATTTCATTAAAAACAGGACAATCATTCGTCTTCTCTGGATTGGTAAAATATTCAAATTCCATGAGTTCGTATTCTCTGACACGGAAAAGGAAATTTCGGGGTGAGATCTCATTTCGAAAAACAATTCCTGAATGAGCGATACCAAATGGCATCTTTATACGCGTTGAATCTATGACATTGCGAAATCCAGAAAATATGAGCTGTGCATTTTCAGGTCGTAAATAAGCGATCGAAGAGGAATCTCTAACAGGTCCAACCTGTGTCTCAAACATTAAATTAAATGTTATAGGTTCTCCAAGATTCCCACCACAATCGGGACATTTCAACTCTTTTTCCTTGACAATATTCCCTAATTTCTCAATTCCAATATCTTCAGTCCTTATTTGCAATTGATCTTCTACTAAATGATCCAATCGGTGTTTCTTCTTACATTTCCCCTCGCAAAAAATCAATGGATCATTAAAACTAGCAAGATGACCAGAAGCCTCCCATACTTTGGGGTGGGTGATGATAGCACCTTCATAACCGACAATGTCCTCGCGATTACGGACGAAATCCGTCCACCAAACATCCTTAATACGGTTTTTTATTTCAACTCCTACAGGTCCATAATCCCAGAAACCAGCCAATCCCCCATAGATATTTCCTGTAAGAAAAGCAATACCCGTTTTATTGGCATAAGCCATGATTTTCTCAAGAAATAATTCTTTGTCAGTTTTCACGTTAATCCCCTATAATATACTTTGGGTTTATACAATTGTCATCTTCTTTTTTGAATGCAATTTATCGTCGAGAGATATTTTATAATACACTTTGCTAGAGTTATATGTGCGATTTTAGAGTTTTCCTACTTTTGGGGCTAGTTTTCGACTTAGAATAAAAACTGTGTTTTAAAGACCTAGTTATTATGGCGAAACAAAGAATATAATTTATTCATTGCACTGACGATTTGATTGAAAGTTAGATCCATCCTAGTACTCCTGCAAAGAGTCCAATGGCAATAAAATCAAAAATGAGAATTGCAGCGACAACAATCACCTTATTCTTCAGCTGTTCCATGTCATACACCCAAAAGGAGACGACCATGAAGTGAAGATAACCAAAAATGATTATTGGAACGATTCCAATAATATTTGCGTTCCAAAACGGATACTCCCAGATGAGAGCACCTGCTGCATTCAGGAGAACCTCTACAAACACACAAAATACTGAATTACCAACTGCAAATGCCCATCTATTAGGAATCTTAATGGGGATCTTAATGGGGGTCAAATCAATTTTCCAATTTTTATCTTCAGGAAGCATTTTAGTAAATCCTATACCAGCCATAGCAAACATCAAGCTGATCTCAATATTTAGCCCAACAAAGATAAGAAATCCAGTCTGTCCCGCACATGTCCAGAATGCTGCATAATCGGTGAAATAAAGGATTAAAGCATTCCAAGTTTCGTTAAAAAGATCCATTCCAAAGAATGCTAAGCCTGCAAAGACACGGTTCCAATTTTTTTGTTCAATTTCGACAGCATACATGTATACTACGATTGCGAACAAAGGAATGATATACCATTCAAACCCCGATTCGGGGATGGTTCGAAGATTATCTAAGGCGTATCTAGAAGCAGGGGTCGGATCCATAATTTATCCACCAATTCACTTTTTCTTCTTCTTTCGTCTAAAAGGTTGAAAGATTCGACCAAATAAATTTCGTATCGTATAAATGGCTAAACGGGGATTCTCAATTAACCGTCGTTTGAGATAATTAGTCGCATACTTCCATTCAGTCGCAAAGGGCACATACAAACGCAATGTATATCCTTTATTGATTAGTTCTTGTTGAATTCTATCTCGTGGAACACCCAGAAGCATCTGAAATTCTGCTTCATGTGGCCCCTTACCGTGGTTCTCGATGAGATCAAGGCAGCTGTAAATTGTTTTCTCATCATGGGTAGCCACTGCAACAAAATGATTATGATCTAATAAAAGGCCTGTATATTCAACTAGTTTAGCTTTCATTTCAGACTTCTTGGTATATGCAATTCCTTTATCTTCAATATATATCCCGATACATAGACGGATATGGGCATCCAGTCCTTTAAGTTCTAATATGTCATTTTCTGTTCGGAACAGCATTGTTTGTAGTACAGTCCCAAAATTGGGAAATTCAGGCTGTAACTTGTGATATATTTCTAATGTAGCATCAGTGTAATCTGATGATTCCATATCTAATGTGATCCCTAGATTTGTTTCTGACGCTGCAGTTAATATCCGTCTTAGATTTTCTATACAATATTCCTTATCAATATCGATCCCGAAAGAGGTAGGCTTTATACTAATTGTAGCGAAATCCTCATTTTTAATCGCTTCAACGACATCTAAATAGATTTGCACAATCTCCTCAACCTCCTCCTTAGTTTGAATTTCTTCACCTAGCATATCAATAGTGGAAGTTATTCCTTTTTCTGTCCAGAGTTGGCGGGCTGTTTCAATGCTCTTTTCTAGACTATCACCTGCAACATAAGGTTTAGCAAAAAGCCTGACTAAGAAGCCTGGCATAAAATTGTTGATTAAGAATGCTTTCACATATGATACCTTCTGAATGGACATATGTCTTCTTTGGTAACCATGAGGATGATCGGTTGTTCTTATATGTGACTAAATTGTCTGTATTTCTGAAATTAGGTAATAAATTGAAATATTGTGAATAATTTTTCTGCTGTATCAAGTATCTGAGAGTGATTGCCGATGTGTGTTGAGGTTTAATAAATGATTTGTCAGGAACAGCATTTGCATGTTTTAATAGGTATTAGAGAATTTTAACTAGATCAAAGTAATGATTCTAGAATCACAGGAAAATTTTGTGTGAGAAGAATTCTATTGATTCTCGCCGAAAATTTCGCGGAGAGATTGTGCTAATAGATCACTTCTGATGAACGAGAACTGTAACGGCGCTTCTTTTTTACTAATAGTTGTTAATAGTAGATCAGAGCCAATATCAAAAAATAACAAGGTGTTATCACTTAAATGAATGGTACATGCAAGGGATTCTGTAATGTCTATATTGAAAGCCTCTTTTAATCGTTCGTTGGTACCGAGCCATAAATTCGCTGGTAAGATCACAAATTCAACTTTCTCCCCTATTTCTACGACGGGAAGACCCTCTGAAGAGATAATGGTGGCCCCGTAAAAATCCTCATTGGTTTGTAGAAACTGGTTGATTTTATTTTGGGCTTGCGTGATCTCAAAAGACGACTCATGAATTATTTGCATAATTCTGGCCGTCATTATGATAGTGGACTCGTCCTTTAGAGAAGAGTAGTAAAAGTTCACCTGATCTTGAATATCAGCTTGGAAATCATTTTTTAAGGAGCCGAAAAGTGTTTTCCTGTCTTCGATGGTAAGCAAGTCAGTTTTATGAAAACATACAAACTTGTGGGCATATGGAGAGTACTTTTTTGACCATCCTAAGACTTGTTTCCAATGGAATAACGATGTAGAGAGTTTCCGCTGGTCAGTGACATCGACAACCCAAAGTACGATAAGCGTATTTGAAAAGAGATCTTTAATTTGATCCTCAGAGAGGAGTTCAAAGGTGTTTTCTTCATGAAACTCGAGCTGGAGGATTTTTTGGAGAGATTTCACCTTGAGAATTGTCCGTCTATACGGATTATCCTCTTCTGTGGTTATTTTTTCATATGTTTCTTGAAGGATTGAGGATTTTCCTGTTTTAGGCAACCCGAGGAGGAGGATCTTTGTCATATGTGATTCATCAGGTGAGGTTCCTTCCACTTTTAAAATGTATAGATTTTCAATTATAGCTAGTTATGGTGAGTGCTTCTTTTTCAGAAAATGTGCCTAGCACATGAAAGTCTTATAAGAGAAAAAAGCGATCTAGAAATCACTGGTCAAAGAAGGGAAAAATTGGAAAGGGAGTCCCATAGATGAGAGTTTAATGTGGATAAAATGCCTTTATGGACTGGAAATTATAACATTTTTAAAACAGGTGACAAATTAATTATCAAAACTTTCAAAATCAGGCGAGTAGTTCACAAAAAACCTTGCCAATTATTAGACATGAACAACCATCCCTACAGAATTAAACAACTAAGCAGATACAAGTTCGAGTCACATAAGAACATTAATATTTAATGAACAAATAGGGTAGCAAACTTGATGGAAAAGTGAAGCATTATGAATACAGAAGAGAACACTGCACCCAGATCGTTTTTTAAGATAGTGCTGCTTGGAGACACATTGGTTGGTAAATCAGCTATTTTAAACCGTTTTATTCATGGAAAGTTTGATCCCACAATTGTAGCTACCTTAGGGGGCAATGTAGAAACAAAAGAACTATCGATGCAGAATCAACCTATTAAATTAATGGTTGTTGATCCTGCTGGGCCCAAGTCTTACAAGAAGACACGACTTCGATATTATGAAGGCGCCAACGGGTGTGTGATGGTATATGACATAACCAATAGCCAATCTTTTGAGAATCTTTCCGAGTGGTATCAAGAATACAAAAGTGTGGTGAAGGAAAGAGGAATCGTTGTTATCCTTGGGACCAAACTTGATTTAATCCGAAAAAACAAGGAAAAAAGACAAGTAACAAGTGAGGAAGGATTAGAAGCAGCAAAAAAGTATGATGCTCAATTTTATGAGGTCAGTGCAAAAGATGAATCTCCAGAGATTCAACAGATCTTTGAGGGAATGACCTCAACACTCATCTTAGAGAATTAATATATGAATGGTACTCCGAGATCCTTAAGTTCAACTTTCCCTCGTTTGTAAAGATCAGTATACTCTGGTGTAGGTCGGACTCGTCGTACATCATAGCATTCGCGGAAATTTTTTCCGAGCGGAGCAGTCTCAATGTTTTCCTCATATTTCTTAAGTAAAGTAAGTGTGAGCTCGTTAGCATCCCCGCGGGAAAATTTTTCCTTTGCTGCTCCACAACCCACTTCAGCTGCCATACGAGCTTCCATCGGTGTTGCGTAGTTTTTGTGCTTGTTTTTAGCAACAGCGATTTCCCAAAGATTTGCACCAGAAACGACAGAAACAAGAGCATGAGCTGCTGCTTCTCGTAATACCATAGGAGTACAAGGCCCAGCTGCTGCAAAACCATTTGACATGGAGATCAGGTTACTATTACGAGACAGAGCTTGATACGTTGTTGAAATTACCCAGAGAAGCTCACACATGGTATTGCAAGTATGCTTCAAGTGGAATGGAAAGTAATTCACAAAATGTGCTTGGTTTACAACTAATCCTTGAAGATGGTAAGCAACTCCAACAACTGCAGTTCCTTCAGGTCCTCCTGCATATCCTCCCATGATCGGACCTGTTAGAGCTCCGACGAAACAGCCATAAGTATGAAAATGCACCATCTTATTCAGGAGAGAGTTGTTTACCTTAAGCTCTGTTACACTGGCTACGAAACGACCATCAGTCAATCGTTCTCCCCATTCGGGATTGCTGGCTGCAATCTGCGCCGCATCCGATTCTGCCGTACCAACACTCTTGAGGAAGATGCCAGGGCGGCCAACACGTCGAGCAGCCTCTCGAAACATCATGGCATGAGCAACAGATCCCTTCAACTCGCTTGGATACCCTGAACGAATGGGCATTCCTTCAATCTCATCAAGGATAGGGGCACAAACTCCGTCTGCTAAAGGCTCCTGAAGATATCCCATACTCATCGGGACAAAGAGATCTTCATCACAGGTTATATCAGGCGAAAACAGACAAAATGGTCGTTGCGAATCCTCGATTTGCCTACTCGTAATCTCCCGCGAATCACGTCCGAACCCTAATGTAAATTTGCCAGGGAAGTTCCCCAAAGCCTCTTTCAACTCTTCTTCCGCAAAAAGAATCCTTCGATGAGTA
>CP070760.1:2037835-2041754 GCA_020348965.1 Candidatus Heimdallarchaeota archaeon | reverse complement strand
AACATTAGTTCTTTTGAATCAGCTGAAAAGCTTGATTTCATTCGTTTATCAGTCCGTGATAATGGGAGTGGTGTGCAGAGCGAATTCGTCCCTCCTTTATTTGGTAGGGTCTTGACAGGTAGCAATTATGGGGCTCGTCAATCACGTGGCCGTTTTGGCCTAGGAGCAAAAATGGTTTTATTAAACGCTATGTCGTCTGTTGACCTCCCTCTTGTTATAAAGTCGAAATATTTCAATGAAGATTTCACAAGCTACCACGAATTGATGATAAATTTAGCTGAAAATGAACCAATCATCTTGTCAAAGCGGGAAATTCCTCAAGAAACAACTGAAGCAATCCAAAATTCCGGAACAGAAGTAAGTGTAACCTTTACTGGATCATGGAATCTTGCTTCTCGATGGATTCGTGAATATTTTTCCCAGTTAAGTCTTATTACCCCCTATGCTAGTTTTTACGTAACCTATCCCGATGGTGACATTCCGGTCGAGATGGAGAGGGTTGTAGAGGAAATGCCTCCCTATCCTCAAATTGCTAAGGTTCATCCATGGGGAACTGATATAACCCAGTTTAAGAGAGAATTAGCAGTTACCCAAAGTGCAACAATGGAAACATTCCTTCAAGATCACTTCCAAGGTATTGGCCCGAAAACTGCTCAGGATTTTTTAGAATTTGTCAAAATAGATAAAGAAAAGAAACCCACCGTTCTTTCTGCAAGTGATATTCGCCGGATCATTCATGAAGGGTTTGTTATGCCCGAAAGTGATCCCAAAAAGCGCCGCCAGCAGAAATACTTTCCTTTTAGGAGACCTAGCGGCGAATCGCTAGCTCCTTTGGGTTGGGAACTTTTAGCAAAGGGGATTGAGAAAGAGCTCACTCCTCAATTTGTACGGTCAGCCGCAGGGGATATTTCAGCTTATTCAGGTCACCCTTTTATTATCGAAGCAGCTCTAGCATATGGAGGGCCTGTTCTTTCCAGTGAATCAGGTAATCCGAAGATTTATCGGTATGCGAATCGGATTCCTTTATTGTTTGGTGCTGGAAATGACATTATTACAAAATGCGTCCAAAAGATGAAATGGAAAAATTATAAAATCTCTATTAACAAATCTCCGATCGCTATCGTCGTTTCAGTGGTTTCATCAAAAATTCCCTTTCCAGAGACAAGTAAGGAATATATTGCTGATGTTGATGAACTCAGAAAAGAGATCATACGTGTTTTAAAGAAATTAGCTCGTGGTTTAGGGCAGCATTTAGGCCGAGCAGAGAGAGAACGGAGAGAAAAGCAAAGACAGTCTCGCTTTGAAAGTGCTGCTCCCAAAGTTCTTAAGAATTTGGCACAAATTCTACAAACAGAGAAAAATCCTTTTATTTTACACTCCTCTCAAGAGATAGCAAAACTTGAAAAAGCACTTGCTTCTGCTGTCCCAAGATTAATTCGCAGAACATACCCTTCTAGTCCTTTAATTTCAAGTATTGGGGAGTGGTTGCCCATGGAAACATATGTCTCTCTCGTGGAACATAATATTCAAACAATATATCAATTCTTAAGAGCACCGACAGCAGAATTGACTACAATCACAGGACTGACTGAGAAACAAATAAACGAAATTAAACGCAAAACTGTTAACAGTCAAGAACGGTCTAGTAAAGCGCCCGCAATGCGTGAATTTGAGATTTTTCCAAAGATCGTTGAGAATGATTTTCAGAAATATAGGGAATCATTACGAGTACACAAAGCTTTGAATAAACGTTGGATAGTATCTTCTCTCGATTTTTTCGCTACTCCAATATCTCAACTTCGAATAGTAGAATATCTACCCGAGAAACTCGTTTATGAGGTAAAGCAACGACTTATTGGTGAATATATTGTTAGATATTCCGAAGATACCTTTAATCTAGAGAAGATCTCTTGGATGACCAAAGAACTGGGAAAAGGTTTGAAATCAGAGAAGATTCAAAACACACTAAATTATTTGGTAGCTTTTCCAGAAAAATTAGCACAAATTCCCGTTCTCTCAATTCGATTGATTGAAGCGGTTAAAACAGAAATTAAGGAAGGAATTACTCAAGGTTACATTGATGCAGAAAAAGTGATTGGGGCAGCAACATTTGATTGGATGGATTATCGTGTTACTCCCCGTTTACGTGGACGAAAAATTTCGAAGATAAAAGAATTCCTACAGACTCCTACAGAGAAATTAGCAGAATTAACCGAACTGGCTGAAAACCTAATCATACAATCGAAACGGGAGCTTGCAGAGACACTCTCTCAGTTTAATGCTGAAGACTCCCTTCTGGAGATTCCTGGTATCAAAGAAACAATGCTTCCAGATCTAAAGCGTCTTGAAATTAAGGGGTGTATTGATTTTCTCCTTGCTGATGAAAAAGACCTGAGGATGGTTCGTGGATTAATTGACTCCTTGATATTTATGAAACAAGACGAAGTCATGGAACAGATTGAACAGAACTTTGAAATATTTCCGACAAAGAACGCATGGTGGTTGGATTTAGATTTAGAAGAACAATTGACTGATCTGGGAATAAAGTCTGTTTTTGATTTTGTCTGTTATCCTTCTTCTGATTTACTAAAGTTGGAGAAAATAGATAAAAAAATTTTGGAGACTATTAAAAAAACCTATGGAACGCCTATTCCTTTTTTAAACCAAGAAGATCTGAATAAATTAGAGTCTCAACATATTCTTTGTTTGGAAGAATTGCAATCAAATATTGCTACACAAAAATTGAAGCCCAAGGAGTTTCACTCTCGAGTCGAGGAATTAGTAAGTCTTCTTAATTCACCAATATGTTATCTTCCTATTCCAAGCAAATACTATCAGATATTACATCACACGGGAGTATCCCAGATTTTAGACTTTTTAATTTGGCCTGATGCTGAATTACACCGTATTGTTGGAATTCCATATAGGTCTATTGAAAAGATCAAAAGTCAGCTCACTCCTGAAGAGATTAAAGACCTAATTAATTCAAAAAAGCTCCCAATAAAAGCTTTGGGGAAAAATTTGGAGGGAAAATCTTGGACCAGCCTACTTAACTCTGATAAAACACTTCAAGAGTTATACTATCAGCTTCCATATTCTAATGACCTCATGAAAACTTATTCACTTTCTGCACGGGATATTAAAAAACTAGATGAATTATTCCTCACTCCAATTTCAAGGATCCCTCAGATAAGGCCACAATGGGTAGTAAACCTTCATGCAGCAGAGGTAAATTCATTCATTGATTTAATCACTTTTTCAAAATCCAATCTTACAAAGCTGATTGGACGAGATCGGAAATATATTGATGAAATGCTATCTAATTTTGAAATCTTCAGTCCTGGTATGCCTCTGATTGATTTAGCTGTGCTTTCTGCAACTGAAATAAAGGCTTTGTCCTCTAAGGGATTTTCAACTGTAGAAGACGTCTACTTTTGTGCGAGAAAAGAAACTTTTGGTGTCATGGGAGTTAGGTGGAAAAAAATCGATCGTTATAAACGTGTGCTTGATACCCCAGTTGCAATGCTGCAATTGCAAAGTAGCTCTGAAAAATCAAAGATACATGTCTCTCACGATGCTCTCGACAGATTAACTACTAATGGGATTGACCAAATCATTAAACTAATTTACTGGCCTGATGAAGATTTGAAACCAATTCTTAAAATGTCTTTGGCGCGCATTTCAGAACTCAAGAAATCTGTGACAATAAAAGAACATGGAATGCCTTTGGTGGCAGTATGTGGCTATAATCGGAAAACTCTTACAACACTAGTTGGATATGGAATTGAAACTGTAGAAGATCTTTATTTTACGGCTTCAGAAGATATGTTAGATGAAGAAGACGAACTCGATTGGGATTATGTAGAAAAAGGAATAAAAGCCCTTGATCTCCCAATAACTTTTCTAAAAGGCATAATTG
>CP070760.1:2036179-2037735 GCA_020348965.1 Candidatus Heimdallarchaeota archaeon | reverse complement strand
GATGGAAGTCGATGACGAAGTGGCAGATGGACCACAATCCATCATCTTTGATAAAGCCGAGAATAGACTCCATGCCCAAAAAGGGGTAATTACGTGTATTATGTATTGATTTGGTGTCAAAAACTATAGCTAATTACCATCGCCAGTAGATGTCTTCAGCATGGCCAAGCATCTCGTCAATATGAATCTTCTCACCGTTATCTAATATTACCTCACCTGAATATAATCCATGTAACAATGAAGAGTTTAAAGAAATTAGTCCAATATTGAGTTTTTCTTTGTGGGGAATTAACGGTTTTAGCTCCATATTGAATCTATCATCATTACTTGTAAATGTCCAAGGTTGAGAGGGGTCACGATCTTGATGATGAAAAGTCACTTCATCAAGTTTATGGGCTTTACCATCATAAAAAACAATATTTTCAGTGTGCGTGGATAGATCTCCAAATCCATAACCTATATTGAATGCCACAGGTACCTCATTAACAATCCCACAAGCAGATCCCCACAACCAATGAGTTCTATAGGGCCAGATCCCGCGTCCCCAGTCCATTAGTCCAAACGAAGAATCTGGTTCAAACAAATATTGTTTATTGCCATATTCGATAGTTCCTTCTGCGGGCATGTAATTGTTCTTATGATTATAGTAAAATAATCTTGGATCTTCTTTGTACCCAGTTACTACAACAGTATTATCCATTTTCGGGTCATCAGTGAGGGTGATGGTGCCTTTGATTCCTTTTTTTTGAAAAGACGGATCTTCAAAGGTTAAAATTCGTTTGTTCTTTTCTTTCGAAATTGTAGCATTGAATTTCTTAGTTGAAAACGTGATACGGCTATCTTCAAGTGAAGTGAGAGGTAATAACTTGGATTTTGTGAAAAATTTCATGGTAGCTTTGTCAGCTCGCTTCTTATTCTCAAAATCCAGCCACACATAACTCATCTGTGTAAGATATCCAATGTCTCCAATGGTCAACTGGAATCCAAATTGTTTGTTTAAAACCGAAAAATGATCCCATTCTTTTATTCTAGTCCATCTTTTGCCAATTTTTTCCTTGTTATATGTTAATATCGGTTTTCTTGCCCACCCTTGCTGGATAAGGGTTCCATCATCATTAAATAGATCAGTGGATTCAGTAATTTCATTTTGATTTGTCATATTCTGATAACCTACCTGGATATTTACCTGTTTTTCGGTTTAAAAACAGGGGCATGATCTCAAGAAAAGGAACATTAATATTCAAGTCTCAATCGTCAACCTGAGAGGAGAATATTTATGGAAATTTCTGTCGCAGAGAAACTTCTAATTGAAGGAAAACTTGACAAAGCTCTTCAAATTACAAAAAAATTGGAAAAAAACATAACTCTCGATAGGAATGAGCGTATTAATTGTTTACTCCTCAGAGGTAAAATACTTCTTTCATTAAAAAAGTCGAAAGAAGCTCTCAAGCTTGCAGAACAAATTTTGGAGAAAAATAACGATTTCAGTCATTTTCAAAGAATTGATGCTCTTCAGTTAAAAGCAGAAAGTCTAAGCTTCCTTCATAAATATGATG
>CP070760.1:2029641-2036079 GCA_020348965.1 Candidatus Heimdallarchaeota archaeon | reverse complement strand
CATTTAAATAAAGATCTTCATCCAAGTCAGCGTTACAGTAATGAAGCGGAAATTCTGCATATTGATAAACTAGCTCTTTATGATTTTGGAACAATAGCTCATGAGTTCCAGCATTTGATTCATTATGGCCAAGATGAAGATGAAGATAAGTGGTTAGACGAAGGAGCATCCATGTTCTCCGAATATTTGACGGGGTATAGCATTGGGATCCACAAGTCGTACTTCGAATCAAATCCTGACGTTTCGTTAACATTCTGGGATTATGCCAATAGTCAAGATTTATTGTTTGCGAATTATGGCGCAAGTTATTTTTTCTACTGTTTTATTGCTGAAAAGTACGGCGGCGCAACCACAATTCAAAATCTTGTTCAAAATCCTGTTAATGGTACGGCGAGTGTTGAACAGGTCCTCGCAGCTTACAATGTAGACTTCAAAGAACTCTTCAGAAACTGGACTATTGCTAATATCTTACCTGAAAATATAAGTCAATACAGTTATGAAAACATTACATTAGCCATGACAACCAAACAATTTGGCTTGTCTTCCATTCCTCGAACTGAAGATTCAGTTACATTCTGGGGGACTGATTATTTTGCGTTTAATTCAAATGAGTTGCCATTTACGTTCGATTTTCAAGGATCAAATGCAGAATTTCTCGTGACAGCAATATTTACCAACACTACGCCCTTTTCTATCAAAGTAGTTCCAATAATTCTTTCAGTAGACGGTTTAGGTACCATTTCAACAGAAACACTCGGAATTTCTGCCGAGGAAATTACTGTTGCGATCAGTGCATACACCAAATCAGGTTCGGCCGACCATGATGATTACCATCCATCACCTAGTCAGACTTATTGGTATACTGTCAATCCTAATGTAGTAAATGTTTCTCCTGGAAACATAACAGTAACCGATCACGGAGAAACTATTTCTGTACTGAATATTACTGTTGTTGATATAAATGGATACACTTGGGATACAGCGGATCATGCATCTTTTGAAATCCTTACACAATTCGGTGGGTCAACTGGGATATTAAGTTCATTAATTTTTAATTCTAGTGTTGGATATTGGGAAGGGACAACGAATATCTCTTCCCTTGAAGAGGGAACTTATAAAATCCTGTATCGTTTCTTCAATGCTACGTCAACTGGGATTGGTCATTCTAATGTTATAACATTAATCGGAATAACGATTCTTCCTGGAAATTTAACTCTCTCAAATAGGGGAGATATGCTCTCTATCTGGAATGCAACAGTATTTGATAGTAAAGGATATATCTGGGAGAGCGCCGATGGTGCTTTTTTTGAGATCCTAACGGACTTAGGTGATCGAACTGGAATCAATGGTTCCTTTGTATTCAATTCCATCAGCAATTATTGGCAATCCTACTTAACAAATATTTCTTCTCTTCCTGAAGGAAATTATTCAATAAAATATTATTTCTTTAACAAAACTGCAAATGAAGTCTATTTTCAAGAGTTTACTTTAACATCAACAACAACAGGAACTAGCGATTCCTCTACTCATATCACAACTATTACCAGTTCGACAACTCAACCCTCTAGCAGTGATTCAATATCTACTTCCACTCTCCCGCGAACCGATGCCGCCACTTCCTTCATTGGGCTTATATGGGTCGTCATTCCATTTATAGTGCAAATAAAAAGGAAAAATAATGCTAAAGAAAAAAAATAAGGAATCCCCCCACATAGAATAGAATTGAGAAAGTCTGATGATAAAAATGTTTTCTTTACAGAATTCCTTCAAAGAAATCAGAACCTATCTAGGGATATTTTTTTTGAAGAATAATCAAAAAACTAGAAGATCAAGTGTGAGGGTTGATTTATTTTGTGACTCTTCGAAAGAACCAAATAAGGGCTACAACAAACAAATTGAATAATAATATTAAAAAAATTAGAATAAGAAGAAGAAAATTATCATTATTTGGCACTTACAGTTACTCCTAATTATTTTGAAGATTATTATCAGGTTACCTGGTGATTTTTCTAAGAAATCTGAGAAAAATAGCTAAGATAAAAAGTATGATTCCTAAAATGACTATCCCTAGACTAAGGAGAAACCATATATCAGCAGCTTCCATAAGATCAATCCACTTTGAAGAGTAGATGAGTAATTTAATAGGGTTTGTGTAATTTTTCTAACTTTTTATCTAATTCATCTAATTTCGATTCTATCTTTTCTAATCGAGTACTCATTACCCCTTTTATGTCTCGTAACTCGGAGAGCATTTGCTGGGGGATGGAGGTCTGAGGTTCCTCTTCGGCAGGGGAGACGGTTGTGCCATACGCAGCTTGAAACTGGCGGAGTTGGGTGAGAATATAATCTCGCACCTCACGGTACACTTTGATCCCTTCTAATTTCTCTTCAGCTGTCTCGTCAATAGCCAATCCACGGCCACCTGCGGTTTGAATCTCAATTGTACCAATTCTGAAAAGTCGGTCAAAAGGACCAGTTCGCATGTTAATGTTGGTCACTGTTCGATAGGGAACATGTTTCTCGGTTTTATTGATCAGACCCTTATGAACTACAATTTCATGGCCATGCACAATGAATGACATTGCTCCCACATACCAGTACATCCCAATAAGGTAACCAATAGTTAGCATAACCCATAGAACTAGATAGAGGACACCAATCCAATAGAAGGCATCAACAACCAATTGCATTCGTTGAGTGTCTCCATTAATCAGAGTAGATAAAAACCAGAGAAAACCACCTAAAATTATGACTACTCCAGCAGTAAAAACCACGAATAAGATCCCAAACAAGAAATAATTCTTCCACAGAAAATTCTTACTGGGACGGATGATGCGGGGTTTACCAGGTGGCGGGGGAATATCAGAGCCTTTAATTATTCTTATATCATTCATTTCTTTGTCCTCTTACATTTCTCTACTAATAATTTCTTCAAATGTTTCCTCAAAATGCTCTCGGGTCAATTTATCATTACTCGATTCGCTAAGGCCATGTTCTGTTCTGATTAAATTTAGAATTTCATTACATTGATCTTGACATTTCACGTTACATACATGCTCTTGCCAGAGAATATAACCCTCTGAAACAGTGTAAAAAATGTAGACCTTTCTATCTATCCTAAAATCATGTCCAGATAGGATACCATTTCTCTGAAGGATATTTAACTCCCTTTCTTCTTGCTCGTTCTGGAGTGAAAGATCTAAGCGAGATGTACTAGCAAGTTCTTCTAATCCCCTCCTGATTTTCTTTAGGCCCACTGATTTAAATTTCGAGATAGTTCTAACATCAACGTTTTTTTGAAATCGTTGATCTTCCTTCCACTTTTTTTTTCTCTCTTTATTGAGGATTGTAGCGATATCGTCAAGAGTAGCGTGTGGATTCATAAAAACCTCTCGTATAACGATTTTTTCAGAATCCGATAATTGTGTGGTCATTTGCATCCCAGAGAAACGATATCGTTACCAATTATTCTTCATTACTAATATCTCGTAATTCGCTTTTAAATCTTTTGTTTTTGGAGTTGAGGTCTTATTCCTTAATATTTCGATTTATATTTACTTTTCGCAATACATTTTCTCTTTAATGGATAAATTTAGTATATTTTAACAATTTTTTCTCGAGCTAAAAGTTTATAAGTATGTTACTAAATATTAGTAATTGACTAAAATTAGTAATGAATTAATTTTAGTAACAACTTAATCGGTATGAAAAAATGTTCACTCAAAAAATAAAAGAAATAGAATCGAACAAAACCGAAAAACAGCGTGATGAAATTCAGGCTTTAAGGACTCTGGGGATAGTCTGGTTTTGTCTTGGCGCGACGAATTCCATGTTCTTTATTCTCGGATTGGTGTTCTTGATTACGTCAATCGTGAAACAACGAGAGTTTAAAGAAGGTGTCAGAACTGGAGGGCTGGCTTAATGGCATGGATGGGCGCCGTTGCAGCAGCTGCTTGTCACGATATTGGAAGACGGGGGAAAAAACCAAGTAAATTCTTGTTGATGGTTACTATCTTCAGTCTTGTAATGGGGATCTTTGTACCTCTAATAGTAATCCTCGGCCTACCTAGTAGTGGCTCAATCACAATTTTTCCGTTAATCTTCATATTTATCCTTGTGATTGGAATCCTTGTTTTGGGTACTGTTGGATTTACCATGCAATATGATGAAACTGCTGATGACGACTCATATCGTACAAAACAAAGACCAAGAAGGACTTACTATCATATAGATGACCCAAGAGAAGATTATTATTGGGGATCTGAACCGAAATCAACCGCTTTTTTCTGTATGAATTGTGGAATGCGATTAGAATCCGATGATCGGTTTTGTGCTTCCTGTGGTCGGAGGGTAAATTAATTTCAGAATAAATGGTGTAAGAAAATGCAAATACAAAAAATTGTGTCTGAAACAAAACAAAAAGGAAAAGTCATTATCCGCACGGATAAGTTATGTAAGTATTATGGAAAAGATATCAAAGCTGTAGATGAGCTTGATCTTGAAGTTTTTGAGGGGGAAACTTTCGGATTACTTGGCCCGAATGGGGCGGGTAAGACTACGACTGTTCGCCTCCTAAACTGTATCCTTAAGCCAACCAGTGGCACAGCTGACGTGAATGGGTATAATATTACTGAAAATTCTACTAAAGTCAAGACAATCACTGGATTGTTGGCTGAGTCTCCTGGTTTATATGAAAAATTAAGCGCGTATGAGTTTCTCGAATTTATGGGTGCCTTGTATAATATTAAGGGCACTATTCTAAAAGAGCGAATTGAAGAACTCTTGAGTCTATTCGGGCTTACCGACAGGAAAGATTACCTCCTCGAAGGTTTTAGTTCAGGAATGAAACAAAAAGTGCTGATTGCCGCCGCTCTGATCAATGACCCTTCGATAATATTCTTTGACGAGCCCACAGCCGCCCTCGATCCTCGTGCTGCTCACATGGTTAAAGATTTGATTAAAGGGCTAGCTGATCAGCTTGGCCGAACTGTGGTTATTTGTAGTCATATCCTTCCGATCGTAGAAGAGCTCTGCGATCGAATTGGTATTATTAACCAAGGCAGACTCATCGCTGTAGGTACTGTGGATGAAATCATTGCTCAAGCAGGGACTGATACATTGGAGGAAGCTTTTATCGCCTTAACAGGTGGCGTTGATGAGAAGGAACTCCTTGCCTGGAGGGACCACAGTTGATCTCTCTTCGTAACAGAACTTGGTTGTCCATTGCTAAGACAGAATACCGTGTGAGTACCAGTCGAATTCGTGAGATTCGACGTTTCTTACCATACCTCTTAATTGGAGGGTTAGCTGCCTATATCCTATTCATTGCTCCATCCATTGTCGATATGGTTGTTGATGACTTACATGAGCTATTACTTTCGATAGTGGCCGTTGCTCTCATTGAAGTCTTGTTATTCGTGTACTTCATTATGTTTGCCTCCCTCCCGATCACATCAACAATACAGGACATTAAAACTGACCATTTAGAGATTTATCTTTCTTCACCTGTTACGCAGAGTGACATTTTGATTGGTGAATTCATTGGTAAAATCCCTTTCTATGCCACATTTGCGGCAATAATTGGGGGTACATTTACTGCTGCCCTTTTCCCTCTAGGTTTAGATGTTTTTCAGATTATTACCATTGTGGTTATCTTCATTGTCCTTTTTCTATCCGCTACTTGGATAGGTACCATGATTGCTGTTGTCTTAAGATCCATTCTCATGAAATCTGCACGAGGAAGAGATATTGGAAAAGGATTGGCTATAATTGTCATGTTGCCATTAGTAGCTGTTATTTATTTTATAATAGGTGGGTACCTTGAAGCTCTCAAAGATCCTCAAACGGCAAAGGGGATCCAGGATGTTTTTGGACTCTTCCCATGGGGATGGGGTGCAGAAGTCATTGTGGCTTTTGCTCAAAATCCTGGAGATATCTTTGCAACTGAATTTGGCATACTTTTACAATTCATTGGATTAATTGTTTTCTTCTGTGGTTCTTTATTACTCGGTGGAGTTGTTGCAAATCGAGTGTATAACCTTGAACCCACGTCCTTTTCCGCCTCCAAATCTAAATCAGACAGTTTCTTCTATAATTCGATTATGAAACTTGCTGGTGGCGGATCATTTGGACTCCTTCTTTCTTCATGTTTTAAGACCTATTTCCGTAAAGCGAAGAACATTGCATGGATCATTTATGGCGTTGGTTTAATTGTTGTTATGAATATCTTCATCTCTCAACCTGACGATCCTGAAAGTGCCTTCATTATGTCCCTGTTCATTGGGCCACTGTTAGCAGCTTTTGTAGCCTCTGATATTTCGCTTCAAGGTAAGGAGAATTTATTACTCTATAGACAAACTCCCACTAGAACAGCAAAATACCTCAAAATTAAGCTCTTACAATACTTTGCTACCATTCTTCCCATCGTGTTCGTTGTTG
>CP070760.1:1991018-2029541 GCA_020348965.1 Candidatus Heimdallarchaeota archaeon | reverse complement strand
GGAGGAACTTGAAATCAATTGGCGAGAATTGCGACTCCAGGTTATTAATAGCTTGGAAAAGAATTCTCATTTGTGGAAAAGATATGTTTTTTGCTTTGAAAAAATAATTCACTATTCATTCCTCTGTCCGTCGATGGATCGTGAATTTATCGACGCCTTACGTAAAAAGAATTATCGCACCACTGGTGTGATGCAATTGATGTCCTCTCCTACAGTATCATACGATAAGGTAATGATAGAGAATCACTTAGAAGAAGCCAAAAGATTAGTTGAGGAATCTGAAAAACAAAACCGACTTTCAGGTCATTAATTCTTCCTTTTTTCTAGTAGAGCCTCTTAAGTAAGAGATTATCGCACTAATTAGGGCAAATAAAGAAAAGAGTAGAAATGTTTGCCCGAGACTAACATAGTAACTTGAAAAATACTTCACACCAGATGTAAGGTTGTCAGGATTATTAATCGTGAAAAATAACGTGAAAAATGATGAGCTCAAAGTGGTACCTAATGCGAATCCAATATTTCGTGAGAGTCCAATTAGACCAGAAACGATGCTTACGTCGCTCTTTGGAGCTGCATTCATCACTGAGGTTCCATTTGAGACGGTGAATGTAGTTAATGATCCTGCTGAGAACGCTACTAGTGGGACAAGAACAAAAACTATCTCACGTAAACCGACAGGGAAAATATTAAAAAGAATGGCAAGAGACATGACAAAAAAACTCAATGATACCGCACCAAGAGAGGTTGACCGTCTAGCTTCAATTCTCTCTGCAAAAAACCCTGCAAATGGTCCCATGATCGCCATTGCGAGAGGAGGGATAACCATTAGAATCCCAGTTTGAGATTGCTTGAAAGACAAAGCATCCTGATAATAGAAAGGCAGGAGGAAAACGACGCAATAATATACCATATAACAGAGAAAGGAAGAGATTACTCCTATTAAAATCGTTCTATCTTGCATAATGCGAACGGAAATCATTGGAGTTGAATGGTTGTTTTCTATATATACAAAGATAAGTCCACTAATCACGGCAATTACTATGAAAATTACACCGATAAGTTCTCCCTTAAATAGGGTCAAAATACCTTGAACTAGAGAGAAAGTAGTTATGATGAAAGTGATCATTCCGCCATAATCTAGTTTTACTCGTTTTTCAGTTGTTTCTGGAATAAATCGTTGAACAAGCAAAATCCCAATTAATCCAACGGGGACGTTTATCAAAAAAATACTTGGCCAGCCCACGTATTCCGTTAATATTCCACCAAGAACGGGTCCTGTCGAAAGAGCAGTGGCTACTACTAAGGAGTTAATTCCAATTGCCCTTCCCCTCACAGAAGGATCAACATAAGTGATAACCAAGGCTAATCCATTAGCCATTAAGCCTGCTGCTCCAATTGCCTGAAGAGCCCTAGAGAGAACAAGAACCTCTAGAGTAGGAGAAAAAGCACAAATTATTGATCCGAAGGCAAAGAGTAACATTCCAAGCTGGAAAATCTTCTTCCTGCCATAGTTATCTCCAAGTGAACCTCCAATTCCAATTAGAGATGAAATCATAAGCAGGTAAATAATTGTAACCCATCTAACTCCTTCCATGTCAGTATTTAATGCATTTGCTATTGTAACTAGCGAAACGTTGACAATAGACCCGTCCATAGCAGACATGAACGTACCAATAGCTGTAATAGGCATAATCATTCTTATTGGAATAATGATAGGCTTTGAAGGAAGATCCTCTGGGGTTTTGTTTAAGTCCATGTCCATGTTTCAATATCTCTCCATGAGAGTGGTGGGGGATGATGAGAAATCATCCATTTGAAAGAATTGTCATCCTCGGTTCACAAGTGAGATACCTATAATGATTAACAATATTGATGTACTATGAATAATGGGGTCAAAAATTTCATCCAAAAGGATAACGGAGAGTATTACTCCAAAAATTGGGACTAGATTTTGAAATATTGCTGCACGACTGGCTGATAATCTTTTAACTCCTTCGAGATAAAACCAGTACCCTAAAACTGTCGAAATAAATGCAAGATATGCAACACCAAACCAAACTCTTTCAGGGACTTGAAAATATAGGATCGGGTTGATATACTCTGGATTGATGACTAGGGTCACTGGAATGGTGGTCAAAAAGCCAAAAAAGGATACCCATGTAATAATATAAAGGGAGGAGGGTTGGTATGAACCGGTTTCGCACTCATTTATGAAAAATCGAGATATAACAATATAGATTGCATAAAAAACTGCCCCAAGAAAAATTAAAAAATCCCCAAGAATACGGTTCGGAACGTCTACATTGGGGGAAAACTGAAATATCAATAGAATTCCTGTAAAAGACAGTAAAGTCCCAAATATCCTCATTCGGTTCAGATTCTCCATTTTCAACATTAAACTCGAAAAGATTAGGACTAACGTAGGATGACTACTTACAATGACAACCGCATCACTAGACGAAGTAAAATACTCACCAATCAAATACCCTGCTTGGTAAATTGTTACAGAGGTGATGCCCATGAAAACAAATATTTTCCAGTGAGTTCTTACAAAACTGATGTTAATGGTGCCTTCTTTAATCTTTAACATCGGATAAAAACACGGAATAACTAAAAAATATCGAAGGGTAGCAATTACCATAGGGGGGATTGTTTCTCCTCCCACTTCCTCGGATACCAACCAACGCCCTAATGGCCACGTTCCAGCCCAAATAAGAGCTGTGGCAAAGAGTAGAAGATAAGCTCCTATTTCGTACTTTCTTTCTTCAGAAATATCCACAATTAATCCTCTTTGGCCATTTAGCTTACTTTAAAGGAAGGTTAATTGAAAAGATTATGAATTTTGTGGACGTTCAATTATCATTTTCATTTATTCCTCAAAAGCATGATTTGGAATATGTTGTGACTGGAAAATAGATGTTCAAATGTTTTTTTTGATAAATGGCGGATAAATTGTTCAGATTTTCTTTTAAATTTGGGAGACCCATAATAGTTCAAGGTGATCATAAGTGACAGCAACACCCCAAAAAGTCAGTTTAAATATTCCAACTTATCTTACGGACCTCCCAGACATAAAAACTTTGGATTTGACTCGAACTGAGCAGAAACTGTATCTTCAGCTGTCATTGGAGTTTCAGATCATCATGGATCACGCTCCAAGCTTTCAAATGGGAGCCTATAAATGGAATAAGCTTCTGCCTTCAAGGCTCCAAATGTATGGGATGACATTTGAGGAATGGGATCGGATCTCAGGGATGGGGGATAACAATCAAGAAATGCAGGATCAGTTGGCCCAGCTCCTAGAACGGCTGGAACGCATCCGAGAATCGAAATCCTAAACGCCACATCCGCTTGAAAGTCGAACTCCTACTGGATTATGAGATCTGGAAGGAAGTAGAGTCATTTCGTGTATCCTCCTCATTAAACATTAGACGGAGAGGATGACTCCCTCTACAAGAGTTGAAGGAGTGAACTTAGAATCCGTTAGTATTTGCAAATTAATAGGTAAAAGGGATTCATGATCCTTTCTGTTGCCTCCAAAAAATGAGAGTCAATAGGGAGAGAAACAAAAAAAGGCTATTCCAGCAAGGTGTAGCTGTAGAAGTCGTTGTTGTAAAAATCGGGGGGTGAGGGGTCACGGTAGCAACGTTTGAGTATTCACTTTCACCAACACTATTAACAGCCGTGACCACATAATAATACGTTACGTCATTGGTGACATTATAATCGACACAGTTTAAGGTTATGGAATTAAGAATAAAGGAATACGGGCCACTGGTGTTATCGGCTCGATATACCTTGTATTCGATGATGGGTGCCCCACCATCATCATAAGGGGCCTGCCATACAAGAGTAACCTGGCTATCCCCTGATATTGCACTCACTATGATTGGTGCTGTCATAAGAAAAGTGGTATTGAAATCATCAACCGCAGTTCTCACAAGTTTATAAACGGACCAATCCTGATATATTTCAGAATGAGATAAGCCCATTACTCTGATGTTGTTTGCTCCGTCAAGTGGACACGACTCAAATGGGACATCCTCATCTTGTAGACTATAAATGGATGTATAACTGATATTTCCTGGAATATGGGTACCATTATAAGTAATGCCAGACCAAGGAGCAACCCGATCCCCTAGAATGTCATTTAATATCCCCCCTGGAGTTTCATCCCCTTCGTTTAAACTCAATAGCAGTTCATTACCAGTACAACAAGCTTCACATTTTTCACCAGCTTCTTCACCATGGTGTGGGCTTGCCAAACTCACATAGTCATCAACTTTCTCTATTCCCCCTAGGAATTTTATGTAGTACCTGCTACTCAACCCTCCCATACTATGGCTGATAAGATCGATTTTTTCCGCACCAGTCTCCTCTAAAATCTCATCCACCCGTTGTTTTATCTCGTTGGCATTGTTGATATTACCTTGAACAGAACTATCCTGCTTATTACTAAAATCAATGGCACAGAGACTTGCCCCTGGCCATCTATTAGCTTGGAAACGCACCTTCATATAGTTCCAATCTGTTGCTTCTTTTGTCCATCCAGGAATATATAATATTGGATTCTGGTTTTGTACTACCTCCAGAGTTGGATTTGGCTTCCTATATATTCCTCCTATAGTATTTGTCTTCCTACTTACAAAACACGGTGAGATAAGAATTAAACTTATTACAAAGAGTATTGCTTGATTTCTTCCCTTCATATGCCATCCTCTTCAATGCTGGAACTAGGGATAATTACATTTTTGGGTATTTAAGTTTATGTTATGGTTCAGAAGCTTTAACTTCCCTGAATCTTTTATATCTTGGATCATCCGAAGTCTAAATTCAATAAACATATTTTGATCTGGATTTCCCTTACTCCTCCTGATGAAGTTTTAGATAAGACTTCTCGATTTTCCTCGGGTAAAGGAAAAGCCAGATATAGATAGAATGATTGGTATCTTTTAACAGTCTGAGATCAAGAGAGATGTTCAAATGGGGTGTACTACAGGTGCTAAGATTCTGAATTATGATAAAGTGGTAATTTTCAAAAATAAAGATTTTCAGGTTGAGAGTCATAGTGATGGGTTGTTGTTAGAACATTCCCATGCATTTGGTGTCAGAGGCGTGAATTTACACAATCTGGAAATGGGAGGAGTTTCAATTGGTGTTAACCAATATGGACTAGCCGCAGTGAACTCAAACATTCTCTCTACTACTGATACTCCTTATGATCTGCTTACTGAACGCATAATTTTGGAAAGCAAAACTATCGCTGACGCGATTGAAATATGTGAAAACGAATTCCAGAAATCCATGAAGTATCAATGGTGTAACATGGTTATAGCCAGCCCAGAAGAGCTTGCTGCTATTGAACTGACCTCTTCAGATCTATCCGTTGATCGATCCCAAGATCATTTAGTTAGAACTAATCATCATATACTCCTAAACACTAATGAGGTAATTGGAAACTCTAAACTTAATGACAGTAGGATTCGTTATAATTATACAAAAGATTTGTTAAAAGCTGCTTTGCTAAATGAGAATGATATAATCTCATTATTGAAGTCTCATAATCCAGAAGCTCCAATATGCCGACATGGTCAGTCTACCATGAAAAATTCATCATTCACAACTGTCTACAGTTATATAGTGACTATTCAGGTCGACAACCTACCCAATGTGGTTTTTGATGTCATAAAAGGCCCTCCCTGCAAACAAAATTACACAAAACTCGAAATATCATTCCCACTTTCTGCCAAAGAGCGGAAGCATCTACAGTTAAACTACCCAGTTTAAGAATAAAAGTATTAGAAAAAGGATGGTTAATAAAAATGTACTTCTGGTTTTGGTTTAGTGTACTGGCCGAGATAGGAATTCTACCGCTTTATTTCTGGTCACTTGAACACACAAAGCTAGAACAAAAGTTTGGACAAGAAAAAGGAACCAAAATTGGGAACCTCCTCGGTCTGATATCGGGATGGGGATTTTTTGGGTTCATGTTTGGGATTTGGTTATCCCCGCAACCAAGGTATACAATTCCCATTTTTGAGAATCTCTTCTTACTGATCCCTGTCATTGATTTCCAGATTCCTCTGGTTCATCTGATTATTTTCATCCCTCTTATTATAGTAGTATTGTGGTTTTCTTTTAAAGGGGTAGCTGAGGTGACATTGAAAGTGGCTGAAACTCACAGAGCGGATAAAGTCATCACCACAGGAGTTTATTCTATCATTAGACACCCTCAATATTTTGGGGCATTATTGGCGTACCTGGCAATTTCCATCCTACTCTCAGCTCTCTTTGCAACCCTCCTTACTCCCTTCATGGCTGTATATATTTACCTTATCTCGTGGAAAGAGGAAAAAGAGCTGGTCAAAGAATTTGGCAGAGACTACGAAGATTATAAAGCGAAAGTCCCAATGTTTATCCCCAAATTAAAACTCTAATGAGTTTCCAATTTTTTCTTTAGAAAAAGAGAGAAAAGAGAGGGATTACCTTCTCTTTCTGGAACGCGACAATAGTACGGGAATCAAGATGCTAATGAGAGACAAGAATACGAATCCAGGAGTAGGGCTAGTCGTTGTCTCTTCTGTATCCTCTGTTGTCGTTGTGGTTTCACCTACATCCTCTGCGATTGTCCAAAGACTGAAATGAGTCGTGTTACAGTAAAGTGTTTCGTTGTCTAGCCATTGGGATTTCGGTGCTTCCCATGAATTGCTTGATTCGTTGTAAAACATGAACTTAAGTTTCTCCATATTTTGAACACCTAACTGAGTGCGCACCTGCTTAGTAAAGGTATAGGAGAGATTCGCTTGAATTTGGGCTGAATTATTAAGTTCAAGAGCCATTATTTGTGTCCTGATTTGATGATGTTGCTGGTTCATTGCATGCAAAGGCTCTTCATATTCTGTAATCGTCATCTCTGAACTCTGATTCAGTTTCAACTGAATAGCAAAACCAGTTTGGGTTTGAATTTGATATAAATTACCCGCCTTGACTGCAAATCCAGTTTTATTTTTTGCATTGAATGGCGTCCCAGGTGTGGGATTTCCGTCAGAAGATTCTTCTGTTGAAGGCATTAGAATCGTCCAGATACTGAAATGAGTTGTATTACAACAAACACTTGACCCATTTTCCGTTTTTTCTACCCAATTTTGATGAGTATATTGCCATTGAAAAGCTGAAGTGTTATAAAAAGCCCAGCGAAACGTTGAAACATTGCCTAGTTCACTTATCTCAGCATTTGTGTAGTTTCTGAACATTGTGGCGTTCATGGCTACCGTACCATTTAACTCAATATGCATGAAACAATTAACAGCCCGAGTCTGATTGGGTAGTTCGCCTGCGGGATTTGTTTCCGATTCATTGATTTGTAGTTGTGCATTCTTGTTTGTCTGGATCTGGATATGATTCCCAGCTGTCGTCCGTATTTGAGTTCGGTTTCCTGCTGTAATATTGATTCTTTCTCCATTGCCTGCAGTCATCCAAGGCTTTTCAGGAAAATTTCCAGTGATTTCACTTTCTGAAGATATTTCGGCAATCACTGGGACTAAAAAGGTTAATCCCAAAACAACAAGAGGAAAGAAGAAAAATTTCATTAGGTTCTTTCTCATTTTATTCACTTTTTTCAAAGATCTTATGGAAGTTGTTAAACTGCATAAGTCAAGAGAAGTTATTTTTCCGATATATAATATATTTGAGGAACACTTTTTTGGGAAGCTAATTAAGAAAAATAAAACCATTTTTTGAGATCATAAAGATGTGGTTCTATAACTATAATCTATATTGTATCAGAAGATCAATTTGTTTTGGAGCGGCGGTTTAATGCTTCCGTTAGTGTTTTGAACTTCGTAGAATTAAGATAATAACGTTCATTTTTAAAATTAATCAATTGCATTTTTTGGAATTTTTTTGTGTGATAACGAATTGCTTCCTTTGAATAACCTAAATAATCTTCGAGAGCATTTAGATCCCAAGAACTCATCTCTTGAAATGCTTTTGCTACTCGGAATCCAATTCCTGATATTATTGCAAAATAGAGTTCTAAAAGCTCAGGATCTGGGGTGTTTCGTATTAAATAGAAGATTTCATATTGACCGTGAACTTTCCTCCTGATGATCTCAAAATCCTCCAAGACCTGTAAGTGCCATCGGAGACTCGATGTTCCAACATCTAATTCTCGTTTTATCTCGCGAAAATGCACGAAATCTCTTTCTTCAAGGATGTCAATAATTTTCTGACGGTACTCGTTTTCTAGAACTTGATATTCGTTCAAACGCCTGACTACAGGGGGATAGACGATATGGCCGATTAATAAAAGTGGAGAGAGGATGAGAGTTGAAAACAAATCACGATCTTTGGGAATTATAGTTTCTTTTGGTCGGGTAGCCCATTTACTAATCATGTAAGCCAGGCCAAGAATAATAAATGTTACAGAAATGAGAAGGGCTCCTGTTTGAACTGTTTCCTCCGAAATATTTAATAGGGGTATTAGGGGGGGTTCTGAATATTGAGTTGTATCTTCAGAGGTCTGAGATTGAGTTTGAGAGTTAGAATTAGCATGTATGTCGATCCCTGAAACAATGACTGATGTTACCAGACGAGTAAATAATGAAGACGAGAAATTTGACTCGAATGGTGACACGGGAACCGCAAAAAGGAATCCTGCTCCTTTTTGAAATCCAGTTATTGTTGCATTTCCATCAGGAGTATTTTGACTCGTGGCGATCTTCAAAGATTTATCAAGAGACTCAGTAATACCCATACTTCCCTGAACATCCAACGAGGTATTTTGATCGAATAGAAAGGGTTCACGGGTAAAAGTGTCATTTACAATCGTTATTGTAATATTTTCTGTAATATTCCCTCGAGGCCATTCCTTTTGGCCAGAACTTACATTTAATCCTAATAAGGTGTGAAAAGAGGTTGGAAATTTCCAGATTTGAGAAGATATGATTCCAAAAACTCCCCCTTCCTCTACAAAAGTTGATAGATTATCAGTAATAGTTTCATTAAAAGGGAAACTCACTTGATTTACTATCATAATAATTTGAGAATAGCTGGAGAAAAGATTTTGCTCAAGGAATAGACTAGATAGATCTTCAGAGGTTCGAATATCAATTAAATCAACTGTTGTGTTTAATGTATGGCTCAAAGCAGTCATCAAGGAATTATCAATGCTACTTTCGGTGATAAAAAGCAATCTATCTTCTTGTGTCAAAATATTGACTGTTGGAGTCGTGTGAGATATTAAAGGGAGAAGAAGAAGAAGAGTAAATGTTAAAAAGGAAAGATATCTAGATAAGCGATGAGTATCCAAGAAAATCATTGAAGAAACACAGTCAGGTAACATCAATTAGAATAATGACATGATATTATTTTTATATATTGGATCACTTTTTTTGGGGAATTAGAAATTCATAGTGGCTCAATATCAACGCCAAAAATAACATTTATATGAATTTGGATTCGTATAACCTAATCTGAGGGCAAGTTTAACTGAAAGTTCATTTTCTGCATCCCAGTCTGGCGTCAATCCATTATTTAGGCAAAATTCGATCAATACTGCACAAATAATGGTTGCAAAACCTCGCCGTCGATATTCCTCTAGTGTAATCACTTGGATCTCCACATTTTGTTTGAAGGGTAGAAAGGAAGTAGCAAAACTAGCCAACTTGTCTTCTTCTTTGATGCAAAATCCGACCCCTTCACTCAAAAATTTATCAATACTGCCATACATAAGTGAAAAATAATTAGTCAGATTTTCTTCAATGAATTCAATAGTTTCTCTATTAATGTGCATTATAGAAAATCCATCGGGTAATGGTTTTTCTTTAAGCTTCTGGATATGATGTAAATCTAAATTTGTAGGACTGAAATGAGTTCGTGTGAATGAATGTAGTTTATTACCCCAGAACTCTTTTATTTCAGGGATCCACGAATTTTCTGCAAAAATAAGGTTACCAGCTTTGATTTTAGAGAAAAACTCCTTCACGGTGGCCGAAGAAGGATTACCAGCGAAAATATGGATCCATGGAAGAGAATACATCAGAATGGTTGGATTTTCTTCTTCATCAATATACAGATTTCCTACTGGATGAAAAGTTAAAGTATCAATTATATTTCTAGCTTTGTCGCAATTATCAAAGAATGAATGGTATTGTGAGACTTTTTCCTCTGGAATTTTTATCATCATCTTCCCTTCGGTTCACACTGCTGGTTTATCGTTGATTACATTTGAATTTCTTGAAGAAGGGTCCCTTCCAATACACAATCTTGACAGGAAAAGCTTGAATTTTAACATAATTAAGGATAATGTCAATACCGAGAATTTTTGTTACAATATCTGAGTTATACTTCTTCCGAAGGTAATTAAAACATTCTTCAACTTCGTCTTTCGAATCATTCAGCTGGGAGACTGCCTCAATCATAATGCCTTTATTTTTTAATGGATCAGTTGGATGTGTTTCATCAGTAGTTAAAGCCAGTTTAGGATTTTTCTGAAGATTTCTAGTCAATGAAGACTGTTTTTTTACCAAAAATGCTATATTACACTTACCAAGCTCATTCACGAAAATTATAGGCTGAATTTGGGGCTTTCCATTTGGAGTTATTGTACTACAATACAAAAATAGTGGTTTCACTAGAAATCGGGTAAGAAAACTAGGTAAAACACAAGTGTGACCATTGATCTGACACTTAATTTTCATTATCCTACCACAATAATTCAAAGCTTTATAAGCTCGGTTCTCGAAGCCTTCCAGAGGAAAAATTGTTCAGGAACGATCTCGATGAATGTTCTACTAAGAATTGGTAATAACTGCCAAGCTTGTGGAAGTCTCCGATGAATTTTCCAGTATTCACTAATATATTTGAGATATTTCTTCTTGAACAGTAAGTAGATACGAAACAAATGTAGTCCAAATATCAGATAGTTTAGTATTCCAGTGTGTAAGTCATGACCATAGATTCTACTTCGACCAGTAATCAAGACACCCACGTCCTTTGTAATGTCACCATCCTTTCGTGAATCAATAAAAATGGCAATATCCTTCAATCTGTGGAGATTTTTGACTTTCTGACTCTTGATAGATGTCGCAATAAAGAAATTTCTCCCATCAAATACAAATAGAGTAGGAGTTATATGCGGAAAATTTCCAGGAGAAATCGTTCCTACCTGTGCAAATTTGGTAGAACGGATCAGGCTCAGCAATCCATCAGGGATTGACCTTTCATATAGTAACCGAAGATGAAGGATATTAACTGTTGTAAGGCCGATTGTAACAACCAGATATGTACACAACATCACAAATAGGACTGGGTCCATTAGGCCTAGAGGAATCAGAGTGAAACCTGAAACAATTGCCAAATAGTGGATATAATCAGTTTTTTCTAAATTTCTAATGTCAGTTGAAGAAAATTGAGTTTTTAATATAGGTGTCTTCAAATATTGAGCAAGACGGAAATTCCGACGGATTTGTACTATAATTACATAAAACGAGAGGCCTAAGCGATAACAGAGGTCAAAAGTTAGCAGCAATACATAAAGTAACAGTAACGGAGGAACCGAATTCCAATTCATTTCTTTTTGAATAAAAAATAGAAAATTTTCAATCCCGAAAGCCTGAGAAGTGAAAAAGTATGTTACAACAAATGTAAAGACAACAACACTAATCACAAGAGAGGAGGGATGAAACAGATTTTCAAGGAATCCCACTAAGAATTTTTGGTTTACCTTGGTGATTCTTTCTACTTCAACATTTCTTAAGCTATCAGCATAATGAAATATTCCGATAGTCCAAAGGAAGAGCCCCAATGCGCCACAACTACCAGCAATGAAATAAGACATAGGAATTTCATATATGAAATAAAGACCTAACCCCCAAAAGAAATAGAGTAATAATAACAGGAAGACGTTTACTGGAGATTTCAACTTGTTAAAAGGCCAAATCCCCTCGAAAACCTGTTCTTGGAGAAATTTGTATTTTTTTGGGGGTTGCATTGAGCCAAGTTTCAAAAGTCAATTACTCCATGATTTCAAATCTTCAATTAGACCAATAGTTGTCTGTCTACTAACTTCCTATTTTTTTAATGTAGTCAACAAGAGTAAGCTTACCATCTCTTTGAATTCGCTGCTTTAATTACTTGCTCGAAATTCGGCATAATGTTTAAAATAACCTTTTTTATCTTGTCATTTGAATTAAAGGAAGAGCTGAAGAATTTCCAATGCAAAAAATTCCGTATACGGAAATGCTGAAGGCAAGAAAAAGACGAGATGCCAGGTACGATGGGCGTTTCTATATTGGAATTCGTACTATGAAAACATACTGTCTTCCTTCATGTAAAGCGAAATTGGCTCTTGAAAAAAATTTAGTATTCTTTTCAACCAAAGAGGAAGCAATATCTGCAGGATATAGAAGCTGCAAGAGATGTCTAGCGGGCCAATTCCCCAATACATATCCTCTTTGGTTAGAAATCCTTCTTACTTACTTAAAAGATAAAATTTCGGAAAAAATTACCGAAGATCAACTTGTTCAAATTGCCAACGTGGATATTTCAACAATTAGAAGGCATTTTAAATCCCTTTACGGTTTGACTCCGATCTCGTATCACAGAAAACTACGTTTGATGTATGCGAAGGAATTGATTGAAAAAGGAGTAGAATTCAAGGAAATCCCCTCTTGCTGTGGTTTTAAATCAATTAGTGGATTTAGAACTGCATTCATCAAAGAATTTGGACATTCCCCTGGAGAAATCAACAGTGCAAGTTTTTAAACTAGTGTATCAATATTTAGAAAGTCCACTGGGAAAATTAATTCTTGGAGTCACCTCAGAGGGTTGTTGTCTCCTTGAATTCCAAGATCGATATAATCTTCCCAAGATCAAGACGAAGTATAAAAAATCACATAACGTTGAATGTGTTCAGGGAACGCATCCACTCTTGGAACAGTTGGAGGGAGAGCTTAATGATTACTTTCAGAGAAAAATACGTAACTTTACGGTCCCACTAGACCTTAAAGGGACATCATTTGAAATGAAGGTCTGGGAAAAATTGTTAGAAATCCCTTACGGTGAAACACGATCTTACGCTGAAATTGCGAAAGCAATTGGGAATCCTGGTGCGGTTCGTGCAGTCGGGAGGGCAAACGGGAGAAATCCAGTAGCAATAGTTGTTCCATGTCACCGCGTAATAGCAAGCAATGGGACACTACATGGATATGGTGGGGGTGTATGGAGGAAAGAGAAACTTTTGGCGTTAGAAAGCCGTAGAAAAACGTTAAAACACTTCATTGAAAAATAGAGTTGAAGGTTCATCATTCTTCGATCTTATTTGTATAATACTTGTCGCCAACATCGCTTAAAGGCGATAAAAGACTTCCAAAGACCACTTCTACTAGCTTGAAAAGTGGAAAAGTAAACAAACGGATGAGTCGAATCAATCGATTTGACAAATGAGATTTTCGTTGTTGAACGTTTTGTTGACTGGTAATTAATCTAGGTAGAAGATGCGTAATGAGTTTTTTCCGATTTCTCTCATCAACAATTCCTTTTCGATTATATCCATTTTGATAGATATTAGTACGCATATGACTGCGAAAGTCTCGATAAACCCAAATGAACCAACCTGCAATGTATTCTTTTGAAGCAGCAATCCTGATTTTTTGACTAATAACAGCAGCCTGATACTTTTCAGAAAATTTTTTTGAATCTTTATAGCCGAATTTTGCTCCCGCACCGAATTCTGTTATTAACCATGGTTTGAGATCATTCCCACCTTGGAGAATATCCATGAAATAATGCAGGAAATTTGCGGAAAAATAGTACCAACCAAAATAGATATTGAGGCAATGTGTATCGACCACTCCACGAAGAGTTTTCGGAAATAAAATTGAGCTGAGTGGTTCCATAACGAAAGTAAATAATCTCGAATCATCAATCTTCTTTCCTAGTCGAATTAGCTCTTCAATAAAGTGCCTACAAGAGGGATTCCCCAGAGGAATTTCATTTCCAACGCTCCATTGAATTACGCTCGGATGATTATAATCTCGACGAATCATTTGCCAAAGGTTTCGAGTAGCTTGCCGAAATACCTTTGGATTTTTGAATTCTAATCCCCAATATACAGGAATTTCCTCCAGGATTAGAATGCCTTCTTCATCAGCAATATCTAATAATGATTCGTCGTGCGGATAGTGAGCCGTTCTAAGACTATTAAAATTTAATGATTTAATTTCTAAAATATCTTCACGTCGGAGTTGTGTTGGAATCGTTCTTCCGTATGGTACCTGTTCCTCATGGAGATTAACCCCATATAGTTTTATGTTAACATTATTAAGTAAAATATGGGATCCCTTAACTTTAATAGTCCGAATTCCGAATCTGACTATATATGGGTCATTTGATCCCTCTAGTTTCAATTCAAATTGATAGAGATACGGTGCTTCAGGACTCCATAATTTTGGAGAGGTGACAAGAATATCGAACTTACTTTTCTTTTTTTGTGTCTTTAATGAGCCCTCATTGATGAGCTTCTTTTTAGTATTGGTTTTAGAGGCTTTAATTCCTAAATAGCTCAATTTCCACTTAAGAACGTATTTTTGGTTTGAATGGAGAGATATTAGTTTATACCTAATTTCAAGCAAAGAATCACTTGGATTTAATCGGGACTGAATTCCCACCCAGCCAATTCGGGTTTTCTCTAAGAAAAAAAGGTTAACGTCACGATAGATGCCGCCATAATTGAACCAATCAAAGCTTCGGCCAGGAATTCGATCCTGTTTTCGCAAGTTCTCGACACGAACTATTACATAATTGTTATCGTCCAATCCCAAAATATTCACATGGATTTTTAGTCTGAAAGGAAGAAATCCCCCCTCATTTTCACCTATCTTTATACCATTTACCCAAACTTTCGAGTGATAGTTAACTGCTTTAAATTCGATATAAATATCCTTTATTAAATCTTCTGAGGAAAATTTAGGTATTTTCTTAAAGAACCAAATGATCCCTTCAAATCGCTCTAGTCCAGCGACAGAATTCCAACAATTGGGTAGATTTATGACATTGAAGGATGAGGAATCATTCTCTAACCAGTTCTCCTTCATCCAGCTTGAATTTTCTCCCTCATCCCTTACATCAACTCTATAATACCAAACTCCATTGAGTGAATGTTGCATATTGTATCTCTCTAAGAAAATCCTGTTAAATATTGAGCTCAGTGTAACCATGAGAAGTTTGGGTCATCCCTTGATGCTAGAAGTCTTAAAGGTTTATAGCATAAATTATACCTGAGTTATTTCTAGAAACACCCTCTGATCTGGTTCTTTCCAAAACCTTAACTTTTGAAACAGGTTAAACATGCCTGACATTATTTTACCAAATCCTTTATTAAATTTCAGATCCAACACTTCCTTAGCCTTCGATTCTTCGGACTCTGATAAGATACGAACTGATACGTCCATAGATTCTCCAAGGATTTTTCCTCTTATAGTACATGGAGCAATCTTGGCTCGAGGATTGTCCTTGATGCGTTTTACTTTCCAAGATTTTGCACTTGTATTAACATATATTTTATCATTTTCAGTTGCGAAATTAACTGGTGTTGCGACTCCTTTTCCTCTCTTGTAAAACGTAGTAAGGCTGATATACTTTTGTTTTTCCAATTCTTTAAACTTTTGTGACATTTTTTAACCTCAATCTAGATTTAGAACCACTCTACGAAATGTTTCTTTGAGCCTTCTTATTTGAAATATGTAGTCTCCTTGCGGACTTGATATCAACAAGGAATCCTTCATTATTTTATTAATAATTGTAAAAGAATTGCAGACTCTGGATAATGAAGTTAATAGATCTCTATCATTTGATCTTTTCTTCAAGTTTGAGAATCTTAATTATACAAGATTATTAATATCTCCCCCGGACGATACATATGATTCCAGAACCAGAGAGTGAGATTACTGAGGTTCTAAAAGCATTAAATCATAGGATTCGTCGTGAAATTCTAAGAATGCTAAACAACAACATGCGTGTTCCTTATTCTGAATTTCTGTACAAATTAAAATTACCTGCTTCATCAAACGTTGCCTATCACCTTTCATTACTAGCGAAGGCGAATTTGGTTGAAAAAGACCAAGAAGGAAAATACTCTCTGACGCAGCTTGGAAGAAGATCTGCCTTGTTAATCGATTTAGCTGTTGAATCTAGACCTTCTCCTTTTTCTGATTTCTACCTGGCATTTTCTCAGTTGAATCCACTTGAAATAGTGTTTGGAGCATGGTATATCTTCTTTTTCATTGTTGGGTTATATACTGCACAAAATTTGGTACTTATAGGTCTTCTATTTATCTTTCTATCGTTAGGATCAATTTTTCTTATTGTTTATCGTACGAAAACTCTGTGGACCCTCCTCCTGTTAAACAATTTCATCTGGCTTGTTTTTGTACCTGAAAACCGCAAAATTCTAGTTTCAATCGTTTTGACGAATGTCTGCGGATTGATTCTCCTTATACCAGAAGCAGAATTTATGATTCCAATTTCTCCATTTGTCACTATTATTGGTGGATTACTTGTTCTAGCCAGTCTTATACTTTCAGGTTTTTATCTCTACATCTCTTCGGGAAAAAGATTGCCAATTACACTTCGTGGGGGAGGGACCCAAGAGTTTATTGAATAGAGAAACACTCTTTAGAATTAACTCATCAGTTTCCAACATGGATTTAAGTCCTACAGGTCTCTTGTTTTTATTGAGAAGATTGAAATAATGAAAGGAACCAGAATCCAACCAATTAAGGCGAATCCCAAGAAGATTTCATCAAGAGCAATCGATGAACCTAAAAGAAAATCACTCCAAATTGCTGCATAAGTAAAAGGTGAGAGGAGTTCGATTGGTTTGAAGGCTGAGAGAGAAAACTGTACAATAAATAATGCGATGGCACCTAAACCTGCAGTGAGTGCTGATACGCGTGTGCTTAAAGCACTAGTAACTGTTCCTAAATAAGCGTATAACAAAACTAAGATGACAAGAGACCAAAATAATCTCTCGATGGGGAAAACTTCAAACATCATAGCCATGTAAACCCAACCAATTAATGAGGCAACAACGAAGGGAAGAATTAATGCAGTTAGTCTAGCAACTAGTTTTGCTATCGAATAATTTGTACGACTAATAGGCCTAGTGAGAGAATAACAAATCGACCCATTCTCAATGTCACCTGAAAATATGTTCATGGTACCAAGGGACATAATTAGTAAACCGAAGATAAGTTGATCAGTAAAATAGTCAAGAAAAGCTGCTTCTCCAGTTGGAGGTGCTGGATTTATGAATTCAAAGCCAAATAATTTCAATATTTCTTCCATGTAAAAGATAGAGATTATGCTCGAGAGAACTTGAAAAATGAATAAGAAACCTAGAATTAGAATCTTGATTCTTTCGTTCCATAATTCATTTTGGAGTTGATACAGGAAACTTTTTGTCCTCATGCGTACTCACCTTCCATTAATCGTCCATTTATCGATTCTAAGAAAAGATTCTCAAGTGAAAATTCTAGAGATGAAAAATACTTTATCTTTGACCCAGCTTTTTGGATTAAATCAACTAGGAGTTGTTCTTCTGGAATATCACCTGGTGTAGTTATAATATACCGTCCTAATGAATCACGGTCGCATGATTTCACGTAATCCAAAGCCAGTGCCTTTTCTCTGTCGACTTTTCCAGCAAGAACATATTTTCCATGGCTTAAATAACGTTTGAACAGATCTTTCCTCGTGCCCTGTTCGATAATCCTACCACGGTGGATGATGGCAATATCTGTTGCGATTTTATCAACCTCTCCAATAATATGTGAGGAAAAAATGATTGATTTACCATCTTTTGCTAAATCTTTCAGAAGAGAAAGCACTCGTACTCGGGCGACTGGATCAAGACCACTATTTGGTTCATCTAAAATTAAAAGCTGAGGATCAGTCAGTAGTGCATTGGCTAGGCCTACACGTTGTCTTTGCCCCCTCGATAGATTTCCAATCTTTCTATTCCGAAGTTTACGTAATCCTAATTCAGCTAAAACTTCTTGAATTCTCTTTTCACGATTGAATATTTCATTCATTTTCCCTGTCATTGAAAGGAATCTATGAATAGAATCATTTTTTGGCATTTCTGCGTCAGGAAGAAATCCAATTCTTTTATTTATTTCAACTGAATTGTACCTTACCTCTTGATCAAAGATTTTCACAGATCCAGTGTAATGAAGCAGCCCTACGAGTATTTTCATCGTCGTTGTCTTTCCTGCTCCGTTAGGACCAAGATAACCAAAAATTGACCCCTCTGGAATAGCTAATATGACATCATCCAGGGCTCTAATCTGTCCATAATTCTTGGATAAATTCTCAATTTGAACAACATTACTCACAAGTCATACACTCCACTCATCGACCTCAGTTTCCTTGGTAAAGTCTACAGTGTTAATCCTTTGAGTATAGATAAGAAAAGCGATTGGTCCAATGAAATTGATGAATACTATTATCAACAACCATATAAGCTTATTTTGACCGAGGGTTACCTTTTTTCTATTCCATTCCCATAGACTTACTGCCAGTAATAGTAATTGAAGCGCTGCTAGGGGTAAGATAATCCAAATCAACTCTCCGAAATCATTTAGAAAATCTAACATCGTTAAGACCTCGCTACAACTGTTTTAATTGAAATTATTCTGTGTAAAACACTAACAAAAGGTATTTATAAGCTTATAGATGCTGACAGCGAAAATATGATGATTACTGCTTGTAAAAATCTTTTTACTGTTTGTAAAAGAGATTTTACAATCACTCGAGAATTTTTTACAATCTCAAAAACAAGCGAAACTGTTTAGAAGAATACAACTGGTTAAAAGAAATAATCATATAATCAGTCTTACGTTAATTTAGGTGATTCTCTAATGAAACAGGCGAACCTCCAACCACATATTAAATTAAAATCAGTAGACAAGGTATGTCTGATCAGCGGAAATCCTGATCGGGTACCCATAATTGCTAGTTATTTGAAAGACCCTCGTGAAGCTGCATCACATCGTGGTCTTGTTTCTTACAAAGGTTTTACTCCAAAGAAAGGTATACCTGTTACTGTATTAACGACTGGAATGGGTTGTCCCAGTACCGCGATCGTATTAGAAGAAGCATATCGTGCTGGTGGGAGAATCATCATTCGGATTGGATCATGTGGTTCACTTCAACCAGGAAGAGAAATGGGGATCGGAGCTATATTCGTCCCTCATGCTGCTGTTCGAGACGAGGGGACATCACCACAGTTCGCGTCTATTGAATTCCCAGCAGCAGCACATCCAGAAATCCATCGTGTACTATGTGATGCAGCAAAATCTCAAGCTATCCCCTATAATACGGGAGTTGTTTGGTCTACAGATGTCTACTACTCCCCAGATGTGAGCCAATTTCGAAAATGGGCTGAATATGGGGCTGTTTGTGTTGAGATGGAATCATCGCTGGTATTTATCTTTGGATCGGTCAAAGGAGACGTTTTAACTGGTGCAATATTAACCTCTGATGGAAATCTGGTAGAAAAAACGAATATTTATACTGGTGATATTGAAAAAAATTATGACATATTTCAAGAAGGTGTCAAAAAAGCAATTGAGTGTGCAATTAATGCAGTTGATATGTTTCATGAAAGCTAGTGAAAGTTAATCCTTAATAACAATGAATCTGCTCACAATTCCTTCTTTATTGAAATTTTCTCGATTGGTTTTTATCTACTTTTTACGTATTCCCTCTGAGGGTCTACAAAAAGAAAAATTCACATTGATATAATTGGTTAGTACGATGGTAGATTATGAAATAAGCACAATTCTCAATGACGAATACGATGTAGTGGTTGAGAGAACAGTTAAGGCACTAAAAGAAGAAGGTTTTGGCGTTCTGACGAAGATTGATGTCAAAAAAACCCTAAAAGAGAAATTGAATGTGGACTTCGAGCGGTATATGATTTTGGGAGCATGTAATCCACCCTTTGCTAAGAAAGCCCTAGAGTTGGAAAGAGAAATAGGCTTATTGTTACCATGTAATGTCATCGTTCAAGAATTAGAAGAAGGCACAAAAGTTGCAGCAGTCGATCCTGAGAAAATGTTTGAGATGATTGGGAATCCTCAGGTAAAACCAATAGCAAAAGAAGTCAGAACCAAACTGCAACGAGTAATTCACTCTATATCAAAGTGATATTACGAGCCTCCACCCCATTCGACGTCTTTCCATGCCCAATCCCAATAATCTTCACCTGTAAACGTGATTTTCTCAACAAATCGTTTGTGAAGCAATTTAAGAAATCTATGGTGTCGAACTTCTTCTTTTAAGATGAATTGTATTATCATCTTTTCCTTTTCGTCCTCAAGACTGTCAAGTAATTTTTGGTATGAATTAATTGCTTCTTTCTCGAGTCGAATATGTTCCCTTATATTTGTTATCAGTTGATCGGTTGTTTCTTCATCAATTAAAGCAAATTTTTCATGAAGAGCAATGAGCGTGTTTAAGAGGGATTCGTGCTTACGAGAATCCATCGCGATGCCTAAAATCATTTCACGAACAATAATATTCTCGATATTCTTAGTAGTCTTTTCAGCTGTATCAACAATTTTTTTCTCTAGCTCAATTTGAGACTTGAATAGTTCAATTCGTTCTTCAACATTCATTTTACTTTCCACATTCTCCTCTAAACCTTATCGAAGTCATCCAATCATTTTAGGACAATCAACTTAATGAAGAAAATTAAATCTTCCTACTATCTCAAATGATTATGGCTTTTTCCTTCTCCTCATTGATTTCTAATTTTAATCATTTTTGAAAGAATTCCTTAAAGTCAGAGCCACAGTATGGACAAAAAAATGCTTGAAAACTCAATGAATGGCCACATTTAGGACAAGTTTCAAGAAATCCTCCTTTTTGGACAGAAGGGAATTGGTTGTATCGGTGAGCTTGGTATGCTTCTGTTCTCTTTCTCTGTTGGGACCATAAGTATACAACCACAAAAATTGTAAATCCTATTCCAATCACGATCAGGAGAGGAGTCACTACATCAGTAAAGAAGGGAATTTCATCGATTGAGGCATATTCTGGAAGAGGGGTCAGGGGTTCTAGTGAGAGCTGATCCAAAGTCTCTATTATTTCCTCAATGTCAAAGCCGATTTCAGAATAAGCAATTATTTGATTGTGATCAATGATATACATCGTCGGTATGTAGCCAGAACCATAATTGTCGTCAATCACAGAATTAGTATCTAACGAGACCAGCCATTCCATATCATGATCAATGATGTAATCTCTCACAACGTTTTCCCCCTCATCTTCATCAACATCAACAGAAATAATTGTTAATTCATCATCCGAATAGCAACGGTGAATATCCCTAAGTTTTGGGATCGCTTGTTCACAAGGGCCACACCATGTTGCAAAAAGGTCGAGAATAACAACTTTTCCCTCAAAATCAGTCAGCGAAAAAGTTTCACCAGTCATGATGTCAGTCAGAGTGAAGTCTGGTGCTGTGGTGCCGATTGAAAGTTGTGAGGAGTCAGTACTGCTTGTTGGATAAGATGAACTCAACTCTATATGATTAACTATCGTTAGTGGCGATAAAACCATTAAAATCAGTAAAGTTATCCATTTATTCTTCATCTATTAAACCAATTTTAATTATGACTTAATTAACTTGATTCATCTCACTATGGTCATCTATTCTTATAAGGATTCACTTAGAGTAACAACCAAGTTTTTAAAATAGTTATTTATATAATCTAACTCCTTTAAATTAAAGAACTGAAACCTAAATTGTCTTATTTAGCCCATTCTTAAAAAAAACAAGGTAAGATGAATATGATTTCTAAGGTAGAACTTGTAAAAATCATTGAATCGAATTGTCAAGATTTAAGGCGAAATGGGGATACAAAAACAACTACTTTTACATCTGTCTACAAGAGTTTAATGCCAAGTCAACAACATAAATTGGAAGAGCTATGTGGAACTCACTTTCAAAAGTTTTTAGAAGATGGTTCAATAATTAGTCTTGCTCTTGCTTATTCTGAAGCTGAAATCCTAGCCATTGATCAAGGTAAGAAAAAATGGGAAATTTATGCCGAGGCCTATAATAAATTAAATAATGAGTTGAAAATTTTATCGGAAAAAGTGGCCATAGCCACTCAAGGAATACCAATCCTTCCCACAATAGATGGAATAGTAGGTAAAATTAGTCATGTTCAGGAGTATTTCCCGATGACAATTTCCCACAGATTAATAGGGGAGTTTGCAGGGATGGGATGGCGAGGGAAGAACAATCTCATCATTCACCCCAAATTCAGTTGTGCATTTCGTTTTGTTTCTGTGTTGACTCCACTCAATTTTCCCTCTGATCCGCTGTTAGATCAGACTTGTGAGGACTGTACTGCTTGTTTCAACATCTGTTCGTTTTTGAAAAAACAATCAAAATTAAATGATTATCGAGAAAATTGTCGAAAATATATTCGACATTTAGATTTAAGCGCAGATGTCTGTGGGAAATGTATTAAAGCCTGTTACTTCACATCAAAATTTAACGAATCTTTTCAACTGACTACTAGGTAGCTTATTTTTTTCCTGTTATTTTTCCTGTTCGTCTTAAGAGGATAATTATTAATGTACTCATCGGAACTAACAATAGGAATCCTGGGGTAAAGGTAGAAATAGAAGTTTGAGTTGTTGAAGATTGAAAGGTCGAATTTGTCGAGGGAATCGAAGTCTTAGAAGTTGGAGGTATTGTCGTTTGAGAAGTGGTTGGTGAGATTGTAGTTGTGTTGACACTGGTTAGTGTTATGGTAGAAGTTAATAAAGTATTACTGGTACTTGTGTTTGTAGTGGTTAATGAAGTTGTAGAAGTTTCTGTGGTAGGACTCGCACTTGTATTAGTGGTTGCAGTAGTAGTTGTAATAGATGTAGTTGTGAGGATTACTTCGATTAAATTGTGGATTTTTCCATCGAAAGCACAGATATATAACTCATTTTTTTGGTCGACGCCAAAAGAAACAATATTTAATGGAGTATCAACAAGAAGATAATTTTGAGTAATTGATTCATTATAAAATAAAGCCCAAATTCGTCCCGAGCCGTAATCGCCATAGATATAATACCCATATAAACTAGTTAGTTTAGTTCCACGATATACATATCCCCCTGTTATTGAGATGCCTACATCATGGCCATACTCAAAGACTGGTAAAGTTAAACCTGTTTCATCACAGCCAGTAGAGGGAGAATAACAAAGCGATCCCTCCATGATATTCCAACCGTAATTATTACCACTTTCGATAATATCAATTTCTTCAATCTTATTCTGACCTACATCTGCTGCCCAAAGCAACCCAGTCACAGGATCAAAACTAAATCGCCATGGGTTCCGTAATCCATATGCGAAAATTTCTTCCCTGTAATTCTTACTGTTTCCCGCAAAAGGATTATCACTTGGAATACTATAGGTTGATGTGTTATCGACATTTAACCGAAGGATAGATCCCAGTAATGTAGATCGGTTCTGACCATTTCTAAGGGGATCACCACCACTACCACCGTCTCCCAGTGCCAAGTAGAGATAACCATCAGATCCGAATTCCAGTTGTCCCCCATTATGATTCGAATATGGTTGGTTAACCTCAAGTAAGATATGTTCGCTGGTAATATTTGCTTGGTTGGAATTGTTGCTCATGACAGTAAAGCGAGAAAGAACAGTTCGCCTTGGAGTATCAGCAATGTAGTCTACATAGAAATATCCGTTATTCGAATAATTAGGAGCAAATGCAAGGCCAAGAAGTCCTTGTTCTCCTCCATACAGTACCTTGTCTGAAATATCCAAGAAAATTTCCACACTACTAACTGTTGGCGAATTATTGAAGCAATAAATAATCCCTTCCTGTTCTACTACAAAGAGACGATTACTTTCATCTCCAGAATGATATAAACCGACAGGATTAGCAAATGTGAGATTGGGGAATGCCTTTTCTACTCTGAATTCTACATCTTCCAATTCCAAGGTTGAAGAAATAGATTCCTTCTGTGGTCTTGTGTCTGCCGTAAAAAGAAGTAATGCAAAGATAAGAAGACTCAAAGAGTTGATAACTATTGCAATTCTTTTCATTTGAAACACACCTAACCCTCTACTAATTGTGAGATCACCTCTTTTCTCCAAACATTTTCGATTTTATGTGTGAAATTCGTAGACTCATTCTAATGAAGGAGAACGAATTCAATCTCACTGTTATTCCTCTGTTAATAGGCGTAATTCTTCTCTATCGGAGATTAACATCCCCCATCAGCGAGGTTTAATTGATTACCAAATCCTTACCTTTCATGGAATAAATACGAATTTGCTGTCCCAAAAATTGTATCATAGTGGAATTTGTACTTGTTATTCCAAAAACTTCATCCTGTGAATTCTGAGGTAGGAATCCTACCAAGACCTCTTCGTTATCACGTATACATCCCCAAAAATCAACGGAGGTTTCCTTTAGTTTTATCTGTGCTGAAACCACTTTCTGCAAAATATTCCGAGGAGCTTTCGAAAAATCCCCAATAAACGATGTTCGTGTCCGAACTGGGAGTGGTAATTTGGTAGCCGTCATTAACGTTTGAATTTCCAAGTGAGGCATTAAAACAGTTAATGAAACTTTCGCCCGAGAAGTTATGTCTTTTAGAAGGAGTAAAAAAGTTGTTTCTCCAAAGACTAAGTCAGTTATTAAACCACTCAAATCTTGTTGAGTTGACGTACTTAGTTTCCGAGACATTTCGAATAAAAACTTTAGGCGCTGTCTCATTTCACTTATCGTAAAATTTAATGCTGATATCTCGTTATCAATCTGTTTTTGCTGCTGTTCTAGGTTCGCTTTTATTAAATCGTATTCTTGTTGAATTGTAACACGATTTTCTTCAGATAAACTTCCAAACAATGATTGAATCTTTATCTGAATATCTTTTTCCAGACCTGAAATCCTTTTTTTGGTCTCATCACGAATGGATAATAAGGTAAAAGGATCATAAGCCAATAAGAATGCCTTTAAAAATGGTTCTTGGGCATAATAGCGATTAATTTTCCCTGGAGTCCAATTAACATAATCCCCTCCAACAAGGACTTCCATGGCATCACGGACTTGGAGATAATGCAATCCAGACAATTGACTAATCTGGCCCAGGGTCAGGGTTCCTGCAGATAAAAGAGATAAGTACACCAAACTTTGATTCTCATCTAGTCCTAAGATATCAAAGATTATCTGTAATTCATCAGATGAGAGGGTTATTCCAACCATTTTCCTTCACAATTTTTTGTTCTACAGCCTTCATAATGACATTGTAAAAATCCATCGAAACGATTCTTAACCTAAAATTACCTGAAAAAATTCTCAGAGAGTAATTCAAGCTCAACTTGCAAAAGAGTGAGTATTTCTGCACTTAACAAATCTAATCCTCACTTGGTTACAATTATATTTTTACCAGAAAAGAAATTGTTAATAATCAAACTCCGCCGATCTTCCCTTAGTTAATAATAAGCTAAAAGTCAAGGTGTTAATGAATAAAGTGGTTAGCTTCAAGTTCCAATATGTACAGGGGTTCCTTAGGTCACTAGACCAGGATGTAGTTTCCGTACTAGCTGTGAATTTTCTTTGGATGATTCCTTGGGGCTTGATTCAGCCATTTCTAAGCCCCTATTTTTTTAAGCTGTCGAATAACGACTATTTTTTGACGGGGTTATTCAATGGTATCCCTTTTGCTACAATGATATTCTCAGTCTTTATTTTTGGTTGGATAGTCGATCTCGTAGGATCGAAAAAGACGATGATAGTCGCTTTTATCCTCTTCATCCTGTGTTTTCTATCTTTAATGTTAATTACGGATCCAATTCTATTTTTCGTTGATTATGTGATTTCATATAGTTTGTTGGCTTGTTTCAATCCAGCTATAATGAAATATGCGAGTTTGACAAGTAAGGAGGACATTTTTGGTTCAATGGGTGCGGTCGCGTCACTGGGTTATTTTTTTGGTTCTATAGTTTCAGGAACAATCTATGATACCGTCGGAATGGGTTTTTTATTCTTGATATCAGTAGGAATTTGTGTAATTGGACTAATTAGCGTCATAATATCTAAAGATTTACGACATTCAAATAAAGAGCTGTTGAACCAGGAAACTTCTGATAGGAATCAAAACCGATCATTTTCTAATTCCTCTGATATCTTACGTTATTCTCCAGTAATAATTATCTTATTCATCATTGCGGTACTCCAGAATTTCATGGGGTCGTTTTCTGGGCAGTTCATAACGATCTACTTTTTGGAGGAACTAAAAAGTCCATCACTTCTAGTTGGTGTAGTTTTTGGTGGAGCAACATTAGCTGGTACATTTGCTTCCCATTATACAGGTAAAATCGGAAAAACTCATGGTTTTAAGAATATTTTGATTTTATGTTATCTAGCTTACTTTGTAGTATGGGTTGGATTCTTTTTTGTCACTGATAATTATATTATTCCCGCTTTGTTGTATATGTTACCTATATATGTTGGCCTCTTCGTAGCAGGCCCGACAATCGTTTCAGAACGCGTTGGTGAGTCCAGACGGGGAACTTGGATGGGTTATTTTAGTGCGTGTCAGAGTTTTGGCTTTGCTACTGGTACTATTCTCGGCGGGTATTCTGGTGGTCTTAATTCCACCTTTCGTATGAATTTTGGTATTTCTGCAGTCTTTACTGTCATACTGTTAATCATTGTCATATTCTTTTTTAAAGAAGAGAAGTGAATAGCTAATTACCTAATTTCATTTGTAAGAATGATTTCAAGAAGACGTTGTTGAAGAAGGTTCTCTATCTCTTTTCTGTATTAATCAATTCATTCTTCTGTACTATTATTTTGGAGTAAATGTTATAAAAATCGTCATGAACTTCGTACAATGTAATTAAACTAGTTAAAAACAACCAGAAAAGGTAATAATTTTGAGTTTGAAACAATTTTCCGACGATCGTTACTTGAGGATCGCTTTTATACTTGGTGGGATCTATGACATTTTACTTGGCGTTCCTATGTTATTTGTACCTGATTACACTGCATCTCTGTTAAATGTTGCAACACCAGAACCAATCATCTGGCCACAGACAATCGGGATATTTCTAATTATTATCGGATACTTTCTGCTGATTTCCACTCAAGATATCAATAAGTTCATCTTTATTGGATTTGGGTCTGCTGTAATACGATTAGGATACGCAATACTGGTTTTTTTAATGTGGATGACAACCCAAATTGAAACGGGTTATATATTAGTAGCAATAACTGATACTTTTACAGCAATCCTTCTCTTAGTTCCTATGATACTAACTGAGGAGGTATCTTGGAAGCATTTATGGCAAGTAAAGGTAGCAACTTAGGAGCAAAAACAATGAAGGCGTTAATTGTGTATGGGACTAGATATGGAGCAACTCAGGGAATCGCTGAACGAATGTTTGAATGGTTACAGAAGGAAAATATTGATTCAGATGTTATTAATGTGAAAAAAGATGAGTGGCCAGAATTAGCAAAATATAGTGGATTAATTTTGGGGACTGGGATTAGAATCGGTCAATGGACAAAAGAAATGAAGAATTTCATTAAAAAGAAAAAAGAAGAGATCAACATGTTCAGGGGGCCAAAAATATTCTTTGTATGCTCTGGTTATGCGGCTATTCCTGAAAGGTATCAAGAAATCAAACAAGAATACTGTAAAAAGGCTTTGGAAAATCTGGGAGTTAGTGTAGATAGCATTAATTACGAAGCTTTCGGGGGTGTCATGAATGCCTCTCCAGATTCCCCTGTAGGTTGGTTAGATAAGAAAATGTTGAAAATAGCTGGGAAGGCTTCCCCAGACTTTGATCCCAATGGTATCAATGACTACAGAGATTGGAATGAAATAGAGAAGTTTACTAGAGAATCATTCATTCAGGCATTACAACAAAAAGATTGAATGGCATTCAGTGTCACATGAAAATTCCCTTTTAATTGAAAAGAAAAAACTTGTCAAAGAAATACCAAGATAGGAAGCTCTCAGAATGAGACGCAAAGAAATGAACTCTTTTACTACATTAATCCTTGATTGTGATGGAGTGATTGTCGATTCAGAACCTTTTAGTTGCGGCGCTTGGAATGTTGTGTTTGAACGAGAATACGGTATAGATATCGGGACAGATTATTCTGCTATATTGGGTGGAACAACCCAAAACGCAATAGAACATTACCTAACTAAATACAATCTTGATAAAAGCGAAGATATTAGACTCAGGTTAGCTGAAATAAAAGAACAGGTGTACTTGGAAATTGCTAAAGGTAAACTTGAACCTATATCTGGAATACAAGAGATTATCAAACAAGCACGGGAGCTCGGATGGAAAATTGGAGTCGCCTCGTCTGGTATCATGAAAAAGATCCTCTTTAACCTAAGAGAAGCTAATATCTTAGAAAAATTTGATGCAATAACAGGATCGGAGCCGCATTTGAGGGGAAAACCTTATCCTGACATTTATTTATCAGTAGCAAAACAGTTGAAGTCTATACCCAGGGATTGTATTGTAATAGAGGACACTCCAAGCGGGATTACCGCAGCGAAGAGAGCAGGAATGTATGTTATAGGAATTACAACTACCTTTCCTAAAAAAAATCTCACAGAAGCAGATCGAATAATTGCTTCCTATAAAGAATTATTACTTAAAGACTATCTAAATCTGTCTTAATCAGAGTGTTTATATTAGACTCAATCGCACAAGCAATAACTCGCAAATTCTAAGATGTTGAAAGAAGATGAACATTCTAGCCTTCTACAATCTCATCGTTCTGACTATGATCCGGGTATTAGGTCTTAGTCTTTCTATCGAATTTTTTATTAATCAGAGAAAGAAAAGATTCATTGCTCCCATTGCTGGCTGGAGCTGTTGGGTAATTACTGGATTTATAGCTATAATTGCAGATAATATCCCTCCAGGAGTTGGATCTGAGATTCTCTTTATTCTAAACGCAATCCTAGGCGCAGAGGGCTTGGTATTGATCGTAATGGGGATTCTCTCATATTTCCGTTTTGTCCCAGGAAGAATCATGTTTATTATCTCCCTTGTTTATCTTATATTTCCACTAATATTTTATAGCTTATTCGGTGATGTACTCGCACTATCTCTCGCGATGACTTTGAATTTTGCCACATATGTTGTTATTTCCTTGTTGGTCATTTATAAGGGGAAAGAAATACACCAAACTATAAGAGGGGGAGTTAAATGGGTATATATCACGCTAATCACTGTATTCATATATATCTTAGTATCATTCATTCTTATTTTTTCAGTAGAGGATTATACGTATGGTTTGTATTATTCAAGTGATAACTTCGCAATTATGAGTAACTATTTGGTTGGGATTTTGTTAACCATTCTTATCATTGTCATCCTTATTCACCTTGAAAGAGGGATTGCTGATGAAGGAAAGACCCAGCTGAAAGATCGTTACTCTCACGATATCGGGAATATTCTCCAAATAATAGTGACTGCGGCCTCAGTAATCGAGATGAAGGGAGAGTTGGATGACTTAGATAAGCCCAATTTGAATCTCATTCAGGCAAAGTGTAATGAAGCTGGGGAGTTAATTAAAGAAATTAGGGAGCTATAGTCAATCCTGACATAATGGCGATTCCAAAAGGAAAATTAGAGTTATTTTATAGAGATTGGTCTTTTTGTTCTAAAAGTTAGAAATCCTGTTCTATCATTTAATACACCTTGTTCCAAATCCGAAACGGGCTGTTCTAACCCATGGGCTTTTTAATACTTTTCTTATAGTTTTAAATCAGATATAAATATCAAAATAACGGTGAAACTAATGAATTTCAACCAACGTATTAATCTAAACAGAAAAATATGGTATTCAACTTGCTTACTATTTAGTATTCTATTTGTCTTAGTCATGGCAAATACGGGCTTATTAACGGGCTCACCACTGACCCGAAATGACCAGAGTGTTCCACCCGTCCTATTAGATGATAGTCTATTTCAGAATGCCCCAAGAGATGCTTACGCTATTATTAACATCAAACTTGAAAATGAAATATTGACTATTAAGGTTAGTTATAGCGGGGGATGCGTTAAGCATGAATTTTCTCTCATAAGTTCCTCCACCTTTATGGAATCTTATCCCGTCCAGTTGAATATTGTGTTAAGCCATGATGCCCATGACGATTCATGTGATGCAATTCTCATAAAAATTTTGTCTTATGATCTCTCTCCAATGAGACTCGCATACCAACAGGCCTATTTGGAAACATCTGGTTCAATTGTTCTTAATCTTGAAGGTTTTGCAGAGACATTAACCTATCAATTTTAATAGAATTCAGAACATTCCTTTCTACCTCTTTTTTTTCTTTTTTTTGGCAAATTCTTGGTCTATTGTTTAGACCATAATTTTTTTGTGATTCCCGTGGAAATATTTTATCATTCCAAATGTTCCTTCAAACATGGTCTAGTGTCAAAAATGACTGAAACCGTTCAGGATATTGAAAAGATCCTCAGGATGTATCTTGCTTCGGCTGCTGTTGGTACAGCTTTAGAATTAGGTTTATTTTGGCAGCTCGAGGAGAAACCAATGGGAGAGAAAGAAATTTCTCGAATATTAAACATTCCATACGATCGGTGCCGTAGCTGGTTGCAACTCCTAGCTAAATTAGATTTGCTAGAATTACAAGATAAAAGGTTTGTTCCCTCAATATTTGCACGTACCGCAATATTAGAAGCTTATAGCCAAGAAACGTGGACATTCTTGGCCCAAGAAATCAGGGAACAATATCAAGTAGTAAATAACTTGGCATTAAACATATCTCATCCAGAATCAGTATGGGTAGCTCAAAGAATACAGCCTCCAAACTACATTACGCTAATGAAAAATGATCCGAGGCGTGCTGAACGATTTACCCGAATGCTTTACGAACTTCACCAACCACTTGCAGAGAAACTGGTTAATATATTAGATCTAACAAACGTGGGGAAATTGATGGATCTTGGAGGCGGTTCAGGAGTTGTATCTTTAGCGTTGTTGGAACATCATAAAAATCTGAATGCTGTAGTAGTTGACATTGAAAATGTTTGTAATACTGGTCGGAAGATCGCAAATGAAACTCAAGTAGCTGATCGTATCACCTATCACCCTGCGGATTTCATACAGAATCCCCTACCAAGTGGATTCGATATGATAATTGAATGTGATGTTGGGGTCTATAATCAGACATTATTCCACAAACTCTTTGATTCACTAAACACAGGGGGACGTTTCATGATTATCTCCAATACGAATGAGCAAGGTGCTTGGTTAACCTATCCAAAAAGTGAGTCTTCTCTCCTTCGGATCTTAAATGCTTTTCTATCCTCTTTAACAACCCCTAGATTCGTATCATCCACTATCGACGACATCAAAAGCCTTCTCACAAAAACAGGCTTTCGGGATGTTTTTGAACAAGTTCATGAAGATGGTATGGTATTCATCCAAGCCACAAAATAAGGAAATATAAATACTTTCAAATCAAGAGCTACAAAAAAAAAATAAAATACCATCGCGAAAAAAAGACTAAAGGATCAAATCCCCTAGTCTACCTGTAGTTATTTCGAAACCTAAGATGAGTCCAGACTCTTTTGTAGATCTTTTGATAATGTGAAAAATCCACCAAGAATAACAAGAAGAGAGACATTGAAAATAGAGAAAAAGATATTATATAGTGGATCAAGATCACTAGACATCCATGGATTCCAGAAAAAGTATGTCACTGCCATTAGTAGAAATCCAAGAGTTATGAGCCAAGTGGAAACAAAAGTTGAGTTTTTAGCTAAACGGAACCAAGTATAAGTAAAGAATAAGACTACTGGTATAAATAAACCATATATCAGTCCAAAGATCGTCACTGTAACACTTTTTAAAATGAAGAGGCCGACAAGGAACCATCCTTCTCCGACTAGAAGGATTAAGAAAGCAGGAACATAGTTTACCTTTAGCTCATCCATGTGAAGCTTCGAAGTACCTATCCAAACTCCAGAAATAAGCAAAACCAGAGGTAAAAACCAAATGTGAAAGACTAAAGGATTGTTTATATCTGTCACTGGAAGACCAAATATCCTCAAGGAAAGGCCTAGAAAAGAAAACGCATAGAAAAGGAAAGAGAATCCCCAAAGAGTTTGATAGTTATTAAAGAATAATACAAGTCCGATTATTGATAAGATAGCTAAAGCACTTAGAGATAGAAAAAATTGAATTGAAGAAACACTTAGCTCAGGAATAAGACGTGAGTAAAATTGTGTTAATGTAATCGCTGCCACTAACGCATACATTAACCCAACTAGGGGTAGCCAAGGACGAGAACGCCCAAATTCAACGATCTGTTGATAATGATTTTCTTGATAGTTACTTGTTTTCATTTCATCAACTCCTATCCGTGTAACCAAAAAGCTTAGTGGTATATATATATTAAGATAGCAACAAATAGCATTATCTTCGCGAATTTTTTACAAATGACAAATATATTTAAATAGTTAAAGGGGCAAATGACAATTGCAATGAGGTAAAAAATATGAGTTTTGATAACGAGATTACACTTGATTCTAAAGATCGAGACATTGTAAAAATCCTACAAAATAAACCTAAAATTTCTCACCAAGGAATAGTAGACGAGCTAGCTAAAAGGGAGGTTAAACTCTCCAGACAATCAGTTCAGAAGCGAATTAAAAGACTTGAGGATGTTGGAGTCATTAAGTATTCAGTGTTAGTAAATGACAAGAAATTAGGGAAAGAAATAACAACTTTCATATTAATTGAACTGCAAACATTTGGTAGCCTCTCTCAAAGCCACCAAAGTCTAGACGTTCACACACAACTTTTATCTAGAATGAAGGAACTAGAACTTGTAGAAATTCATTATGTGGCAGGTCGAGAAGATATACTAGTAAAAATGCGCACTCGCACTATTGATACTCTCCGAGTTAATTTAGTAAAGATAACACAATTGGGAGGAGTTGCCCGTACAAGAACTTTGATCTCACTTGCATTTTTTGAACACAATTTTCCAGAGACAAAGAAGGAGTTTTTGAATGCTCTTAAGGTTGTTGTCTCAGAAAGTCAAGAAACCTAGAATGGATATGATTGTCTTCATTTTTTTTGAACGTAGAAAAACTATTATAATAAGACTAAGGATAAGATAAAAAACTCAGTCCCCAATTTGGCCAAAGGTAGATGTACAATGTCAATTAAGGATGAAATAACTGATTATGTAATCCGTAATAGTGGGTATTTTGTGATAATTGTAATCATTTATATCTTTACGACTCTTTTTGTAGTAGCTAAACCAAAGGGTTTTGCCATACCAGAGATATCAACTACTTACGATTTATTTGGGACTTCTCTTACAGGATTTATACTCCTTCTCCTTATAAGTGGATATTTGTTATCTAGTTATTTTTCTGGAGCTAGACCTCTAGAAAAAGCTCCTTTTCAGCTCATATGGGGAGCTTCATTCCTCATTTATTCAATAACATTATTAGGTTTGCTATTGCAAGCCTGGGGTTTCGAATTTGCAGATATGACAGATCCAATATTTTTTCTAATTTGGCGAACACCCATGATTCTTTGGGTTGCGGGTATGTGGATTGGTGTAACTGAGCTTCATACAGATTCTCCCAAAATTACTTACCTAGCTGCTCTTGTGATTTTTCTATTAGGGGAATCATGGTTTTTTATAGGTTTAATACTCCTCCGCGACATTGAATTGACAATGTATGGCTTTCTATATTGGGAATTTGTACCAATGGCCTTTATTTTAGCATTATTATGGTATAACTATGGAAAGAGCGCTAATTTACATTCACCAAGAGTTATTTCAGCTGGTTTCACTCTTTTTGGAATAGCTTATCTTGCTTGGGCTCCATGGCACTTTGATGAACTAAAATATGTCTGGTTTATCTGGTTTAACCTGTATTTAGTATCATTAGCAATCTTGTTAACTGGATTTTACGCTCTACCTAAAGAGATTCTAGGACAATTTCATGAAGAGTTAGAAGAAGAATGATATTGTTCCTCTCTCTAGTGAAATAAGAATTACATGAAGAATAATTCTTGGAGTTTTAAACCAAAAAACCTAGAAAAAGAAAGGACTCTATTTGATGGCAATGAATATTGTTACAATTCCAAGATATAATGGTTGATGATAAACCTTCTTCCATCCCGCCTGTTTGATTGTCTCTGCAAAATCTGAAGCTTTTGGAAATTGTGAAATACTCTCTGCGAAATAATTGTAAGCACTCACGTTTGATGAAAGAAGCCTAGCAAAAAGAGGAGCTAGCTTTTGGAAATGAAAAAGACTAAGAAATTTAACTAAAGAATGCGGGGAAGGTGTCGCTTCGACGATGATAAACCTGCCGCCTTTTTTTGTAACCCGAGCCACTTCAATCATCGCACTCAAGGGATCAGGAACGTTCCGAATCCCGAAGCCAATAGTACACAGATTAAAAGTTTCATCTAAGAATGGAAGCCTAGTAATATCCGCTAGATTATACGAAATAAATCTATTTGCATCTAATCTTCGTGTTTTCAATAATGCGATTGATAACATCTTTTCTGATATGTCGGTTCCTATAATCGTCCCCTGAGCTTCACTATACAGCCTGAAAGCGAAATCTCCTGTCCCAGTTGCGAGGTCTAGAACTTTTTCATTAGATTTGAAACCAGATAATTGTGCAGCAATTTTTCTTGTACGTCTGTGACTAAATCCAGTCATTATATCGTTCATGACGTCATATTGCGATGCTATTGAGTTGAACATATCTAAGATTGTGATTGGAGACTTATCTAGCTTCACTGTGAGCACTTACAAACAAAAAGATCCTTTTTTTGAACCTTTTCTTCCTATTCTTTATACAAGTTTTCGCGTCATACGATCAAAGATACTAAAATTTCTGTTACGAACTAACTAGAGTTAGATTTTAAGACTCAATAAGTGAGACTTCTTATTAGAAATGGTGAGGTGAAGCAAAATACCCCACTTTGGTTTGATGGATTCCGATAAAATGAACCCAGATGAAGCTGCATTATTGAGAGCTCAACTTCACGTTCGTGGAGGTAAAAGACGGATTTCTCAAAAGAAATTGTCAGCAGGAATAGCAGCACTTCATGACGCTTTCATTTTTGCGATGCAGAGATTCTTTCTTTCCCCTGATTACGAAGAATTACTCAATCTTAGAGACAACGAAATAGATTTCGATGACGATTACAACTTATTCATAATTCTAAACAATCGAACATCATCGATAAAACAATTGAGGAAGAGGATTTTGAATATCTATCATCGATGATAGATCAAGCTCTTGAACGAAAAATCAATTATTTCGACAAGGATCTGTATTTTGAGAAGTTTGACAATATTATGAGACAGTTGGGAGTGCTTCCGTTCAAAGAAAATGAACTCCCTCCCGAAGATCCATCGACATACTAGTCACGTTAAGATAACGGTTGGATTTTTGACGCTGAAATTTGTAAAGCTATTGAAAACTAAGAATCAAAGCCATATGCAGTAGTAGGTTTGATTTTGTAAATGTTTCTAACCAAACCATATCAATTACTGAATGAGTAATTACCTAATCGGTTAACAATATAACATTCCAGAATTTTGTTGTTCTTTAGTGAGAAGCTCCAATGATCATTCAAAACTTAAATTCTACCAGTCTAAGTGATATTACCAAGTGTTTTAACGAGTCATTTGAGGATTATATTATACAATTCACTGCAACAGAAGATTATTTACGAAACAGATGGAAGGGGGCGGGGGTAGACTTTGGTCTATCTTTTGGTGCATTTATTGACAGAAAGCTAGTAGGATTCGTCATTCATGGTATAGATGAATGGCATGGTCTCAAAACGGCATTCAATGTTGGTACTGGAGTAATTCCAAAACATAGAGGGAAAAGAATTGTCAAAAAATTTTATGAGACGACAATCCCTATACTAAAAGACCATGGCATTGAACAATGTCGCTTGGAAGTGATTCAGGAAAATTTGAAAGCCATAAACGCTTATAAAAGTGTCGGTTTCCAAGAAGATAGAGAATTAATCAGCTTTTCTTATAATCTTGATCACAAGAAAGATGAAACTGCATTAGATAAACACATCCAACTCAAAATTAGAGATAATATATCAAATATTGATTGGAACCTGCTAAAAACCTTTTGGGATTTTGACCCTTCTTGGGAGAATTCAAATTCGTCTTTGATGCGAAATGCCGAAAGTTGGGAATTCCTTGAAATGTCTAACGATAATCAAATGATCGGGTATGCTATTTTCAATCCCAAAACTGGTTATATTGCACAGTTTGGTACCTCGAAAGAAGAGAGAGAAAAAGGTTACATAAAGGTCTTATTTCAAAAGCTCAGATCTTTGAGTAATCAACTCGTAGTTATCAATGTAGATAAGCGAGCTATACAGATATTGAACTTTCTCAAAACATTTGGATTTAAAGAATTCGTTAAACAGTATGAAATGGAAAAAAGTCTGATTTAGCTTGAACTTCAGTCGATTGATTTCTTGTGGTGTATTCAATTCTGGAGTGTTCCAAGAAAAGTACAACTCGTTCTAAAAAGTAGGTTATTAGACACCTTTTTCAATTGTTTGATACAACTTGAAAGAGGTTTTCCTATCCTCAGAGGGGATTCAAAATGCTAACCATATCGAAGTGTAAGGATAGAATCCAAAAACAGATAATTTTATTGTTTTTGGTTATTTTCTTGATCATTAGTACACTTAAAACAGCTGGGGCCTTTACAGATGTATCCTTTTTGTACCATGTGCAAATGCAGAAAGAACTACACTTTCAAAATCTGTCTCAGGACAAGGAAGTCGGAGAAGTCGGGTATGAACGAACTTTCTGGACCTATAACTTCGATACCTCATTATACTACGAGCTCAATGCCACACTGTTGGCAATAGGCCAGTATGGTTGCATCTTCATGGAGACTAGCTGTATAGCAGACCTTGGTGAGTCAATTGCAACTGAACAGTGCGAAAACATACGTGATGAGTTTGATGACAGCATTTATCCTCGCATTACTGATTTAGCAGGACATCCTAGTGGAAGACTGGGGGATATCGATGGGGATCCAAGAATTGTGATTCTACTTTCTAGCAATCCCGCAGCGTATTATTCTGAAGTAAACGACATACATCACGAGTATTCCAACCTGTGTGAGATGGTATACCTCTATTATAAGCAATATCGGTGGAATTGGTGCTTAGCTTTGATTGCTCATGAATTTCATCATCTGATTTGGTTTAACAATGAATGGGATGAACCTCCATTCACCTTAGAGGCTTTAGCTCAATATGCCATGTACTATGCTGGTTACTTAGAAGCTTATGACAATATTGCTCCACAGGTGCAAAATTTCCTTTCTCAACCTGGAGATTCACTTCTCTACTGGAATAGCGAAAATTCTAATGATTATGGAAGTGCTTATCTGTTAGCGTTCTACCTAGCTGAACACTACGGTGTTGATATCCTTCGAAAATTAATAACGGAACCAGATGATGGACCACTCGGGATTGAAGCTGTTCTACAAAGTGCTGGGTATAATATCACCTTCAACGAATTCTATATGAATTGGATCACAGCACTCACAATAGATGAGGTTGGATTTGATAACAATCTCTTTGGATTCGAGACTTTCGATGTTCAGATGACCGAATACACTACCGTGGATGTGTTTCCCTACATTGATGGTACAATCACTCTTCGCTACTATGGCTTTCACATCTACAAAATACATTCTCCACCTGATAACTTTACAGTTCAGATCAGAAAGTCGTCAAATCAAACAATTGGTGTTTCCGTTGCCATGTATGATAATTTGGGGTGGCATGTACATCAAAACGTATACTATGAAGCGGATTCCATTACTACAGATCACTTAATGGGACATTCAATTGATCTAGCATATCTCATTACTAGTTATATTTCGAATCATACCCCCACAGACACCCCTGAATATGGACTTGGACCGACAACAGATGTCACAATTTCAATAACTCCGAGTACATGTCAGAGCACTAGTAAGGAATCAATGACCAGTATTCCTACCAATACCACTTCCTCCACCCCTTCAAATTCCGATACTGCACAATCAACTGTTAGTAACGCATCTGTGGAAACCAATAGTGAAATTTCAGTTGAGGGTACAGCTCAGTATTCAGGAATTGCTTTAATACTTTTTATAATTGTTCTATGGACAAAAAAACGTCAAAGGTCGAGATAGGCTTCATTCCTCCCTCATTAATTATATTAGAATTTTAAACAAAAGCTTATCAGAAGATAAGCTCAGGAATCGTCACTGTAAAAATTCAATCGATTTGGGCTGATTTTTGTGGATGATTTAGCTCTAAGGTACACGAAAATTGTTATCAGACAATATTTGGACGAAATTTCAGACGATCTTAAAGTTGCATC
>CP070760.1:1978378-1990918 GCA_020348965.1 Candidatus Heimdallarchaeota archaeon | reverse complement strand
TTGTTTATTTATTTATCGTTTTTTGGGTAATTGTTCCTATTGGTACAATTCTTCACGAAATAACAAGAATCGGAAAGAACTGATATCAATTGATATCTTATTAATCTGGTGTTTATTCAAGTTTTTAATGATTGTAGCTCAAAAGATTCTACCAAATTTAGGAATTTAAGGCTAATGAATGTCCATATAAGCTCTAATAATGATTCTAGAGATTATATTACAAAAATTCAAGATATAATTAGACAAAATGCATTGTTAGTTTCTGTTATAGCGTTTTTACTAATCAAAGTTTCGATTATTTTTCTTTTGATTACTCTTATTGATATCTTAGATATATCTATTGGCCCCTACAACCAAGCACTTCAGACTGGAGATATTCTGGTCGATATATTAGGTACTCGCTGGGATAGTTATTATTATCTGATTATTGCGAAAAGCGGTGCTTATGTTGATCCATTTCTCCCTGGTGATACCCGAATATGGAACTTTGCACCTCTTTACCCACTTTTTATAAGATTTTATATGGATTTTTGGAAAATATTCCAGATAGAGATTCCAGTAACTACTGCTGGGGTAATTGTTGCTAATTTCTTTTCTCTATCATCAACAATCGCCTTTTTTCACATGAGTAGACTGTACTTAAATGAAGAAAAAGCGATTGGAGCCACTCTACTCTTTTCTTTCTTTCCGACTGTATTTGTGTTTTCAACCGTGGCTTATGCAGAGCCAATTTTTCTCACATTTGCGATATTATCATGGTTTTTCTTTGAAAAAGAGAAATACGCCCTTTCTGGCTTCACTCTTGCATTAGCAACACTAGGGAGGTATCCAGGGGCGATAATATTCTTCCTCTATTTTCTAATATATTTAGGCCGAAAAATCAGAGATGAGGGAATCAATGTAGTTGGTTGCTTACTAGCTATTCCATTATTCCCCATTCTTGTAATAATTAATTTTATGAATTATTTAATTTGTGAACTGAATCGCTATCCAGCCTTAGAATCGAAGCTTGAAGTTTTTTACCATAAGTTAACTTTGACACAACAGAAACGCACTAAAATTATTGAAATCATTGATTTTTTTGACACAGGTTTAAGTTGGGTTTTGGTTTTTGGAATTATTCCTCTCATATGGATTTTATTTGTGAATGTTGTAGGTCCAATGCCCCTACATGAGATTGCTTACGTCCACTGGAGAGCTCAAATTGTATTCCCCTTTGCAGGGTTTTATTATATGCTCTCCGTGACTGGGGATGTAAGGTGGACGTTAGAGAAATTTGCCTTTGCAGTTTTCTTTATTGGAATCGGTCTGATGGCCTCATCAAAGAGACCTAGTTTTTCTTTATTAATAATTGCTCCTGTTTTGTTTTACACTAGTTATACTGGTTTACATGCATTCGGATTACCACGTTATGTTGCTACGATTTTTCTTGGTCCCCTTGTATTAGCTGAAGAATTAACTTCAAATAAGATTGTGGCACTGTTATTATCTTTTTTTCTCATTTATGGCTTTAAAGTTCTCTGGGAGTTCTGTAATTGGAAAATCTGGTTAATCTGATTCTGAAGTTCGGTTTTTCACTTTTTCTAAGCTGGTTGAAAGAAAATTTTTTATCTGAGAAGAATAGAGAGAATAGAATGTCCAAAAACTATGAATGACCAATAAAGAGAATATTAGGATTAACCAAACCTCACTTACATAAAGATTAAAGTCGTTCCAAAGTAAATAGGACAATTGTTGTTCTTCTAGAAATCCTCTCAATGTGAAAATTTCCCCACGACTCTCTTCCCAATTACTGATATACGCAGACGAAAGAATGAAGCAGATTTGAGTGAAATAGCTAATTAGAAAGATGAAATTTCCTATTGCAAAAGCAATGTACGCCTCAATCCGTTGATACGCTGTGACTTCGTTTCGAACACCTACTTCGGTATTAGTGCTAATTAGCAGCATTATTACGAGTATAAACGATATTATGACCATTAAAAGTAATGTGTAACCCAAAATATCCTCAAATGACTTCTCTCCAGGATTAATGAACCAAATAAGTGGTTTAATTAAGGGTTCAAACTCATAGCTAAGCTGTTTGAGGAAAGGAGCATTAGTGTCGCCGTTTTGCAGCTTAGTTAAAGCCTCATCAAAAATAGGTCCTCCTAATCCCCCGTTGTTTCCGTTTGGATAATACTCGAAGATCAACATCGCAAAAAGCGCGCCAAGGAAAGAAATCATGAAAGAAAACGCCCCCGTAACCAACATGGTCCCTTGTGCCAATGTTAATCCTCTAACTTTTTCAATAGCCCATCCAAAACCAAGTCCAAATAGTAGCAAAATTGGGACAAGATATCGGGGGCCAAAAGCGGCTCCACCATGAGATTCCCATTTCTTTGAATAAAAAATGATAAACGTGAATATTAAGGAAGCAATAACTGCTGTTTCAAGTGGATAACGACGATATGCAATGAAAAGCCCAACTAATCCAAAAATTATGATGGGACTAAAGTATAGTAGACCTCGAGTTTCACTTAAAATTAAAACTACTATACCATCATGGACGGGTTCCAAAAGATGCAAAATACCCGCCCAATGTGAGAAAGATAATGCATTAGCTGTCAATTCCCCGAAAGCTGTCAGATTATAATAGAATAGGGGGAGGGCAGACACACTAGTTACAATACCAAAGACACTTAAATGTTTCAATCGCTCTTTCCAAGTATAGTCTGTTCCTGTGAGAGGGAGTAGTAATAACACAACAATCCATGGGATTGCAAACACCTGAGGGAACTCAATAACAAAACCATAACCACTGAAAAATCCAGCTAGTATTAGATGGAAATACTTCTTTTCTTCTCGAAACTTCATGATGTGATATATACTGGAAATTAAAAACACTCCAGCGAGTACATGACCGAACAGGCTTCTTGCATAAACCCAATAAGGAGTGGCAAAAGCAGTTATTAAGCTTGCTAACATACTATTACGCTCAGACACGCCCATTAAGCGGCTTATATCGAAAACACGAAGAATACCAAGTGCTGCAAACAGAGAAAGGCCCAACTGGATCCCAATCACTGCATAAATATCATTGTCAGGATGAAGATAGTGGTCAGGACTGTACCCAACATATGGTTCAACTATTTTCCCCAGAAATGGTTCTAGAATGGGGCCAATAGCTTTTCCTAAAATAAAAAATGGTACGGCTAAAAAGGATAGTCCTGGAGCCTTGTCGCAATAGATTTTGCCATCAATTAGTGCATAATCTGGGGTAAGCCAGTAACCATATTTGTCGAAGTCAAGGTATTCCTCTGGAGACCAGAAGACACCACGTTCAGCTATCGATTTTGTCAATAAAAATCGAGAAGTTGGATTAGGTCCTTGTAATGTGAAATGGATAGTTAATCCATAGATACAAAAGACAAAGAGCAACAAAATGACTCGGAGAGTGAACAACGATTTGAACTTATCCCAAAAGTTCCGAAAAGAGGAGAAATCTCTGAAAGTTTTAGACATTTTGAACACGTATGATAATAATTCGTCAAAGACTGCAATTTTCAATTTTCATTTTTAGGAACTATGTATAAACTTAGTTTTGGTAAAAAGAATCTCTCAGCTCTGTGATTAATAATCTAATAAAAATTAATATGCTATATTTAGAGAGAGACTAATGAGTCACATTGTTGAGAAGATGAATGGAAGAACGATAAAGAAAACAAAGATCACTATATCATAAAGAATCAAGAAGACTATCTCGCGAACAACAAGTAACTCCTTTTGTTTTTGAGGATTTGGTTTAAGAGCAAAATTCCTTATTAAAATATAATCAATAACTGTAGAAACCCCAACGCTCAACACACTTGAAAAGAAGTACCAGAATCCGATTACTTCGGTCAAAAAAATTGTCATGGATAAGTTAGCACTCAAAGCAATAAGTGTAATGATGAAATAGACTACTAATTGACGAAAGACTTTTCCAGTTACACTATGAAATGTCCATTGACGATTTAAGCAGAAGTTATTTACAAGACCTAACATCCACCCTAATGATAAGGATAACCCATACCAAACCAGAAAGAATTCTGTTAATATAAATTCAGTTCCTAAAGTAATTAAAGTTCCAGATGCACCTACTAAACAAAACTTGAAGAATGACAGAAATGTTTCATTGTTGATATATTTTTCATAGTATTGTTGAATCACGCGTATTAACCAAACCTTTTCCTGAGTAAAGAACATATTGGAGGAATATATTAGGCTTGTAAACCGTATACCCAAGCCCATTGATTATTTCTTGTGATAATACAGTAATTTTTTAATAGAATATGTAGTTAGCTTTCTTTCAAATATCTTAATGCTTAATTTTACATTTCAACATAGATGAATTGAAAATGGTAAAAAGCCTAAATTTGAACGAATTTTGGGGCAAAAAAATCTTAATTACTGGTGGACTAGGATTTGTAGGGGGAAACTTAGTTTCTACTATGCTTAACCATGATTTAGAGCCCATTATTTTAGATTATATTCCAGAAGGCCTTACTGTCGACAATCGATATATACCTTTTAATCGTCAGGATGTGGAGTTTTATAATGTAGACTTAAGAAATCGGAAATCTGTTTTAGAGGTTGTAAATAATATCACCCCAGACTATGTGATTCATCTTGCTTCGATGACGGATTTGACTAAAGATTTTAATTCTGCTTTCCTCTCCGTAGAAATAAATATTAAAGGAACTTTACATTTACTAGAGAGCGTTAGCAAATTATCTTTAGAAAATTTTTTATTTATGAGTACAAGCGACGTTTATGGGGGGGTTCAGTCACCATTCCATGAAAATCAAACGATAATCCCTGCTTCCCCTTATTCAGTTTCAAAAACCTCGGCAGAAATGTATAGCCTCATGTTTAATAGAGTTCTTGAATTACCTGTAACAATTCTCCGAAGTTTCAATCTTTTTGGAAAATATCAGAAAGAAAACCGAGTTCTTCCATATATTATCATGAGGTTGTTAAAAGGACAACCAGTTGAATTGACTGGTGGAAAACAAAAGAGAGAATTCAATTATGTTGAAAACCTCATTGACGCAATTTTTCTGGCTCTCAAAACTCCCGAAAGTCACGGAAAAGTAATCAATATAGGTACAGGAGAATCAATAAGTATCAGAGAAATTGCTCTAAAGGTAGCTCGAAGATTTAATCGTGTTGAGAAGTTAAGATTCGGTGCAGTTCCATACAGACCAAATGAAATATGGGATATGTACTGTGATAACACTCGTGCTAGAACTATTTTAGGCTGGTCACCTAGAATTGACTTAGATAAGGGGCTTGACCATACTATTAAATGGTTTCAAGATACTTTTACACAGTAACTTCAACTATTTACACTCTGACATAGACAAAACCTATATTAGTTGTGATTGGGGAACGATAACTTGATTAAAACAAGTAATAACTACAATTGATACAGGAATGACTTTATTAATTCTCACAAATAGAATCAATGCTGAATTTGTGTGAGCTGTCCCTTTCATGAAACCAATTGATGATCAGATTGCAGTCAAGCTATTAGTTACTTGTTTAAATGAAGAAGGAAATGTTTTAGAATTTATTGAAGAATTAATGGCAAATTTATCATCTAAAATTCGCTTGGCATTAGTTCTGGTAAATAACGGCTCAAATGATCAAACAGGATCTATTATTAATAAATTAGCACAAAAATATACTTGTATTACCACCCTCCATCGAGATCACCCGTTAGAGTATGGGGCGTCAATCTTAAATGCTCATCAATACCCTTTGAATTTTAATCCAGATTATATTGGGTGGGCTCCTTCTGATAACCAAATTAGTGGAAAAGACACCGCAAAAACATTAAATTTACTTATTTCTAACAATCCATCCTTCGTTAAAGTTGAAAGGTACGAGAAAAATTACTCTTTGATGAGGAAAATCCAATCTTATGGTTTTAATATCATCACTTCGATTCTCTATCAGAAGCAATTCAAAGATATAAACGGATCCCCAAAGCTCTTTCATGCTAAATTATTCTCTCTCTTAGATTTACAGGCAAAAGATTGGTTTTTAGATGGCGAAGCTTACCTAAAAGTTTCTCGATTAATGGACAAAGATAATTTCATCTATGTTCCTGCAAGATTTAATGAAAGAACACATGGTAAATCTAAAACTAGATGGTCGACTGCGTTTGAACTCTTTGTACAAATTGTCAAATTTCGCCTATGGGGAATGCCAAAATGGCTTAATCAATTGAATGTTTAAAACACCACTTGAATCTCACAATCTTGTTTCTAATTAAATTAGTTCCAAAATTTGCCCTTAATATTAGGTTATAATTTTTCCAAAAGAAACTAAAATGACTTTGGAAGAGAGAACAAGCAGACAAAAAAAAGATTTCAAAAAGATATTCATGAGGTTCTTTCATTATATATCTTGAGAAAAAATTAATTTGAGAAGAGGAAGAAAAAAAGTAATGAAGACAGTAATTCTATGTGGCGGAAGAGGAACAAGAATCCGAGAGGTAGCAGATAGGATTCCCAAACCAATGGTGCCTATTGGTAAATATCCGATTCTTTGGCATATAATGAATCATTATGCTTTTTACAACTACAAGGATTTTATTTTATGTCTTGGATATTTAGGTTGGCAAATTAAGAATTATTTTCTCAATTTTAAAGCTATGAGTGATGACTTTACGATTCAACTGGATAAACCTTGGGATCTGGAATATCAAGGTAATGCACAATTGGATTGTGATTGGAGGATTACTCTGGCAGAAACAGGAGATAACGCCCAGACTGGCGCGAGAATACGCAAGATCCGTCGGTATGTTGAGAAAGACTCCTCTTTTATGATGACCTATGGTGATGGATTATCAGATGTTAATATTTCAGAACTAATTAAGTTTCATGAATCTCATGGAAAAGTAGGTACAGTAACAGGTGTACGACCCACTAGTCGTTTTGGTGAAATAAACATTGGAAAAGACAGTCAGGTATTGGAATTTCACGAGAAACCCCAAACAACTACTGGAAGAATAAATGGGGGATTTTTTGTGTTTAATACTGATAAAATTTGGGATTATCTCCCAGAAAAGGAAGATCTTAATTTTGAACGAGAGTCCTTAAAAGAAATAGCAAAGGAAGGAGAATTGCGGATGTATCCACATGACGGATTTTGGCAACCCATGGATACCTATCGTGAGTATAAAATGTTGAATGAAATATGGGAGGAAGGGATAAGCAAGGGAACACTCCCATGGCCTGGAGAAAAACTGCAATAATCGTACCAGTTCAATAACATGAACAACACCTTGATAGATTAAGGAATTCAACAATATGAGCAGAACAAATGAATCTGAAATTTCTGGACAACCTCACTTCCCACCAGTACCCAATGTTTATCGAAATAAAACAGTCTTAGTGACTGGACACACTGGTTTCAAAGGAACATGGCTCTCAATATGGTTAAAAGCTCTCGGAGGACAAGTTATTGGTTATTCACTTGAGCCTAATACCCAACCGAGTGTATTTGAAGTAACTCAGTTAGAGAACAAAATTACCCACATAATTGGTGATATTCGTGATGAAAATCATCTTAATGATGTATTCCAACAGTATAATCCAGAATTTGTTTTCCACCTCGCAGCTCAGTCCTTAGTTAGAGAATCTTATAAAGATCCCAAATTAACATATGAATCCAATGTTATTGGCCTTGTGTACCTTTTTGAGGTAATCCGGAAAACTAATTCGGTACGTGTTGTCATAAATGTAAGTAGTGATAAATGTTATGAGAACAAGGAATGGGTATGGGGATACCGTGAAAATGATCCTATGGGCGGGTATGATCCTTATAGTTCTAGCAAAGGATGCTCTGAACTCATAACTTCAGCTTATAGAAGGTCTTTTTTTAATGATAATGAGGATAGTTGTGTTGTATTAGCATCTGCAAGAGCTGGTAACGTAATAGGAGGAGGAGATTGGGCAGAAGACAGGATTATCCCAGATTGTATCAGGTCGTTAACAACAAAGAAACCCATTTTAATCCGTAATCCGAACGCTATACGTCCGTGGCAGCATGTTCTTGAACCCCTCTCTGGTTATCTGTGGCTTGGAGCACTTCTTCATAATAATGGTAAGGACTATGCTTCTGGTTGGAATTTTGGTCCAAGAGAAAATCAATCACTTCCAGTTAAAGAAATAGTTGAACGGATGATTCAAATCTGGGGAGAAGGATCATGGACAACCCCACAAGACGTCCATGCTCAACCTCATGAAGCGAATTACTTGAAACTCGATTGCAGCAAAGCCTATCGTCTTCTGAAATGGCAAGCGATTTATGACATCCATGAAACCATAGTCAATACAATCAATTGGTACAAATCATATTACTATGACAGTGTAGACATGTTTGACCTTTGTTTAAAGCAAATCACAAATTATGTCGAAACTGCTAAAAAAGAAAACCTACTTTGGGCATCGACGTTGGATATTAAGCCAAATTCTAAGGTTTAAATCTAAATTTTTAACGCAAAACGTGGGACCATTGTAGCTACAATTTCACCAAGTCCAAGAGAGGTAGCCCGAACCACAACATTCCTTCCTCGGTATGAAAATTGTAATTCACGGGGAGTCTCAAACATCATGGAACCAATTCCTGTTCCAAGATCCACCGAAAAATATCTCCTTTTCTCAACAGTCTCAAAAATCTCTGGGATAGCTACGATATGCGGGAAAGTATATCCTCCTCCATGAGGAAGAATATTCGCATTTCTTAACCGTTCCTCCAAACCTTGATGTCTCGCGCGTTCGGTGAAATTTAACCCCTCCATGGCTTCTTCGGTGAAATTTGGATATCCTTTTAGTAGATAGCAAGGGAGATCAGCCCGAAGAGCCAACGGAAATAAACGATTATCTGGATTTTTAAAAACATGGGTCCCCAAGGCTACTTCGTTGAGATGAACCATTCCCTGATGTGTCGTGTTCGAAATGACATTAAATTCTCCAAACAACAATTCTCCTGCAAGAATACGTCTTTTAGCGCCCATCTGGTCAACCCAGAGATAAAATTCGAAGAACTTCCGAGCAGCGTCGTCAATGAGATAATTAATGTCTCCAAATGGTGTCTCTAAAGTATCAGTCAACTCTCTTAGATTTGGGCTAGTGTGGTAGTATAATCCTATACCAAACTTGTTATCATCCGTTCGGAGCTCCGATGGCGACGAATGAGTTATAAAGGAGTATTGGGGTAATTCTGTGGATCCACTCACTGCTGGATTTGGTATCACTTCAAAAACATTGATGAAATGATTCCCGCTTCCGAAATTCCACTTAATCGGGACTCCCTCTATTTCCACCTCTCCCGCATTCATTTCGTGAATCCTTTGGATTAGCTCAGTTGGATCGGGAATCTCATCTAACGAGCCTACAAGCATCCCACACGCATTTGGCATTGTTTCACTGAATATCAGAGGTGTCATACCATCTCCCCAGGTAATTTTTCCGCCGTATCCTATTCCATTTCGCCATCGGTGGAGATTTCGTGTGATTGTGCAATCTGGCCCTGCAATAAATGACGTGTTTGGTTCCATCCCCAGTTTTTCCTGCACCAGATGCATCTTCGCCAAACCATAACGCATATTGAGGCGACATAAACTTGATGCACTATCCTCAAGAGCAGTAGAAAAAATGTAATTTTTAGCTCTTGCGAGGAGTTTTCCTCTACTCATCTTATGGATTTCGTGCATCTTTTTCACCACAAGAACCGTTGGAAATTGGATTGTCCCAAATAGCCAGATAAAAACATCTTCTTGGAGAACAAAAAGGATTAGAATTATCTTGTATCTGAACTTCTTTGTCACACACTTATATAAAAAGTATTGCCGGTAATTTTTTATTGTTTCGTTACCAACTATTGAAGAGCATAATCCGATAAAAATCTGAGATTTTCGAATGTGGATAAGGATGATGGTATCCCAATTTTTCCTTAAGAAAAAACTATTGATTTGTTCATAAATGGTAATTTGGATATTATCGAAATTCTAATCATTAGGGATAGTTTCAAAAAGGAATCTTTGTGAATAATTTAAAAATTACCTACCTCCCAATTAATCAATCCTAACGGTTAATCTTATGACAAAAAAGCACAAAATAAAACCCGAAAATGGAATAATTGGAAATGGATCTTGGGGAATCTTTCAAAAACCGAATTCAACTCCTGAAGAACGATGGGATCCATTTCGGACAATTATTGATAACTCTGAAACTAAGATCGGTCACCACACATACATTAGTACTCTAAGGGGGAACCGACCACATGAGAATTCAATTTATCAAACTGATCATCCTTTCAACAACCAAAAAAAAGGGGAAGATACTTTTTGTAGGTTAGTTAAGGGTGAAATTCCTTCTATCGTGCTTTCAAGAGATTTATCTTTAATAAAAACTCCATTTTCGGCGGATCCTGCTTTTGAGGATCTCCGAGAGAGTAAAGTGTTTACCACCGTAAATCTATTCACCCCTATGACTCGTATTATTCTCCCTAATAAGAATGAAAAATTAAATAATCTGAAAATTGCCAAAGGAATTCCTTTACTCCACATTTTCTCAGAACATTACTTATCTATAGAGGAAGTCCCTGAAGAAGAATTGGTCTCCTATCTAAAGAATATAATATTAACAGTAAATGCATGTAAAAAATCAATTACTACAGAAGGATCAACCCTCCTTCCAGTTTTTCATTTTTATAACATTGGATCGAAAGCTGGAGCGAGTATTCCTCACCTTCACAGTCAAACTTATCTTTATGCTAATGGAAGTCTGGGTCAAGGTTGGAAACACCATAGTTTTTTACAATCTTTCAAAAAAAATAAACAACTAGTGGATAATTCATTTTGTCTGGGGTGTGAATATGCTAACGGAATTAAAAATGATCCATTGGGTCAGGAGTTGCATATAGAAGATCGGTTAATATGGGAGGATAATAATTGGTTGATTCTCACGGCCTATGCTCCTGAAAGAGACGCTCAATTACGATTACTGCCCAAACGTCATGTTTCTTCTCTTTGGGAATTATCTCCTAAAGAAATTCACTCATTAGCGAGAGCCCTAAGAATTGCTAATAGCGCTCTCAGTGGTTTTATTGATAGATTAGGTGAGAAATATCTCATCTATCCTGATCGGAATATTCTCTTTCGGCAACACGGATCTACTCCTCGGATCCATATGCTTGTGGACATTATCCCGGTACAACCGATAGGAGGGGCAGAAATCCTAGATGATTATCGAACTGCACATATCTTTCCTGAAGAAACTGCACGACAAATGAAACTATAGAAATCTGAATCAATTCTGTTTTACTATGGAATATTTTTTTCATTTATTTTTTTCAGTAACAGGATCAATTACCAAGAAATAAAAGATTATAGATACGATAAAACTCATTAAACCAAGAATAAATCCCAGTGTCTCGTTGCTAAAGAGAAAAATTATCATTCCACCTAATCCTGCGCCAACAGCATCTCCAACTCTAGAAGAAGCTGAATTTAACGACATTATACTCCCTTGAAATTGAGGAACTTGTTCCAGTGATAAAGAAATAAGAGTAGTGGAAAAAATTCCTGCAAAAATATTAATCTAAAGGGAAAATAAGGAAATTCTACGTTTCAGCTTAAAGCCCGTATACCTTGTATGGGCAGTTTTTTATACCTGTATGGGTTATATGGGTTATGATTAGATCCCTCCTTCTAATCTCCCAAACCTAACTTGAATGGTGAATTAGTAATGCTAGAATTGAACGATGACCAAACTCGTGTAATTAATGTCTTAAAAAATCCTTCTCTATATGTTGTGAACAGTGAGGAAAATGGAATCAAAGGACTACCATACAAGGAAATAATGCGAGTCTCTGGATTATCTCTCGAAAAAACTTTGCTCTCACTGGGGTGGTTAGAAGCGAACAAGCTTGTTTCCCATGAGTGCGCGGTCCAACGTCAGATTGTAGAATATCTAGGCAGATCGGATCTGGAAATTGCAGGGCAGAAGATAGTTCGAATGTTCTCTCTCACGCCCGATTGGAAGAATCTCATCAAGTATGATAGATTATAATTCTTTCCTAATTGATCTTTTTTAAGATTTTCTTAATACATTGGTTAAGAGAGGCCAAAAAAACCTGATTTGAGGTGGAAATTTCTTCCTAGGAATATTTTACATCTGTTTTCTCCCCTCTATCTATGGAGAGTTTAACCCATATGAACAATCTGTATAGGGGATTTTTGTAGTCGTTTAGACTTTGGATTTTCAAAGCATACAGGTTATAAATTTAATTTTTAATTTCTATCTTAGGAAGAAAAAGTGTGAGTTAAGCCTCATGACAAATATTGAAGATTTGAACCAAGACCAACGGAACATAATCCTTGCACTACATAATCCCGGGGAATTTTACAAGGGACACCATGCTGTGGCAGGGATACGAGGAGTACCCTACAAAAAAATTATTGAAAAGACAAAGATGTCACTTGAGAAAGTTCTGCTCTCATTG
>CP070760.1:1974447-1978278 GCA_020348965.1 Candidatus Heimdallarchaeota archaeon | reverse complement strand
ATTCCTTAAATCCTGTGACAAAATAAAGCCAACCAGGGATAAGTAGAACTACTAAATGCAGATCAATAAGAACATATCTCGGGTCATTAACTGGAACCAAAGTAAATACTATCAGAGTGAAGATTCTAATCAAGACTATTGCAGTAATAACAATCAGAAATCTTTCTTCGTTAACAAGTGGAATGATATGGTTCTCTTCTGCTGTTTTCTCATCATTCTGATTAATCAATGATGATTTGAACCTAATTATAATAGTAAATAGTGCTAGAATTCCTCCCAACAGCCCAAGAGTATATCCAATCCAGGTAAAATACATAGAAAAGCCCCCAAATATTGTATGTTCCACTCCAAGAAAGAGTCTATCCCAGGCAATAACACTTATCCGAGTCTGAAGCCAGTAACTCCCTTCTCCGACACCAAGGCGGCTCCACAAACTCCAGAGTAGGATCCAAATGCAGAAGATGATTGTTGAATAAAGAATCCTTTCCTTCTTAATGTCAGATTTGGAGTGAACAGAAGTTAGAAGAACCAGCAAGCCGCCAAAAAACCATAGCTCATAACGTGAAATTATCCCTAAGAGCCAAGCACCTTGGAATTGAATCTCAGAATTGACTACCCACCCACGGATCATTAGTAAAAGGCATAAACCAGCCCAGCATTCTGGCATGAACATCGTACTATACATAATATGCCAAGGAGCAAGGAATAAGGCAAATGAAGAAGTGACTGCAATAAAATGATTTTTAAAAACACGGAAAAGAATGTCTACGACTAGGACTGCACAGATTGAGCCAATTATTTGGTTAATTAGATGCAACACAAAAAGAGAGTCACCCAGTAATATCATGCCTAAAACTCCAAGATAATGAAATCCTGGTAACCAAAGGAAGTGATTCATCTTAAAATCATCATATATCAAACCATTTTCAAGAGTGGCTTTTACAATGTAATAGTTGTGGTAAGAATCCCCCCAATAGTCTGGAAGTCCTACTCCCGAATACCACAATCTTAAAATCAATGCAATGAGAAATATTATGATTAGAAATAAGTGATGCAGTTTAATTCGATTAAGAATTTCCATTTCTATACACACATGGATGCTTGTAAAATTTCACATCATCTTACATCGTTTATTTTGGTTTTCAGCTAAATACTTATTAAAAAGATTCCTCCAACCGACGAACTGGGATTGAAATGAGATATGTGGTCATTGGTAATGGAGTAGCAGGTGTCACTGCAGTCCAAATCTTAGCCAAAGAAAAAAACACTGAATCTACAATAACTCAATTTTCCGATGAACCATTTGGGTATTATAATCGTCCTAAAATACCCGCTTTTGTAGGAAACAATGAGGTAAGTGTTGAGGAGACTATTACTTATGGAATGGACTGGTACAAAACAATTGCAGTAGATTTACATATGCAAGAGAAAGTAGAGAGAATCGATACGGTGAAACAAGAACTTGAGACGAAAGAAGCCACTTATCCTTTCGACCGTTTACTAATAGCAACAGGGGCAGATTGCTGGTGTCCACCTATTGAAGGGCGAGAACTGAAGCATTTTTATGCGATGAGAAATCTTAGTGATGCTCTAAAAATACGAAAGCGGTTTAAGACAAGCAATAAGACTGTAATTATAGGAGGAGGGGTATTAGGGCTTGAAATGGCCAATGCTGCTATTAATCAGAAACAAAAAACTACTGTAGTTGAGTTTGCTCCATATCTATTACCAAGACAATTGGACCAGGAAGGAAGTAACGTACTTCAACGAATTCTTGAAACCAAAGGAATGGAGATCCTTGTAGGAAAAGAAGTTCAGAGAATTACTGGGGAAAAAGAGGTCAGTCAAGTAATCACTAAAGACGGGATAGAGATCCCAGCAGAAATAGTAATAGCGTGTACGGGAATTACACCCAGAGTTAATCTTGTAAAGGACATTTTAGAAGTAAATCGTGGCATTATTGTTAATGATTTCATGGAAACATCGAGTGAAGATATTTTTGCTGCAGGAGACTGCGCCGAACATAAGGGGATTGTCTACGGCCTCATACCACCTAGTATGCAGCAAGCAAGAATAGCAGCCCACAATATGATAAGGAAAGATTTAGAATATCACGGTTCCAAGTTTGCTGCCACTCTCAAAGTAACAGATCTATTCCTAAGTTCCTTTGGTTATATGGGACAAGAACATGATTTGGGGTATGAAATGCGGAAATACATCAATGACGAGGAATATGTCAAACTATTTATTCACAAGGATAAAATCAAAGCAGCAATTATTCTAGGAGTCAGAAAGGCGATCCCGATAGTTAGAAATCTATTTACACAAGAGAAATCAGTTTCGGAAAATGAAAAAAAAATAAGAGAAGTTCTACCTGATCTAAGTTAATCCTTTATTATGGCCGTCGTTCTGGTATCATTCTCAATGGTCGACTAATATCAAAATCTAGCTGTTGGTAAAGGGTGCAATAACAATAGCCATAGTCCTTAATATCTTGTTCTGCGTATCTACAAGGGCAAATTATATCTCTGTCAAGCTGATGATCTTCTTGACTATCACGACATGGACAATTATAGTATCCTAATCGATTAAAGTTGGCCTGTAACCCAGTGATTAAATCATCAAGTTGTTCTTTATCAGAATTTAACTTCCAACCATTGCGGATAGAGATTCTCGTTACGTATTCCTTTACGTCTTCATAAGACTTCTGTTTATTCAATTGATCATCTCCTCCCAGATATCAGGGTTATATCCTGAATCCCATTGAATTTTATTAACAACAAGAAAAGGAAATCTGGGTTTCACTCCAAAGACTTCTTGAATTTCAGCTTTAAGTTTATTTTTATCTTCGACTGGTATCAGATCAATGTCTAGATAGGAATACTGGAATCCTTGCCGGTTTAACCAGCGTTTTGCTTTCTTACACCACATGCAGGTTGAGATAGTAAATAGGAATATTTCACTGTATTGTTGTTTGTCATGAGTTGCTTCGACGTTAACAATATTTTCAGGAATTTTAATCTGATCTAACGACACAATCAAGCCACAAATTGTTTTGAATAAACTGAAATCAACGCAATTACTTGTAATTTGAAAATCTATTAGGTCGACAAAAAAATCGAAATGATTTATAATATAATCCAAACCGATTAATCTAAATTAAAGAATTACCACTAGAGTGATTAAAATGGCCAAATGGGAATGTGAAATATGCGGATACATTTATGATGAGGAAGAGGAAGGAATAGCGTTTGTAGAATTGGACGAGGATTGGACATGTCCAGATTGCGGAGCAGGCAAGGAAGATTTCATTAAACTAGAGGATTAAACTCTTTTTCTTCCTTTTTCTACTTGTCATTTTTACTGAGGAGTTTACATAATTTGCCAGCAATTAAATTAACTGAAACTATACAGTATATTGGCGTGAACGATCGCAAAACTGATCTTTTTGAAGGCCTCTGGCCAATACATGATGTCGGCGTTTCCTACAATAGCTACATTATTAAAGGAGAAAAGATCGCATTAATAGATTTGGTTAAAGGCATTAAAACTGATGATTACCTTAGTCAGGTCGAGGAAGTAGTAGAGACCTCCAAGATCGACTATATAATAATCAATCACGTTGAACCTGATCATACAGGACTTATCAAAATAATGTCTAAATTAGCTCCTGACGCCACGTTCGTTGGAACCGAAAAAGCTAGAAACATGATCGCTGATTTCTATCAACTGGAAGACCCAAAAAATATCAAATGGAAGGTTGTTACAAACGGAGACAAGATTAGTTTAGGAAATCATCAACTACTTTTCTATGATGCGCCATTTGTACAT
>CP070760.1:1964607-1974347 GCA_020348965.1 Candidatus Heimdallarchaeota archaeon | reverse complement strand
AAGAGGCCAATCTTTTAGAAAAATTAGGACTTTATTCAAGATCTCCCACTCATGAATTACTGACCGAAATACAAACACTATGTGACCAAACCTTTGGAAATCAAGGGGAAGAAGCTTTTCAAAGATTATCTCACTTTGTTAAAAGCAAAAATAAACGTGTTTCCTGGGTAATTTTCTCTCGAACCTTTCAATATATACCTTATGATGACAGAAATCCATTAGAAGACTATATCCCTCGTGTATCAGAAGTACTTACAATTAAATCAACGTATAAAATAATCAAGTAGTAAAGTGATTCTAGTGCAGCAGAGTGAATGTGAAGAATTAGCTCAAGAGGCAATGGAAGCTTCTAAACATTCACTACAGATTTCAGCTAATCTTTTTGAAGAGGCTGCTAAATGTTATGATCGGTTGGGAGACCGAAAAAAAGCAGGTCAATACCTCACGCTGGCTGGGGATTTTTTTCTTGATTTGGATAATAAAGAAAAGGCAGCTACTTGTTATGGGAAAGCTATTATGAGACACTTGATGATCGATGATATTGAGACTGCTGAATTATTACTTGAGAAAGGAAAAGAATACGGGTTTTCATCAAATACATATCAATACAGGATTGCATTAGATGCCTTAGAAAGACAAGCTATTGCAAAGCTTGAAGAAAAAGAGGAAGTGGATGAAACAGTAGAAGAAGTAGAAGTACTTCCCGATATAGATATTGTACCTATAGATGTTGATGAGGAGGAAGAATTGATCCCCTTGGACCCTGAATCACTTACACTGGAGGAGGATGTTAAACCGATCAAACGGGAGTTTTTAATACCTCAACTTGAAGAGGAAGAAATCTCTTCCTTGGGTTCTTTTGTTGTTCTTGCTGCTGTGTCAAAAGAAACAAGAGAGAAAACAAGTCAAGATATTCAAACAGAAGCTGTAGTTAAGAGGAAGTCAGGTGAATCACAAATAGTTGAGCCAGAGTTTACTCTGAAACCTATGGAGGCAGCAGTCGAAAAAGTTACTTCAGAAATTGAAGCTATATCAGATAAAACTCCTATTAGTGAAGAAATTCCTATTGATACCGTTGATACAGAATCTAAGGCTGATGAAGAGGAGACTGCCTTCATTGACAGTACTGATACCCTTGATCTAGATTATTCGGCCACATCCGAGATTACAAACGAATTTGAAGAGGATTTAGTAGATATTGAAATAGTTAATACAATTCCTTTCAGCTTTGAAGTAGTTAATGTGAAAACAGATTTCCAATTAGATGATAAACGTAAAACTACTCATGGATTGGTGTTTACTTGGAAGAAAGACCGAATCGAAGCAGGTAAGAAGGGGTCTGTTGAGTACATTCTGAGAAAACGAGTTGAACGATCAATAATTCTGAGAAAAGAAAACAAAGTTTCAGTAATCAACATGTTTCATTCTGTTAAACAAGATTTGGAAGCGAGAATTGATTTCGTTAATACAACTGGTACAGTCTTTCATGAAGTTTTGATCGAAGATGTAATTCCTCCAGAATTAGTTGTAACTGAGTGTAATGTTGATCCAAGTCGAAAAATTAAACCTGTATCAATACCTACTCACGATAGCACGTTTTACAGATGGATTTTCAGTACTCTTCCTCCAGGCGACAACTTTTCGGTTTCCTATAATTTTCGTGAGAAACCCCTAACTAGGCATTATATTGATGAAATTGAATGTGATGTAGGTATTGTTAAAATAGAGAAAATATCGCAACCAGTTTTAGATACAACCCGACCTGAATATATATGGTTTTATAAAATTGAGAATCCGATATCTGAGGATTTAATGCTGGTTGATAGGATTCCGTCTGATTTTAACATTATCTTGATTGATCCGATACATCTAATCCCTTCAATCAAAAAAGAAAAGACTCACCAATCACTTACATGGCTATTTAATGCCAAAGAAAACTTTCTTCAAATAATTCTAAGGATACGTGGTTCTGAGTCATTTACTCCCCCTCCACCTTCGATCGTGGTTACTCAAAAAGGAAATCTTCAATTAGTCGAAAGATCAACTTCATCAGAAAAGAAATTAGTTGACATTAAACGATTAAAGGAGTCTACTTAAACGGCGAATCCTTCAAATGCGGTTGATTTAGCTGGAATAGACCTCACAATCCTCGCAGTTCGCTGGGATGACATTTCAGGGCCGTCTATAATATCTTTATATCCTCATGCGGCTTTAAACGATCCTGAATCAGTTGCTTTACAGATATATCTCGCATCTGTGACTGTTTTTGGACAACACGGTCATTCTCAAAGAACAGAATTTACAGTTCCGTTACTGAGCCTTGGTCAAGAGATAACAGCCCGTGTTGCTTTTGATTCATGGCTTGATCCTAATATAAGAGGTAAAGAGAGACCCTTCCTCTTAGCATTCTTAGCAGATAAGACTACTGGAAAGTCGTTAAGTTCACATTTAGATAAATTCATTTTTGAGTATTTAGATAAATTAAAAGATCAAAAGGCAGATTTTGAAGCAGAACAAATTTGGGGAAGGATAGTCAAATCTATTACTACTCCTGTTGACAGAGAAAGGTTTGATGCTATTTCTTTTGAAGTAGACTCAGAGTATGCTATTTCTCGCGCCAAAGAGGATCTTGAAACAGCTAAAGATGCTTGGGAGAACCTAAAAGACAGAAATCAACTTTGGACTGCTTTACGTGTCGCCAATAGATTGGAGAACGTTGATGATGAACAAGCAGGTACAGCTTTCATATTAGTTGGGCAGATATTCTTAGCAGGAAATAGTTTTCAAGAAGCAGCAGAGGCTTTTGAAAAAGCAGTAGAGGCATTTACTCGTGCACGCCAATTTGAGGGAGCAGGAGAAGCTTCGTATCTTGCTGGTAAAAGTGTATACCATTTACAAGAATATGAGAAAGCAATAGAACTTTTCCAAGCCGCAACAATATGGATAAAGGAGCCTGCTTTAATTGCATCTCTCAATTTTGAAATGGGAATTGTACTCCATGAACAATCCCACTTTGAAGAAGCTAATAGCTGTTTTGAAAAGGCGATAAAATTAGCAGAAAAGATAGATAAACGGATTGCGTCAGAATATTCCTCAACATTTGCTAGTAGATTGATGTTTCAAGCAGACAGAGAAAAAGAGGAAAATCCAACATACTCTCTCGGACTGATTCGGAAATCAGCAGAAAAACGAATAGACGCTTCTACATTTTTGCAGCAAACTGGGGAAAACCCACAAAGTGCAGCTACATCATTGATTTTAGCTGTCAGTGCCTATTTTTCATTGGGCAACATTGAAAAGGCTGTTAATCTTCTTGAGGATGCAACAAATTTATTTCTTGACTCAGGAGACTACCTTTCTGCGGGTCGGGCATTATTTGATGGGGCAAGAACCGTTACAGATAATAAAAGATCACATGAACTTCTTTCTCGCGCTGTAACCCTATTAAAAGAGCAAGAAGGATTAAAAGAGAAAAGACTCTTAGGATTAATTCACTTCGAAAAAGCAAAGATTGAAGAACAAAATAACCAATTTTCAATTGCCCTAAACTCCCTAAACTACTCAGTGCAATACCTAACAGAATCTAATGCTCCTGTTTCAGATATTGTACCTGTCCAGATCCAATTTGCTAATACTCTTTTTAGAATAGAAGATTTTGAAACTGCAGCAGATTACTTCCTCACCGCAACTAAAAGATTATCAACACTCCCCTCTTCAGAAATTGTTGTAGATCAACAGAATAAAACTTTGATGAATGCATTAATCAGTTTACGGCGAGCAAGTACTGCTTATCATAACGCTGCAATCATAGCTCTAAAAGAAAAGGATGAAAAACGTGCATCCGAGATGTTCGCTCATTCTATTTCCCTTCTGATAAATTGGGCGGAAAATAACCCAAGTGAACAACATAATGAAGTTCAAAAAGTTATTAAAAAGCGTATTTCTCGTTTATCCCTTCAAGAGGAGTTAGCACTATTAGCAGAAACTAAATACAAGTTAGATTCTATCATCAAAAGTTTGAAAATGATTCTCGAATCATTGGGGAGTGAAACATAACTACAGATGGATAGAGAGATTTCTATTAAACAATCTTCAATTTCAATTGATTAATTAAATCCTCTTTCTCGTTCAACAATTTTTCTTTTCTTGCTTCCAACCGAGTGATCAACTCAGAGTGTTTATCTTCTGAGATTTCAGAAGAGATGAGTTTGTCATCTGCAGCATTTATAGCTTCCTCAACACGAGTTAACTCTTCATCCATCTTGAGGAGCTGAGGATGACCTTTAGGTACCCCTTCGGTGTCGAGATCAAAAGTCTCAGGCTCAGATGACGTATCCTTGCTCTTAGGTTCCCTTCCAATAGTTGATGTAAAGTCAAAAGACTTCTTCATTTCCATGTGAAATTTTCGTCTAGGTTTACGTTGTGTTTTATGCCTCTTTACTCCTTCTACTCTTTTAATGCCCTTTACGCTTTTTACTCCCTTAATACTCTTTAAGCTTTTGACTCCTTTGATTCCTCTCTCATCCTTAGGAACATCACTCAATAACGTGTCTTCTCCAACAATGAATCCCAATTTTTCTCCCTTAGACTCAGCTAATAATAAATGAGGATCTTCTTCAAACAGAGTTTCCACTCGTTTGGTAAATAAATTGGTAAAGTTTTGTTGATCTTGAATTATTTTAGTTCGCATCTCTTCTAGATCGAGTTTTTCACCTTCATGGATATCTATTCCGAAAACACGTACCTGTTCTCCCACAGGAGTTTCAATAACTGAAACAAAAGGTGTCTGCACAAACGAATAGTCAGGTGTTTCCATTACTGTAACAAGGCCACCAACCTGTACATATTGCCCTACTCCCTTAATTTCTATTACTTTAACTAGGCCGCCCAATACATGAACTAATTCTATCATATTGGAATTAAATACGTAAACTCCTGGTAGCCTCACTAATGAATAGTCTTCAGTCTCGGTAATCGAATACTTGGAGGGAGTAACATCAAGAACTGAGGAAAAAATTCCTTGAGGCCCACGCCATGCCTTGAGTTCACTCAGTGCATTTTTGGTTTTCTCAAAAATATCATTAACAGTTGCCGTATCGATTCCAGCTTGCTTTAATTCATTTTCTGTGAGTTCGTCTAATTCTTTTGGTTGTAACTCAAGTTTAATTTTACTCCATTCCTCTGGTGACAACCACAGTGTTGTAGTCCCTTCAATTTCCTTTTTAGTTGAAGTATCCTGGTCCTCTGCTTGGGTCTCTAATTCGGATTTCCCCATCACAACCAATGCTGTACCCTTCTTGGTGGTCGTTGGAACAGCAATTGCGCCTTTATCTGCTTTTATTGTTGTTTTACCCTTGCTAACAAGTTTCATTTGATCAATTGGGATGGTATATACACGCTCAGGTTTCTGAAATTTAACTTCTTGAACTGATTGCGCAAAATTATGAACTCGGTTTCCCAATTGACTTGTAGGATCTATGAATTTAGCTTGGTTAGAAATACTGTCCATTAATGCTCCAAATCTCTTATTTTCCTTTCTTGTTGTAAAAATTAGTATTATCCCGATTAATAGACTAAAAAACGCAATAAACTGAAAAATTTCTTGATAATTAGGGTCCACCCATAGAAATAGCAGGAAAACAAAAAAACATACGCTTCCGAATAATAACGCATCTCTAAATCTTTCTGTTCGGGATTTTAAAGCCTGATATTGATTGAATAAGTCAGTTGTACTAAAGGAAAGTTGTACAGGAGCTACTGGAAGTAGACTTGCGATTAGAAGCATGCTGAAGGCCATAAGAAGTAAGAAATCGAAATCTACTTGTAGATAAGGAATTGGATGAAAGAGATAAATTCCTTCAAAAAAGTAGATAATTAGACTTGCAATCCAACATCCATGTAGTATGGATTGGATATAGAACCAATACCCGAGTTTTAGGGCTCGACGCGAAAAACTATTCCAAAGTACGGTGAGAGGAATGAGAATACATACAATTGCTCGTTCAAGCTCAGCATAAGAAATAGGAAGAGCTGAATCCCATAAGATTGGAATAGTGCTATTAGGTGTTGAGATTAAGATGAGAATATAAAAAATCAGCATTTTTACTGCCCTATTCATTGATGAAGCAGCTGATTTATCAGTTTCAGACAATAACATATGCAAAGGAATAAATAAAAACAGAAATACCAAAATAAAGAATATTGTAGAGCGAAAGATTATGGATTGAGGGACTAAAAATGAAACAATCCACCAGAAAATCAAGAAAATCAAGAATACCATATCAAGAAAGGTTCTGGGTTTAAGAAACTGTTCAGTTTGATCTAATGCAAAATTTTCTAGTGATCGATATTTTGGGAATTGGTACAGATCTGTCAAGTGAAATTCATCCATTTCGATAGAAAAATGAGTGGAAGACTATAAGAAAGCAGTTCTACAAGATTATTAGTTCTTTTTAATCGTTCTTCAATAGTAGAGTCTTCATAATCATTTTGTAATTTTATTACTATTTAATTTATGAGACTTTGCTTTGTGGTATATGAACTTAAACAAGTCAGGAATACTTCATTATTCCCATAAATTAAACCCCAAATATTCCCCAATTGCAAAAGGTTGAAAATATTTTCATTGAGAAAGAATATTTCCCCCGCAAAAAGTACAACCCTCATTTGTGATTTCTTGTGGATTTACTAAAGCTCCACATTCGGAACACACTATCAGATCTTTTTTAGGTGTATTTATAGCCAACTCATACTCATCTTTATCTCTTTCAGATCCATTAGTAAACGCATTGTTTGTTTCCAATTCAGTCAATTCTTCAGAGGTGATTATTGGGATTTCTTTGTCGATTTTATCATCCTCAGATTTTCTTTCAGGAGTAGAAAAAGGTTCTGTAATCTCACTCTTGACTTGTAAATGTGGCTTAACTGGCAGTTGATCTACATATCTTTGATCTCTCTTTCTAAAAAGACTGTCTAGACTTTGAGGTCTTGGAGCTTTTCTTCTTCGTTTCTTCATTAACGACTTTTTGGTGTCTAATTCTAATTTTTTTGTTTTTTTACGTATTTCTCTAGTTACTGATGGTTTGTGAGAATTCTGTACAATTGAAGGTTTCTGGATTTCTTTCATGTCAAGCTTGTTTAAATCTAATTGCTGCTGGTTTTGAGATGTCAAATGTTGCAATTCCATAGGATACCTTACCATCCGGTCATAAATTCGTCCAGGGCCGAAAATATCCTCAGAATATTGACGAACATCAATTAACTTCTTTAAATCGTCCTTTGTTGTGAGTTCACCTAACATAAAGCTAAGAGTAGCGATAGCATGTTTAATCAGGACTTTTTTTATCTTATCAAAGTCGAAATCAAAGATCTGTCGGGGAATTACATGATTTCCTTTGATGTTCAACATTTGAATGCGAGTTCCTGGAACAACTGAAAACCCTAAATCTTTTAGAATATAAGCCGCAGAAACTTGAGGTAATTTTGATTTATATGCTCTCAAAGGTTTGTTTATTGCTTTTGGTTTAACAAAAAAACTTGGATCCGTTCTACCGTCAATTATTTCAGAACGAATTTGATTCGCCTTTTTATTCGCGTTTTGGTAAAGTTCGTTAAGTGAAATGGGATTATCAGGATTGAAATGCTCTAAATATGCATTGATAATTTTTTCTTGAAAATTTATCTGTAATTTTGAGAAATCTGACCTTTTGGACTCTAATCCCGTTAATTCTTTTTCAATCCAAGTTTGTTTTTCTGAATCATAATTATAGACGATATATTTCTTCTTCCCCATGACAAATTGAAAATCGTATGGTCCATCCTGTTCGAACTGAATCAAAGATTTACTCGAACGAGTTATTGTTCTACCATTGTTTTCCCAATAGTTATCATTTCTTGAGACTGTTAACACTTTTTCGTTGAGAATTTTATCAATGAGACTAACATTGAAGACTTGTGACCAATTCTCTCTATTTGGATTCTTAATTGTAACTTGGAATTCTAGAGGAAATTGTTCTGGAACCCACAACCAAACACCATCAGTATCTAATTCGGTAACCAATCCAATTTGTTCGAGTTGATTTGCAGCCCAATAAATCAAATCAGCAGAGAGTTTTGTAGTTATCCCCGCACAAGGCGTACTGGCATTACGAACCCCTCCTTTCATACCGAGAAGTCCATAGATACTGTTTAAGGGAACCTTCATTCCTATCTGAGTACTATCATGAAATTTCTGTAATCTTATTAATTCAGGATCGATAGGTTGTTTATTCTCCCTTTTTTGAGCGATAATATGTGAAAGTCGTTTAGCTTCAAGTTTATGCTGAACACGAGTATTGAAAAAGTCATCCATGATCCTAGCAACAAAATTATAAGCTTTCTGACAAACTCTTGAGTTTACAGATAGAAGAATTGTGATTTTTTTTGTTCTAACATCTAAACTCATAAATGTGTTTGAGGGTAGATGAACCCTTTTTGTTTCATCCTCAAATATATCGAAATGATTCTGATCCAGTTTCGTTGTAAGTTGAGTTGCTTCTACCGAATTTCTAATCCATTGTTGAAGTGCAACAAAGGGGTCTTTTGAGATGTTTGACCCAAGATATGTACGAGCAATTGGAACTTTTTCTAATCGAGTCCCATTTTTAAGAAGAAAGGCATTAGTATTTTGTCCATCAAATGTAAATATTTCTTGTGAACGAGTAATACCATTATGTTCAGGTTCGTACCGTTTACAAGTTGTTTCATTTTGAGCTGTACAAACCGAGGGAGCACATTCACTAGATCCTTTCCCCTTGAATTGGCATGGCCGTTGTGCAGTAAGTTTTATTACCCAATCACCTTCAAAAAAACAGCTTTCATCTTTTTCTTGTAGATCACATGTCCTACACTTTGTTAAGGAAACAATTCCAGATGGTTGGAGCTTAAACTGACGAATTTGTGAAGGATACATTGAAGTAACATCTACATGTACTCCTCTGAGCTGCGTTTCCCCGTTCAGATTAGTTAATCGGTCAATCTGATCTAAAACATAGGAAATAACTTCCTCAACATTTATAGGATGGGAAGACGATATTTCCTCCAAGATATTTCGGATTTTATCCAGTTTTTTAGTAATAGTATTACGGTTAACCCCATTTTCTAGGAGTTCAATCTCAAGATGCTTAAGAAATTCTATTGGATCTTCAGAATAAGTTACATTCGTTCCTCCTAATTCAGATAGGAGCCGTTTGTCGAATTCATCTTTGATAACCTTTTTAGCTAATAAATTGCTTTCTTTTACGATTATTTTACGAACTATTTCCTTGAGACTAGTTAATGCCTGCTTGTTGATCGAGTAGTCATAATAGAGATCACTCCGCCAAATTCCAGGTCTTCTAGCCTCAACTAATCCTCCAGTATAAGCTAAGGATTCAATAACAACACCAGAGGAGAAGGAAGCAATTTCCCTTTTACCAATCCTTCTCTTACCAATTATCTGATGCTTATGATCTTCAGAATCAATCAAAAGGTCATCCAAAGATCCAGAACGTCGAGTTAGTAATTCTGACGCTGGAACAGGAAACATTTGTCCCATAGAAAAGAAAAAATCTAATACAATTTCTCTAACATATTTCAATAAAATGTATGCATCACAACCAGCATACGCTGCTGCTTCCATGGGTTTCTCATGGATGGCAAAAAGAGCTTCTCTACCGATTGGAATTATCTTAAGCTTCTTTTCTACACTAGGTTTTAACCCC
>CP070760.1:1954285-1964507 GCA_020348965.1 Candidatus Heimdallarchaeota archaeon | reverse complement strand
ATTGAGTTGAAAGCTCTAAATAAAAAGAAAACAATATTGAAATGTTTTGAATATATCATCATTTACCTCATGAAGGGTAAAACTTAAAAAGTTATCCTTCAAGGAGTAACACAAATTCTTTTGATAGTGTGTATTCGTGATTTCGTTGTCTGCTGAAAATGCGTTAATAATTGACTTCCAATCTCTCGGATTAACTTTAAATGAAGCAAAAGTACTCATAGCTTTAGTTAAACTTGGAAATTCTGCTGAAGTTTCAGAAATTGTAGAAATATCTGATGTACCTCGGAGTAAAATCTATCAGGCCCTTGAAGGTCTTGAAACAAAGCAAATAGTGATGAGAGACGAAATAAAAGGAAGTGCAAACGTCTCTCGCTTAATATTTGATACTCCTTCTAAATTGATTTCATTCTTAGAAAGTAAGAAAGTTCGACCTGTTCATATGGCTGCAAAAAGAGCAACCAATGATCTGATGGAAATAGCGAGCACGGAGGCAGGAAAAGAAGGGGTCCATGAAGTATGGATAATCAAGGGACTAAATAACATCAACCGAATTGAAAAAGAAATCATTGATTCAGCAAAACATAAAATCTTAAGTAATTTATATCCTGAGTTTTTAGAACCGATTATTACTAATTTACAGAAAGCAAAAAAGAGAGACGTTCACATTAAGCTAGTTATGTTAGAAAACGAAGTAGAAAGACTTTCAGAGTCTGTAGAGGTAGAGTCCTTATCCAGCTATCCAATTACTGGAATTAGTATTGAAAAATTCAGAAGTATGATAGAAATCTTGCCTTTTGAAGGAACACAAAAAGAAAATCTCCTTTCTACATTAACTCTATTCGGACAATTTCTAGCAAAACGGCCAAATTTTCTTATGGTTGATCCTGATACTGACAATGCAACTGCTATGTTAATTTTTGAATCCTCAATAAATCCTCCTTATTCCTCTGCAATTCAAACGAAAAATCAAGATTTTGTTAATACATTTTCATCCCTCATGAACCTCATATTGACTATTGCTACTAATTTGAGGTCTCTTCAAGATCAATTTTCAAGGAGCGAGTAGAAAACTTAAGGGTGTGGGGGAAACAGATTATGATGAATTAACCAATTATAAGATTCATCTATTGTAGTTTTCATGCTTTTCTGAGGTTCAAATCCTAATTGTCTGATTTTATGATCATTATATCTCCGAGATAAAGCAAATTTGGTGACACGATATCGGTTTAACGTCGTGTGTTTCCCAGTTAATTTGGCGTAGATTTCAGAAAGAACAGCCATGGTATAAACCATACGATAATTTATATGCTTGGGAGGCTTCGGAGGATTTATCTTTTTCACAATGTAGTCCAAAAAATCAATGAGTTTGCATTCGAATGACTTTAGATTGTACGCCTGTCCTCTGACTTGATTTCTCTTTTCAACAAGGAGTAATAATGCTGAACACATATCATAAGGATGAATGAATGTTAAATAGCCTTCTCCTTTCCGCATTATAGGAAACTTCTGTTCATAAACAGCTTTAAAGATACCGAACATTGTTTTCATATCTCTAGGCCCAACGACACTTGGAGGACGGATAATGCCGAAGTTAGTCCAACCATTTTCAGCCTGAACATCCCAGATAGCTTTTTCCTGATAATATTTGCTCTCCTGATAAATACTGGTTGGATTAAATCGATAATTCTCATCAATAGGTGTGTTTGGGATGAAGTGACCATATACTCCTGTAGAACTCGTATGAACAAGGAAAGGATCACTGTTAGTGTCAAGACAGGCTTCTAATAGGTTCTTCATTCCCTCTACATTTACTTTGAACAATTCTTTTTTTGAAGCCCAATCAGTTGCCAAGGCTGCAAGATTAAATACAACGTCAACATCCTTTATTGCGATTTTCAAGCTGTCTGGATCTGTAAGATCAGCTTTGATAGGAACTAATCCTTGTTCGATGATGGAAGATTTGCTTTCGGGGGTTCGAACAATCACCCGACATTCCCCATTCTCAAAGAGATTATCATGTGCCAACATATCAACCAAGAATCTCCCAACCAGGCCCGTACCTCCAGTAACCAGGTATCTCACGTTAATCGCCAACAATCTTACCGTTTATTCGCCAACCACCTTTCGAGATTGTCTCCTTTCTCGTTGAGCTGCTGTTTTATCATTTGTATTCGATTTTGCGCAACACTGAATATCTTTTCTGAAATTTCAAATCCAATGTAACGGCGATTATATTTGATACAAGATAAAATAACAGAACCGCTTCCCATGAAGGGTTCTAAAACGAGATCACCTTCATTACTTCCTATTCGAACGCATTTGTCTGTCACTGCTAGGGGCAACCTGGTAGGAGTTTTTTCACCTCCTTTCTGGTAATCCCTTTTAATTCTCCACACATCTTCAAAGTAGAGCTTGCCTGGGGAGCTAGAATATTCGGAAATTCGATTAAAGGTCCTTAATTTGTCATCTTTTTCGGGAAGCTTTGTGAAATACAGAATGTGATAGTGACTTGTAACAAAACGCTTTTTCGTGAAGACCCCAAACTGGTATTTCCAAATGATGTGGTTTACCAACCTAAAACCGACAGTGGATAAAGCGTTGAGGATGTTGAATAACTGATTCCACCCGGAAAAAATAAAACCACTTGCAGTTGGTTTCATTGCCAACCAAGCAGCCTGAAGCCACTGCAAGGTAAAATTATAGTAATCTTCTTTTACTTCAGTGTAAATTTGTCCTAAATCTTTTTGTTTTCGATTATATTGAGAGCCCACCTTATCAAAATCAATTCCAAAAGGGGGATCAGTCAGTAAAAGATCAACTGATTCAGAATCAAGTTGATCTAAACCTTCAAGACAGTCCTTATTATAGACTTTGTTAATAGAAAGAGTCATTGTCTTCAAAACGTCGAGAATACACTTTTTTACAAGTGATTTGTTTCATTTTAAAAATTACGATCAAATACTTTAAAATTAAGAACTATCAGTACAATCCTACAATTCTTCCATCAGGCAAATATTCCATATTTTTTGCATTAGGAGTTGCAGGTAAGCCTGGCATTGTCAATACTTTTCCAGCAATTGGATAAAGAAACCCTGCTCCAGCTGATAGGCGAATAGAGTCAATTGACAAAGCATTGTCAGAAGGGAGTCCAATGATATTAGGATCATCAGATATACTTAATTGAGTTTTCGCAATACAGACTGGTAATGTGTCGTATCCAAATTTAGTCCAACGAGTAATATCCTCCTGTGCTTGTGGTGAGTAATTGACATCAGTGGCATTGTAAGCTTGGTGAGCTATTTTTCTTATTTTATATTCAATAGAATCCACAATATCATAAGTAAAACTGATTGGTTCGGGATCCTCCTTAATTGCTTCCATGAGAAGTTTGGCTAATTCAATTCCTCCTTTTCCTCCCTCTGAAAAGAGTCGTGTGATTGATGCGCCAAACGCACCAGCTTTCAAGGCTTCCTCCTCAACTATCCCTAATTCTTCAGGAGTATCTTTTTCAAATTGATTTACTGCAACTATTACTGGTCTGCCAAAAAAAGACATATTTTGGATATGATGAGTCAGATTAGAACACCCCCTTCGAAGACTCTCAACTGCTTTAGGTGAACTCGCCTCTAATTCATCAACACCGCCTTGTCTTTTAAGAGCTCGAACACTACAAACTAGGATAATAGCGCTAGGATTAATTCCGCTAGCTCTGCATTTAATATTGAAAAATTTCTCCCCACCTAAATCAGAACCAAAACCTGCCTCCGTCAAGACGACATTGAAAAGTTTTAGAGCGATTCGATCTGCTACGAGGCTAGAACAGCCATGAGCAATGTTACCAAATGGGCCAGTATGAATAAAACATGGACCTCCTTCATATGTCTGCACTAGGTTCGGTTTAATTGCGTCTTTTAGTATTAAGGTCAATGCACCCGCAACCTTCAAATCATCAACTGAAATCAGTCTTTTTTCACCATTTGATTGAGCAACGACTATTCTTCCTAAACGTTGACGGAGATCTTTGATATCACTTGCTAATGCCAAAATTGCCATGATCTCTGAGGCCGCAGTTATTTCAAATCCCGAATCGCGAGGAATTCCATTCTGAGGGCCCCCAAGACCGATTTTTATTTCTCTGAGTGATCTATCATTCACATCGATAACTCTTTTCCAAAAAATTTGATCGGGATCAATATCAAGCTCGTTTCCTTTTAGGATATGATTATCGATAATAGCTGCTAATAGATTATGAGCAGCGGTAACTTTATCGATATCCCCTGTTAATCCTAAGTTAATATCAACCATTGGTAGGACTTGAGAGTAACCGCCACCCGTTGCGCCACCCTTAATTCCAAATACGGGCCCCATGGACGGTTGTCGAATCACACAACAAGATTTGACACCTAATAGAGCCAGAGTTTGAGCCATTCCTATTGTATGAAGGGTTTTTCCCTCCCCGAGGCGTGTGGGGGTGATTCCTGTAACTAACACCATCTTGCCATTGGGCTGGTCTTTCAACCGATCTAGAATAGTGAGGCAAATTTTTGCTTTGAAATGACCATATGGTTCGATTTCCTCTGGTAGGATTCCACATTGATCTGCAATCTCAATAATAGGACGTAAATGAGCTTCCTGAGCAATTTCTAGGCTAGACTTCATACTTTAGAATCAGGAATTTATGTATTATTAGTTTTTGGCTTGTTTTCTCTCTGACGCAAGAACAGTATTTGCAAGAAGCTCAGTAACAGTTAGAGGACCAATCCCCCCAGGAACGGGGGTGATATAACTACATTTGTCCTTTACATTCTCAAAATCAACATCACCACAGAGTACTCCATTTTCATCCCGATTCATTCCGACATCTATCACGATCGCATCTCTCTTAACCATTTCAGCAGTTATAACTTTGGCTCTACCAATTGCAGAGATAAGAATGTCTGCAAGAAGAGTATATCGACTCAAAGGTTTACTACGGGAGTGGCATTGCGTAACTGTGGCATTCCGTTTTTCTAACATCGTAGCTAAGGGTTTCCCCACAAGATTTGATCGTCCCACCACAACAGCGTGTTTTCCTTCTATTTCAATATTATACCAATCAAGTATTTCCATGCATCCCATGGGAGTACAAGGCCAAAAAACATCTTTATGTCCAAGAATTCGACGACCTACATTCGTATAATGTAACCCATCAACATCTTGATCTGGACGAATTGCATTAAGAATTTTTTCTGTGTTCATGCCATCTGGAAGTGGTAATTGTAAAATTATAGCATCTTCATTTTTTAACTCGTTTGAAATTAGCGTAATTAGCTCAGAATTGAGAATTTTATCGAAATGGTAATGGTGTGCTTCGATACCGACTTCTTTACTTGCCTTAACTTGATTTTTGGAATAGAGAGCGGAAGCTGGGTCGGTACCTACAGAAATTATATTCAAGGATGGAGGCCGTTTCAACTTCATTATTCTTTTCTTTAAATCCTGTCTCAGAGCTTGTGAAATGGCTTTTCCATCCATTATTACTACCAAATTAAAAACAAACTCCTAGTAAATTGACTTAGGTAATCATTTCATTAAACAGGTACCAAAATAACAAAAGTGGACATGAAATTGACAGTTAGAACATCACTAACCTTTTTCCTATCCACCAATTTCAGCTTCAACAATTTTTATTATTGCTTCTTTTTTCGAATCAAGCCTTTCTAGGATTTCTTTTATTTCTCGAGTGAAGTGAGCTTTTACTTCTTCGTCCTTTATACTTAAAAGGTTAATTTTAACGTTAAATAATGCGCCTCGCACAGCTGATTCGGCAAACAAGGCTGCTACACCCGCATCAGTAATAGCGTTTTTATTTCCTTTATCTGCTGCAGTCAAAATTAGATCTAAGGCTTTGAAGCTAGTTTTCGCAACCTTCAAGGGAACTTCAGCAGCCCTCTTGAGTGCAGCTTGGATTGCATAGGATCGAGCTTCTGATTCATCTCTGGGCATCCTGTAGGCACTTAACACTTGATTGAAGGCTTCGGTGTCTTCATCTACTAATTTGATGAGAGACTCTGTAAATTCAGTTCCTTTAGATATGACGACTTCCATCTCATCTTGAACATCAGCAAATTTCTCTTTACCAAAAGTTGCTTTTCCTACCAAAACAGCTAATGCAGTGGCTAGTGTGCCACCCAATGCACTAACACTTCCACCTCCAGGTGCAGGTTTATCCGAGGCGACTTCTTCAACAAATTTTGAGACTGTAAGATCCATTAGTCTAGTGTCATTCATTTTACCATCAACTCTATTATTTTTTGTTCAGGTACAAATTCATCTAAATCACTCAATCCAAGATTATCGATAGCAATCTGAATCAACTGATCTTGGTTGTCTTCGTTTGGAGTATAAAATTTTCCAGCCATAAGAATAGCTTCAAGCGGAATTAACCCAACTATTTCACTCCCTGTAACATTCACACCTTTTTTTTGGGCTAGTCTCTTAATTTCCTCATACACTTCATGAGGTTTCGTTTGTTCTTTATAATTCATGACATTCATAGAAACCTGTGTTAATTTACGATCTGGTCTCTCAAGAGAAACTCCCATACCTTGGATTCCTTTGAACAACCCTGGTTCTCGTACTTTCTCTCCGTCTTTTACTACCCACCAACCAGACTCCCGTACAACACGACCAATTTCAACAGCTGCAGTATCATCTTCTGAGTCGATGTTTACATTATATGCAATGAGAAAGTCGCGAACTCCGATAACAGATGCTCCAGAGCGTTCATTGAAGACTGGTTCACCGAAGTCAGGTTTCCATTCTGGATCGACAATCTTCTTAGGTAATCCTTCATACTCACCTTTGCGGATGTTAGGTAACCTTACTCTTTCTTCATTGGTAGCCGCTTTACCGTATAAGTAGATAGGGATATTCAGTTCTTGGGCGACGCGACTTGCTAACTGTCGGGCTATTTGAATACAGTCCTCATCTGTTACTCCTTTTACTGGAACAAACGGTGTTACGTCCGTTGCTCCTAATCGGGGATGTTCGCCTGTGTGATTTCTCATATCGATTAATTCAGTAGCTTTAACAAATCCTTGGAAAGCTGCCTCGCCAATTTTTTCTGGGGTTCCTACAAAGGTGACCACCGTACGATTATAATCAACATCCGGTTCCACATTTAATAATTGGACACCGCTCACAGCACTGATTGCACTAGTGATTTTTTCTATCACAGCAGGATCGGCTGTTGAATAATTAGGAACACATTCGACGATTTTATCCATGATCTAACCTCAAAAGTCTGTGTATAACGTAAAAATTTGTAAAAATTTCAAGTTAGGGTATGCATTCGGCGTTTTTTTAAATCCTTGGTCAAATTGTTATTTGAGAGAGATTCTTTGATTGGTATTGAATGAATTAATACAGAGATATTTAGTGAGAAATCAGAAATAGACTTGTACTCTGTTTCAGACATATTTATTCTACTCAATTTGACTCGGATCTGAAGTTTCAGATCATTATATGACTTAGAGCGGAATAAAGCTTAATCTGAGATAGTTTTTGTTGCTTTTCTAAATTCAGTTCACTTGTTAGGGTAAAAGGTCATTGTTATGTTTCAAAGACATTAAAAAGCAGAGCTCACCCTTAATTGTAATAGTAATGATAACTTTATTATTTATTGCCATTACTGTAGGAACAGGAGCTAAAATATTCTAGATGCTCCGTGCAAAGTGAAACTTTATGAATGACAAGGAGGAAATCCTCGGAGTTCTGTGGATAGGTGGTCAGAGCAGCCGTTTTACAGGACCTAGCGAACCAGCTCCTATAAAAATGGATTCAAATAAGATATTTGCATTATTGCATGAAAAACCACTCTTCACATGGGCTTTTGAGAATCTAAGAAAAGTTGTTGATCGTTGCGTCTTTTCTTTTAATTCTTCTATCCAATACAATCGATTTAAGTCCTTTATACATCAAGCATCTATTATTCTACCAGAATTTGACGCAATTGTTGATTCACCAATTGTTCCTACTAGAGGACCCCTCCAAGCTCAATTAACTGTTCTTCGTAAATTCACTCATGCTTCCAGAATCGTCACTGTCTCTGCAGATATGCCATTCATTCCACCTAGCCTAATTGAAACACTTCTTTTAGAACCAACGTCAATAACCACTCTACAATCATCAAACAACGTCATTGAACCACTAGTCAGCGTCTTCTTTGTAAAAAAATGTAAACCTGCAAGGAATTTCCTCTTATTCTTTCCATTTGGCCGAGCTGATGATTTTCATAGATGTGTGGATACATTAACTCTGGTAACCGTTTCATCTGATTATCCCTCGAAAATGACGCCTTGGAACCAGAATATTAATTTCAGTGAAGATATTGCTAAATTGAATCAGAAATTAAGTCCTTTTACAACAGGATACAAACCAAACAATAGAAATTTTATCAAGAAGAAAAGGACTATTGAATGTAACAATCCAAAAACACAGCTGGTTATTTCTGAACTGAATTTAACTCAAGAAGGGGAGAAATCGGAAATCGAAAAGAATCGTGATTTTGATGATTTAATCCAGTTAAAAGGCTTCTTTTATGCAGGACGATATGCAGAATTCATTGCTCTTAATTCTGAACATATGAAGGCTAAACAGTGGTTTTCCAAGGCATCTTCCAGCTACTGGAATGAAACCCAATTTTGGATGAAAGAAAAAGTACCATTCTTAGCGATACATTCATTGAAAGACTGTCATCAGTGTATGAAAAGAAGCGGACTGAATTACACTTGGAAACTTGAAGCTAATGATCTATTAGTGGAATTAGAACAACAATTGAATTTATCAAAGAGTACGAGGGAATCTCATGGTTGAAATATATGCTCCTAGATTAAGGACAATCGTTAATGAGATTAAAGAATATTATCTACAAGAGGAAACAGATTTTGAAGGTTTTCGTTTAACCAACAGTTTTCTATGGGATCATTGTTATCGTGTGGCTTGTTTAGCAGTCTGGTTAGCACGCCACCCTCTGGCCTTACCAGAGCATAAGTCAATTCCTGAAGATACGATCTTCGTTTCTGGGTTGTTACATGACGCGGGTAAGTTCCAAGTAAAATTAGACGAAACAAGCGTGCGGGAAGAAGTATACTCATCTAAAGTCACACGATCAATACTAACGCAACATCACTGGGATAAAACGACGATTTCTTTGATTTGTTTAGCCATAGAGGAACTTTATCAGGAGAACTCATCTCCACTAGCACAACTCATTCATGACGCAGATGTTCTTTCTAAATTGGGCCCACAAGGATTGATGAGTTTTATTTCCAAATGGACTCTTAGGGCACTTCCTCCCAGTGACATTCTCAGAAAAAAATTGTCTATGGAATTAACATATGCTCTAAATGCAAGTAAAGTCATGCTTACCCCGCAGGGTCAAGAAGAAGCATTTGAAGAATCAAACTGGACAATTGATTATTTTACAAGGGTACTTAAACAATGGGAAGAATTTAGTATCCTTAAATTGGTAATTCGAACAGTTAAACTTGATGAATTCCAAATAATGCATGTAGTTTCACCTAGGGACAGTTGTGGACATTTAGAATGGCATTGGGCCTATAATTTAGTTTCAGGAGTAAAATGTACAAAAATTCAAATCAGCGGAACCTGTAAAGAGTGTAAAAAGGAGAAATCAGATGAATTTTGTATCCCAGTATAAAGGAATCATTCTTCTAAAGATTTTTCCCAGGCATCCCAATCAAATTTTTTAAACGTGTAGACTTTTCTTATTGGTTCGATGACTTTCCAAGTACATTTCATTCCTTTTGGAAACTGTACAAGTTGACCACCTTTGATTTCAACTTCTTCTTCTTCGGATGAAGGTTTTATTATCACCTTCCCTTCAAACACGTAAGCAGTCTCATCACTGTCATACGACCAATCAAAGGTAGAGGGTTCACATCCCCATGAATTCCAATCCGTTATGTCTACTTTCTCTTTATCCACGTCTTTTTTTCGAATTTTCAATTACTTATGGTCTCCTATTCGAGGTGTGGGAAATTTAATTAATATCAGATTTATGATCGTGATAATTCTTGATCTAGAATGTTATTATATTTTACCTTTAAACAAGTATTGTCTTCTAAAGGTTTGTTTTAGTTCTCATCTTTATTATTACATTAAATGAAACCCAATAAAGCTAGGAATGAAAGATAAATACCGCTAAGAATAAGTAAGA
>CP070760.1:1948393-1954185 GCA_020348965.1 Candidatus Heimdallarchaeota archaeon | reverse complement strand
AATCGACCATTTTAAGGAGAAGCTTAGCAACTCGAATATCATCTTCTTTGTTCTCCCGAAGGATCTCGATTTCCTCTTCACGTAATGCGACCACCTTAGATTTAGGCATAGGAAAAACAAGTCCACGAGCCTCACCAGACTCCAACCGTTCACGAAAACCTAGAATTTTATCAATCCATCTATATTCTTGCCATGCGATACAATATAGAAGGTCTTGTTTATTGAATGGCGAAATTTCTTGGTAGTGTCCGATTTTCTTCTCATGGTAATTTATTAGTTGTTCTTGCTTAATTATAACTCCGAAATCCCATTTCCCCATATGTTTTAACTTTGTTATCATATCATTTTTTGTCATTTACTCACCTTCAAGCCATTTTCACTTCTTGCCACTTCGTTTTTATTCAATGAGGAGCTCACGAATAGATGGTACTAGAAATTCACGACATGCATTCTCCCTTATTTGACTATCATAATCCGTCCCAGCCATTTTCTCCAGCTAATAAAGCTTTCATATTTATCCCCCCATGGAAAAAACTTTCAGGATGATTATTCTCACTCTAGCTTAAGTAAACTTAACTTTTCCATAGATTCCGAAATCTTGAAAATTAAAAGACATCGTAATCCTTACTGTGGTGTAAAATATGCCTAATAAGATAACAGCAAAACATATCTTGGTAGATAAGCAATCTTTGGCTGAGAGTATAATTGAACAGATAAACTCGGGTGCTAGTTTTGAAGATCTGGCGAAGAAACATTCCAATTGTCCTAGTCGGAAAAAAGGAGGGAGTCTGGGTGAGTTCGGACGTGGACAAATGGTTAAACCTTTCGAAAAGGCAGCATTTGTTCTTCAAAAAGGCCAGATGACTCAAATACCCGTTAAAACAAAATTTGGATACCATATCATCAAACGTGTACGATAGCTTCCTAATGTACAATTTTGCTATGAATATCTTGCACTGGTATTCCAGTTAATGACAACTTGTTTTACATGAGTATATTAAGGGTGAATCTTCTGTCTTTTTGAAGATATTCTGATTCTTATCTCTTATCCAAATACTTTTATTCATGAGCTCTTTTTGGTTAAATGACGAAATGTGACACAGCATGGTACTTGACCCTGAAATTAAAATTACCTTAGATCGAATAGAAAATGCTCTCTATAACGTCATGGAACTTCATGACTTTAGAAATTTCCAACTTGCAAAAAGTTATTTGGAGGAGGGACAGATTCATACAGCCATGCAGTTTTTGAAGAGAATTGAGAGTAGTAGTCACAAAGCTAATCTAGTTATTACTCAGAGTTTGATCATACGGGCTCTAATTCTTGTTTATAACCTCCAATTCACCGATGCGCTCGCCCTGTTGGTGAGAATTCGAAATATGGAGTTTGAAAAGGATGAGAAATTATTAAATGACCTCAAAAAGATTATTGAAGACATTAAAGTTCAACAGAGAGCCAGTGCATTTTATGATACCGCAGAAGGAGAGGAAACAATTAATACTTTCCGAGACGAGACAGTTACCCGCTTACAACAGTACTTAAGCACTGCAAAAGAGCTGGTCCGAAAGTAACCTGATTTTTTAAATTTTATCCAAAAATTCAAGAATTAATGAGCCAAGAGTTATAGTAAGCTCATTTTCCTCGCCACTGGCGTCAATCCACAAGATTTCCCCACTAATGTCCATTTTTGCTAATTGTTTATAGTTTTTCCTGACTTTTTCTTGGTATTCAGCCTTTTCTAACTGATCATTATAATTGCGTTTATCACGTTGATGAATACGAGCCTGGCCAATTTCAACAGGTACATCTAGAATTATCCATAAATCTGGTTCTCGGGCAAATGAATTTTTTTGGAGGACATCTTCGAGGCTGAAAGTATCTAAAGCGCCCTGATAGGCTGCATTCGACAAATAATAGCGATCAACAATGACAATGTGCTTTTTTGCTAAAGCAGGAAGTATATTTTTAGAAAGATCCCATTCTCGATCCTTCAAGTACCAATCCAGTTCTTTTTCAGGAGAAACTGTCTCACGATGCTTTTTAACCTTAGTTTGGATTAACTTCCCCCATTTGGAATTATGATTAGGTTCGTGAGTGACCGTAACAGAGTAAGATTGTTCTTGTAAAAAGCGAGCAATTTTTTGAATTTGAGTGGTTTTGCCTGATCCATCAATGCCCTCAAATGCTATAAGGACACCGCGAGAGAGTTCTTTCACAGAAAATCGTCTCAATAATTGCTTAGTTTTTCAAAATTTCACTTTTATTAAATACTTTCTTACCGTAGAGGGGGCTGATAAGGTTCAAACAGCAAGATATTTAATCTCTTTAGATGAACTTGGGTTTTTAAAAAGAGTATACCTATTTCAATAATGATGATTGAGAATGCTAAATGAAAACTCAATGTTAAAACAGTTAAATTTTATAATAGAATATCTAAACTTTCATGGACCATTGTTTTTTCGTATTCCGACTGAAAATGAAGAAAAAATCGATCGCAGTGAGAGGGAATAGTTCTCTAAAATAGGTGTTATTTCTCATTCTCACGATGGAAATCAGGATAGTACACAATTCTATAACTCGGTTGGTATTTTTTCCTATATAATGGAGAATGATGGATCAGTGGGAGAAGAGATGGTGGATCTGAATCCATAGTTGAATCCAATAATGAATTAATCCAAGTAAATACAATTTTTTCATCCAGTTTTTCAATGAATAGAATTCCTTGGTTTGTTAACTCTGCTATTGATTGCCATCGCATTCTAAAGAGTTTGATATCTAGGGGGATTCTATCGAGAACCCTATTCATACTTTTCCAGATTGGACTTGATTGATTTCCATAAACACTTTTCCAAGACCTTATGTGAAGTCGAGCAAAGAGAGTATAATTATCTAACAACTCCACCAAAGGTGTCGAATCGTCCTTTAGGGGTTTCGAGCTTGATATTTCAGAAATAAGGTTATCGTAGACTTGTCTTTTCATTGTTTTATCAATTAGATGACTCCAACCACAAGTAGCTTGGAGTATTAGCTTGTATAGGTCTATCCATGTAGTTTGGGGATATTTTTGAAAATATTCTTTTATAATTTCTTCAGGTATTTCTTCTAACTTAAAATGAATTGGGTAGGAAATTAATTTTTTTGCTTGGTTTTCAAAATCTTCAAATAATGTCATCTAATCTTATTCCTAATGAAGAGAATTCGCAGAAAATCCCCATTGATAATGGTACTATTGGGGTATCATAGATATATAAATATTCGAATAAATAAATGGAAATTGTGAGGAAATCAATGTCTCAAGAACCAATTTCTCAGGAACAGTTAAAACTCACGATTGAATACTTAAACTACGTAGGTCCGATATTTTCGAATTTACCAGTAGAATCAGAAATAAATGAAAAACATGGAACAACAAAAGCAGCGGTACTTGCTGCTTTTTAGAAATTACTCTTGAAATCATTAGAAACCAGAGTTCCTCACTCCATCATTTTTTTTCTACTATTATCTCTCTCAAACTTAAAAGAAGATCATATTTTGACTCTCTGTCCTACTTTTACCACGGAGGGCTATATATCGGGTGAGTCTTTGGTTTATTGTTAAGGACTCTCTCAATCTCCTGTTGAACGTCATTTGGAGTTTTAATTCCAAATGATAGACCCACCGTTTGTAAGCCACGCTCCTAGTGAAATCTCACTAATTTTCAGTCCTTTTTTTCCAATTTTGCGATATTCCAAGTGAATCACACCTTTGAAGAAGGATAATAGCATAGAAATTTGTTTGCTCCATGATTTTGTCAATCAAATAGATTATGGAAACACAATTCCTCCGATAATTTATCATTAATACAGGGAGTCAATACCACTTTTCATTTCTAATTGATCATACATTTGATTACGTTCCAAGGGAATTTAGAGAAGTTTTTTGAATAAAATTACGTTTCACTTACATATGGCAGTTCGAGAAGTCAGGGATGGTAAAAAACCTGTTTATCTATCGCAGGAACTGTTTGAGCGGATTGACTCTCGCGTGGTTCATTCGGATGAATTTACTTCAATAGAAAACTATGTTGAGTACATTCTTAATCAAGTCCTTGATCTTCTTGAGGATCAATTTCCGTATCAGGTAGAAGGAGATAGTCCAGAAGATCGCACGTCTATGCAAAAAGAAGAGGAAAAAAAGATCAAAAAGCGTCTTGAAAGTCTTGGATATATGTGATCTAAATTATAAATAAGGTAAGGGTTCTTTCCTAGTGCACTATAATCAGAAACGACGTGTTTTGGTAATTGGACTTGATGGTGGAACATTTGATTTAATTGATCCACTATTAGATCAAGGAAAACTCCCAAATCTACAGAAGTTGATGAGTCAAGGTTATTCCTCAACACTTATGTCCACTATTCATCCTATTTCTCCTACTGCATGGGCAAGCTTTACTACTGGGGTAAATCCAGGAAAACACGGCTTGTTTGATTTCTCAAAACGTCAACACGGGTCTTATGAACAAATTCCAACAACGTCTCGAGACATTCATACTCCTGCTATTTGGCACTTACTAGCTCAAAAGGCCCTGAAAGTTGGATTAATTAATATCCCTGGGACTTATCCGCCTGAACCTGTTAATGGATTCATGATAAGTGGATTTCCAACTCCAGAAGAAAACGAAGATTTTACCTATCCTAGCTCGCTGTTACAGGAGTTACATGATCATATACCAGGTTTTCATCTCCAACCCCAGATAGCAATTCGCGATGGAAATGAAGAAGCATTCTTGAGCGATATAAATGAAGTGACCGATAATGTAACCAAAGCCACACTGTATCTGGCTGGTAGTAGGTCGTGGGATCTTCTCATTACAGTTTATGTGGGAGCTGATGCCTTAGGACACCATTTTTGGAAGTTTAAGGATCCTCATCATCCTTTTTTTTGTAAGAAATTGCATTCCAAATATGGAAATGCAATAGATTCTATTTATCAACGAATTGATAAAGAAATAGGGAAAATTTTGGCGACAATCGATGAAAATACACATGTAATCATCATGTCAGATCATGGCTTTGGAGGTGCTTATTACGCAGTCGCCTTAAACAATTGGTTATTAAGACAAGGATGGATGAAAATCCGGCGTGGAATAGTCTCTAAATTAAAATATCTTGGATTTCGTTCTGGAATTACTCTAACTAATGCTTATCGCTTAGCCAAGATTTTTCGTGCGACTAAATATCGTCAGAAGGCTTATAAAGAGAAATCACGTCTAAGAAATCTTATCTTCAAGACATTTTTTTCGATTAATGACATTGATTGGAGTCGGACAAAAGCTTATTGTGTTGGAAATGGAGGTCAAATATTCATTAATGTTGAAGGACGGGAACCCCAAGGAATCGTTGTACCTGAAGATCGTTTAGAAGTTGCTAAGGCGATCAAATCAGATTTGCTTAAGCTTACTGATAAAAAAACTGGAGGAGTAATCTTCAATCAAGTTTTTTTGAGGGAGGAGATATACAACGGACCATATGTTGAAAAAGCTGCTGATTTAGTCTTCTTCGACTCTAAGTTTCGATTTCAAGTCATAAGGTTCTTAGAGTTTGGAAGTAATCAGTTAACATTTCCACATCCAGTCTGGGCTGGTACTCACAGATTAAATGGGATACTGATTGTAAATGGTCCAGGAATTCAACCAGTAAGAAGGAAAAAAGAAGAAGTAAGAATTTGGGATATTACTCCAACTATCCTGGCACTCCTAGGGGTTCCCATTGCTGATTATATGGATGGAAAACCAATAAAAAACGCATTCTAT
>CP070760.1:1933468-1948293 GCA_020348965.1 Candidatus Heimdallarchaeota archaeon | reverse complement strand
AAAGTAAAAAAATTAAAGCAAACAGAAGCCCCTCCTTTCAAAAAGTCTACTAAGAAGAGTACGGAGGCTAAAAAGGAACAAACTGAAATTTCGACTAGTTATTCGATAATAGAACCATCTATAGAAGCAGTGACCACTCCTCCTTGCCCCCGTTGTGAAACAGGGCATCTTATTCCGTTCTCAGACGTAGTTAATGTTACATCAAGAAAGAAAGAAGTTTTACCGTTTGCGAAATGGATTTGCTCAAACTGTGGCTTCTCTCCAAAGGGATTTGATTCCAACAAAAGAAAAAGGTTATGATTGATCTTGTTGGGTCTTTAATAATTCATCCAGTTGCTTTCGCTTTTCTTCTGGCATTTCTTCCATTGCCTTTTGTTGTTGCTCCAATAGATTCTGCATAAAGAGAGAGTATAACAATGGAAGCATTATTTGAGTTTCAATTCGGGCCTCAAAGTCTATTCGAGCATTGTCACGATCTTCAATAAGCTGTTCTTTTGTCATTGTGCCTTGACCTATTCCTGGCACCGATTTATCTTTAATAAAGTAATTTTTTCCGTTATACCCTAAAGGAAAAGCTTTACATTCAAGTGGCATAGAGTGATAGATATTACAGAGGCGATTCTCCTTATCAAAGAGCGAACACCCATTTTCTGAACCTGTAATAACTAATGTTAAGAATTCTTGTTTTTCTTCTGTTCCAACAGTTTTAAGAGTTCTAAACCTTAAGTGAGGGAAAACTGCATTGATTGTTCCTGATTTTGCCCAATTACGCATATCATTCAACGTTACAGGGACAAACTCCCTTTTCTCACAACAGTTTCCACATTTTGTACAATTAAAAACATACTTTTTCTTTACTTTTGGTGTCTCTTCCTGAGTTTGTTTATCATTTGGACTTTTTTCATCTTTAGTTTCAGAGTCAGTTTCTGATTCCATTGATTGTTCTTCTTCCTGTTCATTTTCAGACATGATGGAATCTCCTTTATTGATAGGTACATTTATTATTTTTTGAAAGGTTTTTCGATGGTCTTGATTACTCTGAAGAATGCATTGATAGTTGAAGGTTTTCAAGTCGGACAACATTGTTTAGCAATTAGGGCAGCGGTAGCACCTGCGTTAATTCCATTGTCAATATTTACTACAACTAAACCTGGAGAACAGCTCTGTAACATTGTCATTAATGCTCCAGTTCCTTTTCCTCCATATCCATAACCAGTAGAAGCTGGGACACCAATCACTGGAACATTCACAAGACTTGATACAATTGTAGGTAATGCTCCCTCCATTCCTGCAACAACAATTATCACTTTGACTCCCTTCTTAATCATTTCTTTTAGCGGAGAAAAAAGACGATGAACTCCGGCAACCCCTACATCGTTGAACTGAATCGTCTCAACTCCCATCAGTCGTGCAATGGCATTTGCTTCCTCTGCAACTGGAATATCTGACGTTCCAGCTGTTAATATTCCAATTTTATAGGAGGATGTTTGGTATTGAAAATCTTTCGTTGTTATAGTGACAGTAAAAGGTTCATAAGATGGGGTGACATGTATATCATATTGGTTATCAAATTCCTTTTGCAAAAGATGTAAATGTTTTTTCAACACACGAGAGAGTAATATAGCAGAACTGTGCTGCATTTGAGAAGTTACAATATCTTTTAAAGTTTCAGGACTTTTTTTCTCGGCATAAATAACCTCTGGAATACCTTTTCTTATCTGTCGAGAAACATCAAGAGCTGCTGAGTCTTCAATGAATTCAATGCTAAAAAGGCTTAACGCGTTTTTTGCTTCCTCTAAGTTGATTTGACCACTTTTAAACTGTTTTAAAATTGTCTCGATGTCACGCATTTTCTTCATCTTGCCTCTGAATCTCAGAAAGGATTCGTTTTTGAATTTCTCGTAGTGGGATTCCCTTCCGACGCGCTATTCTCTTTAAATCTTCATATTCTACTTTCTCTGAAATTAGTTCAGAGTTTAAATAACCACGCTTTACTTGAACTGTTTCCTCTTCATTCACGACTTTGATTTGCTGAGTTATCAGCTTACGTGGGATAATATGACGGAAACCTTGGAGGACTCGCACCCCAAGAGTACCTAATTCGCGTGTTAATACTGTTGTCACTTGAAGTGTCTTAGATGGTTCCACTAGAACTTGGATAAGAAACCCTGGTCGATTTTTTTTGGAAATAGTGTTGATAATTGTGAGGTCAAGTACTAAATCTTCCTCAAATAAAATGTCAAAGAGGTACCCTAGTGTTTCTCCATCAACATCATCAACATTCGTCTCTAAGATGTTTATTTCTTCCTTCTGTAATTGTGATTCTTTAATTCCTTGAATAATTTGTAAACCAGTAATAGAATCATCTTTAGAATCACGAGTGCCAAAGCTTTTACCAATTTTTTGGAATTTCATTAGGGGGAGAAACCTTGTTGAGGTCGCCTGTAGCGAGGCAAGAAGTGCTGCACCTGTTGGAGTCAATAATTCCCCCTCAACTGGGCCTCCTTTGATTAACAAATCACTCTGACGAATAATTTCAGCTGTTGCTGGTGCTGGGACAGAAGTTCTACCATGAGTAATTTCGATAAGCCCTCCTCCTACGGCAATAGGCAGAATAGTTATTTCTGCTTGAAAGAAACCTAGGTTTTCCCAGAGATATGTGAATCCAATTATATCAAAGACTGTATCAATCGTTGCTAACTCATGGAAGTGTTCAGACGGTCTATTCTTACCATGAACTCTCTTTTCTGCCTCAATTAATAAAGATAATGCCGTCGTAGCAGTTTCTCGACCTTTAGATGATAGATTTAATTTGTTGCATACTTTTTCCAAGATTTCAGACATTTCCTGAGGTAAAAATTCCTTTGTTGCTGAGGTACGTATTTGCGTACCAGAAATAGCTTGTTTATTAACAGCTAGCCATCTCAATTGGAAATCAGGATCATATTTCGACAATAACTTCTGAAAACGTTGACAAAATTCATCACGAAACGTATCTTCTTGGGTATCTAACATTGAAGCAATTAATAGATCACCTGATGCGCCTGATGCACTCGCATCTATTATTACAACTGACATTTCCATTTTCCCTTAGAATTGGGCTAAATTTACTTGGAATTTTAATTTTACTTCAAAAAATCAAATATTGGTGTCGCGTCCTGTATTAATCTCTTGCTTAAAATCAAATAGGAATATCCATTCCAAGAAGCTGACAAAAATATAATCTTTATAACTTACCCTCTACTTGGTTCCAATGCTTAATAGATCCTCAATTTTCTTCTTCAGAGGAAAAACCTCATGATTGGTGTCAATATAACCACAAAGAATGGCATTTTAATTTTTTCTCATTTTTTTATTCCAGGATTTTCTGATGTTGACGAAGATCTAAGAGCTGGCTTAATGACTGCAGTTTTAAACGCTGTAAAAGAGACCCAGAATTATACTGGGATTAGTACAATTGATCAAGGCAAGTATTTTGTGCATGTAATTGAGGGAAAATTCACATATGGTTTATTTTTCTCACATGAGAATGATTTGAAAGAGAGAGAGTTCACCTATTCCACTCTTCGGAAATTTGAAACATCTTTCCATGAAAAGCTGGAAGATGGACTCCCCTTTCATGATGATGATTTTTCTGATTTTAATGATTTTTTATCCCAAAAATATAGCGATTTGATAGCAATTGATGTAATTGGCCTTTCTAGAATAATAGAAATCATGGAGGAGTCATTTTTTTTCTGATTATATTATTCTAGAGAGGCCTAATCTACACCAGGTTTTTACTCATGTTTCTTCTCTTCCAAGAATTCATCCTCATGCAAATACGATTGCTACTATGTGTAAAACTATCATAGAGACAAGTTTACTGATCGGCCATGAGATTACCCAACTTCAATTCAATTTAGGTAACAAATTCCAAGTTTTTGTAAATAGAATTTCCAAGTATAATATAATCTTCATTGTTCTTGAGAAGGACCGTGAAAAGGCAAGTAGAGAAATTGCTAAAGTTCATAACAAAATCGAAGGCTTTCTCTAAATTATTCTCTAATCATAAATCCTTTTGAAGTCTTTCAATCCATTTTATTGATGTGTTCTCTTCAGTCCAATGTTTTAACCTAATATAAATAAGTAATCCAGCTGTAACCACTGAAAACAATAGAAAAAAATGCCAGAAAAACGGTGCGGTCCCAACAGGGTTATAAATTTCGTGTGGTTGATATAAAGCGAGTGTTGGATACCTGTCAAAAGGATTGAAAAAATCTAGAAAAATATCCAGAAGTAGAATTGAACCAGCAACTATGAAATTTTTTAGATCTGTTTTAATAAAAGGTAAAATAAGTAATCCTTCAATTAACTCAATTGTATGGGCAGTTAAGGAGACAAGGTCAAAATAGGATGGGATCAGTGTAAATAACACGATATATCCTACGAATACCTTTATCAATCCAATAAAGGTTATTATGTTCAGGATTTGAATATTCTTTTTCATTGCTAACGTGACAATTAAGAATACACCAAACAATAATCCAAAAGAATTAGAATCAGGGATGAAAATCCAGAATATAGGATTATAGTATGAATATTGCCAAGAATAGAGAAGAATTCCATAAGCAGGAATGGTAAGATTAACAATAATCCAAACACTAAGCAAAAGGGGATGTAAATTTAATAGATAATTACGAATCTGATTTGAATCTATCTCTCGGATTATGTATTTGAGTTTCTGCAAGTTAAATTCCATTAAACTTCCTTCGATGTGGTTAGTGTCAAAATAATGGGATTTATCTTTTAGTTTCTCAAAGATATCCCAGTTTTTGTATTTTCACCTAAATGTAATATGCTTTAATGTTGAGGTAGTGTCCTGTTTAATCTGCAATTATTACTTTTAGTAACATTCAAGGTGTGGAAACATGCCTGAATTACCTGAAATAGAAGCAATCAGCCGTTATTTGAATTCAACAATTGTTGAAGAAATCATATCAGATGTAAACACATTTCAGCATACTGTTATACGGACGCCCTCAAAAAGAGAATTTGAAGACTTATTACGGGAAACGAAAGTTAATAACGTTGGCCGAATCGGGAAAATCCTCTTTTTCTCGTTGGATAAACAAGCTACATCGGTTAAAATGTATATCGATCATGGTTTAACGGGAAGGTTGGCGTGGTATTTACCCTCTCAGAAACTTCCTGCAAAAACCATATTTTCGATAAAATTTACAAATGATAAAACCCTAATTTACCACGATAATCGATTACACGGTGCGATTTGGCTTTTTTCAACTAAAACTGGTGAACAATCTGAATATCCAGCTATTATTGAACATTATGGCCCAGATATCCTCCAAATTTCCCTTAAAGACTTTGTTGATAGACTAATGAAGTTTCGTGGGGAGATTAAGGGGATATTGACCAATAAAAAGTTTGTCGCAGGTATTGGTAATGCCTATGTTGATGAAATTCTATTTGAGGCAAAAATTCATCCGTTTACAAAAAGAAATCAAATTAGTGAAGATGAATTTAGAGTTCTGTACGAAGCATGTAGAAAAATCTTGACTGAAGCAGTGGAAAAGATCTATAATATTCTAATAACGACTCAGAAGTTGGATAATCAGCAATTCTGGCGACAACAGATCTTTAAGATTCACCTTAAAGGGAAGCACCCCTGCCCTGTTTGTGATAACCCAATTTCAACAGTTAAAGCAAAGAGATTCACAAATTTTTGTCGAAAGTGTCAATCCTCAAAAAATAGATATTTTATTTAAGTTAAATTAGAAGAGTGTTTATGTTCAAACTGACCCAACTATTTTGGGTGAATCAACACGTGCTGGATTTTTTCTTTGAACCAAGGTCAATAGCTATTATTGGGGCTTCTTCCGATGAAAAAAAGTATGGTCGTTTGATTTTTAATCATTTCGTTGTTCCCTTTCATGGTCGTTTATATCCAGTCAATCCAAGAGTAAAAGAAATAATGGGAATTCGATGTTATCCAAGTGTTTTCGATCTTCCTGAAGTTCCAGACCTAGCAGTGGTAGTATTGCCTGCAAAGATTGCAATTAAAGCTGTTGCTGATGCTTCTAAACGAGGTATACCAGCATTGGTTGTCATTACAGCTGGTTTTTCAGAGGTTGGAAGAGATGATCTCCAAAAAGAGCTCGTAGAAGCTTTAGGTGATTCTCGTCTGGTTGGACCAAATTGTATTGGGATTATTGATACTCACTCTCAAGTAAATACATTGTTTCCTAATTTTGAATTACCAGATTTGGGGCATGTTTCTTTGATTTCACAATCAGGATCCCTTGCAATAGACCTTTTACTCGCACTTCAACAAAATAAAATCGGATTAAGAAGATTTGTCTCATATGGTAACGGTGCTGATCTTAATGAAACTGATTTCATTCAATTTTTCGGACAAGATCATGAAACAAAGGTTATTGGAGCTTACTTAGAAAATGTAAAAGCAGGGAGGAAGTTTATAAAAGTGTCTAAAGCCGTGGCTCGGAAAAAACCAATTCTGGCATTGAAATTGCCAATGACTGAAGAAGTGACAATGGCAGCCAAAAGCCATACAGGTGCTGTTGCCAGTACAATGGGCCTATATAAAGAAATATTACGGCAAGCGGGAATTATTCAGTGTGACAGTACTTCCCAATTTATCAATTCAATTAAGGCTCTATACAATCAACCTCCAGCGTTCGGAAACCAAATTGCAATCGTAGGAAACACTGGAGGTCCTCTAGCCATGGCATTATATCGAATGAATCGATATGATTTAAAGTTAGGATCATTATCAGCGCAAACGGTAACTGAAATTGAGAAAGTTATCGAAAAACATGGTGTTCAAACTTCATTATCACGAGGAAAGGCTGATGCACCATTAGCTTTCCTCGATTTGACGGGAAGTGCAACTACGGAGGTTATAGCAGAGGTAACCCGAATTTTCTTAGGAGAAAAATCTGTATCTGGCATTGTTGTAGTACCACGATCTGATGCTCCAGTGGTCTCAAAAGATGCTCCTGCAAGAATAGCTCTAATTAAACAGGAGTTTCCGAATAAACCTATCCTCGTCTATAATCTTCCTGATATCACTGTTAACGCTGAATTTGAAAAATATGGGATCTCGGTTTTTAAAACAGCAGAAGATGCGGTTGACGGTATGCACGCTCTGGTAGAACGGGGAAGAATATTGAAGGAATATCTATCCTAGGAGACCCAAAAAATGACTATTGTAGATCCTACAGACGATAAGGATAAAAAGATCCATGAACGAGTTCGGGCTCTGATTCTTCAATCTAGTGATAAAATCACTAAAAATATTCAGATTACAACAGGGAGAATAATTAATACACGTATTAAACAAATTCAAACCTATAAAGGAGCAGGAGGGAAAACTTATGTCATAGAAGCAGTCCTCTCGACCTCTCTAGCTGGTGAAGTTGATGGTGGGATTGTGATAAAGTTTGCTTATGATCTGGATGCCGAAGTAGACAATGCTAGGAGACTAGCTCGTCTTCTGATAGATCGACAAAACGATTGGAATGATTGGAAGAAAGATCGTGATTTGTCAGCTATTCGTCGATTTCCTGATGCAGTGTTTGCACCAGAAGTCATTCATGTAATTCCTGAAGTTAATGCAATGATTCTAGAATTCTTAAGTGGATTTACCTCCCTCTTAGAATTTCAAATTGAGTCTCGAGATCGTTGGGGTTACGCAGGTTATGCTTTAGCTCGACTACATGGTTCCAAATGCCAACAAACGGACGTAAAACTTTACAATCCTCTTTTCAAAATGTTAGCAGATGTAATTGATGAGAAATTCATTACTTTTTGGACTCAGGCTCTTGAACAATCTCAAGGAGGAGTAGAATTCGTTCATGGGGATAGTCATTTGAGTAATATTCTCATTTCACCCATGCAAATTGCCTGGATAGATGCCATTTTGTTACCTAACCTAGATCGGATGGATGACGTTGGGTATATAATAAGCCACGCTGTTCAAGAACATGTTGCTGATAATATCGGATTCGGTGTTGACGATTCCAAATTAATTAAAACTATCACTCGTTCATGGGTTCCACTTATTCTAACAACGTACAAAAAGACTTATGATATTTCAGGGTTATATTCTACTTTTCCACTTGACTTTTTCCTAGGATCTCATCTGATAATTCGCTCTGGCCTCTGGGAAAAGGAAATTGCAACTATCCTTATGCGGTTGGGACAGCGTTTTATTTATGAAATGCCTATTTCTAAAATGCTCCAAGAGTAAGGACTTTTATCTGAATAGAAGTTTTTGTCATCCTTCTCTCAAACTAACTCAATCCTTGAAATACTAAGAATTGGAAGTTTAATCCTTGAAATTAAAGATAAATGGGAAACTTCAAGATAAACCAGCAGTCTGGTGGGATAAAGCAACTAATGCTGTCCAGATGATTGATCAAACGAAATTACCATTTTCTGTTGAGATTTATACATGTCCAACATATCGTGAGACTGCTTTTGCTGTAAAGAAAATGATCATTAGGGGTGCTCCTTCAATCGGTGCAGCAGCAGCCTATGGATTAGCTCAAGCTGTTCATGAATTTTGGGAGAGTGATAGTTTTGAAGACTCTATTAAGGTAGCTTATGATGAATTGTTATCAGCACGGCCTACAGCTGTTGATCTCAAAAATGGTCTCGATTTCATCAGGTCAACTGATCCATTTACCCCTGAAAATGTAGTTGCTCAAGCTAGCCTTTTCGCTAAGAGAACTGCAGATCAGGGTTTGAAAATTGGCCAAATTGGGAAAGAACTAATAACAAATAACATGAATATCTTGACTCACTGTCACACAGGTGCATTAGCTCTTGTGGATCATGGTAGTGCTCTTGCACCAATTATCCAGGCATGGCAGGATGGGAAACGATTTCATGTTTTTGTTGACGAAACAAGGCCTAGATTCCAAGGACGGATAACAGCATGGGAACTTTCTCAATATGGGATCGATCATACTGTGATTTGCGATTCTATGAGTGGTTTCTTCATGTCTCGGGGAGAAATTGATTTAGTAATTCTAGGCGCTGATCGTGTAACCCGTAATGGTGACATTGCTAATAAAATTGGTACTTATAACTTGGCAATCCTTGCTCAATACCACAACATTCCATTCTATACGGCGTTTCCTACTTCCACTTTTGATCCCTCCACAAAAAGCGGAAAAGATATTGAAATTGAAAAACGTAATGACTCAGAGTTAAAAATAGTTGAAGGAATTTCGAATATACAGAAAAAAAGCGATTCTATTTCTATTTTTCCTGATTTTGTGAAGTTTAAGAATCCAGCTTTTGATGTAACTCCTAATAAGTTAATTACTGGATACATAACACCTTATGGAATTTTAACAAATACTCAGCTCGTAACTTTTTGTCAGTGAATTCATCCGAATACAAGTGACCATTTAATTAGAACACATTTAAAATAAGATACTTAAATATTGGATCCGAATGTCAATTATTACTGAATGAATTCAAACATGGATACGATTATCGTGAAGGAACTTGTGGATCAAATACGCTCTGTAGTTAACTTTTCTGGGTTTACAGTTGAATCAGTAGCGTCACATGGATTATTCATTTCCCTTGAGTTGATTTCAAAAAAACGATTCCGCAAAAAAAACTATCATCTAGCCGTCTCAAGGAGTTTAAACGGGATTTTAACTGCTGAACGAGAGTTGAGTCGAAAATATAAAGGAGATATACTAATATATGATCCAGTGAACTTTTTACCCGAACCAACGTTCAGTTATGTCCACCTTTTCCATGATCTTGATGCCCTTCAAAATTTTCTATCTGAATAAATAGAAGAGTCCCACTTCTTAGAGATAGAGTATTCAATGGACATTATTGGAAAAAACTTTCCCCTAGAATCTGATAGCAAAAATCTTTTGAAAATAATTAGTTTTTTCCCTCTGTAAATGAGGAAGGACTCAATGAATGGATTTTCCTGATTCTATTGTATTAGAAGCTGTTGACCAGATTAAAAAAGGTGTTGAATCTACTCAGTTAGATAACCTAGCATCAAAAATTGATTCCTTTACATCGTTTCAGAGGTCTCAATTCTTTTGCTTAGCTAAGGATTTAAAAATCAATTTTTCGAAAACTTTCCAGATAGAGATCAAAATATGGGAAGAGTTTGATGCACTCTTTAGAAGTGACTATACTGAGACTTCTTTTCTCCTAGAAAAGTGTAATATTGCTCTTGGACTAGCTGAGGCAGCCGTTTTACTTGGATTATACGATCTAGAAGATCTTCGGGCAATTTTTCGTTATTTATATACCAATACTGATGATTACGATTCTACTTTATTGAAACTTAATATCAGCATTCTCCGCATTCTTAAGATTCGGAAGGTTGGATCACAAGTTCTTTCATTTCTTATTTCCATGCTGAGATTCTTTGGTATTCCTCTTGCTGCAACAGATAAGCTCATAAATGTTCTCATCGAACTGTTTCCCGAAGTCAAGGCCAAGGTGACTGGTGTTTTCGATATTATAGGCCCCTACCAACGATACCCAGAATATTTAGAAGAAATGGTAGAACAATTGAACTATGATGAAGCTGTTCCTATTCTTAAAGATTGGCTGGATTTGGAAATTTTATTTAAGTTAGAACGGGCAATTATCACTAATTTTACTCAATCATGGGAACCTAAAATTGGGAAAACGGTAGACGATTTTGTAGAGAATCTTAAGGATGTTTTAGCTGCTAGAAATCTTTCATCAATACCACTTGTTTTTGATTCATTTATTAAACCCTTTTCTGCTTCTGTTAAACCTCAAAAAGTAAAATCTACAGATTTAAAGTCAAATATTCCCCCTGAATTGATGCATTCTTATGTTGAAAAGCTTGCTTATCAAGTCTCCTCCCATAAAGAAGTGAAAATCCAAATTACATTTTTAGGAGGGGCAGAAATAGGAACAATGGCAATTCTGATATCAAGTCCTCAATCAAATCTTCTAATTGATTATGGAATGTCTGTGGCTAATTATCAGATCCCATATTGGCATGAATCTTTATGTCATTTAGACGCCATCTTAGTCTCACATGCACATTTAGATCATAGTGGAGCTATTCCCTACCTGTTTAGTAAAGGTTACAAAGGTTACATCTTCAGCAGTGGGATGACGAAAAACCTTACCAATTTCCTGCTCTTGGATAGCGTTGAATTAATGAATAAGAATTTTAATCCAGTGATTATAAACACTGATTATCGGTTCAAATACTTAGCCCAACCCTCATACGTTTATCAGATGTTAGATAGATTCATTAATGTCAAACCTGGGAAAGAGTACCACATTACCCCAGATATTGTAGTTAAATCATTTCCATCAAATCATATTCAAGGTTCGTTATCTTATCTTATTGAATGTGGTAATAAAGAAATTTTCTTCTCTGGAGACATGAATCTAGATCCCACATCGCTCTTTAAGGATAAATCTCCCACCCTCCCCCGTGATGCTGATCTTTCCATAATTGATAGTACATATTACGGTCAGTCCACCTTTGATGCGAAAAAAAGAGATAAAAAACTTATCGAAACGGTAAAAGAAGATTGTAAAATTATTATTCCTGCATTCAGTGTTGGGAGAGCACAAGAAGTAATGCTAAAATTGGAACAAGCTGGGTTAACGAAAGAACGAAAGGTCACAATGTTAGGAATGGCAACCAAGGTGGCACGAATTTCGGGGTTGAAAACTCATGGTCATCTAAGCGATCATCTTGTTCAACCCTTTGAAGATGAGGTTGTCATTACTGGTGGTGGAATGTTAAACGGTGGACTTGCACGTGAATTTACTGAGCAGACGAAAGATGATCCTAATACAACTATTATTCTATGTGGTTTTTTAGCTAAGAATTCCTTAGGATATCGATTATTACATAAGCTAGAACCAAATTACAAACAGAAAATAGTTTATACTAGATTCAGTGGTCATACTTCAAGTGAAACATTGAGAACATATTTAAATTCCTTGAAGGGTCAGAAAGCTCTGGTTCATCTTGGTAATTTAACTAAAGATCCATTTTATTCCGAAAAAATAAGAAAGTCAAAGAACTTCTCTCATCCTGATTTCTATATTCCCTCCTTAGGTTCTTCCTTAGAAATCTAAATTTTTTAGTAATAATTAGGTTGTCGATATTTAAGCGAGGGCAGAGAAGTTCTGACTTCCTTTAATAAACTTGGATCCAGTTGCGTTGTCAAAATTTCCTCCTTTTCTGCAGATCCTTCAATTAAAACATTGCCATAAGGATCATAAGCAACAGAACCACCACAGAAGTTGAAATCACTCCCAACACTGTTAACACCACAAACGAAAATTTGATTTTCCATTGCTCTGGCCTGAAGTAATCTCTTCCAGATGGCACACCTCGGATGTGGGAATTCTGCTAAATAGACCAACAAATCTACTTTACCTTCAAGAACGATTCGGCGACTAATTTCTGGAAACCTTAAGTCGAAGCAAATTAGAAGGCCTAAATTGACACTTTGTGTTTTGAAAGACGTTTTTGACTTATAAAATTCTCCAATGGAGAAGACAGTTGTTTCGGGAGGATTTCCAGTCCCGATAGGAATTGGAAATAAATGAATTTTTCGATACTTTCCTACCAAGATTCCATTAGTATCTATTACTACGGCTGTATTATAGTATTTTTCATTCCAACATTCAATGTAGCTTGCCAGAAGTACTATTGAATGATCTATAGCTGTCTGTTGGAGGAATTTTGTAGTTCGTCCTTCAGGAATTGTTTCAGCGTGAAGCTTAGCGTTCTTGAGGTCATACCCTGTCGAAAATAATTCAGGTAGACAAACGATATGAGGAACTCCTGGTACTGCTTGTGAAATGGCTCGTTCAATCATCTCTGTAGTTTTTTCTAAGTTTTCATCTTTTCTACCATAGGAGATCTGCATTTGAACAAGAGAGATTTGTGTGGATTTCATGATATGACTCGAACTCAAGTTCTCCGCATTAATCCTCTTCAACGGGGGTTATAAGCCTTTTTTTTGAATATAGGTAGACTATCAGGAAGATGACTGCAGCACCAACAAAAGAGGCAAAAATTTCCATAAAAACTTGATAATAAATCCTAATATCTCCTATCAGGGTATATTTTTCATAGGTGAATTCAGCTTGAAAGATAAAGAGAAAAAAGTCCCAAAATCCATGGATAGCAACAGGTAGAATTAAATTATATTTTGTTGTTTTGAAAACATACGAAAATGTTAATCCGATTGCAAAAGCACTGAAAAGTATTGTAACCATGTTGAGTAGGTTACCCGCTGGTGCCCATAACCAGAAGTGTAACAAACCAAATAAAAATGCTGATACTATGGTTGAAAAGTAAAATGAATTTCTAGTTTCAAGTATAGTCTGAAGATAACCCCTAAATATGATTTCTTCTCCAAGGCCGATCGCTAAGATTGTGATTACAAGAGTTAGAAGAATTCCAACAGGATCCAGAATCTCACCAAACGTAACAATTCCGAAGAGCAATTCAACAAGAACAGTAGGGATTAACCCAATAATGGCGATCGGGATACCAATAATGAACCATTCCCATCCAAACTTCTGATCCCAGACTAACCCGACATTCTCTAATTTCTGTCGGTCAAAGTTTAGGAACACGTACACTAAGCCAATACCAACAATTCCGTTCATTCCTCGGACAATATTTATCTCAAAAGTCTCAGGAAAGGGGTTTCCGTTGTTAAAAAGTTGTCTTGTTAATGGAAGAATAAATACTTGTAAACTATAAATTAAAATCACACAGATAAGAAAGAAGAGGACAACACGGATCCATAAATCTTGAACTGAGAATTTTTTCATATCTAAAAACCTCTAGATTTGGGTCATTTCATTATCGTATCAAAGATACTGGAAATCGAGGACTTCTGAAGAAGCATTGGGTGTTTCCTGTTATATGCGAGAGTAATTTGGGTATAATTTAAAAAGGTACGTTTTATCAAGCTCATTCATGGATGCTCCTTTCTTACCTTAAAGAGGTTTAGGGCAGACTGTAGATCTAGAAATAATTTAATATCCATAAGAAGATAGAGTTAGATCAGTACAAAAGCAATAATACATAAGCCAATTCTCAATTATTCAATTAACTTGGGCATTCTGTTCGTAACATGATTACTGGTTGCGTTAGAAGACAGAAATTTGATTCGGTGTAATTGGATGTTGTTTGAAGGGATAATGCTAACAGTAATGGCAGATACGGGGCCGATGACTGAGATTAACTTATCCAAACTGGATGAAAATAGTGCCATGAAATTGAGTATCAGTCTTATGACAGCTCTTGGGTTAGGAGAGAGTCAGGATCAGCTCAATCAACTTCACGGATCTTTTCCTGTACCAGGTCGAAAAGAATTAGCATTAGCTTACCCATTCAAAGTTTCAGCTGCGTCATCTGCCGATCCACGGATTCAAGCTACAGGTAGATATTGCACACTTTTTCTCCTGTTCCTTCGTGAGACGAAAACTCGTGTGTTGGCAAACTATGGGATCATAGAAGAATTACTTTCAAGAGTACTTGCAACTGCGAAAACCCAAGATAGTCTTACACCAAAATTGCTGAAGGACCTTTATACAGAAATCGAAAGTACAGTATCTACAACTGAGGGAACGAGTGCGCCAGCAGCTATAAAACAGTCTGCAGCTGATTTACAAAAAATAGCTTTGGATCATAAACGCCATCAAATTCTTTCAGGATTAATACGTGAAATTACCCAAATTCAGGCATCATTGTCAAAGTTATTAGATGAATTAATGGTATTTACCGATAC
>CP070760.1:1928556-1933368 GCA_020348965.1 Candidatus Heimdallarchaeota archaeon | reverse complement strand
AGCTGACGAAATCCATTTACGACCCACTGAAATCGGTATCATCATCTCGGTATTTATGGTTGCTCGAGCCATATCGTCTGCCCTAGTCCCTGATTTATCTGATAAAGTTGGAAGGAAAAAGATATTAATTGTAGCCCTCGCATTCTATGCTGTAAGCACGGTTCTGTTAGGTTTTGCTCGTTCATTTTTTTTACTTTTCTTTCTCCGTGTAGTAGAGGGAGCTGCGACTGGAGCGGTTTTTCCCACAGCTGAAGCACTACTCGTCGACTCAGTTCCTCTGAAAGATCGAGGTGCCTGGATGGGGAAATATTTCACTACTTTCAATTTCGGTTTTATTATAGGGCCAGCTATTGGGGGTATCTTGTTTACAATTGGGACAGATCTCTTTTTTCTGGATACATTAACCGCTTTTAGTGTTCCTTTTGTATTTACTGGTCTTCTTGGGTTTATATCTCTGATATCGATCATCTTTTTTGTTCAGGACGTTCTCATAACAGATAAGAAAGATTCCATTGACGAATTAATTGCTGGAGAGATTGCGGATATTCCTACCTCTATAACTCCTTATCTTTCTTCGTTTTTGTTAATAGGAGTCCTTAGTGGCTTTTCTATTGGACTGATAATTCCTATTTTCACATTACACATGACCAATGCATTTCAGTTGACCGAAGGAAATATCGGATTTATCTTCACCATTAGCGGGAGTGTTGCGCTTTTAGTTAATTATCCTGCAGGAAAATTAAGTGACAAGATTTCAAATAGGATGCAGATAGTTTGGGTGGGAATGATCTGTACCGGCGTGGCTTTTTTTGGAGTCTCCCTTGCTACATCTCTTGGTATAGTAATCTTATTCTTTATATTTCGATCTACCGCCTTTCAGGCGTATCTACCAGCTTATAGGGCGTTCCAGGCGGACAAAATCCCTCCATTAGTACGAGGAAAGGTAATGGGACACATTCAATCTGCTTTTAATGTTGGAGCAACATTCGGTCCACTTATCGGCTCCTGGCTGTATGAGATATTTGTTTCTCAATCATTAGACATCCTGGGGTATAGTTTTTTCGGGGGTGGTATTCCATTTCTTGTAGCTGGAATATTCGGTTTGATACAGGTTCTTTTTGCTGTTAATATTCTAATAAATGATAAAAAGAGTGTCCATGAGCTTTAGTGGGAGATAGAATTATTACTTAAACAGTTTGTTTAAGTTAATTGCTTCCATACCATGAAACAATGCGAAGGATCCTATCAATGACAGAATAATTCCCACGGCAAGAGATACCAATCCATCGGCATTGGGGAAAGTAATCAACCCATATACTATCGTAACTAGTCCCCCAGCAATAGTAATGACTGCAATGCTCATCCAATGGGCATCCCAGAACTCTCTATGTTGTGCAATGTCCCTCTTGGCGTATTTTGCCTCTTTTTCAGCTAACTCCTTTTCCTTCCACAATCTTCTTTTTCTAAACTGTATAAAAGCAATAAATCCCGCTATAGCTGGTATGCCTCCAATAAAAAAGAAGGGGAAAACTGACTCATAGAAAGGTTCAGGTGTTAAAGATTCGGGTAAGTCCTTATAGATCCAGATGCTCCAGCTGTCAGCCACCATGCCTTGAAAAGTAATATTCAATTCGGAATCAACTTGTGGTGAAAAAATAGCAAAGATTTCGGTACTAACACGATCAGTTTCGTCTTCATTAGAATAGATGTGTCGGTACATATCCTTTTCTTCAATTAGTTCCCCATTCACCGAGAACCTGACTGTAGAGGATACTAATGGATCATGTCCATAATCCGAAAGAGAAACATATACTCGGTAATCGTGCCCCCTTTCCATGATAAACGTCACGTTTGTAGGTGGACTGTAACCTGAGTCAGATGTATCAAAAACCTCGTAATCTGCAATCAGCCTTTCAAACTGACCTATGTAAAGAAAAGTGATTCCAATTACAACAAGTCCAGCCACTACCACAACAATTGACAGGATCTCAGACTTGTTCATCGTAATCTACCTAGTATACTCAGGAATGACCTAGTATGGGGTGAGGTTTATAGGGTTCTTCTAATCGTTTTATATCATCCTCTGTCATTGTGATTTCCAGAGCTTCGACTGCTTGCTCGACATGCTCGATTTTCGTTGCACCGATGATGGGGGAAGTCACATAATCCTTTGAGAATAACCAAGAAAGTGCAATTTGTGCGGGTGTAACCTCTTTTTCCTTGGCTATTTCCACTGTTTGTTCAACCACATCAAAATCTTCTGGTTTAAAATAGCGAGGTTTCATATATTTGTCAGTTCGTGCTCTGATAGAATCAGCTTCGCCACCACGAGTATATTTACCTGATAGAAAACCTCGCGCAAGTGGTGACCATGGGATAACACCGATTCCTTGATCTTTACAGAGAGGTAACATTTCTCGTTCCTCTTCTCGATAACAGAGGTTGTAATGATTCTGCATTGTTTTGAATGCTTCTAATCCATGCCTCTCCGCTAACCACAGGCTTTTAGCAAACTGCCACGCAAACATCGAGCTGGCACCAATGTGGAGGACAGAACCATTATTGATGAGGAGGTTTAATGACCGTAATACTTCTTCGATAGGGATGGTGTGATCTAGCCGATGAATTTGGTAGAGGTCAACGTATTTCATTTGCAAGCGCTCTAAGGAAGCCTTAATCGATCGGGTGATATGATATCGTGAAAGTCCGCCCTTATTTGGTTTAGGCTTGGCAGTATAACCTTCTAATGGGAAAAATACCTTGGTGGCAACAACAATGTCATCTCTATAGTCCTTAAGCACTTCACCAGTGATTTTTTCACTGGTTCCAAATGAATAAACATCCGCTGTATCGAAGAAATTGATTCCGAGATCAACAGCTCTATTAATTATCGGTTTGGCAGCGTCGATGTCCAAACACCATTTTAACAGAGTAGGATCGCCATATGACATCATGCCTAAGCAAATTCTTGAGACATCTAACCCTGTTTTCCCTAATTTAACGTATCGCATGACTGAAAACCTTTTAGACTTAATGAGATTTTTTGATCTATAAGAATAATCTGTCTTAATATACTTACCAGAAAAGCTTGAAAAAAGAAATCGCTTCTTATTATGGCTGAGAAGCAGTGTGAAATGTCGGAAATAAAAATGAATAATCACCAACGAATCATCATTCTTATTTTTTTCTTTTCACTGATTATTGGTTTATCTGTAAGCAGTAATGCGAGTATCACAACAGTTATTACAATTTCAGTAGAAGCAGACTCCTACGTCGATTCTGACGACCCCACCTCAAATTTTGGTGAGGAGGATTACATTAAAGTTTCCAAGTTTGAAGGAATAAATAATACAAATACTACAAAAACAGGTCTAATTCGATTTAGTCTTACTGAATTACAGGATATTGATATTGATTCGGTATTTCTCGAATTATACGTATTAATGCTTACTGTTAGACATAGAATTGGTGTTTACAAAAGCTCTGATGTGAGTTGGAATGAATTAACGGTCACCCATAATACAAGACCAAGTTATAACGAAACAGTTCTTGATACTGAATTAGTGGGCCCAGACTGGGAATGGTACTCATGGTCTGTGACTGAGGCTGTTAATGATTCTGTAGAAACTGGTCAGATAACCTTCGTAATTAAAGTCGAAAAAATATATAAATCCACGGACTGGGTATGGTTTTTTTCCAAGGATAGTGAGCTAAAGGAAGGATATAGTCCTAGATTATACGTAAATTATACAGAATCAAAAGCCTCATCTGGTCCAAATTATCTGATTATTCTTATCTCTTTGTTTCCTCTTCTATTGAAGAAACAACAAAGAAATAAAGGAGAATGACCTCTAGTTCGATCTTTTTGCTTCTTCTCGGAGAATTGAAATACGGAATCGGAGAAAATCTAGTTGTCTCCCACTGATTGGAGCAGGGATTACAGAAGGTAACTTTTTCAAAGTATTTGCCAACAGCTCGTAACCCACAAGAGTTCCACCATAAATATCTGCCCGAATCTCCTGTAAATAGACCCGATAATGCCTGATAAATACCAGACATGCAGATATAAAGAACACTAGTAAGATTAACAGAAGGAAAATCCATGAAAAAAGTGATTCTAGAGCAAATAATGGTTCATTATTAAGCAGCAAAGTTAAAGCAGTTAAGACACAAAAAATTCGTAAGGCTCGAAGAATTGCATCAGTCCCTGAAATCAAATAAGCCTTCGCAATATGATGTCTGGCTAAATGAGCTTCCTCATGACTCAAGACTGCAATGAGTTCTTCCTCTGATAGTTTCCAATTAAAATACTGAGAGATTAAACAGATATTCCTAGACCATCCTAATGTCATTACTCCGGCTGAAAGGAATAGAGATGCTAGTTCAATTTCAGCAAAACGAAATTCATTAATTAAATGACCTTTTGGATGATTTTGCCTCACATACTCCACGATCTCCATTTGAACAGGTATTTGAGCGGTCGCTAATAGTTGTCTTTTAGACTGGAAGGCAAAGAGGACAAAAATCGTTTGAATTCCCAATGAAATAATTAAGGCAACCCCTAAATACACCCATGGAGGTAGTGAATCCCTAATAATAGAGTTCAGGGGAATTACTAACACTATTCCAAGAAAGACAACATAATATACTTGCTGGATTAAATGAATTATTAAATCTCGAATAGAGGGTTGGAAATGAGTAGCTGCCTTTAATGCATATGACTGGAGCTCCCTATATGATTTATAGAAAAAAAAACCAATAATTATGAAAAAAATTAGGGAGATTATGACCAAACTTGTGTAGTACTCGATA
>CP070760.1:1923010-1928456 GCA_020348965.1 Candidatus Heimdallarchaeota archaeon | reverse complement strand
TCAAAATTCTCTTCCCAAATAACTGTCGCAGAGCTGGGATTGAGAGGGAACAATAGTAAACCTCCTACAAAAATGATGGAAATCCATTTCTTCTTATTTTTCAATCTATGCATATTTCATCTCTCTTCAGTTTTTCAAATCCTATCAAACGGAGTAGGATTATGTTTTTTTTCTCTTTCATACGTTTTCCTTCCTTTACTCTTAACTTTCATGATTTTTTCTTTTCTTTTTCATAATAATTAGCACACCAGCAATAACAAATATTATGAAAAGGTTCGGATAAGCTGTTGTGGAAGTTGTCAACTGTAACATAGTTGTCTGTTTGGGAGTTCGCCATTTCTCGCCTTAGATTTACTTTCTAGATTTCTTCTTTTTCCGTTTACTAACCACCCTCAAACTAAACATACTAATTACAATAATAATGAGAAGCCCACCTGGGGTACTGAACTCTTGCGGTTCATCACTACTTTTTTGCGTCTGAATCCCATCCTCATTCGCCTGAATGCCATCATCATTCGGCTGACTAGAAACTGGGTCGGTGGTGAATGGATTGGTGGTAAGACAAGGTGTAGAACAAAAATCGATAAAGAACCAATCTGGAGGGGAATATTCACTGTGTTCTAAATCGTTCAAGAACCATTCTGGAGGGGAATATTCACTGTGATTTAACCACCACCACTGTGGTGGTTGAAGGACACTTGTTGTCATTTCAGTAGAAACCATATAGCTCTGAGCCCAAGGTCCCCGAGGAAAGATTGAAAAATCACAGTTGTAGGTATCATTATATCGTGTATCAAATATTCCACGCCAATCCTCATCTGTCATCCTGTATTTAACTGGCAGAATAAATTCATAATAAGAGAAAACTGGCCCTACAGCAAGAATTTCGGTACCATTCCAACCAGGTACTTTGGCTATCAGATGTTCAGACATACCCGTGGCAACCTCTAAGACTCTTTGATACATTAGATCAGTATGAACATCTGCAATTAGTGCACTTTTTGGTTGTTCTTCTGGATAACCCGGCTCTTCGTACAAAGAATCTAATAGGTGCCCTAGCCATCCTAGAATAATTGTACCGCTCATACATTTTAATTGATAGGTTGTAGTGATAAAGGATTTTTCTTCCTGGGTTAACTCCTTTCCCTCCAGTTCATGATAGGCAATCGCTTCAAGGGTATGTGTGATCTCGGAAAATTTCGTGAAAACGTCAGTATAATTAAGATTCTCTTCTTGTGATCCTAACAATCGCAGTTCATCTAGTGCATCTTGGAAAACCAGCCCAAGATGATTTAACTTTTGATAAAAGGTAGGATAAGGTTCAACATAGCCTTCAGGCGTTGAACAGCCTCCATAAGTCAGTCCTTGCTTTTGATAAAGGATTGTATCATGTTTCAATTCCGCCCAGGATCCCAGAACCGTTGTTAATTTTTCATCATGCCAAGCAGAAGTTTTCATGAAGGTTGGGATAACGGGTGAGCTCCCATTAAATTCAGGTTCGGAAGTAGTTAAGGTTTTTAATGCATCCATCCATTGATAAGTGAGAGCTTGTTTTTCTACAACGGGCCATTGGTCAATTTCTTCATATACGACATCTAGTTGAACTTGATATTGTGAATCTTCGTTTTGAGCGAGATAATCCCTTGCCCGTTGTGAGTGAAAAATGGTAGAGGCAATTTCAAGCCCGTTTGGGAATCTCTTATTAACATACGGATAAACAAGATGATTTCCTGCATATGTATCGAGGTTCAAACGTTCCCCAAAAACGAGAAATGTTTTAGGGTCCTGCTCGGGAAATATGGGGTGCAGAAGGTTGATAATATGAATGTCTTGAGGAATTGGAATGGAATTATTTGCCGTAATTTGGTTTTGTATGGTTTCGAGATCATTATTGTCTAAGTTGTCGGGATGCCAAGCTGTGGTTTCCTCAACTGTCATTGCTAATTGATCTAAAGATTCAATCGGAATGGTATAAGTTAATCCAGCTAGTTTGTCTAATAATTTCGTCAACGCATGAATAACCTCCAGTCCTGTAGCATCTAAACCATATTCTTGAATTTGTACCTGGGCTGTTTTGAAGACGTATAGAAGATAGAATGATTCCCGAATTAACTCTTCAGGTGAGCGTTGGAAGTAGATTTCTCCTAGGTAGTCGTCAAAGAAGAATGGGATTCGTGAAAACCATTTTACAAGCCTAAAATATTGTTCTAGCTCTTCTGTTTCTGTATAATGCCCCCTGGGTCGGTACATGGTAAAATCATCAATAAATCGCATAATCTGATATGTTTGAAATTGTTCGATTGCCTCTAGTATATCTATTTCATCATAAATGGCATTTATAAGTTGATTGGTCGTTTCTTCGACGGAAGAAGGGATGTTGATATGTGAATCAGCCAATCGTGCTCCTACTGAAAGATAGATCAAGACATCTCGAATTATTGGGTCATCAGTTGTGACGTTGATAGCATCGAGTGAATTGAAAACTGATAAGGTCCATTCTCTAAACACTGGGGCTAGTAGATTTGTCTCATATTTTTTTAAGATCTCATTGAATATTAAGTGCCAAGTATGAAGCATACTATCGGTCGTGATTATAATGGGGAGGTCTTGTTCCCAATAATATTGAAAAGTATCTAATAGATGATCGTTGCCCAAACGATTGAGAACTACAAAGTCATTTTGTTCGAAAAGCGCAAGTTCTTCGTCAGTTAAATTGAAAGCGTCCACCATGCTTTGAAAATATCCCAACTCTGAAATTTCATTATCTGGTTGAGGTGAACTTTGAGTAGAATTCAAAAATTGAACATTCACTAGAGGAATTATGAGTCCAATTATAACAACTACGTTTAAACGATTTTTCATGATTTGAGTCATTTTCATCAACTTTTCGTTGTTTTCCTATTTTTAGTTACTAATATTGAATACCATAAGATTATTGGTGTAAATGTAACTAGGACTACAGAAATAATTGTATTATTAAATTCATCACCGTTTTTGAAGGTGTCTTGGCCGTTTTTATCCGTTTTCACTAGCCATATATCCCCACCACTATAATAAGGGAGAAATTTTGGAGCATTGGTAATCCCAGCCAAAACATACCCATCGTTTGTTTCAAGGGCAGCTGAAGCAACGTCATGATAATCTCCTCCAAGTCGTTCTTCCCATTCTTCATTTCCACTTGCATCGGTTTTTACGATGAGAATGTCTGAATAGCCAGTATTGTTATTAGTGGTGGAATACCCCACAAGTAGATACCCTCCGTCCTCTGTATGAATCAAAGTTTCGGCCCCCTCTCTTTCTGTTCCTCCGTATGTCTTTGTCCATTGACTATTCCCCTCGAAATCAGTTTTAATTAACCAAAAGTCACGATAATTCTCAGAAAATAGACGAGTTTCACCAGCAATCGCATAGCCATCAGAAGATTGAACTAATGCTTGAGCTTGATCTCGGCCAACCCCACCAAATGTGTGACTCCAGACTAAGCTACCAAATTTGTCAGCCTTTAATAACCAGACATCTTTATTGCCCATTCCAAATGAAGAGGTTGACCCTGTTAAGATGAACTCACCATCATGAGTTTGAATCATGGCAGTAGCTACATCATCTTTTGTTCCCCCAAAGGTTTGACTATATAAAAGATTACCTTTGGAGTCTGTTTTAAGTAACCAGATGTCTGTATTGCCTGCTCCGTATGAAGAGGTGTACCCCGTAAGTACAAAATCCCCATCGTCAGTTTCCAAAAGTGTAGAGGCAACTTCATCGCCCGCTCCTCCCAATGTCTTTTCCCATTGAATAGAACCCTCATTATCCAGTTTTATTAACCAAATGTCACTCTTTCCCACACCAAACGAATACGTGGCACCTGCAAGCCCGAATCCTCCATCACGTGTCTGGATTAGAGCAAACGCGAAATCTTTCTTTTGACCACCAAAGGTGTGGTTCCACAAGGGGGTTCCATCTGAATCAGTCCTGATCAGCCACATATCTCCTCCAGTTCCGTAAGACCATGTTATTCCTGCGAGAGCATATCCTCCATCGTGAGTTTGTATCAAAGTTTGTGCATTATCGTCAGAGTAATCCTTTCCAAAAGTACATGCAAAGGGTCCAGTTGTTGCAGGAGGAATGGGGAATAAATCGCCTATAAGAGTTGAAAGTATTAATAAAATAAGAATCAGAACTAATAAAATGGGTTTGTTAAAACTCACTCCAATTCGACTTATTAGGGATTTTTGAGGTTTTTTAGGACAAACTGGACTAAAACTAGGATTACGAAGAACTGTTGTCACTCTACCATTTCCTCTAAAGTCTTGAAAAGAAGTTCCCCTAGGTCAGTAGGTCTTTGTGTTGGGTTGTCCAGTTTTAAATTCCGCGCCTTAAATTCCTGTAAAAGGACTTTACGGCATTCCTCAAACTCTTCACATATAGAACACTCGCCCTTATGATCATACCACACTTGAATTCCATTTTCGGGAGAGAATGTGATATAAGCTGTTTGATTGAACATATGACTCTTCCCCTTAGCAAAACCCTGCTCTGCACTGATAAGATCGAGAGTAATTTTGTTCGCTTTGGCAGCGTTTCCCAGAAGAGATTTTACCCGTTTATTTGCTTCTTTTAGTGTTTTACTAATAAAAGCAGGAGTGACATCCTTTTGTTTTGCAATTTTTCTGCCTGAAAGATCGTTCCGCTTCAGAAACCATATCTCAACTTGCGTTTTAGTGGGATATTTGAGAGGTTGATATTTACCAAAACTAGTTACCATAGTAACCCTTTTTGGTTAACTCGCTATATAAACTTTTTCATTGTTCTCGAGGAAAAACAAACATGCGATATAATGAGCCTATTTGGGATTTAACATCAGTAAAGCTAGATAAATTTCATCTTCTGTGTGTGTGATTAACCAAAAAGTTCCGAAATCGTCAATTTATCTAGGGTTTGACTAACAATTGCTATCTGTTCAGCTCCGAGTTGTGTTTAAAGAAATCAAGATATTGTCTCCTGAAAAAAAATTCATAGGATTCTGTTGGTTAAACGACATTCAGACTATATAAAGAAAATATAAAGATTTTCGTGAGCATAACGTTGGTTAAAGAAAATTTTCTTGGGGTATGGCTATCCATTCCACCTCTTTTCAAAATATCAGGGAAATTTTTAAGGTGGGAACATATCGACATTTTGCTACGTCTATTCGGCCTTAATGGAGAAATGGATGAGAAAAAACAATGAAAGCTATTATCAGACAGGTGTACGGTCCCCCTGATGTTCTTGAATTACAAGAAATCGAAAAGCCAGTTCCCAAAGATGATGAGATATTGCTGAAAGTGCATGCAGCTTCAGTTAATCGAACGGACTCTCATGGTCTAAGAGGCACACCATTCATGGCACGGATTGTCTTGGGTGGTCTAAGAAAACCAAAAACCAAAATTCTAGGGTATGATTTTGCTGG
>CP070760.1:1921280-1922910 GCA_020348965.1 Candidatus Heimdallarchaeota archaeon | reverse complement strand
TATATACATATTATCGTAAAGCTCAAATAATCAGGAACGGAGAAGTTGTCAAAATAAGAGAAAGTGACATATTTAACACAATAAATATTCATGAAATTGAAATTGGGGATGTGGGAAGATTAGAAGCTTTTCCAAATGGTGATGCTCTACGATACCTCCAATCAATAGGCATCGAGGAAAATTCTGCTGAATTTAGAACAATTAAACACATGGGGAGGTATACAATGCGGTGGCCAGGGCATTGCGCCTTTTGGAAAAAGCTTGTAGATCTTCATTTTCTAGATCATGAGCCTATAATCATAGATGGCAAAGAAATAAACCGGAGAAACGTTCTTGCAAAGATAATTGGGCCGCACATTCAATTGAAAGACACTGAAAAAGATCTTGCCATTTTGCTAATTGAGGTCATTGGCAAGAAAAATGGAGAAAAAACGCATGCTGTGTACCAACTAGTTGATAAACGCGATCTAACTACAGGTTTTACTGCAATGAGTCGGACAGTTGGTTACACAGTAAGCATTGGGGCTCAATTGATAGGAAATGGACTAATTGCTAAAACAGGGATCCTATCGCCTGTAAATGACATCCCATACGACATTTTCAAACAAGAACTTAAGAATCGGGGTATTATCATTAAATCAAGGATAGTATCTCTCTCAAAATAATCAAACCTCTCCTCGAGATTCTATTCATAACAACATTGTTGAAGAGACAATGAATCGTTTAAGTCGCTTAATTTCAAAAGTATCGAATAATCCAGGATGGGCGAAGGTTTGTGGCTCATTATTTGGATTCATTGAGGTGCCTCTTCTTGAAGGGGTTCAAGTCATTGATAAGTATCTTGTTAAAGGGTTTTATGAGAAATTTATGAAATATTTTGCTTTATTCTACGGCAGTCGGGTGATCCCATTAAATGTCAATATAGACAAATCTCTCAAAGTTTCTCCAACTGAAGAAATATTAGAAATAATTAAAAGAATGCCCTCAGTCTCAATTGGTTTTTGCTATTGTAGAGTATCAAAAAGAAAAAACAATCCAGAGGTATCAAGTTGCACACATAGGATCTGGACATGTATCCATATTGGGACAGCAAAAAAATTAGACGAAATAAATGAGAAAATTCCTTTGAAAAAGGTAAACTACGAAGAAGTTAAGGCGGTTCTTCAAGCAGCGGATAGGGCAGGTTTGGTTCACCAATTAATAACCGTTCCAACATCAGAATATTTTTATGTTATATGCAATTGCTGTTCCTGTTGCTGTATAATGCTAAATGATGTGATCCAACACAGTTCCAAAGTTGGTATAGCAAGTAATTTTATTGCTACTAATGATGCCTCAAATTGTGTTAATTGCGGAAAGTGTGTCGAAAGGTGTTATTTTGACGCCAGACGGATGATAAATGACACTATGCATTTTCAACCCGAGAATTGCGTGGGTTGTGGATTATGTATAACAATTTGCGAGTATAGAGCTATAACACTGAGTAAACGAATCGGTTTTTGAACTTAAGTTCAGGAACTTCTCAGATGAAGCTATCAAGATAAGAAGCAACTTCTGATGTTGAGGAAAAATCTCGTAAAACTATTTTCTGATGCTCACAGAAGTTCTTAATCATGATTTCTAATTTTCG
>CP070760.1:1918228-1921180 GCA_020348965.1 Candidatus Heimdallarchaeota archaeon | reverse complement strand
CTAAAAATGGATTTATTTGAGGAGTTTTTATATGAACCTTCAAGACAAGGTATCTTTAGTAACAGGGGCCGCATTAGGCTTTAAAGCAGGTGGCCCATCAATTGGTAGTGCGATTGCATTTAAATTTGCTTCAGAGGGAGCTAAAGTCGTCGTTGTTGACATTAATAAAGAGATGGGTCAGAGAACTACTGATCAAATTGTTCAAAATGGAGGGGACAGTCTGTTCATTCATACAGATGTTGCAAAAACGACTGAAGTTAAACAAGCAATACAATTAACCAAGCAAACGTTTGGAAAACTCCATTGTCTCGTGAATTGTGCGGCTTCCTATCAAAGAAATATTTTCCGAAATGTAGTAGATATTGCAGAAGAGGATTGGAATCATACTCTTGATGTCAATCTAAATGGTTATTTTCGTTTTGCTAAATATGCTATCCCCCTAATTTTAGAGAGTGGTGGTGGCACAATTATTAATATTTCATCTGGAGCTGCTTTCAAAGTCCTAAAAAATTTTAGTGTCTATCCCGTGACAAAAGCAGCAATCAATGCTTTGACACGAACATTAGCGATTGATTTTGCACCCGATATACGAACAAATGCGATTTGTCCAGGATTTGTCCGAATTGCAAATTCTGAAGGTGATCGTAGTCCAGAGGAACTCAGATTATGGTTGGATGGAATCGCTAAAACTTATCCTCTTCAGAGAGTGTGTTCTGTCGAGGAGATTGCAAATGTAGCAGCATTTTTAGCAAGTGACGATTCTTCGTTCATCAATGGGGAGTGTATTACAGTAGACGGAGGAAGGTATGTGTCTGATTACCATGAATTTTAACTCAATGGCCCATAGCTCTAGTCTTAAAATTTTCTAATCTTTTCAAGAAGCTCTTCAAATCTTAGGGGAGTTAAAAAAGCTCCACAGGCCTTCGGGTGTCCGCCCCCAAAAGTTGAGAACAGTGGTATGAAGTTCATAGTGCTGTCCGCAGGTGCTCTAGCAGACACTCGACAAAATTTTGCGCAACTATACGCGATTATAGGGGTATTATACAATTCTGCGATTACTCGTCCAATAACACTATTACTTAGGTGGCTAGTATTTTTAATCAGCCATATTCCTGACTTAGTGATTTCTGTAGGTTCTTTTGGTAGGTACTGGAGTAAGTCTTCAAAGGCATTTTCGTGTTTTTTTTCAATTTGTTCAACTAATTCTTGAGCCTTTGATTGATCAGTAGCTTCGTTAATAAATCGATAATAAAGTTCTTTCCATCCTAACTCCTCTGCCTCAATGTTTAGTGCCTCGATGGTCTTCTTAAACCGTGGATATACAAATTCACCTACTTCTTCCTGCTCAAAAAGAAAATCATACTGTTTTCGTCCAATATGAAACAGATTCTCCAATTTAGGATCATAAGAATAATTTATTTCATTATTATTTGAAGTAAAAAAATTTATCCCCGCATCAGCTAAGACTCCTAATAGATTAACATATTCTTGTAAAGGAGTAGGTGATTGACCCAACCTATTAATTACTTGATTGACCAGAAAGACAGTTGGTAGATAACATTGCCCCTCTCTACATGGATTGTACGCAAACACTCTCTCTGGAAAACCCGTTTCTTTGGTGATATGATGATCTATAGCGAAAGAATTTCGGGCTCTGGAGCTTGCTTTACGATAATTGGGAGAATTATCATAAGCCAAATCCAGCATGATCAATAAATCAAAATCCTGATCTATAGGTATCTCCCATCTTACTTCATCTCGGAAGAAGATCTCTACCTCGACTTCGAATAAATCATAAAACCCTAAGTCCAGTAATACAGCACTAAATAAACCATCTAGGTCATTATCCGCAGCCAATGCAATACTTAAATCGTGGGATCGTGGTGATTTGAGGATTGATTGTAATGATTTACAGAACCTAATTAAATTAACGAACATTTTATTTTCCATCTTAGGTAGAGCTCAAATCTGATTAATTAGTTGTTTCCTTAAATCCTCTTTATTTATTACACCAAGCCAAACAAATAGTTTTAAAGTAAGTACGGAATATATTGGATCAGTCTTATCAGACCAAAATGGAATCCATCCCCCATTCTCAGTTTGGGAGTCAATGATAGCCTCGACAATTTTCTGAACACGTATATCCGTTAAATCATAACCAGCCTCAATTCTACTTCTTGTGTCTACAAGTGAGGATAGGAGGAGATGAGTAAGATGATAAATATCGTTCGGTACTTTTTCACCTGTATCTCTTGTGCAATAACCTCTTTCAATATCTATGACTAAATCATCAATGAATCTTTCATAATTTACAATACCTTTACGCCAAATAGGGTTGTCTGTTCCGTAGATTTCTCTCATTAAAAAAAGTATCTGAGCAGTTGAATCAGGGTCTTCCTTGAAACTGTCTCTTACAAACATCGGCCATGACCCCCTTTCATTTTGCATATTCTTTAACCAATTCAGAGCTTTAATGTATTGTTCATTTTTTTCTAGTCCTATTCGGCGGAGTAAAGTTACTATATCGGCAGTTAACCAAGTGATTGCCATTTTAGTACTAAGTTCAACTACAGTTTTAGGTAGGGAAAGTTTCGGATTTTCTGTCCATCCACCTTGTTCTGTCTGGTAATTGAGAAGAAAATTTACAGCAGCTTGAATATTCAATTGATTAATAGGAATTCCACAGGCTAATAATAGTAAAACATTTCGACAGGTTTCTTTTATACCCTCAATATTCTCATCAAATTTGGAAGGAAAGCCTCCACTAGGCAATTGAGACTTCAACAGACTTAAGATTAGATTATGGCCTTCTTTTGTGTTGATCATATCTAAAAATTGAAATAAATACAATTTAGTGGTTTCATCTGCTTCTTGAACAATGTGCTTAACCAAATCAAATTTCATTTTTATATAATCACTTCATTATTCTTTTTCCTTACCATAGATTTAAAA
>CP070760.1:1911261-1918128 GCA_020348965.1 Candidatus Heimdallarchaeota archaeon | reverse complement strand
TCACAAATGGAAATGGCTTCTTCAGGATTATGAGTGACAAAAATAGCCGTTGTTGTGGTTGTCTTGAGGACTTTTCTTACTTCCCAGCGTAAATGAAAAGATAAGGTGGTGTCTAGTGAGGTCAAAGGTTCGTCCATTAATAATAATGAGGGTTCTGGGGCAAGAGCTCGCGCAAGGGCCACTCTTTGTTGTTGGCCTCCACTAATTTCATGGGGGAGCTTATTCCAATGTTGTTCTAACTCAAGCATTTCTAATAGGGATCTGACTTTTTTTGTGATAGAGTTACTCTCCCACTTTTTCGCCTTCAATCCAAAGGCAACGTTCTCAAAAATTGTTAAATGAGGGAACAGCGCTAGATTTTGGGGAATGTATCCAAAATTCCGCTTTTCAGGAGGAACTTTAACAATAGATTTTCCATCAAGTCGTAAATCTCCTGAAGTAGGAGTGAGTAGTCCAAGTATAATTTTCAAAATGGTCGTTTTACCACAACCAGATGGCCCAAGAATTCCTAAAATCTCCCCTTTTTGAAGCATAAAGCTGACTGAATCTATTGCTGTAGTATCATTGAATTCCTTAGAAATCTTATCAATCTCAAGGAATACCATAATTCTTTAGAGCTCCTATTTTAAAATTGAAATTCATCGTTGCCTAGTTTTTGTACTAGGAGAAAGGCTAGCACACAAATGAAGACCAAAATTGAGGCCATTATAGCAGAATTTTGTAGTTGTTTCATAGCTAAAAATTTATAGATTCCGATCGTCATTGTCGTAAATTCCGAGCGAGCAATAAAAAATGTCGCACCAAATTCTCCAAAACTTATGGCTAATGCGAAAGTAGCTCCCGCTAAAATACCAGATGAGATAATAGGAAACTCTATAGTACGAAAGATATGCCACTTAGATGCTCCAAGAGTCTGTCCAATTTCAATTAAATTAAAATCGACCTTGTTATACGCAGTACTGATGGTTCGTGATACAAAAGGATAAGCTGCAATTAGATGAGCAAGTAAGATAGGAATCCAAGCGTCCTTGGAGGAAATTTGGATAAATCCGAATGCTCTAAGCATCCCTAATCCAAGGGTTATTGAGGAGGTTACCAATGGCAGGATAAGAGACCACGATACTATCAAGGCGAGTATTCTATGTCGACTCAAAAATTCAGATCTCCGAATCACATATATCGATAAGATCCCGAATAATGCCGATAGAACCATTGTGATAAGCGCAAAAAAGACCGAATTGAAGATTAATCCAATGGGGGTGGTTCTGGCACCCAAAGCAGGAATTGACTCGGGAGCCCATTTTAAAACTCCATTAGGGAATTCAAACCCAAGGAGAGTGAAGAAAGCTGTGAAACTCCATTCATTTGTGATTCGATCATAAAAAGCAGAGATAAAGATTAATACAATTGGTGAAAGAAGAAAAATCATTAAAAAGACAATATAAGTAATTATGGATATAAATTGGATTTTATTATGAGCTAAAAGATTTCTTAACGGAATTTTAGGCCGACTACGAATCTCTCCTACAGTTAACGGAGTAGTTCTTCCATATTTCCAAAACACTAATCCTATTAGTCCTAGCAGAAGTATCAAGCTTAAATCCACTTGAACGATAAAGAAACTCAGAATAAGAACAGCTAATAATCCAAGACCTGCTACTACTAAGGCTATCCCAATTAATGCTATTATTACTACTATCGGTAATCCCCTAATAATGTCAAAAATTGAGACAGGTCGCTCACGTTTGAAAGTAGGTTCAGAAAGGTAAAGATACGCGATAATTAGGAGAGAAGAGATGATAAGTTGTATCAAAGCTAATGCAGCAGCCTGCTGATAATCATAGGGGGGGTAATAAAATAACGAATAGATTTGTACTTCTATTGTTCTGTATCTAAATCCTCCTAAAGAAAGAACGACCGCGAATGACGTGAAACAGTAGAGGAAAGTAAGAATTCCACTAGCTAAAATGGCGGAGCTGATTTGTGGGAAGGTAATATAACGAAAAAAATGGTGTTTTTGGCTACCAAGAGTAGTAGCTACTTCTTCCATATCAACATTGGCCTTCGACCAAGCACTTGATACCAACCGGAGGACTATTGGTACATTATAGAAAGTATGCACAATTATTATTCCCTCAAATGTCTGGTATAATTCTATTGGAAGAATTTTAATCTCGGAAATGTTTAAATTGAAAATGCGGTTCAAATTTGGAATCAAAATTTCATTTAACGGGAAAAAAATCGGTGAAAGAAGTAAATTTAGTATCGGAATGATAACTTCATTAATTGGCGATGTGAGGATTCCGCTTGGACCTAATAATAGTACAAATCCTAATACCACTACAACAGGAGGTAGGACAAATGGGATTGTAAAAATGGTCTTTAAGACATTGTTACCAAAAAAGTCATACTTGGCAAAAATGTACGCTCCAGGAAGTCCAATAATAACAGTAGCAATAGCGCTTATAATAGCTTGATTCATTGTAAATTTGATGAAATGGTGATTCAAGGGATCTTCCAGTGCTTCTATCAAAAACTCAAGAGTAATAAAACCTGAAGGTGATATAACACCGTCACTAAGAATAAAAAATAGAGGAAAATAGAAGAATAAGATAGAAATAAAAAGGGGGATTAGCAAAACTAAATTAAACGTAATACCAGTAATACGTTGTTTGTCAGTACTAACTCTCTGATAACGAGATCCTGGCACACATTTTACCGTCCCTGATTATGTTTCTTACTCTACCCTGTTATTCTTCTTTTTCAGGATAATTATGATAATTAATGGCCCTATAATGAGGAATCCAGCAGGATAGGTAGATGGTGATGTTGTTGTAGTTGTTTCTGGAGTAGTATATCCAAGAATCATGACTCTTTGCCAAGTATCTTGCCAATCAGCGAGGGAAGAATTGATTTCTTCTGGAGTGAAGAGATCATTTAAGGGAGTGACCGTTGTTGGATCAATAGCATAATCATAGCTTGCAGGAAGTTCAGCATATGTGTTTGCTGGATACATCCAGTTGTTTTCTGGGAATAGTTCCTGCACTGTTTTCCCTGTAAACCAATCAATAAAGCTCTGGGCTAAAGCAAGATTGTTAGTCCCCTTGACAATTCCTATACCTTCAATTTGAAGCCACGCGAGATTGGAGTCATTTTCATGCGACACTGTTGCTCCTACGGAAGTATCTTGATAAAATAAGTAGTTATATGCTGGATCTGTTGCATATGACACCATTATGGGACGATTCACTGCAGGGTTGTAAAAGAGGTCAAAAGCATCACCCCAGCTGCTTTCGACTTGGATATAATCCCGAGTAGCATTCCACCACAATTCCCAATCCTTGTCTAAGACTTTTTCATAGACACCAATTGTCCACATAAGAAAACCCAAACCTGTACTACTTAATGTTGGATCTTCTGCCAAGAGCATTTGAGCCACAGTGGGATCTGTTAGATCAGAAAGTTCTAAATTGTTGATATTTGGGACAGTAGTTGGATTCACCAAATCTTTATGATAAATCAAAGCAATGAATCCAAAATCGTAAGGAGTAACATGAAATTCGGGATCTAACCCATTAATTGCGCTTATAGAAAGATTGGCTGAAGTAATAGGTTCATAAGGAATGAAGAGATCTTGAGCTTTAGCTTCATGAATCAAGACATTATCGATCCCGATAATTAGATCAGCTACTGGAGCGTTTTTTTCAGTTATGGCACGGGCTAAAATTGCCCCAACATCAGTGAAATACTCTAGTTCAATGTTACACCCTTTTTGGGATTCAAATGCATCAAAAACTTTAGAATTCACGTCTGTAGGATCCAAGCCCCAATTTAAAAGGGAATCATAAGCGTATATTGTTAATGTTGGGGTTTGATTGGATGAATTAGGGTATCCCCCTACAAGTGAGATATGAGGGAGGATGAACGAAGCTGAAAAGATAATACATGCAAGGATTAATGTCCTCTTCAGAGTTATTCCACAAATTGGTTGTTTTACCTTTATTGTCATCTTTACCTAACCTCTAGAAATATCTAGTGAAATTGACTTCTTCTTTGCCTCAGAGTTTAAAAATTATAGCCAAAAAATATAGGATAGCTATAATAGATCTAAGGTTTGAAATCTGTCTTGTGCTAACGAAAGAAACTCTTTAAAAGAACCTTGTTGATCTTCAGTAGGAGTAGATGTGGATCTGAGCCTTGCTGCTTGAATTAGATACCATAGCGCTGACATTAAATTCATCAGATCACAGTTTAACCTCAAACCATCTGGATGGACTGGCATTCCTAGCTGTTCTGCAAATTTATCGGCTATAGAATGTTGGATGTTAAGTGGGAGTTGGTTTTGAGTAACTAGATAAGCCAAATCAATGCATGGATCAGCTAAGGTTGAATACTCCCAATCTATAAAGCACATTTCATTTTTTGGTGTCACAATAATGTTGGAGAAGACTAGGTCCCCATGAATTCGAACAAGAGGTTTAGCTATTTTTAATCCTTGAAGTTGGTGGACTCGGTCAATAAAATATTGATCCAACCTCTCATGAGAAGGAAAATTTGATAATTCCATATTCAGCGAGGGTGAGGTGGGATAGTGGCGTTCCATTCCTTTATATTCTAGTAGGTATCGCTTAATCACATCATAGTAATGAAAATCCCCAGGAGTGGGTTTGTTTACACTATGAATAGATAAGACGGCGTTAACTAATACTTCGACGTTGTCTTTGAGATAATCGTTATTGAGGGGTTGCCCTTCAATCCATTTACGGGTAATGTAAAAGTTTCTATCATCATCGTAATATTTTAACAGCTCGGGGGCGTGAGAATTATCTTTAAGAAGGAGGAGGCTATCCTTTTCACGAAGAAAGCGTAAGTAGACTGGGTCGTTTGGTTCATCCCTGATCAGATATTCTTTGACTAACCATGACTCGTTAATAAGAATATTTCTGTTGTTCACTCCTCCTTCGATTTTACGGGCTGAGGTAATTTTTTTTGGTAAAAGAATAGAAGGGATCTTTGCGAGGAGCTTTGATTGATTGTTCATTGGAGAAAATAACCTCACTTATCAGTAATGAAGGAATGTATTCCGAATCTCATGAAGGTAATATGATAGCTTGCCACTTACCAATTAACTATGAGGTATTCATTGTTGGTGCAAACTTTTATTAGGTTTTACTCTAGGAGAGGCTTAAAGCATAAAAAGGGGATGCAAGTGGATCCCACTGGTTGAAGTGGTATTATGCAATTTATCTGTGAAATTGTACCTTCAAGTTTCTTAACTCCTCTACGCCGAACACTGGCTCATGAATTAGCTCAACTTGGGTTTAAACAAATGGAAATCGCACATGTTCTTGGTGTATCCCAACCCGTGGTTTCCTCTTATTTGAAAAGCCCTCTCTCAACTCCCTCTTCACTGACATCACGATCAGCTTTTGAGGAGCTGGTCAGCAAGTTAATTTCACGAATAAAAACTGAATCCGTATCATCCCTGGATCTCATGGAACTGATTTGTCAAGAATGTCAACAATTCAGAGCTGCAGGACCACTTTGTGATGTTCATAGAAAAAAAAGTGAATTAAATTTTCCTCCTGATTGCAATATTTGTTTTCCTTCGGCAGAATTGGCTGAAGTTTTCAATCAAAAGCTTCAAGCGACAAAAGCCCTATTTCAAGCAGCCCAACGACTTGTTAACACTGGAGAAAAGTTTGGACAACTTATCCCTGAAATAGGGTGTCAATTTGTCTATATTACTGAGAATTACAATACTTCAGCGGATATTGCTGGTTTTCCTGGGAGAATCGTGAAAGTGAAAGGAATGGGCCAAATTGTCTCTTCTCCCGAATTTGGACACGGCTCCACTCTGGCTCAAATTTTATCCTTTTTTCAGAAGCGTGGGTCAAATAAACGAGCGTTGATTTCACTTCGACATACTCCTGAAATTCTAACTGCGATTACTCACGAGAAAGTCAGTATTAGTACTAAAGAAGCGGATCGAGATTGGGATCAAACCCTCCAGAGCTTTTCAAAGGAAGAAATTCGAGAAAGTGATGTAATTGCAGATGCAGGGGGAGTGGGTCTAGAGCCAATAATATACCTATTTGGGAAGACTCCAGATGAAATAGTCGATTTTCTAATTTCTAAATTCTAAGGAACATGGAAATGCAGAAGTGACTGGAATTAATTACTATAAAAAAGTGAAATTCCAATTGATATTTATGCACAAATCATTTTCCCCATAATTTTTATCAATAATCTCACTCACTTAACCAATAAAATGTGTACGAGGAAATAATTACTCTTTATGCTTAAAATAATCTTCTGGTTCCATTTGGAAGAGGTTAAAAGCAAAATTTCGAAAAATGACCTGTAACAGCCAAGAATTTATAATTCAAGGTATAGGATCTGTTACCAATATAATATCGAAGTACTTCAAGTAAATATCAATCTCGAGTAGATAGCGCTAGGAAGTTGTTCATAGAATACTTTTCAGAAATATATTTCTAGAACCAACAAAAACAAGTCCAATTTCTTGAGGATAGGCCAAATGAAGGTTAAACTATCAAAGTATCTAGTACCAGGAATATTAGCATTACTACTACTACTGATCGTCACTTCAGTAGCACAAATTCGGCCTGATAATACACTTTATCCCCTCTACAACTATTTTGCATTTGAGGAGGATGGAGCGATTACTGAGGGTCTTCATAACCACAGTTATGTGGCTGAATCAGGTCTGAAGATCCATGAAGTAACAAGTGAACAAAACGCCTATAAATTCCGGTTTATCTTCTCAACTCCTGACCATCCTTTTGAAATCCTGTCGTTACGTGTACGAATGATCTTTACGGAGGAAACAACACGGATAATCAG
>CP070760.1:1904669-1911161 GCA_020348965.1 Candidatus Heimdallarchaeota archaeon | reverse complement strand
ATTAAGTCCTACATTGATGTTTCTTGGAAGAGTTCCAGCAGATACCTCAAAAGGAAGTGTTTGAGTAGCATTCGAGGTCGGGTACTCTTGAGTAGTATTTATTTGCGTTAATGTGGTGTTGATAGTTGAATAAAGGCCAATAGAATAAGTCCTATTCACTCCATTTATTGAATGACCATAATACGGGAAATCAGACGAGAGTTTCCTAGGAGTAAAAGTAAATAATGGCTCTGTATCAATGATTTGTAATCTTTGATAAGCCTTGGAGATATCTAAGAGGCCATTTCCTTGTTTAATTGGGGAGGCGTTATTTATATACTGAGCTGAATTATTAATAAAATGGGCTGTTTCTAGAAGAGCTGCTTTTAATATGATTGGAGAAACTTCTGGAAAAGCTTCTTTCAAGAGAGCCAATGCCCCTGTTACAAAGGGTGCAGCAAAAGAAGATCCAGTATTATTAGTTACCTTCCCTTCATGGTTGTAACCAACTATTTCTACACCTGGGGCGACTAGATCTGGTCCAATAAATCCAGAGGGTCTGGGGCCACTGGAAGAACTAGGATATAGATATGTGTCATTTAATAACATCCCTACAGCTATCGTTTCTGCGAAAATCGCAGGAGAGGACAAACTAGAGGCATACGGCCCTTCATTGCCTGCAGAAAAAACTGTAGAAATGTTTCTGTTACTTAAATCACTAAATATTGAAGAATTAAGAGCTTCTAAATCACTTGTCCCTAATGATGCATGGATAATTGATGCGTTAAGACTGAGAGCAAGTTCCAATCCCTCTTCAACCCATTCAGTCTCGGCAAAACCCGTTTTATCAGTAACGCGGATACTGATAAGATTCGCTGCAGGGGCAATCATGGAGATGATTGACGCTACTAGAGTTCCGTGTCCATTATCGTCATCAACTAGTTCTGAATTAGAAACAGTTGTATAACTTCCCACAAGATTCGTGATCCAGCCAACTTCATTAATTCCCGAGTCCAAGATAGCTATTGTGACGTTTTCACCATTAAAACCGTTTTCAATCATAGTTTGTGGATTGACAAGTTCATAAATAGCCTCGAAAGAGTCATTCACATCTCCTATTTTCGTTATCTTATGTTTAATATCAGGATTCCATCCTTGTTTTGTCGTGTGACGGACGAATTCAGGAAAAGGTGTAGGAAGATCCATAGTGTGCGTTGAGGTTTTAAGAACAGTCTGTGAATTCAGCAAACCCTTTGAAATGTAGGTGAAGCTGCTTAAAAACATTATATTGACGACAAATAGAAAAATAAACCCACTTCGTTTGAACTTTCTCCAAATATGCATCAGAAATTCGTCCATGGTCAAGTCAAGGGCCAATCAATTCAAGATGGTAAATATATCCGCAATTGAGTCAAGGATGAAAGTGGGTAAAATTGTTTTTTCAAGATGATTATCGGAAATACCTGTTTTGACCAAGATTGTGTCTACTCCTGCATTTATTCCAGCCAGAATGTCTGTAGATAGCCGATCACCAATATAGACAGCCTCAGCAGGATCAGCACAATCCATTTCATCAAGAGTTATATCAATCAGGAAACGACTAGGCTTTCCAATAACTTTATCAGGTTTTTTTCCACAAGCAGTTACCAGTGCTGAAATTTGTGCTCCTGTTCCAGGAACCAAGATATTTTCTTGTGGAAAACTATTATCAGGGTTTGTTCCGAGGAAAAATCCATTATCTTGCAGTATTACTCTCATGGCATCTGCGAGTTTACGCCAAGTTAATTGACGATCCCACCCCACACAGACCGCTTTTAGGCTAGGCTCATATTCCTCAGCCACATAAATATTTTGTAACTCTAGTTCCTTTCGTAACCCTTTCTCACCAATCAAAAAGACCCTATTTAGACTATTCTCTCTCAGATATATGGCTGCACCATAAGCAGAGTTTATGATGGTATAATTTGTAGGATTAAAACCCAACTCCTCAAATTTTCGCTTAAAACCTTCTCGTGACAAACTGGAGTTATTGGTCACAAATCCTAACTTGAATCCTTTCTGTTCCAAGGTTTCTAAGCTTGTCTTAGCTCCCTCAATTGCTTGGTTTCCTCTCCAAACTACGCCATCTAAATCTAAAAGAATACAGTGCTTGTTACTTAGCTTTGCCTTCAATTTAGTCGAATCACCAATACCCGTATTAAATGTTTAATCCTTTTTCTCAACTCCAAACCGAATCTAGAGAAATTGAGCGAAGAAGGATTTTGATCGCAGCTGGTGTTTCAGATCTTTTTGTTCATGTAAAAGACTATCTATAAAATTTTGTGCTTTCTCAGGTTGACTAAGAAGCAACCATGACCTGAGTAATAGCTCAAGGTCTTCCAGATTATCAGGTTCTTTTTTCACAAGTGGTTGGAGTATTTCAATCGTCCTTCTAAAATTATGAAGATCAAATGCTAATTTAGCGGTGAGCTTTTGTCCTGGAATGTTAGTTGGATCAGCTTGAGCAACGTCATTTGCTAGCTTGTAAGCAGACTGAAAGTCTTTCTCTTGGATCGCCAACAGTGCTAATTGTAGTTTGCTCTCATGAAATGAGGGATCTAGGTCGAGAGTACGCTGAAATTTTTCTTTAGCTTGAGCTACGTCTTTTAATTGAAGCAATGTTAGACCTAAATAGAAATGAATGACAGGATTCTCTTTGTCGATGAGGATTCCGTCTTCTAAGGCGCGTTTTGCGCGATCTGGTCGCTCTATTTCCACAAACAATTCAGCGAGTAGTAAAATAATTTCTAATGTGGTTTTTCCATATTTTTTTGCCTGGTAGAGAGTGTCGATTGCTTCTTTTTTTCTATCTAAATTCTTGTAGACGCGTGCCATATTAATAAAAAGTGTTTGGGGAGGTTTACCTGGACGAAATAAGGGCAGAGCTGTCTGGTATGCATCAAGGGCTTTTTGCCATTCATTATTCGCGTGATGTGCCACACCAAGGCCATATTGAGCATGTTGTGACTCGGGAAACCGAGACAATAGCTCTTCATAAACAAGAATTGCTTGTTTGAATTCTTTCTGGTCCAAGAAGGATTGACCAAGGAGAAGCCCTGGATCAGGATGATTGGCTGTTGAAATCGCTCGTTTCAAAACCTGCAGGACTTTTTTTTCTTCATTCTGAGAATCCCATATTAAAGCGAGTTCTATTGGGATCTGGTGTGATGTGGGGAACTTTTTTTGAGCAGATTCGAGAATTTTCACTGCTTTCTTAAGATCATCCTTTTTTCGGAGAGTTCGACTTAACAAAATTGGGATTTCTGGGTCATCTTTTTTATCGAATCGCATGGCTTTTTCAAAACTCTTCTGAGCATCATTGAAATTCTCAAGCTGATGTTCAGTCAGGCCTTTCTTTACCCATAATTCAGAATTTTTTCTGTCCAAGCTGACAGCCTGACTAAAAGCCTTTTGCGCTTCTGTGAAAAGTTTGAGGTTTACAAGGGCAATCCCGTAGTTAGCCCAGACTCCCGCATTTTGTTGCATTTCCTCATGACTCAACGCTGCTTCGAATTTTCTTCTCGCTTTGGCCCACTTTTTTCGATTTAATGCAAATACACCAGATCGCAGCAATTTTACGGGGTTTTCTACATCCTTTTTGCGGGGAGTCACTTCTGGTCCTTCTAACCTCCTCTCATTAAACCAAATTAAAAACTAACTCAAATTAACAACCACTAAAAATAGAGAATTCTATGATAACTAAGAAGAGGGTTAAGACATCATTCACCTGAATTTTCCAGTTTTTTAAAATTAACATATCTAATAAGAGTAAGACAATTAAAATCAGAATAAAACACATGATAAAGCAATGCAATACCAGCGTAATACGTACACCTCGTATCACACGCCTTTTTAAGGTGCTAATAAGTCATGAAATTATAAACTAGAAAAAGGAAACATTTCTAGTTTCGTAGGAAAGAGAAAAGGTGCCTCAACCCAACATAAGAATTGCTAATCCAGCCACTCCTGACAAAGAATTGAAGAAAAAAACAAAGATTGAGTCTAAGGAGGAAGAATTACATCCATTAGAATTAAAGTATGGAAAAGAACCACCGATGAAAATAGAGCCCGAGAACCGTTGGCGCTGGCATTAACCTCAATTTTTCTTTATTTTTAATCATTGTGAGAGTTTTCGTTTTTAAAAGGATTTACATAGACTATACCAGATTTCATAATTCCTTATCTTGATTTTATTTTTGATTAACTTCGCAAAAGTGTAGTTTGACGACGTTAATTAACATTTAAAAAAAGTGAATTCTAATTGATAGTGAATTATAATTATCAAGAGAGTTCGTTTTGAAATCGTGGATTGGTTCACCGACATCATTAAACTTAATAGGGTGTCAACCAATATTAAGGATACGGGAAGAAATCCACTAATAAGGTAAGAAAAATGCGGACGTTTGATTTCATACAAACAAGTGTGTTCACCGATGACCGATTCCCTTTTTCGGGGAATCAGCTTGCGACTTTCCCATCCCTTGCCGAGAATGAGTTATCTACTGATGAAATGCAAGGGATTACAAGAGAAATGAACTTTTCAGAAACAACTTTTGTGTTACCAACAACGCTGGAAAAGTGTATTCGAAAGGTCCGCATTTTCACCCCTGGCCGAGAAATCCCTTTTGCAGGCCACCCTACTCTCGGAACAGCATATGTACTAAGAAATCAAGGAATCGTTACCGATTCCGAAACAGAAGCTTATTTAGAGTTGGGAATTGGGCCTATTGCAGTTAACTATTGTACTCAAGATCACATTCAGATGCACCAAGCCCGACCTCAATTTTTAGAAGAATTCTATGAAATAAACTCCATGGCCAAGATTCTGGGAATTGCTCCTAATTTAATTTCTCATAATGGGCCCATGCAATTTGTTTCAACTGGATTTCCATTCCTAATTGTCCCACTAGTTTCATTAACAGCAATTCAGGCTATTAATTTAGATGTTAACCTGTTATTAAAGACATTGGAGGATTATTCCTCCCAAGAATTGTTAGTTTTCACCCCTGACACGGTTTTCACAGACTCCGATGCACACGTAAGAATGTTCGCACCTTCTGCAGGAGTACCTGAGGATCCAGCAACTGGAAGTGCTGCAGGACCTTTAGGAAGCTATTTAGAAAGGTATCAGATCTTATCCACCCATGAGAAGGGAACCGAGATCGTCTTAGAACAAGGACATGAGATTCATCGTCCTAGTCAATTAGTTGTTCAATGTAAATATGAGGGGGACGAATTCTCTGAAATCATTGTGGGAGGGCGAGTTAAACTTGTAGTCCAAGGGAAATTTTTCCTCTAAGATCTATCTAAAACTGCCTGAAGGAGACGTAATAAGTCCTCAGTGTCTTCCTTGCTCACGAATCTATCCTTGGATCGATGTAGCATGGCATTCCTACGTAATCTGATTTGTTTCAAGGTTCTATTTTCCTTGGAGGTTAGTAATTGCTCTCTTAATAGAGCGTTGACAACGGAAGGCCATGATTGGTCTTCTTTTGGATATGCGTTTCTTGTCCAAAGAACATGTCGGAATAAAGTCTCTGTTGATCGCCATAAGAAGAGGAAGGTTGAAATATGCTCGTCGTTGGATATTTCGTCCCAAGTATCCAATTTCTTTGTGACATAAAGTACATCTAGCTTTAATGACTCGGTTTCTTCTTCTGAGGATACAATTCCTTCTATTGCGTCAGTCACAGATTGGCCCAAGAAGAATTGCATCTCCAGTTCCTTTCTTTGTTCTTTTGGGAGATCCAGCTTGTCTAGCATGGACGAGTATTGTTCTAATACCAGTGTTCGTGCTACTTCTTTTCTGGTATACTCTCGCAATTCCTCGTTTATGTGAGATTCAATAAAATCCAGATATATTTTTGAGACGAGATCCCAATTTGCGGCCAACTTACTGCCAATTTTCTCGGCAAGAGGGAATCGTCTAATAGAATCTAGTTCAACTTGTCTGGTTTTTACGTTGATGTCCTGTTCATCAGTTATTAACGATAAATTGTAACTAGTTTTTCCTATTAGGACTGCGAGATTCTTTCGGGAGTGTACAAACAGGAGCACCGATAATACAACAAATATGGCAAAAACTGTTCCAAAGAAGGCCACATTCAGTGGATTAACTATTTGATCGATATATAAGAAATCTAGGTCAATAGAATTAAAATGTAGATAGATGATTGTACCTAGATTAGCTAAATTAATCAGTCCATATGTTATGGAGAACAGAAATAACGTTTCTCTGAATGACAACATCTTTTCATTGGCTATTGTCTCATCTCTCGTGAAATAAGAATCAATGTAGCCCCTTCTAAAGACTACTTTTAGTTTGGGAAGAAGTTCGTTGTGGATATTCTTTCGCAATTCGATTTTTATACGAGCATCAAGATCAATTTTTTTTAACATAAAGATATCATTAATGTTCAACCTTAACGATTCCGAATATTCTTCAGCAGCTCGGCTAATTCTCACTATTAAATA
>CP070760.1:1901623-1904569 GCA_020348965.1 Candidatus Heimdallarchaeota archaeon | reverse complement strand
ATGTCTACAATAGCAAATGCCGAAATTCTAGGTCGTAAAGAGGTAGCCATTAGACCTGCAAGTCGGATCATTGCGAATGTTCTTCGTGTGATACAGAAGTACGGCACAATTGGCGAATTTGAAGTAATGGAAGATCTATGGATTATTTCAGTCCAACTTTTAGGTCGAATCACTAAAATTGGAGTAATTAAACCCCGTTATCCTGTTAAAGTTAAAGACTATGTTGAATGGGAAAAACGTTTTCTACCAGCTAGGGACATGGGAATTCTGGTTGTTTCTACGTCCGAAGGAGTAATGTCTCATCATGAAGCAAAGGAAAAAAATATTGGTGGGAGATTACTAGCATATGTATATTAATAATCACAGAAGGTCACTACCATGAGACATTTTGCAATAAAAAAGACTATAGATGTACCCAAGGCAGTCACCGCAACTCTAAATACAATTCGTGGAGGGAAAAATGTCACAATAAAGGGGCCAAAAGGCGAGCTTCAAAGGACATTTGAACGGTTAAGAGTTCATTTATCCCTTAACAAAAATAAATTCACCATCCAAAGCTACTTTGGTGCTAAAGCAGAAGCATCTATGGTTGGAACCATAGCCGGACACCTTTCTAATATGATAAAAGGAGTCACAGAAGGATTCACATATAAAGTCCAAATAATATCATCACACTTTCCTGCAACTGTGGAAATTCAGGGAAATGCTATTTTGGTAAAAAATCTCTATGGAAGGCGAGACCCTATAAAAATTCCGTATGAAACTGATGTTAAAATCGATGTTAAAGGAGATATAATAACATTTACCGGTATCGATATTGAGAAAGTTTCACAAATTGCAGCACGATTAGCAGAGGCCACCCGTCTCCGAGGACGACGAAGTAAAGATCCTACAGTCTTTCAAGATGGATTGTATGTGGTATATCCCTAATAAATGGTTAGTATTAGGTTCTTGAAATCCATGACAAGTCCTTTAACTATAAGGAATAACTCATAAATCCGGTATTATTATACTAGTAAACAACTCTTGGGCCTGTAGCTTAGCCCGGTTAAAGCGTCCGGCTCATATATCGTCAGTGGGACTCGAAGGGTCTCACTTAGATTCGAGAAACCGGATGATCGTGGGTTCAAATCCCCCCAGGCCCATTACTTCAGTAGAAAGGCATCATAGCTCAGTTAGGTAGAGCGTCCGGCTGTTAATTTTGAGCTCTAATAGGGGGCGTAACAGACACCGGGTGGTCGCAGGTTCAAGTCCTGCTGGTGCCGTTCTCTTTTTCCTTTTCCTCTCATTCTGGAAGGCTTGATGCTACAAATTGCTCTAAAACTGGTTGAACCATAGTAAATGGGATTCCTTTTGTTGCAATCAAACTACTGACTAAGATCATGTTCAGTTGATCCTTTTCTTCTATTGTCAGTTCTTTCTTAACAAGAAGTACACTAATAAACTGAGAGACTAAGAGAGGAAATTCATCGTCGTTAACATGAACTTTCTGTAAGACCGTCTTTGTATTGTGGATAAAAGAAATTCCTAGTTCAACGAACTTATTATTCATTGGTACCTCAAAGAAATCAAAGTTAAAAAGTAATTCTTCAACTTCTGTTGAGGAGGGTTCAATTTCGGAGGTAAATACTGCTTCCTTTGAGATAATTTCCAAATGAAGAGCTAGCTGTTTCTGTTTAAAGACATTATCACTCCTAATTAATCGTTTCATTGTTAATCGTACAGAATGATAGTATTTGTCATCACAATGATCACCTAAATAATTAAGAGCCTGAAGAAGTGTGAGAATCGCACGACCAAATTTTTCGATTGGTGTTTGGTGTCCATGGAATACATCCTGTCTACAATCTCTCGCTATGATCATGATTGATAATTGAATGAGGTTCTCAAAGAAGTGACCGAAGTGTCCATCTGGTGATTGAAGTATTTCATCTAATGTTTCTTCCAATTCTGCAATCTCATCTTGAGCGATGGCATATCGCTTCATTGCAGCTTCAAGCTCATCAATATTCATTTGCTGAATTCCAGCTGGGTATTCCCTCTTGTGTACATATGCTGCTTTTAAAATAGGAGTCATGGCAAGATGCAGTCTTTCCTCATCTTCTTGTACTTGATATATTTCCTCTACCAATTCTGTTGCCTTTGATAAATGGTAGAATACAAAATCTTCCCCTAGAATGTATTCTAAAGCTAGATTGAAGATTGCTCCAAACCACTTTAAATGAAAGCTTTTAGAAAAGGAGAAACTTGTTAGGAAAATGTTCTCAATGTGCCACATTTCGCGAGTAATAAGGGAAGGGTTAATATAGTAATTCTCAAAGATAAAGTGTTTGAGTTGGCGAGACGGAACATAATCGATAGACTCTTCTTCCAATACCATGGAGGGTAACCATACAGGAATGAGGGATATAGTATAATTGAAAGCTTTAGCAAACATAGAAAGATCCTTGACACTTATTTCTCCTTTTTGAAAAGGTGTTTCAAGAATTGGTGGGCTAATCAGATTTGTGTCCTCAATATGAAGCTCAACACTGTAAAAATCTATTAATGGATTACTAAAACCTCTTTTCATCATCTCTACATTAACATAGATATCTTTGAGAGAAAATAATGCGATTTGAGAAATCTGTTTAAGAAATTCTATCATTTCATCTTGTTCAAAACTCCCTGGTGGTATGATTGATGCTAGTTTCGTAAAAAATTCCAAACTGAAAACTAAAGAATTTTTCAGACGTATTTCTAAACCCCTTTGTCGCTGGATGGAATGGAATATTTCATGGATGACTAATCCAAGGAACCCGTTTTTATGAGAAGGTTTAAGCAATGGAGATGTTTTTTCTAGACGAATGAATACAAATTCTCTTTCTTCATAACCATAAGAAAAAGAAGTTTGAAAAGGATCATCAAAAAACCGTTTTAATTCGTCAATCTCTTCTTGAGGTAAGT
>CP070760.1:1898029-1901523 GCA_020348965.1 Candidatus Heimdallarchaeota archaeon | reverse complement strand
AGAAAAAGAAAAAGAAGTAGTGAAGAGTCTCCCTTCAGTCTTTTCCTTCCATACATGGGAAAACAGAAAAGGAGAAAATGAAAACCCCGTTTACTCTTTTTTTTAGTAAACGAGAGTAATTTCTTATTCTTTCCTAATAACTTATTGTTAATTACTTAAAACCTTAGGATACTCACATTTCGAGGAATATCTTTATAATTGAGCATGATTGATCAATTTAACCTAAGATATTGAAAATAGAGGAATTTTTATGAGAGTTGAAGAACTTAGAACTGATTATCAACCAGTTAAGTGGCAACAAGTGTGGTGGAGCTCAATTGAATTTGGTAGCTCGATTTCATCTGGGGTTCTTGATACATTTCTTGTAGCATTCTATTTTTTTGATGTTCTTGGTAAGTATACTGGGCCAGGGGTGGTTGAAAGAATGTTCTTCATTGGAACTGTTGTTTTTTTTGGAAAGATAATTCAAGGCCTAGCTAATCTTCCAGTAGCTCAAATTTCTGATAGAATTCGGACACGATGGGGACGAAGAAGAGTTTTTGTTTTATTCGGGTCTGTACCCTGGGGATTAAGTGTTTTTATGTTATTCGGTATTCCTTCTATGTTTCCACAACCATTTGGAGACTCATTAATCCTATCGATTGCTTGGCTTGCTATCTGGTATATATTCTACAATATAATGAATGCAGCTGTCATTAATCCTTATTTAGCTATGTTACCTGAAATTGCTAAAGGATCTCTGGAAAGAACACGTTATCAACAATTCCGTACACTATTCACATTTCTAGGAATGGTTCTAGCAGCTATTGCATGGCCAATACTAGGAGAAAAACTCGGTGCTCCATTAATTACATTTTTAATGATTTTAACAGCTCTAATCATGGTAAAAGGTTCAAGGGAGGATCAGAATGTTGAACCAACAACTATTAGTTTTAGAGAATCAGCTACCTTGGTCTTAAGAAATCCTGCATTTCGGTCTTATATAGTGACGATAATGGGGTGGATGGCAGCATCTCAGATGTTATTAGCACAGCTTCCGATGGTTGTTGAAGGAATATTTGGAATAGATATAGACTCGACAGAACCAATATCGTGGATTGGTATCGAACCCTCTCTACTTATGTCGATAGTCTCTGGAATCTTTGTTATTACCGCTATTATAATTATCCCGTTTATTAGCAAGATTCAACAAATTTTAGGTAAGAAAAAAAGTTTCCAATTGTTTATGATTCTGTTTGCCATATTTGCTTCTAGTATAGCCTTGCTTGGTTATTTACCAGGAACTCCCTCTGCTGGTACAGATGATTACTATCGATTCCTTTTTTTCCATCTCGTCATCAGTATCCTACTAACTGGAATCCCTGCTGGTGGCTTTGTAGTTTTGTTATATTCTGTTTTCTCTGATGTCATTGATAATGATCTATATGGGGACCGGCAACGACGAGAATCCATGTATTTTGCTGTACAAGGGGTGCTTGATTGGGGAGCTGCTAGCGCTGGAGCATTGATAATGGGTATAATTTTAGCATTTTTTGGATCCTCCGACTTTGGAGGGGTAGAAGATGCAGGAATATTAGAAACGGGAAGTCTTGGAATAAGAATTGTTGTGTTAACAGCTGCAGTAATCATGCTTTTTGCCAGTACTTGGTTTAGAAAGTACCCACTTGAGGAATAATTCAATTTATCGATCATTCTGATAGTGGCTCCAAATAGAACAAAATGATTAACGAGTTCAATAGATGTTGAGGGAAACACAACTGAAAAGTAGGAATTACCAAAGGATTTTAAAACAGCTGAAACTGTGTGATATTTCAGGGGGAGTCTGGATAGATGCGGGTTGTGGACGAGGATCATATACTTTCCCTTTGGCAAGCCTAGCTGATAAAGTCGTCGCGATCGATAACAATCCCTATAACATTTCTTTTTTAAAAAGTTCACTTCCTTCAAACTCAAATATCGAGGTGTTTAAGAAGGATTTTACTTACGAGGTTTGGCATGAGCCTGTTGATGGCATGTTGTTTGGTTTCTCTTTACATTATGACCCCACACCTCAAAAAGCTCTCCAAAAAGCATTTACTCAACTCAAACCTGATGGTACTATTGTGATATTAGATTACGTTAGGACAGATCCAGTACCGTGGGTCCCCTTTCCTCTTCCCATCTTTAAGTTAAGATCATTACTTGAAGAAGTAGGATTCTACCAAATCGAGACCATTCACCAAAACAACCGGTTTTATATCGTCCAAGGGAGAAAATAAGTGATTTAGAGTCGCATCATCATAACTAGTGCCTCGCCATCTACAACCGTCTCATTTTGTTGATCAACACATGTTGTTTTCATAGTTATTCGTTTTTTCTCATCATTTTTCTTGATGACTTCAACAGAAGCTGTGATCGTGTCTCCAATTCTAACAGGCTTCTTAAAAACCAAATCTTGTTTTAGGTAAATACTACCTGGACCTGGGAGTTCAGAAGCAAGTACTGTCGAAATAAATGATGCAGAGAGCATTCCATGCGCAATCCGTCCTTGGAAGAAAGTTTTCTTGGCATAGTCTTCATCCAGATGTAGTGGATTATGATCACCAGAGACTTCAGCAAATAGTTTGATGTCATCCTCTGTTATTGTCCTTTTATAGTCTGCTCTATCCCCAATTTTTATCTCATCATATGTCTTTAACATTCTTTTTGCCTCTTACTGATTCAGCTCTCCCCATCGTATTACTCCAGCATTCCATGCCCAACCGATCCCTGCTGCAGCAAAAACCACAATATTACCATTCTTTATCATCCCCCTTTCGACTCCCCGATCTATAGCAATAACTATATCGTTTTGACCGTTATGACCAATGTCATCAAGGTAGATAGATTGTTTATAAGGATCAACACCAATGGCTTTGGCTACATATTCAAAAGCTGATCTTTTCATATGTAATAAAGCAAAAAAATCAATTTCTTGACGTGTTACGCCAGATTGACTCAACGCGTCATCAATGACTTTAACGAATGATTCCATGGAAAACTGGTCAAGTCTTTCTTTAAGTCCTGGAGGATCAGCAACATCTAAATAGTTTAGATCCTTTTCTAATGCCCCAGCTGTCATTGGATTGACGGTTCCCCCATATGGAACATAAACATCATCTGCAAATCTCCCATCCGATATTGCAGAGATACCAAGGATTTCATTGATCCTGCTGTCCCCTTTCACGACCATGGCGACTCCACTTGCGGCCAGGCTTATCATAAAGCGTGTACGAGGATTTTTGTAGTTAATAAGATCCGAATTTCGATATCCACTCGCTACAAGGATTCTCTTCATGCTAGGATTAGTTTGCAGAAGAGATTTAGCCAATAAAAGCCCAACAGGCATACTACCGCATCGCTGGTTAACATCAAAGGCCCAAGGCTTTTTTGGGCATCCTAAATACTTCTGGAGTTTTATTCCATAAGTCTGCATTGGATATTCAGAATATACTTCTCCAGCCCAAATAATACAA
>CP070760.1:1884661-1897929 GCA_020348965.1 Candidatus Heimdallarchaeota archaeon | reverse complement strand
AATCCGCAGCAGATCTTCGAACAACCTTCTCTTCAGTAACCTTCGGCTTTCTAGATTTTTTAATAGCCTTAGTCATAATTCATTCTCACCTAATCATTAATTTCTTCCGAAATGATAGCAACAGAAGAAAGCTTGACCTCTGGGCTTTCATCTAATCTCATTAAAGTTACGCCAGAAGTGGATCTACCAATAGTTCGTATATCTCTTATTGGCATTTGAATCAATTTCCCATCACTCGCAACTAACATTAAATAATCCGTATCTGCAACCGATCTTACTGCTATAACATCCCCATTCCTTTTTTTTGTTTTGATGTTAATCACACCTTTTCCATTTCGACGAGTGATTCGATATTGATCAAAGTTAGTACGTTTTCCATACCCCCTCTCACATACCGTTAATAGCGTCTTTTCCTCATCAACGATAGCCATATCCACTACAAAATCTCTGGGTCTTAATTGTATTCCTAACACACCAATGCTACTCCGCCCAACTGCTCGAACTTGGTTCTCAGGAAAACGTATTGCTTTCCCTTTCTCTGTTGCTAGTATAATATCCTTTGTACCATCGGTGATTTTAGCGCCAACAATCATGTCCTGGTCTCTAAGTTGAATTGCAATAATTCCTGTGGCACGAATGTTGGCATAATCAGAGAGCTGACTTTTTTTGATTAACCCATCTTTGGTAGCTAACACCAAAAAGTGTTCTTCATCAAATTCTGAAACTGGAATCATAGTTTCGATTTCATCGTCACTCTCCTTTCGAATAAGATTAGCAATGTTAATTCCTTTAGTCACTCTTTGTTTAGATAATGGAATTTGGTACCCTCGAACTCTAAAAACTCTCCCTTGGACAGTAAAGAAGAGAATAGTATCATGAGTCGATGCAACAATCATTTCTTTCAAGAAATCATCTTTACCAATCTCCATTGATTTAATTCCCTTCCCTCCACGATGTTGAGCATTATAGGTTTCAGCTGGAATTGATTTAATGTACCCATTTTGTGTAAGAGTGATAACAACATCTTCTTTTGGAATAAAATCTTCTTCTGTTTTACCTGTCCAATCTTGAAAACCCTCTGAATCGTCTCTTAAAATCTCAGTCCTACGTGGATCACCATATGTTTTTTTGATCTCCTCTAATTCATCAGTTATAATTCCAAAGATACGGTCTTCGCTTTGTAAAATTTCTTTATAATCTTGAATTGCCTTTAGGATCTCTTCATACTCCTTGATGATTTTTTCACGATCGAACCGAGTCAAGCTTCTCAAAGGTAATGAAAGAATATCTTTAGCTTGAATTTCTGTTAAGGAAAATTTTGCCATAAGTGCATTTTGAGCGGCTGCAGCTGTCTCTGAGGCTCTAATTAGAGAGATCACCTCATCTAGGTTTTCGACAACAATTTTTCTACCCTCCAAAATATGAGCACGTTCTTGAGCTTTCTTAAGTTCGAATTCAGTCCTTCGTACAACGATCTCATGCCTATGATCAATGAACTGGGTAATTAGTCCTTTTAAATTGAGATTTTTTGGTCTAAATCGAGTTTCGTTCCCAACACGAGCATCAACAAGTACCATATTCTTAATAGAAAACGAGGTTTGCATTGGTGTATATTTGAATAATCGATTCAACACAATATCGATGTTAGCAGTTTTCTTGAGATTTATTACAATCCGAGTTCCATGAATGATGTTGGATTCATTTTTTATACTCCCAATCTCTGGAAGCTTGCCCGATTCCTTCATCTGTCCAATTATATCTACCAACCCTCTATGGTCAATGGTGTCTTGACGTTTAACTAGATAGGGTACCTCTGTCACTACTATTTGGGTTTTATTTTTCTTTTCAACTATATCATATTTCGCGCGTAAGATAACATTCCCATTACCTGTGTGGTAGGCTCGTTTTATTCCAGAAGTCCCAAAAATAACTCCACCAGTAGGAAAATCAGGTCCAGGTATTATTTTTATTAATTCATCAATGCTAATTTCAGGATTTTTAATTGTCGCGATAACTCCTTCGATCACTTCCGAGAGGTTATGAGGGGGCATTGACGTTGCCATACCAACAGCGATCCCCATGACACCATTGATCAACAAATTAGGGATTTTAGCAGGAAGAATCACTGGTTCTTTATCTAATCCATCAAAATTGTCTATAAAATCGACTGTATCTTTTTCTATATCCTTTAAGAGCTCACTAGTGATTCTTTGCATTCGTGCTTCTGTATATCGTTGAGCTGCGGGAGGCTGTCCATCCATACTACCGAAGTTTCCCTGTCCCTGAATTAATGGATATCTTAAAGAGAAAGGTTGTGCCATTCGTACAAGGGCATCATAAACCGCTCCTTCTCCATGTGGATGGTATTTAGCATGAGTTTCTCCAATTGTACGAGCGCATTTTCGTGGTGGACGGTTATGTACTAACCCTAAATTATGCATAGACCACAAAATTCGTCGATGCACGGGTTTTAAACCATCTCTTACATGGGGTAAGGCTCGACTAGTAATAACGCTCATACTGTACTCCAAGTAACTTTTGGACATAGTCCTCTCTATAGGGGTCAATTTCAGCCTCTGGTGAGTACTACTCATCAAATTTCATCCTCTATTATTAAAAATCCAAGTTCTCTGCTTCAAGAGCATGATTCTCTATAAATTCGCGACGAGGTGCGACTTCATCTCCCATCAAAGTTACAAATATTCTCTCCGCTTCAATGATGTTTTCTCTAGTTACTTGCAACAATGTCCGTCGAGAAGGATCCATTACGGTTTCCCGAAGTTGAATAGGATTCATCTCTCCCAGTCCCTTGAAGCGACTAATTTCCACGTTCTTTCCCCACTCTCTTACCAATCTGTCTTTCTCCTGATCAGAAAGGACATATTCTTCTTTATTACCTTTTTTAACACGAAAAAGAGGGGGTTGGGCTATATAAAGATAACCTTCATCTATTAATTCAGGCATATAGCGAAAGAAAAATGTTAGGAGTAAGCAGACAATGTGATGTCCATCAATATCTGCATCCATTAATAACACGATTTTATGATAACGAACTTTCTCGATCTGGAAATTCTCTTTATAGCCAGCACCAATTGCCCTTATTATTTCTAGAATTTCCTTATTACGCATAGCTTTTTCCAATCTCGCCTTCTCAACATTGATTACTTTACCTCTCAACGGAAGAATCGCTTGAAATTCACTAAATCGTCCTTCAATAGCACTTCCACCCGCAGAGTCACCCTCTACTAAAAAGATCTCTCGTTTGGGAGGATCGGTTTCAGAACAATCAACTAGCTTACCAGTCCCTTTGGTTTGGGTCTTCTTAACTGCTTCACGAATTTGCCTGAATTTCATACGAATAGTCGCAGCTTGCTCACACTTATCGATAATTTCCTTAGAACTATCAGGATGCTCCTCTAAAAACTTAAGGATATTTTCATAGCTACAACGTTCAACTATTCCTTTAACTTCACTATTGCCTAATTTGCTTTTAGTTTGGCCTTCGAACTGTGGATTTATTACTTTCACGGAAACAACAGCGACAAGACCCTCTCTAACGTCATTTCCAGTAAAAATGGAGCGTTTATCCTTAATGTTTTTTCTTAAATGGGTGTTTCTAACTAAGTGCTCATTCTTTAAAACATAGGCATTTATCGCTCTTGTTAAACCTGATTTAAATCCAGAGAGATGAGTTCCCCCATGTCGTGTGTTAATATTATTCGTAAAAGTGTAAATTAAGTCTCGTTCTGATCTATCATAAGCCAAAGCTACTTCTACTTGAGTTGTTTCGATAGTTTCATCAAAATAGGGAATATCTTCATGAGTGCGGTTTCTTGCAAGCTGTTCAACATAAGCTTGAATTCCACCATCATAACGATAGGTCCACATGTTTTTCTTTTCTTTTTCAGAGGTTTCCTCTGGTTTAATTGATATATCCTCTTCTTCAAGAGGCTTACGATTATCGATCAAAGTTATTGTTAGCCCTTTATTAAGAAAAGCAAGCTCTCGAAGTCTGTTACGAATAGTAACAATGTCAAAATGTACTGTTTCAAAAATTTCTGGATCGGGAATAAATGTAATATGTGTGCCACTCGCATCTTTCCAAGTTTCTTTCACTTCAATTAAGCCATGAGAGATCGTTTCTCCCCTAACGTACTCCTGCATCAAAACTGGGCCTCCATTCCTTCTAACTTTTACCTGCATCCAGCTGGAAACCGCATTAACTACGGCAATTCCAACCCCATGTAAACCACCACTGACTTTATATGATGAATGATCGAATTTCCCTCCTGAATGAAGACGAGTTGTTACTAGCTCTAATGATGACATATTATAATCGGGATGAGCTTCTGTAGGAATTCCACGACCGTTATCTTGAACAGTAATTGACTCGAAACCATGTTCTGTCTGGCCTAAGAAGACCTTGATTTGATCACAAACCCCAGCCATTGCTTCATCGATACTATTGTCAACGATCTCCCAAACGAGATGGTGAAGACCGTATTCGTCAATACTCCCTATGTACATTGCTGGTCGCCTTCGTACAGCTTCTAGACCTTCGAGAACCTGTATACTACTCGCATCGTATTCTCCAGACAAAATCAAACACCGAGAAAGATTATTCTAGATCTATTTTTGATAAAACCGTATTATTTTGATGTTAAAGAGAGAGAATTTAACTTCTTTCTGTTAAAATTTGTATAACCTGACTTTTAAACTTTTTCTTTCCTTGTCATTTTCCCCTTCGATCTTGTAGTCAATTATCTGGGCATTGTATCTCTGTTAAATTCTTCTAATTACCTGAAAATAAGCGAAGACAAAGATATTCATGCAAATTAGCTTCAAAAAGAGCGTTACAGGTTTTTTGGATATCGTAACTAAGCCGGATGATTTCAGCGTTAATTGATGTTGTGCTAATCTGTACTATAGCATAACTCGCCTTAGGATTACCATCACGAGGTTGACCAACACTTCCAGGATTCAATATTACCTTTTTTCGAAATTTATAGATAAAGGGCTGATGGGTGTGACCAATGACAACAAGCTCCCATTTTTTTAACCATTTATTGAGTCTAACTTTTTGTTCAGGGAGAGGTTCTCCAACCCAAAATGGAAACAGAAAATATTCCCATTTATCATCTGGAGTCCCATGAGCAAGTAGAACTTTTCTATCCTCAATTAAAATCTCTTTACTGGTTGGTAAAGATTCAAGAAAGTGAAAATGAGTTGATGCACTAGATTGCAACAGCTTTTCACGAGTCCATGTTAAAGCATCCGCAGCAATTGCATTAAACCAAGAGATAGCCTTTTTAAAATTTTTCTCAGTGACGACTTCATCATGATTTCCCTTGATGACATGATCACAGCGCTTTTTGACAAGATCAATGCATTTTAAGGGATGAGGATAATATCCAACAATATCACCAGTACAAAAAATTGAATTAATATCGCCTCGATTGTCAATATCCATGAGAATTGTAGAAAGTGCTTCTAAATTCCCGTGGATATCTGAAATAATGGCGATTTTCACACTTCTAGACTTCCTTTCTAGAAACTATGAATTTAGAGAGATTGTTGTCTCAAAGAGTCAGTTAATTCCTGTTTTTGAGACTCTAACACCTTTATTCGCTCATCTTTTTCTCTTAATCGATCTTCGAGTTTCTTGTAGTCATCCCTACCAAGATCTAGCTCACGCTGAAGAGAGATAATTCGATTCTCACTGGTTTCAAGTTTTTTCTCAAATTCAGTTCTCTGTTCCGAGAGTTTATTTTCAAGGGTTGAAACTTGGCCTTTAAGCTCTGAGTTATTTCTTCTAAGCTCATTGATTTGCTGTTCTAGATCGGTTTTTTGGTTAAGTAACTCGCTAATATAAGGTAAAACTTCTTTTGCAGTATTTACCGCCTGGGTAAGATTCTCTTGGATTTCTGATATATGCTCAGTAACCTCATCAAAGGAATTTCTCATCTGAAACCACCGTATCTATGAGGAGCTCACGATCCATTTAAAGCATTTGTCTTTTAATTTCCCCACAACTAACAAAAAATCTATGAAGACCTCAATATAGTCATGTGTGTTCAAATTTCATTAGTCATAGCTTTTTATTAACCAACATAAACCCAAAAAAGCAAAATTATCCCCTTTTTTAGTAATTTAGTGTTTCCTTATAAAGGCTAAAGGAATTTAAAGACTTAATAGGGATAGGTTCCCTTATTGTAAAAAACTAAAATGTTCTACAATAACCTATATTTCGCGATTTGTAGTTCAAGAGCGTTGTTGAAATGAAACTAATTTCGTTCAAAGCACCTAACACTTATTTGGAAGGATTAGATGAGTTAGTTCGGGCGGGTGTCTATAGCTCGCGATCTGAAGCCATACGAATAGCCATCCGAGATTTACTCAAACGAGAGTTAAACTGGAAGGCTGGTAACATGCCAGCGTCTTTAATGGAAGTTGATTGAAACACAAAGTATTAGAGTAATCAACTAACAGCCAGCCCAACTTCAGTCTTCTGTAAGAGAAAATCTTAACCTTAAGGATATGAAGTTCGAGCTTAACGGAACGGATGACCTAGAGAGGGGAAACAGTCGTGACATTTTAGACTGGTGCTAGCTAATAATAACAATTCTTTTTAACCAGTCAAGGTACGATGCCAACTTAGACACCTGAATCAAAATAGCTTTGTAAACCAGTTTAATAATCACATTTTACTTATCAGCTACATTAAAGATAAGATTTGGTGGTTTTTATTGAATAATCAACTTGAACCAAAAAAAGAGGATAAAGGTAAGAAGAACGATAAAAAGAAGAAGAAAGGCCAAAAAAGGACTTTTGGCGATAATATGCGTCAGCTTAAATTCAATTTGACAACTATCAGAGCGAATTCAAAAGTTGTATTTCGGCTAGTCCTTCGTGAAATCAAGTATTTTGTACCTCTTCAAGATTTATTCCTCCTCTTTTTCTGGATTTTTCTTTTCATTGTCTTTGGCTTAGTTATAGTTATTTGGGGGATCCCTCTTGCATTATCTATCATTCCTAATGATCCATTCAAAGCATATGATTTGCATATTAATCTGATAAAATGGGATGGAATCATCTTTAATGATACAACATTACGGTACGGTGCTGGGATCATCGGTACTGTGACTATTATCGTCCGATTAATGATTAAATCCCCAATTTCGAAGTATCGGGACAAAGTAAATACCCGGAAAGATGTCACGTATGTTTTTGGCACTTCGAGACCAGCCGAACAATTCTTGTTTGAGATGATTTTCCAATTTGGTTATGAGGAAAGGGTCTCGTTGATCGCAGATAACGATCTCCTCTGGATACGGAAATTAAGAGCATTCATAGACATTTATGTTGTCGAAAATCAATTGGAATTTGAGAAAGAGAATTTATATGACATTATAGGGTTCGAGAACGCCTCACGAATTATGATCTTAACTGAAAGTATCGAATTAAACCAGAACATTTTAACAAACATACGTCGAATTCGTCCAGACGTGGATATAATTCTACTTTCTCAATATGCTCCCGCTTTTGTGTTTAGTGAGCTTGTCCAAGACCAGCATCTAATGATCATTGAGGATTTAGACGCTACTGTTCAGGGCCTGGTTCTTTCGTTGAGTATGGACTTTAATTTTCCCCCAACGGTAGAAATCGACGTACCACGAACCTATATAGGCTCCACTGGTGTCGCTATGACTTCGGATCTTGTCAGACAGAAAGTGTTACTCGTACGCCGTGGCGATGAACTATTGTCTCCAGAGGAAAAATTGAAACTTGGAGATAGGGTTATCATTTATTTCTTCTCTGATTATTTCATGAAAATGACTAATCGAGTAGTCACCGAATTACCTTTATTACCTAAGAAATCCAAAACGAAGAAGGAAAAGAAAAAAGATAAGAAAAAGGGAAAAGAAGAGATAGAGATAAATGCTCTTGATGAGGAATTGGTGATCCCTACAATCGAAGAACCAGTAGTTAAAGACACGCAACTCTATGATTCGACAACACATGATGAGGTGGATTGAATGGGATTCTTTAAACGACGACGAGTAAGAAAATTTGCAGAAAAAGCTGTTGAACAACAAAACACAATGTTCGTGTTTGGAAGTAATATTTTTACAGAAGCCTTCATTGACCAACTAATCCAAATTGGTGCACAAACTAGGGTTGCGCTAATTTCTGACAAAAAATTAAACTGGATTGAAGAGGTTAAGGACGAAGTTAACGTGCTTTATGAGGAACAAAATGAGGAGTATGCTAAAAGGCATCTATATGAGACAATAGGGTTCCACAACGCGGAAAAAGTCATCATACTTCATGAAGATCCACTGATAATTCAGAATATCATGTCATTTATTTCAAATGAGGAGTTAAAGGTCATCTTATTAGCACAATTTGCTCCTCCGTTTGTTCAATACCTAGCTGGTCAAAAGCAAGGTCAGATCATAATTGTGGATAATTTAAATCAAATTGTTAATGAATTATATCAGCAAATGAGTCTCCCGCTGGTTAAACCACCCGTTATCTCCATTCCAGTTCCTGAAAGTAGAATATCTAAACCGATCGACGATCTTCAAATTCCTAAAGTTCGTGTTCTTAACATTCTAAGAGAAGATTCAAAGGATAAAATCATTCCTCTAGATCAGCCCACACAAGAGAATGATCGCATATTACTATATTTAGAGGATCCAGAGGAATCATTAAAGCATCTTGTTGATTTTCTCAGTCAATACCAATCATAAGGGAAACCTATTTTGGTTTTCTCTTATATTGAACTTCATAGCATATTAGCTTATCATCTTCAATTTTTTTTTCCGCAATAACCTGAATATAAAACTCCTGAAACTGAACGCTAAATAATTCATTCGTATTGTAGATACTGGAAAGGAAATATGCTTTCCCGAATCTGATTTTGGTTAACGTTTTCAAGAACTCCTGGATTACCATTATCCCAGTTGGACCCCCAGCCCAAGTTCTTGGTAATGGTTCTTTCATCATTTCTTCTTGGGTTGTTCTTAGATATGGTGGATTGAAAAAAACTATAGAGGGAAAAAATCTTGAAGGATTGAATCCACAAAGAAGATCCATACATAATACGTCAAATTGTGTTCGTTGGAGCCACTCAGACATGTTTTTATAACAGATCTTTGTGGCTTGAGAAGAAATGTCCACCCCAATAAAATGAATCTGAGGATATTTCTTTCCCAATACAATCGAAATAAAACCAGTACCTACTCCAACCTCGCAGACTAAAAAAGAATTAGAATTTGCCAATACCTCCTTTTGGAACTCGCGTTCTAGTATATCTGTAAGAAACAGAGTATCCTCTTGAGGTGGATAAACCTCTGGGTTCTCAGATAGCTTTAGAAAATTTGAGAAACCCATTTCCTAATTCGTTCCTGAATATCCTAAATGGATAATCAACCAGCAGCGATTTCCTTTTCAATCTGTTGAAAAATTTCCTCTAAAGACTCTTTTACTCGAACTGAATATAATCCTGACGAAAATTGCAGTAAATTTATGTAGAAGTCATTTGCCTCTAAGAGAGATTGGAAACTTAAAACCAAAAAGACTTTACGTAGATTCCATTCTTTTTTCTTCCAGATCTTTTTCAGTTTTTTTAGATTGCAGCTTAAGTCAGGAACAATGGCAGAAACGTGAAAGAATGATGTTTCATCTTGCTCTTCTGATTCTACAACAATACTGGATCCGAACAGGCTCCTTAGTGAATCCATGGCATCTACATTCGTAAGAACGCCCATTTCTAAGGTTGGTACTGGAATTTTATCCCTTTCAACAAAGAAAACATCAGGATTGGCCTTGAGGTAATTTCTACCAATAATTTTACCCGCCTCGCGAAAAATTTCAGACAGTGAATCCTTTGCCTGAATCTCTAAAACTTCAGCATAACTCTGGTAAACATCAGTCCGAGGACTAACTTTCAGTGCTTCTATAGCTTCCTTCAAATATGGGTATTTCTTATTATGAACCAAAGAATTAGAGATTTCAAATTTGAGACTTGATGGCAAAGATCGGTTTTTGGCATAGAAATAATAGGAACCGAGATTTTCCCGAGAAAAAGCTGGATCTTTTCTAATGATCTGATCTATCGAGGATTGAATTCCATTTATTATGGAAGTTGGATCAGAATATAACTGTTTATCACCTTTTGAAAGGGCTTTTCGATTAATATTGAGGAATGAACATGCTTGGGTGTATTGTTTGGAGAAGTCCTTTTGGAAACCATTGAACCGTTTCTCAACAGAAGACTGAAGTTCATTATATTTCTTTATTATAGATTCACGTATCTTGTTAAAGTTCTTTCGATAGTTACCTTGGACTTTGTTAAGATACTTCCGATCTGATAAAATCGATTCTAATTTATTTTCAGCGATTTTCCCATCGAGGAACTGTTGAGCAGCATCTTTTACTTCATCTAAATCAGGAAGAACATTTTCAAGTATCTTTTTATATTCACTCTGGGCTTTCTGTAGAATTTCTTCAATGGACTTTGCAGGTTTAGTAGTAAAACTTAGCATTTCCACCTCTTTAAAGTCAAGTGAATATCCCTTGGAAATATCAATGGGATTTCGAGTTAAGAATCTTTCAATATCTTGTACTCTATTAGAAAAGGCCTTTTCCAACTCGTCTAAACGGTTTTGCACTAATTGACCTTCTTTCCGTAGACCTTCGGTGTTAACAACTATGAATTTCTCAATTAAAGTTGGAACGTCAAGAGCATTGACATCGATGGCGCCACCGAATGATTCCAGTTTTGGAAAGACTGGAGAAAACTCTAGACGTGATTGCATCTTCTCAACATAAGAAAATATTGAAAATATCGCAAATACTTGATGAATTTGACTGCTAAATTCATTAAAATTATTTGCAGTATGTCTGAGGAAATTTTTTGGATTTTCACTCCCAAGAGCTACCTCACAGATAAGTGTATTCACCCCAAAACCTAGACTAGCAAGTAGGGCACGATAAAATGGTAAAATATCTGTAGCTCTTTTTACTGAGAAGGATAATGGATCTAGTTTTGCCAGTTTATATTTAGTTACCATTTTCTGAACTGTTGAAAAATGAGAATCTGGTATTTGATCCTTCAATGATGGAAGTACATCCTTTACGTCAATCTTAGTTTTTAATGTTATTAGTTTGAAAATAATTTGCATATATTTCCATGCAGTGAGGGTCAGTCCAGTAGGAAATTGTTCGCAAAAATTTCGAATGTAAGGAATCATTAATTCTTCCTCTTTCTCATAACCCTTCAACATGTCGTAACCTATTCGGGATAATGTTCCTGCTACATCATATTCCTCATTTATTCTTGTAGTAAGAACTTCTATTGCCCTTGGAAATCCTTTTATTTCTGGATCAACGAGTAAGAGAAGGGGAAATTCACGTCGAAACTTACTGAATATTTCATTTTCAAGACGAGCATAGAGATTGGCTTTTGTTACCTCTTCTAAAGCAAATTCTTCCAGAACATTTTTCAAATCATTTTTCTCAAAATCAGCAATTATTTCCTCAAGTGCTTCGGTAACTTTCTCCTGTTTGAGGATGTTTTCTATTTCAGAATTCAAATGCTTCAAGAAATCTTTTTGTAAAGAATCAATTTTAGGGAACAGCACTAAAGCGTGGGGATGTTCGCTTGTCAAAAATTCTAACACATCTTGAGATAATTCTGCAATTAGATCTTTTCTTTCTGTCTTCATTCTGGGAGTAAGATCTTGATATTTTCCTTTGAATTCGGAAATTTTCACTAAGGTGGCTGAATATTCATAATCGTTAATCGATTTTCTTGCTACCTCTGTAAGAGCGGAAAAAAAGTGTTGTTTATCCATTGGGAGCGACTTTCTCTTTCTTGCTTTCTTTATGCTTTCAAAAAAGAGATCCAAGACATCATTGACCCCTAATGCTCTAAATTCCCTTTCAACACGCTCATAAACTTCTGTTTGAAGGGTTTCTTCAGCAAAAATGGTAACAAGCTGCTCATAATACTCTACTAAATCTCGGGCTACAGCTATGTTCTTTTGAGAAATTAGGAGAAATTGACCAACAAGCTCTCCGCCTTTATCATTTCTAACAATGAATCTACCAGTTTTATTAATATCAGATCCGCCCACAAATCTTTCTGTATCCCCTCCAATCTCCCCACCTAACATAGCCTGAACAGCGGTCAAACCACCAGTGTAAACCTGTTCATCAAGATCTGTTCGTAAACCTGGCTGCCCTAGACTAATTAAACTAAGACCAGAGACAGAAGCTAAACTTACCCATACTACTGGGTAAAAATCGCTCTCAGTCATACAAATATCTCCATATTTTTTTTTCGCTAAAAGTCCGTACTCTCTTCAAAGTGTTTAATTAAATATGTTATTAAAGGATGACCAAATAATAAGTTATTGATTCAGGCATAAATCGGTTAGATTTTTTGAAATAATTACACATTCTGTAGGATGGACACTTCATAGGTTCTAGAAAGTCTTAATGAGGGCGTTAAGCTCGTGTTTCGGAAAAAATTGCGAGAATTATTGACAATGATGGGCGTTAGCGATATCGATGACGAAGTTCTTGACTCCTTGCAACGGCAACTCTTTCAATTTCTGGAATTCGATGATTCCCTGGCAGGGGGGATCACATTCAAAACTGGATGTATCCTAACCACTGTTCAGGTTCATAACTATCAAGAAATTCGTGACCAAATCTATCGCAACTATCAACAGGGAGAAGCACCTGACAAATTCTCTTTACGTTTAGTATTAACTAGTCTTTGCCTTTATCTAAAGGAAGACCGTAAATGTCAGGTTACTGACGATATTTGTTCCTTTCAACAGGGATCTAGATGGTGGGAATGTGAAATTGTCCAATCATCATGTCAAACTAATGATGATGAGTGGAAATAATATACTTCAAAAACTATTACTTGTTTGAAGCACTCTTAATTATTTGAGTTATATTCTGCAAGAGAAGTGATTTCCCAATATTTTCTTTCACAGAAACAGGAAATATGGTTAAATTGTGTTCTTGTACCCAAGAATCTAATATTTTTGGAATATCTTTCTTTTCATCTTCCGCTTTGTTTCCTATCAACAGTACTTGAGCGGGTGAGATATTTTCACAAAAACTACTGTATAAAGACTTTATATTCTGTTGGGAATCTGTGTTTTTGTAATCAAATATTAGAACGACAACACTTGCAGCTTTTAAAAAAGAAGGAATCAGGTTACTATAAATTTCATTGCCTGAAA
>CP070760.1:1870866-1884561 GCA_020348965.1 Candidatus Heimdallarchaeota archaeon | reverse complement strand
ATTAGACCCTATCGATATTATTGTAGCACTCCGAACGGAGCATGAAGGTGGGAATAGTAAAGCTGGCATTGATGTGATTGAAGGCAAAGTTCGAGACATGACTGATATCATTGAACCCCTTCGTGTGAAAACTCATGCCATAACCTCTGCAAGTGAAAATGCGCAGATGATCCTCCGTATCGATGATATCATCGCAGCCAAAGCTTCTGAAGGCCCTGGCCCTGGTGGTCCAGGAGGACCTGGTGGCCCAGGCGGCGAAGATTTCGATTAGATCATACCTACTCTCTCTTTTCTTTTTCTTTTTTTTAATAAAATTCTAAAAATCTATTATCAGGTGAGTTCTGTTTATCTAATTTCTTTCTTTTTGCTCCTTTCCGTTCAACAATTTACTAAACTCCTCGAGGCGAAAAGACTCATATATCTCAGTTAAATCCTCCCCGCCTGTTCTATAAAGCAATAGTTGCGCATCATCGTTTTTTTATATTCCTGCTGGGCTGGTAAACACTTGTGACAGAGAAAAGTATCCTTATCGGACCTAAAATGCTCACTAGATTCGAGTACGCCCGTATTTTAGGCGCTCGCGCATTACAAATCAGCATGGGAGCTCCTGTCCTTGTCGAAGCTGATGAACCAACTACATCTGAAACCCCCGACGAACCAGAGCAGGAACAAGGTGATCCCCTATTAATTTCTGAACGGGAAATTAAGCAAGGTCTTCTTCCTATCTTAGTTAGACGCATGTTACCCGATGGTAGATACCAAGACATTCCGCTAGCCCATCTTTTGAAAGAAGCAGGAAGAAAACAAGGTGGAATACTTAGTTTATAGTGTTTTCTCATAGATCCCTTGTTATCAGTCTTTGATAGACCTCTGTTATTTAATAAAAAGCTTTAAACACCTTTCTCATTCGATGCAATTGTTATTCTTTTTCCTGTAGCTAAAAATTTATTATTATAATTTCACACTAGCCCTATTGGAGGCTTTCACGATTTCGAAGCAGGATGACCATAAGGCTCGCTATAAAGCATTTGGTAAAAAATTACGCAAGATACAAGATGAAACCGATGAAGAGGTTCAGGAAAAGCTAGTTAAGGGACTTGAGGCTGTATCTACAACTTCTTTTCTACCTGAAGACTTGGCAAGCTATCTTCTTAGTTTAAAGCGAGAGATGAAATTACCTGTCTCCATTCTCCCTTCATCACTTTTTAAAAGACCAGTATTCCATGGAAAGGAAGAATTTTTTCATCGTCTAGCTTCAGAATTAATTTCTTTTGGTATTGCTTATCAAAGAGTCTATCTTCGACGGATAAGATTAAGTCAGTTAGCTACCCTTTTCCATAAACATCGACCATGGTGGCAATGTGATATTCAAGATATTGAAAGGGCAATGGATATCTTAAGTCAAAATGATATTGTACAAGAATCACCTGAAGGGTTCTTATTTGAACCTATGACAATGTCAACCGATATAAAGGAATTTCTTTCCCTAATAGCAAACGAAATTAACGAGTTCGGTGAAATTACTCTTTCGACAATCCAGGAACGTGTCACGTGGAATAGCTCAAAAATAGAGACTATTCTGGATTTATTATCTTCCAATCAAGTTTGTATTCTTGATAAAAAGAAAGGATTAGTCTTCTTTCCTGAATTGAAATAGTAAAAGTGAGAATATGGCTCATTTTCTACCTCCTGAATCAGATGATTTTTATGATGAGAGATTAATTATTTCATGGAAATTGATCCAACCTCCTCATCTTTCTAATCTAAAGAACATAACAATCCGGATTTCAGGCAATCCTCCCCTAAAATTTTCACCCCTTCAGGCTCCTGAATTACAAATCCCAGCATTGAATGACAATGAGGTGATAGTCAATTGGATTATCCAAAAACCAGTGGTAAAAACTGAAGTCATCCTTTCTATCCATTGTGACATAATCTCCGAAGAATACTCGCTCTTCATCAATCTAGAGAAGTAATTTCAACAAAATAGTGAATATTAGAATGAAGAAGAGCGTCATTATAGATCTTATTATCTCAAAGTTCTAAATTTTCATCCTAGAACTTGTTGACAGTCACAATAACGAACTATTTCTTCTGACCATTTTTCTTCAAGTATTTTTGAAAGATTTAAAAAATCAAACAATGAACCTCAGTTTGAGAGTTAATGCTCATTGGCGTCCTCTAGAGAGAATAACGTAAAGGATACTGAACTGTATGGGAAAAGTACGGACATCAGCAGTAAAAGATATTTCTAGGCAAATTATTAAGGAATATGGAGATCACTTATCGCCTGATTCCTTTGAACATAACAAGGATATAGTATCAAAAATCATTATTGTTCACTCAAAGCGATTTCGGAATAAAATCGCCGGTTATGTCACCCATCAGATGAAACTCCAAAAACTAAAAGAAGAATCATACGAGGATTAACCTTTTTAAATAGAAACGTATGTATTTAGTGTCCTCTAGATGGAATATTGTGCTGAGGTCAGAAAAACTTATACAATTCTTCTATGAAGAATTGAATGGCTACCATGGCTACCATTAAGTCTGGAATTCCAGGATTAGATGACCTTTTCGGCGAAAAGAAAGAATTTCCTAAGGGACGCCAAGTTCTTATTTCAGGTCCACCAGGTTCAGGAAAAACCGTCTTTGGATTACAGTTCCTGATCAATGGCGCTCTCCATTCTGATGAGCCAGGAATTTTTATTAGCTTTGATGATCTTCCCCGTCATATTCGTACTGACATGCTATCTTTTGGGTGGAATGTCCGACAACTTGAAGAGGAATTCAATCCTCCCTTAATCACCATGGTCGATGGTTTTTCAGCGCGAGTTGGGTTATCCACCGACGAAAAGTTCACTATTAGAGCGAACCTAGATAGCTTATTAATTGTACTTACAGAAATATTGGAAGAAACGGGAGCGACACGAGTATGTATTGATTCGTTGTCTACACTTTCAACAATTATCAAGGATCCAGCACAAGTTCGTAAAGAAATCTTGACCATGGGAGCGATTCTAGGAGAACAAGGGTGTACCACCTTTCTGACTGCAGAGTCATTGGAGGGAGGAGTAGAAGAATATTCATCTCAAGGACTTATCCGTTTAAGCTATGATGAACTTCCAACAGGTGAGTTTCGTCGTTCGATTCTTATCCAAAAAATGCGTGGATTTGCTCATGATTTTTCGTGGAAGGAATTTCGAATCACATCTGAAGGCATTAAAATCTTTCCAGAGCGAACTGTAGGGCGAGTGCATCTCAAATGACGATTCTGCCTCCGGGTGTACTAGTACGGGTCACTAAAATTTCAGAACGCTGTGGAAAATGCAATCAAGCTTTTACCATGGAAACTTATCTTGAACCCCTAACCGAGCAACGACATCATCGTATTTTATGTAAGAACTGTAACATTATTGTTCCAGTAGGTGAGGATTAATCTGATTTCTCTTAGAGAAAAACGATTCAAATGTCAACAGAGTGGTAATTGTTGTTGTGACCCGAATATCATTGTCACGTTAACATATAGAGACCTTTTCCAGTTATTTATTACTCAAGAGCGTGATTTTAGATTACTTCTTCAGAAAATCTCATTTTATACTTTAGACTCAAGATTGTCTTCTCAAGTCCAAAAACAAATGGTACTCAACCCCATTCAAACTACAAAAGGGAAGGTCATTCCAGGCCTGAAAAAACTATCAAACAATTTCTGTATTTTTTTCAAACCTCCTAATTGTGTAATATATTCTTCCAGACCATTAGCCTGCAGAAATTACCCCCTTGCTTTTATTAAAGAACGTAAAGAAATGATTAGTATCTGGGCTAAGGACTCTCAAGAATCGTGTCCTGGAATAGGAAAAGGAACAATTCTGTCCACGATGTATATTAAACGGCTAGGAAAACAATTTTTTAAAGAGACTGAAGAACATAATAAGGTAGTAAAGGAATTAAACATCGAAGCGTCTCAAGGTCGTCCTCTAGCAGCTAGGGAGGCTTTATGGGTTTTAGTGACATATGGGGAGAGTAAACAAAGTCAAAAGTGATTAATCAGTCTTTTAATATTGGAAGCTAGATGTTTTTATAATCTTGATACTGATCTAAATCAACTCCTAATGATCTAAATTCCGATTTTAATTTGTAGATTTCCTTTTTCTGGGATGTATATGAAATCCATTAAATTAGCTACAAAATGGGGAGACAGAGAATCCCCTTATATCATAGTCACCGAACCACTTAAGAAAACCATTTTTAAACAGCTGGGAATGGATCCAAAAACTACAGAAAAGGCTTATATACAAAAACAGGATATAGAGGAAATATTAGGTGAATCCCAGCTACCTTCAGAATTTAAATCAGAACTAATAAAGGTATTAGGTAAAGACAAAATATCTGAAGATCCTTGGGCTCGAATCACAAATTCATTAGGGCAAAGTTATATCGAAATGCTTCGATCGCGAATCAGTGATATTTCAAACACAGTGGAACTAGTAGTATACCCTCAATCTCATGAGGATGTAGTCAATGTTGTTCAATTAGCAAATAAATTTTTGATCCCGACATCTACTGTGGCTGGAGCTACCAGTGTAACGCTTGGGATTGAACCTACCATCTCTGGTATGATCGCCTTGAATTTGAAATCTATGGACAAATTACTACAAGTAAACAAGGATGCTCAATATATTACAGTTCAGAGTGGAATTTTAGGCCCCCAATTAGAAGAACAATTAAATCATCAAGGATTAACGCTTGGACATTTTCCTCAATCGTTTGAATACAGTTGTTTGGGAGGATGGGTAGCAACACGGGGAGCTGGTCAAAATTCAACATTATACGGAAAAATTGAAGACATGGTAATGGGTATAAAATTAGTCACTGGAGCAGGAAAAACTTTAACAACTAGGACTGCTCCAGCAAGGGCAGTTGGCCCTGATATTAACCAAATTTTAACAGGATCAGAAGGTTCATTTGGAATTATTACAGAAGTTACGTTACGAGTATGGAAAAAGCCCCGAAAAACTCGTCTTGCGGCTTTTTTCTTTAGGAGTTTTGAGGAGGGTCTTCATGCGTATAGAGAAATCCTTCAAAATGGATATCGGCCTGCTGTAATGAGACTTTCAGATAGTGAGGAGACCTACTACAATATACTAGCTCAAACTTTGATGAGAGATCCACCAAAGATGCCTTTCCTTTACAGATACATGCTTAAATTCATGGAAAGAAGAGGTTATCTAATCGGCGAAAGATGTATGGGTATCATGTCCTTCGAAGGTGACCCAAAACTCGTGGATTTATCATTAAAGAAAGCTAAGTCTTATTGTAAAAAATATGGGGGATTCTATATTGGTTCAAGACCAGCAAAAAGTTGGCACAAAAGGAGATACGAACTTCCCTTCATTCGTGATCCCCTCATTGACTATGGGATCTTAATTGAAACTTTTGAAACCAGTACTACGTGGGATAGAATCATTGATCTATATTATAATGTCCGCAAAGTATTGAAACAAGAATGTCCAATTCTTTGGACTCATGGAAGTCATTTTTACCAAAGTGGTGCAAATTTGTATTTCACACTTACTGCTCCCCAAGAAAAGGATAATGAGGTTGAACAGTATTATAGGATTAAAAAAAGAATACTGGATACATTCCAGATGTATGGTGGGACTTTGAGTCACCACCATGGCATTGGAAGAGCATATGGTTCATGGCTTCCTCCAGAAATCGGAACTGAAGGGATAAAACTCCTGAAAGGAATTAAGAAAACTCTTGATCCAAACGGTATTATGAATCCTGGAATTTTTGATTTTTAGTTTGTTAACAAGTGTAGAAGGGGTTTATTCAAGGTTTCCATACCAATGATTCTTTATATTTTGTAATTTCATCCTCTTTTTTAACGGAAGACCATCCAAGAATAGTAGCCATTTGATCGGCAACACGTTCCATGCAATCTAATCCCTGTTTCTCAGAAAGCTGAAGTTGGGTTCGTCTAAACATTACATCATTTAGAGTTACTGCTTTCTCATTTTTAATTTGATAGGTGATTTCAGCGAGAATGTAAGGCCGTGTTTTAGAAATTCTCTCTCTTAACGTTGGATCTAAATCCATTTCTTTGCATATTTTCAGATAGTTTGTACCATACTGCATTAGATGCTTTACAACATCTTTAGGCATTTGATAACGGACTGTTAAGTTTTCCATTGCCATAGTGACCCAATTTTCCCAATCTTTGCGTTTGGTCAATGCCCACCCAAATAATGGAACTTTATCTGTTTGACATTTTCCCTTCTTCCCCAGAAGGTTTTCTAATTTATCGACCATCTCTTCAGCCATTGAGCGATAGGTTGTATATTTTCCCCCTGCTATGGCATAAACATTTGGTTTTATTTCGAAGATTTCATGTTTCCGAGAGACATCTGACTCTGATTCAGATTCTTCTGATGAAGACATAATGAGTGGACGCAAACCAGAATAAGCGCTAATGACGTCTTCTTCCTGCAGTGTGCCTGGAAAGAGGAAATTAATGGCGTCGATTAAATATCTAATATCCTCTTTAGTTACGGGTACGAAATCATAGTCCTCTGCATAATCAGTATCAGTTGTCCCAATCAAAAGGTTATCCCCAAACGGCACAGCGAAAAAAAACCGACCATCCCTTATTGGTAGACCCAATGCATAGTATTCGGGGAGGAAATTTTTAGTAATGATATGAATACCCTTAGTAGGTCGAATTCGTTGTGGAACATCAGGATCAACGGCTCGTGTAATATTATCAGTCCAATGACCACATGCTAGTACAATTGCACGAGTATTTATCTGAAACACTTCGTTCTTAAGCTTATCCAAAACACTAACTGCTGTCATCCTTCCTGATGATGAATCTTCGTAAAACACTGTCGCCTGGCAATAATTAAGAACAATTGCTCCATGTTCCTCTGCAGAGAGAATTACGTCCAAAGTTAGACGAGCATCATCCATAACCCCATCCCCATAAAGAGCTCCACCTTGAAAATTTTCCTTTCTTATCTGCTTAGGTAATATTGAAAATGCTTTTTCAGGACTTAGGATCTTATGAAAAGTATAATTTCTAAATCCTGCTAGTAAATCATACACCCACACCAATTTTCGAACCCCTGATTTAGTTGTTCGCAAATCAGAATATAGAGGAATGAGAAATTTAATTGGGTGTGTTAGGTGAGGAGCCATTTCTAGGATTTTTTTTCTTTCAACAGAGCCCTCACGAACCAATCGGAATTCCTTTTGAATTGTATATCGCAAACCCGCATGTACCATCTTTGAGGAGCCACTACTCGTTCCGTATCCAAAATCATCTTTATCTACTAATGCTACCGAATAACCACGTAGAACCGCGTCACGTGCAATACCTGCTCCTGTTATTCCTCCGCCAATCACGAGTATATCAAACTCTTTTCCTTGTAGATTCTCGATAGATTCTTGACGATACTGAAGAACATCTGTTTCCATGTCAAGCATGTAAATCACTTTACTGAGTTCAAAGTTGAAAAAATTCTTTAGCATTTTGTGTAGTTACGTCGTCTACTTCTTGAAAGGATGTCTCCTTTAGACTCGCAATTTCTTCGATTGCAAATTTAACATTTGCTGGTTCATTTTTTTTACCAGGAATCGGACTAAGAAATGGAGTATCTGTTTCGACAACCAAATGTTCTAGAGGTATTTTTCCAGCAATTTTCCTATGATTCTTACGATTTTTCACAGAAGTAGGAATAGAAATCAACCATCCTAGATTAACAATCCTCTGTGCCTGTGATATAGTTCCAGCAAAGCAGTGCAATAGTACTGGTACTTCCGCAGTTTTCTCTAAGAGATCGATGCAGTCTTGTTCTGCTTTCCGTGAGTGGATAACTAGTGGTTTCTGTTCCTCGTTTGCTAATTTAATAAACTCGAGAAAGACTTCTTGTTGTTTATTACGCCAATGAGGATCTCTAATCCAATGGTAATCGAGTCCAATTTCTCCAATAGCCACTAACGAAGGATAAACCTGAATTTTCTCATATGCTTCCGTAAAATTGATTGTTTGTACATTCGAAGCCGAAAAACCTAATGTAGTGTAGATAAAGCCCGAGTTTTTCTCTTCGAGATTTGTTGCAAACTCATAATGATGGGGTTCAATCGCTGAATTAATTACTGCTTCAAGTCCTGAATTTCTAGCATTCTCTACTAATTCGTCAATGTTCCTAACAAAATCTGGCAAAAGGTGAGCATGAGAGTCTATCATTCTAATTTCCTTGAAATGTAACTTTAATAAGTTTAAATCTGGTATATAATCATTAAATCAGATGAGTGTCAAATTTTTTTAGCATACTTAATGATACTGATAGTTGAATTTTGGAGACACCTAAATGAAAATTCTTGATTTGATTCATCAAAATGAGCAATTTCGGAAATCCAGGTAGAATATGGTAGTTTCTGAGAATGTTCTATCACCTTCAGTGAAAGAAACACTGTCATTACAGCATTCTAGATACCATGCGTCTTTCTATGGAGGAACAAAGATATTTCAAAAGATATATTCACAAACCCAAGAATTAGCTAATAAGATCTTTCATTGCAGTCATTCGATTATTTCTCCCTTATCAGGGAATATGGCCGTTTTAGCGGTAATCTTGGCTTTAACAAAACCAGATGATAAAATTGCCATTCTTCCGCTTTCTGCTGGAGGTTATCCCATAAATTTGGAATTTCTCTATCGAAAAAGAGTAAACATCCCTTTTAATCTCGATGAATATAACATTGATCTATCTACCATGTTAGAAATTATTGCACAAGAGAAACCTGAGTTGATTTTTCTTGGTTCATCTTTATTTCTTTTTTCTCACCCTGTTCAACCCATTGCTAAAGCAGTCCATGAATATGGGGGTATTGTGGCTTATGACGGTTCACATGTATTAGGATTGATAGCTGGTGAGCAATTTCAAGATCCATTAAAAGAGGGGGCTGATTTGTTGCTGGGTTCAACCCATAAATCGTTCCCAGGGCCTCAAGGGGGCGTCATTTTATCTAATGGTTTTTATGAAAGAGAATTGGAGGAAGTAATTGGAGCAGAACCATTAGAAGGTATTGTGTTAGTTGATAATATTCATAATTCACGTGTTGCCGCACTAGGAGTTGCATTTGAAGAATTTCAACACTTTGGTAGAAACTATGCTAGACAGGTCGTTATTAATTCCAAAACTCTTGCCCAAACTTTAGATTCGAATACAATCCCACTTCACGGAAAGTCCAACGGATTCACAGAATCTCACCAAGTGATTATGAAAGTTCAAGATTTCGATGAAGGGGCAAAATTAAGGGATGTCTTATTAGACCATCGAATTGTAACAGATGCAGCAATGCGTTTTGGTACGGCAGAGCTTACACGGCTAGGTCTGCGCGAAGAAGAAATGAGAATTATTGGAGATTGTATCTCCCAGATTCTTCGTGGTTTGTTTAAATCTCAAAAACTTGAACCTAACGTACTGAAAACAATCAATGACAAAATAGATAGCCTCATTAACCTCACACAAAACGCAAAGCTTTAAGGATATAAACTCAAAAATCTAATAGCATTTTGGCAATATCGACCTCTAAAAGGTCACTATTCAACCAAATCAGTTTCATTGACACTCAATAATTCGTACAGGGGTTTTTTATGGAAGAATCTGAACTTCGAGATCTCATCCAGCAATATGCTATACAGGTACGGTTAGACCAAGGGGAAGCATCTCTCACTTCAGTTTTGAAACTGATAATTTCTGAAAATCCCCAGTTGAAATCACAAATCAGATCTTCTGTGGCAACAGTCAAAGAAGTGATCGCTGAAGTCAATGAAATGGCAGAAGATGAGTTAGATGGCATATCCCTAGAAACAACTGTTGATGAATCCAGCGAATACGAAATGCTTGAAAAAAAAGTCGTTCAGCGATTTTCTGAAGATGAGGAATTGAAAACTCAGATCAAAACTCTCATCATCTATGGATCATATGCGAAACGTTTACATGTGGTTGGCGAAAGTGACATCAATTTTGTTGTTGTTTTGAGTTCAGAAACACCTCCAGCTAAATCAGAAGCAGCAATTGAAAAAATTGGTCAAATAGCCGAGGAGATTGTAACTCCAGAGGTGGTTCACATCTTTGATCTGATGATTTTGAAAGAAGATGATCTTACTCAATTAGAGAAGTTTGGTCCTGATTTCAGCTTCATACATGCCCTTTATGCAAAAGATGGGGAGGTAAAATTAGGAGAAAACGTTTTCAGTCCTCTAGAAATCTCTAATACACAAATTCAAGAAGGAGCGAGAATCTTAATCAAGGAAGCTATTGTCCAATTTGATGAAATTACTAAGACAGCAAAAGAAGAAGGATTACCAGAAGACGAACTGGAATATCTTTTAGGGGCCTCAATTATTGATATTGCATTTGCTCTCTGCTGTTTCAAAACTGGTTTGGATGCTGTAAAGATGGATTTGGTCAAACCAGACATTCACGAAGAGATCCGAGAGGTATGGGGAGAGAAATCCGAATTTTCAGATTATTATCCTATGTTAGAACAAGCCCACGCATTTAAACTTGGGATCCGCCTTCCAAACTCACAAAATTTTATGCAAGAAAGTATTGATTTCATCAAGAAGGTTATAGAATTTACTGACCTTAAGTAAATCTAGTAAATCTTAACTTGTGAATTCATGTAAAAATTCTTCGAGAAAAGAAAATTGGTTTTTATATTGCTCCAATTGTTCTAATGCGTGCTTTTTAAATCCTTGGTATTGATTTTCGTCAAGCCAATGCTTTTTATTGAATTCTCGAGCCTGAATTAGTAAGTCGAGTAAATCAGCTATTCTAACAAGATGATACTCTTCACTCTGACGATCATTCATAACACTATGGAAAGAATCTTGCACTGCGGCTGGAACCTTTGTCAGTATACTCCGGGTTGCTCCTTCCTCAAGATGTTGTTGAAAATACTCTAATTGCTCATGAAAAACAATTTTTCTCACGCTTTTATCGATGTCAAAATATTCCGACTCGTGTAAATCATGGAGTAATCCAATTAATACCGCCTTTGTCACATCTAAATTTTCAGTAGAGCTCCGAAGTTGGTTTTCCATTGAACAAAACAAAAATGACAGTAAAGCTACCGACCATGAATGGTCTGCAAGAGATTCAATGGAGCTTGGGGGAACACCTGATCGAATCCACCCTTGACGGAGGAGTCGTTTCATTAGAATGATATTTTCAAAAATTTTCATTTGATTTCACTATCATTGAGAGAGAATTCGTTGCTAAATGGAAGGTCGTGATTCTAATAGTTTTTCTCTTCCATTAAATGATGTAATAAAAAAATTAGGATAGAACACAAAAATATGACCAATATGTCGTTCTTAGTTCTTTACATATACTCTAAGACGACGATTGGAAACAGCTTTTTTCAGAACTTTCTTTTCCTCCAAGTCTTCTAAAAGCTGTTTTGCAACAGAAACCCGAATATCTCGTTTTGATGCGATCTCCTGAGGGGTAACCACAACAGTTTTCCTTTTTGAATAATCTTCTTCCAGTTCTTTAAGTAATCCCATGTATTCATCACCGACAGGGTAATTTCGCTCATAACTGGAATATTCGAAGATTTTTCCCCAACGACGTTTCTTGCGAACTCTCTTTTCAGAAACACTCATTCGATCTTTCACCAAGACATTCAGTCTACCAAAGGACATCTTTCATCATTTTAAGATGTCTAAAGGGTTTTTTGACTATTTTAAGTTATCCTATACCGATCTTTTATTCTTTTCGTGAGAGAAGTGAAATCCCTTCTTTTCGAGGAAAAAATAATTAGAAGAAGTACAAATCTATGTTTTTCTTAATTCGAAATAACCAATCCTATGACAGGTGATGAGAAATTGAAGAAAAAATGGTTAATCTTGGTTTGTCCTCTAATCGCACTATTCTTTGTCGTTTTTTCATCATGGGTGCTTGGAATTGCTTATCCCACTCAAGATGGATCTTCGAGTTCATTCCTTTTTCTGGAATCAGAACCGCATGGTCGAATGCAGGACCGTTTCGCGATTGATAAATCTGTTGAGTTATCATCTCAGGATAGCCTCCCCTCATCGCTTGATCAATATGAGGGACTAATTTTAGTTGATTATGTCCCTACTTCATCAGAAATTAGCCAGCTCCAATCTTATTCCAAAAATAAAGGAATTCTTATAATAACGGGTTCTAAATTAACTGAAAATGCATCTTTATTGCAGGCATTGAATTTAACCACCACATCTGAAGGACAGGTTATCGGGACGAGTACACTCCCTCGAAAAACAACCCTGGAACACCCTATCACATCGAACATTGAATGGAATTCCGTCACTGAAGTCTTCAATGCATCTACCTTCTCATTATCCCCAAAAACTTCAGTTATCATTGAGGATTCAGATCAGAATCCCTTGATTTTTGAATCTGAACCAGGGGGGAACATCATTGTGATAACCATTTGGCCTGAAGAGGTCCACAATGCTGAATTCTTGCAGTGGCCTTATACGAACTACCTACTTAGATTATGTGAAATGAAGATTGCGGGAGTTGAGAGTACTGAAATGCCTCTTTTTGCCGATTGGGAGTATTCACCTGTTCCACACTTACTAGAGACGAGTCTACTGGGTATTGGCGTTTTCTTGACTGTGGTAATCACTCTTGGAGGATTTACATATTCCCGTAGGTTCTCACAAAATAATCCAATATCAGAGGAAGATTTGGAGGCGATGTCACGTCAGGTACAAGAAAAAGCCGATCCCGATTGGGAAGAGGTAGGCATGCATAGGCAAATTAGTGGATTCTTAGTACAGTTATTTGTGGGGATGCTCATCATCCTTCCTAATGCTATTATGACTTCATTGGTGTTTCCTCTCCTGATTCTTCCATCACCACAAGCCGTTGGGTTTTATGACTTCACCCTTCGCTTCTTTGAAGCACTCTGGTTGATTTTCGACTTAGGAACAGCAACAGTCCTAGTAAAATTTTTTGCAGAACATCGTGTGGAACGCCCTCAACAAGCAGTCAAATACATTCAAGTATTTATTTGGTATCAAATGGTGTCAGGAGTAATCCAACTGTTTTTCATCGCATTTGTTGGTTCTTTTATATTTCCACGGACATTTCTTGCCCATATGAGTTATGTGTTTGTCACCCACGCATTTTTCCAATATCCAGCTTTCTTCATTGTTTTCATACTTATTTTCCGTGCAATGAACCGTTTAGATTTTTTCCAGGTGTTAAATATCCTGCTTTATGGGGTCTTCAATATCACTCTTCAATATATGGTTATCGTAATCTTTCGAATGACCTTAGGACAGAATATTGTCTTTGGTGACTCCTTGGCTGGAGCGATTGGTTATTCTGTTGGTAATTATGTTATCCGCTTCGCTGCTTTCTTGACTGGCTTATGGATGTTCAAACGTCTTGGATTCTCCGTTAAGAATCTTTTCCGTGTTGACTTTTCGTGGTCAGAAGTAAAAGAATCTTTCTCTTTTGGAGGCAAATGGGTATTTGGAAATATGTGGGTTCCTTTAGGTTGGTTTCTACAGGTTTTTCTTCTTGCAGCATTTCTACCCAACTATACAGAACAACAGGGATTCTTTTCTCTTGCTTGGGGATTTGCCCAGATCGTGATGCTTGTTGGTTTATTCGCTGAATC
>CP070760.1:1863610-1870766 GCA_020348965.1 Candidatus Heimdallarchaeota archaeon | reverse complement strand
TTGGCATGTGGCATCCCCACAACTTCAGCTAATTCATCAATTGTCATTGTTTTGTCTAAATGACGTAATACAGTCTCCATCTCTGGTGTAACGTAGATAGAATTCTTGTTCAACTTGTTTCAATCTCCTTTCTCTGAAAGATTTGGCTCCTACTCAATATACGCAAAATTTGAGGTTGACGTAAAAGTAATTGTAGGGGGGTTGAAAGATCTAATGATGCCTTGTCAGATCTGAAAAAAGAGTCATTTGTGTTTAAAGTCCAGTAAAGTCCAACGCATCTACCTCTAAAGAGGGCAGAAAATATTGTTAATTTAAATTTTTGTGTTTAGATTCATTCTTTTTCGATCGAACTATTTACCTTTCAAAATTCCACCCAGGTTTAACTACTATCCCTTCTCTTTTCCGTCCATCAATCATAACCAAAAAAGGATTTTCAGTCTGAATATGACGAATGTAATCGGTCTCTGTGATGACTTTTTTCTGGTTATTCAGCCATTCCCAGTCAATAAAGTCTTTCTTAGACTTATAATTTATAAAAAAGTAGCCTATGTTGGCTGTGGTAATATTTTGAAAGAAATGACTTCCCTGAGAGTGCTCAACTTGAAAATTCTCCAAACCTGTTTCGATCAGAACCAGAGCGCCGGAAATGTGGTTCCATTTGACAGGAATACCTAAGAAAGGGTCGAAGGTCCCTAATCGGCCAAAAACTAAAAGAATGTATGGAGTCTCCTGTCCTCGAAGACTCTGATTGATTTGATCGATCTCTGCGACCATTTTTCGCGTTTTCAATTTGTCAAAGGATTCGGGTTTAACAAATACGATATCATGAATGTCTTTAATGATTCGGTTTCCAGATATTTGTGATGAACAAGCAAACACGTCGCTCTTAGGAACTGAAATAATTTCTTCACTCAATTGCTCATCCTGTTCGACAAATGGTCGTATTTGTAAAAGATAGAATGTAGTTCTTTTCTTTGGGATAGGTTGAAAATTTCCCGCAAATTCAATCTCCACGGAACAGCCCATTGCTCTCTCCCCGAGCGCAAGAATCTTTGCTATTATTTCCGCAAAAGGGAATGTCCCATATTTGAGTTGACTACTAAAAGTTATAATAGGAGCCCCCATATCACCCATATATCCGTTCCTTAGGACACCATCATTATAATCATAGGTGTCTGCAATTCTAGATAGTATTTCTTTATCAGCATCGAAAATGCTTGTTTTTACTAAAAAAGAATTTTCACCTTCAGTAAAATCTGTTGCTGGCGATGCAAGATCTATTGCAAAAAAATCTTTTTGACTATTCTCTAATATTTGGTCATGAGTAGAATAAAAACTGATTTCAGGATATTTCGGGCAAAAACGGTGAGAAATTCCGCCTTCGACAATTGTCTTTCCTAAGCCGAGCGCTAGAAATGCAATCCGATCGGAGGGTTTCATATATGATATTGGATAATAATTATACGAGGAAGCTACTCCTGAAAAAGAGGGATAGGATAACTCCCCAGGATGCCTTTTCCCGACAACTTGCTGAATGACTACTGCCATCTTTGATTCTTCGATTGATTGGTCAGTAGATTCTGCATAACTCTTAGCTTTGCGTACGAAAGAGGAAGCAAATACAAGTTTGATTGCATTACAAAGTAATTTTACTCTGGTTTTCATGTCCTGATTATTAGGAAGGAAATAAGTTTCAAAAATTCCAGCAAATGGCTGATATTGAGAGTCTTCTAACAAACTTGAAGACCGTACAGATAGGGGACCAGTAAGATCCTTTAATATATACCGTAAATCGTCCTCGAGACTATTTGAGATCTTTGCTTTCAAAAAATTCTTTTTGATCTCTTCATCAGGAGCATCAGAGAGAGCAATGTCGTAAAGTTTATCATTCTCCTGCATAAATAGGTCAAATTCACTCGTGCCTATTACGAACGTCTTAGGAATGCGGATATCAACGTTTCGTGAGATTTTATCGGCAAGTAGAAATGTATTCAAGAGGAATTGTAAAAAGGCAATTCCTCGGCCTTTCCCTCCTAACGAACCTGGCCTTAGTCTAGTAAATCGTATTGCGGGGTGATGACTCTCCCTATCCCAGTCATGTACGACACCACCTGATTTTTCAACGAGAATAGCTTTTATAGAATCAAGTAAGAATTGTCGAAGCCCCTCCTCTGTAAAATCGGTGACCTTAACTGGTTTAATTTTCTGTGCAATGGCAAATTCTGCCCGATTCATTAACCATCCTGAAAAATGATCATGTGATCCATGATATCTTAGAGATTCATCAGGTACCACCGCAATTACCTGAGACAACTCCAGAATGTTTTTAGCTTGCCCAACAACTGTCCCGTCAGCTAGCTGAAAAATAAAATCACCAAAGCCCAGATACCTCAACATAAACTCCTTCAAACTTTGAAGAAGACGACGCGACTTCTTGTGGATAAAATATGCTCCTAATTCCTTAGCTCGTTGCTTATTTCTCAATTCACTCGATTGTATCGCAGTCGGAAGCGTCAGATTGTTTGTTTTTATCTCCTTGATGAAAGTTAGCCCTGCTTCCTTGTCTATTTTCCCCTCTCTAGGGAATCTAACATCAGAGATGACCCCAATGACATAATTTTTGTATGTTTGATAATAGTTCATTGCTTCTTCATAGGTACATGCTAAGAGGATTTTTGGTCTTGCCCTCATCTGTAATAGATTGTAAAAATCATTTATTCCGGCTGAAATCAGACGGTGAGTTTGTTTCATGAGTTCGCTGTATATCAAGGGCAAGAAGAGTGAGAAATAACGAATAGAATCTTCAACGACTATGATCACACGAACTAGCCCTACTTCGGTGTCATGGGCCACATTCAGCTGATCTTCTAGGTGTTTTATTATTGCTACAAATACCGTGGAATCTCCATTCCACAGAAAAATCCTGTCTATTCCCTGTCTTTTTGTTGGATCGGGTAAATAAGGGATGATGCTAGCATTGTTTAGTAACAGAATAACTGGAATGTCTCGGATTTGTTTGATCTGCTGTCCAAACACAAATGGATCGATATCTCCGAGCCGCCTCATGGTGATGACCAAGTCAAATGCGCGTTTTTTCACTAATATTAGCGCCTCTTTAGCCGAGGCAACCCGTGTGATGCTTGGTAAGGTACGAAGGTTGAGGTTGTGGAACTCTTCGAATATTTGGTCGGATAACCGGCCGTCTTCCTCCAAAATAAAGTTGTCATAATAACTAGAAACAAGAAGCACTCGATTGATCCTTTTAATCATCAAATCATGGAAAATTTGATATTTTGGCTTATGATCAAGACCAAATTCATCCTCTTCAACATATGTGTGTGGGCTGGAATTAGTCATTCTATCTTCAAGTTTTAAATTTAGATAATACTTTGAAAAAGTTTCGTTGATTTTTTGTCTTTACCTATCTATATTTTAACTGAATTCAGTTTTGATACGGAAGTATTTCGTTTAAAACTTGGAATTTAACTCTAGGCTTTCCAAATCTCACTTTTAATTTGTGAAAGAAACCTTAAGAATTATGTAGAACTGAAAACTTGTATCCAATGGGGTTAAAAAATGACATCTAATTGATGCAATATCAAAGGGTAACATTAAATAAAGCTCATTCTTGGCTCATTATGTAAAGTGAGCCAGAATTCTTGGAAAGAAAGGTAATAGAGAAGGTCTGTAAAATGACTTATGTCGATACGGTTTATGATAAAGTGGTTGAAAAAAATCTCGGTGAGAAGGAATTCCATCAAGCCGTGAAAGAAGTCCTAGAATCTTTGGAACCAGCTATTGAACGTCATCCCGAATTAAAGAAAGAGAAGATTCTAGAACGCATTGTGGAACCCGAAAGACAGCTCATGTTTAGAGTGCCCTGGATGGACGACAGAGGAGAAGTTCATGTCAATCGGGGTTTTCGAATCCAATTCAATTCAGCGATCGGTCCTTATAAAGGAGGATTACGATTCCACCCGAGTGTATACCTTGGAATCATTAAGTTCTTGGGATTTGAACAAATCTTTAAGAACGCATTAACAGGCCTAGCAATGGGTGGTGGAAAAGGTGGATCAGACTTTGATCCAAAAGGTAAGAGCGATTCTGAAGTCATGAGATTTTGTCAAAGCTTCATGCAAGAGTTATTCCGACATATTGGACCTGATTGTGATGTTCCAGCAGGAGACATAGGCGTTGGCGGCCGTGAAATCGGTTATTTGTTTGGCCAATATAGAAAAATTATGAATCAATTCCATACTGGGGTATTGACTGGCAAAGGATTAGATTATGGAGGCTCCCTCATCAGGCCTGAAGCTACAGGTTATGGGTGCACTTATTTTGTCGTTGAGATGCTTAAAGACCGAGGTCTTGACATAAAAGACAAAATCTGCACCGTTTCAGGTTCTGGAAATGTTTCTCAGTATACAACTGAAAAGGTGAATCAATTAGGTGGGAAAGTTGTTACGCTCTCAGATTCAAACGGCTTTATTTACGATCCTGATGGTGTTACATTTGGAGAAAAATTTGATTTCTTCCTTGAATTAAAGCAAGTGCGTCGTGGTCGAATAAAAGAGTATGCTGAAAAATTCAATGTAGACTATTATCCGAATAAACGTCCTTGGGAAATCAAATGTGATGTCGCTTTTCCCTCAGCCACGGAAAACGAAATTGAGGGTAAGGATGCCCAAGTCTTGATAGATAACGGTGTCATTGCAGTTGGTGAAGGTGCAAATATGCCTACTAACATGGAAGCCATTAACCTTTTCTTAGAAGCTGGAGTCGCTTTTGGTCCAGCAAAGGCAGCTAATGCAGGAGGAGTGGCCACATCAGGCCTAGAAATGTCTCAAAATAGTTTACGTCTAGCTTGGACACGTGAAGAAGTAGACAGCCGTCTTCATGATATTATGGTCAACATCCACAAAAGTGCTCGCTCGGCAGCCGAGAAGTACGGATCTCCTGGTAACTTGGTTGTTGGTGCTAATATTGCTGGTTTCATGAAAGTTGCACGAGCAATGATGGCTCAAGGCCTTATCTAAAAAGTACAGAATCCAAGATAAATTCTTTTGGAGATATTTTCTCCTAATTTTTTTCTTTTCTCTAAGCTTCTTTATAGGAAATCAATTTCGTTGGAAATCTTAACTGGAACTCATTACCCTTGGGTTTTGAAGGAAAAATATGAAGGTGACCACCGAAGTAATTCATGATCACTGATGTCAGAGCAATACCAATATTATGGCCTATAATTTCCCATTCATCGGTAATATTTTCTGAAAGCTTGGTTACCATTTCAGGAGATAAAGGGTTCGAAAAAGTATCAGCAATGAGGACATAGAAATAATCTTGATCATCAGATCCTTTAATTTCGATTCCAGTCTCAATTCTACCTTCATCATCAGAACTCAAGAGAAATGAAAATATTTCGCTAAAAGCATCGTGAAGATGCATATCTCCAAAGATTTCAACATCAAGCTGTTCTTCATCAATGTCAAGGTAAAGAGAAGAAAAAGCTGGAATTTCGGAAATTGCAGCATTGATTACACTTAATAGACTTATACTGGTTTCTGGCTGAGTAAAAGGAGTTTGGAGAAGTCCAAAGATTTTATTCACAGTGTTAATGGTCTTAGACGAGCCAGAAGCTATGTTTACAACATTACTTACGATTTGTGCATCGAGGACTAACTTTGATTCGTACAAGAGTGAGAGAAGTTCTAGGTTATTGATAATCTTCTGCATATTGTTGTTAATAAAATGTGACATCATTGCAAAATACCGTTCCTCAGCAATTTTTACGTCACGAAGAGTCTTTTCTGCCAATCTTCTCTCTGTAATGTTACGTGCAAAACCTAACATCCCTATGACTTTTCCATCTTCAATTTGAGGCGCAGCTTTAACTTCTACCACTACATAGTCTCCTGACTTGGTTAAAAGGCGCAATTCTGGTGTGGGTGGTCTTTTACCACTTATAACCTGTTGAAATCCTTCTAATATAATGGGCAGATCGTCAGAATGGACTAGTGGCAAAAATGATTTTCCTACCCACTCGAATTGGGACCACCCTGTGATTTCTTCCACAGCAGGATTAACAGAAGTCAACATCCCCTCATTTGATAATGTAAAAACTATATCTCGTGCATTCTCAAAGAAACTTCGATACCGTTCTTCAGACTTACGTAACTTCTGTTCGGTCTCTTTTCGATTTGTAATATCGGTAAAAACCGATAATACTCCTTTGAACTCATCGTTCTTACCAAAAATTGGAGTGGCTGTAATAATAACTGGAATCTGATGTCCTTCTTTTGCTAAAGCACAGGCTTCATAGGTGCTGCTAACTCCTTTGGGACGTTTCTCAGTCTCGAGAGTAATGATTTCGATATATTCTTCTGGTACGATGTAGCTCCAATGTTTTCCTAATAATTCGTTTTCCGTGTAACCTAATAATTCTGCTGTTTTTGGATTGATAAAAGATATCATCCCCTCCGCATCTTCTAGAAGAACACCCTCTTGGAGCTTTTCGACTAGCATTTGGTACTTTTCTTTCGACTCTTGTAACTCTTCAACAACTCTTTTTCGCTCAGTAATATCCCGAACAATAACAAGATCAGCGGACTTATCTTGAAAAGTAATTATCCCAGCACTTATCTCAACCTCTACTAAGCTACAATCTTTTTTCACCAAGATTGATTCATACACAGATGGAACCGTTTTTCCTGATATACGCAGTTCATAACGGTCAACAAGTTCATCCCGAACGGACGAATGAATATAGTTCATGAAGGGGGTATTCAACAACTCGTCAACCGAATACCCTATTATTTTCGCCAGACTTGGATTTACAAACTTAAGCAACCTATCTTGAATTATTGTCATACCGTCATTAGCTCGTTCAACGAGATTCCGATATTTTTCCTCAGATTCCTTTAACTGTAATTCATTTTGTCTGACTTCCTGAATATATCTTTCAATCAGATTTTTTGCTTCATTGGGAATATCCTGTCTCTCTAATAGTGTCTCAAGTTCCATAAAATTCCACTACCAAACAAAGTAGATATTAAATCGCTATGGTTTGTGATTCTCTATATGTTTCAACAATTTCTAGTGGAAACAAGAAATAAAATTCGTTTCCTTTAGGATCAGTCGGTTGAATTTGGAGTTCTCC
>CP070760.1:1860322-1863510 GCA_020348965.1 Candidatus Heimdallarchaeota archaeon | reverse complement strand
GACAGAAAGAAAAACTGGTAATGAGATACTAGTTCTTGACCTTACTTCTGACATTGACGACGATGAAAGAAATTCTTTGAAATCTGTTCAGATGCAAATTAAAGATCTCTTCATTCCTTTAAACACTTATCTTTCACAACTTCCAAAGATCCACTTACCTAAGGAGGAAGTTCAAGAAGTTACTGAAGCTCTCGGGGAATTTCAAATTATGTTAACATTGTCTGACACAGATCCATTATACTTATTAACCAATGATCTGAGGAATGCCAGTGGACAAATAGAAAATTCAGCAAAGTCGCTATTCTTTGTAAACACTCAGTTAGCAGAGACTTCTGAAGATGATGTACTTCGAAAAGAACTAGTCCGTCGGAGGAAGGGATTGGATGAGAGAATGATAGAGCAACAACTATCCATCATTGGAAAAGCGAAGAAGTTTCACCAAGACCTACTCAATTCGTATCGATTACTTTCACGACTGCTTCCCTCTCCATATGAGTTCATTTCTTCTGAGAGTAAAGAGAAAATCACCATCAAATTCAAATGTTCAGCCCTTCAATGCGAAACAACAACTAGCATCCAAGATGACCCCATTACTTGGATAAAAATGAGTTATTTCGCCACAATTCTGGGAATCCAAGATGAATTCCCAGAGGAATCACCCCCATCAGTCACTAATTTAAAGGATACCCTTGAAGAGTATTATAACAGGCTTTATGAATTAGTGACTGAAACAGAGACAGGACCAATAAAAGAATCAGAATATTATCTTTTTCTTGAAAATTTAGACGAGTTATTAATTACTAATGCTCAGAGAGACGATGCAATCAGCGTTCTTAGGCAAAGTAGTGATGAAAACGATTTTTATTCTCTATTTGTACAATGTAGCTCGTGTCACAAATGGTATTGCAATAATCATATGGCTTCTACCACTAAATGTAAATACTGTTGAATTATTCGTCCCTATTTGAGGATTAAATGTATGGTTCTGGTAGTAGGTATTGATATTGGATCGTTAACTGCAAAAATAGTTGTCCTTGCTATATCAGATACGAAAGACCGAGCTACCCAACAAAAATATTCATTCATAAGACGAGTGGGGTATAATCCTGCGGGTGTTGCAGAATCTTTAGTAAATAATGCCAAAGAAACATTAGGAGAAAAAGATTTTGCATATACAGTTTCTACTGGGTACGGAAGAAAGTTAGCTCCAGCAGACGAGAGTATAACAGAAATCACTTGCCACGCGACTGGCGCCTTCTTTATTAATAATACAATTAGAACAATTATTGATATAGGTGGACAGGATTCTAAGGTTATTCAAATAAATGGCCAAGGACAGATACAGGATTTTGAGATGAATGACAAATGTAGTGCTGGAACAGGACGATTTTTGGAAGTCATGGCAAACGCTCTTGAAGTAGAAATATCAGAATTCGGTCAACATGCCTTAATTTCCACCAACCCTGAATCAATTTCGAGCACATGCACGGTATTTGCAGAATCTGAAGTGATATCGAGACTTAACCAAGGAGCAAACAGATTAGATATTATTGCAGGTATTCACAAAACTATTGCCACCAAAATTTTTGCTCTTGCAACACGAGTAGGAATTCAACCAACAGTAGCTTTGACTGGAGGAGTTGCTTTAAATCCAGGAGTGAAACACATGCTCGAAAAACACCTTAATGTTCCGATAGAAGTTCCTCCGAATCCTCAAATGATAGGAGCAGTGGGTGCTGCTCTCATCGCCTCAAAACATTTTAAGAAAGCTTCCAATTGAAGAAAAGAGGAGTTAGGATTGTCAATTATATTTAAAGATCTTACTCTAATGGAAGTCAAGGAAACACTAGGACAAATACGACCTTACATTATTAAAACCCCAGTTATTAGATCTTATTACTTGGAAGAATTGATTGGAAAAGAGATTTATCTGAAGCTTGAATACTTACAGACAACAAGATCATTCAAAGTACGAGGTGCGTGTTCTAAAGCTTTATCCTTAGACAGTGAGGATTTATCGAATGGATTAGTCACTGCATCTGGTGGAAATCACGGTTTAGGGGTATGTTATGCTGGGAGAGAACTAGAAGCTCCAGTTGTGGTTTTTCTCCCCACAAATACAGCCAAAGAAAAATTATCGAAAATTAAGCGATGGGGAGGAAAAGTAATCCTGCACGGGGAAGCATGGGATGAAGCAAATCTCAAAGCACAAGAATATGCTCAAGAGAAAAATCTTGCTTACGTCCATCCCTTCGACGATCTCGCAGTTGTAAGGGGCCAAGGCTCCATTGCACTAGAACTCCTTGAACAAAATCCTTATCTCGATGCTGTTATAGCTTCAGTCGGAGGAGGTGGTTTAATAAGCGGACTGGGAGTCGTAGCACGACAGATGAAGCCTGAGATAAAGATATTCGGTGTCGAAACAATTGGCTGTGATGCAGTCACTCAGAGTTTTCGGAAAGGCTATCCAATAATATTACCTGCTATTACCAGCATTGCAGATACACTGGGTGCAAAGAGAACCACTGAAGCAACACTTACCAGAATCAAAGCAGTAGTAGATGATATGCAAACGGTAACCGATCAGGAGGCACTGGATGCGCTGATTCTACTGCTAGAACATGAGAACATCTTAGTGGAACCAGCTACCTCGTGTTCAATAGCAGCACTATTACAAAACAAATTTAATTTATCTAACCTAGAGAAAATTTGCATAGTCTTATGTGTAGCAAATGTTTCTTTAAGGCAATTAAAAGAGTGGAAGGTTCTTTAGAATATAACTAAGTAGTTAAAAACACAAATTTGGATGAATGTGTTATGACCGATGCGTTGGAACTCTTAAAAGGACGAAGAAGTATTCGTAAATATAAATCAACACCAGTCGAAGAAGAAAAACTTGAAAAATGCTTAGAAGCAGCTCGTTGGGCTCCCTCGGCCTCTAATAAGCAACCCTGGGAATTTTTAATTGTAAAAAATCAAAAAATACGATCTGAGCTCGCTGGAATGCACCCATATGGGAAGTTTGTTGCCGCGTCTCCAGTGGTTTTTATTCCTTTAACTAATCCCAAAGTCCATGCAAAATATCACCAATCAGACACGGCATTAGCAACCTTACAATTCATGATTGAGGCCGATTCGCTTAATTTGGGCACATGTTGGGCTGGGGTCATTGGAACAGATTTTGAACC
>CP070760.1:1855820-1860222 GCA_020348965.1 Candidatus Heimdallarchaeota archaeon | reverse complement strand
ATAAGACTGTCACATATTGCCCTTCTCTTCCATCAGAATTTTGACCAGTTATATTGACCCCAAGAGCAATGCAGGGAATTTCTTCCGGAATTAAAGCTCTTTCCCATAAGTCAATAATTGGTTTCAGACATTCTATATTCTTATCATTTTCATATTTGGGGAGGGAAACAATTCTTCGAGGAACCCATCCAAGATTCCGATCAGCAAAAACTTGGGAAAAATTCTTTCGAGCAGATATGTTAAATTTTGTATTGGATTTAGGTACTTCAAGAAAAATTGGATGGAAATCATTGACTGGAAACTGGCCAGAAATTGTGCCAACAAGACTCAAATCACTTAAGATATTTACTGATTTAAAGTCTATTAGGTTTCTTAGATTACCCCAAATAAGAGAGGTCTCGGTAACTGAAAGACTAACCAAAATATCCACCTTTAAATTTTACTTTTGAATTATGCATGTATTTTTTAGGGAAATGGAAGCTTGACATGGTGTTGTTTAAACTCATCTGACATATTATAGTTTAAAGCAAAGGCAAGCAGCTCAGTATAGTAGACGATGGGAATACCCTTTCCATTCTTACCGTAGTATTCTCCGACATTTTTTCTGACAAGGAATTGACCACTTTCATATTGTCTAAAACAGGTAGGACAAGTGACAACCATAGCATCAGCTTTTGTTCGATTAACTTCAACCATTTTTTCCCGAATGATTTCTAAGGAGGTATTATAGTCAATACTATATAACCCTGCACCACAACACATTCCCTTCTTTAAATACGGAACAATAGTGCCATTAAGAACCTGAACTAACTCATCCAAGATAATAGGATGTTCAGGATTATCGGTTTGCAGGATTTCAAATGGACGAAGGAGATGACATCCATAATGAGTAGCAAATCGATAATCGAATAAAGGTCGGACAACCATATTTGAGATCTTATCACGTAGTTCATACAATAATTGGAGAATGTGACGTACTCTAATTATTCCTCTGTACTCTTTTCCCATTTCTGCCAGGATCTTATTGATCTTATTCCTTACTTCTTTATTATTTTGAAGTTTAAAATTCGCTACCTTCAGGGTTTCATAACAACCATTACATAATGTTAAAATATCAAGATTTTCTTCTTCAGCAATACAGAGATTCCTTGCAGCAAGAAGAATCCATGTGTCATCGTGAAAGGACTGGACACCATTTGGATCGGGACAACATCCAAAGGGTAGATCTTTAATTTTGATATTAAGTGCATTTAATACTTTTCTAGATGCACTCTCTATAAAGGGATATCGTAGGGGTATCGTACACCCTAGAAATAAAGCAAAGCCATTAGAATTGTCTTCGTTCAATGAAAAATCCTCCTATAAAGGTTCACTGGTTTCCTCCTTCCTCAAGTTCAATTTAAGTAAGTCATTAAACCCAGAAACATCCATAATCTTCTGAATCTCTGAAAGATCAGGATATTGAATTTCGGGCAGGTTCAATTTCTTTCTTCGATTTAAAACCGTCTTTGATGATTCTTGTGTCAATCCTGTTAGATAGAGTGTTTTCATTTCATCTAGAACGCCGACAGGAGTATTACCTCTCTTTACGGAGAGATTCTTTAAATCAACCAATATATGCGCTAAATCTACTCCCTGTGGACAACGTTGAGTACAAATTAAACAGAAACCACAATTCCAAATATATGAAGATGTTAGAACTTCCTCCACCTGACCTAAGATAAGTTTTTCTATAATTAATCTTGGATTCATTTCAGGATTATTGCAGAAAACAGGACAACCTCCAGCACATGTGCTACATTGATAACAAACTCTGGCAGGGGAGAGAATACGATCTAAAATAATTTTTGGGTGTTCAGTCAATTGTCTTATCTCCACTAATACCTATTTAATAGTAATTTGGAACATAGAAGTCCTTTTCTCTTCGTTTTGTGACTATTTTCTCATTCAACAACATTTTTCTTGCAACATTTTTTCGAATGGATTCAAGTGAAACCTTAGTAGTTGTCTCAATTATACCGTCATCCTCCGCTCTCTCAACAAGCTCAAGTCCCTCTTTACTTCGAATAATTAAACTATTCCAGTTGTCATCTGCTCCTACAGAACCCACACTAATGTCTGCAAATTCTGCTGTGAAATTTGTACAGAATTTGCAGGCTTCTGGTACGATGTGATTGAATTCTTTGATAGGATACTGAAGAACTGTACCATCCTCTATAGTAATAACCAATTTCCCCTTATTGATATCCATCTTGTTAATTCTATCAATTAAAACCTTACTTTTTTCTTGAATCGTGTCCTTGAATTGTGGATAAGGAAAATTCTCATAACAAAAAACACCAATCAGAAAAAGATGAGCCCTTTCTGGTGGTACCTTATTGAGAAAATTGTATTGATATTTACGAACTCCAGTAGTTTGACATCCTGTTCCAACAAAAATTAAATTATGTTTTTCACGCAGAAGAGTACGTATTTGCTGGGAAAGAGGTAATCGAGAGTAAATAGATCCAGTGGATAACAATAATTCTTCTGGCTTTGAAGCAAAGAAAGGGATCGGGTTCCATGCTTCTCCTTTCCTAGTTACAATTGCTCCAGTATATTTGGGGTCGGTCAAATAACCTGAAAGAGTATAAGTCAGCAATGATGTTATAGTTCCTCCGTTCTGCGCTCTACTGAGAATCTCATTGTTTGTTGACCGAGCAGATACAATTTTCTTAAAAAATCCAAGATCTGGGTCAGATGATTCCTCACCAAAGAAAGCTATTTCATATTCTTTTTTGGAGAATGAGGTCATTGGACAATTATCAAAGCAACAACCTAGAGTTCCACAAGTTTTTGCACCATTGGATACAACACAGGATATATCTTTTTTTAAAGAGGGTAAATCCTTATAATCTATCTTTTCACATATTAGTCCACAGGATCCGCATAGACTACAAAGTCCTGAGTCTATAACTAATTTCTTTAAGTTCAAGAAACTTAGACTTTCTTCGATTAGGGGTGCGAACATTGAATTTAACCTAATTTTATATTGAAACGTTATTGATATTCTTCCCAAATCTTAGGATATGGTTGATCTAATCCTACGAGTTTGACACCGGTAATTGCTGCAGCATCAATAGTTAGAGCCCTCAAATCTTCTTTTGAAAGATCTTTGATACTTCTATGCCCAGAAAGCATGGTGAATATTTTAATTTCATCTGTCATTGCCTTCAGGAAATTCGCTAAACGGAGACCTGTTTTTTCGGGATCTAAACGAGCCCTGAGTTCTGGTTTGTTTGTCGTAATACCATATGGACAGATACCTTGATGACATGCCATACATGCTCTACACCCCATGGCAATTTCAGCAGCCGTACCAATTCCCACAGCGTCAGCACCAAGTGCTAATGCTTTGAAAGCGTCAGCACCACCTCGAATGCCACCTAATGCAATAAGTTTAACTTTTCGATAGAGACCCATATCTTTTAGAGCCTGAACTGCAGGAGGAATACAAGCAATTGTAGGAATTCCAGCATGTTGTGTTACGCTTTCTGGAGATGCACCAGTTCCACCAGTCATTCCGTCAATAGATATAGCGTCAACTCCCAATCCCGCGGCTATCTTTACGTCCTGATAAGGGCGACTGGGGCCTAATTTTATTAAAATTGGCACTCTATAATCAGTAACGTCTCTAATGATCTCTATTTGCGTTTTAAGATCTTCTGAGCTTACTGCGTCATAATATCTTGGGGGAGAAAGTGCATCTGTACCAACAGGAATTCCCCTCACTTTTGCAACTTCTTCTACAACTTTTTTCCCAAGAAGATGTCCACCCATTCCAGGTTTAGCACCTTGACCGATTTTGACTTCGACCGCATCAGCATTATGTAAAAAATCAAGATTAACTCCCCAACGTCCAGTTGACCACTGTACAACCAAATATCCACCATTACTAGCGTGAGGGTTACTTTTCCCAGAAGTCTTAAGTTCTTCTAATGTATTAAATCCATGTACAATAGGATATTCCTCTAAGATAGCTCCACCTTCACCTGTATTAGCAATAGTTCCCATTATATTAGCTGCTTTCGCTAGAGCCATCTTTGCTTCTTTTGACAAAGCGCCAAAGGACATTGCCCCAAAAATTACAGGGATATTTAGTTTAATAGGATATTCTGTTGTTTCTTCACCAATAATTACACTGACATCACAATCCTCCCGATATTTATCAAGAGGAGGTGGAGAAGCCAATTGAGAGGGAATAATAACAAAATCATCAAAGTGCGGAATAATTCGAGCTGTTCCAAAACCCCTTAACAGATATTTACCAGTTTGAGCCTGATAATGAATATGTTCAACTGTTTGAAATGTCCAAAGAGATCGCGAGAAATATTCAGGTTCAGCAGGTTTGATGTGAGTTGCA
>CP070760.1:1847355-1855720 GCA_020348965.1 Candidatus Heimdallarchaeota archaeon | reverse complement strand
CCACCTTCCATTAGAGGATCGTGGCCAATAGCTGCAGGATCATAGTGGGGATTAGGTACGAGAACAACACTGTCGGGGAGACTGGATGCACCCGCATCGTACATGTAAGCGCCAGCTCCAATACCAGTTAACCCAGTGTTGGTTATGTCTGTCTTCCAATTGGCAAAGGGTACTAACTCCATTTGAGCCTTCTGTAGTATGTCTTGCCTACCGCCAAATAGGTCGGTTTCCACATATGGATAGAATTTGGGTAAATTGAACTGAACCTCGTAATCACCGAGTTTCACAATCGCAGCATCAACATCAGTACCAAGAATATTTTCTAAGTTTCCTCGTTGGGGAGATGCTGTATCTGGATGCATGTAGGCTTTATAGGTAAAGACAACGTCATCAGCGGTTACATCGGTGCCATCACTCCATTTGACTCCTTGTCTAAGTGTAACATTCCATTGTAAATAGTCTTCACTATGTACCCATCCTGATGCTAGCCATGGAGCGGCATGAGTTATATTGTATTCCCCTCTTCTCCTAGCGAGTTCAACGTAGACGTTATCCCAAATGATAGCATCGTAGTAACTGTTGGATTGCGAGGGATTGAAGTCAACATAGTCTCCTGGTTGGGCTATAACTGCTGCTGTTGCACCACCCATCGTTACATTTTGTATGCCTTCTTCGAAGCCAAGTAAGGAATCAAAGCCTTCTACGTCTGGGTGCATGCCGAAAATCTGTATTTCTTGTCGGATGATAGAGCATGGCACTTCCTCATAAGCCCATGCTTGGAATTCTTTCAGTAATGTAGCACGTTCTGATGCATCTGGTTCTGCATAAATAGCGTCCCAGAGAGCAGTAACATTTTCGAATGGGCCTGCAAAAGTACCTGGTGTGGCTGGTCCATCTTCTATCCAGTAGAAGTTAGGGGAGGGAGGGTAACCTTCAGGGGTAAACCACATTCTGTAAGTCGGGTCAGGAGTTGCATCATTACCAACGAAAAACATGTCGAACCCACCGTGTGCATAGTCAAAGCCTATTCCTACTGGCTGCAGAATTATTCTGGGCATAATGATATTCCAGTTCCACCACTTCAGTACAGTGTCGATTCCCACATTGTTAAGGGCAAAAGAAATCAACGCAGCCCATTGGCTTCTTGCTGTATTAGTAGTTGGAACTACAAGTGTCATACTGAAGTAGGGTACTGATGTGTGGGTCGCATTGGTTCCTTCAACGTCTTCGTTGTATATTAGACCAAAAGCTTTCGTGAGGAGCTCTCCAGCCTTAGTTGGGCTGTATTCTCGAGCTGCGACCGTTGGCTCATATATACCTTCCATATTCACTCCAATGTAAGAAGCAATGGCAACAGCTTCTCCCAAGTGTAATCCTTCAATAATTGACTCTCGGGGGATACTATAATCGACGGCTTGCCTGATCCACTTACGTTGAGTGCTATTTAAGTTGTCATAGTACCATTCTGGTCCTTGGTTTTCCCATGGTGCTGCCATTGGGGCGGCTCCAGCTGGAATGCTATTTAATACTGATACCATTCCAAATAATAATAGACCAAGAATAATGTACCTTCGTGTTCTTTGCATATTTTTTTTCACACCTATTTTTTTGTTATTTTTCAAAAACGAAAGATAACGCGTAAATCTCTGGGAAAATGTTTTAAAAATTTTTTGTTAGATGCTAAGAATAGCAAAACAGAAGAATCGCAAAAGATTTCGCCGAAAATCAGATCAGTACCCTTGAATGGGAGTCCTGAACCAATACTGGTATTGAAACCTGAAACTAACTTTGATTTCTGTTGATGATTGTACACGCATTATTTCTAGTTGATGATATATGTTGATGATGATTGTTAAAGAAGATATATAGTGAATCAAGTAACTTTGGTGGACGAACGCACATTGAAAATAAAAAAAAAGCGGAAAATGTATTCCGTAATTGAAATACCTTAGAACAGATAGATCCCTCTTAATCGAAATACAGTTACAAATAATTATTCGAATATTATGAAAATTTGTGAAACGAATCAATAAAAGAAGATCCTGATAGAGACGTTGCCTTCAACCCAAATATTTTATATATCTCTTTAATGACTTAGCATGTATAGTTTCTGTTAATTATACGTTTATCATGGTCAAAGAAATTATATTTGGTGACAATTTTGGAGAATGAAGAAACAGCTGGCAAATTTACCAAAATTAAAATGATTTTAGTTTTGGCTATTACTGTAGGTTCAGGAGTATACGGATTCTTTCTGCCTGGTAATTTGGCATTGGCATCTAGTATAAAATTAGGACCAGGAAGCGTTGAAACTCCAATTGTTTTGCTAATAGGAACAATATTCTCATTTATTGTTATTGGATTGGGGATTTGGAAAGACCAGGAATATCGAATTGGTACGTATTTAACAATTCAATCAAAACATCTGTTAATCATGGGAAGTGTCTTATTTCTCATCACATCTTTTACATTCAATGGACTCGACATTCTTGGATTCTTTGTATATTATTACGAGATTGCACTAATAGCCTTATACACTTTTATAAGCATTTTTGGTTTTACATTAATTATTCCTTTTTCCTCTACAATAAAAAACTTCTTATCTGAGTTTGGAATACATTCTCCCATACCAACTAGAGTCAGCTTTAATTTCCCTTGTGTGATTTTGGCCATTTTTGGTGTGATATTTCTGATACTTGGTATTTTGTTAGTCATAAAAAAGTCAGGTTTGAAAATTGGAAGACAGATTATACCAGCAAAACATTCTTCAAATTTGTTAATTCTAGGAGTTGTTTTTTGCCTCTCAACTATTTTTCTGGCTAGTTTATACCAACCGACTTATGTTCAGGAACCTGGTGTTATTATAGAAGATATCAATATTGGCGGAATTGATGTTGGAGAAATTACCTATAAAAATCTAACGCACCAACCAATGATGGAGTTTAATATTACAGAGGATACAAGGTATAGAGAGTATAATGCAGAATATGCTATTCATGGATTAGTAGATGAAAATGGTACTGTTCTTATACCACCTGGTGTAGTAGTTAACGAAAGTATTCTTATAACTATTCACCGTATTCCTATGGGCCCCTCTATAACCAGAGCTGTCTCTGATTTCTATCTAGATCTTGTTATCTATTTGTACCCCTTAGTCATTTTTATAGGCAGTCTAATCTTGCTTAAATATTCCTCAAACTGGCCAAAAGATCCAGAGCCTTTCATTAGTAAGAGCGTTATAGAATCAATGGAAGGCTTTCTCCCTTTAATAAAACGGATTGTTAGAATGATATGTATCAGCTTGGGAATTTTAACAGCAATTTTATTTGCAATATTGACAATTGAATGGCTTGCTGGCCTTGACACTATCTTGAATCTAACATTCCAGATCCCCCAATTAACACCTACCGGAAACCTGATTCAGCATGCAACTGGACTTTTTCTCCTATCGTTGATCCTGTTAGGCATTACTTATCTTCCTAAGGTTGTTCGCCCTTTTTTGGACGGACGTGTCATACGTTACTCCGCCCGACGGGTCTTGGCATTAATTCCAATATTTATAGGGGTTTCAATCATCAGTTATTCGCTGATGATAGCAACAGGTAGCCCAATCTATATAATTATGTCTAGACAGCCGGTAACAGGCCCAGGTCGGGAAACCTTACTAAGAGATCTAATGCGAGTTTATGGTTTAAATAGTCCACCACAGGCTCAATGGTTCAATTGGTTTTTTCACTTTATTATGGGTGATTTAGGAAACTCGATTCATACTGGTACATTAGTTATAGAAGACATCGGGCAAAGAATCATGCCCACACTGGAAATTTCAATTATTCCACTTCTTTTAACTATTATAATTTCCATACCTTTAGGTATTTATGCTTCTCTAAGACAATACTCATGGAAAGACAATACGATCTCGATTTTCGTTGCTGTAGGTCTTGCCATGCCAATATTCTTACTGATACTCCTCCTTATCCTAACATTCGCTTATTATATACCGATATTACCTCCTGGAACTAGGTCTGCAGCTTGGGTAAACGCTCAAGATGATCAGTTGTTGTACGTTTTTCTCTTTAAGGATACATTCATTCAAAATGTTTTTGATTGGAAAACTTGGGATCTCTTTTTCCACCTAATAATCCCTGTTTGTGCAATCACTATGATTTCATTGGCACTTTATACGCGGTTGGTAAGATCTGGATATCTAGAAGTGCTACGACAAGACTATATCCTATCTGCTCAAGCATATGGCTTTGATGAAAAAACCATCATTTTCAAACATTCTCTAAAAAATGTACTGATTCCGCTTGTGACTTTCATTGGCCTGAGTATTGGTGGTTTACTTGGAGGGGCGCCAATCACTGAAACTACGTTAACCTGGCCTGGTCTTGGCCGATTTGCAGTGCAATCTATCCAAGGGTACGACTATCCAGTTGTAATGGGTCTAATTATGACAACATCACTCTTAATACTGTTAGCAAATCTACTCACAGACATATTATATTCAATCATTGACCCAAGGGTCATTCTTTAGTGAAACATCAGTGGAGTTGAATAACTAAAATGTTTAGTTCCCGAACACAAAGAAGGAAGAAAAAGCTGCTCAAAAAGTTGAAGAAATCTAGAACGAAAAAAGCTTCTGAACTATCGGGAAGCCAACTCGCCATTGCTTTCCGACGATTCAGGAAGAATAAGGCAGGGCTTTTGGGATTAATGCTTGCATTAATTATATTTTTAATAGCGTTCTTTGCGGATTCATTGACGACTTTTCCACCTCTCGAACCAATGGGTCTATCTTATGATTATACTCCTTATTATTTACCTCCAGGTACTGTGGAAGGAGCGATAGCAACGCGGGATACAGGACATTTGATTTACTATATATCACCTGACTTTCCTTTTCAGGATGGAAGTTTTGAAACCCCAGACTTTGTACTTTCGCAAAGATGGGATGTAGAGGAAGGATGGGAATTTGTAAGCTTGTTAGAAGGCCAGCCAGTAATTTTTGGTTGGTGGGCTGCACGAAGTACTGGTGAAGGCATTCTCTCCCAGAATCTTTCTTCAGATGAGAATATCGATCTTCTTTACACTCAAATAGTATTTCAAGTTTATTTGGATGGTGAAGAACCAACAACTCTCTATGTCTTTTTTACGTATGAAGACGGCACTTACTCAAAGACATATGAATTTAATATTGATGGAAATAATACTTGGGTTCGCATGAATGAATACTTCTATTTGTACCCATTTAATATGAGTATTAGAGAAAAAATTAGAAATCCTGTTAAAATAAGTTTTTATAAAGATAATAATGGCTCTGATATTCTGTTAGATTATATCACCCTTTACGCGGGAGAATATTTCCAAAATGAACACATTTTTGGTACGAATTGGTGGGGACATGACTTGTATTCTAAGTTAGTAAAAGGTTCTCAGGTTTCACTAATAGTCAGTATAGGCGCAATCATACTCTCCCTGGCGATTGGTCTTCCATTGGGCCTAGTTGCAGGATATTACCGGGGGAAAACTGATGAGATTATCATGAGAATTACAGATATTTTCCTTACTTTACCTTTCTACTTTGTTATGATCCTAGTAATTATGGTGTTGACGGACACTCCAGATTTAGACAATTTAATCATTGAACTTGGGATCACCGCTGAAATTATTGTTGTTGCTGTCCTCGTGGGACTGGGAATTTTCGGTTGGATGGGCATCACGAGACTTGTCCGCGCAACTATCTTCCAGATTCGTGAAATGGACTACGTAGAAGCAGCCCGATGCTTAGGGGCTTCAAATAAGAGGATAATGATCATTCATATTCTCCCTAATGTTCTGGCACCGTTGATAGTTGTTGTGACTTTCGCCTTAGCGGTTAACATTGTTGCAGAGGCTGGTTTGGCATTCTTAGGTTTCACAGATGCATCGCTATCTAGCTGGGGACGTGAACTTGAAGACGGAGTCAGAATCGTATCTGTAGCCTGGTGGCCAGTGTTATTTCCTGCACTCTTTATTATAACTGCCGTTATGTCGTTTAATCTCCTTGGTGATGGCTTACGTGACGCTTTTGATCCACGGCTGCGTTAGTTAATTTATGAATTATGTTATAATGTAAATTGGAGTCACATGAATTGACAACAACAGAGAAAATCATCATTGAAAGCGCCCCTATGGAAGATACTCCAGACACGGATATCCTTATGGAAGTAAAGGATCTAACAACTTACTTCTATACTGAATTCGGAATTGTCCGAGCCGTTGAAAATGTTTCGTTCAATATTAAACAAGGGGAATTTTTTGGATTAGTGGGTGAGAGCGGCTGCGGCAAAACAGTAACAGCCCTTTCTTGCTTGAAACTAGTGAGATTCCCAGGTATCATTGAAGATGGAGAAGTATTGTTCAGGGGTACCGACTTGTTAAAAATGAGAGATAAGGATCTACGAAAAATACGGGGAGCAGAGATCTCCATGATTTTCCAAGACCCACTTTCTTCACTTAATCCTGTTTTTACTGTTGGGGAACAGATAGCTGAAGTTCTAAGGTTACATGAGGGCCTTAAAAAAGATGTTGCCCAAGAACGGGCTATTCTAATGATGAAAGAGGTAGGTATTCCTCTAGCCAAGGAACGTGTGGATGATTACCCCCATCAATTCAGTGGTGGAATGCGACAAAGAGTGATGATTGGAAGAGCATTGTCTTGTAATCCTAGTCTACTCATTGCAGATGAGCCAACAACTGCATTAGACGTAACAATTCAGGCTCAGATTCTTGAAATAATACGTCAATTACAGAAAAAATTTGGTATGTCCGTATTATTGATAACTCACAACCTTGGGATTATTGCGGAAAATTGTCATAGGGTTGGTGTAATGTATGGAGGTTATATAATAGAAATGGCTTCAGTGGAGATAATATTCAAAGATCCTCGACATCCCTATACACAAGCTCTGATGGCTGCCATTCCACGGCTCGATTTAACTGTAGATCAGCTGCAAACATTACCAGGGAGCGTCCCTGATCTAATTGACCCACCATCGGGTTGTAGGTTTCATCCACGATGCCCTTATGCTCGCGAAAAATGTACTGATGAAGTTCCTCCACTGGAATCTTGGACTCCTGACCACAATGTGGCATGTCATTTCCATGAAGAAATCAGTAATATCTGAGGTGAACTTTTAAAAAATGGCACACTCTAATCAAAATGAAGTCATTCTAAATACCCAAGATTTATCTAAATTTTTTCCTGTATATGAGAAAGGAGTTATTAGGAGAATTTTAATCGGACATATTAAAGCTGTTGATAATGTCTCTATTGAAGTAAGGAAAGGAGAAATATTTGGCTTAGTCGGTGAATCTGGCTGCGGGAAGACTACTCTCGGTCGTGCCATTCTAAACCTGATTCCACCAACTAGTGGTAAAGCTTATTTTAATGGTGAAAATATCTATGAAATGAAAGATCGGGAATCAGAACTTGGATTTCGAAAGCAAGCGCAATTAATATTTCAAGACCCCTACCTTTCTTTGAACCCTCGAATGACAGTCAGTGAAATCGTTGGAGAACCCCTTATTATTCACCAAAAGAAGACATTCTGGCAGAGCGACTTTATCTATTACTCTTCTATTCTAACATTAATCTTTGCAGTCAGCTATTTTCTATTATACTCCCCTATTTTTCTTCTCTTAAATATCATCATATCGTTAACTATAAGCGACCTTAAAGATCTTCTGATCTCTTTTATTTCCCAATTCATACTCATTTACTTTCTTTTGTTTACTCCTCCTTCTTTTATTCGCGTTATCACCCTTTTCTCTGTAAGAAAAAAAGAAGAGAAGGAACGACGAGAACGTGTAGTCAAACTTCTCAATCTTTGTGGTCTAGAAGATTATCACGCGTTACGGTACGCCCACGAATTTAGTGGTGGGCAGCGACAACGAATAGGTATTGCTCGCGCACTAGCAGTTGAGCCTCAGTTAATAATTGCTGATGAACCTGTTTCTGCTCTAGATGTAGCAGTTCAGGCTCAAATACTTAATTTGATGAAAGATATTAGAAAGAGATTTAATCTCACATACATTTTTATTGCTCACGATTTAAGTGTCGTTAGGCATGTCAGCCAGCGAATAGCAGTAATGTATTTGGGTAAAATTGTAGAACTCGCACCAGCTGAAGAATTTGTTAGTAATCCTAGACATCCTTATACAGAAGCTTTAATCTCAGCAATTCCCATTCCCGATCCTACTCTGGAAAGAAAACGAATCATTCTTCCAGGTGATGTCGCAAGCCCACTAAATCCTCCCTCGGGATGCAGATTTAGAACTAGATGTATCTATGCTAAAAAACGTTGTAAAGATGAAGAACCTC
>CP070760.1:1843841-1847255 GCA_020348965.1 Candidatus Heimdallarchaeota archaeon | reverse complement strand
TTAGACCCTCCAAAGCTTCTAAAACGCTTGAGTGAGTATAATCACCAACCATTGATTCTTTAACTATTTTATTTAAAACATCCATATTTATCATCTGCATATAATTTTCAGCTAGTTTCCAGAAAGCTCATTGCATTTTTCACATTTATAAATAAGGTCTTAGAAGAAAAGTGAGAGAGTATTATTTCTAGCGATGTTTCTCCCTTGGAACACCTCCCTTACTGGGGAAATTTTTAAGGGAAATCGATTCCAACCAATTTCAGCATAAATAAAACACGGAAGGTAACCCATTTGTTTTCTTTTCCTTTCTTTCCCCATGAAGAATACATTCCTGATTTTGTGTTTTCCAATATCCATCTCTGGTTTTCAGTTTGTTTGGACAATACAAAATCAATCCCATCATGGAGTGATTCAGTTTTCATTCCCAGCTTCAAAAGGTTCGTAATCACTTCTACAACATCATTTCGACCAAAAAATGGACTCGTCAGTTCATTATTAGGGTGAACTCTATGGTTACGATAAGATCCAAGGGATTTGCTATATTTTTTCACAATATTCCGTTCTAAGACTCCATGTTTTTGATAAAAACCCAAGATTTTCCTCTTTAGATCCTCCAATTCAGTAGTTAAGTAACTATCTGGAACAACGGTTAGAGTACGCAAAAATTGCATTATCCCCACAATACAACTATTTGGGCCATAACAGTGACCTTTTAACCCCTTATACGGCCATTCCTCTGGAGGCTGCCAATCTCCATCATCGAATCGCTGATAGCGTGCCTGAATATCAAACGCTTTCTTCACTCTAGAATCATTCCCAAATCCCCAACTTAATAAAGCCCATACAATATCTGCATTTACGCAGGCTAATTTATCCTTATAAAAGCCTTGTTCAGGAGTATACATGGTTTCTAGAATATAATTTCCGAGCTTTTGAATACGTGGGTCTGTTTTTGGGACTCCAGCTTCACAAAGGAACCGTGCTTGCCAAGTAGTTGCTTTATACTTCGGTAGATATCTCGCATTCACCCAATAGGGATTATATGTTTCTACCCATTTTTCCTGAAAAAATCCCCCATCCTTATTTTGATGATTAAAAATTGCTCTTATGGGATTTGAGGTTAACATCCCTTGGAGACTTTCTTGCACTTCTGAATCAGAGCTATCTGTATCTAAAATATGAACGAGTGTGTTGTACTTAGTTAGGGGATAGGAATCCTCCAATAACCATTCTACTGTTTGTGTAAATTCACCCATTTAGAGGATTTTCCACCTATATTCCTTTCGCTTTCTTGTCTTCTGCTATTAAAATTTATTTCCTTTTCTTGGTTAACTCAACTCCCTCTTTAAGAGCGACTTCATTAAGGATACTCTTGAGAATTTTGGCTTGAGTTCTGACATCGTTAGATTTGATGTTGTTTGCCTTTATTTTTCGGGTTACATCGCCCAACGAGTTCTCCAAACTTGGTAAATCAAGTAAAGCGGCCGCTTTGCAGAAAAAGCTTTTTGATCTACCATCATTAAAATTTTCTAGCATTGTCTCAAGTATTCTAATTCGTTTTTCCTGTTGGTCTAGGAATTTCTTTAATCCATGTTCTTTTATAAAATTTAAATTTGACATTATTTTTCGGTCTGGGGGAAAAGAAGAGGATAATTCCAATTGCTGATATTCTTCATCAGTTTTGAATTTCGAGCATGGAAATTCAGAACATTCAGCACAAACTTCGAGATGTTTTTTCTTGACACAACACGTTATAAAGGAACAGGATGGATGTTTGTTGAAGAAATCAGAACCACAGCACCCAGGACATCTTGAAGGCCCCACAGTATAGTATCTTGGGCATAAACCACAATCAAGACCACACACACCAATTGTTGGATAGGTTTTTGTGACTTTATTCATACTATTCACCATAGTGTAACTCTATCAAGAACCTCCAGTGGTTCATATTCTTCATAAACTATTGCTTTCATTTTTCCTTTATTTTTCACCTATTTCACCAAGTTATCTCTATACGAAAGAAAAAGATAAGGAGCAATTTGACAATAAAGATTTTCGTGAACTTAACGTTGGTTATTACGCATCTATTATTTAACAGAAGAAGAATCCAAAAATGTTCCGATTTTTAGAACACTTGTTCTAATCATTAGCATCTTAAGATATGAAAAATTACATCCTCCAAATGAGAATTCATGTTATTCTGTGGAGAAAATTGAATTGATCTCAAATAGTGTATTGTTTACCCTCATTTCTTTATTTACTATCATTATTGGAACAATTATTGGACCTATGTTTGCATTTTTCATGTTGCTGCAACCAACAGAAGTTTATTTTGCTGAGATCGGTACTGAAATTTCTCTTTACATCGGAGAATCAGTAGCTATCAAAGACCATGGGATTAAACTAAAGTTTCTAGATGTATTAGATGATTCAAGATGTCCTAGTGATGTACAATGTATATGGGAAGGAACGGTTTCACTAATGATCAATATACAATCTGATAGTGAGGATCTAGGAAATTTTATTTTGAATTCAAGCAATTTACATAAAGCTTCCTTTATGGGATATTATGTACAGTTTAAGGAGCTGGAACCATATCCTATCTCAACAGAGATTATTCCAAAAGCTTCGTATTATGCTACGTTTATTGTTAATGAATATGGATCAGATTAGTTTGAGAAATCTCGTTAAGATTATCATCTAAGATGAAAGGGATAATATCGCCTTAAGGCACAATATCTGAACTCACTTTTTTTAGAACATGTGTAAATAGCTTTGGAAATAACTCAAATGTACCAGTTTTCCGTATAATTGATCCTAAATTCCGCCACACTAGATTTCGAACTTGTTTAATGTCTAGTTTGAGTTGTTGTCCAACCAAATGTTCTACCCATTCAATTCGACAAGGGATCGCTGAAGGTGGATCACGATATCCATGATCGCTTTCGATCAATATACGTTCAGTAGGAACCCGAGTACGAAACTTCGAGTGTCTAGCAACTGCTGAGTGTATAGAAAAATAACATCCAAGAGCCACGGCCTCTTGAGTTTGGTCTGCAGTTCCAGTCCACCAATGAAGTACGGGAGTAGCATTCTTTATGTCTTTTTGACGCAATTCTTTAATTACTAGTTCAGTTGCTCGATAGCTGTGGATACTGACTAATCGTGGGATTTCTGTGACAATTTCTAATATTTGTCTAAAATTCTGACGTTGCAGTTCCATTGAAACACGTGAATTTGTGTCCAATCCAACTTCTCCAACGATTGCAGCTCTTTCCACCAAGTCAAAAAAATGGTCTTTATCAAACATTTGTTGTGCCTCAAGATTGCGTGGATAACATCCTACGCCCCATGCAATATGTGGTTCACTTCGATCAATAACGAGAGAAGATTCGTCAAGAGAAAGGGTCATTG
>CP070760.1:1840972-1843741 GCA_020348965.1 Candidatus Heimdallarchaeota archaeon | reverse complement strand
CCTATCTCCTCCAGGTTTTCAAAATCATGGGTTAGCTTATGATACCAGATCGGATCGGGTTATTCTCTTTGGAGGAGGGGATGCACACCTAGAAGATTCCAGGGAGACGTGGGTTTATAATTTCAACAACAATTCTTGGATTAATGAGACATCCTCCATATCTCCCTCCCCAAGAAGAAGATTTTCTATGGTTTATGACGAAGAATCTGATCGAACCATCCTTTTCGGGGGATGTCACAACGGATTTACCCATAGTGATGAGACTTGGGCTTATCATTATCAATCGCATGAAGAACTCACAGTAGATACTACTACTACAGACATACCATCTTCCACCTCAACATCAGAACCGTCACAAGGAACTACACCGTCTTTTACTTTAGCTATTGTCCTCCTGACAGTTTTTACAATCTTCATATACCATAACAGGTGGAAAAAAACGAAAAATTCGTAAAAAAAGCAGAAAAACCTCTATTCTTGTCAATAGAGTTGCACAGGAATCTCTAATGTAGATAAAATGGTTCGATCTGAAATGTTTAGAAAATTCTACTTCATTGGAGCATTTCCTCTCCGAATGGTGATTAAACTAAGTAAAAAGAAATGTTGTTCCTTTTTCTTTTTCTCTATCCTTTTGATATTTCATGTTTCCCTTTTTAATTCTAGATCGTGCCAAACAGCGTCTTCCTCTATATGGATAGATTCAATTTTTACTGATATTTCCTTAAAACCGAAATCAATGAATAGTAATGAACTTTCTCAAATCTCCATTGATGGTGATAGTGCTTTTGGTGTTAAAGCGTCCGAAGAGGGCTGGTCTGGGGATGGTAGTCACGAAAATCCTTATGTCATCAGTGATTTGGTTTTTGATGATATAACAAAGCCCCCTTATCCTTACTCTGGAATAAAGATTTCTAACTGTCAAGTATATTTCCAGATTACTAATTGTACCTTTATTGGCTCCGAAGATGGTCAAATTGGCATATATTTACATAATGTCAGCAATGGCGACATTTCTAATAATATTATCACTAACATGAGTTGTTTGACGATATATCCTGAGGGGATTGGGATTTATCTCCAAAATTCCCATGATATTTCTATTCAAGCAAATAACATCTCAAATAATGAATTAGCTGGTATCTACATTACTGATTCGAATACTATTACTATTATTCAGAATACTCTCACAAATAACGGACTCTGGACGGGTGAGGGCATTAAACTGGTCCAATCTCCGAATAATCGAATAAATGGCAATATATTTATCAATAATACTCTTGGAATTTCTGGAGACACTGTTGAATCCTATAGACAACTTGAAGTTGTTAATAATTCTCTCAATGATAAGTCATTGATATACTGGGTGGATAAATCTGGTGGAACCGTTCCTATTGATGCTGGGCAAGTCTTGCTCATAAATTGTGATTCCGTAATACTAGAAAACCAAAATTTTTCTGATGTCCCGATTAGTGTGCTGATCGCTTTCTGTGATAATCTTCTTATTCGTAATAATACTTTTGAGAACTGCAAATCTCGAGGTCTCTCTCTCGTAAATTCATGGGCAAATTCTCTTTTCAATAATTCGTTTTCTACCTGCTATTTTTCAATAGTTTTGTCTAATTCGACGAAAAATAATATTTCTGCCAATAATTTTAGTGTTAGTGAGATTTCTATATCAGTTGCAGCTGATTCCGACATGAATTTAATTTTCCGTAATTCTATACACTCCTCGACTACTGCTATTTCCATCGATTCTTCAACTCAAAATACGATTAAAGCTAATATTCTCACTAGTGAATATGGTGTTCACTTGTATCACTCCACTAATAATAGTATTTTAGATAACATATTTTTCAAAGGTGGGATAAATATTGAGGGAAGTCAATACGAACACTTTATTCAATCTGAAGTTTCAAATAATACAGTTAATGGTAAACCAATTGTCTATTGGAAGGATAAAAGTGGAGACATCGTTCCAACAAATGCAGGCCAAGTTATTTTGGCAAATTGCAATGATATAACGATAATAGACCAAGATTTGTCAAATAGTTCCAAAGGAATCTTAATTGCATTCAGTACCAATATCCTGATCACTAAAAATAGTATTTCTAATAAAAACTGGATCGGAATATATATTTACAATTCTCATTATTGTAACATCTCAAATAACTTTATTGTTACTAATAATCACTATGGTCTCCATATATTGGGGAGTGATAACTTGGTTATTTTTGGCAATAATATTTCTAATAATGTCCTTGTAGGAATGATTATTGAACATTCCAATGACACAATCATTTCTAATAATTTTATTTCTTACAATCACAATAAGGGCATATATCTCTATAATGTTCGAAGTGGAACAATTTTTAATAATTCTTTCTTCAACAATAATGGAGCAGGAGTTTATCTCGAGAATTCAAGAGATTATATCATTTCTTGGAATACCTTTTTCGAAAATAATTTATTTCCAATCTGGAGGCCATTTTGGGACACTCAAGTTGTTGAAGAAACTAGTTCAGAAGAGAAAGCAAATACTTTTGTGTACAACTATTGGAGTGATTGGACTAGTCCTGATATTGATAATGATGGTATTGTTGATGAATCTTACTCATTCTATTTGGATAATCAAGATCCTTATCCCTTAGTTATTCCTGTTTATGAGAAATTTCCTCCTCATTTGTTACTTAATCCAAGAATTGTTTTTCCTAATGGTGGAGAAACACTAAATGGCTCCATTACGATTTTTTGGATAGCAGCAATAGACTC
>CP070760.1:1830397-1840872 GCA_020348965.1 Candidatus Heimdallarchaeota archaeon | reverse complement strand
CAGCTATGAAAGTAATAAGGTCAGAGAGATGGGATTGGTTCTCAAGCTTCTTAAGAAATTCATTTCGCATTGCTGGAGAAGGTTCAATACATACAACTTTGACCCCCCGGTTTGCTAAGGGAATCGCTATTCTTCCAGTACCCGCTCCGATATCTAAGATTACCCCAGCCTCTTTTCCAAAATGATGAAAAAAACTAATATTCTCCTTTGTATCAAACAAGTCATATAGATGGGCTGCTTTTTCGTATCCCTTATCAATCACCATTTTTTTGCAATATCCTTCGATATTATATAGTGGCAATGACAAATCAAAGCTTTTTTTTTAAGGAATTTGGAATAAAATGTAAAATTGGATTTTACCAGACGGATGGTTCAAATAATCATCCTAACTGTTCCTCAAATAATCGTAGATAAGTTCTCTAAACTAAGAAAACTCAAGATTTCAGAATAGACAAATGGTTTGTTAGATAATGTTATCTAGAGAAGGAATAATCCAGTTCTTAGCAAATCTAGCAACTCTATCAGCATTCACTTACATCCCTGTATGGGGCCGTCTAATAAATCTCTCTGATCCTGAAATCGCACTAACCGCGACTCTTTACGGTCTTGTTGCTTTTAGCTCGGGAGTTATTTCTGGGAGATTATCTGACTTAATTGGTGTCCGGAAAGTCTTCGTAATTATCGGTTCCTTCGCAGCCGCAGTTACACTTTTCGGATTAATTACCTCTCATAAGGTTCCATTTATTCTTTTCAGAGCTCTCAGTGGTATTGGGCTGGGGATGTTTGCACCTGCACTTGTTGCTTTGGTTTCAGATAAAGGTGACAAAATTGGAAACTTCTCAGCTTATGGGTCATTTGGGTGGGCGGTAGGAGTTCTTGTGAGCGGCATTATAGGATTATTCTGGATTCCAGGTATTTTCATTTTTGGTGCTTTTGCGTTATTAGGTGCAACAGTTATTGCTTTCACGCTTACGGAAGAGGAATCTAGTGGCAAAAAATTCGAAAAATCTGTTCCTATTGTATTCTGGGAACGAAAAGAGGTCTATTTTGCGTTAACAATTCGGCATAGCTTCGCATCCGCCATTTGGGTTTTTTGGTCCTTATTTCTTATTGACTTAGGCGCTGATACCTTTTGGATCGCCGTGATTCAGTGTACGAACGCATTTACACAAACAATTATTATGACCAAATTCACAGATAAATTGGATAGCCAAAAAATGGTTGCTTGGGGTCTGATATTGTCTTGTACAGCCTTTATCTCTTTCACTATTCCATCATCGTTCTATGGAATCATCCCATTACAGATTATCCTTGGTCTGTCCTGGGCGCTTCTTTATGTGGGCACATTGCGTTCTTCGGTGGAAAAAAGTAGTTTTGATAAATCGACGGCAGCTGGGATTATCACATCCATCTTACCTGTTGCGAATTTAATTGGATCATTTATTGCTTTACTCATAATATCCGTTGGTGGAAGTTACATTGACATAATGATAGTTGCAACACTAGCAACATTCATTGTTTTCTGTGCTTTTCTTTTTGTTGAGAAAGGTACTCCTGTTCAATTTACCTCCCTTACCCTTGAATAATGATTCAATTTCCTTCTTTTACTGCTTTAATGTAATCTCTTGTCTTCTCGATATAATCTAGCGATTGATGGCGGAAGTAAGTATCGTAGAGTGTGGCGTAATGGCCCCCCTTTTCCATTAATTCTTCGTGGTTGCCCTTTTCAACAATTTTTCCATGATCAATCACAATAATTCGATCGACATGGCGGACAGTCCATAACCTGTGTGCAATGATAATACTCGTTCGTCCCTCAATTGTCTTTTCAAGAGCCTCTTGTATACGTGTCTCGGTGAAAGGATCTACAGAGGCTGTGGCTTCGTCAAGAATTAAAATTGATGGATTTTCTAACAGTGTTCTTGCAAAGACTACAAGCTGACGCTGACCCATTGACAAAAGTGCTCCTCTTTCCCGAATATTGGTTTCCAATCCATTAGGTAAGTCTTCAACCCAATCAGCCCCTCCAGCCTGTTCAAGAGCCCAGAGTACTTCATCTTTCGTTGCTGATGGTTTAGAATATTTAATGTTATTCTCAAGGGTGTCAGCCCAAAGGAATGGAGTTTGAGGAATAATACCAATGTGTTTACGATAGGCCTTTAGATTAAAGTTCCTGATACTGATTTCATCAATTGTTATATCCCCTTCCTGAAATTCGTAAAATCTTGCTATTAATTTTGCTAAACTTGATTTACCTGCTCCTGTATGCCCAACAATTGCTAAGGATTCACCAGGGTTTATCTTTAACGAAAAATTACTAAATACTTTGGCTCGTGCTATTTCAGGAAGATAATTTTGCTTTTCTCTATCAAGAATATCTGAACTTTCTACATAGGAAAATCCTAGTTTCACAAATTCGATTTTTCCGTGTATTTTGTCAAGAATGCGATCCTCATCCTGTAAAACTGTCGGAGGAGTATCAATTAACGCAAAAATCCGTTCTGAGGCCGCTAAACCAGCTTGAAATGCGGGCCAAAATGATGCTATGGAAAGTAATGGAAAGAAAAAGAGCCATAAACTCTGGAAAAATAGGTAGAAATCGCCTGCTTTGATATGGCCTCCTAAGGTACCTTCTCCCCCGATCCACATAAGGAGAACCAAAGCAACCCCCTGCACTATGCTTAGGGCTGGGAAAATGAAATTGAATACGTAAGCTCTTCGCAGATTAGCACGATAAGACTGCTCGTTGACACCATTAAACTTATTATACAGTTTTTTCTCTTGTCGAAATGTCTTAGCGATACTAATTCCGGAGACACTTTCTTGAACGAAGCTATTAACAGTAGCCAGTGCTCGTTGTCCCTCTAATGTTCTTTTTCGGGCCACTTTTCTAAAAGCTAGCGCTATAATAAAAATAAAGGGTACCATACCCAAAACTGTAATGGTTAATGGGATATTGATGGTCAACAGTGCTCCTAAGACTACAAAAACGATCAGAAAAGAAGAAATAACCTGCATGGTGAGCTCTGCAGTCTGACCAAAATCTTGACTATCTGTATTAATTCGAGATACAATCTTCCCTGTTGGATACTTATCATAGAAGGAAAGGTCATGGTTCAGGACGGCAGTATTAACATCTTGGCGGAGTTTGAGGACTACATTTCCAATAACAAGTGAGGAGTTTCTTTGTCTGAAAAAATTAAAAATCCATCCAAGTCCATTTAATGTGAAAGTAAGGAGGATTAAGAGTAACAAGTAACCCCAATCTCTGGTCGTTTCTAACTCATTGATAGCTTCACGCGATAGGAGAGGGCTAAGAGAATTAGCAAAAGAGGTAAGCGTTAGAAAGATAATTACCACAGACATTTGGAGCTTATGATCAACAAAATAGGAGATAATTCTGCGAACGAGATCTCGATCCCTATAGATCCGATCGTACTCCTCACTACCTAATCCTAATCCCCAACCCATTATGTTACCTCCATTTTGAGTAGTTGTTCCTCTCTGAGATCAAAGCGTTTTATGAAGATTTTTCGATATTCCTCACTTGTTTTGATCAATTCTTCATGCGTTCCTTGAGCAATGATGGTCCCTCGTTGCATGACTAAGATTAAGTCTGCCCATCGGATCTGTGATAATCTATGAGTAATTAGGAACGTGGTTCTCCCCTTCAAAACATTGGAGATTGATGCCTGAATTCGATCTTCAGTTTCAGAATCAATGGCACTTGTACTATCATCAAGAATTAGAATCTTCGGATCCGCTAAAAATGCACGGGCAATCGCCACACGTTGTCTTTCCCCCCCACTAAGTTGAACTCCACGTTCCCCAACTTCCGTGTAATACCCTTCTGGGAATTTTGAAATGAAGTCATGGGCTTGGGCTTCCTTAGCTACTCTGGTAACCTGATCAATTGAACCTGTTTTTCCAAAAGAGATGTTATCGAAGATTGAAGAGGAAAATAAGAACACATCTTGTTCAATATAGGAAATTTGTGATCGTAAGGATTCAAGATGATAATTCTTGACATCTACGCTATCAACAAACACATGGCCCTCTGTAACATCATATAATCTAGAGATTAATTTAGTTAAGGTCGTTTTTCCAGAACCTGTTGTACCAACGATTGCAACAGTCTGTCCAGGTTGAACTTCAAAATCGATATTGAGGAGGACTGGTTGAGATGAACCAGGATAGCAAAAAGTGACATTTTTAAACGAGACACCACCCACAATCTCTGCTGTGCGTCCTTGGATGTTCTCATCAATATCAGATTCTTTATTCATTACTTCCAATAATCTTTCTGAGCCAGATATAGCAAGTCGTACGATGGCAAAGACCCAAATCGAGATGAATGTTGGAAAACGGAGGATACCCAACAAGCCTACGTATGCAATTATCTGACCGATCCCCATAGATGGACTACCCTGAAGATTAAGAAAGATAGCATGTCCAAGGCCAAAAGTAATGGTAAATGCAATCAACAGAAGCGGGATGTAGCGAGCCATAATGTAGCCTTGCTCTACAAACGCGTCTTTAAATGAGTGTGCGTTTCTCAAATACTTTTTAAGCTCATATTCTTCATTACTACTCCCTTTGACAACCTCGATGCCACTGAGTGTTTCATTAAGGATGGCGTTCATTTGTCCAAACTCGCCTCTTAACCTAGCAGTGACTGGTCCCAATTTTCTAGTGTAACTTCTCAACGTGATCAGAAACAGAACAGTGAATACGAGAGGTGCAAACAATAGCTCCGTTGGAAAAAATAAAAAGATAAAGATAATTGGAATGACAAGAGCGGCGAAGGATTCAAAAATTAATGACAAAGCGGGTGATATTAGAAAATTAAGCATACGGACATCGTTTGTAGTTCTAGCCATAATGTCTCCTATGCGTTGCTGATCATGAAATGATTGACTTTTCCCCAAAAGGTTGGTATAAAATTCCTGTCTTGTGTCTCTCTCCATCCGTTGCGCAAGCGTTTCCCTGAGAAGATTGTTGACAAGATTCAGAAAAGGACTGCCTACACCAATTATAAAGATCACCAGAACATAATGAAAAAGACGGCCTCCTATTCCCGCTATAAATTCGTCAATAGCTACTCCTATGATAATATTCAAAGCAGAATTTAATATAGAAGTGAGAATCGTACCAAAAAAGATGATTAGCACAATAAATTTATTGGTTCCATGAAAAATATGAGCAATGATCCAGCGCTTCTCCCCTTTCAGCCTCACCTCACTGAAGGGATCAACTTCTGGCATGAATTCCATCTTACGATTGTCTATTTTCCTTATATTCTTCAGCAAGAGTGTTTTATCCTCAGATTTTTATGTGAAAAAGAATGTCCTTCTCTTTTCTACGAATTTCTAGGCAATCAGATGTTTTGATATAAAGAATAAATTCCTTATGTCTTTTCAAAAAACGTGGTGCGATTTTTCTTTTCAGAAATTTTAAAAGGTACCTAGCAGTTGTGAACTAGTCGATTATTTTCAATTCTAATGGAAAGTAGGAAAAGGAGCTATAGAAATGTTGTTGAAAAATCATTATCAATTTTTAACGCTAATAACTTGCCTTATACTGTGCAATATGATCATCATATGGTCAAATGATACATCTGAAGTCAGTATTCAATCCAAATCGGTACATCGTTTGCAATCTGACAATTCCATAATATACTCTAAGATTACTACAATTGAACAAAGTACTCTATCCTCGGGTAGCGCTTGGTTATGGGATGCGGAATTCCATGGTTATACCAACTCGGGGTTCCTCTTCAGCACTGGGAGTAGGATTACCATTGGCAGTTCTGATGTCTATTACGGTCATTATGTGACCCAGGGGTCAGGGCCGAGGTTGTGGACGAATAATGGACTTGGTCACGTCATTGATCTTGGGGAAGTTGATTTTGAGACGACTTCCACAGTGCCTTCGAGTGGCTGGACACAGACCTATGCGGACGCGTACGAGGGTCACGTCTATGGTATTCAAACCCGTGATGCCAGTCACTATGCGAAATTGCTCGTAAAGAAAATCGATGACTTTGGGATCTGGTTTGACTGGGTGTATCAATCAGATGGCTCCTACTACGTACCTGGATATAATGTCAATAGTGTTTCAAACCCTTGGATAGATATTACTAGTCCTACGGACTACTCCACCCGTTATCTAACTTTTCCGATCTCATGGAATCAGGGTGCAGCTGGATCCATCGTCCAAGCTGAGATCTACGCTAATGGAACGCTCCTGAAAACGCTTACTTCGGGAGAAACAAGTTCCGATGTGCAATTAACGAGTGCTGGTCTATATGTAATTAGTATCATTGTGATTGATGATGTTGGCGGCAGAGCTTATGATAGTGTCCCTATCTATTTTGAAGAGCTTACTTTAACTTCGGGTAGCACCTGGCTATGGGATGCAGAATTCCATGGGTATGCCAATTCGGGATTCCTCTTCAGCTCGGGAACTAGGGTTGATATTGGGGACTCTGATGTGTATTACGGTCATTACGTGACCCAAGGGTCAGGACCAAGACTGTGGACGAACAACGGGTTAGGTCATATCATCGACTTTGGAGAAGTTGATTTTGCGACGACTTCTTCGGTGCCCTCAAGCGGTTGGACACAGACCTATGCGGACGCATATGAGGGCCACGTATATGGTATTCAGACCCGTGATGCCAGTCACTACGCGAAGCTACTAGTGAAAAAGATCGACGAATTCGGTATCTGGTTTGACTGGGTGTATCAAGCAGATGGTTCGTATTACGTGCCTGGATATAATATTAACGGCATCTCAAACCCCTGGGTTGATATCACTTCTCCTTCTCCTTATTCTATCCTTGGACAAGATTTTTCAATTATATGGAATCAAGGTGCGGCTGGATCCATTACTATGGCTAATGTTTATGCTAATGGTACACTCCTAGAAAGACTTTCCTCGGGAGAAACAAGCGCCAATGTGCAGTTAACAGAATCAGGGTTATATGTGATTAGCATCATTGTAACTGATGATGATGGTCTAAGAAATTACGATAGTGTTGCAATTTTTCTCACTCCTGGAATGACAACCAGCACTACAGTCCCTTCCACTTTTACTACTTCACCCTGGTATACTACTCAGCCAAGTACTACAATCCCTTCCTCATCTACTCAGCCTAGTACAACAGTTTCTTCATCAACAACCACCACTACTACCGAAACAACTGATATTATCCCTGGAGTGACCTCGGGATATGAACTAATCCCCTTAACAGTAGGATTATTGCTCCTTACTGTAATATTTAGAAAAAGGAATAGGAAAGAGATGTAAAAATTTCTTATTTTCCTTTTCCCCTTCTCCTTTTCCAGTCAATTGTACGTGGATTATACCGAGGTTTGATAATGATTTCTGCAGTATTTACTGTATCTGACTCAGAGACTAGATAATTGCACGCATGGGCCACATCCTCAGGTTCCATACTCCATTCCACTCTTTCTGGTTGTTTCTTTCCAAAGGCTGTTACGACGCTCCCAGGGCATATGACTGAAACTTTTATCTTGTGTTCTTTTAGGTCTTCACGTAATGACCATGTATACCCAACCACGGCGTATTTTGACGCGGAATACAACGTTCCAGTCTTGAAACCCGTCTTTCCTGCAATACTTGCAATGTTGATGATTTGACCTGACTCGCGTGCTAACATATGCGGGACAACATATTTCGTGACCAGAAAGACTCCCTTTACGTTGACATCAAACATATAGTGGTAATCGGCCAATTTAAATTCATCTGCTCGCTTAAACCTGCCCACTCCCGCATTATTCACTAAGATATCAACTTTCCCAAACTGATCGATCGTCGTCTCCACTAGGTTCTTTACCTGTTTTTCATTGGTCACATCAGTGGGAACAATTACAGATCTAACGATATTTATTTTTTCAATCTCTGAATGTACTTGTTGTAATTGGTTTTTATTCCGTGCTGCTAAAACTACGTCTATATTATTCGTGGCAAAGTTAAGACTGATAGCTCTACCAATCCCCTTAGACGCTCCTGTAATAATCGCAGTCTTTCTTGTGGTATCCATTTGTTATTTCACCATTTCAAGGTAAGAGTTTTTAAAATGAAAAACGTCCCCCTAACAAAATCGTTATCTAATTTACTGCTAGTGTTCATTGCCTGGAGAAATAGACCCATGGAAGATTCTTTCACAATCAGTATCAAAAAAACTGGCCCAATCCAGTTCACAACAACCTTCGACAAGGATTTTCCCGAATTAATGTTCGACGAAGAGAAAACGGTAGGGGGAGAGGAAAAATATCCCAATCCATCTAGAGTCTTGACTGCAGCAGTCGCAAGTTGTCTTTCCGCATCGCTCACGTTGTGTCTAAACAAAGCAAGAATCCCAGTAGACCTGATGGAAACTAGAGCGACATGTACAATAGGCCCCAATGAAGAAGGGTATCAACGCATATCTGGAATCGACGTTAAAATCATCCCAAAATGGGATTCCGAGATTGATCTGAAAAAGAAAACTCGCTGTGCTAAGATTTTCAAGAAGCTGTGTGTTGCGACCAATGCGGTAACCAGTGGTGTGCCAATCAACGTTGATGTTCAATTAGAATCATGATAACTTTTTTCGTAATCAATTTATCGACTAGCTAAGCCCCCTGTAATCTCACCACCATCAATCACAAAAATCTGCCCAGTAATGTATTGTGCTTCATTGGAAGCGAGAAAAGCAAAGAGAGCAGCCACTTCTTCGGGTTTGCCTAGTCTTCGCAAGGGAATTTTGCTTTCACATTCTCGGAGCATTTCAGGAGTGTATTCTGCCTCTTGCATGGGTGTTAGGATGTAACCAGGGCAAATAACGTTAACACGAACGGTCGGGGCTAACTCTAGGGCCATTGACCGGGTTAATTCAATAACACCAGCCTTGGAAGCATTATAATCGGCATAAAAAGGATAACCCATTAAACCATTTGTGGACCCCATGTTTAGGATTACTCCTCCATTATCTGCGAGCATCCTTTGTGCTGCCTGTTGTGCAACAAAAAATATACCATTGAGGTTTACATCCATCACTCTCTGCCATTCTTCTGGCGTAATTTTCATAAAAGAATGCCTAATGCTGATCCCAGCGTTATTAATCAGAATATCTAATCCTTTCAACAGTTCATCTAGTTCCCTGAAAGCACGGATCACAGCCTTGTGATCCGAAACGTCAGCTCGAATAGTTCCACTTAGTAATGGTATCTCGTCTTCGATTCGCTGACAAGCCTCCTCATCAACATCCAGTACAACAACATGTGCGCCTTCATCTACGAAACGTGAGGCGGTTGCTGCGCCAATCCCCCTCGCACCACCAGTAATGAGCACTCGCTTCTCTTTTAATCCACGCATGATTTTCTCCTCATTAGATTTTTGGAAAGAATAAACCCTCAGTAAAAAAAGATTGGAAGTTTGGAAATCGTGTGAGCTCAAGCCGCTCCACGCTTCTGGCAATCATCTTGGTCGCTTCACGGGAATCATTCGATAACAAGAACGTTCTCCCTCCCTTTTCAGCAGTATTCCCGAGAGTTCTAAATCTCTCATTAGGGAGTTTAGGTAACAATCCAATCGTCTTCACACTGTTGATGTCTAGGTTAGAGCCAAAAACTCCAGCAATATTAATTGAGTCAATCTCTTCAATTGCAATATTTAAATGAGTGGCTAACGTTCGGATAGCTGCTAGTGTGGCTGCCTTTGCTTTCTGGATTGCCTCCACATCTTTTCGCGTTAGGTAAATCGTCTGATTATTGGAGGTTTCTTGAGCCGGTACAAGTATTAGCTTCTTCGTTTTTTCTCCAGAGCGGGTAAACAGTTGGCCACGGGAATCAAGTTGGCCAAAAATCAGTAGTTGAGCTAAGATGTCAATTATCCCGGTTCCACATATACCCGTAGGGGCAATGGAATGAATAGTCTCATATTGGTAATTATCGTTCTCAATATGGAATTTTTCAATAGCTCCTGCGACTCCACGCATACCACACGCAATATGTTGACCTTCAAAAGCACCACCAGCGGCAACTGATGCTGCGTACAGTTGATTATCTCGTTGTAAAATTATCTCAGAATTGGTTCCAAAATCAATAAGTAAATGTGTTCCTTTCTTCTGGTGAAAACCAGTGTAGAGAATGTCTACCACAGCATCAGAACCAATAAATCCACCAATTAATGGGGGGAATGTTACAATCGTATGAGGCGACAAATTAAAGTTAATTTCTTGAGTGAAATCTTTAACAAAGTAAGAAAGGGTTTCGGAAATAACTGGGACGAAAGGTGCACGAGATAAACCTAACACTGGTAAGTTTAGGAATAAATGGTGCATAGCTGAATTACCAACAACAATAATCTCATAAATATTGTCAATAGATGAGTTAGTAGAAGAAGTAAGTTTTTTTAATAGATCTAATACACCGTTAATGATTTTCTGCTGTAACTGCTGTTGATGT
>CP070760.1:1812181-1830297 GCA_020348965.1 Candidatus Heimdallarchaeota archaeon | reverse complement strand
TTAATTTTGTCCATGGTTTACTCCAATGTGGGGTCTGGAATTCCTAGCAAATCATCTAGAAAGTTAGGAAAATAGAGTGCAACGAAGAATAGAAGCACAATTATTATGCCTGTTAATAGAAGCTGTTTATCAAAGAACAACCGTTCAGCTCTACGGCCAATAATGCTATTACTTGAAACCAGGTATAAATATCGGAAAATAGTGAAGGTAAATAGAGGAAGAGCGAGGACTATGAAAACTGTTTCTTTTGGATGAATATCTACTAGATAGATAAAAATAGCTAGGAGTTCAATTGCAGAGATTGTCGCCAAACTCTGATCCAAGAGTTCGGGGGTATACATTTCAAAGACTTGTTTATGTAATCGGGCTTTGTCTTTTAATACCGCAATATCTCCTTTTCGTTTAGCAAGTGAAAGCATCATGGCTGTTATAAAACAAAGAATAATAAGCCATGGAGAGACCGATACGGCAATGAGTACAGCTCCAGCGATTGCTCGCCAAACATAATTGACAGAAATCATAATCGTATCTGCAAACACAATTCGCTTCAAAAAAAGTGAATATACCTGACTTGTGACAAAAAAACCTCCCAAAACTAATATAAATGCTGTTTTTGAATGAATGTTGACGAATGCAGGTAGAGCTTTCTCTGGCTTCATTGAGAACAGAAAGATTTCATCTAAATTAAGTATCTGTATAGGGGATGGAGGAAGAATTATCAGGATAATTAGTATGAGGAAAACCAACAGAAGAGCCATAAGAATTCCTAAAGGGCTGGAAACTTTCCCCGATGGAAAGGGCCGATATTTTTTTTCAGGGTGATGGCGATCTTTCTCTTGATCCCGAAAATCGTTTATGAGATAGTTTAAAGAGGAGGTTAAACATAATGCAACAAAGGCTAATAATATTGGTAACCATAAATCAATTCGAAAAAAATTCCGAGAAAAAAAAAGACCAAAAAAGACAAGAAAATTCTTATAATATTGATGTGGTCTAAGAAGGATGATTATCGCACGTATACGGTCAGCATTAGTAATTGCGGGAACCTTATTTTGATCGACAACTTCCGAGGTCACTTTGTTTCATCTCGAATCTTATATTGTGAAATATATACTCATTCCTATTTCCTTTGAATATTCTGCATGAGGTCGAACAAAACCATACCTGGGTCGATATTATCACCAATGGCAGCCAATACGTTATTGATATTGATATTTAACGCAATCAAATAACGGTTAATTCGTCCCTCTTTCGCGACCAATCCGCGATTATTTTGGAGAACTATTTCATATATTTCATTATTAGCAAGTCTAATCGGCATTGCCATCTCTATTTTAAGAACCTCTAATAAATTTGAATTAACAAGGGCATTCACAAAAATTTCGTCACCGATTTCCTCAACTACTCCCTTTTGTTTGTCGAAATGAATTAAAGCTTTTAGCTGGAGCTCTTCTTGAATGGCTTTTAGAGAAAAACCAAATTTCTGGGGCATCATAATCCCTTGTAAGAAATTTATATACAAGATAAGTTGATTTTGTATTCGACTAAACCTTCGTTAAGTAAGTTCCTAATATCAAAATTAGACATGAGGATCAGAAAAATTTGACAACATTAACACCCTTTCAGAAATTTGAACTAATTGCAATACCCTTAGTTCTGATGTTCAGTCAAATAATGATATTTTTATTCGGTATTGCCATGATTGGAAATGAATTGTGGATAATCATGGGAATACCAATACTCTTAGGGATAGTAATCAGTTTCTTTATCGTCTATTTAATCAATAAAAGGTTCTTAGTAATCGAATTCAGTCAGCTTGAGTTGTTGTTTCGAATATTGGTAGGAGGAGGAGGAGGAGCTTTGATTCCCTTGCTTCTCGCTCAAATTTTGGATCTTGTAGCTGAATCTATTATATTCCCGATTCTTTCATTAGTTTTTTCTTTGATAAGTGGTATTATGATAATTTCGTGCCTCCTCTTTCTTTACAGATATCAGTCTATTCAGGCACCTTCAGAATAATTCGTGCATCCACAACTGAAACTCCTGTCTCTGTGGCAAAAACGGGATTAAGATCTAGTTCTTCAATCTCTGTTGAGTGACGATGAATAAAATCTGACGTTCTCATCATTAAATCAACTAGAGCTTTTTTGTCTACAGGGGGCTGTCCTCGGATTCCATCTAATATTTTTGCGGCTTTAATCTCAGAAAGCATTTCCGTTGCATCCTCTTTTTCGATGGGAATTAATCGGAAAACTACATCCTTAAGAACTTCGACATAGATCCCACCTAAGCCAAATGCCAAAATTGGTCCGAACATTGGATCATGAGTCGATCCTATTAAAAGTTCGACTCCAGATTCCATTTTTTCAATAATGAATCCTTCTATATGAGCAGTAGGAGCTTTCAGAGTTATTGTTTGCTGCATTATTTCATATTGCTCCTTAAGATCGTGAATATCACGAATCCCAGTGATAACCCCTCCCACATCCGATTTATGAACTATATCGTGGGAACTAACTTTTAAAGCAATTGGAAAACCGATTTTTTCGGCTTTAGTCAAAAGCTCTTCCAAGTTGGTACCGAATGCAGTTGGATTTATGGGAAAACCTTCTTGTAATAATATTTTTTTGGATTCCTGAACTGTGAGGAGCTTTCTCTTTTGTCGTAATGCTTCTTCTAATAGCTGTTGAGTTTCTGACAACCTTCTAACATCTCTTCATTTTGCTCTTGTTCTTCATTGTTAAAAGAGAACCCAATTTGTAAGTAGAAACTTATCACTTAAAAATTTCGACTACTGGTTACATAAAAAACAACGACTTACACTTGACCTTTGTTACTCTGTTAATTCGCGTCCCATCCTGACTATCTCCATGCAAAATAGTAGCAAATTCATCTCCTTCTCCTATTGTATCATACGAATCAGAAATAATGGCATAAATAGCTGCCTTCGTCCCTAGGCTACGAATACCTGCCAGGATGAGAATCCAGCAATTGGAAGAATTTGGGTGTTTAAATAATGAAATTAAGCCATGAGCAGGATTTGAAAAATTCTCACTACCACAAACAATTCGATTTTCAATGAAGTAAATATTAAATTTAGATTTTAGAATAGGGTTATAATGAGCTGTCAATGTATTAGTGATGGGCCCCCCAATCAAGATTAAATTAGTTCTTCGGTAACCTTTGGACTTTTCAATTTCTAAATCAGTTATGACATGATGGGGAACAAGGCCTTTTTGCATAGGAAGGTAGTTTCCTAAATACCAACACAGCTCTCCACTAAGAAATCCGTCACGAGAGATTGCATCATATCTACCATGAGGTTGAGCACTTCCAACCACGATTTTACCATTGAATTTGCCTTGTTGACAAAAATTATTTTGAAATATCTTATTAAACACCGTTTCACTGTTATCAATATCATGATTTAATAAGGATAACATAAACTGATTTGCCACAGGTTTGAAGAGCTTTGCTCTCCCACGTTTTATCGAACGAACTCCAACTGGTACAAGTAAACCTGCATCCCTTAATTGAGTAAGGTGATAATGAACCTTCTGTTCTGATATTCCCAATAATTCAGCAATACTTTTTGCATATAATGACTTTTCTCCAGATAATAATTTCATGATCTTCCAGCGAATTTCGTGTGCTAAAACCTGTGCTTTATTTGGTGAAATTGGGTAGATTTGTCGTTTCATTTAAATGGTGATCCCTCGAATGATTTTTAGCTGATTTCAAGTCAAAGTGGAATTATTAATTATCACTGATCAAAATAAAATAGGATCAGTTATATGTAAAGTTGATTCACTGTGCCCTCTTCTTGGATTAAAAACAGTTCGTATATAGAAAAAATCCGTATCTCATATTTTCATTACTTTGAAATATTCTTACTTGTTCTTATGATGAGAATTAATATTCAACTTCAAGAAAAGTAAAAGCATAAACATTTAAATCCTGTAATAAGAGAACTAGTTGTTCCTACTACCCAATTCAATGACATTCTTGTTTTCCAAATGAGAATCAAGGTGGAATCTTAGAAAATGTGTGGAATCATTGCCATCACAACTAGCTCGAAAATCAATGTCTCAAAAATGATCACTGATGGTCTAAAAAAGCTTGAATATCGCGGTTATGATAGCGTTGGGATAGCTACCATTAATAATGGAAAAATTCAAGTATTAAAAGACGCTGGAAGTATCGATACCGTCAACAAGAGAATGTCTTTTGAGGATCTCGAAGGTACAATTGGTATTGGCCATACCCGTTGGGCGACTCATGGGCCACCAAGTAAAGAAAATGCCCATCCACACTCAGATTGCACTGGAAATATCATTGTTGTCCATAATGGGATCATTGAAAACTACTTACATTTAAAAGAAGCTCTCCTTAACAAAGGCCATCAGTTTTCGTCAGAAACGGACTCAGAAGTCATTGTTCATCTCATGGAGGAAGAATTATTAAAAACGGGGAGAAAACAATCCATACTTGAAGCATTTAAGCAGACGATAGCTCAACTTGAAGGGACTTATGCAATTACTTTAATCCATTCCACAGACCCAGACACTATTTTTCTTGCGCGAAAAGATAGTCCATTAGTTATTGGCGTTCGCGAAGATATTAAATTTGCTGCGAGTGATATTCCAGCTTTCCTTGAATACACGAAGAAAGTTATTGTCCTAAGAAATGGAGAAATTGCCACATTAACTCCTAAAGCAGTCTATATCGAGAAAAATGGCTTTCGAATTCAACCGAAGCCTGTTGTTGTCTCATGGACCGCAGAAAGCGCGCAAAAAAGCGGCTATCCTCATTTTATGCTGAAAGAAATCCATGAACAACCTATTGCCCTCAAAAATACCTTGAATATCAACCCTGACATTATGGAGAAGGCCTCAAATAAGGTATTGAAAGCAGGAAAAATCATCTTTTTAGCTTGTGGAACGAGCTATCATGCAGGATTAACTGGCTATCACCAATTTCTACGAATCCTTCAGAAAAAGCCTTTGTACAAAATTATTGCTTCAGAATATGAAACATATTCATCATTGGTAGATGAAGATACTTTAATCATTGCAGTCAGTCAATCTGGCGAAACATTAGATGTTATGAAGGCAGTAACTCATGTCCGAAAACTGGGCGCCTCAATTGTTTCATTAGCAAATGTCGTTGATTCCTCCATTCCACGCTTGAGCCAAATTCCTCTTTATACCAAAGCTGGACCAGAAATTGGTGTCGCTGCGACCAAAACCCATACTGCACAAGTGGCTCTCCTAGCCCGTTTAGCTCTTCAGGTCGAACACGATATAGGTCAAATAAATAGAACAGAGTTTAAGGAGCAGCTTCATAGTTTAATAATGGATACGCCTCAAATTGCTCGTACAGTAATAAATCAGAATGAATTTAAAGCAAAGCGGCTAGCATCAATAATCGATAATCAACAACACGCCTATTTTCTTGCACGAGGTTTGAACTATCCTATTGCTCAAGAAGGAGCATTAAAACTTAAGGAAATTTCTTACATCCATGCAGAAGCATTTCCTGCAGGTGAAAGCAAGCATGGACCAATTGCACTTGTAGAACCTCAATTTCCAGTTATTATGATCGCGCCTAATGATAGAACTGCTAAAAAAATTCAAGGAAATGCTGAGGAAATGCGAGCGCGCAGAGCATATGTCGTCTCTGTTACCGAGAAAAACCATGAAATAATCAAACGATCTGATTATACTTTTCTCATTCCAAAATCCTCTCCTCTCATTAGACCTATCTCATATGTTATACCGCTCCAAATGCTAGCTTATTATACAGCTGTCCGCCGAGGCTTTGACCCGGATAAACCTAAGAATTTAGCTAAAACAGTTACAGTTGAATGATAAGTTGCTTCATAATTCGTTGAGGATTTTGTATTATACCAGCGGAATCTTCTTTTCAAAATAGGTTGGTTTTTCCTTCTTGTCTTCCTCCTCTTCTTCCACTGGAATTCTATAAAACTTATTTTCATTTCCGACTTGGACACATATAGCACCTGGAAGATGATGCCGAGGATCCAATCTTTCCGAAAAATCACGGAAATAATTTACGATTTCATCTCTAGTTTCTGAAACTGCTATCACACGACTACCATATAGCAACACCCATTTCCCCTTGCAAATTGCCTTTCTTAAAAGAGCTTGTATGCTCCAATAGGATTTTTCCTCTTGAAGATAATGATCTAGGAGTGTCAAATGAATCGATTTCTTCCTTGCAAATCAATCGATGACAATTGCACAAATAGGAAAAAGATCAAGTAACTACTTGAACGACTATTAAAAAACCTTATGGTTGAAGATTCAAAACCTTTTGACTTCAGTCACCAGTGCGACTAATCCCAGTAAATGGCAAGGTTTCATTTATTAAATGAGGATGAATATCTATTCTCTTTAAAAATGGATTTTTCTCTATTCTACCATTTCTCTAAGGTTTATTTTAGAAAAGTAACAGAAAATTTCAAATCGGCTCAAAAAGAATCCAGAAGTGTAATGCAATACCCAGGCACAGACTCATAATGATCAAGCGAATTGCAGAGCCAATTAACCGTTCACGGAGTGACCGCTCTTTGCTAGTTTCTACAAAGAAAATCAACCATAATGTTGAAAAAATCCCCAGTGCAGAAAAAACTAGTGCAAGAGGGTAATACAGATTTTCATCAACTAAAAAGGGTTTCCAAGGAGGATAAGTCTCTGCTTCTGTTGTATTTGTAAGTGTTGTTGTTTCATTTGTGGTCTCATCTGTTGTATTAGTTTGCGAGACGGCCAATGGAATCTTATATTCTAATATAACGCCTGATGACTCAATATTGCTTATTTCTTTATCAGAAGGGGATCTACCTGATGAATCAGGCAAGGCGAGTATCAACGGACTGGAAGAGATGTTGACAAGGATATACATAACAAGAATACAGATTGACAGGTATCGGAAGCTCTTTGAAGGCATATTCTTTCCTTGCTCCGAGAATTGGGCTTAAATCTTTGCCTTTTTCATCGAATCTTGCTTAAAAAAGGAAGGTTAAAAAGAGTTCCTTTGAAGAGAACTCGCATTGTCTACTTTGAAAGATTTTATCATCAATTGTCACGCTTATCAAAAAGAATTTAGTCTGAACAGGAAAATTTTGTTTTGGCTTTAAAAGAAGCCTGAAAGAACTATTGTCTATTTAAGCGCTGATAGTCTAGTCTGGTTAGGACCCCAGCCTTCCAAGAGGTGAGAAGAAAGTACCTCGACGTGAGCTGGTTACCTGGGTTCAAATCCCGGTCGGCGCATTTATTCTTGGTATTTTTCATGCTGCTGTATAACGTAAAATCGCACAGATACCCCCAAAACTTTGGATTTGTCGTCCTTCTTCTGTTTGGGGATTGATTATCTCAATACTTGCTCCTGTTTTTTCAGCTAAGCTACCCAGATCCAAAATTAAATCGTTTTGGTCAATTTCCCATTTCGTGACCTTACATTGAGGACATTGATTTCTTAACACAGTAGTTGTGTAGTTATTTACTTCATCTTGCTTTAGAGTTTTCTCATCTGTGTATCCGCAATTCAGACATTCTGCCTTCACACGAATTAAATCGATTCCCCTTGAAATTAGTAATGTATCAACAGCTCCCATTTGAAGGTTCTGTCGGACTTCTTTTTCCCCATAATTTGCCTTTCCTTCCATCAAAGCGTCCAAAAATTTGCGAACCAACCGTTTTTCTTCAATAAGGACAACACCCTCAAGGATATCGTGGGATTCCATGAGAAGTTCGTTTATACCGCTTTTATCTCCGCCATATCCAATATCTCTAATTCCAATAACCTTAGTTTTTAAGCGGTTATCAAAATGTTCAACTACTTGATCTTTTATTTGACCAGGCCCACCAATTAACACTCCCTTCAACTCAAACTTGGCATCTTCAATAAAAAATTGTTTCATGTCATCAGCGACTCGTTTCAGAAATCGTGAAATCGCTTCTTCCCGCAACCTAGCAAAACGGACGCTACTTTGGCCTCCTTTTCTATGTTTTTTGGCTGCACCACTTCGTGTACTCTTGACAATTTCAACATAATCTCCTTTTAACGTTGCTATCGTTGCCTTTGCACTATCAATAGCCAATAACGCATAAACGTTTTTCTCGATTAATCGATCTATCAAATGTTCTACATGAAAACGATTATCACACACATATAGTTTTCGAGAAATTGGTTGTAGGGGTTCGAAAACATAGGATTCGAGTTTGTAATCTTTATGACCTGAATCCGTAGTTACACCAGCAAAAATGGCTAAACCAGAGGCGGGTGACCTATTTCTGTATAAACGAAGCTTACCGATAACATTACGAAGAGCAGAGATGACATTTTTTTGTGTAAATTTGCTACGAATATTTGTGGCGGTACCTATTTCCTCAGTCAATTCCTGAACAAATGCAGAGATTGCCCTATCAGGTGGAACATATAAAGAAATTAAACAGGTACTTCCATCGGGAGATTCCTTTTCTCGCAATTTAGTAAGTTCCTTCTCATGTTTGTACTGGATATAGCTCATCTCAGATCACTTACCCTAGTATAGATGGATTTTCACTATTTTCTTCTTCAATGAAGCCAATAAATCAGACCTTTTAATTAACTCGGTGACCAGATAATCGACTGAATTGTTGAGAAAAAATTATCATAATTAGCGAGGAACTCTTTAATTGTCAACTGACGCCAGTCACAAATTGGTGAATATTCAACAAAATCGATGCTTAAAATATTGGCAGAATAGTCGTGAAGAAATCGACTTATTCGAAGAAGTAAATGTAAAATTTCCTTTGTTTGCTTCCTTATAATTTTCTTTTTCTTTTGTTCGAAATATTCAAAATTAGGAAAGAAACCCAGAATTATTCCAGCCACGAGAGGCTTGTTAGTTACAATTTCCTCATTCTTTTCTTGTAACAATTGTCCTAGATTCATGGAATGACCAATTATCTTTTCCCGATGCCAATAATTTGAATATCCAAGAAACGCACCCTGAGAAAGTCTAAAGTAATCGAGATCTAAACTTAAGTAAATCTTTTTCCCTTTCAACCATGCTAGAAAGTCACGATTAGAGATCAGACTCTCTATATCTGGGGCGAAAAAAGCTAATGAAGATTTTGAATCTGCAATATCAGAGCTAGCTTCCTCCCATCCTCCAATTACTGCAGTTACACTTGCCAGCTCCTTGGTAATCCATGCACTATGAATGGAGTTATGATCTGACAAATCAAGATGTGCATCAAAAGTAATTATCACAAGTTCTTCTGGAGTATATTCTTTCAAATAATTCTTGGCAATAAATCGAGATGGTGCATGGGAGGTTGCAATATTAATGATCCGCCTGTTGTTTTCCCACAATACCTTGGTTATTTCAAAAAATCTTTTTGTATCCAGTATATTTTCAAGATGTGATCGCGAGATTAGTTCAGGAAACATTTTTTTGAATTGAGGATTGATTATTCCAGTGAAATCGACATTAGGAAAATTTTTTTCCAGTTCTCCAATTCTTGTTATCGCCCAATATTCCTCAGCCCAAAAGAGTGATGTACCATATGTATGGGGTAGTAAACAAGAAGGAAATAATGATTGAGAATTTTGCGAGATCTCAGTGGAAAGATGGGAGTTTCTCATTATCGATTCATTGATTTTGAATTACAGTACCTGCATTCTTTCCTTCAATTGCATCTCGAATCTTTCCCACATTTTTGGGAGAAATGATTATTCGCATATTAGTGCGTTCACATATTCTAGCAGCAATGAACGTAAACGGTGCATTTGAACCAGCACCCAACGACAATGGAGACACAATTTCATAAAACTGGGTGTAAGTTAATTCATCGAACTTTTTCGCATCAGAGTAGTGACGTGGGTCTTTATCATAGATTCCATCCACGTTTGTCACGTTAATTAGAATAGGAGACCCAAATAAGTCAGCTAGAATAGCCGCATCCTCATCTGTTTTAATAGCAGGTAAAAATCCTCCTGATACGCCAATATCATATTCCTGAAGGTGTTCAGTTAAATTTCTTACGCTAGTAGGTAAAATGGGTGAACAATATCCTTTGAAATAATATGTTAAAAGCTGGGCGTTAAGCCAGGTTGCAGCAATCCCCATATAGTCCCTTTCACCTTCGGTCAATCCTTTGGGTAATCCCTTTATGTATTGTCGGGCCACTTTTCCTCCCCCACACACAATCATGAATTTAAACTGAGGAACTAACTCTTTAATAGTATTTGAGAATTCTTCAAGGAATTGATTATCAATCTCACCAGGATTGATAATACTTCCACCTAGAGATAGTGTTATCAGGGATTTCATTATTTTTCTCTCCTAATATTCTCAATTTTTAATAGTTAATTTATTTAATGATTCTCTTACTCCTTCTCAATTATATTTCATTATTTTCCCTCACCAACCAAAATACCTTCCTTGTTGTTTACACTAAGAATAAAAACACGAAGAAAAAGCTCTGGATAATAAATTATGCCGAGGGTGCGATTTGAACGCACGACAACTGGATGTCCATCGTTCTTGTTTGTCAGCGACTTCAGTCCAGCGCTAACGGGAAACCATTCCATCTCTGGAAGGTTATCCTCCCGGGGTTCTCGTTTGTTCATCACGACAAACTCTAAGCTACCTCGGCAAAGGTAGATATGGAGTGATTTTATCAAGATAAGAAAGTGATTAAAAATTTTTACATGTTTTTTTATGGGTTGTCTTTTTATTTTCTAATCAATTCGTTGACGTCTATTGAAATTCTTTCTTTGCCATGAATACCGCCGTAATTTCGGGCTGGGATATCCACAATAGGCGCATCGTTGCTTGCGTTTGTGGTAAGATCGATTCCCGCATCTTCGACATTGCATATGAGTGCGTTTAGCAGTGTGTTTTCCGCGTGCTGCAGTTCCTTTCGTCATTTTTTACAACTCAAACTAAATTTTTTGACTTTTCGTCAAGGTGGAGAAATGAGGATCACATTATCTCCCCGAAGAATGATGTTCCCTAGTGTTTCGGTTTCCGACTCCTGATTCTCCTCTTCTTTAGGAGGATAGATCATTTCTGCATCTTCTAGGTATAAATTAAGGTGAGGATCATAACTACGTAAAATTCCTCGGATTTCACGACGCCCTCTTACTTTTAAGATAACTTTCTTATTAAGAGCGGCGGTCAGAACGTCTAAAGGTCTACTCATGTTAAATCACTTTGCTAAGAAGGGAGTCTTATTTCAAAAAGGAATGCTCCGACCGGGACTTTCCGTACACAAACGGCCTGTTTGTAACTTTTGAACCCGGGTCTTTCCGCTTTAGTTCGTTGTTGAATTCGGTCAGATTCGGGGCGAAAGCCCGGAATGATGGGCCGAGCTACACTATCGGAGCGTATCCTCATCATTTACAGCCCTTTATTGGCAAGACAACCCCGCTTGCTTCAAATTAAAAAGGTTTGTTAAGAATTTTAAACAATAAATCAAGAGCTTTATGAGTAGGACAAGATCCTTTTTGACCAAATTACACTGCTAATCCAAGTCACTTTAAATCTGAAAAGAAGTCATTTTCTTCATTATTAGGCTTGACCATATGGTGTCCAATAATATGGTTCATTCTAAACAGCGTAAACGGCAAAAGAAATTTATTAACCGCAAGGAAGGCCAATTTCTTTCTGAGGAGGCAATAAACTTTCTTATTGAGGAGAGTTTAAAACTCCGTTTAACCAATCCTGTGCAATCAAAAGAGTTAATTCGTGCTGCCCAAAAAATTGGCACAAAACAACGTCTTCATATCCCAAAGAAGTATCATTTATCATTCTGTCGTAATTGTTGTTACCCATTGAGTATTAAAACGGCTAGAATACGTCTTAACAGTAAAAAACGACAAATTCATTATCTCTGTTTAAACTGTAAAAATGAACAACGTTTTGGATATATTCGAAAATTAGGTGGATAAATGATGTTTGTTGCAGTTTATACAACCTTTGGAAGTTTATCACAAGCAAAAAAGCTTGCTCGACTTTTACTAGATGAAAAACTGATAGCTTGTGCTAATTTAATACCCAATGTTCTATCAATCTATCCTTGGAAAGGGGAAATTGAAGAAGAGAAAGAAATTATCCTATGGTGCAAGACTCAAGATTTCTTAGTTGAAAAAATCCAATCTGTGATCCAAGAGTCGCATCCATATGACTTACCAGCTCTCGCAGTTTATCCAATTCATTCAGGAAGCGAACCATATTTAAAATGGATAGCTGATGAGACCCAATCGTTAAACATCGATTGAGATCATAAACTGATTGTCCATCTTCTCTGTGGAAATTTCAACTCCTAATAATTCTCCAATTAGGGTTATATTAGTTTTTGTATGATTGGAGAGATAGGGAGTAAGAAAAGAACTCGAACTCGATGCTGTGGCCATAATAGGAAGAATTTGATCTGCTAAAAATGGGTCAACTGTACTCTGACTGTTGATTGTATTGATGTAGCGCTCAAAAACTTTTTGGCCAACTTTTTCAGCGGTTACTCTCCGTTCGCCAACAAAATCTCCACCAATCACATTATTTTTTGTTCTAGAAAATAATAATACCCCAGAACCAGGATTGTCTGCTTCGACATACTCATTGATAATTTTTGAAACAATATTCTGCTTTTCTAGAGCATTAAAGATGGTTTTTGATTGTCTTTCTGCAACTCGTGCCCTTTGAAGATGTTTTGAGGCATATGATAAGATATTCACAAGTTTTGGTTGATGAAATGATGTTAAATCTAATCCCTCCAAATTGGGGGGAGAATTCATTATAACCGAAACCCTCGCTCCTCCTTTTGGAAAAAAACCATGACGATCAATTTTAATCTTTAGCTCAAAATTCATTCTTCTAAAAACTTCCCAGGTAACATGTTTTACATAAGGGATACTTGGTGCCCACTTCCCAAATGTTGCACCCCCCTGGAGTTCAACAGTAAGAGGTTGATTCCTAACTCCAAGAATGGCTATTTGAAGAGACTGTAAAATAAGTCCTAGACTACCTGCGGTTGAAACATTTATCTTTAAATGAGATTGCCAATTTGTTGCAGGAGTAAAGCGAATAGTTTCTGATCCAAGCGAATCTCCTTCCAATTCCCCTCCGCAGAAGTCATTCAGCGCACGGAGAGCCATTAGATGCTGTGTCTGAAGCCCTGGATTCGGGCGATTTTTACGGATATTTATGATTTTTACTGTTTCCTGTGTCATAAGACAAAGAGAAGTCACCAAGCGAAGAATAGCTCCTCCCCCTTCACCTTGACTACCATCAAACACATGCAATTTTTAACCTCAAATGAAGAAAAAAGCAGTGAAAATGATAACAACGAAGTTCTAAAGAAGATCTGTCATAGAATACAATGTATTTTATTACCCTGCTCTCTCTCTTCGTTTAGGGCGCAGCCTTGTTGAACGACAACGCCGACACTTTGTTGCCCCAGGTGGGTTTCGAGCGTAACATTTTCTACAGATCATCATATCTAATAATGCCTTACGAACAATGTCTCTTTTGTCAGGATCAGTGATTGGCATTGTTTTGAATTCCTATTCAGTGCTTTACATTGTATTGGGTTTTTTTTCTGTGTCTCACTTATCATAGAATGATCAAAGGATGAATTCTCTAATTAATGATGAAATGTGACTACTCCAAGGGATTTTCCGAAAATTTATATTCTTTCTTATAAGTTCGGATCTGAATTTGATGGGGAAAGGAATCTCTCTTGTTAGGATTGTTCTAAAACAGGATTTCCTAATTTATTATTAATTTTAAAGAAATAAACGTTGAAGAATGGAAAACAAAACTATCTCGTGATAAAGATAGCTTCCGTAAGCATTAAAATTGGTATTCAAAAGCAATACCTAGAAAATCTGACTGATCTATTTTGAAAATATACCTCCATGTTTTTCAATGTGCCTAAGCAAATGTTTCGTGTCCTTTGGAAAAATCTTACCAAAACAAATGCATGAAAAGATAGTATCAATAAGCCCCCGCCCCCTATATTTCGAGTGCAGAAAACGATTTTTACGACAAAAAACAAGAACTTCACCAAATTGCAACCTCCTCTGTTATCGATTGCCTCTGTACTATTTCCAGAAAACATTAATATATAGGAAAAAACCAATGAGAACATGGATCAGAAATTCAAAAATGGTGAAACCGTTATGCAATATTATATGAGTGTGTCAGAAATACAAGACCGAGTAAAGACATTGATTAACCATCTAACTGGAAGTTATAATGTAAAATCTCCTTTTTTCGATCCTAAACTAGTGAATTCTCTTCAAAAAATGGTGGATCCCAACCTTTTAAACAACGAGAGAGTGGCAGAAGAAATCATAACGACTTTTTTAAATTCTATTATATTAGCAGGACAATTAGGTATTGATATTGAGACAAAAGTGAATGAATACCTCATTCAGCTTGAAAGAGAAACTCTCGTTGCAATGTAAATAATCATTATAGGAACAGGCCTATAATTGAATCTATTGTCGCGAAACCTAAGATTAAGCTTATTATAACCCCTAATGCAAGACACCCCAATCCACCGAAAACAGGTAATGGAAGGCCTGGTAGTGCTCGTTCTTTTTTTAATAGTTTAAATGTATAAATGGCACCCGTAAAAAGTCCTACCAGTGCAGCAATAAGGGGAATTGGATTTGCTAAATCATTGCCTATTACTACTGCAGCACTAATTAACATACTAAAAAAGGCAAAATCACCAAGACCAATATTTATCAAAGGAGTAGAATAGACTGGAAGAGCTGGTAATAAAGGACCTTTCTCATATTCAACTTCATTTTGATAGCTCATTTTTTCTTCGAATAGTTCCGCCTCTTCACGACTATGATCAATAATTCCTTTTAGTGGACCTCTAAACACAGCATAAATATCATATAACGATAATCCTATTAGAATGAAGAGTGTAGTAAGTAATCCGAGATGTATTGCGAGCATTGAGCCTATCATTGCTCCAAAGACAATCATCATTACATTACGAAGCCAAATTTTCTCGAAGCTTTGAATACCAAATGAAACAACACCCAAAATTCCTAAAATTATTGCAAAGAGAAATAGCAATGGTTCAAACAGAGTATCAAACAGAGAGTTAATCCATATTCTAATAATTTCAGGTAAAAAATCCCAAAGTAAATAGATAATCATGACCGAAACAATACCACCATAGAAAAGGCCAAAAATAAACCAACTAAAACCCATTATTGCTGCAAAAAAATATACTAATAACTGCATAAATCCCTTCTTTATTACGATTAAGACCACGAGCCCACCGATAAATGCCAAAAGAACGTAAAATAGCATATTCAGGGTTGCTCCCCAAGCAATTCCTCCTGGATCTTCAGGGTCTTCAGGAACTGGGGAAGGGTCAGGAGGAGTAAAGTCAGGATCTATCTCTTGTAACCAGGCGTAATATTCAAGTGTAAAAATAGATAAAATGATTGTAATCAGGAGTACAAAGGAGATTGGTTGGATAAACGACCTCAACTTTGCTTCGGGGGTTTCGATAGTGCTTTCACTCATTTTGTAGGACAGATCGAAATGTGAAAATAAAAATAGTGGAACGAGAAAATTCAAATTATATGGAGAACCTTGAGAATCTAGGAGAATTCAATATCATTAATCTCCTACAAGCATATATTGACCCATCTGATTTTCTTGGACCAAATGAAGATGCCTATCTTTATAATCGTGACCGTCCTTATATACTTGTAAATGTCGACACAATGTCAAGGAATTCTGACTTTTTACCCAATCAAACATGGTCACAACTAGGAGCAAAGCTAGTAGCGATAACATTTTCGGATTTAGTAGCAAAAGGGGCGGCACCAAAATCTTTCATTTCATCTTTAATCTTAGAGGGTAGAATGAAAGAGTATGAACTCAGAGAATTAGTCTCTGAAATCCAAAAGACGAGTCATAAGTACGGTGCGAAATATTTAGGTGGTGATCTTGGCTCCTCAGTTGAAGCAGTATTAACAGGGGTAGGATTAGGGTCTATCAAAAAAGGAAGGATTTTAACTAGAAGTAATGCAAAACATGGGGATCTGGTGTGCGTAACAGGAACTTTTGGGTTAACTTCTGTTGGTTTAGACTTATTACTATCTCCGCAATCTAGAAAATTTGATACCATTCCAGATCATCTTCTTAAACTTAGTGTGTCCTTACTTTATGAGCCTCAACTGAAACTGTCTGAAGGAATCTTATTGAGTGAAAATGATATAGCGACATCTTCCATAGATAGTTCTGATGGCCTAGCAGTCTCTTTACATTGGCTCTCCCAGGCTTCCCGTACTGGAATTATAGTACATAACCTTCCTATCTATCCCGAACTTAGATCCTATTTTGATTCATTTGAAACAATCCTAGATGTAACAATGTTTGGCGGAGAAGAATATGAACTTGTTTTTACAGTTCCACCTTCAAGAATACAGGAATTGGAAGAATTGTTTTCAAAGAACAATTGTGAGTTTTCTGTTATTGGTGAATGTACTAGGTCTCAAGGAATTTTTGTATCTCATGAGGGTGAATTGATTTCTCTCCCGATGAAGGGATGGGATGCCTTCCAGAAATAAACAACTAGATAATCGAAAATAAGAAAGTCTACTTCAGATGATATTCAAGTTTAATTAGGAAAAAAACATGTGCGCCGACCGGGATTTGAACCCAGGCCATCTGTGTGGCAGACAGAAGTCCTACCAGGCTAGACTATCGGCGCTTGATGTATTTATCCTTAGAGAGTATTTTAGATGTAATTTTTTAGTCGAAATCGTTTTCTTTAGTGATTAATAATAATTGTTTCTTGAGATAAGAAATCATTTGATTGCTTCTAAATCAAGGAAATCTATTAACTCTGTTAAACTAATGATCTTAGTTTTCTAATGATAACTTTGATACTAAAATTGAATTTACTACTTAACTCTGAAGATTTAGCTCAACCCATTTCAAAACACCCATTAACGTAGTCAGCTCACGTCCAGTGACGTACCCTCGTGAAATAATATTCGAAAATACCTGTGATGCCACATGGCGTTTTTCTGGATGATATCCAGAGGTATGTATCAGTCGTTCAAAATAATTTAGGAGTTGCTGTCTTTCTTTATATGAAGCAACGCGATGTTTAGGTTTTTCCTCTTGATCGTCTCTAGATATGGTCCGAAACCTTCGAGAAAGAAAATACAAGGTAATTGTAGCTGCATGAGAAATATTCAATACGGGATAAGAGGGATGAGTAGGAATTGTAACCACAAGATCGCATAATTCAATTTCAGCATTAGTCAAGCCATGTTGTTCTCTCCCAAATACAATGGCAAGTTTATTTGCTTCTAATTTCTCCTCTAAGAGTCGTTCAGGAGGAATAGCCACTCTTCTTAAATTATAGTCGCTTCCACTACGAGAAGTCGTCCCAATTAAAAAATCGAACCGTTCACGTAAACCTATCAAGTCACTAACTAAATGAGCTCGGTTGATTATTGTATTTGCACGACGAGAAACGATTTCAATCTCTGGATCCGCTAGATTAAGGCGGGGATTAACAATAACCAGGTTGTAAAAGCCAAGGTTCATCATTACACGAGCAATACTTCCTAAATTTTGAGGCTTACTTGGTTCCACCAGAATAATAGATATATTATTCCATAAATTATTATCATTTCTTTCAAACTGAATGGCATCGTTCACCCGTATCATCTCAACTTCATAAAAAATCATCAGGATATAAGTGAAGAGGTATAACTTTCGTTTACCATTAAATCACATCGTAGATACGATTATCAAATTACCCTAGGATACAATAAGAGCAGTACTAGCCAGAATGGATCGTACCAAGTCTTCTTTGAAGAACATAACCTCTTTTAAAGGTCTTTCGTTATTTGTTGACCAGCAATCATAAATTAAAAACATAAATATTGCTGCTGATTCCGCAAATCGTGCTTCCTGGGTGGAAATCCTATCCCTCTAAAATGCGGGGGTAGCCAAGCCAGGTCAAAGGTATCAATAATCGGGCTAGATGACAGCTTAGCTTGTCATTTCATAATGCGCCGTCCAAAGGCGCTGGACTTAAGATCACTTA
>CP070760.1:1810586-1812081 GCA_020348965.1 Candidatus Heimdallarchaeota archaeon | reverse complement strand
AGACTCTGAAAAAGTGCTTTTTGTCGTAGGAACCGTTGTGCTTGATGTTTCTGTAATATTTTTTTTAAAATAACCAGTTATAAGATCGTCAGTTTTGTTTAATAGCCATTCATTAAAATAGACAGCAGATGGAACAGTGTAGATTCGTTTTCCTGTACCATTGTTGTCATCTTTCATGTGTAAATAAGAGATTTGAGTTGTGTTGTTCCAGGTGATAGTGACCTTTGTCGAAAACCCTCCACCATCCCATATTGCTGGATGTGGATGCGTAAGGTTTGGTGGGGGGTAGTTCCAAGATTGCCAATTAATAGAGCTGTTTTCAAGCACATATTCACTCAATGATGCCCAGTCTGATGCTAAAATTTCCGTAGTAAAGAGGAAGCTTTCATTGTAAGGAAGAAAATCCATAAGTACTCCTTCTCTGAGAACTTTATGGATAATTTTAACTGTTCTATTATCGAAAAAAGTAACAGTTAGCTTTGTATCACCAGCCCAAAAATAGAACAAATTATGTTCAAGCGTAATTTTTTGGGGTGGTTGGGATGGGTTATTCTTTTTTGCCCATGAAATAGAATGAGTAAAATAGAGAATATCATTAGCGTAGATTGAAACAATTCCAGTTCCAGTTGAGGAATTTTCTGGAAGGTCAAGCCAGACAATCTGGACATCATAATCTGAATTTACTGTGCCAGTAATTGAAGTTCCCCATGTTGAGTTGATTACAAAGGGGATGCCTTCTACTGTAGCAAATAAACCGATGGGAAAGCTTTCAGATGTGACTGTAGAATCAACAAACCAATCTACAAATAATTTTTGCTCGTCAAAAACTTTAAATTCTTCTGAGGAATGGATGGATTTAAATGGGCTAGTGGGGTTAATCAGGAAGGATAAAATAAATGCAATAAGAATTATTTTTGAAGAAAGAATTAGATTTTTCATTCTAGAACAATTTCCATCGATATTCTTTAAATACATTAGGAAAAATGAAAACAACCAGTTACAAAATTGTGGATCTTTACGATCTAATAGATTACCTTGTTGGAACACTAGATGAAATCCTCTGTTAGTGACAAGAGTTACAGAATGAAGAAAGACAAAAATGCCATTACTAGCGTAGAATTCGAATCTTTTCTCCGCCAGTTAAAACCTCTGGTCACATTGCTCCAAGAAGATATAAAAACTAAAGTTGAACTATTTCAGAAAGATCCAGAAGGTTCCAGCGAAGAAATCTCAGAACTAATCCTTCATCTAAAGAATTCGCTTAAATCTACTTCGACATTGAAGATCACGAAAGAAATAACTGGCCGAATAACGTTAAATTCTCTGTTAAAAATGATTTTGCACAAATATCTAATTGACCATAATCATTCTTCTGATATCTTGATAGAAGTGTTCAAAACAAGATACGATTCTATTAGTCCCCCAAAAAACTCAATTTCAGGATTAAAATCTCTCCTTTATAACTACAATTTTAATAGATTTACTAATTATCAGA
>CP070760.1:1807430-1810486 GCA_020348965.1 Candidatus Heimdallarchaeota archaeon | reverse complement strand
GTTGTTCTAGGGTCGCATATTTGTTACTGAGTGTTTGTATACTGGCTTTCGGTCTGATGTCTGGTTTTTTCCATCAATTAAAATGAACAATAAGTATAAATATATTCCATGTTTCATTCAAAATGAGAGATGTAAGATGAAGTTGAAAGAAAAAGTTGTCCAGACTACCCTCTCTCCTGAGGAGCATGCGATTCTGGTTGATTATGCAACTCAACATGGTATATCCATCAAAGAAGCAGTTAAACGAGCAATTTTAAATCTTCTCAAAAGTGACACTATCGATGAGAACGATCCGTATTTTGATCTTGTAGTAACATCTCGGATTAGGGATGAAAAAGCGTCTCAAGAAGTAGATCGGATTGTTTACAAGACTGGTTGATACTTTCTACTTCGCTCTTCATTAAGGTGATTTCATGATTTTTATCGATACTGGTGCTTTTTTTGCGTCCAAAGTGAAAAATGATGTGAATAATCCCTCTGCTGTTAAAATTGAGAAAGAAATCCAGCAAGGAAAATATGGTAAAATGATTACAACAAATTATATTCTTGATGAGCTTTATACTCTCTTAAGGGGAAGAGTATCGCATGAAGAGACAATCCAAATTGGGGAAACAATAAGAAGATCGCGTAACATTCGAATTATCTGGATCTTAGAAGCGTTGGAGGAAAAATCATGGGATTTTTTTAAAGAACATCAGGATAAAACCTATAGTTTTACTGATTGTACATGTTTTGTTGTCATGCGATCTCTAGGAATCAATATTGCGTTTTCTTATGATTCCCACTTCGAACAGGCAGGTTTTCGAATCATCGGGTAAAATACGAAATAATTAGTGATCCCTAACATTGATAATGTAAAATTAGGATAACAAGTAAAGAAAGTACAATTATTACATCTTTGACCACGATCAGTAATTATTCTCCGTTTCAGTCTCCAGGATTTGTCTTTCTCTCTATTCTATCTGCGATTGCCCTACTCTTTAGGATAAAAAGAACACGAAAACGTTAATGCTGCCACTAATCGCCCACGGGCTAGTTTTAAGAAAACTGTGGAAATTGTGTGGCCCTCTTGTCAGATCGCTTCATGAGACGAATACTTTATTAATGTGGGAGTGCCTATTTTTTTCGAACTACATTGTAGTTGATTGCGTCTGTTTGGTAGGACCGTCTTATGGTTGACTTCCACACTATTGGGCGAGTTTTTCGGAGTATGCTGTCCTTCCGTAATCTTGTGTTAGATAAGGTGGAATAGAGGGCTATAGTTTGTCTTCTCGTCTAAATAATGTGTCTATGATTGTTAGCTGTTTCATTATTATTTCGCATTCCTGTCTTCTTAATTGTTATAGTGTAGATACTGCTACCCATCCGTGTTCATCTCCCTGTGTTATTTGGCTTGTGGATACTGTGGTAACAGCTCCGTCATTTCCAATCGCTTTTGAACATGCAGATGGCCTTGCGGTTTATATCAATACCACGTGGGGAGAAGAAATTAATCAGACTTTGGGTTCTATTGATAGGTCACATTCGGATTACGTGTGGGTAAACCTACCTGAAACTTCGCCTGGTGGGGGAAATGTCTCAATAATTTTAGATCATAATTTGGTTTTGAATGAATCAGTTTCTTGGGCTAGGTTTCAGAATCCAACTCACGATCCTTTTTCTTTGACAATTGAATATAACTGGTTTCGGTATTGGCTAGGTAGCACTTTACTTACAGCTTCGTTTTCTAATAATGGAACGGTAGAAGTCAATTATACCATTCTTCACGTTAGTCATTACAACGATTATCCAAATGAGACTCTTCCTTATTATCCCAGTTTCTATTTTTCCACATCAATGACACCCTCCGAATGGCAGTTACTAATTGGTCATATACAAGCAAGTGATGCCATTAACTGGCAATCGTGGGACTACTTCCCACCTGCCTATACAATGGGTGATTTAGGTGGTTGGAAAACGACGTTGACCATCAATTGGAACGAATCATCCCAGACTAGATACTCCACTATGATGGATGATGATAGCAGCCCAAATCAACGGATAATTACCACACAAGATGCACAAGAATTTCAAGACCTCTTACTAGCCAAAACAGAGGAGCTAATTGCAGGTTATTTAGTTAATTCTACTACCTCCGAACCTAGCACAACCCCCGAGGTCAATACAACCACATCTGAATTTAGTTCAACCTCCAAGGTCAATATAACTACCACTCCCTTCCAATCACCAGGTCTAGTTTTTACCAGTCTTCTTGTGAGTCTCTTTGTGGTTATTCTCTGGAGAAGAAAGAAATTCAAGAAATTAAAAGAGAAAAAAATTATCTAGGCTTATGAAGCTAAAGCAAATCAATAGGAGGATTCTGATTGGATATTTTTGGAATGATAAAAGGATTCTATGAAATTTTAGTGCTGTTCTTCATTGTCCTAATTTCACTATTAAGTGGTTGTGTAATCTTTGAAGAACCTAATTCGTTTGATCCCACAACAGCGTTCTTTTCTGATCCTTTGACCAACGCTATGGATACGATCCATTTCCGTAAACTCAACCATTCAGAATTCCCTTATATATTATTCGATCAGGATAGCTATGAGATTCTAGTCAAGGTTCACGATACCCAGGGCACGCCAGGAAACAATCTCTCCCTCAACTTGTATTTCCAGACAATTGAAGGTTGGTATATGAGCAAGAAAGTAATGTTAATCAATGAATCGAGCAGGCAATTAGTTACCAATACCTCTGGAATAGCCACTATCGCGTTAATCCATAATCAAAGTTGGTCGCTGGTTTGTGGAAAAGGCTATTTTGAGGTAACATCCTCCCATTTGATGAATCGAACAGGTACCTCCCCTCATATCCAGTTTAACTTCTTTAACAAACACCTTTCACGTAATACTAATGCTTCTCAGGGATTAACTATGATTGACCATGTAGAGAACACCAGTCTTGTCGAAGAAAGTATCAGACAACAACCTGATAATAACGATTTTCTAATCTGGCAACAAAGTCAAGATTACAAAGGAGGATTAACTACTGTAATCATAAATGGCACAACATTG
>CP070760.1:1800196-1807330 GCA_020348965.1 Candidatus Heimdallarchaeota archaeon | reverse complement strand
TTGGGCAATTTCATCAGTTGATCCAAACCGAGACGAAAATACAATTAAGACTGACTTCAGTTCTTTCACCAACGAACCTTTTGAACAACATTGGATTTTCCCTCCAAGAACTTTGTTCTACGATTTTCAGGATGTAATAACTACTTCAATGTACAGTCAACACGAAAAAAGGAGGGAGAGTCAAAATATCGAAAAATTCTTCTTATTTATTTTTAATCAATCATTTTTTCCTTCCAATCATCTGAAGATGACCAGCGTTATTAATGAGTGACTTGTCTGTGCAGTACTCCATTTCAATCGCTAAAAGCTCTTTCCTTACCTCAGGATCCTGTTCGAGCTCTTTCATTACACTCTCACTTACCTGATGCATAAAGACTGGTGTCCCCACAGTTTCAACTACTTCCAAGCCTGCCATTTCGTAATAATCTGAAAGCTCCTCCCATCTTAAATTATATTGCGGAAACCCAAACTCAACAGACACATTGGTTTTGAGAAGTCTTCGAACCGCTTCTAGCTGCTTTGCTTCAATGAATTCTGGAACTCTTCTAAACTTTGTATCCAGAGACACAACAACATAAGCACCTTGCTTGGAAATTCTTCCAAATTCTAGCAGAGCTTTTTGAGGATCCATACATAAAGAAACCGCGTCATACTGAGAAAAGAGGTAATCAAAGGTATTTGATCTAAATTCTCTCATGTCAGTAATATCTGCTTTAATGAATTGGGTGTTATGTTTATGGGACAGTTTGTTTAGTCGTTCTCTTGCTTGATCTAGCATCCCTTGAGAGATATCGGCAATCACGATCTCTGAATAGCCTAATTCAATGAATTTTTGAGCCCAGTAGCCATCGCCACCACCCGCGTCGAGAATATAAGAATTTTTGTCTATAGGAGTATACTTTTGGAGATAGTGCCAAGTGATATCATCTGCAAAACTCATAGCTGTTCTGGCTACATGCTCATAAAGACAAGGAGCAAATTCACCAGTTGAATAACCTTTCGCATATTTGTCGAATATTTCCTCCACTTTTTTCTTAGGCATTCTGCTTCCTTCACGAACATTAGATTGATTTATGGTAAATGTGGTTATTTTACATTTCTTAACACAAGAATTCGGTCAAACTTCTTTCTTTTCGATCTACTGACAACTTTGTTTAAGGGAATCTCGTCGTTCACGATCATCAATTCTTCAAGTCCTAATTTTTCGAAATAAATGGTAGAAACTTCGTCAGCCGTGTTTATAGAATATTTAGTTCTATGAACATCTCCAAGTACGAACACGATTAGTGATCCATCTTTCAATACTCTCCTAAGCTCCTTTCCCACGTCCACCATATTAGCTAGATAGCTCTTACTGTCTTGTATTAATTCTTGCCGTAATATATCTTGTTTTTTCTTATTTAATCCGAGGAAATAGAGACGCACTCGATTCTGTCCTACATAATCCAGTGTATTGTAGTAAGGAGGACTACAAATTATAACATCCACGGAATCATCCTTTAAATTCAGATCACGAGCATCACCATGCATAATTCTCGCGTTTGTTTCTAATGGGAATCCTGTGGAATACATTCGCATTATTTTCGCGGCCATCCGTGGAATTACTGCTCTATATTCAGGTTTGTCTTTATCTGGGCGATACTCAGGATGATTAGCTGGTCTTGGGGTCATGGGAATAATACAACCAGTCCAAACGGAAAGATACCCAGGTCGATTACCATGTAAGATGCCCATTAAGCATCCGAGAAGAAAATATTCTTTTTCAGCTATCAGCTTTTCATTCAAAAAAACAATTTCTTTAAGTGTTTCAGGATGAAAATAAGCTTGAATCCAGTCCGCAATATCACTTATATCGATCTCTGACTTATCAATGTCTTCAATTTCCTTCAAATAATTCAAATAATAATCAAGTGGCTTTCGTTCAAATTTTCCTTTAGCTACTACATATCCATAAATATTCAAGTCAACGCCTATGGCTTTTCTCTGTAAAAAATCAGCTTCTAAAGGAACTGTCCCCACACCCATAAATGGATCTAAAACAACATCTCCTTTTTTTGAGAATATCTTGATCAACCAATGAGCAAGTGAGGGGGTCATCCTACCTTGATAGGGAGACAGACTATGTAACCAGTTTCCCCAATGTTGTTTATCATATGGATTATTACGCCAACCAACAGTCTGAAGGAGTTTAATGCTATTTTCTAATATACGAGGGTACTTATCAGAATAGAATTCATCTTCATAGAGCGTTGAATCAAATTTTTTTTGAAATTCTAATTTGAAAGACCTTTTTAATTTCCCTTGGCAGAGTTCTCGCCATATTTGTTGATAGCGTGTATAGGTTTCTTTCTCAATGTAGGGAAATGGATCCTTCAATCCCAGGGCATCAAATAATGTCATTAACTTCTCCATACACACACTTGGCTTTTATAGCTAACTGACTCCTGGTAAAAGCAATATGTGATCTATATATTTCGGATTATCTTTTATTGTTTCACTCAATGTTATTGATCCTCCTCAATATTTGACATAAATCTGGTTTTTATTTGAACCAAGCCTTTAACCACAATCATAGATAATATGAGAAATGTCAAGAGGATATCCTGTGTTGCTATTAAAGCACCCTCATGATCATAAAAAACGTCATAATCAAAAGGTTCTCGGATAAACTCAAAGGCAAAATCTGTGATTTGGGGAGGTACTGATTGTATGATGGAGATCTGGAAATCAAAACGATAGGCACCGAGATTTAGAGGATAAAATAAAGGAACTAATCCTTCAAGATCCATTATTGGATGGGTTATAAACGAAATAGAGCCTAATAGTAGATACGTGGTAAAATTCGGGTATTTTGACGAAAAAGATGGCATATTGGTTATATAGTATCTTATAGCAAGATTAAACAGTAGTAAGAGAATAATGGAGATTAATAATGAATGAAATGGATAACGTGTTCCTGTTAAAGTTTTGTCGAAGATGTCAGGTAATAAGGCGGCCATAGATAATAACATCAAATGCTCTACTGGAATTTCTATGTTGACTATTCGATTTAAAAGAATAAGACAAATAAACGCACCAATGCAATGCATGAGGAGAGTAGTCATTACGATTCACGGGCGGGGGGAATTATAAAATGTGTGGTTGTCAATTATTCTTTCAATTTTTTAGTGTCTCCCAAGGAAAAGCCCAACTCTGAATTTCCTTGGCAAAAAAATTCTAATAAAAAATCAAAACTTGATGTATAGATCTCTGTAAAAATGTTTGATTGGAAACGAGACCATTTCTCATCCTTCAATTCATCACTAATGACGAGTACTGCTGCAGCCTCTACTTTCCGGAAAGTTGCAATGGCGAACACAGCAGAAACCTCCATTTCAATTGCAAGAACCTGATTCTCGCGTAATTTCTCGATGACTTTAAATGTCTCTCTAAAAGGTGCATCAGTGGAACAGATTTTTCCCATTGTGATAGGAATTTCTTTACCACGAAAAAACAAATCCAAATCGTGAGTCAAAACTTTTGAAGGCAAACTTGGAGAGCTAGCTGGTAAATAATGGAAACTTGTTCCTTCAAACCGTACTGCTTCTGTTGGAATGAGCCTATCTCCTATATTTAAATCTTGAATAGCTCCTGCTAATCCTAGAAAGATTATCTCCGTTATTCCCAAAGCAATTAATTCCTCAAGGAAGATACCAGTTGCAGGAGCCCCTATAACTCCCTGAAAGAATAACACCCGACCATCGATACAGTACAAATGTGTTCCTTGATATAACCTTGGTAACTCCTTGAAACTTCTTCCTTCGCGCTCTTGTAGCTCAGGGCGCACAAATGGAGAGTAAATCAATTTCGGTGGCAGTGGGTGGGTCGCACGATAGAACTTCATCTCATCAGATGGTTCGATGTAGGTACGCATATCGTCATCAAAAAAATCCATCCAATTCACAGCCTTTTACAACGAATCAAAAGAATTCGTATGGTATTGCACTTTTCTACAAGAGTAACATTAATAGCTTTTTCAAGATATGAAAACGTGCAACGAAGACCAATCAGATGAATTTTTCACACGAAGGAATAAAGATTCCTAGAATTTCATCAAAAAATCAAAGTCCTCCTTCAAAAAGATGAATGCGGGCTCCCATTATCCGAGCCCCCAAATTCCGATTACCCATGGGAGGAGAAGTAAGCTACCACATATATTTAGGTTATATCAATCATTAGTGTTCCTATGGAATACAGGAAATTGGGAACCATTAATAATAACACATCTGCATTGACCTTAGGTGGGTGTGCCCTAGGGTGGTTACACGAACAGCACGGCCCTGAAAGAGCTCAAAAGATTGCGGATGAGGCCATTGAAAATGCCATTAACCAAGGGGTCAATATTATTGATGTGGCTCCTTCTTATGGGGAGGCTGAGGTTAGACTAAACCCTTGGATTCAAAAAGTTCGTAATCAAATCTTTCTCGCAGAGAAAACGATGGAACGAACTAAGAAAGGGGCATTCGATGAGCTTAATCGCTCCTTAGAACGATTGGGTACTTCTATGTTTGATCTTTACCAATTTCATGCTGTCTCTACTATGGAGGAATTAGAGCAGATCTTCGGTAAGAATGGGGCAATTGAAGCTTTTAGAGAAGCTCAAGAAACAGGTCTCATAAAATATATCGGTATCACAGGCCATAGTGACATGAGGGTCATAATGAAAGCCTTGGATTTATTTGATGATTTTAGTACGATCCTAATACCTGTTTATGTGGCCGCCATGACTAATCCTCATCCCACGAATGATTTTCGACCCCTTCTGCAGGTAGCTCAAGAGAGAAACATCGGTATCACTGCCATTAAAGCAATTTCTCGAGGACGGTGGAGCTTAGCAAAAAAATATGGAACCTGGTATCAACCGTTAGAAGACCAGAAAATGATAGATGAGGCTGTATGGTACACTCTATCTCAAGAGGGGGTCTCAACATACTCTCTACCCTGTGATCTCCGACTTTGGCCCTTTGTGTTTGATTCTGTAAAGAGATATCATGAGCTCGAACATCCTGAACAAGAAGCCATAATCAAACGTGCGAAGAACTCTAATTACAAGCCTTTATTTCCAGAGTAGAAGGAAATGTATTAATAATTGGACGGTATGTTATCATTCAGTAGGAAAATTTAACAGATCAGTGATTTTTTTGTAGAATTCTATTGTTGTGCGATTGCAGTTATCTATTGATTTGAGAAAAACATAAAGGTCTCTTGTGTCAATGTTTGATCTCATTATCATGTCTTCGTGTTTCTCCATCCATCTTTTTACTCGATCGTGAGTTTCACTCTGAGTCCGCATTACCGAGCTGAAAAGCTCTTGAATAGCGTCTGATTCTAGATCTGGATTAAATTGCTCTAGTAAAAAATGAAATGGCTTAAATTTTTCTTTCACATCATCTAAATCACCAATCCACAGGAATAACCTCGCTGTCCTTCCAAAATAATGAGTAATCTGACGACCCTCCTTGATACTCTCAACAATTTCAATTAATCCCTTATCTTTCAACTTATTTAAGTGAAAATAGACGTTAGATATTTTAATCTTGATGGAAACTCTTTTCCCTATGATTTTCTGTAACTCTTTTGCTGAAAAGACATGTCTAGTGTGAACACGATCGTTTTGCTCGTCGTATTCCATAATACCCTCTCGAAGGGTATCAAGAATTGCTGATCGAATTTCTTGTTTAACTAATTTTGTCGGCATAGATGTCGGGATTTCATGAACTGCAGGTATTTGATGCCAGTGATCAAGTACCTTTCTAAATTTTGGATCTGATAATTGTATCGGTAATTTAGGTATTTTCTCCCTTCCTATGATCTTCATCCTTTCTGATTCTAAAGATCTCATCTTGGACCTCTCAAGAAATTAACTCATTAACGTTTCAACACATAACTAAATTGTTATCAGAACTAAAGAATTGTTTTTATCCTTTATAAATACTATTAGAACTCTCAAATTTAAATCTTCAGGTCAATTGAAGGATAATTGACCTAAGTTTTTATAACCTCTTTACCAATTCGGTAGTATTTAAAAATTTACGATTTAGTTTATTACTAAAACGTATTAGGAGAAAGAAAAGTGAGTGATGGTAATAATTTCTCAACAGAAGAGAGATCTAATGGTGAATTTGAATACAATCTAAAGGGGTACATATTTTTTTGGATTGGGCAATTAATCTCTTTATTGGGATCCAGTATTGTTCAATTTGCCATTATTTGGTGGATAACTGTTGAAACAAGTAGCGAATTCATTCTAGCATTATCAACCTTCTTAGGATTCGGTTCTACAATGATTTTCACACCCATAGCTGGAGTTTTTGTCGATCGTTGGTCTCGAAAGAAATTAATCGCGACTGTAGATTGTTTACAGGCTCTGGCCACGATCAGTTTGATTCTGTCATTTATTGCAGGGATTGCAGACATTTTCTTTGTTTTGACTATTATCACGCTCCGAGGGATATTTCAGGCGTTTCATGGGCCTGCTGTCCAAGCCATTATTCCATTACTAGTACCCAAAGAGAAACTAAGTCGAATGAACGGATTTGGTTATTTATTTAACGGATTAATTTTCATGATAGGGCCTCTTGTTGGAGCACTACTTCTTAATTTTTTTATACTCCAAGAAATATTGTGGTTAGACGTTGTCACATTTTTGGTTGCTGTGGTTCCAACTATTATCATTTCCATCCCCTCAATAAAAACCCCCAAACTAGTGAAAGAAAAACCTCCATTCCTCACCGAGCTATCTGAAGGTATTACTTTCGTCCGAAATCAACAAGGATTATTAGCCCTGTTGGCTGTCTTTACTGCCGCAAACTTCTTTATGCAGCCGCTCTTTGTTTTATTGCCATTATTTATCAAAGATATTCACTTAGGGGGGCCAGAAGAATTAGCTCTTCTTTTTGCAGTAATGCAAGCAGGATTAATAGGGACTTCTTTGATAATGTCTATATGGAAAGGATTTGAGAATAACGCTCATGGAGTAGCTTTAGGCCTTTTCATCATGTATGTTGGATATTCATTTTGCAGCTTTGCACCCCAGAGACTCTTTTCAATGCTGATACTTGGTATGTTTTTGAATGGGTTTGGGCTTCCAATCGC
>CP070760.1:1796184-1800096 GCA_020348965.1 Candidatus Heimdallarchaeota archaeon | reverse complement strand
TTATCAAATGGGAGAGATCTACCAAGAACTCTTGAGACTATGTCATCAGCAACAAACACTTTGTGCGTATTACACCCCTTGTGAGACAGTAGATTACATGGTTTCAAAACTAGAGTTATCTCCCTTTTCAACCGTTCTGGATCCTGCTTGTGGAAGTGGACATTTTATAGAGGCTTGTATTGCTCAAATTAAGGAAAGACTCTTAGCTGTAGGTGATAACGAAATCAACGCTGCTCAAAGGGCAATTTCTCAGGTTTGGGGCAATGATATTGATCCATTTGCTGTACTTCTTTCAACTATTCGAATAACCTTTTTAGGTGATGGAGAGCAAATAAGAAAAAGAACTACTATAAAAAATACTGACATTCTGAAATTACCAGTTTTTAATGGCGTTATAGAAAGTAGCTGCTTTGATTACATTATTGGAAATCCCCCCTACGGGAAAAGAATTTCCCCTGAAGATAAAAAATTGTACCAGAAAATATATAGAGACCAAGCGAGCGTTTTTGGTTATAAAATAAGTGGAAATGACCTCTATGGATATTTTCTAGCAAATGCTATAAGAGGGGTGAAAAATAGAGGTCGAATTTGTTTCCTAATCAGTGATACATTTCTCTCACTAAGGTCCCATACCACTCTTAGACGATTGATATTAGACACATGTATGATAAATGAAATAGTACTTGCCCCAATTAATCTGTTCAGGCCAATCAATGTCTCTCGAACTTGCATAATGACTCTAACTAAGCATTTGTGTGAACATGGATATAATCGTAAGGGCTCTGAATGGAAGAATAAGAGTAATTGTATATGTGCAGCTTGTCAAGACCGACGAAAGAATCAAATCCGTTTAGTTGACAGGTTACAAAGTGAGTCTGAGTATTTAAACCCAACAACTGTTCAATTTATCCAGCAGGAGGAATATGAACATATTATGGGAAATCCCTTCTGGATTAACGTTCCTCGCAAATTTGTACAGATAATGCAGATGCAGGAAATTCAAAATGGGTGGAAATATGAGGAGCTAAGAACCCACATAGATGGGGGAGAGGGGATATCAACTGGGGACAACCATTCTCACGTAGCTGTCATTCGTGGATCTCACCTCTGGGAAAAGTTACAGGGAGGTAAGAAGATAAAGAAGTACCGAATTTATAATCCTGAAAAAATCATTAATTTGTCCGCAGTGGACGAAAAGACGTTAGATGACTATCGTTTTAATGGAATACCTGGGTATCAATTTTTAGTCCCTTTTGTCAAGGGATCCAGTTGTCAGTATTGGGGTGACGAAGGCTGGTTTATCGATTGGAGTACACATTCGGTAGGTCAAATAAAAGATCGAGCATATAGGTCAAGAGGAAGAAAAGCCGTGTTCCGAAATCCTCGACTGTATTTCAAGCGTGGGTTAATAACTGATGCTCACCATGGAATTTTGAAGGCATCTCTCGTTGAATATTCTATTCCAGCTGGCAATACTAATCTTTTAATTGGTTTAGACATAGAAACAGAATTTCTACTGGGTTTCTTAAATTCAAAAGTCGCTTCTTATTTCCTTGGGAAGTTGATCAATACTTCTTTTGGTGGTATGAGCGGGCACGCTACTCCTGAGGATATTAAACGATTACCAGTATGCTTACCCACAAATGAAAAAACTAGTAGAGAATTTCATCTCATAAAATATCATGTAATTCAAAAAGTGACAGATATAATTGCCCTTCTAAAGAAGGCCCCAGAAGCAGATTATTCAGTAATTCAGCACCAAATAGATACTCTCATTTTTAAATGGTTTTCATTTAATGAAGCGGAGAAAAAAGTTATAGACAACTATCTGAACCAAATGGATGAAGAGAAATCGCGATACTAATGATTTTTTGAACCCAAGGAAGGATCTTGAATGGCTATTAAAGTCCGTGTTAAGGATTATCTGGATTTGTTCAGGTTCTCACTTGGTATTTTGAGCTGTATAGCTTTATTAGTAGCAGGTTTTATTGTTTATGTTTTAAGAGGCGAGGATCTGGATTTCATTGAATTCTTATTCTCAAATGGAGTTATAAATATTCAGGGAATTATAATGGGGATGATTTCTGTCCTCCTCTTAGCTTCGGCAATTGAAGCAATTAACGATGTCTATGACGTTGAAACAGATATGAAAAATGAACGATTTGATCGTCCGATTGTTCGAGGAGCCTTCACACCTGAATATGTGCGAAATCTATGTGTCTTGTTTTTCTCACTTTCGATAGCTCTTTCTGTGCTATTAGTTATATTTTTTCAGGCTAATGCTGTAATTATTTTCTTCAATATGCTTTGTGTGTTCATAGGGGTTGGTTATAACTATATTAAAAGAACTGGTTTCGCTGGAAACATGTGGGTTTCGATTGGGTATGTAGCCCCAATATTTTTGGGATTTTTTCTTTTAAAACCTCAAGAGGATTTAATACTCCTGAATTGTATTTTGATGCTTATAGCAACCTTCTTTTTAGCGACTGGCCGGGAAATTGTCAAAGATATTCAAGATTACGAGGGAGACAAAGCCTCAAACATGAATTCCCTTGCAGTAAGGTATGGACCAATGAAAGCTAGTTTTGTTGCCATGCTATTCTTTACCTCAGCTATTATCTCTGCAACTCTCGCAGGTCTCTTTGTTTATAAAAATTTAATATTTTGGTCGTTTCTTGTAGCACTAATAGTCATTTTAGGGATTACATCTTATACAATTTTAACTGAATCCCCTGTTTCTGGCGGTAAGAAAGCACGGAAGTATACCCGTTGGTCTCTTTGGTGGGCGCTAGCAGCTTTCTTTTTTGGGGTATTTTTCATCAACTATCCGAACTAGGTGTGTCAAATGATAAATGAAGTAGATGAATCGATAAGAGAAGAGAAAACAGAACCAATGATTCAACGAATGGATCTCTTGTATCCGTTTGCCTTCATTCTTCTAATGCTATCTGTTTTTGATCTTTCAGGTACAATAGCTGTTTTTGCATTAGTTACTGCACTCATTGCTGAAATTTTTGTGATCACTTCCGACGCTGATATTACACTCATTAATCTTCTAGTAAACTTGATAGCCCAAATCAGTTCTATTGCCATATTTCTTGTGTTTCATCAGAGTAAAAGGGTAGAACCCGAAGAAAAAGACATACCACTTGGAAATCATTGGCTTACAACATACCTAGTATATTCTTTAATACTGGTTGTTACTTTCTTAACTGCATTCATTGATTCATTTTTGGAGTCACTGGGTTTACCAGAGAAAAGTCCGTACGAAGCAATTGAACCAACCCTAGATCTAATCGACAATCCACTGTTTTATATTCTATTTTTTGGGACTTTAGTTTTTGGAGCGGCAATATGGGAGGAATTAGTTTTTCGAAGGGCATTCATTCCTTTTTTAGAGCGAAGAGGGATGGGTACATTTTGGGTTCTCTTGGTCTCAAGCTTGTTATTCTCTCTGATGCACACACCAACAGATTTACTCTCAGGTTCCATTCGTTTTGCTATCATCCACTTTTTCAACACTTTTACAGGCGGCTTTGCATTGGGGTTCCTCTATATGCGTACACGAAAAATCATCTGGCCAATAATCTTGCACGGTGTAATAAATGGAGTAGCAGGAGTTGGAATGGTTGGAATAGTTAGATACGAGGAATTTGGCGATATTACTCTCATCACTCTTGGTGGATATTGGATCTTGATAGCATTAATTGTGGGAGCTGGAACCGCAATATATTTAGTATTTCAAATGATTCGGTACAGAAGTTTAATTGATCAGCCTGTATGGTATCGCATTCTTTCTGATTTTAACATTCGGCCAGCACGGCTTACACCAATAATGTTGATTGCACTTGGATTTATTGCGGTTGAAGGTGGAGTACCCCTTGTTTTGGATTTCTTTTTCGGATTGTTTGG
>CP070760.1:1776885-1796084 GCA_020348965.1 Candidatus Heimdallarchaeota archaeon | reverse complement strand
TGAGTAAGTTAGGACAACTTGAAGTTCGGATGTTGATTCTTGGATTTCTATTGAAGTCTTTGTTGAAGAAAACTGATAATCTGGTATAAGAATTTTCAGAATATCCAATGGAATATTTGCATATCCGAATTGATATTGAGTGGAATCAAATCCACTTCCATTGACCCTCAGGGCTATTCCCAGAAAATCTTTACCCAAAATTACCTCTTCTCCTGTTGGTAGTGAGAATTGGTGAAGATATTTTACAAAGGGAACAGCTGCATGCAGTTCAATTGAACCATAAAAGGGGATGTTTTGAGTCCGATTTAGCTGTCCTAGCGCAAAAATTGCTGAACTGATGTCTTGTCTTGTATGTCCCACCAACTCAACGATATTATGTAGACTTAGATCGGAATCATTCACAAAATGAGTGTGATTCAGTAGATCAGTTCTCGGAAGAATGGCTTGATCGGAAGGGGCATTCGGATCATAATCAAATTCGAGGCCAAATAGACTTTGCTCGAAAAAAGGATCCAGCTGGGAGAACTGAAAGGCATTTCTTCTCGCATTTGTTATATTTGTTCCAATGGTGACAAAAACGAGTAGTAGACCTATAAGACAAGTTGTCCAAAGAAAATTTCTTAATTTCGTTCAAGCCACCTCCAAATGGTTTTTTAACCACGATAATTGCTTAGGGCCAATAATATACATTGATCGCTTTTTTTCCTTTATTGGTATTATTATCCCTAATTCTGACAATTTTTTGATGTGATGTTGAATACTTGAATGATGTACATTGATTTCTTGAGATATTTTGGACAAGGGTAATGGTTTCCCTCTACTAATCAACATTCTACACAGTTCTTTAGCAACATCACTTTTTAATGCTAGAGCTAGTTCTGAGGTCTGAATGGACTTCAGACCAGTTAAATAGAAGATATGATACTTCCCAATCTTCTCATGAGTAACGAAATTAAAATCGTCTAATGTTTGTAAATGCCACAACAAAGAAGAGATACCACACTGTATTTCTCGTTGTATTTCACGCAAATGCGCCCCTTGTTCTCCTTTCAGCTCGAGGTAATCGATAATCTGCCCCCTCAATTGGTTATCCAATAATTCACTCTCGCTGATCCGTCTTCTTTGGGGTGAATAGGCAACATGAGCAAAGAACAGGACTAGACCCGTAAATACACCCATCAAAATTTCTCGTATTTTAGAAAAAGCACCGATCTTCATTAGAGTAAATATTGATATTAAGCTCGCAATCGCAAAGAAACCCATTGCAACAAATTGATCCATACTGGTAAGCTGCAGGTTACTAGCCCCACCCAAGGGAAGGTTTGTAATTGTTAGTTGTGCAAGTTGAGTTAACAGACCAACCATATCTCCAAGTGTGGGGAGGTTTATTCCTTGGAGAACGAACCTAGAACTCTCCTCAGATGAATCAATTCTAACTGAAAAACTACAAACAATGACACTATCATCAACAGCCCAAATTCCTGACTTTAGATCATTCAATACTGGGTGATTTTTCGGTGGTTCTATCTCCGCAATCATCGTGGACCTATTATCTACTCCTATCCATGCTGTACTCCCAGTAAAGCCAAAGAGCGTTCGATTTAAATTCAACCTCGGCAGTTGTTCCTCAACCAAGCTTAATTCTTGTTCCTCGAACGACCCATTGATTGGATAAACGATTGGAGCATAAGTTGTTATTCCCAGATGAGCTAAATCTTGAAGTGGTGTCTCATTAAAATATCGATTTAGTACGAACAGCCCTCTATCCATTTGTATCCATTTATCGATGTCGCCTAAAAATGATAGATCCAGAGGTAAAGATAATTCGTTGATCCACCAAATCGTTGATACGCTGCTGTTTTCAAATATAAATGACTGATTTCCTTGTATTTTGGAGATATTATAATACGTTACTTCTCTTCCTGTGCTTTCCGCCATCATTTGACTTAAGATTTTATCCTTTTGAGAACCATAAAATACCGTTAAAGTACCTTTCTCTGATTGTATAGCCCCCATTCCTCCAATAACCGATATTCCTATATTTATTAATATTAATCCCAATATTAGAATTACTTTGGCAATTATTGTTGGTTTCTGAGAATATCTTTTTTGCCACTCCATTCTGTACTTGCACCTATGTTTTCTTTCATCACATCATAAAATAATCTTTTCCGAAACGATTGTCCGCAATGAAGGTGGAATTCAAGAAATTCTTTAAACTTTTATAAGAAAAGTTGTCTATTGAGGAAAGTTATTATGGTTAATCCACTATTTCATACTTACATTACCGCCCCCTGGAAAATTGAGTACGTGAAACGGAAAAAAGACCCCAATCAATGTGTTTTATGCGCTATTGCTCAAAAAACGCCAGGTGTAGTGACATGGGAAGTTTTTCGTGACGATCTGATTATGGTTTTGCTTAATCGCTTTCCTTATAACCCTGGTCATCTCTTGGTTTCACCTTTGGAACATTATGAGAATTATGAGCTGGTACCGCCAGAATTAGTTTCTCATCTTGCCTTAGTATTACAACGGGGAATAAAACTATTGAAACAAACTCACCAACCTGCAGCTTTCAACATTGGATTAAATCTTGGAAATATTGCGGGAGCAAGTATAAAGCATTTACATTGGCACCTTGTGCCTCGTTACCTTGGAGATCTAAATTTTATGGAGATATTAGAAACAAGGGTATTAGTTGAAACACTCGAACAAACAATGAGTAAATTGAGACAACAAACTAGCATTTTACAAACAAAATAGAAAACAAACTGCTTCGAAACATGTATCAGTAGCTTACATTTCAATGCTAAATCTCGGTATGAATATTTGACTTATTGATGTCATCTTAGTGTTATGAAAAGTTTAAGTATTATGTCATTCACATTTCCAAAAGTCAATAGTTGACGCTTTGACATTGAAAAATAATGGAGATAGAACTATTATGAGAAGAATTTCCAAATTGCTACAAAAAAGACGTGCGGTCAGTCCTGTTTTAGCTGCAATCCTATTGATTGCGCTTGCTGTAGCCGCAGCTGCAGCATTGTTCTTTGTGATAATACCAATGATTACTGCAAGTACGAAGGTAGAGATTCACGGAACTCCTGTTTTTACTAATGCTACTGCAAAAATAGAGCTAAAGAGTACAGGTACTAAAAGCGTGACAATAACAGACGTTAAAATTGAGGCAAATAATGGTTCCACACCGTGGCCAGAAGCAGACTTTAATTTTGTCGAAACTACAATTGAAGGAGGCCAAGGAGCAATACTAACATATACTTTTAATGAAGAATTTGGTGGTACAATAACTGAGTATAGAGTTACAGTCTATTATAGACCCACTGATGATCCTGATGCAACTCCTTCTTCTTTAGATCCTAGAACATATCCCGCATGAAAAAATCCCTCTTTTTTCCTTTTTTTCAGTATATTTCAATATTACTTTGACCTAATATCTTATTAGAAAACGAGTGTTTATTGTCTAAATACCTTTGGACATGAGAAAAATCCACAAAAATTATGATAAGCGAGAGGCTTCCGCACGACTACGAACGTATTTATTGATGACCATTTTTCCATCTGTTAAGATTCGACGCATATTTATACTGAATTTCTCCCAATAATCAATCAAAGTCTCTCGTTGTTCTGCGGTTGCTACCATTTCAATATTAAGAAAGAAAGAGATTTGGTACCCCTCCTCGGGTTCGCGAATAACTTTTAATCGTGAACCAGCGTTTCGCCATAACTCATTTCGAATCCTGTCAAAGATAAATTCTTCCACAGGATCGTTAAATTGGAGTTTGAGGGAAACGATTGCGGAATTTCCCTGTCTAATTAATTGTCCATTTTCAAATGAAATAATTTCGCGGGGAACTCTTTGACACTCCTCACATTCAGGACACAGGACACATATTGGTTCAACACCCGTTTTATCGCATGAAACGGAACGTAACACCAAATTTGATTCTTCTAATGGCATTGAGCACTCATCCAAATCAGAATTCCATCGATATGTAGATTTCTCTCACTCCTATATAATCAATAGTACCAAAAATTATACTGAACCTTCACTTCTCCCCTTTTTTGACTCTTAATGAAGGTAATTTTTGAGTCTTGCTTGTAAAATAGGAGAGAGTCTTGCAAATAATTGATTAAAAATCACGTATTCTAAGCATTTTGTCTTTAGTTGAAGTGATTAGATAATGCATCAACCCAAGTTTAACTTTTGGTTTTGTAATCAATACCAGAATGGTACTCCCTACTCTAGAAATCAATCCTAAACCAAGAGGTGTCTGCACGTGAATAAAATCTATTGTTTTCCCTAATTTGAGTTGAACACATGCGCCAGCAAAAGTGCTAGCTATTCCTGCAACCATTGCGGATACTAAGTTTTCTGTTTCCTCGGAAATGGGTGTAGTTCGTGCACACATTATTGGAAATCCCTCTTCACTGACCAAAATAGCTTTTTCTACCCCTTGAACCGCACCAAGTTCGTCTAAGGTTTTTTGAACCTTCTCAGTTGAAGTGATCTCATCGTCCTTCTCAATTGTTATCATCATATTTCAGGATAATCTACTCTTAATTCCTTTTTAAGCTCCAAAAAATCAAGCTTCATTAGCAGTTCAAATGGAAAAAATGGAATTAGGAGGGAAAGAATTTATTATAATTTATCCGTACAAGGCAAATAAATAGTAAGGTGCCCCGAATGAGTGAAAACATCCGAATGCAGAGATGTAATCCGTGTCAAGTTGCAGTCATGCCTAGCGAACATGGAACAACACGCTTTCCTTGCCCATCTTGTGGAATGATTCCAATAATACGGTGTGAACGGTGTAGAAAATTAGGTAACCGCTACACTTGTCCTAACTGCGGATTTATAGGGCCCTAATGTTACTCGGCTTGTCATTACTATTATCAAAAGTTTAGTTATTGTCCTAGGTTAATTGAGGGATATTTATGTCGAATGTTCTGTCAGTTTTGAAAATAATCCCAACATCACCAGAAGTTAATCGAGATGAGATTGTGACTCGTGCTCAAAATGAGTTAATTAAAGGGCTCGAATTAGAAATCCTAAAAAAAGAAGAAGAACCCCTTTTTTTCGGTTTATACGCCATTAAACTCTTTGTGAAAACAGCGGATTCAGATGAAGGGACTGAAACTCTTCAAAATTTTGAAAATCGGCTTGTTGCCTTAGAAGAAGTAGATAATTGCGAGATTGAACTTCAAACAATCATTGATTATTGAAAACAATTTTTTGAAAGATGTGGTAACATTTTTTTTTTCTTCATATATTATTCAATGAAAAATATTAATGAATTTTCCATGATTATCTCAATTAGAATCAATTTTAAACGAAGATTTGGATTATTTGGTTAAAGCTTAGAATTCGTTGTTGGATACAATAGGTTGAGGAATTTGGCGAAAGAAGTCGTTTTAAAAGTTGCAGAGGCTAGACAGCGTGATGTGGGAAGAGGGAAGATTCGAATGGATGATATTAACATGCGCGAGATCGGCATCACTACTGGTGATGTTGTTGAGATCCGCGGAAGACAAAAAACAGGAGCCATTGCCTGGCCTGCCTATATCGAGGATCAAGGGGCTGGAATTGTACGTATGGACGGAATAATCCGTAGAAATGCCAAAGTTTCTTTGGAAGAAAATGTCCGTATTCGAAAAGCCCAAATTAAAGTCGCTAAAACTGTTAATATCGCACCAACTCGCCAAATATCACTGGATTATGGATTTGAGGCGTTTGTAAAACGAAAACTTTTGGGTTACCCTGTTTCTAAGAATGATACCGTTCTTATACCTATTTTAGGCAGATCTATACCTTTTATTGTGAATTCTACAAGTCCCACAGATATTGTCCTAATTACAGATACTACAAAATTAAATGTCTCCGAAAAACCGATTTCAGAAACAGAGACTGGAATGCCTGGAGTTAGTTATGAAGATATTGGTGGATTATCAGAAGCCATACAGAGAATTCGTGAGATGGTTGAACTACCACTAAAACACCCTGAGCTCTTTAAAAAATTAGGCATTGATCCACCAAAAGGTGTTTTGTTACATGGCCCACCTGGAACTGGAAAAACCCTAATCGCAAAAGCTGTCGCTAATGAATCAGAAGCTCACTTCATTCCAATTCAAGGGCCAGAGATTATGTCTAAGTTCTATGGTGAATCCGAAGCCCGCTTACGCGAGATTTTCAAAGAAGCTGAAGATAACGCTCCCAGTATTGTTTTCATTGATGAAATTGATGCTATCGCCCCTAAACGAGAGGAAGTAACGGGAGAAGTTGAACGACGAGTTGTTGCTCAAATTCTAGCTCTGATGGACGGCATGGAAAGCCGCGGCGAAACAATTGTTATTGGAGCTACTAATCGGCCTAATGCGCTCGATCCTGCGTTGCGACGCCCTGGTCGCTTTGACCGAGAAATTGAAATTGGGGTTCCTGATCAGAATGAGAGACTAGAAATTCTTCAAATTCACACAAGAAGAATGCCTGGAATAGACTCTGTTGATACAGAAAACTTGGCAATAATAACTCATGGCTTTGTTGGTGCGGATCTGGCAGCTTTAGGCCGAGAAGCAGCAATGAAGAAACTAAGAGAAATTTTACCTGACATTAATTTAAGTGAAGACACAATCCCACCAGCAGTTCTTGATAACCTGAAAGTGGAAGATCGCCATTTTGAGGAAGCTTTGAAAGAAATTCATCCATCGGCTATTAGAGAGGTTTTTATTGAGGTACCAAACGTTCAGTGGGAAAATATCGGAGGTATGGATCCTATCAAACAAGAGCTGATCGAAATTGTGGAATGGCCACTAAAACGTAAGGATAGTTTTCAACGCTTAGGTATAAATCCTCCCCGAGCAGTTCTCTTATTCGGAGCTCCAGGAACAGGCAAAACACTTTTAGCAAAAGCTATGGCTACAGAAAGTAAAGTTAATTTCATTAGTGTCAAAGGCCCTGAGCTTCTTTCTAAGTGGGTAGGGGAAAGTGAAAAAGCTATTCGGGAAGTTTTCCGAAAAGCTCGGACTGCATCACCTGCACTTGTTTTTTTTGATGAGATTGACGCTGTTGCGACTCGCCGAGGATCCGGTGACTCATCTGGAGTCAATGAACGGGTCATCAGTCAGCTCCTAACTGAATTGGCTGGAATAGAACCCCTCCGTGATGTAGTTGTTCTCGCTGCTACAAACCGTCCTGATATGATTGATCCAGCCTTACTACGACCAGGGAGATTTGATCGAGTAGTATATATTCCTCCACCTGATGAAGAAAGTCGAAAACAAATCTTCAAAATCCATATGAAGAATATGCCCCTTGCAGAAGATGTTGATCTGAATCGGTTAGCTAGAGAAACTGAATTTTATGTTGGAGCTGATATCGAAGCTATTTGTCGGGAAGCAGGTATGATAGCCCTTCGAGAGGGATTAGATACTAGTCTCGTTGAATGGCGACACTTTGAAGCCTCATTGTCAAGAGTCCATTCGTCCTGTACCCAAGAGATGATTAAATGGTATGAAAACCAAGAATCGCAATTTAGGCGAAGGATAGGTGTTGGATCTCCACCAACGGTTCCTCTATTTGGGTAGATCTCTTTCCGTTTATTAATTTATTAGAGCTAATAACAGTAATTTCATTTATTAACAAGCTCACACTGATGTATCATCACACAAAAACTAATAATTATTTCTTTACAAGGAGAGTCTTATATTCATTACGAAATTATCCTCATTATGGTTGTCTTAATCAAACAAATCCCCCTTTGGTTAGTTTCTTTCTTGTAGGAAGCAAAGAATGTGGCAAATAAACACCCGTATTGGAGACCCTTCCCCCTAACATTTTCTATAATGAATATTGTTGAACGTCGAGAGGGTGTTCTCTTAGAAGATGATTTGATTCGTCTATTAGAAAACGATGTTGGGGAATTCTCAGAAAGGGAATTGAATCGAGCTTTAATGAAACTTGAAATTAAAGGTCTTATTCATGTACAAGCTATTAAAAAAAACCAACGTGTGATAAAAAGGATTGAAGAGGATCAGAAATTTCTACCTGTTGGCGAAGATTAAGATTTTTTTTCTGATTCTAATGGATTTTCGAATCCAAGACTTTCCAAGAGCTGACAGATGGGACAAACAGCATGACTGGAAGCTTCGCCGCACTTTTTGCAAAAAAATGGAGGGGTTTGGCTAGAAACCTGAGGAAAATATTGAGTGAGGGAATCATGAAGATTAACTACATTACGTAAAGTACTAGGGCGTTTTTCTACCATGTCGGAAAGAAACAACCTGATATCATTACGCAATGCTGAAGAGGCATAGGGACAGGGGTAAGAATGAAACTTCAAATCTTTTGCATTGGCGTACAAGACAATTTCTGGTTCAGTTACATGGACAAAGGGCCGAATTCGTGGAATAAATATTTGAAATTTCCTATTAGGAAAACGAGAGATGCGAATAAACTTATTTAGATCTCCACGAACCAGATTCATTAGTATAGATTGGGCCTCATCATCTAGGTTATGAGCTGTAGCAATTTTGCTAGCATTTACTTGATGAGCAGCATAATTTAAGGCACGACGACGTAACATACCGCAAATTGCACACGCAGATAATGAGTTCTCTTTGAAACGACTTTTCTTGATTATTTGATCTAATGTGGCACCAAAGATTTTTTTGAAGGAAACAATTTCATGAGGAATCTGATATTTTTTCGTTGTACTACGAGTAAGTTCTATACATTCGTCCCTATATCCTTGGATACCTTCATCAACAGTTATTGCAGTCATATGGCAATGAGGAAACCGTTTTTTAAGAGCATATAGAATATAAAGTAGGACAGTACTATCCTTTCCTCCAGAATATCCTAAACATATATGATCATCTCTGTTCAGCATTTTATAACGATTTATTGTCTTTCTCACACGAGTTTCGATACGTTTAGTAAAATGTGTCTTACAATAAACTTTTTTGGACTGTAGATCACGAGTATAAGGGGGATTTTGACAACATTTTGTGTCTGACATAATCGACCTTCAGAAAATCCTATTTTTTCAATTGATCCCGAATTTTAGTTACAAAAGGTGGACAAATCTGGTCTGCAGTTCTAATACCTTGTTGAACGGCTTCTTCAGCAATTTCTTGAATGTTATGTTTGGAGAATGGAGAGAATTCTAAGTAAAGATCGATATTGATAACCAGTTCTCCGTTTGGCGTTGTTTCCAACGATAGATCTATTAAGTCTTCCTCTAAATCCTCTCCGACTTCTGCTACAAGAAATTGATGAATTCTGATATATAATTGATCAATTATTTCATCCAAATCTTTAGCCATCAAAGGATTCACAATATTTGGGAATAGCTTTGATATCGATTTTCAATTGGAAGGCCTTGAGTTGCTTAATTGTTCGCTTAATCGCGCTTGTAACTCTTCTAAGCGTTTAGTGTTCTGAGCTTCTTGTGATGAAAAACTCTTCTGTTTAAGTTCAAGTAGCTCAGCTCGCTCTGCTAACTCTTTCAAAACCTCGCTAACCTTTTTAGGGAACATCACTGAACCTACATTTTTCCAAACTTTAGACTCGGAATCTAGCTTCTGTAGTTCCTTCTTAGTCATCTCAATTTCAGAGAGTGTTCGAGATATTTCAGCTTGTTGAATTCGTAAGTTCTGAACTGTCTGTTCAAGCTGTCGTAATCTTAATATTTGTTCCTGTTCAGCGGGAGAGAGTTCACGGAAGGCCATTTTTGATACCACAAGTAGATAATACTTAATGGGAGATTTTTCTCTTGAGTATTCAAATCTATTTATTGGTCATTGTTTCTACTAAGAAAGGCTTTAATGCTTCTGTGGTAGCTGAAATCCACCGTAAAATTGAACTAATAGTTGCTTTTGCTGCATTAGTATCTTGTGCAGTGATGAGAATTAACAATTCCTGGTTATTCAATGTTAAAGATACACTGGATCTCTCAAATCGATGTTCCTGTATTTCTGGAGACAATGAGGCGTAAATAATTTGTGCTTGATCCTCAGAATCAAAACAAATTGAAAAGTCAAATTCAAACTTATTTCTCATTTCTTCTTCCACAGTTCGTTGAGATATGAATAGTATACAAAGGGATAGAGGGAATCTGATAGAGAGCTACTCCAATTAAAGAATTTGGATGTTCTTGTCTGAAATTGATTTGTAAAATCTTTCTTGAATCAATTCGTTTTGATTCAATCATGGGTTTAAAGAAATATCGGATCTTCTCCATTTTTTGTTCGTCTACTTCGTCTGAAAATTCAATATGAACTTGATTCACCATTATTCGAATCTTCTTTTCACGGTGGTTAAATGAAATTATGTTGGATAAAGTAATATTAGCTTCTACTGGTTGAGGTTTCTTCTCAATAGAATAAGCTTTTATTCGAACCAAGTTTTCTTCTTTGGTGCTTTCTAGTATAAGAAGTCTAGAGATTTGTTTCGTCCAACAATAGCTGAAAAGTTTGCTTATACTTAATGAGCCTCGATTTAATCTCGAGGAATTAGGGATAGAGAAAAAGAGGATTTTGTGTGCACGACGTAAACTATGAGTAGGATTACGAGAAGTCGTTATTAATACTCTAGATATGATCAGGCCTCTCACAAATTATTCTTCTATAAACTTCCCTTTACTAATCAACTTATTTTTAGTTGAAGAGGAAATTATTGTTCGGGTTGACCTGCTAAACGCTTTGCAGTTCGCTTAGCAATTTTACCTCCAGGTGTCTCTGGAGCCCAAGATCCACCAGTAAAACGGAAACCGCAAAAAGAGCATTCCCAGATTCCAATTGAGACACGGCTGACTTTAGGTGAGTTACAGGAAGGACAAGTGTGTTTAATTTTTAGCACGCTTTCAATTTTTCGAATCCTTTTTCGAACTGTGGCGCCATATCGTGTACCAAACCGACCTGTGGTTCCAACTTTTTTAGTTCGCCCCATTCTAATCACACTACCGTCCTTACTTGAAATTTAAAAATCGAACCGAAACATTTCTTGAAGCTCAGGTGCTTGGGAGGATTGTTCAATAAGGTTATGTAATTCTTTAGTTCGTTCAGATGCTTTTTCTAACATAGTAAGAATTTCTTCTTCAAAAAAGGTTCCTGATTCTCCTTTCTGCATTGAGCTTACTAAACCCTCATTGGTGACTGCTACAGAGAACCTTGCTGATTTACCACGATCCTCGATTAGATTTGGATCATAAATAATGGTATCATTGATTTTAGCAAATGTACAACTAGCCACACTACCATTTCTAGGTAAGGCTTCAGTTTCCTCTAATAATGAAACTTCTTCAGTTTCCTCATCAATCGACAACAAGTTCAATCTGGTGTTAGCGAGAGCTGCCATAGCAGCTAGAGCAGAGGCATCTATTAAGTTTCCTCCATCATCAAGAATGTATATATCAACAAAGAGTATCCACACCGATTTTCCTGGGATAACACATAATTTAGGATCATCCATTGGTATAATTTGGCTTTCACGGATTCCACGATCTACTATACGAGCCATTTCGATAGCTTCTGGGCCTGGAGGACCACTTTCATGAGATGGTGAAGAAATTGGAGATAGTTCTAGATTTACAGTTATTACCCCATCATTTGGTGTGTCTGGGAAAGGGGAACCTAATTGAATCTTCACTCCAGCTAAAACAACTGTATCCCCCCATTTAACCATAGCAGATCCTTCTGCCTTTTTAACAACATTTGGTATAATTTGTATTGGACGACTCTCCCAAAAACCTCGGCCATCCATTCGATTTCCTTTAGCTATTAAATCAGATAAATATTTTCTTTCCAATGAGCTAATTATTTCGTTTGATCGCATTTCCGTTCACCTACTCTTCTTCATCATCTATCTCATCTAGTTGATCTTCGATCTGAGAATATTTGGCCAACAATGCTTTTCGTTGCATTTGATAGATCTTACCAATGGCTGTTTCAGCAAGTTTAAGTCCTTCTTTAACTTCTTCTACAGTTAATTTTCCGTCAGACTGAAGGAGTGTCAATTCTCCTGTGTTATGGATCATTACTATAGGCATATCCCCTTCACCCTCTTTATCCTCGATATCGGAAAGATCTACAACCATTTTTCCATCGACCTTGCCAACAGCGCAACCTGTAAGAATACCATTCATGGGAATACCAGCATCAGCTAACCCTAGGGAAGCTGCTGTTAACGCGGCACACCTAGTTCCCCCATCTGCATCTAAAACCGTAATAAACACATCTATTGTCCCATTGGGGAATTTTTCTAGAAAAAGAATTTTATTAATCGATTCAGCTAATATTTTGCTTAACTCGTATTCTCTACGACGAGGAGCTGGACTTTTTCTCTCATCAACTGAAAAGGTAGCAAGTCGATATTCAACTCGCACAATAGCCTTATCTGGACGAGCAAGATGTTTCGGATGTAATTCTCTGGGACCATAAATTGCACAAATTATTTTATTATTTCCCCACGTAAGATAACAACTTCCATCAGCCCTATCTAAAACGCCAGTCCGCATTGTAATTGGTCGGAGTTCATGGAGTTCACGACCATCTAGTCGTCGCCCATCTTCGAGTAATAGGGATCGTTTTTCTTTATTCATCTTCTTCACTTCTTTTAAATAATTGCTTCTTCTCTTTTTCTAAAAACTCGCGAATTCTGTCAGTCAGCCCACTGGTATGAGCTTCCGCTTCGATTTTTCGGATTGAACGTTCTACAAGGTTTTCAATTCTAATATCAGTAGCAATGATAACTATTCTTCCATTTTGACCAACGATAATTTGAGTATTGGTCATATTTTTCAATAACTGAATCATACTTCCTTTTTTTCCAATAATCCGTGGAATTTTTACTGGATCCACCTCAATTAGCCGACCAATGTTGATTTTTCGGAGACCTCGCCCCTGTAGTGTAAGAACAGGATCACGAGTTCGATCAAAATAAGTAATTTGAGCCTTTATTATATCTCCAACTTGTAAAATTCGATCTAGACTTTCTCTGAGGGAGTCAAAGTCTCTGTCAATTACATTTCCTACTTTTAATGTACCAACATATGGCCCTCTAATATCGACGTTCCATGAAGTAACACCAACCCTTGTAATCAATCCAATGATTATATCTCCTTCTAAAGGGATATAACAGCCTTCTAAAGGAACTACTCCGATACGATTTTTTCTAACTTGAGCCAGTCCAATCATGGATGCACAAATTTCTACCTCATGATTTATCGTCTTACGGTAAACTCCTCCACCAGCTTTCAATCCACTGCCACGGGCCAAGACTTCCCCAGGTACAACTATTTGATTTCTAGTAACTAAAAGCGTCATTTTAAGCACTTCATAAATAATTTAAAATTTGAAACAACTGCCTCTACAAACTTCAATGCTCACAACCGAATTCTTTCCATAATTTTAATTTCAGCACGACCTTTTGTCATACTCTGCACTTTTTCCATAAATTCTCCTTGGAGCCCTGCAGCAACAGTCACTACTGCAATCCAACATCCATCGTTCTGCCATTCGTCTTTCTCAATCTGAGCGTGACGTTTTATTTCACCGTACGCCTTCCCTGTGAATTCAGGTGGTATTTTCACAGCGAGCTTTACTGTTTCCATTCTTATAGGTAAAACCCTTCGCAGTTCTTTAACAATGTCCTTAAGTTGGTTTTCTGCTGGGGATGTTGGGTCAATCATTACTTTTGCTTCTTTTAAGGCGTTTTCAATTCGAGCAGGAGGGTGAGGAGTTCGAGTTTTAGGATTTATACAAGTCTTTGAGAGAAGTGTAACGATTTTTCTACGCTTCTTTTCAAAAAATTCTTGGCGTTGTTCCGCTGTGAGATTTAATTCGCCCTTTTCCAGGAGTCGTTCAGCAATCGTCTCTGTATCAGTCGTATCAAAACAATGCATCAATATATCTTCGGGGGCCTTTTCCCCCTTACTGGCGTTCTGAAAGACCTCATCCATCTCAAGGATATCTATAATGCTGAAAGTATCATCTAATAAGCCCATTTTGTATTTCAATGCAAGCTCTGGATTAACTATGATTTCAAATCTATTTCCTTGAATCTTTGCTCGAACAATCGATTTTCCAGTTAAATCAATCCTACGCGCATCTCGTAACATTTACAAATCTCTCCTATAACTGCTCAATGAGAGAAAGAATTTCTTGTTGGCTCAAGTACTCTATTGTTCGAGTTGATTCCAAGATAACCGCAATTTCAATCATTTCTGCATCAAGAGCTCCCTCAGTTACTTGATCTAGAGCTTTTAAGGCAATTAAATTACCCTCCTTCATGGTTTGTGCGATTTTTTGGTATTCTACCTCTAAGTATTCGATAATTGTTGGTGCACTCGAACCGATAGCTGTAGCACGATATCCCCAGTAGCTTCCGCTAGGTTCAGTCATGTACAATTGAGGGCCAAGCATTTCATCACACCCAGCTATTAACAATGAGACTCCAAACGGTCGTACCCCTGCATGTTGTGTGTACATCTGTTTAAGATTTGCTAATCGGCGAGTGAGAGCTTCTACCGTTATTGCCTCATTATAAGTAATTCTATGGATTTGGGCTTGGATTCGTGCCTGATTCACAAGAACACGTGCATCAGCTGTTAAGCCCGCAATTGCAGCAGCAATATGGTTATCAATAGCGAAAATTTTCTTGACCATATCTTTCTCAACGAGAGAACTATGTAATCGCTTTTGAACCGCTAGGCAACAGCCCTCTACGCACTTGATCCCAATGGCCGTTGTGCCACGTTTAACAGCTTCAATAGCGTACTCAACTTGAAATAATCTTCCGTCAGGACTAAAAATTGTGCTCCCCCTATCGTAACCTAACCCCTTTGGCGCAAACAATTCGTAAAAACCACCAAGAATAACTCAATTCCTTTTTCGCTTTCATTTCCTTCGAAATTCGTTGGAATATATAACATTTAGTTGAAAAATTTAACAGTCCTGTGAATAAAATTGAATAACCATTTACAAACAAATAAATAAATGTTAATCGTTCTCCCTTTCAACCGTGTGGTTAAGTAGAAAAAACTCTCAGACAATGAAGCGAGTAGTTTATCATGGGATATGAACCAAAGAAAGTAGGTAGTGTAAAAGTTGGTCGTTATATAATCGATCCCGATTCTAATGAGCCCTGTAAAGTCATTTCTATTGATAAAAGTAAACCTGGAAAACATGGGGCAGCCAAAGCCAGAATGATGATGATTGGTCTATTTGATAATCAGAAAAGACAATTTATTTCGCCTGTCGACAAAAGAGTGAATGTTCCAATCATCGAAAAACGAGTTGGTCAAGTTACAAACGTTGAAGCAAGTACTGGGTTCATTCATGTAATGGATACCGAAACATATGATACTTTTGTTGCAGACTCTCCTTCAGATGAAGATTTGAAAACAAAACTCAACAAGCTCTTCTCAGATGGAAAAACAATCGAAATAGAATATTGGATTGTTATGGATCGCTATAAAATCACACAAGTTCGAGAAATGGCTCTTTGAAAAATTTCAACAGGTTGTAACTCCTTTGGTGAGAGTATCACGAATTGGTATTTTCTCCCAATTGCTTTTTCAAGAAACTGCTGTCATGATTAGTGATATCCTCACTCTAGGTGAAAGTTCAAATGTTTCTTTTTTCTTTAATCCAGAGTTATTCGATTTTTTGATAAAAACAAATCCGAATATTGTTCAAGGACTTCATCGTGAATCACTTGAAGACATGAGAGTTGATTGCATTATTTCCATTGGGGGAGATGGAACAATACTTAGAGTTGCCCGAACCAGACCAGATATCCCTATTCTTTCTATTAATAAGGGAAGAAAGGGATTCATGGCCGAAATCGAACCGAAAGATGTCTCCTCCAAATTCAAACAGTTTTTAAACGGAGAATTTAATTTAGAAGAGCATAGACGGATCGAAGCCCTAATCGATGGAAAGAAAATAGGGTCCGCAATCAATGAAATTGTGATCACTTCCGTCGATTTACTGAAACCAATTGATTTTCGTATATTCGTTGATAAAATTGGAGTTTCCAGCTCCTTAGCTGATGGAGTAATTATTGCTACAGCAATAGGCTCAACAGGTCATTGTCTATCCAGTGGTGGATGTGTACTAGATCCTATCCTTGATAATTTCGAAATTTCTTGGATAAATCCAATTAATTTAGCTATTCGGCCACTGATTCTAGACTCCTCTCGAACAATAAGAATCCGCTGTGCAACACGAATTAATCCAATAAAATTCGTTATTGACGGTCAAGTCACACTTGAATATGATCCTCCTATTGAAGTGATTTTTCGTTCTTCAGAACAAACGGTTAAATTCTTTCGTTCACGCTCTTTTCTGGCGCGATTACGACAACACTTCAACCCAGAAATAAGGGAATAGGGAAATCTTTGGAATCCAATATTTATGTTTTAGATGCTACAGCATTCATTGGGTTAGATTTTCCTCATCTTCAAATGATTCCTAATTCAAAATTCTATACGAGTTTAAAAGTCGAATCAGAGCTGAAAGATTTTCGATCACGAACGAATATGGATATTTTGAAACATTCTGGACGATTACAAATATGTAACCCTGAAGAAAGTTTGTTAAAAGACTTAAAACGACGAATTCAAGCAATAGATCCAAAAACACCCCTCTCATCTGTTGATCTTGATATCCTTACCTTAGCACTACAGCTGAAAGGAACGCTTATTTCAAACGATTTAAATTTGCAAAATGCTGCCCTTTACCTTAGAATTCCTGTAAAAATAATTAGCGGGAAAAAAATTACCCATTTAAGAAAATGGCAACTTAAATGTCTCAGTTGTGGTAAAATTGACGAAAAAGGAATACGAATCTGCCCATCCTGTGGCGGAGATATGAAACGAGTACAAATCTACCCAAACAATAAAAAACTTGAATGATCACGTTTCATAAAAATGCAGAAGGTGGCAAAAGAAGGAAGAATCCAGCACAAAAATTTAGGATAATTACTAGACTTCTTCAACAGGGATATTAAGGTTCTGTACTATCTCATCTGCTTCCTGGGGGGTTGTTTTATACGTATACAACCGTTTTTTTGTCCTAAGTTTTAATTTAACGACATCAGAGTTTTTAACTCGTTTAACATAACAAATTGAAGCCAATCCCAATGTTGTCAAAAATTCTTCTCTCGATTTTAGCTCTTCAGGCAATTGTATCTTCCTCGTTTTTTTGCTATTCACAAAATCTACAAAGATTCCTTGTATGATTCGATTTCAGGTTGAACTTTTATTATTTTACCTAACAGCTGGTACAAAACACGTTCATGATAGTTTTGGTCGGCTCCAGTAGGTTTTACTCTGGAAAAAATGATGATTTTAATCACTATTTTCAGAGGAAACAGTTTCAAGAAGAGATAGAACATTCCAAATTGTTGTTCGGGCGAAAAGAGGACAATTAGGATCTTGACTAATCTCATCTAATATTGATATAGCCAAGTTTGCACGAACTTCAGGAGGATCTTCATCTGGTGTATTCTTACCAATAATAGCCATAAAGGCTTCCTTCGCTGCTCTTCGAATATTTTTAGGAACGCTATGATCTGACGAAATTTGTTGCAACAACATCTTTGAATTCTCGATTTTATCCTCCATTTCTTCGCACCTACCTAAGGATTCTTTTAATCTGACAGGACTGCCGGTTAAACCAAAAAGATTGCATAAAACGGGCTAAGAAGGTATCACTAAGCGGTCTTCTAGGCACTTGAACCAAAATAGTTTCTTAAGAAAAATCTTTCTTTTCGTTTATAAAAAGATTTTACTAGACCTTTGAGCAAACACCTTTTTCGTCATCGTATCAAGCTCTTCTGCTCACATTTACGTAACAACGATAATATGTCTCGTTATCTGTGCATTAATCCTTCAGATGGAAGCTAGGAGGGCTGGTTCACTTACTATAATTTTCTTTTTGAATTTCTTTTTGAATCTCTTGGATCAATCTTTCATACGGACATAACAGGCACAAATCAATATTGTCAAATTCCTGGAGGTTATCAATATTAAATACAGCCCTGTGATCAATTAATTGCGGTAATCCTTTAGGAATATACACAATTCCCTTCTGAATTAATCGAAAAATTTCTTGTAGAACTTTTTGTTTCTCCTCATGTGTACGGATGCCAAGAAACTCAAGGATAAAGCGAAGATTTTGAGTGTTAGCATCCTTGAACGATAAGAGTATAAGTGCGCGATCCGTCAACTTGGCCTTATCAGAATCAGTTGAAAGAAACTCTTGGTGCAAGCCATTCTTGGGTGTCATAGGATTTTCACAAATTCTCCCAAAAGTAGTGAGGAAGATATTCTAGATACCTCTGAGAGAAATCAAATACACTTGTATTCATAAAGAAGACTGGAGAATCTATCCTCTTATAGAAAAAAGTCAGAAGAAGGTGACAATACAACCAATAAGTATCTATTCGATTTAATAGTAAGTATAAGAGATAAGGACAACGTAATTAAGTTTCACCACTAGTCCTTGATAATTCAGGAAAGTTTATTACATTCGACAAGATCTTGAAGGAGATCCATGAATTCTAGGGATTTTATGAATATCAGTCAAACTTGATTACCCCAATTCCTATGGAATTTGCTAAGTTTCAATTTTAAAGAAAACTCCCAGACTAAAAACCTGCTCCTGTTATTTAGTAAGGCAAATGAGCTAAATTATTTCAGGGAAAAAGTCCAAGTCATTCCTCCAGTCTTGGGTTTAGTAATAGTAATTAGGGAAGAAGGAATGTGATTAATCCTATTGTGAATCTATTAGAAAATACTATAAATAATGAGAATAGAAGGGTTCATCCAGATACCAATAACCCTTCACAGGCGTATAAGCGGAGTAATGAGGCATTTGCACATCGAAGACGAGAGTGAAATCGATTTATATGTGATTTATGACGCAATCATCAATGGAGGCGGCCTGATCTGTTCTCATTGTGGGAAACGAATTATTGTTGAAGAGTTGTATGAACAAAAAATTGTTATTGGCAATGAAGAAGGATATATAAGTCATATTGACTGTTTAATTGGTTATATAATTAAAGCAGAACCCGTTATTTCCTCAGGTTTGGCTCACGGCCTGTTTTCAGAGTCTCAAGTGCGTCAAGATTTGTTATCACGGCCTTTTGAGTCAATTATTCTAGATATCAGTCG
>CP070760.1:1767501-1776785 GCA_020348965.1 Candidatus Heimdallarchaeota archaeon | reverse complement strand
TTTCAGGAGGAGAAGCACAAAGGGTAAAATTATCAAAGGAGTTATCGAAGCGATCTACTGGTAAAACATTCTATATCCTTGATGAACCAACTACAGGTCTCTCAACCCATGACATTTCTTATCTTCTCGCTGTTCTCCAGAGGCTAGTCAAAGAAGGAAATACTGTTGTTGTCATTGAACATAACCTTGATGTAATCAAAACTGCAGATTGGATTGTCGAATTGGGCCCTGAAGGTGGAGAAAAAGGGGGACAAATTCTTGCTGTGGGAACCCCAGAGGATATAGCCCAAATTGTATGCCCGACGGGTGAGTACTTACGAGAAATTATCAAAGGAACAGACTCAGTAACTCCTGCAGAGTTCTCAATCGAAACAAGTAATTGAAAATTTTTTAGCATTAAACCAAATGGGGCTTTATGCTTCACCTAAGGTTACTGACAACCACTCAACAGGAAAAAATACACAGGGCAACATTAGACGTCTTAAGATCTGTTGGATGTGAAATACAAGACAAAAAATGGCTCAAAATATTAGCTAATGCTTTTTGCTAGGTTTTAAACCAATTAAATAGCTCTAATTTGATTCATCGTTGTTTCAAATCGAGATTGCCAAGCTGGATATCCCTCGGGACTTTGGGGATAGCCAGTAAACAGTTCTTCAAAAATTCGGGCTCCTTTTGCAATTTTATATATGTTCCATAAGATTCCATATCGGGGAAACGCCCGAATTGATATCTTCAAAATCTCCAAGGCGGTTAACTTTTTCCCCGCATGAAGATCAATGAATTGTTGCTTGGTTAAAATCTTACGCTTTAGAAGAAATTCTAATCCTTTAACCTTTACTGTCCGTAGAGCTGCTGTAAAAAGCTGGATCTTAGTATGACTCAAACCAAAATGATTCATCACATCAATATTGTATTGCCAAAGCTGGGTTTCAGTCACATCGTTAGCTGTTATCGCAGCGACTGCTGCTTTTCCAGCATAATAGCCAGCAGTAAGAGCTGGCCCATGTCCTTCAGCTGATAAAGGATTTACATGGAATGCAGCATCACCAACCGTCATGAATCCTGGTGCCACAGCATTTGTCATTGGATAACGGGTTGGAACCTGTCCTCCACCGTGGTGTTCAACAATATAGGAACCTTCTGGATAGTACTTATGAAGGACTTCTCTATAACACTCCTTCATACCTTTGTCTACTTTAGTATCCAGAAACCAACCAATACCTACATTCAGACGTTTTTCTCCTTTAGTAAATATCCAGAAGTACCCAGGTTCAGGGATTTCATCATGATATAGCAAGTAGATCTCTTTGCGATAGGGGTGATCCTCTCCTTTGAGACGAATTATTTCACGATAGGAGGCGGCAACATCGCGCTTTTCCATGTGTTTTTCGAGATTTGGGAACAGTTCCTTAGGAAATGATTTCCGAATTTGGAAGTTGCGCCCAGTACAATCAATGGTAATCCTGGCTCGTATTTCGTAAGTCTCATTGATTTTTTTATTCTTTACAACAGCTCCAGTCACCACACCATCTGTAATAAGCGCCTTAACTACTCGAGTGTCACTTCTAACCTCAACACCGTATTTCTCGGCTGTCGTGAGCAATCTTTGACCATAAGGATGTCTATTTAAAACGAACCCGTCTCCTTGAATTGGAAAACTCGCTTTTTCCGTTTTAAAGATTAGATGTTCAATTAAATCTGCAATTTCGTCCCCATGAGGCTTCTCAATGCCCAATTTCTCTTCCAAGAATGTTACTGGGGCCATATTTATAGCATCGCCACAGACTTTATTCCCAATTTCGCTATATGGCTTGGCATCCACAAGGATTACTTTAAGTTTTTGGTCACTTAATTTAGCGGCTGTAAGGGCTGATAGAACACCCGCAGGCCCACCACCAGCAACTAAAACATCAGCTTTGACCATAATTGTCTTCCACCAGTAGGAAGAGGTAAAAATCTATTAGTTAATAATGCATTAGCTTTGATTATGAAGTAATAATTCTCAACAGATAGACATAAAATTCTAATTTAAGTGGAATTTTTCAATATAACATTTGATGGGAATCATTTATCTATCCTCTGAAGATATAAAATCTTATAAAAAGGATTTTATCAGTAAATAGGTCTAGGCGCTTCTAAATGACGAAGTACGATCGATTAATAACTCTGAGAGACGCAGTAATTTACTCCAACCATGCTGAAGAAAATATCAGATTACATATCGAACGGGGGTTGCTAAAAAAATATGATAGACATGGAAAACTTTTAAAAAATCCTTTGAGACAGAAAGGCTTCTTTAAACTATCAGAACTGATGTTGGTGTATAATATCAAGGACCCAGAGACAGTAAAAAAGCACTTTTTTGAGCGAAAACAAAGTATTGATAGTACAAAAGATGTAACCCCTAGAAAAACTATCATAATAAACAAATCTGAGATGAATAAAATAAATCAGATTGAGGATCATAGTATTGATACATGGATTCTTTCACCAGAATTTAATCCAAAAGAAAGATGGAATTCAACGTCATATGAAGAAATTACAGGGAAAACAATCAGAAAAAAGGTTCTAGAGTATTTAAAAGAATCTGAAAGGATATTAAAAACCCGTGGTAACCTGCTAGTCCATTCTATCCCTCAATTTTTGCCTTATTATGGATTAATGCTTGAAAAAGTCGGCTTATTCTTTAAATATTGGATCGTCTATGCAACCGAAGTTCCTCAAGTACAAAACTACAAAGGATTCTTACCAGAAGCAAATGGAATCCTTTTTTATGTAAAATCATCGAAGAATTTTCGGATCAATCGTGTGAGAGAACCCTATCGCGATTGTTCCTTCTGTTCAGATCCACTAAAAGATTACGGAGGTAAAAAACATCTCAGACACAAAGATGGGATGATAATCTCGGATATTTGGCGGTTAGAATATGATTCAAACTTGAATTCTCATGCCATTCCTTTAAGCATTTTAAGAAGATTAATCGATGTTTCTTGTACACAGGAGTCTACTCTGTTACTTGCTCCTTTCGATGGAGAGATTGCACATGAATTACGAGAATAAAATCATCAATGGGGATTGTATCGATGTGATGAAGGATTTTCCCCCAGATATCGTTGACTTAGCTTTTACAGATCCCCCCTACAATTTAGAAAAAGATTATGGGCTATATGTAGACTCAAATGACAAAGAAAATTATATCCATTGGACAGAACAATGGCTAATGGAAATTATTCGAGTACTAAAACCGACTGGGTCACTCTACCTATTGACGCTTCCTAAATGGGCTATACATCATAGTGTATTCCTAGATAAGTTCTTATACCGCCGAAACACCATCGCATGGGACGCTTTGTCTACTCCGAGAGGGAAGATTATGCCCGCTCATTATTCTCTTCTCTTCTATACTAAATCTCACTCATACACTTTTAATCAAATAGAAACGAAACACAATTGGACTCATTGCGCACGGGCAAAATGTACACAGGAGCGAAATACTTCCTCACTTGAAAAGCGGCCATTCTCTGACATCTGGAGTAATGTTCATAGAATCAAGCATCGAGGCAAAAGGCATGCTCATCACCCCACTCAACTCCCGTTTTCGTTTATGGAACGGATAATTCTGTCTTCTTCTAATCGTAATGATCTTGTACTCGACCCTTTTCTTGGAGTGGGCACGACAGCAATTGTAAGCAAGCTGTTAAGAAGGAAGTATCTGGGGATTGAAATCAATCCTGAGTATGTGCAAGAGTCAAGAAAGAACGTAGAGCAGGCTTCTACTTTTCGATCTCGCCTCGAGCTTATTGATCAGCCACAACCTAGAGATCTAAGCACTTTTCTTTAATAAATTGGGGTAGAAATGAAATTATCAGATAAAGAAAACCAAGTTGGACAATACTATACTCCAGATTCATTAGCGCAATATGTTGTTTGGTCTGCGTTCCGTCAATATTTACAAAATCTCTTACCCGAGGATCAACGGCTAAAAAATCTTACATATTCAACTGAATGGAGTATTTTTACTGATATAATAAGTGATAGGGAATCGTCAGTACTAAAACAAATAAAAAATGTCAAAATCCTCGACTTAGGTGTTGGGAATGGAGCATTCCTGCTAGCTGCGGGAAAATTCCTAGAACTAATTCTTTCTAAAGGAGGTTCAAGAGGTCCAAACCAAATTAGGCAGACTATACTACGAGAAAATCTATTTGGAGTTGACTTTAGTAGTCAAGTAGTGAATTCGTGCCGAAAGAACGTTATTTTGTGGATTTCGGAGGCAGGAGAAAAACTGAAGGAGGATATGAGAGGAGTGGTAGATAATCACATACGGGTTGGAAATGTCTTAATTGGCGAAATATTCACAGGAGAGAATAACTCTCAAATCGAAGAATCAGAATTTGAAGGGAGGAAACCTTTCCATTGGCAGAAAGAATTTGATTCAGTTTTCAGTTCAAAGGATCCTGGGTTCAATATTATATTATGCAATCCACCTTATGTAACAAAGAAAATATCGGCGAAAGATGTCCGAATATATCGTCAATTGTATAAAAATGAGATTTTCATCAATCGATTTAATTTATACCATCTATTTTTTGCTCGTGTGAATGAGCTTTTGGCTTCAGGTGGTATCACAGCCTTCTTAACCGCGAATTCCGTATTAACTGATAACTATAGCACGAAGATACGAAACTACCTTTTCTCTTATTTCACAATTCAACTCATTGTCGATTTTGTGAGTCGAACCCAGATTTTCCCAGATGTACTCCAAGGAACATGTATTCTGGTTATGCGAAAACGAAATGGAGAAAATCTCAATGATCACCATACTCAAATAATTCGTACATTCGATATTCCCTCATTAGTCCGAGGTGAAAGTGTTGAGGGATGGAGATCAACACCAAGGTTAATTCTATTCAAAAAAATTATTCCATCTCCTTATAGAAAAACATTGGAGATCTTAGAATTCTTAAACACAAGCTGTGTGCCACTAAAAAAATTGTGTAAAATCCAAAGTGGAGAAATTCGACCAGCTGATAAAAAAATTCGTCCATATTATTTTAAAACACTTCCCAAAAATGCTAATTATGCAGATTTTGAAATCGTTCTAAATGGGAAGAACATCTCTCCCTACCTGATAAATATCCATGAAAATCGTCAAAAACCCAGATGGTATTTAAACCCAAGAGAAAAAGAAGATAGAATTTTTCGCCAAGAGCATGCCCATACTCCAAGGATCGTTTTTCAACGAATCACTGCAAGGGAACAATTACGTCGTATTATTGGTGGAAAAATTGACCAGCTCCATTTGAATACTCATAAGCGAATTTGGGTTGAAAACAATGCAAATTACTTTCTTCTTGATTCTACCTTAATTAAGAAGTTCGTTTCTGCGGATGCTCTACTAGGGATCTTCAATTCCCTTTTAATTAATTGGTACCTTCATCAAATCAACTTAACTGCAGCTATCCCTCCCTCTGATTTAGGACTCATACCAATTCCAAAAGAACTTCCCAACAAGATATTTAATTCTTTAGACAAAAATGTATCAACCCTCCAAACTCTTCTCAAACAATTCTCTTCATCATCGGAGATATTGACAAATTTATGTCCCATTTGTAACAGTAAAGGTGAAATCAATGACCTTCGTAGTTCAATTGATGATTTGGTCTTCGAACTTTATTGTTTATCAGACATTGACCAAAAAGAAATTGATAATGAATTGATAAAACATCATAGTTATTTTAACTCTCATTAAAAATGCATTAAAGAAGACAATTAGATAATAATAATGCAATCAGAGGAATCAACTCAAATGAATACTGATCAGAGGCGCCTATACCTGAATAACTGGGCTATACTTACTGAGGAAAATGAAGTAAAATGGCACTTTGGGGACATAGATCAAAAATTAGAACAAACAGTTGATTTCGTGAAAGCAGTTTCCACCCTAGGCTCTGAATTATGGGGCGAAGGAATAGGAATAGTGAGATTGAAGTACCCTCGTCCACATCCGACGCAAGCAGACGAAATTATGATAGTTAATCTGTCGAGTAAGATAAAAAAATTCAATATTGTTATTTCAGATCCTCTTGTCACCACGAGACTGTTCGATCGAATAGAGGCATCAGCACCTTGGGATGAAATGCGAAGCATTCTAGCAGGCGGGGCTTCAATGATTTACTCCCAATTCTATTCTTACGATGAAATTCTTGATCATAATGTTGTCGACTCATTATTCCAAGAAGCTGTGAACGCGGTAACATTCAATGAACATGTTACCGTCGGAAATGGTCAATGTTCCTTCTCAGCACTCGGTTTTGAAGAACTCTTGTTCTTTCATGCTCTCCTAAGAGAGCTTTTTGAAACCTACTTCTCACTAATTCCAAGCGAACCATGGGGAGTTGTTCATAAAAACGAGGGAGTTCCAGTGTACATGGAGTATAATCCACCTGTAGATGCTGCTCTCATCAGTGCGTTTTCCTCTGTCATCACTAATTATTGTCATTTGCTGTTTGGGGCCTACCCAGAACGATTAGTGTTTGGGGAAAGCTCTATGCAGGGGATGGACTTCATTACGACTGATAAGAATACGTTGGTGTGTGCAAACCCTCAGAAATTATTTTCCCTCCAACAATTCCAAAGAAAGTGGATTAAACTCCCTAAGGAGGTAGTCTTAGACATTGCACCTGCAATGAAGGAGTATTTCGTCGATCTCGCTGTTATTACTCAACGTGAAAAATTAAAGAACCTTGAATTCCATCGAATGATTAACTATTTTACAAAAATGGGTATACGAAGGGCTAGGAACTATAAATTGCCAGAATAATCGATTAAATCGATCCCACAAAAAATGTAAAACCTTAAAGAGGTGTATACGGGATTTATCGTTTGAGAACAAAAAAAACGGATTGGAGTCTGTAATTTTGAATGAAAGGACACGTAGACTCTATCTAAATAATTGGGCTATTCTTGCAGTAGATAACGAAGTACAATGGCACTTTGGAGACATTACCGAAGATGAACTAATTCAGACAATAAATTTTGTAAACGCCCTCGGAAAACTCGGTGCTGAAATCCTTGGGCAAGTAATCGGAGTAATTCGGCTTCGCTATCCCAAACCTCATCCTACGCAGGCTGATGAGATCATGGTTGTGTCATTAATGGACAAATACCATATTGTAATTTCTGATCCGTTGGTCACAACAAGATTAATGAGGCGAATTGAATTGGACTCTGACCCCGTGCCTCCATTTGATGATATGCGGAGTATTTTAGCTGGAGGAGCAAGTGTAATCTATTCTAAATTTTACGAACAAGAAGTTTTAGATCATCGAGTTGTTGATTCATTTTTTCAAGAAGCAGTAAGCGCAGTAACCTATAGCGAGAAGGTATTCGTTGGGGAGGGCCAGTGTTCTTTCTCAGCTTTGAGTTTGGAAGAGTTACTCTTTTTTCATGCCCTCTTAAAGGAATTATTTGAGGCTTATTATTCAGTAGTGGTTCCTGGTTCTCCGTGGGGTGCCATCAGCTCATTATCAGGAGCAGATATATATTTGACTTATGAACCTCCCGTGGATGCCGCCCTGATCAGCTCGCTTGCATCTGTAATAGTCAATTACACGCGCTTTCTCTTTGGAGCATTCCCAGAGCGTCTTATTTTCGGGATGGCTCAACAGTCTGTTATGGACTTCATTGCAACCGATACTAATCTTTTTGTGATAAATAACCCAAAGAAGCTTTTAACACTCCAGAAGTTCCAAAGAAAATGGAAAAAAATTCCCACAGAAGTGGCTCACGACCTTGCACCAGCCATGAAAGATTATTTCACCGAATTAACTTTACTTGAACAACGTGAGAGGATAAAAAACTTGAAATTCCATAGGTTGATAAACTTTTATACGAAAATGGGGATTAGAAGGGCGAGAGCTTATAAATTATCAGAATGTGAAGGCTAGGGACGAATCTGAGGGTTTAATTGATTCTTATAACACAGAAGAAGGAATTTGGTTCTTAATCAGGAGCTCTTTTAAATACTCAAGGCTCAACTTAATATCAATTCTTTTTGTAATTTGGCCAGTGAAGAAATATGACATTTCACAAACGGTGGAGAGTGATAAAATGGGTCTCATTACAAATTCTGATTGCATCAATAACAATTCCCTGGATCATTAATACTTCCTATGGAACCAATATGGACGTTCCGATTGGAGCCAAAGCACCAGACTTCACACTGAGAGATATAACGACAGATAATTACTTCTCATTAAGAGATTTTCTCGGAAAAGTGGTCATTTTAGATTTGTTTGCAACATGGTGTCAGCCCTGTATTGAAGCTATGCCTTACCTAAACCGTATTCAACAATGTTACAATTCATCAGAGTTGGCAATCATTTCGATCGATGTAGATGTCGAGGAAACCCAATCTCAAGTAGAATTCTTTGCAGAAACGAATAAAATGACCTGGATTGTTGCAATGGATTCTAATTCAATTGTAGATGCTGAGTATGGAACCAGATATATTCCAACATTATATATCATTGATCAAGAAGGTTACGTCCATTTTATGGAGATTGGTTTCAGTTTTACTCATGTTAATGACGCTCTACAACAGCTGATCCAACCAAAGGATACAGAATTCAATGGATCTATTCAAATACTTCCTTCAACCACCCCAATGACCTTCGATAACACCCAACTAAACATTCTTGCTGAAAATATTACTACTACTTGTAGAATTGATGAGATTTATGTATTGGTTACACCAGGAGAAAAATTAGAAAACTCTCGCCGATATTTCCTGACTCAGACGTCAGGTGGTATGATTAATGAAACAATTAGTATAGATCCAATTCAGTTGTATCTCCAATCCTACCTCAATGTTACAGTTGTCGCCGTTGATTATGTAGGAAACCAAAAAAGGGAAAGTAAAACAATCGCAGTAGCAGGTGGATCAGTCGATACAGGCCCTCCATTTATCCATGAAGTCACTCTGGATTATGTCCATGAAAACAACTCCTACTATTTTGCTATAAAAGCGATAATCACTGATGACACGTATGTGTATAGAGTGGAAATGGTATTATTAGACGGCACAAAACCTTACGCTACCAAGTGTTGGAGAGATCCTTATAATAAGAGTGTATTTCATGGAACACGAGAAATTAAAGATACGTTGATTTCGAATCCTGAAGATATTTCTATAAAAATCCATGTAGAAGATATAGTACTTCAAGAAGTGGAGTTCCCAACTCCAACCGACAAGATTGAACAGTCTACTAGTCTAAACG
>CP070760.1:1763174-1767401 GCA_020348965.1 Candidatus Heimdallarchaeota archaeon | reverse complement strand
CAGGAATTATTAATGCAGTTAGATACCTATGATCGGTCGTAATGGTTTGTTTACCAACGTTGAACTTAACCCAGTAAATTCCTGCCCCATAAAGTAAAATATATGAACGAGTACTGTAGATCAGTCGTGAAAAGTCTACAGGTACGAAAATTACACTTGTTGTCTCTATAGTTTTGATATTCTGGTTTTTATAAAGCCAATTTACTGGTTTTTCATCTTCGGTAAAAGATATCCAGTCTGATATCACAACTAAAGATCGTAAACGACCCAATGGCTGTCTTGACAAACCTAATGGTTTTCTTCGCATGGTTAACCAGCCTCAATAACAACATCGCGATAAGAAACTCTAAATACCTTAGTTTTTAAATACCTTAGCTTTGTTTTGTATAGAACTATGAGTCTTCCTTTTTTTACTAGTAGGATTGATGAATTGGTGAATATCCAGATTAAAATGAAATATTAGAAGAGAAAAATTAGCTCTTCTAAACTCCAGTAATTATTGGTGTCTCAAAGATTTGTATTGAAATGATGTTGAAAACATAGATGAGGAATAAAGTGATGACCCCAATCCAGATTGAGGTATTCCACTTTTCGGTCTCACCACGCTCTGGAATCAATATATACTTAATTAAATAGACGATTGCCAGATATACTAGTACTGGGATAAGTTGTGCAGCTGCTCCTGCGAATATCGGTGGATCGGTGGGATCTAATTGGCCAAGTGCATCGATAACTGCACCAATAACTACTGCTACGAGCAAAACAATTATTAATGCTACCAATAGCAGTTTTATAACATATCCAGTATCGAGCTCTTTCTTACCAGCCAAAAATCGAGTCCCGACATAAAGGATAATGGCTACAAGGATAATTGCAATAATCAACAACAGTAGTGTTGTTAGATTTGTAAAGTCGACTTCTTGTAATATCATATGTATTTACCTCATTGTTATCTCAAGTTTATTGAGAATCGATCTGTGAGACTATCTCTACATAGGAAATAATAATTTTTCCTCAAGACTAAGATGATCCATGAATCTTCATTGTTATCTTGAAAGCTTTCTCTAAAAGGGAGACAAATCCTTTGGATGAAAATTTCTTTGCTGTTTTTAATGCATTTTCAGAATAGGTAGAAAGAATATCTGGATTGTTGAGTAATTTGGTCATTGCTTTAGCGAAGGCTTCATGATCTCCAGGTGGGACGAGGAAACCATTTTCTCCGTCCTGGATATAATCTAAAACTCCCCCTTTGGCGACCCCAATAACTGGGAGTCTTTGACTCATGGCTTCCAGAACGGTCAATCCTTGAGTTTCGGTGTCACTCGGCGTAACCATAAATTCTCCTATTTTATAAACATAAGGCAATTTTGTATGACTTATAAAGCCAGTAAAAGCGTAATTGTTCAATTTTAGCTCTGCAGCTTGCTTTTTATACATTTTAAGATGGGGGCCATCCCCTACAACTAATAGGAATGTGTTTGGAAAAGATTTCTCGATGTGTTTGAATGCTTTCAATATTACTTCTAATTTCTTCTCGTATGAAACACGCCCACAATAGAGAATAACCCGATTTTTAGATTTTATCCCGAATTTCTCACGAATTTGATTTTGGAATTCCTCTTCTTCCCTTGAATCCTGATTATTTTTAAGGAAAACACTGGAAATCATATTGGGGAGCGAATACACAGGGGGTTTTACTCCGTGAGATTTCAAAGCCTGTTGTAGAGTCTTCGAGGGAGTAACAACCACATCTGAATACTTATAGTACCAACGGACATAGATCCATGCAAAACGACGTAACCATGGAGTAATTCTTTCAGCTTGAAAACCGCCCACAATATGGCCTACGTATTCAGTCAAATCTGTATGGTAGGTGTTCATCAGTGGGAGGTCATTAAAGACACGTGCGGTCAATACTGCTCCATATCCTAAAGAAAATGGACCGTGACTGTGAATCAAATCAAATTTTTCTTTTCGGAGTGCCTTTGTAAATAAAGGAGAGGGATAAGCTTGACTATATCCTGGGTAGGCTGGAAAAGGAATACTAGGTAATTCATAGATTGGAACACCTTCAATTTTAAACGGTGTGCTTTGTTTGAGTTTTGGAACAAAAATGACAAACTCGTGCTTGTTTTTTAGGCTTTGAACCTCATTAATAATAGAAATTATCACTCCATTTAAGTTTGGAACCCAACTGTCTGAAAATATCCCAATTTTCACCGCATCAAATCCAAATTAAACTGTTCTTAAGCGTAACATTTATTTTTTGACTTGTTTGCCTTGTCTCATATTATTAAAAGGAAAAAACAAAAGTTTTCTGGTTAAGCGGCCTTGGTTGATCTTCTTAAGATATTGGTAGAATAAAATTTATTGAGAATTTCGCTTTATAACTGAAGATACTCTATGGAATCTTGCGGTTTAGCTATTTCTTCTAGTTCCTGTAACAAAGTTTCAGGAATATCCTTTGGTGTCAGAGAACAAGCCGCAGCCATCCGATGGCCTCCACCGCCAAATTTCATTGCAACTTTAGAAACATCATAAAACCTTTGTTCAGGTTTTGCTACTCGGAAACTAACACGTACAGGTTCTTGGGGTGATTTTGAATAGATTAAAGCTACTACAGCAACGTTTCGACTGAAGAGAGGTTTAAAAATGTCTTTTACAAGCTTATTTGGAAGAGCTTGTCTTACATCGATAGCCAGAATCCGAGGTAATTGTACGGGTCTTATTAAGAATTCCTCTATGGCTTTTTTGGTTTTTTCATAAACTCCCTGCACCTTTCGATAGTTCTCCTGTAACCACGTTGAAGAAAGAATTAGCTTACCATTTTCCGCTAATAATTCGCTAATCTGACGTAATACAGCAGGATCATCACTATTCATACGTGAAACAATATCTAACGAATGATATTCGGACGTTAATTCAGCAATGTCAGCCAGATGGCCTATTCGCCTAATTTCTTGAGCAATCGAATCGCCCTCAAACAGTAATTTTTCAAAAACTAGGTCTGTAGCTGATGCTACATTTGGATCAACTATATCATCTGCCGTTAATCTATTGGATCGTTTTAAGTTTTCAAAATTAGATCTGTGATGATCTATGTTTATTGAATTACCTACTTTAGGTAAATCACAAGTATAATCTGCTGTGAAACCCTTATTAGATATTTTTTGAGCTTCTTTGACAGTAGCGTAAATAATCTTGATATCTTTTCCATATTTTCTTATGAATAATGCGGCACAAGAGATTCCATCAAGATCTGTATGAGTTACAATCTTCACAGTTCTTTTCCACACTTAAAGCAGTATTTTGACTCCTTAGAATAACGTAAAGTCTGACATTGAGGACATATCTCAAATGTCTCCAGTCCAGCGTGATCAGGAGTCTTTTTTCGCTTTTGTAGTTCTAGTGCCACTTGTTGTTCGATAGGCGATCGTTTTGGGGTTTGTCTTGAAACTAACAGATAATAAGTTACCCCTAGGAGAACAAAACTGCCTATGATTAACAATAAAAATATATCATCAGAAGAGGTGTCGAACACTTCAAAGATAATTAAGCCATTTGTTGGGACAACTCCTGGTATTTTGAGGTCAAGCCAGAGAAGGGCCTGACCTGCAGCCAATGGTGTCCACGAACCTAGATACATACCTGTTGATTTGTTGAAAATGATTTGACTGAAGGATCCATTAGCCTCGATAATTGTACCATTAAAGTGATCATCAGCAAAAGATGAATCTTTAATAGTTATTTGGATTTTTGTAGATCCTCCAATTGTAGGTGAAGAAGTGAGGATGATATTTAAAGACGCTTGCTGATCCTGAATCATCCAACGGAATATACGAGTAATGACTGCGAAATCTTCTTCATCTGCAAGGTATATCCCAACATCATCAAATGGCAGCATCCCTCCAAAGACGACTACTTTCCCATTTGATGTTTCATCCTCCCAATAGCCAGCTACAGAATATTCTTCTTCACTAATCAGATCGATAGCAGTGGCAAGACTCTTTCCTCCTTTTTCAGGAGAAATACCAATAGATGTACCAACGAAATCAAACTCCCATCCTTTCTCTTCAAAGATCGGATCTGAAATGCTGGTAGAAGCCTGAATAAAACGCGTAAGGTTTGTTGGATCATCTTCGATGTTTAAACCATATGGTTCCAACAACAAATTAATCGCGGATTGATTAGAGAGGATTTCTGTTCCATTTTGCATTAAAGATGGGT
>CP070760.1:1759147-1763074 GCA_020348965.1 Candidatus Heimdallarchaeota archaeon | reverse complement strand
TTAGAACAATTGGGGCGCCTTCCCAAAGAAAATGAAGTAGTTAAAATTAATGATCTTATAATTACAATAGAAGAAGTAACAGAATCACGTATTATGTGTTTATTGGTTCATGGGGTGAAAAAAGAGGAGGAAAAATCTGGAGATTCCACTCCTCAAACAGAAAAAGAGAAGTAACTTTTTTCTCCTAGTTAATTTCATCTAGTTTTACGTCTATAGACACTGAGCCCTCCAGCAAGAGTTAAAAAAACTATTAGAAATTCAAAACCAGGAGATTGCTCACTTGGTTCTTCAGTTGTTGTAGTGGATTTTTCTGTTGTTGTAGTTGGCTCTCCAGAAGTTAGATCAATGATCCCAGATCCTCTGTTTGTGTGTTTCACACCAAAATCATCACCAGGGCCTATAGCCCAGATAATATTGTATGTGCCAGTTGACGGGATTGTATTATCATACTGATCACCTGTTGTTAGGAGACGAGAGAATTCAATTGTTGTACTTCCAGAACTTTCTGACCCATCAAAAGATGCAATATCAGATGATCCTCCTAAATCTCTATCCGCAGGGTGAGGTCCATAATTGCCTGTAGAAAAAGCATCGATTGTGATAACTGTTCCGTTGCTCTCAACCCATCCAAAAATCATATCTGCGTCTTTCATTGCTATTGTTGGTTCAAATCCTATTGCAACCCATCCTTCCGTCTTACCAATGAGTCCGATATAAATTGTGTCTCCTTCTATCTGCCAATAAAATAGATAATCACCGCTGGCAAATGAAGTTGAGGATGAATATTCATCTTCACTGATAGTTCCATCAATAATCGGTGCTACAGCGGTGGATGCAAGAACATTTACTGAACCACTATTACTAGAAATAATGAACCCTGTTAGAATCCCTAAAAAGATTATCAGACTTCTCTTATGTAGATTCATATTTTTCACTCTTATTCTACCATAGTTTTATGAGTTAATATGCCTCTCACTATAATTCCCAATAAGGTTATTTCGAACGAAAATCGTAGAGGTCAACCTAATGAAATTGCTCCTCAACGAAATTAGGTACAACCCCAATTGTAAGAGTTATATGGATTAAATACCTTCTTTCATAAAAAGCTTTAAATCAACATTAAATAAAATACAAATGTCTTTTAGTTTAGTTTCAAGTTAAAGCTCTTAATAAGCTAAGAAAAGTGGATATAACTGAGATGGGTACTCAAATAGGAAAATTACTAGTTAAATGTCGTCAGGAAATTGACTATACAGACCTTTACGGAAAGAAAGTCGGTATAGATGCTTATAATTTGATATATGCATTTTTAGCTCCCATAAGATATCAACAAACTGGAGGAGGCTACCTCACTGATTCTGAGGGCAATGTGACAAGTCATCTTTCCGGACTGTTTTATAAACTCACAAACTGGCTCCCCAACAATATTCGTCCTGTATTCATTTTCGATGGTAAGCCTCCCACATTTAAAGAAGCTGAAATTAAAACACGGCAGGAAAAGAAAAAAGAGGCTGTTTTGAAGCGTGAGGAAGCCCTTGCCAAAGGGGATCTTGAAAGTGCCATGAAATTTGCCGCCGTCACATCTAAAATTACCCCCCAAATAATTGATGACGCAAAACAACTCATCGAATATTTTGGCCTTCCTTCTATCCAAGCTGCTTCTGAAGCTGAAGCCCAAGGTGCATATATGGTGCAGGAAGGAAGCCTCGATGCCATGGCGTCTCAGGATTATGATTCATTCTTATTTGGAAGCCCAGAAGTTATTCGAAATTTGACTGTAACGCGCAGGAGGGTGGCAACGAAAGACGGACTCATCGAATTGGCACCTGAGAAAGTGAACTTCAATGCGGTGCTCCAAGAATTACAGTTCACCAATAGAGATCAATTGATTTTGTTGGGCCTGCTGGTTGGTACCGATTATAATCCTAAGGGGATAAAAGGAATCGGACCCAAAACAGCTCTGAAATTAGTCCATAAATACCCCACTCCTAAGGCCCTCTTTGAATATCTCACAGCTAAGTATCCTCAAAATGAAATCTTCCCTTTTCCTCCACAGATGCTACTTGATTACTTTCGGTCACCTGATGTCACTGAGAGTCTACAATTTAAGATTCGAAAACCTCAACTTTCTAAGATTACTGAATTCCTTGTGGAAGAAAGAGATTTCACCAAAACCCGAATTGAGAACCAATTAAAACGAATGGTTGTCACAAGACGTAAGATCAAACAAAAAGTTGATCAACAATCACTGGACAGATTTTTCTAGATGGAGCGATAGATCTAATGAGAAAGTTTTCTTTTATATATTCTTCCAAAGACTAATAATTGTCAAAAATCGCCTTTTAAATGTTATTCTCTCTAAATCAAGGTTAAGCATTTACTTCTTACTTGTGTGAGTTGGTATCTTGCCTTTTTCATTACCACAATTAGAAGGTATATAAACTAGTATCAAAATGATATTAGCTGAAATAATACTTCTAATAATACTATCGAGTTGAAGTAAAATGCAGACAGAAATCATCAAAACCTTAAATCTTACAAAAACGTACAATGGTGTCTCAGCCCTGAAAAATTTGAATTTAACGGTCAATAGACACTCTATTTTTGGTTTTCTTGGTCCAAATGGAGCTGGAAAGTCAACTACAATCAAGCTACTAATAGGATTAATACAACCTACTGCTGGTGGGGGTAAAATTTTTGGTTATGATATTAAAAATGAAAGTATGAAAATTCGTGCTCGTATAGGTTATTTACCCCAAGAACCTTCTTTTTATGATCATCTATCTGCTCGGGAAGTCCTAGAATTCACTGCACGATTCTTCTTTTCTGGATCCAAAAAAGAACTGAATAAACGCGTATCTGAAATGCTCGACTTAGTCTCGCTTTTAGATAAAGCTGATCGCTCTATTAAGGGTTACTCTACTGGTGAGAAACGACGATTAGGTATTGCACAAGCAACAATTAATTATCCTGATTTATTAATCTTAGATGAACCAGCAGCTTCTTTGGATCCCATCGGTCGTCAAGATGTCTTGTCTATCATGTCTAAACTCCAGAACTATACTACGATCTTTTATTCCACACATATCCTAGATGATGTACAAAAGGTGAGTGATTCTGTTGCTATTCTGAATAGGGGACAGCTTATCGCTCAAGGTCCGATCAAGGATATTTTGAAAAATAAAGAAGAAGAGACAATCTTCAATGTAAAAGTTCAAGGAGATATTTCAAAGGTCAAAAGAGAATTAATCTTACAGAAATGGATTTCTAATGTGAATGTCACTCAATTAAGTGAAAAAGGTGATTACCAGTTAGGGATCACCGTATCGGATGATGAATATGCACAAAAAAATCTTATCCGTGAATTGCTGAATTTAAATCTGACAATTTGTGAGTTTCAGCGCCAAGAATATGAGTTAGAAGATGTTTTCATGAAACTTGTTGAGGGATAAGAAGTGTTTAAAAACGAAAATTTGAAGCAACTGACGTTTCCCAAATGGAATCAAGGATTTAATAATCTGCTTCGTGCTGAACTATCAAGATGGTTTGAAAACAAAGTATTTCTTATTCGATTACTCCTTTGGTGTGGCTTCACAAATGGTATGGCTCTCTTAATCTGGTTACAAGCACCAAATGTAGGAAGGGAACCAATATTTGTATTTGGGATTTTCGCTGGATTAACTTCCTCAATTGGAATAACCATAATAACACAAGAGTCTATTTTAGGAGAAATTAAGTCTGGCGCCGCATCTTGGATTCTCTCTAAACCTATTACAAGAAAATCCTACATCTTAGCCAAATGGATTGGAAATTCAATTGGAGCCACTATTTCCATGATCCTTGTGCCCACTTTCATCTTTTATGTCCTATCTTTTCTCTTTACAGGTGAACTATTGAATCTAGGGATGTTTATCCCAGTAGTGGTGG
>CP070760.1:1714186-1759047 GCA_020348965.1 Candidatus Heimdallarchaeota archaeon | reverse complement strand
AATAAAAACGATGAGAATGAGACTGACATGAAAAAGATTCAGCGTGACCATCACAGTGCCTCAATCCCAGACTACTAACACATTATGACCGGCGGCAAGAACTTGCCTCATAATAACTTCCGCGAAGGGATCAAGATTCTCTGATGCCTCTGCCACACTTCTAACTAACACAATCCCTGGATTAATTTCATCTAAATAGCGCCGTACAATCTCAGCCACATGACCACTTTTCACATCCCAAGTGGGAGAACCAGCAATTATTTCATCATCTATTTCTTTTTTGAGTGAGATAGATTCTAAAGTTTCCTCCATTTTAGTTACTAGCTTAGATTTAGCCCCTTCTAGGTCTAGGACGGCTTCTGGATCATCAGAAGGTAAATCTAATCTTGCTACTGTTTCTATAACCTTATCATCTACGATTCCAACTATTTTAAATGTTGTTTTTTCAGTTGCAAAGGATAAAGCTCTCCTATAAAGTGCAACTATTGATGCTGGCTGCTGTTCTACATACACAAATGCAAGTACCGAATCAGCAATAACATGTTTTTTCCCAGAAACAAGCAAGAAATTTGCTTGGATTTCTCGTGCCCTCAGGAGGCGAAAAACGTAGGTTCCTAGACTTTCATCTTCACTGGTTTTAAATAAAGGAACCCCTGTTACTAGTATTTGGGCTCCGCTATCCTTAATATGATCGATAAGTTTTCTACTAAGCTTATTTTCTGGCTTAACCTCTTCTTCGTACATCTGCTGTAACGCCTCAAGTCTTGACGATATGATTTGGTTAATCTTATAATCTGTTTTCACGTCCTCACCCTTGACAAAATCCTTCACCGTCGTTTCTAAATCAGACAGCTCCCTATTTATAGAAGTATATAGCGTTTCAAGCTGATCACGATATTGATTACTGATTATAATAGAGAAGGTTGTCTTCAAACGTTTTACTAACGAAGTAGCCACTTGAAGAGCTTTAAAACCCTGTGAGGAAGTATCTACAATCACGCCAATGTTTTCGATCTTCGGATAGTCATCAATAATCATTTTGGGCTTAGTTGTTTTCTTAAACATTGTTTCTATTGATTCCAGTTTTTTTTCTGACAAAATAGAACCCTCAACCTAGATATTGGATATGTCTTTTAAAATTGTGAGCTCACACAAATAGAGCTATTTAAACTGACAACACAAATAATGGATTAGTGATTTCCTGTTTCAATTCGTTTTTAGATCGAAATATCATCTAATTCATTCTTAGATCTCAATAAGACATAATGAAGAAACTTAAATCGAAAATCTATGAAATTAATATGTTAAATGCTGCAGAGAAAAAGAAAAATGTATTCTTCAAGATCTAATCCCGAGATTACTCCCTTTTTTCGACGCCCCAGTCATCCTCTACTTATTTCTCTCTCGTATAGTCTGGAGATCAATGTTCGGATACCATCATCGACTCCTTCACCAGTCTTCATTGAGGTTTCATAAAAATCATGCCCCTCAGAAGCACCAATCATGTGTCGGACACTTTCCAGACCAATATAACACCCACGTTCAATTAAATCTTTTTTATTCAGAAGAATAAGAACAGGAATACGAAATACTGGATCACTATTCCGATATTCTTCCTCGCGAGTCAATTCCAAGAAATAAGATATCTTTTCAATGCTTGTCATATTGGTACCATCAGCCAGAACAATAACAGCATCTGCTCCCCGCATTGTAATTTGAGGCATAAAGTCAAAGCGCTCTTGTCCAGCATTATCGAAGAACATAAATTGCCAGATCTCCTCGATATCATCCCGGAGGAGTAATTCTTCGACTTTTTTCACTGGATGAAATTCGATCGAATTGAATAGAGTCCGTACAAGTAGAATTCCAACAGTGTTCAATGAAACGGTAGTTGTTGATTCTTCTCGTTCTTTCCCTATGCGAAACCAGGTATGGGTTGCATCAACCATGTTTTCTGTATTCGTACGACGAGTAGCTTCCGTATTGGGCTCAAAGAGATCACCCAATAAACATTTCAAGAACTCAGTTTTCCCTGCGCCAGTTGAACCCACAATATTAATCTTATAGACTCCCCTGAAGCCACGAGGGAGTGCCTGTTTTAAGACTCGAGATACTCGACCAGTTCCTCTAATGGACATTCAAATTTTCTCCGCGATATTATTTCAGAGATGTTTGCTTTAAATATTGAAAACGAATAACATTTTAATTAATTTAACTCGAGAATTTCTCCGAAGATGTGAAAACACACAATCCTTTAATGTTATATTGAGTTGAAATATAACATGGCTCCAACAGGATTCCATGGACTTTTAGGTTTAATTCTTGCCAGCCTGGTCGATAAAAAACATCAATACGTCAGAATTGGACTAGTGATGGGATCTGTTGTGCCAGATCTGGATGTTCTTGGTAGTGTACTAATTTTTCTCTTTACAGCGAATACTGAATTAACTATCGCTTTCCATCGATCTGTGACACATAGCTTGGTATTAATTTCATTAATACTAGTGGTTGCCTATTTTGCCAGCTTGTGGTTTGTTTCAGCTAAAACTATTTACTTTCCATTAACTATAGGATTAGTCATCGGTATGGTACTTCATGTATTTTTAGATCTTTTCTATTTTGATGGGGTTACTCTATTTTGGCCCTTCCAACATTTGGATGAACGAATTATTGTCCTTCCTTTTACTTACGAAGACTTATCCCCTGATTTTAACTTTTTGACTTCGAAAATCATTGGCACATTAGATGGACACTTTGAACTCATCTTTTATTTAATGTTTGTCCGTCTAGCAAATAAATATCAAACTAACCAAGAATTAGAATTAGTTGGGGGAAAGATTAAAGTCCACAACTGGCCTAACAAATTGAAATGGTTCTCCTATTTTTTAATCGTTGAGATGATATTCTTTCTTCTGTTCGCTTTTCTTTCAATTTCCTGGCCATCCATTGATAGGAATACTTTTTTTATTATTCTTTATATCCCTCTTACTCCTATTTATCTTTTTAGTGGATTACTCCCTTTTCTAATGCGTGAAACAATTATTCAAATTGAAAAAAGGCAATTTATTTGAAAAACTAGGAACAGGAGTTAACAAAAAAAGAAGTAGAAAGAATCCAAAAACTAGGCAAACATTGTAATAACAAATATAACTATTTCTGGATTAAACAGACTGTACGTCCGAGAGGCTTGAAATTGACTGAAATATTAATGGATCCTTATGAAAGATTAGCTGAAACTCTAAATAAAATTCCAAATGGTTTCACAAAAACGGAGGATGGAACTCACCTAAAAGTTCTTCAGTGGATTTATACCCCAGACGAGGCAGATCTCGCTAGCAAACTGAACTTAATAGGAGAAACTGTGGAAGAACTTTCATTAAGATTGAGTCTACCCATTGAAGGATTATCTGACAAGCTTGAAAACATGGCTAAAAAAGGCCAGATTTATGTTACAAAAACAGACACAGAAAGACGTTATGGTATTATGCCTTTCGCTGTAGGGATTTACGAGGAACAATTAGAGAGAATGGATCCTGAGTTTGCTCAATTAATTGAAGAGTATTTTCAAAAAGCTGAAAGTAATAACCTCTTTGACACACAACCATCGATATTCCGCGTGATTCCAGTTAATCGCGTAATAAATAAAGATCCCAAGCTTACGATCCACACTTATGAAGAAGCTGAAAGTATAATTAATAAGGCTAAAAGTTGGGGGATACGGGAATGTATATGTAAAAAACAAAAGAGCTTACTTGGCCAGCCGTGTGAATACCCTACAACAGTATGTTTAACTTTCTCGAGTAGAGAAAACGCCTATAATGACGAAACATTATCAAAACCCGTTACAAAAGAGAATGCGATTGAACTCCTGCAAGAAGCTGAGGAAGCAGGTCTTATTCACTGCACTATGAATATTCAATCAGGCCACTATTACATCTGCAATTGTTGCACATGCTGTTGTGGGGTGCTTCGAGGCCTTACTGAAAGAAATCAGCCACTTGCGTTCGTGAAAGCGAATTTCATTATGAGTGTAGATGAGGAGCTATGTACAGGGTGTGCTATTTGTGTTGACCGGTGTCAATTTGATGCTTTAGATATCCCAGAGGATATTTGTGAAGTTGATCTCCAGAGATGCGTTGGTTGTGGTGTTTGTGCTATTGCATGTCCAGAACAAGCTCTTAGTTTAGTTGAACGACATCCCTCTGAACCAGAACCTCCACCCTCAATTCGTGACTGGATGACTCAAAAAGCCATTTCACGACAGGTGGATCCCTCAGATTTGATTTAAAACTCTTATTAATGCTGGATTTCTAGTGAATAATTCTGAAGAGCTAATACAAATCAAAGAGCTTATTAAAAAAGGCCAATACACTAAAGCGAATCAATTACTGGAACAGATAGCAGAAGATGACAAACTTGAAGGTCAATACCTGAAAAGTCTTGTCTTATGTAAGCTGGGTGACTTTGAGAATAGTTTGGCGCTAGCAAAAGAAACCTTTCAGCAATATCAAGAAATTGGAAAAGAGTTACATTCAGTAGATGCTCTTATTGTCCAAATAGAGGGATTATGGCGATTAGGACGGCCAGATGAAAGTCTAGAAATTATAAACCAAGGGGAACAAATCATTGGTACGTACAAAGAAGAATCGACATCAGCCTCTCAGCAGAAAGCGACTTTAATATTCCATAAAGGGGTAGTTTTTTATACGAAGGGAAATTTCGAACTTGCCTTAAAATTTCATAAGAAGAGCCTAGCTCTACGGGAAGAAATGGGGAATTCGCAAGACATCGCAACATCTCTGAATGGCCTTGGCCATGTTCTTTTCATGAAAGGGGAATTAGATCAAGCTCTAGAATGCTTTCAAAGATGTTTGGTTTTACGAGAGGTAATAGGAAACCCCCAGGAAGTTGCAGAGCCGCTAAATAACATTGGTTCCATTAATCTCCTGAGGGGTAACTTGAAACAAGCTCTTTACTATTTTAAAAGGAGTTTAGCATTACTTGAACAGTTAGGGAACCCCCAACACATTGCTAGATCGCGTAGTAACATTGGCTTAATCCATTACCTGAAAGGAGACATCGAACAGGCGTTGGAACCCCTTGAACAAGGTTTACGGATGTTTAAAAAATTAGGTAACCCAGTAGACATCGCTAAATCCCTGAACAGTATTGGTCTAATTTATGCTCAGAAAGGAGATTTACAACAAGCTTTAGAGAGCCTTCAGCAAGGATTAAATTTGTTCGAGGAACTAGAAAATCCACTAGAGATCTCCTCTGCTCTTTTTCGCTTAATTTCAATTTCGATTGATTCTCGAGAAATAGAAAAGGCAAATCACTACCTCTATCGTTTACAACAGATCAACGAACAAAATTTGGATAATAAGATGATTAGTCAGCACTATCGGATTGCCAAAGCATTGACATTAAAGACAGGCAAAAGAATATCTGAGAAAGCAGAAGCTCAGGAACTCCTTCAACAGGTTGTTTCAGAAGAGATAGTCAATCATGACTTGACGGTTCGTGCAATGTTGAACCTATGTGAGATACTTTTAGATGAACTAAAAGTTTATGGAGACACAGATGTGTTCAACCAAGTCAAAACCCTATTGACTGGTATATTCAACATTGCTCTTCAGCAACAAGCAGCTCAATTAATTGTCCAATCTCATCTGCTACAAGCTAAGTTTGCGTTGATTGAAGGAAATGCTAATGCGGCAGATGATCTCTTAGAACAAGCACGGATTAACGCTGAAGAAAGAGGATTAACCCAGTTAATATTGCAAATAAATACCGAACAGGAAATCCTCCATAATGAAGTGGATAAATGGTTAGAGTTATTTGCACGGAATGCTCCCATAAAAGAACGAGTAGAACAAACCCGATTAGGTGAATATATTGCACATGCTATTCGCTATTTACCAGAAACTTGAAGAACTGGTTGATATCTTCCTCAAGCTTTTTCTTTAAGTCGCCACTGTATCACTTCGACAAATTTCGGGTTGATTTCACAACCAATAAATGACAATGAATGATTAATCGCTGAGATCAGTGTTGTTCCCGACCCACAAAACCAATCAGCGATAATGTCTCCTGGTTGAGCAGTTATCTCAAGACATCTATCAATAAGACGAAGAGGTTTTTGAGATCTTATCCAATAAGATTTATCAGGAAAGACCTCCCTATACGCCAATTCTTCTTTTTTCTTATTATTAGGGATATCCCACACTGACCTGAGCTGTTTATTAGGTTCTTTTAATCTATCAAATGAGTACTCCGTCTGTTTTACGACATCATAATTGTAATTCCAAGAATCTGATTTGCTTAACCATAAGATATTTTCGTGAGAGGCGGTGAGGCATTTTTGAGATAAATTAGGGAAGGCATTTCGTTTAAACCAAACAATTTCGTTTATGATGTTAAAAGAGGTTTGAAGTGCAAAATAGTTTATTATTCCAATATTATGATATGTTCCACACAAAAACATTGTACCATTTGATTTCAGAACTCTATAACTTTCTTTTAGCATTTTTTCAATTAGAGTACAATAATCTTCAAATGAAAAAGTGTCCCACTCTTCGTCAATAATATTCCAGTCTCCACCGAATCCATTTTGTTTCTTAACGTTTTTCATTGCCAATTTATTCCCAGAAGAAATTGCATACGGCGGATCCGTAATAATGATGTCAATGGAAGCATCAGGCAACTCAGGAATGAACTTCAAACAATCCACATTTTTGATTGAGTTAATAGGTAGGTTCTTCTTCATTAGTACTCCTTCTCTTTCAAGGTTTTATCTTCATTTTTTTAAAATTTAGGATTTAATTCAATTAAATTACTTACGAATTCAAATCACAGAAAAAGTTCTTAATATCTGCATTTCAAATCAAAGCAAAGTGATTTTAGAGCTAGAAGGTCAATTACTAAGATTACAAAGGGATAATGGACAATGATTGGCTTTAAAGCTGAAAGTTTCAATGTTAAAACCACAGCTATATGGGAGGAAGATAAAAAGGGAAGATTTGTTACAACTGAGTGGAAAGAACCCATTAAATTCAGTTGTCCACCAATTTTTGGAGGCACGTCTCTTCCTTCCCCTGAAGATTTATTTTTGGCTTCTGTAGCCACTTGTACTTTAACAACCATCCTTCATATCTGTGATAGGCTACATACAAAGCCTGAAAGTCTCTCTGTTACAACTTCGGCAACATTTGAATTTGACAAGAAAAGTAATGATTTCACTGCTGCAACAATTAACTGTGATATAAACATTTATGGGGAAAAGTTCCTATTGGAAAGGGCTTGTGAATTAATCCCCAAGTATTGCGTAATCGGAAAGAGTATCAAGCCCACTATAAAATATGAGGTCATCATTAATCCAACTCCTTAGAATAAAGATGCAGAGATGATAGATAATTAACTCCCAAAGAAAATATGTAACTGCTGTAGTAATTGGTGCTGGTAATCGTGGGAGAGATGTATATGGACAATACGCACTTGACCATCCTCAAGAATTAAAAATAGTAGGTGTGGCGGAACCAAACGACATTAGAAGGAAAAAATTTGCGAAAGCTCACTCTATCCCTCTCTCAGATCAATATTCTACATGGGAGGATTTATTACAGACAAAGATCGCTGACGTTGCATTCATCTGTACACAGGATCAGATGCATACTGAACCAGCTCTACAAGCATTGAATAGCGGTTACCATGTATTGCTAGAGAAACCAATGGCTACTAACCTTGCTGAATGTCAGCTATTGGTAAACAAAGCTGAAGAAACGAAGAAACAACTTCGAATTGCTCACGTCTTACGTTATACTCAATTTTTTAGAACTATTTGGGAGATTGTTCAATCAGGGAAAATAGGGGAAATAATGACGATTGATCATAGAGAAAATGTTTCCTATTGGCATATGGCTCATTCCTTCGTAAGGGGAAATTGGGCAAATGAAAAATCATCGAGTCCTATGATTCTAGCAAAGTCGTGTCATGATTTAGACATTCTTTACTGGCTAGTAGGAAGTTCTCCTCAAAATATTAGCTCTTTCGGAAGTCTTTCGCATTTCAAGGCAGATAACGCACCTATAGGCGCTACTAAACGATGTTTAGATGGATGTAAAGCTGCAAATTCTTGTGAGTATTATGCTCCGCGGATTTACATAGATATAATCCCTCTACTTAGAATTGCACAAGTTGGAGGATCTGGATCAGTAAAATTTGTTAGTAATGTGGCTCTCAATTATCCACGCTTATTTTCAAAACTCAAGAAATTACCGCTTTTTCGCCGAGTTTATGAGTATAAGGATTGGCCTGTCTCAACGATTACGGAAGATTTGTCTCTAGAGGGAAAATGGGAAGCACTACGGGATCCTTCAAATCCGTATGGTCGTTGTGTTTACTATGCGGATAACGATGTCGTGGATCACCAGGTAATAATTATTGAATTTGAGAACAGGACGACGGCAACATTCACTATGCATGGGTTTTCCCACACTGAAGGACGTACGATCCGAATTGATGGTACAAAAGGTACCTTAATTGGAGAATTTCTATCAACAGGAGAAAAATTAACTCTATACAATCATCTAGAAGAAACAGCAGTGAACATTATTGATCAGAAAATGCAACTGGATAAAGCAAGTGGCCATGGGGGTGGAGACCCTGGCTTAATTAAGTCTTTTATCAAGTCTTTGAAAATAGGTACTGAAGAACCCTTAACAAGCGCAAAAGCTTCATTAGAAAGTTATTTGATGGCCTTTGCTGCTGAAAAAGCAAGGAAAACTAATAAAATCATTGACATGGCAAAATATAGAATAAGTTCATTAGAAACCCATTGACAGGAAATCGTGGCTTTAAACTGAAAGTTTCCACTATATTTGTCACCCTCTTCGTCTAATAGTCACAAAAAGTATTCCAGAGAACGCTAAAATTGACAGGAGGCCAAATATTTGAAGGATAGCTAATATATCGCTATCTCGTGAGGTTTGGGAGTGATTTGTAGGAGTAATCGTCGAGGAAGAAGAGGTTAATGTTGGACTAATGTTGTTTATACTAAACTGCGAAGAAAAGGTTACTGCTTGCCAGGTCCCACCAGTTGTTGTTGCCACCACTTTGAGAAGATAATTGGCTCCATTGGCGACCAAAGTGGTATCCCAGACATAGGAAGGGCGGATTAAGTCAGATTCTAGATGATACCATGTTGTACCCCCATCAGGGGAATAATAGACGGAATACGTCACTGGTTCTCCAAAGAGGTGATGACCTGTAGTCCATTCAATGGTGACAAAACCAGATAGAACCAGCTGTTCATTGGGAAAAAGAATTACTAAATCCATTATGCGAGGAAATAAATCTTGGTTATTGGCCTCACCCGCAATCGAATAGGGGATGTCTACATAGCCATCGGTGTTATTATCGGGAGTCACCCAGTCATCCCAGTAGTTGTATTGGAAAAGATTACTCAGGCCAGAATCATAAGCTTGAGACCCGTCAACATGGTTCCCATAGAAGTTATTGAATTCCACCCTGTTATCTATTGTCTCTTGATCAATATAAATCCCATAATGACTGGTATTTATGATGTTATTACCTGACACAATGCTGTTATTAGTCCAAAAAAGGTGAATTCCATTAATGCCGTTAATAATGGTGTTATTATGAATGAACAAATTAGAGCAGTAGACTCCTTGTAGACCCATTATGATTTGACCAGTAACTTCTACAAAGCTACTGTTAACCAGAACAACTTGTCCAACACCGCTCGGAACGGTTCCGCCAGTGATATTCTGCCAATAGACTAATGGTTTGTTGTTTACGGAATTATTGGTCACGACAGCCTGTAAGTAGTGTTTAAGTTGAACACCACTGACATAAAATCCGTTATTTACTAAAATATTGTCCAGAAAGGCATTGTTCCCAGAGAACCAAAGGGAAATTCCATTCCCCCTGTTGTTGGTGACAACATTACTAGTTAGAGTGCTGTTCCCAGACCACAACCAAAGGGAAATTCCTTCACCGCTGTTGTTGGTGACAGTATTACTAGTTAGGGTGCTGTTCCCAGAGGTCCAAAGGGAAATTCCATTCCCGCTGTTGTTGGTGACAGTATTAGTAGTTAAAGTACCATTCACAGAGGTCCAAAGGGAAATTCCATCCACACTGTTGTTGGTGACAGTATTATTAGTTAGAGTACCATTCCCAGCAGTCCAAAGGCAAATTCCATTCCGACTGTTGTTGGTGACAGTATTATTAGTTAGAATGCTGTTCCCTGAGTCTTCAAGGGTTATTCCATCCCTACTGTTGTTGATGATAGTATTAGTAGTTAGAATGGTATTTTCAGAGGTCGAAAGGGAAATTCCATTCTCACTACTGTTGGTGACAATATTATTAGTCAAAGTGGTGTTTCCAGAGGATGTGAGAGAAATTCCATCCCCACTGTTGTTGGTGATAGTATTATTAACTAGATTATTATCCCTAGAACTCCAAAGATAAATTCCTGACAAGCTATTGTTAGTTACAATATTATTAGTTAGAGTGCAGTCTGCAGAGTAATAAATATAAAATCCAGCTTCTCCGTTATTAGTTACATTATTATCTGCCAGAAGACTATTACTTGAGTAATATAGATACGTTCCCCATAAGCTGTTGTTAGTGACAGTATTGTTAGTTAAAGTGCTGTACCCAGAATATTCAAGGGAAATTCCATCTTCCCTGTTGTTGTTGACAGTATTGGTAGTTAGAGAGCTGTACCTAGAGTATTCAAGGGAAATTCCCCCCCCACTGTTGTTGTTGACAATATTATTACTTAAAGTACTGTTCTCAGAGAGTTTAAGATAAATTCCATGCCATCTGTTGTCGGCGATGGTATTATAGGTTAGATTGCCATTTGTCACATTGAATAGCCAGATACCAATGTATCCACCTATTAGCTGACAGCTACTGATTCGAAAATGCACATCAGTATTTTTAATCTCAATCAAATTATCAGTAGGGTCAGAAATATGCAGTTCAGCAATGGTATAGGGATTAGTCTCACTCCCATCCCCAGGCCAGCTTTCTACTTCTGCTGTTAAGCTAAAATCGCTATTTCCATCGATATATATAGGATCGTGAGCTTCATATTGTGTATAGAACCTTTGGGAAATTTCGCTAAACAAAGGAACCTCTGTTTCTAGTTTTGAAGTATTCACTATCACTTCTTGGGGTTCACTCTGTGGTTGGTTATACTCTATCGGTACTCGATGAAAAGCCACAGTTACAACTAATAAAGGGATTATTATCATAGAGAATTTTGTTGACCTCAAGTCTAACACACAATGAAACGTTCCAATAAACCCCAAAAATCTAACTCTTGCTTCGTTTATAAACCGTTTGACAATATGGAACATAAGTAGTTTGTTCATTATTTCACCTTTAGTCAAAGAATAAAATTCAAATTCTAATCCAAGCAGAGTAGTAATGGACTCTTCCACCTCAGATCTACAAGAACTTTATTTCAGAGAATCTATAGAATTATCATCCTCTTCGTTTAAAAGTCACAACAAGAACCCCGACAAACGCTAGAATCGACAGAAGACCAATTATTTGGAAAACCACCATTAAATCGCTATCTCGTGAAGATGGGTAGGGAGTAGTAGTAACCATCGTAGTGGAAGGAGAATAGGTGGATGTCAGGCTAATGTTGTTTATACTAAACTGTGAAGAAACTGTAGCTACTTGCCAAGACCCATCGGATGTAGTTGCCACCACTTTAACAAGATATTTGGCGCCATTAGCGACTAGAGTGGTATCCCAGTCATAAGAAGAGCTGATTAACCCAACCTCTAGTAAGTACCAAGTGACTCCCCCATCAGGAGAATAATAGACTGAATATGTCAATGATTTTTCAAACATGTGATACGTCGTCCATTCAATGGTAACAACACCAGATAATACAAGTTGTTCATTAGGAAACATAATTACTAGGTCTACTACACGAGGATACAAATCCTGGTTATTGGCTTTCCCCTCTATAGGATATGGGGTGTCCACAAAGCCATCAGTGTTATTATCAGGAAGGACCCACTCATCCCAGTAGTTGTATTGGAAAAGATTACTCAAACCTGAATCATAAGCATGAGATCCGTTAGTATGACGTCGATAGAAACTATTGAATTCTATTCTAGTGTTACTTGCCTCTAAGCCAATATAAATTCCATACTGACTGTTATTAACGAAAGCATTACCTGACACAATATTATTATCAGAATCCTGAAGGACAATTCCATTATCACCATTGTGGATGAGTACATTTTTAGTTAGAGTGCAATTCTCAGTATCGGAAATATAAATCCCATTTCTCCCGTTATCGGTGAGGTTATTGCTAACTAACTTAATATCATTTGAAAACTGCATGGAAATTCCATTCAGAGTATTATTGGTGATAATGTTCCCTGATAAAATATTATTATCAGAATAATAACAGGAAATTCCCCAAGTGTTATTGGTGATAATATTCTTAGTTAGAGTGGCGTTCCCAGAGAATTCAAGGGCAATTCCAACCTCCTCGTTATTAGTAATGATATTTTCTGACAAACTGCTATTGTCAGAGTTGTCAAGGAAAATTCCCCATGCATTATCAGTGACAACATTGGTAGAAAGAGTGTTCTCCCCAGAGCTATAAAGGAAAATTCCTATATGACTATTGGTTATAGTATTGGCAAAAACACTACTGTTACTAGTTGAAAAGAGATCAATGCCATTACTACCATTAATAATAGTGTTATTGTAAATGAATAAATTAGAGCTGTAAGCGCCTTGCAGACCAAGAAAGATTTGCCCAGCAACTTCAATTGAGCTACAATTAACTAGAATAACCTGTCCCACATCGGGTGGAACGATCTCACCAGCAATATTCTGCCAAAAGACTAATGATTTGCCGTTTACAGAGTTATTAATCACGTTTGCTTGTACATAATGAGTAAGTTGATCACCACTGATAAACAACCCGTTATTTACCAATATATTGTCCATGAAAGCATTGTTTCCAGAGACCACAAGAGAAATTCCCCTCCCAGCGTTATTAGTAACAGTGTTGTTAGTTAGAGTGTTATCTTCAGAAGAATCAAATGTAATTCCTGTTCCCCCGTTATTGGTGATAATATTCCCTCTCAAATTGCAATAATTAGAGTGTTCAAGGGAAATTCCCCCCCCATCGTTGTTGATAACGATATTGTAATTTAGATTAACGCCCTCACAGCCTTCATTCAAAGGAGAGCTTCCCCAATGTTCCCTGTTTCCAAGATAAATTCCATTTTTTCCGTTGTTGGTGACGGTATTCTCTGAAAGAATGCTATTTATAGAGTCGTGAAGGAAAATTCCACTCATCATGTTGTCAGTGACAATATTCTTTGACAGAATGTTATTACCTCTCCTCTGAGAGGAGAGGTAAATCCCATCCCCACCGTTGTGGGTGACAATATTAGCTGATAGGATACAGTCAAAAGAACCAAAGGAAATAATTCCAATTCCCTGGTTATTAATGACAATATTCCCTGACAGAATACTATAAGGAGAGCTATCAAGTTTAATTCCATACCCGTGGAATATCTCAATTCCAATGTTGATGGAGTTGGTGACGGTGTTGTTAGTTATTATACAGTTTTCTGAGACTTCAAGAGAAATTCCACTTTCCCCGTTGTGAGTGACGATATTTTCTGATAGATTACAATTGTCAGATCGATAAAGAGAAATTCCTTCCCAATTCTCGTTGAAGGTGACAATATTGCCTGATAGAACGCTATTACTAGAGTATTCAAGGGAGATTCCTTCCCAATTGTTGTGGGCAACAGAATTGTTCGTGAGTGTACTTCCTCCAGAGTTATCAAGGAAGATTCCCTCGTAGTTGTTGGTGACAACATTATGACTTAGAGTGCTGTCCCCAGAGTTCTCAAGGACCACTCCATCCCCACTGTTATCAGTAATGGTATTATCTGTCAATTGGATATTAGTCGTATTGAACATATAAATGCCGTTTTTCGAATTGTTTTGGCAAGTGTTGTTAGTTACAATCGAGAAACTCGCAGACCAAAGTGTGATACCATTCTCCTCATTAGACTTACAGGTATTGTTGGTTACTGTCGAATAACTAGAATTGAAAAGAAGGATACCTTCTCCATCATTGTTGACACAGGTGTTGTTAGTTATCGTGGCGGTACCTGGGGCAACATTCTCCACAGAGATGCCTCCTATAATAAGACAATTCTCTAATCGAAAATGCTTCGTTGTTCCGTTGATTACAATCGGTTCCCAAAGACCAGTAATAATATAGGGGTCATTAGCTGTACCTGTGCCGCTGGTTGCCATAACGGCCAGCTCATCATCACTAGTAATGGAAATAGAGGCATTTTGTGCATATCCTTGAGCAATTGACCTGTGAACTGGATCTAGTTCAGGGTGTCCTGTCCTCTCCCGTCTTTTATCAGCTGCTTGTTTGAACATCGATCCTCCAACGCTGACCAGAAGGCTGACAACTAACAAGGTAAAGAACACTTGTTTGTGTTGTCTTATAGCCGATTCCTCTCCTAGCAATTCAATGATTGTATTGATTGAATTTATTTAATCCGATAATCAGATAATAAGGTTTTAAAATAACTCTAAACTATTGTTAATTAATTCATTTTACAGGATGTGTTGACAATTCCTGAAGTTGATCTCTTAATGGGAGCATTTTTTGCTACTCTTGGAGTTTCATTCTCTATATTGACCTGGCTTGTTCTTAGACACAGTAGGAATACCATAAATCTCACTTTCGGGTTTTCTACAGTATTATTTGCAATTTCCTCTTTTTTCTGCGCATTAGCTTATTCAGGATTTCAGTTTGAGGTAGTCGGATTCATTGGAAACGTGATTATGATTTGGGCGCCGTTAGGGATGTTCCTTGCTGGGAAGCTTATCCTAGATGGCAGATTAGCTTATAAAAGCCCGCTTTCAATCGTTGTATTCATTATATTCCTGTTTATTACAGTAAGTTATGGGGTGCTCTATTTTATAGACGATTTCCAATTAAGTCGCAGTGTGTTCACGGGAGCACTAATCGTATCATTTGCATTAATTCTCACTGGATATGTTTTCGGTCAGGTCTATCTTGAGTCCGCAGACAGTCCTGAATTACGAACTAAAATAGCTTTCCTTATGGCTGGAGTAGCAATTGGTATTAGCGGAGTGATCTCGGCTGTTTTAAGCTCAAATGATCCTTTTGTGTTACCAATGGAACTTGCTTCGGTTAGTGGCCTTGTTATCAACATTGGATTACTTGTGACTGCGTTAGCTTTTACCAGTATTCCAGAAAAACTCCGTTCAATCGAACCTGGAACAGTTCCTTCTCCCTCCGTATAAAAAATTGTTTTTATTGGGATTTTTCTCCCTCCCCCAATTTTTTGTAGTCAGTTGTCTCTTTTGATCTCATTCTCCACAATTACAACTACAGAACAGATTAATGTGGTTATCAGTAATTGTTGTTATTTCCGATAAACAAGATTCTAAAAACAATGCAATAATGATCTTAATTGTGTCACGCCTAAAGCAACTATTCCAGAAACTAAAAAAATCACAAGAATCTGAAGAAACGAGTGTAGATGAACAAGATATTGCCGAATCAGAACCTCCAAAACCCGCACGAGGGTGGAGGCGTGTATTAGTGATCTTTAAGCTTTATTTTCCTTTAGGTACCTATCAGAGAGCATTAGACTGGCATTTAGTAACTTCATCAGATTCACTAATTAGTACTGACAGTAATGCAAATCAAGAGTCTAATAATCTGAAAATAATTCAAATTCAAGAAAAATCTTTTCGTTCAAGATTTGTGTACTTCTGTTCTCGAACCATTCTGCAAAGTGTAGGATTATCAATCGTGTTAACGGCCCCAATATCTCTGCCATGGATCTTTCTGGTTGTAATCCCATTTTCTATCGACTTATTGCCATTAGGTCTGTCTGATATGATCTATGCCATTATAAACACGATTTTACAATTCTTAGAACCTTTGAGCTGGATAGTTGATGTGGTGAACATCGCATCAAATTTCTTTGGCACATATAGTCCAGTTTTCTTCTATGGTTCAACGCTCTGGTTCTTCACCATGTTAGGAATCACAGACATTGAAGTCTTTGAGGCGATAGAGAATTCAGAGGGTGGAACTGCTTCAATGATAGAGTTGATGGGTAGTCATTTCCAATCGAAATTTACCCTTATCCAAGACTTCATAATTCCATTCCTGCTATTAGTAGCAGGCTCGATTTCCTTTTTTCTCGTCGTTCGTCGTGCTCGATCAATTCTCTTTGAAATCCAAACAGAAAAAGAATTGACCAAGAATATTGAAAAAACAAAAAGAACCCTGCTCAGCTATTATATCGATGAAGGTTATTTACAGGCAGAATATGCTGAGAATAGAGCGGCTTCCTCGGGAAGAATGAAGTGGTTAGCTCGACTGACGAAGTATGGGCCGATCGTCTCCGTCATCCTACCTATTTTTCTTGCGATTATCATCATTTTCGTATAATTCGTAGCTCTTTATCTTGAGTTACTCACTTACATATATGTCCTTATACTCTACTCGAATTGCTTTCTTATCTATCTTCCCTACACTGGTTTTTAATATTGTATCCACAAAAAGGATCTCATCAGGGAGCTGCCACTTAGCAAATTTCTCAAGAAGGTGTGTACGGATTGTATCTTTCGAAACCTTGGTTTTAAATTCATCTCTTAAGACTACTAAGGCTAAAGGACGTTCCTCCCATTTAGGATGAGGACAACCCACAACAGCTGCTTCAAGAACGGACGGATGAGAGATAATGGCATTCTCCATGTCCACCGAAGAGATCCATTCCCCACCGCTCTTAATCAGATCCTTAAGTCGATCTGTAATTTTCAAAAATCCCTCTGGGTCAATCGTTCCAACATCTCCACTCTTAAAATATCCATCTTCGGTAAATTGAACCTCAGAACCAGGTGTATTATAATAACTCCCTGAAACCCATGGCCCACGGATAAGTATTTCTCCAGCTGACTTGCCATCATGAGGTACTTCATTACCAAATTCATCAACAATTTTAACGTCGAGTCCGACAACTATATACCCCTGCTTTCTTTTGAGATCCCACCGCTCTTCCTCTGAAAGCTCCTCCTCTAATGCTGGCGTAACTCGGTTCAACGTCACAATAGCATGTGCTTCGGTTGAACCATAGGAGTGAACGATTTCTGCTCCAGTCAAATTCCGAAACCCCTTCATCATTGCAATAGGAGGTTCCGAGGCCCCCGAAATAAACCGTGTATTTGATAGATCGGGTTTTGGATCCATTTTTCGAATGTGTTCTAACATAGGCATTAAGATAGCTGGAGCTCCGTTGGAAACAGTCACCTTCTCCTGAGCTAGAAGTTCTATGAGTTCTCCTAAATCATTTAAATGGTACCTTCCAGGAAAAACGAGTTTAGCTCCTACTAGTGTCGCTGCATAAGGAGAACCCCAACCCAAGACATGAAACATTGGGACAATTTGGAGAAGGCAGTCATTTATCGAAATCGAAGCATTAGCAGTGTACATCATGGCTTGAAGGTAAACATCACGGTGAGAATAATAAACTCCTTTCGGTTTACCGGTGGTACCACTGGTGTAACAAGCAGAATAAGCGGAGGTCTCTGCAATGTTAGGCCATTCAAAATCTGGATTCGCTTCCTTTATTATTTCTTCATAACTATAAACTGGCTTAAGAGATGTTTTTATATCCCTCAACGGTTTATCTGAGATGATAAAATAACCTTTGACTGTCCTGCATAAGGGCGCAATTGATTCTGCAACCTTTAAGAGGTCTTCATCAAAGAAGATGAATTTAGCTTCCGCATGGTTGATAACGTAACTCAATTCTTGAGGAGCAAGACGCAAGTTCAGAAGAAGCATGACTGCTCCAGTACCAGGAAGTCCATAATATAACTCAAAATGGCGGTAGTTATTCCAAGCAAGAACCCCAATCTTATCTCCAACGGATATCTCCAAAGAACTTAAAGAACTGGCTAGACGCTTTACACGGGTGTAAGCGTCCCTATAAGTGTAACGAAAAATCGTTCCGTCATATTTCCTACTGACAATTTCTTGTCTACCAAAGTTCCTTGCTCCATGTCTGAGAATGTTTGTTACATTCAATTGGTAGGCTTGGGAAGTAGCTGGAAATCCCTTGATAATCTTCATTACGAATTCTCCTTCTTCAATAGTGGACATAAGGATATCTAGGTTAAAGAAATACTTTTTGTGTATCACTTTATTGAAATTATAAACAAAAGTATATTTCTTTTATTTGAGGATGAGATCAAATTTCATCAATCGCTAAATCAAGTTTTTCGAGACCACTCTTTAATTCTTCGGATTCTCCTCCAAAACCAATACGGAAGAAGGAGTCCATGTTAAAACAATAGCCAGGGACGGTAAAAGTACGATACTTTTCTACTAAGAAGCGACACAGCTTCTCTGTTGAATCCTTAAATCGGGGAAAGCAGGTTACTCCACCTTCAGGAGGGATCATTTCTAGATTCTCTTGGTTCTTCATCCAATCCTCAACTATCTTGTAATTTGATTTAACACGATGTAAAATATCAACAAGGAGTTTGTCCTTTTTTTGTAATAGCTGGAGGGCAATGGCTTCATTTAAAGCCGAGTTACAAATGGTGGTTTGTTCTCGAACTTTTAAGAGTCCTTGGATTATACTTTCATCAAGACTGGCGGTCCATCCTATCCGTATTCCTGGAACCCCAAACACTTTTGACATAGTCGAAACGCTGATTACATTAGAACTTAAACTAGCCGCAGGAGGTAACGGATCACTGAATGTTAAATCTCTATAGGTCTCATCCATGAGCAAATAGATTTGTCGTTCTTCAATGATCTCAATTATTTGTCTTAACCATTTTTCTGTGATCACTGATCCTGTTGGATTGTTGGGGTGAGTCAAACAAATAAGTTTCGTGTTCGGTTTAATCATTCCTGTAAGGGTTTCAAGGGTTGGTTGGAATTTCTCCTCAAACTCCAAGAAGAAAAGCTCCATTTGCCTCTCTAGAGACTGCGGGATGTACCAAAACGAGGGATAATTAGGGCACTCAACAATAAGGTGATCTTTTTTATTGGTAAGAGAGGCCATTATTGAAAAAATTGATTCTGCTGCTCCAGTTGTAACTGCGACATTCTGCCAAGTAAGATTCTCGTAGAAAAAAGCAATCACTTTTCTTAATTCAGGATTTCCTAAATGTTGAGTATATCGTAATTCTACATTATCTAGGTCTAAGTCTAGTTGCCCAAGTTTGAAGAACTTGACTCCACTCTCCCCAATATCATAGTCTACTTCAAACTGGTACTTATCAAACCATTCTTCCAAGAGTATTCGTTTAAAAGTCATAGTGATCACAGGTAAGACAAACTCATTTAATATACTTTGCGAGGAGAGGTGAAAAGATGGTTTTATAGCTTTTGAATTGATAAATAAATATTCTTAAGAAATAATTTCGGAAGGAACGACATTTTTTCATTAAATCTTACCTATAAGAAAATATAGTTCAGCTATATTCCAAACACATAAAAGATGACAGACCTATGAGAATAGTCGTGAATCAATAAAATTATGGATTCGACACGATTAGTAGGAGTTGGAAGGAACGAAAATCGGTAAAAAAATTATTGTAACTTTCTTAGGAACAATAATTATTGGAGTTCTAGTCATTGTAGGTTTTTCTTCAATAGCAACAATAATTTTTTCATCCGCAGCAGCAGACGAAGCAGCAGAAATCACTTTAGATGAAGAACTACTTAATTTAAATAGGTTAGCGAGAGATAAATCCTCTCTTGTAAAATCTTACTTCGAGGAAATTGCTACTGAAATTACTTTTCTAGCAAACTATGCAGAGGATTTATTCAATGGAAGAATCCCGATACAACCACGGCCATCATACTACGGAGAAACTACAGTTGAATCAACTACACCTCCCGAATTTGACGCTGAAACTGGGCGATCTTATTATGCTAGCGCATGGTACATTCCTGAATTTCATCCAGACCTCAATCCATTAAGCAGCCTGAATAATAAGATTTGGTCCTTAGTCGATATCTCGTCAAACCTAGATCATGCTTTCAAAACGGTTTATACTGCAAATCCAGTATATATTACTTTCTACTTGGGCTTTGAATATCATGGAATCTTTAGAACCTATCCTTACAAAAACCTTGACCACTATCCTACAAAAGAATATGATGATTGTAGAACACAAACCCCAACTGTAGGTTATGATCCTCGTGCTCGTCCGTGGTATTGTAACGGAAAAGAAGCAGGATCTGTTGCTTTTACGGTACCTTATTTATTTGCTACGGGAGATGAACTCGGAGTTACTGCAACAATGCCAGTTGAATACGATAATGGAACACTCATCGGTATCATGGGTGCTGATCTGACCATCGGTTCTATTGAGAATTCAATTTTAGGTTTACAGATTCTTAATAGTGGATATGCTTTTTTGATAGATACCGATGGTATTACCAATGTGCATCCTGATATGGATATAACCGAGGATCCTCCAGTTATTACGGTTCTTGAACCTATTCCTAATTCTATTCTCACAAAAATGACAAACCTAAATGATGGTCAAGAATCTTATAGAAAGAATAATCAATTATGGTATATAACGTACTATCCTGTTGATGTATCTGAAACGAGTAAATATAGTTTGGCAATTGTTGTTCAAGAAAGTGCAATTCTTGCAGATGCCAATTTAATAAGAAGTCAAACATTATTTGCCTTGATAATGCAGACTACGATCTTTCTAATAATTGTTGGAGTTGTTGGAGTAATCATGTTTTTTGGGGTTCGGGTAATTTCAAAACGAATTGTTGAACCAATTACCGAATTAATTGATGTAACCGATCAGATTGCGAAAGGAAATTTAAATCGTACTTTAGAAGGTAGAATGGGAGGAGCTAGGGAGATTGTTGTCCTTTATGATACCTTTCGAGGATTATTAACCGCATTACGCTTTGGTAATGAAGAGTATTACGCTGGAAATCTTGCCAAGGCGATGGCAAATTATAATAGTGCGCTTGAATTATTTACTACTTTGGACAATATTAAAGGAATTGGAATATGTCATAATAATATTGGTAATATCCATAATGCAAGGAAGAATTATCAAGAAGCTGAATTATCATATAAGAAAGCAATTGAGATTGGGGAATCCTTACTAGCAAAATTTAAAGAGACGGATGAGAGAGCTGAGCATTCTATTGCTCTCGCTTCGCGAAACAACAATTTAGGAATGATGTACAAATCCATCGACCGGTTAGGTGAAGCTGAAAAATCCCTTAATAAAGCCTTAGAATTTGATAAATCAATCGATAATGTTAGAGGCTTTGCTGTAAGATATGGAAATCTAGGACAAATTTATCTCGCACAAAATAGAATTGATGATGCCAAAGGAGCAATAGAGGAGAGTTATGAAATAGCACAATCTCTTGGAAGTGAGAGGGCAATTGCCTATGCAATGATGAACAAAGGAACCTATTATTACATAATTGAGGATCTAGAAAAAGCAAAAGAGTTTTTCTCTAACGCGATTGAGCGTGCTGAGAGTCTAGATATCCGAGTTTCTAGAACTTCTCTTTTAAACTTACAGGAAATCTACGAGCGTGAAAATAATAAGCTCAAGCTTGCAGAAGTAGAAGATAAACTAAAAGAGCTTACTTCGCGAGTATCAGCAACAAGAGAATTGATTTTTGTATTAGACTATTCAGGCAGCATGGCTGGAACAAGAATCAGAGATGCAAGAAAAGGGATCGTTAATATTTTCTTTAATCAGGTAAGAGATGTCGATTATGTATCTTTAATCATATTTGATTCTCAGGTTAGGCTAGTATATAGACTTGCAATGAAAAAAGATGCCAAAGATTTTGTTGAACAAGTAAAACGCTTAAAGTCCCCAAATTATACAACGGCAATGTATGACGCAATCGGTATGGCTTATCAGTCAATTATGGCTCGAAAGAGTGGAATTGAAAGTTGGATAATCGTGCTAACAGATGGTGATGATAACGCATCAAAGAAATTTACCCCAAATTCTGTAAACAAGATAGTAAAATCTGTAGACGCAAATCTCGTAATAATAGGTGTTGGAGATTTAAAAGACAGAGATAAACTCAAGAATATGTGTAAAAGTTCAGCAAGAGGAAAATACATTGAAATAGAAGCAGGAGTCTCAGGGGCAATCACTGAAGCTTTTGAGGAAGTTAGTCTAATGCTAGCAGAATTTGAAGTCGAGGGGTTTGTTACGGATTACTAGGAAGTGATCAAGAATGCTTGAGAAATTAGATCTTAGAACTCAAATTTTAGGCTCTTTCATTATATTGGCTAGTATCATTTTATTAGTTATTTCATCTATTGCATTAATTAATATTAATCTTGTAGGAGGAAATACGCAGAGACTAGCAACTAAGGCCATGGATGATCAGATCAATAGGAACATGTTACTATCAGCGAATGAAACAGCTCAAATCATAGAACGAAAGGTGTACACAGCAGAAGCAATTGTTAAATCACTTGCGAACGCGGTAGAACAATTATTTTCGAGCGATCTAGATGTCTATGGATTTAAGAGTAGTTATCTCGATCTAAATGTCAGTAACATACCACAATCAAAAATTCATGAAAATTACAGTGTTATCATATCTACTTACGCTTCATCATATTATGTTCCCTTCACAACAATAAATAATTTATCAGTAATTACACTTGAAATGAATGACACAATAAGTAAATCGTCTCATCTCGATGTAGTTTTCAAGTCGTTTTTTAACGACTATCCAGAATTTGCTTGGTTTAAGGTAGCTTTCAAAGAAGGAGATATTTTACGTCGATATCCTGCCAGTATAATATCTACAGATCGTTCGTATAATCCAACACATGACCATTGGTATACAGAAGCAAGCGATGCAAGCAGAGGCACAATAATCATAACTGATCCCTATGTTGATCCAGTAGTCGACGAGTGGGTAATATCAGCAGCTAAAAAAATATATGATGACGATGGAGAAATAGGTGTTGTAGCTGCAGACTATAAATTAGATGACTTACGAGAGATAGTCAATGATATAGAATTTTTGACATCAGGATATGCAGCACTAATTTTACAAGGTATTTTAAAGGGCGGTCAAACCATTGCTCACCCTCGTTGGAGTGAAACGACGACTGAGCTTTTGTTAATCAGTGACCTTGAAGAAATGAATAGTTCTGTTCTTCAAATAATCTCATCTAATGAGGAAGGCATATACAAATACATTAAGGAGGATAAGAATTACCTAGTCTCTCATTCACCAGTAACTAGCTATTTTGTTCTTCTTATTTTCGTTAAAGAAGCTGAAGCAGTTGAAACAGTTATTGATATAGAAAAAAATATTGACAACACACAGTTACAAGTGACATATACAACAATATTTGTGGTCGTGGTAATATTTAGTGCGGTACTAGTTGTCGGACTTTTATTGGCGGATAGAATATCCAAACCAATTGCTAATTTAAGTGAATCTGCGTTAAATATTGTTAGTCATGTAACAGAAAAAGATTTTATCCAAAAAGTGGAATTTGATAGTTCTTCAGCACAAGATGATGAAATAGGTCAGTTATCCAAATCTTTCGCGTATATGATAGAATCAATGAAAGATCAGCAATCAAATCTTTGCCAGAAATGTGGAACAGAATTTCTGGAAGCAGACAAATTTTGCCGAAATTGCGGTGAAGCTCGTCCTGTAAAAGTTGTTAAAAGGAAATCATTTTTTTGCCAATTAGATAATGAGCAGCACCCAGCAACGGACTCAGCATACCAATGTGATAAGTGTTCTCGGATGGTGTGCGAAGATTGTTTTAATGATGCCAAAAGTGCAGGAATGGTTCAATGTCCCTATTGTCAAGGTCATCTAAGTAAAGCACAATGAATGTCCATCGAGATTCTTACCTCTTGACTTGTAATCAGTAAAAAGAAGGATCTCTCTCACTGACACCTTTAGGAGGCTCAGCTTTCATTGTTTCTTCGGGAGAAAGAACCTCGATCAGCTCATATTTTTGGGAACCTAGTCCGAAATCTTTCGCGAATTCAACAGCTAAATATGGATTCTTCATAGGCCCATGCAGACGTTGAAAAGGATGGAGGTCGGTACCTGGATCTAGATTAACATGATGGAAGTGGGGTGGAACATTTTTCACAATGAGTCCCTCTTGCTTTATCAGATCTAGAGCGGCAGTTTCAATCGCTACTATATCTCTACTACCTAAGACACCTATGTCGTTTACCACACAGGGCTGGGCAAATCCCCAGCAATCGCACATTGCAGTTATTTCTATCAAGAAACTGAGAAAGAACCTCTTTTTCTCATCAAATGTATCTAAAACCTGTTTTGCAGCAATTGCTAATAACTCTTGAAACGCCGAGAAATGTTCTTGACGATATTCCAAGCAGCCCACATCCTTATCCGCCTCTAAGCATTCAGCGCACTGGTTACACATGCCAAAAGGAATGGTGAGTTTGTGTTTCTCCTCATCATATTTCATCTGTTTGTAAGGACAAGAGAGTACTAATTCTTTGGCGTGTTCAGGAGTACATTTTTCAGCATCCCAGTAAGGAATAGACTGCTCCACTCCATGGAGTTTGTTCCACCGTGTTTGGGCAGCATATCCTCCAACGGCAATGTTTTTGATAGCGCCTCCAAACCCACACGAGTTGTGACCTTTGATATGACTCACATCAACTAACACATCAGCATCGTGTAGAACACCAGCCATGTCAATTGTATCAACGTTTTTATAATCCACACGTTTCTCAACGATATACCCATCTTTAACACCACTGATGGGAATGATGGGACAGCCACAGGTTTCTTGGGTATACCCACGATCAACCGCATTATAAACAGCGGTTGGATTGTCAGTAATAAATGGCCATCCTCCAGCCTTTTTGATCGCTTTCACGATACGTCGGATGAAAAACACAGGAACCGTTTGATAAACATCTTGGAATCCCAGATGCATCTTAACAGCAACTTTGTCATTTTTCTCAATTGTTGAAAAATCAAGCATTTCGACGACTTTGTCGACTTTTGCAGCAAAAGTAGCGAATTTAGCATTGGTTCCGTGCTGAAGAGAACCATAATAAACTTTAGCAGACATCTTCTTTTCATTCCTAATGCGAATTTTGGATGATATCCTTGAGTGTCATTGTGAAAATTATTCTAGATGAAACCCCTCTTCTCCACCAAGCTTGGTGGATGTTTTAGCAGAAAATAAAATAGTTATTTTTAAACTTGACCAATTTGGTATAATTTTTAGATGAAATAAAGTAACAATTGTTTTATAAATGAAATTACTTTCGGGAAAGAACACGAAAATAGGTCCATGTCTTTAATTCATCGGTAGAGTGGCTTTGTCAATGACATCTCCCAGCTTAAAGGAAAAATTTGACTTAACTTTATCATTACTCTCTGACACTGCTGAAACACTTCAATCAAGTGTCGACCTGATTCAAAGTAACACAAGGTCGTTCCAGCATCAGGTGATGAAGCAAATGCAAGAAGGGTATTCTAGAAATCATATGAATGCGTTAATGGCCTTTACACAAATATTTAGCAGGATGAATACCCACGTTCAAGAAGTTAATGAATTCACAACTGGTACAGGAACATTGACAGGATTGCTTAATTCCTTTGAGACCAATCTATCTAAAATAGAGAAGTATCTAAATGAAATTCATGACACGGTTCTTAAATTGAGTCAAATTGTGAATCAATACAAAGAAACCATCCAACAATTGACTGACGATTTTCTTGATGAAGAAACGGCAAAAATTGAACCAAACCGACCTTTGGAAACCATAATTAAGGAACAAGAACAACTTGAACGAAAATTAAAGGAATTCAAGTATTGGGGGAAAGTAATGAGAAGGAAGCTTAGCTGGAAAGCCGATGAGGATTAACTTGCATTCAAAATGGATTTTCAGTCACAGCTGAGGTATTATGGTCAAATTGACTGGTACACAAAGGAAGATCGTAGGAACCATACTAGTAGTTATAGGGATTGGCTCCATGAAAGTTGGAGTCCATGGATTGATCCATTTTGATATGTCATTAGAGGGATATGAAATCCACTTTTCCGAGGAGAGTAGTGATTCGACGAGTGTCATCGTTTCTATGGAAGCTAATCACAAATTTATCTAATAGGAATTGGGATCTGCTTCTCCCTCGGGGCGGGGTTCCTATTTTTTCTGGGGTTTTGGTTACGACTAAATATCCGAGAAAATTAAGTTATTCAGATTCTTGGGCTAAATCCTTGACATCGGGGTCTTCAGCAAAACCTTCAACGGTTAGATTGAAGTCGGGAGCAATACGTTCGACGAAATTATTGATGGCATACTCAATGCCAAAAAATTCTGAGTAAAACACACTGTAATCAGTGATCTCGAAATCCATGTCAGCACTCGAATACACCGCCCCGTCCTCTGATATCGAATAATTTATTTCGGGCAAATCATGAATCTCGCGAAGCAATCGTCTGTAGAACTGCAGTTCTTCTGCTTTATCTGCAAATTCAACTGGATCTATGATCTTAGCTGTAAGCATCAACCAGTTTTCATCAAATTGGAGTATGATCTTGAAAACTTTGTCGGCAATTTCACAGGGAACTACCACAGAATATTCCCCATTTGTCTCTACTTCTTTATAAGGTAGTCCTTTACCTCGTAAAAACTCTTCCAGTTTATTCTTTTTTAGAATTATGTCAAATTCTTCAATTTGCTCATCTGTTATTTCTTCAGTCTTTTTAGGCAATAATTTCACCTTCGTTTATCTTAACAGCCAGGTTGCCACCTAAGAACTCTGGTATTTGCATTCTTGACCCGGTATGGAGGAACCCCTGAACGATGGACAGCCCACACTCGTGCAGCTTGTCGTGCAGCGTGAGAATTCGGATGACATCCCACGTACTCCAAGTAACGGGAGCTTGGGAAACCAAATCCCCCACGATAAAACAATCTTACCTGAACCCAAAATCTTTTCATCATTGGAAATCACAAGAGAACAAACTAGAAGATAGTTTTATATTTTTTAGAATCTAGCATCTGGCGGATGATTCATTTCTTATCTTGGAGATGAGCAAAATAACTAATGATCAAGAGTTGAACACTAATAAAAGGAGAACAAAGGATGAAGTGGCAAGAGACCAAAGTAGGGCTGCCGTGAAAGAATCTGTCATGGATTTTGCTGGACATTTCTCAACAGCAAGCGCTATCCTTGCAGGATTTTACATGGCAACCTGTGCCTTCATTATCAATATCAGAGCAACGGGGACTGATGTTTTCAAATTCTTAGATGAACCTCTCCTTGCTGAAATTGCGTTTCTAGGTGACCTGATTAAAGATATCTTATTGATCTTGAATCTGAGTGATTGGTGGCCGACTCATTTTGAATACATGCTCTTTATTTTCATCAGTCTGTTTTTACTTAGTTTGGTCTCTTATGCGTGTTTCCTGCGTGTAGGAATGATTCAGATGACAATGTACAAATCTAAGAGAGACACAGAAGAGGAAGTGCTTATTTGGCTGGAGAGGGGGATGTATTCCCTCCTCATCAGTCTGATTTTTTGTTTTCTCACCCTCCCCTGGGCTCTGTTAAGATTTATCTCAGAACAGGCACTTATCTTGGCTATTCTGCTACTTGCAGTCGTAATAGTCAGCTTAACGGTTGCTGTAAAACTCTGGAATGTTATGAAAAGAACTATCTAACAAAACATCAAAATGCGCGTTTTTGATCTCGCCCTTTCTGCCACGCTTCTAATAGCTCCTTAGCTTCGAGAACGTAATTTTTAATTTCCCGTTCGCTCTTTGGTACTTTTTTATGGATCATTCGCTGAACAAGATCATCAACCTGTGTCAACTCTGTCGTATCTTTCATATCAGGGTGTTGATCTATTATTTTTTCCCATTTGGGAAGTAAATCCTTTTCATGAGCAATGGTATTAGCTAATTTGCTTAACCCTCTCTTTTCAGCGATGGAATATGCTTTAGAAAGTAATTCCTGGGCGTTCTCAATATCTAATTCAATCATGGATAAGCGCGATTGTAGTAAGTATGTTTCCGCAAGTAATGAATGTTGTGCCTGTTCACTTGCAATTTCTAGAAGTTGCTTTGCAATCTCTTTAACTTCAAGAAGGATTTCGTCCTCTCCATAGATTCTAAGCTCAAATAGAAGTAAATCACATGAATGGAGCATTGCAGCGATTGTTAATTCGTGATTTACTCGTTCACCTCTAATAATATCCCCGAGTAATTCTAATGCCTTCATTTTACTACGGATTCGTTCTTTTGACTTTAATATCAAAGCTTCTGCCACTTGGAACCGTTGTTGTACTATTGGGTTATCTATAGTGTCAACAATTTGTTGGAGGTACTGAAAGTACTTCTGTGAGAGATCTGGATCGTTTTTATCAAGAGCCACATGGATTAAGTGATATAAATTCTCTGAAATGGAAATATTATTGCCTAGTTCTTCAGCTATTGATAAAGCCTTTTCCAGATGTCCCAAAGCTTGATCAAATTCACCTTGATGATGATACAATTTTCCAACATTATGGATCGCATTAGAGATGTGTTCTTTGTTCCCTGTGTCCTGAAAAAGCTTAAGGCTCCTTTGATAGTATATTTCTGCGGATTTTAGCTCACCTTGAACAAAAAATAGATCTCCAATATTATTATAGGCTATGGCTAGTTGTTGGATATTTCCCAGATTTTTTTTAATTTCCAAACTTGCCAAATACACCTTCAAAGCTTTTTCCAGTAACCCCATATAAAAGTAGGTGACCCCAATAGAATTTAGGGCTTCTCCTACTCCGTAAGGATTATTACCTATCTTTTTTCTAAATGATAAGCTTTCTGTAAGAAATTCTAAGGCTTCATCCAATTGTCCTTTTCTAGAAGAAATTATTCCTTTTTGATATAATAATTCTCCTTTTCTTTGTTGAGTTTCTCTCTTTTTCTCTCCTCCGATTTCATTCAATATTTCTTCTCCCTCTCTTATATAAGTTAATCCCTCATCTAATCTCCCAGTACGCCAAGAGGCCTCTGCGAGAAGTACCAAAGCATCTACCGAATAGTATGTTTTTCTATCATGAGAACACTCCTTCAACACTTCTTCAGCAAGCTCTTGTGTGTCCTGGAATCGGCCTTGTTTAACAGAAATTTTTCCTCTAATCAATTTAGATGATAGTATAATATCTGGAGTTATTCCTTCCATCTTACTGAGAGTATCAACTAATTCTTGTGCCTCGTGAACTTTCCCCCATCTAAGTAACTTCTCTGCTCTATCTAGATTCTCTCTTATCTTATGGACCATTATTACTTCCAATTCATTATTGATATTTTTAATATTTTTACGATTCGGTTTTAAATGCTTTACGTCACAATTAAATTCCTTTTTCGTAGATTTCGTGGATCATCTCAGCACAGCGCATTGCATAACCCCATTCATTATCGTACCATGCTAAAACCTTGCACATATTAGCATCTACTACGTGAAGGAAAGGTAAATCCACTATTGCGGAATGTGAGTTACCATTGTAGTCTGTACTTACTAAGCTCCTCCATTCAACATCCAGAATTCCTTTCAAATCACCCTTCGCGGCATCTCTAAAAGCAGTTTCGATTTTATCTACAACCACACTTTGTCGGAGGCGAGCGGTCAGATCGACAATCGAAACATTCGGAGTAGGGACTCTTACTGCTAGTCCGTCAATCTTACCTTTCAAATGAGGCAGAACTTCACCAGTGGCCTCAGAAGCCCCTGTGGTCGTAGGAAAGTGATTGACAGCTGCAGCCCGCATCCTTCGATAGTCTTTGTGGATGGAGTCAAGCAATCTTTGGTTGTTGGTATAGGAGTGAATCGTTGTCATAATTCCTTGCTCAAAACCAAAGTTATCATCAAGGACTTTCACAACGGGGGCCAAACAATTTGTTGTGCATGATGCATTACTGATGAGAGCATGCTTATTCGGATCGTAATCGTGGTTGTTTACCCCACGAACTAGTGTAATATCAGCATCTCTAATTGGTTTTGCGGGCGCAGATAGGAGTACTTTCCTTGCACCAGCGGTTATGTGTTTTTGCATACCGTCTTTTGATCGGAATTTCCCAGTACTTTCAAGAACTATATCTGCCTCCAGTTCCTTCCATGGGATCTGGGTAGGATCTCTTTCTTTGTATGTTTTGAAGTAATCCCCATCGAGAATGAGCGCATTTTGGCCTTCTACTTCGACTGTCCCATTAAAGCGTCCATGAACAGAATCAAACTCAAACATATGAGAAAGGGGCTCATTATCCGCGATATCGTTAATTGCGACGATATCGACCTTATAATTAGCTTCTTTTTGCATTTGAAATAATGCGCGCAAAACAAGACGACCAATACGTCCAAATCCATTGATTCCAACTTTTACAGCCATAATTTTTTCAACTCCATTATTATTGAAGGATTTTATTGATTTATCGAAAAAACAGGAGTGTTCTAAAAAGAATTGTTCTTGAAGATAATTCAGACGAAATCTAGAATTAGAAGCTCAAAACAAGGCATTGTAAGAGTAAAACAGTTTAAGACACAAAAATTTCCCTCCTCTGTACAAGAATAGGTAGTGTCTACGAACTTGCTAGTATCTGCTGGGAATCGGGTTGATGTTGGATGTCATATGTAAGGGCAGAAAGGATAGACACCAGCATTAAACCGAGCGTTGTGAAACCCAGAATCCATTGAATTCCATATGTAAGATCTGCATTAAAGAGCCACAACAGGGGGTACCCAAAAATTGCGATTTCTACACCAATCCAGAAAGTCAGTACGAGGGCAAGGACAGTCCACGGCCACAACTTAAAAAGGAGAATCTGTATTCGTATCGGGAAATGTGTGTCCCACCCCTTCGAGGGATTGTTAATTCTGGTAGCAGTAAGTGTAGCAAAAATACTAAAGAATATTGGTGCAAAACCACCTCCAACTAACCAAAGGATGATTGAAAGGAGAAACAGAATCCGAGCACCGTATTTCCGTTCAATGAACACCGTTGCCCATATTGTTACTATCAGACCGATCACAATAGCTAGGATACCCGTCCAGAAATAGTTAGGAATGATTGTGATGGCCGTCTCTGTCGCATTCTCCCAAAATCTTTGTCCAGGGCCAATTGCATCAATCCATATGCCATCTGGAGTTACATTCCCTTGAAGTGCTTCTAAAATACCATGTTCTATGCCAGCCAGTCCAACAAGAACGCCTAATGTGGACGCGACCACTCTTGTCGCACTGTGTTTACTCCAATTTTGTGCACAATCTTGTAGATTCATTTTTGACATCAATCTGCTCTTAATTTCTGTCATTTCTCACAAACCCGTTGTTTCTGATCCATTGAATTGTCTCTTCAAATGATTTTTCGATAGGTCTTGGTTTCCACCCAAGTTCTCTCTGGATTTTTGAAGTGTCTGTATAAATACAGGTTTCTACACTGATTCTTGCTTCTTCGCGAGTAACTTGCCTGGAAAAAATCGCAAACATTTTCATGAAGAATGGAGACATTTGAAACCTAGGTACTTTTATTTCGGAATAAAGTTCATGAAGTAACTGTAAGGCTTTTTTGAAGGTTATAACATTGGTTGCACAGATATAACGTCCTTTAGCTTCCTTCTTTTCGTATGCCAAAATATGAGCTAATGCCACATCTCTAACATCCACAAAATTAAATCGCATAGGAGGGATCATTGGAAGGTTGTTTAATAAAATTTCTTCAAAGATTTCAGTTGTAGGAGTATGTCTATAGAAATTCGGTCCGATTATGTAACCTGGATTAATTGTCACCAGGTCTAAATCATTTGATTCAGCATACTTCCAAGCTTCCCATTCCGCTTTATACTTAGCATAGTAATAAGGGTTTTTTGCCTGATGGTACCAATCATCCTCAGTGAAGGGATTGTCAGGTGTGGTTCCCATTCCAACTGCTGCCATACTACTAGTCCATACAATGCGTTTTACACCTGCCTCTTTTGCTGCTTTGAGAACATTCAATCCTCCTATCACAGAAGGATCAATAATATCCTTTTGGGGATCTTTTGAATTGAGAGCAAACACTGCAGCAACTTGAAACACCCCAGCAACATCTTTAACCGCCTTTTTGAGCGTCTCTGGGTTCATTAAATCGGCATCTACTATTTCAACTCCAAGAGCCAGTAGGTGCTCATTTCTCTCTGTATTACGTGAGTCTCTCACACCAGCTCGAACTTTATAATTTCGTGCTATCAACTCTTTCACTAATGTGAAACCCAGGTGTCCTGTGGCACCTGTAACAAGAACTTTTTTCCCGTTTTTTTCCATTTTTGATCACAGTTTTGTCTGTTTATAGAGTATCGAAAAGTTTAAAACTTTCAACTAGTGTAAAGTTTTATTAGTTAAAATACCTTTCAGTAATGAAAAAACTAAAAACAGTTTATTTGGTAATTAAAATGACTTCCGTTCAAAATGAGAATGTCTTAGAGCGTTATGGACTAACAAACTATGAATTTGCAGCTTATAAGACGCTACTCCATCGAGGAGCGTGTGATGCAAAGGAACTCTCTGAAAACTCAAAAGTTCCCACAGGACGAATTTATGATGTAACAGGTTCGTTGGAAAACAAAGGATTGATCGATATTCAGAAATATTCCCGACCAAAGCTCTATTCTCCTGTTGATCCTAGTATCGCAATGAAAAATCTATTAGAACGGAAGAGAGAGGAGCTGGAAGCACTAACTGAGAACGCCTTGGTCGTTGAAGATGAGCTAAAGAAATATCATCGAACAACACCGAGTGAGAGTCTTTTTTGGAAAATTGGTATTGGTAAAGAGACAATTGACAGATTTAATGCTCGATTGATTGAAACGCAGAATGAAATGCTTTATTACGGAGAGTTTTTTGAAACTAGACCCCATAACCATGCTCAAGAAATCCGAGAAGAAGCCGAAATATTTGCTGATTTACAGGAAAGAGGAGTAACAATAAAAATTCTATTAGGTACAAAAGATAAGGAAGGGACACTACAGGAAATGCTTGAATTAATTTTTCCTGTCCTACATCGGTATGATTTTGATAAAATGCAAGTTAAGTTTACCAAAACAATAACCCTTCCATTTGTAATAATAGACGAAGAAAAAGTTGTTATGAAGATAGTTAATCCAGCAAACTTACAGGAATACTTTGCATCGATTTACGTCTGGCAACGGAAATTCGCTACTGAATTATCACAGAAATTTCAAGAAATGTGGAGCAAGGCAGAAGAATTCTCAATGGAGAATCTCTAGATTAACCTGATGAATTCAGAAGAAGCCATTTAATGAATTGATAAGACTAAGAGTAGCTAATACTGCAATTATTATGCCTATAAATCTGATTAGTAGGGTTTTTTGATCTAATGGTTCTGCGATTAATTCTTTTAAGGATTCAAACTGGGATAATCCTAAAATTAAAATGAATGTGATGATCGCTTGAGTAGTCATAATTGCCTCGGAGATTGTCAATGATATACCAAAAGCAGTAATCAGGAAAAAATCTCCAATAATATAACATATCACATAAATGACAATGTATCCTAAAATTCTTCGATCTATCTTAAAATTCATATCCTGTCTAGTATAGAGCTTTAGCCAAGAAGTATGAATTAAAGAAATCGAGAATAAAGTAGTTAATCTAAATAACATGATAACATGGACGGCAATCGCATTTTGTAAGGAACTTAACATATAGTTCGATAAGGCCATAAAAAAAGCTGATATAATAAACCAGATAATTCCGCCCCCTTTCAGGGTAATGAAATCTTTAAGCTCTAATTCTTGGTGCCAAGAAACACTAATGACTCCAACTAGCATAACCAGGATTAATTGATATATATAAAGACTATATACTTCGGCTAGTAAAACATAAGCAAAAATTATGCTAAAACCCACTCTTGTAGAGGATATAACCTTCCCCACGGATACGTTACCACGTTCCAAGCCTAAGTAACTAAATAATAAGGCAATATAAACCAAAACTGCAGAGATAATCATGATAAAATAATCATTTAATCCAAGATCCCCGAAAGGAAACGGCTCTACTAATTGTATCCCGAAAAAGAGGGTTAAAATAAGAAGAAAGTTGACGCTCAATTGATAAAATAACGCCACATCACGATTCTTAATTGCTGAAAGGGCTACTTTTGAAAGAATAGTTCCCAGCGAAAACGCAAAACTCGCAACTAAAGAAAAAAATATTACGATTTCCATTGCATTCACATGACTGGACTGATTATGAAATTTAGTGTTAAAACCTTGATGATTCAATCGTATTCTTTACATTTATTCTCCTACTAATCACGAATCCCATTTTTATGGTTGATCTACAATAGTTCAATTATTTCCAGTCTTCAAGGAGAATTACTCGTTCCCCCCTTAATTTGGAGTATAATTTCTCATCGGCAGTCATAAAATCAATCTGATTTTTCTTACTTATAGCGATATAACTAGCATCATAGATTGTAATACCGTACTGATAGGCTAAATCAATTGTTGGGTGAGCTACATCTTTTTCAAAAAACTCAACTCTGAATTGAAAATCTTCTAGGGTTTGCACTACATTTTTTATGTCCTCAATGCCAAATTCTGTTTTGTACCGTAACACATTGGCGATTTCGTAGAAAAATATGGCGGGAACGATAGGTATTGCTTCTTCTTTTAGGTAATCTCGTACTTGAAGTGCTTTTTCTGTATCGGTTTCCTCTACAAACCATTTAAGTACAACGGACGCGTCCACAACTAGTGCCTGATCTCTCGCCACGCTCTCAGCTCCTCAGTGGTATTTCCTTGTGCTTTTCTCCGCAATTGATCCATTTTCTGACTTGATTGTTCGATAATTTTTCGATTTCTGTCCATAATTCGTTTTTCTTCTTCTTCTACTCGTTTAAGAATTGCTAATCTCATCACTTCGCTCCAATTTATATGAGATAATTTTTCAACCCTTTTTTTCAGTTCTTCGGGGATTTTTGCGCTCATTGTTGGCATAACTCATCAGTATAATTAGTACTTTAGGGTCTTAAAAATATTACCTTAGTTAAATAAATTCACCTTTCAGTAAGAAAACTGAATGAAATTACGTTGCTAATTTCATTTGGTAAATGAGATTATCGCAACCTCGGGTTTATAAATGTTTGCTCAGCATCGTCTTAATTCGAAGGAATTTTGATTGTAAAGGGAAGTCCGTTTAAAAAAACCCCTCCCTTTCCCTTCAGAACGCTGAAGAGGATCGTTATAAGATAAATTCCTAAACCAAAACGAGATCTTCTCGTGAAGGAAATAAAACAAATGAACACAAAAAAATTATTAATAAGTATTACATTTCTATCCGTCCTGGTACTGCCCATGGCGTTGGTTGTCCAAGCAAAACCCCTATCTGGGGCCATCTTTACGACAACTGTAGACGGAAGTATCGTTAATGAAAACGTACACTATGAAGCTAAAGAGGATGTTTACCTTGATGGTGGACCAGGTCCAAATGCTCCATCAACAGCCGCTGGTCTACCTGAAGGTGACTACTACTTTCAAGTGACGGATCCAAGTGGTAAAGACCTACTTTCCACTGACCACATTTCTTGTCGTATGATCCATGTCAATGAGTATGGAGTCATCGACTTCGCCTATCCTGGGATCAACTATGAATATCAGAACGGAAAAGATTCGGGATGGATTGAAGTGGAATGTCAACACAATACTGGAATTGATGTGGATCATGAAGAACTTGGTGCAATCACTGTCCAACTTTTCCCCTATGACGACACCCCCAATCCAGGTGGCGTCTACAAAGTATGGATTACTCCAGTTGAAGAGTATGCTCCCATTAATGTATTCGATCCTACTGGAGATAAACGTCAAGATGTTAACAATGAAGGCTACGCTGCTGGAAACTTCCACGGATTCATCCCAGCACATTCAAAAACTGACAATTATAAGGTTAAAAAACACGGTAAACCCTATGTACCTCCAATGATCACCGTTCTAAAGTTCCATGACAAGAACATAAATGGGATCCAAGATGTTGATGAAGAAACCATTGAAGGATGGCTAGTCGAGGTCACAGACACTTTAGGTGTCACCAATACGGTCTATACTACCGCATTGGTCGATGCACCTGAACCAGGCACATATATTTTTGTCGAGGATACACCAACCGCCACTTTACAAACGGTCAGTACTCTAGACGGGATTATTGTGTCCCAATATCCACTTGCAGACCCAACTGTACTAGTTCCAGTGATTGGGGAATCAGAAGAGACCCATGAAGTAGTCTATGGGAATGTTGGATTAGGTTCCATTACTGCAACGAAGATATATGATCGAAATGGAAACGGGGTTGTTGACCCTGATGAACCTAGTATCTCCGGTTGGAAAATGGAACTTACTGGTATGACCGTAACTGGAATAACGGTTGGCCCAATTGTACAGATGACTGACATTGATGGTTCTACTACGTTTTCCAATCTACTTCCTGGGACTTATACCGTCGCTGAGTTAATACCCGAGAATGGCGGCTGGATTTCAACAGGATCAACATCATACACTGTAACAATTGAATCCTCTTTGATAGGATCTACTGTATATGGATCCGAATTCGAGAAATTCTTCACCAACTATTGTGTAGGTTCCGCCAACTTCGACACAAAAGGCTACTGGCATAATAAGAATGGCTTACAAGAATTAACAGATGACGATAGAGATTATGTCAATACCCTTGCTCCCTATGCCATGCCATCCAATTACTTTAGTTATGGCGATGAACCTTTTGATGGGTTTTTCTCGGATAACACTCCAGTTATCGCTGCATACAATAATGACGACTATTCAATGATTTGGGGATCTGGAACCTGGCAAGCTGAAGTTTCTCACTTTTTAGTTGATGCAAATGCTGGTGGCGATCCTCGTGAACAGTTAGCACAACAATTACTTGCATTCATCTTCAATACCCAGCACCGTCTTGATAATCCAGCAGCAACAATTCTGTTGCCTGATGGGAACTGGGTGAGTGCCCAAAGCGTCATAGATTCTGCTATCAATGCATGGATAACTCCCGATTACGCTGACGACCATTATTGGGAACCCATTCTAGATCAACTTAACAACAATGATGCTGTGAACTTTATTCACTTCTACGCTTGTGTAGTAATGTACTAAACAAGTAAAATTCCACAGCGAAAAAATCAAAGAGTCTCTACTTAGAGTCGAAGGTAATTTAAGACCTTCGAACCTCTTTTTTTTATTCCTCTCTTTTTTATCCCGCAGGAATAGTCTCTGCTACTTGTATTAAGTAATAATTAATCAATACCCAATTCTAAAGCTCTTTTAATAGTCCTTACATTTAAAACATCTGTATTTTTCAACTTATTCTCTGCAGGAAACGATTGAATAATACTAATACCTTTAATATCAATTGCTGTCCGATTAGATCCAATTGCAGCCAATATTTTTTGAGGAGACTCCACTCTCCCGTTTGCTGGACCTTTTGTGACAAAAATCTTCCTCGCATCCATGATGATAAGGTCTGGTTTGTAGGCGAGATTTAATTCGGCTACTTTTTCAGGAACCCGACGGCTGATATGCATCTTTAACCGTTGCTTTCTTTCCATAAACCCGACTGCAAGTTTTAAAGCTCCTGTATAATGTGCAATAAAATGTGTTTTTAGACAGGGAAGTAAAATAATCTTTGCTTCTGGATCATGAATTGTATTGGGCAATTTAACTGATTTAAGATATTTTGCTCCGCGAGATTTGAGATCGATGGTTATAAAATCGAAATCTTCTTCTGTTACAAGTGGAATATTTTGTATTTTATCTCCCATAATGTCTTTGATTACCTGTTTTGTATTTACGCGCAGCGTGGACGATTCAATGATCTGAATGTTTGGAGTCAAAGCCAAAATCAATTGAATGATAGCTAATAAGAAATTTGGATCAGTACTCGCAGGGAAGGGATCGCCAGTGTTAAAATTTGGTTTCAGCATTACTTTGTCGTTTTTTGAGATATAGTTCTTCAGACCACCAAGAGGCTCTAGAACATTAGTAATAGATTTTTCTAAATGGTCGTTTGGAAGATGAATTACCTCACTGACAACGCTATCAGATGTTTGTATTTCTGGATGCTTGATTTGTTTTGCAAGGTCCATTTCGATCAGCTAAGCAGCATTTTAGAGTAATTGAGTAATAAAAAACCCTTATGGATAGCGATTCTTATGAGATTTTTATTTATATCCCCTAAATTCCTAATAAGATCTAGGATCTACAGTTTTTACACTCTGCTTCAACAGAGAATTAAGTAAAAAAACATGCTCAGCAAGGAACCTTCAAATCTAAATTCAGTAGATAGAAATAAAACAAAAAAGTAAATGTTGGGAACCTACAAAGATGAATCCTAGTAAAGCGAAGCAGAATGAATCCTTGGATTTTATTCGAAAAATAATTACTGAAGATGTGAAGAATAATAAGTATAATAGACAGATTATGACTCGATTTCCCCCTGAACCCAATGGGTACCTTCATATTGGACATGCTAAGAGTATCTACCTTAACTTTGGAGTTGCTGAAGAATTTAATGGTATTTGTAACCTAAGATACGATGATACTGATCCTGAGAAAGAAAGTATGGAGTATGTTGAGTCCATCCAAGAAGATGTCCGCTGGCTTGGGTTTGATTGGGAGGATCGTCTATATTTTGCATCGGATTATTTTGAACAATTGTACAAATTTGCTGTAGAATTAATTAAAGCTGGTAAGGCCTACATTTGTGATTTGAGTGTTGAAGAAATTAAGGAACAAAGGGGAACCTCAGACAAGCCAGGGATAGAAAGCCCATTTCGAAATCGGTCAGTGGAAGAAAACCTTGATCTTTTTGAGAGGATGCGGAAAGGAGAGTTCAAGGACGGTTCTCGCGTATTACGAGCGAAAATAGATATGTCTTCTCCAAACATGCTCATACGTGATCCAATCATGTACCGAATCAAGAGGGTGCCGCATTATCGAACTGGAGATGAATGGGTTATATATCCCAGTTATGATTATACTCATGGACAGTCCGATGCAATCGAAGGAATTACCCATTCCCTCTGCTCATTAGAATTTGAGACGCACAGACCCCTTTATAACTGGTATCGAGACCAATTACTATCATTAAACATGCTTAAGTATTGCCCAGAGCAAATAGAATTCTCTCGCTTAAACCTGACTTATACAGTTATGAGCAAACGACGCCTTCTCGAGTTAGTAAAGAAGAGGATTGTGTCGGGGTGGGACGATCCCCGAATGCCAACTCTCTCTGGATTAAGACGACGAGGGTTTCCACCCGCTGCTATTAGAAGCTTTTTAGATAAAGTAGGGATCTCAAAACGAGAGAATTACATTGATTTAAGTTTGTTAGAATCCTGTGTTCGCGAAGAACTAGACAAAAAGTGCAATCGAGTAATGGCTGTTTTGAGACCCTTAAAGGTTATTATTCAGAATTACCCCGAAGGCAAAATTGAGGAATTAGAAGCGCCAAACCACCCTAAGGATTCGAGTATGGGGTCTCGGAAGATACCATTTTCACGAACACTATATATTGAACAAGATGATTTTCTTGAAGATCCTCCAAGAAAATTCTATAGGTTATCTCCTGGAAGAGAGGTCCGCCTTCGATATGCCTATTATATCAAATGTGTTGGGTTAGTCAAAGATGAGACAGGGGAGATCAAGGAAGTCCACGTCACGTATGACCCTGAAACAAAGGGAGGATTTGCTCCAGACGGAAGAAAAGTAAAGGCCACATTACACTGGGTTGCTGCAGATCAAGCCGTTAGGGCAGAGGCACGATTATATGATCGTCTGTTTCTAAAGGAAAATCCATTGGAGGATGCTGATTTTCTGAAAACTATCAACCCACAATCATTAGATGTAGTGACCTGTTTGGGAGAACCAAGCTTAGCAGGGGCATCTCCAGGTTCAAGATACCAGTTTGAAAGACTAGGGTACTTCTGCGTTGATTCAGTTGATTCCTCGCCTGAAAATCTAGTATTCAACCGTACGATAACATTACGTGACACTTGGTCCAGGATAAAGAAAAGTTAAAGAACGATAGTAAGTATAATACAATCTCTGATAGTATTTAGGATCAGTAATACTTCACTTTAACGATTTCATAATAAAAAAATTACACACTAGAGTTGATAATATTTCATTTATTCCAATTTAGCTGTCTTTTTATGCATCAAATATCTTTCATAGTCAAATGTGATCTGGCCTTTCTCATGTCTCGTAAAAGGAACTTCTAATGACCCAGAGGGTAGAATTATGTAGAAATCCATAACTTCTGGATCATTATTTCTTGGAATGAGAGGAAATACCCCTTTATCTTGCCAATTATTATCAATTAGATAGAGTAATCCCTCCTTTTCTTCTATATTCACTGATAATATCTTTTTGTACGCTTCGTATTCACCACAAAGTGCTCTGTAATGTCTTTTCCTTTTGTTATAGGGCATTTCTTCAGGATTTTTACCTACCAGAAGGGAAAAAGCTACATGCATTAGGTAATTCGGTATCCAGGAGACATTATATAGTTGAGCAAAAGTCAATTTAAGCTCTGGAATGATACCAACATTGCCACCGGTAACACCTGACACTCCTTGATGAGTAATTAAGGTATACCCATTGTAATTTTCGTAAATTTTCCATCCATACCCGTAAGCTTCTGTGGCATCGACGTAATATTCGCTATTTTTCATTTTAAGGTTTGTATTATGGGATTTCCACATCTCTTTGATGAGATCTCGATCCAAGAGTTGTTTCCCTTTAAATTCCCCACCATTTAATTGCATTAGTAAATAGTTGGTGATTTCAACAACACTTGAAATTAAACCACCAGAACCAGCAATAAAAGGGCCCGATAGGAGATTTCTTGGATTTCTCTGCACTTTCTTGTCTTTCAGCGAATAGTTATATCCTTTAGTAACATCTTTGTCTTTTTCAGCTTCTTTTGAAGAGAATGTACTTCTATGCATCTCTAGAGGTACTAAAATATTCTCTTTAATATAATCTTCAAACGATTTGCCACTGACTTTTTCTATGATCTGACCTAGTAATACAAAACCACCGTTCCAGTAATAATATTTTGTATATGGAGGACTTAGTACTTCACTAGTAGCATCATTTACGTGGAAATAGAAGTCATCCCAATTTCCAAAAGGGAAATCAGGCACATTTGCTTCATATAATTCTTGATTCATCTGAGAAAATACAAATGAATGGAGTGCAGGCACACCCGATCTGTGACACATCAGGTGTTGAATGGTGATTGGTTGCCCCTTAAATCCTAAATTTACTGGAATATATTCTGAAATAGGATCAAGAATGTTTAACTTCCCTTTCTCATGCAGTTGTAAAATTCCCATACAAGTGATAGACTTTGTTATCGATGATACACCCCACAATGTGTTAAGTGTAGCAGGTTTGACATCCTTCTTTTCACGTAATCCAAAAGATCTAGCATAGATGGGTTCTCCATACTGTGTTATAAAAATAGACATGCCAGGTATCTTAGAATCTCGCATCACTTTGACACTCTCTCGCTCAAACCTCCCTTTAAATTTTTGAATATTTATTGCTGACATTGAAAAAACCTTAGGCTTTTCTTCAGAAGTATAAGGCTAACCTGAAAAATTAGGTTCTGAATTTGTGCTTGATTTGTCATTGTTAAAGATTTTTTTTCTCTCTTCTTTTATATTTCAAAGCAACAAATATGGCTGTTAACAATATTATCATATTCGTATAATTTGATTTTTTTGCAGATGTATATTCCGTACTAGGAATTATGAAATGCTCTGGAAGGGTCTTTCCTAAGATTAATCCAAAGCTAGGTTCATCACTAGTAAAAACCACAATGAGATCTTTTTCTGGTATAACATAGATTTGTTGGCCATTCCAACCGCGTGCCATAAAATGTCTTACAGAATTTGATGGATTGGTGATCCACCATAAGTAGCCATAAGAGTATGGAGCTGATTGTGTAGACAACACCAATCTATCTGTGGCTGTGTTTATCCATTCTTTTGATAATATCTGTGAATCCTCCCAAGTACCATTATGGAAGTATAAATAACCAATTTTCGCCATATCACGAGCTGTTAGAGAAAGAAATGAGTCACCTTGAGTAATACCTTGTGGATCTTTACGCCATATGTAGTTGGTGATATTAAGAGCACTAAATAAGAATTTCATCGCAAAGGTTTCCATAGTATCACCATAGATCTCTTGAATTATTGCAGACAGAAGATGACTGGAACCAGAGTTATAATTGAAGATAGTACCTGGACTAGTAACCATTGGTTTGTCAAGAACGTATTGTACCCAGTCATTAGCTGTATCCCTCATTATTCTAAAATCAGCTGAAGGATCAGAATAACTTACGTACCATTCATTCCATTCTAATCCTGATGTCATTGTCAATAAATGCGCTATCGTGATGTTCTGCTTATCGTGATCCATATTCTCGAAGGTCCGATTTGGAAAAAAGTCTAGTACTTTTTGATCTACCCCTTCCAAATATCCTTTATCAATAGCAATTCCAATTAGTGTTGATGTAATACTTTTAGTAACACTATAAACTGGAACTATAACATTAGAAGCATCTTTTCCAAAATATTCTTCTTCTATTAAGTAACCATTGCGAACTATCAAAATACTCCGGACATTAAGGTCGTTTTCATTGATATAGTCTTTTAAATCATTAATATCGCTAGGATTAATTCCTTGTTTCTCTAATGATGATGTTCTCCAATCATTTGTAGGCCAATAATCAGATTGAGGATAACTAACTCCCCGAAAAAAAACTATTGAAAGAGAGAATACTAAAAGAATGATAAAACTACTTATTCGCCCAAAAGGAGCAGTTTCTTTTGAATCATGCTCATCATATTTTTTTTTAAAGATCGTTGGGTCTACTTAATGTTTTTAATTATTATCATTCATAATTTCATTATACCTAATACAAGCAACAAAGTGATCATTATCATTAGTTCTAACAAGCTCTGGATCTGTTTCACGACATTCTTCTTTCGCGTAAATACATCTTGGATGAAATCTACAACCTAATGGTAAAAAAATTCCACTTGGAACCTCTCCAGTAATAGGAATGTCTTTGGTTCTCCTAGCATCGGGATCTGGTATTGGTACAGCGGATATCAAAGCTTTTGTGTACGGATGTAACGGATTTTGAATTATCTCTTCGGTTTTCCCTTCTTCTACAATTCTTCCTAAGTACATAACCGCCACTCGATCACACATATAGCGTGCTAAGGCAAGATCATGTGTAATGAAGAGAAACCCAGTCCGAAATTGTTGTACTAATTCTTTCATTATCCTTAACACCCCTACTCTTATTGAAACATCAAGCATTGAAACAGGCTCATCTGCTACAATGAACAAGGGATTGAGAACAAATGCTCTCGCTACCCCAATTCGTTGTCTTTGTCCCCCACTTAATTCATGTGGAAACCTTTCAAAAAAATCTTCTGTTTGAGGTAACCCAACAGCTTTTAATGTGTCTTTAACTCTTTCTAAAATTGCTTTCTCGTCTTTTAACACTTTAAGCAGCCGTAGGGGTTCTGCTATAGCATCTAAAACATTAAAACGTGGGCTTAGTGATTCATAAGGATTTTGAAATATTATTTGCATTTTCTTACGTATTTCTTTAATTTCATGTTCAGAAAGAGTAGCAATATCTACTCCTTGGAAAAAGATAGATCCACTGGTTGGTTCAATCAGTTTAAGTAGAAGAAGACCCGCTGTTGTCTTACCACAACCTGATTCACCAACGAGGCCTAAAGTCTCACCTGCTTTGATGTTGAAATTAATTCCATCGACAGCATGTACATATGTCTTCTCTTTAGAAAATATACTTTTGATAAAACCTTTATAAATTGGATAATACTTTCTTAAATCTTTAATTTCGATTATAAGATCGTTACTCATCATATTTCACTCCAATTCAGTATAAATGACAAGCAACATACCCTTTGTCATTAGTAGAAACTATTTTCGGATCTTCAGATAGACATATATCCATGACTTTCATACATCTAGGATGAAACCTACAGCCAGTAGGAGGATTTAAAAGATCTGGGGGAGCACCAGGAATCTCCATTAACTCCTTTTTGACTCCTGTGATACTAGGAAATGAATTTAGTAGCGCTTCAGTGTATGGATGACGGGGTTCTTTAAACAAATTTCGTAACTTTCCGTACTCGACGATTTGGCCTGCGTACATAACAGCTAATGAATCACAAATCTCCGCAATCACAGATAAATCATGTGTGATCATTATCAAAGATAAACCAAGTTGCCCTTGTAAGGATTTCATTTCTTTAAGAACTTGAGATTGTACTATTACGTCTAATGCAGTTACTGGTTCATCTGCCATAATGATGTCCGGATTGTTTACTAAGGAAAGAGCTATCAATGCTCTCTGTTGCATTCCCCCACTAAGCTGATGAGGATAGTCTTTAGCACGAGACGGATCAATCCCCACTCTAGATAATACATCAAGGACTCGTTCCCATCCTTCTTCTTCTGATACATGAGGTTCATGAATTTTAATCACCTCGTGTATCTGATTACCCACCCGATGAAGGGGATTTAACGCATTCATTGCACCCTGAAATATCATAGATATTTTTTTTCCTCTAATTTTCTGGATAGCTTTTTTATTCATT
>CP070760.1:1704207-1714086 GCA_020348965.1 Candidatus Heimdallarchaeota archaeon | reverse complement strand
CAAATTTCCTCAATATTTCCAGGAAATGGACTGGCTGTGAAAGCATCAAATCCCTCCTGGTTAAAATGAAGTAATGCCTGGTCATTTGAAGAACCGATGTCAGATATTTTGTGATCAATAATCACTGGTCGCTTACATTCGTGAGCTCTAGTAGTAATTTTTTGAATATCTGACAGAGAAAGGTCGAGAATATATTGTCTATTTATTTTGAAAGCACAACAGAATGGACTTAATGTTTCAACAAGATCTAGAGAAACCTCAACTTTACTTTCATCTTTCTTAAGAGTATTTTGATTCCTACTCCCGTATGCTGCTAGGTCAAGTCCAACACAAATCCGACTTCCTGTTTCTCTTTTAGCATTGCTCAAAAGGTGGAAGAAATTCATTAACTTCAACACTTGAACCTTTATTAAAATTATTTAAAATAAGAATCATCGATTCACGATAGAAGCCTCTGAGACACGTACTCTGATAAAACTCTACAGGGAGATATTAAATGATAGAACTTTCACAAGATCAAAAGCTACAGATCATATCTATCCTTCAAAAGATAAATGTAGTGAGGTACGGAGAGTTTATCCTTAAAAATGGTTCGGAATCCTCTGTGTACATTGATCTCCGAATTTTACCTAATTTTCCAAATGAATACGAAGAAGTAATTAAAATTATTTCTGATTTTTTTCTGACACAGGAATGGAGAACGGAATTTGACGGAATAATCTCCCCTCCTTTAGCTGGTATTCCCCTAGGACTGGCTCTAGCAATTAAACTCAAGAAAGAGTTCTATTTAGCCCGTTTAGTGCCTAAGGCCTATGGAACGCAGAAAATAATCGAAGGTAATATTAGTGGCAAAAGAATTCTGGTAGTAGATGATGTTATAACATCAGGAGGAAGCAAGCTTCCAATTATCAGCGCGATTCGTGATCATGGAGCATTAATCACATCTCTATTTGTCTTTATTAATAGGATGAAGAGTCCTGATTTGAAAAACTTCGAAAACGAGAACGACTTAAGAGTTTCTTACCTATTCTCATTAGAAGAAATCTCAACTTTTTCAAGTTAATCATGAAGTAGTGAAACGAATAGGACCAATATACGAGTGTCGTCCATTCTCTCCGACCACTCTGTTTAGATAAAAATCAGTACCAGCAGTATTAAGCTCATCTGGGTTTTCCACTGGATTATCACTGAATTTATTGATATAATACTTGTCACCAATCTTTATGCAGCTTTCCTTGCCGAACGTTGTCCCTGCTATTGGGCTTGAATCAGTAAAGGTTACAATTGTAAGTGGATTAGTTACAGAAAACGGAAGGATTAGAGGATAAACTCACAATTAAAGATAATTCTGAGCTAGTGAAAGAATCTTCATATTAAATCCAATCTGGTACTTCAAATAAGATTGATAAGGATTTTAAGCTCCAATTCTCCTATAGCTTGATTTATCTAATGAAATAATACTTCTAAAGTTGAAAATATTAAAAAACTAATGGATGTCTCACTCTTGTTTGTAGCAAATAGACACATAGGTTTCTGAAAAATGCCTAAAATTGTGGTTGTAGATGATGCAGGTGATGAATTTTCCGAATTTACAGTCCCGATTCCCTTTTATATTCGTGTTGAATTAGCAGATGGGGCTAGACGGTACAGAATTCGACTAATTGATGATTCGGGGAATGTACGTAGCCATCACACAGGTACACCAGAAGGTAAGTATGTAGAATTACATGTACCTTTAATTAGGCTTTCTAAACCAGGGAAGCTTCGTATAGTGGTTGAAGAATCGACAGATGGAGTGAATTATTCCCAAGATCATCAAGTTTCGATTAAATATCTCACATATGTGTAGAGGGATGAGATGTCAGAAAGTGATTGACGAAGTGTTACAGATTCAGAAAGGAGTTCTTCGTCATATTGAAGATGTTGGATTTGCTAAAGAATGGGAAAAGTATACATCAAAGATCAAGTTTAAATTCATAAGGTTAATGGCTTCTCGTGTTGGATTTGGTTCACTAGAGAAACGGGTTCGAAAAAATTTGACACTTCCAAAGGTTGATCTATGGGCTGAAACGCCTTATCCTACAGAAGAAGACATACAGAAAAAGCAGAAGCTTCAAAAAGAATTGGAAGAGTTTAAAGGGTATAAAGAATTTTTAATGATTCACAAATAGTTTTTTGGTCAATGCATAAGCGCCGCGCTGCGCTCAAATATATTAATAGGTGTCAAGTGTACTTTTGGAAGAAAGAAGCTGAAAAATGAAATAGTTCACTAAATAATATCAAAAAATCTGTTTGTGTCCTGTATATAGTTCAAATTTTTAAAGGGGGAATGTGATTACTAAATATAAAACACTCCTTAATGTATGTCAGAAAAGCTCAATCTTCTATTTGTACGCGAAGAGGAATCCTTTATGGAAAAAGTAATAAATGTGCTTCATGTAGATGATGAACCTAGCTTTCTACAATTGACAAAACAGTATATGAATATTTTAGGGGATAATGAACTAGAAGTTCATTCTCTATCTGAGCCATTGAAGGTCTTTAATCAGTTAAAAGAAGGAAAATTTGATGTTGTTGTCACAGACTATCAAATGCCTGGTATGGACGGGTTGAAACTCCTACAGGAAATCAGGGATCAAAAAATTGATATTCCAGTAATTATTTTCACAGGACGCGGTAGAGAGGAAGTTGCGATCAATGCATTAAACCTGGGAGCAAATTATTACATTGAAAAGAGCTTTGATCCAAAGAGTCAATTTAGTGAACTCAGGCATGTCATTAGACAAGTGGTCAAACACAAACGCATGGAAAAAGCATTGACAGAGAGTGAGGAGCGATATCGAATCATTTTTGACGGATCTCCAGTAAGTCTATGGGAGGAAGATTTTTCAGATGTTAAGCGTTATTTTGATCAACTGAAAGCCCAAGGTGTTGAGGATCTCAAACAATATCTAGATTCCCATCCCAATGAAGTAGAAAATATTACACAGATGGTCAAAATACTGAATGTGAACTACACTACATTGGAAATGTACAATGCAAAAAATATCACAGAATTTTTTGAAGGATTATCCACATTCTTTGACGAAGAAGCAACTGATTTATTCAAGGAGGAGCTTGTTGCACTTTTTAATGGCGAAACTGTTTATCAAAACGAATTTCCTGGCTATAAACTTACGGGGGAAAGAATAGAGGTTATCGTTAGACTATCTGTAATCGCTGGGTACGAAGAGACACTGGAAAGAGTAATAGTATCGGTAATAGACATAACACAACAAAAAGAAGTTGAGAAGTCACTTAGAATGAGTGTCAAACAGCTTGAACGTACCCAGAAGACGTTATCAGAGTCAGAAGAAAAATTCAGAACTTTGGCTGAAAAGTCACCAAACATGATATTCATTTATTCATTTATCAAGAAGGGACGTGTGGTTTATGCCAACTCGAAAAGTGAAGAAATTCTAGGGTATGAGCGTGAGGAATTTTATTCACTAGATTTTGACTTTTTAAGCTTGATAGCTCCAGATTACAAAGAATCAATTATTTCAAACTTCCAAAAACACTCGAAGGGAGAAGAGGTTGACCCAATCGAGTATGAATTACTTACCAAAAGTGGAGAAAAAATTACAGGAATTCTCACAACCAAATTAATAGATTTTAAAGGTGACCGAGCTATTCTAGGAATCATAACAGACATTACAGGCTTTAAACAGGCACAAGAAGAATTAAAAAGAAGCGAAGAACGTTACCGCCAGCTTATCGAGTTATCTCCTGATGCTATAATTCTTTGTGACTTAGATATGAAAATTATTATGGTAAATCAACAAGCTGTCAAATTACATGGAGCTAAAGGACAAAAAGATTTGATTGGTAAGAATGCTTTTGACTTCATTGTGCTAGAAGACCATGACCGTGCAATGAATAATTTTACTAAGACCTTGGAAATGGGAACTATCAGAAATATTGAATATTCAATGATCAAAGAAGATGGAACTATCTTTCCAGCTGATTTAAGTACTGCGGTTATATTTGATGAAAAAGGTTATCCAGCCTCGTTAATCGGCGTAATACGAGACATCACGGAGAGGAAAATAGCTGAAGAAAAGCTAATAAGACAGAAAGAAGAACTAAGCGACTTTGCTCATTTTATTGCTCATGATTTGAGTAATTGTCTCACGTCGATAGAGGGTTACACCCAATTACTTGATCTGGAATACGATGAAACTCATATTATTAGCAAGCAAGTCGAGTATATGAAGAAGTTACTAACTCGTTCTCTCGCATTAGCAGATGCTGGTTTGGCTGTCAAAAAGGATGAAGATGTAGACCTAAACATTCTGGTTGAAGGAATTGCTGAAACGGTCATTCCGAAGAATGTCATATTTACTCATGATGAATTACCAATAATCTTGTGTGATCAAGATAGATTGGCACAAGTTTTCACAAACGTCTTCGAGAATGCTATACTTCATGGAAAACCACAAAAAATCATGATCAAGGTAAAAACTTCAGAAAACTCCCATGAAATCCTTCTTCTTAATGATGGTGAAAAGATTCCCTCTGAAATTCAAAAAAGGATCTTTGATTATGGGTTTTCAACATTAAAAGACAGTATGGGTCTTGGCCTTTCAATTGTAAGGAAAATAGTTGAAGCTCATGGTTGGGGGATTACAGTACAGTCGGATGACGAAAGTACATCTTTTCAAATTACCATTCCTCTAGAGGAATGATTTTAATTGGGGCCAAGAGGTATTTTCCAAGAGAAATTGAGTGATTAAACTTAATTCTTAGTAATCTGTGACGATCTTCGCATAACAGACTGGACATTCACCTTTCTGACGAATCCATTCCCCAAAATGACCGAAATGAAAGACAGAATGACAAGCAGGGCAAGCAACCTTATTATCCTCCTTGAGAATCAACTGTTGACATATTGGGCAGTTTTGTGTTTTGCTATCCCTGTGTATTTTGAAATATTCACTTTTAGAGGCTTTGCTTCTCTCAAGAGTTTTTTTGTTTCCTTAAAGTCCTCTTCTGATTCCCCAGGAAATCCTACAATAATATCGGTAGCTAAAGTCAAGTCATCAACTTCTTCCCGTAATCGACTTATTAGATTCAAGAAATATTTTTTATTCTCTTTTCTTCGCATTGCATGAAGAATTGAATCAGATCCAGATTGAATAGGAAGGTGAAGAAAAGTAAAAACCTTAGGGTGGCGTAATTGGGTGATTAAGGGCGAGAAGAATCTTTCTAAGGTTTTGGGTGTCATCATTCCTATACGGACAAAAAATTGGCCTTCTACACGTGAAATTGAATCGATTAACGAAGGTAGAAAGACTTTTGGTGAGAAGTCCCATCCATAAACGCCTGAATCTTGTGATGTAAGCCAGATTTCCTTACTTCCATTATGAATAGCCCGTCTTGTTTCTTCAAGTATTGATTCTGTACTGCGCGAACGAATGTCTCCTTTAATATTTTTCACTATACAAAAAGCACAAGATCCTAAACATCCTCGGGCAATTTCGATGATTGTAATTACAGGATTGAATCTAAGTCGATCTTCAGAATATAGTTGGGACCAAACATGAGGAGGAGTAGTCTTTATTTCTTCGACTGAAAACTTTCTTAGCAGATTTCCTATTTGATTAGCAGCTTCCGGAAAAAGAACTTTAGCGTTTGGGATATTTTTAGAAATCCAATCATTCATTACTACAGGCAAACATCCAGTCACAATTATGTCTTTGGTTTTTGAAAAAGATTTTAACAAACTTTTCATTCTGTGCTCTGTATTTTGCTTTACAATACACGTGTTTACGATTATAATTTCTGCTTCTTCAACAGAATCTGCAAATAAATAACCTTGTCTTTTTAATTTACCTGTCAAACCTTCTGCAATTGCACGATTAGCACTACAGCCAAAATTAAGAATTTTGACAAGTTTCTTCGTCTCTTCTGTTGCGTTCATGGGTTTATGATCCAAACTGCTTCAAAATGCGCAACCTTTTTTTAAGATTTGAAGTCTCAAAACTCTTGTTCAGTTCTTGGTAGAAGGTGTGAATGATTCGAACAGTGACACTTTATGTGGAAGAAGAACTCATTGATGCAATGGCCGAACTGGTTAGGAATGGAAAATATCCTAATCGTTCTGAATTTGTACGCTCAGCCATTCGTGAATTAATTGACAAGCATTTATCTTAATTCTTTTGTATTAATTAGACCACAACTTAGAATTTTTTTCTAAGAATTTTGTTTGATCCATGTAGCGATCAGAGGAATGATGCTAATTTTTGATAGACTACTGAAATTCGTTTTAATAGTGTCTGTCGTAAGAATGAGAGTAGGATTAACTTTTTGCATCTCTAATAGTCCAGAGGCAGAGTGAACAGCATGAACATATGCAAAAACTACCTCTTTTGCACCATGATCTTTTGCGATCTGTGCAGCACCAATCATTGTCTTTCCTGAGCTAACCAAGTCGTCAATAATTACAACAGAATTCCCCTTAATTTCAAAAGGAACCTCTCCTAATTTTTGAGAAATATTTCCTGTTTCAGGATCTCTGTGTTTTTGGATCGCACTGAAATTTGGGGTGTTCATTGCCTCTGCAGCTTGTTTCGCTAATAAAAGCGCTCCCTCGTCTGGTGCAAGACATATAGAGTCTTCTGGGGAAGATAGGTGAGATTTCAAAGCCTTTCCCAGAAGAGGAATCGCAGAGAGATCATACGCTTGAGACTTTGTGAAAAATTGGTTAATATCTAATTTTCCGTGAGTATGAGAATTAAAAGTGACAAATGAATTTATCCCTGCCGCCTCAAAAGTAAACGCTAAATAATAGCTAGAAATGGGTTCTCCTGTTCGAGATTCTCTATCTTGCCTTGAGTACAAATGATACGGTAATATGCAGCTAATTTTTGAAGGATTGTATCTTTTAACATTGTAAATTGTCCAAATTAGGGAGATCAAATATTGATTCTTAGGTTGATCTGAGTTTAACTGCATAGCAATGATAGCATGACTTCCTCGTAACTGATTCTCTTTCGTTATCAATAATCGCGGGCAAACCTCACCGTCAGGAAATATTTTCTCTTCAATCTCAATGAATGATGAAGTAGGTAATGTTTCTGCGATTTTTCCAGCATAATCAGTCTTTCCTATTAGTATGACTTCCATTATTGAAGTGACTCCCAAAATTCAACCTTCAAATGAAGTTTCTATTAATAGCTAATAGAATGTTGTGTCCAAATTAGTATTGTGTTTTTCACATCATAAAAAAAATAACAAGGGTTTTCATTGAGTCGAAAAGGTAGAAATTCACATAGATTTTTTTTTAATAAATAATAATGGAGAAACGAGTATTTTGGATAAAGAATCAAAAATTGATACAAAAAATGACAATACTCGTGCGTGGTTTTCAGGAAACGTCCTGTTGCTAGGACTTGTTTCTTTCTTTGCAGATGTTTCTGGAGAAATGATGACTCCTGTTTTGCCATTATTCATTGCTGCATTATTAATAGAAAGTGATTCTGATCTCATTATTGGATTTGTCATTGGATTTATTGGGGGTCTGGGGGATGCAGTGGCTAATATTGTGAAAGTTTTCTCTGGATATCTCGCTGATAAAACAGGAAGAAGAAAGAGATTAATTACAGTGGGTTATGGCATTCCTTTTTTTGCAAAACTTGGAATAGGGTTATCAAATGCTTGGGAACAAGTACTAATTTTGAAGCCAACGGAAAGGTTAGGAAAAGGTATTCGAGGCGCACCCCGCGACTCTTTACTAGCTGATTCAATTCCGTTCGAATTAAGAGGAAAAGCCTTCGGTTTTCATCGTATGATGGACACAGCAGGTGCTATTATTGGATCATTCCTAGCACTAGGAATTGCTCTTCTATTCTTTAATGTATTAGTTAGTGAGCTTGAGGTTCTCAAGCTAATTATCATCATCTCGGCCTTCATTTCACTTGCAGCTGTTATTCCGATTTTTTTTCTTTCGGAATCAGCTGTGAGTACTCCAGAGGAAAAACGTCGTAGGGCAAGTTTAGTCCAAAATCTGAAAGAATTACCGAGAAGCTATTACAAATTCCTTGTTGTTTCTATAATTTTTGGATTGGGAAATTTTACAATCCTTCTATTCATACTCCATTCAAAAACTGTTGTATTAGGAATAGATGAAACAGCATCCCCTTTAGTACTAATAATAATCCCTATAATCATTTTTATTTGGTTTAATATTATATATACCGCGTTATCTATTCCCTTTGGAAGTTGGTCTGACAAATATGGCAGGAAACCTGTCTTTGGAATCGGTCTGGCTCTGTTCGCCATTACTTGTTTTGGTTTCCTCTTAACAACAGACATAATTTTACTTTTCATCTTCTTTGGTATCTATGGTGCCTTTAATGCGGCTACAGACGGTATTCAAAAAGCATTTGTTGTAGATTTGCTTCCACAGGATCTCAAGGGAACTGGAATAGGATTGTTACAAACTCTAATGGGATTTGCTGGTATCTTAGGTGGAATAGTCGCAGGTTTCTTGTATGATTTGAACCTTAATCTTGCATTCATTTATGGTGGAATGATGACAATAATTGCATTGATTTTACTGATTATCATAATTCCTTCCCCTAAGATTAAGATCATCGCAAATTAGTACGGGCGCAGAGGGATTTGAACCCCCGGCCAACAGGTATCTTCAGATAAAATACCAGAATTTTTCTGTAAAAGCCTGTCGCTCTACCTGGCTGAGCTATGCGCCCATTAAGTCCTGGCGCCCCGGTCGGGATTTGAACCCGAGTCGGATGGGATCAGCAGATTATCAAACTTGATAAACCTTTGACAGCCATCAATGCTAGGCCAGATTCTGTTACGTCACACATTCGTGTGAGGATCTACACCACCGGGGCTTTATATTCTATACTATCTAGAAATTAGAACATTAGTAGAATAAAGCTGTTAGCTTCTTCGTCACTAGTTCTCTATTGCAGTCTACCTCTTCTTTCTCAATTTTTTAAATTGATTCCCACTTATTTAGATTTTACCTCTAGCTCTTGCATAACCTTAAAATCCTAGAATCCATGTAGGAGAAATTGCTTGATAGCCGTCCCATTTAGGTAAGAACTCTCATCTGTCTGTGCTGGGGTGGCTTAAGCGATAATAGAAATATTATTGCGGCAAAGCCTGGTATAATAAACTGTTTACAGTTTAGACGCCGATAGCGCGGGACTCATAATCTGAGAATTATTCTCAAAACAAGGTAAGGGCAACAATCGCGCTTTCAGACGGGATATCCCGAAGTCGGGGGTTCAAATTCGGGTAAATTGTGATTTATCCGATGAAACGCCCCCTCCCAGCATATTGTTCAATTCAGGCTAATAAGTTACACATATTTTGATAGATATATCCAGAAAGATCTAATTTGTGCTCCGATAGTGTAGCTCGGCCCATCATTCAGGGCTCTCAATGAGAGTCGTGCAATAGGGCTCTTAGGGGTTCCCCTGTGACCCGGGTTCAAAAGTTACAAACAGGCCGTTTGTGTACGGAAAATCCCGGTCGGAGCATTCTTTTTTAATTTAACAATTCTATAAGAGAGTTATCCAAACAATCCTTCCATCCCTGGAGGTATTCCTCCTGGGGGAGCACCTCGTCTACCTCGCATTTTTCGCATTGATTTCAGTTGTTTTGTAGCTTGATTAAATTGATTTATAAGTAGTTTCACTTCTTGAGGTGAGGTTCCCGAACCCTTAGCGATTCGTTGTATTCGTTGTCCTTTAATTATTCGTGAATTATCCAGTTCATCATCAGTCATAGAATTACAGATCGCAATGAATCGTTTCACATTTTTTTGGCCTTCTTCCTCCAGCATTGGTTCTTTCCCTGTAATTG
>CP070760.1:1698395-1704107 GCA_020348965.1 Candidatus Heimdallarchaeota archaeon | reverse complement strand
TGAATTACGTTTCGTGAACCTGCCCTCTCGTGCAAATCATCTACGTTTTGTGTTAGTATAATAACATCTCGGTCGTTTTCTGCCTCTGCTAAGGTGAGATGAGCAGGATTTGGCGGTGCATTTAAGACAATATTCAAGCGCCATCTATACCATTCCCATACGAGTTTAGGGTCTCTAGCAAAAGCACTGGGAGTAGCCAACTCAGATGGATCATAATTTTTCCAGAGACCATCCTCTCCCCGGAATGTTGGAATACCCGAGGCTTTCGAGAACCCCGCTCCTGTTATGACTGTAATTCGAGCATTCATACTTATTTTCATGATTTTTATCCTTCCAGATTTCCATGAATGTCGTGGTGAGCTTTGTAGGAGTATCGATCAAGAAAAATATCGTAAGTAGTAGGATAAAGTAAAATTTGAGATTATTAAGAGGAAGAGAAAAGAGCTATTGATCATACATACCCCTTTTAAAAATGTGGATGCCCATCTGTAGACAACTCGGTGTATGGGCATATTTCTATACAATATTGTGTGAATCGCATTATACATTCAACAAAGTAGGTGGATAACTCTATGTATCTGCATTCCTCTTGTATTTCCGGACACAAACTATGATTGTAGCACTAATTATTACTATCCAACCTTCAAAAAAAGGTCTATACTCAGGTACAGATATGAATTGATCTGCTTCTTGTGCTCCGTTTGTAATTACGCGAATATATCCTGTTATTTGAATACTATCGCCACCAGCAGTTAATCCTGGATTATAAAAAGAGACCTGGACTCCACTTTCAGTGAAAGCAAATGTCTTTTTATAGGCCGAAGTTCGGGGTGTAAGTCCCTCAAAAGTTACTTCATATTCCTCTGAATGAAAAAATAACCTTAAGTCTATAGAAGATTTATCAATCATGAAATAAATTTGCAAACTGTCTGATCTTGTCAACTCATATTTCTTTGCATAGCTATCGTGTTCTTCAAGTGTTCTGTTGATTACATCAGCTCCTTCAGGATATACTTCAGTAGATGTGGGTATGGTTGTCGTTAGGTTATTTGTGGCTTCAACTATTAGATAAACTGCATTAGTGTGATTATTGATTGAATTAGTATTTAGAGTCAGAAAAGGAATAATCATACATAAAAAAAGAATTCTTGTATGTCGCATACCTGATAAGCTTCATGAACTACTATAAAGATTATGATGTTTTGCATCCTATCAAATTAACTGAATTTATGTTGTGATGGATTGAATCAAGAATCTGAGGAGGGAAAATCATCTGATCTTGATCCCTAGCATATGCTCTACTATCACAAGGGTACATTCAAGTGAGATATTGTGATTTTCGTAACAATATGTTTTTCGAAATAGTCCGATAATCGGAATGCTTATAAACAAATAATTAACTATTGTTAAGTAACAATTGTTAATTGTTATGTGAGGTAAAAAATATGATTTATGATGAAATTGATCGACAGATCCTAGAAATTCTTAACCAAGATGGGCGTACCAAATTCACGACCATTGCCAAACGAATCAAGCGAACTGAGGGAACAGTTCGTAACCGTGTTCGTAGATTAAGAGAAAAGGGAGTTATTCAGGGATTCCGTGTCATCACCGATCCAGAGAACCTGGGGTTTGAAAGACAAGCAATAATTAGATTCCAAATGGAACCTAGCTATGAAGCTTACTCCCAATTGGACAGACTGCCTTATATTTGTGGCAAACAAAGCTGCAAGTTGCTATCACTGTATCGTTCTAATGGTGAAAGTTCCTTCATGCTGGAAGTCTTGAGTAAAAACAAACAAGACTTGGATTTCTTTGTGTCAGAACTAAGCAAATTCAATGGTATTGAAGATATTGAGATCTTGGTCAAAGAGGAGAAAATTTACGACCATCTTTCTTAAAGCTCCATATCTTCGTATAAACAATTTCACACCTATAGTTTTACTCCTAGTGTTTTCTGAAGGGATGGAGATGGGAGGGAATTTTTTTCAATTTTTAGAATAGTATACCCAGTAGTTGTATTCCGATTCCTAGGAATTCTGACTAGCTTTTCTACCTATCTTAACTATTACCTTTAAGAAATCTGCAGCCATATTCGCATTATCTGATGCAATCTCCCAGCTTCTCCCCACATCAAGGATTAAATACATCTCTGTAAATGATGAGTCTTTCCCAAGATTAAGTGCATGTTCTTTAATACGGAAATAGGCTTCATCAGCAGCTTTTTCTAATATACTCACCTCCTTAACCCAAGAAAGAATGTAATTATCGTCAACACCTAATTTGTCAACCATGTTTCCAACTATTTTAGCAGACTGGTGATTGACATCGAAAAGTTCTGTGTACAAGTGAAATATTTTCTTGGGTAGATCAATTTGAAGTGTGGAAAACAAGTTCAAATCTACGATTCCATTTTTTAAAAAATTAGCTGTCTCATCAAAGTGTTTAACATATCGGAAGAGATTTTGCCTAATTGGAGAAGGAAAAAAACCTCGTGTAATATCAAGAGATAACCGATCTTGGAGATTATCAGCAACTCTTTCAAGAGAGATCATTCTGCTAATAATTGGCTCTAGTGAGTCTTCAGAATTTTTAAGAAATGAGTCTATTGCATCTTCCCCAGTTTGACAAAGATCTATTACTTTTAATGCGTGTTGTATGAGCGAATCTTTTATTATTGCATTCCTTCTGTCTTTAAACCAGCGAATTAAACTGGAAGACCTATTATTATTCAAGAGATAATTCCTCCATGAGTCCTGTTGGGGGAGCTGGAAAAAGAAGAACATATTGCGAAATAAAATTAACAATTACGTCTTCAGATACTTTAATCGTAGTTTCCGTAATTTGATCAGCGTAGACAATTTCTTCTGTCTCCAATTTGATGCTATAGCGATAATAGCTCCCCAGAAATCTAATATCTTCTACTTTACCTCTTATACCTGTTTGGGAATTAGAATTTTTTAATTTATTTATAATCGTATTTTCTGGTCGGATTGCAAATACAATTGGATCTCCCAGAGAGAGAGTTGCATTGCTAATTGCTTTATCCTCAATGGTAGTTAAATACTCCACATTGTTACGAAAATGAAGTGTGAAACGTTTCTTAGAGATTTCTTTGATATACCCTTCAAGAAAATTACATTCTCCAACAAAATGAAGTGAAAACAATGTCTTTGGTCTCATATACAGATCCTTAGGTTCACTTACTTCAATTATCTCCCCTGCTCTCATTAATACAACTCTATCTGAGATAGCCATCACTTCTTCTTGGTCATGGGTAATATGGATTGCCGTAAGTCCTAATTCTTTAACCAATCGCAGAATTTCGTATCGTAACTCAACTCGCACCTTCAAATCCAGTGCTGAAATTGGTTCATCCAGTATGATCAATTTAGCCTGTGTTGCCAGAGCCCGAGCAACAGCTGCTTTTTGTTGCGCCCCACCTGAAAGCTGTCTAGGATACAACTCTTTTTCAGCGAGAAGGTCGACTAATTTTAAGGCCTTTTCAGATTTTTCATTCGTCTCTTCTTCTGAGAGATCTTTGACATACCCTGGATATTCAACATTACGAGCAACTGTCAAATGAGGAAAAAGGGCAATATTTTGGAAGACCATTGAGAACTCTCGCTCTTCAATAGGTATTTCCGCTCCCGAAACATCTTTCCCATCAATTATTATTGTACCCGATGTTGGTTCAACGATTCCAGTGATACAGTTAATTAGGGTCGTTTTCCCACAACCCGAAGGGCCAACTATACCAATATATTCATTGTCTCTTATATAGACATCGACATTACTAAGTGCTCGAACATGCCCAAAGTTTTTTGATAGGTTTTGAATTAAGACCTCAGGCATTCTAGCTCCTCCAGAGAAAACTCAAAAGATCGGAACTCGCAATTCTAAGTTTCACCTTGCTTTTTAGCGGGTACTTCTCATACTCAAATGAGGAAATCTTTGCCAATAAGGACTTACTAATCTCATTCACCTTAATTTCTAAATTAGTGTACTTTCCAAGATAATAATGGTGAATAACTTCTCCCCGAAATATATTACTATTTTCATTTGCTACACTCTGGCTGTTCGGATAAACTTTTGTTGCCTCAGATTTTACTGTTAGAATTACCTTTTTTCCAATGATATCCTGATTATTAGTATTCAATGGTCTAGAAATCAAAACCTTGTCATTTGTATCTATTTTTACTTGAAGCCTATCTTGATCAGATGCAATTACTTCTCCAGTAAAGCTATTAGATTCCCCCAGAAAATCCGCGGTGAAGTAGGTTTGAGGGTCTTGATATAGGATTTTTGGATCTCCATGTTGAACAATTTGGCCTTCGTTCAGAATTAAAATTCGATCTGCCAACGCAAGGGCCTCTTCTTGGTCATGAGTTACATGTAAACATGTTATACCTAAATCTTTTACCAATTTTCTCAGTTCAGTTCTTAATTGTAATCGTAAACGAGCATCTAATGCCTTTAATGGTTCATCAAGTAAAAATATCTTAAGATCTGTAGCGATAGCTCGAGCTAGAGCACATCGTTGCATCATTCCACCAGACAATTCCATTGGATAGGCATCCCATCTATCACGAAGTCCCACCATGTCCAATACTTCTCCCGCTAAAACAGACATTTCCTCCTCGGTTTTACTTCTCCTAACTTTCGGTGAGAATAAAACATTATCTTTCACATTCATATAGGGAAATAAAGAATAAGTTTGAGGAAGATAAGCCATACCTCTTTCTTCTGGCCGTGTTTTAGTCACTTCTTGTCCATCGATTAATATTTTCCCGACTTTTGGTTTTTTCAGTCCAGTAATAGTCCTTAATAATGTGGTTTTTCCAGCTCCAGTTGGTCCTAATATAACTAAATATTCATCTGGATTAATTGTCAGATTGATATTCTTCAGGGCAACTTTGCGACCATAGGTAACTGTTAAATTCTGTATATCGACTAAAGGCATTGGATTCACCTACTGACGCGTTTAAAACCGAGAACTTTCCTTAACGTGAAGATAATGATAGAAGTTACAACAATGAGTGCAATGATTGCTATACTTGCTTCGAAGAAGTTGTCAGTCTCAATCATTCGTTTTATTAAAGCAGGGGCGGTGTTTACTGTTGCAGAAACAGCCGTTGTAGCACCAGTCTCACCGATAGAACGAGTAAAGGACATTATAATACCAGCTATTATTGAGAACTTGATCACTGGAAATGAAATTAAGGAAAAAACCGCAAACGGGCGTGCTCCAAGAGTACGAGCAGTATCTTCTGTATCGATACTTAGATCGGATAAGCCCCCAATAGTATTACGGACGATAAAAGGAAAAGTCATGGACATATGGGCCATAATGACAAAAAATAATTCATTTGATATAAAAGCTTGAGTGCTCCAAAAAAGTCCAACAGAGAATCCAAGTGCTGCAGATGGTACAACATATGGAACATCGACGAGAATATCAAGTATCCGACTCAAAATAGTTTCTTTTCTCGTTATAAAGATTGCTAATGGAATGCCAATGATTAAATTTATTATAGTTGCTAATGTTGCAACGAATATTGAATTAAAAATGCTTGATGCTAATTCAAACCAATCTAGGTCCACCTGACCTGTAAATCCAGTTGGAATATAAAGAAAAATAAAAAATGAAGGTATCAAGATAATGAAGATTAGAAAACCTATTGAGATCGCGTCTCTGACTCTCACAGTATT
>CP070760.1:1679057-1698295 GCA_020348965.1 Candidatus Heimdallarchaeota archaeon | reverse complement strand
AATTATTAGAGGCCTTCTAACACGTCCTCCATCCGTATTAATCGAAATAATTCGATTTTCTTCAAAATAAGCAAGGTTAATTTCATGATTAAGTTTTGAAGATCTTCTCGCTTCACGAATTAAAATGAAAGATTCCTTGGATTGACGCGTTGTTGCAATTAAATTCCCGTTTAAGAGAATATGTACACCCTGATGATCAATAGTTTCAGTTACTGGTTGTACATTACAGTTCTGAAAGATAAAATCACGAACAGGTTGTTCAGATACCCCAATCGAGATATATGCCTGCATTGCAAGATTTTTCACTAAACCACAGTTAGGCCCCTCAGGAGTTTCGTTAGGACATATTTTTCCCCAATGTGTTGCGTGTAAATCTCTGGCTTCAAAATGAGCTTGACTTCGGATTAATGGACTGATGACTCGTCTAAGATGACTATATGTAGACATATAGTTAGTACGATCTAGAAGCTGGGAAACTCCTGCCTTACCTCCAACCCAATTCCCAGTAGCAAGAGCATGACGAATACGTTCAGTAATAACATCAGCTCTCATTGCAACTCTTAAGTTTGGAAGTTTTCCTCTTCTTGCTCCCTTCTCTAACTGATATTTTATATCACGATATAATGAATGGAAAGCAACCCTAAATAAACTAGTGAGCATTTCACCTGCAAGTTTCAGTCGTTTATTGGCATAATGATCCTTATCATCTGGCTCAATCCGACCAAGATTAAGCTCTATTACTTTTAATGCCATTTGTGCTAGATAAAGGGCTTTTTGACGTCTAAAACTCTCATCTTTTCCAACATGAGGGAGCAAATAGTTATCTAACACTTGTTTTGCACGTAGTATTCGATACTGTCTTGTCTGTCCAACAGCAACTCTTTTTCCAATGAAATCCAAGGCTTCTTCTTGATTCACTATCTCTGCTGCCTCACGAAGAGTTGGTAGTAATTCTTGGATTAGATCAGGGTCATTTGTTACTAAATTAGCGATTTCGCGATCAACAGTAACCCCTAATGCCTTTATGAGAACTGCTAAGGGTAAAGGTCGCGGAACACTGAAAAAATTAACGAGTAATCTACCATCTTTCCTCCGTTGAACTGATACTAATGAACGAAAACCTGCAACAGTACTAAAAACCTTAGCCACTGCAGTTGTAGAGGAGCCTTTACGTCCTTCATCTACTAGAACCCGATTTGAAACTAAGTATTCTTGTGTTACAATAACTCTTTCAGAACCATTGATAATGAAATAACCACCAGGATCTTCAGGATCCTCTCCTAATCTCGTTAATTCTTCTCGACTTAAATTATGTAATAAACAGGATTTCGACTTCAACATAATAGGTAGTCGACCAATATACGCAACTACCACTTCTTCCTCCTTTTCAATACCTGCATCTACATATACAGGTCTCATTTTTAAATTCAACGGCGCTGAATAAATCAAATTCCTTATCCGAGCCTCCATGGGATATATCGTACGCTCTGAGCCGTCAGCTTCTCGCACCGAAGGTTCTCCTACCTCGATTCCTTCAAGTTTGACGTAAAATCCTTCAATATCTGGCTCAATTTTCGGACGTTCCTGAACTATCTCATTGAGCTTATTTTCTACAAATTCATTAAAGGAATGAAGATGCTGTCTTACCAATCCAGACTCGATATACATGGATTTAAGGACTTCCCATTTATCATCACTAAGGATCTGTTCCATGATATGCCCCTTTCTTCTATTTTCTTGTCAATTTGTCATAATAAAACGGAAAAACATGCAAAAAATGAACCATTTGTCCAAAATTATTCTTGAGGCAAACGTTACTATCCAATTTAAATGAATCTCACCGAAAAGACAATATTTCTCGTCTTATTATTTTCCATCTAGGCAGGTACTAGTTGAGTTCAACAATGAGGACAGGTAATACAAAATTAAGGTGAATTTAAATCTGATGTTACCTCAACTAGATACCATATCTACAAAATCATACGATTATCAGGGTGTTTGATTCAAGTGAAACTTGATGCTAATGACTTTTCACTGAATCAATTAGACTTTCGTTTTATTATTTCTAGTCAAATCTCAAAGGGGTGTTTTTTTAGTATGTACTTGACAGCATTCACTGAAGTTTCAATTCTACCTTCTGGGTTAATAAATTTAGGATTTCTAAGTTTAAACATCGAATCAATTAATATTCCTAGAGCAATATGAAAGTCAAAGGTTGCACCCTCTGGATAATAATCCTTTAAAGTCATTCCATTTTGGTAGATTGTGTAATCATAACCCTGGCATATAAGTTCAAAATCAGTTACTGTTTTATCAAACGATTGAGAAAGATAGAAGTCATTATAAGCAAATTTTGATAAAAAAGTACCTATGTCCTCCGCTCGATCCACATTCGCCCCTCTGTCTAAATATGCGGGATCGATCAGATAAATATCAGTCTTGTCGATCTTTAAGTCTCCAGTATTACTGGTATTATTTTGTACCTCCTTAAACATTATATTACCAGGATGGAAATCTCCAAAACAATTCGCACCAGCCTCACTTAACCCAATACGTCGAAATTCACCTTTAAAAAGCGAAAAGATTTCATTTTTATCTGCAGAAGAAAGATTTAATCCCTTAGTAACCTCAGAAATTAAATGCAAATATCTATCAACAAAAACCTTCTGCTTAAAAATCCCATGAATATATGGCAATGCCATACCTGCTAAGAAAAGTTTTTGTGGTTCATCTAGTTCACTATCGAAAAATTCCCGTGGTTCTCTGAGACCTTCATAAATCAAAAGGGAATTAGCTTGGGAAAAATGTAGTAATTGAGGTGTTTGAACTTTAATATTATTTTTCAAGACTTCTCCTAGCCAAATTGCTCCATTTCCTTCTCTTGCCGCTGTTTCAGGATCAGGTAGGAATTTAAATGCAAGATCTACATCAAAACTCCGATTTTGCAGCGAATCTACAACAGTAACAGTCATCAATTGAAGCTCCTTTCGCCTCCCCAGTCTCTTCCCCAAAGTTAGATTATCAATTCTTTCAATAGGAAAAAGAGCCCCAGTTTGGTTTCTTACTAATTCTTCAATATTACGCAGGAAAAATTTTGATAAAACTCGTATTAATTCCAGTTTAAGCTGTTCTTCAGCCAAAATGTCTGGGGTCATTTAACTATTCTCTCAAATTAAATTATTAAACATTTCATTAGAATTCTCTTTAGCTTTATTCTATTAAAGACCGTAATGTTAGTTCAGGTTCTATTTAATATGGAAAATAGATATAGAATCAGCAGGAACGAATACTAAGAGTTAATGTAAATCAAAGTTTAAAAAGGGTTCCTTTAATCAATCAAAATAGGTGAAAGATGGTGATGTCCAGCTGGGATCACTTTGTTTGTTCTTCTAGAAAATCCAGCTAGCGGAAAGCCACAGCACCTTTGCACATTTTTCTATCTCTGCTTTTCTGTAAAATTATTAAGGTCTAACAGCAATCAATACCTTATAAATTTTACTGAATCAACCATTCACCCCTTCTTTGACTATGCAGAGAGTTTTAGATACGAATTAGCCGATATATCACAAAAAGAGGTTTAGAAAATGGGATTTAAGCCTAAAATTAAACAGAAACGATGGAAAGGAAGAAAGGAACGTGATATCATTGATTTCTGGGTAAGAAATGAAGTCTTCAAATATCAAATTGATTTAGACAAACCAAACTATATCATTGATACTCCCCCTCCTTATGTTTCTGGACGTGCTCATCTAGGATTTGCGGTTCATTATGCTCAGATAGATATGATAGCACGTTATTATCGAATGATGGGGCATAACGTAATATTCCCTGGATGTACTGATCGTAATGGCCTACCTATTGAAGTGAAGGTCGAACAAAAACTCGGAAAATCCATGCACGAAATGGATCGCGAGGAATTTCTTCAAATTTGTAGAAAAGAACTCGATGAAGCAGAGGAAAACACCATTCAGGTAATGAAATGGATGGGGTTGTCCTGTAACACATTTTATGGATCCCCTGAAATTTATTATCAGACAGATTCTCCCCAGTACAGATATAATACTCAACGGACGTTCTGTAGGGCTTGGTATGAGGATTTGATTTTCAGTGATTCTAGGCCCAATAATTGGTGTATAGATTGTGGGACAACAATTGCCGATGCGGAGATTGAATACCGGAGAGATCATTCACATCTTCATCAGATAAAGTTTCAAATTGAAGCATCAGATGAATCAATAATAATTGCGACAACACGACCAGAACTCATAGCTACATGCGAACTTGTAATATATCATCCGTCAGATACTCGTTACTCCCATCTAGAAGGAAAAAATACGATTACACCAATATTTAACAAAGTAGTTCCGATTCGAAAACACACAGAAGCAGATCCAGAGTACGGAACAGGAATTATGATGATTTGTGCTTATGGGGACAAATCGGACGTGAAAATTCTACGAGAATTTAATATAGTAAACCCACAAACTATGATAGAGCCTAATGGACAAGTTAATGAAGTGGCTGGAAAATACCAAGGCTTAACGATCAAAGAAGCACAAGAAGCCATTGTGGAAGATCTAAAGAAAGAAGGTATCTTAATAGACTCGGAAGAAACACTCCGTCGTGTACCCATTTGTTGGAGGTCAAAAACACCAATCGAAATCATTGCAATGAACGAGTATTATATGAAGCAATTAGAAATGATAGATGACCTCAAAATAATATCGGATCAGATGGAATTTTATCCTAGATCCAGTAAGATTATTTTAGATAATTGGTTAAATGCTCTCAATATGGATTGGGCAATCAGTCGAAGAAGATTTTATGGAACATCAATTCCGATTTGGTATTGTTCTAAATGTAACTCTCCAAATGTACCAAAAGAAAACGAATTAGACCGTTATTACGAAGCATGGAAAGAAAATTCTCCAGTCACAACATGTTCTCACTGTGGAAATTCTCTTGAGTCAGCTATTGGAGAAGCAAGGACATTTGATACGTGGTTTGATTCTTCTATTTCGGAACTTATTGCCTGTAATTTTGGAAATATTTTCTTTGAAAGTGAAAAGGAGAAATTCTTTGAGACAAATTTCCCCTGTTCTATACGGCCTCAAGCAAAAGATATTGTGCGTACTTGGCTATATTACACAATTTTACGTTCCTATCATCTCTTTAAATCTCCTCCATTTAAGCAAGTTTGGATCTCTGGGTTAATACTCGATCCTTATGGTGGAAAAATGTCAAAAAGCACTGGAAATAGTGTTGATCCTTTAATATTTCTACAACCATGGGATATACCCGAAGATACACCTGAAACTCTGAAACCCGAAAGAAACAGCTGGAAAACTATTGCTGAAAAGGAAACAACTGCAAAATTTCTTAGCAAGAATGGTAAATCCCATCTGTATTACGGTGCTGATAGTGTGCGATTAACCTCATGTTTACAGGGAAGTCACGGTTCGGATATTCGATTCTCGTTATCAAAACTTGATGGTAACGCGAAGTTCATAACAAAATTGTGGAATATCGCAAGGTTTATCTCCTGCTTCCCCGCAGAAGCATCCCCAGAATCGTTGTTTCCAACTGATCAATGGATATTAACGAGCTTAGATGCATTAGTGCAGCGTTGTTCAGCTGGCTACGCTCAACTTGACTTTTCTATCCCCTCAGAAAATATCTACAACTGGGTTTGGAATATTTTCGCCCCACATTATATAGAACTAATAAAATCTCGGGCGTATAGACAAGATGAAACAACAAGGAACGAAGCACAAAGTGCAAGATATTGTCTTCATCATATCCTCCAAAATATACTAAAATTACTAGCACCTATTACACCATTTATAACTGAAAGTATTTATCAAAGTCTTTACAAACCCACAAAAAGTATTCATCAAGAATTATTACCAAAACCGATCCAAAATAAAAGTGATGAAGACCCACGAACACTTGAGCTAATAAAGCTAAACTCCTTCATCTGGAAGACAAAGAAAGATCGGGGCCTTTCGCTGAAAGCACCACTAAAGAAAGTTTATGTACCAAAAATCCTAGAAGAGTTTATTCCTGATCTTAGGGAAATGCATAATATTGAAACTGTTTTCACCATCAAACCTGACACTAACGAAGAAGACATAATTTATAAAGACTCGTTTGCAATTCGATTCTGATGAAGATTTAGGTTCAATTTCCAATGACCAATAAAAACGATAATTCGTCGTCTGACATAAAAAAGATGAGCACTCTCCTCCTATCTGGAGCGACAATGTTAGCAGACTCCTGCCCTGACTGTAACGTTCCTTTGTTTAAAAAAGGTGATAATATCTTCTGTCCAAAATGTGGTCGAAAAGCTGTCTATGTCCGTTCTGATGAGGAAATCAAGCAGATCGAATATACCCATTCCTTTTCAGAAACAAAAGAAACGATCCAGGACATCATTACTGGAAAATTAAATTTTTTAGCTCAGAAGCTTGCGGCTAGTGAGGATTTGGAAGAAATAAAGATTGTAGCTCAAATAATGGATCTGCTACTTGAATTAACTGTTAAAATTTCTAGTGTAAAATAATAACTTAGTAAAAACTTAATTTAAGAAATAAAATTCTACCTTCGTGAAATTATCACTTTCATCTGGTTGTTGATTATTTTTGGGACGAACTATAGGAAGACTTCTACGGATTATCGCTTGGATTGCACCCATATACCAGTTTAGGACTAGTTTATGGAGAAAGTGTGGGGTAAGCATCGGAAAACGGGTATATGTAGGGAATCTTGTATTTTTTGATGGAGAATATCCCCATTTAATCACACTCGAAGACGATGTCAGTATAGCTCCAATGGCACAAATTTTAGCTCATTCAGGTGGAAGTCCATATCATCATCAGACTAAAATCTTCAAACAACCTCCACAACCTGTAATAATAAAGCGAGGTGCATGGATTGGCTCTGGTGCTATCATACTTCCAGGAGTGACCATTGGTAGGGGTTCAATAGTAGCAGCGGGAGCAGTTGTTAATCGAACCATTCCAGATTTTAAGATAGCTGCGGGAAATCCTGCACGGGTGATTTCTAACTTACCAAGACCAGAAGAAGTATCATTAAGCGAGACGAATTAGAGAATGACTAAAATCCACCATGTAGGTATTGCTGTTACCTCAATTGAAAAGGAATTAGATTTTCACATACAAGCGTTAAATATGAGACAAGTAAGTGCCATTATTGATGATAAAAATCTAAATGTAAGGGTAGTACTCCTCGCTATTAATGGACAACCAAATGAAAGTTGCTTACTCGAACTAGTTGAACCTACTATATCACCATCGCCTATAGACACGATTCTACAACAAAACAACCATATTTATCACTATTGTATTGAGATTCCATCTCTGGAAGAAGCTTTGAAGAAAGCAAGAAAGAATCATGCTGTGATTGCTCTTCCCCCGACACCAGCAGCTCTTTTCAATGGTAGACGTATCGCTTTTGTTTGGACTCCAACCAAATATCTTATAGAATTCTTAGAGCAAGAATAGAAATCATTCTATTCTGATCTCATACTTTTTTAATGTTGTCTTTATGTCACCAATAGTTTGGATCTCTGTAACTTCATCATCAGTAAGAATTATGTTAAAAACTTGCTCTAACTCTGAGATTAGTGTAAGATGAGTCATTGAATCCCATTCTTCTAGGTCTTCTCGTGAGACTTTATCGTTGATCTGATCTTTTTCTAATATAAGAATTTTAGAAATTATATCCTCAAATAAAAAATTGTTATTTGACATCATTCTTCATCTACTTGGATATATTCAGGATAAATAGTCTTTAAATCAAGAGGATGGATTTTCCATAGTATTTCACCAGTACTTTCTTCTTTCACTAATTGAAATCCATGTTCAGGATAAAATTCTTTTACTAATGAATTTTTTTTGGTAGGGATATATTCTGCTTCAAGGATTTTGACTTTGTGTTGTTTAGCGGTCTTAAGTATTTTATACAAAAAAATAGTTTCTATTTTCCTACCGATTACTCTACAGCTCATAAGGAAGCTATCTATAACCCATTTCTCGTCTGACTCTTTCCTAACAATAGCAACACCAACGATCCCCTCGTCACCAAATTTGTCTTGGACCTGTAATGTGTAAATGAAATATTTCTGGGGATTGGCGTACATCTGATGGATTTCGTTCTCTGTATAGCGCCTAGTGGTCAAGTTAAATTGATTTGTTCGATTAATCAGACTAGTGACACGTGGAAGGGAGAATTCATTTGTGTACTGTACTTTTGCAACTATTTCTAGCGATTTAATAAATTCCTCGACTGAAGGAACCTGTTCCTCCAGAACTTGACGTTTTCTCCTTGCATGGTACATCTCACTTCGTTGTAGATCCTCTGATGTTAATGAAAGAGTGTTAAAATCATTCAAATCTTCTAATGTTTTCCTATACAAGGCGGGACTGGATGGTAGATCTACAACCTGGACATCAGGGAGGGACATTTGGATATGAGCACGTTCTGCAGGACTATCATCGAAGAAAACAATGCTATCTAATCCAATATTTAATTCCTTAGCTAATTCTATAAGATTCTGTACTTTATCATCCCAATTTATGCGATAAGCTGCAAGGTTATTTTCTTTAATCAGCATATAGGGATGTTGATGGAATACCTCGAAAGCATCCTCAAGATTATTTTTACTATTGACTGCAAGAATGATACCTCTATTATTCAAACTTAATAAGGAACGTTGGAAATCAATAAATTCGTTTCCTGGATAGCTAACGTTAAGTTTGATACCTTCAAGTCCATCTTCTCCAATAATTCCCCCCCAAAGTGTGTTGTCCAAATCGAGAACAATACATTTTCTATTTTTCGACTTCAGTGCTTTAATATATCCTATTAACTCATACGAAACTCGTGGTAAGAATAGTTCATCAAATACTATTGAACCTCGATAGTACATTGGTGAATTCTTGTAGCTATCTTTTCCATACTTACTGACAACTTCATTTAGATCGAAGATGTAGATTTGCTTATCAGCTTGAAAAAGCTCTTCAATTCTAATATTGATATATCTATAAAAACTTTTTAACCCGATTTCCTGTTTATTATCCAAAATTCCAAAGGGAGTAAAAGTAGGAACAATAAAATTACTGAATATAATAAGTGCTTTACTCTGTCGGCTTAGGGTGTCTAACAGAAGTTTGATATCTTTAATAATACGATCTATCTCTGCTTCTTTGTCTTCTGGTTTCAATTGAGGAAATTTCATAATGAATTTGTCGTCTAATAGAGATTCCAGTTCAATGAAAAGGAATACCACATCTGGATTGAATTTGTAAAAGCCACTATGATCGTTAAGTATCTCCTCATGATAACGATTAAATGGCGCGATATAGATTGCTGGAAAGAGTTCCTTCAAACGACAATCGATATCGATGTAGATTGCTAACGGATCGATTGTAAATGAACTCAACAATGCAATGTTTATATGAGCATGATCAGAGATTTCTATATTAGAGAAATCAAGTCTCCTAATTTTCTTATAGGCATTCCAATAATTTCGATGTGTCGGTTCTTTGCGAACCAGATCAAGTAAGTCGTTTTGTTTATTGAACACATCGATGTTCGACGAAAACATCATTAACCTCTCGCTGGAGTTCAGTTTTGAACTTGTTAAAGCCCTCTACTAAATCATATCCTGAATTTGTTGAGAATGTTATTGCCCATGCTACAGCTAAGTCACTAGAGTGGGCTATACTAACTTGAACTTCAAGATTTTGGTTTTTCCAATATTTTTCCAATTGTGCAGAGAATTCTGCTTCGTTAATCCAAACAATAGGTCTTCCGTTAATATCGTATCTAATTGAAATTTGGGTAAATTGCAATGGTAAGATATCGTTTATGGCTTTGAAGACAGCTTCTTTTGCGGCAAAAATGCCCGCAAAATGAGGGAAAGGATCGGAACGACCAATACAATGTTTGAATTCATATTTATCGAAAACACGCTTATAGAAACGAGGGTGTTTCGATGGAGGTAAAATTCTAAAGCGTTGAATTTCTACAACATCGACCCCAATATAACATCGTGTCAAAAACGATCACTTCTTCTACCTAAATTCTCCTAATAAAATCAAAAAATGTAAAATTATCAATATCACCTGTCAGAAGACAGCATACAGGTGCGTCTCCTTTCCATTGGTGATTCTTTGACCAATAATCTACTGCATCTGAAACTGTGGGCACCCATGCATCAATCTTATTAGCATAAGAGAGCAAACTGTTAAGACATTGGATATATTTTTTCTGTCCGATTCTGATTGGATGAAGATCATACATGATGACACCTCTAATTTGTCGGGCTTTTTTCATATGATGGATCAGAATATTTGCCATTTTTTCTGATGATAATCGATGACTATCAATCAGTCGGTCATCAGACCACTCACATAAGGGAATACAAGTATAGGATGACATTCTTTTATTTCTTAATTGAATTTTGAAGAAATTATTCCCATGACGATAATTAGGATGAAATCCAATTCCTCCATCCCAATTAAATTTATGCTTTTCAACTAATTCCATGGTAATCTCTGAATATGCATTATATGGAGCCCTAAATCCTTTGAATGGTATTTTCATACCTTTGAAGATCTGAATGGCCCTCTCAAATTCAAGTGCTTGTTGTTGAGCTGTTAAGAAGGGATATCGAACATGTTTATATCCATGAATTGCGATTTCATGGGGAAACGAACACAACCACCTAACTACATCTGGATGAGTTTGAGCTGTTTTGGCAACTAGAGGAAAAGTGAATTTCGAGTCAAACTCATCAAGAGTATTGAAAATTCTTTGTAACAATTGAAAAAAGGGCGTCATATGAAGACGAAACATTTTTGTAGTATGAGAAAAGATCTGAATACCACGTCTAGTTCTTAAATGCCTTGTCCAAGACATCAGACTGCTTATATCCACCATGTGTTTCCCAAAAACTTCAAATGACTTGTATCAAAGAATTTAGGAAAATAATAAATGCATTACATTTTTTCATAATAACAAGAGAATCTTCTCCGTACGATTGAAACAATACGACAAGGCAACAATATCAACAGTTGGAATATAAAACAGACTCATCGAAAAAACAGAGACAAGATCTATGTTACTACATAGACAAGACAGATCCTATAGCTAATTCTCCCCTTTCCCCAATTATCCTTTTAATAATGAAAAGAAGTGGACAAGTTCTTCCTGAATTTCATTTCGTAATTTAAGTACATCATTAACTTCAATAGGTTCAGAGTGTTTGATCATAACATTCAGCTGGACTACATTGCCGATTGCTTGAATATCTTCTGCTTTCACATTAAACTCAGTATCAAGACCTTTAACAGTTAAATTTATACTGGGGGAAGGAATTTGGATTCTTACGTTACGAATAACTCCAATCATGCGAGCATTTGCGTCAATAACTGCTTTACCAATGAGTTTTCCAGGAAACATTAGCTCAAACAATTCTAAATCTATATCTGTGGGCTGTTTTGTCATCATTGACACCATATAATGAGAGAATATTCATTAAACAACCAAAACATTGTATTACAATAAGTATTTACAATCTTGTAAAAGAGTGCCGTTTGTCAAGTAAAAACGCCACCTTACTATTTATTGCCAAATTTCTCAACGATTTATACTGAACTGCACAGATCTACTCAGGTGAAAAGAAAATATGTCTGTTTTCATTGACAGAATCGTTAACGACATCAAAAATCGCTATGACACAGCTGTTACATCTATTAATAAGGAAATGGTTTTTAGTTATACAGCCCTTATCCTAATTTTCATTATTGCATATCTTTTTAGAATACTTTCAATGATTAGGCCATACGAAATTATCCTCTCAGCTAACGATCCTTATGCACAGTTTCGTGCAGCAGTGTATCTTGAGGAACATGGCCTTGCATCGTTTCTAAGCTGGGTTGACGATCAAACGTGGTACCCTGAAGGTAGATTCTGGGGAAAAAATCTTTATCTTGGAACTCCCCTCTCTGCAGTATTATTACATCAATTAACGATGTTCCTAGGGTTGGATATCCCACTACAGGTAGTTTGTTATTATCAACCAGCTTTGATAGGATCAATAACCTGTATTGCAATATATTTTCTTGGAAAAGAACTAGCAAACAAAAAAGTCGGGCTACTTGGAGCCCTTTTTCTGGCTATTTCAGCTGGACACCTCCAGCGAACTGTAGCAGGATTTTTTGATAATGAAGCACTGGGAATCCTATTTCTTGTCCTTTCTTTATACTTTTATGCACGATCATTACGAACTGGATCCGTTATTTCTGCAATATTGGCAGGAATTTGCTTTGGAATCTTATCTGGCTCGTGGGGCGCCTCCACTTATGCTTTCAACTTAATAGCTCTTCATGCTCTCGTTCTATTAATCTTACGAAAACATTCAGATAGGTTGTTTCTTGCTTATGGGGGATCAATCTTAGTAGGATTCTTCATCATGATATTAATCCCGAGAAATGGCCCAAACTCTCTTTTAACAACCGATGGATTAGCTCCGCTTGGAGTCCTCGGACTTGTAATCTTGGCAGAAGTCTATAGATATATTAGTACTTTTTATGATATGACTCAGTTTCGTGATCGTTTCAAAAAAATCCTTCCCTTTATTGGAATTGCAGCTGTCTTAGGAATCGTGGTTTTATTCTTATCAGGAACTCTAACAAATATATCATCGAAATTCGTGACTGTGATGTTACCAATTTTTAGGGATGAAACCCCGATTTTAAAGTCAGTAAGCGAACATCAAATTGTTGTTTGGTCCACATTTTTCAGAAATGCAGGATTTTTAATCTTCTTCTTACCTATTGGTATATATTATCTCTATGAAAAACCCACGGAAAGGAATATTCTCCTTCTACTATTTGCGTTAACAGCAATATACTTTGCAGGATCCATGGTGAGACTAGCTTTAATATTAGCCCCAGCTGTATCGCTCTTAGCTGCGAAAGCAGTTGACCAAACATTATTGCCTTTTGTATTAGCTTTCCAAGAGCGATTTGCCCTAAGTAGACGAAAAACACGTTTCACTCAACCACTCTCAAATGAACACACCGCTATTGCATTCGCATTTATGGGGATTTTTCTCCTAGTATCGGTGGCTTGGGCTTCGGATTATGCAGTTAAATCAACTTCAGCTCCTTCTATTCTCACCCCAGTATATACGTGAACTAGCGTCATCCTTGGGGGTGATTGGCAAGAAGCAATTGGGTGGTTGGATTATAACACGGATTCATCAGATGTAGTTGCTTCTTGGTGGGACTATGGCTACTGGATTAGTGGAAATTCCAATACGACGATCTTAGTTGATAATGCTACAATTAACAGTACAAAGATTGGAAATATAGGTTGTATGCTAGTCCTAAATCCACGTGAGTCGCTAAAAATAGCTAAGCTCTATGACGTGACTTACATCGTCCTTTTAGTCTCTGATGGATGGTATCAACTCGATTCCGACCTTGGAAAAGTCCCTTGGTTCGTTAGAATTGGAGAAAGCAGCGGTAATATCATTCAAATAGATGAAGACGATTACCTTGAGTACGATTCTCGAAGACAGTATATTACGGGTTATGTGGACAAATTTTATGAATCAGTATTCTGGTCTTTATTCACAGCAGAGGCTTCAGAGGATGCTTACACACGAATAACAGGATATGGTCCAATCGCCGATAATGCACCTGCAGCAAAAGGATTCCACCAGGATTATACTGAGTATGCAGATTATTATGAACTTGCCTATAAGAGTCAATATGATTGGGTCTATATTTGGCGTATTAAATGGGAAGAAATTCCCCCTGGAGCAATTGCACCATAAATCCAATTATTTAACATCTGTGAATTTAGGGAGATTCAATAATTCTCCTTAATCTTTATGACATATGTTCATGGAATCTCCTGCATTATTGGCTTTAGTATTAAATTAGTTCTCTCCATAAATAAATTCATGGACCTCTTGGAGGGCATGATTGAGAATTTATCGCTATCTTTTTTAGGAGAATTTACAAGTATAAACATGTGTCTTAGAAATTGTAGTTAAACTTCTCATATTTGATCTGTCCTTCTTGAGGTTCATGATACTGTGAACGAAACAGAATTAATCAGAATCTTCTTAGAAAAAAACTTTAATATTGCAGCTGAAGCTCTAGATTATTTACTGGAGAAAAACATTTCAGAAAATGTCCTTAGAGAAATAATAAACAAGATTCCTCAAGATATTCCAGTCATCAATCGGGCATTACTAGAAACCTACTTAGGCTCCCTTAAACAGCCTCTCCAAGCACCCATAGATGAATCGATAGAAATTATCAAAAAACATGAACAACCAGTTGAGGAACAAAAATTCAAAACTGATGAAATTATACAAGAACAATCCGTTATTCAACCACCCCTTCTCACTGACAGACCTCTCTCACAGATAAGAATTAAGCGAGATATCCCGGAACGAACATCTGATGAACCAGATATTGCGAGTTTTAGACGTTTATTCAAAAACCGATTTGAACAACTATCGGCCATTCTTAAAGAAAACATTACTAGTTCAGACACAGTACTAAAAAGAACCCTCATAGAAAATGAAATTCCGCATGATAGACGTGGTATTCTGATTGGGATGGTTCAAGATACCCGAGTATTGCACACAAACAAGTTTGTTATTCATCTAGAGGATCCAGAAACTGAAACAACTACAAATTGTGTAATGGTTCAGGATAGTGTAGGTTTCCCTGAATATCGAAATATTCTCCGAGATTCTGTCATAGGAATTTCAGGTGTCTTACCAAAGAACTTTGAAGGAGGAGATATTACAGCCTTTTGGGGAACAGATATCATCAGACCAAGTTTTGAACGAATCAAATTTAAACCCACTAATACCTCAAAAAAAGTCCTATTCATAGCTGATATACATTTTGGCTCAAAATACTTTTCACGACGAGTTTTTGCAAAATTAATAGATTTTTTAAACTTGAAAGGGCTTAATACCCATACCAAAGAAACTGCTGCTCAAATTAGTACAGTAATTATTGCTGGAGACCTAGTAGAGGGGGTGGGTCGTTTTTCAAATCAAAAATCAACAATTACACAATCCTCCTATCAAACTCAATATGAAAATTTGGGAAACTTATTAGGGAAAATTCCGTCTGAAATCCAAATCATTGTCATTCCAGGCGAGCACGATGCAACACAAACAGCGCTTCCTCAACCAGCTATCGACAGGCAAATAGGAGAAGCCCTTTATACGATCCCGAACCTTAAAAGTTATGGGAATCCTCTACGCTGTTCAATTGATAATATAAACTTCTTAATATTTCATGGACAGGGAAATGACACCCTTTTTCAGACAACTAAGCAAATACACATAAATCCGATAGAGGGAATTCAACACCTGCTAGAATATCGTCATCTTTGTCCAGAATATGGATCATTCAATCCACTTGCTCCCTTTAAGAGAGATTATTTAGTTGTAGAAAAGATACCTGATGTTGTGGTCACAGGACATTTCCATCAAACACATTTTAAAGAGTACAAGGGAGTAAAAATTATCACTTGTGGAACTTTTCAACGAGCAAATAGTGAACAGATAGTGAAAGATGGAATTTCATTCGGAATAGTGCCTGTCCTAGATACTAAGACGGGAACAGCAGAAATGATAGATTTAAAGAGAATCTAGACTCAAAATTTCATATTTACTGATATCATTTTATCCTCGTGCAAAGTCGTTTCTACTAATGACTTTGGAATACTAAAACGAATTTCTTTTGTACGGCCATGCCTTCCTCTAGAGACCACCCGCGCACTTATTATTCCAAGAGCATCCAACTCATTGATTAGATCGCCAACGCGACGTTGAGTGAGAGAATCCATTCCCATCTCTTTACAAATTCGAGAATACTCTTCATAGACGTCACCAGTAGAAACTGTTTCAGAATGATTGGTCAGCCTCTCTAAGGAATAAATCGAAACAATAACCATTTTCGATTGTAAAGGTAAGGTACTAATTACTTCGGTTATGGTATTCCTCTCAATGGCACCCTGCGCTTTTTTCACATGGGTTTGATTGATTTTCTCCACACCTTCTCTTTCTGCTATCTCTGAAGAAACACGTAACAGATCAATCGCACGACGAGCATCTCCATGCTCTTGAGCAGCAATCGCTGCGATCATATTGATAACTCCTTCTGCTAAGGATTGATCTTTGAACGCTAACTCCGCCCTCGCAATTAATATATCAGTTAGTTCAGGAGCTTCATAAGGTTTGAATACAAGCTCTTCTTCGGATAAAGAAGACAATACACGGGGATCCAAGTACTCTTTGAATTTTAAATCGTTTGATATTCCAATAAGACTTACTTTAGCCCGACTTAAATCTGAGTTAATCCGTGTTAAATTATAGAGAGTCTCATTTCCTGATTTCTTTATCAAACTGTCAATTTCATCAAGTACAACAATGAATAACGAGTCTCGTTGGTCTAAACCTAGCTTAAACCGAGAAAATACTTCATCAGTGGCAAGACCAGTAAATGGGACTTCAATGCCCAATGTGCTGCATAGATCAGCAAATACCCGATAATTGGTGTCAACTGTATTACAGTTGAGATAGGCAACCTCAATCCGAAGACCATGTTGAGGAGCTTTCTTCCCCAGAATGTTAAGAACATACTTAGAAACAGCTGTTTTACCAGTACCAGTTTTACCAAAACACAAAATATTACTAGGTTTTGCTCCACGGAGAACAGAAGCTAAAATATACCCTAATTGCTTAATTTGGTCAGTTCGATGAGGAAGGTTCTCAGGGACAAAAGAGCTATCGAGAACATCACGCCGTTTGAACAATTTAGGTGATTTGAGATACCCTTCGAATATTTCATCTAATGTTACTTCGGATTCATCATACTGATTCAACAGGAAGCCACTCACCAATAATACTTGAAGTCACTCGTTCCAATAGCATTACCTGTATTTCCACTCGAAATATCAAAGTCGAAATCAACAGGTTAATGCACATTTTCACGTAAACTGGATTATTAGACAGGAAATACCATTGTTTCTAGTAAATTATAAGCATGGTAAATACCATGGTATCATCTTAGTACTAAGATTGTACCTTCCCACGAGCCGTTATCAAATAAAAAAGGACTCTTTTTCACCACAGCTATCCCCAACATATTTTTCATCTCTATTATTCAAGGAGCTTAACCCAAAATGACAAACAAACTTCAATGGAAATTCAATCCACCAATTAAGAATATCTAATTAGGTCCAGACTTCTCAATTAAAATTAAACTATTTGCCCGTTAAGGAGTTTTCAACAGTTAAAATCTTCTCTGTAGTCTTCTGTTGGTCTCTACTACGTTCAAGTTTTTTTATTTTGGCATTAAGATAATCCAGATCATATTCATTTTCAAATCGGCTGTCAATTCGCTCTAACTTTTCCCATACGTCTCTAGGATTTTTTCCAAGATAAACCCAAGAATATTTTCCTCCTTTTTTGTAAGTAGATTTCTTAGAGATGTAGGTGACCAACCAAAAATACGGTCCGTGTAATAACCCATCACTACACCGACAACTGGGTTTCCCACACCTCTGCCACTTCGCAAGTAAAGAGGTCACGACATTTCACTACGTGGAAGGGTATCTTACCATATGATTTAAATGATATGGAAGACTCCTAAATAAAGAGCTAAGCTAGCTAATCCCTTCCAATCAAATTTAGTGAGCTACTTTGTAGTATACTTTTGGTCGACCTCGGCGTCTACGCTCTTCAGAAAACCGTGCAACATATCCTTTTAGAATTAACCGTAATAAACTATCGTAGAGAGTTGAACGGGCTATACCAGTAATTGAAACTAATTTTGATCTTGTTAATGGACCTTGGTTTTTGAGGATTTCCAGAACATTGCGATCTAGCTCGTGAACTATTACTGGCTTTTCTTTTTCTAACGCAGACTTTAATTCAGAAGGAGCTCGACTCTCTTTTTCAGTTACTTTCAATATTTGGTTATTAGACATAGGACACACCGAATAGCACTCTAAATATCTCCTCCTCCTGCAATAATTTAAGATTCGAAAATATCTAGAAATTACGTATAGAAAATACAATCAATTACCCGAAAAACAAAATGAGTTGTAAGTAAATCATTACTAAGTAGAGTTAAAAAAGTAAATTATGGATATCTAACTGTTACCAAGAATATTAAGGGGAAAACCTCGCTTAAAGCATCACTTTTGGAATTTCATGAGCTTTTTTAGGATTAATCCGATATTCAATGGGATTGGATCCTTCTTGACGTTCAACAAACCCTGCGTCTACTAAGCGGTTTAGATTCGTCTGAATGGTTGATATTCCAATTGATTCTCTTATGTAGTGCTGATATAATTCCTGAATCTCTCGGGCAGTAAGATAATTCGGATTTGCACGATTTCGTACAATATTAAGGATTCTATCTTTCTTGGTTTTTAAATCGGTAAGAGTATTGATAGCTAAACTTTCAGGGTCCTTTGGTCCGAGGTCTTCCTGGAGATCGTTTTCTAGCAGAAAAGATTCCATTAGGTACTCAACTTGTTTTTGCTGATCTCTAGTTAATTGTAAATACCCTTCAACAAGCGTATGTAAAGGACCCAGCCTTATTTTTCTATCAAAAGAAATTGTGATCTTATCATTATTCGCAGTTACTTTTGATCCTGTTTCACGCATTATTACAACCCAAAATTCATATTAAATGAAATATGTACCCCTTGAAGATAACCTTATGCTATGATATTTCACAATTAGGAGAATACCATACACACTAATAAAGTTTAATCTATACCCCAATAATATCAAAAACCAAGGATATCAATTTTTGAGGAATTAGTGTTCACATGTGAAAGTCGTTTCTCAAGTTAATCGAAGACTATTTTCCTTTTGTGAATTTGCTAGATACACAGATTTCTTAAGAAATATTGGTAATGTCATTAATAAAAGCAAAATAAAAAAAGAAAATTCTTTTTTTCATATATTGGATTACTCTAACATTATTTAACAAAATTATTCCTTTTTCTCAATGTGAAAGTTATTAGAAGAAATGATCTGCGATTTTAGCTAGGATTTCCAATGGAAACAAAGGGGTGGTTGAAGTTTTTGTGAATTCTGTTTATTTAGGCCACTCTCCGTAATATTGATCTTAAAAATTAAAAACTTCAATAAA
>CP070760.1:1671164-1678957 GCA_020348965.1 Candidatus Heimdallarchaeota archaeon | reverse complement strand
AAGGGATGGGGGGAACAAGTACAATTGATTACGTTTTCTGGAGATGTGGAAAAGTTTTCATTAGGAGATTCTCAAGTAATCTCATGTGTAGGTGAAACGAAGAAAGCAGGGATTGAGAGTATCATTGGCCATGTAGTCCAAAAAACTGCCGAAAGTTCTGGTTTAACTTTCCTTAGTGGAGCGCTTAATGAGGCATATTTAAGCCTTGATAATTTTGAAGAAAATCCAGTTATAAAAAAGAGAAATCCCACGATGGTGGTTGTCTTAACCGACGGTAACCCTAATAAAGGAAATGGACTAGGAGTCAACCCAATTCCAGTTGTGAGAAGTAATGTGGAAGAACATCCTGATGTCGTGCTATATGCCATTGGTTTAGGAGAGGCCGATAGATTAATGCTTAGACGAGTTGGGGAAATCGGTCGTGGAGGATCGCTAATGGCTGATGATTTAGAAACGCTCATTGACTTCTACGACAGTCTCGCCCAAAACTTCCAAATGGTTGTTAAAATGAAAAAGAAAGAAGAATAAACTGGTATTTACTCTCCTCCTCTCTTTCTTTCTATCTAGTTTCGTTTTGAAGAATTCTTTTTTTCTCTGAAATAGTAATCTCGATTAGATATCCAAAGCTAAATATTTATAGACTATCTATAAGAAGCTAATTCCCTCTTGTGAGAAGTTTTGGGGGTTAGAATTCTTGGTGGGATAAATGAAAAAATTCAAGATTATTAAAATCTCAGTAGAACCACAAGACGCAGTCTTAATCTCTCGTACCAACAATAAAAACATTGCTATGCAAGCCAGATTTCGTCTAGTTAAAGGCCAGAAAGAAGTACCAGTAACTCAGGTAGTTAAAGTCGAGGGAATCGTCCAAGAAGGGGAGATAGGTCTGTCAAAATCCCTAATGAAAAAATTAGTAGCAAAAGAAGGAGAAGAAGTAACCTTACACCCACAATCACGTGTGATTTCTCCAAGCTATTCATTGGTAAAACAGAGAATTACTCAACCTGGGAGACTGTTTACACAAACAGAAATTGACCAAATTATTAATGATATAATTATTGGCAATGCTTCCCCTTTAGAATCTTCAGTGTTTCTGACTTCGCAACTTTTTCAAGAATGGTCTTTAACTGAGGTTGAATATCTAACCAAGAGCCTGGCAGCCTCTGGTCAAATGATTGATTGGGGAGAAGGGAATATTTTTGATAAACATAGTTTAGGTGGGGTTCCTGGAAACAAGGTCTCACTCTTAATTGTCCCCATTATTGCAGCAGCTGGGTTAACTATCCCCAAAACCAGTAGTCGTGCTATTACCAGTCCTTCTGGAACTGCAGACACAATGGAGGCATTTGGTTGTGATATTGAATTCACCATTGATGAAATCGTTGAGATCGCCCAGCGAACAGGTGGACTTATTGCCTGGACTGGTGGTCTCAATATTGTCCCTGCTGACGAAAAGCTGATTAGAGAGGTTCAATTTCCTCTAGGAATTGACCCCGAACCCATGATGATGGCCTCCGTTCTTTCTAAAAAAGTAGCAATGGGAATTAACTTTTTATGTCTAGATATTCCTTGTGGTAGTGCTACTAAAGTTGAAACTATGGAAGGGGCAAAGAGACTTGCCCATAGATTTTCTGAACTCGGCCAACGTCTCGGTATTCGTATTGAGAGTGGTATCACTTATGGCTCCAGCCCAGTTGGCCATACTGTCGGTCCAGGCCTTGAAGCCCGTGAAGCACTCGCAGCCTTAATTGAACCACTAAAAGCCTCTGATTCATTAATTGGGAAAAGTACATCTCTCGCTGGTATTCTTTTAGAAATGTCAGGGAAGGCGATTCAGGGCAGAGGACAAGACTTTGCATCTGAGTTATTACAATCAGGTAAAGCCTATGCGAAATTTCAGGAGATTTTGGAAGCGCAAAATGCCGATCCGAACATTCGTCCCGATGATATCGAAATTGGGAAGTGTGTCTACGAGTATATTGCTCCTCAGAATGGGTGGGTAGTGGAAATAAACAATGAAGTCATTGCTCGGGCTGCCCGTGCTGCAGGAGCACCAATGGATAAACGAGCTGGTGTGTATTTCCTCAAAAAGAAAGACTCTGTTAAAAGGGGAGAGGTTATTTTCCGACTTCATGCCCCCACTGACAAGAAATTACTCGCGGCAGAAGCAGAACTAGCCAAAGAAGTACCAATTGTTATTGAAGGAATGCTATTAGGCAGAGAGTAGGCCGAAAATTAGTGACCGATCTTAAATCGCAAGTACCTGATTGGGTACGCTATTGTAATGAACTGGAGAATGCCATATTCATAACTGAGGGGAAAAGAGATCGAGAGACATTGAGATCATTAGGCATAAAAGGGAAGATATTGGAGAAGGGGGGATTATCCCTTGATGAATTAGTGGATATTGCTATTAGGTACTCTGTGGTAATTATTTTAACAGATTTTGACCGTGAAGGAAAATATTTACGTAGATCCATCGTTAAAGAGATTCAACGTAGAAAACGACGTATACAAATTGACACTTATGCTCGTCAGTTTCTTTATCGGCTGTGTCGAGCCCATGGGATCACTGAAATTGAGGATCTTGATCGTTTCGTGCCTTTCACCCAGAAACTGTTTGAGAAAGAGAATTAATTCAGGGATTACCATTATATATCTAGTAATCATTATACGTTTATACATTCATTCTAAATATTATACCCTCGCTAGTGTAATTTATGGGCAGTATCTAACTCTATCTCTACTAGGTGTGTTTAATGCAAGCTATTATGAAGACCAAACAAGAAAAGGGGTTCGAAATTCGTGAGGTGGATGAACCAGAATTGACACATAGCACTGATGTCAAATTCAAGATAGATATCACTAGTATTTGTGGAACAGATCATCATATGTGGGAATATGATGCTTGGGCACAGAAGCGATTGCCACCAGCGATTCCCTTCATTGCAGGCCATGAAGTGGGGGGAACAGTCGTTGAAATAGGGCCAGATGTGAAAAACATCAAAGTTGGTGACAAAATTTCGCTAGAGTGTCACGAAGCTTGTGGAACGTGTTACCAATGTCGTAGCGATAGAATGCATATATGTGCAAATACGAAAATCTTTGGTGTTGATAAAGATGGTGTTTTTGCGGAATATGCAGTTGTCCCTGAGTTGAATGCGTGGAAGAATGATCCTGACCTTGATCCAGCACTTGCCTCGATTCAAGATCCTCTTGGAAATGCCGTCCATTCAGTTTTTCCGAAGGGATTAACTGAAGATGAGGGAATTGCTGGAAAGAATGTGTTCATCGCTGGATGTGGACCGATTGGATTAATGACCATTCCAGTTGTGAAAATGTTTGGAGCAGCACAAGTTTTTGCTAGTGGTGGAGGTAGGAATATGCAAAGACTTAACATGGCTAAGGAATTAGGAGCTGACATGGTGTTAAATGCACGAGAAGACGGAGACAAAATTCCTCAGATCATAAGGGATGCTACTGATGGAAATGGGGTCGACATTCTTCTAGAAATGTCTGGTAATGATCACGCTCTTCGGCAGGGATTAGAAGCATTAACTTATGGTGGTCGGGTTTCCCTTTTAGGATTCTTCCCAGGACCAATTGAATTCGATATTAACTCGTTAATGGTCAGTAAGGGCGCGAGTGTATATGGAATTGCAGGACGACGCATGTTTCAAACTTGGCAGGCGATGCGGGGCTTACTTAAGTCAAAAGATTTTCAGGAAAAGCTCAATAAGATAATTACTCATCACGTAAACATGGCAGACTGGGAAAAAGGCATGCTCGAAATTCATGAAAAAAAGGCCATAAAAGTAGTCATGGACCCATTTAAATAATTTGACGGTTTATTTTCCAAAAAGTCTGCCAAAAAACCCTTTTTTCTTGAAATGTTTGTGCCATTGACGTAAGATTTCATCACTACAGTCATATGGACCCGTCAGAGCGTAGAAATTCACCCCTGCCTTAACAGAAAGTTTTCGTAAATACTCCCGGTCTATTTGATCCTCCGTTATGTTAACTGTTTTTAATTTCTTTCCAACATCAAAAAAGGTTAATTGATAGCCTCCCTCAGTCTTCTGCATCTCACAAAAGTGATTTCTACTAGACGGTATTTGAAATCTGATTTTCTGAAGTTTAGGTGCCATACTTAACTTCTGGGGTATCTTTATAAAAGGAGTTTCCTTCAAATTAAATTTGAATGACAAATTTTGAGTTTTTTAGTATTCACAAACAATTAAAAATAACGGTTTCCAATTGATTACAATAAGAGAATCAAGCTCAAGGGATCCCTTTGATAATTTAGTAGTCACTGAGAGTATTAATCCAGCCTGGGTGGCGTGACGAATGTCAGAAGTACAAAAAGAATTGGTAAAAGCTAAAGCAAATGAAGATGAGGGAAATTTTGATAAAGCAGCAAAACAGTATTTTAATGCGGCTAAGATTACTAATGATATCAAGCTTTTTAATAAGGCATTTTTTACTGCACGTAAGTCAGGAAACAGTGCCCTAATGTTTCAGTTTGGAAAGCAGTATTACGATGTTTTAGAACAGAATGAACAACATGATAAAATTAATGAATTAATCCCCACCTTTCTCGAGATTTCTGGTCGTGAACGTACTCGATTAACAGATCAGGCCCCCGAAGCCTTGCTCGAGGTTTTAAACTGGACAATTACTCTTTATAATTTGGTTGGGAACACTGATGCTGCTTATGAAATATCACATCAAACTGGAGATACCTACTTTGGATTTGGACAGCAATTTCTATCCACAAGTCATCTCCTAGGTAAAGAAGAAAAATGGAAAAGAGGACTAGATCTTCTTGATAATGCAATTGAAGCATATCAACAGATCCGTCTGGACACACAATCTCTTGAGAAAATCATTGATGTTAAACTCGATAAGATCAGCAAATTAATAGATATTGGTCGTCATGCCGAAAGCATTGAGAGCACATCAAGTTTGATGAATTATTTTGACGAAAAACCAGCGGATATCATCCCATTCTCTAAGGAAGACCTTTCTTTCAGAATTGCAAACACTTTTGCTGAAAAAACTCTCAGTGTTGCTCGTGCAAAGCGTTTCGACATCTCAAATGTATTAATGAAAACTGCAAAGGGGGGTTTCGAGAATGCAGGAAAACCAGAATCCATTGCTCCCTTTTTATGGCAATTAGCTTTAATTTATGATGAACATAAACAAAAAGAACTCTTTTTCTCGCTCGTAGATGAAACATTTGAAATAGCCTTAAGAAATGAAGATAACACAACCCAGGAGTCTGTTTTAAACTATCTTACAATGCAAGCACGAGAAATCAGTGGAAATATCCTTAGTTCAAGAATGATAAGGGTGAAAAAAGGCCCAATCGAATTTCAAAATAATGAGGGCGTCCAATATCTCTTAAAAAGTATGGAATTAGCAAAGAAAATAGATGATGTTGAGATACCAGATAATAATCTTGTATTTTTATTTCAATATGCGAAAGATATGTATGAGAAAAAGATCAGAAATCGTTCACTCCCATATCTCGAATTTTGTGCTCAGACATGGTGGAAATTACCAGAGAGAGCGGATAGAACGCATGAAATCATTAATTTTTTAGAAGAAAAAGTCAATTTATGCCTTACAGAGGGCAAATTTGAGACGGCAGCTACACACTTAGGTACAATAATATCAATAAAGATCTTCATTGAGGATTCAGAAAGCGCAGGTAATTCGGCATTTTCTTTCGCTCAAGCTGCAGGTCAGCAAGGCAAACAAAGTATCGAATTAGAGTTTCTAGAAAGAGCCTATGATGCTTTCGTTTCGATAAAAGCCACTCCAAAACTGCAGGAGATGCTTACTTATATTACACACCAAATGGAGCCCTTATTTAATCTTGATTCTAGATCACAGGTACCAAGAGACAAATTCATTCAACTGGGAGATGTCACATCTGCAGCAATCTCTGAACAAAGCCAGGGGGAATTTCTTAAATATACTAGTTTTAAAGCTTTAAATGCTGGATTATTGGATCTCGGAATGGACACTGTAGAGAAAACATTCGAAGTAATGAAAAACTATGATAATAGTCAAGCTGCTGATCTTCTATTTCAAGTAGGCTCCACTTTATTAGAGACACATATGGAGAAAGCTGTAGAGTTCATTTCGAAATCCACAACCTTTGCAGTCGAATTCGAGCCTTTGAAAGATGTAGTCGATCGAAATCTTAACTATCTTCAGGAACGTGCTCTAACAAGCACTAATTTACCTACAAAAGTATTTTTAGCGAATAAACTTGAGTTACTAACAGAGATGATTGGAAAAATAGATACTTTCAATGAATTTCTTTTCATCTTCACTCAAAATCTAGCAGAAACTTTAGAAGACCCCAATTACTTTGCAGAAGCCAAAAATTATTTGTCAAAGGCATTTTATGGATTTCATATCAAGGATCCAAACCATCCAAAGCTACAAGAAATTATTACATGGACAAATACCCATATTTTGGAGAAATATTCCGATACACAGCACGATCAGATGTATGAGCTAGCAGTCCAAAGCTTAGACTTCCATGAAAAGACCAATCAACTCCAAGAGTATATAACTTTCTTTTGGGATCTTTTTAACAAATTTACAGAAACAGAGGATTTTCCTCATGCCATTGCACTTTTCAAACAAACTAATCAAACACTAGAACGAGTGGACCATCTAAAAGAACTACAACAAGAACTCACAAAGAATGTAGTCTCCAGTATTGATCGAGGTATAAAACCAAAGATAGCTGATGAGAAATTTGACGAAGCGTGGCCATTTATTAAGGGATTATTCTCCATTCTCAAAGATGCAGGATTACATGCACAAGCAATTGATCTTTATAAAGCAAATGCAGCACATTTCGCCCCACACCGCATAGATCTTGCTATAGAAATGTGGAATCAATCTGTTTCCACAGCAAAACAAACAAATGATAGAGAAAGTATAGCAAGCATCGTCGATTCAATTATTAACGAAACGCTGCCTGTTTATTCTGAACAAGGTATGCATCAAACAGTCAGTCAGTTGTATTCGCAAGCTATTGAGTGTTATCAGGCTATTGATGATACCGCAGCTACTCTTGATATTATTTTGAAAGCGACACGACATAGTTTATCATTAGGAGATTTCCAGACTTTACTAGAATGGGGTGGAAAAGGGTTTCAAACAGCTTCGGAAAGTAAGAATGAGGCATCCCTATTTGAGTTTGCCAATATGTATTTTGCTGTAGGAAGTAGTTTATTAGCTGACAACCCAGAAGTTGGTGTTGATCTAATAAAATCAGCTTCAGATTATTTACGTGAGTATGGACCATCTGGCTTCGATCACTATTTCTCAAAGATGGCAGAGATCTATGAAACCATGTATAATTCTCCTCTCACCCAGCAGGTTGCGCAGAAAGAACGTGACAAAATTCTACAACACTTCAGAGAGACTGGAAAACAGAAAGAAGAGGGAAACTTTCTTGTAACTACAGCAAAGCTAAGCCTTCAAGCGGGGAATGTAGATGAGGCAGTAGATTTACTGAGTCAAGCAACAGCTATTTTGCGCGAATTAGAAGATGAAGATGGTCTTAGCGAGATTGTTAGTGTATGCCTTAAAGGAGCGGCAAGGCACAAAATCGGTACAAAAGAATACGAAGCTCTTTCTCGCCACGCAGCAAGTATTCAAGAAACTGGGATCGAGATCTCTGAGGAAAAGACCCAAGAAGCATTTGGCGATCTGTTTGATGGTATGTTGGACGATATGACCTCATTATTTGATCCAAAGGTCAA
>CP070760.1:1660263-1671064 GCA_020348965.1 Candidatus Heimdallarchaeota archaeon | reverse complement strand
AAATTCTGGAGCTCAGTATTCAATGTGTCAACCTGCTCCTCAAAATCAGTAGCACTCACCTCCTCCACAAATCGAGCATCACCTTGAACAATACGACGAATCCGACCAAGCGATTTTAGGGTGAGACGAGTTAATTCACTATCGACAATACGAGATGTATCTTTTCGTACTTGCTTACTGTACTCATCTAAGTCCTTATAGGTAAAATGTTTACTCCCGCGTGTGAGAAGGGCGCTTTTCGCACCAGAAATTACTACGCCAATTTCTTGTTGAGCCACATGCCGATCTTTGGCCATTTCATTAATAAACTCTAAACCATATTCCTTCAGTGTTTTTGCTGTCATTAATCTTTCCTTCATAACCTAAAAAGAATATTTTTCTTATCTCACTCGAAATCGTACTATGTCAAGCTGCTTTTATATTTTTGCACATCGTATGGACATAAGTAGTGAGAATAGAAACATGTCTCTGAAAATGCTCATTTTACCATGAAACCTAAAAGTTTTATCACCACCTAGACTAGGTGTGAAAAATTAATTGCATACTAACAACTATGACTGGTGATTTCTTCACATGACAGGTAGGCAAGAGGATGATCAACTTCAACTGTTCAATCAACGATTGAATGCGCAACTAAATTTACCCATACTTAAAGAGGCACTCACTCATCCCTCGTATAAAGCAGTGGATTCCACAGCTACTGATAACCAACGACTAGAAATACTAGGCGATGCAATAATTGATTTACTCGTCATCGAGTGGTTATATAACCATAGTGATGCAAAAGAGGGAATCCTGACCAAAAGTCGGGCACGGTTGGTCCAAAACACAACGTTAGCGCAAAAAGGAAAAGAACTCCAAATTGAATCAGTTTTACGTCACGCACCAGCCTACCAAGTCCAAGAAAAAGATCTCGCGGATGCCGTGGAGGCCTTATTTGGAGCACTCTATGTTACAGGAGGATTAACATCCTGTAAATCGCTCCTTTCACACCTGTTTAAGGCTGACCTGAAGCGAATCCTCGAAAGAGAGATAAATGAAGGCAGCCTTTGGGGACGAAATGAATTTAACCCCAAAAATCTAGTTCAAGAGTTTTTTCAGCAACACCACTTGCCTAATCCGATCTATCAATTAGAAAAAAAGGAAGGCCAGGATCATGACCCGATATATTGGTTTTTATGCCAAGGAACATACCAAAATCAAGTCCTTATCGGAAGGGGTCAGGACAAGACTATAAAAGAGGCTCAGAAAAAAGCTGCCTACGATTTATTTCTGAAACTACAGAAGTTGAAACCCTCAGAGACGTAGAAACATGAAAACTCTGAAAGAGAAAGAACGACTACTTTAATGGCACAAACTGGGATCCACGAGTAGCACCAATACCAGGTGCAGAGTGTTTGACCTGCTTACAAGTAGGGGCAAATTCACCCAGATAATGGCCAAGCATCTCAGGCTTTAGCTCAACACGTAGAAACTCTCGACCATTATATACCTGAACAACAGAACCAATGAGCTCAGGAAGAATAATAAAATCACGACAATGAGTGCGAACAGGACGATTGGTTGACTTGGAGGATATTATGCGCTCCATAAGCTTAATATGTTGAGTACTCATACCCCGAGTCAACGAACGACGCTGACGAGCAGGAAGAAGGGAAATAAATTCATCCATGGATTTTTGACGAAGTTCATCTAAAGAAAATCCACGATAGCGAAAAGCACGTCGGGAGGACATATAACATCACATAGACTCTGATAAACAGGGAAAGAAAAAATCAGTTAAAAACTGAAGGTTCAATCTAGGATGAGGAGAAGAAGACATGTAGGATTGGAAGAAACAGGGAAAAATTGGTACTATTGAAATGGAAGGAAAATGGGCTCAAAACTACTAATTGAATACATGATTCCAATTGTTGAGGTTAAAATTCACAGATTAGCGAAAAAACTGATAGAAACAGAAGATAATGTAAGGGAAAACTGATAGGCGTATGAATCAGAAGAAGGAGATGACTTTTATAACGAAAAAATGGTAACCTCAAATGTCTGAAATAAGCCAGTACTATATGGGTATGGTAAAAAACTCCAAAAGAAAGGAGATACCTCAATAATTGCTTATGAACTTAATTGGTTGAATTCGAATTGCCAAATTACAAGATTTCAGTCTTTGGGTTAGATGTTGACCGAACGGCAGTCGCAACAGGGCGAAATTTGCGTATTTCCCCAAAGCATGCTCGAGAAATTTGTCGAGAACTGAAAGGAAAATACCTAGAATCAGCCCAAGAATATCTAGGACAAGTGATTGAAAAAGAAAGAAGCGTCCCCTTTAGACGATATCGGAAAAAAATTCCCCATAGAAGCGATTTACTGAAATGGCCCGCAGGTCGCTACCCACAAAAAGCAGCAAGAGAAATTTTACGAGTTCTGGAAAATGTCGAACAAAACTCATCATTTAAGGGACTTGAAGTCAGTCGCCTAAGAATTACCCACATGGCCGCACAACGAGGACGAAAAATAAAAGGATTTACCCCCCGAGCCCACGGACGATCATCACCCAGTTTTCAGACGCTGACACACGTCGAGGTAGTAGTAACAGAGGAATAAACATATGGCGGCACGAAAAGAGCTCCTAAATCGGAACTTGCAGTATGTCCAAGTAAGTGAATACCTGAATAATGAATTAAAACTCGCAGGCCAAGGAAAAATTGAAATCCATAAAACTCCGATGGGACATAGAGTAGTAATCCACGCGGTCCGATTAGGGATGGTGATAGGGAGACGGGGACGGAATGTGAGAAAAATAACAGAAGCCTTAGAACACATCTATGGACTTGAAACACCTCAATTGGAAGTCAAGGATCTAGAAAATCCACGATTAAATGCTCGAGTTATGGCAGGCAGATTAATTTCACAAATACAAAAAGGATTTCATTTTAGAAGAGCTGGATATGCGCTAGTACGAAGAATTATGGCTGCAGAAGCACGGGGATGCGAAATTACAATAAAAGGAAAATTAACCTCCCAACGAGCACGAGCAGAGGTCTTTCGGGAAGGATTTGTTGCCAAATGTGGAGAACCTGCAAAACGATTTGTAGAAGAGGCAGTCATGGAAGTGACAATGAAACAAGGAGTGATCGGAGTCCATTTAAAGATTATGCAACCTGATGCCGTATTACCCGATGACGCCGTCCTTATACCAAATGTTTTCGGTGAACCGGAGGAGGAAGAAGCAGAGGAGGAAGCGGAAGAAGTAGAAGAAGAAAAAGAAGAAGTGGAAGAAATAATTGAACAACTAAAAGCTGAAGCGGAAGTGGAAACTGAAGGGGAAGAAGAAGTGGAGGAAGACATAGAAGCTGACGAGGAGACTGAAGCAGAAGTGGAAGAAGAAGCTGAAGTAACTCAACAGGTAAAAAAGGAAACTGAAGATCAACCTGAAAAAAGTGAAGAAGAATTACTTCAAGCGGAGGACCTCAAATAGGAGAGATGACGGCATGGCAATACTACGAAAAGCTGAAATTAGAAAAATGACGCCACGTGAGCGCGAATCGAAATTAACAGAACTGAAAACAGAATTACTAACATTGAGGGGAAAAGCGCGAACAGGGTCCGTCGAATCCTCAGGTCGAGTCCGAGAGTTACGACGTACGGTAGCACGGATCCTTACAATTAACCAGGAAGAAAAGAATGCCCTATAACCATAACCCATCCAAATTAAAGACAAATATCACAAAAATTCGCTTAATAGGTCAACAATGTCAAATTAATTACGCAGGAAAAAAGTTTAGTGGTCAGATTAGCAACGAAACAAAAAATACTTGGCAAATATTGACCATTAACGGATTAAGAACTATCCCGAAAAATCAATCAGTAATAACAATCGAAATAAACAACCAACTATATGAAATAAATGGACAACAACTGAAAGGTCGCCATGAAGACCGCATCAAACGAAGGATACGACGAAAATGGTGAAGAAAAAATATTCACGACATATAGGAATCGCACCAATGCCGAAAAGGACATGTGATGACATAAACTGCCCATTCCATGGCACACTCTCGGTCCGAGGTCGAATAATGGAAACAGAAGTGACTTCAGATCACATGGACAAAACGGTAACCGTCCAACAATCTCAACTCCAATTGGTAAAAAAATACAAACGGTATGGCCGTTCAACAATACGAATGCATGCACATAATCCCCCCTGTATTGATGCAAAAACTGGTGACTATGTCCGAATCGGCGAATGTCGGCCCCTCTCAAAAACAGTTTCTTTTGTCGTAATTGAAAAGATAGAAAAAGGAGACTAAAAAATTGAAGAAAAGACGATCCTTACGCCTAGTAACTCGCCGAATAACACGAGCACTGCCAACGGGTGCAATAATCCCAGTATCAGACAATTCGGGAGCAAGAATGATCCAAGTAATCAGTGTCAAAGGACACAGTACTCGATTAAGACGCCAACCAGCAGCAAAAGTGGGCGATATGATCGTTTGCTCAGTGAAAAAAGGAACGCCAAAACTACGACGGCAAATAGTCCATGCAGTTGTGATCCGACAAAAAAAACCCTATAAGAGATCAGATGGGAGCTGGGTCTATTTTGAAGACAATGCCGTTGTAGTGACCAATGAAAACGGCGAACCACGAGGAAGCGAAATCCGAGGGGCAGTATCCAAGGAAGCAGCGGATGCCTGGCCACGAATCGCCAGCGCGGCACGAATAATCTCCTAAGGAAAGGTGAACGAAAAAATGGGGCCCAAACCAAAAACACGCAATCCGTCAAAACAACGACGAAGAATTTATCAAGCACATTCATTTCAACAAGCGAAGTTAATGTCAGTACGCTTATCGAAAGATCTTCAAGAAAAATATAAGGTCAAACACATGCCAGTACGGAGTGGAGATGTAGTTTATATCACCGCTGGGGACTTCGTTGGAACAGAAGGAAAGGTCCTAAAAGCTAATCATAAGATCCAACGACTGGAAATCGATGGGATAGCCCGTGAAAAAGCAGATAAATCAAAAATCCTATATCCCATTCATCCATCAAAGGTAATAATCCGTCGATTCGGAAAGGTCGACCAAACACGCAAAAAAATCTTAGAAAGACGGGCAAAAATGCCAGTGGAAATCGAGGAGGTAGATATCAGTCCATTGGAAGCCCCTGAAGAAGAATAACGGATGGAAGCAAAATGGGAAGTAAAGGTAGTTCAAGGCATAAAAAACGATTAAGTGCCCCGACAGTCTATCCAATCAAACGAAAACACGGAAAATTCAGTGTGAGACCCCACCCGACTCGCTTTAAAATGGAAATGTCGCTCCCACTCGGGATAGTAATGAGAGAAATCTTAGGTTATGCCAAGACCTTAAGCGAGGCCAAAAGAATTCTTATTAACAAAGAGGTAAAGGTGGATGGAAAAGTACAAACTAGCTACAAGTTTGCCATAGGGCCCATGGACATCCTTGAGATCCCAAAAACAGAGCAATACTTCCGATTAACACCTTATCGGGGAAGGCGACGAGTACTACTTCATCCAATCACACAGGAAGAAGCACAACGGAAGATTCTCCGCATTAAGAAAAAGCAAACAATCAAAGGAGGAATCTTTCAACTGACATTTCATGACGGGAGGAACCTGAGAATCCACCCAGAAGAAGAGCAAAAAATCCCAGTGACGGAATTATCAGTGAAAGATAGTGTACTACTCAATCTGGAAGAAAAAATCATAGAAGACCATTACCCGTTTACAGTGGGAAATATCGCTCTAATAATGGGGGGCCATAATATCGGAATTCAAGGAAAGATCCGAGATATCGAAACCCAGACAGGCCAGAAAACACGCACAATTACACTAGAGACAAAGGAGGGGGAAATTAAAACAGTGGACACTCATATTTTCATCATTGGCCGCGATAAACCCGTGATAGAAATCCCTATAGGACCTGTTGAAGAAGCCCCTAAAGAACCAGTAAAGAAGACCCCCGAAGAACCAGAGGAAGAAACCCCTGAAGAAGAAGGAGACACTACTGATGAGTCGTAGATCTCGTATATCAAGAACACCACCTGAAGAAGAAGAACGGGAACCAGTCCCACTGACGGAAGAGGAACAAGCATTCGTCAAAGAATGGAAAACACACCCCATGTTGAAACCACGAATTCACAAAGTGACTGTTAATTTTGCTGTAGGGACCTCAGGACCAAAACTGGAACAAGCACGAACACTGTGTGAACGCCTGACGAATCAAACACCTGCAGAAGGAAAAGCAAAAGAATCAGTCAGAGGTTTTGGGATCAGAAAACACGAACCTATAGGTGTGTTCTCAACCCTGCGAGGAGAACTAGCAACAGAATTCCTGAAGAAATCACTTTGGGCTATAGAGGATGTCGTGTCAAGTAAAAACTTCGATACATTCGGAAATCTCTCATTTGGAGTGACAGAACACCTGAACCTCCCAAATATCAAATACGACCCGAAAATCGGAGTCCATGGGTTCGATACTACCGTCGTATTGGAAAGAGCAGGCTATCGCACAAAACGCAGAAGACAACGCGCCCAGAAAATCCCCACTAAACATCGAATCACCAAAGAAGAAGGGATAGCATTCTTTAAACACGAATTCAATCTTGGAGTCGAGTAACAATGCAGAAAGTCACCGATACCAAAAAGAAATTTGGAAAAGGAACCAGAACCTGTCGGAGATGTGGAACCCATAGAGCCATCATTCGAAAATATGGACTGTATATTTGCAGACGGTGCATCCGAGAAATAGCCAGTGACCTAGGTTTTCGAAAATATTGACCATCAAACGCACCCCATTCCAAAAAATCCTACAAACACTTAACGAAGCACAACAAATCCCAATAGACCTCCTTCCATTATTACCCAAGGGATGGAAACGAGTCGGTAGGGTGGGAGTCCTAGAACTAAAAACACCCTTATTACCCTGGAAACGTGAAATTGGGGAGGCATATCTACAACATCTACCTGAACTGAAAACGATGGCCCTCAAAGTCGGGGTCACAAATACCACCGTTCGGCAACCCGCGCTGGAATTACTGGCAGGAGAGGAGAAGACAGTAACGCTGCACAAAGAACTCGAATGTAAATTCTGGATAGACGCCCTAAAACTCACATTCTCCAACGGAAACCACGCCGAAAGACAGCGAATGGTGAAATTAAGCAAGAAGAAAGAGCAAGTCATTGATATGTTTGCCTGTGTGGGAAATTTGTCCATCCCAATAGCCGTTCATAACCCCACCGCCCAAATAATCGGGATAGAAATCAACCCGTACGCCCACCAGTTCCTGGAGAAAAACATTCAAGAAAATCAACTGACAGACAGATACCAAGCCCTACTAGGCGATAATCGAAAGATTACACCAACAAACTGGGCCAATCGAGTAATTATGGGATACTTCACGATAGATAAACAACAACTTACCAAAGCTCTAGCCAGCCTACAACAACAACAAGGAGGGACCATTCACGCCCACGGGTTGACAACCACTCGTCACATGCATGACTGGAAAAAAGAAATAACAACACTCATAAACACCTCCTTTCCCCATTTCAAAATAATTCAAACCCAGAAAACTATCATCAAGTCTGTAGCTCCAGGCGTGAACCACTTTGTGAACGATATCACCATCACAACAACTAATGAGACGAAGGCATAATTATTACATTGTCTCACTACTGACAACAAGTTACAAATTCTAGGCAGGCAACTCTTGAACTAGAATCCTGAATCCATTTCCTAATGGATCAGAGTAGGTTCCCACCTTTTTAATTAAAATGGGTTGAAATCTCACAAGAAATGCATACCTTTATATATTTGATTAACCAAAAAAGGTTTATGTTAACCAGTTTTAATTCTTATCGACGGATTCGTTATCCTACTCAAACACAGGTAGAGATATGGGATCTGAAACGTAATAGGATATTGGGGAAAAAAATAGCTAAACAGAAAGAAATTTCTCCAGCTTTTGTCAGTAAAGCCTTTGTGGAGGCAAAAAAAAGAATAAAAGCGCTTCTAGAGGAAACAGCTAGATCTAATAAAACCACTCTAGGCCTTATTGACGAAAGCATTGGATTCGCAAAGGGATATAATCATACCTTTAATGTCACTTCATATATCACATTTTCTCCTAAAAATGGTATTCAGGTATGGTATGATCATGAAGGGGAATGTGTTGAATGTGAGCGATATGGTCAATGCCGAAAAATTATCCTCCAAGAATATAAAGAACGGAATATAAAAATTGATAACCCTCAATTACGTCCTACTGACCTAGGGAAACAATTGTTTGAAATATTGGAGGAGCGTGCGAAATGACGGTTCAGAAATCTGTAAAAGAGAAAGAAACTCTTTTCATTTGTCTAGAACCACCAAAAAATCACACGATTCTTCTGGGAAGGCTAAAAAGACCAATTCTCGCGTTAATATTAGTAGTTGTTCTTGTTTTACCATTTTTTCCTCCACCAGAGGATTCTAGTAGTTTAATTAGCTTATTTAATACAACCTCTGGATCATCACAATATATCCTTTCTAGAAGTAATGTAGTTGATTTTATCGCAACTAGTGATAATGGATATGCATTATTATGTGCTAAAGAAGGTTTAGACAGGTCTATCTCTCTAGAATTGATAAAAACTAATGGAACTGGTGATTTACAGTGGTTGAGAGCTTATGGGGGTTTTGAAGGAGGAGGAATGCTTGATCAAACCAAAGACGGAGGTTATATCATTGCAGGACCAGTGGATCATTATTCATCAAATGATGAGCTTTATATGATAAAAACAAACTCTTTGGGCGAAATTCAATGGAATCAGACTTATTATCAATGCTCGGATTATTATCAGAGGATTGCGATTTTTGCCGTTATCGGTACATTAGATGACGGATTCATTGTAGCTATTACATTAGAACAAGCATTTCTGGATGAAGGAATACCATCTCCAGATATTTATCTACTCAAAATTACTAATATGGGTGATCTCCAGTGGGATAAAAAAATACACAGTAATGGAGATTTTGGAGATGGGAATTTTCTATTCCAAACAAATGAAGGGGGATTTGTTTATGCAGGCATAAAAGGTTCATCAGTTTTGTTTAAGAAACTTACTGCTGATGGAAATGTTGAGTGGACTCAAGAATATACTGGTAGTATATGGGGTCTCGATCTAGTACACATGGATCAACCTTCAAATGGATCAAACTTCAAATTTGTATTAGCTATCGACTCTGAATCAGACTATTTTGTCGTTCTTACTATAAATTCAGACGGTATACTACAGTGGGAACGAAATTATGACCTTAATACGCTTTTGGATCTCGAGGCTATATGGTTTTATGCAAATGCCTTTTTAGTAACTGAAACTACTCTGGTTGCCATGGTAAGGGGTCACATTGATGAAGGAGGTTGGGAAAATTACCTTTTTGGGATGACTACAAGTGGAACAATACTATGGAAGAGAAATATTGGAGAAAAATATGCTTTTGATATCATTCAAGATCGTGATGGGAATTATGTTATTGCAGGTGATGAAGATATTGTTTATGGTCAAAAAGCTACCCCTTTTGTTATGATAGTAGATCAAAGTGGTAATATAGTGAATGAGAACTGGTTTGATGGTTCAAATAATGATGATTGGATAACTCAGGCAATATCAACAACAGATGGTGGATTCACCCTTTTGGGCTATACTTCTTCAGTTGGGAATGGTAAAATTGATGGGATCATGCTAAAAAGTGATAAAAATGGGGAGATTGAATGGATGACAACCATTGGAGGAGCGGGAGACGACTGTGTTACTTCAATTATTCAAACCAATAATGGAGGATTTGCTTTAACTGGTCTAACCGATCCTTTTATAGATTCACAATTTAATAATAATAGTACTGCATGGTTAACACGAGTAAATGAAAATGGAGAAGTGCTTTGGAATAAAACCTACCCAGGAATTGCATGGATAGAAAGCATTCTCAAGACAGATGATGAAGGATTCGTACTATTTGGTTTAAGAAATAATACTTCACTGTTTATAGAAAAAACTGATAGAAATGGTGCAATAGAGTGGGTGAATACTCAAATAAATCTAGAGATTTTATGTATGCAATATTCCAGTGGAATTCAGACTACCGATGACAATTACTTAGTTGGAATGAGTACGGCTTTTAACTTTGTGTGGAGACTTACAGGATTATCGCAAATAACTAACTTGCTGTACCTACTCAAATTTAATAAGAGCGGGGAGTTATTATGGAACTTTCAATATAATAGTAGTAAGTATGATGAGGACATGTATAGCATTGATGAAATCATTGAGTTACCAGATGGTTTTATCATAATAGGTAGGCAACTTTTACATTGCGGATGGCATTGCCATCCTATTGGTGATGTTCCTTTCCTTCTTAAAATCGATCAGGAAGGCTATCCTGTTTGGAAAACTACATATAAATCAATGAAATTTATAATAGATAGTAGTATGGTCCATTGTAGCCTGACAGACCTCCTCTTAGCAAGCAAGGTTTCTGGTATTGTTACTTACGATCAAGATTATCTCCTTGGAAAAACCAATTGGGTGTTCAAAACAAATCAAGAAGGAGTAATGGAATGGAATCAAACATACAATGGAGAGATTTTCTCGATTTGTCAAATCAATGATGGAGGAATTATACTATCAGGTTGGGATAGAACCACACTTATTGATGGTGGCTCCTCTCGTGACATCTGGGTAGCGAAAATCAATAGCTCGGGCTCTCTTCTATGGGAAAAAACAATTGATTTTCAACAAGGAAA
>CP070760.1:1653095-1660163 GCA_020348965.1 Candidatus Heimdallarchaeota archaeon | reverse complement strand
CCCTCACACCCTTATAACTAATCACGGCCAAATTAGACAGTCACCATTTAGCGAATTTAAGATTAATATCCTCACGCTTGGAGGGTCGTGATTCGGAGCGGTATTTAGTCAGAAGTCATACCTTAATTCGTTCAGGAAGAGTTTTATCCTGAATCCACTTGTGTGGTCGAAACACTTCTTTTCCATAGGTTTCAGCTAAGTTATCAAGGAATCTTGACAACTCCCCTAAATTCATATTCTCTACTAATTCAAAAGGTCCCCATGGATTATGATAGTGGAGTTTCATCCCAATATCAATATCTTGTACAGTAGCAATACCTTCTTCCAAGACCTTCACTGCTTCATTGATCTGAACACGCATTAAATCCATGAGATCAAAATCTGCTGGGTCTGACAGATCGATAATCGGTCTTTTGCCTCCTGGAAGCCATTTATAGATTCCTTCCCCCGTTTTCCTACCTAGTTTATTCTTTTCAACTAACTTAGATATAGTTTGAGAGGGGGAATAATCAACAGAAAGTCGTTCTGCATAATATTTGGAACTATCATACACCACATCAAGTCCGATATAATCGAGGAGTTCATAAGGACCCATAATCATTCCCATATTCAAAGCTGCAGCATCAATTTTTGCTGGGGTGTACTCCTTTCTATCAAGCATTAGTTGAATTAAAAGCATGGACGGAGCCATAATGCGATTACAAATAAATCCAGGGCTATCTTTAGAAATGATTGGTACTTTTCCAGCTCTTTCAGTAAAATCAATAGCAAATTTGATTGTACTTTCTGATGTTTTGTCTCCTCGTACTATTTCGATAACCTGTGCTAGGACAGCAGGAGGAGGAAAATGTAATCCAACGACTTTATCAGGTCGTTGAGTTGCATCACCAATTTCAGTAATACTCATTGTTGAAGTATTTGAAGCGAGGATAGCGTGTTTGGGAGAAAAAGTATCTAGTTTTCTGAAAATGTCTTTTTTTAGCTCTAACCTTTCAGGTACTGCTTCAATGCAAAGAATGGTGTTTTCAGCTGCTCTTTCTAGATCAATGGTAGTTTCAAGATTAGTAAGAAGTTTTTTATACCTTTTTTCTGTTATCTTTGATTTTTCCACGAACTTTTTAAGAGACCAATCAATCATTGCTTTTCCTTTAGCAACTATATCTTCATTAATATCACAAAGAGAAACAAAGTAATCAGATAATAGGGCTACTTCGGCAATGCCATGACCCATATGGCCTGCCCCTATAACCGATACCTTTTTCATTTTTTCACTTTTCATTATTAAACCATCCATGGCCGTTTGATAAAGCTTCCTAACTGGCTTCCTCTGTAGTATCGTTCAAGGATCAATGAGGCACAAATGATAGAAATAGCACAACTAAATCCGTATTTTCACTAAGAATAATATATGTACGTATATTTTTTTATTTGTTCTAGAAGTTCTTGATGGCTCAATTGATCTCTTGGATTTTTTCTGCTGTTCTCAAACTCCAATTCGCTGAAGCTTTCATTCGTGGTACAATTATACTTATCATAAATAAGTGTAAACATTCTTTATACAGTCGTCCCACAATCAAAGAGGCATACTTAGTCCTAGAGGCAGTATTCCATATCTTTGAATGGTACGATACAAACTACGGTACTATAATCAATTGGGAAGAAAATTTTGTCCAGAATTATCCATTTAAAGTCAATGGTCTCCCTATTCAACCAAGTAAAAGAATAACATTCTACAGTCAGCTAGATAGTGAGAAGCATCCAAAAACAGATTCGGCATACCAATGTGACAGATGTTCTCGGTTTATTTGCAGTAATTGTTATGAGAACATTCAAACTCTAGAACTCTCCGAATGTCCCTTCTGTCAGGGGACTTTGATAAAAACACAATAAGAACATCACCAGAGCTCATAACTAGATGAATTCAAACAAATTGATTAAATCGTGGAGTTCTCAACAACTTTAGTCACCAAAAATCTGAGGAACAACCATTTCTTCACTTCCTCTTCCCTCTTTTGTCCCTGAAAGCATTAATGAGGAAAAATAAACCAAAAAAAGGAATAATGAAAATGAATCCTGGGGTGAGAGTTGCTGTCGTTTTGGATTGGGTAGTATTCTTGATTTCAGGTGATTCAGAAGTGGAAAAAGATGTATCACTTGTGACTGTAAGAGGGGTCGTAGAGGAAGGAAGTAAACTAGTGGTGAGAGGAGGATTTGTCGTATCTTGATCTTGGGCTGTCAAGATGAGACTAATGTTATAATCAGATTTAGGGGTCTGGTGAGTGCTGATAGGAAGAGGATCTACCGCTACTAAGCGAATTGAACAAGTAGAAGTGCTCAAGGTGAGGTTAATCCAGTGTAATGATGATTCTAACCCTAAAGTCAGGTTGTAGAAGTTAGAAGAATTATGAAATCCAACCAAAACCTGAACGGTTACAAATCCAGCCCAGAAGCAAATTACATCCTCAGGACATCTGGCTTCCTCTATAACGTCAGTAAAAGTGATTGTCAAAGGGATGTCTTGGAAATTCACAGATTCACCAAATTTAAGACAAAATTCTTCCCCTGAAGGGACTGTCAAGGTTGAACGAGAGAGAGAAGAATGATATGGGATACCAACTGCCCCCAAACCGGTAAGAAAGATCACTACGTAAATAGAAAACACAAAAGTTCGAATTTTCATTGTCCTCAGTTATAGTATAGTTTTAACTTATAGATAAAAGACTATAGATTAGAACACTCAATGAAATTCCCTTACAATAAGTAGAGTAAACCTTGATTGAGGTTGTAATTAATGGGCCCGAAGCTCATTCTCAAGACACCTGAACCAGAAATCGATCAAACATTCTATTATATTGAATCATACTGGGCCACGTTAGTGGAATCAGGAGATTCCCTTTCCTTATCATTACCTTACAAGTTTGTGAGACCTGGGGGATTTTTTAAGAGTTTTTATTATTGGGATTCCTATTTCATATTGTTGGGATGAGTAGTTCAAGGAAAATGGGAGCTAGCACGAGGTATTCTTGAAAACATGATCTTTATAATTGAAGAAATTGGTTTTATTCCAAATTATATTAGTCCTAACAAAGTATGTGAATCATGCTCCCGGAGACTCTGCACCTAGTTAAACTAAGAGTGATCCAATCTAAGGTTAAGGTGTACCAATTGGAATTTAATCAAGTTTAACCTCTCCATTTGAGTTGCTTCCCCATCCTTTTAGATAGGTGGTAACAATTTCCAATATTGTGGTATCATAGTTTCCCATTAGTAAAAGTCCTTGAAATATTCCCAAGAGTAGATGGCCCAAAATATCAACCCACGGTAAGAACTGGGCAACAAATAGAACCCACAGTGTTGCTAATATTAAACCAATCTTTACAAAAACATCTTTACTGAGAATAAGCACACCCACAATAAATTCAAAGACGACAACCATTAAAATAATCAATTTCTCATTTGGGATGACAATTTGTTCAAGAATATCTTTATAAAATGAGAAAAGAACGTTTTCGAGGCACACACTCCACAAATAATGAGTGTTATGTATGGTATGGATAAGATTAACGACAGCTGCAACTAAATAGAATATCCCCAAACTTATTCGGCCTATATTATATTTTTCCATTTTTCTGCTTCCAGAAATTCTGAATCCCAAATACAAAATAGATTAAACAAGTATAAATAATTGTCGTCTACGTTGTAAACAATTTTGAAGATAAATCTGTGTGTTTCTAGCCCTTTTTTTGTTCATCCATATCTTCAAATAGAAATTACTAATTTTTTACTTTCTCTCCTTACGTTTTAATCGTGTTCATTAGTTTCCTGTGTATACTGATTGATTCATCAACGGACACAAACGGCTATTCGTGACTTGATGAACTGATATAGGTCAGCGAGGGACTCCTTAACTTCGGAGAGGTACCCAATCGGAACACAATAGTTTGTTATTCCCTCAATTTCATCTGTTTGAGGGATATGTGTATGCCCAAATACTATAGATCGAATTTTTGGATGCTTTAAAGCCCATTCACCAAATTTTTGACTTCCAATAAAACTAGAAAAGAAATCCCACTGTAGGTCATCTTCATATTTACAAATTGTTGAAAAGGAACATGATGAAGCAAAAGGTAGTACTCTTCGATTTCTTGTTGACTTAAGAAATCATAGTCTTTTTCAAGCTCCTATAATAAATATTGGCACACAAAGGCATCGGACATCCCCCATTCCCCATAATTAACATCACTCCAAACCTTACCTTCATAACGTTTGGCTGCATAATGAATTAAGTCAATCTGGTTATCCCATTTTGGATTCCGAAAACTGTAATCATACCACCCTATAGATCCGAGAAAACCCAGCTTACCCAAAGCAAGAGGATTGTTAGGCAAAAATCTGAAACCTATATCACGACAGATCTCAGGGATCACTCGTTGGTACTTGTCAAGCGACGATGTTGCCAACTCTGAATTGTCTGCGGGATTTTTAAACCAAATATCATGATTACCAGGTACAAAAAGGTATAAATCAGATTCTACCTGGGCCTTTATTGTTTTTAATGTCATTTTTAAGAGACTAGTCTCGGGTGTAACATCTCCTGCGCAGATAAGAATATCCGGTTGACAGGAGTCTAAATTATTCACAAGGACATCAATAAAATCTTCTTTAACGTTATTATCTTGTAAGAATTTTGAATTAATATCTACATGAGGATCTGAAAAGACAACGATACGCACTCACACAACTCCTTCTACTGACGCATTCTTTTTGAAAGGACATTTATTTTAAAAGGGCTTTTCTCATATCAAATGTCATGTAGTTGAATGATATTAATTCTCTACTACTTAAGCTATAGCTTCCTGAAATGTTCTCCTCTTGTTTCTTTCTTATTGTTATACTCAGATTGAGGCAGCGAAAAAAAAAATCCTGAATTCTCTATCTTATCTTTCAAAATACGTAATTTACACTCATGATTCATACATCCCTTTTTATACTCGAAAACTTCCCTAGTAGGGATAAGTCCCAACGAGTGAGGATTTAAAAAATAATTAGTAGTAAAAAGCGAAATCTCGCTCAAAAAAGCATGAGTAATGTGTTTGTGGTGAACCAAATGGGTATAGGTCCTCAAAAGAAAAACCAAACAATAAATAGACGTTTAGTATTATTTCTGCCGCTTCTGGTGTTATTTGTATCAATAATCTATTGTACAAATTATTTTGTGGTAAAAGATTCTAGCGTAGGTATGGTAATAACTCAAGTATCGCCAGCTCCAAGATCAGATTTCGCAATGGCTTATGACAACGATAGCAATAGAATTATTATTTATGGTGGATTGGCTTGTGCTTTTTCAAAAGAGAGCTGTTACTTCATCGATGTTCAAATCTTAAATGACATATGGGCTTTAGATCTTGAAACCAACACCTGGGAGGAGTTAAAACCAAGTACAAGTCCCCCTCCGCTATGGGGACACAGAATGGTATATGACTCTGTAAACAAGAAAGTCATTCTTTTTGGTGGAGGAAAAACATATGATTGGAAAACTATGTCGTCACAAAATAGGAGTTCTGAAACATGGGAGTATGATTCAGTCACCAACTCGTGGTCTAACCTCTCTATTTCTTCTACCCCTACACCTCGTTATTACCATGGGATGGTGTATGATACAAATCTGCAAAAGATTTATTTGTTTGGAGGGCGACAAATCGTTACTGCCATATCCGATACTTGGATGTTTGACTATCAAAACATGACCTGGACAGAGCTTACTCCTAATATAACACCATTAGACAAGTCAGATCCTTATTATATGCATGATTTTGCAAGATCAGCTTACGCAATGGCTTATGACTCTCATAACCAAAAAATAATTTTTCATGGTGGTTCTAATGCTGGGGCAGGGATTACAAATTCAACCTGGGTATATGATGCGTTGAACAATTCCTGGGAAGAAAAAACACCACCCGAGAGTCCTGGTCGTAGATATCATCATAGTATGGTTTATGATAAGACACTCTCAAAATGTATTCTATTCGGAGGAGGGACGGCACCACCAGAAGGTGGGTATGTTGAAAACTTGGGTGATACTTGGGCTTATAACTATACCAGTAATAGTTGGGAAGACGTTCCTGTAACAAATAGCCCAACTCCAAGATATTCCCACGAAATGGTTTATAGCTCCCTAAATGATCAAGTAGTAATGTTTGGTGGATTTTCTAATTATCCAGACGATGTGGTTAATCCTCCCTACAATAAAAGATTCAATGACGTCTGGGGATTTAAATATTCTGAAATGCAGTGGACATCATTAGTGGCATCTGGAACAACACAAACAACTCCCACCACAGAAGCTCCAACGACCACAGAAATCCCAACTACTACCACAGAAGCCCCAACTTCTACCACAGAAGTCCCAACTATCACAGAACCACTGACAACAACGACTAGTAAGACAACAATAATTGGAGGAACGCCTACTATTGATCATCCAAACGATATTACCATTACTATAGGAACATCAGGAAACAAGATTATGTGGAATGCACAATGCTCTACCCCTTCTCGTTATACTGTCACTCGAGATGGCGAAATCTTATTCGACAAACCTTGGGATGGCTCTCCAATCGTAGTAAATGTTGACCATCTTTCAAAAGGGTCCTACGTTTACGAAATTACAGTTTCGAGTACGAACGGAGAATCTGTAAGTGATACCGTGGTTGTATTCGTAGAAGAAGAATCCACAGTACCAGGGCTTGGTACATTCGGATTTGAACTGCCCTTAGCAATTCTAACATTAACTGTGATACCAATATTTTTGAAACGGGTTCCTAAACACTAAACGTGGCTTTCGATATACTAAGTATGAACGATATATTTGTTGCACCAGTCATTTAGGGAGAACCAAAAATGATGAACGAATATTTATTCAAAATTTGTGCTATTGGTTCAGGTAATGTCGGAAAGACTTCGCTGATAAGGAGGTTTGCAACAGGAAAATTTACAGAAGGAAAATATTTACCTACTCTAGGAGTTGATATTACTACTTCCAAGCAACTTTCAGTAGACAATAAACTC
>CP070760.1:1643568-1652995 GCA_020348965.1 Candidatus Heimdallarchaeota archaeon | reverse complement strand
ATGGATTACTGCTAACATTCCAAAAAAGGTTGCAACGCTACTTAAGATTACTATCATTGCCTCATCAATTATTAGAACACTAACAATATAGAGTGTTAAGGCAATAGCAAAACTAAGGTAAGCGAGACTGGTAAAACGATTGCCATTATCCCGAGGATTTCTTTTTAAGACCATTAAAGTAGAGAATAGGTTAAACAATATGGCTAAGCCTAAAACCATAATAGTGAAATACTGTTGTGAACTAAGAGTATGAATCATGGAAGGTCACATCGTTTTTAGTATAGGGGATTTCTCTTCTAGGGGTTCAATGGTGTACAAAGAAGATTTTTACATAATTGTTCTATTCAAAACATTTATAACATGTTCGAGTTTTCGTCTATTCGATCGAATAGAACATTATTCGAATAGACTTATAAATCTTTAGCTCACGGTAATGATCGCTTTTTACTTGTGGTTATTCCGTACAATACATGAAGTGAGAATTTGAAGAGTACAGCAAGAATAAAGGTCGTCAAGTATTACCAAAGCTATTTAGGGATATTCAAATAGAAATCACTGTCTAAAAGCGTCCACAAAAAGAAATGTATTCGATTAGGTGAGATAATGTCTAGAACCAGTAAGAAGGTATTTCAACCCACCAAGGAAGAATTGATTGCTAGTTATGAATGGGGGCAACTACTCCAAAATGATACCCGAATATCTATCTTAATGTATTTACGGATGAATGATAGTTTAAGTTTCAGTCAACTCACTCATCTATTAGGGAAAAGTCGTTCTACTGTTCACCACCACCTTCAAAAAATGATAAAAGGAGGAATCGTCCGTGAAATACCTACATCTGAGCCTCGGAGTCAATTTGATCCTAAATTTTACGAATTAACACCTCGACCTCTCCCTCCATTCAGTTTCCACAATATTCATGAGTTACCAATAGAAAAACAAGAGGATGCTCTTTTAACAACTACTAAAGTGCATCAATCATCTTTATTCTACTCGTACCAGATTCTTGATCTCTTCAAACTTTTCCTTGATAAAATAGAAAATGAAAATCTAAAACCATCCGAATTCCAAGATATAGTGACTGGAACTGCGAGATTACCAGTTGCTAAGAATCATGATGTGGCATTCAAAGACATCTTCTATTTTTCCACTCAAGTTAATGAGCAAGTCTACAATGAGTACAGAGATGAACTAGAAAAATTTCATGAGAAATTAATCCAATTACGGGAAAAGAATGAGAAAATTGGGGGAGATAAAAGAAGACCTTATTTCATTTTTCATGTATCAGCTCCACTAGGGAAACCCTTTATGATAAGATCAGATAACAGAAAGGATTGATAGCAGTTTCCTTATTCATACAAAATAAAACTGTAGGGCCCTTTACTATCTTAATTTGAACAACCTAATACCTACGATATAGTTTTAAAATGTCTTTTTTCATACACAACTCGCCGGAGAGATACAAAATTGGAATCTAATCGAACATCTGAAGCAAATTCTAAAGAAGAACAAACAATAAAAACCACTTGGCTAGATATCATCTCCATTGTGCTATTAATTAATCTTGTCCTTGTTATTCTTGTATCTATCTTTGCAATCATTGTTAACTCTGAATATTTGAACGAACTAATCTTTCTAGGAATAATTACAGTCGTTGTATTCATCGTTGTAATTATAATTATATTTACTCTGTCGCTTGGACTTCCTATGTTTGCAAGACGTCTTTTCCATTGGGAAGAAGAAAAAGAAACTGACTGGATTGTAAATTTGCTAATAATTTTCGGTTCTATATTCATTATTGGTACTGCTATTGGATTGTACTTGGTTGCACTTCCCTTCTTCCCTCAGGTACAAGATCCTTTCAATCTACAAGCAATAAACCCATCACTAGGAATAATTTATTCTATTTGGTGGTTCTTCGGGTTTATTATCTCAGCTCTAATCATTACTATAATCTATCTCCTCCTTGAGTCTGGCTAGTAATGAAATGTACAAATATTCCTGAAAAAATATTGAATTATGACACTTTATTCTGGTGAGTATGTTGGTAGAGAAAGTTAGTATACTCCTTCATAATTGACCGAGCTTCTTTCTTATTCAGACTTGGCCTGATGTGTTCATAGTTATCGAATTCGATAAGAGAAGCATTCTTTAATCTGTTTTTTAGATCACGAGCAAGTTCGACTGGAGTGATTTGATCTCCAGTTCCATTAAGTAGTAAAACGGGTTTCTCACCAATGGCGTTCACACATTTTTGAAAATAATCAATTTCATTACCTAACTCTTCTGCATAATATCGAAAAAGTAGTTCAAGTGAACGTATGGGTGTTCCTTCAAGCATAGGATACACTTTTCTCTCAATTATCCAGTGAATAAATTTTTCACGGAATGTTAATTGAGAATAGGGTTTATTAAAAATCGCTGGTGTATAAACTGTTCGAACAAGTTGTTTAAAATTCGTTGAAGTGATTCTCTCTGAAAACAAGTCCTTCAACGTCATGACAGAAGCGAGTCGAGCAACAAAAAGATCTCTAACATATTCTATTTTTGGATCAAGAAGATTTGCTATTCCATATCCTCCAATGGTTAGTACTCGGTCAGGATATAACCCCGTAAACACTTGACTAACCATAGTCCCTTTACTTACTCCGAATAAATGAACTCTTTCCAGTTTAAGGGCATTTAGCAGCCCCAATAACTCATTTGCGAGTGCTTGTAATGTATAAGGATCAATCTTTGGGGAGGATTTTCCTATTCCTTGGTAGTCATAGAGGACATAACTACGAGAATTGTTGGTTAACGACTGAAATGCTGGCAAGTAAGCAGGGATCCATTGTTTATAATTGAAGATGGAACCATTCAGGAAGACTACTGGTTCTTTCTTGTCATCTCGCTTTTCGTAGAGGTAAGCAATCTCTATTTCATCTTTTATTTTCGCAATTGACATTATTCTTACCTATTTTTTTTATAACCATAATAATCCACCAATGCCTTCATGGCACGAGCAGCCATTGAGGGCCATTTGAAAACAGCAATGTTATTGGTTTGAAGGTACTCTACTGCTTCATCTGCAGTATCTAGGCAGCTGATTAATATAGGTACTTTTTCTTCATGAATCCAACGCACAAAATTCGTTAAATTCTCTTTTAGCAGGTGATCCATCACCATTGTGGGCAACATTTCTACAAACTCATAATTACCAAACTTCAACATTCGTTCCATCATTGATCCGCCAAAAAGGCCGTAATATAAAAGTGCGTCGACTTCCCCTGTTTGCCAAATGAGCTTGGGGATCTCATTATAGATTAAACCAAAATCCATGTCGAAAGTCAGATCAATGGGATTATTTGGTGAGGCTGTTGGTCGAACAACTTGTTTAATTGATTCCTTTAAATTCTCAGAAAATGAAGGGACTCGAAGGCCATACCTTTCACAGCTATCTGCAAAAGTAACCGCGGGGCCTCCCGAATTGGTAATGATCCCCACCTTATTACCCGAAGGAGGATAGGTCAGTGAAAAAGCATGCGCAAACTCATATAGTTCTTCCATTGTCGGAGCACGAATCGCTCCAGTTTGTTTAAAAATTGTTTCATAAACTGAGGAACTGCCTCCTAGGGAAGCAGTATGCGAGATTCCAGCCCGAGCACCTGCCTCCGTTCCTCCAACATAATGGACTATTACTGGTTTCTTTTCAGCTAATTCTCGAAGAGCTTTTACAAACTGGCGACCCTCGCTTTTGACCCCTTCAATATAGGTAGCAACAACCTTTGTCTTGGGGTCATCGCGGAAGTATTCAAAACAATCAGTGATATTTACATTAGCTTCATTGCCCACAGATACTGCCTTTCCAAGTCTTAACCCTCTCCGCTCAACCCAGATTAAAACCTGAGAGATCCAAGACCCCGATTGACTCACTAGAGAAACATTCCCTTCCTGTGCTTCGGGTAATTCAAATGGAAACCAAGTACAATTAAAATTACCATCAGGACAATGATTATTGACAATTCCAATACAGTTAGGACCAAGAAATCGCATCCCATATTGTTTAGCAATATCATCTAATTTTTGTTGATCCTCAGGTTTACCTACCTCACTAAAACCTGCGGAGACGACTATTGCAAAGCGAATACCGAATTGACCGGCTTTTTCCAAGTATTCCATAACAAGTCGGGTCGGTAAAATAACTACGAGGAGGTCTGGAATTTCAGGTAAATCTTCAAAACTCTGAAACGCAGGGTATCCCAAGACGGTATTTTCTGAGGGGTGAATAGGAAAGACTTTTCCTCTATAACGAGTCCTTAATACATATAATTGACCTGTTCCCATCGTTAAGAAGTTATTACTGGCACCTAGAACGGCCACTGATTTAGGATTGAGTAATTCTTCTAAAAAATGGGTCATTGTTTGGTCTTTAGTAATCTTCACTGCTTTTCTTAAAAATTTTAGTATTTCTTGAAAAAATGGCTACATTGAGGCTTTCTTAAAATAATAGATCTGCTATAGAGGATTCTTGGTATTATATTCATCTGGATGCTATCTTACCAGTCAAGATTAGCAATGAAATTCGTTTTTTCTTGTTGATTCTTTCTATTCAAGTTTTTCTTCGACGAAATTTCCAAGTTATCATGGAGACAAAGATAACAGTAAAGATCCATCCTGAAGCGGAAGTCATTTCTGTTTCAGTCTTCTGGGTGGTTGTCTTATCAGTGTCAATCATTGGAAAAATATCACGATTGGAAGCAGCGCCGTCAATAATGTATTCAGCGTCTGCAATACCATCACCATTTGTATCCGTATTATCATGATCCTTCCAGTAATTATTACTGAATATATTGTCTACACCGTCATCATACGCTTGAGATTCTCCCTCTGGATTATTTCCTATGAAGTCATTCCAATCTACTAAGTTGTCATTTGATAGAGTAATGAATACTCCATAAGAACTGTGATCTGAAATAGTGTTATAGGAAATATGATTGCGGTGTGAAGGGTCAAGATAAATACCATGGGCTCCTGGAGAATTAACTCGAGACCCCTCTCCTCCTTTTCCATTAGTATGAATGTCATTCCCAATGATATTATTGTCATCTGAATCCTTCAATGCAATACCAGTATCTCCATTGGAATAGATAGTATTGCTAGTGATATTCGTATCAACCGCTTTGAATAAGTAGACTCCCATATCAGAATTATTGTATATTATATTATCAGAAATGACATTACTACTGGCAGGATCGAGATAAATACCATGGGCACCAGGAGAATTGATTCCCGAGCCAACACCTCCTCCATAACCATTATGATAGATCTCGTTACTCATAATAGAATTATTGTCTGAGTCTTGAAGTGAAACACCATTGAGTCCATTATTGTAGACCTCATTATTGGAAATACTACTGTTCTCGGACATATTCAAGAAAATACCATTGTCAGCGTTACTATGGACTTTATTGGATTTTATGGTGTTTTTTCGCGCTGGATCCAGATAGATGCCATGAGCACCAGGATTCATTATCCTAGAACCAGTGCCACCGCCATAACCGTTATTAAATATGTCATTATCAGAAATAATGTTACTATCCGAGTCTTCAAGAAATACCCCGTTGTATCCATTTTCAAAGATTTCGTTCTTGCTGATTTGAGTGCTATCTGATTCGAACAGATAGATACCATTCTCAGCATTGTCATAAATTATGTTTGTGGAAATAGTGTTAAAATTGGCTGGATCTAGATATATCCCGTGGGCTCCTGGACTTAAAACATTCGCTCCACTACCCCCATGACCATTGCTGAAGACCTCGTTCTGAGTAATAATATTACGATCGGAATTCTCTAGGAAAATGCCGTGGCCTACATTGGTGTGAATGGTGTTATTCGCTATAATATTGGATTTTGTGGAAACAAGTAAAATCCCATTCTCCTGGTTATGAGAAATATAGTTCATGGAGATCTTATTATTCGTTGAGGAGGCAATTAGAACCCCGTTGTTGCAATTATGGATTGTATTGCTTTCAATCAGACCATTTTCGGTATCAACTAGATGAATACCAATAGATTCCCCAGAAAACCCATCTAACCAATTATTACGAATGATGAAGTCAGCAGTTATTCCTTGAATATGGATTAAGTGGGTTAATGATGCTGAGATGAACATATTTTCGATTAAGAAGGGGTTTTCAATAGTTCCTGAACCTGGAAACCCGAGCTGTTCAAAATCGCTGTTTTCATCTATAAAAATTGGAGCGTGGTCTTGAAGGTTGTTTATTGTGAAGCCTTCAGAAATAGCCTCAGCAACCAGTCCTTGGGAGCAGGTAGCAGTCACCCGAATTAGACATTTAGAATTAGTTATTAGTTCATGAGTGGGCCACTCAAATTTTGTATCGGTAAAATCAGATACAATTTCTACCCACTCGTCTCCATTAAGGGAATAATCTACAGAATATGTTACTTCATGACCCATAGTATCATTAGCGGCTATCCATTCAATGATCATGACTCCACCGAATGTTTCCCCACCTTCTGGATGGAGAATTGTCGGGATAGTGAGAGTATGCTCCTCGGTGTGTAAATGAGAAACGGTAGGAGATATCCCCATATAGGTTTGAGGAATAGTAACGACGATAAAACTACTAAAACATAATAGGATTAAATATTTGGAATAATTACGATTAAAAAACTTCATTTTTTGTCTCCAACTGGTTTTGATAAACAGAATGTTATTGTTCAATAATAAAAAATTTACCTTTCTCACAGGGTTCAGTTTGTTAATCTTAGTGAGACACGACCAGGCGAGGTCTAGTCGTCCCTCAAAACACTCAACTTGACTGAGTACATATACCCAAAAACCATTATATCTAGTTTAAGTAATCTGTATGATAATAGTTGGCTAGTAAAAAACTGATGGGGGATTTTTAATGACTGATAAAATAGATACTATTCGATAGAGTGTGCTCTATCTACGGAAGGTCAGGCATTAAAATTAGAGAGGATCAGGAGCTTTGAAGAATCCATAAAGAAAAATATTACCATCACTTTGTCCAGGGGATTCTTCTCTCCATTTATTCCATAATTGATTGAAAAAATCCTGAAATTTTTCACCAATTTCCTTATATTCCTCATTGGTCAGGAAAACCAAAGAAACAAATGGTCCAGGATAATTCTCTGTTTTGTATGTTTCGTGTAAATACTCGATAATCTTTTGGTCGTCTAACTGTTCAATAATTGTCTTTTGCTCTAATAACGCAGCCATGGTAAAATTAATCTTTTTTAATAACATCTTTTTGATTTGGGATCGGGAAAATTGTTTTTCCTTGTTTGTTATTACCTCTTCGGCAAGATAAATCTTATTCCCAATGTCTGAAGGAATTTCCTTTTTTGAGGATTTGACAGAATACCAGGCTACGTTAATACGAGGATTCTCTGGATGAGGTAGGTAATCTATTTGCACTAGATTCTGTTTTTTCAATTTATTTAGATAATTATAGGTCGTTTGCCGTTTCAATCCAATTTTTTCTTGTATTTGTTGAGCTGACAGTTTTTCGTATCGCTTCAAAAGGAACAGAATCGATTCTTTGTAAATTGATCTATGTAAAGATTTTCCTTCCTTTTTGTGTTCAGTCAAAGTTATCACACACTAAGAGCTTCATTAGTAATAATTTTAGACGAATCTCAAAAATGTTTTTGATACCAAAATTTATATAAGTATCCAATTAATGGAATCAATATATCTTAAAAATTAGTCGAAGTGAAACAAATGAACATCAATTATCGAAAATATGAACCCAACCAAGGATTAGAAGAAATTCAAGCCGAGATTTGGCTCAACGCCCAACAGCGATTTGGAGACTCATATTATTCACTTCCGAGTCTTGATAGAGTTATTCAACAAATTAAAACTCGTAATGAAACCGACAAACCAGATGAAAATGGCATGCTTTATGCATTTACTGAGGATGGTAAACCATTAGCGTATGTTCAGTCTCACATGGCAAGTCGTTTTAACGCCACAGAAATCAGTTTCCCCTGGGCTGTAGAAGATTGTCCGCGAGAAGTTCAAGATAAGTTATTTAACAAAATTTTCAATTATATCTCCGAAAGGGACAAAAATATGGGGGATGATCATCAAATCATTGTGGGCGGGGGTATCAGAGCAGATTGGAAACATGGAACAGAGTTTCTTAAGTCACATGGTTTCGAACCGACCACAACTTATCTTACTTACAAGTATAACATTGAATCGTTTGAGTTGGAGGATAAAGAGAAATTTACTTTGAAAAAAGGAGATCTGACGAATGAACAGGATTTAACATCACTCATGGATCTTGGAATGGTGGATGAAACAGCACTCTTGGCTTTTGGAAATGAAGAAACTCTAAAGAACTATTACAAAAGGATTCAAGAATTTCCCTTAAAAGTGCTGTTAATCTTCGAGAAAGATCTCATTGTGGCTGCAGGAGCAGTTCGAATTGAAGAAAACAGGGACCCAACTGTTCAATTTACCTTTTATAGACCTGGTCATGAACCCGCCTGGCATCTCTTGATGATTAAGATCTCAAAGATGGCATTCGACAAAACCCAGCGTTCATTGTTATGTACCTACGAAGATGGCCCAACAAAGGAATTTGAAATGGTAAGAGATTTAGAAAAAGCTGGTCACGCGGAATCCGTCTCCAAGAGTTATCGTTTTACATTTTCTAAAAGTTGATCAACGAGCGTTGATTGCCCATCTTCTTCTTTTTTAATCAAACAACTACTACAAAAAACACGTTAAAATCAGAAATCAAGCTGAATTCTCTCTGAACTCGAAATCTGGAATAAGGATGAAATTCGGCAATTGTAATTGCTTTTGAGAAAGCAAAAAACCTTAATAATGCTGTTATAATTTGGAATGAGTCTTATCTACTAATCAGCTTTAAGCTTTATCACGTTTTGTGGCTTTTATGCCAAAAAATGGCCGGAAGAACTCTATTCGTTTGATGATGAACTCAAAAAACGAAAGGGAGACGATGAATGAGCTGAGAACTACCGCAGGTAGCTTGATTAGGATGCTAGCATCCCATTGCACCACAAAAAACGCTATAATCAGGATAATTGGTTGATGGACTAGATAAAATGGCAAAATTGCTTCCTTCCAATACTGAAGCCAAGTATTGCTGAAATCTAAAAAACGCATACCAAGAACCAGAATGAAATTGATCCAGCACCAAGTTGTTGTAGTAACGAAAATATAAACAAGGTAGAATTCAGGGATACCAGGAGTGGTGGACCAAGCGAAAGGGTCTCCCACTTCGAACATTAACAGAAGAATTATTGTAGAACCCAGTGCAATTATCAGAAAAATTAACCAATCTCTGCGAATACTCTTTATAATGCGCTCATCAGCAAATAGGATGAATCCAATTAGAAAAAAGCTAAATTGATAGAAAAA
>CP070760.1:1642260-1643468 GCA_020348965.1 Candidatus Heimdallarchaeota archaeon | reverse complement strand
CTGGTATGAGAGCGAAAATAATTCCATTTTATGGCAGAATACCTTTGATTGGTTAGCAGAAGCAAAAACAAGCGCGGCAACTCCAGTGGTTTCTTCAGATCAAATAGTATTCCTAGTTCTAAACATAACCATGGTAGCTTTAATCCTTTTAATTGGTGGGAATCTATCTTTTTTCATTGGATCTGGACGGAAAATATCGATCACTAAATCAGAAGAAATACCAGTTCCTATACCACAACCCTCAACACCAGTTGAAAAGATTAGTGAACCTCGCCCTGACAAGCCCACTCCCTCTATCAAGGAATCTAAAAGAGATCGTCGTCTTCGCCAAATCAAAAAAGATCGCCGTCGAAAGAAAAAATAGGAGAGAAATATATGGGGCGCAAAAGAAAAAGAATAGTAAGAACAAAACCCATTCCTACACTTCCAACTGTATTTGATTGTCCAATATGTGGGACAGGAAAGGCAGTTCATATTGAAATTGATAGAAAAATTCAGGTTGCAGTTATCAGATGCGGAAAATGCAAAGTTCAAGCAACAAGATCAATTCGACCAATTGAAGAACGTGTGGATGTTTTTGGTGACTGGTTAGATGAATTACTAGAGGGAGAGGATGATCACACAGATGTTACTGATTCTAATAGCACAGAACCAGAATCAATGACCCCCGATTGAAATCTATACTTTGAAATTTAATTGGAGATAAAATTATAATTAAAAGTACTAGCTCTTAAGTCATAATGATGAATTCTACTCACCTGATATCCATTTCAGGCCGTCCCAATGCGGGTAAAACCTCCTTATTAAATTATTTAAGCCGTTCAAAGAGACCCGTTGGAAAACACGCTGGAACAACACTTAAACGAGATCGTGTACAGCTTTTCAAGAATTTGTATCTTGTGGATCTTCCAGGATTCGGACGTATAACAAAAAGGTCCAAGAAACTTGAAAATCAATTAAAAGATGAAATCATTCACTTCATAGAAGAATTCTCACGCCAAATAATTCTTGCCTTACATATCGTCGATATTTCAACATTTCACTTAATGGTTAGAAGCTTAGAGAAAAAGGGAATCATTCCTTTAGATATCGAATTTATTCAATTTCTTGCAGAAGAAATCAATTATCCTCCAATAATCGTTCTAAATAAAATCGATAAAATTAACACAGATTTAATGGAACAAAACCTGACATTATTACAGTCATAT
>CP070760.1:1638551-1642160 GCA_020348965.1 Candidatus Heimdallarchaeota archaeon | reverse complement strand
GTAAATTTTATTATTTCCTGTTCAATTCGACTGGGAGTGTTAAGAATGTTAAATGCAGATGGGTTGATATTTCCTGCTTGGTCCTGTGTTGTGATACGATAGATAACCCGCCAATTTGTATTATTCTGCTGGAACAGAAAAACATCTGATGGCGTTAAATTCAAAAAATAGTTTAGAATTTGACTTTAGTGCTTTTTACATTGTCAATTATATGGAAAATGGTGAAATATATACACTAGAAGTTAATTTCAAAGCTTGAAGCTCACAAATCTCGAGGTCTAAAATGGATTATTTGAGGTAAGATGAATGAAGCTAGGTGAATTCACAGAAACACAAATTTCGGCACTTGCTCGAAAGGCATATGAGGAAGGAGATGTAGGGTTTGAAATCGTTGAGGAAAACTGTGCACTCCTTGTAATTGATATGGAAGAGGAGTTTGTCAAACCCCATTGGACCCCTTTTTGGGTTCCAGAAGCCACCCGACAGGTGGAAAAAATTAAAACATTAATCACACATTGTAGGGGGAGAAATTTGCCAGTGATCTATACTGCTTCGGCATATACCCATTTTCGGTTAGATCGTCCAACGACAGGAGATCTGATGCCTAATCGGTATCCAGAGTTAGGGATTGATGATCCTTCTATATTCAGAGATGGACGTATCGTGCATGAACTATCACCATTATCAGAGGAGATTATTATTTACAAGCCATCGTATGGTGCTTTCTACGATACTCCTTTAGAAACCATTCTTCGTAACCTGAAAAAAGATACCATCATTATTTGTGGGACTCTCACCAATTATTGTTGCGGCATGACTGCGCGTCAAGGGTACGAAAGAGGATTTAAAGTCGTGGTAGGGAGTGATGTGACTTCAACGAATGATCTAACATTACACGAAGCAGAACTCAAAGTACTCAGAGCAGGCTTCGCTCGAGTCCTCACATCGGATGAAATCATCAAAGCTTTGAGTTAAATTACGCCGATGTTGTGAGTCCGTTCTCTGGAAAACCATTGTTTTTGATACTATCATAAGCAAATGAAGAAACAATTGTCAGTAACATTGAGGTAAAGCTGAGAAGAGTCAGAAAAATTACAATTAACGGTTCTATCACGGGTACAAACATACCTAGAATAATAAGACCAGGCCATAATGAGAACCAGCCAATTACACTCACACTATAGGAATACTTCCAAATTCTTGAAAGAGAATCTCGTGTAGAAAGGTGGGTATTCATCCATGTAAATTCAGTATCTATTCTAGTGCTGGTTAATCCAACAATAATCCCAATAAGAACAGGACCAGCCACACCACCCCCAACAAGCAAAGCAATAAATGAGAGTAAAAGAAAGATTAATCCACCATGCTTTCTTTCAATGAATAAAATAGCCCAAACAATTAGGACTGCAGAAACAATAATCGCAAGGATTCCAGTTAATATGTAATTAGGTATTATGGTCATTGCTGGTTCACCATTTAAAATTTCATATAATTGATTATTAGGCCATGATTGGATAAAAATACTTTCAGGTGCCTTATTCCCTTGGAGTATTTCACCTACACCATGTTCTAATCCAGCTATTCCGAGAATCGTTCCAAAGGTCGAAACAGTTACTCTTGAAGCCTTCATTTTATTCCAATTTCCTAATAAAGTCCTCTATGAACTTATTAATTTGATCCCAATCGCGATAATCTCTCCTTTCGTTACGTACAATGTTGGGATCTTCATCTGCCGCCGTGTTCAACATTTTTCTATTTATCCAACTTAGATTGGTAGTTTTTGATAAATCAAATACTCCCCCAAAAGCATCATATAGCACGTTGTCTCCCAGATTCAACCCTAATTCTTCAAAGACTTTAACCAAATATTTTTCAATAATTGCTGGTCTTTTATCTGGATCAGAAGCTTCTCCAGAACTTAAATAAATTCCAACTAAGATTTTATTCTCATTAATGGTTTTAATATTATTTTTCAAGAAGTTTTTTGCTTCTTTTGTCCATCTAGTGATCCTGATCCCGCTTCCAATTAACACGCCTATATAATTCGTAATATTAGGTTTCCCTTTTTTCTTCGCTTTTAAGTCAATTAATTCAACCGCAAAACCATTTTCTTCTAATATTTGTTGAAATTTGATTGAGATCTCCTCTGTACTTCCAAAACGTGTTCCATAGGCAATCAAAACTTGTTTTGACATATAAAATGACTCCCTAGTTTGTATTTTTACTGGTGTACGATTTTAAAACTAACCTTAAATATCAATAGAAATTGGTATATTTGTGGGTTGGGCGGAAAATCAATATTTCCAAATGTAAATGTAGGAGACTTAATTTCGTGCGGATGATTGCTCTAGACAAATTATTATACTTTAGTGCCAAAAAGTCACCTGAAAAAGTTTTGGGAACCATCTATGGATTTATTTAGGCAAGATCAAGCCATTGAAATTCAATTTGAGGTAAGCACAAGAGATGATGCTTTTTGTTGGCTTATTTTAGTCCTAGATGAAATAGATCGTTACTACCTCCCACTGGTCAAAAAACCCATTGTCGCTCTTAAAATTGGGATGGCAAAAATCACCTATCCTTAGTTTTTGTTTATTTAGTAATTGTATCGATCATCATACATAGTAAAGCGATTTCCTTCTTTCTCTCTTCTTTTTATATGTATTCACTCATGCATTCAGTTTTGTGGAAGTGTTATTATTGAAATAGAAGTTCTTATAGAAGAAGACAAAAAATTGTGTTTCAGTCATAGATCTGGGTTGATTGAAATGGTTAAGACTGTAATCATGACGAAAGATGGTAAGGTTGAACTAGTAGAGCAACATCGTCCCACGCTAGAAGATGGGGCCGTCCTTGTAAATACTGCGTATTCAGAAGTGTGTGGTACAGATATTCATTTATTAAACGGCCGTTTAGCTGGTGTACCATATCCAATTATTCCAGGTCATCTTTCTACAGGCTTGATTGAGGAAGTAAATGGAGAAATATGGGATATAGATGGCAATCTTCTCCAAAAGGGAGATCCGATTACTTTTTTGGACGTTCATGAGACCTGCAACAATTGTTGGTTTTGTTTAGTGGCAAAAACTAGTACTAGATGTCCTAAACGTAAGGTCTATGGCATTACCTACTCTTCACACGAAGGACTCCTCGGTGGTTGGTCTCAACAGATTTATCTTAAGCCTGGGGTCAAGATAATTAAACTTAAGGATCATTCATTCCTTCGTACATTTATTGCTACTGGTTGTGGGCTACCTACAGCTATTCATGCTGTAGAAAGATCAGATATCAAACTTGGTGACACTGTAGCCGTCCAAGGATCAGGTCCTGTAGGACTGATGACAGCAGTATGTGCAAGATTAAGCGGTGCTTTCCATGTAATCATGTTGGGAACTCCTGATCATCGTTTACAAATAGCCAAAGCATTTGGTGTTGAAACCACAATAGATATCACGGATGTTGATCCACTGAACCGCGTACAACTAGTTTTAGATTCCACTAATGGTAGAGGTGCCGATGTGTCAATTGAGGCAACAGGAGTCCCTTCAGCAGTTAAAGAAGGAATGGAGATGACTCGAGATGGTGGTATTTATACAATTGCTGGACAGT
>CP070760.1:1636754-1638451 GCA_020348965.1 Candidatus Heimdallarchaeota archaeon | reverse complement strand
CAACTTCATGTGGATTTATCTGTCCTTTTAAGTCAATAGCTGCTAATGCCGCTCTCTCGTCAGGATCTTCAGGGCCAAGAATTCGTATTTTATTTCCAAAAGTTTCTCGTAAACCTGTTATCATTGTTCGACTAAGGAGTTGCTCATGAGCAGCGATCTTATCCATACCTACCGAAGTTAGATATTGCACCGTCGCCCCTGATGCTATTGTACCTGCATAATTCTGAAGGCCCGCTTCAAATTTAGCTGGTGGATTTAACAACTCAATATCGTGAGGATAATGGACATCTGAAACAGTTTCTCCACCCAAAATTAGAGGTTCCGTTTTTTCTAAAAGATCATAACGTCCGTAGAGAAAACCCATTCCAGTTGGTCCACAAGCTTTATGCATCGATGCGCCTAAAAGATCTATCCCCATTTTTTGCACGTCAATTGGCCTATGTGGAAAACTTTGGGCGGCATCCAGCTGTAATATTCCCTCTTTTTCGTGTACAATCTTAGCAATCTCTTTTTCAGGGATATGGGACGCCGTTACATTACTAGTGTGGTTTAAGCTCGCGAGAAAGTTTCCTTCTTCGCATTTTTCTACGATCTCTGTAAATTTTTCGATATCAAAAAACCCTGATAAGGGGATTTCCATTAATTCCAATTCTACCTTCCCTAGATTGTGCAACCGAACCCATTTCACTAAGTTAGAATTGTGACTTTCAGAGGTTGTTATGATAGTTGCTCTACGATTTCCAGTAAGATAAAGACTGTTACTTCCTAGGTTCAATGCTTCTGTTGTATTCCGTACCCAAACGATTTCAGCTGGATTTTTCGCATTGATAAACTTTGCTAAGTCTTTTCGAGCATCATCATATAATCGGGTCGTTCTTAGTGAAAAAGCATGAGGACTTCTTCCTGCGCAAGCAGTATATTCTGTATAATATTCTAGGAGGGTATCAATGACAAGTTTAGGCTTTAATGCCATGCAGGCCGAATCAGCGTATATTATTGGTTTCCCGTCTCTAAGTTGATGAACTGCTGGGAAGTCTTCTCGTATTTTATTTACATTTAATCCCATATCGAAAACCGGCTATTTTGGTAATTGAATCTAGAAACAACTTGAGTAACTTGTTTAAATATTCTATTATCCAATTAAGAACTATTCTCCTGCAAATTTTATAATATCATTACTAGCTAAAGCTAAAATAATCCTTTTAGAATCAAAATAAGAAATTCTTACTTCAAACTATGCTTTAAAATTTAGACTATAAATCATGAATTCCCTTTTTATCAACCTCAAACCTTGGATAGATCTTATTAGTGAACGAAAAGAAGGTGTTTTTACAATCACTAGAAAGGTTAGAACTATGAATCCAAGGATCTCTTTGATGTTTGTTTATTCTATTGCTGTTGTCGTTTTTACTTTGATAATTTTTCGTCAAATCGTCTATATTTTTACAGAGAAGATAGTATTTGAACCATTCTTTTTTGCATCATTATTGATATCAATTGCAGCTATCCTTATCCGATTAATCATCATTGATCCAAGTAAATTTTCTTCTGTTATTCAAAACTCTGACATTTTTGATTCCTATGACGGTTTAGCTCCAAACCGTTTTCTTAACTTAATGCCGATAGCAATGATCATTTGCACGCTATCAGATTTCCTATTATCAATTGACTTTGTGTTTGGTATGCTAGGTTTTCTG
>CP070760.1:1628735-1636654 GCA_020348965.1 Candidatus Heimdallarchaeota archaeon | reverse complement strand
AAATTTCTACCTCCTGAAGGAGATAAACCACCACTGATTGTTATGGTTCATGGTGGGCCCACTGCAAGGGTGCCAAGACAATTTATATTAGCAAGGCAATTTTGGACTAATCAAGGATATGCAATCTTTGATGTCGATCATAGGGGTAGCACATCTTATGGTAGAAGGTATCGGGACGCACTAAAAGGCGCTTGGGGAGTCATTGATGCCCAAGATGTGAAAGATGCTGTCGATTACTTGATCCAACAAGGAACTGTAGCCCAAAAAGTAGCGATTAAAGGGGGTAGTGCGGGGGGATATGCCGTTCAACGCGCGTTAACATTATTTCCTGATACTTTTCAGGCTGGGGCCAGTTACTTTGGGATTGGGAATCTCATTACGCTTACCAAGTTAACACACAAATTCGAAAGCAAATATATGGATTGGTTAATGGGTAATTCCCTCTCCGATGCTGAAGGGGAACAGATATTCAAAGACAGGTCACCTATCAATCATCTAGATAAGTTAAAATCGCCTATGATCTTGTTTCAAGGCAAAGATGATAAAGTGGTCACCCCTGAAGTATCTCGCGAAATGGTAGAGATTCTTAACAAAAAGGGTATCTTGAATGAGTATGTTGAGTATGAAGGGGAAGGCCATGGGTTCCGAAAAAAAGAGAATAATATTGACGCGTTAACCAGAGAAGCAGCTTTTTTCCGAAAAGTCCTGTGGGAAGGTCATTGAAGTAATTCTAGGCTAAGGCATTTGTAGAACGTCTCCAACATCTCGGATCTCCTGCAAACACATCCCCTGTGTAATACCATGCATTACTACGACATCCCCAGCAAATATCATTGACACTACAACTCTGACAATCAGTCGGTAGGTTGGAAACATGTTTGAGTTTTCTTGTCAGCAATATATGTTTATGTTTGTCGAACTGGGTCCTGAAAGATTGCCCTGATGCAATTTTCCCAAAGGAATATCGAATTCTTGAACAAATTGTCAAATTACCAACAGTAGATTTATCCGCCTCTAGTATGACAGATGCCGTCGTCCCACAATAGAATTTTGAGACACACTGAGGGATAATTGGCACGTTAGGTCCTAAGCAGATATTTGTTTTGATTCTCTCTGCTTCTTTTATCTGCTGAGGGCTGATTTCCAAGCGTGGATCCTTGCTAGTGGGTTTGTAGCTGACAAAGGTGACGGGGATTCTAAATTTTTCATGAAAATACTCAACAGTATTTTTAAAATCTTCCCCTGCCTGAAGGCCTGTTAATGCCATGCAATTTATGATTTCTGAGGGCGGTTTTCCTAAATTGATTAAGTTCTGTAATCCTTCTAATGAATCTTCAAGAAATCGAATGTTCCCGTGATTGAGCTTCCGATAGACCTCTGGGTTAACTGAGTCTAAATGAACGGAAATGAAGCCTCCATCAGCTGTCAATTCGATTGCTTTTTTTGCCACTGACCTCTTTTTGAGTTGATTTCCACTAGTCCAGATGTTATTAATAAGCCCGTATTCATATCTTGCGTATGCCATTAATTCCTCCCAAGAAGAATGGAGGAGGCAATCACCTCCCAGCCACTCAATTTTTCGTACTTCCATTTTAGCGGCATCATCAAGTATACTTCTGACAAAGACAGGATCCATTTCTTCCCCACGAGATTCACGAGCATAGCAGTAAGTGCAGTTTTGTTGACAAATCTGATTTATTTCAAGCTGTAAGGTATATAGCTTAAAGGCCTCAAAATAAGTTTTCATTTCCTCGTTTAAAAAATATCCCTCAAAGTCTCTAAGCACTACTTTCCCTCAACCATCTATCACTGATTGAGACCATAAACCTGTTTAGGTGCTAGATATTCGGGGAATTTATCCACTAGAGCCTTTCGAACCGTATAACAAAAGTGGCATTCATCGACAAAATAATCTTCATGATCTACTTGGTATTGTTTTGCTAATAGGGCTGGTCCCCCTTTGACTATTGGCCCACATATTGGATGTGAATCCGCTTTGTAGTTCTTAACTAGTTCTGAGAGGGGAGTCTTCCACATATTGCCCATACTCAATCCTTGACAGAGGTGAATGTTACCAAAGGGATCTGCATGAACTCGTCCTGGCTTTTCTAATTCTTCATGAGGACATTCTGTAAATTCTTCCCAATGCTTTCTCGGTAAGTCATCAGTAATTAGTTTTTCAACGGCTCGGCCTCTAAACATCGCACCTCCTCCAATTACTGGCTCCCCTCTTTCTTGAGTTTTTTCTATATCGATTGAAGGCGCTTCAATGCAAATGTCGCCTCCCGATATCCCCAATCCTTTTAATGCTACCAATGCTTTTGTTGCTGGATTTTCTTTTTCCTCTCCATGGTGAAAGACATCGTTACTAACGCTTACGTCAGAAATTCCCAGCTCAAGAAGGGGTTTCAGCCATAATTTCGCGTCTTCAACGGATAATGCCCAATAAGAATTGGTGACGACTCCCGTCTTGAATCCTCTCTCATGAGACATTTTGATGCCTTCAAGCAGCAGAGGATAGTAAAGAAATGGTTCGCCCCCTTCATAATAAACCATTTCAATTGTATCAATCTTACTCATTTCATCGTGGACGGCTCTGAGCTGATTCACAGTGAAAGTGCCCTCAAAATGCGGACTACAAAATAAGAAGCAATGATCACATTCGAAATTGCAGCTCATGGTTAAAAGAAAATGAACACCTGTAAACATTACAATCCCTAATGAGTATTTTATGCCAATTATTTATTTTTGTTTTTACATTGGCATTAAGTGTGGTTCAACCCCAGATAGTAAAAATGACAAAGGGAAATATTCTAGTCTTTTTTTTAATTTTATTTCATTATTTCGATTAAAAGGCTCTCTAAATCAGAAATTATTATGTCTAACATAGCTAATCTGGCGATAATAGCATAAAGATCAGGCTTCCGAGGATCATCACGAGTTTTAAGTTTTGCTTCCCAGAGATTACGTTTTTCTTTGTATTTCCCTACTAAATCCACCAATTCTCCAATTATTCTGGGTATTATCTCCTTTGAAGTATCTGATGTATCAATACTAATTTCTTTATCTATCTTTTTTAGTTCTTTACTCTTAATCATTTAATTTCTACTCTTACAATCTTGAATCCACTAGGAATCCCTCGAAAACCTAGTAGATAACTTTGGAGAAAGACTATTTTCTTTGATCGTCTCATTGTTTAAGATTCTAATTACTCTATCTTTTGATGAAAATATGAATATATTCTCTTAAAAATAAGACTGTAACAGATTTCAGCAAGATTTTATATCCATTAATTTTATTATATCTTTGTCAGAGTTTATTGATATGTTCGCATTTGATCTTCCTTTTCTTTTCTTTTGTGGAGTAATCCTAGGGTATTTAATGGAAACCAGATACATCACTCGTAAGACTAATTGGTTTCTTGGACTTAGCTTTCTCTTTATATTTCAAGTTGGTGGAATGTTTCTGTGGTTTGACGGCTTTCCTGGAAGTAAAGAATTCATGATAATTCCTTTCAACTTACTTGGTTTGACTGTAAATGATTTTGAGCCGATTTTGACTGCACTTCTTTTTGGACTCGAGGCACCATTACTGCTAATTGGAGAATTTTTGGGGTTGAGACAAGCAGCAGCAGGTAAAAATTAGAAATCTACATATCCCTGTTGTTTGTACCAATATAAAGTGGATTCAATTTCCTTCTCGAAACTCGGTATTGCATATTGGAATCCAAGCTTCTTTAATTTAGAATTATCAAAGATGTGATCAGAAAAAATCAACTTTAAGGATGTTTTCTCAAATAAGCTAGTTTTTCTCAACAATTTATTCCATAATCGATCTAAAAAGCCATAAAAGTAGACTAGCAATTTGGGTATGTGTAATTTTGGCGGGGTTTTATTGATTAATTCTGAGAGTATACGAAATGACTCCTCAATTGATATAGGAACCTCATCTGCAATATTATATACTTCCCCAACAGTTTTTTTCGCGCCTGATATGAATATGGCTGCTCTAGCAACATCTTCAACGTGAACGTGATGTTGTACAATTTTTCCTGATCCTGGAATCCCAAAAATCTTCCCATTGACAAAAGCCAAAAAGGCATTGGAACTACCATAAAACGATCTTGGGCCATAAATTGCTGTTGGTCGAATGACACTCACAGGTAACCTATTTTCTTCAAAAAAAGAAAGAGCTATTTGCTCCTGAACCCATTTGGATTCGGAGTAGGGGTCTTCTGGATGAATCGGATGCTTCTCATCAGCAGGAGTATATTGTAACGTCCCGTAAACCATCGCAGAACTCCAATTCACAACATGAGAAATGTTTTCAGAAAGAGCTGCAGATAAGAGATTTGTTGTTCCTTCAACATTGACTTTATATAACAATTTTGGGGCTGTACTGAAATTAAAGATGCCTGCAGGGTGAAATATCCTTGTAACATCCGCTACGACTGCCTTAATTTCTCGGGGTTTGGTGAGATCCGCAGTGACAAATTCAATTCCCTTAGAAGGCAAATATTTCGGGTTTGCAGTTGATAAATCCGTAGCACGGACAGGGACATCTTGAGATAGAAGAATGTCGACTAAATGAGATCCAACAAAACCACAGGCGCCTGTGACTAAACAAAGATCAGATTCTTTGTCAATTCCAGACTCAATGTAGTTTGAAGATCTCAAATTTGATCTACACAGGCAATAATTTTATCCATTAAAGCTTTTTTCTTAGTTCGTCTCTCGGCGATCAAATCCAATAATTTTCCATTTCGTGCTTCAACTGCTTTCTTCACAGGATTTAGTGCTCCTGCTGGAAAAAATAGATAAGTAGCAAATCCAATCACTGGTTTTTCTCCAAGATCCTGAGGTAGTTGCTGTTCGAGGAATTCCCTGACCTCCTTTGTGGGTCTTTGCCCGAAGAGTATGTAACCGTGAACTGGGGTTCCGACAAGCAGCAAGTCGCAGTCTGAAACTTGTTCGGCTTTCGCAGTCAGGGCATTTTTCACTATTACATCATGGTTCAGAGATTTCAATTGTTCCTCTACTAATTCTACGACCTTCTTTGTGTTTCCTGACTGCGAATAATAGACGATTAGGATCTTCAGGGACTGAACCTCTTGGGGAAGGTCTTTTCTATTGTTTTGGGATCCTGTTCATTCCACCCACTTTGGAATGCCACCAGTGCCCATTGACAAAGCGTTTTAAGCCAGGGATGTCTCTATGTCCCATTAAACAGGACATTCCGTATTTCATGTTATTATCCTCACAAATTGCAATTGATTCTTTGGAATCTGTGCGAGGCATGAACCAGATAGCTGGTTTTGGATCTAGAGTTGCTGCCTCTCGTACAATTTCTGTGGATAACTCTTTTTTATGTACAACTACTACTACATCAACAGGCTCAGGAAGATCTTTGAGCGATGCATAAGCAGGATCCCCATCAATCTCCTTCTTGCCAGAGCACACAGGGTAAACCTTGTTGACATTGTACCATTCACTTTTAAGGAGGGGGTAAATCTTACTTGACAGACCTCCAGTAAATGTTCCCGCAACTGCATATTTCATATCCGTGGTAAATCCATGATCGATTTCAACCATAATAAACACCTCATTGGATGGTTTGGCCGGAAATGGAGAATTCATAAAAATCTATGGTTTGAGGATTGCTTCAAGAAAAATCTTTATGGTGAGATGATAGTTCTGTTATTAGAATAGGAAGCATTTCTAATAAGGTGAAAAAGGCTGGCCATTTAAATGACAAACTTGTTTAATGAGATTGAAGAACGATTTATAGAAACTAATGGAATTAAACTTCATACAAAGATTGTTGGTTCAGGAGAACCATTGATATTACTACATGGATTTCCTGATTTTTGGTATTCGTGGAGAAAACAGATTCCAGTACTATCAAAAGATTTTCGAGTTGTGGCCCCAGACCTACGAGGATATAATAAAAGTAGTAAACCAGAGGGTGTGGATAGTTATTCAACTTCTCTTCTAGTTGAGGATATCCTTGGTCTTATAGAAGCTTTAGGAGAAACAAAAGCGGCGATTATAGGACATGACTGGGGAGGTCATGTAGCATGGAATCTTGCAATGATGGCTCCTGAGAAGGTGTCTAACCTAGTTATTGTAAATTGTCCTCATCAAGTGCCTCTTTTAGAAGCATTCTGGTCAATGAGATTTCAACAACTCCAAAAGAGCTGGTATGTCTTTTTTTTCCAAATCCCTACAATTCCTGAAGAGATATTGAGCAGAAATAATTACGAAGTTCTTCAAAGGATGGTACTCAGTTCTGTTTCTAAACAAGCATTTGACGAAGGAGATATGGCAAAGTATATTGAGGCTTGGTCCCAACCAGGAGCATTAGCAGCTAGTATCAACTATTATCGAGCAAACTGGAACATTAAACAGATACTTTCAGTGAAGAAAGAACATCAAGAAGGATTTATTCAACGGTTTCCCAAAATTAAGTGTCCAACACTGGTCATTTGGGGTGAACAAGATATCGCGTTAGATCGATCATTAACATATGGATTGGAAGAGCATATAGAAGGGTCATATAAAATAGTTTATCACCCCGAATATGGGCACTGGGTTCATATTGAAGCTTCTGAGTTGGTTAATAATACGATTTTATCGTTTCTCAGGTAAGATCTGCTTTTTATTGATTGCGGAGTGATTGATAGGAATAGAAGATGTGAAGACATGTCGAAATTAGAATTAATTAAACAGCTGTTGGAGTATACGCTGGACCATCCAATGAAGACTCTAGATAAGGCAATATTACTTATCCCTAGCAATAAACTCGATTGGAAGCCGTGTGATGATACCATGAAGGCAGCGGATTTAGGGATACATGTCTATCGTAGTTCGTTAGTCTATATGGCTGGTACATTGAAAGGAGAGTTCACAGATGCAGATTATTCCATTATCCCTTTTGATTCTAAAGTAGTGAAATCGCCCTCAGAAATTACTGAATATGGTGAGAAAGTCAAATCCTACATCCGAGAGAATTTATCAAAATTAACCGAAGCGGATTTAGATAAGAAGGTAACCTATTCCTGCTGGGGAGGCTTCAAATTAGGGGAATTAGCATCCTTGGCAACCATTCCCGAGGAGACAATTCACCATCGTGGTCAGTTATGTGTGTATCTAAGGATGTTGGGGATTAAACCCCCATTCATTTACGAAACGGAATAGACGGAATTTTTCTAATTCTTCAGATTGAATAAATGGCACTGATAGGGTTCAAGGTCTACAAATAATCCATTCTGACTGGTTTCAATCCTATCACGCTTATAGTTCTTTCCATCGATTACGTCCTCAAATTCGAGAGTCTTTACATTATCCCATTTCTTGTCCAATACAAGAAAAATTCTACCTTGAGATTGAACTGAAGAATAGTTCACAACGATAAGGCTTGATTGTTTTCGCTCCAGTATGTTCCATTGCCAAGCAAGGAGATTCTCACACGAATTGTTGCCGTTCCAAGCTTCTGAAATGTTTAGCATATACCATTGACCGTGTCGGAAAACCTGTTGGTTGGTGAAACTGAGTAGCTTGTTATAGAATGATTCCAATTCATTATCTATGGATTCATTCTTTTTCCGTTTTAATTGAACTGGAATTTTGATTTGATATCCTTCTAGTTGCCCTTGATGGTAGAGCGTTAATCCTGGAATGCTTCCACATATAACTGCTGCTACCTTGGACTTCTCTTTCCCTAAAGATAGTGCTCTTTTCTCATCATGGTTCTCAATGAATCTTAAACTACGTTTCTGATAGTCAAGATCAGCACCGAGATGACCCTGAACTGATTGAGGAGAATTAGAATATAGACGGTCGTATAACCGCTTATCATAGGTATAATCAAAACCTAATTGTTGTAACCGGAAACCTAGATCCCAATAAACCTCAGCAAGA
>CP070760.1:1623536-1628635 GCA_020348965.1 Candidatus Heimdallarchaeota archaeon | reverse complement strand
GGATAAAATTAACTCAATTAGAGGGCCTTATCAATAGAATGTTGTTCAAGAAACTCCATGGGGAGGATGAAAAGATTTCTGAGTATGCAGAGAGAGCAAAAGAACTGATTGCTGAATGGGAAGAATCAGGTGAGTAACAGTGCTTGAAGGTTTAGAGCCCCAGATTGTCTGGGATTTGTTCGAAAAAATCTCTCAAATTCCCCGAGAATCCAAAAAAGAAGAGAAAATTAGAGCTTGGATCAAGACTTGGGCTGAAAAACACAAAATCGCCTACAATGAAGATAATGTGGGAAATTTGTTACTTTCTCGATCCACTTTAAAAGGGTGTGATCACTTCCCAGGGGTTATTCTCCAAGCACATATGGACATGGTTGGACAGAAACTTCCCGAAAGTTCACATGATTTTGATCATGATCCCATTACTCTGAAAGTTGTTGAAAATTATGTTACGGCAGACGGGACTACTTTAGGAGCTGATAATGGTATTGGACTAGCAATGTGTCTCGCCGTGCTAGTAGATCCTGACTTCCGACATGGTCCTCTAGACGTGTTATTGACAGTGGACGAGGAGACAGGGTTTACAGGAGCTTTTGCACTCCAACCAAACTTCTTTAATCATAATCTACTACTTAACCTTGATTCAGAAGATGTGGGAACCATCACTGTCTCTAGTGCGGGAGGAGGTGATACGAGATTCGTTGTACCTGTTACATGGAAAGAGAACTCATCTCTGGTCGGATTCAGGCTTGAAGTGAGAGGGTTGACAGGGGGACATTCAGGTATTGATATTCATAAACCACGTCTTAATGCTCTTAAACTATTAACAGAAGTACTAATCAATATTCGTCAAAAAGTAAATTCTTTCCATATATGTTCCATTGTTGGAGGAAGTGCCCACAACGCGATTCCACGGGATGCCTGGTGTGAGTTTCTTGTCGACAATGCAGAGAGTGTCCGACAAATCTTTCGCGAATGGGATAAGCAATTTGAGACATATCGAAAAGATGAACCTAATCTCAGAGTGAACTTGCATGAAGAAAAACTCTCTTCCTATGTAACTTCGACGAATGCGATCATCACTCTATTATATGAAATTCCTCATGGGCCCCTTTCATTTTCGCAGGAAATCCCCGATCTCGTTGAAACATCCAATAATTTAGCGCTAATTAAAACATCATCCAACACAATCGAAATAGTAGCAAGTACCCGGAGTTCTATTGACGGGGAGTTGAATCGCGTAAGAGACGAATTGAGGGAATTAGCTGAAAGAGTAAATGCGGAAGTTATACAGGGGTCAACCTATCCTGGATGGAAACCTGCATTAAATTCCCCGTTTCTGAAATTAGTTAAGCAAGAATACGAGCGTGAGTATGGTCGGGAGGTGAAACTGAAAGCCATCCATGCAGGACTAGAAACTGGTGTATTCAAAGGAATAAATCCTGTATTACAGCTTGTAAGTATTGGACCTGACATCAAAGATGTTCATTCACCTCAAGAAAGGGTCTATATTGAATCAGTAGGTTTAATTTGGCGAGTTGTAACAGCAGTATTATCAAGATTAGATCAGATTTGACAAAAAAGACATATCTTTCAGGATTCATTGGTTTTTGATGGTGATAGCATGGAAACAGTTGAGAAGGAGAGACTATATAGCTCAATTCTTCAATCTATAGAACAGAAACTCCATCAAATTGGAGACATAACAGCGCAAAAACTATACATGGTTATTGTTAATCAGCTCTCCTCTATCCCGTATTTTAACTGGACAGGTATTTATCTAGTTAACAAAGAGAAAAATGAGCTTGAGTTAGATTACTATGTTGGTAAAACAACAGAGCATACTCATATTCCAATTGGTCGTGGTGTCTGTGGGTCTGCAGTAGCTGATAAGACCGATAAGATTGTTGAAGATGTCACCTTGGAAGATAACTATTTAGCATGCTCATTAGAGACCCGTTCTGAGATTGTGGTGTTAATAGAGGATGGAGCTCAGATTATCGGTCAGATCGATGTTGACTCGGACACCATTGCCGCATTTGATGAAATTGATAGAAAATATCTTAGACAAATAGCCGAGCTGATTTTTGAAAACCTTAATTTCCAATCCACTTGAATTTCCAGACTCCTTCATTGAAACATGTACCGTTCAGTGGTGGACCAAATATGGTTCAGATTCGAAAATATCAACCAAAAGATCGAGATGACGTCATTAATATTTGTTGGAAAACAGGATACATGGGAGATGATTCCGCTGGTCATTTTGATGACCGTTACCTCTTTGGACTATTATTCTGTCTTTACTATGTGGATTATGAACCTGAAAACTGTTTTGTCGCTGTTGATGAAGATCGTGATAAAGCAATTGGATATGTACTAAGTAGTTTAAATTCCGAAAAGCAAGAAAAGCAGTTCCGTAAAAAAATTATTCCTAAAATAATCAGAAGAGCATTTTTATATACGATCTGGCGTTATCATCGAACTTTTCGTGTTTTCTGGCATTTCAAGAAAACTTTCCAAGAAGCGCGAGAACCTTCTCACAATGAATCTCTTCTAGCGCCATACCCAGCTCATCTTCACATTGATATCCTTCCTCAATATCATAGACAGGGTGTTGGTACAAAATTAATGAGGTGTTTGGAGTCGCACTTCAGAACTCATAATGTGAAGGGAGCTCACTTGGGAACAAGTGAAAAAAATGAAAAAGCAATTCCTTTCTATAAGAAGTTAGGTTATTCAGTGATTTATGAAGGACCGAGCGGATATGGAATGTGGCCAGATGCTCCTGAAGTGCGGGAACTCATCTTAGCAAAGAAGTATGACTAAATTTCTTATCGCTTTCTAAAATTGTTAGGGGGGTTCAATATCATGAGAAATTCTTTTCTGAATATCCTGACAATCCAGAAAACTATCCACCTTGGTAGGCTCAGTTTAAAAATTAGATGAAGGAAGTTCGTACCATCAAATAATCAAAAAGCTAATTATTCGGTCTTTAATTAAATTAATAAATAAAAAATCGATTTATTCATTAGAGAAGATGGAAATGACAGATATTAATCAGAAATTAGATCCTCCACCATACAAGATTAAAGTAGTTGAACCAATCAAAAAGACAACGCGCAAGGAACGTAAAAGACTCTTAGAAGAAGCAGGGTATAATTTTTTCAATATAGCAGCCGAGAATATCTATATAGATTTATTGACTGATTCAGGAACTTCAGCAATGTCTGATTACCAATGGGCTGGATTAATGTTAGGAGATGAGTCTTACGCACAATGCAAGAATTTCTTCAATCTTCAGAGCGTTGTTCAGGATATAACTGGTTATAAATTCGTTATCCCTACACATCAAGGACGCAGCGCTGAAAATTTGATTTGTTATGCTCTTAATCTTGATGATACGAAAGTTACTGTCTCTAATCAGTTCTTTGACACAACACGTGCAAATATTGAAATATCAGGAGCAAAAGCTTACGATTTTGTTATACCAGAAGCCTTTCAACCATCATTAATCCATAATTTCAAGGGAAATCTTAATACAGGTGCTTTAGAAGACTACATTCAAAATGAAGGTGATGTGTCACTAATAGTTGTCACCGTGACAAATAATGCTGGTGGAGGACAGCCTGTATCGCTTGCAAATATTATAGAAGTTTCAAGAATTGCTAAAATGAATAAAATTCCTTTCTTTCTGGATGCAGCCCGATTTGCTGAGAATGCATATTTCATCAAGCTTCGAGAGAAAGAGTATCAAAACAATTCTCCAAAAGAAATTGCCTCTATGATGTTTTCTAATTCTGATGGTTGTATGGTTAGTGCAAAAAAAGATGGTCTTGTAAACATAGGTGGATTCATCGCCCTCAATGACGAACAAATTTATCGTCGGATCAAAGAACGTATGACAGTCATAGAAGGATTTCCTACTTACGGTGGACTCGCTGGACGTGATTTAGAAGCAATTGCTAGGGGCCTTACCGAAGTAATAAGAGAAGATTATCTCGAATATAGGCATCAACAACTTGAATATTTAGGAAAAGGATTGGAAAAAGGTGGAGTTCCATTCATAAAACCAGTTGGAGGGCATTCCATAAATTTAGATGTGAAAAGTTTTCTCCCAAATATCCCACAGTCAGAATTCCCAGCTTGGGCTCTTACGATTGCTTTATATGAATATTATGGTATTCGAGCCGCAGAATTAGGTTCTGTAGCGTTCGCTCGTAAACAGGACGATGGAAAATGGATTTTCCCAGAGTTGGAACAGGTTAGGTTAGCAATCCCTCGTCGAGTGTATTCACAGGAACATCTCAACTATGTCATCGATTCGGTCTTAGATCTCTACAAACATAGAGCTGATATAACAGGAATGAAAATTGTATATGATCCGGGTGTTCTTCGACATTTTACTGCAAGATTTAGCCCCTTAGGTTGAAGTAAACTAATTTAAGATAAATTCCAACAAGTCACGACATTATCATCATGAAATAAGAAAAATTGGTTAGTTAAAGAAGTTTGAATATAATCCTTGAATACCTCATACAAAAAAGCAAGAGTAAAAAAAGAGGAAGGAGAAGGCTTTATCTATTTTTGAAATCTGGTTTCTTTTTCTGCATAAAAGACATAACGCCTTCTTGAAGGTCTTCTGTAGTGAAATTAAGAGCTGAACCATAGCTTTCCCATTCAAGGCCGACATCGAGGGGAATTTGACTACCAAAGTTAACCAATTGTTTAACAATACCTACAGAGATGGGAGCACTTCTAAGTGCGATCTTTTTGGCAACTTCATAGACTTCTTCTTCAAAATCTTCATCATCAATAGCACGATTGATCAATCCCATTTTGAAAGCTCGTTTGGCTTCAATACGTTCACCAGTAAGAATTAGTTCCATAGTTTTGCCAATACCTAGATGTCGAACCATTAGTTGTGTACCACCCCAACCTGGAATTAATCCTAGAGTCACTTCAGTCAGTCCCATTTTGGCACTCTTTTTAGCAAAACGCAGGTCACAACTCATCGCCAGTTCTAATCCCCCACCAAAAGCATATCGTTCAATTGCTGCAATGACTGGCTTAGGAATGTCACGGAAACGTTTGAATGTTCGTTG
>CP070760.1:1615713-1623436 GCA_020348965.1 Candidatus Heimdallarchaeota archaeon | reverse complement strand
CTTAAGTACACAGCAGAAGATCTGAATATTACTCTAGATGAAGCACGACACTATTTGGAATCCCTCATGCCCACTCTAAAACGATGGCGATAATTTAAGGTATAATTAGTGAATCTTTTTATCACTATTATACTTAAATTGATGTTTTAGTCCTATCACATTGGTAGAGGTGAGAGGTGGGCTTTGTACCTGATGTAGCCGCATTTTTGTTTCATATATCAGTTATATAATAAAAAATGGGAGTATTTTAGAAAAGCTTATGAATACTGACTAATTAACTCACATTATTCGAATTGATACATTGGTGAAATAAGAAGTTGAAAAAAGAAAAAATGGTATTTATACTTATATTATTATTGTTAATGCTTATTAAATTCGCTCCTAGCGTCGGCCAACAACAAAGTGATCTAAAAATTCCGACAGTGGCTCCAGTCAAGACCAGCACTCAGCACAATGATGTATATAGTGATAAGAAGTCAAATGAGATAGTAAACGGTTGGGAAATCCCTTTCACAGGATTCATTCAAAATATGGGACAAGAGGAGAATTCAGATACCTACTTCTACTATTCTATCTCGCAGTCACATATTGGTTTTGAGAAATCTAGAATCCTTGTAAATCACAATGAAATCGATGAGGAGGGAGAGATTATCAATCTTTTCTCATTCGATATTACTTTTCCCAATGCAAATGAAGTTACACCTAAAGGGAAATTCAGAATGAGTCATGAAGTGAATTATTTCAAAGGACAAAGTACATTTACAGGAATAAGCTCTTTTGAAGAAATATGGTATTATGAAATCTATAATAACATTGATTTACGATATTTTATGACCAAAGAAGGTTTAAAATATGAATTCATCGTTCGTCCGAAAGGAACCCCAGATGAAATCACTCTTCAAGTAAGTAATAATCTTGAGATTGAGATTGAACGTAATTCTGTAATTTATAGGAAAAAATCTAGTTCTGAAACAGTATTTACTGACACATCACTCAGAGTGTACCAGGAAAATGGTGAAGTAAGGGCAAAATTTGTGCCAAAAATGGAGATTAACACCTATGGATTTCATATCCCAGAGTTTGATAACTCTCTTGATTTAGTTATTGATCCACTTATCATCAAGCAAGCTTCCTATTATGGAACATCTTCAGCTTACGATGTAGCTGTTGATATAGCGAAGGATGCTTCGGGAAATATATACCTTGGTGGATCGGATGGCGGCGTTAGAATTCTAAAATTGGATCCTTCAGGAAGTAACATAGAATATTTATCTATTATTGATGGTAATGGTTTAGATATGCTTTTGGGGATGGCTGTGGATCAAGACGGTCATGTTTATATGTCTGGTGTTACCCGTTCCACTGATTTTCCGATGATTAATGCAGCAGAGCCAAACATTAAAGGGACGCAAGATGGCTGGGCTGGATTATTGAATACAACTGGAAATGGATTTAAATGGACAACTTATATTGGAGGTAACGCTGATGTAAATGATCTGGCATATGACATAACATTTGATGGCCGAGGTGATGCCTATGTTTCAGGAATTTGCTACAGCCCTTCCACATATGATTTTACTTTTGTTAACCCCTATTCTACCAGCGATCATGGTATCCTAGTCAAAATAAATTCATCAAACGGAGATTGGATCTATAGTACTTCTGTAGGAATGTCAGAGGGTCTAAACGTTATCGTGGATTCTAATTTTAACCCAATAATCATTGGAAGATCTTTGGGAACCTCTCTTCCCTTAGTTGATGCAATTCAATCAGTAGTAGCTGGCGACCGTGATACATTTGTGGTAAAATTCAACTCTGGCGCCTCAGATATATTATTTAGCACTTATTTTGGAGGTACTGGAACAGAAAATGGATATTTCCTCGATTTTGATTCAGAGGAGAATATAATTTTTGGGGGGACGACAAGTTCAACCGACCTTTATACTACTTCAAACGCCTATCAACAATCTCTCGCTGGCGATTCGGACTTCTTTGTAGCTAAAATAAACGGAACAACCCATGATTTAGTATTCTCAACCTATTTAGGTGGGAATGATACTGAAAGTTTCTATATTACTGGAGGATATCCAATCTCAGACATCGCCCTAGATGATTCAAATAATATTTATTTGACTTCAGGCTCGTATTCTGGGGATTATCCTACTACAACCGATGCCTTGGATACAACAAATGAAGACCAAGATGGGATCTTATCTATATTAAGTGCAAATGGATCAAAATTACTTTATAGTACCTTTATCGGTTCTAACGGAAGAGACAGTGGTGCGGGTCTATACGTTAATGGTTCATTCACCCAAGGAAAATTGGATTTGTTTATGCTTTCTACTGTAAGCTCAAGTGATTTAGAAACCCAGCAACCCATCCAAGATTTCATGAATGATGATGATTATTATTTTATAAATTTAAGAACATCAGATGAGCCTATTTACGTAAGAAATAATGCAGACTTCGTATCAGAAGGCTTCTCTGGTAAAGGAACCCAAGATGAGCCGTATTACCTTGAGGGCTATCATTTTATAGATTCAACAAAAACTTTAATCCACATTCAAGATACAACAGCGTACTTTGAGATCAAAGAATGTCATTTAAGTGCTGTGAATGGAAGCAGACCTGGGATTTACCTTTGGAATGTTTCACACGGGACGATTGCATATAATACCATTCATCATTGCTCAGATGGTATCAAGTTAGATTCTTCCTGTGAAAATAATTCACTGGTCGGTAATACACTCTATAATAACTCTCATTATGCGATTTATGTTGATAATTACTCCAACAAAACCATTATTGAAGGTAATATAATTTTCAATCAAACCAATGATGGCATTGTTTTAGGCGACGCTCATGAAAATACTCTTATCGGTAATTACATCTCATATACTCGATATGGAATAGCATTAAGTAATCTCTGTGATAGTAATTATCTTGCGGAGAATATAGTGGCTCACAATGGGTATTATGGTATTTATATATATAATTCCGACAATAATACTCTTTTCAACAATACTATCCATGATAACAGCAACAGTGGCATATATCTTAGGATTAGCTTCAACAGTATGATTTTCAATAATTCCATTTATGGTAACGGATTTGCTGGTATCTTTAGCTCTGATTCTGGAAATACAATTTCTGGGAATGAGATTACTAACCACTCTGGAGGGGGTGATTTTGGAATCTACTTAGGCCCTAGTTGCACAAATAATAAAGTCTCAAACAATAGCTTGTACGATAATTGGTATGGTATCTACCTAGAGAATACTGCTTATGCTAACACTATCTTTGATAATAACCTTGATAATGGCTATAGTTTGTATCTACGATCCTCTGCGGGATTCAACCTTATCTATCGTAACAATTTGTTATCTACTGTCATAGATAACAACGGTACAAACCTCTTCCATTCTGAAGGCTTAGGTAACTATTGGGGAAGTGCATACACAGGTTCAGACACCGATACTGATGGTATAGGTGACACTCCACACACGTTTACAGGTAATCAAGATCCCTTCCCATTGATGTATCCTGCAGAATGGTACACCATCCATAATATCTTGAACCCAACTGTAGTTTACCCAAATGGAGGTGAAACACTCAGTGGAGTGGTCACGATTCAGTGGGAGGCTGCAACCGATTCTTGGGGTCACGCTGTAACTTACTCAGTGTATTATTCCACTGATGCTGGAAATACCTGGGTGCAGCTAGTTTCAGGATATAGCTCAACCAGTTATACTTGGAACACTACTGTACTACCTGATCATTCCAATTACATGGCCAAAGTAGTTGCTACCTGTTCAGAGAACCTGACAGCGTATGATATCTCAGACACAACTTTTACTATTCAAAAACTGTCAGTCGACATTATTAGTCCAACCAGCACAACCTACTCACAAATGAGTATTACTCTAAACTATACAGTGTCCAAGGGTACAGTTACTATCTTCATTAATAATGTAGCTAATATATCGGCTATCCCCAGTGGGGCTTCTTCCCCCTTCCCAGATGGGAATTATAATATCACAATCATGGTAGAGGATCACATGGGGAATTTTGCAACTGCCACAGTCATTTTCGATGTTGACACCACCCCTCCCATCGTTAGTATTGATTCTCCGACCTCCACAACCTATACAACTGGGAGTATCATGGTTCTCCTCTCGGGGGATGCTGCCCATTATTGGTACACAATTGAAGGTATCGATATCATGAATCAGACATGGGACGCTGCAATAACACGGAGTTTACCTGATGGGTTATATACACTCCATGCATTTGGGAATGATTCGGTGGGGAATGAAGTCTACATCAGCGTCACATTTATAGTTGAAATTCCTCCCACGACAACTCCTCCTGTCACAACTACCCCTATTACGACTACTCCCCTCACAACTACGGAACCCATAACAACAACCCTCACAACCACTAAACCCACAACACTTACAACTACAACCTCTAAACCCACAGCAACAACATCTACAGCTACTGAAGAACCTCCAAGTGTTACTTCTTTTCCAAGTTGGATGTCCTTAATTCTCCTGTTATCTATAATCACCATCATCTTGAGAAGAAGGAGCCTTAAGAGAGGATTTTAAAGGGAATTTCCACCACTAAGTACCAAAATCCTCTTGGATCACCATCTTCCTTGGATCTTCGAAGAGTACTTTCTCCAACACTTGAAATATTGAGGCAACTCCTCTTATCAGCTAACAATTATGTGGATTCCGTGGGTTTTCTTAGAAAATAACTCATTTTCTCCGAAGCTTCGTAAGGAAAAAATGAATAAGAAAGAGAAGGGTTAGATTAATCTCGCACTCTTGAAAATAACCTTTCAACTTTAAAATCGGGATCATCTGCAGGTGCTATGTAATCAAAACACACTGCATTATTATACGTTTCAGATCTATTCCAAGCCCAGCTTGTCACATTAACAATGAATTCTTTGTCAGTTTTCTTTTTGCCATCTTTATAAGATGCAATTAATCTGGCTTTAATATCTACTTCTATCGGGAAAGGATTTTCGAGGTCATGAAATTCGAAGAAAAAGGTATCACCACCATAAGCAGGCACATAAACAGGAAACAATGGTTGTTGTTCAGAGAAGTCTTCTTGATGTAAAATGGCATCTTCACCAGAACCAGTTAGCTCCACTCTTCGAACAGGGTAGAGATGGTTTTTGTTACCATCCCAAGTGAGCTCTAATTTAACTGAATTGATAGATCCAACTGCTGTTCCATGATTTTCGAACGGGATAGCTAGATAAAACAGTTTACAATCTTCATCCAACAGATTAATGATTCCATACTGGAAAATCTGGGATATCTTAATATCTGGACCTTTTCGTGCTTGTAGATAATTATAGATACTTAAGATTGCAGCTCCGATACCAGGAACCGCAGAAAAAGCCATGGGTAAAATTTCTTCTGCCATAATTTTCACCTTTGAGAAATGATTTGAAAAAAGATTCTTCTAGAGAACAAAACCATTTCTGAATAAGATAAAAATTGGATATTTTAGGTTGTTGGATCTTTTTTTCTAAGTGCTTCTATTCATTCTGTTTGATCGAATAAGTTACAAATTTCTGTGATTTGAGTTCATAAAAACCAAATTTCTTATACAATCCTAGGGCATCTTCGTTATCAGCGCTTACTCCCAACTCTATTATTGTACAATCTTGTTTACGTAACCACTGAATTGCTGAACTTAATAGACTCCTGCCAATACCACGTCTCTGATAGCTAGGACGCACTCCCAAACTACCTATAGTTCCAATGTGCTTTTGCTCTGGATTGCTTGAACCAAAAGGAATTACCATGCCAATAATTTTATTTCCTTCTAAAGCAAAGATACGATTATAGAGAAGGTTTGTTTTACGGACGTATTGATCTACATGTTTGATATGTTCTTCTGAAAGTGGATTATAAGCAAAATCCTCGCGAAAAGCCTCATTAAATGCTGATATGTACTCAGGATAATCCTCAATCCCCTTCTGTGGTCTGATGGTAATTCCAGAGGGTATAGAATATTTAGGATAATTCTTGAAGTCATCCAAACGTAATTTCCAAAAGAACTGAACTGGTTTTATCCTTAGACCTTGGAACTTATCATGAATAGCCGCAAATGATGCATGAATGTAAAAACGAAGTTCTGGAGCAGATTGCTTCTTGGCTAGACTAATTATTTCATCAAACAATTCTCCAGGAAAATGTGTTGAAAGAAACGCTGGGAGGACGTAGAGCATAACCACCCACCAGCCTTTCTTAGAGGATTTCAATAGTCCTGCAAAACCTACTCTCGTCCCTTGGTTATCCTCTGCAATTAAGAAATCTCTTGATAGAACAGTAAGGTCATTATTAGTCAACTCGTAATCTAGCTGCTCTTCGTTAATAAAAGAGGGATTTTCGGGATTAAAATGTTGAATCGTTTGGTTCATTAATTCAATCATAATTTTACGATCAATTTTCTCCACGAATGGTCTTATATGTATGATAATCACCTATTATGCAGTTATTCCGTGTTTATTTAATTTCTTATCTTGCATCATTGAAAATTGTTTAGTAAAATGTTAGATCTATATAGGCTTGAATAAGCCTTATAATACTGTGGATCTATATGATTTTGATATTCATGATATCTAATTGTATTTGCCCCTATTGTGGAAAAGAGCATCCTTATCAAGAAATCAAACCTGTAATGCGAAAAAATTCTCGAGTTGCATTATTCATCGATGGAGGGAATTTATATCATGCTGCAAAAAAATTAGGATTTAAGATTGATTATTTACGTTTGAAAGAGTACTTTACAAATGAAATGAAACTCTACAAAGCATTTTATTATTCTGCCTATGATTCAACTGAAGGATTCATCATGAAGATTCTTGATTGGTTGAGGCATAATGGATTCACAGTAAGATCCAAAGAAGTAAAGAAAATTAGTCATTCATATGTAAAGGGGAATATGGATGTCGAGCTTACTGTCGATATGTTACTGAACATAGATCATTATGATATTGCAATTCTGTTCTCAGGGGATAGTGACTTTACCAGATGTGTTACTGAACTCCAAAAAAGGAATAAAAAAGTTCATGTCGTAAGTACTGAAAACTCTGATCCCCCTATATTAGCTCATGAATTAAAGGCTCAGGCGGATGAGTCTATTGAATTAACTGATATAATACCAATGATCAACCAAAAATCAGGATGAATTCAATAGTCCTTATCTCTTTTTTAATTCAGTATCGAGTTCTTTGATTTTATTCTCAATTTTTTCAATCACACTATCCATGGAACTAAGATAGAAATCGTAGTAATTATAGAAAGTTTCTCCAACCTCCAAAATACGTCTTGCTTCTGCAGAATCTTGAATTTCTTTTGGTAACTCCATCCATGCTTTTTCATTTTCTCCTAACCGTTTCATTTGTCGACGAAGTATTTCCGAAGCAATTTTCATCCTGTCTGCAAATGTTTTCAGAAATGATTCAGAACCAACTTGGTAGATCTTTTCCCGAGAGCCACTTTGCCGACTTCTCGTTACGAAAAGCGCATTTTCTAGATCCTTCAACGTTTTTGAGATTTGACCACGAGAATATCCTGATGCTTTGGCTAATTCTCGTTGAGTGAATGGCTTTGTTGATAAGAGGATTATGGCATAGATTCTTCCTGCAATTGGATCATTTCCTCTAAGAGCCCAGATGTCCTCAAATAGC
>CP070760.1:1614089-1615613 GCA_020348965.1 Candidatus Heimdallarchaeota archaeon | reverse complement strand
GTCATAACCAATAGATGGATTGACCGTATCTTTTGTTCCATAAAGCATCAGGATGGGTGCATCTATTTGTCCAAGTTCTTGAAGGTACTCTTGGGACCGCTTCATTTGTCGTTTTATTGCAATAAAAGACATCAGTTTTTGAATTCTCTTAACAAAAGTCCATGTCAACGAAATCATAGTACTTTTACTTTCCCCACTCCGTTTTTCTTTTGCCATAAAGTTCCACGAGCGCGTGGCCTTATGTAAAAAAGGACGTGGACTCACTAACAAAATACCTTGAACACTTTGTGGGTATTTGACTGCATACATCAAAGCGAGTGTCCCACCGATACTGTACCCCACAAATACAGGTTTCTTCTGCAGTTTAAGGTGAGTGACTAAGAACCGCAGATCAAGAATGTGATCAAGGGTCTGATGCTTTTCAACCTTCTTTCCCACACTAGATTTCGCATAACCACGCAAATCAGGGGCAATCACTTGAAAGTGTGATGAAAGCTTGGAATTATTCAGTTGATCTCCCCAATGACTGTTCGAGCTCCCTAAATACCCGTGGATAAATATTATAGGCCATTTATCCTGACCATTATGATAATAGTATAACTGATAACCATCACGAGTATAGTAGGGCACGTTCTACGGTCTCCAAGGGCAACAAAAAGATTGTATTTTTAAAAGTAGTATTTAATTCAAATTATTTATTCCCATACAGGAGTGGTCGCGACTGAGCCACAAAGAGGGCATGGAAATACTGGAAATGTTCCTCTTGGGCCTGTTTTTGTAGTTACAACATTAAACACATGGTAACATTGCCCACAGGCGATTTTTAACTTAACTTTAGTTCGTCTATGTTCGATCGGTTCTCCAGATGGCCCATTAGCACCCAAGATATCAGTGGGAGGTGGAAAGTTGAAAATAGCTCCCCTACTAGCCATGGCCATACTAATTTTGAATCGAAAAGGTTGCATCCCCTCATTGATTTTTTGGGTGACACGTGTAGAAATCCCTACGATTGCCAACAAATCGTAGAGAAGAACAGAAAACACTGTAGTAATGAGAAGAACCAAAATAATAATCAAGAAAGAGAAAAAATTTATGAAAATGAGATATAAGGGAAATGGGAGTGTACATAATAGTAATAATAGTGGCAGAAACATTCCCATAACTTGAATTAAAACAATTTCAGCGCTATAGCTTCTTCCAGACGTTTCTCTTCGAACATTTACTAGTTGATCAAACCACCAAAAAGCTTCAACTACTAGTACAATTACCAGAAACAAATAAATATAGTACAAAACGAAATTAGGGAATGTTTCCGTAAAAACTTGCCAATCTGTCGGAACCGCTATTAATAAGAGTAGTTCAGCTGAAATTAACATGATTTGAATGTAGTCAATTGCAAACCTACGAATAAGGCTATCATATCGCCAAATCTTTCTTATTGCTTGAAAACCAATAAATGTGTATAATAAACTGACAAGCATGAAGTCAATCCAAACCACATCCACAATCATATCAGGTGTTATC
>CP070760.1:1611184-1613989 GCA_020348965.1 Candidatus Heimdallarchaeota archaeon | reverse complement strand
CCAAAATTCTCAAAATCCCTCCTGAACAGGTTTATGAGGCTCTTTGGGTCGGTTGCCTCCCAGAGGTAAGATTAATAATACCCGCTTCTTAAATTTGGGAAATCTTTTTATGTTTCCTTTGTTTTCTTATTATCAATTACTTTTAATAATCGAATTAATTTTTAGATTATCATATTAAAGCTAAGTCTTAACAATTATTAATATCTCCAAATGGGAATTTTAAAAAGATTTTTTTTTGATGGCGATGTATTTTGCCAGTATTTGTAAAAATTTGTTTATGTGGAGATGGGGAGGTAGGGAAAACCTCATTAAGAAATAGATATCTTGGTAGGGGATTCAAAACCGAATATATAGCAACACTCGGATCAGACTTCGTTTCAAAGGAAGTTAAAATAAAAGTAAATTCTAAATCCAGAAAAATAAGATTTCAAATATGGGATTTAGCGGGACAACCATCTTTTAAACAAATCAGAACTTTATATTTTAGACAGGCTGTTGGTGCCTTCCTAATTTTCGATATTACACGCCCAGATACCTTACAAAATTTGAAAGGATGGATAAAGGAACTTAGTACGAATTCTGGGACTTCTGATATTGTTGTAATTGTACTTGGGAATAAAATCGATTTACAAGACGAGAATACTATTGATGCAAAGACGGCCGAAAATTACATTAAGAAAGAATTGATAGAATTTGAAAATATTGATAAAAACATAATTTATTTGGAGACTTCAGCAAAAAATGGCATCAATATTGACGTTATGTTCCATGAGATGGGGAGAAACCTCCTCAAAAAAATTAAGTAATTATCTAGCCGAAATAACTTATTATTGTCTTATTAGTAGGGGATGAAAGCTACTATTTATTTACTCTCTGCAATTAATTCAAGAAAAGCTTCCAGTCTGGTCCACGCTTGCTCTTCGGAAAAGTTTCGACTATCACACATATCCCCTTCTATGATTACACCAGGTTTTCCAGCCTTCTCGGTGACCTCCCGACGAGTGATTGGTTGGCCGAGGCTATAACGTTTACAACTTCTCATAGAGTGATACAAAATCCCATCACATTCGTAATCAACACTTAATCGAGAAATCAAGTCAATTTTGTGTTGAAGGGTCTTGTTTAGATAAATATTTGAATACATAATAGAAGCATCTCGTAACAAGTCTCCAGATTCAGTTATTTGGGCTCGTTGAGACCACGCTTGTGTGTATGTATCAACTGGGAAAACCACTCCCTTTGAGGAGAGAGAGTTAAAGAATTCATAAAGATTAAACCAAATTGGGATGTTGTCAAAAAGTATTCGATACTTTTCTGGAACAGTAATAGCGCCAAGGCCTTCATCAACTCTGTGTTGGACTTCAGACAAAACCTCTTCATAAACAGTAATAGTCTCAAAAGCTCCTCGTTGTGCCACGACTGGAGCCATAAGTAAAAATCGATCCGCACAATTAAGAGGACTTGGTTTGTGTTTACCAAGTTCTAAGATCTGGGTCCATAAATCAACAGCCTGCATGGAGTTTCGCATGGTTTCAAGAAGTGTGTCCTCCTTCATTTTTTTGCCCATCTGTTTTTCGAGAAAATCGATTAAATCCTCTAATTGAGAGATCACATAATCTATGTAATAATTGGGGGGATTTTCACCTGTTAACGGGGGAGTATCAAATAAAAACATTGGTATGTTAAAGATTCGTGATACATCTTCGTACCACTTAAGAACAGTTCCGCATATATTGTTTCCACAAATCAACATGTCAGGTTTAGCTAATCCTCCCTTTCCATCAATTTCAGACATTGGAGTAGGTGGTTCAGGTGAGAAGATGCTACCGAGGGAAGTCCGTGCATAAGCACATAAGTCTGCACTGTAACCATGGGCTTCGGCTTCTTGACACAGTCGGGTTGAATCTTTAGCAGCTCCAGCAATAGCACCATACTGCTCAGGATACAGCGGGATAATATCCATTGCGATGAGGGGTTCTACAGGTCCTCCTGAAGTTACCCATGCAATCTTCTTCCCCTCATCATGAAGATAGGGATTTTTGCTTTGTAGATAATACATAGCCATCTGATTTTTTACACTCTGGAGGCTTTCCAGACGCCGATATACCCGTTCCTTCTCATTCTTTGTCACGCTTTTATCACCTTTATGATATCATCTCAATAAACGCTGTAAGCCTTGTTTGAATTTGTTGCTGGTTTGATAAATCAGGAGTTGTCTCAATGTTAAGATAAGGAATGTCCAAATCTTTTAAAGCATTTTGGATGGGAACAAACTCAAATGTGTCAGGATCACACCATTTTACCCCTAATAATACTACCCCATCTATTCTATGATGTTTAATTTGACTTTTTATCCCATTCAAGCGTTTTGACATATCGAAAGCAGTAGGATCTGGTGTTCGTTCTAAATACGCCTTTGCATACCCTTCTAGGAATCTACTTTGGGGAACCGTGAAATTAAAATTCCTAGTCCCGAAAGATAAATCGTCGGCTACTAGATAATTAAACTCTGGAACCGCTTCAAATAGACGATAACTATCAAACATCCCACCAGTCAATAGAAGGCGAGGGGTGTCAGGTAAGCTCTTGGAGATAGAAGATTCGAGATGTTCAATCTTTAATTCTAAGTATTCATTGGCTGTTTCAATAGGAATAATATCTGCAAGAAGGATGAGTTTTGCAAACTCTTGATACTCTAGCTTTCGTTCGGAGACGAGACTGGATAATTTCTGAAGAAAAGCTCTCTTGATATTATATAATTTTATACTATTTGAAAGAGTCAACCCATTAGGATTGTCTGGAAAT
>CP070760.1:1599218-1611084 GCA_020348965.1 Candidatus Heimdallarchaeota archaeon | reverse complement strand
TTCAACTTGGGAGTTTAACCAAGTGGCAAAACAAGTACACACTTCCATGGCTAGAGTAATATTTCCCTTTCACACAACTACAGATGGTGATGTTTTGTTAATGGTCACTACCAGTGAGGTCGAAAACAGACAGTTATTTTCAGATACTTTTGGATATTTTGCCGCAGAGCTTGCTCGGGATGCTGTGATGTCTTGTTTTGAATGAAGCAGAAATAAAGTCTAAGGAATTCGGTTTCAGACATAATCTATGCATTGTTTTCACACATTTCAGAATAGTGATATGAGTATGAGGCTATGAGTGATGGTAGAAAAATGGAAAGAGTATTTATTTGATTATCTGGATGCCTATTAATATATGGATCAATTGAATAAGGGTTTGTCTCCTATGGTAATTTATGTTGTGTGAAGTGGTGGTGTACATGGAAAGAATGTAATTCTGCCCTACTGGAGAGTGTAGATTGCTTTCGTATTCATTTTTTCGTATTGGAATCTCTTTTCATCGTTTTCTTAGTTTTCAAGCGAAAGAAGAGTATCAAGTGTTAATACTCAATTCAATCATCATCTAGCCAGGCCAGGCAACCTACGAAAAATCGGGGAGGATAACATGATGATTTAATCGAATCAATACTATTATTCCCCCTTACAAACGTCATCTGCCAAAATCAAAGCCTTTGAAATTATTGCCAATCCATTGTCAATGTCATCTTTTGTAACGTTTAAGGGAGGAGCAATGAAAATCCAGTTCCACTTTACAAAGGTGTACATCCCAAGATCACGTATTTTTTTTATTATTTTCGCCATGACTCCCATTTCTGAAGGCTTACAGTTCCATGGTACAAGAGGTTCTTTGGTTTCACGGTTTTTGACCAATTCAAGACACCCTAATAATCCAGTGTTTCTAAAATCTCCAATACATATGTGTCGTCTCTTCAATACCTCAATCTGATCCTCAAGATATTTTCCCATATTCCATGTATTCTCAATTAATTTTTCTTCTTCGTAAACCTGTAAACAAGCTAACGCTGTAGCACATCCTAGAGCATATGCAGACTGGGTCAAACCAATATTCATTGTATGTTCATTAAAGAATTCTGCAATTTCATTACTAACTATTAACGCACCCAGAGGAATGTATGCAGAAGTTATACCTTTGGCCATGCAAATCATATCCGGTTCGACTCCACTGTTTTGAATTGCAAACCAATTTCCGCATCGACCAAATCCACTCATCACCTCATCAGAAATAAGTAGGATTCGATGTTTCTCTGCTATTTTCTTGATCCTTTGCCAATATTCTGGAGGATATTTAATGCATCCTGACGTTCCTGATTCACCTTCCATTAAAATGGCCGCAATATTCTCTGGATTTTCAAACAATATTACTCGTTCAATGTGTTTTACACATTCATAATCACAAGAACTAATTGTTTTGGTCCAGGGACAGCGATAACAGTATGGATCTTCTACATGAACAATGCCAGGCATGGCGTTTTGATCTACTGGATGTCGTCGTGGATCACCTCCCGCTGAAATAGCACCCATTGTTGCCCCATGATATGAACGATAGCGAGTTATTATTTTATGCCGTCCCGAATACATACGCGCAACTTTAATGGCGTTTTCTACCGCCTCTGCGCCTCCTAAAGTAAAAAATGTTTTTGTTAGATTTTTAGGGGTAATTTCTGCTAGTTTTTTCCCTAGTAATCCTCTAGGTTCGGTAGCCATTCCAGGGTAGACATAACACAGCTTTTCAAGTTGTTTCTTCATTGCTGCAAGAACTTTGGGATGACTATGCCCTAAATTGACATTGAAAAGCTGGGAGCAAAAATCGAGATACTTCTTTCCTTCATGGGTATACACATAGCACCCTTCAGCTCTTTCTGCATTAATGGGATTTAAACCAGCTTGTTTCGACCAAGAAAATAAAGTATATTGCAAATTATTCTTTAAAATACCTTCCGCATTAGATTCAGCCATTTCTTTTCAACCTTTCTGTTTTAGCTAATATTTTTTCTACGTTTATAGTCAAAGTACTGTCATCTTGTGTAAATACATCTATTTTTTATCAACTTCAAATGTTTTTTTTGTGTAAAAGGTACTTTTCATAATCAAACGTAATCTGTCCATCCTTATGCTTAGTGAACGGAATAACCATTGTTCCGTTATATTATTAGGTTTTTCTGTTTTTTACCGAGATGATAAATTGATGTCATTAAAGAAAATGGGAATTACACATAACCTGAAGAAACACTCATCGCTACTATTCGTAAATTATGGTTGTTCACCATTTATGTAACTAACCGATTATAATCTCGTAAGATTGATTTCAATTCATCATAAGGCAGCGCAAATACTACATTATCATTTATTCCTTTCATTGTTTTAGCACTTATAAGCGCGTTAATTATCGCTTCTTCTGTTGCTTCAGCTGTCGCTTTGAATAAGGAAGAAATATGAGAATCGTTTAAAGTTTCAACAGAAATATTTCTAATAGTTGAATCTTTGAATTTGTTTGCTGTTGAAAATGCGAGAAAAATATCTCCTGAAGAATGCCCTCCATATCCTCCTACTCGAGCTAATCCAGCAGGCACACGCTTTGCTAATCTTTTTAGCTGATAAGGAAGTAATGGGATATCAGTAGCAACTATTACGATTATTGATCCTGTTTCCATACTTCTTTGGTTTTTCTGTTTTAAATGAATTTCAGGCATCATGGTTGGAATGTTTTCTCCCACAGGAACCCCAGCAATTGTAAGATGTGATCTTGCTCCATAATTCGCTTGTACAAGAACCCCAATGGTTCCAAGCTTTGATAGGACTCGCGAACTCGTCCCGATACCACCTTTAAATTGATGACACACCATACCTGTTCCTCCTCCATTATTCCCTTCTTTCACTGGTCCACCTTTTGCAGACTCTAATGCTTCAAAAACATGTTCACGTTTCACATGAAATCCATTAATATCATTCAGTAATCCATCATAAGTCTCTGCCACCACAGGTAATCGCCAAAAGAAAGTGCTTTTCTGGAGATTTTTCTGAAGGCTCCATTCAATAATTGCGTCTCTAACAATTCCTACACTATGCGTATTGGTTAAGCACAAAGGGCCCTTGAGTCGGCCAGCCTCTTCAATCCAGATGGTTCCTGTCATTTCTCCATTTCCATTATATGAATAGTAAGCTGAATAAACTTCCTCTAGACTTTTTGCTGAAGGAAAAATCGCAGTTACACCTGTTCGAATGGGGCCTTTTCCAACGACAAGGCTTCCGTCACCGCTAATAATCGTACTATGCCCAACCTCCACTCCTTCTACATCAGTTATTGCATTATTTTTGCCAGGTTCCCCATCAAATGGGATTCCTAAATTTCTAGCTCTCATAAATGAGAATTCTGCAGATTTCTTTAATATAATTTCTTTTTTCGATTATTTTCCTAAGGGAATTGGTTGGATCATTCATTCCTTGTTAATTGTTCTCTAACGAGCTGTAAATCCTCCATCCACCGTGATTACTGTTCCAGTCACGAAAGAAGACTCATCTGAAGCTAAGTACAATACTGCTTGGGCAACCTCTTCAGGTTTGCCGAATCTCCCAATAGGGTATTGATTTGTTCTTTCTTGTCGAATAATCTTAGGATCTCCTTGTTTTTCAATCACTCTATGCAACATTGGAGTTTCTATAGCCCCAGGACAGATGCAGTTAACTCGTATGTTATTTGGTGCTAATTCAACAGCCAGCGTCTTCGTCAATGATACAATTCCTCCCTTTGAGGCAGAATAAGTAGGAGAGAAAGAGCCCACAAGAGCTGCAACTGATGCGTTGTTTATGATGACCCCTCCTCTTCCTTTAATCATCTCTGGAATAACATATTTGCAGCATAGAAATACGGACTTCAGATTTATTCTGATTGTCTTATCCCACTCTTCTTCTGTGGTATCTATTAGTTTTTTTACTACTTCGATACCTGCATTATTAAACAATATATCTATTCTATCAAATGTTTTTGCTTTTTCTACTAGTTTTTTGACGTCTTCTGCTCTTGATACATCTGCCCTTACAAAGATTGCCTCTTCTCCAGTCTGTATGATCGATTCGACTACTTCATGTCCTTTCTCATTATCGATATCTGCTCCAATTATCTTTGCACCTTCTTGCGCGAAAAGTCTAGCTGTTGCTCGTCCGATCCCAGAACCTATCCCTGTTATTATGATAACCTTTCCATCTAGTCTCCTTATCATGTTTAACTCTCCTTCTCTCTCCAGAATTTACTGATCTCGTAAGGGGATGCAAACCATACTCCTTCTTTTGATTTCATGAATTGAATCAATTTCTCCAGCATCCTTGCCCTAGAGGGTATGCCAATAATTTGAGGGTGTAGGGCCAGCATATAGTATAGACCCTCTTCATAAACTGCCTCAAATTCATCGGACCAGATTTCAAAAACCTTTCTGTGACTGCTTATACCACTTTGATATTCAAGAGGTGGGAAGTAGTTAAATCCAAAATACACCCAATCATCTAGTATCCAACGAATGGGGAGTTCTATAATTTCTTTGTCTTTTGTTTTAACAATAAATGGTACATCATCCCCCATCATGCTACTATCGTATATAAAGTTGAAATCAGACAGCAGATTAAGGGTATTTTCGCTCATATCAGCAGCAGGGGCTCTGTATCCTAACGGTTTTTCGTCTGTTAGCTCTTCCAGAATCTTAATTCCCTTTTCAAGCTCTTCTTTCTCCTCTAAGAGACTACAGCTTGCAGGGTTTCTATGAGAATAACCATGGTGTCCGATTTCATGTCCTTCAGTTGCTATATCCCTCACAGTTTCAGGATATCTTTCAGCTACTTCTCCAGGAATAAAAAAACCAGCTTTCAAATCATATTTCTTTAGAAGTCTCAAAACGCGTGGAACTCCTACTTTAGGACCATATCGTCCTTGGGATAATATAACTGGGTTATCACGCTCTATATTATGGCGCCTCAAGATATTCCGCCATGAGATATCTGCATCCAAATCAAAAGTTAAACAAATTACACATCTAGCTCCGTCTAACCACTCCATTTTTATAGTTCACCTCACCCTCTTCTCTCTGCAGCTCAAGGAAAAAAGATTCCTGTTCAGAGAAAAGATATTTCAACAGAGCTTCCTAGTCTGTATTTTATGAGTTTTTCTTAATTATATCTTAGTTGAACCTAGAAATAGAATTTTATTTCTTTTAATAATTACACAATTATATAGAGATAAATCATTTCGACTCAGGGATGATTAATTGATGGATTTAAAGACCTTTGCTATTGAAACCTTTGAAATTGCTGAATGGAATGTCTTAAAGGCGATTTTTAGACTGAAACCAAAAGATTTTGAGAAACAATTAACACCAAATCTTAATCCTATTCGGTGGATTATAGGTCATCTTACAATCCACATGGACACCATTTTCAACCAACTTTGCTTGGGTGAACGTAAATTAGACCAAGATTTCCGAGATTATTTCACCATGGGGCCAGATAGAGCTAATCATAGAGAATTTCCCTTATCATATATGGAATTAATAGACAAATTCCTTGAGTTTTCTAAAAGCAGCTTTGATTACTTATATCATTTACCAGAGAAAAAATTCTTAGAATTACCAGAGTATAATATAGGAAACAACTCAGAAACTGTGGCTGAATTAATACAAAGAATTTCCCTTCACTTTTTAGGTCACACTGGACAGATTTATCAAATCAAAAGAGAATTGGGAAAGGGAGGTACTTTTGTAATGGGAGTTAAAAAGAAGAATCGTAATGACAGTCGTAATAAATGGCTTAACTGGTGGAAGACAAATAAGAATCATTACCAGTAGTCGGAATATCGACATTACAATTAAATATGGAAACTCAGAACGCATAGCCCTAATTGGTGTAACTTTTGACTTTAAAAGCGATTCTATTCGACCTTGACGGAACTCTTGTTGACACTCTACGGATTTTTCCCCAATTAATAGCACAGGAATTTCTTGAAAGTCCAAATCGCAGACGGGTAAAAAACTACCTTGAGCGTATTGGAAGGTTTTATTTCAGAAAAAATGACACATGGAATCATTCTTGGTTTAATCCTGAATTATTTCGAGCAATAAGAGTGGACTTCGACATTTCGTGGATACGACTGATTCAAGGATTAAGTCGGGTGACTTGGCAGTTTTTTAAATGGGATCAGGAGATCCATGTGTTTCCAGGAATTCCCAAGACACTGAGAAAACTACGTCTGAAAGGATTAAAACTAGGTATTGTAACTAATGGTTCACAACGTCTCCTAAATAAGCGATTTAATCCTTATTTGAAGTATTTTGATGTCTTAGTTGACTCTAAAAGTATTGGGTACCGGAAACCATCGCCTCAGCCATTGTTTTACGCAATTAAGAAATTAAATGTATCTACTAATGAAGTGTTGTTCGTGGGAGACACATTAGTTGATCTTCTAGCCGCCAAACACGCAAGAATTGAAGTGATATTAGTCAAAACTGGAGTTTTCGGTCTTCCACCAATAGAAGAAGCTGGTTATTCTCCATATGCAATTATTTCAGTTGTTGGTGATGAACTCCTAGATTTAGTGTGAAAACTTTTCGAATGTAGACATTTAAGAATAAACCGAATAAAAATAATAACTGATACTTTCGTATATGCATATCTATATACAAATTAGATAAATAATAGAATTTAAATTTCTCTTCTTGTGATTAGTAGCTTATATATCTACAAACATATTTGCCAATTAACTGCGTTTTTATAAAATTACGCACGCGATACTCTAGAATAAGCACGAATTCAAAACTTCGATAAGCAAGGTAGAAATGGAATGAATATCAAAGACCAATTATATCAAAAAATACCAGACAATCTCAAAAATTTAGTTGATTTAGCCTATAATTTGTGGTGGTCTTACCAACCCGATGCGAGGGAATTGTTTCAGAACCTCGATCCACCTTTATGGTTCAGTACGGGATCTGGTTATACACGGCATAATCCAGTCTATATGTTGAGGAATATTACTCCAAAACGGCTGGAAAAAATGTCAAATTCAAAGAAATTTATGAAACGTTATGAGAAGGTTATGAATCATTACAATTCCGAAATAATGGCAAATAATGATTTATGGTGGAATACGGAATTTCCAAAACACTTAGATAAGATAATTGCATACCTGAGTATGGAATATGGTCTCCATGGTTCCTTACCAATTTATTCTGGAGGTCTAGGCGTATTAGCGGGTGACCACATAAAGGAAGCAAGTGATTTAGGCATTCCCATTGTTGCAGTGGGTTTCCTCTACCAAGAAGGATATTTTGACCAGCGAATAAGTGCAAGTAGAAATGGTTGGCAGGAAGAATTATTTCGTGAACATGACTTCAATGATTTACCGATTCAAGAGGTTCTTGATCCCAAAACAAATACCCCTCTTATCGTATCTGTGAATTTTAAGGATGAAATGGATGTAAATGTAAAAGTATGGCGCGTGGACGTAGGACGGGTCCCCTTATATCTTTTAGATTCAAATATTGAAGAAAATGTCCCCTGGTATCGTGATCTTACTGATCGATTGTACGGCGGAGGATCAGAGTTAAGACTCCAGCAAGAGATTATCTTAGGTTATTGTTCAGTACGATTATTAGATAAATTAGGGATTAATCCAACCATATACCATTTAAATGAAGGTCACTGTAGCTTTTCCTCTATTGAAAGAATTCGAAAACTTATAACTGACGAAAATATGGAATTTAAAGATGCATTAGAGGTAATCCGACATAGCACACTTTTCACCACCCATACACCGGTCCCTGCTGGTCATGATGTGTTTGATTTTGGGTTAATTAACGCTTATTTCAATGAATCAATGCAAACACTAGGTAAAGATAACTTTTGTTCTTTGGGTGCGTACGATTTTGGCCATGGTGGAGGAGGATTTAATATGACCGCCTTAGGCCTGCGTACATCACTTTATCATAACGCTGTAGCAAGACTCCACCGAGAAACTAGTGATGAGATGTTCAAACCCTTATTTTCGGAATTGAAAAGTAAATATTCCGAATCCTATAACCCTCTTGAATACGTAACAAATGGAACCCATGTACCTAGTTTTGTAGGACGGCCGAATCAAGAACTCTTCAGTTTAATAAATGAGAATTGGATTAAGAATCACGACGATCCTATGTTTTGGAAGAACAATTACGATTCCCACACATTAACAGATTACCACATCTGGGAGTACCATAAAAGGTGTAAAACAAGACTATTTCGTCTTATTCGTGAAACAGCTCGAAAAAATAGGCAAAATGGATTGTGGGATACAGAATTAGCTCTGGTTAATGGGGCTCTATTGGATCCCGACGTATTGACTATTGGTTTTGCTCGAAGATTTGCTACTTACAAACGGGCTAATCTTATTTTTACAGATCTTGATCGTCTAAAAAGAATTGTTAATGATCCTTACCATCCTGTACAATTCATTTTTGCTGGTAAAGCACATCCACGAGATGATGCGGGAAAACATATAATACAACAGATCTATAATTATGCCCGTAATCCAGAACTTGGGTATCGGATTGCTTTTCTTGAAAATTATGATCTTATTATTGCGAAGTTGATGCTTCAAGGCTGTGATGTCTGGCTTAATAATCCTGTAAGGCCTAATGAAGCATCAGGGACGTCTGGTATGAAAGCTAGTATGAACTTTTTACCTAATTTTTCAATTTTAGATGGATGGTGGCCCGAGGCACATCAAGAAGATCAAAATGGCTGGGCAATCAATTCAGAAAATATAACTTATCCACATCGGGGTGCACAAGACTGGAATGACGCGAAAAGTATTTATGATCTACTTGAAACCAAAATTATCCCATTATACTATGATTTTGAACCAGGTGAAATTCCTTTCAATTGGATTCAAGTAATGAGACAAGCTCATTTATCTGTTCTCCCCCAATTCAGTGCAAGACGTATGTTAAAAGATTATTCAAATAAGTTATATGTTAAATTAATGGAAAAATGAACGAAAGGTTTCTTCATAGAAGATCTTCTTATTTAATGACGATTTTCATTAATGATTTAGAAAAAGAAAACAGCCCCGCCCAGAATCGAACTGGGGTTATCGGATTCAGAGTCCGAAGTGATAACCGCTACACCACGGGGCTTGTTATTGATTTGCCTTGTTTGATATAGGATATAGAAGAGAAGAACAGCCCCGCCCGGATTCGAACCGGGGTCGAGAGGGTCAAAGCCTCTTATGCTAAGCCACTACACCACGGGGCTCTTTGAGTGGGATTTTTTCCGTTCTTTATCAAAATTTCTTAAATTTGATAATCTCTTCTATTATTGAAAAAGCATTTTAACTCCAACAATCAGTTTCTCCATTTATTTCTTTCTTTAACCAAAATAAATTCCACTGAAATCTACGTATTCAGCTGATCCGAAGGATATTATCTTTATTTTGACTTGTAAAAAGAAAAATTACTGGTTAAAATTATAAATAAGGATAAATAAAGAATTTGAGTACATTTATGTAACTTGAAAATTCAAAACTAAGAAAAAGGGAAGAGAGAGAAAAAGCCCTCTTCCTTGAAGAAATAGAAAATTGGTTTTTTCTATTGTAGGATTGGAAACTTTTCTACGAAAGAAAGTTTTGACCACTTCTCACCCAATCCCAAATATTTTCCGACTGGTATTATCAAAAATAGCCCCAAGATCAAAATATAAATAATATGTTCATCAATCAATGGATTGAACACCATTGTTCCTTCGGCTGGAGCAATAATCCACTCAGATAAATAAACTGATGCTAAAAATATAATTGTCGAAATACTTGATATTCGTACGAGTACACCAGTCATAAGGCCTATCCCTGCAAACAATAACATCCCCATGTAAACAATGTCTACCAATTGATAAACACCGCCTAAGGTGTCACTGAATAGGAAGGCAAAGGGACTGTTCTGATTAACGCCGTAGAATTGTAAAAAGCCTTGTGTGGGGGATGCTCCTGCTAGCCAAGAGTTTTCAGGGGACGTGGCAAAGCCTAATCCAAACATCTTATCTAAGAATGGCCAAAGGAATACAAAACCCATAGCTATCCTTAGAACACCTAATATTTTTTCATCTATCTTGTATTCACTTAGAAAAGAATTCATCGTCTTTCCCTCATATAAAATATGCAATACAGTGGTAAATTCCAATATTACCAATTTGTTATGTCTGATTAACTATTGTTAATTTAATTATTTCAAGTTTTTATTGCGAAGTTCAGATACTTTTACATATAAAGCATCTAAATGTGATACTGGGTTTTGTTGACTAATATGCTTCCTAATGAATACAATCCGTTGTTACGCAGACGAAAAACCAATTTTATTTTCTCAATTTCGTTCGTATTAATGTTTCCTTTCTCTGTTGTCTTCTTTCCTATATTAATGTCTTTATTCAACATCATATTCTTTCCTATTACTCTGATTCATGAATTGGGCCATTATTGTATTATCAAATGCCTTCTACCTTCGTTGAACCCTAAATTGAGATTTGAACTCGTTCAAGGAGAACTTCAGTGTAGTTGTGTATTGACTACGGGATTTCCCTGTTGCTGGTCCTCCGTTCTCTCTATGCTTGGAGGAACTGTTAGTGTGGCCTTATTCGTCATTTTTATAGCTTTAATATTATCCAAATTGGAATATAACAACATTAACTCGATTGCTAGGAAGTATCTCATTTTTGGGTTATTAGCAGATTTTCCCAACCTTTTCCCCATTTTTCCTTACTCTTTAGGGGGTACTACAGATGGTTATGCTATTTACATGTACCTCTACCAAATGGGCTATCTTCCTTTGTTTCCAGGTAGTTTTTCGTATGTTTTGTCATTGATATCATTTTTTCTTGTTCTTGGTTCTTTTTATTTCTTGGGGTCTTTCTTTTACCAATTTATCATCTTAATAGTGGAAAAGATTGAGCTAGAACAATATCTTTTACCGTCCCAAAACTTGGATAAAGGGGAATAAGTTATGGTTATTCCAGAACTCCAATTCATTATTCCATTTTAATGGTTTAAACCTAAAATGAAAGGCTAATTAGGTAATGATTGATCTATACGAGTAAATAGAGGTAAAAATACTAAATTTACGCACCATTCGAGAAATGGCCAAATTTATTAGACCAGAAACTGGCGTCCTGCACATCGGGAACACAATATTCCTCAGTAAGCCTATAAAAAATCTCCATTGGATATTCTAGATCATAAAACTCTATTGTTTCATTCCCAATATCAAGTATGACGAATGACGCATTCCCCGTCCCATCCCGAGGTTGACCAACAGAACCAGGATTGAAAATAATCCTATTCTCAGTGAATGAAAACTTCAATGGAAATTTTGTTTGTCTCTTTTCGTAGATATCGTCAATGAGGGACCAAGAGAAAAAAGTATCCCGTGTAATTAAGAATCGTTGATGGGTATGCCCGACTGCCACTATATTGGCAGCCTCCGCTTTTTTATCATATTTCAAACGATCAATGGTGACTTGGGGATTTTGGATGGGAGGAGGATATACATATTTTCCAACATTTTGTTGTTTTCTAACTGAAGGAGTTCCATGAGTAAAATAGAGCGTTAATTGATCGTGTTTGAACATCTGTTTAAACGGGAGTTGTTGGAGAAACTGAAATTGCTCTTCTTGGAGAGATTGCGCATTACGCTCCAACATATGTACTGCTGCCTCCCGAAAAGGAAATTTCTTGAAGAGTTTAAAATCCTGCTTCGAAGGTTGTTGGTTATTATATCCATAAATGAATCGAACCCCCAAATCCTGATTTCCCAGGCACAATGAATTTGAAAGAGGATAATCA
>CP070760.1:1592660-1599118 GCA_020348965.1 Candidatus Heimdallarchaeota archaeon | reverse complement strand
TTACATTCGGGTTGAGTGTCATTTTCAGTAAACTCTCTCTGTTTCGACTTTAAAAGGAATAATCTATTATCATACGTGTATGTGTGCTTCACAACCTTCTGTTGAAGAAACCAGTTCAAAGTCGACTTCTAAAGAAGAACTCTCTTCTTTAGAGAAGAAATATGGTAAAGAACCCAAAATCTCCCCTGAAGAGTTGGTTCGAATGCGTTGGAATTGGCATTGAATTAACCCCATCTCTACCAGTTGAAGGGTATCGTCTATCATATCTCTTACTGATTAGACGATGTTGAACTTTTTTCTATTAGCAGGGGTATCTTCATAAATACGCCATTCAGCTACCAGATCGTCTTCAATCAAGGCAGTCCAGATCGCATGATCAGGTGGGCCTTCTCCAGTCCAGTTTGCGTATCCAATTAGAATCACTAAATATTCTCCTCGTGATTCCACTCTGGTGAATGTATTTTTGTAATCAGGGAACTGGTTGAAAAAGTCTATCCACCCCTTGGTTATAGATTCTTTTCCTTTATCGATTTCTCCTTTACGATCAATAAACGTGTGATCTTCAGTCATCAAATTAGATAGACTCTTAATATTTTGATTATTGATGTGTTCATTGAATTGTAACGCAGTTAATTTTGGATCTTTTAAATTCATAAGTGTTATCTCAAAATATCGTTATTTTACTCAATTTCCTCATGTTTTTTCTTCCAGAGAGATGAGAATCGTATCCACGAATAAATAGTGCTACTTACGGCACTCGCAAAAAGCAAAGCTAGCATCGGCCCCCATAAGCGCAATATCAAAAAAATGACACTGAAGAGTAGGGTTGAGGTCGTGAATGATAGGAAGAATATTTCTCTTGGAAGATACCTTCCTTTCAAGACAAAAAATTCTTCCATCTCACCGATTGGAAGTAATTCAGTCGCTCTGTACTTACCATGGGAATTCTTGGTTATCAGATTTAAATTTTCAATTTTCCTTAGATGGTAATCTGCGAGGGAAACACTACTTAAATCTAAAGTCCGTTGAACCTCTCGAACTCCGAAATTTCTGTCTTTTGCTTTCGCGAGAAGTAAATATACTTGTAAAGTTGTGCCATGAAGTTCTTTCTTAATAACTTCTAAATCGAAAGCCTGAGAGGGTAGAGTTGACTCCTTCTTAAGCGTACTCATACGTTGGGTCACACAAATCATCCTTTATTAACCCAATTGATATGTGTTCGAGCATACTCTGCGAAAATTTGATGAAAATTATCAAGTGAGGATCCGTACTCTTTGTAGATCTGTGCTATACTTGCGCGACCATAACAGTATGGGCTTCCATCTTCGGTGGTGCCCCAAGCAATGCAGTTAAAATGGACATATTTCATCCAACCATCTTCGTGGACATCAATTGTTATAACCGTGTCATTTTCAAATCCTATATCTACTGATAAAACCCACTTTCCAGGAATCAGCAGTTCTGATGGATTCTCCTCGGCGGACGGGTAATTATAATCTGAAATATTCACCTCTGAAGAATTTGAACAAGCATGTAATAACAGTTGGCTGAAAAGTGTGACCTCATAAGCAATGTAAGTGTGGTGAACATAGATTTCTGGATTTATGTCAGTATATGTTCCGTACATAGTCGTGACGTTCCATTCATTGTATTCATAACCTTGGTACGCATTAATTTTCCACATCGAGTCATTTGCTTTGTATTCATCTTTACTTAAAGCCTCTCTTGTTACATAAATCCCCACAAAATATGGATCTGGATGTTGTAACTTGGTACTGTTAAAAGTTCTATAATAGATGCCTAATGATGTAATTGGTAGGGTCATTCCTGAATGGTTATGATAGTCAAAACTCATTTGATAGATATGACTCGTTTGTTTTCGTTCATCGATTTGATCTGGATAGAAGTAAGTCATAAAGAGAGGAGTGGCAATAAGGCCTCCCACAGAAAGAATTCCAGTCAGACCAAGTCCTAGAAATATGTTTACATAGATTTTATTCATATTAAATCACTGATTCACCTAAGATTAACTCGCGAATATAATCCTAGGCTTAGAACAGCCGGTGTTCTATCTCTTGAACATGTGCATTTCGATCTCTAGAATTAATTTTTAGTTATTCACCTAAACAAAAAACTTCGTATTTTTATTATTATTTCATGTTGGGACTACAAAATATTTGAATCTGTCACATTAATCGGTTTTGTAGGGAAAGGAAGAGTTTGTACAGGATGTCTGATGGTCAAGACTTCCTCAGTAGTTGTCTTTTGATACCAAAAATCCTTCAAGAAGTTGTTTCTCTGTATTTTTAGGAGGAAGACATTCTGCAACAGCTTGGCAGAATAACCAAAAATACTCGGTAATCTGATCTGATGAGTCTAAGATAGTTTCGATTATGTTTCTGTCCTGTTCCTTCCATGCGAGGACGAGTCGGTGCATAATATTAACAAAGCTAGGATCTTCTGGATCAATCCCACGACGGTTTTGGGCCTCTAACACCGTAATTCTAGCACCTTTTTGGTCAATCAATCCTTTTTTGAGGAGGAAATCAAACTCCACCCCACAAGCTTGACTAAGTTTTTGAACCTCTCCAAAATCCACAGTCGTATCGTGGAATGTCCACCGAAAGATAAGATAAAATTGAGACATCTTATCAATGATGAGTTGCCCTTGATCGTGTAATATTCTTTTAAGCAAGAAATTTGTTGATATGGTACGAATGGACTGCAACTGATCTCTAAAAGTCACTTTTTCTCCTGAATAGCGCTCTATCGTTTTATATTTACTCAAAATTTCCATAGCGGGTCCTATTGCAGATATAAAAAAATCTCCACCGCGAATTCCTTCTTTCCAAAAGCGCTCTAATTGTTCTCGAATTTGATTTTCTAGTTCTTGCTGAATTTCTGAAAAATATCCGTGTTCTTTCTGAGGTAATTTTCTACATATGAGGTAGATAGATGACGCAAGAGCTGCTGAAGTTTTTGCTCGGAGTCTCGTTTTCATCTCGGTGTGAATTGGCCATGAAGCAGTCACGACAAATCCAGCCTGAGTTAATGATTTTAACATGGTTTCCCATCCTGCTGACGATTTATGGGCGTATACTATAATAGCAATACCCTCTGGTTTTAAAACTCTAAAACTCTCCTGGAAAGATTTACTTATCATTCTTTCAAAAAATTCTCTGGGATTCTCTTGTCTTCCCTTATTTGCAACAATTTCCTTTGATTTAGGTGTGAGAGGAGTCGCAAAAAGGTCAGAAAGTGCTGGTAAATCACCCAGACTTCTTTTAAACCAGATATAAAAAAAATCAGACAAGTCAGAATAAGGAACGTTGTCATAATAAGGTGGATCGGTAAGGATAGCGTCGAAATACTCGTTTGGAAAAGGAAGATTCGTTGCTGAAGCTTGAAATACAGAAGCGGTCGATATAGGTTTCCAAGAATTGTTGGCTAAAAAACGGATAACCCAGGCCATTTGGTGTAGCCAATCACCATTGGCCCCAGAAAAAACGTTAAGTTCTGAGTAATCCCACGCGTGTGGGAGTGCTGTACGTCCAAAAACATGTTCAATTTTCTCCCCATAGGCATTATAGACAACTAGATTTGCATTTTTATCAGCTAAGCGACCCAGAATTATTGTCAGATATGTGATAATAACAGTGGAATATCGAATCGTTTCGTTTGCGTTAGTAATTAATTCTGGGTGATCCCGCTCTATTATCTTCGAATTAACTCTAATTCGCTCTAAGAAAGTTATGAGAGCTAACTGCTGGCGAGAATTAAACAAATCTCGCCATTTGGTCATCCCATATTGACGAACACCAAAACCTAGTGTTCCAATGGGAGGAAGATCTTCATTGGGTAAAAGGGAATCAATATCTTCGTGTTTAGAGAATTTCTGTTGAAGATATACAGAGGCTTTGTGATAAGTTTCTTGATCATTCTTATTTGCTATACGATATTGCTTCTTCAGTTTATTTGGAAAACGTAATACTACCACTGTCATTCTTTGCTTCATTTTTCCTGTTTGGGCAAGCTCACGAATCTTTTCTGCTCCTATTACTTGGTTGCATATCAAACATCGCGCTTTAGCTCTTGAGATAGTTCCAATAGATGGATCAAAATCAATATTTTTCTCTTGAATTTCGAAATTGACTATTTTTCGCTTTCGATCAATTACAGGTTTGTAAGCAATTGTTCGGGTCTTGGTTCGCGCTAGCCAGAAGTGCTTGATCAACGGCATTTCAGCTTTACATGTTGGATTAGGGCAGGGAATAGTTCTCGCCCATAACCAACCTACAGGAATCTCGTCTTTCTGGTCATCAAGATAAAAATGACCAATTTCGGTTTGAACCTCTTGATGAATAATTCTAGCCCACTTCTCAACTAATAATGTTAGGTTAGAATCAGCTATCTTCTGTGGCCATTCGAAGGTTGCTTTACTAATTAATACCGCCATTGGGTTCAGATCACTGGCGTATGTCTCACAACCTAGTCTGAGAGCTTCAAGAGGGATAGACCCCCCACCAGAAAACGGATCAAGGATCTTAGGGGGTTCTTTTACCCATTGTTTTTGAATCAGGTTTTGTCCTTGATAGATAATTGGGCTTAAACTTGATTTTACAGTATTCCAAGGAGCAATTTCTTCAAGTAAGGAGGTTATTTTTTTCCTTGCTTTTAGGTTTGAAGGGAGATCAACTAGTGCTGCAAGTGTGGTGGTACGAGAAGAAGCTAACGGTCGACGTGCCCACCAGAGATGCAGAGTACTTGGGTGGCCATGCCGTACACTTTTTTCATGGGTGGACGCCTTTGAAATTGTCTTCAATGGAATAGACCATTCAATTACCCTTTTTTTCAAGTTTTAACAACTCGTAGACTTGAAAAATATCTTCTAATCAACGTTTAAAGCAATTTAAGTATTGAATACAGGGAGGTACCCGTTTTCGTAAGAACAGGACTTAAACATATCAAGTTTAGGGAGATTAATGGAATAACCAATCCTCAAGAAAAGAAGTTACCCCCTACTTAGTTTTAAGATTGTTAATTGAAAGAGAGTCAAAGCTCTATTGTCTATTGGAAAAAACGCGCGGTTGCGGCTTGAATGGCATCAGCTCTGAGTAGCAGTGTTTTAATTTCATGAATGAGATCTATTGCGAGTTCTTTTTGTTGCTTAAGAAATCTCTTACGATAGTCTTTCAAAAAAGCGTCAGATACACTTTTATCCCATCCATATTCCTTACGAACGTCCGCGTATAATCGGTAGCCTGATGTTGGACGTTCAACCCAGCGATCTAAGTAAAAAAAGTCTTTTGAAAAGATCAATAGTTGAGGAACCTTTTCGCCACCGTTTATCTTATCAATTAAGAAGGGATAATAGTCCTTATTGACTATCTTCAGAGAGATGTTTGGACTATTTTCTGCTATTCGTACAAGAACTGGAACATTTGTTTTAGAATCCCAACACCAGGTTGTAGCAAAAAGTAAAAGATGAACGGGATAGGTTAGCTCTATCCTGTAATCTTCAGGAGAGAGTTTTTTACCAAGTCTTTCATAATATAACCTGAATCGTTCTTGTTCATCCTCGGTTCCCGATTCTAGGAAACCATTGAAAGATTTCCCAGTTTGGAAAAATTCTTTTGTGATTCGCTCTAGCATTGGTTTCTGTCTCCAGAATCAAATCGGTGGAATCAAGGGTCTATTCAAGCGCTTCCTTTACTTTGGCTAATAACATCTGTTCGGGTACAGCCCCAACAACGTCCACTTTATCATTGATAACAGTTTTTGGTACACCCTGAACTTGGTATTGCATGGATAATTCTTGAAATTCTGTAGCCTCAATCATGTCAGCAGTGATGTTCTCATTTAACATCGCGAATTTAAAAGCGGTCAAAACAGCTCTGGGACAGTAAGGACATGTAGGAGTCACGAACACCTGGAGATGGAGGGGTCGATCGATTTTCTGAATCTCTTCTACCACACTGGGATCAAGATCGATTGAACCGTCAGTTCCTGCCATTATAATACTCTCAATCAAACTGCCAAATTCATAACCTGAAGGTATACCAAAGAAACGAATTAAACCTTTTCCAGTCCCTTCAATAGCGATTGCTGGATGTCGTTCAATCTTCCATTGTTGTGCTTTCTCACTCGTAATCTCACATTCACAATGATCAAGAGTGACCAAGTCAGATTGATTAGCAACCTGTTCGGCTAAGGAAAGGGTTTCATTGCATAATAGACAATGATTTTTATTTGTAAACATGTGTAGTGTTACGTTTGAGGTTAATCCATCAAACATCTGACGGACTTCATTTAGAATTTTTTCTTCGATTCGTACTTGGGTTTCGGACATGAGAAATCCTCCGTAATTATTTAGTCTAACGTTTTTAATAGTTCTTTATAAATAATTCGATTTGTTGAATATTCCAAAACATATATATTCTATTGAACATATATTCCCT
>CP070760.1:1572986-1592560 GCA_020348965.1 Candidatus Heimdallarchaeota archaeon | reverse complement strand
AGGCTGATAGAATTGCTTTCATTGCAATTGCGGTGAATTCTCCAATTTTCCAACCACTATTCGTTTTTTCAGACCCTCAATATGAAATACTCGTGGTTTATACCCCCAGAATTCTTAGTACATTTTTTAACGCTTATTTACTTGCTATCCCTGTACCTTTCCTTATTTTTGCGTATAATTTCATTAACCAATATCTTCACCCTGAATTCTACAATCTGTCAAACGAATCTAGGTGGACACGGTTTTTAATCCGTTTTATTGGATATCCTCGCCACATTGAAGACCTGAAGGAGAAAATGAAAAAGAATCCGTGGCATTTTGATTTTTTAGAAGAATTTCAAGAGAAAAATGGTTGGCAGATAAGTTTTCGCGTCCGTCTTGATAAACCAGAGATAGATCTGAATAGAAAAGAAGAGATAATATCTCATGCACAATCAAAAGAGAAAATATCAATCTGGGTTCAGCCATCTCTTCCATTCATTTTTATTTTGATGCTTGGCTATATTGCTGACTTTATTGTAGGAAATATATTGTTTGGTGTACTTTTTCTTATATTTAAATCAATGTGAAATATAAGAATTCAGGACTCTTTCGTTCAATGAGCTAAATTTATTAATAATTAATATATTCTCTGAATTAAGGAGAAGAAAAAGACCTCAAAACGAGATTTCAGGACTCCTTAGCCCAATGACGGAAAAATTCACAAGGAGATAACTAGGGTGATAGATCCTCGAAGGTTTGACACCGTACTAAGTAAAATCATAAAGAGCGAACCCGGCATTAAAAAAGTAATCCTTGTTGATCGAACTGGTCTCACTATTGCGCATGTATCTAAATTCAGCTATGTTAGCGTTGATGTAGATGGGATCGGAGCTATTGCATCAGCGGTTTTCATGGCATCTGCAGAACAAGGATCCAATTTAACAATTGGTGGTTTAGATATCGTAACTTCGGAATTCGACACAGGCAAAATTTTTGCCAGTGCTTGTGGCCGTGGGATTCTTACAATAATTTCAGATGCAGAGGTAAATATCGGTATGATTCGATTACTGATGAGAAAAGCTAACGAGGAACTTAGTAGCATTTTGGACGAATTCTTGGTTGGAAGACCATCACGACCCGTCGGAGGGGTGACTTCCGCGACTCCTGAGGTTCGAACTAGCCTTGAAAAAGATGAGCTGGAAGCGGCATTACGCGAACTTGAGAAATTCTAACAGACACGGCTCCTAACCTACGGAGGAGACTTATTGCTTGAGAAAGGATGCAGAAGGTAGGCATCGCTTCAAGGTAGTTTTTTACGGGCCATCCCTAGGAGGGAAAACAACAACCCTAGCTTGGTTATATAATCAGGTAGACGGCCTCGAAAAAGGCAAGTTCACACAGTTGGCAGATCCCACAGGACGTACCTTATTCTTCGATTTCGTTCCAATGCAGGCAACTACTAGCGTTGTTTTCGATGTTTATACTACTGCGGGTCAAGAAAGACACAGACACCAGCGCAAGATTGTAATACAAGGAGTAGATGGTTTTATATTTGTGGTTGACTCCAGTTCCTCGCAGTTTCAAGAGAATGTAGAATCCTTCAATGAGTTAAAATCTCATCTTGGTGATCAACTTGGGACAACTATCCCTATTGTTGTAACTCTTAACAAACGTGATGTACCAGATGCACTACCTAGATCAGAATTGATCCGACGGTTGGATCTTCAAAAATATCCAATTTATGAGACCGTGGCAACCACAGGCTTAGGAGTCAAGCGAGCATTTCAGTCTTTAGCTCGTGAAATACTTATGATCCAACTATATGGGACAAAAGGGTCTCAAGTAGCTTAACTCTCTTTGTTCTAGTTAATAATTTCTCTTCTCAGTGATAATTACAGTCCTACCACGGACTTCAACCACTTCGACACTAGGTATTTGATTTCGAAGTATCGAGACGGCCTCTAAGCGGCCTTTAAAGGGCGCATTCTTTAAAATCCTTATTTTTATAATTTTGCGTTTTTTTAGTTGTTCCTTAAGCTCTCTCACAAAATCATTCGATATCCCTGTTTTCCCAATGTTAAGAAGAGATGCCTCTTGACGAACTCGATTCAATTCTTTGAGTTTTTCTGCATTCATCTATTTTCCCGTATTTAATAATAAATTATTCAGAAGACTGAAAAATATTTTCATCAAAGCTCTGTGGATCGGGAGTCTTTCTTCTCATCAAATAATTGATGTTTGGATACACTCACATTCAATAATATCTAGATATTAGGTAGTTATTTCTATAATGGTTATTTAATTGTACTAGAATAACTTTGAGTTAGAAGAAGCTGATATTTAACAATCGTGGATTCTGACTATATCTTGTGGAGTAAGAATTCACAATGTTTTTAAAGATGATAGCAAAGAAATCACATAAGTCGCCTAAGATGAGAATGTGAAAAGAGATCATTTGTTTCAAAGCCGACAGAAAACATAGAAAAGAAAAGTTAAGATGGTAATAAGGGGTATAATCGTTGTATATTCCAGATAGCGAAGCAGACACCCAAGTACATAAAGAGTTAACAGAGGTACTGGAAACTTTTGTTAGTAAGTTACCCGCGATAGATTTCGCCTCAGTTGTGTCTCTAGAGGGTCTACCTATTTCATCTTGGCCTCCAACCTTACCATCAGGACTAGATGATGTACGAGTTGCCGCAATGACTGCTGCAATCTTAAGTTTAGGTGAAAGAGCGGTTATGGAAACAGGAAAAGGGGAAATGACACGCATTTTGGCTGAAGGAGAGAATGGATACTTGATTACAGTCCAAGCAGGCTCGAAAGCTGTCTTAACCGCATCAGCAAGTTCAAAAGTCAAGCTAGGGTTAATATTTTTGGATATGAAACAAACAGCTCAAAAAATTAGCGAGATCCTTGGTTAATTTTCCCAGTATTTTATCACAGACCAATGGTTGGTGCCATTAGAAGATAAACAGTTTTTATGATTAAAAAAAGCTATATCTCGTAGAGACGTTCTTTCATTCTTTGGGCCTGTTGCCGATAAAACTCCTGAAATTGATGTGCGTCTGTCGCTTGAGCCTTTTCAGCTGCAAATTCAAAATGCATAAGGCCCTTTTCAAATTGTCCTTTTAGTGCTTCCAATTCACCAAATAATCCATGTGCATGCATTAATCCAATCTTATCATCAAGCTGTTCAAAAATTTGGATAGCTTCTTCTAGGTAATATGATGCTTGAGCAACATTTGAGCTATTCCCTTGTTTTATATACTGGCCCAATACCTTGGCTACATTAACCTGGGAGACCGCTAAGAACTGTCGATCCTGTCTTGATTCAGATAGGGCACGAGCTTTATCAAAATGTTTCATTGCGTCTTCAAACTTATCAACACGATAATAGCACTCACCAATATTACAGTACGCATTAACAACCGCCTTATGAATATTAGCGCGCTTAGCACGATCAAGAGCCTGCTCAAATTTGCTAATAGCTTGTTCATACAAGTTATTTTCATATAAGATTATACCTTCTATTGATAGAATGTTTTCTTCAAGCATAGGATCTCCTAATTGGCTTGTAAATTCCCATAAAGCATCTAATCTGTCTCGAGTTTGATCATAATCCATTGAATCAAGATATAACTCAGCTTGAGCAAAAACTGCGTGAAATTTTCCATTTATATCCGCTAAAATATCAAATATCTTGTGGGCTTTCGTAAAGTTCTCCATCGCTTTTCGTGGATCGGTTTTCATTATTCTTCGGCCTTGTTCAATCAAGAGCCATGGTTCTTCGCCTATAATATCACCGATTATTTTCCACTCACCTTTAGGTATAGCAGCAACGACGATTTTACTTTTCCAAAGAGTGGGTTTGTCAAATAAATCGGAAACCAAATTCAGTAAAAAATTACTATCTCCACCAGCTTTCTCAGAGAGGCTTTTAGGTCCAACCCCTCGTAATCTCAGATCCCCCTCTGTAAACTCAAAAAGCACACCAAAAGGGAGGCTTTTAGCTTGCGAATCTCCCCACTTCCGTCCAACAGCTACAAGAAAATTCTTAGGAGGAAAATTTACCTCACCCCGGATGACTTGTTTTAATCCAATAGCCCAATGATAATCTGTATTGAAAAAGTTAGAAATCAATTCACCCTTGAATTCTGGATCCCAGTCGACTAATGTTTCAGCATCGATTAACTCGATTTCTTCATCATGAGCTCCGAAAGTAAATATGATCTTCCATGTAACCATGTAAATCTATTCCTTGTATCTAACAGGAGAGATGTACTACCTTATTTAATGAAGTTTTTTCTTATACTTATTTTTAACTATTTAGATGTCGATTGGCGGTTGTCGGGTGGAAACATCAATTAATCTAATTAAGGCTCCTCATCATCAATAGAGAGCTGTTTCTCCTTACGATATTTTGGATGATACATCTTCTGCAATTTTGGTGGAATTCTCTTCAATTCATCTTCAGGAAGATCCGATAATAAATCCCATGCCAGTTCAAGAGTATCAAAGATGTCTCGTGCTTCATAATAACCCTGTTGAAGAAATTCCTTCTCGAAACGATCGGCAAATTCTAAATATTGTTTATCTATTGTTGTAAGACTTTCTTCTCCCACAACCGCCACTAAATCTCTTAAGTTTCTGCCTTGTGAATACCCTGCAAACATCTGATCTGCCACAGGTTTGTGACATACATGAGTTCGATTTTTTCCAATTCCTTCCCGCATAAGACGACTGAGACTAGGCATTGGATCAATAGGTGGGTAGATTCCTCTTCGATTTAAGTCACGATCAACGATTAACTGTCCTTCTGTAATATACCCAGATAGATCAGGAATGGGATGTGTAATATCATCAGAGGGCATCGATAATATTGGGAGTTGAGTAATTGTACCTTTCTGACCCTTTATTCGACCAGCTCGTTCATAGATTGTAGCTAGATCGGTGTAAAGATATCCTGGATATCCGCGTCTTCCAGGAACTTCTTCGCGTGCAGCTGAAATTTCACGGAGAGCCTCTGCATAATTAGTCATATCAGTTAGGATAACTAAACAGTGATAATCATATTCATAAGCTAAAAATTCAGCAACGGAGAGAGCAATTCGAGGAGTAATTAGTCTTTCAGCAGCGGGGGAATCAGCAAGATTCAAAAATAAAATTACTCTCTCTAGTGCCCCTGTTGTTTCAAAATCGGAACGAAAAAAGCGGGCTTCTTCCGTAGTGATTCCCATGGCGGCAAAAATCACCGCAAATTCCTCTTCTTTACCGAGAACTTTTGCCTGTCGAGCGATTTGTGCTGCAATGTTATTGTGAGGGAGGCCGCTGCCAGAGAAAATGGGTAATTTCTGTCCACGAATAAGAGTATTTAATCCATCAATGGAGGAAATACCCGTCTGGATGAATTCTCGGGGGAACTCACGTGCATATGGATTTATTGGTGCTCCTGTAATGTCGAGTCGCTCTTCTGCAAATATTTGGGGTCCTGCATCAATGGTTCTTCCACTTCCAGAAAATACCCGTCCTAGCATATCTTGGGAAACATCAATTTTTATTGTCTCACCTAGAAATCTAACGGATGTTCTCTGAGTATCAAGGCCTTGAGTCCCTTCAAAGACTTGGACAACTGCAATGTCTTCAGAGACTTCTAGAACTTGGCCTGTCCTTTTCTCATCATTGGGAGTCAATACATTAACGATTTCACCGTATGAAACCCCTCTGATGGCTTTCACAAAGAGCAGGGGGCCTGCAATTGCTGATACAGTTGAATAAGTGATTGTTGATGAGGGAGATTCATCTATCATTGTAATACACATCGAAAAACTAGCTTTACCCTGAATATATTCTCCAAAATGAGTCTCTCATAATTGTTTCGTTTTCTGGCAAGAGGGACAGAAATCCTGTTTTTGGTAAGATTAAACAAATCTAAGTTATGCTTGGTGATTGTTATTACTAATTATCAACTTTGATAACCATTCTTTTCTAGGACCACCAATAGAACTATTGAGTAACTTAAATTTCCTCCCAATATGGAAAAAGGCCACCTGTAAACTCGCGCATTAACACTTTAGCTGCTTCAGTAATATTTGGCTTTCCACCTTTTAATAAAAGGCCCCTATGTTTTGCTATATGAGTGATTATTGCTTCGTTTTCCATTTCAATAGATGAAAGTTTATATCGTTGAACTAATCCGTCGGAATAATTACTTCGTATTCTATCGAGGAAATAAAAAGCAGTTTTCATTGGATCTTCAAGATTGTCAATTGAGAGAGCTCCCATAAATGCTTGTACTTCGATATTTGGATGATCGAACGGAAGAACGCCAGGTGTGTCAAAGCTAAGTATATTTTTAGACACACGGACAAGTTGCAGGTGTCGTGTAACTCCAGGTTTCTGGCCAGTGGGAGCTACATGTTTCCCCCTCAGAATATTTAATAAACTACTCTTTCCTGTATTTGGTATCCCTACAATCGCGATAAGTATTTCTTGTTTCTTTTGAGAGAGATAAACTATTTGTTGGCGTAGAATTTTCGTACCTTGACGATTCTGAGTTGAAATGTAGACTGTAGGATATTCCCTGCTGAAAATATCTTTTGTCCTTTCACAAATACTCCGTGGAACTAAATCACACTTATTAAGTACAATTATAAGTGGAATTTCCAATTTTTTTGTGAATTTTTCGATTGATGACACTCGACTGAGGGCGGGAAGACGCCCATCAATTACCTCTAGAACAACGTTGCTATTTTTAATCAACTCGAAAACTTGACGATGTTCTTTTCGGCGTCTCATTGAAATCAACACAGTACGACTAACTAGCGAGAGAATTAAAAAGATAGTTGAATCTGCTTCTGTCAAGAAGAATGAGACAGAAAACCACCTCAAAACTACTTTAATTGCATTATTTCTTAGGATTCTGATAGTTTATGACATCTGAAAAAGATTATCTTGCAACATTAAAACGTGCCCGGAAAAATCTTCCTGCCCATGTTTTCGAAAAGTCTCGATTTCAAATTCCAAAGGCTGATGTTTTTAAAGAAGGAAACAAAACATGGATAACAGACTGGGGGAGGATATTAAAGATCTTAAACCGAGAAAGTGAAAGTGACCATCTAGCCAAGCATCTGGCAAGAGAATTCGCAACTTCTTCTACTGAGGAGCGAGGGCGTTTGTGTTTACAAGGTAAATTTTCTGGTACTATGATAAATCGTGAGCTGGAGACATATGTAAAAGAATTTGTTTTATGTGAGGAATGCGGGAAACCTGACACTAAACTTGCAAAAGAGGGTCGAATATTGATTAAGGTCTGTGAAGCATGTGGAGCCCGTGGTGCAGTCAAATAATACTCTTCAATCTGAAATGAACTCAACGCGCGTGTTCTTCAAGATTCATCGGAAGAATAAAACTGAAATACTTGCATTATGTGATGAATCAATTCTTGGTCAAGAACTTTTTAGTGATAAAGCACGAATGAGAATTCCAGTTGATTTTTACCGTGGTCAGGAGATATCTGCTCCTGATGCTTTGAGATTAATGAGAAATTATGCAAATATCAATGCATTGGGATCTGTAATCGAATTAGGAATTAAGCAGAAAGTAATTCCTCCAGATGCCATTATTTGGTTTACGACTGCAGAGGGAAAGAAGATACCCCATCTGTTAATATTTGCTTTACCACCACTTTGAGGCCGTACACTGTTGTCTCGATGCATTGTCTGTGGCTCGAGTGAACTGTTCTTTGATCATCACTGTAAACAGTGCTATCTTAAAAATTACCCTATTTTAAAACAAAAAAAAGATTTAGGTGTATTTGCCTGTAGCATCTGTGAATTAATATTCTTAAAAAGTCGTTTGACGACTCACTACATAGCTGATATTGGAAAAAATTCTGTAAATACTTTCTTTCTTTCATTACTTAGGCAATCATGGGATTTTCATTACCGACCCAAAAACCTTCATATTAAAGAAATTGCCATTGACCCAAATGAAAATGGTTATTCTTCAATGATTTCTGGTATTGTAGACATTTCTGCAAGCCCTGATGCTTTTGTTCCCCTTTTGACTATTTCAGAAGAATTCAGGATCCATATCGAATGGCAAGAATGTCTAGAATGTCGAAATCGGCTTACAGGATCATATAACTCAAAAATTCAAATTCGAACACCAAAAAAAGTTGAAATTAAGCAATTAGAAAAATGGGCTGAAGAAATTGAGTCATTAAGTCAGATGCATCCATTAGCAGATGGTAAAAACCCGTTATTCAAGGTAGATTTTCTTAAATCAGGAATTGATGCCTTATTTCAAACATACCCTCCTGCAACTTCTGTGGGTAAGATATTCGCAAAGAAATATGGGGGAATTATCAGTGTGACCACAGAATTCGCAGGTTTTGACAAATCAAGATCTCGTGAATATCCACGAAAGCCTGTTGTTCTAATTACCCTTCCTGAATTTAACAGTGGGGACATAATAACTATTAACAATCATAATCCAATTCAAATTCGCAGTTTTAAAGAAAGCAAGGTGGAATTTTGGGATTACAGAGATAAAGTCTGGAAAAAAATTCCTTTGAAATCATTTTTAGCTTCTGATCCCAAATTCTTAGATCGAGAATTTCAGCAGTTTCAATTAGTAAATTTTGAACAGGATAGGAAAATGGCTCAAATCATGAATATGGATACTTTTGACACTCATTACATTGACTCTAAAGAGGTATCTGACGTTTCGGAAGGGGAAACTTTTCAGGGAATTCTATTTGATGGAATGTTACTTAGGAAACAAGAAAAGGCATAATTACTTCATTAAAGGATGGATTTTTCTATTTGAGTGATAGTCAGGAATTTAATAAACGTCTAAAAATCATCCATTCTGCTGCTGCAATAATAACGTATTATGAGAAAAATCAAGTATCCCTTAGAAATGCTATGAAGATTCTTCCTGATATTTTAAAGGACCTTAATGCAGATATCTATTCACAAATTCATGCCTTAGTATTTGAAACCGTAAGACACCAAAGTATCCTTAATCGAATAATTCACCAACATTTACAACGATTTCTTGCAGAAAAAATATCCTCAACCTTACGAAATGAGTTGCGTGTTGTTACTTATCTTTTGACCCTTTCACCCGACATTAAGGATGATCATCTCTGGAAAGAGGCACCCTTAATTACTCTAAGATTAGTTAATGATTCAAAATTAACTTCGTTACTGAACAATTACTTTGAAACTCTGAAAAATTGGCATTTTGATTCATTTTTAGACTCTCTGGATGATTCTGAAGAAAAGCTAGCAGTCCAATTTTCTCATCCTACTTGGTTAGTCCGTGATTGGATCAAATTTTATGGACTGGAAATGACTGGGAAAATTTTAGAATCAAATAATAAAATACAACCTGTTTATCTACGCCCAAATCTGTTGAAATATGATAAGAAGGAAGTAATTGCACAATTACGAGAAGAAGAAGTAGAAATTGAGGAAGATCCCCACTTATTTGATTTGGTGAAAGTCATTTCTTGGAATAAACCAATTCCCAGACTCCCTTCTTTTACTAAAGGATTATATTATATTCAAGATAAGGGATCAGCCCTTATATCTCATATATTAGATCCCCAGCATGGAGAACGGATATTAGATGCTTGCGCAGCCCCAGGCGGAAAGACAACGCATATTGCATTTTTACAAAATGATTCGGGTTCCATTGTAGCAGTAGACAATCATTTTAGACGACTAACAGAGCTGGTCTCGAAGATCAGACTGTTTAAAATTGAGAGTGTTTTTCCGCTTTTATATGACCTTAGAGTTGGGGTGCCCTTTACAGTTGAATTCGATAAAATTCTGGTAGATGCCCCCTGTTCAGGGTCTGGTACCTTCAGTTCACGCCCAGATGCAAAATGGCGTATCGATCGTCATCAAACAAAATGGTTAAGTAACCTACAGTATACTCTTTTATCAAATACTTCCCTCATGCTTAAGAACAGTTCGACTGCCGCATTAGTGTATGCAACTTGTTCTCTCCATCCAATTGAAAATGAATTTGTAATCCGACAATTCCTTGCAAATCACCCCAATTTTACCCTTAAAACCCAGAAGATATTTATTGGAACTCCCAGTCCTGAATTTCCTCAAGCACAACGGCTTTTTCCTCATTTGAATGAGACAGAAGGATTCACTATTTTTAAACTTGGTATTAAATCTTCTTAACGTCAGAACGCTGAAAAAATCTTTTTCTCGATTCCAAGAAAAGAAGGATTCTTAGGAACCAAAAAACTCCATTAAATTTACTTGGCCTGTTGCAAGCTCCACAACATCGATATCTAGTGCTCCAAATAATTGTTCAAAGATAGAGTCAACCATTGAAGTATAGGCCTTCACATCAATTTGAGAGTTATCGGTCATTAATTCGAGAGCAGTCACTCTGTCAGTTGATCGTGTTTTAATAAAGCGAATCAACTGGCCTGCTTTTATGATTGAAGTCGTAGGTTTTTTTCCACTATGTTTGGCTTTATACTGTTCTTGATATGATTTCTCAAGTTGTTGGGCAGCCTTTACATGAGGTGCTCTTACTTTATATCTAGACAATGGTTGAGTCAACTGTATGGTAATTGCTAAGTCTTCCTTTGTGTATGTTCGTTTTTCTAGTTTCTTGTAAATGTACCTTACCAAGTCTTTAACATCTTTTTTGGCCTGCTCAAATTCCTCGTTTGAATTGACGTGTGATAGAATCCTCAATACTTGCTTGAACGCTTCCTGTAAAAATAGTGGAGTATTTCTCTTTTTCCCCATCAGTCCTTTAACATCAACACTTGAATCAGGGTAAACCCCAAAATAGTTCTTTTTTCGTTCAGAAAGTACGACATATCGATAAACCTTTTCCATTTCCAATCCTACTCCCAGGTCTCTCTGACTCCATTGAATTATTTCATCGATTTGATCCTTGGAAGGTTGATATAGGAAAATCGAATCTGTATCTCCATATAAAACCTTAATATCCAAATTTTGGGCTTTCTGGATGGTTCGTTCAATTGCATCACGACCGTATGCTGTTGTTGAATCTGCAACGGGAAGACAATACAATGGGAACCGATCACTACCAAAGACCCCATAGGATGCATTGATAAGTACCTTTAAGCTTCTTTCTAAGATACGGTAAAATTCTTTGTTCATGGTGTCCTTTTTGGATTCAGGTTTAAGCCACTGGACTCGAACGTCTTTTATAAACCCAATTATGTCAGCCATTATTCCACGATTTTTCCTACACACCCAGTACTTTGTTTGAGGAACAACATTGTCTCTACAAACCGCATGGGAGCAGAGAATGGTTTCATAACTCAAATTAAAAGTGCTAATAATAGATGGATAAAGAGAGGCAAAATCTAGGACTGCAACGTTAAAATGAACACCTGGAATTGGGTCAATGACCGTTGCTCCCTTGTACTTCTTTCCTTTAATGATGGCTGCAGAGCTAGCTTGGGTTCCTTTTGAAAGTTGGATGTCTTCTGGATTTGGGATAAGGTGCCCACGCCGGCGATGTTCATAATAGAATAAACTTCTTACCCAATTAGAAACGCTTGTACGAACGAGGTCATCAATAGGAATTCTTGAAATTCGTGCTAATATGAACATTAGGACTAATGGTGTACGATTTTCAAACAGTAAAAGATCTAAAGTTATTTTTGCATCTCGTGAGCAATAATATATCAGATCCCACTCTGGAAGACGGAAAATCTCTTTATCAAGGGAAACCTTACCAATTCCAAGCATGGCTTTGGCAATTGTATCTAGATTTTCTTCTTGGTACTTATTTCCAAAAGCATAAGAACGAATAGCAACATTATGATAGAACCTATAGAGATCTAAATGCAAGCCTTGTTCAAAATCACATGTTTTATTTCGACGATTCCATTTAATAGGGCTAAGAGAACCGATTTTTAGTTGCTTTGCGCGTTCATGAAGATAGGGAAAGTCAAAATTATCTCCGTTAAAAGAAGTAATTATTGAGTACTTTTTTAGAATCTCAAAACATCGTCTTAGAAGGGCCTCTTCTGTTTCAAACCTCTCAATCTTAATATCTGGTGAGATGTCTTCAGGCTTAGTTCCTTTTTCGATGTCTTTACGATCTAATACCAATGCAATCTCATTATCTTCATTATCAGCAAAGCATATACAAATTATTTGGAATTTAGGGTCAGATGCTTGAGGGAATTGCCCTTCAGTGGAGTCAGTTTCGATATCGCAGGCAACTATGGGCATATCAGGAATTTCTTGGGTAAAATCGTCTCTGAATTCATCAAGAAGACCAGCATATTGAGATAATTGATCAATTACTGCTTTTGGGAAATCTAATCCAAAACTTTCACTTCGAGAGGGAATGAACCTTTCCTGCTTTGGATCCCACCAGTATCGTCTGCCAGGTACAATTTGCACATCATAGATCCAATTCTGATGATATTTGATCCTGGACTCCCATGTTTCCCCAACAATGTCTCTAACCTTTGGTACCTCACTGGGAGTAGGAGTTACAATTCGTGTGAGATTAATTTCTTCAGCATTTAAGAGGTCACTTTTTAAGAGGGTATCAATTCTTTTTACTGTTCCATCTGGAAACTTAAGTGCTTCGATTTTCTGAGGAGACTCTCGGCTATAGCAATAGGGTTCATGACCATAAGTATCAGTTATATAAATTACTTTCTTGTTCGTTACATCATATAATTTGATGCCAGCACCATTAGTATTCGCATCATAAACAGTGCTTAAAACGAAATAATCCTCTCCTGCCTTTAATTGCATATCAGAGTTCCTTCTAAATAGTCAATATTCAATTTCTATTGAATTATATGATATAAAAGTCTTCAAAAGCTTTTCAATTAAATCCTTTTAAGAAGACCCGAAAGTCAACAATTATTTTAATTATTCCTGCAAGTAAGTGAAAAATATGTCAATGGTTGAAGAAAATGCAAAAAAGATTGAAACTCTAACTAGAATTGCAAAGTTGCTTGGAGAACAAGTTCGTGAGCAAAATAAAAAAATTGAAACACTCACACGGAAAATCACAGAATTAAAGGAACACTTGAATCAAATTTCACCTCCTAAAGTGTCAGTTTCACCTCAGAGGGAGGATAAATATGATTTTGCCCCCACCACTTCTTTTCCTAAAATAGAATCACAAATACAAGAACTTGACAAATTAAAATCTGAAAAACCGACTGGAATTTTTGTGGAAAAATCTTCAGAGAAAGAAGAATTGCTAAAAGCACTAAAGGTTATTGATGATCTGTAAATCTTTTTAATGAGTTTAGCGCAAAACACTTCGTACTAATTGTCGAATTTCTAGGGGAACTAGGTCTTTGTTTCCTAGAAGTGTGGTAATATAGCTACCTATTAGGTCAGACTTTTGCCACCTATCTATTTGATAAACTTCTTCTCCCTCATTTGAGATTTCCACTTTCAGGATATTCCGATCCACAAAATCATTCAAACTTTTTTGAAGATCCATTCGTTTTTCTGCGGGTATTCCTAAGATGTTTCGTAACTGTTCTTTGGTAAGGCTTTGGTTTGTCCCTAAGATGAATAATATCCAATTATCTGGATGAGCTAAAAATGTTTTAATTAATTGAAGAAGATCAACATCCACACCTAGAGGAGGAGATTTATCAGATTTCATTGTAATCTCTTGAGTGATTTTGTAACTTAGTTCTTTACTAGCTGGGGGGGGTTGACTAATCATAGCTAGTCTTTCTTTTAATAGATCGACTTCCTCTCTTAGTTGAGCAAGATCATCAGCAACACGGGGTTCTGTGTCGGTTTCATATAAAATAGATTCTTCAGGAGTTATTGTACCGCTGTCTCTTAGAATCCGTTTTAATTCTTCATTTTCATGTCTTGTTTGACGAAGTATGCGTTCAAACTCTGCTAACTTTTCTGTAAGATCCTCGGCAAGACGTTCATCCATTCCCCGGGACCATGTTAATTTTTCATCTATTCTTTGAGTGGTTCCTCTAAGTTTAGACTCCAAATCATCTTTAATGGTCTCTAACTCTTTTATTCGAACCTCTTGGTTTTGAATTTTCCTTTTTAAGCGTGAGACTATAGAAGGGGTACTCAAAATAACTTCATTATCTGCAACATTGGGAATTCTATACACAGGTACAAAGCTACCCTTATCGATAATCGATCCCGTCTCATAATGTACTCCTATCTTATCAAGTAATTTGACCAGTTCGCGAGTTTCATCATTATATCGAAACATAAAGAGATTTTTACGGTCGCTTTCATAACGATAAATTCTAGAAAACTGAAGCCATGTTGTCACAAAATCAATCATATCCTGCTCATCTTTGCATTTGGCAACAGAACGAATGATTTGCGGCACATTCGCATGATATTCCCCCGTAAAAGCTTTGACTAAAGCAGAACATATAGGTACAGGGATTTTAACATAATATCCCCTTTGATTCTGAGTAATTTTGCCTTCCTCAGGGCAGAGATTGACATCAAATATTGAATCAAAGGTCTCTATTAGACCTTGTACTTTTGTTAAGTCTTCAGTTTGATATGTTCCACTAGTAAACACGTTCTTAGATAATGTGAGTAGTGCAAGCAGTTTTGTAAGAGAATTATTATGTGTCCTTATAGGGAGCTTTATAGGAAGCAGATTCTTTTGATTTCCAATTGATGTCACTGTAAACGAACTCAAGAATAACTCATGTTTGTCTCTCATTAAAAGGCGAATAGTAGAAAGAGGGATAGACATTTCGGGATTTGAACGATACCGAAGCCATTGTGCACGACTTTTAACGGGTTCAAGGCTTTTCAATACTACATCTTTTTGAAAAATAAATCTACGCCCTCTAAGAGTCAGGTTTACCCGTGTATCATCAGGAAAATCGGATAACGTTAACCAATCTTCTATTTCATGGTCCAAATCACGTCTAGAAAGTGATCTTCTTTGGATAGACTCGTGTATATCAGCCTTTTCCATCATGCAAACTCCGAGCAGTTTCTTGATCCAAAGTTAACTATTTGCTCCAATCTGTATATTGACATCTATTCGATATTTATTTTCTCAATAGCTATTGATGAATATTTCTAATTGATGTTATCATATTCGAATGAATAGTATGCAGTTAGGTGTTTAGCCATCTTAAAAATGTTAAAGTAATTTTTTTTAAGAAAATCTGACTTTTACAAGTATTCCTTTCAGTTAATTTTCTCAAGATAACTGTTGATCCACGTTTTTTGATTCAAAATACTTCTTTTTCAAATAAGGAAGTAGAATAAATTGGTACAACAGGTATGCAATACCCAAGATGACTACAATAAGAAGAAGCATTGTATTAAATTGAGCTGATCCAGTATTAATAAATTGTTGAACCTTTTCAGGATCATCAATGAAGTCTGATAGTTTACCTTCATACAAAGTCGATCCTAGCCAAGCATAAAAAACACATCTAATGATAGATCCAATTAATGTGGCTATAAAATAAGTTCTGAACTTAATTTTTAAGAACCCAGAAGCATAGGAAATTGGATCAAATGCCATAAAAGGAAATGCCCTCGCAAAGAGAATAACTGCTGCACCATATTTCCCAATATAGAAATCGAGGACGTCGAGATTATCTTGGCCGAGAAAACGTTCCATCATTGGCCGTCCACCAAGAACAGCAATATAATAAGTCAATACACCAGCAATCATGGAACCAACGATCCCGAGGATAGCACCCTCTTCTAATCCCCAAATAAGTCCACTGGATAAAAGAACTAGTTCTGATGGAATTGGTACTAATACTCCTTGAACACCCATGAATACAAGGAAGATTAACCGCCCCCATTCTCTCGACTCCATAATAGGTTGAAGAAACCAACGTACAACTTTATCAAATAACCAAGTGTCATCTTGATATTGAAGGATCAGAATAACAACACTAAAAATGAAGATGATTATGAAGAATATTATCCAAATCCATGTGGACTTGGAGTGACCTGTAAAAGTTCGTTTAATAGCGTTTAATAACCAGGTTGGAGCTGTTTTTACTAGATGTATTCTATCTTGGTCTTTGTGTTCTTTTCTATAGACTTTTCAGAGTTATTATCATCCATAGTTCAAACAACTTTTGTATAACCTGATATCTGTTTGATTATTTTTATCTTAGTCAGAGGGGGGAGTGAGTTAGAAGATCCAGTGTCCTAGAGATTTTATTGATAGTAATTAATCAATTAAAACCGCGTCTACAGTACCATTTTGTCCTGGTCGGCTAGTAACTCGCGCTTTCCCCTTTTCTGTATTGATTATTGCACCCTTTGTAATGATTTTTCGCCGAGCGAAGTCCCTATTTGCAGGATTCTCAATTACATCAGTAATTTCTACTTTTTTCGTTTTTCGGCCTTTTTCTGATGATATATTTGCGTAACGATAACTTAAAAGTCTGATTTTTCGATTCCCACCCCGAGTTCGTATGATTTTTTTACGGGTTTCGCCTAGCATCGTTTGTGCTGCGGGTCGGGCTAAGTCGCGTTTTTTCTTCTTGATAGCAACCCGATAACGTCCACCGCTTGCCTTCCGCACGGATCTTTTCTGTGATCTTGTCAATTGAATTATTCTCCTCAAAAAAAATGTCAATAAGTATAATCAAATTGCTACTTTAACTAATTTCAACTATAATTGGGATTTTTTTTTTGATTTTAAATATCAGCTTCTTCTTTTCTGAGATTTCTTCCCTTTCTTCTTTCTCTCTCGTTTAGGATAATCCTCTGTATATACGGTTTCCTCATGTTGAATCGTCCTGAGTGAACCTTTTCTAGCCGAAATAACAATCCATGGATTTCGAGTCGATCCTATAACTTCGACGACCTCTCCGATCTCTTTAAATTTCCCTTCTCTTCTAATTTTGGCGTATGTACCAATTTTAGGAAGATTCTTACCCTCGAGGTTAACAAGAATCTTACCTTGGACAATTATTGAACACTTTCCAATTTCTGTATGTTTCTGTAACACCAGAATACCCATTTTTGGATTGATAAATTTTAGATTATATTTGTTAAGAATCATCTGCTAGCAAAAGAATTTGAATTTCTGTACCTCTTCCAGACATATGGAGTATTAGAAATATGACTAGCTTTGACGTGATTGTTGTCGGAGGTGGGCCAACGGGGTTGTCAGCAGCTATAACAACTGCTAGAAAAGGATTGAATACTCTCGTTTTAGAGGAACATCCGGAAATTGGCCATCCATTAGCTTGTGGAGAGGGAATATCAGCAGATAAACTATTTTCATTGGAAAATATGCCTAAACCGAATGAAAACATTGATAAGGAGGCTTTACGGCTCCAAAATCAAGGATCATTTGTTGAGCGGGCTGTTAACGCGCAAAGGTTCTTTTTTGGTACTAAAGGTGTTGCGACTGCCAATATAAGTACATTTACTATTAATCGACCTTTATTCGATAAGTTTATGGCAAAGAATGCTCAACAAACTGGGGTAGAACTGCTTTTAAAAACTCAAGTGATCGCAATCGAAAGGATATCAAAGGGATTGTTGGTCAAAACAACCAATAAAGATCATACTGCAAATATCGTTATTGGGTGTGACGGTCCTTCCTCCCACACTGTAAGAATGATGGGATTACACCCCCCAGCCGAATATGTACAAGGCGTTGAATATAAAATTCAAGGAATATATACGGATGCCTTGGATTTCTACTTTAATTTCAAAAAATTTCCATCTATGCATTATGGATGGGTATTTCCAAAAAAACTCCATACAAATATTGGAGTTGTCGTTAAACCTGCCTCTAAACCAATGCAAATCTTGAGAGAATTTATCAAGTCCTTGAACAACAAAGAAATCGAGAGTGCAACTGTTGTCCAAAAGATTGCTGGAATTATCCCTGCAAGCGGCCCCATACCAAAGAACTACAGTGCCAATTTTATGGCTGCGGGAGATGCTGCAGGATTGACAAACACTATCTTTTATGGAGGAATCTCAATAGGAATTCACTCTGGTATGCTGGCTGGTCAAGTCGCAATCGAAGCTCATGAAATGGGTAAATTTAATGAAGAACAAATGGTTAAATATCATGAGAAATGCCAATCATCTCCTTACACAGACCCTATTATTCAACATGCTCATGATATTCTCTATAACAAATTCACTGCAAATGAAGTAGAGACATTTGGCTCATGGGTTGACGGTTGGGATATTACAACGCTAAATACCTTTCAAAAGACCCGATTATTTTTGAAGGCTCTTTTAAAGCCCACAATGTTGAAAAAATTTCGTGATGCAAGAATTATCGCACACGGTTTCTCAAAAAGTAGGGATTGGGGATTTTAAAGCGATTAAACACTCCAAAATGGTAAAAGGCTTCTTGAAAAATCTGTTAATGTGTGATGCAAAAAAGATCTCCTCTCTTGACTCTCAATCATTCATATTGCTCATTTTCTCATCCAATTCGGACTAAATAACCCAGTTGCAATTGTTAAGTCAAGATTTAAGAAGAGAACATGAGTGCCTTGTTTTACGTCAGAATCGGACATTAAAGCCTCTTGTCGATTAATACGAAGGAATTAAAATAATGAAAAGCAATGCGAAAGCCTTTCTGGCATTAAGTCTAGGAATAATCTTTCTAGCCATTGCCATTTCAACAAATCAATTCGAAGAAATTCAAGAAATTATTACAGAGATAACAAAATCAGCGAAAGCTGGAATTCCTATCCCTTAGGCGATCTAAATGGCATGGCATAAGAAACCGAAGACAAATCTGACAAAACTCCGCTTATTGCGAACTTTTGTCCAGATTATCATGTTTTTCCTACTAAATCTTACATTTTTCCTCATCGGTGCTACTTGGCTAGTTTTACCAATAAATATGCCCCGATCAATATTCTCAAGCTCAGAGGGAGCCTTTTTTCTTTTACAACGCATGTTAACTATGGCGATTATACCATTGGTTCCACTAGCGGCTTTTTTCCTCTTTGGAGCTATTTTTGGGAGAGTCTTATGTGCATGGGCATGTCCATTCGGGTTATTTCAAGATCTAATCGGGTATATTACCTCGTGGATGAGTAAATACGAGCCCACACAAGATACAAATCTTAGTCTTAGACAATTTGGCGAGTTCATTGCAGGTGCTACAATATTAGTATCTACTTTTATCGGATTTAATGTTGCCTTAGGTGAAAAAGACGCCATTGAAACCGCTTTCAACGTATTTGTTGATCAACCATGGGCTGTTCTAAGTCCATCATCGTTTTTGTTTGTTGCTCTCCCCTTGCTATTCTACTGGGGAGGAATTGAAAATTTCTTCAACTGGGATAAATTTGTACACATTGACGTTGTTTTTTGGATACGCTTGTTTATTTTCATATTTGTTCTGATTGTGGTCATCTATATCCCCCGAGGCTGGTGTCGATGGTTCTGCCCTGTGGGAATTATTATGGGATTTCTCGGGACTCACTCATTACTTGGACTTGGACGGAACATTTCGAAATGTAACCACTGTGGAGTATGTGAAGATGTGTGTCCAATGGGAGTAAGGATTCTCTCTCACCCTGCAGAGAAAGTGAGAAGTCCACAATGTACAAACTGCTT
>CP070760.1:1562181-1572886 GCA_020348965.1 Candidatus Heimdallarchaeota archaeon | reverse complement strand
TTTCAGAAAATGTTATAGACCCCGCCTTAATTATGACCTCAGGGAATCCTAGCAATATCCCAATCTTAATTAACAATGATAAAATCCAAAATCAGCTCGAACAAGTTGCAGATTATTTTTTACTCCATGATAGAGAGATCTTTCAACGAGCTGACGATAGCGTATTGAGACTTCACATGTCGGATAAATCCGAATATCCCTTGCTCATACGAAGGAGTCGAGGATATATTCCAGAACCTATCAAGTTACCATGGGATACGAAGAATCGTACTGTTTTGGGACTAGGAGCAGAAATGTATAACGTTGGAGCGTTAGGAATTGGGGGACGTTGTTTTCCCACTCAACATATTGGTCACATGACCACAATGGAAAACGTTGACTTTTTCGATGCCACTATTGAGCATATGAAGTCCTTACTAGGGATTAGATCTCTTGATGTAGTTGGTGGTGACCTTCATCCTCAATTCCTTACAACAAAAATGGGCCAAAAACTGGCTTCGGAACAGAGCATCCCTTTTTTCCAGTTTCAGCATCATTACGCCCATTTAGGTGCTCTGGCACTAGATGCCAAAGTCGATCCTGAAGAAAAAATCATTTGTGTTGCTTTAGACGGAACTGGATATGGAGAAGATGGAACTATTTGGGGTGGGGAGATTTTATTTGGTAATTATTTCGATTATGAAAGAATAGCTCATCTAGAGAAACAAATTCTACTCGGTGGAGATCAAGCGATTTCTAATCCTCATAGAGTCCTTTTAAGCATCTTACTTTCCGAGTACTCTTTTGATGATATTACTAGTAATTTTAAAACGATTCCATGGTTATCTTGGATTCCAGAAACTAAAGATTACTCCATTATTGGACATAGATTAGAGAAAACCCTTAACTCCAATTCAAGGGTTGGTCTCCACGAAACTTCTAGCTGTGGAAGACTTTTGGACGTTATAAGTATTCTATTAGGTGCTGCAAAGACTCGCACTTATGAGGGAGAACCAGCAATCAAGCTCGAATCTTTTGCAGAGAAAGTGACTGGAAAATCTAATATTTTGGAGTTTGAACTATCATCAAGATATCTATCTGGGGGAATGATAGAAATTCAAACTTCATCCTTAATCCATGACCTTTGGAAGTGTCTTCAAAGAGGAGAGAATCGGAGAAAACTAGCATTATCTGCTGAAATTGCGATTGCTCGAAAACTAGCGGAAATCAGTATAGAGCTTGCTAGCTATTATGGGGCATCAAAAATTGGAATGTCAGGAGGAGTTTGCTATAACCAGGTGATTTTCAAAGAATTTTATCAATACATCGCCAAAAATAGCTCTTCAATAGCCCTTATTGCCCATAAACAGATTCCATGCGGAGACGGAGGAATTTCTATTGGTCAAATTCCATTAGCTTTAGCTAAAATACTTTGAAACAAATTAAAGCTCTTTTTCATCAATAAGCTTATTTACTGGGATAAGATAATGTAAAAATAGGGGCCTAGTAGTAAAAATCCCTTTAAAATACCTTTAAAAGGCCAAGATTTGTAATAATTCTATAAAATCATGGCATTCTATGCCAATTTAATAACATTGTGTGAGAGAAGAGATCAAAATGACAACCCCAGATAAATCAAAACCTTATCAAGAGTATCTAGAGGAATTATATCAATCCCTTAACATTATGAAAGACCAATCTCTGTATCATCGGGATGAGCTCTATAAACAACTAGCTACGGTTGAAGACGCACTAGAAACTGTCTTGAATTGGATCAAACTGGAGAAAAATGGGCTAAGGAATTTTGAAACTATTTTAGAATGGGCTGAAATTTTGGCAAACGAATCTGTGATAAATAAAGATGAAATTCGTTATCGATTACGAGTAGTTCTACAGCCACAAGTTGAATCATTTACTCAAAATCTCACTACATGCGAGAAAAGCGCTTTGAAAGTGTTAGATGCTGTTAACAAAGATTTAGAAAAGTTACCACAGTTTTTAAAAGAATTTCAACAGCTAAACTTCAGACTTCTAAGCATACTTGGATATGAACCTGAGAGTAAAACCTCCCACTTAGATTTAGCCCTAGCAAATCTGTATCAGGGGCGGTACAATGATTTTGAAAGAGAAATGAAATTATTAAAAGAAAATTTGACACCCCCTGAAACTATAGAGGACAAAGAAACAGATAATCCAGAAAATTAACTCCCCTTCATAATAAAGTTGATAACTACAGTATTAACTGACAAATTAGAAGATGATACAGCAAATTGGACCAATTAATGAAATGGTGCTGAATTTTGTCTCGTAAAAATCCTAAATTAGCCTTTATCCAGAGCATTGCAGAGCAACAACGCCGTTTGGATCATCAGATATCTATAGAAGTTAAATCGGCTATAACAAACTTACAACGACAACCAAAGTCCTATTATACACTAGCAGATGTGGAAGATGTAGTTGATAAGCTTAGATTAAAGATGCAAGTTATAAACAAGTCAGCTCATACAGAATTCTCAAAAAAAGGACTTAAAGATGTTGAAAACCTCGACACGATTGGTTCGGAAGCTACTCTGGTCACAAATGAAGAATTAAACCGTCTTGAAGAAGAAAATCGTGAATTGAAAAAGAAAATATCCGAATTCGAACCATTAGAAAGTCAGGTTGATGAACTGCAAATTCTACTAGATGAGAAAGAAACAGAAATTGCCCAATTAAAAAGTCAATCAGGGCTTACTTCTGGAAAAGTTCAAGACCAAATGGAGGAATTAAATCGCCTCCAGGAAGCATGTGATGAAGCACGACGCGAAACAAGGCAAGCGATCCAAGAACGTGAGAAAATGGAAACAGAATTTGAAACTGTTGGAAATGCCTTAATGACAACACGGCTTGAGATAGAAGAACTGCAACGAGCTTTGGGAGATAAGGACACAGAATTTGAGAATTTTAAATCAGAGAAGAATATTGAGATCGAGAATTTGAAAGTAGAGATCCAAATGTTAAGCTCGCATGCAGAAGCAAGCATAAAACTCAACGAATCTATTGAGAAACTTCAGAAAGAAAATGAAGAGCTCAAGAAAGAACATAAACAAAAACTCGAGGAAATTGAAACTCAATTTAAAGAAAAAGTCAGTTTACAGGAAAAGAATATTGAGGAATATTCTCAACAAATTCAAAAAATGGAAGCGAATGTAATTGAGCTTAAAGATCGAATTGCACAGCTGGAACAAGAGAATGAAGATTTATTATTAGATTCAGGTGAGACAAGTAGGGAAGCTGTTGATATTCGCAATAAGATGGAAGAAATTCAACAAGCCTTAAACCAGAAGGAAGACGAAAATCGAGAATTACTACTTAAAGTCGAGAGGAGTGAGAAGGAGGCTCAACTGTTTTCCGAACAACTTGTTAACGTCAAACAGGAATATAAACAAGTTAAACAAGACTTAGAAATGCTTACATCAGAAATTGCTGCCCAGAGACATGAATTAGGGGAAAAATCTGCAGAAATAGAGGAAGTCCAAAATAAGTTCATAAAAGCACAAGAAACTGTTGAGAGCTTACAAACAGAAAATCGCTCCTTGGGAGCTAGAGTAAAGGACTTGGATGTTGAATTAAAGGGAAAAGATGAACGAATCCACACACTTGAGTCTGATCGTGACGAATTGCGAGAGAAATTTGCAAATTTGAAAATCGAACATGAGAAACAAAAATCCATATTATCAGATTTCAGAACCCAAATTGATACAAAAGATCGCGAATTAGAGGAGAAACAAAAGGATTTGGAGATTTTAAGAGATAGACAAAAGGAAACTTCACAAAAAGTAACAGATTCCCGTTCTAAATACGCAGAAATTGAACGAGAACGTGACCAACATGAAAATACAATAAAAAATCTTCAAACGCAATTAGCTGATATTGAGTCAGATAAAAAACGTCTGAATAAGAATCTAGAGGATGTTAAAAGTGAATTACAGACAAAAGAGAATGAAGTCTCCACGCTAACTACAAAAAATTCCCAACTAGAAGAAAAAATTACCGATCTAGCGGCTGCTGTTGAAACATTACGGATCAACCTTGCCAAGAATCCAAAATATGCAATATTATTCGTTCTTCAGGACATTCAAAGAGCAAAATTACCCGAACTTGCGAAAACAGTTGCTATCCAAAATATATTCGCGAGTCGCCTCTTGAAAGAGCTTGAATCAGAGGGTTGGATTAGTTTTAACGAAGACTCGGGGGATGTTACTCTGAAAAAAGCCCTTCTAAAAATTGACTAGCATTCAGAATCATTGACTCTAGGGTATTAGTAATGGATGAGGCAACTATTCTTAGGAAGTGTCAGCAAAATTTAGTGGCATTAGAGGCTGAGATTCAATTAGTCCTTTCTGCTATAAATAATCAGATTCCTGTTATAATAATTGGAGAATCAGGAACAGGAAAGACTGAATTGGTGAAAACAGTCGCAAAAGTCTTGGAGCGACCTTTTTATCGGGTTGATGGAGATGAAAATCTCACAATCACCCATTTACGTGGATGGTTTGACCCACCTCTAGTCATGAATTCAGGTTTTGGAGAGAAAAGTTTTATTTCTGGCCCATTAGTAAATGCAATGAAATTAGGTGGTCTATTTTTCTTCAATGAAGTAAATCGAGCCCCAAGTGAATCCATTAATGGAGTTCTGGCAGCACTTGACGAAAGACAGGTAGGAGTCCCCCAGTTCGGACAGATAAAGGCAACAGAAAAATTTCACGCTATTTTTGCTTTAAATCCATTAGAATATATTGGAACCAATCCGTTACCAGAGGCTTTTTTTGATAGATGTGTTTTAATTCGATTAGAACATAAATCTGGAGAAATAGCTGAACAAATTGTGAAATTAAGGACAGATTGTCCTAATGATGAGTTAATATCAAAAGCAGTTCGTTTTACTGACCAGACACGATCCTCTCCTTATTTTGAAGCAGGAGCAAGTGTTCGTGCAGCGATTCAACTCACTCAACTCCTAAGAGACAAAGAAATATCTCTGAATACTGTTGTGTCTGCAATTAATGCAGTATATTCAGGAAAAGTCAAACTTCATCCAGATATTAACAAAAAAGTAGAAGAATGTCTCTTTGAAATTGCAGAGCCAATTTTTTCCTCTTATGGCACAAAAAAACCCTAGAGCGGGACATTGATCCCGCTTTTATCCAGTCAAACGAATTAATTAGAAGTCACTCTCTTTTAATAGACTCAATTTACGAGTACCAGTTACAAAAAGAATTAAACACTCAGTCAGCTTTGGAATTTGCTAAACAAGCTGTAGAGACAAAAAATTTGCGAGCAATTGAAATTCTCGCAGAGAAATATCCACGAAGTGTTGTCGAGGCGTTACAGATTGAATTCAATAGTACTGAATTTATTCTGGAATCCAGTTCTTTAATCTTCCAAATCAAAGAGTTTTTCTCACCAGAGGAGAAACAAATCTTCTTGAGAAGGCTAATTCCAAAGTTGTATCGTCAAGCTGAAAGAATTTTCCATTCAATAAATCGCTCAAAATATCCTGTGAAGATTTCATATGACCCTGGCCTTCCCTGGCATCTAGAAAAAACAATTGCTAACTTTATTCTTTCAGGTGACGTCTTTTTTACCTATAAACATGTTGTTTGCAGTAAGAGGAAAGAAAAACAGAAAACTGTTGTACTTCTTATCGACAAGAGCCATTCAGTATTAATCCATCTTAAATTAATAATTCTCACCTCTATTTTGTTTTCTTTGTCTCTGAATATAAAAGATATTGCCATTATTGGTTTTGATACCCACCCAGAGGTTCTAAAAGGGTTTAACGAATCGGAAATAACAACTCAACAAATTACCCATCGTCTGATAAACATTACCTCGGGAGGAAAAACAGACATCTATTCGGCTCTACAAACAGTAAAGAAGGAGTTCTCCTATAAGATCACTCCTAAAAAAACGCTAGTAATGATTTCTGATCTCCTTGCAACAAGTGGTATGGACTATTTACCTATCCTAAAACAAATGCAGGATGTTCGTATTATACTTACTCCCCGAAGACAAACTCTCCAGCTTACTGCTCCTATAATAGGACAATTACGAAGGCTACCAAATGTCAAGCTCTACTTCATGCCACTCCATGAACGATCAATTCCATTAATGTTGGAAAGGGTTCTTTTCGACTAAGATTCGGTCGAATGATCATTGTGAGCTTTTTTCTCTGGATTGAGTTGATCAACAATCTTCTTATATCTATCCGCGTGGAACATACGATACACATTAAGAATTCGTCCACGAAAGCCTGGGTGATCATTGTCTCTTTCAATTGTTTGAAATAATTCGTGTTCAAAGACCATCTTGTCTGGTTGAGCAAGTAGAGTTGCAATGAAACTATCTATTTCTTCCTCTTCTAGTGTTTGGCTTGCATCCGAATCAAACCTCCGCCAATCAATAGTTTTTGCTTTTAACACACTTGGTTTGATATCATCTTCTTCATCTTCAAGCAAAGCGAAATATTCTGCTCTTCTTTTCAGTAAACTTGGAACGGCGCTATTTATGAGATGTGTCCTTGTGCCTAAGTCTAGGTCTATGCTATAATTTTTCACTAGTTCTTCAAACTTCTCCTCCAAGAATATGCGCGGAGCAATTTCGCGTGCATGATCCTCATCAAGCTGTGTTTTAGGAAAACGTTGGTAAATGTTTTTTAAAAAGGAGTTGGAAGGTTTTTTCTCCTCTGAAAGACTCGTGAGCCACTCTATCTCTCGTGATAACGCTTGCATTGCTTCACCACGTTGGCCTAGACGAATTAAGGAGTTAATTAAGACATCAGATCCAACTAATGTGGCGGCAAAATAATCAGCGAGATATTCAGCTTGATGATTGGCTGCGTACAGAAATCGAACGGTTATCCTGGTGGCAATAGCGAGTATTAAATAAACTAATCCTAAAAAAATTAAACGCCATATGGCTGTTATAAAATCTAGGGAGTTGAAAAGCGCATCTAATATTCCAGTGAGAATTTGTAGGTATATAAAGAGATAAACGAGACTAAGAAACAAACGGGGAATGGAAAGAACAAGTCGGACAAGACTATCGCTATTCTTTACATGTGCTAACTCGTGAGCGATAACGGCCTCAATTTCCTGTTCACTAAGAATCTCAAGAACATTTGTGTTCAAAACTAAATATGGTCTCCGAAAAAAAGGAATCGGTAATAGATCTAGACTAAAAGCATTAGGAACAGCTTTTCGATATACGAAAATCTTCGTAACTTCAATATTAACCTTTTTTGATACACGTGTAACTAAGGAAATAGTTTTTTCAACTAATGGAGTCTCTTCAGGAGCATAGGCTGGACCATATAATGGTTCTGGATAGATTTGAATCATATTCTTATTGGAAAACACAATATTTACTAGAAACGCTAATAGAAGTAATTGTAATCCTGCCGTCAGAAACAATAGTAAAACGGTGAATTGGGGAATGTTAATCCCTAGAATGGTGAACTTAGGGTCTATAAAGGGATTTATAGAGACATAAAAGCCAAATATCCCTCGTTCATGTAACCATTCAATGATCATCCCAAAAATATCGAGGGAAGGCTTCCAGAACTCCTCCTTCGGATTATCATAGCTAATAGAAATCCAAGATACAATTATTATCTGAATGAAAGTTAGAACAAAGAATATTGCTACATTGATAATCCTAGAGAGTCTGACTCTTAGTATCGAAACCAAATGTGTACCCACATCATTTTTGAAACATCAATCTTGCTTAAAAAAGACTGACTGCTCTTAAAGCCATTCATTAGTACACATATGTAGATTCACTTTTGTGGTTTTTCTTCGTCTAGTTAATTGAGTTTAAAAAAGAAAAATCTTCTTTTGTGGATTTAGAATCCTACCAATAACCAGCAATATGTCTTAAACTTGGAACTCGTTTTGCAAGAATGGTTCTGAACTCGTCTATGAACACAAGAATGCTTCCAACACAGAGAATTATGATCCAATCAACCAATTCAATCGTAGTTGTGCCAAATACGTCTTGGAGGAAGGGAACAGAGAGAATGATTATGTGAAGAAAAATTGAACTAGCAATAGCAAGTAATAGATAAGGATTCCGAAAGAACTCTTTACCAATTAAAGAGTGTTCTTCTTTGCGAATATTGAGTGCCATTATCATCTGGAAGATGATAAGAAGCGTAAAAGCAACAGTTCTTGCACGAATTTTAACATTTTCAGAAGGTAATTGGCCACTGACAACATTGGGATACATATAGAAGAAAAATAAAGCCAAAGTTCCGACAGAGATGATCAATCCAGAGTATATAATAAACAGAATTGATTTTCGCGTAAGAATTGGCTCATTTGGATCTCGTGGTTTTCTAATCATAACATCGGGGTCAGGAGGATCGACTCCCATTGCTAAAGCTGGCAACCCATCTGTTACTAAATTAACCCATAAAATTTGAATCGCTAATAATGGTAGAATAGGAGTTTGAAACAATAAGGAAGTAAGTAAAATTCCAATAAACATGACAGCTATTTCACCAGCATTACACGAAAGTAAATAGAGAATGAATTTCCTCATATTATCGTATATCGTTCTTCCCTCTAAAACGGCTCCTACAATAGTAGAGAAGTCGTCATCAGCCAAGATCATGTCGGAAGCTTCTTTTGATACATCAGTTCCAGCAATACCCATTGCAACTCCTATATCAGCACGTTTTAAGGCTGGAGCATCATTCACCCCATCCCCAGTCATAGCAACAATTTGATTATTAGATTTTAGAGCAGATACAAGCTTCAATTTATGTTCAGGAGAAACGCGAGCAAAGACGTTTACATCCATTACCATATCCGAAAATTCCTCATCACTCATTTTAGCTAATTCTTGTCCTTCCATATAATGAGCTGATTCTTGAGATGAAACTAATCCGATCTCAGTAGCCACAGCTACCGCTGTCTTAAGGTGATCACCAGTTATCATTACTGGCCTAATTCCAGCTTTTCTACAGGTCTCAATAGCTGATTTAGTCCCTTTTCTTGGAGGATCCATAATAGCCATTGCTCCTATATATGTTAAATTAGCTTCAATCGCTTCAACATCTTCAGATAAAAGCTTAATATTAGCTGCCCTAGGATCTATTGATTTAAATGCCATTCCTAGCATTCTGTAACCAATTTTTGCGAGATTCTGTTCTGCTACTTCTAGTTTTTCACGCATTTCTTTATCAAGTGATCTAACCTCTCCCTTGGAAAAGTAAAGAGTACAGAGGTTTATTAAAACATCAGGAGCCCCCTTTGTGAACACGAAATATTCTCCCTCGGGATTTTTAACTACAACACTCATACGTTTAGAATCTGAATCAAATGGAACTTCATATAGACGTTTATAAGTTGATTCAACCTCCAATCTTTTTGCTACTCTTAATAAAGCAATTTCTGTTGGATCTCCAATGTCAACTTCTTTAGATTCTCCTTGTCTATTCTGTGCAATTTGTGCATTGTTACATACCAAACCAATTGTAAGAATTTGTCTGAGTGAATTATTCAAAGGAGTATCTTTTGTAATAGAATATTCCTCATCAACAGTTAAGATCTTTCTAACAGTCATCTTGTTTCTAGTGAGCGTTCCTGTTTTATCGGAGCAAATTACGGTAGTGGAACCTAAAGTTTCTACTGAAGGAAGTCTTCTAACGATAGCATTTTTCCTACTCATACGCTGAACGCCAAGAGCCAATGCAAGTGTGACGACTGCTGGCAAACCTTCTGGAACGGCAGCAACAGCTAACCCAACAGCTACAATAAACATTTCGATGACTTCTTGTTGAAGCAACACACCGATGGAAAAAATGATAGCACATATCGTCAGACTAGCAATACCAATCCACTTACCTAAGGTTGCTAACCTCCTCTGCAGAGGAGTTACTTCGGCTTTCTCCTCTAATAAACCTCTAGCTATTTTACCAAATTCAGTATTCATTCCTGTTTGAACTATGATAGCCTGACCACGGCCTCTAGTAACATTTGTACCACTGAAAACAGAATTTTTTCGCTCAGCTACTGGAGTATAGGGTTGTAGCTTAGTCAACGACTCTTTAGTAACTGGGAATGATTCTCCAGTGAGAGCAGATTCATCAATACGAAGAGAATGGGACTCAAGAAGCCGCCCGTCAGCAGGAATTTTATCCCCCTCTTCAATAAGAATAATATCACCAGGCACGAGGAGCCGAGCTTCTATTCTCTGCTTTTTACCCTCCCGAAAAACAGTAGTAAATGGTGCGGCCATAGATTTCAATGCTTCGATTGATTTCTCTGCTTTGTACTCTTGAATAAAACCGAAGAAGGCATTAAAAAGCACAATAGCGGTTATAGCTAAAGCGTCGATAAAATATTCCAGCTGTTGATGTTCGTCGGTCGAAAAGAGTCCAATTATAATTGAGATTACCAATGCGACTAATAAAATAATCACTAAAGGATCTTTAAATTGCTCAAAAAACAGGAAGATAGGATGCCTTTTTTTGGCTTTTTCTAATTCGTTATATCCATATTTCTCAACCCTTTTTCCTGCTTCTTCATTTGATAAACCGTAATCACTCGTTACACTCAACTGTTCAAATAAAGAATCACAAGTCTCTGCATACCAGTGCTCACCCATAAAAAATCACTCAAAGTCTTATTGTTGTCACTAAATATTTGATTGTCTCTCTTATTCCGACAAAAATGTTTAT
>CP070760.1:1553147-1562081 GCA_020348965.1 Candidatus Heimdallarchaeota archaeon | reverse complement strand
GGTATCCTTTTCCCCTTACTATTGTTTTGACCTGACCAATTGATTGCAGGACATGCAATTAATCGAACACAGGTATGACACCCAACACAGCGGTCAGGTTCAATTATAAAAGTAGTTTGAGGTAATCCTTCTCTTCGTACATATTGAAGCCGACATTCTCCTTTTGATACAACAACAGCCACACCTTTATACTTAACAGCTTCTTTCATAATGCTGATAGCTTCTTTTGGGTTGTAAGCATCAGTTACAGCTACAAACTCCACTCCTAATCCACGCGCAGCGTCTTCGATTGCTATAACTTCGCTTGGATTGGGTTGAAAACCTGTCATAGCTGTTGTTGAGTTGTCTGTTACTAACAACATTAGATTAGTTTTATTAAAAACGGTATTAACAAGCCCTGGTAATCCAGCATGCCAAAAAGTTGAGTCTCCTATAATTGCAATTACTGGATCAATCAGTCCATCAATATGTGCCAAACCAGAACCAATTCCGATTGAGGATCCCATACAAAGGTTAATATTACCAGCAAAGAAAGGTGGAGCGAAACCCAATCCATAACAGCCAATATCAGTAGATACCAATCGGTGCCGTTTAGGAACAGCTCTATTTAAAGCATAAAGGGTCGCACGATGAGGACACCCTGGACACATAGCTGGGGGACGAGGAAACACTAAATTGGAACCTTTAGGAATACTCTCTGGTACAATATCAAGAGAAAAAATATCAATTAAACCATTCCAGATTTTTTGCGTAGTAAGTTCTCCATAAGGAAGAGTAACTCCTTCCTTTCGTCCTAGAATTCTTCCTTGAAACCTAGTTTCATATGCTAACTTCTTGACAAAAATTTCTAACACATTGTCGGCTTCTTCGATTACAATTATCGTAGCTGTTGGAAACTTTTCAAGAAAATGGGTAATCTTAACACGAGGAAATGGATGTGATATACCGATCTTCAAAATTGGATATTTTCTGTTTAATTTAGATAGAAATTCTTTTAGATAAGTATAAGCTGATCCACAAGTGATAAATGCAAAATTAGTTTTCTCTCCGTCTTCTAACCGATTCCAAGGGGTATCTACTAAGTATTCCGCAATCTTGTCAACATTTTTCACTAAGTGTTGTTTATTTATTCGAGAATATACAGGAACAGCCATGAAACGTTTTGGATCAATGTTGACAAATACGTTTTCGGGTATCTGAGGAAAAGAAATCGAATCTAGAGTAACATTAAGACGAGAGTGCGATATTTTTGTTACAGTTCGTAGAATTACAGGTATTTGGAACTTTTCACTTAGAAGAAAAGCATCCTTTAACATTGCCTTAGCTTCACTTGCATCACTAGGTTCAAACATTGGTACATTTGAACTCTTAGTATACCAGCGATTATCCTGTTCATTTTGACTGCTATGCATGTGAGGATCTTCTGCAATAATTAGCACCAATCCTCCTTTTACTCCTGAATTTACAAGAGTCATGAGGGCATCTGAAGCAACATTTAATCCAACATGCTTACAAACAAAAACAGTTCTCTGACCAGAAAAAGAAAACCCAAAAGCTCCCTCCAAAGCGATGGCCTCATTTGTACTCCATTCCAGATAGAGATTATAACCCATTTTTTGTAAAATTGGTTGTGCAGAGTATAAAGTGTGAGGAATCTCTGTTGAGGGAGTTCCAGGATAAGTGAAAACACCAGCAACACCAGCCTCGACAATCCCTCGTGCAATTGCCTCATTTCCTAGTAAAACTAAAGATTTGTCACTAGTATTCTCAAAAATATCTTTTAATTTAGTCATTTCTTGATTTAATCTCCTAGTAGAGATGAGAAATTTGTCAGTGTTATCTAATTATCTTTAACACTGTTTAAAAGTCTTTTATTAGATCTTTATAATCAAGTCTCTTAAAACTTCAGGTATTCCACTCTAGAACAAATTTTAATTAAATTTCCTAATTTTATGGAGTCAAAAATTTGTTATATCCTGAACCTAGATTGAATTGTAAATAGATAGACCAAATTACACACATGAATGGCTCAAACAGGGTTTGAATTTCAGCTGGTAATCTCAGTAATAACAGTAAAACAGAGACATTTATAAAATAGAGTGTAAGACATGAAAACACAGAAATCAAATGATGGGCTCCCCTCAATCGATATTCGCTATATGAAATCCTCTGATATTCCTCAAATTATTAACCTAATCCAGGCCTTTGAATATCCTTTTGGAGAAGAGCACTATCGATGGAAGTACTTTCAATCTCCTTGGAACAACATTACTTTAGTCGCAGAAGTCAATGATGAAATCATTGGTCATCATGGTACCATCCTTCGGCCATTCTGGGTTCAGAATCAACATTTACTTATCGGTTTGAAGGCTGATCTAATTATTCGGCCAGAATATAGGGGAAGAGGCCTCTTTTCTAAGATGATTAATATTACAAAACAAGAAATGCTTTCAAAAGGTCTTGATTACACTTATGCTTTTCCCAACGTAATGTCTTTCCCTAGATCTCAGACACTCCAAATGGGGAGTCTAGGCTACCAGCCACTGTATATTAAAATTTTACAGATCAAAGCAGTTTTAAGGAAATTGGGTAAATTTCGTTTTTTGACACCTTTTAGTAGGGGATTTTCATTCTTTTTTCGTTCACGAGCAAAGAATAAGTATGAATCTATTGAAGTTAAAGAAGTATTAAACTATCCTGATTCTATCAATCATTTATGGAATGAAGTTATAGCTGATCCACAAAGGAGTTATCAGATTATTGGATTAAGAACTAAGGAGTTTTTGGAATGGCGTTTTAAAAAATGTCCCGATAGGGATTATAAACTTATTCTTGCGACTGACCAACAAGGTAAACTTAGAGGATATCTCATTCTTCGAATAACTGAGGTGTTGGGACTGAAAGAAGGAGCAATTATGGATATTTTCCATTCACCCTTTGACCAGGGCGCAAGTACATCCCTGTTATCCTATGTTATTAACTATTGTATCGATAATTCTGTGGATTTAATTGCGTGTCTCCTTACGGATTCCTCAAACTGTCTACATCAAATTCTTCCAAATCATGGTTTCCGACGTTTCACTAAACGTTTCAACCCTGTGCCTTGTATTGTTGTTATCCAGCACACTTCTTCAAAAAATGTTGATCCTTGGATGCTCAAGTCCAATCAGTGGTTTCTAACCTTTGCAGATGATGATGTTTTGTAGATAATAACTGATCAGGGATTAGTCAACCTTGAGAGGAGTTAGTTGGGACATTACGATTTAGAAGTATCAATATGCAGCCAGCAGTAAAAAATAATACTCCTAACATATTAATTTCATTATTTAGAACGGGTATTCTAAGGAAAAGGAAGATTGGATCAAAAATTAAAAAGATACATGCAGCTAATAATGCCCATTTGGGATTTAATCTGAAAAACCAAAAAACTATGAACCAAAAAGCTCCAACTGAAAAAATAAACAAACTAAGTGCACTCATTTTGTCCTTTTCACCAAGAATTCCATTAATCTTCTCGAAAATAAATTGTGATAGAGTATGACGAATCCGAGGATTGATACTATCCCAAAAGTGAGTGAAATTAGAAATCCGATTTCAAAGAAAAATGTGGGTAAGAATAGAATTTTGAAGTCATTCTCAAGACTAGAGTCAATAATATATCCGAGTATAGCTCCATTTACTATAAATGGATCACTGTAGGTTCCTTGTAACTCTAATTTCCAAAATTCGTTATAATTTTTAGTCACCCATAATAGGAAAGGTGCCAACTCCGTTGTATACATATTAATTTCAGCTTCCTTTAGTGTGTAGCGAATATCTATGTTATCAGAGTTGTTAAAGACTGAAGTAAGAGTCTCAGACTCATTGACAAGTTGATATAACCAAATATTGCTTCCAATTGTTTCATTCATTGTATGATTAGTTGTAATTGTAAGGTTGACTGCTGTTCCATTCAATTGTAGGCTTTTTGATGATTTCCAACTAGTTTTTGATTCATTAACTAATTCCAATTCGTCTTCATTAATAAATATCTGATAATCCACCTCCTTCTTATGAGTAAAACGATAAATTCCTTCAAGGTTCAATTCCAATGGAAAGCTCTGGTTGATGATCGAATCTGTTATTGGAAAATTAATTATAACTGGATAATCAGTCAGAAAATTGTCAGCTTTTGTTAATAAGTCATTGTATTGGTCATTTGTGAAGAGTAGAAAGCAATCTAGAACGTTTAATCCAAATTCGTTCACAACCTCTAGTGAATACGATCCTTCAGATAGATACACACTTTTGTGAACCCAGTTGAATGAATTTTTATCTGAATTTGTCGTATTGACTTCAAAAGACACAATAGTGTGGTCCAAGACATCCTTTATGCTTAGATTAAGTATTCCTCCAGCAGTAGAATCCAATTTCCTTAAGAAAAATTCCCATTGGTTACTTTCTTGACATTTAAAAGGAAGGGAAATTGTCGGATGAATATCCCCATTTTTTCTTAATGAGACTGCTCCAGAAGATCCAAAGGGAATGTCCCAAACAGAGACAGCTTGTTGTAATATATAATTACGGAAAAAAGGATCCATTAAATCATAGCTTTGCCAAGAACTGTCATCAACATAATTTCCCAATGAAATAATTTCTTTTTTGGTAAGATTACAAAAGGCTAAGTCTTCGTATGTAATGCTATTATCAGCTAATAATCGCAAATTAATCCCATTAAAATCTGTAGGGATTAAATCGTTTTGTTTCGCAAAAATTAGAGGATAGTTAAAAGGATGATAGGAATCAACAGTTACTAGTGCCTCTAAAATGGGGAAATTATTGACTGCCCAAAGTGCTGAAGTTGAAGCCCCAAAAATATCCCTGAAGTTTTCATTTTCAAATACACTAAGAATGTCAAAATCATTATCAACAAGTTGTAGATCATCTTGAGCTAGTAGAACTTCTCTAATATTTGAAATTTGCTTTTTCTTATTGGAAATATCATCATGAAGAATGACATATTTTATTCCTAGAAATGCTAAATATTTCCCGATGTTACGACTCTTATTTAACAGTAATGCCTCTGATGTAAAGCTTGTATCCCAAATAAAGTCCACAAGATTTAATCTTGGTTTATTATTGGAAATAACTGGTGTTAAGGAATTATCGAATATAAAATCTTTAATTGAACGATTCAAATTCCAATCCACAGTACCATCAAAATATGTTGGAATCCATAATACATAGAAATAATCGTCCTGTTGTTCAAGCCATTCTTGCAGGATTTGAAATTCTTCAGGAATAGTAACTGGGGTTAAAGACCCATTAAAGTCTCCTGTAGTAAGAGGCCATGCTGCAAACAATTGTAGAACTATAAGTAGCACAAAAAATGATGATCTAAAGAGATTTGGCCACTTTTGTTTCTTAAAACGGATTAATAGCTTATCTATCAAGTGTGTAATTTTTACTATAATTACAGGCACAGAATAGCCATCTAGCACAGCTACCGCTAATAATAGTAATACCTGAAATTTTGGAGACCTGAAAGCCCATGCATAATAGTCATGAAAAGGAAGATCAGTTAAGAAGATTGCAAACAGGTCTGAACTAATATATGCACATACCAATAGAAAGAAGATAATTATACTAAATAATGAGAAAAAAGAGGCATAACGATCCTTGGGATTGAAATAAAGGGCCATCATGGCTAGGAGAAATGCTAGGATGGAACTCCAAAGAAATATTAAGAAAACAATATTCAAATTAAAAATTGGATTTCTTGTTATGTATTTTCCATCTATAGTCCAATTTCCCATAAATCTGGTGATTCGAGATGGGGTCGCATTTCTATAGAGTAGATCGTAGACTTCAATAATGGGTCTATCTCCATAAAGAGAAACACCACCCATGAAAAGACCTGGAAGAAACCAGAAAGCTGAATAACCAAGATAAAAAATGACTAGCAGAAATAATGAACGTAATGAGAAAATTATATTTTCTACAATTAATTTCCATTGTCTTTCACTGTTTTTGATTTCATAAAAAAGCCAATGTATTGTGAATGCAACGAATAACATAGGCCCATAAATTATCCAATGTACTGAGCATGTAATTAGTGCCCAAAGAATTGCCGATAAAACAATAAACCTCTTTTGTTGGGTTTCGTAATATTTAAAGAAAGAAAGGGCCATAAAGGGGAGGATCCCATGAGAGAACCTAATAAATGGATGAATTGCTTGTCCAACAATAAAGGGAGACCACATATATACAAAACCAGCAAAAAATGCTCCCCACATATTCTCGTTGGATAACTGGTAACTTGGATTCCCTTTCCGACAAAAGTGAATTAGAGAATAAATTCCAATTCCAGCGCTCGTGCTGAAAATTACACTTAACCAACCCAAAATTTGTTGACTTGTCAGATTTAAGAGTGTACCAATTGAGAAAGCCAAGAGAATCAAGGGTAATTGAGGTAGACGTTCTATTGTGGAATTACCTAAAATATCATTCCAGAAAGGAAAGACTAGTTTTATGAATCCAGATGGAGTTTGTGGAAAGGAATAGTCAGCATTAATAGTAAAACCATCTAGAAAGGCTAATTGCCAAAAAATAACAATTGAAAATAAGAGATAAACAATTAAGGGTAATATCCAAGTTATAATACTCTGCCTTTTTTCGTTTAATTGCATAATTATGATTCCTTTTAAAAAGGGGAGATTAATCCAGATGACGTTCAGAACAATTTTTAAACAATAACATTTAAACATATTTAATGAAGTCTCAGCCTTAAGCGCACGAGGTTTAAATAAATGCAAAAGAAGAAAACTTTTCTTTTAATTAATTTGATCGTTATATCGATCTTTGGCACATTGTTGGCAATAAATCTTGTTAGTGCGTCGAATCTCCCAAAAGAAGGATTTTGGAATCCATTAGCAGTTAATGATGCCACTTCAGGTCCTATATCTTCAACAACCACTACCACTACAACCACCACCACTGAAGATGGTAATGGCGGTCCTATTGACGGTATATCACCTGGATTCGAGATAATTGCAATCCTTTTGAGTTTTACAATTTTTTCAGCTGTGATATGGAGACGTAGAAGATAAGATTACCTCTCCTCTTTAACAAGAAGACTCTCCAAACATAGTTTGAATGGGAAATAATTCTAAAGAAGAGATCATTTTTTCAAAGATTTTCTTACAGTTAATATAATAAGGGAACATAATTAAAGATAATGGGAACTCGTTCTTTATTTCATTGAAAGTGAGGGGGGATGGAAAGATCTGCCAAGGATGAATAAACATTACGGAGGCAAGTCCATTGTTTTCACGATGTCTTATGAATCGAAAAATACTATTCCTCATTAGCCCAATAAAAAAACCTGACCCATATGGTATTTCAAAATCTTTAAAAAGAACTTTTATCAGTCCTCGTGGCATAGAAAGCTGTTTTCTTTTCTTTTTAGTTCTTCCAACAATATATGTAGAAACAGGTACTTCTCTTATAGGAAAATAGTTTTCAACTAGGTTCGCACTTCCATATATTGAAGAATCGTACTGAAAACCAGAATCGGCAAGTAATTGACAATCATCTAATGTAATATGCATTTCTGGGGCACGAAATCCTTTTGGTTTAAATTTACCTAAGAATTCTTCACTTGACTTAAGTTCTGATTCAAGAAAATTCCCCTTTTTCAAAAAACTGTGCTTGAAAGAATGAAATCCTATTTCATGGCCCTGTCTCTGAATTTGTTCAATTAGCTCTGGATACCATTCATAGATTTCACTTACAACGAAGAAGGTCAACTTTATTTTATTTTTCTGCAAGTATCTTAGAATTCTTTTAGTTGTCAGTTTAATAAATCCATTATCTAGTTTTTTGCGTTTCTCTGAGTTCAACTCTGGTATTTCACTTCTATGAACCCATGATTCCAAATCAATTGTGAGATAATGTCGCATTGACTGTTAATTCCGTTTCTTCGTAAGTAAAAAGCTCATAATCATTAAATACGCTCTTGCTGCCCGATCCCATGATAAGGATAAGGAAAATTGCTCTGCTGCATCCGCCATACTGGTTAATCTTTCCTCTTCTTTGAAAACTTGAATTACTGCTTTAGCTAGATATTTAGGAGATTGATTCTTAACCAATATTCCTGTTCTTCCATTTTGAATTGAATCGCGGAGACCTGGGATATCATATCCTATTGCTATAGTTCTAGTATAATTAGCTTCAATCACAACTATCCCCCATCCTTCCCTATACGAACTGACTAATAGAATATGCGATTGACCAAGCAATTCAAGTTTTTCCTTATCATTAACATAACCTTTGAAGAAGACTGACGAGACAAGTTCTAGTTTACGAACCAGACTCTTCAGATAATCTACATATTTTTTGTCCCCCTCACCGACAATAGTTAATTGCGCTTCCTTGAATTTCCTTTTTATAAAATAGAATCCAACTATACAGTCCTCTACTCTTTTTAATTTAGATAACCGGCCCAAGTATATTAAACTAGGATTCGTTCGTTTTTCTACTCTAAAATCCAGAGATGGGGTTGTGAATCCAGAGTGGATAATCACAATGTCTTTGTTTGAATAGCCAAGCTCAAGAAGAGATTCCTTTGTACTTCTAGATACTGCAATTACAGGAACCCCGAGCATGAGTTTCAAGATTACTGGTTCCAGATGATAAGCTATGATTGCCAGGGGAATGGGGAGCTCATATGGAAATACCGAATTATACAACTGTCTATTAGAATAATCCATCCCTATATGGTGGAATAGTTGAACAGCTGGGGCTTTTAGAAAAAAACGTGAGAACCAAGGAATTACACCATTTTGAGACTCAACTATAATGTCAAATTTTCCCCTTAATTTCCTATGGTACAACCAGAAATATAATCGACTTGTATGTTTATTCCCATATCTGATAATGATTTGATTAAATTTT
>CP070760.1:1543482-1553047 GCA_020348965.1 Candidatus Heimdallarchaeota archaeon | reverse complement strand
AGTATTGATCTTTCTTATCCCCTTGTTCCCTCGATGGGCCAACATGATCCTGTCGATGGTTATATCACCTTCAAAGAATTAGAAGCAGTTAGTGGTTTTGATTTGAGAGTAGGATTAACAAATTTAGAAAAATTGATTCGTCAAGTTAACCTCGTATCAACTGATCCCTTAGGTATTGGAGGGTTATTGTTTGATGCATATAGACTTGAACAGATGGAAAAAGAACCTGAAAAAAAGCAGGCACTCATTGATGCCGCTCAAAAGGGTCTCGGACACTGTCGATTTACACATGTTTTAGCATTTAGAGAACTCGGTTTAGCAATTGGATTGCAAGCTGCTCAAAAAATGCTAGTATTAGAAGAGCATTGGTCATTAATAGACAAGATTAATAACTATTGGCTTCAGCATCGGGATTGGACGGAAAATACGGATATTAACCGTGTCATGCTAGCAACAAGCTTAGCTCCAGAGAGTTTTTTATCAATTTAAGACTTACAGCTGACAGGGTTTCATTTGATACAAATACTAGTCTGGATTGGAGTACTTCTATCTTTCTATTTCTTCATAACTTTGGCGATTACTCTAATACTCGCAAACTTACCAAGAAGACCAGTAGATGGTATTCCAGACTGGGGAACAGTGAAAGATTGTAGGATTCCCACTGTTAATGGAAAAACTATAGAAGCGTGGGTGGTTTATCCACACAAATCGGAAACGAATAACAACAAGAAACCTGCTATTATCCTGATCCATGGTTGGGGAAGAAACAGAGCACGAATGATTTCACGAGCAAGGATGTATGGTAGAGAGGGATACACTACTATACTAATTTCTGTGCGAGACCATGGGAATTCAGATAAAGAAGTGACTGGTATGAGCATTCTGAGGTTCAGTCAAGACCTTGAGGCCTGTGTAGAGTGGTGGGGAAAACCTGTGATACTTGCAGGCCACTCCATCGGTGCTGGATCCACGCTAATAGTTGCAGGAAAGAATTCACTGGTTAAAGGTGTCGTAGCTGAAGCCCCTCCCTATGCATTCCCCCATAGTCTCAAATATGTTTATGGCCCAATTCTAAAATGGTTCACCCCTCTTTTCATGCCAGGAATCACAACCATTACTTTACTCAAGGTGAGAAATCATTCGAGAAGGGACTATAGTCCACTTGATGCAGCAAAAACCATTCCCAATACTGTTTCCACATTTTTGATACATGGAAAGAAGGACCGGATTTTACCATGGAAATTGACCCCCTTGCTGGGAAAAAAGATTAAAAGATGTGAAATCTGGATTCCTGAAGAATCAACCCATTATGACATTGAAGAGCATCCAGATTATGAAAAAAACGTTATTAATTTTATTAAATCAAATTTTACTAGCTAGCTTAAAAACCCAATATTTAATATATCTGATCCAACATTTTATTAATTGACAGTACTCTATAATAGATGGGAAAAGTAACTATGTCTAATTTTAAACAGGTGAACAAAAAGAAAACCATCAGTTCACCAGTTGAAACTAGAGTGAGTAAGGCCCAACAGCGATGGTTAGAAGGGCATTTTCTTCATCTTCAAAAAGTTGAGGAGTATAATCAATTAATTAAGAGTATCTTTGTCTGTCGAAAATGTGGGAGACGGATTTCAAATCAACACTGGGTTCTTAGCAAAGATACCAAAAGTCGCACGCTCTACTATCACTCTAGACAGCAATGCAACCCCCATTTCATTCAAACCTGTCTTTTTTGTAATAAAACATTCCGAAAGAACCATAAAAATCAGAAGCTTTGCTCCAAGAAGTGTTCAGTCAAGTACATGACCAGTCCGATTCTCCTCAGACGATGTGCGACCTGTGGGAAGGAATTCAAAACTCGGTTAATCCAAAACAAGCAAAGTAATGAATTTAATTGCCCTCAATGTCGCTAGTTCCTACATAACACCCATAATGATGTCTCCCAACATATGTACCCATATATCTCTTTCGTAAACTATATTTTCCGACCCCTTCATCTCCACAAATGTTTAACAGCAGGAGAAAATCATATTCTGATTTGTCAGACAAGAGATTCCAACCTTGCTTTCGAGCTTAACTTAGTCTCGTATAAATCATCCACCAGATCCTCCATTTTTAATCTTTTTAAACAAATCCCAAAACTTCTTGGAATCTCGTAGATAAATTTAAATGAAGTTGTTACAAAACATATATGTTTGTAAGACAATAAGGATTTCTCAGACTTGTCCTAATTGAAAGGTTTATTCTACTTTCTTTTATTCGAAAATAAGTATCTAACATGAATTTATAGAGGTATGACGCGTTTGCATATTCCTGATGGTTGGGTAGATCCAGCATTCTTAGTTATTACCTGGATCATTACGTTAGCTGTCTTAGCTTTAAGCTTGCGCAAAATTAGAGATCTTGATGAAACGAGGATCACTTACATGGCTGTTTTAGGGGGTACTATCTTTGCTGCGCAGATGTTGAACTTTCCTATAATTGGCGGAACTTCTGGCCATCTACTTGGCGGGGCGTTAGCTGCCTCTATCGTTGGTCCGTGGGGCGGTATTTTAGTTATTAGTGTTGTTCTCCTAATTCAAGCTCTTGTGTTTGCTGATGGTGGAATTGTTGCACTTGGAGCGAACATTTTTAACATGGGTATCATTGGTGTTCTCGTTGGGTACCTCGTTATTCGGTACTTAATGCTCGGTGTGGAGCCTGAAAGCCATAAAATACGTTACTATGGTGGAGTCTTTCTTGGGGCTTTTTTGTCAGTCGTTATTAGTTCCTTCTTCGCTGCGGTAGAAATCGGCATTCCTATTGTTAATAATCCAGCAACTATCCCTTTTACCGTCGCGTTACCCACAATTCTTTTCTATCATGTTCTAATCGGACTTGGAGAAGGATTGATCACAACTTTCATTGTTAAGTATTTTAATATGATCGAAATGAACGTCTTTCTTGAATTAGAAAATCCTACTTTTGAAGTATCAACTTTTAGGAGATAAAGGAATGGAAGTTAAAAAAAAGCTGACCGTTGGAATTATGGTAATCCTAGTATTATTCCTATTATTAACCCCTTTTGCTGATTCCAACCCAGATGGCCTTGAAAGTGCTGCAGGTGAATATGTACAAGAAGGAGGTTCATTTGATTTGGGCATACTCAGTGATTATGGTTCTGAAAATTCCCTTCTCTTTAAATTGATCGGTAACGAATCACTTTCCGTGATGCTTTCAGGTCTGATAGGAATTGTACTTGTGATAGGAATCTTGTTTATTCCAATCCTTGTTATTCGGCAGCGAAAATCAGTTGAAACAACAAACTAACAGCCTAGTAAAATTACTCAGTGGGAAAGGGTATGACTAATGTCCATTCACATATTCATTATCCTATTGAAGAAGAAAAGTTTACAAAATTCGTCGATGTTCGTAGTAAGATCCTAGCAACTTTTATTGTTATTCTTGCATGTTCCTTTCTTGTAAATCTTAAACAACTGTTCTGGTTTATGCTAATATTCCTCGTTTTTCTAGTTGTATTCAAGCCAAAAAAAGCCTTTTTAAAATATAGTTTAGCAACCCTACCTATTATCCTTTCCTTGACATTGGTATCATTTTTATCGTTCACCTCTTCTCTTACAGTGTACAGAACTATATTTTATACTACAACACATAATAATGTCTCATTTTCAGTTTTCACGGGAGCTCGAAGTCTCCTCATCGTGTTCTTTGTATTGATCATGATCTATTCAGAAGAAACTTTTTTTGAGATTATTTACGGATTAGATGATTTATTTCTTCCCAATTTTTTGACTAATTTAACGTTCTTAACGTATAGGTTTTTTTTCCTTATGCATGAAGAGTTTAACCGAATTCTAGAAGCCAGGTCAAATCGTCTTTATGGTCAAAAACTCTTCTTCAATCTTACTTCCTTAAGGGTGATGGGGAACATTATTGGTTCTTCTCTTGCGCGATCTTTCAAACGGGCTGAATATATTTCAGCCACTCTTTCTGCAAGAGGATTCTCAGGGAAAATGTCTCATCCTGAACAGCCCTGGACTATAACTGGTGTTATTTTTCTATTAACGGTTATCGTTGTTATTATATTACTTATGGTAAGTAATCTGAGTTTATAATTCAGAAATCTGAGTGCGTGAATATGGAAATGCTAAGTGTAAAGAAGGATCATGGAAATTCTACTTCGAATGGAATCTTAGAAGTACGCAATCTGTCTTTTCGTTACGGTCGAAAACAGCCTGCAGTATTACGTGATATCTCTGCAAGTTTTTCAAAAAGCAGATTGACTATAATTGCTGGTCCAAATGGTTCTGGTAAGACTACACTTATGAAACACTTTAATGGGTTAATTCTGCCTCAGCAAGGAGAAGTCTTTGTTTTTGGAAATTCTGTTACAAAAAAAAATCGGAAAACAATTCAAAAAATGGTAGGATTAGTATTTCAGAATCCAGATGAACAGATATTCTATCCTAAAGTTTATGATGATATTGCTTTCGGACCAAGAAACATGAAACTGTCTGGAGAAGAAGTAGAAGAACGAGTAACTACTGCTTTAGAAGAAGTGAACATTACACATTTAAAAAATCGAATTACCTTTAATTTATCCTTTGGGGAGAAAAAGAAAGTCGCTTTTGCAGGGATGCTAGCCATGCAGCCAGAGGTTATAATCCTGGATGAACCAACTATTGGAATTGATCCGTGGTCCAAGCCGAAGATGATTGAAATTATTAAATCATTTAGGGCAAAACGAACAGTAATCGTCATAACACATGATTTTGAGATGATGAAAATCGCCGATAGAATCGTTTTATTGAAAGATGGGGAAATAAAAGGCGATTTTCCTTCTTTTAATGATTTTTACGAACAGGAATTCATTCAATAACCAGATCAGAATTTGGGATAAAAATGGCAAGTAAAGGTTTACGTGAAACAATCACATTCTCATGCGATCCAAAGTTTAAAAAATTGATAACGACTAAGGTTAAAGAATTTGGATACCAAAATAAGTCACAAATGATTCGAGATGCCCTTCAGAACTTTTTTGAATCAGAAAAAGGATTGGAGAATATCGAGGACTCGATGAAAATTACGGTTATTATCTCCGTTGTTTATGATCACCATGATTTGAATACCATTTCACAATTTATTGAAGCTCAACATGATTTAAATCTCTCTTACTCCTACCATCACCATATGCAACCAGATGAGTGCTTGGAGAATCTTATAGTAAAAGATGAGGCTAAAAATATCCGTTTTTTGCTTAAGAAGTTACGGACTATTCAAGGAATAAAGTACATCTCGTTACAATTAGTATCACGGACACAAGCATGATTTCTTGTGAATTTTTCAATAAGAACTATCACAAAATTTTTTCTTTAACCTCTCCTAGTGAGGCGTGATGGATAGCTAAAGTTTTTAATGAGTGTAAATTCTTTTTTGTGCCAATCAGTATAGCTCCTTGTAATATGTTATCTTTAAAGAATAGTTTTCGATAAATTCCCTTCTCAGGGTCATTCAAAACACATTCTTCATGAATTCCTGTCCCAGTAGAGACATCTCCCAGAGATGTTAAATTTATTCCAGCAACTTTTAGTGTTGTCCAAGGTAATGTGCCAGTGTAAGGGACTTTAGCTCCGAGTATATTTACTGCTGCAATTTTTGCTTGGTCGATAGCTGTTGGGATGATACCAAATTTTGACCCAGGAAAAGATCCAATATCTACGGCGTCTCCAGCCGCGTAAATATCTGGGATATTTGTCTGCATAAAAGGATTAACTACAATTGCATATTTCCCGATATTGATACCAGCTTTTTGGGGCAGCTCATTATCGTTTTGGATCCCCGTTGCATTGAGTAAGAAGTCACATTTATGATTCCAGATGCCTGTAGTATCGTTAATACTAATGGTGATATTCTCATTATCGTGTTTAAAGTTCTGACATGTCGCATTAAACAGAAAATTGATCTTGAAGGTTTTTCTTAATACTTCATTGAAAAAATACCCACCTTCTCTGTCGAGCTGTTTTCTGAGTAAGTATGGTGATCTGTCTATGATTGTGGAGGTAATACCAATGTCAGAAAGCGTTTTTGCGAGTTCGACAGAGAGTAAACCTCCGCCAAAAATTGTCGCTTCCCCAGATGGACAATCCAGAGCTCGTTTGCGTATAGAAATCGCGTCTTCAATGTTCCGTAAGCAGTAAAGCGGGCCATCTTGAATTCCTGGGATAGGGGGAATGAATGGCTTGGATCCAGTTGCGATTAACAGCTTGTCATAGGCAATAGTCTTCCCATTCTCAGTTTTTAGCTCTTTGTTCGCACTATCAATATGAATAACCAGACTATCCAGTAAAAGTGAGATATTTTTCTCATCATACCAAGTCTGTGGATAACGAAGGATCTGCTCGGGTTTCTTCCCTGAAATGATTTTATAAACAGATGGACGGGGATAGTGAGGGTAGTGATCTTCCGTAATCATTGTTATCTTAATATCTTCTGAGTTCTGGCGGAGAGTGATTGCTGAAGTTATACCTGCATGACCTGAACCTAGGATTACGACGTGCAATGATCTCACTTTCAATCGGGATTAGTTTACTCGGGAAACAAGAAGATGTACCAATATAAAAGAAACAAATTATTTCAGATTTTTATCTATTATAGATTTAGAATCGCAAAATTGTCTCGAAGAAACTGTTTTTTATGATTATTTCAACCTAAAAGAGTTTGTAGTGGGAATTTAATTATGAAAAAGAAAGATTTTGATCCTATTGAGTATCTCCGAAGATCAGATAAGCATTATATTGGGAATGGGGCAAATCTTTGTTATGCTCCCATTTTTCCAAAATATCAAAATAAACCTGGGTTTTGTGATGAACTGCATTTTTATGATCTTCAAATAAACACTCCTTTGATTATTTCAATTCTTGATTCTAAGTATAGTGAATTTTCCTTTCAGGAAAACTCTATTACATGGACGCCAGCATATTTCAAACATTCTTTAGACAACGAGGACTATCTTTTAGAAGAAATCCGTGGAGCACTAGAAAAGGGGATTCTTTTCAGTCAAATTGAGTTTAAAACTCAACAGAAGTCCTACCAAATGCAAAACATCGTCGTTTGGACAATTATCCCTTGGGATGAGTTTGTCGATTTTGAGATCCTAGATAACGGTATTAATATTCGTAGAAAATGGGATCCAGAAGAAACGACAACTACAGAAATTTTTAACCATACAATTGTATGTAACCAGAAACCTATTCAGAGGATAGTTATTCTCTCGGAACCTGTAAAAAATGTTCCATTATTCGTTGTGTCTCCATTTCCAGATGTATTACGAAATCAGGATACTTTTAAAACTTCAGATGTAATTTCTATACCAAAGCGAGAAATATATCAGCGAAAAGGTTGTGTATTTGTTGGTTTAGTATTGAAACTTAGTCTTGAGGATCTTACTACACCTTTCGTGATTGTCGCCAAATATCAATTTCGCGACCTTGATCCTTCTCAATTAATCCCATTAGAAAACTTACCTCAAAAGGCCCTAAACGAATGTCAGCAGTTTTTTGCTTCAGTACCAGAATTTTATTGTTCGGATCCATATATTGAGAAGGCGTATTGGTATCGTTGGTATGGGATTCGTTTATCCTCAATTAAACCACCACATCCACCCCCTAGATCAACATATTTTCATAAATATCCTGTTATTTATGAGGGAATAGAATATTTCAGGCGACATATCTCCTACTCCGCACAATGCCATATGTTGGAATGTCGGTGGATGCATAATCCTAGAATAGCTCAAGGTTCATTGTTGGGGCTCGTCCTACCAGAACTTTCCTTTCCCAGTGAGCCTGGCCGAATTGCGGGCCGAGTAGGAATGTTTAGAAATGAGGATATGCATTATATTGCAGACTGGGGACGTGTATCTTGGGAGACATTTCTTGTCCAAGGTGATCGGACATTCTTGGAAGCTTCTTACAATCCATTGGTAAAATATGCCGAATATCTTCTCAAACATCGTGATCCTGAACAGTCGGGATTATTCTCTTTGGTTAACCAATGGGAGACAGGACAAGAACATAACTCTCGGTATGGAATATTAGACCATGGAAATGAAGATTTAGTCATTAATCTAAAGGGCGTCGACTTAACGACATATACCTACAACCTTTTCTTCTACTTAGAGAAAATAGCTCTAACGTTGGAGAGGAAGGAAGAAGCAACAAGATGGAGGAAAGAAGCACAAAGAGTCAGAAATGCAATTCTATCCACAATGTGGAATGGTGACAAGAAGGAATTTTTTGATGTTCTTCCAAAATTGCATCAACAAACAATGGTTGAGGTTGGAACAAATTTTTACCCTCTTTTTACAGACATGGCCGAAGATCATCACTTTCTCAGTCTTGAACACCTATTTAATGAAAAATTCTGGACTGAATATCCTATTGCTTCAGAAGCAATTTCTGAAAAATTACGTTCATGTGCTCTTTGGAAAAAGGTTCGAAGGAATTGTCCTTGGCAAGGTCGAGTGTGGCCAATGCTAAACTCTCATATTGCTGAAGTTCTGTTTTCAGCAGCTGAAAAAAACCCAGAAAACATTCCTAAACTCAAACAATTTTTGATCAAGTTTATTCGTCTCCTATTCTTCGATCAAGACGTCTCTCGGCCCAACACATTTGAACACTATAATCCTTTGAACGGTTATGCTTCTGAATACCGGGGAATTGATGATTATCAACATTCATGGTTAGTTGATCTAATTATTCGCTTTATTGCTGGTATTCATCCAACTGTTACAGGATTTAAAATCTCCCCGGTGAACTTCCAGCTTGAATACTTCTATTTGAAGAATCTCTATCTTCGGGGTAATTGGATTGATCTTATTTACCAAGAGACAGAAACATTTGAGTACCCAGCAGGACTTTCAATATACATCAATGGGGAATTAGAAGCATTTATCCGAGACTTACCAGATATTATTCAACCAGTATTCGAAAAAATCCTCTGATTCCGTTCCTTACCTAAAAAACAACTCGAATGGGAAAGAAATCAACTCTTTCACTATGGAATCTTTTTTTAGGAATCCCAGACCAGAAATTATCGCCAATCAAAGAATTAAGATAAAAAATCCTGTTATTAAGAATAATATCCCACTGATTATTCCAAGAAGGGTGATAGGGAGTTTCCTAGCGATTCTATCGCCTGCAAAGACTCCCATGGCGTTCACGAATGACAATGCTAATATTGCCCCGAAAAAAACTCCTATTGGATCAAGTTGAGTTGCTAGACCGAGTCCCATGAGCATGGTTTTATCTCCCAGTTCTGCAAAAAACATAAATGCAGTAGAACGGATGAAGGCACCTTTTCGTACTTCTGCATTGAGATATAACTCGCAGTTTCCCATTTCCGAGCAATTTTCCTTGGGTTTATCACACAAATCAAGGGATACTGGACAAATGCGGATCGCATTTTTCTTTCGTTTTTGTAGCTCATTTGCAAGAATAATAAGTCCAATTCCCAGAAAAATAATAGCAATTAATGGTTTTAAGATCTCAAAATCGAGAGT
>CP070760.1:1541904-1543382 GCA_020348965.1 Candidatus Heimdallarchaeota archaeon | reverse complement strand
GTGCGACAACTAAAGGTAATTTTATCTGAACTTCATAAGGGGAAAGTTCGTCTTAATATTTCAAAACCGTCTGTTACTATTGAAAAGGTTGGCTCAGGTAATATTCAAGTTTTCAATGATCATTTCTTCGAAGGGGAGGGTAAGATGGCTGTGATTGAAATTATGCGAGCGAATGGTTATTTAAATGCTGTCGTGCGTTTTCAAGCGCCTGTTACCGTCAGCCAATTCCTGGATGCCCTTGATAAATCAATTACTTATCTTCCTGCGATTATAGTAGCCACAAAGGGTGATTTAGAAGGATCGAAGCAGAATTATGATGCGCTCCTTGAATATATTGATGAGTCAGGTCTAAATTTCCAAGTTTTTCCTACATCTGTTTCTAGGAAAGAAGGATTTGAGGGATTAGATGAAAGTATTTTCAATCAGCTTGGAAAAATCAGAATCTTTACCCGTAGTGCGACTGGAGACATTTCTGATCGTCCCATAATCTTAAAGAAGGGAAGCACCGTCCAAAACGCAATAGAAGTCCTGAGTAAGAAAATGTTGAAGTTTTTCCGTTTTGCACGGATTTGGGGGGCCTCTGCTAAATTTGATGGTGAAAAAGTTGGATTAGATCGCACTTTAGAAGATGGTGACGTTATTCAAGTGTTTGCTTGAATAAACTGACAGTTATTAAATTACATGGGACTCCTTAAAACGATTTTCAAGACGATCAAGAAATTCAATATACTCTTCTTCAAGAATACTCATATAATTAATGAGGGTATCGAGGACTTGGAAGATATTTTTTCCCTCAACTGATTCCTTGGCCTCTTCACTTGATTCATGCCACTGTTCTCGAATTCTTTCGAGAGCTTGACGTCTCTCCATGATTGTTTCAGCAGTTTCTTCATGGTTATTTCGAAGAATCTTAATAAAAGACACTGAGGAATTAGTACTTTCCGAATATTCCCATTTATCTTTACTTTTTTCTTGTTTAAGGTCTGTAGATGATTTTCGTATAAGTCTCCTATTGATGATGTCCCATTCTTCAAGTTTTTTCAAATTTCTAGAAATTGTCGAGACGGAGACATTTAATGTCTCTGCTAAATCACCTTGTTTGAGATATTGATGAGGAGAGAAGATAAAAAGAGCATAAAGTCTTCCTAAAAGGGGATTTTCTCGATTTTCATGCATTAGATCTTCAAAAAAGTTGCTAGATTTTTCTTGAAGTTTAATTATCTCTTCGGGTTTCTTAAGTGTGTCGGGATTCAAGGGAGACATCCTCTAAACTACTAGAATTGCAAAAATTTTTTTTATTTATATTTTTGGCATGTATCTGTTACTTGTCTATTCCACATTACCATATCGAAAATTATAAATGTTGGTTGCAACTGTTGTGCAACAAGAACAAATAAAGTTCTTATTCCGACAAAATAATATTAATATTAATTATTAAGAAACAAATGAAGCTTAGGAACAGAAACATGAAATCAATG
>CP070760.1:1537906-1541804 GCA_020348965.1 Candidatus Heimdallarchaeota archaeon | reverse complement strand
AAAAGGAGGTAAATAAATGACCATCGAAATAGAAGAGAATGTAGATCTTCACCACCGGGCAGAATTGGAGCTTGTATGTCCTTGGTGTCATACACATACTATTTCCACTATTGTCAATCATGGTACACTCCGTTTGAAGTGTAATGAGTGTGGTATGGACGCATTTGTTACCCGAATCCCTAGAGCCAAAAAATTGACTGATTATATTTCTCGGAGATTGATTGCTTAGAAAAGTTAATACTCCCCACATTTTTCTGGGAAATAGTGGTGTTTCTTACAAGATTTTTCTAATGGAGAGAGTACTCTCGTGAAGTAGATGTAGAAAACCTTATCAATTATAATCTCTTCGATTTTAAATTTCTTTTAGAAAATAATAGCAATCTGTGATAAATTTACTGGTTTATGCCCTATCCTGCTGTTTTTTTAGTCCCAGGACCTTAGCATAGCCATCCATATCCATGAAGCCGTGTCCACTCACGTTGAAAAGTATAGTTTTCTCCTCATTGTTCTCCTTGCATTTTTCAGCCTCATCTATTGCACAAACAATGCTGTATGCTGATTCTGGGGCTGGTAAAAATCCTTCGGCCTTCACAAATTCTCTAGTCCGCTCAAAAACATATTTTTCATCCTCAGGATACGCTACTGTATCAATGTAGTTATGATGCCTTAATAAACTCAGGATTGGAGCACACCCGTGATATCGTAATCCATCTCCCTTTATCGGGGCCATGGTAATATGATGACCGAGGGTATACATCTTCAACATGGGGGTCATTTCTGCATGATCTGCAAAATCGTACTTGTACTCTCCCTGTAAATTCGGAGCCGCACGACTTTGAGAAGCAATGAACTCTATTTCTGCTTTTTCCTTAAGGACGTCATGCATGAAGGGGATAGCTATACCACCAAAGTTACTTCCACCTCCAAGACATGAGATTACAACATCGGGATATTCACCTGCAAGCTCCATTTGTTTTTTTGTCTCAAGGCCAATAATGGTTTGGTGCAACATTACATGATTCAACACTGAACCAAGACAATAAACGGCCTTTGGATCTTTTTTTGCTTCTTCTAATCCTTCAGAAATAGCAATTCCAAGTGAGCCGTTATGATCTGGATTCTTACTATAAAGTTTCTTTCCAAACTCTGTTCTATTGCTAGGGGAAGCATATACTTCTGCACCATACATTTGCATGAATTTCAATCTTTGTTCCTTCCAACGGTAAACCGCTCGGACCCAGAAAATTGTACAATCTAAATTATTCAGGCTTGCAGCATAAGCGAGAGCATTACCCCATTGACCTGCACCTGTTTCTGTTGTTAGTCTTTCAAATCCTTCCTTTCTTGCATAATATGCCTGAGCAAGGGCTGTATTAACCTTATGACTGCCTGTAGGGCTGAAAAATTCAGATTTGAAAAATAACTTCGCAGGAGTCCCAAGTTTTTCTTCTAGGTTTTTAGCCCGAAAAAGTGGTCTAGGTCTCCCTGCAGCCAAGTAAAGTTCTCGGATTCCCTCTGGAATATCTATCCATCTCTGATCTGACATTTCCTGACTTAAACATTCTTTTAAAAGCATGTTGGGCAGGTCTTGAACTCTCGAGTATCCCTCCGGAGGATCTTGCGGCGGTGGAAGAGGTTCAGGCAAATCTGGTATGATATTATACCATTTACTAGGTAAATCTTCAGCTTTGAGGATAATCTCTCTAGCTACGTTCATATTTTGCACCAAGAGATTCAAAGAAATAGCAAAATAAATATTTTTTTGAAAATACACACTTTTTTACATTTGGAATCAGCAAATAAATGAAATTTGGATGTTATTACTCAAGAATTGAAACAATTCAGCATTCTGTTACCAGCTTCTTGAATATCAGTTTGATTTAGAAATCCATAAGAAACACGAATGTGATTGGTGGTGGTGGTTCCGAATTCCATTCCTGGAACTACTACAATTTGACAGTTCTTTAAAATAAATTCAGAAAATTCAGATCCGTCCATTCCTGTACCCTTAACATTAGGATATATGTAGAAGGCACCAAGGGGCTTATAATTTAATTCTATTCCGTCAATTGAAGAAAAAGCTTTTATCGTCTCACCGCGCCTCTGTGTAAGCTCTTCCATCATTCCATCACGAATAGAAGGTGGAGACTGTAGAGCAATTCTGGCAGCAATTTGAGCAGGTCTATTAGCACATGCAGTATTATACTGATGAACAAGAGATATGGGAGCAATAAGGTCAGGATTCGCGAGAACGTAGCCAATTCGAAAACCTGTCATACAATAAGTCTTTGAAAAGGATGAGATTACAATCACATTTTCATAATCGATCTCTGCCGCACATGTATGTTTGTGACCCTCATAGGTAATTCCCTCATACGCTTCATCAGATATTACTATTACTCCACTATCAGTAGCCGTTTCCACAATTTCACGAGTTTGATTTGGACTTAACACACTACCTGTTGGGTTACATGGGAAATTTAATACCAAGGCTTTTGTTTTTGATGTGATGGCTTCTTTAACTGCTTCTGCATCCAATTCAAATTTTTCATTCAGCGGAACTGGGATAACTTTGCCTCCACAAAGTTTGATTTGACACGCATAATATCCAAACGTGGGATCATGGACAAGAACCTCGTCACCAGGGTCGATGAGAGCAATGAATGTGTCTATCAAAGCCTCTAGACAACCTGAAGTGACAACGATTTGATCTGTGGAATAATCGAGACCGTAGGCAGAGGCGTATCTGGAGGCCAAAACCTCTCGTAATTCTAAGATTCCTGCATTAGGGGTGTATCGGTGAGATGTAGGGTCGTCAAGAGCTGTTTTTAATTGCTCTATAATTTCTTGCATGACTGGAATGTTAATGTTACCTAACCCAAATGATAAGATGTTCTGAGAAGAAGTTTTGGATATTTTTTCTTCTAAATCAAAGAGTTTTCTCAATCCTGATGAACGAATCTGTGTCATCCGATTGGCAGCTCGACTAGGAAGAGCCTTCCTTTTTTCTGTTGACATTCTATTTGCCTAATCCTTACTTTTTTTGGTAAAAACTGAAGTTTATCTCAAAAAAGCAGAGAATATTGAAGGAGATTTGAATAATAATTATTTTCTATAAAAAATGAATGATCCTTAAGTCTTTTTTTTATTTCAGGATTCTTGACCTTAAAATGTCATCATTCCCACAAATAATCCTCGCATCTCAATCCGCAGCTCGTGCAAAGTTATTGACGCAGCTTCAGCTACCATTCATTTCAATTCCCAGTGAGATAGATGAAAAAGATCCAAATATCAGAGTATTTTCTGAACCTCCAAAATTTATACAACATATCTCACAGAAAAAAGTTGAGACAGTTGCTTTCAATCATCAGCTGGAAAAAAAGAAATGCATCATCATAGGATGCGATACCATTGTCTTGACACAATCTGATGTTGTCTTAGGTAAACCCAAGGATGAAAATGAAGCCAGAAAGATGTTACAAACCTTATCTGGTCGGATTCATAAGGTTTTAACTGGGTGTACGATTATTTTATATCCCCACAAAACCATATATCAAACAGTTATTTCTACATCAGTGACATTCAGGGTACTTGCAGAAGATGAGCTAAATTACTATCTCGAAAAGGGTGAATGGCAGAATAGAGCAGGAGGGTATGCCATTCAAGGTTTAGGTGCGTTACTCATTAAAGAAGTGAAAGGAGATTACTATAACGTTGTAGGGCTACCTCTTAGTTGGATTTGGGAGACTCTCTGGAACCATTACAACAAAAGCTTGCTAGGAAAACCAAATATAAAATAGTAATGAAAATGGCCCCTGCTACAAATACATTTATGTCGCGTTTGCTGTTTGAACATGAAAGAGTGATGTACGCATATCACTAAAATTAGCAACTTTGA
>CP070760.1:1527404-1537806 GCA_020348965.1 Candidatus Heimdallarchaeota archaeon | reverse complement strand
CGGGGCCATTTGTATACGAAAAATGAGGATATCCTCCAGAGGTTCCACCAGGGCAAAAATACATGCTACAGCAATTAGTTGGGAGCGGATCGAAGTAAGTATGCAATAAAGCCTGATTTTTACCTGCAATAGGCTGCAGTCGTCCTCCAATATTTTCTCTAATTCCACAATATCCAGTTTCCCCTTCTCCAATGAAACACTTATTGGAACAGAGATGACACTGACGACCATCTCGACTTTCAGGAACTAAAGGGGGAAGGTTCCATGCTGCGCGATTTTTAATATGTGAGATTTGTGATAGATCAAGTACTTTCGACGGCTGGCTTTTAATGCATTCGGGACATATTCCTAAGACTTTGGAAAATATTTGTGGGATTTTCCCACATATTTTACACTTATTCGGAGAGTTCATAACCATCAGAACAAATCAGTGTTGTTTATTCTTGATTGACAATACAAGTTACTAGATCGTGAAAAGCTTTTTCGACCCCCTCTCCAGTAAGAGCCGATGTATTAATATGTGAGCACATTGGGTGTTGGTCCAAGAAGCTTGAAATTTCTTCAGGTGAAATAGCTTGTAACTCTCGTAAGTCAACCTTATTTCCGACAAGAACAGTAGGAATGTCCCCAGTTATTTCTTTAATGTCACTCATCCAAGATAGGTGAAGATTATCTAGACTCTTCGGGACAGTCAAATCAAAAACTAATAATGCGCCTTCGGCTTTGGTGTAGAACTTTTTTCGGAACTGTCTGAAAAGAGTTTGACCCGCTACGTCCCAAATTTGGAGGTTCACCTCTTTATCATTTACAATTAAAGATTTGGCAGTAATAGCAACTCCAATCGTAGCTTTGTAGTCACCAGCGAACGCACCAGTTACAAATCGGTTGATTAAGGATGTTTTACCCACTGCTCCATCACCGGCTAAGACGATCTTGTATTTCAATAAACCAACCTCACATTCACTAATCATTTCTCTAAACAATACAGTCTTAAGACATCCAATGAGATAAATATCTTTTCAATGATATAGACTTTTCATAGAAAATTATCAAAAGATTAGCGAAAGTGAGTGGAAATCGAATCAATTAGATTAAAGTGGTCTTAATCTTAGCGCCCCTCATATAACCGATCCCCCAAAAATTCAGGAAGCTTAACTCGAGCTATTCTTTTAACCACTTCATCTATGTCATAGTCTACTCGGATAATTTTTGCAGAGAATGAATCTAAATCAAATACAGCGTAACTAGCCCGTGGATCTCTATCACGTGGTTGGCCAACACTACCAGGATTGCACATTAATAATTCTTGGCCTGATTCAGATTTTGCAGTATCAATAAATGGGATATGGGTGTGTCCTAGCAATAAGATCCGCAGTTCAAATAATTCCATGAAAGGAAAAAGGTCTTTTTGTTGGGCCGTGTTAGGCCGAATATATTCATCAAGGGGGTATTGTGGGGATCCGTGTATAATGGCTATATTGATTTCATTTTTCTTATACATGACTGTCCTATCACTAGGTAATTGGTAAAGAAATGTTTTCTCCTCTTCTGTGAGTATTTTTACATGCAGTTTGATCGCCTGCTGAGCATAACTGTTGAAATTGGCAATGTCTCTTCCACCCCCTCCAATTGCATGATCGTGATTACCTTTGGTCACCGCAGAAAACTTTTCAGAAAGGATTTTGTCAATGACTTCAGTCGGATCTGGGCCGTACCCTACGAGGTCTCCTGGGCATAAATATTCTGTGATCTCTGGAAATTGGGTTTCGATATCATGCAACACTGCATCTAGAGCAACTATATTTGCATGAATATCTGAGATGACTGCAAGTGTGTAGGGCACTAATTTAACACCTTATTATAATTGAGTGGTCGTATTTCATTAATGAATTTATTATGCTTTTGACTATTACTGTCAAATATGACAAATTAAACCAAAAATCTTATGACACTAGAAAATCTTCAAATATATCAAAAACGGGATTAGTGTGCCATTTACACCATTTCACTTTGGAGTCAGTGTGCTAGTTTTCTCCTTATCTCTGTTTTTTCTTGACCCTCTCGCCCTCTTTGTAGGAACCATTTTTCCTGACATCGAAGGAATCACTGCAGTATTTATTTTACCTGGAAAAGGGCTTCCCCTTCATGGTCCTTTACATTCTTTCACAGGAGCTTTTTTATCGGGCATAATTGTTGCTTTTTGTTCTTGGTTCGCTTTTAAAATGATATTCCCAACTCTTGTGGAACAGTTACAGCTGGATCTACCTTTTTCACTCCCTGAATATTCATTCAAACGTTCCTTGCTTTCCGCTCAAGTAAGTACAATCTCACACATTATACTTGATGCACCCTTATATGGTGAAATGGATCTTCTTTACCCCTTAGGAGTGGGAAATTCTTGGTATGGACTTGTCCCAGGAAGTTTAATCTATCTTCTATGTGTCTTGAGTTTTTTTCTGGGAGGGACTATCTTAATTCTACGTGTTGGGTTAACTAGGAGTAGTTAAAATTCTTAAGAACAACTCTAGAAACCAGAATCAGTTGTGTTTAAGTTCAAACACAAATCTAATCAGATCATTTAATGACGCAACGTGAAAGATTTCAGCTCCTGCATTTCGATAGTGATCAACGACTGAATCTCCAGTATTCCAGAGTTTTTTATCTTCAGGATTGAGAATTATAACTCGTTTCGCAGGAAGAGTGATCTTCTCAATCAGCTCAGCAGATGCGGGCTTGGCTCTGAACCACATACCTTCAAAATCTCGACAGTCTCCTAGGATAAGCACTGTTGTCCGCCTCGTCAGGGGTCGATATTTCATCAGAGTAATAAAGTCCTCCAACGAGCTTTGGTAATCCGAATGAATCCTACGTTTCCGAAGAGTATTTTTCCAACACTCAGTTCTCTCTTCTAGCGCTCTATCAATAGTTTTACGTTTAAGCGCATCTGTTACTTCAACCATAGTGTTATCGAATTCAAAAATTCGAATTTTCTTGAAAACTTTTTGAGCAGCATACGTAATGACAAAAAACCAGTCAGCGGCCCAGCGTGTCGACCCTGATACGTCATTCAAAATCACAATCTCAGGATCCTGAATCCGTCTCCGTTTCTGGACAAGATCTAGAGGAGTTCCGTTGTTGGCTAAATTTTTTCTAAAAGTACGCCGAAAATCTAATTTGCCAAACTTGGCTCGTTTTCGTCGTCTTTTTTCTCTGGATGCCAGAATCCGTCCAATTTCAATGAGTTGTTCTTTAATATTGGTAACAGAAAAATAAGCATTTAAATCTTGATAGAGAAAGGAATCTATAGAAGAAAAATCAGCTGGATGTTCCTCACGTGAAAGAACTTCTTCATCTGGAAGTTTTTTTTGAATATTTCTTTTGATCCTCTGTTCAAACAACTGAAGGGTAGCTGCAATTTCAATAGTTCTGTCAGATAAAGACTGACGTTGGGTTGGGGTCAGATCACGGATGGGTACTTTTACTCCAAATGATAGATTAAAAGCACTTCTAAGAGTAGCTAATAAGTTGCTATATTCATCTAGAAAAACCTGACTTGATGATCCTATAATTCCTATGCCAATCATTTCTCCTGCTGCATGAGTTGCTTGGTCAATCTGATTTTCTAACAACAATTCCCCAAGTTCTTGATATCGCTCATCTGGTAGTCTTTCTAAAAATCGTCTTCGAGCACGCTCATACGATTCCGCATCGTGGATTGGGGGAATGCGAATTAGGTGTTGGTTGAAAAATGCTTCAAACGCGGTATCAAAAATATGTAAATCCTCACGCTTTTTAACAATTGAAGCACGTAATCCGAGACGAAGCGTCTCTTTCTCCTGAGCACCTAGGGTCATATACGCTCTTTGTGCTGTTATGGTTTCATCTGGTGAGATAGGTAAACCAAAAAATCTTAACATGGATACAAATTCTAAAATGACTCCCGTTATTGGCACCCCCTCATGTGGTTCCTAAACGGATGATTTCTTTCAGTTGATGGTCTATTCTATTGATATCCTCTTGATATTTTAACAAAATAGTTATTGTTTCTTTCAAGGTGGGTTCATCAATGAATTCCTTCCCCAGTAGAATTAAGGCTTTTGCCCAGTCAATCGTTTCGGCAATTGAAGGCACCTTCCGTAAATCATATTGCCGAATTTGATGGACAATTCCTGCAATACTCTGAATTAGAGGTTCATCAAAGTTCCTTCCAGTATGGACTGCCAAGATTCTGCGCTCCCTTGCCAGCGTAGGAAAGTCTATATATAAAAACAGGCACCGTCTTCGGAGTGGTTCACTCAGATCACGACTCGAATTGCTAGTCAAAATCACAATTTGTTTTTCATTGCTTGCCTGAAACGTGCCAAGTTCTGGGATGGTGATTTGGCGTTCCCCGAGCGCTTCTAAAAGGAATGCTTCAAATTCTTCGTCTGATTTGTCAATTTCATCAATCAATAACACATTGGGGTCATTTTCAATAAAAGAGAGGAATAGTGGCCGTTCTATGAAAAATTTTCTTGAAAAAATATCCTCAAGATTCCTTGAAGGAGCTGATGCTTGTTTTTGACGTTCAAACTCAATATGAAGTAACTGTCGCTTGTAATCAAACTCCCCAATAACATTTTCAAACGTAATCCCTTCATAACACTGAATACGAAAGAGTTTCCAATCCAGTGCTTGAGCTATGGAGATTGCAACACTCGTTTTCCCTGTACCAGCTGGTCCTTCGACCAGTATTGGACGATTTAATTCCAAAGCCAATTTCAACGTAATATCAATCTCAGGATTGGAGATATACCTCTGAGCAGCAAGATCTAAACCAGAAGCACTCGTCATTTCAGGTGGCTCCACTTATGTGAATGATTCCTTATTAACAAAACAAAAAGAATATGAATAATATTAAAGAGTTGTTCATCGTTAAGACATAAGTCATGGACGTGAACGCGTGGACGTTAATAACGCTATTAATAAGCTTTTAGTAGAATTTATGAAATCTACTCCTGGTATTCTACAGATCCTATTTTCTGACGCAACAGGTTTAGTGTTGAGTAAGGTCACAAATATGGATACAGCTGAGTCCGATTTTGAGGGTATCGCGTCAATTTCTACGGCTTTGTATCTAGGAATGGCAGAACTAAATCTGGGAGAGCTTGGATTCAATCAAGCTGAGTTCTCAGACAGGAATCTCTGTTTATTTGGTGTAACACGAGAATACGTATTAATAGCAATTACACGGAAGAAAGCACCAGTAAAAAAAATAAAAGCAGCTATGAAGGAGCTAAGACAAGAGGTTTCCACACAACTAAACCTCCTCAAGACATCTCAAACAATTGAAATTAAACAAGAGGAATTATACGAAAAGTCAAAGACGCTATCAGAAGACGATTTTAATAAAGAACTAGAAAAATTATTGGATGAACTAACATTTTGACAAAATCATTGATCTTAATTCTCCATCCCTCTTGGAGAGTAACTCTTGACGCTTGAAAAATATAAACTGATTTTTGAGGCTTTAGACAACGAAAGACGGTTACAATTATATGATCATTTAGTAAAGAAAATCTTCATTTCAAAAAGTGAATTAGCCAAGAAATATGATCTCAATCGCGCAAGTTTGAATCATCATCTTAAGATTATGCTTAAAGCAGGGTTAATATACGAGCAGGAACTCATTCTTGACGGGAGAAGGCAATTCTTTATCATTCCTGCCGTTATTTTACATCCAGATCAGCTTGTTGAACAGAAGGAAGAGTATAAAAATCTTGCAGGTCAGCTTAACGGATGGTCTACTAGAAATATAACCGTTGAAAGTTGGCGAATACTAAGAGATGAGATTAAGCGTCAAAACATACCCCAAGAAGTTGTAGATGCGGTTGAACTCCGATTATTTCCAACTCTGGGCAGAGTTCCAGCTAGTAAAGAACATTGCTACATTTGTCGAATAGAAGAAGCACGAATTTCTTGTTATATCTGCAAGAACCTAATCTGTCAAACCCATGAGCACCAGATCAAACGTGATGATGGAGAAGAAGTTATCTTATGTCCTAATTGTGTAGAAAAATTCTTTGGTTAAATGAGCCGTTTAAAATAGAATTTCTTTATTGAGAGTAGATATAGAGTAAATAAAAAGAAAGAAAAAGCTAAAGAAGTCTCTTTAGCCGATAATTCTACTTACTGTTTCTTCCGAAATCGAAGTACGGAATAGGGATCGGAGCGAAAGATAAGTTGCTAAGATAATTCCAAGACACACATTGACAGTAGTTATAATAATACTAACGAATGATAACTCAAAAATTAGGATCACGCCAAGCGTAGCTGCCCAATCAAATAGGGCATTTATCATGAACATGCTGCCAATGAAGCCTAAAACTACCCCGCCTATCCCAGTAATTATGAGTTCTAGTAAGATTGTAGTAAATATTTCTTTGTTTGATACTCCTAGTGCTCTGAAGTTGACGAAATCGTGTTTACGTTCAGAAATAGAGATAGAAACGATCGTAACAGCGATAGAAACACCAACTAATAATCCAGCAAACAACGCAAGTGATATTAAAAGCATTGTCAAATTATTGACTAATTCAATAGTCTCTATTAACTCATTTTTATTGATAACTCTGTAGACATCAGCCTCTTGCTCTAATTTTGTTGAAAGCTGGTCTGGATCGGAAGCTTTGAGGAAAAGTACATTGGTTTTGTTTTCCCCAGCTAAAATTCGTGCGGTGTTAATAGAACTGTAAATCCCCAATCCTGAGAGTTCATTCAATATGTTTCCAATCGTCAGAGAATGTGATTCACCAAAAGCTTCAAGGGTGATGTCGTCCCCTATTCCAACTTTAAACTTCAGAGCTAAATCTTTGGTTATTGCAAGTTCTCCTTCTGCGGGAAATATATCGTTATCAAAACGCCGCATATTAGAATTGGGAATCAGGCCTGTCAAGCTATAGATGCGTGACAAGTCCTGTGAGAAACGTATCGGAACCAGTACGGCTGATTCATTTTCGAGAATGTTTCCTGCATTCTCTTGAACCAAGGTATGAATTCGGCTTTCATTCTGATAGTCTCCAAAAATAACCTGAAGATCCCAGTTCTGGTAATAGTTAATCTGTCTATCGAAACCTGAATAATAATTAATGGTGACGTTAGACCCAAAGAACGAGATAAATGTTGCTAAGAAGATTCCCGCGAGAACAAAAAAAGCTTTTCTCTTATCTTGGAAAAGTGAGCGAATTGAGAATTTTGTTAATGGAGAGAGAGACCGAAATTTTGAGAATGCTCTTTCTGCAAAGGAAACTTTACCAGGATCAAATCTCACTTTGGGTTTCATAGCATCTAAAGGTTGCATTCTATAGATCTTCCTAATAGCGAAAAGGGACCCAACGGTAGTCAAAATACACGTAAGAAGAAAATAACTTACTGCTGGTAATATTGAAATAGGAGATACTGCTTCAACTATGGGCAGCTTCTTAATGCCTGCTAACTCAAAAATCATGTAATCACTCAAACCAATCCCAATAATAGCACCGCATATCGATCCTATTATCCCGCCAATTAAGCTAATGATCAATGAATAAAAAACTGCACTTATTGTTAACTCTCGATTAGTGAATCCCAAGGATTTGAAAAGCCCCAAAGTTGGTAATTCTTCTTCAATGATACGTTTCAGCACTATGAACAGTAATATAGCTGCTATCCCTGAAAAAGTGATTGCCATGATGACACCCATTCCTAACATCTCTAAACCAATTACTTCTATGTACCAATTCCGTCCCTCAGTATGTAAAACATTATTTTCTCCTAATACTGTAAACAGTTCCTCTAAAAAGATATTTTTTTTCGATGGGTCATCAAAATGAAATGCAACTTGATTAGCTTGCGCTTGATTATTTGTAGCACTTAATAAATCATTATATCTCATCCAAATAACGGGTCCAGACCAGAAATCGAAAAATTCAGTTGCAGCAGCTCCTGGCGCTACCAAATATTCTGGCGAATCTACATGTGCTATTGTACTTACATTAAAAGGTTCAATATCGTCAAGTCCTGTGAGGGATATTGTGAGAGTATCACCCACTTGCCAGTCATTAAGTTCAGCAGTGAATTGATCTATGACCGATACATTAGCAGTACTAGAATTCTCCAGTGTATTTATAGTATCTGAATGGTAATATAATGTATCTACTAGTAAGGGTCGTGAGCTATCAACTCCGTAAAGGTGAGCAGTAATCGATGAATTTTCTGCTTCTTTACTAACTTTTACTTCAAAAAAAGATCGAACTTCAAAATCAGGATACACACTTGAATTTATTTGGGCCTTATTTACGAGTTGAGTTAGATTTCCCGCATCCATAGGAGTGACAGTTACAAGGAGATGATGATAGTTATGGCCTTCCCACGAAGCATTAGTAGCTTCCACCCATGTGAGATATATATTACTATACATGATGGAGGCCATACCACCTATTATAATAACAATAAATATTGGTACAGACCGAATTTTCCGACGCTTCAAATCTCTCCACGCTTTTAGAAAAAATAATTTCATTTCAACACCCCAAAGAGTTATACTTCCTCAATAGCTGGAGCTGCAGAGAGGGTGTCCCAAAATTCTTTTTCTTTAGCTGGATCATAATCAGAAGTTCCGAAAATTTTCCCATCACGTAAATAAATGACTCTATCAGCTAAATAGGAAATTCCAACGTTATGAGTAATCAGGAGGATTGTAACCTTACGGTTTTCATTAATTCGTTTGAGTAATTTCAATATCTTTCCAGTGGTTTCACTATCAAGGTTTCCAGTAGGTTCATCAGCTAATAGTATCTTCGGATCTTTAGCTAATGCTCGGGCAATGGCTACTCGTTGTTGTTCTCCACCACTAAGTTGTGCTGGAAATTTGTGTATCTTATCTTCTAGGCCAACTTCTTCTAGTAGTTCTTTTGTGATTTTTTTTGCTTCATCTGAGGAGTGGGTGAGCTTGGAAGCAAGTTCCACATTCTCGAATGCAGTCAGTGAAGCCACGAGATTGTAGAATTGGAATATAAATCCCACATTCCTTCTTCGATACTGTGTTAATCTTTTTTCTGAAAGTGAAGATAATTCCCAACCTTTGAAATGGATCCCACCAGCGGTTGGACGATCAATTCCTCCGAGTAGGTTTAGTAAGGTTGTTTTCCCAGAACCTGAAGGTCCTAAGACTGCAATAAACTGCCCTTCTTCAATAGAAATAGTGACTTCTTGGAGAGCAGGAACAGTTAACTCCCCCATTATATACTCTTTTGATAAATCTTCTATTTTTAATGACATGGATAACACCGAGTAGCGAGTTCTGATGAGGATTTTTATAATAAATAGGAAAATAAGAGTTCTTTACCTTGCAAATCCTCTGCATTGAATGGGTAAATAATGATTTTCAACTATACACTAAGAATGACTGAGGATGCTAATTTTTGAATTTTAGTACATCATATGGGTAAATTCGTGTTTACTTAACCGAAAAAATGTTTCTGAAATCGTCAGAGAGGTTCATTAAATCGATTCATTTCTGGAAGACATGTTAAAAAATTAGAGAAAGGTTCGATTAAATGATTCCATCAGCAATATTATTCGATTTAGATGGTACAATTCTTGATAGCGACGAAATTATTATTCAATCTTGGAAAACAGCACATAAGCAAACTTGTCCTAGTATTGAATGGAATGAAGATAAACTTTTGAGTTTGATGGGTCAGCCTGAGGAAGCCATACCTTATGGTATGAATGTGCCCAGAGATTTACATACCAAATATCTGAGAATATTCAGCCAAAAGTTAGAAAAACTTGAACTTCCATTATTTGATGATGTGATACCAGTTCTAGAAGAGATAAAAGAAAAAAACATTCCATTGTGTGTTGTCACTGGTGCAAAAACCGAGGAGGCACTTGAATTATTAATCCAAAATAATATTGAACATTTTTTTACCGAAATTATTGGTGCAGATTTAACTAAAAGAGGGAAACCTTATCCAGATCCTATTAACCTAGCGATAGAGAGATTAAATCTTAATTCAAATAAGAAGAATATTCTTTTCATCGGTGATTCAATTAATGACCTTTTATCCGCTTATGCAGCAGAGGTAGTACCTATTCTTCTTTGGAGGAAAAAAGACAAAATACCGAATAATCTACAACAGAATGCTGAATTGGTAATTACTAGACTACCGTCACTCTTAGATTTAATTGAGTAGGCTATCATCGCGATGAAAGGAGAATGTGTTGAACATGAATCTTAAAGAAATATGGAATAAGGCTTATGATGTTACGGGGAAAAATAAGCCTCGTCGAAACCACCAACAAGTACCTATATTATGCGAAATCCTATTTTGATTTTTTCTTCTCGAATTCCTGCAGGACTTTTTGGGATGAGCGAAGA
>CP070760.1:1510907-1527304 GCA_020348965.1 Candidatus Heimdallarchaeota archaeon | reverse complement strand
TAGCTGGAGATGTGAAATCTTTCAAATTAGAGGATTTATTTTCAGCTGCATTTCTTTCTGGTAGTTTTGACCACATTCCAAAAAATGAAAGGCTAGAATCACTTAAAAATGTCAATCGACATTTAAGAATTGGAGGAAGACTTGTTTTCGATATTTATATCGGTGGTATGAAGGATTCTCCGTTATCTCTTATAGACACCATTAAAAAGGGGGATTATGTTTATCAGAGATCCATTGGCACTAAAACTCTCCCAAATGATACAATAGACGTTCTCCTTGTCTATGAAATTTACAAAGAAGGTAAATTAATTGAGAAAATTGAACAACCATCAACAGCAGTTATTACCACACGAGAAGAAGTTCACAATTTATTAGAGAATGCAGGTTTTTCAATTAAGAAAGAATATAGGGATTATGATTTCTCCCCCTACACAAAACAGAGTCCGTTGTTAATAGTAGAGGCAGAAAAAGTAGGTAATTGAGCAATCCGTATCATTATTTCCTTATAATTCCAAAATCTCAAAATTCCTAAATGCTAGGTTTAGAACTCGGGTTTGATTGACAATCTTCTCTCCGTAGTAACCGTGAGCATGACCACAGATGAACAGTTCTGGTTTTTTCTCTAAAATATAGTCATTGAAGAAGTTTATACCTAAATGAGTATCATCAAGATGGGCATCAAGAACTCCAAACGGAGGATTGTGAGAAAGAATAATGCTTATGAAAGGCGAGTTTTGTAGAATATTATCGATTTCTTTTGCATAGTGATCCCAAATTTCTTCAAATCCTGGTAATTTCCAGTCTTCACGATGAAAACCAGATGGGATATAGGGAATACCAAATACACTCTTGCTGCCAAGAGTGATTCTTTTTAAATTAATACATGTACTGTTTTTTAGATCTTTAGATTTCTCTAGAAAGAGGGGGATGTCAAGACAAAAGTATTCTATTAAGAAATCAGGATAAAACTCACGGTTCCCTGTAATATAATAAACAGGTTTCTTGAGATTATCAAATATGGTTAAAGTCTTAATGCTAGAATCTATTGACAATTTAATAGCTTTTATCATTTTTTCAGAAGTAAACATCTGATATTTTTCTTCTGGTGAATGGGCCATGAGTGCCCTCACATAGAATTTCCATAAGGGATCGCTAGTAGTATCGAAATATTCTGAAAAATCACCCACTAACATATAGCCATCCGCAGGGGGGATCTCTCGTGGTTCCCCATGGAGGTCTCCAAAAATGCAAACCCTCATTGAATCATCTGGTACTTTGTGTTGTCATTCAATGGTGAAATAGAGGCGCCTATTATTCTTCCCTTTGTTGACTAGCTTCTTAATGCTTATTTTCCCAATTTCACTCAAAGATTGGACATGGCACCCTCCATCTGGTTGTCTATCAAACCCTTTGATATCGACAATTCTAAGCCTCTGAATTCCTTTTGGAATTCCCATAGCAAGTTTCACGAGATCTGGGTCTTGTTCGACTGTGGTTCTATCAAGATTATATACCTCGACTGGCAAGTCCTTTTGTACAATTTCGTTACTCTTGTCGACCGTATCCTCTATCAAGGCACGATCGAAATGCTCTAGATTGAAGTCAATTCGTCCTTGGTCTGTGGTTGCGATATCGTTCCCCGTTATTTTTGCCCCGAGGCTTTTATAGAAAGCTCCACTTAAAACATGAGCAGCAGTATGGTAACGCATTAACTTATACCGACGATCCCAGTCGAGACTCCCTTTGATTTTGTCTCCGACTTGCAGTCCTTCATGATCAACCTCGTGTGATATATCTCCACCAAACTTTCCAACGTAAACAACCTTGAATACATCGGATCCTCGGGTAAGAGTTCCTTCATCGTTTGCGATCCCCCCAGATTTTGGATAGAACGCAGTTTGATCTAGAACTACATACTTTCCATCCTTCACAGAAACAACTTCTGCCTCAAACTCTTTTTGTAACATATCCTCTAAGTAGAGTGCTTTAGACATTTTACTATCACTTCAATGGCTGGCTTATCCTACTCTAATATTAATTTTACTTGTATCAGAAGGTAATTCCCAGTAGTTGTTCTCTACCGAATCAAAACTGAGATTTAGATAAGTAAAATACTTAATGACAATAAAAAGAGCAAGACACCAACAAATTTGAACGCAAAATTACCGAAGACCGAATTCCATTCCAAAAATCCTTTGACTTTGAATATACCTAGCCATACGCCCCCATAATTGAAAGCATCCACAAAAGAGTGTGCAAAAAGAGCACCAAAGATCGAACCGAGAATCATTATGATTATGGGGCCAAAAAAAGGCCAATCTACCAGAAAAAAACAAGCAAGGAGAGGAAGTCCATAAATCAGATTATGAGTTCCTTTCCCTCTATGGGGTACTATTCGATTAAATGTTATTCGTGAAATTTTTTGATCTTGGTCGGGTAAACGAGAAAACACAGGCGAAAGGACTAAGGTTCCAACAATCCAGAGGAGAAAATGAACCTCAAAGAAGCTTAGTATTAAACTGACAAACCCCACACCAAAAAAAACATGAGTTAATCCTTTCATTATTCATCTCACAAAGAGTCCAACTATTAGAATGTTAGTAATAACAAAGTAATACGAGACTCAAATAGAATCCTGTTTAATTTTACTTTTCCTCTTTTTCTATTAACACCCTAGAAATGGACTATACTTTTACTTTAGTATAATAGTACCTCATTTCGGACTTTTGGACAATCTGAGGCCGCACGACTATTTCTTAGGTTTACGTCTGCGAGAAGAGTTTAGGGCCAATATTAACATCGCAAAAATAACTCCAATCATAAAAATTGATCCCTCATTAGTAGTAGGGGATGGTAAAGTAGTAGATGACACTACAGTGGATATTGTGGTAGTCTCAGAGGAAGCGATGGTGGATGTCTCAGGAGTCGTTGTGGGCTCAGTTGTTGGTTCAGAAGTTGTCTCTTGGGTTGTTGTTTTTTCGATTAGAAAATTCAGGGGATCTGGCATTGTCAACCAAGATTCACTCTCTCCTGATCCATCAGTCGTTGGATCATTGGGAACATAATCAGCTGCCCCTAATTTCCCATTAACAGTAGAAAAAACCATTACACTTAACTCTCCACCTTCCGATAGGTCAATTTCCGAGAGTGGGATTTTCATTTCTGTAAACCCTAGGATCGAATTAGAATCGAATTCGGATGGATTCAAAGAAGATCCAGAATCCCACCCACCACTAGGATCATATGAGTACTTAGTTGCATCCTGAATTTCCCTCCACGACTCATTGGTAGTTTCCGTTTCTAAGTAGTAAATATATTCTGGCAAACTGGAGAAGAAAGACCAGGAAATATTTGGGTGAACCCAAGGATCTTGACGACTCCCTCCATCTCTTACATCAATGGCAATCCCATAATGTACAGCATCCTCGGTCCATAGCTTGTGGCCGTATCCAAAGCCTACGTATAGATTAGTATTATCATGTTTCAGATAGAAATTGGTTAAATCTCTTTGATTCCCACTTGCATCCCATAGTGGGTCTACATAGATCGGAGCTCCCCAGGTTTCATCAAGTTTTCCATCGATAGAGATTACCCCATAATCGATCGTTGTAGGAATGATTGGGTTCTCAATATCAGGGATCGCAGGCACTGTAGTTATTGTTTTACTGTCACTAAACACTGCATAACCCATTGGAGGTATCATTATTGTTGCGATCCCATTCTCATCCACCTCTACATCTGGGGCTTGCCCAGTCAGATCATGTAGAGTAGTGTTAACCCATTTAGTGGAGACCACGCCCTCTTTCCATTGAGTTGGATTATCATTAAGACCTACTATTATTCCTGGATCCCCATTTCGTTGTGCAATATAGAGGTCATGGTCAATATAGAGAACAGATAAGTCTCCCTTTGTATAGTTATTTCTAATATTTGCGAGTGTTTTGATATGTGGTTGAAGATTCAAATCAAAATAATCTTCCCAAAAAACACAGGGATACCCTTCATGAGTTAGAATATAGGCATAAGGTAATAGTCTATTCTCTGGTTCAATGTCAAAGAAAGGATTTCTGACCGTATCGTGGTTAACCACAAACGTGACAGCTTGATCCTTCCTCTTCCCTAATAACCCAGAACTCACTAGGTTGTACATGTTATACCTTCCCTCTCCAGTAGCCATCGATTGGAGTTCGTACATCAAGAAAAAGTCAAAAGCAGTTATCATATTGCTCGCATTATCCAAGTATTCATCTAAATCATCAGGACTTCCCCCCCAATATTCAGCTACTCCCCAACCTGTCACATTAGTCATCCAATCCCTTAGCATATCAGCATCAATGCCGAGAGCAACGTCAAATCGCCAACCATCAAACCCAATCTCATCACGAAGCCATTCTCCCCATTTAATGAGCTCACTTCTGACATACGGGTGTTTATGACAGACATCGGGAAAATCAGCAAATGAATAGGCATCCATGTCCCCATACGCGCAAGGATAGAAGTGAGAATAATTCCGTGGAAATTTACCACTAGCAATGTTCATGAAATTTGTTTCTGTTTGCGAGTTAGTAAAAGTATTGTATTCTAATTCTCCTCCAACATTATGGTTTATAACAATATCAGCAACAATCGCTATCCCATAATTATTCGCCTCGTTAATCATATTTTCCAGCTCAGTCCGAGTTCCATAGCGGGTTCTAATTCTCCCCATCTGATCAAATTCTCCAAGATCATAATAATCGTATGGTTCGTACCCACACGAAGACACATCTCCATACGGCGTTTTGCTCATTGGAGGTGTCCACAACGCGTCGAATCCCACACTAGCAAATTCGGGGATGAATTCTTGAATCATTGACCACCATTTTCCGTTATCAGGTACTTGCCAATAAAACGCTTGAAGAAAGACTCCCTCACCAATAGGTTCCGTTAATTGATAGGAATCGGCATTACATGTGGAAAAGGAAATGATCGCTGATGAAGCATTCCTATCTTCTGGGGTAAAATTGTAAGACTGAGTTCCCAGAGCAAACACTTGGATTAATATAACAAAAAGAATAACGGAGAATTTTAACATGGCTGAATGGTTCTTATTCATCATAACTCTCAAAAGTAGGGATGTTCTTATTTAATGTTTTCATTGTATATATTTCTTTAAATGAATAGCCATTATTAGCATATGAAATTATTACGATTATTTGAATTTGATTAAAGAATTCTTCAAGCAAGGATCAGAGTTTTGATCATCTTGTCTTTGAACTGGTTTCAAACGATTTGAGGTAGTTTAATTATTAAACTGGGATAAAAGTATGAAAGTGACTAATTGCCTCCTTTTGAGGCGTGAAGATGGCCTTTTGATAATTTACGATCCTAAAAAACAACAGAAAATTCAACTAACCCTTCATAAGCCATGGGTCCATTTCCCCTTTTCCAAAGTTAGTTATTTAACACCTATCCGTGTAATCAATCCCTTTATCATAACTGAGAACGAATTTGAAACAACTCCAGATACACTTATTCTTCTAAATCCAAATATTCTAGTAAACGCTAGAAGAATTGCAACTGCAAGTGCCTGCCCTCGCCGCGCTTTTATTGAATTTATTACTGGAGAAACAAAAACCTCCCTACCTATGGTTCGTGGATCCTTAATTCATGATGCTTTTTCTACTATTGTTATAAAGAACATATCAGTCCAAGAAGCACTAGATGAAGGACTTGAAAAATTTGCATTTCAACTGTCCTATTTATCTGCAGATTTGAAAGAACTCAGGACAGATGTAATGCCGGTTTTGCGGGGATTAGCAAGATCTGCTCCCACATTGCGGAAAAATCGAGTATTACCAGAGGTCACTTTTTTGTGTCCTCTATATGGACTTATGGGTCGGCTAGATTATTGGTCTCCAATTGAATTATATGAATTGAAAACAAGTCGGAAAATTCCTCCAAGAGAAAAGAATACATGGTTCTCAGATCTCATGCAAACGGTTATCTACATGCATGGACTAAGTCCATTTCCTGAAAAAGCAGTCTCAAAATCTGCAGTTATCTACTCTGGGGAAGGCACGCCAAATTTTCGTCAAACCACTCTCAATCTAGATCTGTTTCAAAAAATTCATATGGGCCGAAATTACTGCTATCTGATACAATTTGAAGATTGGGTTCCCCCAGTGTTGGAAAGCACTACCTGCTCCTACTGTTTTACCAAGGAAGCATGTTTATCCCTTTCTCAATGGTTTAATGAACAAAAAACTTCTCCTTCAATATCTTTTCAATATCTCACCCATTTTCTTTCATTAATACGGTTTGAACATTTAAAGAACCGCCAAGATTTTGCGTTACTCTGGAAACTTTCTCCCAAGGGTCGGGTAAAGATCGGAAAAGCCATAGAGAACATACAACTTTCCACAACAAAGAACTTTCCAGGCCTGTACGATTATAATTGCACGAATTTATCAGAATTACGGCCAGGCGAACCAGTTGTAGTAAGTCAAGGAGATCCAGTCTTTGATAACACAAACTTGGCTATAATTACCACAATTGATCGAAACAAAGTTATACTAAAAAGTGAGAATACTCTTCCCAAACAGGCTTACCTTGATGCGTACTCTTCAGATTTTATGTTCCGTAGACTTAATAAAAACCTTTATGACATAACAGTTGGACAAAAAAGTCATCACAAAACTAATGAATTAGTCATTAGAGGAAAAAAACCTAGTTTCTCTTCAGAAAAAGCAATCATAGAAGAACGACTTGACCCCAGTCAAAAGAAAGCTGTCCAATTGGCACTATGTGCAAATGATTACTGTTTAATTCAAGGCCCTGCTGGTACAGGTAAAACATATACGATTGCTCATCTCATTACACTTCTCCGAAAGAAGGGAGAGCGCATTCTTCTTTCAGCTTATACAAATACCGCTGTAGATAATATTATTCGTCAATATCTGAAATTTGCGCAGGCAAAAGAAGCAGAGAATGAAATTGTACGGCTAGGAATTGAAGAGGCTATTGATCCTGATGTAGTTCAGCTTTCATTACAGTATAAAAAATTAAACTATCAAGATTTAGAGAAGACTCCTATCGTCGCAGCGACAACTAGCACAATTAGTAGCACAATCTACGACGACCTAACGTTTGATACGGTCATTGTAGATGAAGCGTCACAGATGGCTGAACCTTACGTGCTTTCAGCCATACAAAAAGGTAAATTTATTCTTGTTGGAGATCATCAACAACTTCCCCCATTGGTTCAAAGTTATCGTGCAGAGAAGCTCGGACTTGGAATGAGTTTGTTCGAACGCTTACGAAAGCTACACCCCGAGGCATGCACACTTCTGCAATATCAGTATCGGATGCACAATGATCTTATGGCTTTCAGTAATCAGAAATTTTATGCAAATCGTGTCCGAGCAGGGTCAGAGAGCGTCGCAAACCAACTATTATGGGAATTAATCCCTGAAGATGCAGAGTTACCTGTTTCAGATACTCTGTTCCAAGTTATTTTAGATCCTAATCAGCCATTAATATATGTAGAGGTTTCTGGAAAATTTGAACGGAAAAGACGAATTAATCGGAGAGAGGGAGATGTTATCAATGCTCTAGTCGAGTATTATTTACAGATGGGGATTCGAGAAGATCACATCGGAGTCATTGCTCCCTTTCGAGGGCAAGTTGCTGAAATCTTAAGGCTTGTTGGTATTGAAACGGGAATAACAGTAGATACAATTGATAGATTTCAAGGCAGTGACCGTGAATTGATTTTTCTTTCCCTGTGCACTCTTTCTCCACCTCACATCTTAGAAGATAAACGACGATTGAATGTTGCCTTAACACGCGCAAAAAAGAAGTTAATTATTGTAGGAAATTGTCCTACTAAAGAATCTATACCATTATTCCAAGATTTATACAATTTTATAAAACAAAATCACACTCTTGTTAGGTTAGATCCCATTAATCTTGAACCTGAAGAGATGATGGACTCAGATAGAGAACCAAGAATAGATTCAGATATGTCGCACCTTTCAATCGCCCAAGAAGATATTAATAAACAATCTAGTATTATAGTCGAACATCACATTTGCATTTTATGTCAAGAACCTGTTGAAGATGAAGTCGTCTTAAGATGCCCGATTTGTAATCAAGCCTATCATACAAATCATCTTCAGGACTGGCTAGCTGCGAACGACGTATGTGTTACATGTCAATCGCGAATCCAGATAACATAGGATCATAAGTTAGAACTTAATTGAGGTTGTTAAACATCAACACGCGACAAAAAAAGGATTTAGGCGCGTTTTACACTCCTTCTCAATTAGCCCAATCAGTCACTCAGACAGTAATTGATCAATATTTGACTCACAGATTGAACTCGATTACTTCCTTCCATTTTATTTCACTAGATCAAATTCTGAACTTCCCCCGAAAGATGTTTTTTGAACGATTAGATGATATCATTATGGCAATGAAGATTTTAGATGGTGCAGCTGGTGATGGGGAATTCTTACGAGCAGCGTATACTACTCTTAGCATGATTAAAAACAAAATAGACCAAAGACTATCCAATTCGGAAAAAACATTGAATCTATCTTCATCCTTGTATGGCATGGAGATTGATTCCAAGGCGGTTACAAGTTGTCAACAAAGCTTACATGAGGTCATCTTTAATGACATTCAACTGGATGCAACCGAAATATTGAGGGCAAATATTATTCAAGGAAATTTTCTTAATTGTTCATTTTCCTCCTGGGAAAATCTCTCTGTAGCTATAAAAGGTTTTGATATTATTCTAGGTAATCCCCCTTGGGGAGGACGATTGACTACTTCTCAGAAGGAACACTATCACAAGCAATTTGGGTTGGCCTGTCCTAAACGGAATATAAACACAGCTTCATTATTTGTATATAAGGCTACTAATTTACTAGCGAACGGGGGAGCTTTGGCGTTTTTACTCCCCAAAAATATCACCAGATCCAATCAATATACTTTTCTTAGAGAATTCATGGTTACTAATTTCCAAATCAATAACCTCAATTTTCATGGACTTTTCCAAGATGTGACGCAAGAATTCATCTCTTTTATCGGTTTTCGGGTTCCTCAAGTTCCTTCAGATCATAAAATCCTTATAAATGACAAAAAAATTGTTCCTCAAGCCTCTTACCTTACAAACTTTGATTATATTTTCACCAAGGAGTTCGATCCCCATTCTCAAAAAATTATAAGCCGTATTCAAAACGATTCAGTCCCTCTCAGTCATTTCGTTACGATCAAACGAGGAGAGGAGCTTTCAAAGAAGGGAGGGGTGATGTATTGTCTACATTGTAGCGAATGGGTTCCATTATCTAGTAGGAAACCCAAAATTACCTGTCCTCAGTGCCACAGAGCTTTACAAAAAGAAAAGCTGAAAATAAAATTCCTAATAACAAAATATACTGATGAACATCACACACAACCGATCTTAACTGGCGATGACTTCAATCCGTATATGATTACAGGAACCCATTTCATTGATCCAAATATCCAATTTCGCTCCAAGAAAGATCCTATACTTTATCAGTCTCCTAAACTTGTAGTCCAAAAAATTAAGAGAGTTCCTTGTGCAGCCTACGATCCTGATGGCCGTTGGACAACCCAAAATGTCTATAATATTAAACTAAAATCTCAATACACAAACGATGAACTTCTGTATTACATTCTAGCTGTCCTCAACTCTTCTCTCTATCAGTGGTATTATGAATACCAATTCAACTTAGGTTCCAACTACACTAATGCAATCTCGTTGAAAAATTTACGACGTCTCCCACTTAAAAAGCCTGATATGTTCAATAAAATAGTTCAGGAGATCATCGATCTTGCTAAAAAGTTAAGTCGTGATCCAGAGACACATCTCATTGAAAAACTAAATCAACTCGTTCTAAAATACTACGATTGTAAGAGTGTCCCCCTTGTAACGCTTCAGAATTAAGGCTGACTTATTCGAGATTAAGCTTCACCAGCAGTGTTTTTACGGATTTTTTTCTTAGCATAAAAACCTGCTTTCATTGCTGCAATAATGCCTTCACCAACTGCAGTCCCAATCTGCTTAATATTACCTGTAACATCACCTGCTGCAAATATACCCTCAATGTTGGTTTGTTGGTCTTGATTCACGATTATAGCGCCTGAAACATCAGTCTCTATCTTTGCTAGCTTTGCCAATTTAAATGGATCTTCTCCCAGTGCGATGAAGAGCGCCTTTACTCGTATTTCCGAGGTTTCATTAGTTTCGAGATTCAGCACCTTCAACTTTCTAAGGATTTCTTCATATTCGCCTTTGCTTTCGTTAAAGGTTTTTTTGGAAATTGCTTCCTCTATTTTGCAATTGAACATTGGGACAAGATCTCTTTGAGCTAAGACCTCTTCTTCAAGTTCCTTACTTACGTTTAGCCGTGGTTCATTATGAATTAAGTAAACCTTCCTAGCCAATCCAGATAAATATATAGTATCCATAGCTGCAGTATTTTCTCCCCCAACGATCGCAACTATTTTATTTCCGTATATTGATCCATCACAAACAGCACAGTATGATATCCCTTGTCCTTCGAGATCTTTTTCATTGGAAAGTCCGAGTCTCTGACGTTTGGATCCTGTAGCAATGATTACTGCCTTTGCTTTCCATTGCTCACCACTTGCTGTAGTTAAAAGCATTTCAGTAGGATTTAAGTCATTCACAGTATCAAAAACGATATTAGCTCCACAATATTCCGCTTGAGCCCTCATTCTTTCTGATAGCTCCTCACCAGAGATAGATTTAAAACCAGGGTAATTTTCTATAAGTTTTGCAGTACTTGCAACACCTCCTATCTTCTCTGCTTCAAATACTGTCGTTTTTAATTTCATTCTCGCACAATAAATTGCAGCGGTTAACCCAGCTGGGCCTCCTCCGACAATTGCTAAATCAGTTTCGGGAGCCATCCTAATCAACCGTTTTTGAGCTTCAATGTATAATACTGTATTCATTTACATTAATATTTTTTGTAATATCATCGTAATATTTTTGGTTTATATCTATCTGTTTCTGCAAAGAAATCTATCGCACGAAAGTGTGTTTGAAATTCGGCCTGATGAACTACGCCTTCAGGAATGTAGTAAGTATCTCCTTTAGTATATTTTCTCGCTTTTCCAGCAATCGTTAGTGTCATCTCTCCTTCAAGTACCACTCCATACTGGGCACTATGACTGTGCGGAGGAAGAGTACCAGTTGGTTCTATATCAAAAAAGACTATTTGAAAGTCTTTCCCTTGAGCAATCCAACCCACAACGCCTGGGAGGGGAATATCTGCTTCAGGAAGCGAAGTAATGATTTCTGGATACGATTCTTTGGACATTCATTTCACCTTACTGTAGCAATCTTTAAAGGAATTTTTCGAGTGTAGACTCTTTTTTAGAGGGAAACACAGGCTTCCCGAATCGTGCTTTCTGATGAATTATCGGTTCATATTCTTTTCTAATCTCAAAACCTACCACATCACGATGATTTAACCGTGCAGCTAGGATCGTCCCTCCACTTCCAGAGAAGACATCTCCAACAAGATCACCTGGTGAACTAGAAGTATTAATCAATTTTTCCAAGAGGACGATAGGTAGCTGACACGGATGACCTTTAATCCGATGGGGATCATTTCCGCGGTTATACTCTGGCCAAAAAAATACATCTTCGTCATAATGTTTCTGTTTGTAAAATTGATAATCCTTCCTATTTTTCACCAGCAGAAGAATGTGATAATGACTTGTAGCAAATCTCCTTTTTGTATAAACTCCCCAAGAGAACTGCCATATTGCGTGGTTTAACATATGAAATTTGGATGTGTCAATCGCATTCAGAATAGACTGAAGATTGGTCCAACCAGAAATAATGTAAAGACTTCCTTGGGCTCCCAGAGCATCATAACAGAGCTGAATCCAGCGTTTTGAAAAGCCAAAATAGGATTCTGCAGTAAAATCGTCTTCATAAAGGTCATAATCATCAGCACCATATTCGTGACTGGATTTATTGAAGGAAATACCGAAAGGAGGATCTGCAATGATAAGATCAAAAAGCCGTTCTTTAGCTTTCATGGGTAATGTTTCAAAAACGTCTCCAATTATGAGCTCATATTTTGATTCACTTGCCATTTCAGACCCTTGGTATTACTCATTGAGAAGAGGATACAAACTCATAACATGAATCCCAAATTTCATTTTGAGCAAGAACAACCCCTGAAGGGGTTGTAACTTGGTATCGAGAATCCATTTCAAGAAGAATACCGAAACAGATTGCTAAATGATCATAGTCTTTGACTTCAATATTAGTTTCTCTGAACATCGTTATTTGTTTTTTATAACTATTCTCAAAGTGATTCAAGAATTTTTCTAATGAAATCGTTTGTTGCTGCTTTTGAACCTTTGAACGACATACAATAATCAGATCAAAGGCAATAGCCTTCTTTTTTTGCATATTCAAGACATTCCGAGCTTCACTCGGTACTGAATATGTTTTAACAACCTGAAATCCAGATCGTAAAATTACATCAGCCAACTTCACCCATGTATGTTTATCAGAGTGGTGAAAGGTAAAAACTAGAAGTCCATCAGATTTAAGTTTCGTTTTCACGCCTTGAAAAATACCAACCAACTTATCATAATAGTTTAACGGCCGATCTTGGCTTATAATAGCTTCTGCCTCTTTTGGAGTCTCCTTCGCTAGAAACCATTGATATCTGTCTTTCAGTACTAAACGAACCCACACATAGAAAAAATCTGATAATTCTGAATAATTCACATTGTCAGCATAAGGTGGATCCGAGATAAAAAGATCAACAGACATTGGAAGATCTTTAAGATCCTCTGAATCTTTACACATCAGAAGTAAATTATTTTCAGTGGATGGAAAGGTTTCACAAAATTCAGAAATCGGTTTTCCCTCAATTTTTCCTGAAAAAGATTTTTGCTTTCCATGTTTCTTTTTTTGAGGCTTATAATTATATGGATGAATGTTATACTCCTTCCCCTTTAAGAGACGCTTGAGACATTTTTGCCATGTTCCCCTTCCATATTTTGTACCCCAAACATTATTTTCAGCGAATGTGGAGAGAGGATGAAAGTCATGTCTTGCAAAGATGCCTTCAACTTTTTGACCTTTAGGAGAATATCTCGTAAAGACATTGTTATGATTCAATAGATTGATAAATGCAGCCAAGAGCATTTCCTGGTAAATTGCATCGGGAACTTTCTGAATATATTGAAGAATCATGCTGAGAGCTAATAGTTGTCGGCTGTTAAACAATTCTTCCCATCTTGTATAATTATGATTGTGTAAAGTCTTAGTTGCAACTCCCAATGGGATTGACTCTTCTGGATACAATTGTTTCGCGGAAGAACGCTTCCATTGGTCTTCTATTTGGTTAAAAAAATCAATGTCGGTTTCAGAAACTCCTTTGACAAATTTATATCTTGTAATTTTAAGGGGAGACTCTTGGTTATCGTCATCAGCACAATTTGGACAGAACCCCTCAATAGCATACATTTTACTTTTCAAGACGTGATGATTTTTTTTAAGGAAGTCAAGAATATTTGTTGTATTACCACAGCTTGAACATCTGCATGTGTTGCGCCCTACGCGATTCCCTAGCAAGGGATTAAATTTAAAAAGACAATGTGGGCAGCTCACGAGATTTGGAACTGAACCTGAGTACTCGAAAATAGAACCACATGAGGCACACAATATCGAAGTGATTTTATTCTTTACAGCGACTACAAAATTTCTAAATAAAGGAACTTGACTATTACACACCTCACAGGGTACCATTTTGACCCAATGTGCATAGATTATATCAGCTTGATAGTTACATACTGGACAAGTAGTCAAGTACAACTTTTTAATTTGATCTTTGAGCTTGTTTTCACAATCCATAATCCATTTCTTAAGTTCTCCCAAATCGATTAGCTCAGCTTCTGTTTTTGTAATAAACCAAGCGATTGGATTGATATCAATACCGATACAATTCAAACCCAGTCGTAAACCTTCGATGATCGTTGTTCCCCCGCCCATAAAAGGATCAATGACTGTAACATCGGAGAATTCATGGTCATTATAGAAATTCGTCATGAGATCAGCCGTGGGTGGTAGAATTGACCCTAATAATATTGCTCTAAAGGTGGAAGACGCACGACGGGCAAACCATTTAGAAATTTGGTAAATTGGTTTGTAGCTACTTCGTTCTGGAATAGCCAGCTCGCTTATCTCACGAATTGGAAAAGTCTGTTCAATCAATCGAGTAGGCATTTACTGTAACCTATTTTGTTGAAATAAAATACATAAATTCCTCAGGGGTTTTAAAAACATAATCAGGGAGAGTTTCTAACAGCTTTGATTCTTCAATCGTCCCCCAAAGAGCTGCAGCAGTTTTAATTCCAGCAGCTTTCCCAGCCATAACATCTAAAGGACTATCTCCAATAAATAAAGTTTGATTCTTATTTAAATGTAAAACACCAATTATTTGATATAACGCATCTGGATAAGGTTTTGAGCGTTCTACATCATTACCAGTTAATACCAGGTCAAATATCGGAGTCAAACCAAGTTTTTGTAAAGTCAGTGTCATAGTTTTTCGTGATTTCCCTGTAAAAATAGCTAAATATTGAACATAGGTTTTCATCTCATTCAATTGATCAGTAGTGAAAAATCCCTTGGTTGGATGAATCTCATTATAACAAGTAAGGAATTCCTCCCAAGCAGGAGCTAAAACATCTGAAGGAAAGACACTTTTAAAGATCTCATCACCTGGAGGGCCCCAAAGAGAAACTACGTCCTGTTTAGACATTTCTCTGCCAAGATACTTCTTTACAATATCTTGAAATAACCGAATAATGAGATTCGCATTATCAACGAGAGTACCATCGACATCAAAGATTAGACATTGAAGTTTCATAATAAAATGACACCTAGGAGTGTATGAGAAGAAGGGAACTATGATTACTTTAAATATTTTTAAGCACGTTTGGGGTCGTGCTTAAGCGGTTAGAAATGGAGCCACAAATTGATCCTCGTAACAAGCTCAATGCTCTGACAGGTCGCGAATGGATTCGTTTCACAAAATCGTGGTTTATCGCAGATGGTAAACCTAGTGACATTTCACACGAAATAGACTTACATCCAGCATCATTTCCACCTTCGATGATAAAAGAATTCATTGAATTTTTTACCAAACCTGGTGATCGGGTTATAGATCCCTTTGTGGGCACAGGATCAACATTAGTCGCTTGTGACGAATGTGGGAGACAAGGAGTGGGAATAGAGCTTTATGAGAAATATGTGAAGACAACTCAGGCACGAACAGAATCACCAGTCTATCAGGGAGATGCTCGAGAGATAATCCAATTGATGAAGTCAAGAAATGAGAAATTTGTCCTCTGTATCACTTCACCTCCATATTGGCAGATATTGAAGAAAAAAAAGGATTATAATCAACAAGAACGACTTCAAAAAGGATTGGACCTAAAATATGGAGAACATCCTAAAGATTTAGGTATGATCGAGGATCCAGAAAATTTTCTCTTTGAATTAGTGGATTTCTTTAATAATATTAGCGATCTTCTAGAGGAAAGAGGACATCTAGTGATTTTCGTTCAAAATATCCGTGATAAAGGGGAAATTAATCCTATAGCTTTTAACTTGGGACTAGAATTAAATAAAGCTAAGTATAAATTCCTAGGTGAACGTATTTGGCTACAGAACCAAAAAACATTACGTCCCTATGGCTATCCTTATGCATTTGTACCAAATATACATCACCACTATGCCCTGATTTTCCAAAGAAAGTAGTGTAGAGGGAATACTCTGGGTTTTTTATACAATTGCAAGATTACAGTCTATAACAAAAATGTAAAGCGGATATGGATTATGTAATTCCGAAAAGCAATGTAATCATGAAAACCACCATCAGGACGTTGGAGGATTTCTTCTTTAATTTTGGTCATTTCTTCTGTGGATATTTCGTGGCCAGAGGAATTTTTAGGGGAATCGACAATCTCTAGTAAGGCTTTCTCAAGCGTTGGGTAGGAAGACAAATTGGTAAATGTTATGTTAATGAAATTGTCAATCATTCTGGCTTCATTCTCATTTATTAACTCTAAATCCAATACTGGCCTCTCTTCCCAAGTTTCAATACATCCTGAAAGCATTAGTAATGAAGAAAATAGTAAAATAATTGCTGAAATCCTAAAGATCCTCATTTGAATTCTCTTCTCAAGTCTAGATACTTCTGACAAAGAACCTTTATTAATTGCGATGGTATTTTAACAAAGAAAAAGACCCAATTAGCTTCTGTTTTTAATAAAAATTGATCAAAACAACCTCATTGATAGAAGGTTAAGAATCCTGCAAATAG
>CP070760.1:1486046-1510807 GCA_020348965.1 Candidatus Heimdallarchaeota archaeon | reverse complement strand
TTAGTAAATCATAGATTTCATCAGAGATTACTAGCAAATTGTGTTCTCCAGCGATATCAGTAATTTCTTTTATGACTTCAGGAGGATAAATAGCTCCAGTGGGATTATTAGGATTGATTATTACTATTGCCTGAGATTTTGGGGTTAATTTCTTACGAATGTCTTCCACATCGGGTTGCCAGTCTTTCGTCTCCAAAGTATCATACTCTACAGGCTTTACACTATGAAAATCAAAGTATGATATATAAGGAGGATAAGTGGGCGAAGGTACCAAAACTTCTGTTCCGGGAGCTAAACTAGCTGCAAGAAACGAAATAGCTTCTGAAACCCCTGATGTAACTAATATTTTTGAGGGATCCAAGTCTGTTCCCCAGAGACGTTTCTGTCTTTCAACGATTTCGTTTCTTAGAGTGAGATCACCTGCTGAATCGCTGTAATAATTCGCATGATCTTCCATGACAGCCTTAATCAATGCGGATTTCAAAAAATCGGGAGTATCAAAATCAAATTTATCAGGATCACCAATATTAAAGTAATAGAGTTTCTTTCCTTTCTTTTCTACTTCTTTTGCTACAAGGACGATATCACGAATGGCATATTTTATGCGAATTACATTAGGAGAAAGTTCCATTTTTCATTCCCATTTTTTTTAAATATTGATATAATTATTACTCATGTTTGGAGGGAGTTTCATGAGATTACCTTCTTAAGATGCGTACGTGTTCATATATGTAGCAAATGAAGAAAAATAATCTTAGGGGAATTGTCTAGAATTATTATTTAGATGTTTTAATCAACATTTATTTATTTCTTACGAAACATTTTACCAGTTTTCCAAAGGAAGTGTACAAAATTTTTGATAATAGAAAGTGAAAATCCCCTAAATGTCAATCAGGAGTGTTGATTTTTATCCATCTATTCTTGTAAAAAAAACCAAACGAGAATGAGTTTTGCCATTTTGTCGGGAATCTAGCACTCGAACTTTACCGTTTGTTTTTCTTTTGCAAGACTTTTTTAATTTCTAAAATAGTATGAAGATTGATTCAGATTCACCTCCTAGGAAGGTATTTTTTGTGAGTACTGATGTAGAATCCTTATCTGTACTTATTGGTTCTATTGTAGATCTTGGAGCTAAGATTTGTGTTTTATCCGACATTTCAGGGCTACCTATTGTCACCCGTTCGAAAATAGACATAGAAGATGTTGAGATTGCACTCAGTGCTCTCAGTAGCCTTGTTATTTCAACGGGAGACACAATTGGACGAGAGCTTGCTGGGAATTTCGAGAATATGACCGTTAGAACGAGTGGAGGATTACTTCTCTCTACAGTGATTGATTCAAACCCCAAAGTGGTGCTTACTGCCATTGTAGACGAAAATCTTGAAACAATGGTCATCCATGAAATGAGGCGACTACAACCAATTATCTCAAATGCGATTGAGGGAATTGCCATAGAAATTCGGGAACGGGAAAAACTGCAGGCACCCGCTCAACGGAAAATCCTTGCCTTTTTCGATTCATTTTCCCACAAAGTTAACCAAGCAGCCTCCCCGAAAAATTTAGTCAGTGTGATCCAGGCGGCTAGAGACGATCTCTTCACTCTAGTCAATTCAGGAACGATCTCTTATGAGATGAACCGATTTGCTCTCAAACTAGAACGGGCTCTCCAAGAGAAATCCACAAACACAGAAACTTTAGTAAAAATAAAAGAGGAAATTACAAAGGCAGTGGAGGATTGGAAACAACGATTAATCTCAGAGTAGACCCGTTTTACTCGATTATTCTCTAGGTAAAAATTAGAATTTATGATTACTTTTCACAATGAATTGAATTTTTTGACTGTTTTCATTCGTAAATCTACTGTTTTTTGAATAGAAATCAATAATTTGTAAATTTAATTAATAACGGGAACTCCAATACGGAAACTAGGTAATAATAAGAGACTAGAAACTAATATGAGGAATTTAAGTATAATCTGAGGAATATCAAGGAAGGATTTTTCGAGAGCTGACAGGTAAGCATTTAATTATTGTCCAACTTCAACATGCCTCTAGCAACATTAGTATTTGAAAATTGCTCCAAAGTAATATGCGATCTCATGCCTCGGATATTATTAGGTTTCACTTCATGCATGACCTGAAAGTTCCTTATCTGATATCACATTCACATTCCTTCACGTCATCACACTAAGTTAGAAAGTCTATCTGTCGAAGTAAAAAACGGTCAGAAGGGCTCTATTTTTGCAAAAAAAAGAATCATGAATACGGGAAAACTTTTAATACAGTACGTATTAGACTTATATAAGAAGGAAAAGGCTTCAGTTTGTTTAACTTACTTTTTATGGTTATCGCAACCGCCTTTTCTTTCACCTTTTCTCCCCGATCGAATTTCTCCATGTTTCATTTGATACCTATCATTTTTAGCTATGGTTAGTATAAGGATTATCAAGTCTTATGATTGTGTAGAAGTAACCCAGCAAAAACGTTTTTGTCGGCTTCTTTTATGTCATTCGTCTTGTCTCAGGGTTTTTAGTTATTGATTAAAGCGACAAAAAAATGATAAATTTATCTAATGGAAACAATTATTCATGGATTCTTAAGAATCGCACCACTCCTCATGATTCTTAAACAACACTTTATTTCTTCTGTGGGGCCTGAAAAGAACTTATTCTGCTGAAAGACCCATTAAAAAGGTCATGATGGAACTGGCGTTGTCAGCACTTTCACGCTGGATTCCACAATTTGAACAGACAGAGTATGTGAGGTTGTGACTTTTTCCCCAGTAGCTGATATTATAGGTACCTTGCCAATACTTTCCTCCACATTCACATTCAGCATCAGGAGTCTCTATCAAACTAGTTTCGATCTGTCGGATCTGTCCAACTACTTTTCGGAGGTAAATACTCGGATTATCAATCTTGTGGATAGATGTTGGATCAAATCGTGTCTCTAGGAATGTAATTTCAGAGACATGGGGATATTGGCTTGAATAATCGATTTGTAACAACTCAGGGGTTAAGATTCCTGTTGTGACAAAGATGAAATGGACGTCCTCTACATCATTTCCTTGGAGGGCTGTTAAGCTATCATTTAGAGCAATATCTCCAGGAAAGTGAGCAATTAACTCATCAAACTCTACGCTTTTAACGAATGTTTTTCGACTGTTGGGATCTAATGTTAGAATATCAACGATTTCTCCATTAACAATAGGTATAAGAGGCTGAATGTCATTTCGTGAGGCTAAGGGGGTCGTCGTACGTGATAATGAATGATGAGCAATGCGATGACTATTCGTTTTTAAATAATCAATGATCACCCTGAGGTAAAGGAATCGTTTACGTTCTGGAGAAGAACTTCTAGCTTCAAACACTCATTTCATCTCCGTCTACTTAGACATGAATACCTAGAACATATCAACTTTTCAATATTTGTTTTTAATTCCCTTCGTGGTTTCAGATTTCACGAGTACTTAAATAGGGTAGCTACAAATGTCCCTATACGGTAGAGTTCTCGTTTCAAGTTAATGAAACGTTTAGGGGTATTTTCATGTCACGTTCGCATTCTTCAAAGCGTATATTGGTGGTTGGCAGAGAAGTTGGGCCTTTTACTCGATTACTTAAAATTTCTTGTCCAAAGGCACTAATTGGTGCAGTAGATGTACTAGGAAATGAAGAAACTCGGTTCTACACTGATTGGAAGTTTTCTGTTGAGAAACAGGTACCTAATTCTTCAATATTACGTCCTAAACACAGAAGTATGCTGGAATTGCTTTATGAACTCGCTAGGGTTATGCTCGAAGATCTAGAGTTTGATTTATTGATTCCCCTTGCACCTTTTCACACAAAACCTGAATATCTTCTCCAACTGTCCCAAGATGTCCAAGTGCTCAATCCTAACAATAATGAGTCACTAAAACAAGTTGCAACAGCTTATTCCTTCATAAGAAAATTATCGGTTAGTTTCCCTGAAAAAATTCCTGATCCAATCTCTTTTTCTAGTTTATCAGAGTTTCCATCAAAAAAATTCCCTTTGATTTTCATTTCGGATAAAAAAAGTTATCTACTCTCTTCTAAAAAGAATTTAACTTCTTGCAAGTTGTCTACTGAAATTGGATTTCTTATTCCTTTTTTTCAAGTTCATTGTGGCTTTTTCATTAGTTCTTTCAATTCTGTTTTCTTACTTGGGTTACAAACTCTCTCACCTCCGTATAACCATCAAATATTTGTAAATAATCTCGAAAAGAATGCCTTTCTCCCCTTTTCTCAGCCCCCAAGCCTATCATTTAAAGAAATTACCGAGATTCTCTCAAAATTTATCAAATCACTTGATATTCTTGGTATAATTATAGTTTACTTCGGAATTGAAGAAGATCATATCTTTCCCTTCTCATGTTGTCCCTTGCCCGATGAAAATTTTGACTTATGGCAAAGTAGGTCTTCCCAATCGCTAATTCAGGTTCTTTTTTCTGAGATTGAAAAGAATAGCTCACTTTCTCCGTCTTCAAATTGTGCGTTTAAGCTTCCTATTTATTCTCAGCATGCTTTGACGGTTCCCCCTATCTCAAAAATCCTTGCCAGCCAGCGAAACTTACCTGGAGTAATTTCTCATCCTGATTACCCTATCTGTTCAATTTCAGGCAGCGCTGCCTCATCTTTGGAAGCATATAGCCTACTTCGACAAAAGCAAAATGAAATTGTTAAAATTCTTTTTCCTAAGGAGTAGCTATTATTACGAATGGCTACTAAATCCAAACCACGGTTTACTTTTAGGAAGACTTGGTCACATATTTCTTTTAGTGACAGCTAATCAGTTATTTTTCTCTTAACTATTGAAGCTACCAAAAGTCATGTCCTCAATTCCTTAATTTGGATTTTTAAATTTGATTGAAATTATTAGCAAATACAAACATCCCAAAACATGGATGTGTCAAAAATCATTGGTAAGGATGTTTTTAGTGATTTCTTCTTCCCTGGAAGGGTAAAATCCCTAGAAGAATGGTAAAGAAACTCCTATTAATCGTTTTAAGGCAAAAGAAAATGGAAACCTTTAATAACCTTGTTTTTTCCAAGACGTGTAGTGATAAATGTGGTTGGAACGGAACCAGCAGCTAGTTTAGCAAAAGACGTCTTTAAGAAATGTAGTCCTGAACTTGTCTTCCGTTTTTTTGGAAGTAATGGTAAAGTACTGGCAGAGATTTCGAATTTATCTGAATTAATCTCGACACTGCCTGACATTCCAGCTACAATTGCACAATTTCATATTTTTCGCGAAACGGATCAAGATCTTTTTGATTCAAGACAACTCGATGGTCCTGTAGTGCGATCAGATCTTGCGTTATGGATAAATTATGTTTTAGGTGACACTGAGCTTTCTCGCCGAGTATATGAAGTTGGAAAAGCGAAACTTTCTGATCCTGAAACTCTAAAAAAGAAAGTTATTGAGCTGCTTAAACAACGAGAACAAGAATTAATTCATTTAATACGTCCGACTTAAATATTGTCTAAAAGTACTAGTCTTATCCATAAACTCGTTTTTTTCAGGGTAAGTATAAGATATCATAAAATTAGGTTTGTTTTTCTTTGCCAGAAAGCCAAACCTTCTGCGAGCATACCTCCGTCTTACTAGTAACTTGGTTTTACCTTTCCTAGAACCTTCAAAAATATTAAAGCATTAATCATTTCAACTTTTTTTAAAAAAATTGGTGTTTTAATGTCCATTATCCGAAGACTACTACGCATAGATCCTCAACGTGACTTTTCCAAAGGACGAAGAGCATTCGATCATGGAAATTACATTCTAGCTTCAAAATTGTTTCAGAAAACCTTTAAACAATTTGATACAATTGAAATGAAGATTATATCTTTAGACAATGCGGCGATTTCAGCAGAATATGCCGAAATGTACGAGAAATCTTCGGAACTCTACTACCGTTGTGTTGGTATTAAATTAGACACAGGTCGTTCTCCAAAAGAGGTAATTCCAGACATTGAAAAAGCGTTAAAAATGGCTCGATTGAGCGAAAAACCTTCTATCCATCCAAACAAATTGATATTTATGAAATTTTTAATTTTTCTTTCTGAAAAGAACTTTGATCAATTAACTTCCTTTTACAAGAACCTTAATATCGATTCTTCAGATAAATATAATAGAGCTCTTGAAAAAACGTGGCTCTTAATTCATTCTACTGAAACTTATGAGAAGAAAGAACGCATACCACAGGTTGATCTTCCAGAAGAATTTACTTCTATTTTGAACTCGGCTGAACAGGTTATGCAAAGATGTTCTTTATGTGAGGCGATACTCGAAAGTCAAGCTGGGCATATTGAAAAAGGTACAGAATTTTCAGTCCTAGCAACATTGACTGCTTATGCCTCGTTGTCCATTCATAAAATAAGCCTGAAGACTGGTTCATGAGGAAGAATTCTTACTTCTTCAACACCAGAACTTCCATTGAAACTAAGTTCAGGTGAAAATTATTCAATAAATTTCTCTATCATTCCTAATTTGCCAGGAGAATGGCTATTAGGCCCAATTACATTACTTTATTCTATTCCTTCTGAATCTGGAGAGTACCCTATTGAATCAGAACCAATTTCCCTTATGGTAGAAGAAGGTGTACCAGGATTAAAAATGTCAATGTTTTCTGAAACTATAGAAGAGGATCTTGAATATCTTATTACAATTTCTGCGGAGAATGTAGGAAAAACAACGTTGCAAGATGTAAAGATTGTTACAGAAATCCCAGAGGGAGTACAAATTCATGAAGGAACTACTGAAAAATATATCAGTACATTAGGAGAAGGAGAATCATTTCAATATGAGATTCTTATTCGCTTTGTACTGGATCAGAGTCATTTTTCAGGACATATAATTAAAGCAAGTGGCTTCATTCAGAGCGATCAGCAACTCTCAAAGTGTTCCATCAGACTTGGTGGAAGTTGAATAGCTTAATGAGAAGTAACGCCTTATCTAACTCCTCGGAGAACTTGGAGCTCCCCAATTAATTTATCAATATTTGCTGAATAGAGTGATTGTCTCATATCTCTAAGACATGGACGTTTTTCGATATATTCATCTTCAAGGAGTCGTTTTAATGCGTATCTTACAGAACGAGTTGAACAGGGGACTTTTGAAACGATTTCTTTTGAGCTTAACGGGCCATCGTTTACAATAACACTAAAGACGTTTTTACATGAGTCAGGAAACCCATATTTGTCTAGAATGTTTGTTACCATATTAAGAAACGTCCGTAGAAATGTAGAAATTTGTTTTCAATGAACCCATATTCTATTTAAATAAAGCTTTGATTCATGCAGAAAGTTAAGTATAGTTAAGAGCTAGGTCGATCGTAGTCCGAGTCTAGTGATAAATGTCGAATAGAAAGCAAAACAATCGACTGATTCTTTTTCATCTAATGTAACTGAAGAGTGTACGATTCTATTCCTTAAATTACGAAATTGAGCGATTTTTTTATCATTAGGTAAATCAAAACCTCTTTTTCGAAGGCTAGTCACTTGAAATTGGAAATCAGGCTTAGAATAAGAATCCTCCGATATTAATTGGAGGTAACGAGTGGATAATAAATTCTTAACTGCTGCATCAGCTTTTATAACAAATAATTCATAATTGTTCTCTTTAAATGCATTTTTAGCTTGATTCCATAGGACACGAACGTAATTAATGTTTTTCCATGCCTGATCAGAATCTAAACGCTTGGGAGAAACACCATTGTTCGAAGATTCTTGATAGTTCTGCAGACCATATGTAATTCTGTTAACAACTCGGTTATAATTTATAAAAGCAGATACGTTTACAAATAAGACAATAATTGCTAAAATTGTTGTAGGAAAAGCTAATATAAGGAGTAAGATTACTGGACTAGAAATATAAAATGGAAGGAAATTTATTGACAAAAAGAGGCTGCTTACGAGGTTCAAGAGATCAAATATTATTAATCCAAAGAAGAAATAAATTATCCACTCACTTTTTCTATGAAGTCGTTTGGAAATCACAAGAGTTTCCATTTCAGATGATTCTACGAAATTCACCAGTCCAAAGGTTTTAAGGGGGACATTGGTCACTCGAACCAGAATTGATTCTTTAGGAACTTCTTTGATATTAAAAATTCCACCAAAACTGTATTTCAGAAATTTGAATGTCTCCTGTAATGAGGCAGGGAATGTCCATTGGTTGATACGATACCATTTCCCCTTCGTGTCAAGATAAATTAGGCAAACAGGAATTGCGATCAAGCTAACAAAAGTGAGCATGATGGCCTGCAAAGTCCAAATGAAAGGTTGAGGTAGACGGTACTCAAAATGAATGTTAAACTGTCCTGTAGTCTCTGTTTTGGGTGAGATTACAAAATAATATTTTCCCTCATCTAGTGTTAATGTGATATTAATCTCCCCATCTTGTGGCTGGTTTATTTCAAGTACAGTGTGAATCGGATTTTGGAGGCCAGGATCATAGATCTCGAACTCAGCGAAGTCAAGAATCGTATTATGAGTTGGATTTACTTCATATATCCATATATTAACCTCGGATCTGATTTGCTCAACTTGGAACCAAAAGTAGTATTTTTTCTGGAAAGCATAAAAATGAGTCTCATGCACAGATATGGTTTGATTATGAGGCAAATTCTTCGCTGTAGCGAAACTATAAAGTTCTTCTTCCACTTCAAAAGAAATGTTATACAGCCCTGTAGGAGAGAACCCTTGGTTGCTGTGCTTGATTTCAATAATATAGTCATCATTGACATATGCGTTCCAAGAAAAATTATACCATCCTTCTGACTCAGATGACTTTTTCTCGACAGGAACTGGATTTCCCTTCCCTAGTCTACTAGTATAGATCGTTACACCCGCATCGTACAGTACGCTTGTTGTTGTTTCTTTTAAAAGAACTGTACAATTTTGATTTACATTTAATGACAATTTCCAATACTGTACTTCGTGTTCTATTGTAAAATTCCCTATATTGGCAGAAGAATTAAGGAGAATCGCAGAATCATCATTATACCCCTCAGAGGGTAGACTAGCTAAGATTTCGTAATAGAAATTTTCATCATCAACAGCACGAGTGTTATTTAATTGCAGAGACCAATTTCCTGTTTCAGAGGCAATCCAAGACCCCAAATATTTTGTGGCGGGATATTCTTGGTGGGGTGTAAATTTACCTTTTGGATTGAAGAGTGTTACTAGCAAGTCAGACCTAGTAAATAGTGGATAAGGATCTATTGAAAAGTACACAATTTGTCCTGGTATTACAGTTTCGAGAATCCAATTATGTGATGTTGATTCATTATTAAATGAATTTGTTTGAGGAATCCCAGGATTTAATATTGTTATATTGTGAAAGTCTCTTATGCTATTCAGACTAATATTGGATTTTGAAGCAGAACCTATAGAAGGTAGAAATGGAAAGAAAACTAAGAAATGTATTGTTATTAGGAAGATGATGACAATCTCAAGTTTTCTAGGCATTATTTTCACTGATTTAACTTCATGATAATTGTAAGAGAAAGAAGATTATATATTATCTTCATTTTATATCATCATTTAGATTCGATTTCTTAACCTTATTTTCTAGTGGGCAGGTAAGTTAGTTCATACTGAACTAAAAAGTTTTTATATTAATTTAAAAGAATAAATACCTCCTTTTGATTAAGTTTATTATGGAGGATAGATATTAAATACCTAGTGGAATAAAAGAAAAAGCATTCCTTAATCTTCCATATTTTAAGAATTTTTTGATAAGATGTTCGGATTTGGAAAGAATTTGAGTAAAAGCATTCGGATCTTTAAGAAAAGACTTCAAATCTCTCAAAAGAAGTGGAACACAGTCCAAACTCATTCATTGAAAACTGTGAATACCATTTTAAACATCCTTTCGAGATTAAACTTGACACAGCGCCCCGATGCTTTTTCAATGTCTTTATTAACTAAATTTCCTGATGTTCCTGAAAGATTAGCTTTTCATCTTGTCGAATTAATAAATAGAAGTTTATCAGATCTATTCACAGTCTTGGACCAATTTTCAGATGTAGTTAGGGAAATGAGGAAAATCGAAAACACATTTCGATTAGATGTTTCGATTATAGCAAGAAAACAAGTTGTAGAGGGAACTGAAGCCTGGCCTCATGATCTCGACGTTATTGAGCAAGCTGAAAGGACAATTCAAGAGATCGTTGACATGTATGAGACTGAACTAAACTTGCGTAAACAGCTTTTAGAAGAGATTCAAGAATCAGTTTCCTTAAAACCGCTGATGATCACTGCTCACCTTGTGTTATGGACATCAGAAGTTTATATCGAACCTAATAGGATTCATGAACTTATTGAGGAATTTTCCACAATAGAAAAGGTGTGTGAGAGGGTATTTCAACAGGATTCTTACAATTCTGTCCCAAAATCTCGATGAAGATTTGATAAAGTAACCTTCCCTAAATCTATTCTTCAGCTTGCATGGAATTTTGATGCCTTCATGATATTCTTTATTGATCCGTTGTGGAATTCCTTAACTAGTAAACCTTGAATTCTGTCGTTTACAGCATATTCAGGTTCACCTTTCTCCAAGAATTCTCTTACTAAATCCATTGATGCCGCCAAATTATCTCTTGCATGCTTTTCTTGGCCAGCAGTACAAATAGCAACACCTCGCAATTGAGAATTCTGAGGGCCGACTTGTGAGACGAAGACACATCGTTTGTCTCCTGCTGTTAGATGGTCAGGAGTATGTCCGATTAAGTCAGAGCTCATTGATTGAATAGCTGAAAAAAGACCTGTATATAAACAGGCTTCTTGACCACCAGGATGGTGACTGGCAAATAAGGGGAGTCCACCATCGTTAAAAATATACACCTCAGTATCAGAGAATATCTTGCTTAACACATTCAAACGCTCGTCTTCCTCATATGTTTCAGATAAACTGGTGTCTTCTGTATCTAGAACGTTGAGAGAAGCAATTGTAGGAAGGACAGTTGTTAAAATCTCGTTTGAAGCTGAATTTGGAATAATTCTCTCTAATGGATGAAGATCAGTTAGAATTAGTACAATATTGTAACTTGAAATACGAGAATCAATAGCGTTTGAGAAAAATATTTCAAAATCCTTACCAAATGTAGCAGCTATTTGCTTAGTTGTATCATCTATTGTTTTAAGAGAGAGGGGATTGGATGAAGTAACACAGAACAGAATCGCTTCAAGTCCTTCTATTTCTTCGGGAAGAGCATTTATCAAATTGCCCCCAACTTTTTCAATTGCCTTTCTTACAGAACTGTCCATTTCATCAGTGGAGGAGACTCCATAAAACATGTATTTGGAATTCCCGAAAATTCGAATTAAACTGGAAAAAGAAACTCCGAAACCAGATTGTGATAAACTCGATAACAAGCTATTTAGAAAAATAATAAAATCCCAACGTCCTTTTTCTAAGGAACAATCAAAATGGAAATAACATTCACCGAAAATCTCTCTTTGATTGAATTGCAATCCTTTTCCTGTATCAATAAATATTGGTACGGAGCCAGCAAATTCTATAGATGCTAATATTGCTCCTAATTCTCTAAAAATTCCTTCTTCGGAAGAATTAAATATGAATATCAAAAAAAAAGAGTTTAAAAGGCTCTGTATTTGTGATAATATTGTCTCAGAGTCAAAAATTACAACTTGATCGCACATATGACCTGGTGTGGGCGTACCTGAGGTTAGAAATAGTAGAGGAAGGCGAATATCATTTTTTGCCTCTAAAAAATCATGGATAAGTCTTAATTCGTCTGTTAAATCCTTACCAACACATACGATTTTTCCGCGAGGGCGAAAATATTCTAACACTGAATTACTGTCAATTGGGGAATTCAAAGCTGATTTCTCTTTCAACTATTGGATAAAATGCTTCTTATCAGAATATGTCATAAATAGGGATTTTTCGGATAACGGGTAACTAATATGTTCGATAATTTCTTCAATAACCATATTATGTGGAGTATATAGATTCATCTGAAAACAAACGAAGAATGGACAAAGAAATTAATAGACTCATTAATCGCGTTTGGTAGAGAATTTGGTAGGTAATTATGTCATTAGAAATCGAAAAATGTGAAGGTTGGGGACGAATAGGGCGAGTTTTTGGAAAAAATGGTTTTATCACTCCAAATATAGTTTTATTACGTTTCTTTGACCAGGATTCTTTTCTAAGTCAAAATTTTTTACCAAAATCTCTTAAATGTCAAGAAAATTTGATCCCATCTGTATTAGAAAAAGAAATTAAGTCAGAAAAAGATAGTCTAAGTTTACAGCTTTCTCCTAAACTTTTCATTTATCCATCATTACAAATGCAAGGAAAGTCCCTGAACGATATTTCTTGTTTCGAAGATTTATTTCCAATTGATATTACCAAAAATTCCGATTCTATTGCATCTTATCATATAATCCCTTGGGATTTACCAATAATTAATCTAGGCCAGTATAATTCGTATTTGAAGGTATTAAATGACATTAACGAACCAGAGTTGAGTAATAACACAAAGCTTGCATTAAATGTTCCATTAATGCCAGAAATCTTTACCCAACTTCTACCAATTCTTAAGGATTCTACTATTGAAATGGTGTGTTTAGGAGATATGTCCTCATTAATAACCCATCCTACTTTATTACTGAAATTTCTTCTCCACATTAATTCGTGGGTTTCTCCAAACATAATGCTTTATGCTCCAGGTGTTCCTTCTAGCTATATTCCAATCTTAGTTTACCTCGGTATTGATCTTTTTGACTTATTATTCGTAGAAATGTCTTCAGTCAGTAAGAAACGATCAGATCTTATCTTTGAGCAAAATATAACAGTTGAATTTTTTTTAGAAAGGTTGTGGCTTACAAAGAAAGCTTTAGAAACCGGTAAATTGAGAGATTTATCAAGAATATTTGCAAATTCTTTTCCCCCACTTAAGACATTATTACGAGTAGCTGATAGCCAGATCCCGCTGGAAAATAATACACCTCTTTACGGTCCAAACACTCTTTTCTGCACCGATGAAACTGATTTCACCCGTCCAGAAGTAACACGATTTCGTAAACGAGTACAAACTCGGTACACTCCTCCTAAGCACATTAGAGGAATTATTTTTCTTCCATGTTCTGCAAAAAAACCTTATTCCAAATCAAAATCACATTCTCTCTTTCGAAGAGTAATTAAACGAAATATGAAAAGAAAGTACCATCTAATAGAAGAAGTAATATTGACAAGTCCATTAGGAGTTGTGCCTCGGAACCTTGAATATACTTTTCCAGCGGGTCATTATGATATTCCTGTAACGGGAAAGTGGAGTGAAATTGAAAAAAAGCATCTTATAACGGATATTACATATTTCATTGATAAATTAAGTCCGAATATTCCTATGGTTGGGTATGTCACAGGCAAAGAGCGTGAGATTTTAATAGAGGCATGTTCTCGTTCTGATCGTCCAATTCATCTACTAAGTGAGGAGGATGGTTCTTTAACTTCGAGAGAAAATTTACAGGAATTTTCTCGTCTACTCCAAGATACTTTTTCTAGCGTTCCATCTAAACCTAAGATCTCAGCTCAACTCACATTTCTGAGGACGGTTGCTGATTATCAGTTTGGAAAAGGAATTGGGTCAATTCTTATTCCCAATAATGTCCAAATTTATGGTCGAAAAGACTTTGGTTTTCGTGTTCAATTGGAGAATAAGCATCTACTAACATTTCGTCCAAAAACAGGTCTTTTGACTCTGTCTCTTGAAGCTGGAGAACGATTATCTGGTTACACCAGTAATACAGTTACTTTTGATGGTGACAATATAGAGGGGTCAACAATTTTCACAAATGCAATAATTAAAGCAAACGAAGAGATTTGTCCAAATGATGAGGTTCTTGTTGTAAGCACAACAGACGAACTCTTGGCTGTTGGAACATCATATATTTCAGGTGACCTTTTAGTCAAAATGAAACGAGGTAAGGGAATTAAAATTCGACAAAAGGTTAGGAGAAAGTAATATGTCTCTTCCGAGAAATCCATTACTAAGTTCTACCATATACAAACTGCGACAGGAATTTTTAGAATTAGAAAAGGATTCCTTGAAGCCAAAAACTTGGTTTAAACTTACAGAAACAATGGAAAAGGTTGTGATTACAGGAGTAATTCCAACACGGGGATGTAGTTGGGCATTATCTGAAACGGGTGGATGTTCTGTCTGTGGATATATTAATGACTCTTCTCGAGATCATAAAATTCCATCTGAACAGATAATCGAGCATATTCAACAATCCTTGAACCAAGCAAACCCATCGAAACCTATTGAGTTCAAACTGTTTAATTCAGGCAGCTTTTTCGACGAGGATGATATTCCACAGAAATTACGATCTCAAATTATAGACCTCTTGAAGAAACCAAATAAAATTAGACTATTTTCAGTTGAAAGTCGTCCAGAATATCTCTTAAATCACCAAGATATCATTAATGAGACAAATATACGTTTAAAACCAATTACACTGGAAATTGGAGTAGGAATGGAAAGTTCGAATGATGCAATCTTGAGAGATTGCTGGAATAAAGGATTCTTACTAGATGATTATCGGGAAAGTGTTCAAATTACACGATTGAACGGTATTCGGATTAAAACTTATGTTCTAATCAAACCTCCTTTCCTAACAGAATTAGAGGCGATTTGTGATTCCATAAGGACGTCTATTGACGCGATAGAAATTGGGACTGATATAATTTCATTTAATCCATGTACCGTACAGAATGGAACCCTAGTAAACTTTTTAGCCAAAAAAAATCGGTTTTCTCCTCCCTGGTTGTGGTCAGTATTGCATGTTATAAAAACAATAAGAAATCAGTTTCCAGAACAAGAATTGATCTGCGAGCCAATCGCTGCTGGAAAACAACGGGGGCCTCATAATTGCGGAAAATGTGATAAAAATGTCCTCGACTTAATCAATAGAGTTATTAATAGTAAGCAAATTCCGAATGACCTTTCTAACATATGCCCTTGCTATAAAAGATGGCAGGTACTTGTAACAACACCAATCGAAGTTTTTCGAACACGAAATCATTCAAAATTGCGATTTTTAAATCCTTTAAACGAATAATAGAATACCTATTCTTCGAATGTGAGGGATTTTATTAGCTCTTCATTGTCTTTGAAAACATAACTTTTGTCTATTTTCTTATCGAGCTCTTGAAGCAGCTTTTTTGAAGCTTTGTCTAATTTTCGAGGGAATTTCACAACAACACCAACATGCATATCTCCTCTGTGTGAACTATTAGGTGTTGGTGCTCCTTTATTTCGAAGGGTTATAATTTTTCCCGACTCAGTTCCAGGATCAATCCTTATGGTTTCTTTTCCATTAATGGTGGGAATTTCTACTTTTGTACCTAGTATTGCATCAGTAAAACTAATAGGATATTCAATTAAAATATCAAAGCCATGCCTGCGAAAAAATGGATGAGGAGTTACGGAAACAACTACATAAAGATCACCAGGTGGTCCTCCCAGTTCACCTGGACGTCCCTCGCCTCGAATTACGACCCGCATCCCATCATCGACTCCTGCAGGAATCTCGGCATCAACAGTTCGATGTTGTTTAACTTTTCCTACTCCTTCGCATATCTTACACGCAGCGCCTCGGGGAATCTGTTTTCCTTCACCCCGACATCTCGGACAGGTTGAAATATTAACAATTTGTCCAAAAGCCGAACGTTGAACTTGCCTCAGTTCTCCGGTCCCCTGGCATGTATCACAAACTTTCAAGGATTTTCCTTCAGCGACTTTGGTTCCATGACATGTGGGACACTGAGCCCAATTGGGAACTCTAATTTTCTTTTTTATTCCCTTCATTGACTCAGAAAAAGATAACTCTAGATCTAAACGTACGTCCTGTCCTCGACGTGGTCCAGGTCGGGAAGTTCGTGCACGGGTACCTCCACCACCAAAGGCACTAAAAAGGTCGTCAAAAATACTAAAACCACCACCACCACCAAATAGGTCATCAAACCTAATACCCGAAAAATCTCGAAATGGTGTTCCAGTTAATCCATCATGACCAAAACGATCATAAGAAGCTCGTTTATCTTCATCAGAAAGGACTTCAAAAGCTTCAGCTACTTCCTTAAATTTTTCCTCTGCATCAGGATCATCAGGCTTCATGTCAGGATGATATTTCCGAGCAAGACTACGAAACGCCTTTTTAATCTCCTTGAGATTAGCATCTCTAGATACACCTAAGACCTCATAATAATCTCTTTTCTTCTCACTCAAAATATCACCTAAGTTATAGAACGTTTTGAAGAATCCCGAATTACTCATCATCGACTATTTCATAATCGACATCGACCACTTCAGATTCATCTTCTCCTCCAGGGGCACCTTGAAATCCAGTTGCACCTGCCTGTTGAGCTTGAGCTTGAGCCTGTTGAGCTGCCTGCGATGCATATAGTTTTTGAGCTAATTCATGAGTGATTTGTTCTAGTTCTTCGCTCTCTTTTTTGATTTCAGTGATACTTCCGCTATTAATAATGTTTTTCAGGGATTCAATCTTGTTCTCAGCTTTTGATCGTAAGTCGGCGTCAATTTGATCAGCTAAATCCTTCAAAAGCTTTTCAGACTGATAAACCAGTGAATCTGCTTTGTTACGAGTCTCAGCCTCTTCAAGTCGTTGAGAATCTTCTTCTTCGTACTTAGCTGCTTCGTCTACCATGCGCTGAAAATCATCTTCAGAAAGTCCACTATCACTTTTAATAGTGATTTGTTGCTCATTTCCCGTTCCAAGATCCTTTGCAGATACGTTCACAATGCCATTTGCATCAATATCAAATGTTACTTCTATTTGAGGTATTCCGCGAGGAGCTGGGGGAATACCAACTAATTGAAATCTACCGAGTGTGATATTGTCTGCTGCCATCTTTCGTTCCCCCTGTAGTACGTGAATTTCCACTGATGGTTGATTATCAGCCGCAGTAGAGAAAACTTGACTCTTTTTAGTTGGAATAGTTGTATTACGTTCAATTAATTGAGTGAATACTCTCCCTAATGTCTCTATACCTAGAGATAAGGGAGTAACATCAAGTAATAAAACATCTTTGACTTCTCCCATTAAAATACCAGCTTGAACTGCAGCTCCCAGGGCAACACATTCGTCTGGATTAATTTCCTTTGTAAGTTTCTTGTTAAAATAACTTTTCAAAGCGGATTGGACTGCAGGTACTCTAGTTGATCCACCTACAAGGAGAATTTTATCGATATCTGACGGTTGTAGCTTTGAATCGGCCATCGCTTGACGAGTCGGTCCCATGGCAGCTTCAATTAGATCAGCTATCATTATTTCGAATTTAGAACGAGATAAAGTTAGATTAAGGTGTTTTGGACCAGTGCTATCGGCAAAAATATATGGTAAATTAATGTCAGCGGATGTTTTTTGTGATAGTTCAATCTTTGCTTGTTCTGCTGCATCTTTTAAGCGTTGCATTGCCATCGGATCGTTTGAGAGATCCAATCCTGATTGTTTCTTAAATTCCTCTATCATCCAGTCCATTATTCGTTGATCAAAGTCATCTCCTCCAAGACGATTATTCCCCGATGTAGCTTTAACTTCAAATACACCTTCAGACAGTTCTAAAATGGAAACATCAAAGGTTCCTCCACCTAAGTCAAAGACTAGAATGGTTTGTTCTTCTTCTTTATCAATCCCATAAGCTAAAGAGGCACTTGTTGGCTCATTGATAATACGAAGTACATCTAATCCTGCTATCTTTCCAGCATCCTTGGTTGCTTGTCGTTGTGCATCAGAAAAATAAGCAGGTACTGTGATAACAGCCTGCTTTATGGGTTCACCCAAATAAGCTTCTGCGTCACGCTTGAGTTTCTGAAGAATCATTGCACTGATCTCAGGTGGTTTGTATACTTTACCATCAATGGTAACAGTAAATTTAGTTCCCATTTCTCTCTTTATCGATCGGATTGTACGCTCGGGGTTTGAAACAGCCTGTCTTCTAGCTAAAATACCGACAATACGCTCCCCTTTTTTGGTGATTGACACCACCGAGGGAGTAATTCTTTGTCCTTCCGCGTTTGGGATAATTTTTGCTTTTCCACCTTCAATGGTAGCAATACCAGAAAATGTTGTCCCTAAATCAATACCAATTGGTTTGGGCATCTTAATTTTCACCTTTTGTATCATTTTTTGCTACTACAACTTTAGTTGGTCTAAGTAATCTTGAATTCAGAAGATAACCAACCTGTACTTCTTCTAAAATAGTATCTTCTTTGGAATCAGGATCAGGTTTTGCAAATACAACTTCATGGAAGTTAGGATCAAACTTCTCACCTATTGCAGCCACTTTTTCGACTCCTTCGTTTTTTAAGATTGTTTTGAATTGTTTATGAATTGCTCGAAAACCCTCGATTACTGAATCGAGATTTATTGACTCTTTTGAGGTTATACTCTTTTCTGCTTTTTCGAAGCTATCAGCCAGATCGAAAAACTTGAGTAAAAGTCGTTCATTTGCTTGTCTCACAATGGTAGCATGATTTGCTTTTGTTCGTTTGTCTAGATTTTCATAATCAGCTAGTGCACGCAGATATTTCCTATGAATCTTATCGTATTGCTCGTCTTTTTCTTCAAGTTTTTTATAAAGTCCCTGTACTTCATCTAGCAGTTCTGATCGGTTTATTCCCTTTGATAAAACTGAATTTTCTGAATTGGTCTTATTAGATGTTGTGTGGTCTTCATTTGCCGCTTCTTCAATTTGATAGTCTATATCAACAATTTCAGTTTTGCTCTCATCATTTTTTGACTTTTTTTGATCCATAGTAATCATCTCAATCTGTACTTGTTTTCAATGTTGATTCTAGGTTCCTCATTAAGGTTAATCCATTTTCAGGGAGAAGATTTTTTTCATGTAAACGTTTTAGCGAATTTAGGATGTCTGTTCGTCTCCCCTTGATCTCTTTCTGTATTAAATCAATGGATATCGGCGCTGAACTGGAATAAATCGTATAAGCCAATTCTCTGTCTTTTCGATGTGCATCGCCTTCCAGTTTTACCGAAATTTCTTCATTAAGCTCCCCTGTAATAGATAATTTTCGACTCAATAGGAAAGTCTCTAATGAACCCAACTGTTCAAGTAAAGAATCTAATTTGCGGATTTTTTCCCCAAAATCGATTTTCCTTTCATCAAATGCCTGTGATAGTATTATTGGCAGATCCTTACTTAATGACTGAATGTGATCTTGTGGAATTTCATCTTGAACATCTGATTCTCCTATGGATATCTCGAACACATCAAAGTCAAAAGAATGTTGACTCAATGTGATCCTTACAGAAAGATTCTTTGCAATACGATAGAGTTTTCTTGCTGGGCCCTTTGTTCCCTCGACTAATTGATCCTGAATAATCCATTCTTTTTCTAGCAAGCATTGGAGATGCCTTTGTAGAGCCTGTTGAGATTTACCCAGTTCCTGAGAAAGCTGAAAGAGATATTTTGGCTCATGGGCAATAGATCGTAAGATTTCCCTACGTGTTTCATTGCTTATTAGCGCAAAAAATTCTTTTTCATTCACAGGTGGCTAATCTCCTTTGCAATCATGTGAACTTCTTCATTCTGGCGAAAATTGGTAATCAAATTTATAGCTTACTAGTAACATTGTTGACTAGTAATTACATAAATTTACCAAAAAGAAATTCCAATGATTTTATTCCTCTTCCTCATCTACTGGACTTTCTTCCAGAAAATCAGGATTTTGAGTCATCATTATTCTCATTTCGTCAATAGAAAGTGTTTTCTTTTTTGTTTGACTCAATTTTTTACGTATTTTTTCACTTTGCTCTTCGAGCATTTCAGCGGTTGCCCTATCACGTTCAATCTGAACTCTTTCTTTTTGAATACGGCTTTGTTCTTTAAAAATGCTTGATTTTTCCCGAAGGGTCTTATTTAAAGCACGAAATTCATCACGAAGAACTCGTATTTCCTCTGCTTTTTCAAGGAATTCTTGATGACGACGATCAGCTTCGTCTTTAGCCCGTTTCCCTGCCTCATACAGTTCACTTAATTGTTGATGAGATTTTTGTGATTTATCTACTAACTCGGAAAAATCTTTCCAGCTATGATCTAGAAATCCCCGAAGATTGTTGATTTCTCTGTTTAGTTCCTTTCGAGCTTTCAATTTTTCTTCTGAAACAGAGATTTCTCCTAATTGTTCCATTAAACTATTAACTTGCTCTGTTATTTGCCTTTCTTCTGTTATTCCCATTGAGGGAGTTGTTTGGATCTTCCAATCAAGACTATTAATACGTTTACGGATGCTATAAGATTGCTGGATTTCCTTTTCATCGATATCCATGGATTTTATCTCAGCTTGTAGCATTTGGGCTTTCTCAATAAGACCTTTCATCTCTTCAAGAACACTACGTCTAACCATCTTCAATTCTTGGATTGCACGGTTATTTTTATCTCGTAAGTCTTTGAGCTCTTTTACCTGAGCAAAATTCTCTGAAGCAACGGTGTTTAGCTCATCTCTCTCTGATCGACTCTGATTCCGTTCCCGTTCTAGCTTTCGAAGTTGGCTAAGTAATTGAGATTTTCGGTTACGTAGTTGTATTATCTCATCTTTTAGAGTCCTAAGGTCCTGAACTTCAAAGGCCTTGGCCATGTATGTTACACCAATGATATTTAAATAGCCAGTGATAAGTGAATTGAGGAGTAGAGTTGTAGAAAAAACCAATAATCTGTATGATAAGGAAAAAAAACCCAATTTAAAATATCTTTGATCATTTCTAATAAGGACTTCCATCAACTAGATTATGAAGAAAATAACAAAGTCTATCATTTGGTATTCAAAGGTTCTGAAAATTAATTTAGAGGACAAATAGGCTTCCTCATTTTATACCTGTATCTTTTTTCTGTTAATTAATCCAAAAATTTTTTATCCAAGCCCATAAAAGTAGAAATTATAAGAGATAGCCTGTATCATTCTTGAGTGGTAAAATTATGACATTTAGTGCTCATGGAGTCATTTTTGATTTAGACGGAACGTTAATAGATTCCATGAGGGGATTTTATGATCTAGTTGTTGATGGTCTTGAACGAAGAGGTGTAAAACTCTTACCAGATATTGCAAGAAAGTTAGGGACTGAATTAATAGAAGAATATCAAACAACACCTTCAGGACGTGGTGTACGTCTGGTTATCAACTTGTTTTGGAAAGTTGGGAGAAAAGCTGGACTCTCGAGACTTAAATCGATCAGATTTACGTACGAATGTGTGAATCAAGCAAAGGATGTATACTATTCAGCACCATTATTTCCTGATGTTACCTCATCGTTGACTAGTCTTCAGGAAGCTGGATTTCAATTAGGTGTCTGTACAATGGCCTCACGAAAACAATTAACCGATACTTTAACTAAATACAAAATAAAACATTTTTTTAATCCAAATGGATTAGTTTCTCGAGATGACATAAGACACGCGAAACCAAATCCCGAAGGTATTCTGTTAGCTTTTAGAAAGTGCTCTGTCCATCCAGCTAAAAGCTACTATATAGGAGACATGCCTGTAGATATAATCGCTGGTAACGATGCTGGGACAAGGACAATCGCTCTAACTACAGGTTTGACAGACAAAAAAATTTTTGAAAAATATAGCCAACCAACTGCTATTTTTGATTCTTTAGGACAGGCAACAAGTTGGATTCTGCAAAGAATTTCTTCTGAATCTCTCTAAATCACTTATTTCACAGATGGATAGATAGAGATTTACTAAAAAGTAATTATTGATGACTTTAAAAGATTAGAAAAGAGCTTAATCGTTGAAAAATAACAGATCTTTATTAACGATTACTTCATTTCCTGTTCTCGAGGTTTTAAAATGAAAGATTTATCTCTAAATGACGTTTTTATTCATATGAGTGATTTAGGTAAGGCTGTAGAGCCACGAATGAAAGAATTTCTCTTAAAAGAAGTTCATCCAGAGTTTGAAGAATTAGTCACTTGGCAAATTAATGCAGGGGGGAAGAGAATACGTCCAGCGTTAACTCTTCTCTTTGCCCAAGCATTTGGAGCAGCTTCAGATGATCCAGAGGCATTAGCAGCCGCAGCAGGGATTGAGCTGATTCATAACTATTCATTGATATTAGATGATATCATTGATCGTGGAAACGTTCGACGTGATAAACCTACAGTTCGAGCACGGTATGGAGATGAATTCGCTATTCTAGCAGGAATCATTTATCGTGAATCAGTTTTTGAAGCTGCTAAAGCATGCGGAAAGTATGTCAATGATACGATTTCAATTTATTCAGAGACAATCCGAAAGTTGGTAGAGGGAGAACGTCTAGATATTCTTTTTGAGCAAAACGATCAACGAACTCATGAGTACTTTCGAACTCATCGCTACTCTGATATTACTTTAGAGGATTATCAAAGTATGATTGCTGGAAAAACTGCTTCGCTTCTCGCTGCTTCCTGTAAATTGGGTGTTTTGGTTGGAGGAGCATCATTTGATGATCAGACGAGTGCTGAAAAATTTGGTTGGACAGTAGGTATTGCATTTCAGATTGTTGACGATTATCTCGATATTTTTGCTACATCGGGGAAGTTTGGAAAAGAGGTCTATAAGGACATTATTGAACAGAAATTAGGTAACTATGTTGTTGTACGGGCAATAAAGAATCTCGAGGAAGATGAAGCTCGACTTCTAAGAGAGTATCTTAGAGATCCAAATCTCTCCGATAAGGATCGAGTTGGAAAATGTGTTCCATTAATCGAAAAATCCAATGTGAAAGAAATCGTTATTGAGGAGGCCGAAAAATGGGCGGATGAAGCAAAAACGATTTTATCGAGCATTGATTTCAAAAACGAAGAAGTGCGTGGTATATTGGAAAAAGTTGTCGATTTCACAGTAAGAAGAGCGTTCTAACTGATTTCTTCACTTCTTTTGAATTGCACTCTCCATTTGTTCCACCAATTCATCAAGCTCCTCCAATCCTGTTTTAAGTTCTTTATCGAGTTCCTTTATCTTTCGCTCTAAAAACTGGATAGTAATTGTATTATCTTTTTGGGATAGTTCCTTACCACAAGTAGTACAAATAAAACCAAGTTCAAATGCATCCGAGAATGTAACAGGTGTGTGCCCCTCCTCACAAACATATAATAAATTTCTCTGTTCGTAATCTAATCGTTGATGTAATTTTTTTAATGACCGCTTTCTACGGTTTATAATTAAATCGATAATTCTTTCAAGAATTGGACTCCAATAATATACGAAGTAACCCGTTTCTTTATCCCGTACTCTACGATAGCGGGCTAAAGATCTTTCATTCAGTTTGTACAGCGATTTTCTAACTTCTTTTAATGCAATGCGTGGGATTTGTTCTGGGTCTTCACTGAAACCTTCTAGAGACTGTTCAATCTCTCTGTTAATAATGTTGACCATTTCTTCGTCAATTATCTCTTTATGTTTGAGGAGTACGTTGAGGACCTTAACCGTGGTTTCATCCGTTAATTTTAGAATAATATCATTAAGTTGAGAAAAGGACAAGGACAACACCTTGAATCAACGGTGATAATCAATAACAAATTTTCAATTATTAATTCTTACACTGTGAAGACACAAAAAGAAGCCTTTTTAGAAGGATTAGTTAAAAATTCTCTAATTCTTTTAGCGCTGCCATAATTGACTGGGATTCCGGTTTCTTTATCTTAACGGCTGAAGGCTCTGTTATCCTATCCATCAGCGAGGATAATGAATCGGAAGATTCCTTCATACGCACCCGAATCAATCCGAGTTGGGCATCAGGCTCAGCTACAACAACAAGAATCCCCCGCTCACCACTTTGGGCAGTTAGAATCTTGCCATCAGTGAATTCGGCGAGCATTATCCCTAACTCACCAAGGATTAGTGCACTTCCTTGTTCCGCAGCTCCACAGAATACAGCAGAGGCTATTGCTCCTATGCTTTCAAGGTCAAATGCACCCATGGTTTCTGATACTAGCAACCTAGAAGCTCTAGCAATAGTCAACCCGGTTCTATCACCCAATAGGGTGACTTTAATCGAAGTATCACTTTTTAATAATCGTGTCAGCTCACGGTGAATTTCATCTCTTTGTTGCATACAGTCTTCACCTAATTTAACGTGAGTTCCTATTCAGTCTTCATTTTTTAATGTTGTTACTTTAAAAATTTATTTGAATGATCTTTCACCAAAGTATTCTATTTAGGGGAAAATTCCAAATTTTTAGAATTATAGGAGCACAATAACAATAATGAGACCAATCACTGACCCTGCTAATAAGGCCAACAACGTCCGATTCTGAGTCAATTTACGGGAAATTTTCACTAATGTAGATTGAACTTTTTGGAGTTTATTATCAACTTCAGTAATTTTTTCATCAATCTGATCTATCTTTACTCCTTGTTCGTCAAGTCTTTTTGTTAATGTAGTCAAACTCGCAGAAATTTGATTCATTTTTTCGTTCATTTCAGTCATTGATGTTAAAAAGGAATTCTCCAGAATTTGCAATTTTTCTTCTAAGGTACCAACGTTTTGTGACGTAATAGCCTCGCCAGGGTATGCTAATTCATAGATCCGGTTCCCCATTTCATCACTTGCAGGTGGAGCGGCTTGCAAGTCCATTGATTCAATTGACTCACTTATATTCGCCAAAGTTCCCCGTAATAAGTGCATTTTTCGCTTTGTATCATGAATCTCGTTTAATTTTTCGTTTTGCTGGCGTAGACCACTTGGTT
>CP070760.1:1480057-1485946 GCA_020348965.1 Candidatus Heimdallarchaeota archaeon | reverse complement strand
CTTTGACCATTTACAAAAGAAGTAACTGGTAAAAGGATTGAAAACAATAATCCAACCAATAAAACTGATTTTAGTGAGAAATTTGACAGCTTTTTAGCCAATAGTAATCATACTCCAAAAATATTCTTATACAGAGGGTAAACTCATTGTCTAAATGATACCTAACGCGTTTACGCGTGGTAAATTTTTATGTCAAAATAAATTTTATTCCACTAGGCTCGATTCAAGTTTTTACTTCGAGCCTTTTTAATTTGACCAAACCTAGACTTGATAAAATGGTTAAATCGAGCTATTTTAATACATGTATCGGATTAATTATTGGGAATATGACTGGTACTTCAATTGGAAGCTATTTTTATTCTTACAGTTGTCTTTTAAAAGACACATTGATGAGAGCATGGTAGATCTGATAGTAGTTATTAATGAAAAAAATTAAAACTATAATTGGCCTATCGAAGATACCTGTTTCTAATGTCTGTAATTATTAAAGATATGATTGATTTAAATACCTAGTTGAGGGAAACTGGATGAAAAATAAATTATCAAGAACAAACATGATTTTAATGGTAGTTTTGCTTTTACTTTTTGCCCTAGCTCAATTATCATTTCCTGCTTATTTTCTCCCAAGCAAAAACATTTCTAGAGTAAGAGCTGCCGAAGATGAGGTCTTTTGGGTGACTCTTCAAATTCCTTCTCCAAGCGCTAAAGCTCTACCAAGCAGAACTCCAGTAATAGTCAATTTAAATAAAATTGCCGACATGTTACCTACTTCAGTAGATCCTTTTGGTTACAAGACTCCCACTGATGTTTCCGATGATGTGAAATGGGAAGCTATTCATGTTTTCTACAATGGGGCACCCATTCCTTTTCAGGTTGACGATATAGATGATCAAGTGGGATTCTCAGGAGCTGACGAATTAGTTTTTCAACTTCCAGAGGATATTCCCAGTGGTACTATTGCCATCTTCTCTATTTATTTAGGCACAAATGCAAACAATCTCCCAATACACTACTTTCCTGATGTATGCACTGTTTACGAGTATCCCAAGATTGCAGAAGTCACCGAAAATTTCGGTGCTGACATGTTGAAGGAGGCCTATTACATTGAAAATAGTAAAATCCAGGCCTGTGCTTTAGTCGATGCTGCGTGGAGTTCTGGAGGCCTATATGAATTGTCTGTACTGGATGAATATGGAAATTCTCAATGGGATGCTATTAAGCAGCGATTCGATAGTACTTGGGAGTCGTGGAAATGGGCCCGTTTTGCAACAGTCGAACAGTTCATCGAACTAAACGAAAAAGCAGGGACAAATAACTTTTTCTTACCAGACCCAGAGCGATCAATCATTCAAGGCCCCGTTCGTGCTCGTATAAGGATGCAATCGATCCCACCTTACGGAGATGCCTCATCAATTTGGGGAACTAAACCTGGTGTTTTCGGAGTAGTTACTTATGATCTTTATGCGAACCTCCCTTATTTAGACTATACCTTAGATATAACAGGCCCTAATGCTGCGAATTATCCAACCTTGATGATCGAGCTTCAAAATCGTGAAAAAAACCCAGGTATTTCATACAGTCCATATAAGAGTATTTATGTTCCTGGAACAGGTTGGAGACCACGGAATCCCGATGATCTTGATGATCACGCTATTCTTGGTTCTGAATTCTCTGAATATTGGTATGTAGAAAAATTGGCCCCAGGTGAGACTATGTTTCCAGAAGAACCCGATGCTGATAAACTTGGGTTTGGGATGATCTTTGCTGATGCTGGATTCACGAATATCACCTATAAAAAGGGATCCGAAGAGTTAAAAATGATTTATGATTCTTCTGAATTTCCTTTACATGGACGGTACTTCCCATTTGATGCCACAATCACAAATGATGCTATAAGCTACATGGAAAATTCTTATCAAGACTGGTTAAGTCGAGATCTAGATTTTGCTGTTGGGATATCAACTATTTCAATTTCAGAACTTCCCCCGAAAATTTTTGGAGAAGAAGTTGGTATAATGGAAATCACGGCCGATGTTGATCCATTAGTCGCAGACAAACCAGTCATCATTCAAGCCTCTGAATTTTCGTCTTTTCCTCTAGATCCAGCAACAATCGTTATCAAAGATGGGGATATAGAATTGCCAACCCAAGCAGATGATTTGGATGGCGACGGCGTTGTTGATGAGATTGTGTTTCAACTTCCCCATACAATTGCTGCGAAAGATAGCAAAGTCTTTTCCTTGTATGCAAAAAATGAAAGATTAGATAACGGCCAAAGCACAATGATTTCTGTTGCGCAAGCGAAATATCATGAGAGTTTCAAGAATTGGCTTCCTTCGACCGTATATTCCAAATACATAAACACCACGGGTCATATAGCTCCAGCAGTGGCTACTGTTGGTGATGTTGTCTGGATTGATACCGATCGGGCTACAATGTGTGTTTATCTCTCTGCAGGATGGAGACAAAGCTCTTTCAAACATGTCTACGTGAAAGATGATAATTGGGATCTGGTAAAGGCAAACTGGGATCCCTGGACGGATTGGCGATATAATTGGACGCGGACAATCTACGACGCTGACTATGGATGGCATGATAGCAATGAATACGGGAACACATCTGACACAATTGAACTCCTTAAAGTCGGGCCTGTAAGGTGTGTGCTTCAAACTTTATCAGGAATCGGGTACAAAGGAGCACTTGGCATCCATGACAATTTACGTGCCCTCAGGACATTTACTTTCTATAATGGATTTAGTGGGATTCATCAAAATCTTCGTTTAACTGGTGGAGACGAAATAGCAGCATCTATTGGGATGACAGCTCTTTATGGAGGGCCATTGCAATTTGCAACCAAATACCTTGATTTCAGTATAGACACTTCTACCATTCCTTGGACTACCTTTCCAGATGGTAATGGATTTGATATGGTATATGGGCCAGGGACACCTAATAAAGGTGGTAATTCTAATCGTTATCAAGCTGTTGATAGTGATCGAGCCTTCGATTTATCTCTGATGACCGCTACATACTTTGGAATGTACAGTAGTGGGTCAAAGAATGGTTATATGTCGAATTTTGCTCTAGGTGCTGAAGCCTCAACCTTCATCACTGACCATCTTACTGACCTTATATGGTCGGATGGAGAGATACAGGTTTTTCAAGAGTTTGAGGAGTTCTCATTAGAGGGAATCAATCGTGTTCTTGTTCCGTTTAGTGGATCCGATGTTGTTGGAGCTGATTTGGAAACCCACATTGACACCCTAAATAATCATTGGGCAGCTGAGTACACCATTGATATCATTAGGATCACTACTGCAACTAGCGAACCAACAGTTCCAACTACTGAGACTAGTGAACCAACTAAACCATCTACTACCACTGAATCAGAGGAGACTGATACATCATCGAAGACAACTACGGTTCCCTCGGTTACATCAGCTAGTTCTTTTCTCTTTGTCTTCGTAAGTATTGCTACCATAAGCTATCTAACCAAGAAAAGAAAATGAGAACGTCTGACACTAGACGTTTTCTATCTTTCTTTTTTCCTTGATTAGCATAACAAGTCTGACTTCTGCCTCTTCTCGCCTATTACTAGGAACCAATGTGACTGAATCATTTACCATTTCTTTACCAGAACTTCTAGTGTCAAAAATAGAAAAGAAGGCTAAAGATGTTAATAATATAATTTTAGGGATTCGGCCTGAAGATATAGAAGATAAAGAGTTTGCGTTAAAACCACTTGAGGAAGCCACAATTGAAGCAAAAGTACTCGTCTAAGAAAACTTCGGATCAGATATTGCTCTAACTACTGAAACTGAGAACATTTTTGTCAACAACAATGTTAATACAAGTACCAAAGCTTTTGTGGGTGACCAAGTCGCTTTTGTTTTCGACTTGGACAAAATCCAAGTCTTCAATGGGGAAAAAGAAGAGAGTTTAACCGTCTGAGTGGTTTAGATAAATCTAATGAAAAGAAAATGCGTATTTAGGCAATTTTGTTACTTCTGCTTCTCGTATTGTCACGTTGCAGACTGGACATTTATCTTTAATTTTAATACTCTCTAATAAATGGCGTCGGTGAAAAAAGCTTGAGCATTGAGGGCATTGGACAATCTCCTCCTCAATTTGAAGTCGAACAACAGATTTCCGACATATAATACATATAAGCCGTTGAGTACAAAATCCGCAATTCTTTTGCTTTTCAAGGATTGGATTCCCACATTGAGGGCATTGGCTTCTCAAAAGAGGGGAGTCTGTCAGTGGCTTCTTACTGTATACATCTTTTAGTCCTGAAATCCAGATTTGACGTAGTGCCTTCGGAGAATGAATGCTAAATCGTGAGGAGAACTTGGATAATGCTTTATCATATTCTCTTTGGTATTTCTCTCTCTCAGGTAACTCAATAAGGACAGAAAGATTATGCCATGAGCAGAATTCACCTAATAGTGGCAATAAAGCTCTTTGAACTTCTTCTATGTCTTCAGCTTTTTTATAGAGAGAGAAAAAATAATCTTCAGGATTATCAGGGAGTTGAGATTCATAATGATTCACAATAATTTTGAGAATTTTCGTTTCAAGTGGAGTATCAGGAGAATTTAATAGAATGTCTTCCACTGTTTCTTGGGAGGTATATCTAAAGAAAACGGGAAGTAGAAGAGATTGACTTCGAGGTTTGTTAAGAAAAACTTCAAATAGAGATAAATCTGTAATCGAGGGATCTTCTACTAAATTTCGAACTAGATCACAGAGGAGATCCTCCCCCTGGGTTGAATAGCTCTGCTCTTCATAATTTGTGCAAAAGTGATGAAGTAGGGAGACATAATCTTCTCTTTCTTTCGAGAGAAGTAATAGCTGGTTGCTAAAGAATGGTTTTAAGGTCGTCGTTGTGAGATTAGGAAGTAATGTAAATAGAAGTGTTTCTATATCTTCTTTCGATAATGACGAAAATAATACCTCAATAGAAGCTGTCAAGGTAATTAATCTGTTAGTGTCGACCATGACTATGGATGCTTCCGAAAATGTTGAGAAGAGACTATCCACCAAATTGGACACGATAGTAGAGTAATTCGGAGAAGAAATAAGTTTTGAACACCGAAATACGGCAATCGGTAATAATCCATTCGGATCAAGTTGAACTGTTGCCAGAATTAATCTTTTAATATATTCATTGATGCTTGGGTTACTCAAAAATGAAAATAGAGAATAAAGAATACTTGATCCAGATGATACAAATGATGGGAGAGTATTATCAATGAGAAAAGATTGATGGGATTCTGGTAGTTGACCAATAAAGCTCCCTATATTTGAAATACTTAATTCGAAAGCATAGGGTAAAATTGGTGTTAGTCTTGATATTCTACCCACAGGGATTTTGCTGAAATGGATCCAGAATTGGGGTAGTTCTAAATTTACTAATCTTTTCAAAAGGGGGATTAGTAAATCTTTCTGCTTCTGTGTTTTATCCATGTAATCTTCTAGTAAAATAGGAAAAGCAAGATTAGCACAATATGTGAAAGTCTCCTCCCAGTACTCCAATAAAGATTTACTTGAGCCAATTGTTTTTAAAAGGATTTCTAGTCGGTTTTTGTCCATAAGTAAGGCAAATGCAAGTTGAGGAAAAGTGATTTTTTTTCCTAATTTAATAATAGCTTCAAAGTGTTTTGTTATATGCTGTTTAAGAAGAGGTTCTAATATAGCTTGATTGGAAATAGATAATCTCTTTGGATAAGTCAATGTAGATCGAAAGATTTCGAAATCATTAAACAGAAACGTTAATTGGGATACCCAAGATTGATCAATGATATATGTACCGATTTGCTGTTTTATTCTATACGTGCAAGAAGAAAATAGATCTAAAACAAGATTTGGAGGAGGGGATGGTTGAAT
>CP070760.1:1475269-1479957 GCA_020348965.1 Candidatus Heimdallarchaeota archaeon | reverse complement strand
TCTTACCAGCTCCATTCGGACCTAATAATCCAAAAACTTCACCTCTTCGGATCGTTAATGAGACATCATCCAGAGCTACAGTTTTCTTGAATTTTTTTGTTATATTTTCAATTTCTACAATATTCAATCAGTTATCACCACAACTATAAAGAGAAACGAATCTGGTGGATAATTCACTTGCATAATGGCTTTTAAACCCAATTTTGTCAGAATCCAAATGTTTATATAATCGAAGGATAGGGCTCTTTGGACTAAACCAAGATTCGTCCATTCATGTCAAACTCCTTATTCATACCGACCTAATCAGCTAAAAGCCTCTTAATTTCTCGTAATTCGACTAACATTTCCTTATAGAAACCGTCAGCTGGGGTTGGAGGAGGAGAAGGTTCAAGTTCTGTAGTGGTTGCATATTGTCCTCGGAACTTCCGAATTTCGCTGAGAACTACATCCCGAACCTCACAGAAATTCTTTATACCTTCAATTTTCTCTTCAGGACCCGTTTGAGTGCCCGATTTGCCAGCGGTCTGAATTTCGCAGGTACCGATCCCAAACAGACGATCATAGATACCGTAGCGGGACGAAACGTTTGTGATCGTCCTGAAAGGCACGTGTTTAATTGTCCGATTAATGATTCCCTTTTTAACCACTATTTCAGTATCGTCGACGATGTATTCGATTCGTCGAACGTAAGCTACTACTAAAATAGCCGCAAGAAGCATTATAACTAGACTCAGAAGCAGATACCATGCGGCCAGCTCAGGTAAATGGGTGGTTATCCAGCGACCAAACGCATCCGATTCTGGGTCGTTATCCAAATTCGCGAAGAAGCCAATGAATCCTCCGAAGAGGACTATTCCAGTTGTTATCCCAACGAACGCGGAAACAATATACAGAAACAATTTGTTTCTGAACGCGGAAATAGGATAGAATGGTTCGCCCTTTAAATAGGAATTAATTTCTTGTGATTTCATTTTGCTTTTACCTACTTTTCTTTTAATAGAGTTCTAATCTCCCTCAATTCATTGATTATTTCTTGCTGAAGGGGTGGAACATCTCCACTTTCATCAAGACGAGGTGAAGTAGAAATAGTGGAGTAGTAAAACCGAAGTTGTCTTAGAATATAATCGCGGATCTCGTGATATAGGGGTAGGCCCTCAAACTTCTCCTCTGGAGAAGTTGACGTTCCACTTTTTCCTGCTGTCTCAATATTGACACACCCGATTCCAAAAAGCCGATCTAATGGGCCAACAGTTGTCGAAATATTCGTAACTGTACGATAAGGACAATACTTGACGGTTTTATTGATAATGCCCTTCTTGACAACTAATTCGTCCCCATGAACGATGAATTCCATGGAATTCACGTACATCGGGATCAAAATCAAGACTGGTAAGAATGTAAGTATGGTTATTCCCCAAAAGATCGCTCCAAAAAAGATGTCCAAAAAGGAAGGGTGTAAATCAGATGGATCTGGATCAATAGCGACAACAAATCTGATAAAGGAGAGGAAAATAAACAATCCCAGACCGATACCAGCCCAGATGAGAAATGCTGTAAAATAAAATTTCCAGACCAGTTTCCTTGCAGGATAGATTTTCCGAACTTCTGGAGTAGGAAATCTTCCTTCTCCTTCTTCGGGCTTAATTATTGTTATTCGAGCCATAATGTGCTCACCTTATTTCTGAATTTCTCCTATTACTATTTCGAATTGTTCTAGAAGCGATAAATGTTGTTGTTTTGATGTTAAATTAATTTTTCGTTCACGACAGATAAGATCAATTATTTCCTGATTACGTTGTCGACATTCATCAGTAATACACTCATGCTTCCACCAGGCAATTATTCCTTTCTCCACGGTGAATATAAGATAAACTTTAGTATTGTGAACCCAGTCAAAACCAATCAAGATCCCTGCATCAACAGGAATATTGGCGAGATCAAGATCTAGTCGAAGGGAGCTAGCAATTTTCCTAAGTTCACGCTCAATCTTCTTACGAATAACGAATTTAGTTTTTCGGATATAGCTTGGTTGTTTATTTAGTTTTTCAGAGATTTCTTGAGCACTAAGTTGTTGATTGACAAGATTGAAAATAGCTAACTCATTTTCAGTTAAGATATGATCCTTTTTATCACTCAATCTATGCAACTCTGTTACTACTTTGAGTATTTTTGTTACCACTTCTGGGTAATATATTACTAGTAATACTATATAAAATCTCGCATTGTGGAAAAGTCATTATTGAACATGGATGAATTCTGACATTTTTGTCGAAAAGATGGCACATTCGAACATCTGCCAAATATTTGGACAATTCTCTTTCTATGTTGGACAAGATCAATTTCAGGTGGATATGATGTCTAATAATCAAATAATGAAAATCTTTGAAGAAATTCCAGGAGAAGTGCAACCACCCATTGTCCATGAGATAGATCGCAGAGTCTTACGTATAGTGCGGGCGATTGGACCTGTCACTCGAAGTAGATTAGTAAGTGTCACAGGAATTGCTAGAAGCACACTCTACGATAGTTTATCACGGTTAGCTGTGAAAGGTTATGTGACCAGCTATTCCGAGGATCGCACACACGTCAGAGGACGTCCACAAACTTTCTGGCATGCTTTAGAACCACAAGATAAATAGGTTCCCCTTTTTATCTAAGTTTATCCCTAGCAGAAGCTTCTGTGTGGTATGCCGCTTCCGTTCAAGAATACGCTTCAAATTGAAGTTTCGTTGTGACTCCTACTTCTGTGAATTGCTTCCCAAATGGCGCTGATAGTGCAAACTTTCCCCGTAGTCCAGAACAATGACAAGGAGCCATCTTTTTTATTGGATACTTCTTTAATGCCTGAACTGTTTTTGACAATCTTTCATCTGATGCGTCATGAAGATGAAGCCCACCGATAATCCCAACGACCTTACTAGAACACGTCAATTCTGTTGCCAAAGCAGTTGTATTTACAATACCAGAATGACAACAACCAGAAAGAATGACAATAGTATCGTCTACTAAGTGAAAAATTAGAGAAAGGTCATCCTCTATCTTATCGGGAACATTAGTGCCATTTTTCACTGTTGTGATTTTCTTGAGTCTACCTGACAATAGTTCAAAGTCATTTTGACGAGGAACTTTCCCTGTTGTTAATACTGATTCAGAGAGTTTATGTGATGTTGTCTTCGTTATGAGATTTGTTTTATTTTTCAAATCATTAGTCGTGATGTACCCTTGAATTCCAATATCACTCACTTTTCCTTTCTCAATCAGAACTTTTGGTAACAAAGCTTCAGGATGACATATCACAGGAACTCGCTTCTTGGACAACGCAATCGCCTCTTTTAATCCTCCCACATGATCCCAATGCCCATGACTTAGGATAATAGCATCGATCAATGTGAGGTCAATTTTAAGTTTTTTGACATTATTCAGGAATGCAACTGGTGAGGGGCCAGTATCAAACAGGAGCTTCATCGAAGTCGAATCAGTATAAGTCACTTCCGCGAGGGCCGAAAATCCGCTTTCTCCAAGAGTCCCACCAGGCCCAGCATTGTTATCTACGATTATTTGAATATCTAATTTCTGGATTTTCATGGTACTAGTGAAAATCACTATTATAGAAAAGGATTATCAAAACTCAATCTAGTATAGATGTGGAAAGTATTAAGAGGAGATTATGAGTCCACGAAGCCAATTAAAATGAGTAGGATTTCCGCGCCTGTCATCCCTCAAAACTATCTAGAAATACGGCCTCTATTTAAAACGGAATTTTTTAGTAAACAGACAGACTCAATCATATAGATTGATACTTTATTGAGGTAAGTTTCTATTCTTTTTTATGAAAATATTAAATAACCTCTTGAAGAACTTACCTTTATTTACTATTTGAGTCATGGTAAAACACATGAAATACCGAGACTATGTCATAAAGCGCCTTCTTTTTGTAATCCCCATTCTTTTCGGCGTCTCATTTGTCACGTGGTTCCTATGTGATATTAGTGGAGATCCTATTGCCGCTTATGTCGGAAATCCTATGTTTTTGTCCGATGAAGAAGTTGAAGCCATCAGACTAGAATACGGATTGGATCAACCATGGTATACTCGCTTTTCTAAGCATTTTACTCACTTATTACAAGGAGAGTGGGGTACTACTGGACTTTATTTCGGATATAGACCTGTTTTTGATGTGATATTAGGGTATTTTCCTCCAACCATTGAATTAGGAATAGTTTCTATGATTATTGCTTTAGCTCTGGGTATACCACTTGGAATTATTTCAGCCATGAAGAAAGATCAAAAGACTGACAAATTTGTCCGGGGTACCTACTTAATTGGATATAGTGTCCCGGTTTATTACCTCGGTATGCTAGTCTCGTACATTATCTTTCAGACGACTCTTGAAATTGGTGTAGGATTAAATGACAGAAGTCTTATTGGAACAGTCCCCTATGGGGGCAGATACAACTCACATGTTTTTAGTTACCCTTCTCACATACTTTTCAGATTATTTCCTTCTACAGGATTATTACTCATTGATAGTTTGTTAGCACCCAATCCATTCCTTTTTATTGATGCTAGTTTTCGAATATTATTACCAGGAAGCGTTATAGCTATCTCTCAAATTGCCATTATTAGCAGAATGACTCGTATGGCTATGATTGAAACCATGAAGGAGGATTTTATTCTTTTGGCAAGAG
>CP070760.1:1471459-1475169 GCA_020348965.1 Candidatus Heimdallarchaeota archaeon | reverse complement strand
TTTGATATTATCTCTTGGTCTGAGTGGGCGGTGGTACAGAATCTCTTGTTCACCATGCACCATTCGTAGAAAGTCAAGATTGAGAGAATCATCAGCCACGATTTTCATCATTGGATCGATTGCCAGAGTTACAGGGAATATTGGAGGAATTTTCAATTTCTCCTCATGTGATTCAAAATAACATGAATTTGTCTCATTTGTAGCGTTAGCATAAGCAATTACTTTTTCGGGGTCAATGATCTCAACTTTTCCCTCATAGGTTCTTCCCACAATATTAGGGTCGAGGCCACTATCAGATGGTTTAAATGATCCCAATTTAATTTCTCCTGATTTTTTGTTGAGAAGCTTTCTAGATTAGATTCTTTGTATGAAGAATGAGGCAATAAACCTTAGGTGTGAACCTGTTTTTAAGTGAAGAATGGTAATAAAAAAATTCAATATATACTTACAGAAAACCTTAGTCCTTAGGAATTATTTTGACCAAAAACGTGTTTAAATTGTCAAAGTCGGTATTAGAATGGATAGAATCAAATCAGGAAAAGTTTATTGAGATTAGTAACGATATTTGGAGTCTGGCAGAGTTAGGACTGTTTGAAGAAGAGTCTGCAAAATTATTAGCTGATACCCTCGAAGAGGCTGGATTTACAGTCGAACGGGGAGTAGCAGATATGCCCACCGCTTTTGTTGCTAGTTATGGAACGGAAGATCCAGTCATAGCCATATTGGGTGAATATGATGCCTTACCAGGTCTTAGCCAGGTTGCTGAACCGATAAAACAGCCTCGTAAGGAAGGTGGTCCTGGACATGGCTGTGGCCACAACCTTTTTGGCACAGCTTGTTTGGCTGCCTGTTTAGCTGTGAAGGAGGCAATTAAATCAGGGAAAATTAAAGGAACAATTCGGTTTTACGGTACTCCAGCAGAAGAGAATGCGGATGGTAAAGGGTGGATGATAAATGCGGGAGTTTTTGATGACGTCCATATTTGTCTCACATGGCATCCCTGGGACTTGAATTTCGTCATTGCAAATAATTTCCAAGCTATGTATAACGTCGTTTTTCAATTTAAAGGACAAGCAGCTCATGCTGCTGGAGATCCATTCAATGGTAGATCTGCTCTTGACGCAGTTGAACTCATGAATGTGGGGTGCAATTATCTCCGAGAACACATGATCCCTGATGCACGGATTCATTATGTAATCACTAAGGGCGGACAAGCCCCCAATATCGTGCCTGATAAAGCAGAAGTGTGGTATTATGTGAGGGCTCCTCGAGTTGAAGATGTCAAAGCTCTTTATCCAAGAGTAGTCAAAGTTGCTGAAGGGGCAGCTCTAATGACCGAAACGCAGGTAGATGTGACCCTTCTTGGTGGCTCAGCAAACATGTTACCTAACGAAACCTTGGAGAATTTGTTACATGAAAAAATGATGGATATTGGAGTTCCAGAATTTTCTGAGGAAGATTTGGATTTTGCCCGTCAGATCCGTCAGACATTCCCAGAGAACTTCTTTGATAACTTTTTAGCGGTTCTTCCTCAAGATGCCAGACCTTTCTTTGAATCGTTTAAAGATAAAGAATTTTGTGATGTAATAAGTCCAATTTTCGGAAGGGGAATTACGATGGGTGGCTCAACTGATGTTGGGGATGTTAGCTGGGTTACCCCGCTAGCTCAATTTGCAATAGCGTGCACGACTATCGGAACCCCAGGCCATTCTTGGCAATCAGTCGCTCAGGCAGGAATGACAATTGGGCACAAAGGAATGCTTTGTGCTGCAAAAGTTCTTGCGATAGCAACAATTGAATTGATGCAGACCCCAGAATTAGTAGAGAAAGCACGACATGAATTTGAAGAAAAGATCAAAAAGACATCATTTCAGAGCCCGCTTCCCGACGGAGCAAGACCACCTATCGAGTATTATAGAAGCTTGTATAAAAATAAATAGAGTAAATGGATGTACAAACACCTTCATTCTAAGGTGATGATTTGACAAGTTTCAATTTAGAAATTAATCCTCCTGAAGTTAAAAAAATCATTACAAGCAGTCTGAAGAAAACAATCTCAAAACGAGAGGCAAACGGATCACTGGTGATTTTCAGTGGGCAACTCGATTCATTTACCTCCGCTAAACTATCATTAGAAGCTGTAGGACTTGAATCCACCAAATTAATTGTTATAAGTGATGTGTCAAAATCCCGAAGAAAAGAAATTGCTGCAATTGCGTCGAGGGTGTTGGGAATCCATAAGAAGAATATTATCAGCTTCAATATCAACAAAATTTCCAAACAGTTTGATTCAGTAGAAGGCCTTATCCCAGAGATCGAAACTAGTGTTCCTATTGCACGTCAACATAATATCAATCACCTGTTATTACGTACCGATTTCGTTCGGAAGATTATGGAAGAAAAAACGTATACACATGTAGGGAAGTCTGAATCGGAGCGAGAAAAATTCTTTCAACGAATAATTGCTCAAAGTAAAGTGAGAAAACGACTGAAAATCCTTCTTGCGTATTTAATTGCTGAAAGAGAAAATCTCCTACTAGTCAGCAAAACAAACAAGACCGAATACCTTGCAGGTTTGTTCACCTCATTTGGGTATGGGCACGCTTCAGATGTGATGCCCCTTGGGGATCTTTACCGTACACAAGTACTCCAACTAGCAGAACATTTAGAAGTACCCAAAGAAATTTGCGATCTTGCCTATACTGATATATTACCAGGCGTTCAAAACAAGTACCAATACTTCTTTGAACTTGAATCAAGTGATGTCGATCAAATTCTCGTTCGATTGGTAGCTGGACTGGAACTAAATCAAATAGCTAAAGATCTGAACTTATCTCAAGAGAAAGTAGATCGAGTGGATCATTTTTATCAGGTGTCCAAGTTTCAAAGACATATTCCCGTTATTCCAAAGCTTTCAGATTAATAGATTTAAAACCTGAGACCTTCTATAAAGGTAGGATTTAACTATGGTTTCAAAAGAATATCTCGATCCAACATTCTTCATCGATTCTCAATCAGAAATTGTAACTGATTTAGCCCACAAACTCTCGTTAGAGAAAGATAGAGCAAAGATTGCAATAGCGACTTTTAATTATGTCCGTGATGAAATCAAGTATACTATTGATATTACTCGTTATGATGGACCAGAGGACATGAAGGCAAGTACAACTCTTCAAAGGGGATATGGTTTCTGTATTCCTAAATCAATAGCACTAGTTGCACTCTTCCGTGCTAATCAAATTCCCGCACGGCTCCATTTTGCAGATATCATTAACCACAGAATCCCCGCGCATCTACTAAAGATCCTGAAAACGAATGTCATGATGTTTCATGGGTATGTGGATGTTTACTTGAACGGAAAATGGATCAAACTTACTCCCTCCTTTGAGACACCATTATGTGAAAGACATGATTTCCCTGTATGTGAATTTGATGGTGTTAAAGATGCAACTTTCCAGCCACATGATAACAATGGGAACCGTTTCGTCGAGTATATCAAAGATAGGGGAGTTTTTGGTGATCTTCCTTATGATGAAATAACTTCAACTTTCTCGAAGCATTATGGCTATCCTTGAAGAACTCATTAATCAATAATATCGTCCTCTGAATTTTTTGAATAAATTCTCAACCTCTTATTAATTCTATGCCTTTTTTGGAGTTAAAAATTAGTTTAATGTGTTAATCAGCAAGATTTATAAAGATTCATATAC
>CP070760.1:1463988-1471359 GCA_020348965.1 Candidatus Heimdallarchaeota archaeon | reverse complement strand
TATTGGAGCTCCCAAGGACTCTTTGGTAGACAATGGCGAGATCCCTCAAATCAATGGAGTAGCCCTTCCTGGATTCGTTAAAGCTCATGGACATGACCATGAATCGCCTATTATCGGTATTGCGAAAGATGTTCCTCTTACAACGTGGTTAGATGCTGCTGTCAACCTTTATACTGGTTTTTTGCATAATGAAGAAGAATCCTTAACGAACCATTTTGGGAGATCACCCTACCTGATTACTTACCTTAAAGCACGAGTGGATGACCTACAACATGGAATAACAACCGCCTTGGTTCATCATTGCAATTTTAATAAGTATCATGTTGATGAATTGGTTGAAGCTAACCGACTGGCAGGAACAAAAGTAGTGATCGCTGTGGGTTCTCAAGATCGACACTATGATCCAAGAATTCTGGATAAACCTGCTGATATAGCGATCAAACGTATGGACAAATTGTACGAAAAATACAAAGACACTGCAAATATTAAAATTATCCCTGGTCCAGATCAGTTCTTTTCAAATAGTCCTCCTCTTCTAAAAGCATTAAAAAATTGGGCTCAAAAACACAACACATTGATTCATATTCACTCTAGCGAGGAACCTGCGACAACGAAATGGTTTACGAAAGAGTATGGAATAACTCCAGTTGAATATGGACATTCCATTGACTTCCTTGATGATAATACGTTTGTTGGACACCAAGTCCATAATACAGAAAACGATCTCACAATCTTGGCACAGACACAGACCAAGGTCGTTCATAATCCTCTTGCAAACACGATTCTAGGGTCAGGGATGCCCCCTCTTCAAAAATTTAAGGAAAAAGGCATTACGTTCGCAATTTCAACAGATGGATCGGGAAGTGCTGATAATCAGAATATTCTTAATGCTGCTAGAGTAGCTGCCCAATATCAAAAAGCCTACCACCAAGATGCAACATTAATGCCCGCTCAAGATGTTCTCGAACGGATAACAGTTATTCCAGCCCAAATCCTGGGTTTTAATACCGGTACATTAGAACCTGGAAAGTTGGCAGATATAACTGTCATTGATCTTTCAGTAGCTAATCTGACCCCAACACGAGAAGAGAATGTTATAGAGAATTTAATATGGGCAGCAAATGGGAATGAAGTGCAATATATAATCTCTAATGGGAACTTACTCATAAACAATTATCAATTTACTTCATTGAAAATTCAAGAATTACTTCGCCAAGTTCAGGAGCTTTCTGAAATGTTTCATGAGTATAGACAAACAAAGATTCCCGAGATGGCAACGGGGATCCGAGAGCGTAAGTAATCTACTCTTGTGGTTCTCCGAATCATCAGTAAAAAAAATACTCTTTTTTAAGATCAGTAAAAGATAAATATTAGGAAAGGGGCCTAGTGGGAATAGAAATTCAGATCTAGTGAAGCTGAGTGATATGAGTAGTACAACTCAAATTATCGTTTTTTCTGATCTTCATATCAGTAGATTTTCAGGGTATTTTCATGAGGAAGCATTCACAAATGGCATTATGAGTATTGCTCATCAGATGAGGGAGAATCCCGACACGATTCTAATAAATCTCGGGGATATCACTGACCAAGGAACCATTGAGGACTATAATTACGCCAATGCATTGATTAAAGGTACATTCGCAACCCATGGGGTAGAACAACCTACTATTCATTATATACCTGGCAACCATGACTTCCGGAATATTGGGATGGAAATCTGGCAGGATTTATACGGTTCACGACATTTCTTTATTGATACCACCAAGAAAGGAGGTAAAGTGGTAATTCTTGGAATCGATTCTGTCGAACCAGACGCCAATAGTGGCAGGATCGGTTCTAGAGGCCGAGATGAGATATTTGCAAGGCTTTCGTCTTATCCCGACGAAATCATTAAGATTCTCACTTTCCATCATCATCTCCTACCTATTCCTTATACGGGTCGTGAACGAAGCATGATTCGTGATGCGGGAGACGTTCTGCCTATCTTATGGCAGGCTGGCGTCGATATCGTTATTGTGGGTCATCGTCATTTTCCCAATTCCTTTAGTATTTCAAATGGGGAGCGAAAAATGTTGTTAATTAACAATGGAACTTTTTCTAGTCATAAAACACGCGGAAAAGCTGGTCATGTCTATCTATCCCTCGAGATTTCAGCTGACGAGTTACGAGTTGCTTTTCATGGCATTGATAGATATTCCATTTTTCAAGAACCTACCACCTATATCCATTCGTTGGACAAAGGATTAATTTCCTCTTACTCTGTCGCTCAACCGTCTCAAACTCTTGTTGCCAAAGTTTGTCAGATCACTTGTTTTCATTTCACGAAGAAAAGCGAATTTCAAAGAGATATTTTCAATAAAGGCATTCAGATGATTCTTGAAGAAAAACCATCTCTAATTGTTAGCTGTGGAGGGTTAACTAATGATTCTTATGAAGAAGACTATAATTTGGCAAAAAACTTTCTTGACATGCTAAAGGAGAAAAATCAGCCAATTGTTTTAGTCCCTGGGACACGAGATCTACAACCATTTGGTAGAACGCTGTGGATGAAACAGGTTGGCCCCTTAAACCCCATTTATGATGATTCAAAGAATAATATCCACGTTTTCGGAGTTAATACTGGTCCAGAACCAAATGGCATTATAGGTAGGAGTAATTTAAAATCATTAAGAAATGAATTTGAAAAGTTTAAGGATAAGCGAATCTTCATCACTCTGATGCATCACTCTTGTATGCCTGTACCCCAGACTGCTTTTGAAAGGACGATAAAGGATGCTGGTGATGCACTTGAATTCTTTACTCATCATAAAATTCCATTGATTCTGTCAGGATTAGGTCATTCTGCTGGAGCCTTACAGGTGGAAGAGAGTGTGTTTGTTAACGCAGGAACATTCTCATCCAGAAAAATTCGATCCAAGAAGAGAAATACCTACAATGTTCTAAGTCTCTACAATAATCAAGTTCTAGTAGTGGAGGAAGTTGAAATCCATAGTTCCAAAAGACACCATTTAGGTAGCTATAGAGTACCAATTCCTATGTTTGATGATTCAAACATATAATAATCTTAGATATACTGTTGAATATATAAAAAGAGTTAAAATATGCTTAATTCAGATGTTGAGTTAATCATAACAAAGAACTTTGATGTTATAGACATGTATCAAACTTTTTAACAAAGATTTCCCTTTTTAATGAAAAACACAGACACAACGGTTAATATAATGATACCAACTCTAAATAACTCTCTCTATGCGGCAGATGTTCTTGGATCGCATCGTTATGGTGGTATTCTATTACACCCGACGTCCCTACCAGGCAAATTTGGAATTGGTGATCTTGGACCGAATCTTTATCGTTTCATAGATTTTTTATTTCGATTCGGGCAACAGATATGGCAAATCCTACCGCTGGGTCCAACTGGTTATGGTGATTCCCCCTATCAGAGTTTTTCAGCATTTGCAGGGAATCCAATGTTAATTAGTCCTGAAAAGATTTGTGAACTAGGATTGTTGTCCTCTGAAGAAGTAGGAACATGCCAATTCCCTGATTCACGAGTTGACTATGGAAAGGTTATCCCGTATAAATGGACACTCTTAGAACAGGCGTTTGAAAAACTCAATAGAATGAAACCGACAGGACTACAACAACAACTTACTGATTTCGAAAAAATACAGCATTATTGGTTGGAGGATTATGCTCTTTTTATGTCACTAAAGAAGGCATTTGATTTCAAAGCATGGAATACGTGGGAAGATCCGTATAAATTTCGGGAGGAAAAATTTCTATTAAAGTGGAAGAAGGACAACGCCGACCAAATACAATTTCATAAATTCGTTCAATTCTTATTTTTCAAACAATGGAGTGAGATTCGGAAATATGCAAACCAAAAGAATGTCAAGATCATCGGAGACATTCCAATTTTTGTCGCTTATGATTCTGCAGATGTCTGGGCATCGAAAAATCTTTTCTCACTGGATAGTTATGGCGAACTGTTATCTGTTGCTGGGGTTCCCCCTGACTACTTTTCTGAAACTGGCCAGCGTTGGGGAAACCCATTGTATCAGTGGGATGTGCTGAAAAAACAAAATTATAAGTGGTGGCTTGACCGAATTAGACACAATTTTTCTCTTGTTGATCTTCTCCGTATTGATCATTTTCGAGGTTTTGAGGCTTATTGGCAAATTCCTGCAGACGAACCCACCGCAGAGGTCGGAAAGTGGTTGCCAGGCCCAGGAATCGATTTATTCTTAACTCTTAAACAGGAATTAGGTCCTCTTCCAATTATTGCTGAAGATCTCGGAGTGATCACTCCATCTGTAAAAGATTTGCTTAGCAAAACGGGCTTTCCAGGAATGAGAGTGTTACAATTCGCGTTCGGTGACAATCAAGAAGAAATTCCAGAAGTTCGGTTCTTACCCCACAACTATATTAAGAACACCATTGTTTATACTGGAACTCATGATAATGATACAACAGTTAGTTGGTTCAAAACTGCCTCGAAGGGAATTCAGGATCATGTCCACAGATACCTCAATTCTAATAATGAGGATGTTGTAGGAGACTTAATCCGTCTTATATGGAGTTCAATAGCCCAGATGAGTGTCATTCCCCTCCAGGATCTACTTCGATTAAGTAATGAGGGGCGAATGAATCATCCTGGAACAGAAAGTGGAAATTGGGAATGGCGATTCCGGTGGGAACAGCTTAAAGATGATAAGGGAAGGGAAATAGCTCGATTAAGTGAAATATATGAACGGATTGGGAAGATCAAAAGTGATAGGTGAAGTGAGTTTTTGGAAATATTTTTACTAGAAGTGACGCTTACATCAGATAAAGTTCATGTGAACGTTCATAAAATGAGAAGAAAAATTTAGTTGGCAATCGGCAATCTTTTGGTGAGATGAAGTCTAAATGGACGCTGATAACACTGAAGTGAGATGTGATGTTTTAATCATTGGATCTGGAATCGCAGGATTATCACTTGCTTTAAAAGTAGCGAGTTTTGGGAAAGTAATAGTTTTATCAAAAGGTCGTTTATCAAATTGCGCTACTAACCTAGCTCAGGCAGGGATAGCGGCAGCACTGTCATCAAAGGACTCTTTTAGTGCTCATGGTCAAGATACAACAATTGTAGGAGATGGATTGTGTCACCCCAAGGTTGTTCAGCAAATTATTTCTACAGCACCCTCTTCTATCCAAGAATTAATCGAATATGGTGTTATCTTTTCAAAAAATGAAGATGGAAGTTTTGATTTCGGATTAGAAGCAGGCCATTCACATCGGCGTATTCTACATTCAGGAGATATTACAGGCGCAGCAATTCACAAAGCACTTTGTATTGCTGCAAATAATGAAAGTGAGATTATACTTCTTGAAGATCATATTGCTATTAACCTAAAGGTTCAGGCGGGACGTTGCCTTGGTGCCTATGTTTTGAATAAAACACGTGATCAGGTAAAAAATTTCTCTGCAAGAGTCACTGTTCTCGCGACAGGAGGTTTGGGTAAAGCGTTCTTATACACTAGCAATCCTGATGGAGCGAGTGGGGATGGTATTGCAATGGCCTATCGTGCAGGCGCCACAATAATGAATATGGAGTTCATTCAATTTCATCCCACCTTGTTATACCACCCTTTTGCTAAATCTTTCTTAATATCAGAAGCTCTTCGAGGAGAAGGCGCCCAGCTAATTGATCATAATGGTAATCGCTTCATGGAAGCACATGACTCTCGTTTGGAATTAGCCCCAAGAGATATTGTCGCTCGGGCAATCGACGCAGAACTCAAACGTACTGGAGTAGACCATCTTTTCTTAGACATCTCCTTTAAAGACCCTACATTTATTAAAAACCGATTCCCAGGGATTTACGAGAAGTGTTTGTCTCATGGTATTGATATAACAAAGGAACCAATTCCTATTGTCCCTGCTGCTCACTATGCTATTGGTGGGGTTAAAACAACAGTCTCAGGAGTGACCGATATACCTGGTCTCCTAGCTATTGGAGAAACCGCATGCACCGGATTTCATGGAGCCAATCGTCTCGCGTCGAATTCATTACTAGAAGCGAGTGTGATGGCCCATTTTGGGGCACAGGAATGTAGACACATTTTACAAAAAGAAAAGCCCATTCTTTCTTTTTCTCCTTGGCATTCGGGTGATGCGGTTGATAGTGACGAATCTGTCGTTGTGAGTCAAAACTGGATGGAGCTACGACTCCTTATGTGGAATTATGTAGGAATAGTACGTTCTGATAAACGTCTTAGACGGGCGAAAAGGCGAATTATATTACTCCAAGACGAAATTAATCAGTATTATTGGGATTTTAAACTTACATCTGACCTAATTGAATTACGGAACCTTGCGGATGTTGCCCAAATGATCATTGACTCTGCCTTTCATCGAAAAGAGAGTCGCGGGGTTCATTACACAGTAGATTACCCTCAAAAGCTCGCTAATAGTGCCAAAGATACCCTGATTAGGAAATCTGTGTTGAGTGATGTCACAAATTGGAGTGAAAGATTAACTAAGTTCTAGCTATAAGAAATTAAAATCAGTTCGGGGGAGACGGTAATTTGTAAAACCTAAGAAAAAATTAAGAGAGATAGATAAAATATACTGATTGATATTCATTTTGGAGGAAATTCTATTGTCAATGGAAGAATTGCTTACTAAAGAGAATTATCCGAACCTGTCAAAACCTTGGGATACACCGTGCATGATTTGTGACCATTTGGAAAAGTGTAACCTTGGTCAAGAATTCAATCCAATAGGCTGCCCATGGCTCAATTATTATTTTACATTGAACACGTCATAATGAATTAAATAACTCTTCCAACATCTAATGGATAAGGGAACTCCTCGATAAGAACAAAATTTATTATTTATCATTTAGTAATCTTGTTTTATGAAATTTCTTCTCGTGGAACCCCCCAAAAAGTTCTGGTTCATTATGGGAGAATATTTACCTCCCCCGTACAATTTACTTCTCTTAGCAGCAATCGTTGAAAGAGAATTACCTGATTATGAGGTAAAAATTATTGACTGTCAAGCTGAAGAGTTAGATTGGGTTGGACTAGAACAACGAATCAAGCAAGAAAAGCCTGACATTGTAGGGTCTGGCAGCCATGCGAGTTGTAATGTCTATACTACTGTTCGAGCACTTGATCTTGCCAAACGTATTGACCCTGAGGTCATTACAATTACTGGGGGGTCACATTTTACCTTTCTGGATGAAGAGACTCTTAACACGTATCCCTCAATTGATATCATCACTAGATATGAGGCGGAAAAAACGATTATTGAGTTATTAGATCATTTTCAGAAAAAAGGTCTTAATAGAAATGAGCTGGACCATATTGATGGGATTTCATT
>CP070760.1:1461854-1463888 GCA_020348965.1 Candidatus Heimdallarchaeota archaeon | reverse complement strand
TTGGGTCATCGGGAGATACTGCTGTGGGTGTCCAAACAACTTCTGATCCGTATGCTCGTAATAGATATTCCTTTTCCTTACTCATCTTATCAGGCATAACGAATATTTTCTTGTAACCCCGTATAATACTGGCAATCGCCAGTCCAACCCCTGTATTCCCAGAGGTCGGTTCTACAACAGTTCCACCCTCTTTCAGTAATCCCATTCTCTCTGCGTGTTCTAACATCTTGAGGGCTATTCGGTCTTTCACACTTCCCCCAGGGTTTAGAAATTCAGCTTTTCCAAGAATTAACGGATCATTTTCAAATGTGAGACTACTTAATCGAATTAATGGAGTATTACCAACGACCTCTGTAATGTCATTGTAAAAATGCATAATAATAGTCACCTAAGCTGTTAAAATCGAATTTCATAACTGAATTCAATTGAATTCAATCTTAACTACTAATTAAGCCTAAGTGATGTTGTAAATTCAATTTTCTGGTGTGAAATTCGAGGATTATGAGCTCTAAGTCAATTACTCAATAATGAAGCGAAATTATTGTACTAAAATTTCAGGGGATATTTCCTCTAAAGAAGGGCACCCAGTCATTTTCATCCCTTTTTTTAGAGTTTCTCGTAAATAATCCATTTGTAATCGGACTCCTTCGCTTCCACCACCTACAGCTGCTCGTACGATGTCTCGTCCAATCAAAACCGCATTAGCACCTAGAGCCAGCATCTTTAGAACATCATAACCTGTTCTTATACCGCCATCAGCTATAATCATGGCTTTCCTATCTTTCAACGCCTCGACAATTTCTGGAAGTACATCAGCAGTTCCAGGTGTATGATCGAGGACACGGCCACCGTGATTTGAAACAACAATAGCGGAGGCGCCAGCATCTACTGCCTCTAGACCATCTTCAACACACATAATTCCTTTTATTATTACTGGAAGAGCGGTTGAATCAACCAAGTCGCGAATATCGTCAGAAGTCTTCTTAAATACTGGTTTATTGTGTTTGGTCATCATGTAAGAACCACAACCATCAGTATCAACACCTACTGCCGTTACACCATATTCTTCAGCTTTTTTGAAGAAATCAATGATAACAGACTGTTCTCTTGGTTTGACAATTTTAACACCACCTGAATTCGCCTCCTTAATCGCGTCAAGGCCATATGAATTTTCTAATGAATATGTATAGGTGTCTCCTCTCCAAGCAATGGTACCAGCGGCAATACATCCACGAACAGTCATTTGACAAAATTCTCTTTCCGATATGACATTTTCACCTCCAAATGAATTCACACCCGTAACAGAAGCACCCATAATCGGCATGGAGAGCTCTTTACCGAAAAATTGAAACGATGTATCTGGTTCAAAGTGTGTTTCAACCAATTTCATCTTTAATTTTTTCTTCCTTAACGCTAACCAGTTGTTATGAAATGAAGCTCCACTCCCAATGCCACCAAAGCCTAATGGTCTTCCGTAATGCTGGCCTTGACAAAATCTAGTTGGATTACCATCACAGTCTTTATAAACCATACATACTCCCTTGAGTTTTCCCTTTGCTTTAGACCGAACCTCTTCTAATGTCATATTTCCTGAGGACATCGTTGTCACCTTCATTTTACGCTAGGGACTCTTTACTAATGAAAAACGTTTTTTCAGCTTTATACGGTATTTTGGGATAACGATTTTATTCTTATAGTTGAAGATTTCAGAAATGTGGAATAATAGTAGATTTCTGAGAATGAAGGAAAAATAGATGAATCATCGGAAAAGAAAAAACGAGGTCAAGTTATGGACGCAGTAACGTTAGCAAAAATACAGTTCTGGTTGACAATTGGGTACCACTTCATTTTTCCCCCAATCACAATTGGATTAGCCTGGTTTATAGTCTATTTTATGACTAAATATTTGAGGACTAAAAATACATATTATAAGGATCTTTCTTGGTTTTGGGTTAAACTTCTCGCTACTACTGTCGCAATTGGAATTCCTACAGGGATTGTAATGGAGTTTAGCTTTGGAACCAATTGGAGCGA
>CP070760.1:1458334-1461754 GCA_020348965.1 Candidatus Heimdallarchaeota archaeon | reverse complement strand
CATAATTGACAAAGTAGATAGTGACTCCCTCCTGCGAGGACGTCAAGGATAAGCCAATAAACATCTGTACTCCCCCTTGGATTACCCACATGAAAATTGGAAGAACTATAAAACTAAATAAAATGTAGCGAGTTCGACTCGCTGACCGTAATTCCTGTTTGACTAGTGAAGAAATTTGTTTGACTGTTTTCATTTGATTTTAGCTCCGTTTTAGCAATCGAGAGATCAAACTAGGTTTCTTCTTGGGAAATAGTTGCTCTTCTTCGAGAACTCCTTCGCCTGTTGTTAAGCCAATAAAGACATCTTCAATCCCTGCTTTCTGAAACTTCTCCTCTAGCTCGTCAGGTGAGCCAACAGCCGTGAGTTTCCCCTTCACTAAAATTCCCACGCGATCACAAAGCTCTTCCACTTCAGCTAAATCATGAGTAGTTAAGATTATTGTTTTTTGCATTTCTTTGGATAATCTCTTTATTAAGTTCCGAACAGTCCGAGCGCCGAGAATATCGATGCCAGTTGTTGGCTCATCTAGAAAAATCAGATCTGGGTCCATCACTAGGGCACGAGCAACGAGAACTTTACGTTTCATCCCACCTGACAACTCTTTAGTGACATCGTTTTCACGGCCCCGAAGTCCAATCATGTCGATAAGTTCTTCAGTTCGCTCCATAACTTGTTTATCGGACATATTTCCATAAATCTGACCATAGTACATAATATTTTCTTTAGCGGTCAAATTTTCGTAAACCTCGGCTTCCTGAGGAAGTAAGCTAGCCTTCTTTCGAATTTCCATGATATCTTTACGAATATCATATGGTCCAGCCCCATTGTAAGAAATACGAGCTGTACCAGATGTCGGTTTAATTAAGCCGATTAATAATCTAATTAACGTCGTCTTACCAGCCCCATTCGGTCCTAGCAGACCAAATACTTCCCCCCGCCTAATAGAGAGGGAGAAATCATCCAATGCGATATTATCTTTGAATTTTTTGGTTAGATGCTCAATTTCAACGATTTCCAGGGTAGAAACACCTCAATATTGCACAATTAGCCTTGATTTATTGATTGGTTTTTAATTTTTAAAGAAATGTTTCTCGGAAATCTCGTAGCTGAGTCATGTACACAACCTAGCCTTATCTATACTAGATCATTATTGAGAATAGTTAAAAAGAGCTGCAACCTAATACATAGAAATTATGGATGGAAAAGATATAAGATCTTTCAGATTATTATTTATTCCCATTGTCCCATTTTTCACTATTTTTCCACCTACTACATGGTCCCAGCAAGTGTAAGTATAGAACCTCTTGCTCATTATTCAATTACTCAAGTCGAACCACTTCCAAGTCCTAATCAGACTGGAATTATTTCATTAAATATGTTCTGAGAGATACGAGAGTCATTAATAAAAAAAAGAAGGGAGAAGAGGAATTATGTGAGAATCCCTTCTCGTTCGAACACTTTAGAGGCAACAAAAAGACAGGCGAAGATCAAAAAGAGCAGATAGCCAAAATGAAGAACTAAATCGAGAGGAATGCTGCCTGTGAGTGTACTTGAAGCATAGGTTTGGGGGTAAAGACCCTTTGATAGGAGAGCTGTCGAGTGTGTCCAAGGAATAAGATAGAATAAGAGCCCAATTCCTCCAAAAGTTTGCTCAGGTAACCCCCCAATCATCCCGATCATCCCAACTCCAATTGCTGGGAACATCATGGTGAAAGTGTACATTGATTCAGCCGAACGGACATCTTTAGACAAGCTAGCTAACGATATTCCGATCCCCATTGCGATAAAAGCAGAGAGGAGCATCATCAGGGTAGTCAAGACCAGCATATCCACGCTGGGTTCAATAGAAAAGACAGATGAATAGCTATCGTTTTTAATTGATCCTATAATTGCAGAGAAGCCTAATAAACCAATGATGTTCATAACCGTGAAAATTCCCACTAATACCATTCCCGCTAGCAACTTAGAAAACAGAATATTGAACCGAGAGATCGGTAAAGCAAGAAGAGATTCCATTGTCTTTTTCTCACGTTCACCTGCAAAGGAAGTGCTCACAAACGAGGAAGGAACCATGACAGCGACCATGATTGAAATCATTCCTATAAAGCCGATACCAAATCCTGATACGGCTTCTTCTTCCCCTGGGAATGTAATCATTTTTGTTGAGACTGTGACGTCCTTCTCAACAATCACTTTTGTGAACAGACTCTTTGCAGTCATCGTAACTGCTGCTTCGATCACAGAGGAGCCTATTAATCCACTCGGCAGAGTATATAGTTCGACAACTGGGCTAATTGTGTGATTCAAACTTGAATTATAAGCAAGATATACATCGGTGAAATTCTTAGGAATTATGACCAAGGGGGTAGCTTCATCTGCCTTTTGAGGATTATTTATCAATTCAATTAATTCAGAATATTCCCAACTCGAATACGTATCAGTATTGATAGTAGCTCCTTCTAGAAGAGAATCAGGACTCTGGCTCGAAGTATTTAGAGACTGAATGAATAGCTCACCAAGATTTGAGAACGGTGCAAAATCAGACCTTGAGTTTCCTAGATCATAATTGGCAACATAAAGTGTCTCAGTTTGTTGTGAGCTAGTTATCATGAAACCCATGAGGGCCTGTATACCACCTTGGATACCCCACATGAAAAGTGGGCCCAGAACAAAACTAAGAATCACATAGCGCGCTCGGGTGGCGGATCGTAATTCCTGTTTTACTAATGCTTGTATCTGTTTAAAGGTTTTCAATTTCCTTCACTCCTTTTTAACAATCGAGACACAAGACTGCGTTTTTTCTTGGGAAAATGTTGATCCTCTTCGAGAACTCCCTCTCCCGTTGTTAACCCAATGAAAACATCTTCAATCCCGGCTTTTTGAAATTTCTCCTCTAATTCGTCAGGAGTTCCAATCGCAGCAAGCTTTCCTTTAACTATAATCCCAACACGGTCACATAATTCTTCTACTTCAGCTAAATCATGTGTTGTCAGGATAATAGTCTTGTGTAACTCTTTTGATAATTTTTTGATTAGATTTCTTACGGTTCGGGCGCCTAAAATGTCAATACCAGTGGTGGGCTCGTCTAGAAAGATCAAATCAGGATCCATCACTAAAGTCCTAGCAACGAGAACCTTCCGTTTCATCCCACCTGAAAACTCTTTGGTGACATCATTTTCACGGCCTCGTAATCCAATCATGTCGATTAATTCTTCAGTTCTCTGAACAATCTCTCCATTAGGGGAACCATATATTTGACCATAATACAGGATATTTTCACGCGCAGTCAGATTCTCATAAACCTCCGCTTCCTGGGGTAATAGACTGGCTTTTTCTCGAATTTTCATCATATCCCGACGAATATCATACGGTCCCCTGCCATTATAGTGAATTCGAGCTGTCCCAGAGGTAGGTTTAATC
>CP070760.1:1441930-1458234 GCA_020348965.1 Candidatus Heimdallarchaeota archaeon | reverse complement strand
AGGATAAGTCTGAATATAATCAAGTGCACTCTTTATGGCTATTATTAGCAGAACGTAATCTTGAATGCTTTAAACTGATAGGTCAAGAAAAAGATTCCCCTTGGAAAATTTATTTCATTGATCTTGAAACACCTATCCTTTTTTATCCTATTCTCCAGAACGAAATTTCTTTAAACTTGTTTAAACAATTTTCTTTTATTGTAAGGATCATTAAATCAAATTTACTTAATTTTTATAATCAAGAAAGCGAAAGTATGTTCATTTGGATAAAGAAAGATACAATCGACGCCCCAGATTCATTCTACACGTTCAAATTGACAGATCAAGACACCACCAATATGCGAGGTTCGATTGATGATAAGAAAAGACAGAGAAATTTAGTTAGGTTTCTTACTCCTCATAAACAAGTATCAAAAGAGAGAGGAAAACAGACTAATATCATTGATACAAACGAATCAAAGACTTTCCTTCTTCAAAACGCGAAAAAACGAATTCCAGTCGGGAATCGGAGTCCCAAAAATCGCTTAAATTTGTTAACTGGACGGGAATGGATAAAATTTACTAAATCATGGTATATTCATCGTCCTCCTCCAAGGAAGGGAAGCGAAATCTTACATCCTGCTAAGTATCCTGAAACTATGATTCGTCAGTATATCACTTTTTTCACCAAGCCTGGTGAATTGGTGGTAGATCCGTTTCTTGGTAGTGGCAGCACTCTTGTCGCAGCGAAACAAAGTAATAGGAGTGGTGTAGGGGTAGAACTTTCCTCTGAGTATGCAGAAATAAGTAAAAGACGTTTAGATCAAATTAATCAGGTATTCTACCCTCCATTATATCAGACTCCCAAAAGAAGTTTTTGGCAAGTGATTTGTGGTGATTCACGGAATCTTCTTGACTTTTGGGAGGAATTTAATCTACCTACCATTGATTTTTGCATCACTAGTCCTCCCTATTGGAGTCAGTTAGAAAGAAATTCTCTTCGCCAAAAGGATCGCAAAGACCAAGGTTTGGACACGAAATATAGTGATAATGATCCAAGGGATCTTGGTAACATTCAGGATTATGAGAAGTTCCTCCAGGATCAACAAGATATTTTTGGTTATGTTTATGATCTTTTACGCCCTAAAGGCTATCTAGTTCTTATCACAAGCAACATTTTTGCGGATGGAAAAGTCTATCCGCTGGCTTATGACGCAGCAGTAAGTTTGACCCACGACGAGAAACATCCCTGGATTTTAAAAGACGAAAAGATCTGGTTACAAGATGATAAGTCTTTAATTGCATTAGGTGTAAATTATGCCTGGGTAGGGAATAGATGCCATCAATATTGTCTTATCTTAAGAAAAGAACCAGCTACATAAATTAAAAGACTTTGTAGTCAACATTTCATTTTCCATAACACTAGTATCGAAACACATTGTTAAATTTATGTATTTGTCAAAAAGTTTTCTCTAGAACTAATATTTTATACGTTCTCTCAGGAGGGTGATTTCTTATAAGTTTAGAGAAGCTGGTTGAGTCGACACTGCCTGTTAATAGGATTGGAGTTATTCCTGGAAGAACGATATTGTGTTTCTCAAAGAAGTCAGCTGCTAGAGTTACTTGGAAATAGTGGTGAATTTGGTGGAACCCAATCTTTTGCAAACATACATTCAATTCAGGGTCATCTCGAATCCATATTTCTAATCGACGGATATCATAGGAATCTTTAAGCACTTTTGAAGACATTTCAATTAGGTTTGTTGCCACACCTCTCTTTCTATATTGAGGCATGACTCCAATGATTGATATCATCCCGCTCTGAATGCTATCGTCAAGACAAAAATGTCCAGGGTAAGCTTCAATTTCAACATCTAAAACTCCTACTATTTTATTCCCTTCTAATGCGACTAATTCAATCGCTGGGTTCTCGTAGCGTGGTTTAACTTTGACCAGTTCATCAATATAGATGGAATTGTAATATGATTGTAGATGACATTCTACCCAAGTGTCCTCATCTGTTTGAGTGTACTGACGGATACTCAGTGGCATTTTTCCAATCCTAGTTCTTTTCGTTCAGTATTGAAATTTCAATAAGCGTTAATAATTCTCTTATTATCTCTGTGATCTCATCATGAGCTCCAGTGATGAACTTCATGCTCCCTACTACCTCATGTCCCCCACCTTCAACACCTGCATGAGGGATTTTTTTGGCACATTGCTTGACTAACTTGGGAAAGTCCAACTTGACATTCTGTGAACGAAAAATGGCAAAATCAGGACCTAAACCAATTGTGACGAGAGCTGATTGTGGATCATTCTTTGCCAGATGATCAAAGAGGGATCCTGTTATTTTTCCTGGGGGAGGATAATCAAAACGATTTGCATACTTCTCAACATCGAGGAGAGCAAGTTTAATCCCATTCACTAAGGTTTCTTCTTGTACATATTCTAACGAGATTTTTAATTGATTTTCTAAATGACTTCGTGCTTCAGCTGCAAGTAATCCTACATAATTGATCTGTTTTTCCTGTTTTCCTTGTAGTCCTAGCAAGTCACCCAAGAGAAATCTTCCTGGTGAAAATTTAAGGAAGTAGGCTTGGTAGTCCACTGCGACAGCTATGTCCTCTAGAAAACCTTTTGAGTAGCCTCTTTCAATGGCCAGTTCGAGATATTGATCAAATTCTCTTCCTTCGACACGATCTCCCGTTCCTGCAATCGCAGGAAGATGATCAATGATCTCAGTTACGTCAGGATTAATATGCCTTGCTAATTCAACTCCTAGCATACCAGCACAAATGTTATAGTCACCTCCAGCAAAATAAACATTGAGGTGACTGTCTATTGTATCTTGGATAATACTGGAAGGAAAATGGTGATCTACTACCATTATCTCGATCTCATATGATTTTAACAATTTGTATGAAAACAGACTTTCTTCACTACTTCCAGTGTCAAGAAGAATAACAATAGGGATTTTATCTCCAAACCTATCTTGATCAGTTAACGCAAAATCAAGATCCTTTACTCCATCGAGAGGATCATAATAAGGAGGTTTATTTGGAGTTCTTTTAACAAGATGACGTAGTTGATCGTCATCAGAAGATCCAAACAATTTCATCCATAGATCTCGACATGCAGTTTCTAATGCTATTCCTGAAATAATTCCGTCGCAATCAGCATGGTGTCTAATTATTATTGGTTGTAGTTCTAGTAAAGCTCGTCGTATTCGTTTAGCGATGGTTATAAACTTATCCTTCAATAGCTCCAGCGTTTCAGATTTAACTAAAAACTCTATAATTGGAGGTTCACTTTTATTATCAAGAAGTTCCTCCATTTTTCGCATAAACGCATTAGCATAAGCATCATCAACGACAAACATATCTGAAATCTCGATTTGTTCGGATCCCCGATGTCGGTTGTACTCTCCCATAACTTCAACAATGTCTCCAACTACAATGTCTTTGATAAAGTCGAGATGAAAAGCTGCGGCTTCTATGACACCTGTATCATCAAGAAGAGTAAAAATCTTTGGTCCCCGTGGAATCTGTCTAATATTTTCAACTCTCGCTTGAACTGAGAAAAAGGTTCCAATCTCACGGTCTTCATTGATTTTTTGTAAGGCAACAGTATCATGAACACGTTTGGTCGCAAATTGTGAGGTATCTATTTTTACAGTCTGAAATTCAAGCTTATCTCCCTTCCTATTCTTTAATTTGACCACAACACTATCACCCTCCTTCCCACTAAACTTCGATCTGACCAATCCTTCCACTTTGGGTGCTAATTCAATAAAGAACCCAAAATCAGTCTTTCTTAACACTTTAGCTGAATAAATTTTCATAAATTCAACTGTTTTCAATGAGACAGGAGCGACCAATGTATAGATTATGGGATTTTTCGCACATTTCTTACAAAGTTGGTTCTTTTTAGAGGTAAAGTTATTACAGAGTACACACTTATTTTTAGTACTTCCTTTTCCTCCACATACCGAACAGGTTTTTTCAATTTCTGTTTCAATTTGGCCTGATCCTGAACACTCTGGGCAGATGTTTTTTCCTGTTGGTTTGGCTCCTCCCACAATCAGTTTAGTCGAACCTAATCCACGGCATTTGGGACATTTGGTCCTCTTAATCTGAGTTATTTTCCCTTTACCTTGACACTTGGAACATTTAGTAAGTGATGCCACGTTATTTCACTCTGGTTTCTTTATCCAAAAAAGCATAGATCAAATTGATAAATTACACAAGATAAGAAAAAAAGAGGACATTGTATTTTGTTATCAGATCATTTTCAACCTTTAGGAACTCATATATTTCTGTGTCTTTTATGAAGATTTCTTTTCTCGATCAACCACACTCTTATTTAAGAATCAGGTTCTTTAACGTTTCTGATTAATAACTTACTTGATTACCCCCCTCACGAGAATAATTTTGATTCTGTGATTTCTGTGACTTAAGGGAATTAGAAGATGTCTCCCAAGAAAAAAAAATCTAGAACTAAACCTCCTCCAGTACCAGATCTGGTGGATAGTGGTTCACCACCTCTAGAAGAAGTAATTGTTTTCTCTGATAGTCATATTTCCAAGTTTACAGGGCTTTTCCATAAGAAGGCATTCAATACTGGAGTGAAAATGATCAATGCACGATTAAAAGCCAATCCTAATGCTTTACTTCTTCATCTAGGAGATATAACAGATTCAGGAACATATGAGGATTTCATATTTTCAAAGAAACTTCTAGATAAGTCCTTCCCTAATAATTCTAATTTTTATACGATCCCTGGCAACCATGATATGCGTAATATTGGGGATACTCTTTGGAAAGACTTTTACGGTGAGCGACAATTTTTGATTGATACCTCAAAAGATGGGGGAAACATGATTATACTCGGTATCGATTCTTCTGAGCCTGATGAAAATATTGGGAGAATTGGTGATCGTGGAATTGAAGCTATATTAGAGCTGCAATCCTATCCTGATGATCTGGTGAAAGTGCTTTGTTTTCATCATCATCTACTCCCTATCCCTAACACAGGAAGGGAAAGATCAATGATTCTTGACGCTGGGGATGTCATGCAAATTGTATGGGATGCAGGTATAGATGTAATAATAACAGCTCATCGACATTATCCCAACGCCTTTTCTCTATCTAATGGTACCCGAAGGTGTTTACTTGTTAATTCTGGAACCTTTAGTAGTTTTAAAACACGCGGGAAGGCTGGTCATACTTTTGTGGATCTGATCTTGAAGGAAGAAGATGTAAATGTCAAATTTTTCGGGATCGAAGAGTATTCCAAGTTTCAAACGCCAGTTATAGAAACACAAACAATGCGAAAAGGGGAGATTCAAACTGAAGCTACAGGTGTTATTCCAGGGGAATCTCTATTAAGTAAAATTTGCCAATTTTCTGACACTCATTTCACAAGTGGAGGTGATTTTCTTGCTGAAGTGTATGATACTGGAATAAGGCTAATGATCCAAGAACAACCGAATGTACTTGTCCACTGCGGCGACCTGACAAATGATGCCTTTCCTGAAGATTTTGCTGTTGCTAAGATGAAATTAAGAGAGCTTCGGAGTTACAATATTCCTTATGTCATCGTTCCTGGTCCCCGAGACCTACAACCGTTTGGCCGTGAACTGTGGGTTCAACAAGTCGGACCTTTGGATCCTATTTATGAAGATCCTTCATTGCGAATCCTCGGGATAAACACGGGATCTGAACAATCGGGTCACGTCGGTCGCAGTCGGATGAAAATGATTCAACACGAATTTGAAGCTTTTGGATCCTATAAATTCTTCCTAGTGTTGATGCATCATAGTGCCCTTCCGATACCTCGTGCCCGGTTCAAACGTGCTGTTACTGATGCTGGTGATGTCATCGACTTTGTCACTCACAGAAAAGTCCCTCTTGTCTTATCGGGTCTTGACCATTATGCTACTACAATGCAGATTGAGGATACCATTTTTGTAAATGCAGGCACTTTCTCAAGTAAAAAAATTCGCTCAAAAAGGTTAAACACCTACAATGTAATCTCCATATATGAGAGTGGAATTCTAAAGATTGAGGAAGTTGAGATCCATAGCACAAATCGACACTTACTTGGTACATATCGTGTTCCAATCGCTTCATAATTGCCAGAATATGCGTGTATTTTTCAAGATTTTACATAACGGGGAGAAGTTGGGAAGACCAGCATTAATTCTCCCCGAGACCACTTTTTTTGGACTTTGGAATGGAACCGATGTTCTTCTAATATCTTTGCCAGTCGAGCTAAGTCGTCTGAATTAATGAGAAAATGAAAAATTGCTTTATCTTCACTGATCTTGATTTCTATTCTTCCAAAACTATCTGCTTTTTCCCCCTTCCTTTTTTCCCAGCGATCAAGTTTTAGATAATGAATATCCCTATATCGCTGTTTCTCTAGTTTATATATTGTTTTAAATCCTGAACTAATTAAAGAAGGGACGGATCCTGATCCAAAAGCAAGTGTATGTTTATTTAGTTGGATGAATTTGTAGTGTTTGGGAACAATATAAGGAATGTAAAAACACCAAGCGACAATAACAACGAGTAGCGCCGCTAATTGTACAAACAGAAAAGAAAAAAATCCAATGAGAACAGAAAAAACCGTCAGATCTAATAGAAATCCTCTTGTATTATTTAAATAACAAAGATATATGACGTTCTGATCTGAGGTTGGGTAGAACTCTCCTGGTGTAAGCGATTGATCCTTTCCTATTGCCAAAATGCCAAAACAAACCCTTTTGTTTTCATTTGAACAGTTTAAACTATAACCAGACATTTTTGTTGAAATTTTTAAAAGTGATTCAAGTGAATTAAATAATTATACTCATTCTCAAGGAAAGTGGTTTGAAAACAGTAGTCAGTAATAGTTCTTTGCCATAATCAATTCTTGGTCACTCAATCTGAACCCCCAACTTTGATACATGGCGTTATGGTAGTCACTCTCTGCAAATGTCGTTAATATGACTCTCTGAATAGTACGTTGGGTTTCAAACCACTCAAATGCTTTTGCTGTGAGACTAGTGGCAATATGTCTCCGGCGGAATTTTGGAAGTGTAGCAATTCGAGCATATTGTCCTTCTGTCTTATTCGAGGAAACTGTGTTGAAATTATACCCAACAAGCTCTCCCTCTAGAAATGCTACGAAGAAAATGCCGTTGTCCAATAGAATATTTTTCTTAAACACCTCTGCTGATTTTTGCCAATATTCCGAGAAACATATTCTCTCTAATTTAACGAGGTGTTTTATGTCCTCCATTGTTGCAACTCTAATCTCGATGTTGGGATTTATTTCAAAAGGGAATGAAAGGTCATTTTTTACATAATAATTGATCTTTGTTATCAGATTAAATCCCTGTTTGAGGAAAAATGTCTCTGAATCACTGTATTTCTCTGGAATCCGTACCGACAAGTATCTAAGGTCTGGAAAATTCCTGAGAAATTCTTCTTCGACTGCTTGGATGAGATTACTACCCACATGACGTCGTTGGAAAGGGGGAAGCACAAAAAGAGAGTAAACTCTTGCTTTGTATCGACTCGTTTGATCACAGATCACATATCCAATAATTGAGGGGGGGGTTGATGATTGGATAGCTATCTTGATTAGGTGTGATCTAATACGAATATACGTTCGGAAGTTCTGTAAATCTTCAGGACTGTCGAAGTTACCAATAAAACCTGTATGAAGTACTTCTAGAGATGAAAAATACTCTTTTGTTAGAGAAGTAATTATTGTTTTCATCATTCTTATTTTCCAATAAACCGTCCTATTAATCTTAACTTTTGCTTACAGAAGAAATTAAATATATAGACTATTACACAAAGATCCGTACTAGTTATATTAGTCAGAAAACACCTTCATCTCCAACTTGCCGATGTGACAATACTTGAAAAAATCGGAGGATTCATCTGAAGAAAGAGTGCAATTACAACTGATTGAAGCAGTTAATAGGATTGAGCCATATACGAAAAAAATTGGGTATAAAAGGCTTGAAAAGCCATTAGGATTCTTTTTTGCTCGTGTATTAGACAATAAAGTCACAAGTTCCGAGAAAGGGAGAGAAGAATTAGAAAGAGCTAGCATTAGAGTTGCAGCATTCATTATCGTATCTCAAATCTTATTTTATCTTATCCTGAAACAAGAAAATGAGAAAATTCTTAAAGAAGTCAATCGAATTCAAAGTACTAAACATTTACAATCATTATTTGATGATATTGTTGTCAGAAAGCATTACAAAGTTATCTATCAAGCGCGCTTAGTAGAAATGTTGCCCACCAATTCGGTCACAAGTCTAAACCAGATCTTCCAGTCTCTCTCTTTATGTCGACTTGAGGAGTTTCAAAGTGACATTATAGGAAAGATCTTTCATGGGTTAATTCCATTTGAATTGAGGAAGTTTCTCGCAGCATATTATACATCAAACACTGCTGGTGACTTTTTAGGATATTTAGTAATTAGAGACACCCAGATTAAGATTTTAGATCCAGCTTGCGGATCTGGAACATTGTTAGTGAGTGCTTACAAACGGATCAAAGAGCTCAATGGAGAAATATCTCATACTCGGATCTTACAGAATCTATTTGGATTCGATGTGGCAGCATTTGCGGCACAGCTAGCGGGAATAAACTTAGCGCTCCAAGAACCTCTAGAACCAATAGATAAATGTCAAATAGGCATTATGGATTTCTTCAAACTAAAACTTGGACAACAAAATAAAAATCTGGAATTTTCAGTTCCAAAGTTTGATGTGATTATTGGAAATCCTCCTTTCACACGGGGAGATCGATTAGATCGTGAATATAAAGACTTCTTGGAAACTCATTTGCGCAGAAACGGCATTCTCCTTAAATATAATAAGAAATACTTAGGTTTATACGCTTATTTTCTTCTAGATTCATTGAGGTTCTTAAAAGATCAAGGAACACTCGCCTTTATCCTACCTTTTTCTGTTATTAACTCTCTAACTATGAAACCTGTGATGCAATATCTATCAGAAAAATTCTCTTTTCGATATTTCATAACTTCAGATGTTCAGGAAGCGTTCTCAGAGCAGAGTGCCTTTAAGGAAGTCTTCTTGGTGGCTCAAAAGGGGAAATCCCCTAGTCAAACGGTTAAATTCGTGATTTTAAAGCAAAAGTTGTCAAGAAAGAATTATCTAACTCTAGTAAAAAGGATTGAAGAACATAATGAAGACTTTGAAGACAAATCTATTAGAATTCGTCATATTACAAATCAAGAACTTAGAAATTCGTCAAATTGGGTTATTAATCTGTTTAATCGTGAATTCAATGATCTTTTCGAACTGGTGATGGAATCAGACGCTCTCACTGTAATGAATCAAATTGTAAAAACTCCTAGATACGATGTGGATCGTGGTCTCCGCGCAGGGATTTCAGACTTCTTTTATCTTCCTAATAAATATTGGAAAATTAGTGAGGAGTCAAAATCTTGGATTAAAATTGAAAAAATTGGAAATAAGGTTTCTTTGATACTGCTTCGCCAGTATTTATATCCAGTATTCAGAAAATCTTCTCTTTATCAACAAATCAAACCAGATATATCTGAGTACATTATTGTCATCTCAGATAAGGATCAATTAGAAGAAGGAGTCCAAGAATATGTTCAGTGGGGTAGTCAAAAATTTCAAAAACAACCAGGTTTCGAAACGTTGGCCTTTATTCATGTCTCTAAAGGACGCAAAATTGCTCGAGTTGGAGTTACACATGAGCTCAGTCTCTCAACTAATAACATAATTGCCTACTATTCTCCAGAACCAGCAATTTTCACTGATAATTTCATTTTCATTAGGACTTATGACGAAGAAGCTGATAAAACACTTGCAGCCTACCTGAATAGTTCTTTATTTCTTTTGACGTATTTCGTTCTCCGGCGAGTCAAGTCGGGAGCCCTTGGCCAAATTTTTGGAACTGATATGCGGAATTTTTTCTGTCTAAATCCTCATCACGTATCAGAAGATGATCGTGAAGAACTGTTTCAAATTTTCGATCGATTTGCTGCCGAGTCAAGCACTTTTCCCCCCTTCTTGAACCAAATACAAGATGCACTAGGAGATAAAGACCATCCTAGATTTCACTTGGATAGAAAAATCTGTGAAATCCTCAAGTTAAAAAAAATCCCAAATTTTATGAGACAACTTTATGAAACATTAATTATCGAACTTAATAAGTATTAGTGATCCCTTCAGGTCTGTCAATAGGATGACATCTTAGTGACAATCGAAAAACGGTTTCCTCTTGCAGCTATTCAACCAATAGCGAAAGTGGAATCTCAAAGACGACAGTTTTACCGTCCTATCTACTCTGTCCATAAGTCTTGGGCTCGAAGACCTGGTTCTACGTTTAGAGCCATCGGACTAGCTCATTTTTGTCAAGATGTCATTTTCGATCCTCATAAAACAGGCAAAGGTGCTTTTTACCAAAATCATACATTTGAAGACAAAATTGCCCTTGATCCGTTCTGTGGAGGCGGAACGAGTATCGTTGAACTTCATCGGCTTGGTGTGAAAACCATCGGTATAGATGTCAATCCCATCGCTTGGTTAACTACAAAAAAGGAAATGGATCGATTTGATGCGGATTTATTTGACCAGGAGGTCGAAAACCTCTTAAGAAGTGTTGGACAGCAAATTCTTTCGTACTATCTTACCCAATGTCCTGTCTGTCACTCCCGACAAGCAGATATCATGTATGTCTTTTGGGTGCGAACTATCCTTTGTCCATCCTGTCACTCCAACGAAGATCTCTTCAAATACTACATCATTGGCAAGAAACAACGAAAAGATCCTTCCACCATGGTGATTTGTCCTCAGTGTGACCATCTATTCTATACAGAGGAGAAAATAGATGAGATATCGATTTGTCCTACGTGTTCACATAAGTTCGTTCCAAAATTAGGGAATTGTCGACTAAAGCAATTCACCTGTACGACTTGTCAATACAGCTCTAAATTAATAGAGCTACTCCAACAACCTGAAAATTCTCTATCCTCAAGGCAGATTGCTATTGAATTCTTTTGCCAGGATTGTGGAACACGTGATTATAAACCTGTAACAGAGGAAGATAGGGAGCAGTTTCTTAGAGTTAAAGGGGAGTTCGAGAAAAAAAAGGATGGACTATCCTATCCTCGTGAGCTTCTCCCAGTGAAAGGGAAGAACACTTCAAACCTGAGAAATTATGGGTTTAGAAGTTTTTCAGACCTCTTTAACGAGAGACAATTATTATGTTTAAGTCTCCTATTAAAGTCAATATCGCAGGTCTCGGATCAAAATGTCAAAGAATTTCTCTTGACTGCGTTTTCAAGTAGTTTGGAATTTCATACCGTAATTTGTCCCTATAATTATACAATGAAACAAATTGTGAATGTCTTCAATTACCAATCTTTCCTCGTTCCAACCATGTATGTGGAAAATAACGTTTGGGGAACTAAGAAAGGGAATGGCACTTTTTTTACTTACATTGAAAGGATAAAAAAAGCTAAAGCTTATTGTGAATCACCGTTTGAAATAGCTATTCAGAATGAACAGATAGCAAGAATACCTGTCACAGGAGACAGTATAGAAGCTACTTCTGTTAATAGCTTTCAAGCGTTAAAGGCTAGCACGAAAGCCGATACGTTACTCATTAATGATACTTCAGAGGATCTGCAGAACCTTGGAATTCCACCTAATACTATTGATGTCGTGGTGACTGATCCGCCTTATTTTGATTTCATTCAGTATGCTGAGCTCGCCAATTTCTTTTATGTCTGGTTAAAAATCGTTTTAGGTTCCTATTATCCTAAATTTCGAACAGATCTAATCCAAACGGATCAAGAAATAAACACATCACAACAAAAAGAGAATTTCCTAAATACTATTACAAAAATATTTCAAGAATGCCACAAAGTATTAAAACCAAAAGCCCCATTGGTGTTTACTTTTCACCACTCCAGTACAACAGCGTGGACGATGATTCTTGAGGCGTTGAACCGTAGTCAGTTTTTTATTACTGCAGCATTTCCTGTTCAGAGTGAGTTTCGTGCACGGCCCGTAAAAGGAAGAAACTTTGATATTATCTTGGTTTGTCGAAAAATGTCTGAAAAAGTCTTCGTTGTTGAGGAATCAATGCAATGGAAAACTTTAGAGTCGAAGATCAAAACTAAGATTAATGATATTTTAACTCCTCCTATGCAGAACTCGAATGTGTCCCCATGGGAAGAGATTTTTGCCTCTTTTCTTCCGAATGTTGCTAATTATTACGTTCAAAATCCTTCTGAAAACCTAGAAGAAATTATTTCAAAATTATTCGAGCTTCTAAAAAATGTTGAAGAACCTTCGAATTAACAGATTTTTTATAAGAAGAAAATAACATCAGTATCTAAGTTCAGGACGGCCAACTGAGAGAGTTAAGCCCCTAAATGTGAGAAATGAAAACAAATTCATATCTTAGGAATCTGTCCGAGATTAAGATGAAAATAGACGTGATTTCCATGAGTGGAGAATACTTTGGACATTTATTAAAGGATAAAAAGATACATAAAAAAGGAACTGAGTTATTTCTTAAGCTTGTCGAATCAACAGAAGTTGCATACGAAAAATATGAAAAAGCCTTGAAAGCCTGGCGAGGAGGAAACTTTGAAAAAGGCTACGTATTGAGAGATGAAATAATTCAACTGGAAAGGGAAGCCGATAAAGTAAAGGACCTTTTCTTTGAAAGCATCTTCCGGAAAAAGGCTTACCTCCCACAGATTACAGAAGAAAGACATAGAATGATGCTCAATGCTGATCGCTTATTGGGTCGTATTGAAAGAGCCGCTCGAATTTTGTGTCTCAAGGAACTGGATTCAAGCTATTTTCCTAAAGAGCTTGAAGAAATAATTGACATAACAGAAGATGTTGTGGAAGACTTTATTGAAGCAAATAAACTCTTCTTCAGTGACTTTGAAGAAGCAGCAAAATATGCACATAAGGTAGAAGACAAAAGGGACGAAGTACGAGATCTTTTCTACAAAGTTTCGGAAATGATAGTGAAAGATGAAGTTCCAAGAGGGACTGGACGTGTACTTAACGCTACCACTCGCATTAGCATTGAAGCAGAGGAAGGAGTCGACTATTTGAAGGTGCTAATCGCCAAACATAGCTAAATTGATCGTAGGTGCAGTGCCTTGGCCGAACCTATTATTATAGGTGCCGCTCTTCTCCTTGGATTCGTTGTCGCATTCACGATTGGGGCTAATGATGAAACCATGACTCCAGCAGTAGGTGCTGGATTACTCTCTTTGAGCGTTGCCGTCCTTATTGGTGGTATTTTCAACTTTATTGGCGTTTTTTTCTTAGGAGAATCCGTATCTAAAACTGTAGGAAAAGGAATATCTACTGCACCATTAGATTTAGATATGGTGTTTGTTATCTTGATTTCAATGGCCCTTTGGCTGTTTATCGTATCATTAAAAGGAGTCCCAATTAGCTCCACCCAATCAGTTATTGGAAGCGTATTGGGAGTTCTTATAGTGGAGTATTGGGATCTTGAAGCTATAAACTTTCCTAAGTTATTTGAAGTCGTTGCTAGCTGGGTAATAAGTCCTGTTATTGGTTTAATTGGAGGTTACTTTGTTTATTGGGCTATAATGAAATTTCGTCAGTCTATTAAGACTACTGGATATACTGATTATGAACGACAAGAAAAAATCGCTTCTTATGCATTGGCCCTTTTTTTGTTGTTTTCGGTTTTTTCCCGGAGTGGCAACGACGTTGCGAAGGCGATTGGACCTTTGATGGCTGTTGATTTTTTTTCTAGTGGAGAGGGCTTGATTTATGCTCTTGTCGCAGGGGGATTGGGTATGTGTCTCGGTGTTATCATACTTGGAAGAAGAGTAGTCAAAAAGTTATCTAGTGACATTGTCGCGCTTAGTCCTACGTCTGCACTGGCTGCAAGTGTCTCTGTTTCTCTTATTATGTTTGTCGGTACAATATGGGGGATGCCATTGTCAGGGTCTCATATATTAGTCGCGGCATTCATTGGTGTCGGTTTCGTAAATAAAGAGAAAATGGATAAAGACAGTCTCAAAGAAATAGGAATAAGTTGGGTTATTACAACACCAATATCAGCGATCTTCTCTGCAATTATTTTTGTTGCTTTCAACTTGCTAGGTGAGTTTTTTACTGAACTTTATCCACCAGTATAATTACGATTGATGGAATAAACGCATGAAACAAAAGGCGAATTTAACACCAAAAGCAATTGAGGAGAATTTTCCTTTCTCCAAAGTCAGTACAATTGCTTACAGAGAAAGTAATGCAAAGAGGTATTTTCGTCCCGTTCTAACTCTCCATAAGTGGTTTGCTCGTAGATTGGGCTCCGTCTTTCGATCCATTCTCATCTACGCGTCTCGTTCTTCTCCAGTTTCAGAAGTCGAAGATAGCTCGTCGCTATCTAGGGGTCATACGTTAGCATCCACAAAGGATTTCTGGGACGTGTATCTCCAGGAACATGACTTCAAAGATCTTAGTGTTTTGGATCCTTTTATGGGAGGTGGCACAACTATCATCGAAGCAGTTCGCTTGGGTTTTGGAGGTATTATTGGAGGTGATCTGAACCCTGTCGCATGGTTTACGGTGAAAAAGGAGCTGGAAGATGTTGATCTCACAGCTCTTCAAAATAAATTTGAGAAACTTGCCTCTACATTGAGTATTGACCTTCGTAAATATTATAAGACACAATGTGCGATTTGTTCACATCAGGCTGACGTTATGTATTTTTTTTGGGTAAAAGAAATCGCATGTGAACAGTGTATGAAAAAACTGAAGCTATTTCGTAGCTATCTGTTCACATATGCCCAAAGAAATTCTTCTAGCGCTTACTTCCTCTGTCCACAATGTGAAACGCTGTTTCATGACGTTAACAATGAGAATCTCCAGTGCCCTGAATGTTCCTGCTCCTTTGACCCTTTTTCTTATATTGTAAAAAGGGGGAAGTATTATTGTCCTTATTGTGGTCAGTCGGGTAAGATTGTAGATGTAAATGCTCAACAGGGGAGACCTCCAGAGCTAATATATGCTCTTGAATATTATTGTGCCGAATGTAATTCACGTGCGTATAAAAGAGCTGATAGAGAAGACCTCAACCTTTATCAACAAGCAAGCCAAGAGTTTAAAATGCTTCAGGAACAGTTACCAATTCCTCATCAAGCTATTCCTGTGGGCGCAAAGACTCAGGAGCTCCTGAATCACAAAATAGTAACATTTTCAGATATGTTTAACGATAGACAACTATTATCACTGGGGAAACTGTTAAAAGAAATTTTACGAATTTCTGAAGCAAATTTAAGGGAATTCTTCCTGATAACGTTCTCTACAGCATTAGAATATAATAATCTCCTTTGTGAGTACCATCGAAAGAATCACTATATATACAATTTATTCCGAAAACATGCCTTTCCTGCCACACTAAATCCTGTGGAAAACAATGTTTGGGGAACAAAGTTTGGGACAGGTACCTTTAAGAACTTTTTTGCCAAAACTATTAAAATTAAGCAGTTTTGTCAAGCTCCCTATGAGTCCTATATTGATGAAACAGGAGCCACAAAACGTAAGTCAATGCTTCGACCTATAACAAGTAAAATCGTTCCCTCATATTCCGAACTAATTCAAAACTCTGTTAAAAGTGTTTACCTCTATTGTAATTCCTCTAGTCAGATTCAAATCCCCTCTGATAGTGTGGACTTGGTCATAACTGATCCTCCTTATTATGATAATGTCCAGTATTCCGAGTTGGCAGACTTTTATTATGTCTGGTTAAGATTGGGTCTCAAAGATACCTATCCTTGGTTTAATGCACCATTGACTCCTAAAACAGCTGAAATTGTTAAAAATTTAAAGATTGGAAAAGATGATCAAGAGTATCAACGTGGCCTGACAGAGGTTTTTGCAGAGATTTCGCGAGTAATGAAGGTGGAGGGTTTACTCGTTTTCACTTTCCATCATAAACAAATCCAGGCTTGGGTATCAATAATAGAAAGTCTTTTGGAAAATCGGTTTTACATTACAGCAGTTTACCCTGTTCGTGCTGAGATGGAAACAAGTACCCAAATTCGTGGAAAGAAAAGCATTGAATTTGATGTTATCTTCGTTTGTCGGAGATGTCTGACTGAACCATCGTCTGTTAAATGGGAGGACTTGTTGCCTCAGATAAAGCAGAGCATCAACAACAAATTGGACTCTCTAGAAAGCAATGGAGAATCATTGTCTGCTGAAGATCGATTAGTCATCCAGTTTGGAGTGGGATTGAAATATTTCACCC
>CP070760.1:1433858-1441830 GCA_020348965.1 Candidatus Heimdallarchaeota archaeon | reverse complement strand
CCCTTCTTGTTCTCTTCATTCTCTTATTGGGAGTCCTGTGTATCGCTTTTAGTTCTCAGCCAACGATCTCTGGGCCATATCCTCTATTTTTGGAATATTATGGCTGGGGACACACTGATAAAGTCATTAAAACACAGCATCTTGCAGGACAACACTATTTCCCTAATGTTACTCTTACTACTCAATCTGATTTGATTACACTGAACGGATTTATCTACGAAGCAGGTAGTCTTCGATCAACCTCTGAAACAGGTGTTCTCGAAGAAAGTCAGTACTATGGTTCGCCATTTAATATTTTTTGGCGATCTTCGTTAACTGTGAAATCATGGTGGTTCTTTTGGTTGAATCAATCAATACTAGACCAGGTGGTGGTTGGAGAACTATTTAATGTCACTTTAAATCAGACGGCTCTCCCACCGATTTCTACTCATTATGGCGAAGGATATGATACCGATTGGAAAGGAAATGAATCGCTTGTCACTACTCCCCCCTTCCCTATGACCTTAAATTATTCTAGCTCTGGGAACGTAATTATTTCGGGACAGACGACCTTTAATACTAGTACTAATTATAAGGTGCATCGGCATTTGGAACTCAATTACGATAGCAATAATACTCTTACTACTATAGTGGGGAAGTTTTCTCTTGGATTAAACCAATCCTCTTATGAACACAGTTTTTATTGGCTGCGCCAGAAAATATCTTTCTATGACAATTCGACTCAATCCACCACTACCTCCGAACCTAGCGTAACTTCCGAGGTCAGTACAACCTCCGAACCTAGTACTACAGTCAGTAAACCAACGACCACATCACAATCTCCCGGGTTGGTATTAATCAGTCTTCTTACGAATCTCTTTGCACTAATTATATGGAGAAGATCCCGGAACAGACCACAGAGGAAATGAAGGAGATGATGGCTCCCATATTCATTTCATGGTAAAAATGAATGAACAGACGTCTTGTCCCATCCAATACTTCTCTCTTGAGGCATATTTGGAACTTATCGAGTTAATTCACACTTACCATCCAGATTGGGAGGTACTATCCTTGAAGAGGAAAAAAATAGATTCTTAAAGCTTTTCACGGACACGAGGATCAAGCCAGGCATAGGCTAAATCAGCACACAGATTACACCCTACATAGATGAACGCAGAGAGAATCACAAAACTCATAATCGTATCTAAGTGTAAATTTAGAACTGCAATCGTCGCAAGTTGGGCCATCCCAGGCCATTCAAATATATATTCTACAAACACCACTCCAGTAAATAGAGAGGCTAAAATCAATGTGGAGGTTGTTAAAACGGGAAACAATGCGTTAATCAATGCGTGTCTGTAGAGAATGGTTTTTTCATGAAGTCCTTTCGATTTTGCGTACAAAATGTAGTCCTCTTTAAGCACTTCAACCATCGAAGCACGGGTCATCCGAGAGATGTACGCGATCTGGGCAAAGGCTAAAATAGATGCAGGGAGAAGGAGATGAAGAAATCCATCTAGAAATAAGGGGATATTCAAGGATAGCAAACTGTCTAATAATAAAAATCCAGTAGGAGGGAATAATCCAAATGCTAGCTGGGCAGGATAAGTATAGACCGTCTCTGAATATCGTCCAGCATAGGGAAATATCTTGTACAAGTGAATCCACGAATGGTTGAAGAGGGCATCAATACTGAACGTTGTGTAGATGATCGTCACCTTCAAGAAATAAGCTGCGACATAAATGGGAATACCCACTCCAATAAGAGCGAGTCCCCGGCTAACATTTGCTTTCACTTTTCTCTTTGATGTCGCCGAATGAATCCCGATAGGAATCCCTATAAGGAGAGATAATGCCATTGATATAATTGCCAACTCGGCTGTGGCCGGAAAAGCAGCTAGTAACCCGCTAAAAGCAAACATACTCTGAGATTCCTCCGAATGAGTACCTGAAACAACATCGAGAAATCCTCCAACCATATCTTGTATATAACTAAAATATCGAATGAACCAAGGTCTGTCTAAACCTAATTGATGTTCGAGCTCTTCAATTTCCTCATCAGTCATTCGATTTATCATAAATTCATCGAGGTAAGCTGTTAAAGGATTTCCTACATAATTAGAAAGAAAAAAAGTGAAAAAAGTCACGCCGACAATTACGGGGATCAGCATTACGATTCTTTTGGCAATGTAGGTGCGATATTTCAATACAAGTCACTTTACGGAGTGAGAAAAAAATGTGTTAAAATTTTCTGGGTAAATTACAATAAAATATTTAGGATAGAGAATTCAATCTAAGACATGTTAAATACACGGAAAATGAATCTGATGTGAATAGACCCGTGATTCAAATTGATGAATCTAGACAGGATGAATTGAGAATCATTCAAAAGGGAAGTAAACGTCGGGGTCTGTACTTTGTCTTAATGGGATCCATATTTCAAATTTTGTTTTTATGGGCGTATTGGAGCTTTCTAGATACATCAGGTCCTTGGGCAATTGTTTGGTTAAGTCTAATCAATAGTGATTTTCTTCCATTTATCTCCATACTGTTTCTATTCGGAGGAGGATGTTTCCTGATAGCTATACGGGAATTGGGATGGATTGTTACCCTAACTGTCAAAAGGGATCTATTGGACGAAACACCAGGAATTCAAAGGAGTTTGCAACTTTTCAGCTGGACAAGACTTGAAATGGTTCTAAATAAGCAGATCAACTCTTTACGAATTCACACGGTCGCTTTGGATAAGCTCGAACTCCATAAAAGATATCATCTCGAGATCACCTATCAGAATTCTAGAAACGTTGTGGAAAATCTGGTACTTTATACTGATGACGGTGAGTTAGCGAGTGCCATGACTTTACAACTAGCTACAAAGATCCAAGAAATTCTCAAACTTCCAGGAGAAATTGAACGGACTGAATCATCGACCAAGATTATCTAATTGGTGAAAAAAGAAAAGAGGAGAAAGGCCGAATCAATGCAGATAGGTTCAAAAGTATTGAGACGGATCACGCATACGTCTTCTTCGGTCATAGCTAGATAATGTGCGAAATTCACTTTGCAGTTCCTCAGGGAGGCGACTCGGTTTCTTATACCCTTCAACAGTGTCTTTGGCATAAGAGTAAAGGAAGGCACGAAAGGCGACCTTCATGGGTTGAGTCACAACGGAATATGGGAGAAAACCTAAAACAAGGAAGATTATGGCGAAAATAACTCCAAACATGAAGTCCTGAGCAACTGAGTATCCAATTGTGAAACCCACTAAAATCCAGAGTAACGAATTAATAATGGCAAAGATAAACGTTGTTAATCCGAAACCTGACTCTCCCACAAGGACATCAAGTAGAGAGTTCCAAGTAGTATAGGCTGAATCCTTGATTGAATCTTTCAGACCCTTTTTGTTCTGGACGATTGAGACCAAGGTAAAATAGTTTAAAAACATCCAGATAGCCCCTATAATAGAAATAACAATTCCTCCGATAACTCCAGCAATGATTGCACCGACCACAGCTCCACCACCAGCTCTTCTGGATTCCCTAGCTTGTGATTGCATTGCACTGGTAAAAATCTGTATGATAACTTTGACAGTTGCCATTGCAAAGGCAAATTTGAGAATTATAGGAAAGACTTGCCGTACATCCTTCATCGCAGAGCTCAAATCAGGATCTAATCCCCTATACCAATCACTTGCATAGGAGATAACTCCAGCAGACAGACTGTAATAAACTCCCAAATAAACAATTAGGTAAATGTATTCAAATAACATTACAAAAATGTAAGCAATGGGAGAGATCTCTGTTTCACCTGGGGAGGTTTCTACAGTGAAAAGACTGAGAATTTCAAGAAAACCAAACAGCATAAAAAAACCTGTAATTATTGAATAAATCCCAAGCAAGATGGGCATTGCTAATACTGCTTTCTCATCAAGCACTAGCTGAGCTGAAAACTCAACAAATTGGCCAGAACGTTTAATCATTGTAAATTTCCAAATGACAAAAATAAAAAATAATGCACCAATTCCTGCTATTATGAGGGCAACAAAGTACAACTCTGGGTCATACACGAAAATTAACCCTCCAAATCCCATCATGATGATTGGAAAGAGGATTGATACAACGATTGTGACTTCTTGAGCAACTTTACTCATAATCCAAACAATAACATATGCCATGATAATTGTAATAAAGAGAAAAATTGCAATAAATGCAAGCAAAAGTGGTAAGAAAGGCAGTGTAACTGGAATTATCGTGGTTAAAACATCAGACATACTTTTGAGGAATTCTTCATTCTCAGGTTGAGTGATGTAATCAAAAAACGAAAAAGCTCCGAAAGCATAAAGGATTACAACTATAACCAAGTATAGCCATGTAGGCATACTGGAAAAATCCGTTTGAATATCAGGTTTCTTATAACTTGATGCACTCATATTTATACACCAGTAAAAGTGTCTTGCAAATTTTTATGTTAGAATTCATAATATTTACAGAATATAGAAGAAGAGTTAGTAGTTAATAAAACTTATTCCCTCCTCATTTGATATCATGGGTTTCATTCTTCCCATGCAAATCCTGCTTTGGTAAGATTTAATCCAATATCAATAAAAACTGTCTTCATTCCCACTCACGTTTCTGGATAACAGTTAATTATATCATGTAGTTCAGATATGAATCCTTTAGATCATTAAAGTGAAAGTAAAATATCAAATACATATAAATCTAGGTTGTAACCCAGTGTAACAGCAAGAAATAATAATTAATGAAATCGAATAAATATGGAACAAAGAACACCTTCCTACAAGAAAATACATGTGAATTAAGCCTTGAACCTAGAATTATTCATTGTTTTGTGATGAGAATGGAAACGATTGCGATTGCCACAGATCGGCTCTCAAAGATTTATAATATGAACAGGAAAAATGAAGTTCAAGCTCTCAGAGACCTTAATATACGAATCAAAAAAGGAGAAATCTATGGATTATTGGGTGAAAATGGAGCGGGGAAAACTACCACCGTTAGAATATTGACAACAATGATTAAGGCAACTTCAGGAACTGCTTCGATATTTGAAAACGATGTTGTGACAGAGTCCAGTGCAGTTAGAAAGATGTTAGGGTGTTTACCCCAAGATGCGGGACTCTATGAAGAATTTTCTGCAATAGAAAATTTAGATTTCATTGCAAAGCTCCGTGGACTAAAACAAGAGGATAGGAAAACTCAAATAACCAATCTGATAAAAACGATCAATTTGGAAGAGCGAAAGAATGATAGGGTTGAGACGTATTCTGGCGGTATGAAACGAAGGCTGATGATCGCAAGAGCAATGATAGGGGAACCTCAGGTACTATTCCTGGACGAACCAACGGCAGGTATAGATGTCCTAGTTTCCAGACGAGTTAGAGAGATAATTAAGACTCTGGCTAAGCAAAATAACATAACTGTACTCATGTCTACTCATGATATGATTAGTGCTGAACGAATATGTGATAGAGTGGGTGTACTTCACAAAGGGGTTCTCATTGCAGAGGATACACCACCTAAAATTATTCAGGAATATGCTGGAGAGCAGAATGACTTGGAAGATGCTGTTGTGAACTTGATTGGCTGGACGGGCGACTCAGACGAGGTGTTTGAATGATTCCACAGAGTGCCTGGATCATTGCAAAAAAAGAGCTTAAATTATTATTCAAATCTACTCGCAGAATTTTTCTGCTATTTACCACCCCACTCATCCTATTCTTCATTTTTGCTCTAATGATTATTGTCTCGGTTGCAATCATCTCTACCATTGAAGAACCAGTTGAGAAGCCTGTTGAAATACTCGTTATTCAGGATGACAAAGGTATTGATGGCACAAACTGGGGATCCCAGTTCTATACATTACTCAAAACACACAATTTGACAAAAGATTATTATTATACCAATAAAAGTGTTACTGAATTAAATAACTTACTCGAATCCTCTAATTACTCGATCTTACTCTATATCCCCGCTAATTTTACTGAGACAATCAATAGTTCACTTCCCGCACAATTCTATCTATATTATAATGGTACAGGTACAGAATCAGCAATAGCAGTTAGTAGGATTATTGGAGTCTCACAGATTTTAAACCAACAAATTCTGTTTTATTATTATGGAATTCTTGATCCTAATAGAATATATACAAGCCTCGGGGGTTCAACGACGGATGCAATTGATGTAATTGATTCCGAGTTAGAAGGCTTTGCAGCATCTTTTCTCACTTTGATTCCTCTTTATGCAATTATTTTGCTAGTCATTCCTTCTTTATCGTTGGTATTAATATCTGTAACAATAGAACGAGAACAAAAAACACTAGAAAGTCTAATACTTCAACCAATTAGACGAAAAAGCATCATTGCGGGAAAATTACTTTATGGGGCGCTACTTGTTGGTTTTAACACTGTGGCTACTGTAATCTCGATCATAGCACTTCTCACATTAGGATACATCATGATACCAAATGAAAGAAAAGGTGAAATTCTACCCTTGATAGAAACAGCGATAAAAACTGCAGACATTTCAGTCTGGATATTTCTTCTATTCGTCATCATTGGATTAATACTAGTATCACTATTAACAATTACAGCTGCTGTCTTTTTCAGTCTGATGGCAAAGGACGAACGGGAGGCAAATATGGTAATATCAGCGTTAGTGATAATTCCCCTTGTCCTGACATTTTTAATCGCCTTTCTTCCCGTTGAAAAGCTTGATCCTATCCTCCAAACAGTATTAATGCTCCTCCCACTCCTGGGCTATCTCTTTGCGATACATCTCTCATTACTTACTGGCGAGATCATAATTGGTGCCTGGATCAGTTTAATAGCTCAACTGGCATGGATACTCATCGGAGTATGGATTGCAGGGAGACTGGTAGAAAGTGAAGGGATTCTAGAAATCTCGTATAGACGGCTTTTTCGACGAAAGACCTAATCAATAATTGCATGACCTTTTTTTTTACATGAATAGAATCAACCACCCTCCAACTGTATACACTATAAAAACGATGATACCGAATACTGAGAAAATAACGCTGAAAGTTCTATTTGTCGATTGCTCTCTAGATGTATAATGTTGAGAAGTTCTGACCACAATCGTCTTAGAATAAAGTTCAGAAGAACGCTGACCTATCTTCCTATTCATAATTAATCCGATAATGAAGTCAACAAGGAGTGACTCTGGTCGAATCTTCACCAGATTACGGAGAAGTGCCTGTTTGGGCCTTATCCGTATCTGTGCATTTTCCTTACCACGTAAGTCAATAATCGTACCAAGTTGGGTAAGCTTTTTCCCAGCAGTGGATGAAATTACTGATTCTAGTAGGATGAAATATATGATGGTTGTCATCATAAATACAAGATGATTAATAACCGTAAAAATCAGATGATCTGATTCAGGAGTATATGGTAGGAAAAGCAATAGAATCACTGTGATCAGAAAAATAACGCAATAATCCACAAAATAGGCAACTATTCGGTGGCCTAAAACAGCAATGTCCGCTTCCAAGATTATACACCAATGACCACTTTCGATACTTACTGAATTCTTGTTAAGGAAAAACAATGACCGGGGATATACAGAGAATATTCAAGGATCTTATTGAAGAGTTAGCAGGAAGACATTAAAAACCCGATTTAATGGATTTCTATCTTTCACGCTTGTGCTCCCAGTAATAGACGATCGCTCTTCGAATAAAACTGGATCGGCTAACCTCCACCTTTTGAAGAATCTCATTAACTTCCTCATCAACGCGGAAATTGACTCGAGGAGACAATCCATTGCCAGTTAGACTTTTTCTAGGCATGATACAACACACTTCCTTAACTGGACCTCCACGGGGGCCTCCAAGATCCATTGCTGATAGGAGGAGGTTTGATCATAACGGGTTCTTCCGCAGGAACGACGACTGGCTCTTCATGAGCTTCCCAATAAAATTGAATCGCTTCTTGAATAAAATGAAATTTGTCAGGGAC
>CP070760.1:1418653-1433758 GCA_020348965.1 Candidatus Heimdallarchaeota archaeon | reverse complement strand
AATTTGTGGTTGTTCAGTAGATCAGACTCATGATGAAATGCGATTCCGTTATTCTTGGGCTGAATCTCTCGCAGAAATGACAATCGAAAATGCATTATCCGATCTCAGTGAGACTGAACAAACATCTAATGGTCATTCATGTCTTGTGTTCAATCCCACTAATTGCAGGATGCCCCTATACGTCGAAATTGGAGTTCAAGGAGATTTATCAGTTCGCTCGGTTGAAATTAATGGTCAATCTTACGAAGTTCAATCTCTTCAGTCTTCATCCGATATTGTGTGGGAGATGACTTTAGGAGGGCTGAAACTGAAAGCCTTGATGAAAATGCTTCCAGGCAGACAGCTTATGAATTACTATGTTAATGAGGCTTCATTATTGGATGGGATTGAACCTGAAATTTGTGAAGTCCGTTTAATTGTTGGAGATAAGCCCGTGGGGGAACTTGATATGGGAAACTTGAAAAAAGAGCTTCTAAAAGTAATTGATGAAAAAAAGTACCAGAAATTCCACATTCTAGTAACAAAAGAGCACGAACAAACCTACATCACAGTGGCTCCATTGAAACCTTGGAGTATGACTAAACTTAACTTCTCAGACTCTATATCCCAAGATTCATCTTCCCGAACTTTGACAGCATCAAAGGATCGTGTTAGTAATGAATTTTACGAGTTAACGTTCAACAAAGACGGGACGTTTGATATTCTAGACAAAGAAAATGGAATGAAATATAGTAAGTTACACACATTTGAAGATTGGGGAGATCAGGGAGATGAGTACACATTTGGTCGACTTGGTCCAGAGTTGGTAAAAGTGAGTGACGTAAAAAGAACGCTTTCAATATCTGGTCCTTTAATCTGTGAGATTAAGCAATTAACAACATTAGAGCTATTTCGAGAAATCGACGAATCCAAACAATATCGTGTTGGTCGAGTGAAAGTACCAGTGACCACAATATTCAGATTTTATCATGCTTCGCCGAGAATTGATTTAGAGACTGAGCTAACCAATATATCCAAAGATCATAGACTTAGGATCTGTTTTGAGCTCCCCTTTGAATCACCCCACACCTTAACATCTACACACTTCGGCTGTATTAAAAGACCCAGTGATCCTGTGGGTGATGATACATATATTGAGAAACCCTCTGGAATTCAACCTCAAAAGCGGTACATTCGGATAGAGAATCCCAAAAATCAATTAGCTTTCACATTAATGAATAAAGGGTTACCAGAGGTTGAGCTAGTAAACAGACATTGTCTTGCTATCACTCTAATACGTTCCATTGGCTGGCTCTCACGTTCAGGAATTCCTGAAAGACCTGAACACGCAGGTCCAAGAATATCTACTCCAGGGGCCCAAGAGTATAATTCAACTTATTCTTTCGAATATAGTATCTTAGTTCACTCAAAGGATGAACCATTATGGCAAACTGAGGATTATGCTGAAGCATTTTCTTTGCTACCAATAGCTACAGATGGCTCATCAAACGACGTTCTTCACCCCATAATAGAAGTTCTAGACCCAAATATCCGAATTTCTTCATTACGGGTACGTGAAGGGAAAATATGGGTCACAATGTTTAATATACAAGATAAAGCAATTTCAACAAAAGTTAAGTTTCCGGCTGGAGTTACACGTTTTTCTCTGATTAAAATAGATAGTTCAGAAAAAGAAGAAAAAGTGGTTATTGATGGTTCAACCGAATTGTCCTTTGAACCTTTTGAGATTGTGATGGGTACCTTTAAGTAATATGAGGCCAAATTCTCTAATTTAAATCTATGAAGCGTTTATAATAGATTATTTTGATCTAATCTTAGCAATTTCCTTCTGAAGTTCCCGAATTAAACGATCATGAGGACAGAGTAAGCATATATCGAGATTTTCAAGTTCAGGAAGATAGTCAATATTAAATTGTGAACGCTGATCGAGTAGTTGAGGTAAGCCTTTGGGAACATAAACAATCCCTTTCCGAATCAAACGGAAAATTTCCTTTAAGATGGCTTGCTTTTCTTGCGGTGTACGAATACCAAGAAGATTAAGGATGAAACGCAGATTTTGCGTATCCGTGTCCTTAAAAGACAGCAGAATCAGTGCACGGTCTGCTAACTGATTCATCTCCTCCTCCGAAATAATTATTTCTTGGTGATTCGTGTTCTCACGTTCCAAATGTGTCTCACTTCTTCTGTATTATCGATGAAACACTATTGCTACATAAGGTTTCCTAGATGAATTATCCACTCATAAGAGAAAATCAGCAGTTTGTAGTGCATACAAAAAATAGAGTAATCCATTTAATCTTTGTATAGTACCAGCATAATATTGAGTGAGTTCTCAAACTCTACAGAAACAGTTCAATTTATAGCTGCTTTTTTAACGCGAATCGCTTTATCAGTCTGCTATTAGTTGAGCAATAAAGGCATTATAAGCGAGACTAGGCTTGATTGCATTAATAGGTATGTTTTCGTTTGGAGCGTGTCCGTTTAGACCCTCAACATTGCTAGTCACGATAGCTAAAGGTGTATACGGAGTAAAGAGATATGCTGGGCCAGATCCGGGAGCAAAAGGAATCACATTAATGGGTGTTGGAGCAATAATATTTTGGGTAGCATTTCGGATCATTTGGATAAATGGATGATTAACTGAAGTTTTTGCTGGATTATATCCCGTTATAAAATTCACTTCAAGATCATCAAATCCACGGATTTTTAAATGGGTTTTTAACAGTTCTTCAACTTTGTTAACAGTTAAATCTGGTACTAACCGAAAGTCTAGCTTTACTGATGCCTCTGCTGGCACTATTGTTTTTGATCCCGCCTCCTGGTAACCACTCTTCATCCCGCAGATAGAAAAGGAAGGCTCAAGAAAGAGGGGGACATAAAGATCTTGGCCTGAGCGGCGGAGGAGTAGTTGTTCAAGATTATAGTTCTTCTTCAAAAAAGATTCCAGATCACCCTGATAATTGCGGAGGGCTTCGATATCTTCTTTCAAAGGTGGTTGTACCAACTCATTAAATCCATCTAGCAGAATGTTTTCCTGTTCATCTTTCAATGTATTCAGTGCCCATACTAATCTCCATGCAGCATTAGGCACAGCCGCAGCCGACCCAGAATGTACATCAGTTCGAGGGAATTTAGGTGGACCACCTGTTTTTAAGTCAAAATACGCGTTCCCTTTCAACCCACACCAAATCTCGACAGGAGTAGGAATCGTTAATGTTTCCCCCTCTCCTTCTGGGTAGAATCCAGCACCTTCCCATATACATCCATCAGCCTTTAGGAGAGATGGATGAGCTTTAGTGAAATGAGGTAAATTGTTTGATCCAGCTTCCTCCTCTCCTTCAACTACAAATTTTACATTTACGGGTAGTTTTATCTGATCTTCTAGCATCTGGATTGCAATTAAACTGATAACAATATGTCCCTTATTATCAACAGCTCCCCGACCAAATATTCGACCTTCCCGCTTTGTAAATTGCCATGGGGGAGAAACCCAATGATCTATCGGATCTTCAGGTTGAACATCGTAGTGATGGTAAAACATTAATGTCTTGGGAGCACCAACGTTTTTTTCTGCATATACGACAGGCGAACCACCCGTGGGATATTGGGTAGCATCGTAACCATATGTTTGAAAAATTGTTTCCAGATAGCTTGCGCATTCGGCAATTGCTGCAGGTTCTCGGTTTGCAACAGTTGGAAAACTTATCAGTTCTCGCAAGAGAGTAAAAACTCTACCTTCATATTGTTCAGTATAAGCCATTAGATCTGAAAATTGAATAGCAACCATAACCGTAACTACCGATGTTTCTTTTATAATTTTATTTCCTTTAGTGGCACTCCTATCTTTCGTCATTTTCGGATATCTCTGACTGTGTTGTAGATTTGAGGGAGGGGAATGCATACCATTAGCTGACTAGGGATGATCCAAGACTCTCGAAATCATGAGCTACTTCCTAACAGTTTCATTTCTGCCGACGCACGATATCAACAATTGCAAAAGTGTCTCCGACTCGGGATACCCTACTTGGATGACGTGATTAGGCTCTATCCAAGCAGTCTCACCTTGATTCAGGGGGATTTACCCCACTCGCTGCTACGTCCGCTTATCACTCAGCTCACGATTTCACTACTGATTAACAACCCTCGGGTAGAGCTTGCCTTTGTTGACGGGGCCAACCTTTTTCCATATTACGAAATATCACAGGAGGCGAGAAAGTACGGCTTGGACCCCCTCGCGATACTAGATAGGATTCAACTATCACGTGCATTTAACTACCACCAAATGACGGAAATTTTGTTCAAGAAACTACCACAATTACTTGAAACGAACCCCATTCGTGTTGTTTTGATTCCCCAAATTTCATCCCTTCATCTATCGAAAGAGGCGCTCCAATATCTTGAATATGACAAGTTAACGGCCACCTCCTCTATTCTCGAGCTGACCCAGGCCGTAGGTAGACTGAAGAGTTTAAGTTTGGAGTACGACTTGGTAGGAATCATGACTGCCGAAAGTGCACCTCATTCAAACCATAAAGCCCTGGGAGGAACGTTTTTGGCTCATGCAGCGACTGACATCATTCGTGTGACAACTACTCCTGGCAGCAATTCAACTAATTACACTCTTACTCTGACAGTCCAGAAAGGAGGGCCAGAGATTCAGGTAAAACTTTCACATGAAGGAGAGAGGGATCGGGCGCAATCAATCCCCTTAACACAATTCTGGTGAGTAACCATGGGTAGAACTCTCCCCTCTTATAGAAGAATGATCGAAAAAGAACGTGCAATTTGGCAACGGAACTATGCGGCTCGGCTTCGTGAGCCACATCGCACAAGTTTCGCCGAACTCTGGTTGTATGTCTTTCAGCTCGCAGATGCGGCTTCCGCAAACACACGCCCCATAGTTTTCGACAATGTCATGATGTCAATGCTGATTGGACAGCACTCGGAAATTCAGAGGTTGAAAGACGAACTAGCCAAATTAAAGCGAAGTGTAGACCAAATTACGGAGGAGAGGGGGGTATAATCACCACTTGGGATTATTGAGATGGCTCCGATCCACGCATGGCTCCATGAGGTCGAGGCTCGTGATTGGGGGGTGGATACATCCTGGATTACTGGCGAGAAGGTTGTCCGAGCGTTCTACCCATTCACTGCTGAGTTCTTTCTAGCCAAAGAACCTTCTCCTCAGATCGAGCAACAGTTACTCAGCCATCCCCACGTCGAAAGTGTGGAAAAGGTGAAAAAATACCTTTCCATCCATGATCAAACTTCCTCGTCTGTTTTATGCATACGAGTCAACCCTCGTCAGATTCGCAGCACCTATGAGGATCTACGTAAACATTGGAGCGAGGATCTACGTAACGCGGATTTGAGTTTATGGCAACAATTCTGCTTTCAGACGAAACTCTTTCCCTATGCGTACGCCACAGTCGAGGTAACCAATGGACGATTAACCGACTGGACGTTACTTGAGAGCTATCCACAGATGGACTATGCACCTGTGCCCTTTCGTACCCTATGGCTTCAACCTACCTTTGCAGAGTCCCGTCTGGCACGGGGAAAAATGACAAGAATCCTCCTTCGTCAGTCGGTTGTGAACCAAGAAGAGGAACCAGTCATTTTTGAGGAAACAACAGAAGCTGAAACCATAAGTAACAGTGTGCAGTACATTCGGCGCCTTGACCCAGATATTATTTTTACACGAGGAGGTGATACATTTTTCCCGATCATTGCCGAGCATGCTGTGCAAGTGGGGGAAGGACACCTGTGTGTTGGTCGTGGTTCTCGTCCCCTGCGCACTTATGTCAGACGCGCAAATTCAGGCAGCCGAGGACATAGCTACATGTCGTATGGTCGGGTCTTTTTCTCACAACACGGGGTTTATTTCGATGGTGGACGGCATCATTACGATGTGGGGAATAGCTTCATGTGGAAGGACGGAAATATTGCAGGTATTCATGAACTGGTACGTTTAGGGTGTAGTGACCCCCAGCGTATCGCCCGAGGAACCATTGGTACCACGTTATCTGCAGTACAGATGCGTACCGCTTATTATCAAGACATACTCATTCCCGCGCGGAAGGCTGATCCTGAGTCATTTCGACCCGCTTGGACGATGGAAACTGATGTAGGAGGGCTGGTGTTCAGTCCCCGAGTTGGGTTCCATGCAAATGTGGCTGAACTCGACTTCTTGAGTATGTACCCGAATATCATGGTGCATCGAAATGTTTCTCCTGAAACTGTCAACTGTACGTGTTGTGTGAGTAGCAAAAGACAGCTCGTACCTCTTACCAATTACCACGTTTGTACGAAAAGACCTGGTATTATTAGTCTTTCACTTAAAAACATTCTACGACGACGTCAGTATTACAAAGCAAAACGAAACGTCCACCCAGATTACGATAGACGACAGAAAGTGCTTAAGTGGCTCTTAGTGACCTGTTTCGGCTATACAGGGTATAGAAACGCCCGTTTCGGTCGTATTGAGTCACACGAGGCGATCTCAGCGTACAGTCGACACGGGTTAACTCTTACCCAACAAATCGCTTCGCGCTATGGGCTTGAAGTTGTAGCTGGTATTGTGGACTCTGTTTGGATGAAAAATCCCCAAGAAGAACCGCTCTCACACGACACAGTGCGCGAGTTACGCCAAGAGGTGGCAAATGTTGTCAAACTGCCTGTCGAGCATGCCTGCGACTATCATTGGATTATTTTTTTGCCTCGTCGTCATGAGCCAGGAATTGGGGTACTGAACCGTTATTATGGTTTGAAAACGGACGGAACATATCGTATTCGTGGTATTGAAATCCGCCAGTCAAGCAGTCCTCCGTTTGTCAAAAAACTTCAAACAAATTTGCTGAAAATACTAGCGAAAGCTCGAACGAGGGAGCAGTTTCAAATAGCCAGTCAGAAGGCCAAGAGGTTCATGATGAAATGTGGAGAGGAGTTGGAAATAGGAAATATTCCCCTCGAAGATCTGTTGATAACAATTCGCCCCTCCCGCTCTCCTGATGAGTATGTCAATAATTCTCGACAAGCAATTGCAGCTAAACAGTTGGCTGCTATGGGGGTCAATATTGAGCCTGGAATGAAGATCCGCTATCTTATCATTGATGCCTCCGCGAAAGACTATAAGAAACGAGTGAAAGCAGAACAACTTCTTAGGGGAAAGGAACAATATGATGTTACCGAATACCAGAAGCTGTTACTCAGAGCATATGAGAATCTTATCCCCCCAGAGTTTGAAAAGAAAGATCCAACGCTGGATTCATTCCTGTAGCCCTTACTCCTTCTTTGTATCAATTGGTAATTTTTTGACAAATTTTGGAATTGTGGTTATCACTATCATTGCTAGAAGTATCTCAAGCCTTGGCCAAAAACTAGATTTCGGACTTGGAACTTGGGATTGCGAGATTGGCCAATAATAGATCTGCAACGGTACGTCTACGAAAGGAGAATCACTATATCCATTTCTTTCGTATAATCCTAAATAATTCTTAGTTGTCACATTGATATATTTGAGCCATTTGATCCATTTGTATCCAAAAAACCGTGGACAAACAAGTCGGATAGGAAACCCATGGTCAGGGGGTAGCGGCACACCATTCATTTCATAAGCAAGTAGTACATCTTCCCAGAAAGCTTCTGTTAAGTTCAAACTAGTGGAAAACGCGTACTGTCCGTGCAAATCTGGAGTATGAAGCGAAATGTCTCGTGCAGTCTCATAGTTTATCTGAGCTAAGTTCAAAACGTGAGACAACTGGACCCCAGTCCAATTTGCCACTCCTGTTAATGAGGTTGAGTCAGGAACTTGACGGTTATATCCAACGCATGTTAGACGTACAATTTCTGAGGTCACAGGCATTGATTTGATTTCGTCAAGAGATAGGTTTAACGGATTCACCACTTCTCCTGTAACGATTAATCGATATGTATCAGGATCTATCTCAAAGAAATCAACTGCAACAGTAAAAAATTCATCATTAGGGGTAATCGGAATCTCATCAGTTTTACTCGAAATTACTATATTTCCAAGAGAGAAGTAAAGAAACAAACTGATCATGATAGGCTTAATTTTTCTTCGAATCATGTCTTATAATCTATCCTTTCTTCCAATAAATGTCTGATGAGGTGGTATCCGTAGAATCACAATTGTTAATTCGCTTTTAGATTCCCAAGGGAAGATTCTTCTTATTAACATAGGCTTAACAATTGTAAATCAGAACTTAGAGATATCTACCCCTTGCAGGAATCCGAAATTCGAAAAGATGAAAATTTGATCTAAGATAAGTTTGATAATGTAATTAGACGCACTTTGAAAATGAGTGATAATTCTCTTTAGATGTGATTAAATGACTAAAACAGATGAAAAATTGATGGAAGCTTTCGCTGGAGAGTCCCAGGCAAATAGAAAATACCTAGCATTTTCTAAAAAAGCTGAAAAAGATGGATTTCCTCAAGTGGCCCGTGTTTTTCGCGCAGCTGCAGCTGCGGAAACGGTGCATGCCCTTACACATTTACGGGTGTACGGGGGAATTAAAAATACTTTGGAAAATGTCCAAGAAGCACTTGGGGGCGAACATTATGAATTCACTTCAATGTACCCCGAAATGATTGAAACGGCAAAGGCTGAGGGTAAAAAGGCTGCGGAACGGAGTTTCGATCTTGCTAGACAGGTAGAGATTGTTCATCACGAACTCTATACCAAAGCTCTCAAGGCGGTGGAAAAGGGTGAGGATTTACCCGAAACATCTATGTTTGTGTGCGATGTCTGTGGTTACACATGTGAGGGTGAAATTCCTGATGTATGCCCCGTATGTGGTGCTTCACACGAGAAATTTAGCGAAGTTGATTGAGCTATTCCCTTATTTTTCTTTCCTTTTTTTTTCTTAAAAGCATATTAGCAATAGATTTTTATCAGAAATTGAGGACTGTCACTGCTCTCAATCTCCCGACATCTTTCGTTAGTCTCCAGATCTAAACGAAAACCATACACAAGTACTTTTAAATAATTCTCAATATTGATTATTTGAATAATGTTGTCCTCCACTCCTTCTCTTACCAATCTAAACGTGTTGAAACCCTTTATTGATGCCAATGGACTAGTAGATTACAATGGCTTGAAAGAAGATAAGTGGCTTCATGAACAAGTTCTTAAACTTAAAACTGCAGATTTACATGGCATGAGTTATTCTGAAGAGTATGCGTTCTGGTTAAATGCCTACAATATTTTAACTCTCAAAGGAGTCTTTATGGAACTTGAACGAAACCCTAATTGGAGTGGAAACATCTCCTTTCTTCAGAGAGTGAAATTTTTCTACTTACGTCGATTCAGCATCGCAGGTAAGAAAATTAATCTCTACAATTTAGAGAATAAAATCCTCCGTAAGCGATTTAAAGATCCTAGAATTCATTTTGCAATCAATTGTGGTTCCAAATCATGTCCCAATCTCCCAGATAACCTTTTTACTCCTGAAACATTAGTAGATTATTTAACAACGCTTACTAGTAGTTTTATTAATGATAAGGACCATGTGTTCTTAGATGTGAAATCAAAAACTCTTTTCTTAAACCCTATTTTCAAGTGGTACAAGAAAGACTTTCAGATTAAAGGAGGGGTGAAAGAATTCATTCTCAATTATCTAGAAAACCCAGAGAAATCATTCATTCAAATATTTAAAAGCGCTAAGATCGAGTATACAAAGTATGATTGGGAGCTTAACTCTCAAGACACTGGAAGTCTTTTAAAAATAGATGTGATAAAATAATTCATTATTTAATATAGTTATTCCAGTTAAAATCTATTTTATGGAGAAATGCTTGGAATTCGAGATCAAAACCTTCTGGATCCTTTGCATAAAACTGGTAAATTTCATATCTATCATTTTTGACTGGTTCAGTAGTCGCGTGATCCATCTTTAATTTTTTGTACATCGCATCAACTTCAGTGGGAGACTGATAAAAGAACGTCAATAACCATCCTTTTTCCAGGTCGCCTTCTCGTTCACAGAATCCAAATAAAAAGTTATCATGTCGAAAAATGATACAATCTTTCTGATCAATCCAAACTTTCGCATTAATAACAGATGTATAGAATTCTTTTGTCTTCTGGATATTTTTCGTTTTTAAAAAGACTATTCCAGCCATTTCTATCTTTACTCCTTTTTTAGTGCTACATCAAGAGGAATTGTTTGTGTTGTCATTATCTGAAGAAAGTGTTCCAACACACACAATTACACACATTATACCTGTTAAGGTTTATACTTATCTAAGGAAGGTTTAATATGAAAGGAAATTGGAGTTTAATTAGATTTTTAACTATCAGTTTTTGTGTTTGTAATATTTTTAGCTTTTTTCTCCCAGCTTCTGCTGGACTTACAACACCTAATACTGATACGATTGTATTTGAAGAATTTAGGCTAAATGCTGTAATTTACGAAACCCTTGCAGAAGTTAATGCTTCTGGATTATTTTATAATCCCTCTAATGAGCTCGTCACAGGTGAATTCATAATAGAAATTCCAACAGGAGCCTACCTGAGCAATATTAGTCTCGAATTGGGTGACTACACCTACTGGGGACGTATTATGAAAGTACAAGAAGCTCAGGAAGCATTTGCTAATGCGACTGAATCCAATAGATCGGCAGTCCTTCTTACGCAGATTTCACCCAATCTATTCAGAACAGAATTCTCAATTGAGACTGAAAACAGGATAAGAATCACGCTTACGTATTTCAAAAGGATAATCAGGAACAAAGGTCGGTATGATCTAACCATCAATTTAGAATCGATAATTACTCAAAGTCCATTATCTCTATCTGCTGATTTCATTATTATGTCTCCGACTCGTTCAATTGAAGACATCACTTCCAATCTAGGAGCTGAAATTACATACCACTCCTTTCATCATGCTACAATCAAGTTATCAGAGAACTCAATCTCAACGGGGTCAATTAATTTGAGCTATTATCTTACAGGCGCTTCTATCGGAACAAACATCCTTGCCTATAACAATGGGACTAATGAGTTCTTTGTGGCGACCTTTTCGCCATCTTTGAACGAACTTGGAACTGATAGCTTGGCTAAGGATTTTGTTTTCCTAATTGACGTCAGTGGAAGTATGAGTGGCCTTAAAATTGATCAAGCCAAAAGTGCTCTTCTCTATATATTAGATGAACTGAACACAGATGACAGACTTGGAGTTGTCAGTTTTTCGAGCGGTGTGACTGCTGCTACTCGAGAGCTAGTTGAAAGCTCTAATACCATTGATATGTCTTTCTTGAAAGGCTGGGTGGCGGCTCTTGAAGCGGGGGGATCCACTGACATTCACAAAGCACTTCTTACAGGATTAAATTTCTTTGAATCATTAGAACGGCCAATGATTCTAGTTTTATTGACCGATGGCCGGCCAACATCTGGTCTGACGAATCCAGTGAGTATTCAGGAAGATTTTAGTGAAGCTAATAACATGGAAGCTTCATTATTTACCCTAGGCTTTGGAAACGACGTTGATTTTCAGTTTCTTGGACAATTAGCCAGACAGAACTCTGGTGAGGCTTTTAAAATTGAAGAGAACTTAAATGCAGAAGACCAAATCAAAAATTTTTATGATAGTGTGAGCACACCTATACTAGTTGATCTGGAGTTGACTATCCATGCTGGTGTTGTGAATAATGTGGTGTATCCATATTTCATTCCGAATTTATTTGATGGTAGCGAAATCTTCTTAGTAGGAGAGCGTGAACCTGAGTCTGAGATTGAAATGACCATTACAGGTCAATCCTCTGTAGGTGAGTTACAATATCACATAGAGCTTACAGCTCCTAGTAGTACGGATCCTAAGGATGCATGGATTGAGAAAACTTGGGCAATTGCAACAATAGATGATCTCCTAAAAAGGATAGAGTATGGTGAATCAGATGTAAACCTTTCTGCAACTGTTACATCCATGGCTTTATACTATGGGATTGTTACACCATATACCGCTATGTTTATTGATACTCTGAAAGATGAGAACTTCGAGGAGAATCAGGTTGAAGAGATCTATGAGAAAACAGTCACCCAGATTTACTATGATTCACCAGGACCACAGCCAGGAGGGGAACAGGTTTTTGCAGACCGTCAACCACTAGGAGAAAGGACTGCTGTTTCAGGATTTATATGGTTCTTTGGTTTAATTACACTTTTATCTATTGTTGGATTTGGTAGATTACGAAAGATACCATTATGAGTGGAGTCATAGCATCAATTTTGGTAAATTCGGATCTTGGGCGTAAGTCCAAGATTGGATTTTTTTTCTCTTGATAACTAAGAGTTTGATATGGATAGAAAACCCGACTATTCTCAGATGACCAGCTTTCATACTATTTATATTTTGATATCGGTGTTGAGAACAGTCTTAAGAGTTTGTTACGAAAGAGATAGAGGATGAAGGTCACATGAAGTGAAAGAATCGATCAGCTTTCTCCACATTTCTGATACCCATTTTGGTGTTCATTACGCACATAAAGCAAAAAATCTTTACCGTCGGGCATACGGGGAGTTATTTTTCAAGAAGGTAGAAGATGTTATCAATGAGGTCATCTCATCAAAGAATGTTGATTTTATCATTCATTCTGGGGATTTTTTTAATCGAAGCAAACCCCCTGCATCAGTAGTAGACCGTGCTGTGAAACCTTTCGTATTAGCATCTAAGAAAGGAATCTCTGTTTATGCTCTACCAGGGAACCATGAGCGTGGTAAGCTACCACTCGGCCTTCTTCCATATTCTAAGAATATTAACTTATTCAGGAAACCATGTTCTTTTATATTCGAAAAAAAAGGAATAAAAATTAAGCTTACAGGATTCCCTTATATCAGGTATAACGCAAAATTAATATTCAATAGAACAGTTCAAAGAGCGTGGAGTAATACTATTGGTGAGTCTTCTCGAAAACCGGATTATTCCATCTTGGTAGTCCATCAACTAATTGAAGGCTCGTGTATCGAAGGTTACACTTTCCGAAAGGGTGATAATGTCATATCTGTTCAACAAATTCCAAAAAAATTCCATTACGTAGCCTGTGGGCATGTCCACAGATACCAATTTCTCTATTCTACTAATCCATATTCTATTCGATCAGCAAATTCGTTTTGCAAAATCATTCAAGATTGTCAAAATGGGAAGTGGAAATTTCGCAATAATCTACAGAAGTCCTTTCCTGAACCTATAATTGCTTATGCAGGATCACTTGAACGTGTATCTATGGCTGAAAGGAATGAGCCAAAAGGATTTATTGTAGGCAAAATGCATTCATCAAAGGGGGAAATCCAAACCGTAACATATCAGTTTCAAAAGGTTCCTGCTATTAAAATGATTTTTAACCTTTGGGATTTATCTAAAAATCCGATTAATGATTGCATCAATCATACTTTAGATGTTCTTTCTTCTCTTCCAATAGCAAAAGTGAATTCACATAATTACAGTAAGAGAAAATTAACTGCAATTTGTAGAATTAAAGTAAAAGGAGTGTGGCCTCCTACCTCTAATTATCTCGAATTTTTTAAACAGGAGGCAAAAAGGCACAATGTCTATCTTACATTCTCTCACACTCCCACTTCAGATGGACCAAGAAAGAATTTTAATACACTAAAAAGTTAATTCTGTTAGGATTATTAATAGGATTGTAATGATAGAATCAGTCAATACTAATTATTGATATTTGACTTATCTATTTGTAGAAAATAATGATGTGGTTGTGAAAAATTTTCAATGATGGCAAGTTTTCATGTTCGAGAAGAAGATGGTATTCATAGAGTCGAAGAAATAATCACTGATTTATGCATAATCATGGATTTCGGCAATTTAGAAAAGCTAAGACTAGTCTCGACTGCAACAGAAATGGTAAGACTTCATCTTGAGCACTTTGGTGGGAGTGAAATCCACTTCGAATTGATTGAAGAAAGTGATCGTCAAGGACTAAAACTGATGTTTTCTTTCAGGGGGGGAATTCATAAGGCAATAGAGGATGGTACTGTCTTAAAGGAATTACTTCCTGCTAAAAGAAGACTCTCCGAGGATAAATTAAAAGAGATCCAACTAATTTTTTCTCAAATTTCCGAACAAGAAAAGATTGATCTCATTTGAGGAATTCGGTTCTCACCAATAAATCATTTAAATAATAAAATGGTTTAAAAATTACTTTAACTTCTTATAAAGGTCAGCTGCTCTGTTTTTATATTCCTGTACTGCAGGTTGGTCAAAAGGATTCGCCCCTTTTAGTTGACACAGTCGTATAATGACAGTATGAAGGAATCCAACTGCATCAGCAACTTCCTCTAGAGAATCTTTTTCTAGAATCAGCTTAATTACTGGTCCTGGAAAGGTATCCTCAATCGCATGAGAAGTTATATTGAGATGATGCCCCATATCTGCTTTTAAACCTTGGATTGACGTCTTAAGAAATTTCGGGTAGTCCAAGGGGGAATGATCTTCGAGATATTTGGCATTTGTGATGCTTAGGAGTGTCGAATCGCTCACTCCTCCGAACCAACGTTGAACATCGGAATGTGCACTCCGAGGCATTATATGAAGGGAAGCATCAATAGAATCATCTTTTTTCTTTGGAACAGATTCATTTATTAACTGAGTAAGAAGAATACCTAAACCCTGAGTAAAGAATCCAGATGGAAGTATCCGTATTTTCGAATATTCAGACAATTCTAAATTATAAAGGCACCTTGCGAGTTTATCTGCTAATGAATCTCGTTTAAAATTTGAGTCATAACTTTTTTTTAATGCAGTGAGAAATACTTTCGGATCTAGACCCATCGCGATCATTGGGACAACCCCCAGTTCATTCTGTATTGCGAAGCGGCCTGATACATCATAACTAACAGTAACAAAGAACCATCCGAACTCTTTTGCGAGTTGTAATAAAGGATCACCATTTGTAACCACTAATGAAGGAAATTCGTATAAATACGGAATAAAGCTTAAAATCTCCTTAGTTGAACCTGAATGTGATAAATAGAGAACACGAGTGGACTCAGGTTCAGATGAAAGGAATTTCCCTAAAATATAAGGATCAGGAACTTCTAGGTGAGTCACCGATACTGAAGTAAAC
>CP070760.1:1412033-1418553 GCA_020348965.1 Candidatus Heimdallarchaeota archaeon | reverse complement strand
CCGCAGTTACACACATTTGGAGATCGCTACTTGAAACCATCACTGCTATCATCCTAGTAATAATTGTGTACATGTGTGGTCACCTTATAGTTCAGGGGACAACTGATACTGTAACAATCTTATTGTTTATCCTGTATATTCAACGCTTCTTCCATCCAATTATGATTCTTGCCACATTTTTTCCTCAACTTAGTGCTGGTATGGCAGCATTTGAGCGTATCTTGGATATTTTAGACTCTGAACCAAATGTGAAATCTCCTCCTTCCCCTTCAGAGATTGAGGTATTAGAGGGGGATATCGTTTTTGAGGACGTAAATTTTTGTTATAGGGAAAATGAGTGGGTCTTTAAAGGATTCAACCTCCGAATAGCAAAAGGAGAAAAACTCGCGATCATCGGCCACACTGGAGCAGGGAAATCTAGCCTAGTAAACCTTCTTGCTCGATTTTATGAATTTCAGGGTGGATCAATAAAGATTGATGGCATTGATATTAGGGACATGAGTCTTGATTCTTACAGAAGGAACCTCGGGATGGTGCAGCAAGAGGTGTTTCTATTTTCTGGGACTATAGAGGAAAATATTAGGTACGGACGACGAGATGCTTCAGATGAGGATCTTTGGAAAGCCATTCAGGCAGTCTATGTAGATGAACTTGTCAAATATTTACGTGATGGCCTTCAAACACAAGTAGGCGAAAGAGGAGGAAATCTATCTGCGGGTCAAAAACAACTGATCAGCTTTGCTCGTGCACTCTTGACTGACCCCAAAATTCTCATCCTCGATGAAGCAACTTCATCTGTTGACGCATATACAGAAGCAATCATTCAAGAGGCTCTTGAGGTACTTTTATCGGAACGGACTTCAATCACTATTGCCCACAGACTCTCAACTATTTTGAACGCAGATCGAATAATTGTACTGGAGAATGGACAAATTATTGAAGAGGGTACGCATGAGTCCTTGCTTGCAAGGGGTGGAAAATACGGTCAGCTATATAAACAGTATTATGAGCATCAAAGTCTCGATTGGAAACCTGGAACTACATAAAAGTGGAAATTACGGATACAGGATGCAAAATTCAAGGTATTCTGAGTGAATATTGTATATTTGTAACTTTTCCTAAATATACAGAAACCTGATTTTATTCAAGAGAACTAAATCTATAATAAAAACCAATCGTTCCGACTTTGCTCCTTCATATGGATCGTTGATTCTCTGATGAGTTCCCGAAGAATATCTTTGTCAATATCTGCTAACTTGTTAATATATATACATGACTTACCTGTTTCGTATTTTCCTAGATTTGCTAATAGGGACTCATATTTTTTGAAACCAGGCATGACATAGAGAGACAAACTCTGCTTTCTTGGGGAGAATCCTGTTAGAAACCAATTTCCTTCGCGTCCAGATGCGTATTTATAGTGAAAACTGCCAAAACCAATTATAGATGTACCCCACATCACCGGCTCTTCTCCTGTTACTTCTTGCATGAGTTCCAAGATACAAAGGCTATCTTCACGTTTTGTCTCATTTGGAACAGAATTGAGAAATTCTTCGACATTAGTTTGGGTTTTTTGTGTTTTAAGATTAGACATTGGATCTTCACTCGGTTGAGTCAGACATTGTTCCGTTGATCGTATTTTTGATTCATACTACTCTTGAAAGGATGAAAGTAATTAGCTTGTTTTTGAATCCAAGAAATCCACCAGTTTAAGCAAATTAATAAAACTTCTAATTCGAAATTCACATTTTGAATTATAAAAAGAGAGGAGAAGAAAAATACACAATTAAAAAATAACGGCTAAAAATCGATACTGTCATCTGTCTGAAGAATTTGTCACTTTAGGTTATCTTACTTTCTTATTAAATCGTGTCTTTTATGGGTATTTGGTAGTTATACCTATTAAAAATGGGAAGAGCTAATCTCTTTCCGACAAAAATCTAAAGATTTAAGAAGAGAGGTTAAAATGACTGTATATAAGATAGCATTAATTGGTGATGGTGGGGTCGGTAAAACTTCCATACGTGAGCGTTATTTAGGTAATGGATTTAAGGCTGAATATCTTCTCACTGTTGGCGCTGATTTTGCCATGCGTGATGATACCATCAATGGCTTTCCAGCCCGATACCAGATTTGGGACTTAGCGGGTCAACAACGCTTTGATGGTGTTAGGGAAGCGTATTACACTGGTTGCCTAGGAGCACTATTAGTGTATGACATCACTCGTCCTGATTCCTTCTTCAATTTACCCAAATGGATTAATGAACTATGGATAAACAATGGACGTGGACGAGTACCAATTGTGGTTGTAGCTAATAAAACCGACTTGTATGATCTAGCAGATAATACTATCTCTCCTTCCCAGGGTCGAGAATTCACGCAAAATCTTAGTAATCTAACGGAATCTAATGGATTTCAATGTCATTTCATTGAAACTTCTGCTAAAACCGGAAGAAATATCCCTCAAGCTTTTTCATTACTTGGCACCCATATTCCTAGGTTCATTGACAATCACCGAAGGATTCCCGTACTGACGTCTTGTACCTAAGGATACTAAACTTAAAAAAAAGAGAATTTAAGTGGCTTAAAGGATATTAAGGCCACCATAGAGAATCAACATTAATGCAGCGACAGCTACGACTCTGAACCATATATTTCGTTTTTCGTCAAAGCATACCACCGCAAAAGAAAGACTCGCACACAAGTTAACAAGAAACATTAGAATAGCACTGATTAAACCAAAAAGTGCCCCGACACCTTCAATGTAGATCACATTTTTATCTGCCAGAGCTGTGGTGCCAAAAATGTATACACTAGGGTTACCAGTGGTAGGATCTGATACGACACCAAATGTGTTCGTAATCGAGAAGAGAATTACCGCAAGGACCAATAGATATGTCGTATTTCTTGATATTTTCGTGACAGTTTTTTTAACTTCTTTTTCCACATCAATCATTCTAGATTCTTTTGGGGTAGATGGAATTTTTATCACCTCAACATGAAAGAACATCTTACTGATAAGCAGCAAGTTATAATATAATTAAAGGAATTTAACGGATTTGATCCCCTTTTAAAAAAGTTCTTCTCAGTATAACAGGAAGCATTAGCAGATGTTGTCTTTTTACTTTTCCGTTAATTCAACTCTATAATCTTCTCTTATTGGATAAAAGACATCAATAACATAACAATCAGTAATCGCTGTTCCTTTGTGTTTAACATTGGGAGGAACGACCACTACTTCTCCTGCTCTCATTATCTTTGTTATTCCCTCTATTGTTAACTCTAATTCTCCATCGATAAGATTTGTTATCTGTTCATGGGGATGATTGTGTTCTGTTAGCAGAGATCCAGCAGTGATAGCCCAATGGACTATCGTGACATTTTGTGAGTGAATGAATTTACCTTTAAAACCAGGTACAACCTCTCTCCCGACAATATCATCAAGCTTAATGAATGACATAATAATTTCTCTTTTTGTACTATTTTTTTAAAAAAGTCGTCAACAAAAAAAGATTGATTCACAGAGGTTTTGGGGTTGAATTATCGGTTTGATTAATCTCTGGAAACCACTTGAGTCCTATTTCAGTGATTAATAGGCCAATTCCACTAAAAATCGACACCTCTACCTTATTAGGATGACAAAAAATATTTTTATATTTTCATCTCTAAAAGTGGGCGAGGTTTACTTATGAAGATGAAAAAAGGATACATGATTATAACACTCATTATACTATCACACTTGCTTGTTTTCGTCCCTAACACACGTGTTATCGCTGTTTCATTGCATACCGAGAATTACATTCAATCTGATTGGATTCCATTCAATGTCACCTACGGACGAGCGGACTTCGACCAAACTTTTTGGGGTGTTTTTGTCTGGGAGGCCCCAAGTGAGATATACAAGTACGATGTAACAGTTGAATTAGACGTTACTGATGTAGCCGTGGGGATTCAAGTGTTCTCAATTCCACTTGATCCTTTTGGCTCAGTTTATGAGCCTGTTGGTGCTGATATTACTGATCCTGGAACTTATACAAGACGAGCCAATGAAACTGTTAAAGTCGGGATCAGAACACCGTATCCAGTTATAGGTCATGGTGCAGGATCTTATCGTTTAACTGTTCATCAGCATGGTGACATTCAAGCGGAACCGCTCATAGACGCCCTTATTCTATTAGGTGAAATTATAGCTGCCCTAGTAGCTATTGGGGCAATAGTTTTTGGGGTGTTAACGTTTCTCCGTAGATCTAGACTTCGTAAGTTAGAAGATGCCTATCTCCTAAATCCTGAAATATCCTTGATGGATTTAGTCCAAGGGGACCAGAAGAAGTATCTGAAACTGAAAAAACGCTTACTGGAGAAGGGTTTCCTTCGAGATCAGGATGCTTAGGTTAGTCCCGATTTATACAGGCCTGGGGGACTTCTCTTTTTTCCTCTTTAATATCAAAAAAAGAGAAGGAATTGAGAAGAATAATCATCTCAATTTTTTTGTTAGCATTGGTCTTTTCTATGATTACGATGCTTACCATGGTGGAATGGGCGTAGTTCACTAGGAGGGAAGAAGATTTCTATAGTTTCTCCAGAGGAGCAATTCTTTTAGGTTATATTTTTCTTCCTTAAGTTTTTCATGATCGAATTAATCAGGATTGCCTGTTGTTCAGACCAATCTTTATCAGGATGCGTTTTAACGTAGTGTGCCCAATATTTTATCATCCAAAGACGATCTTCTTTATTTTTTTGGATATTCACGTTGTAATAGCTCCTCGAATGTTTTTAACAGATGCTCATCAATTTTGTCTTTAAAAATCTCTTCAAGATGGATTGCATCCTCAAAATCTTTCTCAGATCCGAGAACATGCCTTTTGTATGCAATCTGTATTTCTGGAGGAGATACTTCAAGGGTTCCAACTGGTAGTATCACTTTAATTCGTGATTTAAAAGTCAATTTGTCAATTTCATCCGCTATATATCTAATTTCTATGTTTGGAATTACCCACTCTTTCCGAGTCATCCTTATGGCGTGATTATCTATTAAAAGGGCATAGTTATCTTCAAGTAATTCTGAGTTTATACTCCAGAAATTTTTTGAAAGAAATTCCTCATACAATTTTCCAAATTCTTTTTTAGTCAGTTTAGGTATCAGAACGTCAATATCTTCTGACATCCGACTCCTACCAAACAGGATTGAGACATATCCACCAACAATTACATAATTGGTATGGTTCCTAATCGTATCCACAGTTTCAAGAACTAATTTGTCTAACTCATTGATGACTTTATCAATTTGGATCTCTTTCTCGTTAAGAAATTTCATCTTAAAGCCAGCATGTGTATGATATTCAATCCTAAATTAACTTCTCAATATTTGCTTTCTTATTAAAACTTCTCTTTCAAAGGTTCATTAAAAATATCAAACCGAGAATAATGACCACTGTAATCGAAATTTTGTCTTTCCTCTATTGCGGTCATGAAGTCAATATCAGCATAAACTACTCCTTCTTTATCTTTAAGAGGATCACTCACAAAATTTCCCTTCGGATCCGCAATAACAGTGCCCCCATTTTGCCAAAATTTGGGTTCTAAATTAAGAAATTTTTTTACTGGGAATTCTTCCTCCGATAAATCAATGAAATCTTGAGTTCTCAGAAGTCCAGAAACAGAAAGAACCCAATAACGACCTTCCAGTGCTAGAAATTTGGTAATATGCCTTGTGAGTCCCTCACTACCAGGCCAGACAGCCACATGAAGCAACTCATTTTGCTTATGAAGAGCAGCTCGAGTATAGGGAATCCAATTTTCCCAGCAATTTAATCCTCCTATCTGTGAGCCTTTGAATGGGACTGTTTTAAGTCCCAGTCCGTCACCGTCAGCCCAAACAAGTCTCTCCTCATAGGTTGGTTTTATCTTCCTGTGACGATTAATCAACTCACCCTTCTCATCGATTGTTATTAGGGTACAGTAGGTCGAACCACTCATTTTTTCAGCTACTCCTCCCATCATCATGATTTTTAGCTCATGAGCTAATTTCTTCATGTCTGAGAGGATTGTACTGTCAGTTAAATCTAATGCTTCCCGCCAGTAGGTGCTATACGTTTTTTTCTGATCAGAATTGTCCCACTTTGCCCCACCTGATGGAGAAAGCCAAAATGGATATCCAGGGATCAGAGTTTCCCCCCATGTCACTAGCTGGGCTTCATTATCATGAGCTTCTCTAATATAGTCCGATAATTTCTCCCATGTTTTTTTACTGTCTAAAAATGTGGGAGCAATCTGAATTCCTGCAACGCGTACCATCGTCCAGACCTCATTTACCGATTTCTCTAGAGAATTAATAAATCCGTACTTCTCTAAAAGGTAATAAATAATTGACTTTATTGAATAATAATTTTAGAATAAGAATTTTATCATTTCTGTTAACAAGTCATCAAAGTTACTTGGAAATGAATGTCCGAGGTCAGGAATTTCATAAAACTTATTTTTAATATTTTCACGATCTAAAAGGGTAACAAATTCTTTTATT
>CP070760.1:1382536-1411933 GCA_020348965.1 Candidatus Heimdallarchaeota archaeon | reverse complement strand
TGAAATGTATACTTTTGGAGAGCAGACTGTTGTAATTCCGTTAGAAACGGAAAATTCAAACTATGCAAAAGTTGATGCAAGAGCTATTCAAGATATAACCCAGGCAATTGAACAATTTACTACTCATCCAGTTGTTTTATTCCCTAAAGATCGTTATGGAAGAAGATTTGAGATAAAGTGTAACAAGCGAGATATACCTTCAATATTGGGAAAAGGAGGAGCTAATATTAAAATGCTTGAGAGAACCTTTCGAGTTAGATTGGACATTGAAAAGAATGAAACAGATCCTTTCCGCTCAGATTATTCCGTTTTAAAGAAACAGATGTTTTCGATCCGTAAACGATCATTAATAATTAATCTTCCGAAGCAAATAAGGAATAAAACAATCCAATTTTTTACAGAGGATCATATCAGGAGGAAAGCAAAACCTTTCTTCGTAGGAACTACTACACGATCTGGGAAAATTAAACTTTCAAGTCAGAGTGAGGCTGGTCTCCTTTTCATAGAAATGTTGGAGAATAATAATGATAGAATTTTTTGGAAAGCATTGTAGTGAACCCTCCCAGATCTCTTATCTCACTACTTATCTTAGAATTCGTGATTATTACTCCGAGAGGATCAATCCTCTTTAAATATCTCACGTAAACGTCTTAACTCTTTCAACATTTCTCCTCGTAACTCTGCAATACTTGTAGATCTGGCATCTGCAATCAAATCGAGTGGAGAATCAGTTGGTGGAGTTGGTGTTGGAGCGGTTGGCATTGTTATTGGAGAGGGGGGTGGAGGAGCTGTAGTAGGAACAGTTGGTCCTGGGGGTGGAGGTGGCGCGGTAGGAGATGGAGGAACGGGTGGGGGTGAAGTTGGAACAGGCGGGGCTGCTTCAGGAGTAGGGGTAGGTGGAGGAACACCAGGTTCAGCTTTTACTGGTTCAAGTGCTGCATCAAACAAATCCTCTACATCTTCTAGACCAGTAATAGCTCCTTTCTTACGGAGACCATCAAGTCTTGAGGTAATCGCGCGGCTACGATCTTTGTATTGATTCACCAACGCCTCAAAAACTCGTGGCCGAAATTTGTCATCTCTGACAGCTTCTTTGAATTGGTTTACCATGAATTTTTGTGATTTATTTAAGATCTCTAGATAAGCAACCATCTCTGACGAAGTAGTTTCAATCCCTGGCAGGTCTTCAACACTTTCCAAGAGTTCTCCAGCATCTCCAGTTTCCTGAGTTTCAAAGAATAAATCGGCACAAATAAGGATAAGAGAGAATATTGATAACACGCTTCCAAAGAAATAGAAAAAGTCACCTCTTATTTCAAATAATTCTTCGAGGTTTCCAGTTATTTCTCCAAATTCCGTCTTGTTCAAGATTAACACAAAGGAAATAATAACGCAGAAAACTCCTATAATAAGAGTAGCAAACCAAATCAATCTTAATTTATGAATAGCTCCATGGTGCTGTTCTACACTTGCTAACATTGAAACAGTTAGTATTAAGAGAAGACTACCAGAAGCCATAAAAATGAGCCATTCGATATCTGAGACAACTGATGAAGGAAGAATTTCAGAGTAGACTAGATAAGATCCTAAGACCAAACCAATGCCTATTAACACTCCCAGCACTAATATAAACCTTAGTCGATGAAGAAATTCTTGGAAACCTTGACCAGCGGTCATTAATAGGGGTACTACTCCAAGAAATAACACTATCGTTCCCATCAGTAGAATTAGTTCCCAACCAAATCCAGGTATTTCGAACATTTCACCATATACAACAAAAGCTACCAGCAGGAGGAGGAGTCCCACTAATACGAATAATGCATATAAGAATTTAAAGCTCCATAATCGTTCCCGGTTTTGAACACTAAATAAAAATGGTATCAAACCAACAATAATCAGTAATGTTCCAAGAATGAAATAATCAAACCATGAGTGTTCAGGGTCGAATGTTGAAGTATATTCACCAGAGACTAATGCTGAATAAATTATCAATAAAATTCCAATGCCCGTGAGAAAAAGCAGGTGAACGTGGGTTTTCTTTATAGTCCTCTTCGCACGGGTATCTAAAACTGAAAAAACAGGAAGAAATCCAATTAACAACAAGATTACTCCATAAGCAATTAAATCCATATAATGGAACCCAAATGGAAATCTATTCCAAATCCCAGTAGTTTCATCAACCCAATTTGCTACACCTAAAAGATAGAGAAGTCCAATTATTATAATCAATACACCAATACCAGAAAGAGTGAGAAGTACTCTTGATGATTTTACAACTATTTTTCTCAACAGGAAAATCTCCTATGTATCAATTTTATGGAATCCATCATTATCTTATTAAAAGTATGTGACTTTTAAGTATGATCGTACCCCAGAAACATCCCTTTAATTGTATGACTCAACAAAGAAAATTCCCCTAACAATCACACTGAATAACTATTTATTAATTCATACTCCACTAATTGCTAAAGGATGGTGGTTCAGTAATTTATCCGTGCTTTGAGTAATATTTGGTTAATGCTTTTAAATTTTTTATACTTCCAATTTTTTCACAGATTAAATTGATCATAGAGAATTTGAAAAAGAAAAGGTGAAAAAGATCTTTTCAGATGGGCAAATCTGTGCTGTAATAATAACAGAAAACAGTTTAGGAGCCTTTTATCTATTAAAATGTGAGAAGATCTGCCGAGGTATTCTAGTCCGGTACCTTCTATCCGTAAATGGACGAAGTCGGAAGGAAGCATGCCTGGAAAGTATGATGAAAGATTAACTTCCTCATCTCTAGGTAGCATGTGCTCTCTGAGCTCGAGAGTTCAAATCTCTCCCTCGGCGCTTCCTTTTCCTGTTTTAACACCGCATTCATACACAGATTTGAGGCGCCTTCTCTGGGAAATAGACCTACAAAAGATAATATAGGACTAAGAAACGCCTTAAGAACAAGAGTAGAAGGTGAATATTGAAGCGTTATCACTTCCTCGAAACTTTAAATTATTGATTATTTGATAAAAACAAGTAGGATCCCAATATGGAATACAACCACCAATTAAGGATTGCAGGGGCTGACTGTCGTGGTGATTGGCTAGTAAGTCATGCACTTACTCAAATAAAAGGTGTTGGATACCGCTTAGCGTCTCAAGTCTGTGAAAAAGCCGATCTTGACCCCGACATGCGATGTGGTTTCTTAACAGATGAAGAAATTCAGCTAATTGAAGATATTCTTATTAATTGTGTCGCCTTTGACATCCCTTCTTGGATGTTAAATCGTCAAAAAGACATTGTATCAGGTGAGGATCTTCATATTATCAGTAATGATTTGATTGACACTCTTAGAATTGATATTGAACGAGAGAAGAAAATCCGTTCATATAGAGGAATTCGTCATTATCTTGGCCTTCCTGTAAGAGGACAGCGAACAAAAACATCTGGTCGTGGAGGAGCTATTATTGGAGTGTCCAAGAAAAAGCTAACCAGAAAGTGAGGTGTTACGATTGGGTGATCCAAGGAGATTAAGAAAAAAAATTGAAGGCCCTCGTCATCCTTTCAATAAGACCCGAATCGAAGATGAGATGAAGTACTTAGGACAATACGGTCTTAGAAATAAGAAGGAGATTTGGAAAGCCCAGACTATTCTTCGAAATTATAGAGCAAGAGCTAGAGCTTCGTTAGCTCTTCCTGAACATCAAGCTGAAAGAGAGCGTCTTATTCTGGTGAAAAAATTATTCCATATGGGCATTATGCCTACCGAGGATGGATTAATTGATGAGATCTTATCTCTCTCAATTGAACAGTTTCTCAAAAGACGTCTTCAGTCAATTGTTCATGAACTTGGATTAGCAGGTAGTCCCTGGCAAGCACGTCAAATGATTACTCATGGACATATTGCTATTGAGGGGAGAAAAATAACTTCACCAAGCTACCATGTTGTCCGAGGAGAAGAGGAATTAATTTCGTATGCTCCTAGTTCACCGTACAATGATTCAGCTCACCCTGCATTAACAGTTCCCTCAAGTCCTGCTTCAACCCGTACTCCCCCCGAAAATGATGAACAGTCATAAGGTGAGATAAATGTCAAAAAGAAGTCAAAACCTTTCAACGGCTATTGCCCACATTCTTAGTTCCTACAACAACACGATAATCACGCTTACTGATATGACTGGTGCCGAGACAATTGCAAAATCATCTGGAGGCCAAGTCGTAAGAGCTGATAGAAATCAATCGTCTCCATATGCAGCAATGAAGGTGGGCCACGCAATCGCACGAGTTGCAAAGGAAAGAGGAATTCAAAATGTAGTTGTCAGGGTTCGTGCTCCTGGGGGATCTGGGGCAAGAAATCCTGGACCAGGTGCTCAGGCTGCGATTCGAGCCATTGCTCGTTCTGGATTACATATTACAAGGATTGAGGAAGTCACACCCATCCCACATGACAGTACGAGGGCTCGTGGAGGTCGTCGTGGCCGACGGGTTTAATGATATCAATAATCATCTTAATTCCTTCGATTTATGTTTCGACACCTTCCATAAAGAGGGATAGACCCTTTTCTCCATAAAAACCGTATCTGGACGAGTACAAATTCCATTCTCCAATTCTAGAATTTCTTTGGTAGATATTAAACTTCGTCCGAAAGCAACAAGTTCCTCTTTCATGGTAAGGATAGCTACAGGGGAATTTTCATTAATGCCATCCGTTACTCGTAACACTCCAGGTAGAGTTAAAGCGGCTCCATGACAAATAGCGTCAACAGCAGAATCACGTATATACAATTTTGGAAGGTGTTGACATATTATCTCAATTGGTTGAATTATATCTCGAATGTAAGTCTCATTTCCCTCTGTTTCATAATAATACCAAGCATCATGCAAGTCTTGAAGTGTAATACAACTGTCTTCTGAAAAGGGACCAGTTCTTGTACGTCGTAATTCCTGCATATGTGCTCCAGTGCCTAAAAGGAGTCCAATATCATGACTGAGTTTTCGGATGTAAGTACCAGCCTCACAACTCACGCGTAACAGCGAGAGTTGAGAATTGTCATGTTCTTGCAATTCAATGCTGTAGATCTTCCGAACGCGAAGTCGTCTTTTAATGCTGCTTCTAACTGGAGGAGTTTGATATATCTTCCCTTGAAAATTGTTCAGAACTTCAAGGATTTTTTCGTGAGATACAGGAGAGTGAGATTTCATAATAAAAACATATTCTTTTCCTGCTAGAAGAAGGACACGCAACGCACGAGTCGCTCGACCTAAAGCAATTGGCAAACATCCAGTTACAGCTGGATCCAATGTCCCTCCATGTCCAGCCTTTTCAATTCCCACAATTCGTTTAACCCAAGCTGTAACTTCATGAGATGTGGGATTTGCAGGTTTATCAAGATTGATAATCCCTAAATCTAAAAGTTCTGCAACAGTTCTTTTAATGGGAGGTTTCCCAAAATTTGGATTGGTTGTATAGTTAGGGACTTTATCATAAATTTTGGGAAATGATTGTACCATTTCACCTTAACCTATTCAATACGGATGTGAAATGATCTTAAAGAGTAATTTTTAATGGAGTCTTTATTTCAGTTACGATTTTTGCTTTCTCAATTGCTTTGGAAATATCTTCTTCCTTTGCTCCACGAGATATTGAGACGCTTAGGTCTAAAGGACGAAGATGCTTAATATTGCACCGACGTCTTTTAACTGGAGAAATCCCAGCTCCAGAGATCAAGACAAAATTTTGATCTACTAAGTCCACAATAACTGCTTTCATAAGCGCCTCACGACCAGCGGTCTTTACAATAACTCGGCCTACTTCAATCGCAGCCATACATGATTCCTTCTTTCAAACAATAAACTTTATTTCAAATTAAGCAAAAATCGCAAATGAGAGAACGGGAAAATGCTTTTATTTCTGCTTTAATTCAATTTTAGACTTTTTTGAATAGCCTTTTTAACCTTCTTGATAAATCTTCAAAAAAAACTTCCTTGGTGGATTCTTGAAAAAAATCATTTTTCTAGGAGTAGAGGCAATTTTTGGGTTTCCTGATTAGCTCCTTCATGTTTAGAAGAAAGATTTTAACCTTTAATTTTAAATAATCTTCATAAATAAAAAAAGCCATATACATATGCCTACCACAAAATTAGCCGCTGTGGCTTAGTTGGTAGAGCGACAGACTCGTAATCTGTTGGTCGTGGGTTCAAGATATATGATCCTTCTGAATCCTATATGAAAATCCCACCAGCGGCTAAATGCCTTACTCTTATATCTTAAAACAAACCCGCAAAATTACTTAGAAAATTTACAAGTGAAAAAAATGAAATCATCTCAAATGGCTACAACTTGGAAATATCTCGCTGATGGGCAATGTGCGTTTAAGTCGGCCGCAACCTCTTTGAAAAAGCGTTGTAATCATCTTTTTACAGTTACAGGAACTTGTAGGTTCATAGATTGTCCACTTATTCAGCCTGAGTTCTATGCGTTTCAACGACAGGAAAGTACTGTCTATTTAATTGAAAAAGATCATGAGGCTCCTCCTGTTTCAACATGGGGCTTTATTGAGTTACCTGAAGATCGTGAAGAGGCAAGAAAGGAAGTAGAAAAAGCTATCAAGAATCTCGGTGAGAATCTAAAAGCAGCAGTATGGCGGAGGTTTGAACAGCAATTTGACGTTGCAGATATTATAAAGGCTTCCCAAGAGCTTGCAGAAGAGGAAGAGCCAGAAGAGGCATAATTTAATGATTATAGAAAATCTAGGGCGAAATGATGAAACCTGACAAGAATGAGCAAAGCAATGAAATCTTATAGTTACTCTGACGCCCTTATCATCTTACATTGATATAACATAGGGAAAGCCCTTTTCTATATGAGTATCAAGTTCATCACTCATTTTGAGAATGGGTAGCGGCAATAAATGAGTGTTTTCTTTGTAAGATGGCGTCATTTATTTCAGCTGGTATCAAACCAAATTTTTGGTTTCCACTTTCAAGTAGGTCATAATAATGGCCCCACTTCCCGTTAAAGAGTTCCTAGTAAACAATCGTGTTATTCTAGTACGTTTTGGTGGAGAAATGGGGATAAAAAGTCGTCAGACTCGTTCTCGGATGATAAATCTTCTCAAAAAAAACATTAAAGATACTTTATGTCAGTTTAATGGGTTAAAAATCCACGAGTTTCGCGAACGTGTGATTATTTATTCCGAAACTGACATTGATTTAGATCATCCTGCTCGTCTCATTGCTAATTCCGTTAGTGGTGTTTCTTCAGTTAGTCCAGCCCTTGTTGTCGAAGCTAGTGAAGGAACAATAATTTCTGCAGGATTATCTAAAGCCCTCAAAGTGATCTCTTCTAATACTAGTTTTGCTGTCCGTGCTCGAAGAGAAGGAAAGCATGCTTTTTCTTCAATGGACATTGCACGAAAACTTGGGGCAGCTATTCTATCATCTCATATCGAAGGGATTAAAGTTGATCTTGAAAATCCCGACCATGAAATTTTTCTTGATATTCGTGGGTCATTAGCATTCGTATATTCAACGATATACAAGGGTATTGATGGAATCCCATCTCATTCTCAAGGAACTGCAATTGCTGTGATTAAACCAAATTACAATTCAATTTTTATGGCTTGGTTAATGAAGAAAAGAGGAGTAAGGGTTATCCCAGTCTTTTTTAAGACTGGGAAATCAACAGAAGAAGATTTTTTAAAGCGTGCTCAATCAGAATTCGGAGAAATTCTCACTATTGTTTCAATTGAAGCGTTTTTAAAGTCCTTTAAGAGATCATCTTCATTATGTTTGCTTTGTCAGATACACTGCGAACATGTCAGTCAGAAAATCGCAAGCTCACACAACATCACGACTATTTTGTCCCCTACAACATTTAATTATAAAAATGAGAGTATGTCATTGGAATCACTCAAGATCCTTGATGAAAACCTTCATTTATCAGTCATACGGCCTCTTCAATTAGGTTATTTAGGCCAAGAGATTGAGATTGAAGACTTAAACCTAGAACCATGTTGCTCCAATCAATCTAAGGTTTCTATTCAACCATTTGAAGATTTCAATCCAAAAATCCTTGAGGAAATATTGTCTGTTCTTCCAAAGGTCCAAGAACTTAAGTGATTTCTTTCTTTTCGATGGCACCATTGGGAGTTATTTCCGTGAAAATAAACCCCTCAAAAAACGAGATTTGTGTGTTAAGATCAGTCCATGCTTGTGGAGAGAGTCGGGCTTTCAAACAAACATGTTGGAGATAAGTTTGAATATCCCATTTGTGTTCGACTGGAACCTGCGGCAACAGAAGTCCTCGTTGGTACCTTCCTCGTTCTGCAATCAATCCATGCCTCCCAATTTCAATTAAATCAAAGTATTCCTTTGGATCGGTGACATTAAGTTTTTTTGGGACTGTTAATATTGTGACTTCGACAGTTATTGAGGTCATTTCGTCATAATTTACTGGAGGAAATCGCGGATCATGAATCGCAGCGTCTATTGCAGAGTCAATAGTTGATTGGATCAATGTACTCTCTGGACTTTCAATTCTTCCGATGCATCCTCTTAAACTCGGTTCTTTCCCTGAAATGATACGATGAAGTGTGACAAATACTCCAGATTGGTCAAAAAGATCTTTTGGCGCGTCATCTGGGATTGCAAGCGTTATTTTTTCTTTAAGATAAGTTTCAATAGTTCTACGTGCTAATTTTACAAGAAATTCCCCAGAATAGCTCATATTAATCCTCTCAATCACATCAATGACTGAACATAAACAGTTTGACAAACACAGATTATAATTGATTAAAATTTTAAAAACTATATCAGCTCATAGAAAATACATGGAAACTTGTGAATGTAATGGAAAACTACTAGACAAATAGATTTTTCATCACGAATTTTTATTATCAAAATGCAAGAGGAGTGCTACAGAGCATCTATTACAAATGCTCAAACCATTGCTATTAAGGGTTTAAATTGAGTAAAGAACGAAGAGTTATCAGTCAGCGAAAGATTCGTAGGATCAAACGTGCTTCTGAAGAGTCCACCTTCCAGTTAGATACGGAAATAAGTGGAAAGAAGACACGAGGAATGGCACCGAATACTAAAATGTATTATACTAAAGTAGGCTTCAGTATGGTTACTGGTATGATTGGGGGTTTTTTGTACTTAATGTTGGATGAGAGTATCCTGACAGACATCCAGGATTTCTTTTGGATCATGATTCTTCTTGTCGGATTAGTTGTTTGCGTATTTTTCGTGAGATTTGGTCTTAAAATTACTGAGGATGATATTGATCAGAAGCGATTATGGCTTTCAGGAACCTTTACTTATGTAGTTCTTTTCATAGTATTTACTTCTCTCGTGTGGATGTTGGGGAAAACTTTTCTTGGATTTTAGATTGACCAGTCCTCACCAGCCTCAAAAATACGACTGATTTGAGCCCCTAGTAGTTCTAGCCCCTCACCAGATAGGGCACTTATTGGAATCAATGGTACTTGTCCCATCCCTTCAATCATTTGGCCAGTCTGAAGAGAAAATTCACGAGTTAGCCCATAAAGCTCTTCGATAGCTTCATACGGATCTTCCCTCCAAGATAACACGGTCTCTATTTGGTGCCGTTTTAATAGATCCGTTTTTGTTATTATATGAAGAATAGGAATATCTAAACGTATTTGAACCGACATTGCGAGTAAATTAATCGAAAGAAATCCCGAAATGTCGACAATAAGAGCAGAATCAAACAAGAACAATAGAAGTGAGGTGTCTCTCGAAAAGCTCTCAATGACTTTAATGCTTGACTTTCGATAAGTAAAAAGTTCCATTTGACCAGGTGTATCGACTAATACAAGTGAAGAGCTCTCCCCTAGCTCTTCAATATCCTCACGAATTTCATTAATATAATCAGCAACTAAATCTGCGGCTGCAATCATAGCACCGTTAGGCCCCAATTTGTATTCGTCAATTAATTGATCAAAATCAATATAATCGCGAATATCTACATCTGCTTGGTAGGGAACATATTTAACAGCTGGGTCGAGGTTTATGGTAGTTAAAGAAGCACCTTTTGTAATTAAATATCGTTGGAGAGATGATGTGAGCATTGTTTTACCCGAACCAGCGGTTCCCACTAAATAACAGATTTTAGTCATACTCCTCACCATTACCTCCTTAAGGTTAGTGGAAAGGTAAACACTTGAGTGGGGGAGGCAAATATTCCTCGTGAAACAAGAGTTACAGAAACTACAACATTCGATGTACCACTATCCATGATTGCAATAATGGCTCCCTTAAATACACGTGTACCAATGAAGTTATAGACAGTGGTCCAACGATAAAGCCCTTTTGTTTCATTAACGCGGATTTCAAGTCGATCGATATTGTTGAATATCCCCCCTGACTGAATTTCAATGTAGACGGGGAAAAAGTATGTCGTCTGATTTTGGATTTCTGATAAATGAAAGCTTCTCCGTAGACTTAAGCGTGAAGACTCTGAGGAGTCTAATAGGTTAGTTGATCTAGTAGTATCAGTTATTGAATAAATACCGATGGAAGGAGTAATGGTAAATGCATAAAAGACATTTGTCACTAAAAATAAGACAATGATCCCTAAGCCGAGTACCATATAGGCGTAACTCTTTTGGGAGATCATTTTTTTTCCTATAGTTCTAATTCTGGATTTTTGTGATTGAGTGTCCTGATAAACATTCTCTCTACCTTCATCGTGATGCTCCTCCTCCTCCTCTGAATCATCTCCAATAAATAACAAGAGAATAGCTAGTCCTAAAACGATTAAGCGACCAACAGTTGTCTGAATAACCAATAAAAACCATCCGATATGTGGTACCCTGAAAACTACAACTCCAAAAACGTCTTCCCCTAAAACTACATCACCATCAGGAGGTTCATTATTATCACCGTTAGTTTTAAAGAAATATTCACCTGAGTCCTCGTTTTTCCATTTGGCAACAACGCGATGCACAATGGGTTCATCAAGATCTGAACTCGTTGAGTTAAAGATGATGACATCGCCTACTTCAATAGTTTCAATTGGAACCTTTTTTACAAGCAGAATATCCCCCCGAAAAGGATGAATAGGAGAAAATCCCTCATCATCATCTTGAAAACCGTTGTAAATTGGAAGCATACTTCCAGTCGTTACAGCGACAGTTGGATGAGCAGATCCACCTAGATAATATGTCATTCCCACTGAAAAAGCAACTGCAATGAGTACTGCAAATCCTAAAAGCAGGCCTATTTCAATAATAGATTTGTATTTTGAGTCTAATGGCAATCTCTTTCATTGAGGGGCGTCTAGTGAAAAGTTTTTAGGAGTATCGCTGAAACTCTGAAAATGACCATACCAATATTCTTACTTTGGTGATTCATCAATTGAGTAATGCTATTTGAATATGATGAAATTAATACTACCAACTAATCTTCCAAGTGTGATTTGAAGTTACCAAAGGAAATTTCATCCGTCTAAAAATACTAATTGTTTTAAAAACAAGAAACACTTAATTTTTAACTCAACAATAGAGTTGTATCCTAAACCGTTTCCGAGTCAATGAGAAACATTCTCTGGGTTATTTCGGAATGGAGCAAATCTAGAATGAAAATTCCTGCAAAAGTCCGCACATTCTGTCCAAACTGTAATACTCATACTCATCAGGATGTTAAAATTGAGAAAACTCGTCAGAGGGGCAAGAAAGGTAAAAATCAAGGAGCACGACGTCAAGCTCGTTGGACTAGCCGGATCGGAAATCATGGTCGTTATTCACGGCGGCCAATCCCTTCTAGAAATATGACCTCAAAAACTACTAGAAAAGTCGACCTTCGTATAACATGCTCTGAATGTGGAAAGAAATGGATTCGAAGTCGGCCACGAGCCCGAAGAACCGAAATAAAAAGGGCTTAACAATTACTCTGCCGTCTATCTACTGAGAGAGAATGAAATGACAGAGAAAGAGTCTCAGGATGTAGTTGAACAAGAGAATACTGATAACTCGAGTGAGTTAGATGATCAGCAGAAAGACCAGAGTTCTGATCCTTCAGTGATCATTGAGCGACTTGGTAGAACTAAAAAGCGTATCTTAATTGAGCTTTATCGGGATTCAGTGGGATACAAACGCCTTAGCAAAATTATTGGTGTTGGACTAGATACTGTTAGGAGTCATATTCGGACAGGTAAATATAGCAGGTCCCTCCTCGAGCTGGGTCTTGTCGAGAGAGGGGAACAAGGATGGCAATTAACTCCTCTTGGGTTGCAGGTGACTGAATTACTCCAACAAGACGCGGAATTCAAGGCTTTTTTCTTTGAATAATTTTTAAAAGCCATCTTCCCCATTGAGGACATTTTAATCTATTGATTGAATAAAATTTTCCGCACTTCACAATAGTTGAAGCTATTATGAGATTAAACGATCATGATTTTTTGTTATAATAAGGTTAACAACACTGGAGAAAATATTAAGCATTTTCTAAACATAAAAGGGAAAAAGTTTAAAACAAAAACTGGTTAGATATCTCGTGATCACCCTTTTTATTAGATAAAATAATTAAGAGTTTTTGCCATAGTAAGTAATAGGAATAGTATAGCGGCCTAGGGTAGCTAGGAGTGGTTGGGCTATCGTTCTAGGTAGTCCCTTCTACCAGCACTTATCCCGCGGGGCTCATAAAGAAATCTATCTTGAGAAACCCCGAGATCGGATGGTTCAAATCCTCCGGCCGCTACCACTTCTTTTTTTGACTCGAGAACTATCTTTAGAGGAGTAACACCGAAATAATCCGTTCAAAGATCAATGTATTACCGTTATTTCGATTGTTACCAATTTTTGGAGAATTTTATGTTCTGAAATAACAAAATTTTTTAAGTAGGTATGAGTTTTTATTCTCAAGAGGAAATTAAGAGCGGTGAAACAAATATCACGAGCGAACGAGAATCAAGGAGATCGAAAGAAGAAAAAGAAATCATTTTGGTTTGAATATGCAGAAAAAAAGGGAGTAGATCCTCATAAATCTGCGTGGCGCGAATTTACGGACGAGAAACGGAAAGAAGAGGGAAAAATAACACGTTTTTGTCGGAAATGTGGCACTTTAATAAAGACAGATTGGAAATTCTGCGAAAAATGTGGGAGTCGAATACAAATAGGGGTTTGAACAGGGTTTAACTTTAGCGGCGCCTCTCTCCACGGAATTCAGGTTGCCCAACTGGCATACCTCTTTCAATACGCTTGAAAAAATTCTTTTTATTCCGTAAGCTTGGTGTAAGGCCTTTACGAGGCCGAGCTTCAACTCTGGGGGTTTGATTTCTGACTTTTCCAGCTTTTGTAAGGGATCCATGACTACCTGCCATTTCTTTATTCTCCCAAGGACAATTACAGTCATGTACCTCCTAATTGTTAATCGTTCATAAGACTTCTTTTTTTAATTACTGTCACAAGAATGCCCCTTTTTGAGGCAAAATTTAGCATTTACTTTCCTAAAATTTCCATTAAATCTCTGAAAAAGTACTGAGTTTTTGTTGTGGGATTTTTCCTGATAATATTTTCCGTACACACCTTGAGAAATTTCGAACTGGATCAGAATGGGTCTGAATTTCGATTTGACTCCAAAATGAAGGTAATATAGCTGTTGAAAGGAATGATCCTATTTGTTGGAGATAACGTTCTCGATTTAAATTCGTTGGTAATTGAAAAAGACTAGACGAAACCGTGAATTCGATCCACATTGCTGCTACTAACAATATCAGTTTAGAATTAATAAATGTCAGTTGCAATCCGACAGGACTCCAACTCAACCAATGAAGGACCGCATTGATAACATCTAGTAATTCTCTTTGTTCAGATTTTGAGTTTAAATCTACTCTTAAGGTATATATAAAGCTTAAAGAGCTATCTGAATCAACTAGCTTTATCATCTTTGTGATCAAATCGAGACTACTATTGTTTGAGAAAAATCTTGATTCCTCTATTATTCTATCATATGATATATCTGTGTAGGGACTATTTCGATCAACTTGCTCCCCCCAATAGTTTTTAAAGTAGTTTTGAACCTTATGACCTAAACTATTAAGGACATGCTCAGTTATTTGATGTTTGGGTTCGGTAATCCATCGAAATCCATTTCCACGACAGGGATGAATCCAAGACAACAAAAGGCCAGGTTTAATTCTCCAAAAGATCAAAGGATAGGTTTGACAGACAAGAGGTTTTTCAGGCGTCGCATGCAGAATACACTCACCATTTGATCTCAGAAAGGGACAACTGTCACCACGAGTTAGTTTTTCACCGTTTGTTGTTGATTTAAGAAATAAGAATACGAATGGATGATTCTGACGAAGATTTTTAACTTCATGAGGAAAAAGAGGTAAATCATACTCGCTTGAACAACATTTAAAATGACATTCAAAACAATTGTAACCAGTTCGGTTTGAAAAACCTCTAATCAAACTTTGGGATCTCCTTGTTAATAATGAAAACTTTAACAAGATCCATTTGTCTATATAATTCATCAAATTTATAATTTTATAAATCCGGCGAGCTATTCCTGTTAATGTTTGATGATAAAAATGTTTGATGATAAAACAACAAAGGACATCGGTCTTCGTGGAATCGAAGTGGCTGATACGAACATTTGCTTAATCGAGGGGAGCACTGGCCGACTTTATTACCGAGGGTATGATATTTCAGACTTAGCCGAGAGTTCATCTTACGAGGAGGTAGTCTATCTCCTGATTCACGGTGATTTGCCTACTACCTCGCAATTAGAAGAATTTTCTTCAACTCTAAAAGCAAATCGTGAACTACCTCCAGAAATAATCGATCAACTTCAAAAAACACCAACCACTGCTCCTTCGATGAATGTTCTGCAATCCGCTTTTGCTATTTTGGCGAGCTTTGATCCCGAATTTATAGACGATTCCATGGAAGCTAATCGTAGGAAAGTCATTCGAATCATAGCTAAGATCCCTGGTCTCGTTGCTGCTTGGGAAAGAATCAGAAATACTCAGTCTCCTATTTCTCCAATGAGGGACTTATCTCATGCAGCCAACTTCCTATATATGTTGAAAGGAGAAGAACCAGAGAGTGATATTGCACGAATTTTTGACATGATTCTCATCCTTCATGCAGAACATTCATTCAATGCTTCGACGTTTACTGCAAGAGTTATTGCTTCCACAGGTGCTGATTTATATGCAGCGATCTCAGGGGCCATTGGTTCATTATCAGGTAGATTTCATGGTGGTGCAAATGCGCTTGTGATGAAAAATCTCTTGGAAATTGGGGACCTAGCAAATGTTGAAGAATGGGTGAGAAACCAATTTGACACTGGTAAACGAATCATGGGAATGGGCCATGCTGTTTACAAGGTCATGGATCCTCGTGCGAAGATCCTAAAAAAGATGTTTGAAAGTATGCTCAATGGAAAAGCCGATGTGGCATATTGGTTGTTCAGTATCACTAATAAAATGGTTGAAGTCACACAGGATGAATTCATGAAGCGGAAAAGACGCACTATATATCCGAATGTTGATCTCTATAGCGCCTCGGTTTACTCGATGTTAAGAATACCTATGGAAGCGTTTACACCAATTTTTGCTCTTTCAAGAGCAGCAGGTTGGTGTGCACATGCGTTAGAAGAGAAATTTCCTGAAACTCCCGAAATTAAACCAGTACTCTATAGACCCTCTGCTGATTATATAGGAAAATACTGTGGACCTTTAGGATGTAAGTTTGTTCCTCTAGAGTTACGTGAGACAATATCTAGGATCTCTTGATCATAAGAAATAAATTATGTCACATTGAAACAACATTGAACTAGATAATGATAGTAAATTTCTACCAAGGAATCACGATTATGGAGAAAGACCAGTTAACAGATTTAACTAGGCGATTAATTATTCAAGAAGTACAAAAAACACAACCCGATCTTCTAATCCCAGTGGGACTATCAGCTCGACACGTTCACCTTAGTAAAGAGGATTTTCACCGAATTTTTGGGATGGAATCTGGTTTACACCAGTTACATCCCCTTTCACAACCTAAAGAATTCATATGCTCTGAAACAGTTGATCTTGTCGGTCCAAACAGAACTATATATGGAGTAAGGATCGTTGGGCCTCTAAGGAAGCATACACAAATTGAGATATCCCTAAGTGATGGCCATGTTCTTGGAATTAATCCTCCAATTCGTCAATCAGGTGACTTAGGTGGATCTCCTGGAATACACATAATGGGGCCTAAGGGCGCCATTCTTATAGAAAAAGGAGTAATCTGTGCTGCACGTCATATTCATATGAATCCTGAGGATGCACAAAGGTTTGGAGTAGTTGATAAACAAATAGTTGCAGTAGGTTTCCCTGGAAAACGTGCTGGGGTTTTAGATGAGGTTATGGTAAGAGTGAATCCAGATTATGTTCTGGAATTTCATATTGATGTAGATGAGGGTAACGCGTTATTTCTTAAAGATGGTGACTTGGGCCACCTTTTAAAGGACTTTAACCATCAAATCTATTCTCCATTTCGGTGAATCCTTTGACTGCACTAGGTTTTATTGAAACATACGGGAGAGTTGGTGCAGTCGAAGCTGCAGATGCAGCTTTAAAGGCTGCAGATGTGAAATTAATATCAATAAGGAGAGTTTCTGGTGGATTGGTGACAGTAGTGATAAAGGGGGAAGTGGCTGCTGTACAGTCTGCTGTTGAAGCAGCCAAAATTAGAGCAATGCGATTATGTAGGATTGTGAACACAAACGTTATCCCTGGACCAACAGATTCAACACTGAAGACAATTTCAAAGATTAAAAGAAAAAAATAATTGAATCCCCCCAATATTCATGAAATAGACTTAGGAAGAGCTTGAGTAAATGGAAAACGATCAAATATCAGATATAATTGCTCAAGAAGTAAATAGGGCTTTAAAGGCTAGACATAACCAAGGTAGTTCCTTTAGAGTTCTTGGAATATTGACTCATTTGGGTAATGGAATTGATCAGTTATTTGAAGCTCTGCTTGGATTGTCTGGTGAGGGGATTCCTGTTCTAATATGGACTCTTAAAGAAATCGATAATTTAATTCAAATTAGAGCGAGAAGTGCATCTATACCCAAAATGCAAGTAGTTGTGGATGAGAAAACAAATTTTGGGTTGCCAGAGTTTGAAGGATTAGATTATATAATATTTGGTGCCTTCGGTTTCGAAATTGCAGATAAAATAATTCAACTTCAAGACGATGATCCCATTGTGAATATATTAACGCAAGGGCTCCTTGTAAAAGTCCCAGTTTACATCATGATGCCTTTTCCGTTAGCTAATTTGGCATTTGAATATGAACCCTCAAGTAGAATGAACCAAGAATTGCGAAAGAGATTGTCTCTCCTGACAGAACTAGGCTTTGGTTTAATGGATGAGAGAGATTTAAAAGACCAATATCTGAAGCAAAAACCTTATCCCCCAGATTTAATAACAGAATCATATGTGGAAAACTTGCGAGGGAAAGTCCGCGAGTTACGTTTGCCTCACTCAACAATTATCACCCCATTAGCTCAAGAAAAAGCAAGAGATTTGGAAATTCGCATTATACGGATCTAACTGATAATACTGACTGAATGAAAACTGTTGAAGAACGATGAGAGTATGTAAAGTTATAGGAAATGTGGTAAGTACAAAAAAAGACGAGAATATTAGCGGTTTTAAATTGCTAATAGTACAACCAGTTGATATGTATGAGCTAAAGCCCGAAGGAAGCCCCTTTGTGGCTGTAGATGCGGTTGGATCGGGTGAGGGAGAAATCGTTCTTGTCGTCACAGGAAGCTCTTCAAGACTAACTGAGATGACGAAAGATCGGCCAACTGATGCAACAATTCAAGCTATTATTGATTTCATCAAGATTGACGGCAAACAAACTTATGCTAAATAGAAAGTAAAAAAAAAGGAATTGAGGCTATTAAATGACTTATGATGAACAGAAAATAGCCAGAATAGTCGATACAGTCGTTAAAAAGATACGTGCCTACCAAGTCTACCCAGGCGTAGAAAATATTCCAATGACTCCTGGAGGAGGAATATTCCAAGGTATTGAAGAGGCTATCAACGCTGCAGAGACCGCATACTCCAAGTTGATGGAGCTCTCACTCGAAAAAAGAAAGGAGCTAATTCAATCTATGAGAGAGACAGGGGTGAAACATGCGAGATATTTAGCAGAATTAGCTGTTCAAGAGACAGGTCTAGGACGCTTGGAAGACAAAGTTGCAAAGAACTTGTTATGTGCTAGAAAAACACCAGGAGTAGAAAATCTAGTTTCGACAACATGGACTGGAGATAGAGGACTTACTCTAATTGAAATGGGGCCTTATGGTGTAATTGGGTCTATCACTCCATGTACTAATCCAGCAGCCACAATAATTAACAATGGTATTTCAATGGTTGCAGCGGGGAATTGTGTTGTATTTAACCCTCATCCATTGTCCAAGAGGGTTACAAACGAAGCCATTCGATTGATGAATCGTGCGATTATCGAGGAGGGTGGACCTGAAAATGTATTGACTTCCATCGTTGAACCAACGATACAAACAGCTCAAGTAATAATGAAGCATCCAAAGATTCGTTGTCTTGTTGTAACTGGAGGAGGGGAAGTCGTAAAAGCAGCAATGACTTCAGGAAAGAAAACTATTGCAGCAGGACCAGGTAATCCACCAGTTATCGTGGATGACACAGCTAATATCAAGAAGGCAGCACGAGGAATTGTGGAGGGAGCAAGCTTCGACAATAATATTGTCTGTATTGCGGAAAAAGAAGTCTTTGCATTTGAAAATATTACTGATCGATTAAAGGCAGAAATGCAGAAATATGGGGCTTATGAAGTTGTAGGGAAACAAATTGATGAGCTAGTGGATCTGATCTTCAAAGATCCAAGAGGACATCCCCATCCTGTTATTAATAGAGATTTCATAGGAAAAGATGCGCGATTGATACTCGAACACCTAGGAATAAGTGTGAGTGATGATATACGGTTAATTATTGTTGAAGTACCGAGTGACGACCATCCACTAGTTGTAGCAGAACAATTAATGCCCATTCTTCCTATCGTCCGAGTGAAGACAATTGAGGAAGCTCTTGAAAAAGCCAAAAAAGCTGAGCATGGATTTAAACATACAGCTACAATGTGGAGTGATAGCCTCGGGAATTTGAGTCTTGTTGCTAGACACATTGAAACCACAATCTTCGTAAAAAACGCTCCCTCATTTGCTGGATTAGGATATGGTGGAGAGGGCTTTACAAGCATGACGATTGCCGGCCCTACGGGCGAAGGGCTCACATGTGCACGTATTTTCACTCGTCAGAGGCGCTGTGTCTTAGTCGATGCGTTTAGAATTGTTTAAAATGCGTACTAAGAAGGTAAAGTAAGTGGAAGTTGATTTGGTCGAATCTGTGAAGGATGCAGGCGTAGTTGGTGCTGGTGGGGCTGGTTTTCCTACACATGTAAAGCTTTCTGCCGAAGTAGACACTTACATTGCAAATGGTTCTGAATGTGAACCTTTATTACATGTCGACCAACATCTTATGACTTCTTTCCCTGAAAAAGTAGTTATTGGGTTACAACTAGGGATGGAGGCTACTGGAGCAAAAAGAGGTATTATTGGGATTAAACGAAAATATTCAGCTGCAATAAACGCACTCCAGAAAGTCATCAAGAAAGATAACCGTCTTGAAATCGCTCCACTTGAAGATTTTTATCCTGCGGGCGATGAATTTGTCCTGATTTACGAGATTCTTGAAAAACAGGTTCCAGAAGGAGGACTTCCTCTCGACATCGGTGTTGTAGTCAACAATATTGGTACATTGATAAACATTGCCGATGCTTATGAAGGAAAACCAGTGACATCACGTTATGTAACTGTAGCTGGGGCCGTTAACAATCCTCTTACTAGAGATTTTCCCATTGGTACATCTATAAATAAAGCTCTGCAAGCGGCTGGTGGAGCATCAGTTTCTCAATTCAAAGTGATTATGGGTGGACCGATAATGGGAGAACTCATATCGAATCTTGAAACACCCATTACAAAGACCACATCAGGTATCTTTGTTCTTCCTGAATCTCATTACTTAGTCCGATTGAAAGGGGAAAGAACCTCAACAAAAGTTGTTGTCACAAAAGCTGCTTGCATAAGATGTCAATTATGCACAGAAGTTTGTCCTCGTTTTCTACTTGGTCATACACTCTATCCTGATAAGATTATGCGAGCTATTGCTTGGGGTGCAAAAGAAGATCCAGCGTATCTGACAAGTGCATTCTTATGTGTATTCTGCGGTGCATGTACATTTTATGGTTGTCCAATGGGTTTAGACCCCTGTGAAATTAACCGGGAAGTTCGAGATCATCTCGTTACAGAAGGATTGAAGAATCCTCACAAGAGGAAAGATTTTGAAATCCACAAGGAGCGAGAATATCGAAAACTCCCCATGAAACGAGTGGTTTCTCGTTTAGACTTGACTGATTATGAACATCAAGCTCCAATAACATTTGATTCAATAAATGTGGAGCAGGTAAAAATTCCGTTAAAACAGCACATCGGGGCCCCCTCTATTCCAGTTGTGAAAGTGGGGCAGAGGATATCCAAAGGTGATCTTATTGGAAAGATTCCTGAAGGATCACTTGGAGCGACAATTCATGCAAGTATTAGCGGAATTGTCTCACAAATTAAAGACGAAATAGTTATAGATACAGAAAAAAAATAGCAAACAATATACAGAGAATTAGGTGAAAAAATTGGCAAAAGAAGCATTAGGACTTATAGAAACTAAAGGTCTTGTGGCAAGCATTGAGGCAGCAGACGCAATGGTGAAAGCCGCGAATGTCGGCCTCTTAGGAAAAGAAGTGATCGGCGGTGGATATGTTACTGTTATGGTACGCGGAGACGTTGGTGCTGTAAAAGCTGCTGTTGAAGCTGGAGCTGTTGCAGCTCGCAAAGTCGGAGAGTTAACATCGGCTCACGTGATTCCACGCCCACATGAAGAAGTTGAAAGCATTCTCCCAAGAAAAGGATAGTTGTTAGTGCGAATAGATGCTCTTAAGGCATCTAACCGTACTTCTCTAATTTTTCTTGACTGTATCAAGTGAGTTATGGATATGAGCGCAATTGGAATTGTTGAAACAAATGTAATAGCGAGGGGCGTCATTGCGTCAGACGCAATGGCTAAAGCAGCAGATATAAAACTACTAGTTTCAACGCCAGTATGTCCAGGTAAATATTTAATTATTATTCAAGGTACGGTAGCCTCTGTCAAAAGTGCTTTAGCCGCTGGTGATAGAGAGGCTGGTGAATCATTAACTGGATCTGTTCTTATCCCTAATGTTCATCCTGAGGTTTTTCCAGCTATCAGTGGAACTACTTCCATTGACCAAGTTGGAGCAATCGGAATGATTGAAACTTATTCTGCCCCTTCTGCAGTCATGGCTGCTGATGAGGCTGTTAAAAGTGCGAAAATACGTCTAATTGAAATACGCTTAAGTCGTGCACTAGGTGGAAAAGCTTTTGCATTATTCACTGGTGATGTAGGAGCTGTGAGAGCAGCTATTGGTGCTGGTGTGAACCGCGTTAAAGAACAAGGTTTGGTTTTATCAACAGCATTGATCCCTGCACCCCACAAAGATTTAGTGAAATTTCTCCTGTAAATTAAAAGGTTGAGGAACGATAATGAAGAAGATCATCATTGGAAGTGATCATGGAGGATTTGAGCTAAAGAACCAAATGATCTCTTTCCTTCGGGGTCTTGGCTACGAGGTTGCCGATTACGGGTGTTATTCTCCTGATGCTGTTGATTATCCTGATATTGCTTTATCGGTTGCTCAAGACGTTGCAGTATCACTGGAGACCAAAGGAATTATTATCGATGGAACTGGAGTTGCTAGCGCAATTGTAGCAAACAAGGTGATGAATGTTCGAGCCACACCTTGTACAGATGAATTCACTGCTCATTCATCTCGAGAACATAATGATGCAAATATCCTCACCCTCGGAGCTCGAGTAATAAACACTGACTTGGCAGAGAGAATTGTGAAAACATGGCTTGAGACCCCTTTCGGCGGTGGGCGGCATGAAAGACGTGTGAATAAGATTCTTGAGATAGAGAAGAGGTTTTTGAAGACAACGTGATAGTGTTGAAACTCGGAAAAGTTATTGGTAATGTGGTTGCTTCGGTAAAAGATCCAGGTCTCGACGGGTTACGATTGTTAATCATTCAAGGCCTTGACGATAATTTTCAGGCTATTGGTAACCCATATATTGCTGCAGATGGAATAAGAACAGCAGGACCAGGAGACATTGTTTATATCGTTAGTAGGAAAGAAGCGGCTGTAGCAATCTCAAAAGGACTAGTACCTATAGACGAATGTGTTGTTGGTTTCGTCGATGAGTACACTGTGGTCAGCGCAGCAAAAGAAAAAGTAAAGGTTCCGATACCTAAAGTTAAAAAGAAACCTATAGAGAAAAAGCCTGTTAAAGCACGAAAGCCTGTACAAAAGACAAAAACTCCCTCGAAAAGAGTTCCGAGACCAAAAACGCCACCTGAGAAGAGGAGAAAAGCACGAACTCCATCAACAAAGGCTACACAAGCGAAGGGGGATTAGAATCAATTATGTTGTTAGCTAGAGTAATAGGAACTCTCGTGGCAACGATTAAAACGAAAAGCCATGAGAATTATAAAATCTTAGCGATTAAACCAATTGATCTTTCTGGAAATTTTATTGGAGATACACTAATAGCTCTAGACACGGCTCAAGCAGGAATAGGAGACTGTGTACTTATCATGCAGGAAGGAAATTCCATTCGGAGCATTATGAATGATGAAGAAGGAGCTGTGGATGCTATGATCGTTGGAATTGTGGATTTTATTAAAGTGGATGGAGAACAGCGTGAGTTAACAGTATCGTACAATCGTGATTAATGATGGATGATGAAATTATTCAGAAAATTACTGAACAGGTTTTGGAGAAGTTAGCTCAAGGTAATTCTGGAACAGGAACTGATAAGAAGAAGTTTATATCAGAAAACCGACCCAGAGAGCCCCAAGAAAGGGTATATGCATCCGATTCTGTAATTATTTTACTTTGTGGGGGGGACAGAGATATACCTGAAGTTTATCACCAGATGGAGTTAATAGCACGGCGATTCACAACCGTTTATGTAGCAATGACAAAATCAGCTACACAAATATTGGGGGTTCCTGAAGCTCGAAGAGCGTCACAAGGAGGGACAATCATAACTGAATACTCACAAGACTATTTGAATAACGTTTTACGAAAAACTAATGCTATCTACGTGCCTGTACTTTCGCTAAACACAGCCTCGAAAATTGTTGCATTAAATGCTGATAATCTTGGGACAATCACTATAGTATTCGGACTTATGTATGGCAAACCTGTCATAGTTGCAGAGAATTCAATCTTCTGTTGCGGTATTGAACCAGAAAATATTCCACAACCAATGTTACATCAAATAAACACATTAATTAATCAGCTAAGAACAATGGGTATAAAAGTGGTAGACATCCATGATTTGAGTGGTGTTTCTCCAACACCTACAGTCCAATCAGATACTTCTTCATTTACTACAGGAATAGGAAGGAAGGAAGTTGGTATCAATGGTAAATATAACGCTGCAGTAAAAGCACTAGTTAATGGTGGTGCCTCCCGAATTGGAGCTGAACCAGGATTACCAAATTTCGATAGAAACTTAGCGAAATACTTAGATCATACTCTTCTCAAAGCTGATGCTACAGATGAAGAGATAAAAAGTCTTTGTGAAGAAGCTAAGCGTTTTGGATTTGCCTCGGTTTGTGTTAATCCTACTCATGTATCAAAAGCAGCTGAATATCTTCAAGGAACGCCTGTGAAAGTTTGTACAGTCATCGGATTTCCTTTAGGGGCAACGACACCCACCGTTAAAGCGATAGAGACTCGGGACGCCATTGCGAATGGTGCGGAAGAAGTTGACATGGTCATTAATGTCGGTGCGTTAAAATCAGGAAACGACAACCTTGTAAAGCGAGATATTGAGGCCGTCGTGAACTCAGCAAAAAATAAAGCTATAGTTAAAGTAATCCTTGAAACTGCTTTGCTAACAAAAGACCAAATTACCAAAGGATGTTTATTGGCCAAAATGGCTGGGGCCGATTTTGTCAAAACTTCTACTGGATTTAGTACTGCAGGTGCCCTCGTTGAAGATGTAGCACTTATGCGACAGACAGTCGGGCCTGAGATGGGTGTGAAAGCTGCAGGAGGAATAAGGACTCAAGAGGTAGCAGAAGAAATGATAAGGGCTGGTGCGACTCGTATTGGCGCTTCTGCATCTGTTTCCATTGTTAAAGGAACTGAAGCGTCCGCTGATAAATATTAAAGGTCGCACAATGATAATTTCGATCCTCAATTAAACAAATCGAAGATTAATCTAGTTTTGAGGAGTATTGTTAGTATTATGATTATTTTGACCTTAAACTGCGGATCTAGTTCAGTCAAGTATTCGGTTTTTAATACAGCACACGGAACAATGCTTGCACGAGGAATTGTTGAACGAGTTGGACTCACAGGTTCCTTTATCAGTCATACAGTTGGTACTCATGAAGTTAAAATTGAGATCAAATGTTTAAATCATAAAGTAGCAATAGAACATGTCTTAAAGTTATTAGTTTCATCTTCGGATGGGATTCTTGAAAATATAACGGAAGTTAATGCGGTCGGTCATAGGGTTGTTCATGGGGGAGAATTTTTCATCGAATCAACGATTATCAATGAAGAAGTAGAGGATGTTATCGCAGAGCTTTCTACTCTAGCCCCGTTGCATAATCCAGCAAATCTTCAAGGTATTCAAGCTGCAAGAGATGTTCTGCCTAAAATACCACATGTGGCGGTTTTTGATACAGCGTTTCATCAGACATTACCCGAATACGCCTTCCGTTATGCTATTCCTTCGAGATGGTATGATGAGAAGAAAATTAGGAAGTACGGGTTTCATGGAACCTCTCATTTTTATGTTTCCCAGCGTGCAATGCAATTGTTAGGGGATTCGATGAAAAAGTCTAGGATAATATCTTTACATCTAGGCAACGGGGTTTCAATAACGGCTATTAAGGATGGAAAATCTATTGATACAAGTATGGGTCTAACCCCTCTTGAGGGTCTTATAATGGGAACTCGATCAGGGGATTTAGATCCTGGGGTTATTCTTTACATGATGCGGTCAGAAAATCTTTCCCCAGAGGAGTTAGATGCTATTCTCAATCGGAAAAGCGGTCTAATTGGGATTACTACGACAAGTGATATGAGGGATATTGAGAAGAAGGCAACTGAAGGTGATGAAAAATCTCACCTAGCCTTAAAGATGGCTGTTTATCGCGTACAGAAATACATTGGGGCGTATACTGTAGCTTTGGGGGGTCTAAATGCCATTATCTTCACAGCAGGAATAGGTGAGAATTCCCCCACCTTCAGAAACCATGTTCTGAAGGATCTTGAATTTCTTGGAATCAAACTAGACGAAAAAGCGAATAAAAAAGCCATTGGTGGGAAAGAAGATCAGATAATCTCTGCTGACTCATCAGATGTAAAAATTCTCGTGATTCCGACCAATGAGGAGCTTGTTATGGCTCAGGATGTAGAAAATGTCATCCTTCGACGAAACATTAAGATACCATAAATCATTTTTTGAAATCAGCAGGAAATCCGATCTGTTTGATTAAGATATCACTTAGTTTATCAGATCGGGGCCTTGATTCTACAAGGAAATCTTCTAGGTTTGTTTCTGCTTGTTTTAATTTAATTCTTTCATCTGGGTCTAGATTCTTCTGTGTAATATGATATTCAAAATATTTACAGGCGATTTGAGGAGTTCGGGTCATCGCAGTAAGTTCCTCATCACCTAGGGATCGGATACGATAAACTGTTTGGTTTACTCTCGGATCAAAAATGTGACTTGTGGGGTGTATGATTGCCGTCAAATAACTCCTACCTTTTGTAATTTCATCTTCTTCCATCCAGATATCGGAGCCGAGAGACCACATTTCGTAATCAATCCCCCATATTTTTTGAACAGTACCTTCTTCATCCGATTGTACCAGGTAGTTTCCAGCATTTCTGTCAGGGTCATTCAACCAGACATCAAAGGGTAAAAGTACATATCCATCATCTATCTGTTGAACAATCTTGAAAGCTTCGTCTAGATCACCTTTAGAGTCTAGAAATTCATCTAGATTGATTGTGTTTGGAATCTTTTCAAGAAGTAATGCAAGGACAACTGTGGGATCACCTCGACCACTTTTATTTGCTAAGAGTTGTTCAAATCTAGAAGAGGTTTCCAAAGTATAAGGATCCCTCTCAGAATACTCATAGTATTCTTCTGTTGTCTCGCCATCCTCCTCATCCTCATCTAGAATAATCACGTCTCCAAGAGGTAACGTTGTTGTTTGCTCAAGAGGATGGTTTGCGATTTGTTGGGAACAGACAATGATGGCTTCCGGAACATTAAGGTGTAAACGTTGACCAAGGCGAGAAGCGGTAAGTTCGTTAAAAGTCCGCCATAAATGCATTCTATCCCGACTATCCTCGGGGGATTCCTTAAGATCGACTTCCAGATCCATAACTTCTTTCAATTCAAAATCAATAATATTGGAAAAAGTTTTCAAAAGCCACTCTTTTCCCTGTTCATCTTCTAGCACGGTAGCCTTTCCATGTTGTCCTGCTGCTGTCATAGTCTTCTCAGTAATCCGAAAACGATTTTTAATAGATTTTTTTTTACTAGTTTCAAATAATACTAAATCCCAGTCGTTCATTCCTCTCTGCTTCCTTCTTCTAATTATTAACGCAGTTCTACTAATGTTTACAGTAATCTCTTCGAATTCTGGCAACATTATTTATAGAATGGATTAATAAAAGGAAAAGAGGTTAAAAAGTTAGCTGATTCGAGTTCCATTGGGAACGTCTTTATCGGAAACTAACAGGCCCAATTTTTCTTCGTGTACTGCAGCTAGTAACATTCCCTCCGAACGAACTCCACGAATGGTTGTTGGTTCTAAATTGACAATAACTACTAATTGTTGACCGATTAGCTCCTCAACTTCTCGAAAGGTTGCTAACCCTGCTACAAGTTGACGCTCACCAATCTCTGAACCAAGGTCAACCTTGAGTTTAAGCAATTTTTTTGCTTTAGGAATTGTTTCCGCGGCTATAATCGTCCCAATACGAATATCTAATTTTTGAAATTCCTTTAAAGTTATTATTTTCTGTGTTCCGCCTGATAATTGTTTTTCCTCCTTGGAATCAGATTTATGTGTTACCCTTAATTCCGCAAGCTTTGTTTGAAGTTGTTCAATGTCAATCTTTGAAAATAATGGTTTGGATTCCTTTATACGAACACCTGGCTGAAGTTTTAATCTACCAGATTCCTCAAAATCCTGTTCTGCTGTTTTTTCATCTTGATTGAGGGTGTCCCAGATTTTTTCACTAGTTTCAGGCAACACTGGCGATAATAAGATCCCTAGGGTGACTAGAGATTGAATACAAAGATACAACGTTGTCTCAACAGAGGTGAAATCTATTTTCACAGTTTTCCAGGGTTCTTTCGTACTAAGATACGCATTTGCAACTCGCGAAAAATCGATAATTGCTGAAACGGCTTTCTTAAACTCAAATCGGTCAAAAAAGTCTGCGACAGTTTCAGGAATTTCATGAATGGCTGAGACAAATTCTCTGTCGATATCATCAAGCCGATGACATTCTGGAATTTTACTATTACAGTATTTATGGACTAAAACAAAAATTCTATGAACATAATTTCCTAAAACGTCATTGAGATCATTGTTTATACGTTGTTCAAACTCTTCCCAAGTAAAATTAGTATCTTTAGTTTCGGGACGGGTTGCCACTAAATAATATCTCCAATAATCCGTCGGTAGAAGAGATACAGCATCGTCAATCCAAATTCCAACTCCCTGAGATTTACTAAACTTTTTTCCTTCAAAATTCAAAAATTCTGTGGTACTTACATTGTAGGGGAGAACGAATGGTTTTCCATAACTCTCTTTTGTCCCCAGAAGAAGACCAGGGAAAAGTAAAGTGTGGAAAAAAATATTATCTTTACCAATGAAAAAAACTGTTCTTGTTTCTTGGTCTAGCCAATATTTTTTCCAAAAATCTGGATCGTTATGTTCTCTCACACCTAATTCTGCAGACGCGGAAACATAACCGAGAACTGCTTCTAACCAGACATAGATAGACTTTCCGTCTGCTTTCGGGATAGATTTATTGGCAGGAATTCCCCAAGCCAGATCCCGTGTTAGAGTACGAGCCTGTAATCCTTCGTTGAGTATATTTTCCGAAAACTTTCTCGCATTTTCAGGTAGTTGGGTATTCTGGCGAATAAATGCTGCCAGATCCTCCTGAAAGGCACTGAAATCATAGTACCATTGAGTTGTAGATTTTACAATAGGTGGATTTCCGCAAATTTTACAGAGGGGATCAATTAACTCAATTGGAGTCAAAGGTTTTCCGCACACAGGTGCATCACATTGATCCCCCCTTGCACCAGACGTCCCACAATGGGGACAAGTACCCTCAACGAATCTGTCTGGAAGGAATCGATTATCATGTTCACAATACAACTGTTCAACTTCTTTGGCAAAAATAAACCCGTTTTCATAACAACGATGGTAAAAATCTTGAACCCATTCGTAATGAAATAGATTAGCGGTCTTGGTATAATTTAAATTAATATTCCATTTGTTTAACAAAGTTAGGATTTTTGAATGGTTTTTATCAACTAATTCTTGAGGGGAAATACCCTCATTGATGGCTGCAACCTCAATGGGAGTACCATGACAGTCAGAGCCAGTAGCAGAGATGACATCAGCACCACGTAATTTCAGATACCTTTGATAAATATCTGCTCCTAATAGGTGCAATACCGTACCAAGATGAGGAACAGCATTAACATACGGCCAGGCAGGACAAATGACATATTTCTTGTTTCTAAGAGTATCCAATAAAATCACATCCAGGAAAGATAGAATGACTGCATCTATTTTGATAAAACGGAAATTTCCAGTTGATTAGAAGAAAAAGAAGGTCAGTAGAAGTTCGGAAAATCTGACGAGAGCGAGAGTGGGGTAGGATAGAAGAACGGGAGCATTTAATAAAGCATTTGGCAATCCCACATTGTTTATCGCCTCTGCTTCTTCCGTTGAGTGTCCATATAAATGACTTTCGATAAAGAAATGCAGAGTGACGGCAAAGACTTCACGAATCCAAACATGAGGCTACTCTATCTAGAGGGATCCATCTCTCAAAGAAAAGCACTAGAGAGCGACTAGTAGAATAATTGGAATAAAATTCTTCAAGTTTCAAAGATTGAAAAATCCCTCCAGATTCAAGAACTAGAGCAG
>CP070760.1:1374832-1382436 GCA_020348965.1 Candidatus Heimdallarchaeota archaeon | reverse complement strand
AAGATTTTCCAGATTGAACGACTTTGAAGGAGTAAAAGGAAACTAAAGACTGGCAATAAGGAAAATTGAAAGAGGAGAGCTAAGATGTACAAATCTTGAGAAATGAGGATCCCAATAAATCCAATTAAATCCCCTGATTGATAAATTAGGAATGCAATTAACATAATCATTAAATGGGTTAATAGAGCCCGTTCAGGTTTCCGATCAATGAATTTTTCACGTACATTACGTAATCGGATCAAAAGAATTACAATCATTATGTCTACAAGAAATGTAAGTAGATAAAGCCCAAAAAATGATAAAGTTTCGTTTATACCTTCAGCTTCATTAATGATAGAAGCACTGATCCACCCTATATATAACGCGGGGACGATTGGTATGTATTTTTCAATGAAGAAAAGACGATTGGAAGAGAGATTAGTATACACGAAAGAAAATTCTAGTGTAGTAAGTAGCATGAAAAAAATGATTATTTGTAACAGAAAATGAAGCTTCATGAGTGTAAGGTCTTGGATTGCACTGTTCATGGTTTCAGGCAAGAATAATGCAAAAAGTCCTGTTACCATCAGTGTGGTAGCAAAAAGAAATAGAACAAAAGTCATATGAAGAAAAATCTCATCACGTGATTTTCTAAAAAGAGGAACAGTGAGGATGGTTGATAAGTATAGAAGGAGGGAACTTATTAAGGCAAATGTTCCTACAATAATGATTATTGACACATTATCTACTCTGTTACAGATTAATTCATTTTTCTTACAATCAGGCTTTTAAATATGTGTAAGCTTTGTAAGCTATCCTTACATTCCTTTTTTTGGTAACAAAAGAATACGAAGATTAATTAAAGCTTGGAAAAAGAGTAATTACAGATTATTGATTTGATTAAAATCATTTCATGGAGTGTATGATTGGTTTTGCTAGAAATCGAACATGTATCTAAACATTATAAAATGGGAGAAATCACAGTTAGAGCCTTGGATAGTGTTTCTTTAAATATTGAACAGGGTGAAACCGTTGTATTATTAGGACCCTCAGGAAGCGGGAAAACTACGCTTTTAAACTTAGTGGGAGCCCTAGACAGACCAACAGAAGGATTAATCAGATTTAATAATGCGGATATAACCCGCTATTCGCGACAAAAACAATTCTCCTTCCGACGAAGGGCAATTGGTTTTATTTTCCAAACATTTAATTTGTTTCCAACATTGTCAGCCCTAGAAAACGTTCAATATGTTGCAGATTTAGCACAAATGAAGAAAAGCAAGCAAAAATCGATAGAGGCGCTCACTTCGGTTGGATTAGAGGAACGAATGCATCATTTTCCTCATCAACTGAGTGGAGGAGAACAACAAAGGGTAGCAATTGCACGTGCTTTGGTAAAGAAAGCTCCCCTTATATTAGCCGATGAACCAACTGGAGAGCTCGATTTTCGGACTGGAAAACAGATCTTGCAGCTATTATTAGAACAACAAAATAACAATACAACTGTCATATTGGTAACACACAATCGTGAAATTGCACGCATCACTGATCGGGTTGTAGAGCTGCACTCAGGAAAGATTGCTGAAGATGGTAGCCCCAAAAATGGGAAGGTCCCTATTGAAGAGCTGCGTTGGTGAAAACACTTGGTAAATATTAAACTCCTTCTCCAATGGTCTTTTCGTGATTTGAAACAGCGAAAAATCCAGGTATTAGCGATCGCATTAATTATTGGATTAGGAACGGGGATTTATACTGGATTGAGTAGCTCAACACCATGGAGAGAAAACGCATTTGATCGAAGCAACGAACTCTTGAATATGTTCGATCTCAAAATTATTTGTTCAGGAAGCTGGATTCAACAAGAAGATGTCTCTTCAGCACTCAAAAATCTATCACATTACGATTGGATTGAATCTCTGGAATACCGCGTAAGTTTTCCAACAACAGTTAATGCTTCTACAAACGATGAAACCATCTTAGTTAATGGAAAAATTATCGGCATTAATGTGACTGATGGTTCCAATAATCTGGACGTTAATGGTGTTCATATTACCAACGGCCGTCATATTAAATCCACAGAGGCAACTGCCAATGTATGTCTGTTAGAACATAATTTTGCTAGCTACTACCAACTAACACCAGATGATCGTCTAATAACGATTTCAGGAGGGATCGAATTAGAATTTATAGGAACAGCACTTACACCTGAATATTTTATGGTAATAGAGGAAAATATGGTATTTGGTCAATCGTCTTTTGCAGCCTTATTTATTCCTTTAGAAACAGCGCAAGCAATTCTTTACCAAGCCATTCAATTACCTCCCGGTTATGTAAATGAGGTTCTTCTCTTATTGAATTCTGATATAACTGAAGAAGAGTACCAAGAGTTCATATTGGAAATAGAATTTTATTTTAAAACTCATTATTCTTATTTAAATATCGAATTAATGGAAAAAAACGACCATCCTGCTTATAAAATGCAAAAAGAAGACATTCCAGGTGATCAAAACCTGTATTACATCTTTTCATTTCTTATTCTCATGATTTCTGCCTTCGGGGCTTACAACCTAATATCTAGAGTAGTGAACTCCCAACGTCGTCAGATAGGGATAAATATGGCCCTCGGGGTTCCAGCTAGAACCATAGCGTATAGGTACCTTCTACTAAGTCTGGAAATTGCCATAGGAGGCGTAATATTTGGTTATTTTATTGCCCTAATTTTGGGTAGTAGCTTTGGTAAGATAATTTTTGACCTCACTCCTTACCCTGTTTGGGACGAATGGCTGGTAACTGACCTGTTCTTCCAAGGAACTATATTAGGAATTTTCATCCCATTCATTGCTTCCATCATTCCTATTTGGCAAGCTATTAGGATACCACCGATCAACGCAATTCAAACTCAAGCTAAATTAGGCACAGGAAAAGGTTTTACTCCATTGATAACACGAATTCATCTTCCTGGTTCAATCTTTATTCAATTACCTTTTCGTAATCTATCACGTAATTTACGAAGAACTACTTCAACTCTAACAGGGATTGCATTAGCGATATGTGTTCTAATTGCAGTTTTAGGGTTTGTCGATGGTGCGAATCTACTTTTACGAAATGAAGAGGAAATAATGAAGGGTCAGTCGGAAAGACGGATAGATGTAATATTAAACAACTTTTACAATGATTCCTTACCACCTGTGACCAATATTACCGAGCATGATGATATAGCATCGGCTATTCCTATGATCCAGATTCCAGTGGAAATATTTAGTGAAGAGGAATCATTTAATATACTTTTACGTTGCTTCGATTTGTCAAACCAGATATGGACTCCTGAAACCATTAGAGACATTAATTCAGAAAACTTAACAAGAGGTCTAATTATTTCTCAGGAAACTGCACGAGACTTGAAGGTTAATCTAGGAGATCGAGTTACTATCGAACATCCATACAGGGAATCAGTACTAGAGTACTCTACTAAGAATACAACATTTACTGTTATTGGGATTCAAAACAGTAAAATCCGTTTTTGGTCTTTTTGTGACATGTCAAATAATCAGGTGTTTAATCTAACTGGAGTAGCAAATTCTGTCATGATTTTACCTAAAGCAGGAGTAACAGAAGTAACCATTCAGAAGAATTTTTTCGTCCTTCCAGGGTATACGGGAATTCAATCAGTTACAAAATTAGTAAAAGTCTACGAAGAGCTCATTGAAATATTTAAATCTATCTTTGATGTACTCCAATATATTGTATTAATTCTAGCGTTACTACTGGTTTATAATACTTCTTCTGTAAATATCGATGAACGAACACGAGAATTAGCTACAATGGCAGCATTTGGTACTCCAATCCGAACCTCATCTTGGATTCTAATGTTAGAATCAATGATAATGGGTATATTAGGCACCCTGACTGGTTTTTTCTTGTTCGCTCCTCTGGTGCTTGAAGTTGTTGAAGCACGAGTTGATGAAGCGATGAATGAGATATGGTTAACAGCCTATCTCTATCCAGAGAGTATTGTTATTCTCCTTCTGATCGGAGTTGTACTCGTAACGTTGATTCCCCTATTATCAATACGGAAGCTAACAAAAATGGACTTAACATCAGCTCTTCGTGTGGTAGAATAAATTCATAAAAGAAGGAAAACAAATAAAAATGTATAAATCTAATTTTGATTTTTCTTTTATTGAAAAAAAGATCAGAACGAAAACATTTGGAATTTTGACCACACTCAACAAAGATGGAACACCTCATTCAACAGGTGTTCTTTATGGAGTGTCACCACCTTCTTCTGCGTTTTCATTAATCTTTTTCACGTCAAAAAAATACAAAAAAGTCCGAAATATAAAAAGAAATCCAAATGTCTCCTTTGTGATTCCTTTCTCTCATTCTTTTCTCCGTTTTACGCCCTCTAAAACCGTTACTTTCAATGGAAAAGCTGAACTGATCTCATTAAATGATTGCGAAATAAGAACCATTTTTTCTAGAAAAAGAATACTTCGGTTAATTATTACACAAAGTCAAACAGAAGATCAAGAATCCTTTACGTTCGTTCGAATTATACCTAATCCTAAGGTTCTGTGCTATGGGTTAGGTATTAATGTCTTAAAGTTACGGAAAGGCCATAGACATGGAGGTTACTCGGTTATTATTCCCAAGGAAAGGTTACCGCCATTAATTCAAAGCGCAAATGTGTAATCCTTGGTATAATTATGTGAAAAAACCTGCCATTCTTCCGAGTTCTGACTATTCAAAGTCTATCTCAAAATACTGTTCGAAGTTTGGTTGAACTGAGTTTAAAACGTATCAATTAATAGCAATTGGGGGACAAGATTAGTAGTAGTGATTTCACTGGCTATTACCAGCCATGATTTCAATATTCTTACTTGTAACAAGAATAAGTAACGAGGAAAAAATGCTCCTAAAAGAATTTAAAGAATATGATGAATATATTAAGAAGGTACATTATCGGCTTATTCTGAGAATTTGGTAATTTAATTGTAGATACGAAATAATATTGATTTTACTGGTTTATACGCAAAATAACCGATTAAGTTCTTTTATGTGATGAGCCTGTCTCTTTGTCCTTTTCAGAGGGGCTTTCCTCTCTTCTAGAGCGGCTTTGAACTCGCTTCAACAAAAAGATTGTATATCTCAATGATTCTTAATATCATGATACCATATAATTCAAGACATAACCACCTATGTTAAAATAATCAGGGAATCTGAAAGTGCTTTCTAATTTCTTCTACTAGAGTCATGGAGTGGTCTAGATTCTTAGTTTCTAAAGATAAATCAACGATAACATGGTTGAAAGGCAAGTCAGGAGAAAAACGATCAACATTGACGTCGATAATATTTGCCTCCATTTTTGTAATAATCTTTAAGAGAGATTCAAGTCTCCCTGGTTTATCTTCTAGTAATACTTTCAGTTCTCGGTAACGGCCTGATCCTATTAACCCTTGAGTGATTAGCTTGCTTAAGATTGTTATGTCGACATTACCCCCACTGACAACGAGTACCACTTTTTCTCCTTTTTTGGCGATATCCCGATTTAATAAAGCACCTAACGCGACAGCTCCTGCTCCTTCAGTCACTGATTTACATCGTTCTAAAAGGAGTAACATAGCCCGTGCTATCTCTTCTTCATCAACTACCACAACATCATCTAGTTTTGATTTAATGATTGAAAACGTAAACTCACTAGGACGTTTTATAGCAATTCCATCAGCAATAGTGGTCCCTTTACCAGTTTGAACTAGTTTTTTCTCTTTAAAGGACTTGAAAGCTGCATCCATCTGTTTTGCTTGAACCCCCACGACTCTACATTCTGGTTTTTTTGACTTAATAGCGGTAGCTATCCCCGAAATTAATCCTCCACCACCAATGGGACATATCACCAGGTCAACATCTGGAAGGTCATCTAATATCTCCAATCCAATGGTTCCTTGTCCTGCAGCTACATATAAATCGTCAAATGCATGGATTAAGGTTAAATGTTCTGTTTCCTCAATCTCCTTGGCTTTCGTGAAAGCTTCTTCAAAACTATCACCATAAAGTATGACTTTTCCTCCATATCCTTTAGTTGCTTCTATTTTTGAAATCGGAGCACCTTTTGGCATAACAATTGTTGAATTGATACCAAAGATCGCTGCTGCTGAAGCCACTCCTTGAGCATGATTTCCTGTACTAACTGCAACCACACCATTCTTCATCGTTGCTTCGTCTAGATGGGCAATCTTATTAAAAGCACCTCGGACTTTAAATGATCCAGCTCTTTGCAGGTTTTCATGCTTCAAATAAACTTCACAGCCAGTCATCTTAGAAAACGTGGTAGAATGATTCATGGGTGTTCGTTTCACATTTCCCTCCAGAGTTTTCTGGGCATCAAGAATATCATCAATTGTTAGTTCAACCAACTCTATCACCTTTACTATTTCGATTCTTCTAATATGGATCGGATAACATGTAACGGAAGAGATTCCAAATTCTTAAATCTAATGCAGCTCTTTCCAATGCTTAATCCTTTCAATTGATCTCGATATTTGTCTACAAGTTCTACATTCATATAGGGTGCCATGTGATGTTTTTTTTTGAAGCCATATGGCATATTGAGCTTTCTTCCAGTTCATAACTAGGCATCTTATATTTTATTGTTTCTTTCGCTTCAGGAGCTACTTCAAATATTAACTCTCTGAGACGATTCAATGCTTTTCTTCTAGTGGGCTCTAATTTGTATATGTATCTGTAAACTTCTTTGTTTTTTACACTCATAATCTTAAAGCCCCTTTTTTGCTGATCAATCATGTATTTTTTTAAAATAAGAAGCTCCTAGCTGTAATCAGGTCAGAAAGCTTATCTGAAGAGCGTCTCCTCAATCTAAATATTCCTGAATAAACTGGTCGTCAAACCCAATCCCAAGAGAAGGGTAATAGCTCAGGATATTCTTCATCAGAGGATTGATCTCTAAACAGGTTTCAAGACAAAGACGGGCTTTTTCCAAATCATCGTTATTGAAATGTAGTACTGCCAAAGCAATCCATCCTTCGTCAAAGGGCCGTTCTTTCTGACCAGCTATTAGTTTTTCTAAATGTTGTATGGCTTGGTCAGTGTCTAGCTCTTTGTCTGTTTCCAAGGCAGCGGTAAAAGCTTCAATCTCCTGAATTACAAGTAACCGTTTTAGCTCCTGAATTGGAGTAGGATGATCCTCCACTCGTAAATCGATTTTTCGATCTCCATAACCCGCTCTTCCCTGCCCTTTTTGTTCAACAATCAATGCTGCAGATTGTTTTCCTCGAGAATCCCCTCCTTTCTCTTGTCCTGCTTCAAGGGCAATGACTAATCGAGAAGCCAATGAACTAGATGATTTTTCAAATGAATGCACCATGGCATCAATAACCTCTGGGCCTGTTAAGATATTACCTTGACAAGCGAAGTGTTCTCCTTTTTTTCCACCAGCCCAGGTAAGACATGAAGATCCTGTAAAAGTATAGGAATCTCCTTTAGCATTAACTAAACCAAATTGCCTGAGTTCTATTCCCTCATCAATGTCTTTGAAATGAGAGGCAATTTCTTCTAGTGATTTTCCTTGTTCCATCAGTTCTAACCCTAATGGTCCTAAAGAAACATTC
>CP070760.1:1370775-1374732 GCA_020348965.1 Candidatus Heimdallarchaeota archaeon | reverse complement strand
TTGGGTTCAGGTGAGTTATCAAATCTGAAATGGCTTTTGATCCTCCTATAATAATCCCTCTTTTGGTATAGTAGCGAAATGCAGGAGGTTCATGAGTAAGTAAAATATCAACAAAGGAGGTTTTTCTTTTCACAATCTTATAGAGTGGTGCAAGTTGAGATAGAAAGTCATCTCGATAAATTTCCATATCACACAATGGTTCACGGTATCTTTGTGCGGAAAATTGGGATCCACCTACTCCAATGATTCGAATTGATCCGAATTCTACAGCTGACGGGTTTAAGAAATGAATTTTAGGGGATGATACAGTTTTAATTAAAGATAGAGTTTCATGACAGTCAACATTCCCAGGTACATACACTATTGGTACTTCTAGTGAACCTAGTAATGTTAAAGCAACTTTAACAGAATTAATCTGGCGTTGTATGAACAGAGGTCTTCCATGTTCCTTATAAACCCAACGAGTGTATTTTGTCTTCGAAAGATTCCCGTGAGTTAAAATATACCGGAGCATTAATCCGATAGGGGTGGTTTCTGGAAGATCTCCTGCGATTATTACCAAGTTAGGCTTTTCTTTCTCTCTCTGAAGACAAGATAGTAATTTTGAAACAGCTTTCGCATTTCCATGTACATCAGCAAGAGCTAGAATTCTGAAAATAGTAAGTACACTATCCATCTTTTGTTGATTGCATGTTTTTTGTGGTAATTTAAATTCAAATACATTATCCTGGAAAAAATGGATCTAAAATTATGATTCATGACGCTGCAGAATCATTTTCCCTAGTGAAATAAAAGGTGTTAAATTATTATATCTTTGGATTGCACTCGCTTCAACGAAGGGAGTTTGAATTTTTGTTTGCTGAGTAATTAATTTTGATAGTTCCTCACCTTCAGCGGTTGTAACATGATCAGTTGTTTGATCACGTAAATCGATTTTGTTGCCTACTAGAACTACTGGTATTAATCCTGTTTGTTCTAGCATTTCTTCAGTCCATGAAAGAATATTCTGGTAACTTTTCCGACGAGAGATATCAAAAATTAAGACTGCTCCGTCAGTACGACTATAAAATTGATACCTAATCGCTTGAAATGATTGTTGGCCTGATAAATCCCAGATTTGGAAAATGAGTTTATTTTCCTCAATGTCAAAGACCTTCTTACCAATATCTACACCGATTGTCGGTTTATAACCTTCTAAGACCTCTCCTCCCAAAAATGATTTTACAAAAGTGGTCTTTCCAACGGCAAAGTCGCCGCATATAACGATCTTTGAGGTGATAGTTACCATTTAAGGTTGCCTGATTTGTTTTCTCCAGATAGCTTAATGAGAAATTGAAATTGAGTTACCGATATTTGTGTCCTTCTTGTAGCAAGCGTTCGTCGATTTTATCTTCTTCCTCCTGAAGAGTAAATCCTACTCCGACTCTTTTTCCTGTTGATAACAGAAAACCAGACTTACAGATGCTTTCAGCTTGTCTTCGTGCAGTTCTACGTAATACCAATCCGATTTCTGGTGAATATTCCAATTTACCTGTTTCAGTTGCTTCGTCTAGAAATAGCACTGCTTCACCGCTCTCTTCTCGACCTTCTGTAAATGAATTGTTCTTAAACACGAGTCTAACCATATTGTTTTACTCCTATCTTTTTTTCTCAATAGTTGAAATATATTGGCTCTGTATTCACTCTATATAAGATATGTTAAAAGCATTTGGAAAATAATATGTTTTTATTAAAATTTATCTGATTACTACAACTGGAAATTATAAACTTATTGTTTATTAGTGAATTTACATTCTGTGATGTATTGGTGATGAGATTGAATAAAGTAGTCACCTCATTGGCGATAATTGGTGATTCGTTTGATCAGTGGGTTAAGCTAAAGGAACAATGCGATCAGAGCACAGAAGACAAATCAGGCTTAGCAGCAGGAATCTTGACACGTACATATGATACTCAATTTGGTAATTTCACAGTCAAATTCCTTCTCCTATTCGTAAACAAAAAGTTACCCCACAACCTAAAGCCTACTTTTCGCTTCACCATGAAGGAACTGATGGATGAGGGATTGGAAAGTATTTTAGCCAAAATTGGCCATAAAACTATCATTAATGCTCAAAGAAAACTCTCTGCGTTAAGTCGACCTCAAGAGTAGCCTGACATTCAGAAGACGGCAATTACTCATTTGTTTGGGTTTCTAACGTGTGTAATTGAGTTAATAGCGCTTTTTGATCACTTGTTAAGCTTTTAGGGTACAGGTATTTAACTCGAATCTTCTGAATCTCTTCTGTATCTGTAGTAAACGATAATACAGTGTTCTCTCTTGTATTGCTAGGAATGAGGCCAGTCAGTTGTTTCCCAGTAGGCGTTTTAACAGTTAGATCTGAACCTCGTATAGCTAGAAAGATGGATACTGGGATCTCTAAGATATCATCTAGAATTGAGATTTCAACTAAGAGATCCCCAACAGGTCCTCCCATTTTTCCTTGATTTCCTTTACCTGCTATCCGAAGAACTTTGCCGTTCACAACGTTGTGAGGAATTGGTATTCTGATTTTCTCCTTCCGTACAGTCCCATTCTGATATTTTCGATTCAAGCTGATGGTTTTTTTTATTTCTGTGGTTTTTCCTTCGAGATCTGAAGCTTTAACTTTAAGAGAAATTTTTACGTCTGCTCCTCGTTGAGGTTGCCTTGTTGTTCTGAAGGGTTGCCCCCCCGAGAAACTGCCTGAGAATGGAGAACCACTAGTTCGAAATGATGAGAAGAAATCCTCACCACCTCTCCCACCAAAGAATTGGGAAAAAATCTCAAACGGGTCTACATCCATTCTGAAACCACCTCTTCCTCCTCGAGCTGATTGAAAGAAGGCTTCTGGACCAAACATGTCATATTGTTGTCGCTTTTCAGGATCAGATAAGACCGAATAAGCCTCTGAGATTTCTTTAAACCGTTCTTCTGCTACCTTTGGGTCTATACCACTCCCCTCTGCCCGATCAGGATGGTACTTTAGAGCCATTTTACGGTATGCTTTCTTGATTGTCGATAGATCAGCATTACGATTTACTCCAAGAGCGTCATAATAATCCTTTTTACCCACAATACAGACCTCAGAGGGCAAACAGACATCATTTAATGGAACTGATTAAGACCTGTAGATAATTAAGAGCTATCTATTACTACTATACTCATTTCATAATGAATAAAAAAATTATGTTATGAGAACTCTTTCTCCTCTAGAAATTTGATTGTAAAGGAAAAATGAGAAGAGAGAAAAGGAATGAGGGACTATAGATCAATTCTTGTATTGTTTTCTTCTTTTTGTTAATCCTCCTATAATAAGAATTACTGTAACAATACTAGGGAATAAGAAGGACGGAGATATTTGAGGTGCAGTTTCAGTTGTCATAGTAGTAATGGTGGTTTTTTCTGATTCAGTCATGGTTATAGTCGGTTCGATTGTTGTAGTTGCTTCAACGCTTGTGGACATGGTCGTCTGTGTCTCAAAGGTAGTTGTTACAGTGGTAGGTTCTCCAATCTTATCGATGTATTCTGCATTGAACATATAAGATACCGGGTTTAAAGACCCTGATTCCTCGTAATTTTGAAGCCAAGTTCGAATCACGGTTATCTTTTTTTGTTGATATCCATAGATGAACGGATAGTCCGCTGCAGCCATTTCTTCGATTTCATGATACATACTCCTTCTTAAATCTGGATTTGCCTCTAAGGCAGCGTTGTCAATCAATGTATCAAGATTTGGATTAGCAAAATGTGTTATGTCGGCATAATAACCATTTGTACTATGAATGAAATAAGGGACATAATCATCTGGGTCGGAATAGTCAGGCGCCCAACCAAAGTAGAATATAAGAAGTCGAGAGGATCTAACAGCATCAAGATATTCAGACCACATCAATCCTGTAGTATTGATTGTAATCCCTACATTCATCGCTTCAATT
>CP070760.1:1361137-1370675 GCA_020348965.1 Candidatus Heimdallarchaeota archaeon | reverse complement strand
CCCAGTTTTCAATTTCTACAGGTTTTCCTAAAGGGCCCAATAGGTTAAGAATATGATCTCCAGCTTTCATTGTCCCCATAAGCTTGGTACTTTTCCCTATTTTTTGAAAAATTAGTGTAATAGTGCCTTCTTCTTTATTACTATCTGCAACTGTTAAAGGAATCCGTTCTCCATGTTTATCTACTCTAAGAATCACGAATTGACCTGGTTGAGTTTTTTTTGCAATTAATGGAGCTCTGACTACCCATTTGACTATTTCTGGTGACAAATCCTCTTGATGAATGATAATACTTCTCCCCTCGGTAAATCTCTGGATTGCTATTGGCTTTTCTTTTTCTTCATCTAGAAGTGCTTTTTCTTCTTTTAATATGGTAAGGTACCGTGAAATTTCTTCTGCAGCTTTAATTCCCTCTGCAGCACCTACACCTACGATTGAATCCCCTCTCGTACCACTCCCCGCCGCAAACACACCAGGAATATTTGTCTCTTGATTTGCTGATGATACACTAATACTACCTTTAGGAGTCGTTGCTAAACCTGCATCTTGAAATAATTCACGGTTTGTATTTTTACTACTTAGAATTACCACCATTTCGGTTAAAACGGAGAATTGTTTACCATCACTGCTCTTGAGTCGAGTTTTTGTTAGGCGATCAATTCCTTCAAAGCAAAGGGTTTCATGTGAATATAAAATTTCGACAAAACTTTCATTCAATCTTCTCATAAGAGCGGGATGAGCATCAATTACATCTTTGCGTGTTATCAAATAGACGTGTGCTCCCATGGAATCGTAATGAAGAGCATTTCGTACAGCCCAAGATGTATGACCTAAAATCGCGACATTTTTTTCCGCATAATCACCCTCAGGAAGAGAATAATAGATCCCTTTACCACGAAATTTTCCTTCCCCTGGGATATCTAACTTTCTGGGTTGTAATCCAGTGGCGATTAATACGGTTCTACCCTCGTACTTAAATTCTTCAGTAAAGAATTCTCCTCTCGTTACTTGAGTATATACACGTTTAATAGGATCATTGAGTTCAAGTCTGCTTACTCTTTCAGCATATTTTATTGTAGCATGATATTTTGCTTGTTTAGCCATTTTATCTAACAGTTCTTGCCGTGTTATACTGAAAAAACCTGGGTAACCATCTACAGCCATACTCCCAGCAGTAGCGGCCCCCGACCGTGCTTCAAGGACGAGAACATGAAGGCCCAATTCTGCAGCCCGAATAGCACCAGAAAGACCCGCTGGTCCGCCTCCCACAACAATGAGATCCCATACTTGTGAACTCAAATTATTCTTCTCCAAACTTTCGGAGTCATTTTATGATTTGTCTCTGACGATAGGAGAAATCGTGAGTGTACTAAAAAATTTTGTTTCATAGGAGAATGAAATTTCTTCACTAATCTTCAACAATTGAGACTATTGCTACGGTGAAAAACAGATGTCTAGAGTGATTTAGCTCTAATTGAACATGTAACTCTTAAGGAAAATTGCAGGAATTATTAATAGCGCTTTAAAAAATCAGTAAAGGTCTTACAACGAAACTGGACACGCTTTCACCCTATTTGAGAAAACTTTTGAAGGTGTTTAGCTTTCACGTCCTCAATAACTAACTATTCAGAAAGAAATTCTTTTCTTGAATAAGTTAGAGATACAAGGAGAAACAATGAATATCGATCCCTTCTTTGAGACAAAACACGATAAAATCACTACTAAGGAAAGTTTTGACTCTAAGGTAGGTATTATAGGTTTTTTCTTGTGTTCTTTTGATACAACATCTGGGTTACAAATCCTCTTTTCACATCCCTCAAAGTTACAAAATGAGAAAAATGAAACTAATATTCTAAAAACTCATTGTGTTTGGAAAATAGAAAATATCCCATTAAGAATTGATCTAAAATTTTCAGAATTTATCTATTCAGCTTTTCAGCTTCAGGATCCCCTTGAAACGGAGAAATTTATAAGTTTCGATCGTCCCCTCTATGGAATTGTCATCAAAAAATGGAAAGATAGCAACCCTTTACCCACACGAAATATGGTCGAATTTAAAACTATTATAGAAACAGGAATTGGCTCTGACTTGAGTCTATTATACAAACGTAAAATAGTAGCCTCAAATCCAATCAGGAGGCGTGAATATAAAGAACTGTCGAAGAAAACGGCTAGTCTCGAACAATTTCTCAAGGATTCATGGAAAAAGTTTGTTAATCAACTCGAAGATGACCAAGGATCTTCTACCGAAAATCTAGAACATCTACCTGATCCAACGAAAATAGAAACAAGTCTTTGTGCTCAGGATCTGTTTAAACAAAAAATTTCAATGCGAATTCTATCACCAGAGGAGGATTCGAATAGATTGATGGTTGTTTTAGTCAACCAAAGCGAGAGCTTACAAGATGTACTCATCCATGTATCAAAACGAACCGAATTTTTTAGTGAACCTGTTTGGGAACAAGAGCTCGATAATTGGCCTTTGAAAGAGGATTTAATTCTAGAATTTGATAAATCAGATGAAGTTGAAAAATATTTGATTAAAATTAGCAGTAGAAAGACAACGATAGACATAAAATCTCTTGAAGTTGGCACTAGTGTCCCTGTTTAATCTGTGGAGAACCCAGTACTCCCTATTGCGTCTTATGAATGAAATGAAGTCTAAGCACTTATAGACCTTTAATTTCGTGTAGAATGCCAAAAACATTTTAGGCTTATAGAAAATGATGTACCACAATATATAACGTCTTTATAACCATTTTAAGCAGGTTTTATGCTATAGAAAAGGAGAAATATCTAAACATGGCCCATGGGAACCTCCCCCAAACACAAAATGCAGACCTAATCCCCACTGACGATTCCTATGGTTTCTTTCTTTTCTTTTTTGACGAAATTAGCGGACATATCCCCTTATTTACATATCCAAGTGAACTAATTGATAATGAAAACGAAAAAGAGATAATTTCTATTCACAGTATATGGTGGCACCAAGACAAGTTTCTAGAAACGGAAAAATTCATTACAATGGATTTAGAATTAGGGGGTGTAACCTACTGTGCCACACTAATTCTTTGCCAGACACGAAGAGTCAAACGACGTTCTGGAATGGATTCTAGCAAGTGGCAAGCTGAACGATTTGTTTTATTCGTAAAAGCCCCCTCATCTGTTTCCTTTATTGCTCAAGAAATATTATATGAACTAAAAACTAGGATCCAAGGCAATATTGGAGAGAATCTATGCTTTTTGGTAGAAAGCCATCTCAAAGGGAAAGAAGATTCAGAAATCGCGGAATTTTTGAGGCAAAAATCCGAAAAAATTGAGTATCAACTTATTGAGCTATGTAATTTACTTATCCCTAAAATTCCTATTACAAAACTTGAAACTCAACTAGAAATGAGTATTCAAGAAGAGACAGTCGAACCTGAGGTTTTACAAAGTCAGGAATTGGAAGAACAAGTTATTCCTAAGAAACACAAACAACTACGGTTTTCAATACCTAAAGGGAAAAAACTTAAGGTTATTAAGGATAAACCAGAAGCAGCACGAGTTCCAGGACCAAAACGTGTAAAAATTTTACAAATTAATAGATCTAAAGATGATACAATAGTTAGAGTAACAGTTTGTAACAATAGTTCAAAACCCATAATTAACGGGCTTCTTAAGATTTATGAATCCCAAGGATTTTTTGGAAAAGATATTCTTGTCACAAAGATAGATAAATGGGAACCAACAAAAGAAATTACCATTGAATTTGAACCCACCAAAGACATTGGAAACATTTACTTCCTAAAAGTTGAAGATGAGAATGAGACAATAAAAGTAAGGCGTATCTTAGGTTAGGATGAAGTAAAGTGTATGCAACAAAAGTTAAAGACTTGATGACAAAAGAGATTGTGTCTGTGAGTCTCAATGATAGTATTGAAAAAGTTGCTCAACAGATGGTCGATAACCAAATCGGGTCGATATTGGTCCATGAAGATAATACGCTTTTTGGAATTATTACAAAAAGAGACATCTTAGAAAAGGTCATTCTGACTTGTCAGGATCCTTGTGAAGTTAAGGCAAGCGATGTAGCTACAAAAAAGCTTATTACGATCTCTTCAGAAGAAACTATTAGGGATGTACTAATACTTATGCATAAACATAAGGTCAAAAGAATTCTGGTGAAATATCCTGATGATGATGGACTCGCAGGAATAATTACTACCTATGATTTAGTAGCAGCTTTTAATTCCCTTGAACTAAGATCATCTCCTTAACAATACTTTAAATATCTTTAATCAGTGAGACACGTCCAGAGAATATGAGTGGAAAACAATGACTGAGATGAACCAAGAACAAGACCCATTGGTTAGTTTTCGATTGTCCAAACGTAAATTGGAAGGAAGTAAGGAAGCAAAATTTGCAACGCTAAAAAAAGAAGTTATTGATACTGGATTATGCAGTTCCTGTGGGGCTTGTGTGGCTTCATGCAATGAGAAAGCGTTGGAAATGATTGATGAACGTCCACATTTGGTTGGAAAATGTACTGCTTGTGGAGTTTGCATTCATCAATGCCCTAAAACTAAGACTACAATCCCTCAACTGATTGGTAACTTCACAGAGGCATTTCGTGCTAAAAGTCTTATTCCAGATGTAGTAGGTCAGGATGGGGGTGTAGTGACAAGTTTGTTGATCTATCTAATACGGGAAGGAATGATTGATGGAGCTGTAGTCACCACAAAGGATGATATCGAATACTGGAAACCAAAACCAATCATTGCAACAAAAGAAGAACAAATATTAGAATCGTCAGGATCCATCTATAGTCAAAGTTCAGCAGTGGGAAAACTTCTTGAAGCTATTAAGTCAGGGTTGAATTCCATCGCTTTTGTAGGATGTCCTTGTAACATCGATGCAGTTAATAAAATGCAAAATTCTCCTTATGGACTTGTCAGATTATTTATGCGTAGTTCAGTTCTCAAAATCGGACTTTTTTGTATGGATGCCTTCTCTTATGATCGACTACGTCATTTTGTGGAGGATGTTGACAAGGTACCCATGAGAAGTATTGAGAAAATGACAATTTCTAAAGGAAAATTTCATATGATTCAAGAAGATGGGCATACAATCAGCCACTCTGTTCGAGAGATGGATAGATTACGTTCAAGCTCATGCCATTATTGCATTGACTTTACTAGTGAAAATGCTGACATTAGTGTTGGATCAGTTGGAGCTCCTGAAGGATACAATCTTGTACTTGTTCGTACAGGGTTGGGATTAGAAATCCTTCAGGATGCTGCTGATAATGGCTATATCGAACTGAATCATCTCACTATCAAAGATCTTAAACCAGTATTAAGACTTGCTAATTTGAAGAAAGTCCAATTGTATACAGTTAATCGCCGTCGCTCATACGCTTTTCAAGTGCCTGCGCAACTTCCTATGGAACGACAACAAATACCCTCAACAGAGCTCCTAGTTGAAGAGAAAATAGGAAGATATAGGCGTCGTATGGTGCGAATAGAGAGTACAAAGATCGTTGAGGATGGACGTAATATCCAAGTTACGCTCAAAAATCGGAGTGGGAAAGTATTAGAACGCGTTCAAGTTAGAATCACCCTATTAGCAGGAGAATTATTTGAATCACATAACTGGGAAACTACTATCAGGGAATGGTTTCCCGCAGAAGCTTTAGACTTCGAATTTCCTCGTTTTGATGATGATAGTGAATATATGGTTTCCCTATCAGACGCAAATGGGAAGATCCTGACCAAAAAAGTAGCTGTTGCAGATCTAATAAATATGTAAATGAAAACTGGAATTTTTCGGAGAAGTGTTTATTCCTCTCCACTTGCTTCTATAATCAATTCTGCAAAAACTTCCATTTCTTTTAGTAGGGCTTCAATATCTTCTGGAGGATCTACTGCTGCACCCTCATCCACCATAATGAGTACAGCTAATACATAACTAAAAATATGTAAATTCAATTTTTTTGTCTCAGAAAGAGCTGAAAATGAAGCGGATTCGCTACTAAGAAAATTCTCACGAAGAACATTACTAGCGAGAATATAATCCCGGAGATCCTCACGAAGCTGAATTCCTGTGGAGAAACCCTTAATACTGTGAGTTATAACATTTCCATTCACATCACTGACAATTATCTTGGAGTTTAGTTTCATAAGGTGCTTCTGTGCGTTTTCAACACTTCTTCTCAATTCGTCAAAGTCTAAAATCAACATTTCACGGAAAGCTTCACTTAATTCTTCTTGCTTGTAGATAGATGTTAGATAGGATTCAGGTTGGTATTCGAGTACAAACGGTAATTCTTTAGCTGCAGTCAAATTTTCTTCGAGTTTTTCCTTGGGGTATTCTTCAGTATCGTACTTATGATAAAAGATAATTATTCGGGGATCTCCTCCACTGTCTTTAATTGCTGAATAAACTTCCGAAAAATAACTATCTGCCTTTTTAAAATCTTCTGGATGGTGAAGATCTAAAACAAGAACTAGAATCGTTGTATTTGCCAGAAGTTTAGGTGTCTCAAGATACGATTGTCTATACTTCTCTTGACCTCCAAAATCCCATAATGATATCTGAAGACCCAGATAATTATGACTTTTTACTTCATACATAACGGTTGGTCCCAAATCCTTGACTTCCATGGGAGCCATACCGCCTAAAGTAGTCGAATAAATCGATGTTTTACCACAACCACTAAGCCCACCAAGCGAAATTTTCATGATAGGTTCCTCAATTCGTAAATCGAAATTCAGTTTAGCCTATTAAATCATTAGAAGTATATTAACTGATAAAATTATTTGTTTCCCACACGACACAAAGAATTTTAAATTTTCCTTATTTTATTAAAAATTAACTGCATTATGACTAAGAATCTTCTTCTTTCATAATACTTCATAACTTTCAGTCGGGAGGCTTGATTGCTAAGCATTATGAAGGTGAAAAAACAAAGGAAAAGGAAAAGTGAAATGCGGTAATATTTCAAACACAATTGGGGAGAAAGATTAAAAAAAAGACTAGAGGGAAAATTAATCCTCCACAACTTTTCGATTTACAAAAGGCTCAAAGATACATATATCATTCTTGGGAGATGAGTGGAGTGACTCTTGACCGAGATGCAATACAGCAAAAAATATTTTAAAATAGTTCCTCACACACGATGCTCTGTAGACGAGTTATCAATATTTTATAACTCAATTTGGGATTTTCAGCAATCTACGAACCACGATCTAAGGTTAAATGAAAAAATAAATCTGTTCTCAAGAGCAAGAGTACGATGGATTAATATAAAACCACTGAACTCATTCAAATGACTCATTCAAATGGCATTTCATCTGTGATAAGAAGGATGTAAACTTAATAAAATGAGTAAGAAGAAGATAATATTAAATTCATAAGCCCAGAAAATTGAGTTTAAAGGTTAAACAAAGAAAAAGAAACGTCTTAAAGGAAAATAAGGCCGTGCCAGTTCGTTTAATATCAAAATATACCAAGGAAACCTTTAATTTTATTGGACAACCGATCAGATATCTGTTAAAAAAGCAAAGTTTGCTTCTTTTCGTTGCAGTGGCTGTCACGGAATGCGCATTTTCTTCAGCTGCATGGGGTTTACCCCTTTACCTTCAAGAATTGGGTAAGGATAGCGGAACTACAACATTGGGTATAGAACTTGCGATAATTACTGCCACATATTTCTTGGTTTCATTGACAACAGCGTCTTTTTTTGGTTCATTTAGTGATCGTTTCGGAAGACGTCCGTTCTTAATCATTGGAACAGCATTAGCAGGAATATCCTTCATTATTTTTCCAATCATGTACCCTGTATACGCAGAGCTTCCACTCAGTTTCGTGGTTTTAGTCATCGCGAATGGGATAAAAGGATTAGCTGTCGCTATGATTTCTGGTCCAGTATTAGCAGTATTTGCCGATTTATCCCCTGACGAACATCATGGAGAGACTATGGGAAAATTCTACCTAGCAAAATCTGCAGGGGGAGCTATTGGGTATCCTTTTGGTTTAATAACTTGGACAATCTTTCAGGAGGACTCTTTTTTCTTTTTTGCGATCGTAATGTTCTTAGCTACCTCAATTTATCTGTTTAGATTCTTTGAACCCCGTAGAGATCTAGTTTTAGTTGATGAAGCTGAAACAATGCTAACGGACTTCACTCAAATAGTAAAAGATTCAGATCTTGACATAAATCCGTTTAAAACAATGCTAGAAAGTCTTCAGGATAAACAGTTTCGAAAATTCGCCATTGCGTGGTTAGCTTATACAACACTAATAGGAGCTAGCGCTTTTGTAGCACCGGTAATAATAGTTGAACTCGTTACAGAGACAGGATTTCTTATTGCAGTAATTGGCTTTCTAGGGATTTGTATAATGGGAATAATGCAACCATTGCTAGGAAAACTTTCGGATAATGTAGGAAGAAAGCCCTTCTTGGTAATAGGAGTCGTTGGCACTAGTATGTTATTAGTAACCCTTGCTTCAATTCTTGATTACAAATCCATAAATGGAAAACAAGAATGGGAACTTTCTGAAATATCTGATCTTATACGAAATCCATTCTCAATTACAGATACAATTTCCTTGGGATTTGTCCCTGAGTATCCATTCCCGATCCCCCATATTTTTGTTCTGCTAATGATTGCAGTTTTCGGTCTCAGTGCCTCTTGTTTTGCTTCTGCAGCTTTGGGGCTTGTCAGTGATGTAACAAAGTCAGAACATCGAGGACGTGAGATGGGCCTGACTCAATCGCTTGGGGCCATGGGAAACATAATCGGAGCCATTGTTGGAGGATACTATATTGGTCTCGGACCTGAAGGAATTATTGGCCTTTTTACTTTCTGTTTTGGACTCAGCTTGATTGCAATAGTCATCATTGTTCTATTTCTTTATGAAACTAGTGGTTTCTATCATTTCACACATAAACTTGTATAGTCCAAATCAAGTTCAATTTAGATTAAACAAAAAACAATTCTAGTCTATCCTTCAATGAAATACAATTTATTTTTCTAGAAGGGCGCAGCAGGCCTCAGTAGAAGTCTTTGAGCTTTAAATTTTTTCTCATCTTTTTGTCGAGTAATTGACGATATTTTAATGGATCATCATCGAAATCCTTTCTACTAGTTTTCTGCACACGCTGGGGTCTTTGTTTTTTTACCTTTTGAGAACAAACTCCTGTTGTAATATTCAAAGCTGAAGGACGAAAAAAACACAACGCATATTTACATTTATAACCAATGCATTCGTCACCGTCAACCATTCTACATAATATTTTTTTCTGGTTACGCTTACCAGTTATTGTTAAGAATTTTTCACTGCATTTAAACAATTTACAGGTCGTATCGCATAGAATGTCTGTAGGACTGCTTTGTTGCAAGAAATAAACACTCCAACAGTAGGATCATACAAAAAAGAGATTATTTTCGCTTGAACTAAAAGTTTTTTTTTATCTAATGGTTTTTGCTTACATAATAATACTGAGTTATATAAAAAGTTTTATTTGTAGAATCTTAGATCTTGTCACTTGATACT
>CP070760.1:1346626-1361037 GCA_020348965.1 Candidatus Heimdallarchaeota archaeon | reverse complement strand
TTTCCCAGTTAATTTACAGCAAGGCAAAGTCAGAATTCAGAATAAATATAAGTTCTTGGCCTTGGATGAGCTATTAGAAGCACGGTGGGAATTGACAGAAAATGGTAAGGTTGTTCAAGAAGGGGCCTTACCTCCACTCACCATCGCGCCTTCTAGTGAACAGGAATACATTATTCCCTTTAAAAAACGAGAATATCTACCTGATTCCGAATACCATTTACAGATAAAATTTCTATTGAAGGCAGATCAAATTTGGGCTAAAAAAGGGTATATTCTAGCTTGGGTTCAGTTTAGAGTTTTCTCAACCCTTTTAACTTCAAAAAGTGTGTTAAATGAGGAGGGACCTGAACTAATCATAACGGACGACAATCACAAAGTACAAATTGGTAATTCTAACTTTTCTTTGATCATTGGAAGGGATAGTGGTGCTATTGAATACTTCAAGTACAGAAACAAGAAGTTAATTACTTCTGAACTTGCACCCAACTTCTGGAGAGCTCCTATCGATAATGATGTCGGGTTGTTCCTTTTCTACCCAATCTTAAAGAAAATATTGCGAAATTTTACTTTCTGGAAGGGAGCCAGTCGAAAACGAAAGGTTATTCGTTTTTCAATTCAACATTCCTCTCCAAATTTGGCTATAGTCAATGTGACATTTAAGATTTATAAAGGAAAGACAAAATATGAATCCTGCATAACAATTAACGGAAATGGAGAAATCCTTGTCGAAAATTCGTTTAGTCCCAAGAAAGACCTTATTCGTTTTGGTATGCAAACAACTGTTCCCTCTGAATTCGATGACATCACTTGGTTTGGAAAAGGGCCTCATGAAACCTATATTGATCGTGAAACGGGAGCTTGGACTGGTATTCACCATAAGACTATTGAGGAATTCATTCATGACTATGTCCATCCTCAGGAAAATGCCAATCGAACCAATGTCAGATGGTTCACCTTGCAAAACGAGGATGGAATCGGTTTACGCGTTGAAGCTATGAGTGGGGCTCTCCTCAATTTTAGTGTATGGCCATATACCATGGAAGATCTAGAAACGGCAAGACATATCCATGAATTGCCCCGACGGCCATTTATAACGATGAATATTGATTACAAACAACGGGGTGTTGGAGGTGACATTCCTGCTGTTGCTCAGCTTCATGAGGAATTTAAATTAAAGAAAAATCAGATCTACCACTATAGTTTCAAGATTTCTCCAGTTCTGGAAGGGGATTAATTCTAAAATCGCATGTTAGAAGGCACTTTTTTCTGAACGTAGATAAATGCCAATATCTACAAGGTTCTGTAACCATGGGTTCGTTTCTTTATTAAAAAACTTCGCATATCCTAATGGAAGATCATTAGGAGAAAAAACCATTATTGTGGATTGATCTTGTAGATCAGCTATCTGCTCTTTTGAGGAGGCAGTCGTAATTTCGATATCTTTGCCATAGATAAACTGCTGTGTGGCTCTATCGTCTAAATGAACTTTCTTTTTTGTCAGGGGAGCTAAAAAATTAAGTGATTCAATACCAATCAAGAAATTTTCATGAATAAAGAATCCTAACTTGATTCGGACATGAATGAGACTATAATTTTTGGAAGTAATCCCAATTGAGAATTTCTCGAGTAGTAATAGATCTTCAGGTTGGACTAAATACACATCATTTCTACGACCATGAATTTTTATTAGTGAATGACTTTCTAAAAGACGAGTCATGTCAGTGGAGTTCAGTAGATCATTTATTGAGGTTTCAACCGTGTATGTCTCCGCTTTAGTTAAAGAGTGATAGGACATTATTACTCACACTTTTTCATTAGAGCGGTGAAGAAACCATCATATCCTAGTTTCGGGAAGATACGTTTAGTTTTAGCCATTTGAGGATGGAGGGGGGTCTTCCAGTTGGTTTTATTCCCAGGGGAACCAATATTCAATGGTATTGGAAGAAGATTAACCTCGTCTTCATGCCGTTTGAGGAAGTTATCTATTTGTACTTCCCCTTCTTCAGGTTCAAGACTGCAGGTTGAGTATACTAATGATCCATTTGGTTTTAATCGCTGCCAAGCGGTTTCTAACAGAGTTTCTTGGTGTTTTGCTAGACGAAAAATGTCTTTTAGAATTCTAGGCCTTAATCGCTTATTTTTTGCCAGTTTAAGCCCAGTTCCAGAGCAAGGAGCGTCGAGAAGAATATGGTCTACTGGAATGTCTAATTTAGAAAACAAGTTCGCGTCAAAATTCAAGATAATCGTATTCCAAACCCCCATTCTAGCTAGATTCGCTTTCAAGGCTGGGATCCTGGATGTAGATTTCTCGATTGCGAGGATTGTTCCTTTGTTGTCCATTTGTTGAGCTAAAAAGCTAGTTTTTATTCCAGGAGAAGCAGTTAAATCAGCAACAAGACTCTTTGGGGAAGGATGAAGGCAGCGAGGGGGGATTAAGGAAGAGAGTGCTTGAATCGAAAACATTCCTGACAAATATTCAGGTGTCGCAACGATGTTAAATGGTTCATACGTTATGATTAAGCCATTAAATTCCGTAGTCGGCTCAAGTTTAAATCCTTTACTTTCTAATTGGAGTTTTAAGCTGTCTTGATCAGTTCTAAGTGAGTTTGGAACCAAGATTCGCTGATCTTTTTGTTTAAGATTTTTTATGATCTTTTCAGTTCGGGATTCTCCATAAAATGTCTCCCATCTTTTGATAAAATCTTCTGCAACTAAGTTATCACTCATGGGTTAAATTCCTTGCTTATTAAGCAATTTTTGCAGTTTTAATTCAAGGTACGACTTTCTTTCTTCTTGACCAGACCAATTTGGAACAATTTCATGGGCAAAGTCTAATATATCCTTTTTATTTCTGGAAATCTCTTCGGGTTGCCCTTGCGGTGTTGTAATTTCAATTTCCAGGAATGAACCAAGATCTTCTACTTCATCAAGCGAAAGAGTGACCCCCTCTCGCTGCCAATTTATCCTTTTTTTCTTTATCTTAGCAACTTCCTCAAATCCCAAATTTTCTAGGATTTTCTTAACCTTGTCATTGTTGGAGGCTTCAACAGTGATTTCTTCTCTGATTTTCATTGTAATTCCTTGTTTTGGACCTTTATATGTTAGTTCAACCTTCTTCTTCCCTGTTTTAAATTGAACTTGCCGCACTCGTAGTGCCTCATCTGACAACCCAAAATCCCGTATTGGATTTTGGAAATAAGTGTCTATTTGTATTAGTTCCTCCAAGGGAGGGCCCAATTTCTCTGAAATACGGGTGATTAATGTGGGACTAGAACGACTCATTTCTAGAGGGATTTTCATTTCAATTTCCATAAAAATTCAGCCTGCTAAGGACTAAAAATAGTGTAATGTATTCCTTCAATAAGATACCGGCAAGCTTTTTTAAATAACTTTGATCTAGAATTTTAATGTTCATCTCAACTTCTCTGTACTTTGGAGATGCACCTGTGAAGCGGCCGTTTAAGAAAAAGTCCACAGAAGATAGTGATGACAGTCTTCCACTACCTCCTTCACAATTATCCAGGCCTCCTGGTCTTCCTCCTCCCCCTGTTTTCTCCCAAGATATTGTTTCTCGTCCTCCTTTTCCTGAGACCCCAGTTGAACCCCTTGTTAGTGGGTCAGGAGAAGAAAAGGAACCTTTGCCTGTTCCTGATGACCTTACAGATGATATTCTGTATGAACTCCGGACCACTGGATTTAGCTCAATCTTGGAACATGTTCCCGAAGAAGAACGACCGCCTCCCACAGTCGACGAGGTCGAAAGCGCTCGTTATCTAGCTGCTAAGGATGATTATTTATCAGCAGCAAATAAACATCTAGAGCTCCAGTTTTATGAAAATGCCGCTTACCACTTTACATGTGCCGTTCTATGCATCTTCTTAGCGAAAGATGTTTTTGAGGCAGCCCATGTTATTGCGGACATGGCTTCAAAGTTACCCGGTGCAGTCACCAATAGTTCTATGTTTCAAGGGTGTAGACTATTATTAAAAGCAAATTTAGTAGAGAACACTGCGTTCTTGGTTCAGGCTGAGAAATGGTTGTTACACAATACTACCCGCTTATACAAAGAAGATGAAGAATTGATTAAACGTGCGTTACGGCTGTCTGAGTTGAACATATTGTAGCTATGTCAAACTACGGATTGTACTAGGTCGGCCAAATAACGATTCAATTTGATACATATCCAGTTTAACCTGTGTTCCTTCCTGTATGGCATCAGCTAGCCAATATATTCCTTTATGAATCCCCTCTCCTGTTTTTGCACTTGTCTTGAAGATGTTAAGCGTCCGACTCATTTTCTTATTAATTCCCATGAAATTTGCGAGATCCTCTTCTGTACAATCCATGAGATCAATTTTATTTGCGAAGATTGCTAATGGGATGTCCTTCAGATGATTCATTTTCAACATGCGCCATAAGTTATTTCTTGCTTCGGGATATCGTGCTGGATCGCTAACATCAACAACATAAATCAGCCCCGCAGAATTCTTTGTGTACATTTCCCAGAGAGCTCGTCTAAACTGTAATTGTCCTCCGAGATCCCATGCTGAGAACGTAACATCACCAATTTGAATTGTTTCCGCATTCATACCTATGGTAGGAGTAGTATCAGGTATCCAGCGTCCTGTCTTCAGTCTTTGGAGCATTGTTGTTTTGCCCGCTCTATCCAATCCTAGGACACTAATTTTAGCATTTTTTTTGGACATTCTTACATTTTCCCCATAAATTTGATATACACTGAAAGTACTAGCACTTGTACAATTATATGTGTAATTTAAAAGATTAACGATACTTTTCAGCAAAATGTGGTTATCATCATCCGATAGATTTAAACCTATTCTGCAACTAAATCGAGAGTAATTACTTCCTGGATAAAGGGGATCTATACCGTTCAGGTGAAAATCAACGTGACTAAAACTGGGATCGTCTGGTCAGATAAATATATCGAATATAATTTGGGAGAGGGTCATCCAATGAATCCTAAAAGGTTGATTGTCCCCTATCAACTATTTAAAAGCCTCCTTTTCCACTTACCAGAAATACAAGTATTTTCTCCTCATCCTGCTTCTGATGATGAAATCCTATTATATCATTCACCCAAATATTTAGAAGCGATGAAGGCATTATCCAATGCAGGAGGGGGGGCTCGATTGCGATTAGGATTAGGAACAGGGGATTGCCCTGTGTTTCCTGGAATGCATGAAGCATCCTGTCTAGTAATTGGAGGAGCTTTGGAGGGTGTGAATCGAATTCTAAATGGTGATGTCAAACAGGCCTTCGCTTTGCTTGGTGGGTTGCACCACGCATTTGAAGAACGTGCAGCAGGATTCTGTTATTATAACGATGTAGTAATAGCCATAAATTACCTACGAAAGCACCACGGTTATGATCGTGTCCTCTACCTAGATACTGATGTCCATCATGGAGACGGAGTGCTGGCAGCGTTCTACGAAGATAAAAGCGTCCTAGGAATATCATTGCATGAATCTGGACGGTTTATATTTCCAGGAACTGGACATAATGATGAAATAGGGAAAGATAACGGCTTGGGGTACACAATAAACATCCCTTTTTTCCCAGGCACGTGGGATGACTTATACATTCAGACGTTTGAAGATATTATTCCCTGCCTTTGGGAAGAATTCGATCCTGAGTTTGTGATCTGGCAGTGTGGTGCCGATGGCCATTTTAAAGATGTACTAGGTCATCTTACATTGACCACTAAAACATATTCTTATCTTGGTCAGCGGATTAATGAATTAAGTCAAAAAGGAAGTGCCGATGGACGGTTATTACTCTTAGGAGGGGGTGGATACAACCCCGATTCAGTTGCTCGAGTCTGGTTAGCGACCGTGGCTGGAATAGCAGGAATTAAATTACCAAAAGAATCCCCTCCTGAATGGATTGAATTCTGTCAGGAAAATTTCAACCTAGAGGTCAGTCCTCTCCTAGAAGATACCATTGATCCTAAGAAAATTGATAGACATCCTTTTATTGAAGAGGAGATATCAGAAGCAACTCAGGAAGCTCTCCAATTTCTTAAAAACCTATTAAAGGATGTCCCTGCTTGGAAAAATTGTAATCTACACCCCTAACATCAATAAGACATCTGACTTTCTCCAACGAAAAATGACAAGAAATATTTAGGAGAGTGCACTTTTCGAGAAATGAGCTTATTGATGTTTATGCTTTAGGTTTGATGATGCTTGCCGTTTTTTGAAAGATTTTTTCAAACTAATCGGATTCTTGTGTCCTTTTATATGAGACTTATTATAATAATGACAAGTGTATCAATTATCAGTCCAGAAAACTGGAGGAGGCCAATATAAAATATGAATGAAAAGAGATCTGTTGATATAATTCAAGATGCACTCTTTGCTTCATCGGTCTTTAAGGAAGGAGGAGAGAATACGCTTAATCAATCTTACATTCCTGAAAGTTTAAAATATCGTGAAGACAATATCCGTCGCATGACACAAAATTTTCGCCCATTATTCTTAACCCAGAATAAAGGGATTGAAGGTTTTTCTACTAATCTTGCTCTGACTGGCCCTGCGGGGATAGGAAAGACTGTAACAGCTCGCTACACAATAAAACATCTCAAATCTATGGCAGAACGTCATCATATTAAGCTTTATACTGATTATAAGAATTGTTGGACAACACGTACTAAAACTTCGATCCTTCGAAGTTTTCTTAGAGACCAATTTGGAGTAGCTTCTCGTGGTTTCAGTGACGAGGAATCTACAGATATTTTAATTCGCCGATTGAATTCTGAACAGGCGTATCTAGTGTTAATCTTAGATGAGGTGAGCGTATTGCCTCAGAAGGATATCCGTGGATTTATTCATCTTCCAGAAGAGTTCGGAGCTAAACATCGCATTTCTTTAGTGATGATCAGTCGGCCTACTGAATGGAAAGTCACACTCTCTTCCATGGTCTCCCAGCGGATTGCTGATGTGATACAGTTTGACCCCTATTTATTGGAAGAAACTCGTGAGATACTAACCTACCGAGCTAATCTTGCTTTCAAGACAACGGCTATCTCTGAAGAGATTCTTGATATGGTAGCGGAAATATCTGATCAAACACGAAATTTACGTCACGGAATCGAGACTCTTTATCGTGCAGGACGAGCTGCAGATCAACAACGTCTAGATGAACTCACTCCAGAGCTTATTCGAAGAGCCAAGAACGACGTCTTTCCTGAAATGCGAGCTGACATCTTTGAAGAACTAAAAACTCATGAACTGTTTGCAGCACTTAGTATTGCTCGGAGATTGCATCACAAGGGAATTACAGCTACAACTATAGAGCACTCATTCAAGAACTATAGAATTATTTGTGAGGAGTGGGGATTACGTCCTAATGGGGAAGCAGCTTTTCGAAATTATCTAACAACCTTAGAAACCATTGGAATCCTTGGAAAAGTAACCAAAGGAGTCAAAGGGAGAAAAGGCGTACGGGCGCGATTAACAATTCACGATGTCCCTGCAGCCGTCCTAATCGAACGTATTGAGGTATTCCTTTCCCGTAGGTTCCAGAAATCTTGAATCAGAATTTTTGTAAATCCTCAAATGCACTTATATAACTTATATCTTATATTTTTTCATCTCGAAACATGAGAATACGTTGGTACAAAATTAGACCCCTTATATTTAAAATCCTTGGATACAGGATCAGTTTTTCTTTTTATAAACGGAAGAAAGGTCTTTTAATAGAGAAATGAGTGGTTAATATTGTAATGAATTCCAAGCACACGACAAATTTTGCGCTCTAAAGGTTCCCATGGGTAATCCAGTGATGAAGGCTTCCATTATTCTCGAATAAGAATGAATTAAGCCTTTGTTTTCAAAAAGAAAAAAGAAACTCAATCAGATGTAATTAATTGATATAACTGAAAGTAAGAAGGGATACTTTTGCCTAAAACCACTGAAACCACGGATAAGCCGCTTGACCAGCTGGAAATAGCTATAGAACTAGAAAGGATTCGATTTGAATTAACTGAAAGGAAAATTCAGGTAAAATTCCTAACAGATTTTTCTGGATTCTCATTCGAGGAAGTAACGATCCCCCCAACTTCACAAGGAAGTCGTCTCGAGATACCATATTATATTGCTGAAATTCTTAGAAGGAATTCTGTGATTGAAGACTTTGACCCCGATTTTCCAACTAGTTTGCAGGAATTAACTGCAGCGGTACGTAATGAACTTCGAGATGGAAAATTACAACCACTTCCACCATTTACACATATCCTAGCAAAAGAGCTCCTATTAACTCCTGAGGACCAAGAGTCAAAATTCGAAAATTTGGAACAGAAAAGGCAAATATCAAAGTTCAATCAATTAACACTTGAAAGAATCTCAAAAATCCTCAGAATGACTGATAGCAAAGATATATCCACTCGTAAGAGAAATTTGACACCATCAGAGGAAATATTATTTAATAAGATAGTTTCTTGGATTCAAAGTTGGAAAGCTGAATTCATTCAAAAATAAGAAAATTAAGTACTGGGAAAAGAGGTTAACTCCTGATCAACCATTTTTGTCACAGAGGTAATTAACCATGGGTCTTACATTTGATTTACAGGGAAGGTTTGACTCTTTTATCAATGAATTCACGGACGAAGAGGGGAGAATACGTTATCGAGAGAAAATACGAGAGATGGAACCCACAGGAGCCCGTAGCTTACGCCTTTCGTATGATGATTTGCTTCACCAGGACCCGAAATTAGCAGAGGAAATTCTGTTAAATCCGGAAGAAAGTATCGCTATTGGGGAACAGGTACTTCGTACACTGATGGCTCAACTCATTCCAGGGTACTTAGAACGACTGAAACAGGTTCACATCCGAATTACAGATCTGACAGACAAACTTCATTTACGTTCGTTGAAAACAGAACATTTAGGTATTCTTACATGTTTTGAGGGGATTGTCATTGGGGTCACTGACGCAAAACCTCTACTAATTCGAGGCTATTTCAGATGTGCGGCATGTGGGGAAGCGAATCAAATTGTGGATTTTCCCGAAGGAATCTATGCCCCTCCGTATCAGTGTCGGAATGAACACTGCCAGCGAAAAGGGTCCTTACAACTTCAACTGGATAGAAGTATCTTCATTGACTGGCAGAAAATCACCCTTCAGGAGAAACCAGAGGAACTTCCCCCAGGACAATTACCTCAAAGTACAACCATCCACGTCCTTGATGATCTGGTGGATCAGGCTCGCCCTGGGGATCGGGTAGAAGTGGTTGGCATTCTGAAAGCTCGTGCCTCTCGTATGCTGAAACGAGGACAGTTAGCTACTTATAGTAAATTTTTCCATGGAGTTGCAATTGCAAAAGAAACAGAGGAGTTCGTAGACATTGAGATCTCAGACAAAGATGAACTCCAAATCATTGATCTCTCGAAATCCCCCTATATCATCGAAAAAATTCGAGACTCACTGGCTCCCTCCATATATGGTCACGATCTCGTAAAAGAAGCAATTTCCGCGTTGTTGTTTGGGGGGACACCTAAAGAAACACCAGATGGCATGAAATTACGAGGAGAATCCAATATTCTCATCGTAGGCGACCCTGGAACAGGTAAGTCACAGATTCTCAAATTTGTGACACAATTGGCCCCTCGAGCATTATACACGACAGGTAAGGGGAGTACAGCGGCCGGTCTAACTGCCGCTGTGATTAGGAATCAAGATACTGGAGAAATTACCTTGGAAGCGGGAGCCCTTGTACTGGCAGATCAAGGGATAGCAATGGTAGACGAATTCGATAAAATGCGCCCTGATGATCGTACGGCCATCCATGAAGCGATGGAACAGCATTCTTATCATCCATCCTTTGAAATGACGTTCTTTAATGGTAATAAATATCAAATTGGGCAATATCTCGATGACTTATTTGATCGTAACAAGGATAAAGTGATTGCGGGCGTTAACTGCGAGATTTTACCATTTCAGAATATCCATTCAGCTGATATATTCACAACAGATTTTGATAATTTTTACTCTATAAAACCAAGTCATGCAAGTCGTCACATTGCACCGTCAAATTTTGTAAAAATTCAATATTCGAACGGTAGGGAGGTATTGGTTACTTCAGAACATCCTGTTTTCAATTTTTCAAGTGAAAACATTGATGAGGTTCCTGCTGAGGAGTTGAAAGAAGGGGCATTCATACCTGCGGTTAGGTTGATTGATTTTCGCATTGATGAGACGTTAAATACATCAATAGACAAAGGTCGAAAAATAGTAAGATTACCCTCAAAAATGGAGGTTTCTCTTGCACGATTCTTAGGATATTATGCAGCAGAAGGATATTCCTATAAAGGATCAGCCCTAGAGGTTGGACTAAGTAATACCGATTCAAAAATAATTTTAGATATGAAACAATGTGTTCTAGAAACTTTCGACGTTGAACCCATTGACAATGTCAAACGGGGACGCGTTTTACGACTTATATCTAAGTCAATATTTAACTATTTGCATATTAATTTCCCTGAATTAATGGAGAAGAGTTTGGAGAAGCGGATCCCCCGAAAAATCTTTACTTCCAGTGAAGACAAAAAAATTGCTTTTCTAAATGCTGCATTTCTTGGTGATGGAGCAATTGAAAGTGAAGCTGTTGCTTTTTCGACCTCTTCAGAAAAATTAGCTCAAGATTATCAAGATCTTCTCTTAAGCATTGGAATTCATACAAGAATCAATTCAAGTGAATATTTTACACTCATAAATAGGGAGAAAAGGACACGATATAAAGTATATATTCGGGGGGACAATTTACAGTCTTTTTATGATTTGGTTATATCAGATGTTCAGAATCCAAAATTGGACTCTCTTTTAAAACGGAGTCTTAAGGTCCGGGGACACGATGTTTTACCCCCTGGTGTTGGTCGAATTATTAAACGCTGTATGAGGAAATTGGGGGTTCCATATAACGGATACTTCCAGCAGGCATTCAAAGAAAACTGTGGAATCACTATTCCAGTTATTGATCGCTACTTAGATCTATTAAACTTAAGAATTCTAAAATTGAAGCGAAAACTACCTAAAATTACACAAATAAGAGAATTTAGAGATGTTACAAAGTATTCTCAACAAAGAATTGCACAATTAACTGGAAATACACGTAGCTCAATTGATTATCTTGAGAGAGGGGGTTATGTTCTTGAAAGAAGAAATCAGGTATTATTAGAAGCAAAGAAGGCTTTTGCAGAAGAAATTCAAGATGTTCAAAAAGCATTATTGTATATTGAGAAATTAAAGCAATTTTACTGGTTACGGGTTAGCAACATCAAGAAAATTGAAAACTCGGGGAAATATTACACTAATTGGGTTTATGATATTACAGTCAATCCATCAAAGACGTTCATCAATAATGGTATTATTTTTCATAACACGATATCTATAGCCAAGGCGGGGATTGTAGCAACTCTCAATGCCAGAACCTCAATTCTAGCAGCGGCCAATCCTCGTAGAGGTCGGTGGAATCCCTTCAAAGCTACTGCCGATAATTTAAATCTTCCCCCTACTATTTTATCTCGGTTTGACCTGATTTTTGTGCTAGAAGACAAACCTGATTTGAAAGAAGACCATGATTTAGCTTCTCATATTCTCCGCCTTCACAAATCACAGACCCTCTCCGCGAGTCCCCCAATCGAACAGGATTTACTCCGCAAGTATATTGCGTACGCTCGCCGAGAGATTCATCCACGGCTCTCGGATGAAGCTGAACAGCGGCTTTTAGACTATTACAAAGAACTTCGCCGGACAAGTGGCAAGGTGGAAGAGGGACGTCTCGATCCGATTGCGATTACTCCTCGCCAGTTAGAATCCCTAGTTCGGATCTCGGAGGCACGTGCCAAGATGCGCTTAAGTGATGTTGTCACCTATGATGATGCCTCTGGGGCTGTTAATCTGATGAACGCTACGTTGGAAAAACTAGCTAAGGATACCGAAACAGGGATGTTAGACATTGACAAGTACGCCTCTGGAATGAGTGCCAAATCGAGACGCCGATTGGATCAGATTGACGCATTAATTGATCGGATGTTAGAGGAGTCTGAGGATGATGAACCTGTAGCAATAAAAGACATAATTGACCGAGCAGTAGAAGAAGGCCTCAACAAGAATCAAGTTGTGAAAGCCATTGACGAAATGACTCGGAGGGGGATACTTTTTGAACCCCAACCTGGTCATGTTAAACGACCCTAGTCAGTTAAAATGCACTGATTTCAACTCTGAATCGATCTATATCAGGTAAGAGAGGGCTGAAAAAAGACTAATCTTCAAGTATTAGTCACTAATCGAAGAAAGTCTCTTGTTCCCGTCGCAAGGCCTAGTAGGAAAACGACCCACAGGAGCCATTTTTGTGTTTCCTTTGTCTCCAATCCTCTAACAGCATAAATAAACAGCACAACCACTCCAAATTTTACAATTAAGAAAGGCCAGGCTCCCCATGGAGTATTAAACAATATTGCTGGTAAATAATGCTTTTCCTGATAATTAAAGAATTCTATAGCGATGACGGTATTGAAAGCATCAAACATTTGAGTTATCATGGCTAATTCTTCTTCTCTCTGTACAATAGCTTCTGGAAAATACCGTTGAGAAATGTATAGTGCCGTGAAATGAAATAAAATCCCAAAGATGCTTGATAGGACTAATATGATTGCTCCCCCTCTAATATAATAAGGATCTGTCAATAAAAAGATAATTGGGAGGAAAAGGATGATTTCAATTATGATTCCAAGAGTTAGAAAAGCCTTTCTCCAATTTGAAAATCGTTGAACGTCTTTCAGGTATTCTTGTGAAATAATGATTGATATAAGTCCAGCAGTAATGGTTAGTAGAATTGTGATGACATAAACATAAGGTGTAACAAAAAGACGAAGCCCAAAAATCTCATAGGGAGAAATGATTTTATTTTGATCAGCGATGTCTTGTAAAGCACGGAGAGTGGAACCAATAAAGATGTAGGGTAGTATAGAGATAAAAAATTCTGAATCCATTTGGATTGGAATGAAGCGCTCCTCTCCCCATCGTTCGATTCCTTTTTGATTTATTCGAGCAATTATTTTCCCAATCAAATAAATGGCAAGAATTCCTATGGTCGTGTAAACAACAGTGTTGTAGAAATTATAGCCTTCCTCTGAAATGAAATAGGTGTCAATAAATTTGATTGGATTCGATATTTCTTGGAAAAAAGTGGTTATTACTTGTAAAATGCTTTCTATCAATTCCTGAAGGTTATTTTGCTGCAATGTCATGATATAATAACACCAGAATTTGATTAGAACCTTAAAACACTGACTATTTTTCCTTTTTTCTATTTAAATTAACTCGCTGGATATTTATTTTGTATGAACGTTTTGTTCCAAGTTTCTTAAACTAGTAATGTCTATGTCTTGGACATCAAAAAAAGCACGGGTATCTCCCTTCCAAACACGAAATGCTTCTGGAATACGTGAAATATGTCCTGGATCAATATTAACTGGTAATGAATGTTCTTTAAACCATTCTATATTCAATGATTCATGCTTATGGGAAGGAGTAGTAAGCTTTTCATTATTTAGAGGTTTGCATAGAAACATTAACTGGTACAAGTGGTGTGGATATGTTGTACCACAAAACCTGGAATCAAATGCACCAATTAGGGCAATAACTTGACATTGTACCCCTGTTTCTTCAACTACTTCTCTTAAAACTCCTTCTGCAGGAGTTTCTCCTACTTCTAATAAACCGCCTGGCATTGCCCACATCGAGTTATCAACCCGTTGAATGAGTAAAATTTGACCCGAATCATTAATAACGGCTGCATCTCCACCAACAAGGGGTCCAGGACGAGAGAAAAAATCTGTTTTTAAAGGTTCCAAATCTGTTAGTGATTTATCTGCAGCAGTTGCAAACATAGCTAATGCAATATCTTGGATCTTTTGATATCTCTCTTGATCATACACATTATTCGAATACTTGAGACCCATTGCTGTGATATCTCGTAGCTTATCAGCCCATAATGCAATTTTTTTCATTGATAACAAGATTGTACAACCTCATCATGATAATTTATTCTGAAATTACGGCGAAGTTATTTTGATCCATAATTCTTGCGAATCCCAAACCTATGAGAATGAGAATAATATCCAACCCAACTATTACAATAACAAAGGAGGGAAACAGTGGTTGAATAGTTGGCAGTTGGACCAGTGTCGGTTTAGTTATTCCCAAAATTCCGAAAAAATCAGTTAAATCGTTAAAGAATGTTATAGCAATAGAAATAAGAGTCCCTTTGGAAATTTTCATACCAATCAATAATGGCAAAATGGCTACTGCTTGTATAAATAATAATATGTGTCCGAGAGCGACGATTTCATTATCTCGTATTGTACCATAATTGATAAACATGAGATACG
>CP070760.1:1342501-1346526 GCA_020348965.1 Candidatus Heimdallarchaeota archaeon | reverse complement strand
GAGCGATGAAGACCATTCCCACAAAAAAGAGCGGAATAGCATTGATAACTAATGATGAAGCTACAAACACAGTATCAAGCTTTGAGGCACGTCTCCATCCACTATAAGCCCCGATAAGGACTCCTATGGTTGTTGATATTATTGTAGAGGTACCAATAAGAAATACTGTCCATGGAAGTCTTTCTGAAATTACGTCAAAAACTGGCCGGCGATATTTGAGCGAGTGGCCGAAGTCTCCTTTCAATAAATTTTGCAAATATAGGATATATTGTTCTGGGACGGATTTATCTAATCCAAAACTTTCTATTATGGCTTGTCGTTGCTCTTCGGTTATCCCCTTCCGTCCTATTGGCGCATATAAACTTACTGGATCCCCTGCAATCGCACGATAAAGAATAAAAACAAATGTGAGTGCGACAAATAAGGCAAATGCAGCAAAAAGAAATCTCTTTCCAATATATGTTAACGTACCCATTATTTAACCACATCAAGTCAAATTCAGTTTCAAAAACAAATATTACCCTTTTCATCAGTTAGATGGATATTTATGATATTTTAACTACAAATCTATTAGATTTTGCTATCATAATTATCTCAAATCAGACAACCAATTACCATCACATAAGAATATTATTACCATTAAATCAAAATAAGAAAAAATAAGAGTGAAATGCAGGTTTATGAACAAAACCTTCATCTCACTTCTATCGTGGGGCAAAAAAATGCCTAATTATGTTTTTATTCGACGTTTTCTTGATATAACACCAAGGATGGCTGTTAAAGCAGTGATTGTTATCAATATTTCAAACCCTGAGGTTCCATCGGCAGGTGCCTCTATCAAGTGCAGGGCAAGCCATGATCGATAGTTATTTGGGGATCCAAACGTAGTTTCCATAGTTTTCCAGCCTGCAAGTGTATCGTTTCGATAGATTTCTATTTGGCCTCGCCACATGATAGGTGTGTATGGTAAACTCTCTGCAACAATCTTTTGTGCTTGACTCAGAAGCTCTTTGGTCTCTGCTTCGCCTAATGTTACGGCAACCTGATGAGTCAAATTTGTTACTAAGGATCGATTTATTCCTGACCATCCAGGAATGTTCACATCATCAGAACCCCACCACTGATCTTCATCAAACATCCAACCCATCCAGGAGGGATGGTGGTCAGACCAAAAGACGACCCAGCCAACATAATACCAGTCATAATCGTATTTACCGCCACCATCACCACCGATCAAATGCCATTCAACATCAAAAATCTGGGGATCTAATATCAATTCTACACCAATAGCTTCCATAAACTCCTGCATCAAGAATGCGGTATTTATATGGTGTTCGACATCTGACACATACATAAACTCAAAACTTAATTTTGTCCCATTGTCTGTTTCACGGACTCCTTCAGTGCCATCCCAAGTACCTCCAGTCCAACCAAGAGCATCTAGCATCGCGTTAGCTTTTGCTACGTCGTACTCGTATTGCCGAATATTGGGTTCATAGTACGGGCCATAGGGGAGACTCATACCTGCATCTGCTTCAATACCACGGCCCCAATAAGCATTTTCGACTATTTTAGTCCTGTTAATAGCATGTGAAACTGCTTGTCTGAACTTCACTATGTTGTTCGGGTATCGACGTTGATTCATGCCGATATAATCGACCCAGTCATCTAGACCTTCCCAAATTTGAAGATTTGGATCGACCCTTGCTAGTGCTTCGAGCTCAGGAGGAATTTGTCCGCTTAATACATCTAGAGCACCGGTCTGAAGTTGATAGAATGATGACTCAATAGTACCACCAGTTATTTTCATGATGTGTTCTTCTAGATAGGGAGCTCCTAAATGATAATCTTCATGTCTCGAAAACCTAATGAAATCACCGGCCGCCCATTCTTCGAATTTCCATATCCCGCAACCAATAGGATTATTGTTAGCAAAGGTAGCAGGATCGGTAACGTCTTCCCAAATGTGTTTGGGCATAATCCACCCTAATGCGATACTGGTCAATACATCGATTTCTTTGGGGCCATAAGAAAATGTGAATTGAATTGCCGTAGTATTTACCACACTTATGTCTGTTGTGTATTCATAGAGCCAGTCCCATCTTGGCATATCAGGATCGCTCCAGAGTACATCATGAGAATAAAGGACATCATCAATGGTTACTGGTTCACCATCATGCCATGTGGCATTATCATAGATATTGAAGGTCCATATGGTATTATCGTCACTGTGAGTCCATCCTGTTGCCAGCCCACTACCAGGATAAATATTCTGATCAAGATCAGTTTTGGCTAGAGGATCATAGATACGATTTATTACGGGTAAATCGTAAATCGTAGCCCAAGCTAATGGATTAAGTACTCCTGGATCTGCATATAATGCGGTAGTCAATGTTCCTCCTTTTGGAATGGCTGCTGGCACAGCTGATGTATTCACTGATAAGAGTAGTACCATGGATACACATACAATATAGAGTAATTTTTTTAGTTTCATTTACATTTACTCCTTTTAAGGGATTTATATTTCCTATTTTAGGCTAATTTGCTTCATTAAAAGAATTTTGACAAATGTCTATATTTTTGGCAATTTGTCAAACGAACTTCTCTCTGGGGTAAGAACATTTTAAGTTTTTCGTCAAATATGCAAATATATTAAATAATCAATGAGATAACTAGAAATTCTCTCATTATGACAATCTGTTTTTTTGGATGTTACAAAGATTTATATTCAAAGTTATCAAACGACTTTAAATATTTGTTTGGAGTGTAGCTGTAAATGGATTCTGAAGAAATAATGAAAAAGGATCTAGAATACTATATACAGGGTTATACGCGTGTTCCTGTAGTTTTAGTAGAAGGAAAGGGCACTATTCTTAAAAATAATGAGGGGAAGGAATTCATTGATTGTTTTGCAGGGATTGCCGTCACAAATGCTGGTCATGCTCCAGAGCGTTTAGTACGTGCCGCAACTGAGCAGATGTCAAAGCTTATCCATACTTCTGGTCGTTTTTTTAATATTCCCCAGACCCTCTTGGCTCAGAAATTAGCAGAAATAACTCCATATGATCTTAAGCATACTTACTTATGCAACAGCGGGACAGAAGCTGTTGAAAATGCAGTTAAGCTTGTTAAGAAATATGCAGTATCACGGGGTAAGACTGGAGCAGCTATGATCGCTTTGGAATGTGCATTCCATGGCAGATTGGGGCATTCATTAAGTTTAACTGGTCAAGCAAAATACAAGAAAGGTTTCGGAACATACGCGAACGCGCCTGGTGTCGTTCATGCCCCAGTTCCTTATTGTTACAGATCTCAGCTATCTGAAGAAGAATGTGGAATTGAAGCCGCCTCCCGTGTCGAAGAAATAATTGATTGTCACACGACAGGTGACGTCGCTGCAATGATAGTTGAACCAGTGTTAGGAGAGGGAGGTATTATTGTTCCCCCAAATGAATACTTTAACACACTTCAGAAGATCTTAAAGGAACGTGAAATCCCATTCATTGCTGATGAAGTTCAATCTGGGTTTGGTAGAACAGGAAAAATGCTTGCGTGTGAGCATTGGCACCTCACCCCAGATGTAATAACAATGGCCAAAGGAATGGGTGGAGGAATGCCGATTGGTGCAGCTACAGTTACAGGTGAGATTGCAAATTGTGTTCGCTCTGGTGACTTTTTCTCGACTTTTGGGGGAAATCCAGTTTGTTGTGCTGTTGCTTTAGAGAATATTGCCATGATTCAAGATCAGGGATTCATAGACAATGCTGACAAGATTGGAAAGTTCTTCATGGAAGGTTTAATTGACTTACAAAAAAAGAGGCCTATAATTGGAGATGTTAGAGGCAAGGGTCTTATGATAGGAATAGAACTTGTGAAAGATCAAAAATCTAAAGTCCCTGCTCAAGATGAGGCTAAAGAAATAGTGAATCGGATGATGCATGCAGGGGTCTTACTCGGACTTGGTGGTTTTTACACGAATGTTTTACGAATCCAACCTCCATTATGTATAACTGAAGAACAAGCAC
>CP070760.1:1339733-1342401 GCA_020348965.1 Candidatus Heimdallarchaeota archaeon | reverse complement strand
AATTGTTGCTGAGAAAACTAGAGAATTAGAGGGAATGGATTTTGACACCCTATTAGACACATATGTACTTTCATCACCACAAGAAAGACAGCGTAAAGTAAAAGTTAGAAAAAAAAGCATTCTTGACAGAATTTTTGGCCGATTATAACTCTATTCCCTTTTAGAAAAAATAGCCAACATATTAATAAAACAACAGACTTTTTCATCTTGCGAAAATACATCAAATGAAGATCTGAGTAGATATTCAATGCGAGTTGAAGAGAATTGGGCAATATTTGTCAATCCACAGTCTGAGGTCGAGTGGGCCTTTGGGAAACCTGATTCAGAGTTTTTACAGTTCACAGTCAATTTTCTAAGAGGTTTAGGTAATATAGCTCAAGAAATTTTTGGGGAAACTTCCGTAGCCTCTATTGAATTTGAACATTCTGGATTTAAAGCTTCTGAAGTATTTATTGTCTCTCTCCAAAACCAATTCTTTTTCATCTGTTCGGACCCCGCAGTTACATTGAAGCTCATAGCTGCTACTGAAGGATTACCACAAACTATGGAGGAACACATTGCGTCTGTATTAGTAGGTCAAGCAGCTATTTTATTTGCTGATAGTGTTACTAATACTCAGAATGAAGAAGAATACATCCTTATTGAGAAAAGTTTTCAAGAGATTATACTTGAGATAAATCCAAAATTAGGAGATAAAATTTCAATAATAGTTAGTAAGGGGAGCTCAAATTTCTCAATGCTTTCATTTAATGAATTACTTCTACTTCATTATTATATTCGCAGGCATGAAACACTTACCGACCAGATTGGCCCAACAGGATTGGTTCTAGTTTCTCATATTGATGGAGGTGAGTTACCTTTTTCTTGGAAAACTGGTGAAGCAGTCGAAAAGGACGTAGTATTAGCAGGATATTTGTCAGTTATCATCGGGTATATTTCAACTTTATTTGGAGGTTCAGCACGACGCTTGGTCTTTGGAACACATGAATTGAGAAAATTAGACTTTATTTTCGGCAATGAGTACTTCTTGGCAACCGATTCCTCATTTTCGTTTCTTAATCAGGATCCAAAATTTCTACCTGCGTTTTTATCAATTCATTCTCGAGTTCTGGAGGATTTAGAACTCAATCTCAAACAGTTTGTTATCCGAGAAACATTAGAGTATGTCACATCTATGTTAAAAGCATTAAATCTTGAGGCAATTGTACGGATATTACAAAAACTCGAAAAATTAAGGAGCGAAATTACTAAGTGAATTTGTTCTAACAATTCATTAAGATCATTACATCTGATAAAGATCAATACAACTCCAAAAGAAGTTTGCTACTTCTCGAAAGACTATGTGGCGTCCCTCATCTACCGACATTAAACTGCCACCCCTTTTTATTGAAAGGAGTTTCTTTTTGGTAGACGAAACACCATTAAATATGAGTTGTGCATTTTTTGGGTCAACATTTTTTGAAATAGTGCTTTGGATCACATAAATTGGTTGATCAACATTCTTTAAAATTGATCGGGTGGAGTTTATTAACTCAATTAACTCGTAGATTGCCTCTTTAGGTATCTTATCGTATGCTCGAGCCCTCTTCCAAACTTTTGGGGTATAATGTCTTATTTCAGTACCCTCAGAAGCCCAAGGAATCATTTTTGGTCTAAGTTTGAGCGCATGTTTTACGATTCGCTGCTTCATACTTAATGATATAAAACCCGAGAGTGTGGCGATACCTAACACTTCAGGGTGAAAAGTAGCAAGTGATAATACTATGGGAGCACTAGTAACTTGGCCTACAACAAAAGAAACTTGTGTTTGGGCATTTAGTGCTCTCAGTGCTTCATCAGCAGCTTCTATCCAATCAGTGTACCGATAATTTTTGAGATCTTCAGGAAATGTACCATGGCCAGGAAGAAGAGGGGTACTTACTCGAAATCCATGTTGACTCTCAAGATATTCTGCAAACTCTTGCATTTCTGCATTAGTTGTAAATAAACTGTGGATGAGAAGGGCCCCAAACATCACACAACACATTTTCCGACATACTTGACTAATATTATGAAATAAATCATAATAAGTTTAAATATTTGATTTAATGATAGTGATTTTATCCTAAGACACACCAAAAGCTTTATGAATATCCTATCGTTCTTAATCAGAACGACTGAAAAAAACGGAGTTATTATCATGGCAGATAAGATTGGGAACATTGAGAACTTTTATTCGAAAATCAGTGTCGCAGTTGTAGATATAACGTCGGGGACTTTGACAATAGGGGATAAAATAGCTATAAAAGGAAGTACGACTGATTTTGAGATGACTGTTGTCAGTATGCAGATCGATAGAGCTGATATTGAATCAGCATCAGCTGGCCAGAAGATTGGTCTCAAGGTCCCCGAACGTGTACGACCAGGTGACGAAGTCTTCAAAATTTGAAATTCGAGTATAATTCGGGCTTTGTATTATACAAAGTCCATTATATTTTCACAAAAATTCTGAATTTTTATTTTTACACGATCGGATATGCTATACAAGTCGAATACTATATCATCAATTCGTTCTGCTTCTTTGAGATAATTATAGTTCTGATCACTCATCAGAGATGTTACAATACTTTTTACTAATGCTACAACCTTAGCTTTATGGTCTTTAGAAGGGTGTATAAACGGAAGCTCT
>CP070760.1:1337276-1339633 GCA_020348965.1 Candidatus Heimdallarchaeota archaeon | reverse complement strand
TGTAAACCAGGGGAAATAAACGAGGATAGGGAGAATGTGTCCTTCTTTTCTAGCAGTACAATAGGTCGCATTAAAGACTGAAGAAGATTTGCCTCGGTGGAGGAATAATTAGCGAATTCATCTACTCGTTGCAGATCTGGTGACATCACAGCGAAAGGTTTATCTCCTCGTGCCCCTTTCCACTCCCGCATTTTTAGAATAAGATCATCATTTGTAGTGCAACCAGCAAGATGTGTACCTCCGATTCCTTTAATTGCAATGATGCTTCCCTCGTCAAGTATTCGTACCACTTCAAGCCAGTTCTTGCTAAAATCCTCTTTATCCAGAATTATATTACCGTTTTTATCTACAAGATAATAGCGTGGTCCACAGTTCCAACAACAAGTTGTTTGGGCATGGAAGCGTCGATCAACTGGATTTGTGTACTCTGTTTGGCACTCCGAACACAAAGGGAACTCATTCATTACAGTTCTAGGTCTGTCATATGGGAGAGAGGTAATGACCGTGTAACGTGGGCCACAATCAACACATGAAGTGAAGGGGTAGTTCAGTCGACGTGGATCTGATCTCATTTCAGAGAGACATTTTTCACAAATTGGTAGATCGGGGGGGATATAAGAACCCTCGGAACCCCGTGAGAGCGAGCTAGGGGCGATACTAAACGTATTATACTGATCTTGCCTTAAATTTTGAGGATTATAATCTATTTCAAACGAGTCATATCTTGCTAGACTGGGCTTATTGTCTTCAAGTGCTTGAATAAATGCTTTTATCTTCCTCTCTTCGCCTTTTATTTGAATTTCAACACCTGCGTCCCCTCGATTCAAAACAAATCCCTTTAAATTATATTTTACTGCGAGATTATAAACGAATGGTCGAAAACCTATCCCTTGAACCACACCAGTAACTATTATCTGACAGTACACTGACTTCTCACTTGTTTCAAGGAAATAAAGTCCAGTTCTTATGCTTAACTAGCTGGAATGTGAACAGAAATCTCCAGTAGTTTGAACTAAAAAATCTACGGCAATAATTTGATTACTAGAAAAGAGAATGGAAAAGAAGGAGGTCATCCTTCTTGAGCACAAAGCTCCTCATATTCCTCTGGGGTCATGAGCTTGGATAATTCCTCCTCGAGATTGGAGGGTTTAATCCGAAGTAACCAAGCACCATATGGATCCTCATTGAGAGTCTCAGGTGAGTCTTCTAGGTCCTCATTAACCTCGATAATCTCACCAGAAATCGGACTATAAATGTCTGAAACTGCTTTTACACTTTCAACTGAGCCATAAACTTCTCCATAGCTAACAGTATCACCAACTTCTGGAAGTTCAACAAAAACGATATCTTTAAGCGCCTTCTGAGCGTAATCAGTTATTCCAATTAAACACGAGCCATCGTCTTCAACTCTGACCCAATCATGTTCTTTATAGTATTTTGCGTTGCTATCCAATTTGTAAGACATATTAAACGACTCCTTCATTAAGAATATGTTTGTTTTGAAAGATGTTTTCCATTTCCTTTAATGAGTTATTACAAATTGATTGTTTAGATAATAAGATTCAATGTTGAAATCATTGATCTTTTCGCCTCGAATTCAGATTTTAAGTTTAATTCTATCTCTGAATCTTAAGATCAAATCCTACATAACACCTATCGACATTTATTGATGTAGCTTTAATTCTTAGAATTAAAAGAGTCTCTTTTGGAAATAAAACAGTTAAGTGTAAGATAAAGTTTTGTGTATCTGATCAATATTACCTGTACTCTGCTTAAAATGTATTAAATTAAAGTATGAAAAGCGATTAAAAACTAAATCTTCTCAAAATCTCCTTAGTTTCTCTATCCAATCTAGTGATGTAGGAGATACCATATACATTTTTTGCTTATGTTTCATTAATTTGAGCTCAATAAAATATGGATACTAAGGATGTAAAGCTGAAATGAACATTATAGTATTTGTTAAAGCAACCATAGATCGAAATGCACCCCTATCCCCTGAAGACACTTTTCCAGGTGATCGGGATGATAAAGCCGATGTAATGACCAACAATTATGATAAGCACGCCATTGAGGCGGCTCTAAAGGTTGTGGAAGAGAAAGGTGAAGGTAAAGTCACAGCTGTGTGTCTAGGTTCTGATATGGCGGACAAGGTGGTGAAAGAAGCCATCGCGATGGGGTGTCACGAAGCTATTCGAATTGAGAATTCCGAGGCGCGTGTCACGAATTTTTTTGCCGTAGCTAAAATCTTGGCTGCTGCGATAAAGAAAATTGGAACCTACGATTTAGTCCTGTTTGGTATGCAAAGCTATGATTATGGAACCGCCACGATGGCTCCCATGGTGTCCGAATTCCTT
>CP070760.1:1323680-1337176 GCA_020348965.1 Candidatus Heimdallarchaeota archaeon | reverse complement strand
TGATTAGGGTTTCAAGCCAATTCCTGATGTCATTATTTTAAGAATGTGGATTAGTTTGATCGAGTTGAAACAGATAATAATTCTTCGTAAAGATTTGAAAATGTCTTGCGGCAAAGCTGCTGCACAAGCTTCTCATGCATCCGTTGCGGCCGCCATAAAATCTCAGCGAGAAAAATTGCAGGAATTTACAGCATGGTGGAAGACAGGTCAGAAGAAAGTTGTCTTAGCAGTGAATTCTGAAGCTGAATTACACGACCTTGAAACCAAGTTGAGGGCGACAGGGGTTGTCCTTGTAAAAATTGATGACGCTGGAAGAACCCAACTCCCCCCTAATACTTCGACTGCTCTTGGAATTGGGCCTCACGCACGGGTAGATGTTGAAAAGATAACTTCACAATTAAAATTGTATTAATAGATGAATCCAATCATTAAATCTAGCAAGGAAGTCTTTATGCGGATTTTAAAAGTAGATATGAAGAGTAATATGGTAGTTGCGAGAGCTGAAAATCCAACAGATCTTTATGTTCTCTCAAACATCATAAATATAGGAGACCAGATCATTTCTAAGACAAGTCGTAGAGTTAGACGAACAGGTAGTGAAGGAAGGTCAGGAGATGAAAGCCAAAGGATTACCATGGTAATTGGAATTGTTGTAGAAGATTTTGCTTTCCAAGACAGTTCTGTCAGTAATCGGTTACGAGTAAAAGGGAAAATTTTCCAAGGTCCAGAACAGCATGTGTCCATGGGCTCCTATCACACTCTCAACATTGAATTGACAACCGCGATTACGCTTATCAAACCTGAATGGTCAAAATATTATCTACAATTACTTAACGAAGCCGAAGAAGCAAGTAAGAAACCAAAAATATGTTTAATCGCCATTGACAAAGATGAGGTTTGTATAGGAATTCTTGATAACTATCAACTAGCTCTAATAGCACATGAAAAATCACGTATCCCTCGAAAACAAACGAAACAGAAAGTCCGTTCAAAACAGACTCAATCCTTCTTTGATCAGATTGCAATGATTATCAAAAGACAGATATTTCCTGAAACCAAAAATATCATATTAGGTGGGCCAGGTTTCATCAAAGAACGGTTTGCCACATTTCTAAAAGAGAAATTTCCAAAATACTCCCCCCAAATTATAATAACAGGTTCACTTAGTGGTGGAAATCGTGTTGGGTTGTCTGAGCTTCTCCAAATGGAAGCAGTAGACAAATTTGCAGCAGACTTTCGTGTTTTTGAAGAAAACCGCTTAATTGATGAATTCTTTAAGAGGCTAAATCAGGGAGCCAGTAATCTAACTTACGGAATTACCGAAATCAAGAAGATTTCTAATTCAGGCGCGATAGAAACCTTAATATTACTCGATTCACTGTTGAGAGGAGGTGGGGGTTCAAATGCTGACGAGATCCAAAAGACCCTTCGTGAGGTTGAGAAGAAAGGTGGCAGAATTTTGCTTATTTCCTCCCAAAGTGAGAACGCTAATCAAATCAAGACATTTGGAGGAATTATTGGACTTTTACGTTATGCCCTCCATTGGGACTAGTTTCTCGACTTGAGCAGGTCGTTGCTTTTTATTCATTCATAAAGGATTGGGAAGACTATACAGGATAACGCCGTGCTTACAGTTGCCAGTAATCACTAAGAATATTTTTGGCTCGATTGACTGTGGCAATGGTTTGATCATTGGGGTGTAAAGAAATATCATAGTAATTACGTTCTTGATCATCTTGAATAAATGGTGAAATATACGAAGAAATCAGCTTCGGGAGTGAATATATGTTATATCCCCCTTCCAAGAAATTTGCAAAGGGAATATTGAGTTCTGAAGAAATTTTGAGGATATAAGCACCGATCATAGAAAATCCTTCAGATGTGACCCCTAGTACTCCAATAGGATCCTTCTCAAACGCATCAAACCCAGCAGAGATCGCAAGGAAATTAGGTTGGAATTGCTGAATAACAGGTAGAATGAGTTCCTCAAAAGCAAATTTAATATCAGCTTCTGATGATCGATATCCTAAGGGTATTGAAATGTTGTACCCACGTCCCTCTGCCTCTCCAATTTCTTCCACAAATCCACAACCTGGATAGGAGATCCTAGGATCGGCGTGTGTACTAATATATAGTATATTTGGATTTTTCTCATGAATATAAGCGGTTCCATTCCCAAAATGATGATCAAAATCGATGATTGCAACTCGATCGTATTTTTTCTCATGTAAGACTAATTCTGCTGCAATGGCGATGTTATTGAAGATACAAAAGCCCCCAGGTGAGGTTCGGGTCGCATGATGTCCTGGAGGTCGGACTAAAGCAAAGATAGAAGAGTTAACCGTACTTTCCAGAATAGCCTTTTTTCCAACGGCAACTGCTTGAGTAGCTGCTTTAAATGTATAACTATTCGCAGCCGTATCCGCATCAAAGTGAAAATGGCCTGTATAACCTTGAGTTTTCTCAATGAGGTTATAATGGTCAGCGGAGTGAATAAGAAGGATATCTTCCCTGGAGGCAGACTGATCGAGTAGTTCATAGCCCACGTTCTCATGTGTTTGGGATTGAATCCATTCCTCGATAACATCAATTCGATGGGGTGATTCTGGATGAAAAGTCCCTGTAGAATGCTTTTTTGCTAATCTATTGGATATAAACGTTAGTTTTACCACAATCTTTCTTCCTGTTTCTAAACGCAATACTCTAAGGTGTTTAGAGAATTTGCGACTTTATGATTAAAAGGAGATCTTTTTTATTATCTAATTTCAACTATTATTAAAATTGAGATTGAAGCTCCTATATAGGAAAGCAATACAGATCCTTAGTTTAAGAATATAAAAAACGCCACATATAACCAATCTACTATAGAACAGCTTTCTCATCCTGATCTGGATATAACCATAAGGTATCCAATTTTGATTTACCTTCTAGCAAAGTATCATAAAATATTGTAGTGAGGAAATTCCTGTGTCCCCGAAGAGAATTATTGTGCAAAATATTCTATGCACATGGAGCACAGGCAACGACAAACAAACCGCTGGATTTCATGTGTCGGGCCGAAAGGGGTTAAAACAAGATGGGACAGCTGCTAAGGTTGGATTTATACTGACAGGGGTTAAGCTGGTCTCTTTCCAGCAAATAATAGGTACAGGAATTCGGACAAGAGTGAAATGGATACCAACAGGTTTTGAAATCAGAGAAGAAATCCATCCTCTTAATGGGGTCGTGGTTGACGTTCAACGTCGTAATAATGTCATCTTTGTTAATGCTGAAGATAATTCAGCAGTTGTTATGCAGGGAGAGCCGACAATTAAGGAACAAACGTTTATTGGGCAAATCCTTCAAGTGATGTGGGATAACAATGAGATCCAAATAAGCCCTCTTCAAAAACAATCAACTCTTCATTGTGTTTTAAATCCACGAAATAACAGAATCGATTGCCTAGTTCAATAGTAAAGGAAAATTCTTCAAAACGCTGGTACTTCATTCTATCATGAGATTTATAAAACCAAAATTATTAAAAAACTAGAGAATCAATGATGGCTTCTGTTCCTGAAATAATTTCTGTTGAAAAACTCTTGCAAGACGGACATTGAAAAATCGGGGCAAGTTCTTGATGCTCCTGTGGAAAACTACTGACTTCACCTTTAAAGTCACATTCAAGACACTTTAACTCTCCAGGAACCCAAAGTATATCCAAAACTGTTTCTGCTGTCATTTTTGAATCAGATTTAATTAAATCAAAACAAAATCGAAATTGGTCCTCTTGAATGAGGGCAAATATTCCAAACTTCAGAACTACCTTCCGAATCTGCTTTACTTTGTGTTTTCGTGCGACAGATAGCGTGGTGTCATACACAGATTGGGCTAGGGAGAATTCATGCATTGAACTTCTGAATAGGCCCTTCAGAAGAAATTTAAAAAATCTTTACGGTGTCTTTCGTAAGGTAAAATAAATGTCCAATATTCTAAGAATTAATATTGATCAGAAAATTCAAGAGGCTAATAATATAATAGCCCAGAGAATTCGGGAAAAACGTCAACAATATAATCTTCCAATGGTAGATATCCAAGGGAGCGTAGGCTCGGGAAAGACTTCTATTCTTGAGTATTTTGCTGAAAAATATGTTTCTACTTTAAAATTCCTAGTAATTAATGGAGATCTTGCGACAGATATTGATGCGCAACGGATTGGTCGTTTCGGCAGTACTTGCCTTCAGATCAATACGGGAAGAGGTTGTCACTTGATGGCGTTTCAAATAGAGAAAGCTTTAAGCGAGGTTGATCTTAACACTTTTGATTTTATATTTGTAGAAAATGTGGGGAATCTGATATGTCCATCAACAACAGATGTTGGAGCAGATAGTAAAATTACTGTCACAAGTGTGACAGAAGGGCCCTATGTTTTTCGAAAACACCCCATCACTTTTAAAATGAGTCAATTAGCAATTCTCAATAAAATTGATCTGGCTCCCGCCATGGAGATTGATGTAGATGAGGTCATTGAAGGAGCTCACGACCTGTATCCACAACTCGAGATAATTCAAACAAGTGTTAAAACAGGGGTAGGAATGGATCTTTTCGCCAAAAAAATTGGTCTTGAAACCAAAAAGAAAAAGGAGAAAGGGAGAAACTAAAAGCACCTAAAATAATCCTAGGAACTTTTTTCTTCCCTTTTTAGGATCCTCGGTATTTGTTTCGTCTTCAACGATGAAACGAGCTGTAGGGAATCCCTTATTTGTATCTGCAATTTGTGTTTTCTGGGTCGAGATTACTGAGAAAGGTGAATCAAGATCTGATAATAACGACTCTAGATCACTGGGTGAGTAATATAATCCATCAGTTTCCGTTAAGGGTGAGTGAACATCACTCAGAACTACGATAACTCGGATTTTACTTCCCAATTCAGGATCAATCGTTGCTCCCCAAATTATTTCAGCTGAATTGTCAATTTCTGCAGCAATTTTCATAACTGCTTCTTCAGCATCTTTTAGGGCTAATCCTTCCCCTCCTGAGACACAAATTAATCCTTTTTTGGCACTGCTGATGTCTAAATCATCCAACAAGGGATTTCTAAGCGCCTCAAAGACAGCTTCATCAACTTTCATATGTTGGTGATCCGATTCTCCTAGCCCAATCATAGCCATGCCACCTTCTGTCAAAATTTTGCGAACGTCCGCGAAGTCAAGATTGATCAATTGGGGTTTTGTAATAAGCTCTGTGATTGCTTTAACTGAACGTAGGAGTACTTCATCAGCAATTCGGAAGGCAGCCATCATAGTAATATCATCGGATATTTGTAGGAGTTTCTCGTTAGGTACAACGATAACAGTATCTGATGCTTCGTAAAGCTTTTTCAAACCATTTCGAGCATTCTCGTAGCGTTTTACTCCTTCCATCTGAAAGGGTAGAGTACATATGGATACTGTTAAGGCTCCTTTCTCTCTTGCCTGCTTAGCAATAACATGGGCTGCACCCGTCCCTGTTCCTCCTCCAAGGCCACACGTGACAAAAACCATATTTGCATGAATAATCATAGTTTTAATATCTTCAAGCGATTCTCGGGCAGCTGTCTCACCAATTTCAGGATTGTTACCAGCTCCAAATCCACGAGAGGTATCTTTACCTATTAACAACTTTTTATGAGCACGTGTAGACAATAAATGTTGAGCATCGGTATTTACCGCGATACATTCCGCATCTACTCCTGTACTCATTAAGCGATAAACTGCATTGTTACCTGCTCCTCCAACCCCTACAACTTGTACCCGAGGTAACCTTTCTGTAAGGATATCTGCGATTTCATTATCTATTTTTGGAGTTTGAGAAGAGTAGAGTGAAACAGGTTCAGTTTTAGGTTCTCCAAGGTTTTTAAACGACCCTGTTCCATTTAAAGCATCTTTTAGAATTGATTCCATGTGATGTGCCTTCCATCTGTATCTTGATAATTTATCCGACAAAAATGATAAAGGAAGTCATATCATTCTCATATTATGCGAGATGACTATTCCAAGAGGGTGTTTTGCGGAAAACAGCGGATATTTCCTCCCCTGATTAAATTATGGCCTAAATTCTTTTTATGCTATTTAGGGTGAATGGGTTCGGAGGGATTTGAACCCCCGATCTTGCGCGCCCCAGGCGCAGATCCTACCAGACTAGACCACGAACCCAGTCGAAATTAGTGCTGTTCAAACGATCTGAGTATTCTCGTTTATTTACATTTCAAATAAAGCCGTTTTAATGGCAGATTATCCTTCTCAACCTAGAGATAAAAAGTTGTTCACAGTTCGTTAGAAAAAGGATTTGAAAGTAATTATTGAGAGAAAAAATTGAGCCTGAATCACCGGAGACGATCTATCCAGTTGGAAACACAATCAAAAATTCTACCAAAAAGAGATCCTTCCCCAAAAAAAGCACCTAAAGCGAATTCCTTAGTATTATTGCCAGTGGGTTACCCATTACGTGCAGGCGAGGAAGTTGCACCATTTTTAACAACCGATGATCCTACATTATTTCAACATTATGCCCGTAGCCAGTGGATCGGATTGATTGTGAAAAAGGGGGACTTTTTATTTGATTCATTGCTTTTTCCAGACTATGCGTTTCGTGCGATCTCTATTAAGCCCGAGGGGTCTCAAATATCCAAGAACACAGAGATTTCTCTTTTTACTGAGCAACAACCAGAACCTCCTATCACTCAATCACTCGAAGAAATTAATTTTTCTGATGTTGTAGGTCAACAGAATGCTAAAGAGAAGTGTCAGATAATTGCGCGATTTTTAAATAATCCAGAATTACTCCAATCATCGTGGGCTCCTCGTAATATTTTATTTTGGGGTCCTCCAGGGAACGGGAAGACCATGACAGCTCGGGCTCTTTCCTTCGAGACTGAAAATACAATGTTTTTAGTCAAGGCAAGTGATCTTTTTGGAATTTACGTCGGAGATGGCGCAAGAAAAATTCGTAACTTGTATGCTGAGGCCCGAAAAGAAGCTCCTGCTATTGTATTCATTGATGAATTGGATTCTATAGCCTTAAAACGAAAATTTCAAAGTATTCGGGGAGATGTTATTGAGCTTGTAAGTGCACTACTTGGAGAAATGGATGGAATTGAAAAAAATCATGGTGTTGTGACTATAGGATCTACTAATCAGCCTAATATTCTTGATTCAGCTATATTAAGTCGTTTTGAAGAGTTAATTGAGTTTAAATTACCAAATGAAAAAGAAAGAAAGATTATCCTACAGAAATATGCTAATTCCTCTCCAATTAAATTCAAAGATATTCAATGGGATTCAATTGTGGAAAAGACACAAAATTGGTCAGGAAGAGATCTAAAAGAAAAGATAATAAAAAATGCAATCCATTATGCTGTACTACGAGAAAAATCACAGATTTTGCAATCTGACCTTATACATGTTATGCAAAAGGCTGTAATCCTCACTGAAAAGTTACATCATTATTCTTGAATCTAAGGCGTCAAGATGAGAAAGCAAAAAGAACCTGAGGGGGGATATTTTTTTCTTCTTTCTGGAGAAAATCCCGAACTCGCTGTCTATGAATTTAAAAGTATTATCTCAACACTTGATTCTCCAATAGAATTAAGAGTAAGTCCCGATAACAGAGTTATCGTCCTTCTAGCAAATATTAGCCTAGATGAAAGTTTCAATTCTGACATTATTCCCTATCTTATGAAAAGAGTCACTCTAGTCCACTTCTGTGCAGTACTGCTTTATCAGACAGAATATCTAGGAAAACCTCCTGAAACTTTCTATGAGTTAATATCTTCTTTTGATATATCAAGAATTCAAGAATTAACACCTAATCAGTCATTTTCAGTTATTTCAAAGCGAATTGGAGAACCAAAAGGGATATTATGTCAACTAAACTTAACACAGGAGTTTTCTCGATATCTTGGGACTCAGATCCTCAAAAAAAATCCTAGTAAAAGAGTGAATCTGGAGAATCCCAAGGAACAGTTCGTTACAGTACTAAGTAATCAAGGCCTATGGTTTGGCCAGTTTGTCTCGTATTCCCTTAGGAGTGAAGTACGAAGTCGAAGAGCTCGTTTACGCCCTTTTTTCCATCCTAGTTCTATGAATCCCATACTACAGCGGACAATGGTAAATCTCGGTGCTGTTAGAGCTGATGAATGGTTATTGGACCCGTTTTGTGGGACAGGTGGAGCACTTATTGAAGCAGCTCAACTGGGGATTAAGAGTGTCGGAATCGAGATTGATCGTAAAATCATTTGGGGAGCATATCAGAATCTTAAAAAATATGAATTCTTCAATTATTCACCCCATCTGGTCTTTGGAGATGCTACTCAGTTATGTCTTAAGAAAGGAATGGTTTCAGCTATTGTTACAGATCCTCCATATGGTACTGCAGCCTCTACTCGTGGTTTTGATCTTAAAGATCTCTTGCTCACTTTCTTTCAAGAAATTCGGTCAATATTAAGACCAAATAATCGAGTGGTTATGGCTGTGCCATCAGATGTCGATATTGAGGGGCAAGCAGCTCATATATTGAATGCGACGTACAAGACATTTTTTCAATATGTGCACAGGTCATTAACCCGAAAGATCATAGTCTTTATCATCATAAAATGAGTAAAAGTCAAATCAATCCTAATTGGATATGTCTATGCATTAATGTTGAATTATTGATGTATAAAAAGATGATTAAAAAAGAAATTAGAGTTTATCAGTTGAAACATTTGTAACTATAGCATCTTGCCTTCATGTAAGCTAGTCATTTAAAAGTCTGAATGGAAAGAGGCCTCCTGAAAGTACTGGAAAAGTTATGAAACATTGCAAACTCTTTTCAATTTTCGATATTGTTAATATTAATAAATATATATACGTGCATAATTCGCTTCCCTCAAATGCTGGAATGATCAGATGGATGAAATAAAGAAAGAATCAATTGAGGTGGATATGGATTTCGAAACCACTCAAGAAATCCCGATACCTTCAAGATTGATTGATCAAGTTATAGGGCAGGATCAGCCTGTAGAAATTATTAAGAAAGCAGCGATTCAACGGAGAAATGTCCTGTTAATAGGGGATCCAGGGACTGGAAAGTCAATGCTAGGTCAGGCACTCGCAGAATTACTACCCCGCGAGGAACTCGAGGACATTCTGTGTCTTCCTAACCAGAATGATTCTCACACTCCACGTATAATGACTGTCCCTGCTCTTGAAGGACGGAAGATTGTCGATCATTATAAACAATTAGCACGAAAAGCGGATCAACAACGGAGCATGTTATTATTAGGAATTCCAGCATTAATTGTGATTATCGGATTAATATTCTTTTTTGACCAATTTTTAATGGCAGTTTTTGTAGCACTAGTAGCTTTTTTTGTCATTGGGCAGTTCAGGAGCAGACGAGAAAACCTCGTTCCCAAATTGTTAGTGGATAACTCAGAAAGTCCGAGTGCTCCATTTAGTGATGCAACTGGGGCTCATGCAGGCGCCCTTTTAGGTGATGTCCGCCATGATCCATTCCAATCAGGTGGGTTAGGCACTCCAGCCCACGATCGTGTGGAAGCTGGGTTAATTCATAAATCACATAAGGGAGTTCTGTATATAGATGAGGTAGCAACGCTCAACCAAAAGACCCAACAGCAGCTTCTTACAGCTATGCAAGATAGACAGCTTGCAATCACTGGGCAGTCTGAATTGTCTAGTGGAGCCATGGTACGAACCGAAGCGGTACCTTGTGATTTTGTATTAGTTGCATCAGGAAACATCGATACGGTTCGACGGATGCACCCTGCTTTACGATCTCGTATCCGCGGTTATGGGTATGAAATCGCGGTTAATCATCATATGCCAGATACTATGGAGAATCGTCGTAAACTTGTCCGATTCACGGCTCAAGAAGTAACTAAAGATGGAAAAATACCTCATTTTTCACGAGATGCGGTACTGGCGATTATTTTGGAGGCCAAAAAGAGGGCTAACCGAAAAGGTCATCTTTCTCTCCGATTAAGAGATCTCGGAGGCTTAATCAGAGCAGCAGGTGACATCGCACGGGAAGAAGGAGTTCCGTTCGTAGAAGCTCACCATATTTTAGGGGCTCGAGATCTAGCTAGATCATTGGAGAATCAAATCGCTGATAAACAAGTAGAACATAAGAAAGAATACAAAGTTTTCCAGACGACTGGAAGCGTTCTTGGCCGTGTCAATGGTCTTGCAGTCTTATCAGATCCAACTGGTGGAGCTAGAGGTGGACATATTACACCGATAGAAGCTCAGGTGACTCCCGCCCAGGGAGCTGGTGGGAGAGTCATTGCAACAGGAAACTTACGAGCTATCGCACGAGAGTCTGTCCAAAATGTTTCTGCTCTAATAAAAAAGCTTACAGGGAAAGAAATTTCAAAAATGGATGTTCACATCCAATTTCTAGGGGTTCATGGAATTGATGGAGATAGTGCGAGTGTAAGCATTGCTACTGCAATAATGAGTGATTTGGAAAACCTCCCAGTTCGACAAGATCTAGCAATGACAGGATCTCTTTCAGTACGAGGAAAAGTGCTTCCAGTAGGAGGGACAACTGCCAAGATCGAAGGAGCTTACCATGTTGGAATAAAGGAAATAATAATTCCAGCGGCGAACTTGGAGGACGTCGTTCTTGATGAAAAGATTCGCAAAACAGTCAAAGTAATACCTGTGGAGAAGTTAGACGACGTATTAGCTGTCGCACTGGTAGGCTGGGATAAAAGGAAACATGTTTCTGATCTTGCAACAACTCCCCAATCAAAGAGTATTCCACCTGCAACAAAGACTTTTGGATATCCAACTTAATTTCAACCTATTTTTAATGAAGGATACACCAGTGGGGGAATGTATTCTACTTAGGGATTTATTTAGAGATTCTTAATCATTTTAAGGCCACATAATACTATCGTATTGTGATCTTAACTTTCACTTCTAAAGACCATTACGAGCAAAATACACAAAAGTATGTAGAAAGATCGGTCTAATGACACAATGGATTAATTCATTGAAGTTATGGATCCGTGGCTTAGCCTGGATAGAACGACGTTCGGTACGAACCCTGTATCTAGAGCGGCGGCCTTCTAAGTCGCAGGTCGGGGGTTCAAATCCCCTCGGATCCGCCACCCCTTGGTTATCGAATAGGGACTCGTGGCTCAGTCTGGATAGAGCATCTGCCTCCTAATTAAAGCTTTAATTGGTTAAAAAGAGACAGTAGATGGTCGGGGGTTCAAATCCCCCCGAGTCCGCTAGTAATGATGTAGTGGGGCCCTTAGCTCAGCATGGAAAGAGCGCTTGCTTCCGGAGTAAGATGTCGTGAGTTCAAATCTCACAGGGCCCGTGCTTTTATTTGAAAATGAAAATTTAATCAGCAATTTTCTCCTCCTCCATCCAGACTTAAGAGGATAGATTGCGAACCATAGTGTGGACTAAAAATTAATTTGTAATTTAATATACTTTAGACCATTTTACTTTTTAGAGCCTAGGTACCAATCGAGATATTCTCGATTTCTTTTTCGTTTCTTATCTGGGCCTTCAGCTTGGTCAATTTGCGCTTCCCATAACGCTGATTTTTGTTTGTCTAACATGCGTTCATATTCATGCCGTCGAAGGGCAAGACCACAAACACCGCAGACATAGAATGGTGGTTCCCATTTAGCTTTTCCACCACATTCGGGACATGTTGCCAGTGTAATCACCTCAATGTCAACATACTTTTCGTACTTATTCAAGGTATGCTATAAAAAGTTAACTTGAAGATTGTTTCTCTTGATATCTACCATTTTTTATTTAGAAAAATATTAAACAAAACATTATCGAATGAATACAGCCAGTAACAGGTCTTAACTTGAGGTATGATTCAAACTAGGTGAATATTGTATCAACTGAGAAGACTGGAACATTTTGTAGCCAATTCGAGGCAAAATCTTCTAGATTATCAGAAATCAAATAGCAAAAGCCGAAAACGTATTATATCTCATAATAAAGAAATGAACGAAGCATAATGTTTAGATTCCTCCGTGTTAATACTGAACAAATATGGGAGAATCCGCTCGTTGCTCGACGGTTCCAGCATTACCTAGGCGTGTTGCGAGGAGAGAAGGTCGCACGATACCGAATCGTGAAAAAAACGCCCGTTGAGAATGTAGACATCGAAGAACTACCTCTATCAGAATTATGGGTACATCATAGAGAAACTCGGAAAAAATTTGAAGAATTGGAGACAAAAATTGGGGAGGGAAAAGACGCACTAGAAGGACTTCCTAAACCCGAGGTATCGTTTCTCGATTTGAAAACTCAAATTGCTAACAAAATCCTGACAAACTGTCACTTTTGCGAACGAAGATGTCACGTAAACCGTACCACAGGGAAACTGGGATTCTGTCGTCTTGCAGATAAAAGTGCTGTAACTTCAGCCTTCTTACATTATGGGGAAGAGCCACCTCTTATACCTAGTGGCACTATTTTCTTTTTATCTTGTACATTCAGATGTGTTTTTTGTCAAAATTGGTCAATCTCTCAAAAATGGGGAGATATCGATGTATTGAATGAAGGATACTTTGTGTCACCAAAATCCTTGAGTAGGATCATGGAGAACCTCGCAAAGGAAGCCAAGAATATTAACTGGGTTGGAGGTGACCCTACTCCCAATATCCATACTATCCTCGGAGCTTTAACCTACTTTGATCTGAATGTAATTCAGTTATGGAACTCAAATATGTTCGTTTCATCAGAAGGGATGGATCTACTCTTTGATGTGATGGATTTCTGGCTCCCTGACCTCAAATTTCATGAAAATAAGTTCGCTCATGAAATGACCAAGGCAAAGAATTATTGGGAGATAGCGACTCGAAATATCAAATTGGCATATGATAATGGGTTTCAAGAGATGATTATACGTCATCTTGTCATGCCTGGACGGGTCAAATCTGACACCTTACCAATTCTCGATTGGTGTGCGGCCAATGTTGAACATGCCTTCGTGAACATCATGGGACAATGGCGACCAGAACACAAGATACACGGCGACCCCCATTTTCAATCACTAGATAAACGAGTAACAGCTAAAGAAATGGATCAGGCTCGTCGATATGCTGATCAATTGGGGATTCATTGGCGAGAGGTGCGTTAAGTGCCTTTCTGGAGAACACACTCAGTTTAAGGTTAAAAGAATTGGGGAAACGTGGGGGCTATAGTCGTACCCAAGTTGTCCGTAGTCGATCGTAAGTCGGGTATTCTTCCGCTATTCCAAGGATCACATCTGGGAAGAGTCCCTTAATTTGCTCTTTTAATTCATCTAATATGGCAGCATTTGTCAATAGGCGATCTTTTTCAACATGGATTAAGTTCTCTGGTATTTGAAACCTGGATAGTAATACTCGTCGAATGTGATTCAGATCTGTGGATGGAGCTTGAATGACTCCTCGTACAAGTAATCCCTTATCTGGGCCATCAGGTATTACGACATCTGAAGGCAGCTTTATAGTCGTG
>CP070760.1:1314312-1323580 GCA_020348965.1 Candidatus Heimdallarchaeota archaeon | reverse complement strand
GACGTCAGCACCTAATCCAATAGTGTCTTGAAAATTACTGATGTCAACTAGGAGGGTGTGAGACTCCGTAAAGCCTTTATCAGGACAAACAACCTGAAAACCTCTTTCATACAAAGCTTGACCTAAAACTTTAGCATTAGCAATCACTTGTTTGGAGTAAGGAACACCGAATCTTTTAAATTCGGCAGCAGCAATCGCAAGACCCGCAACATGCATTAAATGATGATTTGAGGTCATTCCAGGAAAAGCAGCTGCTTTAATTTTTTCGATAAATTCTTCTTTTGAAGCGAGAACAATTCCTTTCTGTGGACCAGGGAAAGTCTTATGAGTTGATGTAGTCATAGTATCTGTTCCTTCACGTAAAGGATCTTGAAATAGCCTTGCAGCAATCAATCCAGCGACATGGGCTGCGTCATAGTTCACATGAGCTCCAACTTCGTGGGCAATAGGAGCTAATTCCTTCACAGGATGAGGAAACAAGAAAACGCTAGCTCCAAATTGGACAAGCTTAGGAGTCTTTTCTCTAATTGCTTTAATAGCAGCATCAACATCAATGTTTAGGTTATATCGATCGAATGGAATATAATCAACATCTAATCGTGAAACTGCCCCAGCAGTTCCTCCTATGAAAGCTCCTGTCTTAGCTTTTAATGGTCCCGAGCTTATATGACCACCAACAGGTATAGAAATCGCCATCATTTTATCATTAGCCTGAGTAAACGCTGTATACACTGTAAGATTGGCTACAACTCCAGAAATAGGTCGAGCGTCAATGAATGGTGCATCGAAGAGCTCTTTCAACAACTTCAAACATAGTTCTTCAATGTCATCGAAATATTGATTTCCAGGATAGACTCTTTCGCCAATCCAACCCTCCGCATATCTGTGTACCAAGTCAGAAATAGCAGCTTCCCGCACAGCGGGACTAGTTAGATTCTCACTTGCGATGAGGGGGATAGCTTTACTCCAATAATCATGATGGGCTTCCAAAATAGATCTAATTTTTATAAATTCCGGATCAACAGACATATGCTTCTCACCGACTGCATCCTAAAGGTAATAATGATTAATAGGACGGAAGAAGAACAATTATACTGTAACTGCCAAAATTTAAAAAAATTCTCAAGATGCTTGTAAATGTCCAAAATTATGAAAAATCTACTCAGTTCTGTGCGTTGTTAAGCCTTTTTTTGTTAATCAATATAATGAATTCATATTCCACAGCCATAAATGAAAGATTTGATTGAATTGACGATGTGATCATTGATGAAAACTCAGTTGTATGAATGGCATGAAAAGAATGGTGAAATAACAAATTTTTCTGGATTCAAAATGCCTGTTCTGTATTCTTCAATTAAGGAAGAACACATGATAGTAAGAACAGCTGCTGGTCTTTTTGATGTCTCCCACATGGGTCGTATGTGGATTGAGGGCCAAGATGCAGAGAAATTCTTGAATTTACTTGTCCCAAGAGATCTGGCAAAGACTCCTGTAGGGAGAACTTCATACACATTTATGTTAAATGAATATGGTGGTTTCAAGGACGACATGGTCATTGGACGGATCGAAATGAATAAATGGTTGTTAGTTTGGAACGCTGGAAATCTCCAAAAGATTACTAACTGGATGAATTCAATAAAATCAACCTTAGACCAATTTAATGACTTAGATATAATTCTCCGAGATATTTCCTCTAGCTCTGCAATGTTTGCTCTACAAGGGCCAAAAGCTGTGAATGTGTTATCAGAGATTCTAAATGAGGATATTGAACTACCTTCGGCTTGGAATATTCTAAAAACAATGTTTAATGATATTAAAGTTATAATTTCTGGAACGGGGTACACTGGAGAGAATGGTTATGAAATTATTGTATTAAATACAACTATTGAAGATCCTACTAAGGCAATACAAATTTGGGAACATTTACTGAAAATTGGGGAATCAGAAAGAATTAAACCATGTGGACTTGGGGCAAGGGACTCCTTGCGTTTAGAGGCAGGATTTCCTCTTTATGGAAATGATATTAATGAAAGCATCACTCCGATTGAGGCCAACCTCTTTTTTCCTCCTCTAGTACATCTAGATAAGCCTTTTTTCTTTGGAAAATCCAATTTACAACTTTTTTCAAATTCTCGTCCAAATAATATTCGTGTGGGCTTTATAGCTCTAAGAAAGGGGCCTATACCAAGGCCAGGACTGAAGCTTTTTAAAGATGGAAAAGAAATTGGGGTTGTTTCATCAGGAGGTTATTCTCCTGTTCTAAATATTGGCATCGGAATGGGTTATGTTCCACCAAACATGAATGAGGAGGGAAATTTGATTCAATTTGAGGTTCGTGGGAAATTACATTATGTAAAAATTAAAAAATTTCCCTTATTCGACCCTAAAAAGTGGGGGGCAAAAAGAAAGCAGTAAATTATTATACAGATTTTATCTCTAAGAAATCACTCTGTAGAATAAATATTTACTTCTTTTTCTTTTTCTTATCTTTTTCCATATCCCCCACTTCTCCACTGATTGTACCTAATTCGGATAGAGCATCGGAAAATAAGTCGGATAAATCAGGTACTTGTATCTGGGATTCTTTTGATTCTTCACTAGGTATTTCTTTGTATTCTACTTCTGGTACCTCAAAAATGTCAATAGATTTGGCTTCCTCATCTTCTGTGAGTGATTTAACGATTGAGGAATATGGTTGAATCTCCTTATCAAAAAGATCTGTCCTTAGTTCTGATTCAATTTGAGTGTCAGGTGGGCTTATATCTTGAACCTCTTCTTCTTCCTGTTGTTGAATTAGTTTCTCTAGTGGTGATAGATCAGGTGTTCCAACATCGATATCTCCTGGTTGTTCTTCTACTTCACTTGTTGGTTGGTCAATTTCCGTTGTAGGAAGAGTTCCTTTTCTCCATAACCTTCCAAATCCATCAACCTCCCATTCTTCTTCATCTGATACTGTGTCTTCTACTTGTGATTCCTCAAGATCATCTTTAATTCCGGGACGGAAAAGTAAATCAACTTCTTCTTCTGATAAAGCGGATTCTTTCATCTTAGGGAGTTTCCCCTTGGCAGGAAATGCTTCTACAGGTTTGGTGAAACTATCAAGAGTAATTTTATCATCATCGGGAGAAACTTCTTGACTAGAAGGGCCCATTGAGAACAAGGAGGTAATTTCATCATCTGTGAGAGCTGCCTTTTGCTTAGGAGCCTGAAAATCAGGAATTTCCTCTTTAGGAAGTTCCCGAATAGGTTCCATTTCAGGTAATTTTTCTTCTGGCTCTTCTTCATCTAAAAATTCGGTAGTACTTGGTGCTATAGTATCTAGTGCTGGAGATTCCTCAGTGGTAGGGGTAATACCTTCTTCTGGAGAAGGAACAGGTTTTTCTTGCTTAAATTCTTTGATAGCACTCACAAATTCTTCATCAATCGTTTCATCTATCATTTCCTGAGATACTTTAAATGGAGGAGCTTCTGGAACTGGAGTCACCACAGCCTCTGTTTCAACAAGCTCGGGAACTGCTTCAACCTCCGCCTCTGGTTCAATTATTTCAACAACTCCGAGCTTGGATTCTAAGTATTCTGCTCGTTTCTCTGCTAGAGCCTTATGTTCCTTCTTAAACTTTTTAGGTTTAATTCCTAATTCATTAATGTACTTTTGAACTAATTCCACATTTTCAGTATCCCTCACCTTTTCTGCAAGATGCAATAAGAAGGAAATGATCCCCCCTATCCCCTCTGTCTTATCAATCATTGTACTTAAACGAGTGATATAATCAAGGTACGTATATGCAATCTTAAGATTATCAGTCTCGATGGCTATTTCAATTAAATATTGTACCACATTAAATAGTTCATCGAGGTCTTGTAATTCTTCGTATTTCTCCAAAGTCTGTTGTAATGAGGTTAATGCTGTAGGATTGTTCGTTTTAATCAGAAATTCAGTTAAGTGAGAGAGGAGTTGAGCTTCATATTTGTCAGCTTTAAATTTTTTACAGAGGTTTATACCTCTTTTAAGGATAACTATGGCACGTTTGGGAGAGCTAGTCTGGTTTGCTAGATTACTATAAACATTAACAACACCGTTAAAGTCATTTAAACTACGGTAGAAATTAGAAGCCTGATAAGCATATTCTGATGCAAGATCAGGGTTTTCTGAAGACACATAAATTGCAAATTTTTCTGTTATCTTTGCTGCAAGTAATCGTCCCTCACTACCGAATTTCTTTTCAGTGGTGACCATATTAATTATTTGATCTGTGAATTCCCGTGCTCCTTCTAATATGGAAGCACTAATAAGTTCTTTAATAAATTTAAACGAAAGTGGCAGAACTTCAGATATAGGTTCTTGTGTTTTTTCAAGTATTGTTGCCATTATGCGTGAAGCAGAGGCGATTTTTTCTTTGATTAATAACTTATCAGTGTATTTCTTGGCAATTCGATCTCCTTCACCAACCTGACCCTCGTCATATGTGGAGTTAACAAAATCAGCAATGAAATCTGCTATTTCATCAGAAATTTCATCAGATTCAACCATATCGTCAGAAAGAAGTTCTGCAAAAGAAAAGTAATCCTCAAAAGATGGTTGAAGTGCCTCTCTAGAGATTTCAATAAGCTGGATGTCGCGATATTGACTGATTAGAGGTTGTAGATATTTTTTGCTCACTTTTTTGAATTCATCTTTTGCAGCCCTAATTTCAACAATTCGTTTGAAAACAGTTAATGCTGATTCTCTATCCTCCTCATATGTCGTGTTAAAAATCATTTGTAAAAATTCAAGCGCTTTGTCTCCTTGGTTTTGTTCTTCTAACAATTTGGCCATTTCAATAGCAAATCGTGTTGCTGTTTCTGTGTCTCCTCTATCTAATGCGCTTTTCGAATAATTCTTCATTGCAGTAATAGCTAGCTTATGTTTTTTGTGACTCGTGCAAAATCTGAGGATTAAATCTGTCATTCTATTAGCATCTTCACTTTGATCTTTCTCGAGAAATCTGTCTCGCATTGATTCAAGATATTGGATGACTTTAGAAATGTCCCCAAGGCGTTCGTAATAACGAGCGTTCTGAACACAGAAAATGTAGGCATCTTGATATTTTTCATGGTCGATTTGTTTTTCAATAAGAGGTGAAACTATATTTATTGCTTTTTTAAAGTCTTCTTTTTGCTCCAATTCTTTAAGAATCAAATCAGTTATCTTCTGAGCTAACACGACTGAAAAGTCCAAAATTTGTTTCTGGAAATTGATCAATTGCCCAATTGAACCATCGGGGTCGCCCATTTCACGATAAGTATCAGCGCTCCTTTGAATATAATATTCCACTAAATCAATTCGGTCAGTTTGTTCGATAAGATGATCGATAAATCTCCCAATACTGTCAATAGCTCGTGTATAATCTCCTTTTTTGTATTGGAGTGTTATGAGCTGATTCATAATGATTGCTGCACGATCATTATCATTTACCTTGATTAAATCCTGTATGAAACTTGACAATATCTTGTAATCAATATGTTCGGTTTGTATCATAAGATCTGAGCAATATTTCATATACTGGAAAACCATGTCCTGTTGTTTGTGCTCTACTAATTCCTGAATAAAGTTCTGGCAAAAATGAATGGCTTCATCAACTTCCTTTTCGTTTAATAATCTGGAGAGCTCTAAATTAACCATTTCCTGAGCGGATAGAACTGCGTGGCTCTGAAGAAGGTCATCTACATAATTTAAGACAATTTTTTCCCGCTTTTTCGCATCACCAATAGTTTGAAGAGCAGACTGAATATATGATTTTGCTTGGTCTTTTAATCCTAGTTTCCCGTATAGATCTCCAATTATAAGGTGTTTTTCTACGCGTTGCTTTTCCTCAGTTTTAAACGCCTTATCAATAAGAGATTCCACAAATTTCAAGTAATCTTGAGCAGCCTTAGCTTCTTTTAAATCTATTAGTCCCCTCACAACATCCAAGCTAAAATCTACAGCCTCAGAAATTTTGTTAAGCTCATAGAAGAGTTTTATGGATCTATTTCCATAATCACAGGCTTTCACAAAATTTTCTGAATCCATTAAAAAATTTGTTCCGTCCATAGTGACTTCTAATGCTTTTTCTTTTTTATCTTGGGTTTCTAAGGAAATTATTAATTTATCAGAGTATTTTAAATAATTAATTTTGTCATCTGTTTCTTTGAACAATTTTAATGTGATTTCAAGAGATTCTAACAACTCAAAATGAGCCTTTCGCTCTTCTTGGACTTCAAATGCCTGATCAAGCAGATAGTTAATATCTTCTTGAAAAATATCTCTCTGTTCTTTTTCGACTTGTTCATCATCAAGTTTTGCTAATTGACGAATAGCATAATGGGCATAACGTAATGCATTCTCCCACATTACTACTGGAAGTCTAGCCTGTTTATAGTATTCAATTTGTATACGTCCAAGCATTAAAACATGTTTTAAAGCTGCAATATTCTCCTCCTCAGATAAATAATGATCTAGTAATAATCCACAAAGATTAGCTGCGTTAAGAAATTTTTCTTGTGTAACTAAAAGATCTAAAGAATCCATAATAAAATCTAAAGCAGAACTTGGTTCAATTTCTAGCAATTCTTCAGCAAGGCTATTTCGAAGCTTGGCCGCTTGGGTAGCTTTCTTCTGCTGCTCAAAATAGTCTAAAAGCTTTTTACCAAACTGATTAATTCCTCTGACGTTTTTCTCGTGTCTAAAGCGTTCAAGGAGTACTTCTGTCACTTTAGCAGCAGCTTTTAAGTCACCGTCTGTTTCATGCTGTTCAATTACTTGCAGAAAGTGACCGACTGCAACATTAAGAATAACATCGTTCATGGGACGCTTAGTAAGCTGTTTCATTATATGAAACACTTTTTCTGAAGCATCATAGAGATAACTAAAGGAGATCTGGGGAATATCCTGATTAATGACTTTAGCGAGTTCGTCCTGATCAATTTTCACTTCAGTTACATCTGAAAGTGACCCATCTTCTTGTTTAAAACGAACAAACCAAGAATCTATCTGACGAAGCACAATACAAATCACTCCACCTGACTTTTCGATTGGAATTTCCTTTACTGGAAGAGGTTGGCCTTTATTCACAAGTTCCGTGACTTTTCCCACAAAGTTATCGAAATCTTCAGCCTTGGTGTATTCAGATACATCCAAACCTGATATATCAACCATAACTATCTCATCTTCGACTTCTTCCACTTCTGAAATTGAAACAGGGGGGACTTCAGGACGTACCTCATCAGCTTCTGCTGTTAGTATTTCCTCTGGTTCTTCTGCTTCTATATACTCTTCTGGATGCATTATGATCTTTTGGAGTTGCTCTGCAGAATCATAAATCGCAGAAAAGGAAAGAAAATCTATCCCAGACTCGCTAATCATTCCAACTAAAGCTTCATCATTGACTTTTTCTTTGACAAATTTTTTTCGTACAATAGGATTCTCATTTTGGAACAAAATAATCGCATATTTCCCATCACGGCAATAATAGACTCCTGCAAATCCCCCTTGTGAGTAGGGCATCTCAATTTTTTTTAGCAACTTATCTCCAGGTTCTAATGTAACTATTTCCTGTTCGGTGGATACGGAAATGTCGGTAGGTGTTTCCTCGACTGTGGTTATAGTTTCAGTTACTTGTACTTCCTCGGGCTCCTCAACAACTTCAATCCCCTCTTCAACTACATCCATAAACTCTTTCTTGATCGAATTGACAAGTAAATCTGCAACTTCAAAAATAGCGGAAAAACTGAAGAATTCCACCCCAGCATCGCTCAATAAATCAACCATTTGATCTTGGTTTAGTTTGTGGGAGGAAACAGTTGAGGTTTTTATCATCCGCTCATTTTGATAAAAAGTGAGTACAAATTCACCGCGAATTCCCCTAATTTCACATTCAACACCGCTAGTACTCGGTAATTCTATTCGAAATTGTTTTTCGTCTCTAGTGGCCATCTAATATCCCTTGAAGATGTTTTCTGGCTTTTAAAAACCTATTTGTGTGAGAATTTCTGAAAGTGATTTTTTAATAATGCTTTTGTTATAGATAATTTGTAATTTTTTCGTTCTAAAAGTTTTCTAATTTCGGAAAAAATCACTAAAAAAATCTAATTCGGTCAATATTTCTGGCTTTAATTTTGTTAAGCGTTAGTTTCAAGACGATGTAGATTCCAACTACTCCTGTATCTAAATCAAACATAATAGAATAAGAAACTTCAAGTTTATTTCGAAATTCTTTTCAGAATCTTTGTATTTATCCTAGATATTGTGAAGTTGAAAATTTCAAAGAAGCACCATTATTCATAAAAAAGAAGGGAAGATGAAATCTTTGATCTGTACGATACCATTATAGGAGAATTATCATGACCGTTGTGGCAATGACGGGAATTTCAGGATATCTAGGTACCCGATTACGCTCCTATCTTGATGAAAATTCAATGATTGAAAAAATCATTGGACTAGATATTGTTTCACCTCCTGATTCCCCAAAATTAGACTTTTACAATATTGACATTCGAGATCCGAAGATTGCTGATATTCTTATTAAAGAGAAGGTTGAACTACTGATTCATTTTGCTTTCATCTGCCGAGAACTTCGGAATCGTCAAGAAATGTGGTCGATTGACATCGAAGGAACTCAAAACGTCCTTAATGCAATAGAGAAGATCCCAACAATATCACATTTCCTCACCTTAAGTAGTGTCAGTGCTTATGGTGCTCACCCAGATAACCCAATTTCACTCTCAGAAGATTCTCCTCTTCGTGGAGGTCAAAACAAATTCCAATATGCGCGTGATAAGGCAGAAATGGACAGTTTGATCCAAAAGTTTATGAAAAACCATCCAGAGATAATTGTGACAATGTTTCGTCCAACTTTTGTGATGGGGCCAAATGTCGATAATTTTTTCTCATTTTACCTGGAAAAATTTCCAATAGTACCAATATCGCGTGAAACAAAAGGACGTTTTCAATTAATCCACGAGGATGACATAACGCGATTAATAATACAGGCAATTGAAGGACAAATTTCAGGAATTTATAATGCAGCTGCTCCAAAGACCGTGACATATATCGACCTGTTAAAGTTGGCTGGGAAACGATATCTTCGGCTACCAAACTTCATCGTTTATCCCGCAGCCAACTTACTCTGGTGGGTAGGAATTGCAGGAGCGTCCGCACAACAAATTGATTTTATTCGCTTTTCCTATGTTGAGGATGTTTCATTATTAACGGACAAGTTTAATTTCGAATTCCAATATGATACAATCG
>CP070760.1:1305901-1314212 GCA_020348965.1 Candidatus Heimdallarchaeota archaeon | reverse complement strand
GAAATCGTGGATTTCGCTCCCGCAATTAGTGATAGGGATAAGCGGGAAGCCTTTATCGATGAGAAAATTGCTAAGGTCTCAGTTGACATCACAAAAGCTAAGCTTATAGTAGCAGGTGGACGAGGTGTTGGGGGTAAAGAAAAGTATGCCGTCGTGTTTGAAGCTGCCAAGGCATTAGGTGGGGAAGTTGGGGCTAGTCGCGCCGCTGTTGATGCGGACTGGGTGCCCTATGACCATGAAGTCGGTCAAACTGGTAAAACCATCACCCCTGACTTCTATATTGCATGTGGGATTTCAGGTGCCATCCAGCATCTTGTAGGAATGCGGAACTCCAAGACCATCATTGCCGTGAATACGGATGAGGAAGCGCCGATTCTCGACGTCGCTCATTATGCCATCATTGCGGACCTCCACCAAGTCCTCCCTGAACTGCTTAAGAAAGTCTAATCTATTCTTCCTCATTTTTTTTTAATGAATTGTTTAAATCATTGGGAAAACTAAAATCTTACCTTTAAATATTGTCAGGGTACCAGATCCATGGATTTCTTATGGTGAAATCTGGAAAAACCGACCGAATCAGAAAAAAACGAAATTTTGATCGTGCTTTCTAGATTTGAGTTTTATAAAAATATAAAAGTTTATCAGGAAAATGATTTAGTAAACATTTAAGAAAATAATCACTTAACCTTTTTTCCAAAATTTATTGGGTGATTTGATATGAAAATAAAAAAAATTCATGCAAGAGAAATTTTTGACTCTCGTGGAAATCCTACTGTTGAAGTAGAGTGCTTACTTGATGATGGTACTCTTACTCGTGCGATGGTACCTTCTGGTGCTAGTACTGGTATTCATGAAGCCTTGGAATTACGAGATGGAGGGACTAGGCTTATGGGTAAATCAGTATCGAGAGCAGTTGCTAATGTTAAAAGTATTGGTACCAAATTAGAAGGATTAAATCCTCGAAATCAAACAGAAATTGATAATCTCCTTCTTGAACTTGATGGCACTGAAAATAAATCTAAATTAGGCGCAAATGCCATCCTTGGAGTTTCCATGGCTGTTTGTAAAGCAGGAGCGATCAGTCAAGGAATCCCTCTATATGAGCATCTTGGAAAACTTCAGGGTAATGAGCAGTTTGTGTTACCTGTTCCGAGTTTAAATGTCATAAATGGCGGAGAACATGGTGGAAATGATATTGCTTTTCAGGAATTCATGATATTGCCAGTTGATGCCCCAAATTTTAAAGAAGCAATGGTAATGGGTGTTGAAGTTTACCATACCTTGAAAAAAATTATTAAGAAAAAACATGGAGACACAGCTGTGAATGTAGGAGATGAAGGTGGATTTGCTCCCCCTTTAAGTTTAGTTGAGGAACCACTGAAGCTAATAATGGAGGCCATCGATGAAGCTGGTCATACAGGAAGGTTTGAGCTAGCGCTAGATCCTGCTGCATCTGAATTTTATGAAAACGGAAAATATATGGTTGATGGTAAAGCCCTAGGCGCGGATGATTTCATAGAAGTCTACGAAGGCTTTATTGAGAAGTATCCTATTGTTTCTATTGAAGATGCTTTCGACCAAGATGATTGGGAAACATTTCAAAAATTTACTCAAAGGAACGGAGATAGGATCCAGATTGTCGGGGACGATCTATTAGTAACCAATGTCAAGCGTATCCAAGAAGCTATAGATAAAAACGCCTGTAATTCCCTTCTATTAAAAGTAAATCAGATAGGATCAGTTACTGAGAGTATCAATGCCGCTAAGCTAAGTCAGGATAACGGTTGGACGGTAATGGTATCACACAGATCTGGAGAGACAGAAGACCCTTTCATTGCAGATTTGGTTGTTGGACTGAAAACTGGCCAAATCAAAACTGGTGCACCATGTCGCTCGGAAAGATTGGCCAAATACAATCAACTTATCAGGATTGAAGAACAATTAGGCGAAGAGGCAACTTATGCTGGGAAAAAATTTCGACAGCTTTGATGTTTTCTTCCCCAATTTCAAGATAGGAACTAATTTTTTTCCACTTTTCTCTCTTTGTGACTTATCTATTGGGGAAGAATGTAAATAATTTCACGAATTTAGGTAAATTACATATATATATCTTTATTTAAAACAGGCCGATTGGAGAAATCATACAATTCTGGTGAATAAATCGTTTTTATCGGCCAGTTGTTAAATGAAATCTAATATTAATTGATAGACGTGTTATATAATGACGGAAAATGAAGATGAAAAATACGTTATTTGGTTTGATGAGCTCAGGATTGAGGATGTGCCCTTGGTTGGAGGAAAAAATGCCTCCCTGGGTGAAATGTATCATAGTCTTAAAGAAAAAGGAGTATTAGTTCCCAATGGCTTTGCTATCACCGCTGCTGCTTATCGCCATCTGTTGAAGGACGCAGGTATTGAGGAAGCTGTCAGAGAAGCATTAGAAGGATTAGACACTCACGATATTCGAAATCTTCAGGAACGCGGCCGAAAAGTCAGGGAAATTATTAGATACGCTAAATTACCTGACGATCTGGAAGTAGAAATTCGAGAAGCTTATCGAAAGCTCTGTGAGGAAGAAGGAACGATTGATGTTGATGTGGCCGTTCGCTCCAGTGCTACGGCCGAAGATTTACCTGATGCATCTTTCGCAGGTCAACAGGAAACCTATCTAAACATCCGTGGTGAGGAAAGCCTTTTGTATGCTTGCCGTTCATGTTTTGCAAGTTTATTCACAAATCGTGCTATTAGTTACAGGGAGGATAAGGGTTTCGGACATTTTGACGTTTATCTATCAATTGGAGTTCAACTAATGGTTCGGTCTGATGCGGCCGCCGCTGGTGTAATTTTCTCAATTGATACGGAATCGGGTTTCAAAGACGCAGTTTTTATTACAGGCGCTTATGGTTTAGGTGAAAATGTGGTTCAAGGTGCTATAAATCCTGATGAGTTTTATGTCTTTAAACCAACGTTAGAGGGAGATAATCGCCCTATTATTGGAAAACGCTTAGGGTCCAAAGAAGAAATGATGGTCTATACCTCGGATCAACGCCGACCAACAAAGAATGTTGATACCCCCGAATCTATGCGCCATTCTTTTTGTATCTCTGATGATGAAATTCTTCAGCTTGCTAGATGGTCAAAAATAATTGAGGATCACTATGGGAAACCCATGGATATAGAATGGGCTAAGAATGGAGATGGAGATTATGAGGGTGATGGTAAGCTTTACATTGTTCAAGCGCGGCCTGAAACAGTGCATTCTCAAAAAGCTACAAATGTTATCGAGACGTTTGTACTAGCAGAGAAAGGTAAAATACTAGTTACGGGACAGGCTGTCGGATCTAAAATAGGTCAAGGTAAAGTGAACGTTATAGAGAAATCTTCTCGAATTCATGAATTCAAAAAAGGCGAGGTACTTGTTACTGACATGACTGATCCCGATTGGGAGCCAATTATGAAAATAGCATCTGCGATCGTCACCAATAGAGGTGGACGGACTTGTCATGCCGCTATTGTCTCCCGAGAACTTGGAATTCCTGCAGTGATTGGGACAGAAAATGCTACCAAAGTACTCAAAGACGATATGGAAGTCACTGTTTCATGTGCTGAGGGTCAAGAAGGGGTTATTTTTGAGGGTATCTTACCTTTTAACGTCGAACGAATACTTTTAGACGAAATGCCCAAGACTCGAACAAAAATCATGATGAATGTCGGCATTCCAGAGAAAGCTTTTGACCAGGGGCAGATTCCTAACGATGGTGTTGGTCTAGCTCGAGAAGAATTCATCATTAACTCATATATTGGAATTCATCCACTTGCTTTACATCACTATCGGGAGCTCAAAGAAAAGGCTGAAACTGATGGTGAAATTCGTGAAATCATTCGAAAGATTGATGAGAAGACGAGCGCTTACGAAGACAAAGAAGAATTCTTCATTGAAAACTTAGCAATGGGAATCGGGCGTATTGCTGCTGGATTTTATCCTAACGATGTTGTTGTCCGATTATCAGATTTTAAAACAAATGAATATGCTAATTTGATCGGTGGATCACTTTACGAACCTGACGAGTCCAATCCTATGATTGGTTGGCGGGGTGCTTCTCGTTATTACGACCCAAGCTTCAAACCAGCTTTTATCATGGAATGTAAGGCCATCAAACGTGTTCGTGATGAGATGGGCTTAACTAATGTCATTAGCATGATTCCATTCTGTCGTACAGTAGAAGAAGGCCGAAAAGTCATAGCAGCAATGGCTGAAGCAGGATTGAAACAGGGAGAAAATGGACTAGAAGTTTATGTTATGGCTGAGATTCCATCCAATGTGATCGAAGCTGACGGCTTTGCTGAAGTTTTTGATGGGTTTTCCATCGGTAGCAACGACCTCACACAACTTGCTCTAGGACTTGATCGTGATTCGGAATTGGTAGCACATATTTATGACGAAAGAGATACTTCAGTGAAACGACTTGTGAAATCAGTCATTGATACCGCTAAGGAGAAAGGTAAAAAGATTGGTATCTGTGGACAAGCTCCGAGTGATTTTCCTGAGTTCGCTACTTTTCTAGTAGAGTGTGGAATCGATTCCATGAGTTTAAATCCTGATACAGTCGTCAAAACAAAACTTGATATTGCTAAAAAAGAGAAAGAGCTGGGTATTCAACCCTGAGTTCTTACTCTCTTCTTTTCTATTTTTAAGATAACCTAGAAAGGATCTTTCTTAAGAAAATTGGATTTCTGGGTTATAAAAAAGTAAGATTATTGATTTTAATTCATTTGGACAGATTGAGAGTAATTTCGTTATCCCAGCCATATTTGCCATTTGAACCGAAATATAATTGAAGTACTTTACAGTCCCATTTGATAAGTTTATTGTTAAATGGCTATTTCCTAACGTCGTTAAAAAAGAAGAGGTGACTTCACCATTCAACGTTTCTTGGGAAATGGTTTGAGAGCTAACTGGATAGGCCTGTAATAGCAGTGAGGTTCGATTAAGTGCTAAGATTAATTCAACATAGCCGACTCTGAGAGAACCCCATAGGTTAGATTCAGATGTTTGAGCATATTGAATAAAATGTTGTGCTGATTTTCTAGGATATGTCGAGGTTATGGGATTTAGTACAGGAAGTACCCCACTAGCTTGTGCAATTGGTCCAGAGAGGCCTATAGATTTCACATCGTCAGGTGAAAAGAGATCAAACTTTTTAAGGGCATCATTAATCTCTATCTTTTTCTCAATATGTTTTGCTATTTTCCAACCAATCTTTACCTGATATTGAAAGATATGTCGAATTTTCGGAATCTTGTTTTCCAATAGAGGCTGGGTAATATCAGCTGGTCTGATCAAGCCGTATGGAAATTTAAGGTCCCATAAAGTCTCAAAAATACGTTGAAATGAGGAATACCCTCTCAGAGCAGCTTTAGCCATTTGAAATTCTTTGAGAAGCTCGAAAATTCTGTGAAACAAGTAGAAATAAATCATCGCTCGCTCAAAATTTAACATCAAACCCCGAAATCTGTAAATTTTATCAGAAACTAATGTTCCTGTAATCAATTCAATGGTTTCAGACAAATGGATTTGATGGGAAATTGCGTTAAGGGGACTTTCCCTCTCAAGCAAAAAAATTAACTCTGAAACAGAGATATCTGTCATAATTACTTGTTGTTCTCGTTTTTTCTGTAGATATTCACGGATGTTACTAGGTATAAGTTTTATAGAGTCAGATGGGGTTATTTCTGGGATAAAATGGATTGAAGGTAATCTTCTGGTTTTATTTCCCTCAATACTATCCATATTCCGAACCTACCTTCAGGATTTATATGGAATTCACATAATGTATTAAGAATTTTTATACCAATCTCCTCGAAATAATTAAGAAGCTTAGCCCTCAAGCTTAGGATGTTCGACTAAGCGAGTTAAATTGGAAAATGAAGGCGTTTCACTATCTTAGGAGTCATAAGAAGAACCAGCTTCTCTCAACTGTAATTAAAAAGCATCAGCTTATTCAAAGATCTTACATGGAGGCCTAAACTTGGGTTTTCGCCCAGAGAAAATGAAAATAGCAAAGATTTCTGTGATAAAGGGACTAAGCAGACAATTTCTAAGTAAAATCAGTAAAAATTTCGAATTAGATATCATTGACCTAGTCAAAACAGCGAACATGGAGCCTTCTCCCCTTTCAGAAGTTGAACTAAAAACTGTTGATTTACAGGCTGAATTTGCAAAGTTGACTCAGCTAATAGATAACGTTGGTTCAAAATCTAATGGAACGATGAACCTCGAAAACCTCACATTAGAAGACCTGAATGAAAAAGCTCAATCTTTATTAGATAAAACTCACCCCTTGATGAAGAAATTAGAGTCAATAGAACGACTTGAAAATGAAGTAGTTGAATTCACACAAATTATTAGCTCATTAGATGAGATTAAAAGGTTAAATATATCGAATATTCAAGACATTGGAGAGGGAAGTCATTTTTTTGCAATCCTTGGTTTTTTAAAAGGCATTCATCGTTATCGTCTTGAAATGGCACTTGATCAGCTCACAGGCGGAGATTTTATATTTATCCCTGTTCCCTCTGGAAAAGTTAAGATTATCTGTTTAGTAGGAGTGATGAAATCTAATCATGCTGCCTTAGATCGATTATTGAGTGGATTGGGTTTTGAGGAATTAAAATTTCCCCAGGAACTCCATGGCACTCCCACTGAGGCCATTGAGCAAGCAAAAAGTGAGATCGAAAAACGGGAGAGAGAATTGCAAATTCTTAAGCAGAATGTCAAGGACTTGGTAGAGGAACATGAGTTAGAAATTCGGGCAATGGGAGAACAGCTCACATTAGAAGGGGATCGTTTAACAATACTTCAACGGACCCAATTTCGAAAAGAACATTATATAATATGGGCTTGGCTTCCAGCAAAGCAATCAAAAAGATTTATTAAAACTCTAAAACAAACATATCCTACAATTACTGCAGAAATTATTGAACCAAAGCTGAATAGTAGCGAATTTCCAACCAAAGTACGCAACAACGTCTATTCTCGTTCATTTGAGAATCTTGTTCGTGGTTTTGGCATCCCTGGGTATAAGGAATGGGATCCTACCAAATTTTTAAGTGTCTTAATTCCAATTTTCTTTGGAATCATGTTTGGGGACGTTATTGACGGATTGGTTGTATTTCTTTTAGGATTGTATGGTTTGTCGTTGAATCCCAAAAAGTACTCAAAAAACGCAATGCTTGCAGAACTTCAAACCTATATCGATAAGGGTGGTTCAGTTCTAGTCACGATTGGCACTACTGCTATGATTTTTGGTTTTCTTTTTGGAAGTTATCGGGGATTAGGAGGTCATCATGCTTTAGAAGTTGGATTACCTATCTTGTGGTTTTCTCCCGAGATTGAGGGGGGTCAGTTTGCATTGTTAGAGCTTGCCATTTTTATTGGGTGTATAGTAATTGGCTCAGCATTACTCATCCAATTCATTGGAGCGTTGAGTCATCATAGAAGTGAAGCAATATTTCTTCCAGGGATGTTTTTATTATTTTACATTGGATTAGTCTTTTTAGTATTCACATTCGGACCCAATCCAACACTGTGGTTGTCCGCTGCAGAGGGAACATTCGATTTAAGGGCGCTTCAAACAATTGCTCAATATCAAGAAGAAGTCATGCACCACCATCATATCGACTTTTCTAGTCCAGTTGGGGCTATTTTTGAAAGTTTAAAAATAACTCATTGGGGAATTCCAGTTTTTCCAATTCCTGGAACAAATCTAAGCTACCCATTGGCACTCTTAATAGTTCCGTTATTATTATCTTCTATCTATCATTTTAGACATGGAATGGACGGAATTGGAGAATTGTTAGACTACATGATAACCATGATATCGAACACAATATCATTTGCCCGAATTTTCGCTTATACAATGGTTCATGGATCCCTATCTCTAGTTTTTATTCAATTATTCTCTGGAAATGCCCACACTTTAATTGAATTCCTTCCAGGAATGATTTTAGGTGGGTTCGTTGTTATACCATTAGAGTTACTAGTATCATTTTTGCAATCATTACGTTTATGCTGGGTAGAATTCTTTTCAAAAATTCATTTCCAAGGTTCAGGCTATTTATTTCAACCATATAGAGAACAGCGGATGTTCACAACAGTAGAGATTTGAAATATGCCATATATTTTTACTATTCCTTAACAGAGTGTGTTCATATGAAATTTGGGCAGGTATCCGAAGCAAAGGCGTATTCTTACGTAAATGCTCGGATTAAAGCTCGAAAAGGACAGTTATTAACAGCAGCAGATTATGAA
>CP070760.1:1302345-1305801 GCA_020348965.1 Candidatus Heimdallarchaeota archaeon | reverse complement strand
TGAATCCTGGATAAGGGATTGACTTAGAGATTTCAGTAGAATATTCATCTTTAGAGAAAATATAGGGAATACCCATCTCATAAAACTGCGTGTGGAAGATTAGGGTGGGTTTTAAGGAGTGTTTTTCTTCATTCACATTATTATTCAGTGCACTTGCTCTTGTATTAGCTTTAGTTGTTGATGATATGTATTTTTTGGATTTTTTAATTTTTAAATTGACAAGATTCGAATTTAAATTCCTTTTTCGATATTTTGAACCCAATCGCTTAAGATAAAAAAATCTAGCTTCCTCGTTGGTTTGTTTGGCCAGAAGAAAGACTTTCGGAATATCGACTTGAAGACTATTTAGAGTTTCAATTGCATCTGCGTTGACATCGTAAGCAATAATTATTCTTGCATTTTGGGCAATAATTTCATTTATTGAATTCGTTATGAGAATATAGGCCTTCTCTTCTAAAAAATACAAAATCTTCCTTTTTAACTTTACATCAGACAATGAACTAATTGGTTCGTCTATTTGAATGACTGAGTAACTCTGTTGGGTTAAAAAATCCTTTAAAAATGCAGCATTATAGTAATTATGTGTAACGATGGATATTCCAGATTGATATTGCGATATTAATTTCAAAATCATCTGTGATTTAGGATGTTGGAGATGTTCGTGAACTTTAATAAACTCTTGAAGCTTTTGAATCTTTGGATCATCAAGAAATTTCGCAAGTGCTTTTCTTCCCTGAAAAGCTTCCTTTCTTTCAAGCCGACCTTTAAGAGAATCGAGATAATTGAGGACAGCAGGAAAACCTTGAGAAATAATTAATCTTTGAATTGACATGATTCGTTGTAAATTACTCGTGAGATTGAGAGGTTTTAGATTATTCTCTTCCTTTAGACTTTCATGAACCGCAGCAATCTCTCGATATGTATTTTTAGGTGTGACGCTGAATCCTAGCTTTTGTAATTCTTTTATTTCATATTTTCGAATTTGATCTAAAATTTCAAGAATAAAAAAATATTCTTGTGGTAAAGGAACGGAATAATGCTGAATATTCGATCTTTCTTGTATGTAACGGGGTTCCTCTAGCTGAATAACCTCTTCTAACTGAAGATTATTGCATATTTGAACCAAGTGCTCTTCATTTGACACCTGAGTAAACCCAACAACACGGCAATCAACTAACTGGTCAACTAGAAATCTAAGTGATCTTGTAGAGCGTGCTTGATTAATAAAAATAAGAGAAAAATGATCAGGTGGAAAGAATTTTTCTTTTCGATCGTTTTTTGCAGTTTTTGGAGTAGAAATTATAACAGAATACCGAAAATAATCCAATCTTCTCGCATTAGGTAAAATAGATCCATTAAGAACTGATGTAAGTTGAGATAAGTGAGTTTTTAGTAAAGATTGATATTCTTGTTGTTTATTCCTCTTAGTTAGAACAAGAATACGGGAAGTTTTGTTAGATGGAGATTGAGCAAGATAAAACAGAATTGATAACGCCTGAAGACGAACTAACGCCTCGTCAGTAGAATAAATTATTAAAAGATTATTATTACGAATTTTTGGAAGGAGAAGTTGTTCTTCTAATGATGGCTCGAAACTAAGTTTTTCTGAGTGAGGAGAATCTTCCAACGTTTTCACACTAAAACCATTCCTATTCATTCTTTGATTTAGACCTTCCGTTTTCATGGGGTGTATCAAAGTCGTCTAATGTTTGGAGCCAATTGCGATGTGCTGAACAACTCACAATTTGAGATTTTTTTACTACTAAATTAACTGGAATCCTCCGATTTAATAGAAGAGAGCAAACTCCACCAAATATACTGGCGTATTCACAGATTTGGCATAAAGGACTGTTATAGAACACTTCATCAAGAAACGGAAGATTTAGAACGGAAAAACCTACATTACTTACCATTGTCAACTCACCAAACATGTTGATTAATTTCTGTCTAGTAATTCCAGATATTGATTTAAGAAAGCGAAAAATGAGAAATGATAGAAGTTGATTTTGAATATAAATACATCAATCTCTAATTGATCCTGAGTTACTTTGAAGAGTGAATTAAGATTAATCAATCACCTAGACAAAATTTTAGTCGAAACGATGAAGTTCCAAACATATCAAGAACTCACAATCACTTCAAAATACCTTGATATTCAAAAACTAATCAACCAAGACCGACTCAGAATTGATTTAGCAGCAATTCATCCAATAGATGGATCAATTCATTTTTTTGAAGCTGAAACCCAGGTACATGTAAAACATCCAGTTATATATCGAAATTTTTGTGACTATTGCTATCTCCTATGTCCGGAAGAGCAATTCGATATACTTCCTTATGTTACTAAAAGTCAGCAACGTAGTTGGGCTAAGGAAACAGGAGTTGGGGTCGTTACAGTCTCCAAAAAAGGAGAATTAAGAGTTCGGCTTCACGCAGAATTACAACCACTATTACCAGAAATTCGTAAAGAAGTGCTCAGAATGATGAATAAAAGATACATTATCCGGTTTCCAACACATCCTTTATGGCAGCGATCACGAAGTTACAATCATAAGTCAGAGGGATAATTATGCCACGACCAATCAAAACTAGGGTGTGTAGTGAGACAGACAAAAAAAATGCTGAGATTTTCAATCACGTTGATGATCTAATTCTCACGAATAGATGGAATAAGGCACTAGAAGATCTCCAGTATCTTCATCGGAATGGTCCTCCAAACCTTCGTCCTCTTGTCTCCAAGAAGTTAGCTTGGCTGTATTTTGAGATGAAAAATTACAAAAAATCTTTGGTTTTTCTCCAGTTTCTACTCCCTTCATACGAGGTTCACATCAACCGGATGCTAATACTGAGTTTATTTTATCTGGACAAGAAGGATCAAGCAGTGTGGCATCTCGCCAGAGCACCACTACAACTTTCAAATAAGCGTGAGTTACTCTACCTAATATTTCCTGATTTAAAGAAGGAGTTTCAACGAAACCCAAGTGGTTCCCAAATCTCAGTCCGTTGTCCAAACTGTACTCAATTCTTATTTTTCATTAAAGATAAAATGAAATGTTTATTCTGCGATAAAAATTCTCTTAGTGGATTAGTAAATCTCTAAACACATTTATTATATTAGTGATTACTCCCATAATTCAGAATTGGGTTTTTCCTTCATTCGTGCTGCTTCTGTACTCTCATTAATTTCATTTACAATACGAGTGTTAAATTCTTCACGTCCAAGGGTATCATCAGTCTCATTGCAAAAATCAATTTTTATAGAATCTGTACTTTCTCTCTGGTTACTTTCATTAGCCTGCAAGGCTGAATCTTCATCATTTAAAAATTCGTCAAAACGTCTTTGGTTAGGGGAGAGACTTTGGTTTAACAAATTACTCGAGGAATCATCAGAGGGAGTACTTGCAAAAAGATCCTTCATGATCTCCGATTCTCCTATCTTGTCCTCTGGATTCTCAT
>CP070760.1:1289674-1302245 GCA_020348965.1 Candidatus Heimdallarchaeota archaeon | reverse complement strand
TCGGATAAGAACCGCAGAAGAAACCGCATCAGTAAATCTTCATTCAAGATATGATCCGAACACTAATGCCACTGTAGTTGTTGGAAGTACCGTACATCCGTCGGTTTATCATGATCTGAATAAAAATATTGTTTTTTCGGATCATGGTGAACCTGGTGGATTGGGAAGAGCTGTTCTTCAAAATAGAGCTATTTATGGATTTAATGATACAGGTCTATTTGTTTTACCTGTATTCTCTCCAGGTTCAGATGCTATAGTGGCCGCATTCACAGTCCTTACTCAAATGGCTAATACAGGATTAAGCTCTACAGATCTTTATCGAAATCATCAAGTATATGCCCAGAGAAAAGCAGTTGTTACTTTTCCTGTAGAAAAGATGTTCAAGTTCTTTAAAATAGTCCTTAATAATCCTCCTGAAGGGTGTATTGTAGTAGATACTTTCATAGGAATTAAGTTAATTAATAAAGAAAAACAGTGGATTCACCTTCATCTGGGCTCTGAAGATGATACATTAGATATAGAAGTATTTGATCCAAATGAAAATGTAGATAAACAAACAGAATTAATTAATATTGCAAAAGAGCTTGTTTTATCCTCCATTTCAGAGTAAGCTTCCCTTAAACAGCCATTCTTTTGATTTGTATTTGGTAGAAGCGAGTTTAATGGCTAGTTCTTGTTCCTTCTCGGTTAATTCTCCAATATAAGATTGAGAAGAAGACGTTTCAACTAAATAGCGAATAAGATATTCTGCCACACGTGAAGGACTCAGATCATCATCCAAGCTTTCTGCTAGAGTAGTGATATGTTGGTACACTGATTCTATCATACTTTCTCGTGTTCGGCCAGGACGAGCTTTTAAAACAGAATACATAATCTCAGGACGGAATTTGATCAAGATCGTGCCATGCTGCAAAATAATATCTTTTTGACGAGATTGAGCATTCCCAGAGATCTTTTTTCCTTTACTAAATACAGAAGGACAGTGGATCTGTCCATAATCCAGTGTCAAGCCTAGTTTTTCTAGTGGTCGAAAAACAACTTGAGATATCTCAAAATAACTCTCATCGATGGTCATTGATTCTAAATTGTGCACTTTAGTTACAACACTATAAGTTACTTCTCCGACCTCGTCATGAAAAACGGCTCCCCCCCCAGAGATCCGTCTAACGCAATCAAAACCTAATTTTTCGAGAGAATCGAGATCTACTTCCCTAGAAATCTGTTGATGTTTTCCAATAGATACAGCACTTGGTTTCCAACCATACAGTCGAATGGTGTCCTCAGTATAGTAGTGAAAAATGGCTTCATCTATCGCCATGTTCATTGAAGCATTATTTACCGAGAACTTCAATAAACGCCAATTTAGATTCTTCATTGCAATCACACACAGAGGAGATGGATTTTCCTCATTGCTGTGAGTGAAATTTCTCTCGCCTTAAAGTTCTGAATAACTTAGAGGATTGTCAGCATCAATTACAATGCCCTTCTTAGTGATCTCAAAAGGGTGAACCCGTTTGGAGTGGGGCATTCCTCGCATTTTAAGAATCTCGATTCCTCGTTCTCTAGCAGAAGAGATGGTAATATACTGAAGATGAATAACTCCATATGAAAGAAAATCTTCAGTTGAAAATTGAGGATATTTTGTGTCTTGAACAATTTCGCCTGTAGACTCATAAACAGCCATTGTAGTGCATTTTTCCTCCCAGAGGATCCCAATGACTCGGTGGAGCTCTTTACGTACCTCAAAAAGATCTCTAAAGAGTAATGAGAACGTGTTTAGAGGATCGATTACCAAGCGATTAACACCAATGTTTTGAACCGCATCAATTATTTTTTGAGTGATATAATCTAATGAAGCCTCTCGAAGTCGACTGGCTTGTTGCATTATCCCCATCTCTGTAGAGCTAAAATCGAGAATTGTTAATTCGCCCATCTGTTGGAGGCTTAGTAGATCCCACCCATAGTTTTGCATGATGGCATGAAGGGCTAATAGGGGTTCATTGAATGTTACTAACAAGCCTGGTTCGTGATACTTTAGAATCCCTTCCAATAAAAATTGAACACCCAATGTAGTTTTTCCGACTCCAGCTCCACCCCGCATAGCAACAAACCAACCCGCAGGAATTCCCCCTCCTAATATTTTATCAAGACTTTCGATACCTGTAGGTTTTATATTAAGGGGCAATCATAACAACCCAATTCTTCAATAAAATCCGTTGTAATTGACCAACACTAGTTGTCAAGGATTGTTGGAAGCAAAAACCATTATTAATATGAACATTAATAACCCAAATAAAAGCCTTGCTAATTTCTCAAGTTTGTTTGAGAATAAAAATGGAAATTGCATTTATTGGTTCATCAAAATAGTGTACAAATTTTTATGAGATCTCACTAAAAAGGAAAATCTCTTGATGAGATTCCCAAGAAGATTATTTTCTGGAGGTTAACTGCTCTCGTTTAGAAGTAACATAGTTAACGATTTTCCACGCAAGATCAAGAAACCCTGGTTCAACATTGCTTCCATCAAGAGCCGATGTCTCGTAATAAGTAGCGCCCAATTTTTGGGCCATCATTTTTGCTTCTTCTTGAGAGACTGCGATTTGGTCACGCAGATCACTCTTATTACCAAACAACATTAGGGGAACTTGTCCTACTTTTTCGATGAAATCTGATTGCCACTTCTCTAATTGGTATAATGTGGATTGACGAGTAAGATCAAAAACTAGAATACCTCCGCGCGCATGAAGGTAATATTGGGAGCGAATCGTTCGAAAAGTATCTTGTCCTGAAAGGTCCCAGAGTTGCATTGTAATTTTTTTCCCTTCCTCAAGTTCTATCTTCTTAATCAAGAAGTTTGAACCTATAGTAGTTATGTAATCATGTGAGAAGGTATACTGAACATATCTACGGATAAGAGAGGTTTTTCCGACTGTACCTTCCCCAAGCATTACTATTTTCGCGCTGTAGGTAACCATACTCAGTTCTCCTCTTCTTTTTTGATCTAGGGATACATATTGAAGAAGGGGTGTGAGAAATCATCCTCTTTTGCTACATATTGGTTGATGTAGGGAGAGGTATAAAAATGTGTTACATTAGTGTATACTTAAATTATCAAAGTTGAAATACTAACTAGATCAACATAGCGAGGAATCACAAGCAACATCATTTAGGAAAAGGGAATTATGATCCAACTTTCTAGGCAAAGAGTTGAGTCAATATTTCTCTATGAATCGATAATTTTTCTATGGGTTCTTTTCTTACTATTTTTCCATTTCAGCTTAGACTGGCTTGCGATGGGAATAACCATTCTGACAATATTCATAATGTCGAAATTCTTACTAAGAGATTCTCACAGAATTGTTCTCCCTTCATTAACATGCTTATTTATTGTCTATTCAGTTTTTAGAGTTGATCAAATGGTTATGAAAACCCCAATCGTTGTGTTTTTAACAGAATTAACCTCGCTCAATCTTTTATTTTTGATCAAATATGGTAGTTCAATTCCTCTGATAATATTGATTTGTTCTTTTTGCGTGTTTCTGTCTTTAGAAAAAACTAAACTGAAAAATGTATCAATGCATTTCTCACTGTTTACATTTTTCCTAGTTTTAATCGGAGGAGTTATGCTTAACGGAATTTCACAATATGATGTATCCTCCATTGATGTAACGACACTTCAGTTCGAAAGTTTCGACAACATATCTCGAATAACTATTATCGATTCCTGTTCTGGAATTTATGGATTATTGATATTTATTAGCAGTTTTATCGTTTTTGCTAATGTTACACGAGTTAATCGAAGTTTTAATGGCTCTCAGGTGATCTTATCAGGAGTATTAGGTGTAATTGGTATTTATTTAGTCAATCTTTTCAGAATTTTAATTCTAGTATGTATCAGTTTGTATCTCCCGACGATGCTTTGGGATGAATTGCACATTTATCTAGGAGCCGTGTGTGTCTTATGTTATCTTTCGTTTTTTTGGGCAATTATTTGGTCAATCCTACCTGTTCATTCCCCCAGTTAATTATAACAGAAAAAGAAACAAAGGAATAAGGGAATACTGAATTTAGAGATGTGTTTTTTCATAGGTTTTGAAAGTAGATATTGAGCACATCTGCTTTTTAATATGGGGAGAATACTGCGAGGTAGACTGTATTTCATGGTGTGGACAACAATATGCCATACATTCCAATTAAACAACTCACAAAAAAAATTGGAGAAGAAGTCAACGTTCGAGGTTGGCTTCACCATGTTCGTCGTCAGGGTGGCTTAATATTTCTAGTTATTAGGGATCCATCAGGGTATATCCAAGCAGTTATTAAACCTGCAATAGGTAAATCAGTCTTTAGTGTTGCGGAGAAACTCACACGAGAAACAGCTGTACTCACGAAGGGATTTATCCGTGAAGACAAGCGTGCACCTTACAATGGGATCGAACTACAGGTAACAGCTATCGAACCAGTCATTAGGAATGCTTCCCCAGAATTGGAGTTAGAAATTCGACCTGATTCTGGTACGCAGGTATATCTTGATAAAAGACATTTAGTTTTAAGAGGGGAAAATGCATCTGATATTATACGCTTCCGAGACTATGTTACTAGAAGTTTTCGTGAATTCTTTTATAATAGGGACTTTGTTGAAGTTACTCCATCTACAATTGTACAAACCCAGGTGGAAGGTGGATCCACTCTTTTCAAATTCAAGTATTTTGATCATGAAGCATTTCTAACACAATCAAGTCAGTTATACCTAGAGACAGTCTTACCCAGTCTTGGAAATGTTTTCTGTGTCCTGCCCTCCTTTCGTGCCGAGAAATCTCGTACAAGAAGACATCTTACAGAATACACTCATATCGAAGCCGAAATGCCCTGGTTTGGATTTGAGGATTTACTAGACTTTATGGAAGACATGATCATTAGTGTGTATTCGAAAGCAAAGGAATCCGATATATTAAAAAGATTCAATCCGTCTCTTGAGATACCATCTAAACCTTTTAAGCGAGTAACCTATGAAAAAGCGATCGGATTACTACGAGAATATAGAATAAAGGGCGAATCGGGGGAATACTTAGAATATCGTGATGAAATTACAGAAGGACCAGAAAGAGCCCTAGTGGATAAAATCGGCTGTCCGACGTTTTTAACTCATTTCCCAAGAGGAATGAAACCTTTTTACATGAAGATTAATTCTGAAAATCCAGAAGTGATGAATGCAGCTGACTTACTAATTCCCAATGTGGGAGAAATTATTGGAGGGTCTCAGCGTGAGGATGAACTTGATATTCTTCTCCAAGGGATGAAAGACGAAGGTTTGGATCCTAAACCTTATTATTGGTATATTGATCAGCGGAAGTATGGAAGCGTTCCTCACTCTGGGTTTGGTTTAGGATTAGAACGACAGATTCAAGGCTTACTAAATCTAAACCATATCCGTGAAGCTTGTCTTTACCCCCGACTAATAAACCGTGCGACACCATAATAATAGTGTTTCCGCTTTGATGAACTGTTAATTAACTGGTACAAGTTTAGTGATGATTTTACCACAGGCCCCACAGCGTTCGGGGATATTATGACGATCTTTTACTTCAAAAGTATTTTCGCACTCACTACATTTCCATATCGTGGGCATCAATAGCTCTGGTTCCAATTTCTGTAAAATAGCTGTGAACCGATTCAATAGTTGATCTATTTTGCTTGTAATGTGACCAACCTCGCTTGCTTTTCTTAGTTCTTGAGGGGATTCAGGATCAGTTAACAGCTTAAAATCTTGTTTTAAGTTATTCATTTGAATTTGAGTTTCTTTAGAATCAGTGACGGCTTCGATTACTTCTCGTGTTTCTAACCATTCAAGAAGAAACTGAATTTTATCAATAATAGTGATTGCTTGGACTGTTGTAGCTTCTTTAAATGGAAGATCAATAATTTCTTGAATTTCCTCTGATAATTCAGCGATATAAGTTTTTAAATCCCCTTGTAGATTCAATTGTGAATATAGACGAAATAACGTAAGATAATGTGAAAATTGCTTATCAGGATCTGCTTTGGTTAGAACAGCAGATGTTATTTCGCGAATTTTTTCACATTTTTGAGAATCTGCAGATTCCCCAGATAACAGTTTCCATCGTGAACGAACGACAACTTGAGTACCACGAGTATAATTAATATCAACCTGCTCTTGGTTTTTAGTCGTTAAACATTCCCAATAAGTATAATTTGATTTCTCTTCATCTAATACTAATTGGTCTGGTCCTGAATCACAATACTCACAGGATGATAATTCACTTTCCTCTGAACGGTTCATTTTCCCACAAGCAAAACAGTAAAAGTAGATATATTCTGTTGTAAACTTGCCAAATGTACCCGTGCCTGAAACTTGCGATTCATCTGCAGCACGACGCATACGTGAAAATAACGAATCTGAATCATCAAGCATTGCAGAAAGTGAACTTCCTAAGCCTTCTGCTGCTTCTGACCGTTCTTTTTCTTCCTTCTTCTTCTGTAAATAAGCTTCTTTTTCCTCAGGAGTCATTTTCTCAATCATTTTAAGTTCTTTAACACGATTCTGAAGTCTAGCTCTATCAGGAGGTGTTAAAGCTTCTAAAAATGTTGGTGGAAGAGCTTGAATTTCTTCCATATTCATTTCTTCGAAATCAGTTCGTAATTCTCCTATCGATCCTGATGGCACCCCCGTTTGAATAGGTAGTGATCCAGGTGGTGGAGGTGGTGGCGGAGGCCCAGGAGATCTTGTACTTGGTACGGGAGGTGCTTGTGGAACCATTGGTGCAATCGGTCTGGAGACTCTGTTAATAGCTCCCATAATCCTTTCTTCTAGATCGTCTAAAAATCCTGCAGTAGTTAAGAATTTCTCTTTCTGCTCTGTGTGAATCTTTTGTATTTCAACTAAGAGATGTTCTGACAGAGCATCAAGCCGAGGAAATATAGAAGACAGAATGTCAAACATTATCCATTGTTGAACGTCAGAAAATTCTCCATAAGGTTCGGCTGGAAGATTTCGCATTTGGGGGTAAATTTCCATTGGATCCATGTTTCTTTTTGCCCAACTCCAGATAGTTGATTTATTTTTAGAATCCCCTAATAAGTCTTTAGCAATTTGAGCAAATGAGACATTATTTAAACGTTTCCGTCTGATTTCCTCTCGACGTTGATCAGAATCCATCTGGAACCAAGGAGATTGGGATTTTGACACGTTTTTCACATTTATACAGATTTTCTTTTTAGTATAAAATATGAACGTATATGTGAACTTTCTTTATGTTCATATCAAATTCTTGACTTAACAATTAAAAAGTATAGTGTCATATTGTACTTTAAGCCCCGATTTTTTTCTCAAAGTCAAGAGTTAACAATTCAATTTAGATAGAAAGGTTTAATCCCGAACTATAACCATAGTTAGTGTGGATCTGACACCATTAGCTTGACGAATTTGATTAATCACTAAATCCTTGAGATCTTTCATGGAATCTGCAGAAACCTTTGCAATTAGATCATAGACTCCATACACAACAAAAGCTTCATCGACCCCAATCTCATTTCTAAGGAACTGTAAAACTTCCTCTTCTTCACCAATTTCGGCGTTTATCATTACGAATGCTGTCGCACGGCCCATAAAGAAGTAACCTTCCTCAAAATCTTTTACTTCTGTTTTCATAAAATGGATTTAGAGCGTATAGCAAATATTTTCTTACCATAATTAATAAAGGTTTGGGAGATTAAATTGGATTATCCTTTCCAACAAGAATTTTAATAGAAATCAAATGAGTCTCACTTGTTATAAGCCCTTTCTAGTATTTTGTAAGGTAGTACATTGCTTGAGGCCCTCAATTTAATGGTGATTGCATACTCTTTCGTGAGAATTCTGAAAGGTGCTTTCGATAGCCATAAAGAATCCATTTATTAATAGCTGAACTTTTCATTTATTGCAAAGATATTTTGACTTTTTTTTGGACCTACACCAGTGAAGGTGAAGAAAAATGGAAATAATTGGATATTCTGAAATTACTGTTCGTAAACTCATTGAACAACGTAAAACTTTTCCGAAAAGAGATGAGGTCAAAGAAATTATCAATGAAGATCTTGTAAGAAAGAAGCTTCAGTCAATTTCAAAAGATGAAACCTCTGATGTCAGAATCAGGGAGATCATATTGGGGTTGGAAAAAATATCTAACTACATACCTATACCAAGTGAGAAAGAGTTAGAAGAGATTATTAAGCTCATGATTTTGTTAAGTCAAGAACGGGCTCGGTTTCATTTTCTATTCGACGAATTAGGTCTTAATTTGATGACAAGAGTCAGGGAATGTATGATCAGATACTTAGTTGTTTTGTCTGAACTTCGGGCACGGAACCAAGAGTTCTTTTCTCATTGGTTCACGGAAGAATCGTGGATCTTTGAATGGAGCAGTGTTATTCTGGGTTTATCACCATCAGACAACATGGAAAAATACTCCTTTCCAGATTTGACTGCTCATGATTTTTTACATATGTTGTCACTAGAGTTAGCCTGTGCTGATTCTACCTCAAAGCTTGATAGGCCGATGATAAGGATGCAGGCAGAAGAACCTAACACCTTCATCATTATTCCTACAGAAGCAGCGGCAAAAGAATACCAGATTCAGGTTTCTAGAATCTTAAATAATGAATTAACCTTCACACAATGGGTTAATAGCACATTGTCAGCATATGAGTTGCCAAAATCCTAATATTAGTGAGAATTCTTGGAAATCTACTTAATCAACAGATGACTCTAAATCGTTTATTGGATAATCATCAACAATTCTCTGATCTTGCAGTCATCAGAATATGTATTATTGTTCCTTTTTGTTTTTTTGTGTGAAGATATGAGAACTAACCATTTCGTGTCTTTTTTCGAGATAATCATCTATAAGCTTCTCCCAATTAGCCCAATAAGGAAGTCTTTTTTTCCTTTGCTTAAGAGTATAGTTATGAATTGCATTTGCAACATTTGTGCATGATGAACGATAACTAGGAATTATTGTACTAGTAACCGTGATTGCAAGAGATACACAAACCCAGAAAAAGATGAGTTGTAAAGAAATATCAGTTTCAATAGGGATAGATTGACTTATATACCAGGCTACTAATTCTGCTCCAATTATTCCATTAATAATCCCGATACCGACACCAGCGATACCAAGGAGACTTGATTCAGCAAAAAAAGTAGAAAAAACTTCTCCTTTAGATAAACCTAGTGCCCGCATTATCCCCATTTCTCTTTCCATTCTTAACGTTGAGATTAAAATGCAGATAAATTGAGCTAATCCTGATAAAATGAAAGTATGAAGAAACAGTATCTGAAAGAAAGCAGTTTGAATAATTAAAGATTTTTCAATGACTTTTTTATAGAAATCAATGGAAATAACTTCCTTAAAGTCAGAATATTTTAATGAAAGACGTTCCACGATGGTTTTTAAGGATTCACGGTCCTTTGATGTAGACATTATAAACCAATTTGCCGATGAATTCTGCCAAAATTCTTGAAATAAGGTGTCTGAAAAGAATATATAAGATCCACCTTGGAGAAATGGGTTCCCTGAAGCGATCCCAGTGATTTTTACCTCGGTACTTGAATTTAATGTCACTTGGACAGTTAAATTATCACCAATTTTTGCCCCAATCCGGTCTCGAAGTAGATGACTAATTATCGTTCCTCTTTCTGTTGAATTAAACAACTCTGGAATATTGGGATCTGTTGGTGCTAATATTGTATTATTAAAGAAATGCTCGAAAGAATCAGGTGTTATTCCAAAAACATAGCCTTGTAATTTTTCAATTAATGTTCTCTGCTGTTGCATAAATGCTGCTCTCTCTATGTTGGTATTATTGGAGACCAATTCATCTACAAACGATAATGGTAGATGGGCGTTATCTTTAGTCTCAGCTATGATATCAATTTTTCCGTAACGTTCTTTATAATATTCAGGAACAGTTTCAATAATGGCAGATGATATGATACCAATCACAAGAATAAAAGTAAGTGCCAGAGCTGTTACCATAATTGTTATACTCGATTTTTGAAATTCTCGGCTGATATTTTTTGTAGCAATAGTTCTAGGAACGATGTTATGCCAAAACATTAATTTTCTTCCTAGTCTAGGTAAAAAATGCAACAGTCCAATTTCTAGAAGAAAAGTTCCGAAAAGAACTGAAATAACTGCAAAAAAATGCCAGGAAAGCACTTCAAAAGATAAAAATCTACTTGGCCCAAGGATATAAGTTGTTACACTACCAACAATAGCAAATAAAGTGCCAGCCATAATAAAAAGTATCCAATTTCTCGTAGTGGCTGTTTTCCTCCTCGTTTTCCAGTGAATGTTTTGAACTACAGGGAGAGAAATAGCAATAAAAATAGGATAGAGGCCAGATATTAAGGCTATAATAATTCCGGTAATGTAGGTAGTAATTATGGCCTTGGGATGAATTATTAATGCGCCGATGACCACTCTTGGAAAATTGAGGTTTAAAAAACCAACCAGCATAACAGAAAATCCGAGTCCAATAAATATCCCAATAATGCTACCTATTCCACTGTAGATTAATATCTCTACAAAAAGGTATAAAAAAATTTGACGATTTGAGGTTCCAATTGCTCTCAATATTCCGAATTCAGGGGAGCGTTCTCTAATATTCATTCCAAGAATATTGGCAATGAATAAAAATTCTATAACAAATGAAGCAATGATAATTAGGTTCATTGCGGCCTGATATGTACGAATCCCCAGAACATCGTTTTGGCTAATTGATTTTTCTCGATAGACATAATACTCCAATCCCACCCCTCCTGTGAATTCGATTTTTTCCGCGATGGCATTAATACCTAAAAAATCGTCAACTTTGACAGCTAAATGAAAATTAAGGTATGTTGTATTTGAAAATAATCCAAGCATATAATCTAAATTTAAGAGAATGAACACATAGCCAATATAATTACCAAAGTGCGAATTATCATTTAGCAGACCTGAAATTGTTGCACATCCACCACGAAAATAAAATTCTGAACTCTCATTAAGACAATATTCATGTCCAGGGTCTTTTTCAATAGCATTAGCAATGGAATGTGAAATTATGACTTGGCCAGGTTCTAAACTGTGTCCTCCATAACTCACCTCCATCTCTTGATAATCAGGGTGTGAGTCGGGTTCTAATCCATAAAGAATACTGTTATTGGGAATATCATTAGATGAAGACAATGCTTCTATATAAGTAGCAGTTACAACTGGACTAGCTTTTTCTACTCCAGGTACGGTTCTTATTAGCTCAGTTAAGTTTCTCATTTGATCTATCGTGGTTTTTTCTTTTGGATGGATGGTAATATCAGTAAAATTGTTTCCTCTATGACTCTCAATGAAATCAGTATACAGTGAGTCAATTGTAATGGCTATACCTGTTTCAAGTCCTACAGAAATGGCTATACCAGTTATTATAAGAAATGTACGCCATCGATTGCGAGAAACATTTCGACTTGAAAGAGCTATTGACATGAAATACCAATTTACTAATCAACAGAGGAACATATTTGTTTTTCGATATTGGTAGTATTTAATTTCAAAATAATCCATTGCAGAAGACTATTAAAGGCAATTTCTTGCTGTATTTGACGTACTTTCTTAACCAGCTAAGGTTGAAACTAAAACACCAAGTGCTAGTAAACTGATAGCTGCAGCAACATCTTCTATACCCTTTCCAAACTGGAAAAACCGTAAATCAAACTGGTACTTTCTGTTACTAGATTTTATATGCTCAGTTTCTTCCATATGACGTTTAAAACTCTTTTTGGCGGAAGTCTGGGACAGATCACTACACCCACCTGCAACAAAATAAATACCTGAAACTAAAAAGATGGCAATACCCCAGGTTTCGAGAAAAATTCCACTAGTAATCAGAGTGAAAACTAGTGCTGGAATAAAAGTTAAAATTAAACCCATTCCAATTTTTTTTATAAAACCAGTGAAAGTTGGTTGTTCTAATTTGGGATAAACACTGGTATCGGGTGTAGTTTCCCAGTAATTCAATCTTTTGGGACTACTTAATTCTCCTTCAATTTTCTCTTCATCATTGTTCGATGCACTCATTACTTAAACCTTGCTGGAGGGAGCTTTTTTTGGGGAGTAAATAATCCAGTCATTATCTATTACTCGAACCTTTTTTAGGAATGGTTACTCTTGGGACGAAACAAAACTCCAGGTTCAATTGGAAAATGACAAGCAACTAAGTGTTCAGGAGAGATTTCGAGCATTTCAGGTTCAATTTCTTCGCATTTTTGTTTTACATAGAGACACCTTGTTCGGAATCGGCACCCTGATGGGGGATTCAAAGGACTTTCCACATCACCAGGAAGAATGATCCGTTTTCTTTCTAATGTGGGATCTGGTATAGGAATTGCCGAAATAAGGGCTTCAGTATAGGGATGTCGAGGATTACTAACGAATTCTTCCGCAGGTGCGAGTTCAACGATTTTTCCGAGGTACATTACTGCAATACGATCACTAATGTGTCTAACTACACTCAAATCATGAGCTATAAAGATGTATGT
>CP070760.1:1276085-1289574 GCA_020348965.1 Candidatus Heimdallarchaeota archaeon | reverse complement strand
AAAAGGGTTGTATCTCGATTCCAAAAAGAGGAGGAAATAGAAGAAGAAGAGGAAAATAAGTGGCTATACAAGGTTTTAGCATGGTTAGGGGCTCCTTTTTTCGGAATTTTTCTTAGTAGTTTCCTAAATACGCCACTCGCAACCCTAGCTGGTATTATCCTACTAGCAATAACCATTTGGTGGCTATATCAGCTAATAAAGACTATTTTCATGATTCTTTGGCGAGGTATGAAAATAACTGCTTTTATAACAAGTGTCAATCTACTGCTAATAATCCCCTTAATTTTGGTACTCTACCTTGTTCCTGTTATTCTATGGGCATCTTGGGATGTTTTTGTTAATCCGTCGACCGCTGTTAGAATGAGTTTTAATAATCTACCATTATTATGGAATAGTATATTAATAAATGCTTTTGACTTTCTTAGAATTCTTCAACTTGATTTTGTGATCATTACCATAATTGCTACATTCGTTGTCGGATTTGCTGAGGGTTTCGCTATTATTGCGATATTCTCAGCCATTGGACGTGGAGCTGAAGTCGCCCGAACTGGGGAGGTACTTACTCGTTCCCCACCAAGAGTAATCGTAATATCAAAATACCTTATAATGTTTTCTGTCTGGATTGGGCTATCTTGGAATAGTTTTCTTGGGATTTGGAATATGCTGATTGAGAGGCTACAAATTAACCTACCTCCAATTAATGTTCCTTCAGTATTTTATCTTATTTATGATAGGATAATAATCCCACTCACAGAGATTTTGGTCGAAATCTCACCATTACTCCAACATGTACCTTTACTCATCATTCCACTTTTTTTCATTGTTTCTGGTGCCTTTAAATTTCTCTCTGTAACTCTAATAACCCCTCGAGTCAAGGAGTATCTCTCAATCTTTTTCTTATTAATCTCTACCGCTTTTGTACTAATTATAACAAATATTATGGGGGATATCTATCTGATCCAGAGAGCTCCAGATTATACAGGAGTTCAAGACGCTCCCCTAATGGGTCTTGAAAACATACTTACAGCTGCAGTTGAGGTCTTTCAATATGTGGAAGGGATTGCTTTTTATGCTGGATTTATCTTCGGAATTGGCTGGGTTATCAGGGCAATTTTTCGAGCCAGAAAATCCCGCGAACCTGATACAGTGACATTCAAACCTGATAAACCTATCATTCAGGCACAGGATCTATCACTATCTCCTCCCGAATCTCCAGATGAACCTCAGGAGGAAAAAGAATCTGAGGATTTATCAAAGGAAATTGTCTTTGAACCAAAAGAGTCTAGCACCGAGTAGGGGTATTTCAGGTCAGTATAGTAATGCGTCTTCTGATTGGAATCACTGGTCTTATGGGGAGTGGAAAATCTACTGTAGCTGCAATTATTGCTGAAAAGTATGGATTTAAAAGGATGCGAATCTCTGGTAAGATGAGGGAAATTGCGCAAGAGTTGGAATTGGAGGTCACTCGTGATTTCCTTCAAGGGATAGGGAAATTCATGCGAGAGTTTGATGATGATGTTTGGGTTAGGTTTCTATGCAAGAAAATCCAACAATCTTCCCAATCAATCATTGTTGATGACATTCGAAGGATGAATGAAATAGAGTATCTTAAGCCTCTTGGTTTTAAATTCATTAGGGTTGAATCCTCGGAACCTAGCCGAAAAGCTAGACTTGAAGCTCGTGGAAAGAAGAAGATTTCAGACCACGACTGGAGCAGATGGAAAAGTCATTTAACCGAGATTCAAGTCTCGCAACTTCCAGTTGACAATATTATCAGGAATGAGGGGACATTGGAAGAATTGATAAATCAAATTGATTTATTAATGAAGGAGCTCTTAGCGAGCTCTAGTTATTGAATATGTATCAGTCGTAGGAGGCTTATATTGTCAAGGAGAAAGGAATGAGTAGATATCCATTGTAATTCTTAATCTTCATCAAATTCCTTCAGAAGGTCTAAAGAACCCTTCATTTTCTTCACAACTTTTTCCTTTTTACGACTGGCTAAAGCTCCTTTCAGTTCATCAACACTGAATTGTTGGCTTGCAGCTCCACTAAGTTCTCCTTCTGTTCCAGCAAGAAGAGTCGCTTGCCCACCAGGGGGGACTCCAGTTGGAGATCTTTGTCGCTGTTGACGATAATATACCTGTAGGGAATCAATGAGGTTTCGACCAATCTTCAAAAGTAAGTCATTGATAGAACCAGGGTGATTAGTTCCGTATTCAACTCCACGTTGGATTTCAGAGATTTGGGTATTCATTTGGTCTTGAGGTGACTGATTGGCAATTAATTCAATCAAATTCTTTAATTGTTCCGCAAACCAGGGGTTATAATTGGTAGTATTACTCATAAAGTCAACCTTCAGAGAGTCCAATTCAATTATAATGCAGAGATTTTTATTAGTTACTATTCTTTCATCTTTTTTATAATCTTACAAAGTCATGTGTATTGGCTAGTTTACTTTGTAATATCTTTATAAAGCGTAAATGAACTGATCTATTCACTTAAAAACCTTTCTCGGATTAACTGATGCTTATTTGTGATTAGATCTTGCCATTTTTTCTCTTTCTGACTACTTAACTTCGCTAAATATTTACTAAGTAATTCTTCAAATCGCTTTACTTTTACAATTGGAGCATTCTCTAACCGTTCAATGGCCTCATCAAGCCTTCGTAGGCTATTTAAATAGTTTTTAGTCTTCAAATCAGTTTCAATCAATTCATAAAGAAGATCTAGTGTTGCAGATACGTTTGGAGTCTGTTTATAGTGCTCTAAAGCTAATTGAATTGCATAGTTGTAGATTTTTGACTGTGATTGATACTTCCTAGCAATCATAACAAAGATTCTTGAAACAATTTCTCGATTCTGACTATCAATATTTTGAGTCAAATTGTTTAAAAAGTCGAGTCCATCGAATATGAGTGCATCATCAGTTTCATGATGTTCTAGTATTGAACTGATTTCGTTAACTATTCCAATTTTCACTTCTGGTTTTATGGTGTAAAGATTAGGAAGACTTTGTTGTAAAACTGAGAATAACTCAAGATAATTTCGTCGTTTAGTCATCTCTTTACAGAAATTGATTGTAAAATACATTAAAAGATCTTCCGCCTCTGCAACTTCTGCTAGGGCACTGAAAAAGAGTGCGGATTGGTTTTCAAAAAGATTTTGTTGTTGTGAGGCCGATTCGATTAATAGAGTAATGTAATGGTCTAAAGACTCCAAAAGTATCTTTCTTGCCTTTTCTTGCGGTTTCATTGTAACTAGAAGGCTTATAAAAATTTTAAGAAGATCTTTTGTATTAGTTGGGGCTCTAACAATGAAATTTGGGAGAAGCTCTTGTAAAAGCGAGATTGTCTCGGTGAACTTTGACTCTTCAATTCCCCATGAAGCAATATCATATACCTGGGAAAGAGCTCCATCAATATTTCCACGTCCAATCAGAGCATGAATTTTCCTTTTTTCTACTTCTAAAACTTTATCTGTTAAGTTAAGATGTTTATAGATCCGTTCTTGAAACTCCAAGAAGTTTTTTGCTTCATCAAACATCTCTTTGTCGAAAAGAGAACTGATAAATTCATCTGATGCCTGTAAAATCGGTTGAATGGATTGGTTCAAATTCTCAACATAGCTCATTGATAGTGGTGCCCACGCACGTTCCAAATATATCATCGTGTATGGTAAATTGTCTACACTCCACAATTTCCGAGCTTCAGCTAGAGCAATGGAGGAGGATTCTTGAATCATTTCTAATTCCGTATAGATGGATAAGGCTCGATCGACAAGTACAAAATAGGTATCATAGTCTTGCTCTTTGAACCTATTTTCAGCTACGGTTAAGCACGTATCAGCAATCGCCAATGAATTAGCTGAAGTGGAACCTTCTGCTTGTGCAAGTATCTCCATACCTTTCTCAATTTTTCCTGCTTGTAGTAGTGCTGATCCATAATCTTGTGAGAATTGTAATAACTCATCTGCAGTCTCTGTCTGTAAAATCAACTTCTTGGCTTGTTCAAAGTGACCATAAGCTCTATCCTCATCTATTGGAACAAGATTAACAGCACGACTCATAATTAATTCCGCTGCTTCCTTTATCTGATTCAAATCCATGAGAGTCGAGATTAGAAACTCCAAAAACCTGTCTGCGTTTTCGTAGTCAGCAAGATCCATATAATAATTCTTTTTTTCAAAAGCAAAGTCCAATAACAGTCCATATTTCTCTACTACGTTCTCTGCTTTAAATAATTCATAAGAGCGTTTTAAATATCGAAATCCCTCATCTTCATATTCATTTTCAAAGAAACGACTTGCCATCTCATAAGTAGCATCCCCTTTGGCTTCTTTTAGCCCTAAATAATCATATAATTTAATAATATTAGTGAAGAATTCATCAATTAGTGTGATATCAGCTTTTTGGGAAAGAGCATCAATTATTTTATCTTCTAGATTTTTTATTGATTGTATCACTTGGTCCTGTGACGCATTGGTTCCAATAAGCAAATTTGTCTGTTTTGAGAGTAAATTACTGATGAGTTGATGTTGTCCTTTTGATAACATAATATTGGAGAACTCTTGTACTCGCGCTAATGCACGAGGGATATTTTTTGTTCTTACAAGGAAATCAAAATCATTCTGGTGGAATTCCATTGCTTTGGAGAAATCATTGGTCTCTAAAGAATTCAAGGCAAGCTGAGTGAATAATGAATCATACTTGTCTATATCTTGAAGCTGCAAATAAGTATTTGCACGTAAATTAATCATTTCGTCACGAATTGATTCTGGAACAGACATCCTCTCTAATTCATTAAACTGCTCATCGAGACTTTCACAGAAAGCCCTGAGATTGTTCTGATCTGTGTTTTGAAAAAGGTAAGAAGATTGATGTAAACATGCAATTTGCTCTTCAAAGTTTCCCCATTTTAAATATTGCTTTGCAATTTTTACATTTAGCCATCCTGCTGATTGGTTATCATCAATTTGCCGATAAGATTCAACTAAGAATGTTTTTAGCCATACAAACTCTTCAATCTTTCTATTTTCGGCGAAAATGTCCAATCTTTTTTCCAATTCATCAACAATCTTACTAAAGCCGCCATGTCGATTATTTCTAATCAAAATCGTTAATGATTTGTCAATGAAAGGGAAATCTGAGTTGATTATTCTTTTTGCTTGTAAATCTTTACCAAGTTGCCATATGTATGTTGCCACTTCTTCGATTTCATGTCCCATTTCTAATTTCTTACCGATTTCCTCAATTTTATTGAAGTATATCATTGCGGGTAGTGATTCTATTTCTGATGTGTCCAATTTATCTTTATTGAAGAGTTTCTCTGCTTTTGCCTTTCCTTCGTGAAATAGGTATTCAACAATCTGTCTAGGAATTGCTTCATCTCCTACTAGCTGAGAATTTGTTATTGCTTCATCAAAAGAATTAAAACCACTTTCAAGTTCTTTGTTCTTAATACTTATCTTCCCGATTTCAAAAAGGATTCCAGACACTTGATCCAAAGATTTTGCTAGTAAATGTGCCTCTCTTGACTTTGAAATTAGCATTTCTGCAGTATTACGTTTTTCAGGATCATTAAAATGCTTATGTAGAAGTTCTAATCCTTTCTCTGCATAAATATCTTTTTCTATGTCAACAACAGAAGCTAAATGAGAATCATCATCAAACAATCCTCGTGCTTCTTCAAATAATATAAATCCCCTCTCTAATGAAAAATTTTGGATATTCATCTCTGCTTCTTCTAAAAAAGCTTTGAAAGTCTCGTCTCTATTTTTCATCAGATCAAAAATAATGCGGGCTTTCTCGAAAGATTCCTCTGCTTCATTGCGTGTTTTTTGTGAACTGAAGAGTTTTTTTCCTACATCAACAAAAATATGACCTGCTCGAACAAATTCCTCATTACGTTGAGTAACTCCTGAAACGATTTCTCTACACTCCCCAAGGAAATATCTCGTCATAGCACCATGTTTTGAAACATAACGATTACTTTCTTTTAAAACCTGAATGTATTCCTCAATCAATGGGATGGCAGCTGCGGCATAACGGAATAATTCTTTTCTCGTTTTAGTTTTGCCTTTTCTAGCAGCACTAATGATTTTTCGATAAAGCACAATGATTTTTTCGGCTTTTTTCTCTTTCTGCTGAGCGGAGATTGCCCTTTCATAATACTGTAAGCTTTGAACGACTTCTTTCTTCTCGATGTAGTATTCTGCTACATCAACTAATTCTTTACTAGCGTCTTCCCATTTCTTTTTTTGCTCAAGCTTTTTAATCGCTTTGAGCTTGCCTTCAATGGTCATCTCTAGGTGCACCTTTCGCTCATTTTCCTTAAAATTTTTGCGAAAGAACTCCACTATTGAGTATTATATTGTTGAAAGAGTGATAATGAAATCCTAATTAAAATTATTCTCTCATCCACAATGTGTACTATTTAAGAGAAGAGTTTTAAAAATTTTCTTGCTATTAAATCCTACTTTCTGTAGAAAGAGCAAATATAATGAAGAAAAAAACTATTTTCCAAAACTCTCTATCATCAGATACTTAATTGATATTCTGAAATTAAGTTTCAATCGTTGGAAATTAGACACATTCTAGTTTCTCGTCTTTTTTCGTTTGTACACCCACCTCAGGCTGATAACAGCAATTAGCATTGGGAAAAGGATAAATCCTGGAGTCTCTGTAGTAGTAGTAGTTGTTGTTGTTGTTGTTTTCGTTGTGGTCGTGTTGGTGGGTTCCACAGTTGTCACTTCTGGAGTAGTGGTGGTAGTTGTTGTAATGCTCGGGGTCATTGCTGGATAATCATTTGGATCACGGGGATTAGTTCCCCCTTGAATCTCGGTTCCGTCATTCCATCCGTCATTATCTATGTCATTGATATGAGGGTGCAAGTTAAAACTAAACTCCTCGAAATTAGTCAAACCATCATTATCGTCGTCTGAGTCACCAGATCCGAGTGGTTCGAAGGCATTCTCCCAGATGTCTGGTAATAAATTATTATTGGAATCCTGTCCCACAGTGACATCAAGTTTGGCATCTGAATCGATCTCATTGATTTCAATCACTAAAGATTCATTCTTTACCGAACCAGCCCAGTAACTAAGGCCACTAGGTATCCAATTTGCGTCTGCAATGGATAAACCATCAATGGTCTTAACAACAAAAAGTGACTCTTCTTTGGGGTGGAAATCCCACGAACGCACAGCTATAACAGAGTTTTTTTCTGGAATAATTAAGAACTTTTTATGATTACTTGAATCAATTTGTATATGAAATCCATGAAACGTTGAGGCTGTCTCTTCAATGAAGCGAATCGCAGCTAAGATTGAGAGAATGGCTTCATAGGCCTGTGTATAATTATATGAACTAACGTCCCACATATCAGCTGAGGAATGGTATATGTCAGTCAAATTTGACTCAATTAAGAAGACAGAAGGAAAACCTCGAGTAACAAAACCATAATGGTCACTATGACCCCACCGCCAGTCATCATAGGATGATACTGTGCGAATGAAATCCGCCCCGTAATTATGTGAGGTCGATTTGAACAGACCAGCCCAATAGGCACCATTTTCATACTCCTGATCGCCATCAAAGATAACATCGATTTTATTTTTCTCTCCCACATTCTCATTCAAAAGCATGTCAAAATTGACAACTAACCGAATATCAAAAGGTTGATTAATAGAAAGGAATTCAGCAAGTTCTTCCGATCCATATCCAGGACCAATCTCTTCTCTATTAAATCCACACAAGACGAGATTGGTATTAATACTCCAGTTGGCCTCGGTTAGTAGACGTGCAATTTCAAGAATCGCCATTGCTCCAGAGGAGTTATCATCAGCTCCAGGAGTGCCTAAAACGGAATCAATATGGGCACCTATGAGAATGGCGGTCGAAGATTGGATCGCTGAAGGGATCACACCGACAATATGATGAAATTCTCCAAAAATTAATGAAGGTTGCCCTGGTAAAGGTTCGATTTCATTACGAGTATAATTTCGGAGAGTTTCCTCAAACCATGTAACTGCTAGACTATTATTTTCGTATTGAACAGGTGGTTCCCCCCATTCCCATCCTCTGTTGGGGAATTGTTGACTGAAAAACTTCACAAGCGACCTATAATGCTCGATATCTTCGGTCCAGTTTGATGTCATGAAATGAGGTAAAAAGGTATGAAAATCACTTATTGGTGGACCATAGGGTGATATCCCCGATAATACATCACTGGAAACTCTATGAAAAGCAATGTCATTAATAGTGCCTCCGTCCATCATATAACCTGATAAAGCGATGATCACAAATATCTGGAACAACGACCTTGTTTTTAAATTCAAATCACACACACCTGCTCAATAGGTTAGGATAACTTCTTGTAAAGAATTTGTCTATATATAGATTTCATGCCTCACCAAAGTTAATAAATTGTAACGATGATAAGAAAGAATAATTCTTAATCTTTCTTTCATGAAGTCACGAGCTCATATTATAGGGATCAGCCCAAAAATCAAAAAAAATATAATTATGGCAATTTCTGGGAATTAGAAACCTAGAATTGAACCTTTACAAGTAAGTTTAAGAATGTAGAGGGTATTATAATGAGAGTTGCGTTTTTCGCAAGCGAAATGATTCCGTATATCAAGACAGGAGGGTTGGCTGACGTGATAGGCTCCCTCCCTCGGGCATTAATCCACAATGTTGATCAAATTGATGTATTCATTCCATATTATCGTGAAATAGAACGTCAGAAACTTCCTTTAAGTACCAATTCATTTGAATTCAAAATAAAAATCGGTTCTCGGAGTTACAAAGGAACTACTTTTGAGTTGAAGACAGACTATCAAAATCTTAGAGTATTTTTTGTTGACAATTACCATTTTTTTCGTCGTCGTTCTGAATTATATGTCAAAGATGGCCGAGACTACCATGATAATTTAGCCCGTTTTATATTCTTTTGTCGGGGAGCCTTGAAAACAACGGAGTATTTGTCATCAATGAAGCCATATGATGTATTTCACATGCACGACTGGCAAACAGCATTGGTTGGAATTTATACTGAATTGTCAAGATTTCATCAAAAAAATCCCCCTACCCGAATTTTCACTATTCATAACCTCGCTTATCAAGGTAAATTTCCACGTTCCCAATTTCGACTGTTAAACCTAGATTCCTCTTATTATCATTTTCTGGAATTCTGGGGGAAGTTGAGTATGATGAAAGCAGGGATTATTTTCTCAGATCTTATTACGACTGTTAGTCCAACGTATGCTCAAGAAATTCAAACAAAGAGGTTTGGTGCAGGATTAGAAGAATTAATCAAGCAAAATAAATCAAAACTTTACGGAATCCTGAACGGTGTCGACTATTCTATTTGGAATCCTGAGAATGATCCTTATATTCCTTCTACTTACTCTATCAATGATTTATCAGGGAAATTACAATGTAAAAATGAGCTTCAACAGCGTTACTCTCTGACTGAGAACCCTGAAATCCCTATATTAGGCGTTGTGTCCCGCCTCGCGTGGCAAAAAGGAATGGAATTAGTCCTCAAAGTCATTTCACAACTATTAGGAGAAAATCGTGTCCAATTTGTGCTACTTGGTACTGGTGATCACAATCTCGAACAAAAATTTCATGAACTCGGAAACTTGTTTCCCTCGCAAACTGGAATCTCATTGACCTATAACGACTCTCTTGCTCATCAAATTGAAGCTGGAGCAGATATCTTTCTCATGCCTTCGAGATATGAGCCCTGTGGTCTAAATGACAAATATAGTTTGAGATATGGCACGATACCAATCGCCTTTAAAACGGGAGGATTATCAGATAGCATAATCGATTATTCCTCCAACAGTAACAAAGGAACAGGATTCTTATTTAGTTCATACGATGAAGGCGACTTTCGAGATGCCATTGAAAGAGCCCTAAAGGTATTCCAATCAAAACAAAAGTGGGTTGAATTAGTTCAACGAGCTATGAGGCAAGACTTTTCCTGGGAAAATGCGGCAAAGAAGTATTTGAACTTGTACCAAAAGCAGAAAAGATGATTAAAATGGTTGATCTCTCTCCTCTAAAAGGAACAAATGACCACCTTCCCGAAGAACAAGTGCTACGTGAGAAAATATTGAATGTAGTGAAAGAAGTCTTCCAGTTGTTTGCTTTTCGGCCAGCAACAACTCCGATTATTGAGAGGTGGGATGTTCTTGCATCGAAATATGCAGGTGGGGCAGAGATTCTGAAGGAGACTTATCGTCTTACTGACCAAGGGAAACGAGAATTAGGTTTAAGGTACGATCTCTCCGTTCCTTTGGCAAGATTAGTGGGAACGAATCCAAACTTAGGTAAACCATTCAAACGGTACGAAATTGGCCCTTGTTTCCGTGATGGTCCTATCAAAAAGGGTAGATACCGAGAATTTATCCAATGTGATGCTGATACAATCGGAGTCACTTCAATGTTGGCTGATGCAGAATGTCTAGCATTAGCACATCACATTTTTTCAACATTGGGCCTTGAAGTCTATCTAGAAGTTAATAATCGGAAGCTCTTATCAGGTATATTAATTGCTGCAGGAGTTCCAGAGAACCTTTTAAATACAACAATCTTATCTATTGATAAGTTGAAAAAGATTGGCATAGATGGAGTTAAGAGTGAACTTGATTCGAAGGGAATACCCCCAGAGTTATCTGAGAGTATCTTTAGTTATTTTGCTTTTCAAGGATCCTATATTAAGATCTTAGACCAGCTTGAGCCTAAAATTGATAATGAGATCGGAAAAGAGGGAATAATTGAATTACGTGAGCTTTATCAATATCTAAAATCATTCGGCATAGCTGATGACGTCAAATTATTATATAGTCTTGCTAGAGGTTTGGAAATTTATACTGGAACAGTTTTTGAAGCCTTTCTGAAAAAATCAGATGTTTTAGACTCCTCTCTATGTGGTGGGGGTCGATATGACGAGATAATAGGGAACTTCCTTGGTACAAAAGAAACATATCCTGCTGTTGGGATATCCTTTGGTCTTGATACGATTTACGATGCTTTAGCTGCTCACTGGCAGCAAAGATCTACCACAACTGATGTTTATTTGATTCCCGTGAAAACACTTGATAGAATAGTGAAATTAGCAACTGAATTAAGACAAAATAATATTCGAACAGAAATTGACTTGATGTCAAGGAGTCTATCAAAAAATTTAGAATATGCTAACCGTCAGCAAATACCTTTAGTGATTATCCTCGGAAAACAGGATCTAGCTAATAATTGTGTTACTCTTAGAGCGATGAAAGATGGTTCGGAAGAAAAAGTGCCTTTCAGCCAAATCACAACGAAATTAAAAAAAATTATTAAAAGAAATGACTTTACAAGCTCTTAGGTACAGTTGGAATGATGTTATGAGTGAAAACTCTAGTATATTTATAATCCATCCAGCTGACATTATTGAGATATGTTTTTCACGGGAGACTTTCAGGGAGACTAATGAATCTAAAAGGGGGATGGACGTTTCACAGTTTTTATTGCTTATGGCGTCACAATTGTTCTCATATTTATCGCAGTTTCATTCAGCTTGGAAAAAATGGTTGTTCTTAGTTTTACAAACAGCCCACGGGGAAAATTTCAGGTTAGACAGCTGTCGAGATTATCCAACAGAGAGTCTCACAGGAGTGAACATCAAAAATCTCTTAGTTAACGAGTATGATCTCGTCATAAATATGATGACTTATCACTGTACCCTTCGACTAGATCCAAATGTCAAAAAGAATTTTAACTTAGTGATGAAGAAACAACGAGTCAAAACTATCGAACGAAAAGTTAAGCATTTTTCTCTTCCACTCACCTCAGAAATTCAACAGAGAAAAATACGATCTTTAGACTTACAGTTTATCTTAAAAAGGGAAAGCCTTTCAAAACCTTCACTAATTGAAATCCAGAATTGGTTAATAACTTGGAATCCGTTAACTTTTGCAGAATTTAGACAATTAATTGAAAGAGAGTCATACACACCAAATATAGATGTCTCAAAGTTACCACCCTTTATAAGTGATGAAGAAATCACTCTGAAAGGATGGGACAAATATAGGGATTCATCTCTCGAACAACCTTGGGGATTAATTTGTCCCTCTTGTCGGACTACTTTCGAGGCAAATGTGTTTGCGAAAACATGTTACTCCTGCCAATCTCGGTTAATCAAGGCTTAGCTTTCAGAAAAATCAGAATTTCAACAAAGGAGTCAAAAAATTTGATTAATTTAACTAAAAATGAAGAAATCCTTGAGCGGGCTATTCAGCGTGCACGCGAACAGAACATCATTATACCATCATTTGAAGAACAGAAATTCCCTGAAAAATTGGTATCATCAACGATTAAAGAAGAATTACAAGGTATCAGTCTGTGGGAGGTTCATCCACGGAATTTATTCAGAATTACTTGGAAGAATGAGCCGAAAGAATTTGGTGGAGGCTTTAATAAGACAGTTAATTATCTTGAACTCCCTCCTGAACTTACAGGAGTCGAAGCAAGAATCATTGCACTTGTGGGTAAATGGTTTCCAACAGGAGCTCATAAAGTTGGTGCAGCTTATGGATGCTTAATCCCCCGTCTTGTAACAGGGCAATTCGACCCAACAACACAAAAAGCTGTTTGGCCAAGTACAGGAAACTACTGTAGAGGGGGCGCATTTGATTCTACTCTTTTGGCATGTGATTCGATAGCTATTCTTCCAGAAGAAATGAGTCGTGAGAGATTTGATTGGTTAAAAACTGTAAGTGGGGAGATAATCAAGACTCCTGGGGGAGAATCAAACGTTAAAGAAATTTTTGATAAATGTTGGGAGATAAGAAGAGAACGGGGAGAAGAGTCGATAGTTATTTTCAATCAATTTGACGAATTCGGGAATCATCTGTGGCATTATGAAGTAACTGGAAATGCGATGAAAGAAGTACTTACAAAGGAATTGGGGGGTGGTAAATATCAAGGTGTTTGTCTAACAACGGGTTCAGCAGGGACAATCGGGTGTGGCGATTTCCTGAAGGAAGAATATCCAACCAGTAAGATAGCTGCTGGTGAATCACTTCAATGTCCTACTCTACTTCTTAATGGGTATGGATATCACCGAATTGAAGGAATAGGAGATAAACATGTCCCGTGGATTCATAATGTCAGAAATACAGATATGGTTATTGCCATCGATGATCGGGATTGTATGAATCTCGTCCGACTCTTTAATGAGACCGCAGGTCAAAAATATCTCAAAGAAGAAGGTGTTCCTGAAAATATAGTGGACAAGCTTCAGCTATTAGGGATTTCAAGTATCGCAAATGTTCTGATGGCGATCAAATATGCTAAGTACTTCGAATTGACACGAAAAGATGTAATTTTAACTGTTTTTACCGATTCAATGGAGTTATATGGATCCCGAGTAGAAGAACTAAGAGCGGAGAATGGTGAGTACAATGAACGAGATGCAATAGCTGATTTTCACCGCTC
>CP070760.1:1256574-1275985 GCA_020348965.1 Candidatus Heimdallarchaeota archaeon | reverse complement strand
CGTTTACTTTTTCAATTCCCTCAGGCCCACCAAAGATAGCTTCAATTATTCCTTTTTCGTCAACAAGGAAGGTAATTCTTGAAACTCTATTTCCCCGTTTATAGGCACCAAATTTTTTAGCCAGTTGGAGTTTTTCGTCCATAAGGAGCGGAAATGGAAGGTTATATTTTGTAATAAACTTCTGGTGTGATTGAGGGCTCCCACCTGAGGCACCAAATACTGGTATCCCACTAGCTTGAAATACTTGGTAGTTATCTCGAATGGAACAGGCTTCTTTGATGCAACCAGGAGTGTTGTCTTTAGGATAAAAATATAGAATATATTTCTGGCCTTTTAATGATTCCGAACTTACTTTATCCCCAGACTCAGTTACAGTTTCAAAGCTAGGGGCCACGTCTCCAATTTTAAGCATTATTCTTCCTCTCAAATTATTTTTGACCACATTAAAAAACAGTGGCTGTTTTACCTTGTTTAGAATTTGAGAAAGTTAAATACTTAAGATTTATTCTGCGAAATTCAAAAATTCCCCGAAATGAGTGAATTACAATCACAAGGTTGAATGAGAAGGTATGAAACCTCAGAAATACAATACTCCACTTGCTCAAGCAATAAGGGAAGCATATATTCAAGGTGAGAGTGATGAGGACCTGGAACCTATTGTGCTTGTTGATACTCATAATCATCCTATCGGACGTATCCAGAAAAACGATGGTCTTATCTTTGCCAACATTAGGGGAGAAAGGGAAGTTGAACTAACTCAGGCTCTAATATCACCCCAATTCAATCATTTTAACACAATTCCCCTTAATCTTTCTATGACAACAATGATTGAGTACCATCCCGACCTAGCTGTGAATATTGCCTTTCCACCGACAAGTAATCTTGCCAACACTATAACAGAATTCCTTACAAAACAAAATAAGCGTGTATTGAAATGTGTCGAGAGCGAGAAAGCAATTCACTTAACTTATTTCTTTAATGGAAAACAGCATAAAAAGTTCATGCATGAGGAACGTATAATTATTCCCTCTCATGAGACAGAAAACCTAGCAGAGTTTCCAGAAATGAAATCCTCCGAAGTAGCCGATGCGACAATTTCAGCGATGAGAAAAGGAAAATTTAACCTCATTGTAACTAATATTTCACCCTGTGACGTCATGGGTCACATAGAAAAAAAAGAGATAGTTGGAAACGCAATTCGAGCAGTAGATGAACAACTCGGACGGATAGTTACTTCTGCTATTGATTTTGATTATACAGTCCTCATTACAGCGGATCACGGCGTTGCTGAATCCTGGCTTTATCCTGATGGTTCTGTTGATACAGGACATACCTCAAATCCAGTACCCTTCATACTTGTTTCTGATCTGAAAACAGAATTGGAATTAAAAGATGGGGGTTCTTTGATAGATGTCGCACCGACTATTTTAGATATTATGAACTTACACAAACCTCAAGAAATGGAGGGAAAAACCCTTTTGAAGGTTAAATTAGGATTAACTTCCCAAAATATTCTTCTCTTAATCCTAGATGGTTGGGGGTACAATCCAGATCCGTATGGAAATCTTTTCTTAGAATATGGAACCCCAAATATGGACAGGTTAAAAAATAATTTCCCTTTTACGACTCTAATCGCGTCAGGGGCACCTTTAGGAATGCCTGATAGAACAGTTGGTAATAGTGAAATCGGCCATCTTCACATGGGTGCTGGTAGACGAATAGTTAGCGATCGTGTAAGAATCTTTGAAGCTATTGAAAATGGAGATTTTTTTGTAAATCCTGCTTTCCTTGAAACGATCGACCAGGTAAAGAAAAAAAAGTCAGCATTGCATATTTTGGGGATAATCAGCTTCTACAGCTCTCATGGATCTATCAAATATCTAGAATCTCTTATGGAGCTTGCGAAAAAAGAAGATCTCCGAGAAATTTATGTTCATGGAATGTTAGGTCGGCGAGGGGAGAAACCAGAAGCAGGTGCTCGCTACGTTAACCAACTAGAATTAAAAGCTTGGGAAATACAAACAGTTAAACTCGTATCGATTATTGGCCGACATTGGGCTCTCGATAGAGAAGAAAATTGGGACAGGATTAAAAAGACCTACGATTTGTTAGTCCATGGTAAGGGGAAACACGTAAATCAAGTGAAATACCACAAATTAACTTGATTTCTGGTTTCAGTGCTTTATTAGTCAAAGTCTGACAATGTAGAAATAAAATTCTTAATATGCCATACCAGTTGAGGGATACTGTGATATGAACGGAGGGTGAGGTGAGGAGAAGTATTACCTGTAATCATAGCAGAGACTTTTTTCTCCTTATTTTCGTCATACACTCCGAGTACGGGTTTATTACGCCCTAGTGCATAAGCAATTTCATATCCTACCCCCAAACTCGGTGTACTCACCTCTGCAATTACCACATCACATTCTTGAAGCCAGAGAATGTCCTGAGTGAAAATTTCGTTATCAGACATTGACTCCTCAATTTCAAGCACGTTGGGGGATGCCACGTGGTATGTCAAGATCGTGTGACCGTTATTGTTCAAGTAATCGAGGATTGCCTGATAGTTAGGTTGAAGTTCACGGCCTCCACGAATAGCACAAGATAGGTAAATTTTCACTTTACTTACTCCTTTCTTGTTTTCGCACCAATCAATAGCTGACAGTAGGCTTTCACTTTAGTATCTGAAGTCTCATGTGCCAATAGTTGGAGTAATTCTATTAACGTTTCTTTCTCAACCTTTAATACTTGGTTTTCTTCACAAAAGTTCTTAATTTGTTGATCTAGAATCGGATTTGAATGCAACATTGCTGTTAGTATCTGAAAGACTGTTTTATCTGTCCGTCCTTTTCTTAAGGTTTTGAGTACTATTTTAGGGGATTTTTCGAACTTCCTCGAACGATACAGTGGTAGAATTATTGGATACCAATCGTTGGCTCTCATCCTCATCCAATCTCTAATCTCTTCAATGTCGTTGATTCTTTCCTCCCAGTGTTTTTTAAACTCCTCATTTGGAAAGCCTAATTCAGGCCACGTCTGGATTTTAGCTAATAATTCTACATATTCCTTGTAACGATCAATTTGAGCTTCTCTTTCACGAATCCCAAACTCTAATGTTCCTAGCACAAATCCTGCTGAATATTCTCCCAAACTGAATTCAAGACTCTCGGAAAAAATCGTTTTTTGGACCTGACCCAGAAAATCCCGATTTTTTTGTAAAATTATTTTTGATGTGTCAGGTATCTCTTGTGGGTGCTGATCAAGATAGTCTAACGCCCAAAAAAGGAACATCGCATCGACTTGTGATGTTTCAGAACAAATAAACTCTTTCAACTCTTCTGGGCTTTTATTCAGAAGAATTCCCTTTATTTGCTCAAAATCAACTTTTGGTTGTGTCACAATCTGCCTTTCCAGTTGAACCTGAGGCTATCTCGGAAACCTCAATATAATATGTGTGCCTTCGCCAGGTAATATATATTTTACCTGTAAAATTCCATTAATTTGTCGTAACAAGACATCTGCGAGATAAAAACCAAAGATAAAACTTTCAATTTCATCTGGTTCATAGAAGGATTTTCCGTCATCAATTATGCCAATTTCTAACTGTCCGTCAGGTGCTTCAATAATATTGATTTGTATTGAATGGCTAATTCTGGATAATGAATCACGTATAATCTGTTCAACAGCAAATTGAAGAACACAAGGAATATTTTCTGAAGTTAAATCCTCAACCAAGTGTGTAAATTCAATTTTACAATTTTTGGGAGAAGCAATAGGGATTAATCGGTTACTTAAATCAGTGATGAAGTCAAGAACAGAAACTCTAGACAAGGAAAAATTAAGAGACGAACCAATGACCGATTCTATCTGTTTAGAAAGCTGTTCAATTTTTTGTAAATTTGCATGTACTTTATTAATCCGTTCCAGCTGTTCATCTCCTCTTGATTCAGTACGAAGAATATCTAACCATCCCCCAGCACGCAATAGTTGCTCCGAAACCTCCGTTAATATCATCCTCAAGAATACGCCTCGATTCTCAAGTACACGGAAAGTATTAGTATCCTTTGTTAAATTTACCCAAACAGAAATTGCTCCGACATAATTCGATAAAGGATCATAAAGGGGTGTTGTAGAAACCAAGAAATCCTTGACTTGATTGTTTTTTGTGAGCATTTTTATTTCAAAATAACCCTCTATACCTTGTTTTCTTTTCTCAGTTTCTTGTTTGATAATTTCAAAAGATTTTGGAGAAGTTAGTTCAGCTAGGCTTTTTCCAATTAGCTCAGCTTCAGTATATTCTAATGTAGAAACAAAACCCAGGTTGACAAAAGCAATCGTTTCCTGGGGGTCGACAATGGTTAAGCCTTCCCGCATAGTATCTACAAGTGCCCGATATTTCGACTCGGACTCGCTAAGTTCCAAAATGGGTTCCTCTTCTTAACTTACACCTTCATACGATGACAACAAAGAAAAAGCTTTCTTAATAAAACGAATTTGCAGATCTAGCTATAAAGCTGACTAGATATTTTATACGCACATTCAAATCATATTTCTAAGATTTGAACTGCTATCAAGTAGTATTCATATGAAAAAGAAAAAGAAAAGGGAAGTAGACAACAGTACTCATCCGAGTAACATACGGTATACTTCTTTGGGATCATGATCCCCAGGAGCACGGATTTTAAAACGGATCTCCACTGTTTGGTCGGGTTCCACCTTCTCGTACACCCATTTCATCGCCTTCCCCTCTTTTACTGATGAATGTTCTTCAAATCCAACAGGTGGATCTTCTTCAGTATCTGAGACCAGTTCAAATCCCTTGGGTAGAAAATCAGATACTTCAACATTGTGGATAGCAGCTGTCCCCTCATTAACTCCTCGAATAACAATTTCGTACTCATTCAACGCCTCATTTAGAGTTGAGCTTACCATTTTGCCAATTTTAAGCTTTCTTCGTTTATGAATAACTGTTATTGGTCCAGCCTCGGCTTCGGTTGAAACAGGTTTCACAGGAGGGAAAATATTTCCAAGTACTATGACACTGCCTACAAATTCCTCCTCAGGCTTAGCAGTTGCGAAGAATGGATATTTTACAAGAATCTCTTCATCCTGTTTCAGTGTACCAAGTGGAGTATATTCTAAATTCTCAATAGTGAGAACAACATTTTCCTCGGTCACTTCCAGGTTAAAGTCAGATTCAGAAACACTTAGATCCCCTTTAGTGATTTCAACCTGTTCCTTAGTAGGTGGTTCGAAACCAGTAGGAATTTGATCCTGAATTTGCAGATATTCGACATCTGTACTACCAAGAGATTTTATAGTGTTTTCAGTAATAATTTCTGTGCGACGGAAAGAGGGGAGGATCATCGGTATGAAAGTCTTTGTAACTTCAATATCCATGAAGGGTAATGCATAACCAGATAGTACACACTCTGCTACTATTTCAGCATCAAAAAGGTATTTTACTGAGAGATCCAACTCACGACCAAACTGGGGGATGGCTCCGTCTTCTTCAACAGTTATGGTCCAAGGATCCAGCGAAAATGTTTCTCCAGGATCTATTGACCGCTCTTCTTCAGAAAAATCACTGCCTAACCATTCGATTCGTAGATTCCCCTCATCAAGCGGGCCTTCATAAATTCTTACTTCTTTAAGATCCATTTCGAATTCTGAAGTATTCTCAAGCTCGAATTCACAGTCAAAGTCACCAGGGTTTTCTTCTTGTTCATTCCGGGAAATATACTGAAAGACTGAGGAACTCCCGCCAATTGTTTCGAGATTGACTCCCGAAAGACTGGTATCAATGCTGCGGTAGGAGACAACTGTGTCGCCAACGCTGTATGGTTCGTTTGTGTCTTCTGGGAGGGTGACTCTCATTACACAACTAGCTTTAGCACTCCCGTGAGCAGCAATCTCATCAATTTTCCAAGAAATTGAATCTGCCTCTTTTTGCATCTGTCCTTGTTCTGCCTCAAAAGTATCCGCAGATGTAGAAGGATCAAGAATATGTTTTGTTACCACAACATCTTTCAACGGCCAGTCGTACTCATTAGTTAATTCTAGAGTAAACCGCATTCCAGCCTCGGTACCTCGTGAAAAGGTTGGAGGTGACTCTGGCTTTTCTAAATCCCAAAAATCTTCTTTAATCTTCAATCGTGGAGGTTCCACTTGAAAATCAAAAGATACAGATTTTGTCTCTTGGGGATCTAATTCTTTTATTCCAAACGAATTCCCAAATACCACAACTTCCTGACCTTCACTCCGATCGAAATTTACTTCGTCAACACCTTCCAAGAAGGCGTCTATAGCCCAAATACGGTCATTCTTACCCGTATTTGTGACTTGGATCTTCCCCTGCCCTTGGAGCGATTCTAGGGGTTCATTATTCTCATCAACGAGATTGTTTTCACGATCAATTTTATAGGTCAAGGTCTCCTGAATCTTCACCTTGAGACCTGCTTGTTTTACCTCATGTTCTTCCAGAGCACGGTAATCTTCACGAGCTCGATCGGCATCTTCTTCAGAAAATGCAGTTTCGCGTAGTGGAGTGCCACTAGCACGAATGGACTTTGCAGCATCTTTCGCCTTATTCCTAGTCCCACGATCCTTATCGTTTTCCCCAACGCGCTCAAGAATTGGTACCGCTTCTGGGTCATTGAGCTTTAGTAAAGAATCAATAGCGGCTTTTCTTACATCTTTCTCGGCGTCTTTTTCAACTGTTTCAAGCAGTGCGCGAAGAGAGGCTTTAGTTCGTTCATTTCCTAACGCTGTTGCGCCATTAACTCGCGTGTTTTTGTCACTGCTTTCTAATTTAGTGAATTCTGACATATTAATCACTTCTGGTTTTAAATTCGGTTTTCTTGTTAACCTTCGGAGTTCAGATTTAGTATTTGATTATTGACTACTAGTTGTGAACTGTTTAATGACTAGTTTTAAAAGATATCATGCTAAGAGAAATGGGTTAATTTCCACAGAAAAAGCGACAAAAATAAGTTGAATTCGATTAATCGTAGAAATTTTAACCTTTTTTGAAACACTAATTCATCGTATGAGCTTTTTTGCCTGTAATTGCCAAAAGTTTAATCGCTTTTTAGAAAAGTTAGTTCTTTGCACTAAATCATCCACATTGGAATTGATTAAGTCACCAATTGTAGCTACTCCCGCACTATTCAATTGCTGGGCTGTTTTTACTCCTATCCCTTTCACTTGGGTAACTGATTGAGAACGAGGATCAATGATTTCTGGTTCAGCAATTAAACTAGGAGCATCTACTTTTCCTGCAGAGGAGAGAAGTTTAACTAAACGTTCTACTGACATTCGTAATGTTTTTCTAAGAGTGTCAACATCTTTGTAAGCAGCAAGATCGGATTTTGACTTTATTCCGAGTGTAGCAAGTTTTTCCACGGTTTTTGGACCTACACCTCGGATAGACTGTAAATCATTTGTAATAACAGCAACCTGTTCACTAGAGGGGATTATAGGTCTTTCCATTTCTTTATTAAGTAGAATTTCTGCTTCGTGGAGCATACGAGATAATTTGTTGTCTGTAACACGCATAATCTCTGCAAGATGAACTCTATCTGAATAATTCCAGAAATCAGATACTGTTGTAACGCTGATCTTTGTTAGACGTTCAGCATAGGTTTTACCTATGCCTTTTACAATGGTTACAGGTGTTACAGTCTCAGCTACTTTTTCGGCAATTACTTCTTCGATTATTGGAGCTGGTTCTTCTAACGCGACTGGAATGACTCCTGGTTCTAAGAGCTCTAAAATACTTGGCCCAGCATGCAACAGGGGAGGCTCAATCCTCTCTTTATGCTCGACATAGAAAGTCTGACCAGAGATCCCTGTGTCAGTCTTAATCTGCACTTGCCATGGACCTAAATGTTCCTCTCGAATTGTACGAGGGATTGGCCAGTCGATTTCAATTCCTGCTTCTGATCCCTTGCCATATCGGTTTAGGCGAGTATTTTTCCTTCGGTCTAACACTTGCAACCGATAACGGTATGGAATTTGTACAAATTTCACTTGGATATTGATCTTTTCTCCAGGCACAAACGCAAAGACGTTATGCATTGGATCTGTTGTTTTCCGGATAAAGATCATGGACATCCTAATTAACCTATGTGTTTTTTGGTCCGAAAAAGGTCTTTTGAGTTTGAGACACTCGGTTGATCAAGGATATAAAGAATGTAAAATTTCTTTTATGGGTCATTTATTTAGATTTTCCGACATCTCTTTTGTACGCATCCAAAGTAATAAAAATATTAGTATTACAATTCCGACAAGAGTGACTAAGCCGGCTACTAAAAAGGATGCTTTGTAAGCCAATAGTTCTGATGTTCCAGTCATAATGAGAAGATCGATAATTGGTCCAGCAAGAATAGTTCCTGCGAGTCCCCAACTCAGAAAGAATGTCGCATTGTAGATCCCAAATAATTTCGCACGATTTCTCGGGGCAATTAGCCCAGAAGCAAACGCATAGGCAGAAGCCAATATAATTGCTTGAGAGGCTCCTCTAAGAAAACTAGCAACGAAGATGAGAAATAAATCCGTTGAGACAAACATAATAAGAGCTAATACTGCCATTCCTGCACCAAATAACATTGTTTTGCCGTTCCCAAGGTGAAAACTAATTCCCCCAACGATAAATCCCATTAAAACAATAGCGACTGATTGAGTGTTTATGATATACGACAATAATTCACTTGAGACTGCAAATCCAGATTCTAAGACTAGAAATTGAGGGATTATTATTGCAATTGAATTTCTACCAAAATTGATGAACGCCAATGCAATGACAAAAACAATAAAAATCTGATTTGATGAAGTAGTTTTCTTTTCGATTTGAAACTTATCCTGTTCTAAAGATCTAGACTCATATTCAATACCCCCCTCTGGAATAAATACCATAGGGATCGTTGAAAGGAACATAACACCCGCTGCAACGAAGAAGAGGGGTCCTTCATAAAACCCCCAGCCTTCATAAAAAACCCAGTCTTTAAAATAAGAAGAGAGTTGGAAACCATCATAAAGCAAGCCTCCCACCCAAACACCAACAATTCGGCCGATTCCCCCAAGACTGGCAAGATTTCCCTGAACTTCAATACGTTTTTCTAACGAATATAAATCAGAAATGAGCGCTGTCCACCCTGTATTACTCATACTCCAGAAGATTTCGACAATTGAAAGACCTAAAATGACTATCCAACCTGCAATGAATTTCTCATCAACAAGCCTGTGCGAGTAGAATACAATAATCGTTCCAATCCCCGCCAACACCTCCCCACCAATTACTAGTGTTCGTCGAAGCTGAAATTTATCGGATAAAACTCCCCAGACAAATGTCTGGAAGCTAACGTTTAAGACCATTGGTAACGTCGCAAACAGGGTTGTTTCAGTTACACTTAAGCCTAAAAAATAGCGCAGGTAAATTGATAGATAGCTGTAAAAGAGACCCCGGCGAAACATTGCAAGCATTTGGAATGAAGATAAGCCAATGAAAATACGCGAGAATCTCTCTTTAAACACAGTCAGATTCTTTATCATTTTGGCTCATTCTCCGAATCTAGTTGAATAAGAACTTGTCGAATTTGAGACCAGACTACAGAAGGAGAAGGGTCTCCATTAATTCGATACCACTGATTTCTTTTGGTGACTATTCTCATCTTCCTCTGCATCTTCCGTAAGCGTTTGAGACTTTCAAACATTTCATAAGTTTCCCCCCTCACTTGAATTCGCTCTCTAGCAATCTCTGGAGTGACATCTAGATAGAAGAAATACTGACTTGTGGGTAAAAAGCGAGAAAAAAAGTTATAACCGAAAAAAATGAGGTGTGCTGGTAAATAACATACCCCGAGCAGATACCGAGAGAAGATCATCACTTCATCCCTGTTTGGACGATAGAATTTCACTAAACTCCGAATGACATCAATTGCATAAAACAGAGCTGCAACTAAATACCCCTTTTTCCCTCCTTGTTCTAGTCCACATTTTGCCTGGCGCCCAAAAGTGTTATCAACTGATGGGTGGCTCCTAATACGAATCTTAATTCCCATTTTTTGATAATAACGAGCGATGAACTTTGCTTGGGTATCTTTACCGCATCCATCACCACCATCAACAACAATAAACTGTGGGTAATGCTTTAACTCTTTGTCAATTCCCATATATAGTCAGAGTCTCTGAATAATCAGAAATTTTTGAATATTTCTTCATATGTAAGTTGGCAAGGAAAATTTAACTCTTTAAGCAATTCTTTCACTCCCAAAAGCTTTTGAAGGAATCCTTCCAAAGTCTTCTTAACAATATAATACAGCATTGAGAAGTCTTTGATTCTCGTGTTTAGCAATTTATCACGATTAATGAGGCAAAATAATTGGTTAAAAAAGGAAAAAAACCACCAACAACAGATGTTGTTAGACGTACCCGTTATCCGAAAGGAAGCGAATTGATTGGAGTTGTTATCCGAAATCTGGGGGCAAGAAGAATGGAAGTCCTCTGCTCAGACCAGGTTAAGAGGACTGCGCGAATTCCAGGACGATTTCGGAGAGGGTACAGGATCAGTGTCAATGACGTGGTAATCGTCGAACCGTGGCAAGATGTGGGGGGAAATAAGGCAGATATTACCTACCGTTATAGGAAAAATGAAATTCGACCTTTAGCAAAACGATATGCAGATGATCTACGAGCTCTTGAGGTTGAGATTCCCCAAACGATGGCTGAAAGAACAGTTCCTAGGAGATAGCAAACCAATTACATAGAAGCATCTCATAGAACATAATGGGAGTGAGAACTCAGTCAGAAGTTCTTTATAGGATAAATGAGAATTTCAGTATGAAAGATATCAAGATTATCGCTCACAGGGGCTATTTGATTAAAGGTGAGCCAGAAAACTCCATACCAGCATTCCATACAGCAATTACACATGGAGCAGATGGTCTTGAATTCGACATCCACTTGACTTCAGACAATAAATTCGTATGCTTTCATGATGATACTCTCGAAAAGATAGGCCGATCAGGGCAAATCAAGGATCTTCCCCAGAAAGAACTCGCTTCAATCGAACTAGCCGATGGAATATTAATCCCAACTCTCGAGGAGATTCTGGAAAATTTTGGTAACAGAGTCATTTTGAATATAGAAGTGAAATCTCAGAAAAAAGGGGGGAAAGAATTAGTTAACCTTATTCATCAATATAACCTGAATTTAGAAAATTTAATCGTCTCGTCTTTTCATCATTCTCCCCTTAAGGATATAAAGACACTCGATCCCACCATTCCAACTGGTCTCTTATGTACTTTTGCCAAGGGACAATTAAAGAAAGCACAGGAATTAAAATGTAACGCATTACACCCGTTTTACAATTCAATTCCGAAGGGATGGATAAAAGCTCCTTATTGGGTTGTTACTAGAATTCTTAAATACTATGCTCATAAGAGTTTTCATAATGCGTATAAATCAGGCATCTTAGTTAATCCATGGACTGTCAATGATGCGAAATTCATCAAGTCAGCAATCAATCTGAACGTAAATAGCATTATTACTGATGAAGTAGAGAAAGTACTTAAAATAAGGGAATTTTTTTCTGTATAATATAATCTCCTAATCTGTCGTTAAATTAATCAAAGAATAATGACCGATTCATATTTTTTTACAGAAACAAAATGAACTTAATTTTACCGCGTATCATCTAGTTTTTTTAATACGAATCATGAGGTGTGAATAAAGGTCTATAATTATGGAATCAAAGTATCAAGTGCAGCAGCCCCCACAGTGCCTTCACCAGTTAGTTCGAAGTACACTTCCCGAGGAGGAATGGAGGGAAATATATCGATGTCTCCGATGTGGCTGTGCTTTCAAGGTCCAAAGAATTTCTTAAATGCCACTGTAATTGGAAGTTTTCAATTTGAACGTCTATGTAACATCAACTAAGGATTTAATCTTCTCGATCGAAAGATCCAAGTTTTCTACTCCTTCAATAGTTAAAGTAATGGCATTTTGAGGACAAATTGTGACACATCTCCCACATCCTCTACAAACATCACTAATTATTGCTCGATTGTCTAAAACTTTAATGGCATGTACGAAGCAGGATTCTACACAAGTACCACAGCCAATACATTCGTTACCTACTGTGACAGTAACACCTGGCATCTTGGTAACTTTTGAGGAAATTTTCTTGGACACATGTGGCAGGATTCGCCATAGACAACAACAATCGCAACAATTACACACAGTAAGAAGTTTGTTTCCAGGACCTACTTTAAGCCAGAAAGTATCTAATTTATTTCGACCTACTAAATGAACTAATCCTGCCTCCCGACATTTCTCAATGTGTAGTAAAGCTTCTTCCTTAGTCACTTTCCTACCCAGTTTTGGATCTATATTTTGAGAAGCTTCGCCTAAAAACAAACAACCGAGATCTATTGGATAACTTTTACACGAAGAAGCAGATCTACAGATACACCAATCCATAATCCAATGATAATTCGCCTCCTCGATGAAAGTTCGAATGACTCTTGAAGGCACGACCATTTCACCGTGCTGTTTAATTTCTTTATCGATCTTGACTGTAGTTACCTCATCTTTTGGTAGGTAGATAATATCATCCTCATGAAATAACATATAGTCCATTCCTCTACCGACAAGAGGAATCTTAGTGAACCTTGCGAAGAGAGATCTAAGTGGAAATCCTTTTTTTAATAGCCAAATGAATAATCTTGATCGAGGCATTTGTCTGATCGTTCCTAGAAATATAATTTTAATTTTCTCTACCGAAGCTCCAATTAAAGATTTTCTCACCATCATACATAAATTTAGCCTCAATGATTTCATGTGTTTCAAGAAGCTTAGGAGTGAAAATTCTATCTCCATCCCACATCTTCTCATATGGAATTTCACTTATTGGAACCCATAAGAGTTTACCTTCTGGATTTTCAAAATCGAGTTTTTTTGTTGCTGGAACATAATAGAGAAAAACTAACCAGTTAAATGCAGGGAGATCCTCATTAAGCTTATCACGATGGATTTCATCAAAATAAATGTATCCTCTGAACTCAATTTCTTCAGGTGTTAGTGCATACCCTGTTTCTTCTTTCAACTCTCGCAAAATGCATTCAAGAGGGGTCTCACCTGGTTCGAGACGACCCCCAATTCCAATGTATTTCCCTTCATGAAAATCATTTTCTTTCTTATTACGGAATAGCAGGAGAACCTCATTTTTATGTACAATGTATGCTAAGGTGGCTAATTTATGGTGAACCATAATTTTTTCTCCAATTAGAAACTGTTAAAGCAGAAATTCTCTAATATTAAGGCTTTAATTGTTTGTCTGTTTGTGCCTTTTTATCTTAATATCTCGAAAATTCATTTGAATTTCTGAGAAAACACCCATACAAATCCCCCTTCTAAGCCTTTATTCGAGTTGGACTATGAGATCAATGATTCATCGTAACAACCTGAATATTAGTGTTCGCCTAGCGACTAGGGAAGATGCAAAGAGGTTAAATGAAATCGAAGAGGCTTGCATTCCTAAGAAATTACGTTATGGCCCTTCTATTCTGGCATCACTCCTCTCAATGACTTCAAATTATATTACATTAGCAGTTGAACTAGCAGAAGGCAAGAAGGCAAAAATTATTGGTTTTGCAATGGGTGAACAAGATGATGACAAGAAATCTCTCGGGAGAATTGTGACCATTCAAATAGATCCATTCTATCAACACAGACAACTAGGTAGCAGATTATTAGCAGAATTAGAGACCAGGCTTCAGAATTCTTATAACATTAACACTATTGAATTACAAGTCCATTATCAAAATGAAGAAGCTATCAATTTTTATCAAAAGCATGCATATAAGATCAAGAAACAGCTTCGGAATTATTATGTGCGTGGAGAACACGCATTTTTAATGGAAAAGAAGTTAAAAAAATTGAATTTTTCACTAAAGAGGTCATTCCAACCTTAACTTAATATTCTTCTGTATATATTTTTGCTCTGATGCTCTAAAATTCAAATATTTTTATTGTAAAGTAAGTTAAGACGATCTTGAGTAGATCTAAAATCCATAAGAAAATGATTCCCAGACCAATAACCCAGATAAATATGATGACAACGACAGTTTTCCTACCAATAGGAATGTCTTGGTTTTTTTCTTCCATTGCCTTTTCTCGACATTCTAGAAATATTTCCTCTGGTATTAACCTTAAAGCAACTAAAACTCCAAGGGGTACTAAGACCAAATCATCCAAATAGCCCAAAATAGGAATAAAATCTGGAATAAGATCAATTGGGCAAAAAGAATATCCGATAACAAGACCGAGAAATAATCGCTTCCACCAAGAGACCCTTGAATCCTTATACACTAAATACAGAGTATAAGTTTCCTTTTTAAGATCTCTCACTTTTATTTTTAGCCTATTTATCATAACTCTAATCAATTTGGGTTTTTTAACATCTATTTATGTTTTTGATGGGATTGATTCAATACTTTCCATTGATATTAATGTCATAATGATTATATTTCTTTAATCTCTGTTATCATAATGCTCAAGTGTTTTTGATTTTCCGAAACTTTATGAGGGCTCATTGTGGAAGATAAAATCAAGAAAGCTGCTGAATTAATTAAAGATTCGAACTATATTGTGGCATTCACTGGAGCAGGTATAAGCACTGAATCAGGGATTCCTGACTTCCGAAGTCCAGGCGGGTTATGGGAACGGTACGACCCGTCAATCTACGCTGAAATCTCCTCATTTTTATCTCATCCAGAGAAATACTGGAAAATGCATAGAGAACTAAGTCAGATGGTTTTAAATGCTGAACCAAATCCAGCACATGTCGCCTTGGCTGACCTTGAACATAAGTATGGTAAACTCAAAACAGTGATTACCCAAAATGTTGATTTTCTTCATTCTCGGGCAGGTAACACTAATGTTCTTGAAATTCATGGTTCTGGTCAGACGGCTCGTTGTTTAAAATGTAACAAGGAATTTCATTATACCCAAATCCAACAAATGCTCGAAGAGGAACAATATGTGCCAAGATGTCCCCATCCCTGTTATGGATTAATTAAAACCAATACCATACTTTTTGGCGAACAACTTCCATGGGATGTTCTAGACCAAGCTCGAGAAGAAATTCTAGCCGCTGATCTTCTTATTATAATTGGAAGTAGTTTGTTGGTCTATCCAGCTGCTGCCCTTCCATCCCTTGCACAACAATCGGGCACTAGACTAATAATAATCAACATGGAGCCGACTATGATGGATAGCTATGCAAATGTCGTTTTACATAGTAAAGCAGGGAAGATATTACCCAAAGTTTTTGAAGCATTTGAAAGTCTGATCAATGACTCATGATAAAAGGATCTACATTTTATGGAATGTAAGTGTAGACTGCAAGATTTACCTGTTCGCCTCGATCACCATTTATGGTAATATAGTCTACTCGCGGGAGTTCATCACATTTTAAAGTGAAATCTACTCTACCAACGCTCTTTCGCCTTAAAGTGTGTTTTTCAAATATGTAAATTACTAGTTCCGCTTTACAATGATCTAGTGTAATGCTATTACAGAAAATGATTATTGGAGCCTCAGGGAGAAACGGTCCGTTTAGCGTTGAAGGAATCTGAAGCCATCCTCTCTGGGGATAGTTCTGAGTTATTCGCCCCTTATAATGGATTCGTATCCCTATAGGCTTAGTTACATTTGTTATCGATAACAGTCTGATTTTAAATGCCGCAACATTTGGAATAAGAAGATGTCTAAGCGTTCCGAATGTAGCCTTGTGTTTGTGTATTCTCATGTGAGTCTGTCCCACAGAAATATTTATGGCATCAGAGAGAGGGATATAGCGAATAGATCCTTCTTGGGGAGTTTTTGACCATAATCCTCCTCCCAGATTAATTTGAGTTAAACGATAGAGCTCCTTCTCGGTTATTGTCGCATTCATGTCCTCAAGATAATCTAATGCACGATAGATTTGTGATTCATCCAAAGAACTCTCAGACGCTTTAAGATGTTCCAAATATTGAGCTCTATCATGCGGAACTCCACATAAAGCTAGTATACGAATGTGACTATCAGCTCCAGATACAAACTTCGCAAAATACCGGGCAACCAATCCACCTGATGAATGGGCAATGATAGAGATTCGTTCAGCATGAGTGATTTGCTTAATCTCGTCGATTATTTGGTCTAACCGATTACCTACAATTTGGAGATCACCTGCAATTTGGCGATCTATTGCAAAGAGTTTCCGAAAACCAAAATACCAAAGCTCTCGAGCAAACCAATTGAAAATCGTATGAATTGAATTATCCCCATGTATCATGAGTATTGGTTCATAAAACCGCGCCTTTCCATTTGGAATGAATTCCCCCGTCTCATCATCGGAGAGATAGGAAAATCGCCAAAGATCGAGGTGTCTACAATGATCCATCTGAATCCAAAAATGATCGAGTTCTTTCAATCTTTCCGTCTCAGGGGTTACATCAACGAATCGCGGTGTGGAGAAACGAGACATAGGAATTGCCACCTTTCAATCTGAAGTAGATAGCATCCCCGAGAGCCACGATTTAAAGATTACGTCTAAAGTGTATTTTTGTGCCGTTGAGAAAAGCCTTAAAAAATCAAAGGGGATCATAACACGTATCTGAATCAACTAATGAGGAGGATCTTATTATGCGTTATTGTCCATTCTGTGGTGGGGAGATTGAAACAGACAGTCTGTACTGCCTAAACTGTGGAAAAAAACTTCCTGATCGGGCTGCCCCCCCGAAAGCAACTCCCACCTGGGAGCCTAGTCCATCACCGCAACCAACCTTAGCCCCTCCCGCACGACCCGTCGCCTACCGTCCCCTTTTTCAACCACGACCGTATCATCCGAGTATGAAGGCCAGTATTGGAGACAGATGCGTTGCTTTGTTTGTTGATAACATTATTGCGAATATTCTTACTTGCGCATGCTATATTCCTGGAATTATTTATGGTATAATTAAGGATGGTATTAGGGATGGGCAATCGGTTGGCAAAGGCATGATGAATTTGAGGGTTGTTGATTTTCGTACGGGGATGCCAGCCACGATAGGCCAATCCTTTATCCGAAATTGTCTTTGTGGCTGTCTTGATAGCTGTACGTGCTACTTAGCTGCTTTTATTGATGAGGATGGCCGTCGTATCGGCGATCAAATTGCAGGAACAGTTGTGATCATGGATCGGTGAATCTTTTCCCCCGTTCTCCCTTTTTTTCATAATAGGACTATTCAACATCACTAAGGGTTTCTGAAACCTAAATTTATCCCAGATTGAGAGTATCCATGAACTCTGAGAATGAGATCATTCTAAGAGAAGACAGATTAAGAGCGTGGTTTACGCGAAAGTTTTCTAAAAATGATCCCATGTGTAAAATCGATGGATTCGATATTGGTTGGGGAGGTACTGCTCGGTTTGCAACATCACAGTTGTCTGAATATCTTGATCCACAAAAGAATATGACAATCTTAGATGTAGCCTGTGGTTATGGCACATTTCTTGTTGAAATTGGTTGGCGTTTTCCCCGAGCAACCCTTTTTGGATTGAACTTAGATTTTAATCCCCCTCATAATTTGATTTTTTCACTATTGTCTCAAGGGAATGTTGAGGCTGGTTTAATCTCCGCTGATGCGATCCAATTACCATTGATCACAGATTATTTTGATTGTGTCTCGTGTTTCTTGGGTTTACAAGACATTGCAATCACCCGTGGCAAAGAAAGCCTCAGCAAAGTTGTATCAAACCTTCTCAGAATAGTAGCGCCAGGGAAGTATCTCTTACTTCTTGATAATCTTCCAGCTGATATTTTCAAAACCATCCTTAAGTCACAGAAGCAGAAATTCGAGATGCTTCTTTATGACACATTTGAAGCTGAATGCCGTTGGACACGTGAAATTGGTGAAATAGCTGTCGAATTGTATGCTCAAGGCTATTTACAACAACAATTAGATAGTAATTATCCCCCTCCTGACAGGCAGCAGGCTTTAAGCAAAATTCGGAAGAAATTCGCAGGAGAACTCGAGAACCAACTTAGAACTCAAGGGTATTACAATCCTTGGGGGACAATGGTACTTTTTATTCTCCAAAAAAAGAATACATTCAGATGAAGAATTCAGAGAATTCTTATTCAGTCTCATTCCAAAACTCCTAATCGGGAAAGAATGTTTTTCAAAACAAAAATCTTGCCTTGTATTGGATGAAATGACAACATTTGATGAGTCTATTAGAGAATTTATTCAGCAGGGAAGGTTTCACGAACTAATTGATTTTCTAGAAAGAAGAATCCCTGAAATTCCCTCACAACAGAAGAAACTTCAATTGGAATTCCAGTTAGCAGAGGCCTATTATTCAATACGGGAGTTTAAAGTGTCCAAAAGACTAGTTGAGAGAATAATCCCATTAATTCATGATCAAGAAAATCATTCATTGTTAGGTGAAGCTGAGAACTTACTAGGTAAAATCTATCGTCTACACCAACGTTATTCAGAGGCATTAATCCATTATGAAAATGCCGAGAGAGCATTTAAGATTGGAAAGAATAAAAATGGATTGTCGAAGATCTATCATAATTATGGAAATGTCTATATTTTTCTTGAACGCTTTAAAGAAGCAAAAGAATATCATTCTAAGGCCCTACAACTTGCAAACCAAGAAGGTAATCCCAGCGCCATCGCGAGCTGTCATTTGAGTATTGGCACAATGCACTATCAGAATGGGGAAGTTGATGAGGCATTAATTCATTTTGAAAAGGCTAGAAATCTATTGGAGGAGATCCAAGAGTTACCTAGTCTTTCAGTTGTCTATTTGAATCTTTCTGAAACCTTTTTAATACGTAATAATTTTAAATCAGCTCGTGAATACAGTTCAAAAGCAGCAGAGCTCTATGCTGAGCAAAAAAACGTGCTTGGTCAACAATTAGCTCTAACTACTCTCGCGCGAATTAATAAAGCAGAAGGGACGTTTGAGGAAGCAATAGAAACATATAGGCAGATCATTAAGTTAAATCCTACGGAAGTAAAAGAGGAAGTTCTGCTCGAGCTTGGTGAGTGCTATCTTGCTCAACATCAAATGAATGAGGCTCGAAAATCCTTTGAAAAAGTATTGGAACTACCTACACACACATTACAAGGAGCTGGATACTCCTTGGATTATCTGGCAAGAATTGCAATCGAGTATCAAGATTTCAGTGATGCTCGTGAAATTTACATACGACTTCTTGACGTCCTACATAAAATGGAACCTCAAGATCCTGATAGCATTGCCTCAACACAAGGAAACTTAGGATACATGTACTTAAAAACAGGGGATTTTGAGCGTGCATGGGAATTTCTTTTCATGACAGGTGATTATTTCAAGAAAAGAAAAACTTGGG
>CP070760.1:1250298-1256474 GCA_020348965.1 Candidatus Heimdallarchaeota archaeon | reverse complement strand
TGTAGCTGCTGGTGTCACGCTCTTTGCTGTTCGGTCGTCCGCAAAACCCGCTGATACCGATCATCAGTTTGGACACGGGAAGATTGAGAGTTTATCAGCGCTATTTGAAACAATTCTGCTTTTAATAACAGTTATTTGGATTATTTATGAAGCAACGCGAAGAATTATAACGGGTGAGATAGAGATCATCTCCAGTCCAATCACCTTTGGTGTAATAATTCTTGCCATCATAGTTGATTACTCTCGCAGTAGATTACTCTATAAAATGGCAGATAAGTACGATAGTCAAGCCCTCAAAGCTGACGCTCTCCACTTTAGCTCAGATATTTTAAGTTCTTCAGTAGTTTTTCTTGGTTTAGTGTTTGCAGCCTTAGGCTATCCATTAGGTGATCCCCTTGCAGCGATTGGAGTTGCTATCATTGTCCTAATTATGACCCTTAACTTAGGAAAAGAAACAGTAGATTCTCTACTAGATCGGGCGCCGCTTGGTGACAAAGAAAAGGTTCAAAGGGCAGCAGCGCAGGTAGAGGGAGTGATTTCGTGCGAAAAAATTCGGTTAAGAAAATCTGGAGCAATAACTTTCGTTGACTTGGCGATAGCTGTCAATCCGAATTTAAGTCTGGAAACAGCACATGCAATTGGTGAACAGGTCATACTTGAAATTCGCAAAGTCATTGACTCAGCTGATGTAAGTCTTCATATGGATCCTGCATCAAAAGATTTAACACCTGTAATAGACGCAATCAGAAAAGAAGGACAGCGTACAGAATGGTTACTAGGTATTCACAAAATTAATGCCTTTGAATTTAAAGAAAAAATCTCGATTGGGCTCCACATCGAAGTGGAACCAAAGACATCTTTGGGCGAAATTCACCAGAAACTTAATGCTTTTAAACAGCAACTTCTAGGGATCAACTCCGGAATTCAGGAAGAACTCTTGAGTATTCATATAGAACCACATAAACCAAAGAAAGAAGAAAAGGTTGACTTGGAAAGACTAATAAAGATAATAGAAACTTGGACAGATAAAAACGAAGTATTAAGCAATCCTCATGGGATTCAGCTTTTCACAACGCCCTCTGGTGTCTTTATTTCCTTTCATTGTAATGCTCAACCTAACTTAACAATTGATGAGATTCATACGGCTTCATCCATTCTCGAAGAAGGGATAGCAAACGAAATTGCGTGTGAATCTCAAATTTACATATATGTTGAACCACAAAACGATTAATTGTCCAAAAATAGAAACATTTTATTATAAAACGAATTCGTTTGAAGTTTAAACTCTAAAACACACCAATTTATAGAACAAATGAGATGAGAGAAGAGAACCGTGTCTAGTGAAAATTATAATAATGGTTCCTCAACTTCATTATCAATATTTTATGGAAAAAAGAACACTCCTTTGATACAGAGTCAGCTTCTAAGCATTTCATTAGAACCAGAAAGAACTCATTCCCCACCAGAGAACACAAGTAAAATCTCTAGTACTGATTCTATACCCCAAGTAAACTCGACAAGTACTCAAATTGGTAAAGATAAAAGCTTAAAACAACATTCCCAAGTGTGTATACCTCAACCACTTTCATCCTTTTATTCAGAGATTCGAGAATTCACAGAAAAGACAGCTGAAATTAAGAAGTCGCCAAAAAAGGCGAAAAGGAGATCTTCTGCTACCAAACAATTGTTGCTAAATGGTTTAAGCGAAACAAAACAGCGTCTATCGGCCAAAACTGATCAACAGTTATCGGATAAACAATTAAAATCTAAAAAACGACGAAAAACAATACTACATCGAAATGAAAAGAATTTCATTGGATTAAATCAATTTATTGCAGAAAAAAGAATAGAAGTGAAAAGGAAAAGCGATTCAGTAGCGGAGAAATCCACCCAGATCATTACAGATGAAAAGGTCCAACATAAAATACCTCTCCTTATTGATGAAGATCCTTTCCCTTTCACAACTCTAACAGAGTGGTTGATATGGCACGATAATTTCCCAGAACTAGCTTATGTTAGAGAGGCTTACGCTCTGGAAGAAATCCCAGATGAAGATGTAGAAGTCTTCTGGGTGAATATAATGAATGATCCAGAATTTTTTAGTCCTGATTGGCGAATAATGGGAACAAATATCGATATAAACACCGTAAAAGAACACGGAAGGCCAATGTGGACACCAGAGTGGGATATCATGTCCTCAAACACTGAAGGGTTCTCCATTTTTTTCCGCGATGTTTATCAGATTCTTTCTTCAGTTCCTCAAGGAATACAAAACTTTCGTTATCCCATACTTCAATTTGCACTGAAAGGCCTTCTATTACTAGATCTGGCGTCCTTCGATGTCACTACTCAAAAATGGTCAAGTAAGGGCACGATAGAAGATTTGACAATTCGTCTTGAGGCATTAGACATATTTGTGAGTCAACAGGAAGACCTTTCCTCATATTACCAGAATTTAAGGTCAATGATGGTGAAAGATGAATGGCAAGTTGGCTTAATTCTTTATGATCTTCTAATTCATCAATCAACTTACCTAAAGATCTTCTCGAAAAACCTTATTGAGGAAAAGACAAAGCTTGAACAAATCTTCAAGGAAAATTATCTCCAGAGGATCATCAAAAAGCTCAAGGTTATTGAGCAAATTGATAAAATGGGAGTTCGGAGGCTTCTTAAAGAAATGGATGCGTTGGAAACTAATTAGACTAGAATTTCCTGTCAGCGAGTGACCTCGAATCCTAGAACCTGATCTCTCAGTTCTCTCAGACGAGAATTTGCTTCAAATGCCTTCCGTACAGGATCTACCATTTTGTTTAGGTAAAAAGCCACTGCTCTTTTTAAATCGGCTGGATGAACCTCTTTGTTTAGAAATGCCGATTCAAGTTCGCTGTAGGTTGAAAATTCTATATCTCCTCTAAATTTCTTTGATCGTTCAATTTTGAATGAGCCCTCTTTCTCAAAGATGAAATAACGAGCATATTCCAAAATAGGATTACCTTCTACCTCTTCAGGACAATAGGCTTTACGAATTTTCTTTTGAATCTCTGATTCACTATCTGTCATAAAAATTGCTGCATCAGGATTGGATTTTGACATTTTTACATCAAGTAATTTCTCTTCAAGACTCGCATATGATGCCTTTGGAGGATTAAGTCCATGCACCATATGATGACTTACAACTACTGGTTTTGAACCAAAGAGCTTCGGTCCGACTTCACGTGCTAGCATATTGACCTTACGCTGATCCATCCCTAGCTGACACACATCGACCTGTTGATGGAAGATATCTGCACATTGTAAACAGGGGTATAGTATCTGAGATGCTTGAAGTGCCTCTGATTCTAATCTCCCCATGATTTGGGCCGTTCTAATAATCCGTTTCAAAGTTGAATTCCTAGCAATTTGCATCACTTTCTTCCAGTACTCGTCATCTTTCACGAAATCTGAAGCCCACAGAAAGTTGACGTGTTTTAGATCCATACCTGTTAATCGCCAAACTTCGATGAGATATTTACCTGCTGTTTGAATATTATCCAAATTTCCTCCAAGCTTGTTATTAGCCCACCCATGCCAATCTGCCACAAGCATATTAAACGTTGCACCAGCAGCAATCATCTTATTCACGTTAATAGCTCTTAATATTCCTTGAGCAATGTGAATCTGTCCACTGGGTTCAAATCCATCGTATGCTATGAAGCTTTTTTTGGCATTAAATAATTCAATTATCTCTTTTTCGGTTACAATCTCCTCTCCAACACTTTTCACGAGAGCCAATCTTTCTTCTGTAGTAATTTTTCTCACCTTATTTTCGACATACTCCTAATTTATCATAAAAGATCATTGGTTTTATTTCAAACGAAATAAGTGATCCAATAAAACCTCCTGTTTTTTTCTCAAACTCCCAGGAACAGTCGAGAATTCTGTTTCTAGACAAAATAGGTTTGAGTGACATAAAAGTCATAACCTTTCAGCCAACTATAAGAGGCGATAGGGGATTTCATTATGTCACACCGTTTTAGAAAAGAGATTCCTGGGATCTCCTTATAAATGGAAGACTTAACTTCCTTATTAAATATTTTATCATATCTACTAGTCATGGATTTGAAATTAATGAGATAATAGATTTTTGATACAATTTCTCGGAATTTCAGAAGATACAATCACGTAGACAATTTTTTTTGGAAAATAAAAGTTTCTCGTCATAACAATAGATATGGGTAATCATCAGAAATCGGATCAATATTTTAAAAGTTGAATCTCTATATTTTCTCTTCTTTCAATTTAGTGAATGACCGATTCTTCGTCAACGACTTCAATAAGTAGGATCGTAATATGTTATCTACAAAAAGATAAAAATCCTTCTCTTAGGAAAAAGAAATGAAGATTTATGAGCAAATCTAGGTCAAGAGTAAATAGTTCACAATATCGAGGTAAATATAAGAGTATTCCAGACCCTTTTCCAGTTCATAAGCTAAAAAGAGTTGATAGGCCAACAACTCGCATTAAGGACTATGAGGTTCAGCGTGTATCAGAATTGGATGGGGGTTTTCAACGCGCCAATCGGGGAGAATTTGGCTCAGTCATCCAAAAAGAGTATGACAGATTTGTGGAAAAACATCCTCTGTCGGATTCTTTATTAGATATGTCAAAAATACTTGCATCAGCTGTGGATGGACCTATAAGAACCGAAAAAGCGCCCTTATTAGATGATCCACATTTATTATCAAACCATGTCAAAGAAGTGGCCTATTTTCTACGAGCTGACTTGGTAGGTATTTGTGAGCTTCCTCCTTATGCAGTTTTCACCCATGATAGATGGAAGAATGAACCAATCGAATTGAAACATAAGTATGCTATAGGGATTTTGATAGATCAGGATTGGAAGACTGCCCGTGCATTCAATGGTAGTGATTGGATCAGTAATTCGATGAGCTTTCTCGGATATTCAACCTCTGGTTTCATTGCTTGTATCTTGGCGAATTATATCCGCAAGCTAGGATTTCCTGCCCGTGCTCATCATGCTACGAACTATCAAGTAGTTGTCCCACCAATCCTTTTATGGGCAGGATTGGGTGAAATGAGTCGGATTGGAGATACTGTACTTAATCCATTCCTTGGACCCCGATTCAAGGCAGCAATTGTTACAACGGATTTACCGCTAGCTATTGACAAACCCATTGACTTTGGACTCCAAGATTTTTGTCAGAAATGCAAGAAATGTGCGGAATATTGTCCGACTCAAGCATTAAGTTACGGAAATAAAGTTTGGCACAATGGTTATGAAAAATGGCCGGTAGACATAGCACGCTGCACAAAGAATAGAGTGGGAAATCACAAGGGCTCAGGCTGCGGAACTTGCATTAAGGTTTGTCCTTGGAATAAACCCAACACACGAATCCACAATTTCGTTGGCTGGACTATGAGAAAAATTCCTTTTGCACGCAGGTTTGCGGCATGGGGAGATGAGGTTTTGGGATATAGTAAACCCAAGTCAAAATGGAAATGGTGGTTCGATCTTGAAGACGTTGATGGAACACTTACTATACCAAAATATACGTCCAAGAAATTAAAGAAATATAAAAGAAGACAAACCAAAAAGAATAAAGATGAATAAAGGATCAAAAGGTATCCAAAATCACCATACTCCTTCTAGTACTAACAATTAATAAGATTGGAGCGTAATCTATGGCTGATATCATATCAGTGAGAAATTTAACAAAATTTTATGGAAAAAACAGAGGAATAGAAAATCTAACATTAACCATCCAAGAGAATGAAATATTTGGATTTTTAGGACCCAATGGGGCAGGAAAGACCACGACTATTCGAACGATTTTAGGTTTACTTCATCCGACCTCTGGGAGTGCACAAGTATTGGGGATGGATTTTCAAAACCTTCCTAAAGACCTTTCTAAGAGGATTGGATATCTACCTGGTGAATCCTACCTTTATAGTAATATGAATGGACAGGAATGCCTTGATTTTTTTCTCTCATTTCATGGAAAATCGAAAGAATATCAACAGGAATTGATCGAGAAGTTTAGTAATATCAAATTAGACCGTCCTATTAAAACTCTAAGTACAGGTCAGAAACGATTAATCGGAATCGTTTCAGCTTTTCAACACAACCCCGATTTATATGTCCTTGATGAGCCGACCGCTGGATTGGACCCACTTAT
>CP070760.1:1234587-1250198 GCA_020348965.1 Candidatus Heimdallarchaeota archaeon | reverse complement strand
CAAGTGTTTTCCCTTCTGGTGCAAAACTATTGAAATCAAATATGCGGACATCTATTGCCTCACATTCAGTGCCATCTGGTAATACAAAAGGTTTTTCGAGCAAAATTCTGTCTACTCCTGCCCCTGAAGTAATTCTTTTGGTCAATCCTATGGAAATGTAAATCCGTGAAGGATTTAACTTAGTTTTTTCATAGGTTTCTTGTAAATCGTTATTTAGATATTTTCCTTCTAACATAGTAAAAATGGTCGTCCAGCCATCCATTGCAGAAATAACTACGTCAACATTAATTGTTTTTCCATTCTGCAGGGTAATTCCAGTAACAGTGTCTTGTTTTAAACGAGGATCTGTTGATATGTTAATATCTACCACTTTATTCTGATAGAATATTTCCCCACCCAACTCCAAGTACTTCTTTTCAATCAATTTACTAAATTCTAAGGCGCCCTTAATTGGAAAACCAGAATTTCTTCTATCCATCTCAGCAAGTACAAGGATTTCAAATAATATGGGAGAGGAAAGATTTTCAATAATTTTTTGCAAAATAGGATGGTTAAAGTGTTTTGAATATTGATTAGCAGTTAATCCGTACCATTTTTTCATGAAACGAAAAGTAGGCACCTGTGGGATCATCTTCACAAGGTCTATAATATTATAGAACTCACGAGGTTTACTAAATGCTTTAGAAAACAAATCGGATTTTTGAAGATAGCGAATTGCGTTAATAAATTCATATATAGCTTTTTTATCTTCAGGTGAAATGTCTAGTAGAGTTCTTCGAAGGTTATCTATATTAGATGGAACATCTATTCTTTTAAAACCACCGCTATCTCTATAATGAAGATGCAATCTTTTTTCAAAGTGATGAAACTCTAGACTTTCCATATCTATTATTTCATTCCAAATCTTATACATCGGAGAGTCAGGAGAAGATCCAACAAGCCCGTGTATACTCCCTCCGATACGGTATCCTTTTCGATCCCATGAGGTAGAACAACCTCCGGGAAGGTCATGTTGTTCATAAATTTCTGTAGAAAAACCATTCATTTGTAAGTAACAACCAACGGATAGACCTGCAATACCTCCTCCAACTATTACTACTTTTTTTACCATAATTCACCATCTTTTTCAAATTGAAACTAGAACCATTTATGAACTCACTCTAGTTGAACTGAAATAACCCTACAAAAATGACGATATTTCCTATTATAGCTCCTATTGGTGTACTAATAGGAAATGAGTTAAACCATACTACAAATAATGTAACCGAGAGTATAATCATCGGAATAGCTAGTATTTTCCACCAACTCAACTCAAACCAGAACGCTCCCGCAATAATAAGAAATCCTATTATTACAACAATCCATAGAACAGAAATAACCCGAATTACCGTCTGATCTAACTTGAGTTGCCCTGTTAATAGCCAAGACTCATTCGTTGGCATTCCAGACAAATTTATTAGCTCAAATGTGTGTATTAATCCTAGAGTGTGGCCAATTGCATGTGCCACTACTGCAAACACAAAGATGATATTCCAATCAATTTCCATTTTCAATTACTCCATGTATGATTCTTTCAAAACAAAATACTTGCATATGTCTTCGTATGAAATATCAATACGTAAATGTCCATTACCAAACTGAAACGTAAGAATTTCTTCAGAGAATGATATCAACTCAAGTTTTCCAAGATTAGCGGTTAATAAGAAGTTTGTCTCACTCATCTTCAATTTTAATGGAGATTCGCTCTGTTCTTTGACTAGATTGACATCGATATGGTGATTGTCCGACATATGCAGGAAATATTAAAAAAATACACCATTAAAAACTTTTTTTGACTGTTTTGGTAATTTTTTCAAAGTTAGAAATAATTTCTGGAAACGCTAAATTCCCACGGAGGAGCCAATTCTATACTCTGCTTTTTCCCAGAAATAGTCCCACAATCTCGATAAAAAGTCCAACCCCATATCATCTGTAACATAAAAGGCATAATTGTAATCAATTTTTCCAGTTATTCTTTCAGGGAATAACAGAAAACCATATTTCCGGTCAATGATTCCCAAGGAAAGATTAATGATTGGTAATGTTCGTATTTCGAAATAATTGCAAGTTTTATGTAATAATTCTAAATTAAGATTTTCTGACTTTGCATACGTAGGAACAATAAGCAATCCTTTTTCAATCTGAGTGTCACTCCCAGGAAACGGCTGATCGACCATCATTTTTGCTTCATTAGCTGTCTTTTCACGAATTTCTTCGATTTTAGATATAAAATAACCTGTTCCAGACAGTAGTTCACTATTCATCAAAGAATCAATGTCTCGGATAAAAGAGAATGGAAGATCGACCTTATGATTCATGAAATAATCGTAATTATTGATTATAAACTCAATTGGTGATGTTAAATTTAGAATGACCTCACCTAAACCAGTCAAATGGTGAATTTTATCTCTTTTTTCAACTAAATTTAATTCCCGCAGCTTTGCTAAGTGACGTGAAATTTCAGGTTTAGATAACTCAAGATTTTGCGCAATATCAGCAAGAGCTTGGGATCCCCCTCCTAATAAATCCAACATTTTCAATCGTGTTGGGTGTATTATATCTGCTAGAGTCACCAATGTCCTACAAATCCAAATAAAAACTTGTGATTGCCTTATACTATGATTACTTTGAAAAAATTTATCCAATTATGAAGATTATTAGCCTAAATACTTGACAATAAACAAGTAAAGTAAAATCGAAACCCGATAGATCCTGAAGATTATGAAGAAGCACCTATCTTGTTGAATCAAAATGGAGCCAGAGATAACACTGATCCTAGAAATTGGTTTAATTCTCACCGTCGGAGTCTTGGTATCCGATGGCCTAAAGAAACTGAAATTTCCTGAAATATTGGGCTTTATCCTTGTAGGTATTATCGTTTATATTAAATCGTGAGGAGGATCATGGTGAATACGTTGATCTTATTATAGGAGCGGTACTTGTATGTATTGGAGTTTCTGGGTTCTTGAATATATCATACATTCTCCCTACAATGGTTTTTGGAGTTACCATTGCTAGTCTATGTAAGAAACCAGAAGTTGATCCCCAGAAGAAAGCGTGGATCTCTGAAATTTTTGGTCCTTCGACCGAGGGGATTATAGGTGTTATTGATCAAGAGCTACTGGAAGTCAGTGAAGACGAACCTCATCAAATCTTCCATGAGGTGTATCGAATCGCTTCCCCTTTAGTGGCTTTATTTTTCGTTTTGATTGGTTTAAATCTTGATATTTCATCAATAACACAAATTAGCTTTCTAGGCATCCTTTATCTCATCGGTCGGACGGTAGCAAAATCATTCGGAGCTTTTATCGGAGCTAGTATTGTTAAAGCCGAACCGATGGTTCGAAAATACTTGGGGCCATGTCTTTACTCGCAAGCAGGCGTGGCACTTGGTTTAGCTGTTCTTATTTCTGATAAACTTACATCTTTCGGAGTACCCGAGATGGGCTTGTTAGTTCTTAACACAATCACCGCAACAACTATCGTATTTCAAATTTTTGGCCCTCTGGCAATCAAATGGGCTATTGGAAGATCAGGAGAAGCACGATCTTGCTAATCCTTGAATATAAATTAATCCCTAAATGTCTCGATTATATTAGGTAGTTCAGTTAGTTTTGAGATTTGGAGAATGTTAGATTCATCATGAATAGAACCAGAACGGTTTATCAACACCCCATGCATACCTGCATTTAAAGCACCAAGAGCATCATTCTCCAACAAGTCACCAACATATAGAATCTCATCAAGAGCAAGATTTAATTCTTTAGCGCTCATTTTAAAGAGACTAGGATTAGGTTTTCGAATACTAACCTCCCCAGATATAATTATAGAAGTGAAAAAAGAATCTATTTCTGTAAATGCTAATTTTCTTCTTTGCTGTTCGCCTTCACCATCAGAAATAATTCCTAGAGAATAATTCTTTAATCTAGTAAGACAGGGTAAGACATCCTCATACAATATCCAATTCTGCTCGTATTTTGTATGGTAAATCTTGAATATATTCAATGCTTTCTTGGGTGTTAGATTGTAGTTCCACTTCCTACACACATTTTGAACTCTCAGGATACGCTGCTCTTCAAATGTGATGCGTCCATCCAAATAATCATTGATATATTTATCAGTTTTGATTTTCCAAGTTAATAAAAATTCCTCAAAATTCGAATGAGGGATTTTCTCCCTCAAAAGTGAGTAAAGGTTCGTCAATGATATCTGCAATGCCTGTTCATGATTTAGAAGGGTTCCATCGATGTCGAACACAATTCCTTTGATCATATCTTTTTCACCTACATCTGAGCTGATTAAACTCTTTTATTTTAAACCAGTTCGTGATGGGGACGACTGTTGGATATTCAGTAATCCCAGGAGGATCTTTTAAGTCAAAGATCCTGTATTGATTGTGTGTAGGAGCACTAAAACAAACATCGACCGTAGCTTGAGTAAGATCAAAAACCATTGACCAAAGGGTACCAAATCCATCATTGTAAAAATGATTGCATAAACCATGGGGGTGTAGAGTCGCTAACAGGCTCTGAACATCATCTTTCCTTATATTAGGACTCTTAGATCTATACAAATCGTTTATAAGTTTTTGACGAATCTTTGAATGGGTTATAATCCCACAATTAAGCGTATTATACTGCTTCATATTAGGTAAACGGAAGTGGTTCACCGAATAGACGAATTGGTCAGTATCTTCTTTATATATTTGGTGAGAACTCATCTTTCCATCAGCCACTTCCACAATCGCAGCGGAATGTTCATCTGTGAAGAGGAGGGTGAAGTACCCAGTCATGGGCAGAGTTTCTAAGCAACTGAGAGCATTGTCAACTGAAGCACAGGTATCAAGTAAAGTACGTATTGCAAGCCAGAACATTGGGCCCCGATGCTTGAATGGAATACCAAAGATGCCTCCACCTGTCATCGAAACTATGAGTCCCTTCTCGTTCATTCCGTCATGACGGCCATGCATTAAACAGGAAAATCCAATATGGGCTGCCTTTCCATTGATACGAGTTGTTATTAGTTTCAAATCTTCTTCTTTATGATTCCATTCATAGCTCCTCCCAACAAATGTACGTTGATTTTGTGCAATAGAAGATAGAACTGCAAATTGGGAACATCCTCCTCCAAGTGAGTCGTTAAAGGTCCAATTCCAGAATGGAACCTTATCAGGAGTAATTTCAAAATGATCTGCGAATCCTTGAATTTCTTGAGTAATCCCAGGACAACATTCTTCAGTGTAGTCCCAAAGCTTATCAAAGCTAGAAAAACCAACTTTCTCTAAGTCAATCTTACCTGATGTGGCGAATTCGTTCCCACCAGGCAAGTTTCCAATCATTCGACCCAATTGTTGGCCTACTTCATACTGAGTGCCCTCAAGAACAAGATGGTGGAAATTTACCTTTTGCAGATTGTATTTTCGGTTTGCCATTTGGATCTTGCAAAGTATCATAAAGGAGTCTATATATATTATGGACTGATTCGAATTCGGCTCTTTTACGGGACGCTCTATTTGAAAAATGATGATATCAGATCTATGGTAAATCAATTTAAACTTCTCTATTAAATCAATTTTCGATCCTTAATTTTAAAATTCAGACACATTTTTCTTATTGGCAGATAATGGGTGAACCTAGTTTGAGGTTTAAGTCTATTACAATAGTGTACTTTTCAATTTTTTTGATAGGATTGTTTTCTGGTTGTTTAGACCAAAAAACAGATCAAGAAATTGAACTAACAATATTGGGAGTTTGGGGGGAAACTAAGGAATTGAAACTAGCTGAAATTATGGAGTTCCAATCTATCAGTGGCTTAAGTGAATTTCAAAACTTCTTTGGTAACTGGCGAGGAAAAGGAGTGTACACTGGTGTCCCAATTTCTACTTTTGCTGAAGAAGTTGGTGGAATCCAAAAGGGTGATATTCTAGTGGTGACTTCCGAAGATAATTATACACAAATCTACACCTATGAGAACATCTATCCAACGACTGAATGGGAAGAAATCCAAGGAAGAATGATCCTTGCATACGAATTCAACGGTACCCAATTTCCAACGTGGGATGATGGATTACAGATCGTTTTTCTTCCCTCAGATGGTCAATACTCTAATGAAGATAGTAAAGCTACATCTTCATTAGAATCGAAAGGATCTCCCGCAGGAGCTCGATGGTCGAAATATATTAAGAAGTTAGAATTTAGACGTGAAAACGAAACTGTTACATTTGGATATAATTCAAATAATTACACATTGAGTTGGAGTCAAGTTCTAAGATTACCTTCTATTAATGAATCGGGTAGTTTTAAAACTGGAGTGTCTGATATATCAGATCCAGATTTTTATACAGGAGTCAATTTAACTTACACGTTGGATCTCTTAATTGATATCAACCAAAATTTTTCAATTACAATTGTTGCTGCCGATAGTTATAGTAGAACTTTCTCACGTGACTTATTCTTTGGAAACACGACTTTATATGATTCCTCAGGTAATGAATTAGGGTTTAATGACCCAGAAAATGTCAACTTAATCCTAGCTTATTATGAAGGTGGTCAAAAATTGATTTCGGAGGATGGACCGTTTAGAGCAGTGTACGTAGGACCCAACTCACCTATTACAGGTAGTGCATATTGGGTAAGGTCCGTAGTTTATATTGAAATTGATATTGATTGAAACTGATCAAAATTCGGAGAATTAGTTGTTAGATATGAAGGAAACTCAAGACACACAATATAACACCAAAAATCCTACAGAGACTCCTTCCTCCATTTCACACATTCCATGGATTAGATCAGATTTAATTAACAGAAAAAAGGCTCTCCAATATTACGATACGGGAGATTTGGTAATAATCGCTCTTTTCAGCGCCCTTGGGGGAATTTTAAGCACTTTTGTTGGTTATATCGGGAGATTAATCAATAATTTACTTTTATTTCCTTGGGGAGCGGGACAAATTATTGCTGGTCTTCATATCTTTTGGATAATATTTATTTATCTTTTAACTGATCGAAAAGTTGGTACTGCTCTTCTTGCGGGAATTATAAAAGGCTTTGTGGAATTTTTTACTGGAAGCGCTCATGGTATTCTTATAATACTTATATCAGGAACCCAAGGCTTAGTAATTGAACTTTTTGTCATTATTTTCTTATCTACAAATAGTAAATTAATAATTGCTATCGCTTCTGGATTTTCAAGTACGTCTAATGTCATTATACAACAGGTTTTGTTTTTTAATTCTCAACTTCCACTTTATTTCATTGCTTTCATTAGCTTTATAAGTTTTATATCTGGAGTGATCTTTGGGGGATTGTTATCGCTATCTATGTTTAATCTCTTTAGGAAATCTACTATTTTGAATTGGAAAAAGCCTTTAAAATCGCATCACCAACTGAAAAACATTCAGATTATTCGTGGTACTTTAATTCTAATATTAGTTTTCTGTGAAGTAGGTGTGTTTTCTTATTTGGCTTTTCAGAATCGGTATTCCATCGAAGTAACTGGAAATGTCTATAATCCATATACATTCTATATATCTGACTTTCCACAAATTCAGGTTGAAGCAGAATTAGCTGGGGATGTAACACATGTTCCTCTACGAAATTATACTGGTGTTTCCTTATTATTGGTCATAAATACAGCCCAACCAAAATCAGAGAATTATGTTGTGAAAGTAATAGCATCTGATGGTTACTTTCAGGAATTTACTTCAATAGAAATCTTAAATGATCCTACTATTATTTTAACTTCCTCTGAAAATGGAATAAGGATTGTAGCTGGAAATTATCATGGGAGTTATTGGGTAAAAATGATTCGAAATATTGAGATTTCCTAACTTGATCAAGATTATGTGATTTTTAGTGAAGTCTCCAATTATTAAAGTTGAAGATTTAAGCTTTCAATATAGTAACTCTGATAAATACGCATTGAAAGATATTGATGTCAGCTTTAATAGGGGAGACTTTGCGTGCATTACTGGCTCTAGTGGGAGTGGAAAAAGCACCCTTTCACTTGCGCTCTGTGGTTTTATCCCTCATATTATTGCGGGTGACTACACAGGAAGGATTTTGTTACAAAATGTCGATTCCTCTAAAATTTCACTTGCAGAAATCAGTCAATTTATAGGATTAGTTCAGCAAGATCCTGAAAATCAATTAGTTACCCCAACAGTTATTGAAGAAATTGCCTTTGGTCCAGAAAACCTAGTCTTGCCCATTGAAGAGATAAAAATCCGTATTGCTTCTAGTGCAACAATCACTGGATTGGTATCCCTGTTCAACCGTTCAGTAAATGAACTATCAGGAGGAGAGAAACAAAGAGTTGCTATTGCGTCAATTCTATCCATGCAACCCAGTGTACTAGTACTAGATGAACCAACTGCATTTTTGGACAAATCTAGTGTAAAAAATTTGTTATTAGCTTTAAAAAGATTGAATGAAGAAAATCAATTAACTATAATTATTATAGAACATCAACCACAACTCTTTAGAGATTATATAGACAGGTTGATCGTGATTGAACAGGGCCACATTATCAATGATTTTACTAGTCACGAAATAGATTTTTCTCCTTACATTGTATCCAAAAAAATACTCAGCTCAATTCAGATGAGTAAGAGAGAAGAATTTTCTAACGAATTATTAATTAGCAATGAAATGGATGTTTCAATCAAAGATAATACAATTTTAAGGAATGTCTCGACGACTTTTCGTCAGGGTTTAATTTATGGAATAATTGGTCCAAATGGAGCTGGTAAAACAACATTTTTAATGGCTCTAATCAATTTAATTTCAAAGAGTAACGGTTCAGTCTCTTATTTGGGTAAAAATATAACAACAAAAGAAACTTATAAACTAGCAAAGGATATTGGGCTAGTGTTTCAAAATCCGAACCATCAGCTTTTTGAAAAAACTGTGTTGGATGAAATTCTATTTGCTCTAAAGAATTTACGACTGGAACGGGAAGAATATTTCTCTAATGCTCATAAAATTCTTTCTCAATCATCACTGGATCATTATCAAAATAGAGCTCCTTTTTCGTTGAGTTATGGAGAAAAACGTAGATTATCTATCTGTTCAATGCAGATTTATGAACCTAAAATCCTAATGCTAGATGAGCCGTTCATTGGACAAGATAGAAAGAACATTGAGTATTTGCTTGAAGTGATCGAACAAAGAAAATTAAAGGGTTTAACAACAGTTATTGTCTCTCATCGTGATCGCTTTTTATTTGATTTAGTTGATTATGTGCTTGTTTTTAGGGAAGGTGAATTGATCACCCAAGGATTTCCCCACGATCTGACTGAATTGCTACAAGAAAATGAACAGATATCCTTTGATCAGGAATGAAACTAAATGCAAAAAAAAGCTATGTTATCTGGAATGCAAGACTTAAAATTTGTTTCATTCAATGATAGCGACTCCACTAATCCCCTCTTGAAATTTCTAATGGTTATTTTTATTTCGTGTTTTTTTTTCATTATTCAAGATTTATTGAAAATGTATTTTGTGATTGTAACTGTTTTTCTTTATCTTAATTATGCCAAATTTCCACATAATGTCGCTAAAACCAGATATCGTGCACTTATCGTTTTTTCATTAGCAATATTTCTTGTCCAAATCTTATTTGTGAACAAAGGCGAAATTCTATTCTATTTAATCCCTAAAGTTCAAGGATTTGGCCCTTTCATTCCGATCTATGAAGGAGGAGTGTATCAAGGATTTTTATTAGCGGGACGACTTTGGGGAGTAATTCTTACTAGCTGGGTATTTGTTAACTCTACGAATCCATTTGAATATGCGCAATCTCTTACAAAAATCGGTGTCCCTTATCGCTTTGCTTACACACTATCTCTGGCTCTTCGTTTTATTCCAGTACTTGAGAATGAGGCTAAATTGGTTCAAAATGCCCAACAAGCTCGCGGACTGAATATATCTCCCTCAAATTTTAAAGGAATAATTAACCTTCTACGTTACACCTTCATCCCTCTTATTGCATCAACATTAAATCGAATTAGAGATATAACCATCAGTATGGATGGACGGGCTTTTGGCTATTATACAAATCGAAGTTATACAAAGAATATTCCATTTAAAATACAAGATTGGATGAAATTGGTTCTAATTGCATTGATTTTAATGTGTTTTACACTCATCTGAGAAAAAATTGATTTTTAGGTCTCTAATGAATATCTATTTGTCTAATAATATTATTATAAGTTGCATCATCTCTGTTTCGAATCTTGATTATTTTATATTTGGAAATTTCAGGGTATTTAATTAAGAAGTCTTTCAAAACAATCTCCCTCACGTCTAGAAAATTATTATTTTCTCGGGAGAGAACTGAATCTAATACAGGGAAATATCCATCATTATCTAATTCTAAAAATCCGATTTCATCTAAAAAAAAGAATTTGGAGTCAATAGACTTTCTGATACCCTCAAGAACTTTCATCAAATTCTCTTTATGAATCTTATACTGTCCAATAGGGATGAATGCTTCTGATCCTTTAGCTTCGAAAGCTAACTTCTCATGGGTGGAAACAAGATAGAACCATCTTTGACTATTCTGAAGAGTAATAACACCGCCACACTCTTGTGAATGAGTCTCTAAGTATTTCAGAATTTTCCAACAGAGCATAGATTTACCGATTTCTCTCGGGCCCGTAAATATAAAGGAAGATTCAGACATATTACTTATCAAGAGATCTATCAAATGGAATGATTTATCTTCTTCTACAAGAGTAAGAGTAACCATCTTGACATGTACTCTTTAATCATCACTGGATCGAGTTGAGTTATGATGAAATATGGGGTTGTTTTTCCTAGAGGGGATCCTCTTAGTGCAGTCTCTCTGGCTCAAGAAGCGGAGAATGCGAAATGGGATGGCTTTTTTATGTGGGAACCTATTTGGGGAGTTGATGTTTGGGTTACACTAAGTGCAATTGCTATGCGAACCGAGAATATCAAACTAGGGACAATGGTAACCCCTGTCTCGCGTTGTCGTCCTTGGAAGCTTGTGAGTGAAACGGCGACGCTTGATCAGATATCTAATGGACGTGTAATATTGTCGGTTGCTCTAGGAGCATTAGATACTGGATTTAAGGAATTTGGTGAAGAAACAGATCGTAGGATAAGAGCCAAACTATTGGATGAGGGATTGGATATTATAACAGGATTATGGCAAGGACCACCCTTCAGTTATGTTGGAAAGTACTATAAAATTCGGGAGGCGAATTTCTTTAAGAGACATCCTCCACCAATACCTAAACAAATTCCTAGAATTCCAATTTGGGTGGTTGGGGCTTGGCCCCGTAAAAAATCGATGGAAAGAGTTCTTCGTTATGACGGCATTCTTCCAACCAAAATTAAGGATGATGGATCTTTTATTCCTATTTCTCCAGAAGACCTCTTCGAAATCAAAACGTTTATCCAAGAGAATCGTTCGTTAACTACACCATTTGACATCGTGATTGAAGGTACAACACCTGGGAATGATCAGGAAAAATCATTATCCATAACTGAGCCTTTTGCAGAAGCAGGGGCAACATGGTGGATTGAAGCAATGTGGACTTCTGATAAGTTACAAGTAGTACGGAAACGGATACAACAAGGACCACCTAAATAATAGGTATCCGTCCATGGCTTATCTGAAACTTAAGAACTGGTGTAAGACTTTTTCTATCATTAGAGCTACTGTTTAAAATTCATCAAGAGCATCTAACATTTTTTTCTTCATTGACTCCCGTCGTTTCTTTTTCTCGGATAAAATGGAATCTTCTGTTGGTGGTGGACCTGGTGATGGCCGTTCTGGAGGCGGACCAGTTGACGGGGGTGTTAGAGGTGTTATTGGGGGAGCTTCAGCCGATGTTAGTGATCTCAACTCCGTTTCCAGCGGAGAGGGAGGCGGCTGTGGTGGTGGACCTGATGGTATCTCTTCTGCTTCAGCTCTTGTCATCCACCACTTTCCTCTAGAAGCGATGACCGTTATTATCAAAGATAGGATAGTTAACGGGACTGTCACAATAATAAGTTCATCTTTTTCTTGAATGAGGCCTAATATTGCCGCTATCAGCTCTATTGCTGCCCATCCTACCCATAAGTACAATAATAACGATTCAAGCCTTTCTAGAATGGTATAGGTAGCAATTAGTAGGAAAATGATCCCAACGATGCCAAGTGAGATTCCCAGTACGAAAACTTCAAGTTGGATGTTTTCAACCTGGATTGGTTCAGCTATGAAATAGGTAATCAAAATGCTAGTAATGAGGGTCATTTGACTGATCAGTGTGGCGGTAATTGGACCCCAAAAGGTTGTTAATGTACAATTTATGATTAATTTTGCAACTAAGTAAATAGCTAAAAGTATGGATAGGAGTTTGATCCAATTAGTAACGTCTAAAAAGTTTGAGTACTCAGGTAGAATAAAAGCTGCAATATAATAACCAATCGCAGCTACAATAATACCAAGATACCAGACGACGGCATGTACTTTAAAATATGTTGAATCCTTGGTGATCTCTCTTTCTTTAGAAAATGAATTACCCACTAGTGTTAAGATAAAGGCTATTTCACTGATAATAATTACACAAAAGCCTCCAAAAAGTAGCAAACTGATTTCTAGAATATGAAAAGTCCTTTGTAGAAACTCTCCAAATTCCAATATTGGAGTGATAGCTATTAAGTCATTAATATATTCCAGCCAAGTCCAAGTTTTGTCACTAAAGCTTGGAATGGTTGAGCCAAGAGTCTCAAATGCTAACATGACTTCCAGAGTAAAAGCGAAGATCATTAGACCAAAACCCAATAGACTATAAGATAATTGAAACGCTATGGTTCTAGCCTTGGTAGACTCTCGGGGTAGTATACTTTCAAAGAAACGAAATGGCGTGTAAATAAGAATTAAGAATAAATCTAGACGGAATTCAGGAGTATTTTTCAAGGGAGTAAAAATGAGTAAAAGTAGTAGGAATATAATACCAAATGATAATCCCCCAATTCCTCTATGATAAGTCTCTTCATTGTCCCTCTTCCAAAAATATAGTAGCTCTCCACAAATGAAAACAGCCATTGCGATGAACCAAATGAATTCAGATCCATCTATAGAAGTCAATACTATTCCAGCAAAAACAGTGAAGGTAGAGCTTATTAACACAGGAAATGTTAATTCTCCTGGGGTAATGAAGAGATACAATACTCTAAAAAGTAGATATACTATCAAAAACAGAAAGTCATATCGCTCTAAGATTAACGTCCAATCACCAAATACTACATATGCTGTAGCTACCAAAAGAATAAATGAGGAAACAAAGCCAAAATAACGAGTGATCTTTATTCCTCTCTCAAGCATTAACCAAAAGATAATTTCAGCACCGAGTAATAATAACCAACCTCCGATATACTGTAAACCAGTACCAAAAAGTAAGAACACTGTACCAGCAATCGCCGCAACCAAAGAAAGGAGATTGACAACACTAAAGACTGGAGCATTATCGTTATTCATTTAACCACCAAAATTGATTTTTATAACTAAATATGTCTATGAAATAACTTTTTAGTCACTCTATCTCCTTAAGTGGACGGTAGATAAGGAGACTGAACTAGACTAATGACACTTCTCACTTCATTTTAGAGATTTTTATTATTTCCTAAAAGACACTTAATAATGTTTAAGTAAACATAAAGAAATTATATTACTTTGATAATTGAACTGGTAAAAAAAGAACTTTTTGAGTAAATGGCCATTTCATTGGTGAATTTTGAGGATTTAATTACGTCCGAAGTGGAACAAATAGAGAATTCATCAAACTAAAAAGGTTTCGTCAACCTCACGGAAGTCTAGACTATTATTATTATTAGATAAGTGAGATCAGTTTTCGATAGGTAAATTGCATTATAGCTGATAAAGAAAATTTAATTTTTCAATTCCAATCTTTTATATAGGAGGAAAGGCCCTATTTTCCTATAAAGGCGAGATGAAAACTCTTAGATGAGTACTTCTGAAACAAACCCCAATCGTCACGAACTCATTTTATTTGACCCCCACGAAGACCCTCGAATATTATCTAACCTAATCACAAATGAAGTGACCCTAGAAACACAACCTATCTTCGTGGACTTCGATCCCCATAAGGTGGGCCTTAGTAAAAATATTTGTCGTAAATCAAAATATATTTCTCTCCCCAAGTCATTCTATCAAGATTCCCCCACACACGTCGAACTCTGGCGCCTATTAAAAGATTTTAGGCTCAAAATTTGGGAAGGAATAAAAAATTACGCTCGGGAGGCCTTCTTTCTGATTGACTTTCATTCTAAACGACCAACTCGCGAGAGTGCCCTCACGATTGAGAAATTTTTGTATCGTGCCTTTCATGCCTTTCTTGGATTTCAACTTAAATGCATGTGTTTATATGGAATGGATAACTCTATTGAAGACTTCCTAGACATCGTCCCACTACATACAGACGTTCGAGTACAATGTGAATCTCGAATTTCACTTCAAAGCTGGCCCATCTCGCCTTATCATGTCCCACGAGGAATAAGTCTCCTCAATGAAAAGAATCATACTAACACCTTAGATTGGGTAGCAGAACAGGCGTTTGCTGATACAAATGATCCATTTATTTTTCGATCTGTAGAGGGGGAAGTTGTTGGTATGGCTACCAATCTCACGAACTTAATTTATCAACTGGAGAGAGTGCCAATCGAAGTGGCGTGTTATCATATTTTTAGAAAAACAGGGCATGATTTACAGGGCAAACCTATCACACTTATTGAACGTAGCGATCTAGCACTCTGGGTTGAGTACACACTGGGCGATACCACTCTTGCGCAACAGATCTACGATATTGCTAAAAAAACTATAGGTTATTATGCTGATCCTCAATTTGCTACGATAACTGCACAAAGAAATACACTAGAATCTGTGCTTCAATTGCTAGAGTCAAGAAGAGCAACCTTTTTGTCACACTACCTCTAAAATGCCCTGATCAATTTTTCAATTATTTCATCGGTGTTATGCGATGAAATATTTTAATCTCAAGTAATTTGCTTAAATAATATTAGTTACTGATATATTTAAAACAATGTAAATTTACATAATTATGAAATTATTCGGGGATTTTATTCAGGGTTCTTTAATAATAAAAGAATTATTTATCACCTGTCTGAAGGAATCTTAGATATTATAAATGGTTGATTTTCCCTAAAAAATCTGTATAAGCGAGATTAGGTCAGTCATCTAACCGTATTGACAAACAAAAATGTGATCAGCCATGGAAAGAAATCAGAAATCCTTATCCTCCCTTGAGAAAAGAAAACGAGTTCGTGAAACATTAGAATTTCTAAAATATGACGGACAGCTAATAATTGAGCCCCAGTGGAATTCTTGGAATCATGAAGAGGAGAAGGAGAAGGAGAAGCAAAAATAACCCATTTCTAAGTATAGCACGAAAAACGAACTGTTCTACAGCTTTTTCTTGAAGAATTTCTTCTAAATAATCTTTTTTTCATCATTTCTAATAGTTCTCAACGGTATTCTGGAGAATTTCTATATGAATCCTCATGACATTGCCAATTAGC
>CP070760.1:1225046-1234487 GCA_020348965.1 Candidatus Heimdallarchaeota archaeon | reverse complement strand
AGCATTTATCTTAACTTCCTTCGTCTTTTGGACTCCCATTCCGACAATTCCTGCTTTAAATCCCTCAAGGTAGCCCGCCTTCGCCTCTGGATATAACTCTAAAAGTTCTGGTGGTACATTCATTCCTGTGCCAAGATAGATATAATTAATTGTTTGGTCAATATTTCCAGATACTGGTTCCTGATGAGCCGCGTCCAGATAGAGAGAATATCGCACGTTTACTATGTCTCCCCAATAAGCCGTTTCAGCAGCTTCAACAGAATCAATTTTTAGTGTAAATAAACTCAAAATTACAATTATTAATACATATCTTGAGGAAAACACAGCCTTTTCGCCTTAGTATTTCTTGTGATGGGGTGCTTTTATTCTGTACTTTAACATTTTTTGTTACTCCTTTACCTCCTATTATTGGATATTTGTATCAACGGATGGTCTAAATCAGTTTCTTTTCACTCATAATGGTAATTAAATATAAAATGTCAGTTATCAAAGGAATTTCCTTTATAAATAAGAGAAAGGGAGAGAATCTAACAAATCTAGTAAAGAAGCTTCTCTATTGTGTCAGCAATAAGCAAGAAATCCGAAAATGACTCCATCATGTTTTTAATCATGTGGATGCAAAAGCTAATTAATTCTATAAGACAGGATTCACTTCAAGTATATAGTACATATAGACTCAATATTAAATTAAAAGAGGGTATATAATGGAACAAGACTCATCAGAGCTCATAATGCGTTCATTTGATCCCAGTAGAACAGTATGTGAATGTTCAACCGATATCGCTCCTGAATGGATTGTTGTCGGTTTTCCTGGGCATGGATTGGTTGGTAATATTGCGGCCAAACACATGATAAAAGAACTCGATTTAGAGTGGATCGGATCAATTCGTTCCCCTCTCATCCCTCCTGTGTCTGTCTTCATCGATGGTGTTTTGGCCTATCCTTACCGAATTTATGGTTCCAAGGACCGCAAGTTAGTCATTCTAATTGGGGAATCTCCCTGTCCCCCTCAGGCATATTATTACCTCGCTCATGCCATGTTAGAGTGGGCTATGAAAACTGGAACCAAACAAGTGATCTGTTTGGATGGATTTGTCGCTGGTTCTCGTGAAGAAGCGCCTGACAAAGTATATTTAGTAGCTGAACCTCAAGTTTATGAAGAAAACCCTGAATTGGTCAAATTTGATTTCCCCAAACCTCATACGGGATTTATTTCAGGCCTTTCGGGCGCTATTATGAATGAAGCACTACTCACCCCCCTGGAAGGTTTTACTTTTCTTGTATCAGTAACTACTCCCTATCCTGACCCTGGTGGGGCAGCTAAATTAATTGAGGCTGTAAACAAAGTGAAAAACTTGGACATTGACACGAGGAAACTTCTTCAGGACGCTGAAAAAATTCAGAAGTCCATGATGGAGTTATCAGAACGCAATCGCTTGTTGTCTCAGGGCGAAGGAATAGGTCCGAGTAAAGGGCTTTACGTCTGAGGAATTCAGCTGATTATTCGGGAGGATTCTGCCATTCTAGGAGACTCTCCCAATTATCAAAATATTCTTTCACCGATCGAGTTATTGCTCTCGAAAATTTAGCTGTCGATCGCGTGTTTATAATCTGAAGATCCTTGAAAGGGACTTTTAAAACCCATTTGTCCTTTTGGACTTTAAGTCGATGTTTTTTTGCTATTTGTAAGAATATCTTTGAGTCCATAACGATATGGTGCTTTTGGTACATTTCGTCTTTGTCGGGTAAACGAACAGCCAAGATAAGAAAACTTTCGTTATTCATGAAGAACCCAACTTCAAGCTCCCAGACAACATCATCATCCCTTCGCACACCTGTGCAAACTTTAATATCGGCATACCGCACATTTTCCCCATTTTCAGAGCGAATGATCATGTCCACTTTACCAGTGCTCGCATAGGGACTAAATGTTTCAACACCCATTTGATATAGCTTTACTTGTGTATCTAACTCATCTAATCCATCTAAAGTAAATGGTTCATCTGGATTCATTCACAAAGCTACCCCTAACTGTCCCATGAGATTAAAGTACTAATGAAATCTTTGAAACATGTCCTCTGTTGAGTTTTCAACCCAGCACGACATCAGTATTGCTGTTAATGTCCTTATAGCTTAATTTAATAAAAACTTTTTGAAATTAATTTCACACAAATCCTAGAATTCTTGTCTTTCAAGAAAGTGGGGATCTATTATTTGAAAGTTGTTTGTTTTTCACAACTCTTCTCTTATTAGACGGTGAAACGTTCTAAGTAGTCCGTTTTTACTAGGGAGTTTTCGCAGTTCTGATTCACGATTGTATCTGGGAAAATAACTGAATTCTTCACTATGACCTTCTTCTTAATTACAGAGTTATCTCCTAAAATGGAATCCTGAATAACTGCTGATTCATCAATGTCAACATCTTTCCCCATGAAATTACCATCAACTGTAGTTACATCTACTTCACGAAGAAACTGGAGATTAAAATGCCATAAATCATGAGAAGTGGTGATGTGGCATACCCGTTCTGTAATCACTCCCCCAACTCGGTAGTTTTGATGGATAACTTCGTTTATTGCCGTGGCTAATTCATATTCACCCCGATTCGTCTTTTCAATTTTCTTGAGGACCTTAAAAATGGAATATGAAAATCCGTATAGAGCTGCGGAATTTAAATCACTAAGTACTTCCTCTGGTGTTTGCGGTTTTTCTCGTACCTCCAAAACACGACCGTCATGATAATTCACAGTGGAGGAATGTTTCATGAGATTAAATTCCATTTTCTCTAGTGAAAGAGTGATTGCATTTTTTTCTGCAACATGGGTCGCAACTATGTTTCTTAAGTAAGACGCCGAAAACAAAGAATCTCCTGCAATTGCTAGGAAATCATCAGTTTTGAGATGCCTTTCAATCTGCAATACCGCATGGGCTGTTCCAAGTGCTTCCTTCTGAACGATAAAGACAGGGTAAAGATTAGGAAAGGTCATTTGAATATATTGGGGGATTTTAGTGTCATCTTTTCCAATCACGACCCCAATATTTTGAATTCCAGCTTTTAATAGCCGTTCTATTGAGTGATGTATAATCGGTTTATTCAGTAAGGGTAACATTGGTTTTGGAATGTCGGAAGTAAAGGGATACAGTCTGGTTCCTTTGCCTGCCGCTAATATAAATGCAGAAACAGTCATTTTCTCCAAATCTGGGAGTTTATCAAATTTTGATTGATTCACAATTATTTAAAATTTATAAGTGATATTGTAGAAGTCATCCCTAACAAGATTTTAATTACCCATTATTGGAGACAAATGACTTGGTTCGCCTCAAAGCTGTATACATAATCACTGAAGAAGGTTTCGTTATCTATAACCAATCTTTTGGTGTAACAGAACAGGATCAGGATATGGTTGGTTCCCTATTGATGGCATTGAGGAGTTTTGGTAAAGAAGTTTTAAGAGAGGGATCCTTATCCAAAGTGGACTTCGGTGAAGGAGCGGACATGATTTTGGAGGCGGGGAACCGAATCATTGCCATTGTAGTCGTAGTTCTCGACAAGGATCATAAAGAACGAGAGGAATATGATATACGAAACGACCTTTTAAAATTCGTCAAAAGAATTGAGGAAAGGTATTCTGAGGAACTAGATGACCCCATCTTTCAAAAAAGCTCTTTTTCAGGGATTGGAACCCAAATCTATCAACATTTTTTCCGTGATAAAATGTCCAGAATTCATAATAACCAATTCGCCAGTCTTAATGAGTACCTAAATTATCCTACAACCTTATTATTTGAGATTACTCCACGTGGAGGTAAGCTCTATCAGTTTTATCGAGAATTCCCGAAATTTACAGATGTAATTGGAGATATCCAGAAGGAAGAATTCGATAATCTTGTTGCCACCATGCAAGACAAAAATAGTATGGTTTCATTTAAAGACTGTCTCGATCTCTTTGGTGAACAGAGAGGAGATCAGATTCTTGAGATATTTAAATTTTTAACAAATCGTGGTATGTTTGAGGCTTATAATTTTGAACGAATAGCAGTAGAGTCTGAATCGGGGTAAATCGTCCAAAACTCTAAAGATAAATCCATCAATGGGACTCTAAGTGTCTTTTTCTCTTTGTCTTTGAGCTTTGACAATAAACGCAGTCATCTTTTTCATTTCTTTTTTCATCGAAGTAAGTTCGGTTATAATATTTGTTTCGACTATTTCGTTAATTTGATGGTTTATTACTTCAGGAAGCGCAGATATATTTTGTGTTAGTTGATTGGTTGTTTGCACCAATATTTGAAGTGTCCCGTCTTGATCAGCTAATCTCTCTGTCACTGATGTTTTAAGCTCGTTGATGGAGTTCTCCAAGTAAATAGCAATACGATCACGGAGAGAAGTTAATTCTACTTGGATTATGGCATTCACACGATCTCGAAGCTCAGCTACTGTTGCTAATTGATCAGTTTGATTCTCAATGAGGGCATTTAGGTTACTTTCAACATTGTCAAGTTTATCCGAGATTACAACAAAATTATTTATACTAGCTTCGAATCGACCCTTAGTCTCTTCACTAGAGGATCCGACTATTGTGGAAATTTCATCAGATAACTTCCTCATACTCCCAACTACATCTTCCACATAACTGACCTTAATGAATTTCAGATCATTCTTTGTTTCTACTGCAGTTTTTTCGAATGTCTTTTGAAAAGATCCAATCGATTCCTCAAGGTCAGTGATTACAAACGGAAGGTTTTGAATTGAACTCTGGAGATCGGAACTTATTTTTGAGGCATCAACGATCTGTTGGACAGTAGCCAAGCTGTTTTCAAGATTATTCATGCCTACGAACATGTTTTGTAACGAAGATTGTACCTCTGCAATCATTTGGGAGGGATCTTTCATAACTTGAAGTGCTTGCCTAATTTCAAAGACCTCTTGCCTAATATTTTTTATGTCGTCTTCTAAACCCATACTATTTCCTCACAGCTTATTCTATCACTACTGGCGACGATCAAACCTAATGATTCTAAAAGATTTTCGAAAGCTCGCAACCCTGAAAGTTAAAATATTTATCTATTGTTTAATAAAGGAGAAGTAACTCCTTAAATTCATGTTTAAATACACTTTACAAAAGATAATTTATTTTATTGCTACATTTATAACAAGAGACTATTTCAATCGCCTTAATAAACCTGCAAATTTCTCATTTTCGATCATCGTGTTATTTAACCGATCGATTAGAATAATCGTTTCAGAGAGAATGTACTGTTTGAAATCGTTTCCTGCGGCGCTCTTTAAGTCTTGTTGAATATTTTTTACAATAGAAAATGAAACATTCGGTATACGTGATTCCATATCTCCTGCTCCAAGGTTGTAGTTCTTTAAAATTCCAGAAGATACACGAATGGAGTCCTGTAACTTTCGACCATCGTCGGAATACTCGGATATACTCTGATAGTATTTCTTTACAATACTTTGGACCTGTTCTTGTTCTGAAGAAGTGAGGCTTGAATCGTGGTCCTCCGGAAACATTCTACGAAGGTTCTGGAGTAGTCGAGCTGCAGGGGCTTCTCGTAGAAGTTTACTAATAAGATTCATTATTTCAAAGGAGGGAATTTGAAAGATTTCGTGAGAATCAGATGAAGAAAATTCGGTTAGAAGCTCATAATGAAGCAATTCTTTACAAGCATCAAAATAAAAATTTGGAATAGCCAAGTGAGATAAATTTGAATAGGAGGATAACATTTTTTCAATTGTTTCGATTAATCCCCATTTATCTAGGTACAATGCATTCCTTCTAAATATACCAGCTATATCCGTTGGAGCTTCTAGGATCGTTTTCTCTATAGTCTCTGGCTGTGTGAACTCATCAAGTAAGGTAGATACTCTTCTTTGAATCATTTTGATCTTTTCAAGGGTTTCTAAACCAGATTCTGGATGAGTTTGCATTGTAGAAAGGAATTCTTCTATCATCGTCAATGTTTCAACTATATCATCAGTTAAGGCTTCTTCTTTCAGGTTTTGAAAATATGATAAAAATAAATTTATGAGTAACAGGTTAAAACCCACAATAATGTTAATCTTTTCGCCCATATTACCTCTAGAAGACCAAAAATCAATCGGGGAGTATTTTTGTTGAAGGTGATCAGGAACGTGATGAGGTTGTTTCTCTCCAGATTCATTTGAGTCCTTTAAGAAATCTTTGTCTCTGTTATCCAAGCTAATCCAGCACCTAACTTTCCTCTGTGGGTTTAATGTAAATACCAAATAACTTCTCTAGATCATTCACTGCATTCACTAATTCTTTACGTGTTGTACCCTTTGATCGTTTAAACCAATGCTGTTTTAGCTCAGAATCACCAGTATGGAGTTGGATCAGTGCTTTAGCTTCATCGAGAATATTATGTAATTCAGGTATTTTAGGTAACCCAAATAGTAGAAGAAGAGAAGACCGTGTATCATCATCGTCATAAGCACAATATGTTGGAGAAATACTGGCACCTTTAGCTAAAAATGGTGTTAACGCTTTTTTCAGAAGTGGATCATACTCTACTCGTGCAATATTACGGGGGCCACTAAGTACCGAAAAGACTGATGAGGCAGAAGGGTTTGTACCCATATTTGTTAAACTACAATTCGAAAGAGTGTACTCTACTGCTGTATTGAGTTGAGATTCCATCCCTCCGATTTCAGGAAAAATAGATAGGTCATCAAACATAGCAGGTACAACAACACTATCTAATTTCAATGCAAAATCACCGATATCGGTAGTAGGAAGAACTTCTTTGCCAATCTCAGGTACACCTGGAGATAACATCTCAGCGATGGATTCTAAAGCTAGTGGATTGATTAATTCAACAAAAGCTTCTTCTATCTGAGCTGGATATGATGTCCCATCTTGGCCAATGACTGTTGGAATAGTAGAACGAATTTGCTCAGTACTTAAATCAGCTAGATCTTTCCCTGTTTGTCTACTCAGTAAATCAACAGATTCACCGCGCTGCCAACTTAAAACCCTTTCGAGCATAGTTCTATTTGAAAGAAGGAGAATTAGATCTGGCCCCATATTACCTTCCTCAAGTTGGAGCCGTAATAATTTTGATAAAGCCCAGACACTATTGACAGCTTCAGAGGACTGGTTAAGGAAAGGAAGAACGCCAAAGACATAGATAAAGATCTTACGTTTTTCTTCTTCTGCGAAGCGTTGACGAAGTAATCGTATCAATGCAGGTGTTCCACCACATCCAGTACCTCCTCCGAAACTAGTAAAAATGCAAAAACCACTTATCCCTTCATATCCTAAACCCTGTAACTGATTGAGAATAATATCTTGAGAATTAAGAACTGACTCATATCCTGCTGAAAATTTACCACCCACGCCAATCTCTGCATCAGAATACAGAAGGGTTCGTTTTTTAGAGACGGAATACTTCTTTCGTGCTTTCAGGAGATCGCCACGATCAGTATTCATTACTAAATATTCTCTAATCCGTTGGGGAAGTTCACCTTTTTTCGATTTAGCTAGATAACTGCCTACTAGATTGGATCCACATTCCCCAATTCCAATTGCGAAGATTTCAGATTCTGGACCGCCTTCGACTGACATTCATACTTCACCTATTTCTCCAGTTGGATTCCTGATTTTATTTCTATAAGTAATTTCATCACTAACGACAAGTAGGAACGGATTACCTCATTATGTGGGTAAGTTTCGCTAATCCGTTTTGAGATTTCTTTATACTGTCTAAGATTTTCCTCCTCACTCTCTGTGGGGGTGTATCGTGGTCGAAACATCCTAATAGCACGATGCCAATGGTTTAACTGTGTTGAAACTTCTTTCCATTCCATTCTTTGATCATCAATTTGCGGTAGTAGTTCTAATATAAATTTAAGATCATGAGAGGCCAATAATTCCTCTCGTGTGTTTACTAATTTGTTTAAAGGGAATATTTTATTTGACGCTTCGTCAGTGTACCTTTTAAACACTTCTTGAATGTTTGAATAGTACTCTAAATTACCAAGCTCTGTTTGTAGGGCTGCATTGCGCTCCTTTTCAATTGCTTTGATAATTTCAATAACAACTTTTCTAACTCTATCAAGCTCAAGGATTGCCTCTGTTAAATAACTGATGTGATTGGTGGCAACGATTTCTTGAAATTGATTCAAATAGGCGAGATTAACTCGATCATCTTGACGGAGATCGATTTGATAATGGCTAAAGAGGTATTCCACGGCTTCTTGAATCTCACCAATGTACCGTTTGCCCATTGACCTAATTTCACTACAAGCTTTAGCATCTGTCTGTAAACGATCTATTTCGATAAAAACCTCTGTTATTTCCCGTAATTGAACCTCGTCCTGATTTTTCACAATTACTCGACTGAATTCCTCTATATATCCCCCTACAAACTCAATAATATTAATCCCTACTTCCTTTAAATCGTTCACATTCTTCAGAACCTTCCTCGATTCTGTGACTGCCTGTGTTAATAGGATAGCTACGATTTCCGTATCGTAAAGGAAGATGAGTTGTCGAAGTTTGTGAGCGAGTCGTTCATGGGAGACTTCTTCCGCCTCAAAATCTGCTATCTTCTTTTCAGCACTAAAGACAACTTCATCAACTGGGATGATCTCATTAATCCGGGGGAGGCTAACTCGTAACCAATTGTAGAGATTTTGGTGGAGTTTAGCTAAAGCATCTTTGGCAAGTTGGAGGCTTTCCAGACTATAGCTTTCATAAACGTTGACTAACCGAACTATATCTTTGTGCGTTTGTATTTCTGCAATTTTTTCTTCCATTAAATTGAGAGCGTCCCTAAAAAACTCTCTATAATGATCAGGGAGTTTTGAATAGTCTTGAGTATGAGAGGAAATTTCTCGTTCCATCTGTTCAGCTAATGTGGATCTCTTTCTTTCAATGTACGCAATCAATTGCCAATATTCTGTTAAAGCTTCAGAATAATCAAGATTATCAAGTTCTTTTTCGGTTGAATAAACTAGGGTACTCATTCGAGATAACAACCGAAACAGTCGTTTTTCAACTCCCTCAAGATTAACTATCTGTCTTTTAATTTCAATAAGAATTTCGTTCTTATTTTCTTCAATAGTTTCCAAGAATGAAATATATTCCTTTATTATAGCCTCGATATCTCCCGATTCCGAGTATTGGTCAATAAGATTCACTATCTGAGACCGTTTTTCCCGTAAATCAAAACGTGTCTCAATAGGAATTAGTGGGAATGGAATGGATTTCAAATTTTCACGTATCCGAGTAGATATCTTGTATTTCCATACAGGAATCTTCTCATATTCATCTAGAAGGTCCTGCATACTTTTTTGAGCTGCACTGCTTATCTCTTCACGAATCGCTTTTAAATCCTCAAGCTCTAGATTAGGAACATGAGCTTTTAATTTTGGAGGAATTGTTTCTAATTTGGTGATTTGGTTGAGAA
>CP070760.1:1213940-1224946 GCA_020348965.1 Candidatus Heimdallarchaeota archaeon | reverse complement strand
GATAGCTTCCTTTGTTAACTTCAGAGAAAATAACCATCTTAACAAACGACAGTTGTGAATAATTATCTATATTACTTCGATTTTGTCTATTATCTCGGGTGGCAAATGTAATGCGAATTTACAAACCTCATCTCCCATAAGAACAGATTCTAATAACTCTACCTTAACAGGTTGATTCAGAACCGCTTCCCAGAAATTTTTATAATAACCACCACTGCAATTACAAAAAATAGGATCAACAGGGTGATCTTCCTCTAAGATTGCTTCTCTAACCCATGGACAGTGGCAATAATAATACTTTCTTGTCCTTTCATCTGTTTCACTGATATATTGCTTGGCCATGTATGGAATCTTTGTCATGATAACTTTCTCTCCTTCTCGGACTCCCGCCTCAGTCATTCCTTGTTGGCTTTTGACGTAATCAATAACTTTTTCGTCAATTTCCTTAGTTAAGTATAGAGTTCCTTCCTATTGATGTTTTGTTAAGGTATCTAAAAAATCTTGACGTTTAATTTTCAAAAATTCATCTATATTCTTTGACTTAAGGAACTTTTCTCTTGCTGATTTATAATGTGCCTTATACTTATTCCTTAATCCATTTGCCAGGAAATCAATGCATTTCTCTCGGTCAACATTTTCAAGAAAGTTCTCGATTAATTGTTTAGTTAGTTCTGGTTTTTCCTTTGGATGCAGACCTAATGGAGGAACTTCCAAATTATCAAAGACCTTATTCCGTAAATCCTCACCAAAATCATTAGTTAATCGTTCTGAAAAATTCACCATTACTTCGCTGCCGTCCAAAATTTCCATGGAAGCAATAATTACGTCTTTGTTTTTTGAAAAATATCCAAAATGTAGTAGATTGACATAGTTATCATAAGAATTCTTCTTATTTTCTATCAAATGGTCGGAAAAATGGTGAAGATCGTTATAAGTCGCACTTTCTGCTGATCTATTTAGGTGAGAGAGGGAATTATTAAACTCCGTGACAATTCTGACAGCTGAAGCAATTTTTTCCTCATCAAGATTTTTCTCATGCAAGTATGATTTGAAGTCTTCAAATTCCATTAACTCACCACAAACTTATCAATTACTCTGTCTTATATATCACATGATTGAGGCATTTTTCTTTTGAAATTTCAGTTAATTATTGTTATTTTGGCTTTTCTGTCTCTGACTTAGATCAACATACCATGATTATTAAACCCCAATGAAATAACTTCAATATACAACATTACTAACTTTAAATCAGAACTGACTGGCGTTGAGAAAATTATGAGTAAGGTAAAAGTGTACATGGTAAATACAAAAGGACTGGGAATGGGTGATTCGCTCATAGATCGTCTTGAGTCCCTCTGGAATCATGAAGACGTTGGATTAAAGGACTGGATAAAGGAAGGAGAAATAGTCGCGATAAAGACGCATTTTGGCAGTCGTAATCAAACCAGACATCTTCGTCCCATGTATATCCGAAAAGTTGTCGATTTAGTGCGTAAAGCTGGAGGTATTCCTTGGGTTTGCGAGGGTGTTGGCTTATTCTGGGACGAACGACACAAAGAAGAGACTATGTCGAATGGCCCTGGCTTTGTATTCTTAGCGAGTAGGAATGGAATTAACATTGCATCTATGAATGCTCCTGTTGTTATGGACGACGGTATCGTTGGAACAGAGGTTTTCAGAGTTCATAATGAAAAGGGGAAGTACATTAAAAATGTGGCATTAGCTATGGGTTTAAGAATAGCTGATAAAACTTTAATTGTATCACGTTTTAAGGGTCATGATGGTGCTGGATTTGGGGGTGCTCTAAAACAATTAGGAATCGGCTGCGTCGGTAACGAGGGAAAAGGCGGAGCTCACTGGGGTGGTGGAGAGAATATCCATGTAAAACGACCAGAGAATTGTACTGGTTGTGGAAAATGTATTCGTATCTGCCCAACACAGGCTCTTTCGTTTGATGAAAACAAAAAGATTGTACATCACCCAGATAAGTGTATTGCATGTACAATGTGCTTTGCGAAGTGTCATTTTGAAATTCCTCCAAAGGAGTTGGAAGAAAAACGCATTTTCGCAGTCAAGCGTCGAATTCCTAATATTGAACAGGTAGAACGTATGATGGACAACGCCGCTGGAGTAGTAAAAGGAATAAACAGTGATGGGGAAGATCGACTTCGTTATATCAATATCGCAATTGATATTACTAGTCATTGCGATTGTATGAGTGCAGGTGGTAATCTATTGGTTCCAGATCTAGGGATCCTATATTCGAATGATCCAATTGCAATTGATCAAGCCTGTGTGGATCTTGTGACAAAAGCGCCTGGTATCCCTGAATCCCCCGCAGAAACAGGATTAGATTTCCCCCAAGGAAAAATTGATCCTGTTCCTGAAGCAATGGAACCTGATAGCTTGAAATTGGGTTTATTCAGTCTTTGGGTGGATGCAGAATCTAGACCAATTATTGCCGAGACACAACTGGCTGCTGCCCATGCACAGGGGATAGGCTCCCGAGAATATGAACTAATTGATATTACACCCAAAAAGGAGAAAACCTGATAATCTATCAAAGGTTCTAAATATAAATCTTCGGCTGAAAAACAAAAACAGATTTACGTTTTCCAAAATTGAAGAACAAGGACTAAATTGCCTTTGTGAAGGGTACAAAGCTTTTTTTTTCCACAGCGATCCATTTATGCAACGTATGCTGCTCTAGTAAGAGAGAACAAACCTGTAGCTAAAGTGATGAAAGATTTTGAATAGAAAGCAAATAGTACTCTTGAAACTGATGGGGTTACCTATCTTGTTCATTTTCATGAATATTATTTTTCTACTGTTTGAACAAGAAGTTTTTACCACATCAGAAACATTACTCCCAATTCTCTTAATTTTTACTTTTATTGGAATAGATATTGTGATACGACCAATTTCTGAGAAAAAAGATGAATATAATAGATTGGTTATATCTATTTCGTTCTTAGCATTACCAATTATGCTTTTTTTGCCTTATATTGAAGGACAAATCTTAATACAGAATCAATTCTTCATGAAAGTTATTGGTCTGACTTCATTAATCGGGAATGTAATTTTGGTGGTAGGAGGTGCCATTCTTGTACTGAGTCGAATACAAACTGGGGAATATGGCGGTCCGAAGATCGTCATAGAAGATAAACACCGATTAATTACGACTGGATTGTATCGTTACATCAGACATCCAATGTACTCGGGTTTTTTGCTCCTATTTTTTGGTTACTCATTCTCTTTTGGCAGTATTATAATAACGGTCCTTATTTTAATTATCTTCTTTGTCATTTTCAAGAGTCGAATGGATCTGGAGGAGAAACTCCTCCTTTCATCTTTTGGAGAGGAATATCAGAGTTATATTGAACGAACGAATCGATTGATCCCTTTTCTTTATTAGTACGCTACCATTAATTTCTAGTAATATTCATCGATAAATTCCCCTGTTTTTAATGGTTCCCAATTAGTTTGGATGGGATGGTGAGCGTAGAAGTAAGTGACAGACGATTGGTTTGTTTGTACTTCATCGAACTCTCCATGATGGGTAAAAACCAATAATGACTTCCTAAATGGAATGGCATCGACCTCATGAAATCTATACTGACTAATTTGATTTTTTCGATATCCAGACATAATAAATCCTAGAATCCCTGCTTTTTTCCAAGAATGGACTGTGCAGCCATGGTACGGGGCAGAGAAAGCACCAGCAATATAATACCAAGCTCCTTGGAAGATATCCTCTGTACCTGTGTATTCGAGTGAGGGTTCATACTCCCCATCTACATAGAATTTGGTATTTCCCTCAAGAAATCGAAGACCATCACTCCGTTTAATATTCACTTGATTTAAGACACAACCAATATAGAATCCCTCACCTTTTGCATCCAAAAGTTTATAGGGAATCTCAGGAGTTGTTGGCATCTCTTCACGGTATTTAGAATGAAAATAGTACGGTTTATGTGTAAATGGTTTATCATATTGGTGGTAGGTAACTGCTCCGTAAAAAATGACGTTTTTTTCACTAGTATTCACAACTTCTAGTCGAGTATTCCTTTGGAAAGGCATGGGGAAGCGACACACATATCCACCTGAAGTTTCTTCTAAAAATTTAGATTTAAATTCTCGATATTTACCAAATCCGACTCCGAAAAAATCTCCAATTGGAGAATCAACACTTGGAGTTTTTTCATCATCAAAGTAAATCCGAAGATAGACCTTCTGGCGTATCTCCCATGTATTATAGTATTTTCGTAAACTAACAAGTCCTGAAGAGAAGGTAAACCAAATATTCACAATACAACCAGGCCCCTCTAAAACAGGAAAATGAAACTTGCTTTGGGGGTCAATAATAGTATAATCTTGATGCTTGAGTCTCCGTTCAACCATAAATTTCCATTGCCTTTGAGTGAAATGAGCAACAAGAGGTTTATCATGTGAATGAGTCGAAACTTGTTTGGTTTTCCATTCTATATTTTTACAAAAGACTAATTCTTCCAAATTTGAAAAATCAACGTATGAAGACAATTTATATCACTACCTTGCACTCATCACAGATTTTAGTCTAATTTTATAATCATGATTAAAAAATATTTGAGGAGACCATTATGCATAGATTTAACATGAAATTCAGATTCAATTAGAAGTAAAGGTATAGAAAAATCAAATCAAATGAAAGTCAAGCTAGTGCTGAATTATCAGATTAGATTCATAATCAACTTAATTCTCTGCTGATCAAACTAAGGAGAGAATATCTATGACAGAAAGTATGGACAGAAAACAACTGAAACAAAACTTCATGAAGGTAAAGATTCCTTTTGCACTAGATGGTTCTAAGTATAAAAGATTTTCCGAAGTAAACACAATATATTCACGTGTTACTCAAGATAATTCATTTTCAATGTTTAAACGTGCGATTCCAGAACGTCAACTACAGAAAGTCGGTAAGAAAGGATATAGTCATAAAAGTTATGCGGCAGTAAATGCAGCTTGGACTGTATATGACCATTTTTACGATGCTTATAGTTGGAACAAGATACAAGGAATACCTGTTAGTAGAATAATGGAATATGAGTCACAACTTCCTAAATGTGAGTTCACGGACACAAAAAAGAACAATGAGATTGTAAAACGATTAGGTCAAATTTTTGGAGCATGTGCCACTGGAATTACAAAAGTTGACCCAGAGCAGCTGTTTATCTATTCGCATAATTCAGAAAACAAACCCCTCAATTTACCAGAAGGAGTCAAATATGCTATAGTAATGCTGATGGAAATGGATTACGAAGGAATCGGTACATCACCCTCAGTACCAGCTGCTATAGCTACTGGAGAAGCTTATTCACGAATGACATTTGCCATTGCTTGTATGGCCCAATTCTTAAGAAATCTAGGATATCAGGCTGTCCCATCTGGAAATGACACAGGACTATCAATTCCTTTAGCCATTCAAGCTGGACTTGGGCAATTCGGTAGGCATGGATTGTTGATCACTCCTAAGTTTGGACCAAGAGTGCGTATCTGTAAAGTCTTCACTGATTTTCCCTTGGAACTTGATAAGCCAATCGATTTCGGTGTAACACAATTCTGTCGGATATGTAAAAAATGTGCAAAATACTGCCCCAGTCAATCGATTTCACATACGGATGGTCCTACCTGGGATAGTCCGTGGAAAACTCCCTCTAATAATCCAGGAGTCTATAAGTGGTATGTCAATGTTGACTCATGCTACAAATTTTGGGTACAAAACTCATCTGACTGTTCTAATTGCATACGTGTTTGTCCCTTCAACAAACCCACAGGTTTTTTCCATAATATGGCTCGTTTCTTCATTAAACACTTCCATTTTCTCGATAAATTGTGGATTCAACTAGATAATTTTATGGCACTATTTCCTTGGTGGAGTTATGGTAAAAAGAGAGATCCTGACAAATTTTGGTCTCTCCATGATTAAGCCTTTACATTTCTTATTATAATGTTGAAATCACACTAGTTAAAAAGTGAGACAAGCAAACTGTTTATAACACGGAGTAAATTCCTTAAAAGAGTTGGTTAATATGAAAAAAGTTGTTAAAATTGGAACTGTAGTTGGACCTTACTCTCCAGCTGTAATAGCATCGGGAAAAAGAATTATCTTTGTTTCTGGACAAATAGGAACGAATTTGGAAACTGACACTGCTCAACAGACTAAGGAAGCTTTGACAAAAATTAAAGACATACTAGCAGAAGCGAATGCAGCTCTAGATTCCGTAGTCAAGGTTACTGTCCTCTTAGCTGATATTAATGACTTTAGTAAAATGAATGAGGTCTATAAGACATTCTTTAGTAACGATCCTCCTGCTAGAGCAGCGTTTCAAGTTGCAGCTTTACCACTCAATGCAAAAATTGAGATAGAGGCTATTGCAATTCTAGAGGACTAGGTTAAGAGTTGTGTTTAAGGATGACTGGATCAAGTGTCTCACGGTGCGAATGGGCAGGATCTGATCCATTAATGGTTGCATATCACGACAATGAATGGGGAGTACCAGTTCATGATGAGGAGGAGCTTTTTGAATTTCTCATCTTAGAGGGGGCGCAAGCTGGTCTGAGTTGGTCAACGATCCTGAATCGACGAGAGACTTATCGGAAAGCTTTTGCTCAATTTGACATCCAGAAAGTAGCTTCTTTCACAGAAAATGATTTTGATCGCTTACTTAAAAACCCTGGGATCATTCGTAATAAATTAAAAATTAGAAGTGCTATTAACAATGCTCAGAGGTTTATTGCCGTTCAAGAAGAGTTTGGATCATTTAATCAATATTTTTGGCAGTTTGTTAACTTCAAACCAATTCAAAATCAGTTCCAGAAACTAAACGATATACCTGCTTCTACCGATCTTTCCGTTAGAATTAGCAAAGATATGAAAAAGCGTGGATTTAACTTTGTTGGTCCCACGATCTGTTACGCTTTCATGCAATCAGTCGGAATGGTTAACGATCACTTGATTGACTGTTTTCGTTATAAAGAGATTCTCCTTCTCTCAACCTAACGCTCACTACCTCCCTGATATTTGAGAAAAGAGCCATTTTGGTACTCTCTAAAGGCGGTTTTCAACTCTTCCTCTGTATTCATAACGATTGGGCCATACCAAGCAATTGGTTCCCCAATCGGTTTACCAGAGATTAGGAGAAAGTGAACAGGTTCTTTATCAGTCTGAATCGCTATTTCATCACCGTCAGTAAAAATAACAAGATGTTCGGATCCTACAAACTGACTCTTCTCCACATCAAAGAATCCTCCGCCTTCGATCACATAAACAAATGCAGTGTACCCACTCTTAACCTTATGTTTGAATGGAGAATTTGGTGGAATAGAAACATCGAGATAAATAGGGTCAACAACAATATCTGTTACTGGTCCAGTGGTTCCATTGAATTCTCCTGAGATAATTCTTATACGAACATCATTTTCTAGGAGAATCTCGGGAATTTGGTTCTTTTCAATTTCTTGGTATCGAGGAGTCATCATTTTATTGGAAGCTGGTAAGTTAACCCACAATTGGAATCCCCAAAGCAATCCATTTTCTTGCTGGGGCATTTCCGAATGGATAATGCCACTACCAGCTGTCATCCATTGGACATCGCCGTTTTGAATGACCCCACGGTTTCCAATGCTGTCTTCATGTTTGACTTTGCCATGAAGCATGTAAGTAACTGTTTCAATACCACGATGGGGGTGCCATGGAAATCCAGCAATATAATCATCAGGATTAGCGGAATGAAAATCATCGAGAAGTAAAAAAGGATCCAGTAATGGAACTTCATTATAACCAAATACGCGTTTTAACCGAACCCCTGCTCCTTCCATAGTTGGTTTACTTGTCAGAATCTTCGAAATCTGTCTATATTTGGACATAATTCCATTAATAAGCGTAGAAACTATAAGGATAACCTTCAGAGAATCGTAATAGAAGGTAGTAAATGAATCTTCCTAGGTATTTCGACATTTTCGAACAAGAAATCCCAAGATCTCTTGGAAAGATCGAATGTCATTTAATTGGAGACTATGATAGACAACATTTGGGATTTCTTCAAGTTTCTCACGTTTATTTATACTTATCTCATCTGTTAAATTCGAAATCTCAATAAAAACGATTGGTTTTGATGAACCATCCCCATATTTCCAATAATTTTGGTAAAATACTTTCGCCGCAACAAATGAATCTTGATTATCCTGTGAAAACAAAATTACTGCCCCTGAAGTCTGATAGAAGCGAGTATGCAATTTATCAGTAAAATCACCAACAGGTTGGATTAATAGAACTTTTGTCAGAGCCTCTGACAATTGCCATTCAAAAGTAGAGACATTTACAGAGATTACTGAAATGTTTTTGAAGGTAGAGTTCGGAGAATGTTTCTCAATAAATCTCTGAATTAAATGAGTAGTTTCCTCATCGGGGTGGCTTAGAACTGATATCCGCACAATATTCTCGTCCTCATAGCCAAAATCACTCATAAATTCAGTCACTACCATGTGTCCAGGTCTATAGGATAATCATTTAACGACTATTCTTAACTCATTAATAATAGTGTAGCTTATTCAACTGGGATTATATGGACAGCTATTTGAGATTCGATCTACGTCGGAAAAGAGTTCCTCCACCAAAAAAATTGAATTTTATAAAGAAATAGGAAAATTGTCTCTAATCAACCTATTATTGGTTGATGAGCTAGGGGTTGGATCGAACGATCTGATTTTTGCCTAATAGATTGCCGACGTTCTGCAAACTTCATGATATTTTTCCCAAGTAGAGAAAAAGCTTCTTGAATATTGATTCCTGATTTGGCTGACGCTTCAACGTAATGACAGGTGAAACCCTCAGAAGCAGTAAGTTTAGTGAGCCTATCAGCGAAAAGTTTCCCTTGTTCGGAGCTTATCGTCTCATCACATTCCTCTCGCAAATCTATCTTGTTACCGACCACGACAACGGGGATTCTTCCCTTTGTATTATTGGTCCAAAGCTCATTAATCCATTTAGGAGTGTTGAAATAGGACTCGGGCCTAGTTACATCGTAGATAAGGAGGGCACCCAGCGCTCCCTTGTAATAAACTTCTCTTACCCCATCAAATCGCTGTTGTCCAGCTAAATCCCAAATTTGATACCGTATGGATTTTGAATTAACAATCTCATCCCTCATGGCAAAATCTGCACCAATGGTGAGGACATATTCTGATTGAAATTGATTGGACAGGTATCGTTCACGAATGGCGGTCTTACCGACCCCACCATCGCCTATGATAACAATTTTTAGCACAATCAATGGTGTATTCTCTCTTCTATCTTTCTCATTACGTTTAATACTAAGGAGTAAATGATAACACTTACTGAATATTTTATCCGCAAATATCTTACTTTTCAGATATCGTCATGAAAGGTTATCTTCTGTTCATTGAGGCTAATTAACACTTTTTTAAGAAAAAATCCTTCGGAAATTCGCAATGACCTACTCCAAAAACTTTTGATGAAAATTCGGGGAATTTAAAATAGCAAAAATTTCTGTGAGAGATTGAAAAATCGATAAGTAACTAATCATCTTTAAAAAGCAAAAACCTGGATATTCTGAAAACTTTAATTCGTGATTCTATATTAAGTAATTTTCAGATGAGTAAAATGAAACACAAAACCGTTATCACAATATTCCTTATTGCAATAATATCGCTTAATGGCACTACTTCTTCTGGAAACGTATCACAAGAACTTGAATGGCATGTTAAGGTAGGAGATTCTCATGAATATATCTTCTCGAAATATTATTATGATTATCCTGATGGTGACGGAGATCCAAGCACAACGACTATGGAAATAAAGGATGAAGAAGGGGACTGGATTAATATCACTTTGACAAAAGGATCTAAGCTCAAATTTGAGATTACTGCTCTCAACGGCGTTGCTACACTTAAAACGACGTATAATGGGGAAGTGACCGACCAGGAACATATTGATGCCGCTCCGCCAGGTTCTATAGTAGCTAAGACAGTAGATGATCGAACATACTGGGAATCGTGGGTTGAAAATAAGACAGACTATTCACTTGAGGGAGACCTCCTAGTAATCTCACATGAGCAAATTATGATTGAGAATACCCAAGAAACGATCCTCAAGAGAAACTGGAAGACAGGTTGGCTTAGGTATGTGTATACGAAGATATCTAACAAAACAGCTACCATTATAGAATTTGAGTATTCCTCTAATGGAAACGGGGAGATTCAAGTCACCTCATTTCCTTTCATCCCATTGTTAATAAGTATGACCGTCATTGTTATTGTGTTAAGAAAGCAAAGAAGTCATTAATTCCCCAATTAATTTTCAATTCATCAAATATGCCATTGTAATTAAGACTTTTCAGGAGATATCAGATCAAAAGTGATATTAAAATTCTAAAAATGTTATAAATCCTAATTTTCTTTACAATTTGTAACTGGATGTGAGAAGTTGAAACAAAGAAATATCATCATTTCACTAATTATTGTTCTAATTGCGATTAGTAGTTCCTCTTCTTATGGAAATGTATCACAGGAACTTCAATGGAAAGTTAATGTGGGTGATTCTCAAAGGTATGTAGTGGATAAGTACATTGATCATTCAGATAGTGATGAAGATGGGAATATCCATACACAGAAGAACGAAATTACGGATATAAATGGAAATACAGTCTATGTTACAATCCAAGAGGGTACCGAAATCGAAGTTAAGATTATAGCTCTCAGTAATGTCGCAACGATTCAAATAACCTATGATGACGAAGTCACCGAACAAGCACGGGAAGATGCCAATCCACCGAATGGATTCATTGCAAAAACAGTTGATGACTTGTCCTATTGGACAGCTTGGGCTAGTAATAGATCAGGCTATCATGTTGAGGGCGACCTCTTGGTGATGTCTTCTTCTGGTAGTGGAGTTATGCTGGAAATGACAATCAAACGTAACTGGAAAACTGGATGGATCACTTATGTCT
>CP070760.1:1203701-1213840 GCA_020348965.1 Candidatus Heimdallarchaeota archaeon | reverse complement strand
ATTATTCTAAAGATATTCAGGAAAAGGTTAACAAGAAACTTCAGCAATTGGGAATAGAATACCATGTAAATGTCACACCTATTGCAGATGATACAAAAGATATCTTCAGTGTACGCTTATTGGATCGTACATTGAAAACTGATGTAGGAATTGCAGATGTTGGTTTTGGGATCAGCCAAATCTTACCGATTATTGTGCAGTCATACCTATCTGTGGACAATGTCATTTGTATAGAACAACCTGAAATACATGTCCATCCGCGATTGCAGACTGAACTTGCACAGCTCTTTTATGAGCGTATTAAAGAGAATAGAGAGCTTCAATATGTGATTGAAACACATAGTGAACATCTCATTCTACGCTTCCAAAAGCTTATTCGAAACAAACTATTAGACCCAAATGACATATCCGTTCTATATTTAACAAAAGAGGAGGGAGGGATAGTTTGTAAAGAACTTGAAATAAACCAAAAAGGCAACTTTGTCGATCGATGGCCTGAAGGTTTTTTTGAGGAGGCTTTTAAAGAGAGATTTGGCTAGATTTAGAGGATATGGAATGAAAGTTCACCTTTTCTCATTATCTCCGAGTTGTTTTGTTAATAATATGACATTAAAGTTCACCATAACTATTTTAAATAGACTATTTCGACATTCTTTAATCCTCAATTATCAAAGCTTGTTAGGTAAATCAGTACAAGAGTATGGTGCCTATTTGGATCAAAATAGGGTCAAAGATCTTCAGTTACTCCTTCTTATGTATGATAAGGAGAATCGAATCGTTGATGTGGATATTCCTGATGAGGATTTTTACTCTCTATGCGAATTAAACAAATTCTTCAGAAATAAAGACATTTCAATGTTATATTCAAAAGAAAAAGTCATTCCCCTCTCATCTTCTCAATGTAGTGAAACCTGTTTATTTACTAAAGAACCAGGTTATCATGACATTTTGACGTATAATGAGACTTATCCTATCCCTCCATCTCAAGAAATTCGTCTGGATAAAACCTATGACCGTGAATGGATAAATTCGCAAATTTACTCTCCATTACTGACTAGTTGCTCGGATTTGAAACTGGTCGATCCGTATATCGGAAGAGAATTCTGTTATCTTTCTAATATTGAGACAAAGAACTGGATAAGTGATAGTCATTGGATCTATGGTTTGAAGGAACTTTTTGACATTTTTAGCGCAAAAAGTCTCTACCGTACGAAGACATACGCGATATTTACAGCTGTGAGGATAGATGAGGAGCAGAATGCTACTGCTACCGCCAAGGAATTTCGAAAGCTATACCTTCAGGATTCAGCGGTTACTGTGAAATTTGTTTTCTATGTTTATGAGAGGTTAAGTAGTCCTCCTGACGATTTTCCTCATGATAGGTATGTCTTAACAGAAAATATCGGGATTAATGTTGGAATTGGCCTTGATACTATCAATCCAGATAATCAACAGGTGAGACGAGAAACTCAATTAAGCATCGTTGGGAAAAAAACTGTCTCTTCAGTAATTTCGCAACTTAAAGACCTTCCTGAGAGCTCAAGAAAAGTTTTAAGGAAAAAAACAATATAGAAGAGATTTTCCTACTTTTTTGTTTATCCCTTCAGAAGGTGGAGGACATAGTCCATCGGAAATTCTGTCTGTACTGCTTGGGTTTCTCCCAGCCATTTTGCGCATCCTGAGAATAATAATGGAACAGCTTGTGTCGGGATCCCCATTTCCATGATATAGGTTTTTCCTAGAGCTAATTCTGGAAGACAGGCGACTGTAAGAAGTCCAAAATTTGGCCCAAACTTCTTACGTAAGTTGTGAAACACCTTTAGAAAATTTGGTTCCTTGAATCGGCGTCCCATGGTGATAAAGACCTCAAATCCCTGTTCTGTTCCTATTTCAGTCAATTTCCATCCGTCACAACTTGGATTTTCCCGCGTATTACATCCAATTATCCTGTGCCAACCGATTCTTGTACGTTTCACTTTTAAAAGGTCAAAATTTGGACCAGTTAAACATCTTGGTAGAACAACCACTTTAATAGGGGAGGTGTTAAAGGCAGCTCTCATGGCATGATTTGAATATTCTATGAGGAGCATATAAAGCATGTACTCCTCTTTTCGGGTGTATACTAGAGGATTTTGATAGTCAATTTCAAATTTACCAGAGGAAAGTGCCTGTTGATAAGAATCGAAACTAGTTAGAAATTTTTCTAATATTGGTGTGACACTTTGCGTAAATGCTAGTTGAGCTTGATGAACAGTTTTTAGGTACTCTCTGATATGAGTTAAGTGCTTTTCATCAGTTATTTCATATGGAAAAGTCATCAGAAATCAACACATTGTCAAGAAAATTCAATCTCAACATCTACTCCTCCGCGTATTAAACCTTTTAATATTACAGATTTATGATAATAATAACTCTTAGATTACAGATTCCTCAATAATTTCCAAACTAAATTAGGAGTAATAGAATTTGTTTTGCGATAATTGTGGTGCGAAAGTAGATGATGATGCAGTGTTCTGTCCTCAGTGCGGGCAGCAACTGCTCCCTCAAAAAGCACCAGAAAGTTCAGTTCCACCACCTACGAGAGCACCTCAGTATATACGGAGAACTAGTCCAGATAACCTCTGTTTTGGTGAGCAGCAGGAACAAAATCCATATGTGGGTGGGATAGTTTTAATTTGTATAGGATTATTTTTAGCGGTAATCTTTTTTGATCTGTTTTCTGTTGAAATTTTCTTAGTAGTGGCATTCTTTGCAGTTGGGGCGATTCTCATTATTCAAGCCCTCCGAAAAGGAGGACAAGGAGGATAGATATTATGGAATGTACGAGCTGTGGTCATTTAAATGAACCAGATGCGAAATTTTGTCGAGAATGTGGCACTCAATTAGTAACGAAGAAAGGTGTATTACCTCCTAAGGCGGTAGAATTTGCTCCAACTAAGCGACCAACCGCAGATTTTGCTGGTGGCATTGTTGTTGGGGTTGTTTTCATTGTAATTGGTTGCATTATTGCACTTGCTATATTCACCACCTTCTTTAGTGATTTCGGTACTACAGTTGGCAGCTTGGGCGGGGATTTTGGTGAAATGATGGGAAATTTCGGAGAAGATTTTGGTAACTTCTTTGGGAATTTTGGTGAAACCATTGGTACCTCGGTTGGTAGCTTCTTTGAGGGTCTTCACTGGTGGAATTTGATTCAGATAATCCTCCCTGCTGCCTTTATCATACCTGGTGTCATTTTAATCGCCTATACATTTTATAAAAGACGATAAGATTGGTTAAGAGACAGAAATTAGAGGACATTTCCAGATATCTTTGGCAAAGCTTTAATGACAACCAACAAATAACACAAGAATCTTGGGTCCTCTTCCTCAATCTCTTTTTTGAAAAATCTTCACTACACAAACTTACTGAATCTTTAGATCCGATTGGTGACATTATTCCACTTGCAAAAGTAGAAAATCTTTTTTTCTTTCTTAGCACAAAAAATAAGAATTACAAACTGGTTTTAAAAGAAATTCTGGAGCTTTCTGATCGATTAAATTTTGGAACGATGGAGAAAAGCTATTTATCAGTCATAAATCTTTCTACTTCAGGTATTCATATTCTAATTTTTAAACCGCAGGGGGATGATTTAATTAGAAGTTTATGGATTGTTCGCTTCCCTCGAGGGTACATTCCTTGTTATTTCAAAGAGATTTTAGGTAGTGATATGTCTCCTCTCGAGTTTGTCCATCGATTAACAGATATTCATTCCCTAGAAGCAGAATTTCTAAATAATGGTTTGAAGATTTTTCTAAGTTCAGATGATGAATTACAAGACTATCTGATTAGTTATACCACTCTACTATTAATACATTCTAGAATTTCAAACAATCAGATTTGGTTTGATAAATTTAGAAGGGAATATCCTTCTCCTGTTCGTGTGAATTTAATCCTATCCAAATTATCAGATTGGAATGTAAATTATGACTGGAACGATGAAGATCTATCTACACTATCAAATCTTCTTTGTGATTTCGGTCTAGGAGATCTACCAATTGACCTTGATTTGTATCAGAATCTATTGGAAAAATATCCTTTCTCTTTCAATGAAGCCTCAGCATTTGTTCATGAAGTTGCTATTACACCATCAGTTCTTTCATTAATAGCAGAGGGTTCATCCGTACCCTCCAAAGACAAAAAAACGGGAAAATTTTACACTTCCATTTTCAATACGGATTTCATCACTTATCTTGCAGTCTATCGTGCGCTAAATAGGAGATTAAACGCCATAGAATCTGACATACTTATAAAACAGATATATCATGACTGGGGATTTGAGATAGTGCCTGAAGGGGAGTCAACAGATCAATCAATACGATTTCCGTCACGTTTAAAGATTTTAGATCCTGCTTGTGGATCTGGAACATTTCTCATTAGTATTGCAAGACTACTTTCCAAATTGACTAATTCTTCTCTTACTACTAAGAGAGAGAATTTCCCCATAGTTGAGCTTCATGGGATTGATCCTGACAAGTTAGCAGTTCTAGTTACACGACTTCGTTTATTCTTTTTTAAGATGCAAGAACAATTAAAAATCACTAGCGTCGATATCACTGAAAGGAAAAAAACGGCAATCCAAATGGATATTGAAAAAATCATAAATTCTGATTTCCTTACTTATGAGTTTCAGGATAGATTTGACATAATATGCGGGAATCCCCCGTGGGTTCGGCATGAAGATATTCTCCCAATTCATAAAAAGAAGTTACAGACACGTTTCGATGCACGGTTTGGTAAATCTTCTTTTGACCAGAAAAGCGATTTATATATTTATTTTTGCATTATTAGCATATTTCTCCTAAAAAATAATGGCGTATTAGCTTTTCTAACTAGTAATGCGTGGCTTGAAGTAAGGTATGGTCGAACTCTACAGAAGTTCCTACTAGATCCTTCTAACGAGATTGGGATATTTGAGATAATATATAGTAGAGGATCCCGATTATGGCATAATCTTGGAATCAACTCTATTATTTTAATTGCCGAAAAATCTGCCAATAGGGGTAAACCAATGCAACAAGGTGTTTTCACGGAAGTTTATGTTAATTATTCACAGTTATCATTTAATTCTCTCAGAAAAGGCCTGATACCGCGTAAGAACCATGAAGATCGTTGTTACAGAACAGAATTAGTCAAAAGAGCACAGCTGTGCGAAACTCATAAGTGGGCTGGAAATTTTCTTAGAACTTCGCGTAATGAAAGGAAAATACTCACGAAAATTAACACAACTGGTGTTTCACTTTCTTCCCTAGCTGACATTCGATTTGGAATTAAGACAGGTGCAAACGAGTTCTTCCATCTACAACACAGTGAAAAAGAAAAGCGGATCGAAGAACTGGTTTACATTGAAAACCAGCTAGGATATAAAGGATTGATTGAACGGAGATATCTGGTTCCTCTAATAAAAAGTCCCACCGAAGTTAATGGTTATTATGTCCCAGATACTTATCTCCCAAATTCATTACTTTTTTACTGCTTAGATTCTCCGTCGCAGTTGGAAGGCACAGAGGCTTGGAAGTACATCACATGGGCCGAACGGACACCTGTTACGATAAAACAAGGTCGGAAAAGTGGAACAACAGTCCGAGGGGTTTCCTTAATTCGAAGTGTCCAAAATCGAGAAAATTGGTATTCACTTACTAGATATCCCACCCCCACTATTTTATGGACAAAGAGTTACCATGATAGACCAGGCTGCATTTACAATAAAGCACATGTGATGCCAGACCAACGTTTTTATGGAATAAGTGTAGACGAAAAGTACGTTCCACTAATTCTGACTTATCTCAACTCTTCGTTGATTTGGGCTCTAATGGAATCTCATGGAAATACCAACATGGGGTATGGAGTTCTTGATACTAATGTTTACTGGCTGAAGTCTTTAAGAGTGCCTATTGAGGCGAATGAAGACCAAAAAATAACTCAACTAATGAAACGATTGCTACAAGAAAAAGAACGTACCTCCATTGTAGAATATTCACCACTCAGAACCGAAATTGATCATTTCTATGCAGAATATCTTCAGATTTCGGAGGAGATGCTAGAAATTATATATGAATATAATTTAAAATCAGTTTCTAACAGAATTCAAAAGTAAGGAATATGATAATTTTACTGTTACTGATCGAATAATATTTCTAGGTATCTTTTCAAGATAACAAATAAAATAATTATATGACTACAAATATTCTTTTTACTGCTAATTTTGTGTGAAAAGAGTAAAGGATGGATATGAAAACTAGTTCATTTGACAAGAAAAATATCATAAAACAACTGGTTAGTCAACAGTTTTTCATCCCTCCAAATCTCATTACAGATCGTACGTATAGTGTACGTATAGAAGTAACATCATCAGATCGTGTGTTTAAACAGTTTTCGGACTTTCTCTATGAAATCAGCCAAAATATTGAAGGGATAGACCCTGTTCCTTATAATGCTGTTCTTGCTGAAGCTGCAGAAGGTCTACATCTAAATCTCCCCTTCGTGCAACAAAGATTCCATGAAAAAACCCATAGTTTCCTTAAAGAGGGGCTTGCGACTGAAGATATTCTGTTTATAACCTGCATTTCTTCCATCCTCGAGATTCTTGATGTTCGACATTTTGATAATCTTGTTGAGGGTCTTCGTGAGTCGTATATCCACTTGTGTATTCAACAGCACTATCAGAACACAAATGACGATCTTAAGACTCACTTTGAAAACGGAATTAAACGTTTAGGGGAAATAGCAGATCCCCATTTTTCATTACTTCAAAACATTTTGAAGGTTGAAGATCTTGCCCATCTTTTAGAGATTAAAATCAATTATGATCAGGATTTAGTGCTAGAGTATAACCAAAGGGTGGTCAACAAAATCATTTCAGGGGGAATCTAATTCATTTTATAGTTGAATTTCACTTTATAAAGGTAAAAGGATAATGATTCCTTCCTAGAGAGAACTGAAAATGACTAAGAACTATGTGTATTGATCTTGTTCACCTACTAAAAATTGAAATTAAATTCGAGTAGGATCAGGTGTAGGAATACGGTCAAAACATGATTCATAAAATAATACGTGAAGGAATATAGGTCATTTTAACTTTGTAAATTTTCACATTTTCGATTTATATGTATGTTGACACCTATAGAGAGAATATCCACCTAATTGCAAGCATTTTACTGTTTGCTAAATCTTTATTATTAATCTCAAATAAAAAGTATTAACCTTTTATTCATCTTAAGGTAGGTATTAAAAATGCTAGAACCTGTTGTAGAGTTTTTACCTTTAATAATATTAGTTGCAGGAATCATAGGCCTTGCCTATGGTATAAATAAATTTATAAAGTCGAAAGAACAGGAATCAGATTTACTAAAATTCTTGGCTTTGGGTACAAGTATCGTTATAGGAGTTGTAAATCTTATTGCTATCTATGAGTGGTTACTTGATACTGCCCCACCTGATGTAGAGGTTCATTGGTTAACTATCCTCTTGATTTTCTTAGCTGGGTCTTCCATGCTAGGAGAACCGCTTAAAAACACCCCTATCGCTGCGATAATTGCCCTTGTCGTATTTGGAGCATTAGCTGGACTACTTATATTATTTGCAGATTTTGAGGAAGGTCTGAGTAGAATTGCGATTGGTGAAATCATTACTATCCCTCTATGGCTTGTAATTCTTGTAATCGTAATCATAGTAGGGCTAGTTTTTCTTGCGACATTGTTTACTGAATTTACTATAGATCGGATTCTGCAATTAATCAGTTGGGCACCAGTTGTTATTGTATTAAGTCTTCTTCTTGTCATTCAAGGATTTTTAATTCTTCTTCTACCAACGATTGATACTTCCTATGGTGTTGGCGGTATTTGGGAATTAATACCCCTATAGATTCCCTCTGTAGCGTTCGAGAATACTCCCCACTTTTTTCTCTCTTCTTTTTTTTTAGTTTATAATCTGATTTCGCTAGTAGCGGCCATTATCCGTTTAGCAAGGAGTGCAAATGCTTCTTCGATATTCTCTCCAGTCTTGGCTGACGTTTCGATAAATTCTGCATTCAAAGATCTAGCTTTAGTAAATCCATGAATTGTTTTAATGCTCCCAGGGATCTCATCCCGTAGATCTATCTTGTTACCAATAAGGACAATTGGGATTTCTGGGAAGGTTTCAGCATGGAAACGAACCTCTTGAGCCCAAGATTCAATACCATCTAATGATCTGGGTTGTGTAATATCGTACACTGCGAGAGCACCAAAACTCCCCTTAAAATATGCTTTCATAACATTTCGGAAGGCGGGTTGTCCCGCAAGATCCCAAATCTGCCACTCAATCTCATGTTCATCAATTGCTATTTTGTAGTATGCAAAATCAGCCCCCATGGTCGCAAGAAAATCACTCTTGAATCCCTCTCCCATGTAACGCCTTCGGATAGATGTTTTACCCACCGCTCCATCCCCAATCAGCACAATCTTGAAAATGAACTTACCCATAAAAGCTCACAATCATTTTGGGTTTAATTTCAAATGAACAAAGAGTCCTTTTAAGAATACCTTAATTAGAATTTAAAGAAGTGTTCTAATGTGTTAAACGCTCCTATAACTAGTGAATTGTTATTTTTCGTCGTTGGCCGCTCGGGGAGTGGGAAAGACACAGTGATGAGAAAAACTGTTGATGTACTTTCAAAAGAACACATTCCTGTCAACATCCTTCAGAGACACATCACAAGGCCACCCGATAAGACAGAACATTCTCTTTACATCTCTGAGGCTGAATTCTTACAGAAAAAGGAAAATAATGAATTTACACTATTTTGGTTTGTTTACAATAATTGGTATGGCTGTTCGCGTGACCTTCTAGAAGGACCATTGAAACGTGGGGAAATTATGCTTGTAAATCTTTCCCGAGCCATCCTTCATCGTGCACGAATGCTTTATCCTCAATCAAAAATTATACTCATCAAGGTTCAAGATAGAGTTGCTGAAGAACGTATAATAGCCCGAGGCCGAGAGAATTCAAAGCATCTGGCGCCGAGAGTCAGCCGAATGCAAAATGAAATTGATTTACCTCTCCCAGATAAGATTATTCATAACAATGGTGATCTTGACTCAACAGTTCATGAATTGAGTTCCTATGTGAGAAAGATATATCAAGACACTAAAGAATCGGATTGAAAACCACCTCTCCATTTTTCTTGAGACGAATAATAATGAATAATTTTGTGATAAGGAGACTAGAAACCACTCCACCTCAAAATATTGTTGTAATTCTGACTGGAATAGCTGCAATCACTTCAATTATAATTTTTCTGTTAATGCGCCCTGTGGAGGCAGCATTGAAGGCTACAAGTCCTTATGGAGTGATGGAACTGGAATTTGCTTGGACAGTCGATCAAATCAATCGAATTTTCGATTCATGGGGATCCGATTTGATTGTCCAAGAACTCAACGTGACCCTCATAGATTACGGTTTCTTAGTGGCATATTCAACATTTTTAGCGGGGGTAACCCTATTGATATCAAGAAAATATTTGACAGAGCAGAAGCAACAAGTCGGCTTCTATATGACATTAGTTCCATTTATCGCTGCTCTCTTTGATGCTATTGAAAATTTAAATCTTGTTTTGATGCTAACTGCTCCCACTAGTTACCCTATGTTCTCTCCTTTTTTAGCTTCTCTTTTTGCGACTTTGAAATTTAGTTTAATCATCATAGTAATTATATCTTGGATTGGGATTGCTCTTTGGTTACTGTATCGTCGTGTGTCAAGTCAAGATATATAAAAATAATCATTGAAAAATAGTAAAGGTATTAATGGAACGTTTAACAGTGTGGTCATAATATGCAACTCCCTACCCATTTAATTGCGGGTATCGCAATCCAACTTGTCATTGTTACTCTTTTTCCAGCTCCTCCGTGGTTAACAGGCTCATTGATTGTTTTAATCTCTCTTTCCTCTCATTTTATATTGGATGCTCTCGCAAAATCAACATATCATCCTCCTCAAAGAATATACGATGATAATTTCTGGTTAGGATGGCATATTTTTGCATATGGAACAGGATTTATTATTATCTTTCTTTTTGTGCGGGAATACTGGATTGGGATGTTGTTTGCAAACCTTCCAGATTT
>CP070760.1:1192360-1203601 GCA_020348965.1 Candidatus Heimdallarchaeota archaeon | reverse complement strand
AAAACAGGTTCTTAAAAAATGACGTTGAGAGGTGAACTTCAATTCTGTTTTTTGAAAAACACCCCAGAGCTGAGATAAAACCTGTGTGACTGATTCGCCTTGTAATAAAATTTCTTTTACAGTCTTTTCAAGTTGATGAAGATCCGATTCATCCTGAAGTTTATTGATATCAATGATGGGGAACTCTTTTAGATCAGATAAGCGAATTTGTGGATATCTATTCGAATTCAATCCAGGTGTCCGAATAATGTTTAGATGTTTGCCAATAAAATTTCCTAGTGAGGATGTTAATATTCCTAAGATTAAAAAGAGAGAATAAGGCGGTTTAGGATTATAAATCAGATGTGTATTTCTAAGGGTTAAGAATTTTGTATTATCAATTGTACCAATGAACTCGGGAGCGGTTTGTCTTAAGATAATTTTCTGTTCTAAGAAACGATCTAAACTTCCTGAAATCAAAATGACTTTCTTGTTTGTTTTTGAAATGTTTTGGTTTTTCTCAGTAAGGTATTGTTCATATTTCTTGTCAAAGCGAACATATGAATTAGAGAATCCTGGAACCCAAAAAAGGAAATAGTTCTTTGTCAAACCATTTGCTCCATCTATACAGGGGTAAAATCCTTCTCCGTCATTCTGAGAAAGAAAATGAGTTTTTAGTAAACTTCCGTACTCTAAACCGCACGTAGCTGTTGCAATTTTCCCAAGTCTTACAGTTTTTCCTTGAATACGCGAAAAGAAAGGGTAATTCTCTTTAAATCTAAACATATAATTTGGTTGAGATAAAAAGTGCTCTTTTGGGATTTTCTTAAGTTTATCAGTTAAAGTCTCCTGCCAGAAAATGTACTGATTGGAATCATCTTGGGAACTAATAACTAGAAGCGCCAGATCGACAACTGCTGCTCCTCTATAACTATAGTTGGCAAGAACGTAATGTAAATGATAATTAGAGAGGATAAAGTGGCGAGTCTTATTGTACGAGGGTAAATCCAGAAAAGAATGGTCAATAACAATCCCCAGAACTCCTGAAGAGGCCAAAAAATGTTGTAGACTAATCCCAAGAAACATCAAATAGGTATTATCACGCTTTCCGCTGAATGCTGGTATTAATCTTTTTAACGATTTTATTTCATTTTTTAAGGGAGAATCCTTGATAAACCGGCTATGAAAAGGGATGTATGGAGGATTTAAAAAGATCAAATCAAATTTTACACAATTTGAATTAATATTTCTAAGGAAGGTTTCTATAAAGTTACTTTGCTTTAATCTTGATAATGCTGGGTTATTTTCCATTTTAAGCATACAGAATAACTGCAGAAACCTCTTGGCAATTAAAATCGCCTCTTCATCAATATCACTTCCATGCAAACAAGAGAAGAGAATTTCTCGTCTATAATCAATAAACGTATCTTTTGGATAAATTTCATCTTTTAGAGATATTGCATAATTTGTTAACCATTCTAACGCAAAAATTAACAGAATTCCAGGTCCCATTGCTGGATCGAATATTTTAACATCACTTATGGGGTTGGTCAATTTCTCTTCGAAAAAATATTTTTCAAATACATGATTAACTATGGACTCTGCTAGAGGGATAGGAGTATAAAAACCCCCTGTCTTTCGATATTTGTCTTCACTTAATTGAGGCATAATCTCTAAGAAATTTAATGGATGAATATCAATCAACCAACTATGATCAGTCCGCTCAAGATTATTTATGACACTCTTAAGCATCTGAATTTCCTTGTATTTTAAGGAAATCTCTTTATTGAGATCAACATCAAACAAATGTGATAGGTTAGAAAAAAAAACTTGTATTTCTCTAAGATTATTGATTTTACTAGATGAAAAGGAACCTATCTTACGATTAATGCTCTTTTGCAAGTATTTTTGCGCTACCAGCAAACCCTCTATCTGTAAAATGAATTTGGTTACGGGTGGACTTTCGTTGTAAATTTTGTGATTATTTTTCTTAGTCAATCGTTTCAAAAAATTTATTAAATGATTTTTTAACCCCTCAAAGGAATGCCATCTTGAAAAATCATTAACATGGTTTAAGACTGTACTATCTTGAAGTATTGAAGTGAGAAAATATGGTGCTAATTCAGTAATTATTGGAGACCAAACCAGAAAATGGTTGAGAGAGAGACGAAACATATAAATAGCTTTTTTGTTAATAAAACACACCCAATTAAATGAATCAGAATGCAATGTCTTTCGAATAATTTTTAAGATGTTAACATAGGCATTCTTATTAAATAATTCTTGAATCTCCATTTTTGGATGATAAATAAATACTAAATCATTATACTCCCAAATATTTTTTTCCCTAACAGTACATTTTTCGAAAAATTCATGAAAACGCTTTTCTCTGATTTGAGCAACAGTTTCCAAAAAATGTTGTTCAGCGATTGATCCAGACTTAGACAAAAAAGAGTCTAGAGCCACTTGGATAACTCTTAGATGTTCCTGAAAAGTCAACGCATATAATATAGGAAAAGGAACTTTATTTTCTAAAGAATTTAAATTAAGAAGCATCAGATGTCGCGTTTTTCTGTTTCTCTACTTTTTCAGAATAGAACTGCCCTGCAAGATTACGAATAGTGCGATCTTTGTCGTAGAGAATGATCTGTTCCAAAGCTGTTATCACTTTTTCCAACTCAGGCTCAGAATATTCACCATTACCTAACTGATGGACAGCATCCATTCTCTTTAACATGTTTTCTGATGTAGTGGCTGTTTTGATTATTTCATTTAATATTTCTGTTCGTGGCGAAGGTAAAACGTCATCAAGAGCTACTAGTAAGGGTAGCGTGATTGTGACAGTAGTTCCTTGGTTGAAACCTGGTGATGTAATTTCCAATGTCCCATTATGAGCTTCAATAATTTCTTTTGTAAGATAGAGACCTAGACCTAAACCGCTCGCACTAGGATGAAAGGTCATAAATGGCTTACAAATATCATCTAAAACAGCAGGATTAATTCCAACCCCATTATCTTCAACAACAAGTCTTACAAATTCGTTTTTCTCTGCAAATGATGTAATTTCAACCGTTCCATGACCTGTAAACCTAATGGCGTTTTCTAGAATATTACGGAGAGCTTGGGAAATACGGATTCTATCAACATTGACAATATAAGGAATAGAAGGGTATTGCACAATTAAATCAATCCGATATTGGCGTAACAAAAACTCAAGATCCTCAATGACTTGTTGTAGAATTGGATTGAGATTTTCTCCGCGAAGATTGGTTTTTAGTCTTTCTTGACGGATTAAAGCAAGTGAATTGAGATCTTCTGTTAATGAGACCAATTGTTCAATATTAAGACTGAACACATCAAGAAGTTTTAAATCTAATGTTTCTTTTTCTTCGGTACTTATCCCATCTTGGAGTCGCCTCTTATAGAAATCTAAGAAGCCTTTTAAAGTAGCAAGTGGTGTACGAAGGTGATGTTGAGTTAGTGTGAGAAAATCTAACTTCATGTCTTGCAGCTCTTTGACTGAAGATAAATCCAATAAAATACCTTGCACAAATACATTTTTTTCGGAGTAGACTCGCTTAAGAATAGCATGAACAGGGATACGAGAACCATCTTTACGAAGAAGATCGAATTCAATGGTTTGTTCGGGTTTTTGGAAGAATTGGGTGTCTTCACTCACTGATCCTAGTATCATTTTTCTCTTGCTATCCACTAGAATTCGAGCAATTTTTTCTCTGTGTTCAGGAGCAACAAGAAAAGTGGGGATATCACGACGTTGCTCAATTTCCTCTGCAGTATAGCCAAGTTTGTCAATGAAAGCTTGATTATAATAATCAATAATCCCGTTTTTCAGAATAAATAAAAAATTTGGATCACTTTCAATTAAGGATTGGTATTGTGATTCAGTGGCAGATAACTTAGCTAAAATCTCCTTAATTTCACTAATATTTCTAATAACAACGATGTAATAGTGTTCCCCAATCGGAGCGATCCGTAATTGAGTCCATGTTTGGTTTCCTGTTAAATCCAGACTCTTCCATTCAGATACACTAGGTAAGGTATTACGCATTGAGAGTTCAAGAAAACGATTACGCTCAGAAGGATCAAGAAAGGCTAAAAATAGTTCTTTCGTGATTCTTTGGTTATTTCGTATTTGTAAATCTTCACAAGCCTTTTTATTAACGAAAATTGGAGAATTATCACGAAGCCTATCAAGAATGACAAGTCCAACAGGAAGAGAGTTAAGAAGGTTAAGATCAAGAGATTTCTCTAAGGAGTCCCTGGAATTCATTATTATTCTCTCAAAAAGTTGTGAGATTACACTGACTCGCTTTCAATCAAAATGATATGATAAGTTGAGATGCAATATCTTTTAATAATATCTAATAAATAAAAATAATTACTATTCAATAATCATGCGAAAAAGTATCTTTGAGAATTTGAAATCTGGATTCGGTATGAAAAATGTTGGAACGATTGAAAGAACTGGAAACTGCTCAAAATTACACAGAAATGCTCAATGAGCTCCGAAAACACGAAAGTTTGTCAACTCAAGCCTATTCTCGAATTAGTTCTCTCATAACTAATCAAACAGTTGTTGGGATACTCAAAGCTCTAGAGGAAATGTCAGTATCAATGACGTCCTTACTACGTCATTGCTCAACGCTATTAGAAGAAGAAATCATTGAAGTTCCAGCCGCAGGAGAAACTGAAGCTTCAAGTACTATCGCTGTGACAACTGATACAACACGAGAACGAGATGATACATTCACATTGGGTATAATGGAATCACTAGTAAGTGAATTCCCCTCAGGTGAAGCTACGAAGGAGGGCGCAACATTAGAGGTTAAATTTTGGTATATTAAGGGGGGACAGAATGAATCAATTGAACTCACTGTTTCAGAAAAGAAGGTTTTCGGAAAAATACTCTTAAATCTTCTCAAACAAATCGAAGTCAGTTCAGATGAGAAGTTTTCAATTTCACCATTAGGTTATGAAGCATTACTCCGCCACCAATTCAGTAGCTCAATTGGTCATATTGTGAAAACATATGGAGAAGAATTCACTCTCATAAAGCTATATACATAACTAGAAATTGAAAATCGGAAATTTGTTCCCCAACGTGAATTCGAGAAATGTTTATATGGTTGAATATGACACAATATCTTACTTCTCGAAGTAGTTATTATGAGGTCATTAAATGGATACCAATGAAGAGTCAAAAATTGTTACGGTTTCAGCTAATCTCGCCAATAGCCTAGTAGAATACATGGATCTCCTCATAGAACGAGGTTATTATTCTTCACGTGAGGACATTCTAAGACAGGCCATTATTGATCTTTTTATAGACAAATTCGAAATTGGTTTATTAGATCTTGAGCCCGATTTATTTGAATTTCCCTCCTTAGAAGATATTGAGGAAGAAGATGAATAATCTCTTAATGATTGAGATTCATTTTTACGGGTCTCTAAAGAAGAAAATTGATCCCAACGCTTCAATGGCCGAAGATACAGTCCTTTTTCTTCCGTACAAAAAAGATGAATCCTTTTTGAGCTTGTTAAACCGTCTAGATATCCTCCCAGAGGAGTGTGGTGACTGTTTCTTGAATGGAATAGTTATTACTAATAAGGCTACGGTTATCCCCAAAGGAGCTCGCGTGGGGTTATTTCCTGTCGGAATGTATCTCTTATGTGGTGGCCAACATCTTAAAGGACATGGATACATTACAGTTAACAACCCAAACCAAAAAAGTGACTACTATTAGAGGGTGAGAAACCAGTGAAAGTCACAGTGAAATTATTTGCGACCTTAAGAAAATACGGCCCTATTGGATTGAAAATAGGCGAAGGCTTCCCAGTACAGCTCGAGGATAATTCAAAGGTTAAAACAATATTGAAAAAACTAAAAATCCCCGAAGATCAGGCTAAAATTATAATGGTAAACGGAAATATTGTTAATGACATTTCTTTCTCATTGAAGCAGAATGATCAAATATCAATCTTTCCTCCTGTGGGCGGAGGATTCTGAGAGATCAATAATTGTTTGAGTTATTTACCACGAAAACTTTTTAATGATAATTTATCATTATAACTGGATATCCGTGGCGCCGCTTGGGGTGTTAATGGAATAAAGGTGTAACGGTTTTTAATAGATAACATATACTTTTCCGAGGTGTGAAAAAAATTTGAGTAAAATTTTGAGAATAAACATGAGTACACTGGAACATGGTTTTGAAGATGTTCCAGAAAAATATCAAACACTCGGAGGAAGGGCACTAACTAGCAATGTCATTTTTGATGAGGTTGATCCAACGTGTGATCCGCTTGGACCAGATAATAAATTCGTGGTGGCACCTGGACTTCTAGCAGGAACAGATGCTCCCTCCTCTGGCAGACTAAGTGTTGGAGGTAAATCCCCCCTGACCAATGGTATCAAAGAAGCTAATGCAGGCGGGCCTACTGCTCAAAAACTTGGCCGCCTGGGTATTAAAGGTATAATTATTGAAGGAAAGGCAGAAGAAGATACATGGTACAATATTGTTCTTTCAAAAGACAAATGTGAAATTGTTGAAGCTGGAAAATATGCTGGAATGGGTCTTTACGAATTAATTACGAAAGTTTGGGAAGAATACCCCAACAAACCAGGGATTATCGGATGTGGTATTGCAGGACAAAAATTAATGAAAAGTGCTGGTGTGTTTGGGAACAATGTTGAAAATAGTGACCCAGGACGATACGCTGGCCGAGGTGGTTTAGGTGCTGTCTTAGGATCAAAAAGAGTTAGTGCGATTATCACTGACGATACTGGTACTAGGAATTTAAGGCCTGCGGATCGAGAATTATATACTACTGGTTGTTCAAAACTCTTGGATGCCTTAGACGAACACGCAGTGACAGGTGTTCTTGAAAAACCTGATCCCGAAACAGGTAAGATGAAACCATATGGTGCACTAAAAAATTACGGGACAAATGTTCTACAGAATATTATCAATGAAGCAGGAGCATTACCTACTCGAAATTGGCATGAAGGGCGTTTTGAAGGTGCCACAAAAATTTCTGGTGAAGCAGTTCATGAATTCATTGACAAGGTGAAAGAAAAATTCCCTGACTCAACAGCCACTTATGCTCATGCGTGTCATGATGGTTGTGTAATGAAATGCAGTAATATAGTCCCTTACGAAGACACGGGTGAGCACCAAGTAGGATGTCTCGAATATGAATCTGTATGGGCTCTAGGTACAAACTGTGGAATCGATGATCTCTTTTATGTTGCTGAACTTAATCGAGTCTGTAATGATCTGGGAATTGACACAATCGAAGCTGGGAACATCATTTCAGTTGCGATGGACGGTAAGATAGAGATTGATGGTAAAAAACTTGACTTTGGTGACGGAGCTCTCTCAGTTGAGTTACTCAAGAAAGTAACAACAAATGAGCCACTAGCAAAAGCCGTTGGTGACGGTGCTCTTGCGATGGGAAAATACGCTGGGATAACTCATGTTGCTGCAGTGAAAGGCCAGTCTCTACCTGCTTATGATCCACGTCCTATCAAAGGTATCGGAGTTACATATGCTACTGGTCCTCAAGGAGGATGTCATACTCAGGGATATACTATTGCTCCAGAGATTTTACAGATTGGAGGAAAACCAGATCCACGCGACATCAAGAAGGCTGAACTCTCTAGGGGTTTCCAAGCAACCACAGCGTACATTGACTCAACAGGCTATTGTTTATTCATTGCGTTTGCAATCCTAGACATTGAATCAGGACTTAATGGTATGGTTGAATCAATCAACGGGTTCTTAGGCACAGAAATAGATGTTGGGAAATATGGTGCAGACATAATTTCAAAAGAACGGGAATTTAATAAACGTGCTGGGATGACTGAAAAAGACGACCGGTTGCCTGAATTTTTCAAGACTGAACCACTCCCACCACACAATGTTGTTTTCGATGTTCCAGACGAAGAATTAGACAGTGTACATCAAGATTAATTTCTCTCCCATTTCTTTTTTTTTTTGATAGATCCTTTTTTTCCTTTTTCACTCCCCAATTTCCTTACTTATTCTCCATAATTTTTTGATTCAGAGCTAGTTTATCCTTTGGGGGAATGATTTCTATTTCTTTTTTCTTGAGTTGAATCGCTTTCGATAAACAATATGCCACACAATTACCACAACCACTACACAGATCTAAATCTACAACAGCCATCCTTTCTACCAGGGATACTGCTTGCATTTGGCACCTATCTGTGCAAGTTCGACAACCTCTACACTTTTCTGGGTCTACTTCAACATAATAATTAGATGCAAAAAATTCAGCTGGACGAGCAAACCGCTTAACCTGGGTCAGATTGAAGCAACAATCCCCACAACAAGCATGGATAACTTCTGGGTGTTGAGTATTTTCAGGTTGAAGAATTAATCCATCTTCTTCAAATTCATCGAGCAATTCGAATAACTCTTCTTTTGTGATTGGCCGTGCTGATCCTCTTTCAATAAAAACTTCTGCTTTTGGTCCAAGTTGGATACACGTTTCACGAAGATCAGTATGAGCACAAGGCTTATCTAAGAGATCCATCCCTGTTCTACAGATGCAATTGATTACTGAGATAGGCCCTTCACAATCTTCAATCAGTTGCTTTACATCATCATATGTGTTAACATGAATGTCAGCAGTAACACTTCTTTTTACTGGTATTGTTCGCATTTGACAAGGCGTATCAATTCTGTGAAATTCTTTGTAAAAAGTGCCAGTGAAATATTCATATGCATCCTCAAAATATTCCTTAGTGAGTCTATCCACTTGAGACTCGTACATTCCGATTGAAAATTGGTGAAGACTAAACATCTTCTCGGCTTTCTCACCAATGAGTAACTTTTTTCCTTTAATTGCACCTTTCTCAACTAGTGCATCCAGTTTTTCCTCAAGATTGTCAATAGAAATACCATTTTTTATCATCTCTTGTTTAATGCTTTCCAATGGTTGAGGTAGATTACCTAGGTATAAGGCAAGATCCGCCTCTTTTGACGAAAAAAGATGTTTTAGAAGACGGATTTCTACTTCTGATTCTGCGGGAGGGTATCTCAGAGGTAAGTGTTTGTCAAGGTGTTGCTGCAGTCTACGATAAACACTATTTTCGGCATCCAAGGTTCTTCACTTCTTAATTTGCAACTTTGAATATTGTTTAAATCATTATAGACATTTTTTTCCACTAAACAGTGTCAAACAACCCCTAGTACTAATTTCTTCGTTGTTTATTAATAAATAACGGTTCTTTCTACAGAAATGTTATAATAATATGAATGAAAATTCGTGGTACTTGAGATTAATTTCACTCTAGATTCAGGATCTTTTTCTTAAAACATAATTCCAATGATCTACCGATAAAACTTGGTGATTTTATGAACATTGACCAAATAGTGAAAAATTTGTTGAAGGAAGTATCTGGTAATTCAATAATGAATATGGTTACAAGACTATCCCAGTTTCATAGAATTCAAGGTTCTAAGGAGTACCTCAAAGCAGCTCAATATATTAGCTCTGTACTGGAAGAGAATGGACTACCTACAATCCTACATGAATTTCCTGCTGACGGCCAATGGGAAAGTTGGGGATGGATTGCACCTATTTCTTGGGATATACGATCAGGGGAATGTTGGATGATTAAACCGAAAAAGAAACGGATCTGCAGTTTTAAGGATGTTCCGATGAGCGTGATTACTCATTCAAAACCTGCTGATTTTGAAGCGCCTTTGGTTGATGTTGGAGAGGGGAGTAAGGTAGAAGACTATGAGAAGGCAACCGACAAGATCGCACTAATAACGGGAAGTCCAAGAAGGGTCTTCTCGTTTGCAGCAAAACACAATGTTAAAGGACTGATTTTACATCCTAACCAAGAACGCGCAGCAAAAATCGGAGAGTATTCGGTACAATATGATGGGTTTTGGCCGATACGGGAGAACTTAGACCAAGTTACTTCAGGATTTTCTATTTCCCACCATCAAGCTCGAGAACTTAAGCAGTATTTAAAGAATAATCAAGAAGTAGTGCTTCACTTCAAAATTGATGCAGAGTTTACAACAGATAAGGGATTATTGCATGTTCTTGAAACAAAAATCGTTGGATCAGATCAACCATTAAACGAAATTATATTAATTGGTCATCTTTGTCATCCCGCTCCTAGTGCCAATGATAACGCTTCGGGGAGTGCAACTCTTACAGAAATCGCAGTAAGTCTTTCTAAGCTCATAGATAGAGGTGATCTACCCCAACCAAAAGGAACAATACGATTCTTATGGGTTCCAGAGTTTTCTGGTACAATTCCGTGGTTAACACATCTTAATCAACAGGAAAGAATTATCCGAGCTGCAGTGAATCTTGATATGGTTGGTGAATCACCAGTGAAGATAGGTACACCATTAAAGATTAGTACTCCAAGTATTGCAACACCATCCTACCTTAAGGCTCTAATCAAAAATGTTGCTCAACGGGTGTCTGAAAAAAACGTCGGATTCAACGCCGATGAACGTTTGTATAAGTTAAATTATGAAGTAGGTCCTTTTACAGGAGGCAGTGACCATTTTATTTTTAATGACAACTACTTCGCTATTCCTAGTGTTATGTTAGGACATGACGATCTTTACCACCACAGTAGCGCAGATTCGATTGATAAAGTCGATCCATGGGAATGTAAAAGCGTTGCCCTGATAGCTGGTTCTGTAGCCTATGCTTTAACGATTGTGGATGAAAAGTTATTAAAAGAAATACTCTACTTTGCTTTTCTGGATGGATTAGACGATGCTATACGTCACGAACTTAGTATAAATCAAAGAGGACTGGCCGTGAATCAAAAAGTTGTCCAAAATGAACTCTTGGAGAAACATATCCTTGAACGAATGAGGAGTATCCGTGAACTTAATCCGACAAATAACCTTGAAAACACCCTGACTTATTTTTCTAAAGTAATCAAAACACATTTTTCACAAATACAAAGCCAATTGACCACGTTTCAAGAAGAAAAAGAAAAGAGACAAGAACCCATGTCTCTTATTCGAATCAAACGCAATTATGAGGGGCCTATCTCTTTCAGGAAAATTATGCGAAGTGACCGATCACCTGAGGATGAAAAAACCGTTGCTACCATTTTACGAGATTCCTGGGGTGGACCCGCGTTAGAACTTCTCAACTTGGCAGATGGTCATCGTACATTAGAGGAAATTTTTCTCTTACTTAAAACTCAGTATCAAAATATTGCTTTTG
>CP070760.1:1188794-1192260 GCA_020348965.1 Candidatus Heimdallarchaeota archaeon | reverse complement strand
AAATATTTTCGAAGCCTACATCTTCAATCCAATTTTCCCATCCTTCTATCCCTTTTGTGATGTCTTCTTTTATCCGCTTTCGATCTTCAAAGCTCTCTAATCGTTCTAAAATCTTTTCCATTCCTCCAATATGAACCCAAGGGGGGAGTAATGTAATGAGGGAAGTCATTCCACGATTAAACGGGTACTGGTCGCAGGTAATGTCGATTCCTCTAGTGTTCGCATCGTGAATTAAGGCAAGTGTCTTTTTGCTATCTCCCCAACGAGAGGGCTCTGCGATTTTGTGGTGAGCTATTTGGCCTCCGCGGCAACCTGATTTTTCTACAATTTCAATGAATTCTTTCACCGCGTCTACTACTGTTCTTCCTTCTCCACGGATGTGAGAAAAGTACAGTCCTCCATGTGATGCCACGATTTTTGCCAACGCAATAATTTCACTCGTTTTTGCATATACCTGGGGGGAATAGATTAATCCTGTACTCATTCCAAAAGCCCCAGCATTCATAGCCTCAGAAACGTATTGCTCCATTTGTTCAAGTTCATTCAGGGAGGGGTCACGATTTTCAAATCCTGGTCCCCCTGCTATCCTTATCGTGCCAAATCCTACAAGAGGTACCAAATTAGTAGTACATCTTGTCTTCTCTAATTCTACAAGATACTCCTCAAATGTCAACCAGGTGATGTTCAAAGTTGAATCGGGAGGTGAAAAGATTTCAGCCAGTTTCTTGAATTCCTCCACTTTTTCGCTGTTTATCGGTGCTAGAGAGTCACCACAATTTCCTATTACTGCTGTTGTGATTCCTTGCCTTAGTGTCGATTCGAGACGATTATCATACATGACAGCGAAATCAGAGTGACTATGAATGTCAATAAAACCTGGAGCAATCACCAGATTTTTTGCGTTGATTTCCCTGATCGCATTATGGCTTAAATTAAAGCCAATTTTAACGATTTTTCCTTTTTTTATTTCAATATCCGCTTTATATGAGGGATTTCCTGTTCCATCGATGATTTTTCCTTCTCGAATAAGAATGTCATAATCGTTCATAATAGACACACTCGGATCACTGCCAACGTATTCGTTTACAATTTCTGTCTCTTAATACCTTGTTTAGTTCCCCAAGATGAATCATGTTATGTCGCAATAGATAGAGAAGTTTCTCAAGGATTAAGAGACTACCATTGTCAAACTCGTCAGTTTCAAAGAAATATTGATCACTGGAATTCTCTAAAAGATCAATAAGTCGATTTTCGATTTCCTCAAGATAACTAAATAACATCGTCTTAGTAAGATCTGATTTCTTTTGAGCAATAATTTCGTTGGAGTCGACTTCCCAGTTTATCCCTGCCTTTTTCCCCCATGTCATACCTTTAGGAGTATTACGGCTGTAAAACTCTGCTGTCTCAATAATATGGTAAGCTGTCCACCCGTATGACCACTCATTAACAGTAACATTCCACAGTTCCTCGGATATACTTTCGATTCCTTTTCGTAACATATTCCAACTACTTTTAAATTCCCTTGATAAAACAGGACCGATCCTATTTATTTGATGAACAGCAGTCTTTTCTGTCAAATTTGCAGTCCTCCTTAATTACAGATTTTGCAAGAATCAGAGATATTATGGTTTTTCAAGTGATATATAAAAAAGTTGTATTTTGATATCTTAAATCGCTAAGGTTCTCAGAGAATACAGCTCTAATGGTGACAAAATGGACAAGTACTATGATACACCTCTTTACTTCGAAAAAGAAAAGATCTCTCATATCATCCCAGAAGGTACAAGTTATGAATACCTTCAAGTTCCAAAAATTGATTATTTAATGGAAGAAAAAATTGAAACATCTTTAATTACCTCAATAAATAATCCGATAGGATCAATTTCATTAGAAAAACTTGTAAATTCTCAATACAAAGGAAATCATGTCAGTATTGTAATTGATGACCACACTCGACCCAATATCCATACTCGTGTTTTACTCCCAATTTTAGAACAAATTTTAATTGAGTATGGCGTAAAGAAAACCGATATTCGATTGATGGTTGCTACAGGGTCCCATACACCACCTACAAAGGATCAAATCCAAGATTATATCTTAGGGGATTTATATTCGAAGTGGAAAGATCGATTATGGCTTCATGATTGTGATGAAGATCAAAATCACATTGATTTAGGTTTTTCAACTGCTAATACTCCAATATTAATTGAAAAAAGAATTTTCGACTGTGATTTAATCATTCCTTTATCTGATTGTGAGTATCATTATTTCGCAGGAGTTGCAGGATCAGTAAAACTTATTTTGCCAGGAATCAGTCATAGAAAAACTATTCGAACCAATCATTCACGGATTTTTGACTTAAATACAGGATTTAAGGAAAATTGTAGGATGGGAAATATTGCGGGTAATGTTTCTATTCATGATATCCGAGAGATCGTGACAATCATTCAGAAGAAGTATAATAAATCTATTTTTGTCATAGACGCAGTTCTAGATAAGGGTAATTTTGTAAATATTTTTGCGGGAGATCCAATAGCAATCCATGATAATTCTCTTGAAATGCTTTCAAAAATTCGTGATGTAAAGCTGAAAAATTTGGGCGATCTAGTAATCATAGGAAAACCTTCAGTGAATTATTATCAAGCTGGAAAAGGAGTAAATGCAGCTAGTCATGCAGTAAAAGATGGAGGTACTATACTTTTACTAGCTGGATGTCCTGAAGGTATTGGTCCATCGGACTATTTAGAAACAATGAAATTGGTTAAAGATAAGTCATATATTGAAGCAATGCAGTGGGTAATTACTAATAAGTGCTCTGAAACAACGTTTGAAATAGGCATTCAAAATGCTGTTGATTTATTCCGAATCTTGGATTTGACTAAGGGAAATCTGTATTTGTATTCACCATTTCTAGATGAAAACTTGATGAAAGATGTTTTTCATGTTAAAATGCTACCCCAAGGTTCTCCAGAGACAGAAGTAAGACTGTTCGTTGAAGAATTTTTATCAAAACACCAGAACGCTCATATAGTTATCTATGAAGATTTTAATCTCTTGAGTAAATCAGAAGAGGTATGATATAGATCAGTCCCCGCTGCTTTTTAATGCGGCTGGTTCAAACATTAGGACATAGCTCTCTTCTTCACTAGTAGGACTATGTTTCTTTCCCTTAGGAATAACAGCCATTTCTCCTTGGTTGAGTACTAGTTTCTGGTGGGATTTCTCTATTTGTATTATAATAGACCCTCGTAGAACATAGAATAATTCATCCTCATTATCATGCTTGTGGAATGGATAAGTCCCCTTGAACATTGCTAATCTTATCACTTGATCATTTACCCTAGCAATTACTATTGGACTCCAAGGCTTCTTTATTTCGTTAATCTTATCGTCAACCACAATTTTCGGTATCATTTCCACAGAACCTCCTTATATATTCATCATACTCTTGCAATTTCACTAATTA
>CP070760.1:1181475-1188694 GCA_020348965.1 Candidatus Heimdallarchaeota archaeon | reverse complement strand
GAGAAAAAACCAGTTGTATTTGATGATACTTGTTACTTCATTCCAACCGAATCGTTCGAGGAAGCAGCAATATTACATTCCCTATTGGATCATTCGGTTGCCCACGAATTCTATCATTCTTTCATCTATTGGGACGCAAAAAGACCCATCACTAAACAAATTTTACAACAACTTGATTTTAAGAAGTTATTTAATGAGATTGGTTATTCTACGCTCCTAGATATCCTTCAAGATAAATATCGGAATATACCAGAGGATCTACTCTCTTCTAGACTTCAACAATTTTCTTAATCGGTTCCTAACTTAACATGAAAACCTATTTCTTGCTGGCCGTATGGAACCTCCATGGCTTTTAATCGTAAAAAGTAACGTGATCCGTGATGTCAAAGGTTGCAATCATCCAGACACATCCACAAACAGTCATTGATGACTATGCGAAAATCTTAGAGCTCATTGACTACCAATCATTTATCAAAAAAGAGTTAGACACGATAGTTAAGATCAATTTATCTTGGTCCTTGTTTTATCCTGCGTGTTCTACCCCAGTTTATCAACTAGATGGAGTTTTAAGAAAGTTAATTGATGATGGATTCAACCCAGAGAGAATCATTCCCACAGAGAACCAAACTGTCGTAACACACCCTTTTAAGGGGGCCTATGGAAATAAGTGGCTTCCTCTCTTCGAAAAATATAAAACACAGTACCGTCCTTTAACCAATGAGAAATGGGTTAAATTTAATCCAAAGAGTGATGTCCCTTGGATGAGAGAGTTATTTAAAGAGAATATCATAATCCCAGAAATTTTTACAAACAGTAATATTGTCCATTTACCTACATTGAAGGTACATGGGCACACTGTCACGACTGGAGCGATAAAGAATGCATTTGGAGGATTAATTCCAAAATATCGGCACCATTCTCATCGAATCATTGATGGTATTCTAGTCGATTTATTGACAATCCAAAAAGAAATTCATCCTGGATTGTTAGCCGTGATGGACGGAACTGTTGCTGGTGATGGTGCTGGACCTCGTGTTATGGACCCTGTGGACACTAGTATCCTTCTTGCGAGTGAAGACCAAGTTGCCATTGATGCCCTCTCTGCTAAGATAATGGGGTTCGACCCTTTGAGTATTAATTACATCCGAATGGCGCATGATCAGGGCCTCGGAATGGGAGATGTCGATCAGCTTGAAATTGTAGGCTTAGACTCTGCAGAAGTTAAGAACATGAATTTAAATTTCAAAGTCAAACGAAGCCTTGTTGTAAAGTGGGATCAACGCTTGCGAAATACTACATATCGTTATCGTCCCTTAAAGCCTTTCCATTGGCTTTTTTTCCACACACCGATCTTCAGACTGTTAATCGCAGGTTCTAGCATATATCATGATTGGTTCTGGTATCGATTTGTGGGAAAAAGAAGAATTAAGAAGTTTAAAGAGACTGAATGGGGAAAACTCTTCGAGACTTATGAATTTGGAGAAAAGGAAAAGTATCCTAAGATTAAAGATTGGAATCCCTACTGAACAGAAAAAAGGAGAGAGGAGAAGATAACGCGTTAGGTTTGTAATTTTTTTCCTGATGCTCCTAACACTTCATCTTCAGGGTATTTCCAAAATATTAACAGTCCAATGAATAGAATTATAGCAGCTACAGGGCCAATAAGAGATACTCCTAAAGTAGTAGGAAGTCCTGGGATAATGGTAGAAATCAACGAGGGTTCACCATAACTACTCCCGAAAATCCCCAGAATTAATCCTAAGAGTTGGACTGAAACACCACCTGAAAAGCGGGTTAAAAGCCCTTGGGAGGCAAAATGCATAGCCTCACGACGGGTACCTGTAACAATCTCGTCGTAATCTGTAATATCTGAAATGATTGAGTCTGGCAAAACCAAGAGAGGAGCTGCTGGAAAACCAATAAGGAGAACGATAATTAAAGTATGGATAAGTGGGTCGAATGGGATCATTCCCACAGTGAATAGAAGGGATGCCAGAACTGCAGCAACAACCAAAGAATAAATTACCGCCTTTTTTTTGCCCACTCTATTGATCCAAAACATAGCAGGAATTAATGACAGAAAAGCTGTTACAACAAAAGCACCTGGAATATAGGATGATATTTCTACTTCTTTTCCTTTGTATATGATTTCTCTTCCAAAAATAGGTAAAACTCTGATCATCATTTCTTGAAATGCTGTTGCAAAAATCGTATAACCAAGATAAGGTAAGAATGGCTTATTCCTGAATGTAACCTTCAGTGCTTCAACAATCCCGAAAGTAGGAGTTTCTGGGACTCCTTCAGGTTCTTTGATCCCAAATACAGTGATATAAAGGCATATAAACATGAAGCCAGCAAGTATCACTACAATGAATACATTGAATTCCACGAATGCTCCGATAATTACTCCAAGTACAAAACCAACAAGAGAAAATCCCTGACGATAAGTAGAAATACTCGTTCGTTCCTCAGGAGTTTGACAAATCTCAGGAATCACGGCTAGATAGACAACAAATGTAGCTGCGTAAGCTGCATTATAAATCCCATTAAAAACCGCTAACCATACAATGGGGAAAAATATATCGGTTGCTGGAGCAGGGATCATAAAGATGGCTATAAAGCTAATCGCTATAACTGGCGAACCTAAGAGTAACCATGGTTTTCGCCTTCCAAACCGAGTTGATACTAATTTATCAGAAAGCCATCCTGCAACTGGATTCATCAAGGCTTGAATCCACCATCCAATAGCTAAGGCAGTCCCAAGTAAAGTAAGAATCCAAAATTGGTTTTCAGCACTTACTCCAATTAAATCTTTATATACAACCTCCTTATAGAAAAAGAACGCAAATGTAGTAAGTGTTCCACCTACAGCTGCACTACCAAAAGTAGCTATGGAATATGAAATTTTTCGGGGCCAAGATGTAGAAAATATTTGATTCTGGGTCATGTTTTACTCACCAATGTGAAAAACGCTGAGATATTTCTTCTATTTCAAGTAGAATAAAAGATTTTCCTCAAATGCTTGTATATTCCCTGTAAAACAGGAGATCCAATGGATATTTGGCAATAAATTAGATTATCTTTCTCATTTATGAAGCCTGAGGGTTTAATCTGAGTGAAGAAACAGGAGATAACTTTGTTGATCCTAAATCATCTCTAGAAATGGTTTTCTATTAGCTAAACCAATAGACTCCATCCCTAAACTTTATCAACTTTTTCCAGAATTTTCTCAGCAACAGGCTTGAAATACTCAAAAGCATGAGATATTCCCTGATCTTCATCAGCCCTAATTTTGGGATCAAGAGGAATTTGCCCGAGTAGCTCTGTTCCAAATTCTTGTGCCATTTTTGTCCCACCACCTTCTCCAAAAAGTGTGTGTGTTGTCTCGCATGAAGGGCAAATGAAAGTTGACATGTTTTCGATGACTCCTATGACTGGTCGATCCATTTTCCGAGACATAACCAGCGATTTCCCAGTGTCAAGAATACTTACCTCCTGTGGGGTTGTAACAATCACTACCCCATCCATATCAGGTATCATTTGCATAACCGAGATGGCTTCATCTCCTGTTCCTGGTGGCATGTCAAAAATTAGTACTTCCAATTTTCCCCAATCAAAATCAGTGAGGAATTGTCGTAAGGCTTTAATTTTGATAGGCCCACGCCATACTACTGGAGTGGAGGGTGAATCCAAGAAAAACGCCATAGAAACAATTTTAAGACCCATTGGTCCTGTTATAGGAAGAAATTTGTTATCCTTAGGTGATTCAAATCTCTTGTTCTCCACACCAAGAATCTTGGGGATGTTGGGACCTGAAAAATCCAAATCTGCAATTCCAACTTTACCTTTTGGAAACTTTTCAGCCATTGCTAACGCCAAATTAGCTGCAACTGTTGATTTTCCCACTCCCCCTTTTCCTGAAAGGACAACAATTTTCCGTTTAACCCGTTTCATGTTAGAATTGATATCTTGTACAAGTTGTTGTGAGTTAGGTTTCATATTTTGTCCCTTTGAGAATTTATATTCATGCTTTATTGATTTTTCTGCTTAAATTATCCATCATCCCCAGATTTAGGGATCGATTTTTCGTCACCCGCCCATACAGTTCCCTAAACTCATAAAATTCCCTCCTCCATCAATTTATCGCCATATCACTTTCTATTGGCTAATTGGTGAATACTAACGCAATCTATTTTGAGCCATAGAGGGCCATTATAAGGAGGGATGTTACCGAGCTATATAAAGGCGGATTATTCCCTCAACTTTCTATTAGAGGTTGACTCCTCTAGGATCAGGTCTCGGTTATTAACGGGTAAGCTTAACCCATCTTGATTAGTCTATCGTCGAAGTGGTCATGCAATCATTGTAAGTACTTCTTATGCCAGATTCAGAGCTGGCAAGAGCGCAGCCTCAGATTGAAGAAGTTCCTACTGGATTTTCTTCTGATATGGATTTTAGAAGAACCCAGAGGGCGCGCCGCCGCTACCAGCACTTCCACCAAGTGTAGCTGCGGACAACAGGAACAGGAGTACCAATATGAACAGTGGAATTAATTTCCACAGCGACAATTCAACATTTGTTTTTTTATCCCTTATTCTTAAAGTTCTTTCCATTTTATTTTCACCATTTATTGTTTTAAGTCGTTGCGATTTAGTTTTTAGGGGTGATATCCGGAGACTTTGTCTAGATCTCACCTAGTAAAATTATCCGCAGATAGACAGATTTAAATGTTCTGCAGTATCTACGTATATACGTGATGAAAAACGGTTCTCTCGTTAATGAATCCCTAGTGCAAATCCGACAAAAACAGACGTCTTACCAAATAGAGGATTTTGTCATTGAGTTTCTAGGCATTTGGGATACCATACATTCGCAAGCTCCAAATTTATCACTTTCGGATATAAAAGATTTTTCTGAGAGCATTTTGGACTCCATTACCCTCCCCTTCTATCATAAGTTTAAAACATTGAAGTGTATTGAGAAATACGACCCGTGGTTAAAATCATTATCTTCTATCGTGATCAACTGGTCAGAAATGGGGAGGATCATGTTCCCCTTGCGATTAATTATTTATGAAGTTGTAAATCATGAAGAGGGACTGTTTGATTTTTTTCTCAAGCAAATTCTCACGAAATCTATGAAGGGAACTGCTGAAAACCTTTTTGGTATGCTATTCCCAAAATTAATCAATGTAGCTATCCCATTATCCGAAGTAGACATCTTATATTTGAAATCATTACAGGTCTTACAGAATTCAAGCTCAGACATTTTCCGCGGAGCTAATATCAAGGATTTCTCTACTCACCTGGATAAATCAACACGTACTGTTCTACGACGGATTAAACTTATCGAATTCTTCCAGATAGACATTCCCATGCATTTCTTAGACATGGCAAAGTTAGGATATGAAACATTCCTGCTATCACATTTTCAACCTGTCCCTGATAATCTCACCCCTTATTGTTATAATTCCGTTGACCTTAGTATAAGTCAATTTAGTCTGTTTCAGGTTCCTGTATCGAAACCAAATGTATTCATGCAAATACAAAATGATTTAGAACCCATAATTTTTCAACAAATGGATACTCGTATCCAGAATTGGAACTTATCTGGACTCGGAGTGGGAAAAGATGGATGGAAGATACCACCCTCGTTTCTATATTCAGATCCATCGCTGCAGATAATCACAGCTTCTCCTGCTATGGAGGTTTCACTCCGACCAGACCTTGAGACATTCCGAAAATTGACTCCTGCGGACATTAAGATTCTGGAATTCATTACTACAACGGGAGCTCTAAGAACTAGAAAAGATCTCAGTCAAGCGGTTAAAGTTTCCTCTCCACAAATAAGTCATCGATTAGATGAATACTTGGAAGAAAGGCTCATATTTAAAATCCACCAGTTCTTCAACATTGGTTTGGATCTTACAATATCTTTCTGCATAACTTGTCCAGATAGCTATAACATTGCTTGGATCCCCCACTTTCTATCTTTTCCCAAGGTAGATATTTTCTTCAGCAAAGATGAGCAAGGAAATATGTTCTTCGGCCATGTTAAACTTCCCCCGAAATGGATTAAAGATTTTATTTTGAAAGTTCGAATGCTTAAGCAGGAATTCAAGGCCTTGAAATTTTATTATACAGCCGAACCACCTACTATCGGCAAATGGAGTACATCTTTATCAGATACCTACTTCTAGTTTTTTCCTAATATTTTCTAAATAATTAAATGTTGTATCCACATTATTTTGTATAACACATCATTTTGTGTAATCCCTTCCATCAGGTCATCTTATCCCCATTATATAATTCTTAGATTTCTGACATTTTTTTTCAAATGTTGTCATTTTCGAATATCTTTCCATTATATCAGCACCTTGGTTTCTTTTGTTACTCAAGGTGAAGTTGTTTAGAACTACATGGACGAGACCAAGATGCAGATTGTGAAACAATTTGGACTGAAAAAGACACTAGATCACTTAATTCAACTGATATATATTTCAACTAATATATTGGATTCTTTTGATTATCAAAATGACATTAGTTTTTTACGAATTGACCAATCACTAGACTATTCAGAGTCAGAGCTCAATCAACTCTTAACATATTTTCTTGATTTAATTGAATTTTTTACTCATGAACGAGTCCGATTGACCCAGGATCCCGTCGACAGCTCTTGTTTTGCTCTTAGTGGAGGTTACTAAACATGTTCTCGGAATTTGTTTCAATTTATGAAAAATCAAGTCGAAGCAAAAGACAGCAAATGTCTCAATGGAACAGATCTTCTGTGAAGTCCAAAGAAATAAACCAGAAGCTTGTTGAACAAAGTGATGAGGAAATAGCTCGTTTAGCGGATCGAGCGCTTCTATTATTGTCATTCAAAGATACTTCTACTCAGAACTTACGATATGTGTTGAATGTTCTTGGAATTCGGACTGTTGAAGAGAAAAAGAATATCTTGAATGAAATTTTTAGATTGATTCGTGAGGGAATTGTGTATGTTCCCCGAGGTCTTCCTCAATTAATCGATTTATGTTCTCCTCTTAACATTAATAACTCCTCTGAGACTGAAAATATTGATTTATGTCTCCTTCGTCCGTATGAACAGTTAATTAAAGAAATCCAGGATGAAGTATTCGAATTAAAAACAGAATTTGCAAATAATAACCCCAGGAGAGATTGAAAAATGATATCTCATGAATTCCTTTCATCACAGGACA
>CP070760.1:1180275-1181375 GCA_020348965.1 Candidatus Heimdallarchaeota archaeon | reverse complement strand
GTTGAAAGCTCAGTTGTACCCGATAATCTGGGTGAATCTGTGTTTTCTATGGATTTTATGCTGAACAGTCCGACACGATTTCGAATCCTCCTCTTTGAAGCCCTTGCCTTCCTATTAATCCCAAATCCAGGCGCCAATACTCAGATCTTCCTACATCCTTTAGCATTTGCAGGATACATCGGTTTCTTGTTGACAGGACTAAACCTGATACCCATAGGGCAACTTGATGGAGGACATGTTGCAAGGAGTTTATTTTCAGAGAAAAACCACCGAACATTAACTTATCTGAGTGCAGGACTGATGATCATTCTGGGTTTTGGTGTGTTTGCATTAATAATCCTTTTAATGTATAGTCAGACGGGCCACGCTGGCCCCTTGGATGATTTATCCACCATTACCCGAAGCCGAAAGATTATTGCTGTATTGTCTATCTTTTTGGCAATCCTGTGTTTACCCTTTCCTGTTGACTACTTCAACATTATTTTCCCCTTTTTCAGCTAGTATGATTAGAGATCATAATAATAGGCATCTAATTCTCGCTGTTCACGATCTAGCCGACTTCCCCGCTTATTCAATCGAGCACGGCCAGTTTCAGGATCACGGCGGAAAGTAACATTAATTCTTTTAAGAAAATGATTCAGACCTTCCCTCTTAGAAAACGGGCCAAGTGTTTCTCCGTTATATCCTGGGTTACCTTCAAATAACATTATTCGGTCAGCTAAGGCATCTGCAATTTGAATATCATGTTCAATGGCTATACATGCAGCTTTATTCTTAGAAATTATATGACGAATGACTCGTGTCGCATTCAGTCGTTCTTCTACATCTAAAAAGGCACTACCTTCATCTATTATGTATAAATCGGCTTTTTTGCCTAAACAACCAGCTAAAAAGCACCTTTGTAACTCTCCACCACTTAAATCACTTACTTTTTTATCAAGAAGGTGTGAAATCGAAAAAGGTTTAAGAATATACAGTTTATATTCTCTAGACTCTATGTATGTGTTTGAATAACGGGTCAGAAACTCACGAACAGTCCCTGCGAATTTTCGGTGTAAAAATTGGGGTTTATAGGAAATACGGACATGTTGTAATGTATT
>CP070760.1:1179068-1180175 GCA_020348965.1 Candidatus Heimdallarchaeota archaeon | reverse complement strand
TAGGTGCGAAAGGTTCTATGATTGATAAGATCGTCCAGAGAATCAGTGAGCGTAGTTTGAAGGTCACTTTTGACAACGTTAAGGAAATTTATGAGGAAATTCAAAAGGAAAGTTAAGATATCATTTATAATCTAATCCCACATTAATACCAGTAGGAAACAGAATATCTCAACTTTTCCTTTTAAGTAAATCTAAATTTTCAATATATTCTAATCCATTGTCAATCATGCTATTAAAATTCCAAGAATTCTGCCCCATTAATTTATGCCGACACTTAGGGGATAAAAGATTAAGTTTACTTAGAAGATTTACTAAAATTCTTCCAGTGGCTCCCCAAATGATCTCTCCTCCATAATCGAAAAAAGGAACCAGAAACACGAAATCATTTTGATAAGTCATCTCTTTGACTGAAAAAATCTCAGGAAGGGCTAATTCACGAATTTGGGTTTCTAAAATATAGTCGATCTCATGTATACTCACATTGTTGGGATCAACTTCCTCCTTATCGTCGATATGGCCCACAACTGGCGTAACAACGTATTTACTTATTGTTAAAAGGTCATCCAGTAAGCCAATGACCCTGACGTTTTTAATTCCTAATTCTTCATCTGCCTCTCGTAAAGCAGTCTGAATTAAGTCCCTATCTAAATCATCCTCATATCTTCCACCTGGAAAAGATATCTCGTTTTTGTGATGAGTTACATCTGATGTACGACGGGTGAAAATAAGAGAATAATTCTTCTCACGACAAACAAATGGGATTAATACTGCTGCCCGCTTAAAACCCTCTGGTAGATCAATGACTAGGCGAGATTCACTCTGAAGGATTGAATGTAATTCTCCTAAACATTTTGGAATAGTTTGCAATTGAAGATCTCATACTCATACAGGATTTTTTTTATTGTCCCTTGAATGACCAATTTGAATTTGTCAAGCCTTATAATTGTAAATTTAAAAATTGTAATAAGAATATTCCCAACCAAATTTATTTGTTTTTTAGTATTAGGATTCCTACACTTGATTAATATGAAAAACTTCTCAAAAAAACTACTTCTCTTTTTCTTACTTCCTCCTTATTGAAAAAGAAAACCATTTCTATAACAAATC
>CP070760.1:1177835-1178968 GCA_020348965.1 Candidatus Heimdallarchaeota archaeon | reverse complement strand
AGAAAGAACTATCTTTGAGGTAGGATTAATACATGAAGGGTTGTCTGTTATCCGAAGACAATATATTAAGTCTGCAGATTTATCTCAAAACCCCATTCTTGTTGGTGAGCTTCTATCAGCTATCCAAGGGTTCTCAACGGCAGCTTTTTGTGAAATTCCTGAAGTAATTCAAATGGAGGGGTTCGTCACCACCCTGTACCAATTCAAATGTGGAGGAAAAGAGACTATCTATCTACTTTACGCGATTTGTCGAGCTAGTACGGAATATATACGAAAGGCGCTTGTGAACCTAGCATCAGAACTTAAGACTTACGATACTATTCTTCTAAGTTGGAATGTAGACACTGATGGCTTAAGCAATCTTTATCCAATTTTTGATGAATTTTTTCTGCCATTCAACAGATGAAGGATCACACGAATTGGAGGATACTCTCCTTAAAATTGTTTAATCTAATTTATTTGTAACAATGGAACTACTAGATAATGTGAGTATAGTAATATCTCACTGGTTTCATAATAGTGGGAAATCGTTATTCTCGCGGATATTCACGCGCGATACAGCAATTACCTGCTGTATGAATTGGTAATTTTCATAGTCCAATTTCCTGTTGCATTTACTTTATTTTGGTTCAACCATTAATGAGGATTCGTACGGGAACGTATTGCACATGTAAAGCAATTAAAGTCGTGGTAGGGGGGCCATTTTTTCATCGCATTTCGCTCCTCCCAAGCATGGGTTTATTCTCCAACAAGGGATTTAAAACGGGGTGTATTACGGATATTATCAAAATCGGTCTCGGCCTGGCAGGTGTCTCTGAGCTCCTCATCCAGGGTGATTGCCCGTTCCAGGGCATCCAGACTCGCCTCGGTTTGCTGTTGAAGGCGAAATCTCGAGCTCACTCCAGGACATATCTAAAACAAGTAGAGATTCGTTGTTAAGTAATCCATCTGGAAAGAATGCTTGTGCGAAACCAACAACCAACCACAGCAGCCCTAATGCGAGGTACAACACCCACCCATATTTCTCGTATACTCGCACCATCAGACAACACCTCTTTCAGTATCTGTTTTAGCATTCAAGGAAGCGAGTGCGGTTGAATTGAATCCTTTAACTATCAGCCATCCTGCTAGAA
>CP070760.1:1176555-1177735 GCA_020348965.1 Candidatus Heimdallarchaeota archaeon | reverse complement strand
AACTTGACACGCGTCCTGATATGCCGCAATTCGGTTTCTTAAGAGCAACTCTAGATCATCCACTGACAGAAGGAGAACTAGGGCAATTGGCATGAGTTCTGAGTTCTTCCTCAGAAAACCACCCATTTCCACCAATTCGGCTACTCGATTACTAACTGTTGGTTGTGCCATCAATAATTTCTTCGTTAGCACGTTTAAAGTAGTATACCCTCCGAGTTGGAACATCATTGCAAGGATTCGTGCATGCTGTTCATTTATTTTAGGCTCTAGTAGATCAACTAAAAGTGGTTCAAACCTGATTATATCTTTGATATTACTCGATAGCCCAACCATGACAAAATCAGCCAAAATACGAGAATGTTGAGTATTTTTACAACGCTGCTAACAATCAAAATATGTATGTTATAAATCTATCGTCTTAGCTATTATAACTGTAATATGTTATAAAACAACATCAATCATTGTTTAAAATTATTATTTACGGCTAATATTATTTTAAAATAAGAAAATTATTTTGATATCTTTTTAAACTAATTTATTCGAATTAAAAGATAAATAAAAGAGAAAAATGGGGTATTAGCAAAATTAGTTTGTTAGGTTATATCTATTTTAAATGATAAGAAGAACTATCAATTTGTGTCTTATAAATAATTATCGAAAACTTTATATAATGTGCGAGTTCAATAATAAAGTATTCCTAAATTAAGGTTTAAAATGAAGAATACGATAAGTTAGGAATAAGTAAAAAGTGAGGTGAAATTATGAGTGAAAAAACAAGAATAAGATTACTTCTACTAAGTGTAGTTCTTTCACTTTCGATCTTTTCGGCTATAAGTAGTTCGAATACACAGCCAACACAGCTCACTCCTCATCTCGAGTCTGAAATATTGACTCAGTTGTTTGAGAGCACCAAAGATGAATCAAGCTTACTTAGAAGAAAAATTGTGAAAGAAAATGACATGGATACAGCTAGTGTTGTTCATCCTGTATTCCGAGAAAATTGCGGACAACAACCTGGATACATTGATTATTATGCCATGCTACCTCAAGGAATAGTGGGTTTTGGATGTTCTGCTGTATTTTTTGTCCTTGAAGGTTCAGTAATTAAATTATCCTTCCTTGATGCAAACCTAATCAAAGCACAAGGCGCCGGACAACTCAAAGGATATAGTAATCATTT
>CP070760.1:1175257-1176455 GCA_020348965.1 Candidatus Heimdallarchaeota archaeon | reverse complement strand
CCGATTGCGGACATATATTGTAAACAGTGATCACGATCAGCAGGATTGTATAGGGGTCCTTTTTTGTCGATTATTCGTACTGCTGCTTCGTGTGTGACGATTTCTACTCGTTCGATTTCCTCCAATCGCTGTACAACGCTTGAGTGTAGTTTTATACATGCCTCAACGGCAGTTTGCCCATGAAATTCTGCTGGATAAGATATCTTGAATAACACGTTTTCCATCACGTAGCTACCATATGGCCGTTGAAACTCGAATCGTTTTCCATCCCAAATACGGTCATAAAAACCCCATGTTGGGGCCGTCAAGCAGGTTTTATAACCCATTTCTCCACGAAACGATTGAAGAGCTAGAAATACACCCCTACTAGTAGCGTCTCCTGCTGCCCAACTTTTCCTGGATCCTGTATTGGGGGCATGGCGATAGGTTCTCAATGGGCCAGCATCAACCCAGACCTGAGATATAGTGTTAATGATTTGGGTTTCATTACACCCTAGCAATCCAGCTGCAACAGCAGCACTAGCAAGTTTAACCAGTATAACATGATCGATACCACGTTGATTGAAGCTGTTTTCAAGTGCCATTACTCCCTGAATCTCATAAGCCTTGATCATCCAGGTAAACACTTCTCGCATGGTAAGCGGTTCTAATCCATTACCGATGTTTTTCCGTGATATAAAATCTGCTAAACCTAAAATAGCCCCTAAATTATCACTTGGGTGTCCCCATTCCGCTGCTAACCATGTATCATTGTAGTCTAACCAGCGAATTAACACACCAATATTGAATGCTGCTGTAATTGGGTCTAATTCATACGAGGTTCCAGGAACTCTGGAACCATGTGGAACAACTGTTCCTGGAACTACGGGTCCTAACATTTTGGTACATTCAGGAAATCGTAATGCTAAGACTGCATCGCCAATACTATCCATTAAACATAGGCGTGCCGTGTTATATGCCTCTACAGAATCAGGAATATACTCTAGCACATATTTTGCTATTTCAATCAATTCATTATCAGTTTCAATTTTCATAAAATCATCCTCTTAGATGAATTGGAACATATTTTCGCTCTTCTGGACCATTATAAGCCGCAGTAGGCCTAATTAATTTATTATCAGAACGTTGTTCTAGAATATGTGCAGCCCAACCGCTAGATCTGCTAACAACAAATATCGGGGTGAAAAGTGAGGTATCG
>CP070760.1:1173953-1175157 GCA_020348965.1 Candidatus Heimdallarchaeota archaeon | reverse complement strand
CGAATTTTCTGATACTCAGGTCTTAAGTTGGTTTATCAGGCAGAGGTTAAGGAATGGGGGAAATCCCCTTAAACATTTTAGAATGGATTCATGGGTTCAGATAATAAAGGAAATCATAAATATCCATCGAGAAAGGGATAAAAATTATCAAATGCAGTTAATCTTATTGGAGGTCTTTAATGGGAAGCCGCAATTACTTGCTTGCTCCGCATTAAGTGATAACTCTTTACGATTCATGCCCTACTATGGACTATTCACTGGACAACGGGATAATTTTTCGTCAATTTGTTCCTCGACAGTTACAGACTATTTTAGAGATTATCATAAATCTTCTAAATGGGATTTCCAAGAGATACCAAACAATTGTGTTGTCAATCTTACCCCTAATGGAGAATTTCGCTTCCGAAAAATCTACGAAGAATAATGGAACTTTTTTTAAGGATCATTAGGAGTTGGCTTCCATTTATTCGATAGTCGCCCAAATTCGCATAATTCCAACACCAATATTCTTTTGCTTTTGAAGCTTAAAGCGACCGATTTCTTCAGTATTCTTGACATGAGGGCCCGTGCATATCTCTTTGGAGAATGAACCTACAGAATACACAGAGACCTTACTTTGGTATCTATCTTCAAAGAAACCTAGTGCTCCCTGTTCGTGTGCCTCTTGAGGTGTCATGATTTCTTTGTTAACAGAGAGTCCCTCCGTTATCTTCTGTTTCACAATTTCTTCCACCTTTTGGAGTTCCTCTTTGGAAAGTTTTTTGGAATGACTAAAATCAAATCTTGTTCGCTTTGGAGTAATATTACTTCCCTTTTGTTGGACATGGTCACCAAGAACCTCACGAAGGGCTTGTTGGAGTAAATGAGTTGCAGTATGTAATCGTGTTGTTCTCTCTGTATGATCTGCTAATCCACTTTGAAATGTTCCCGCTGTTGCTTTTCTTGAAAGGTTCCGATGATGTTCAAATTCTCTCTTAAAATCTTCAATATTTATGGTCATACCTTTCTCGGATGCTAACTCTGTTGTAATTTCAAGTGGAAACCCAAAGGAGGTGAATAATAAAAAGGCATCCTCTCCAGTTATTGTCCCTTTCTCTTTTAGAATTTGATTGAATTTCCTGAGACCCCGTCGCAATGCTTTCGTAAATTTTTGTTCTTCTTGGTTAAGATTTTCCATGATGAAGTCTTTATTGCGTTCGAGTTC
>CP070760.1:1172635-1173853 GCA_020348965.1 Candidatus Heimdallarchaeota archaeon | reverse complement strand
CAACAAGTATTACTACGACTACTTCCTTATGTACAACTTCAACAGCAGAAACGACTTCTAGTACCAGTTTTTCATCAACAGAGACTAACCAAGCGTCTTCACTTGGATTTCTCTTTGTTCTAATTTCTCTGATTGTATTAAAAATAAGAAAGAAAAAGGAATAACTTACATTATTAGTCAAATTGGAAACGTAATTGAAAACAGAAAGAGCAAGTTTTTAAAGAGTGAAAAAAATCGTCCCACAGAACTCAAATCGCTGTTTTAAAAGTAAAATACAAGACGAATGGAACTATTTAATGTCTTTTAAATTTAATAGATAAAAATTGGAACCAGAGACTTTTTTTGCTTTTTTAATTGATTTAAGTCTATTCGTTGTAAAATTGAAGTGTAAAAAAATGTCATATAGTTTTGAATCAGAAGAGACACATGATGTCAAAATTGAAGATGTTAAACCTCTTGAAAAACGCTTAAACACAGTCTTTAAGGTAATAGAGAGAGAAGAAGAACGGGAAATCAATAGTAGATCTGGTGAAACGCATCGAGTGTGCGATCTCACAGTAGCCGATGAGACAGGGTCTATCATTCTGACTCTATGGAATGAAGATATTGATAACATTGAAGACGAAAAAGTTTACAAGTTATCAAACGGTTTTGCAAATGTCTTTCGGAATTCTATTCGCTTGTCGAAAGGGAAATTCGGTACAATAACTGAGGATTCCACTGTTTTTGATCAACTTAATCAAGAAAATAATCGATCCAGCGAACATGTCGAAGATCCTCGTCGACGTTCCTATAGTAGTGACAGGTCTTCTGGTGGTTACGGCAGCAGAGGCAGCAGCTACGACAACAGAAGACGAGATTCAGGAAGACGTAGAAGCTGGTAAAGCAAATTTGTGAGTATTAAATTTCCACAAATTCTTTCCCTTTTTTTGACTGTTATCTTTTAATATTTTTTGGGGGCAAGAGGATTTTTAAGGCAAAAGATCTCTCGATTTTGAGCTCATAGAAGAGCCTCCCTTCATTAGGGGTTATTTTTTGGATTGTAAATTATGCTAGGACTCGTATTAGGCGAAGATGCTTGCTGATTTAATTGAAGAATTCAAAGTCATTTCAATTGTCAATCTTACCATGATCACAACTCTTTTATTAAACACAGTGATTCTTTGAATAAATTAACTTATAATCCTCTCTAATTACTAAAAACATGAAAAAGGGAAA
>CP070760.1:1171315-1172535 GCA_020348965.1 Candidatus Heimdallarchaeota archaeon | reverse complement strand
GCAATTTGAGCAATTTCCTTTTTCTTCATTACCGAACCAGTAGGATTTTGCGGACTATTTATTACAATGGCTTTTGTTTTTGATGTTATATTTGCTTCGACATCACTGGGATTTAATCGAAACTCATTCTCCTCTCTCAGAGGAATCGAGATGTTTCCAGCTTTGAGATAATTAACAACAGCACGATAGGTGGGAAAACCTGGATCAGGATGAATTATTTCTTCATTGGGAGGATCATCTGTCGACGCACGAAGCATATAGTAGATAGCGGTATTCCCCCCAGGCACGATGAGTATCTGATCGAGGGAGGGACGGAACCCTCGGGTAGCGTCTATTTCATTTTGAATTGCCTCTTTCAACTCCTGAATCCCATGAGCTGGGACATAACCAGTGAAATTCTCATCCAAAGCATCTTTTGCTGCTTTTTTCACAATTTCCGGAGTAGGAAAATCGGGTTGGCCAATTTCAAAATGCAAAATCTGTTTTCCTTGACGCTCGAGCGCTTTTGCTCTAGATAAAACATCAAAAATTCCCGCCCCAGTTCGTAAGCCCTCAAAGTCGAGCATCTTTCTCACTCAACGATGATGAAGGTTGCGAGCGGCAATAATAGAAATCCCATTCTCAGTAAGAACTCGTGCTGTAGTATTAACTGCATCATGACGATCCATATAATTCAAAAGTAGGGCATCCCAGTCATTTGCATCAATAATGTCTTCTTTAGAACGGAAATAGTCTAAAATATCTGAAGGATGGTCTCTAGTTCCATCAATCTCGGGATTTCCACCTTCGTGTTTTGCACTAATATTTCTCACTTTTGGTGCTAATTCCACTAATTCTTGCCGACGATCATATGGTTGTCTTACAATGCTTTTCCATGTCTCTATTATGTGATGTTCTAGTCGAACGACCTTTTCAAAGTTAAAACTGTTCCGAATATATGCACTTAACTCAAGAGTCTCATTATTAACCGAATTTGACAAGTTAAATCCAATCAAAGGACTACTACCATCATCTCGGGCGAATAATTTGGCGGCCAGAAGAGTCCAGAAACACGAGTATGGATTATCATTCCCAACAAATACGGAAATCTTGAATTCGTTGTTAATACCCATTTTATGAAGAAAATAACCCAGGAGAATTGTACCCAAATTGATGTTAAGCACTTGTTTGACCCCATAGTTTGTATAATAGTAAAGATATTCATCTACCCATTTAATTGC
>CP070760.1:1169994-1171215 GCA_020348965.1 Candidatus Heimdallarchaeota archaeon | reverse complement strand
GAGGATCCACGAATAACTCTTCTGGAAGGAAGGTATTATATTACCTATACTGCTGTTCGCACCCCCATTCCCAAAGGAGATGTCGATTACCATATTGGTATTGCCTCAACAACTGATTTCAAGACATTCAAACGACATGGGACCATTATCAATGAACACCGAAATAAAGATGGAGTCCTTTTTCCTGAGAAAATAAATGATCGATATGCCCTCATACATCGCGCACCAGAACCTGATATGTGGATTGCATACTCTGAAAACCTATTGGACTGGACTGATCATAAGCGGCTTTTTGCGCCAATAGAAAATTCATGGCAGGATTTTAAAGTCGGAGCAGGAGCACCCCCAATCCTAACTGATCAAGGATGGTTAGAATTTTACCATGGAGTTGATAAAGATCTCAACTATAGCTTGGGTGTGATGTTACTGGACTTAAAAGACCCTAGTGTGATCATTAGTCGGATTGAAGATCCTATTCTGAGACCTGAAGAAGAATATGAAAAAGTGGGTGATGTCCCAAACGTCTGTTTCACATGTGGAGTAGTAGAAAAAGAAAACAAATTCCTAGTTTATTATGGAGCGGCAGATAAATGCATCGGGGTCGCAACCATAGATAAATCAAAAATACTACAAATACTGTAGGAAGACGAAAAACCATTTTTTTATCTCAGGATTCGTGTATAATCATTGAATATTATTTTGATTAATGAAAATCTAAAGGCAATCAAGACAGCTCTTTTACTAAGCACTGATCATAGTCTCCCCCTCTTAGAGTTAAAGAAGAAGACAAAATTGGCCAATTTATACTTCTTCAAAGCACTTGAACATTTAGAAAATGAAGGAATTATTGAAAGAGTGAAAGATGAAGATGAAACTTTGATCATTCTCCGAGAATCAAGTTGTTAGATAGAAATATTCTCTCAAAATAATAAAAAAAAATGTTCAGAACTCAGACAGAAAGAAAAAGAGGAGAAGGAGAGAGAGATCGTTTGGTAATTCAATTTCTTTTTCTTTGATACATTATGGCAAGACCACTGGCCATGGTGAGAGTGATTAATAGTCCAAACCCAGGAGAAACTGAAGGTACATCTTCTTCTGTAGTGGTTGTAGTTGTGGTTGTGGTGGTTGTGGTAGGTTTTGTAGTTGTGGGCTCTTCGGTGGTGGTTTTGGTGGTGGTGGTTGTGGTGGTGGTTGTGGTGGTGGTTGTGGTGGTGGTTGTGG
>CP070760.1:1168672-1169894 GCA_020348965.1 Candidatus Heimdallarchaeota archaeon | reverse complement strand
ATTTGACGCTGCCATTAATTACAAAACAGAATCTGTCCAAGAACGACTAAAGGAGCTGTGTCCAAATGGAATTGATGTCTTCTTCGATAACGTTGGGGGGGAGATCTTAGATATCGCTCTTGGTCTAGTAAATTTGCATGCTAGGATAGTTATGTGTGGTATGATTTCGAAATACAATGCCACAGAACCTTTTCCAGGTCCATATAATTTTGTTCAAATTATTACAAAACGTGTTCTCGTCCAAGGATTCATTGTAACAGATTATTTTGATCGAATGATAGAGGCTTTAATGGATCTAATGAATTGGTATAACGATGGGAAATTGAAATATAGGGAACACATAGTTGACGGGTTAGAAAACGCTCCTACAGCTATTAACATGCTATTTGATGGATCTAATAAGGGGAAACTCATCATCAAAATCAGCGAAGAACCCTCTTAAAATTACTTTATGTATTAGTCTGGTTCAGTTTTAGGTCGAAACATCCGTTCGATAATACAGATTGAAGCTAAACAGATGAGTAATGGATTTAGCTGACCATTTGAATCAATTCTAAATTTTCTTCGGATATAGATAGAATCTAGGGAGTGAACAGAGAAAAATAGCTCCCCATGTTCATCCTTCAAAAAAACAATTTCCCCAGATACGGACAATAGGAAAGATCTGGAGGAAGTCTTCATTTCCCCCTTAGGACGAAAGAGTGCAAATCGAAATGTTGCACTCGCATTGTTTGCATTTGTCAATTCAAAGACACGCCATCTTGTAAAGAAAAGATTACCCCTAATTCTTCCAATAGGTAATTCATTTTCATCATAAACAGTGATACGTCGTAAACCCAAATAAGTATTAATAATTGCCATTAAAACGAGAGCAAGAAGAAGCTGAATTATACCACTGATGAGGTAACTAATAAATGCTTCCCCAAAGTCAGGGGAGTAAATAAAAACATAATTTATACCCCAGAATGCGATCACAAGGAATGCAATTAAGAAAAAGATGTAAATTCCTACACGATTAAGAGTAGATCTTCGTGCCATGATGAGATCACGATCATCGAGATAAGAGAATCTATAGATTTCCTCAGTAGAACCTGACTTCTCAATATTAAAAGAAATTCTTTTGGAATCTCTCTCCTCATGATTAAACACATCTGGATGTTCTTCAGTGTGAAAAGGGCGAAATTCCTCCATTAAGAGAAGTTCTGAACCACAGTTCTTACAA
>CP070760.1:1167342-1168572 GCA_020348965.1 Candidatus Heimdallarchaeota archaeon | reverse complement strand
AATGAATCAAAATCTTTTTGACACTGGAACTGATTTGTTAAATCACATGTTGTCATTTGGGTTTTTCATTGATGCTGGAGTAATGGCCCTCGGCATATATCATGGTGCTAATGGGATAAGAGTTATCTTATTTGACCTTGGAATCGGAATCCGTCGTCAAAAGACAATCTTTTGGATATTTTTGGTACTAGGAGTTGTTACATGGGTATTAGGCTTATTGTTGATAGCAGCTCTTCCTGGAATTGTCATTGGAGGATACATTACTTAGGAGGTTAAATGGATGCAAATCAAGAGACATAGTATCTTAGTTGTCGGATCAGGACTAGCTGGTATGCGCGCAGCCGTAGCAGCTAAAGAAAGTGGCGCAGATGTGGCAGTCATCTCAATTTGTCAACCTGTGAGGAGTCATTCAGTCGCAGCTCAAGGTGGAATTAATGCGCCATTAGGCAATCATCCTGAATCAAAGGATGATTCTGTTGAGAGACACGCGTTTGACACGGTTAAAGGCTCTGATTATTTAGCTGACCAACCTGCAGTAATCAAGATGATTGAACTAGCCAAAGAAACCATTTATGAGTTAGAACACTGGGGTTGTCCTTTTTCACGATTTGAGGATGGTAGAATTGGCCAAAGGCCTTTTGGTGGGGCTGGTTATCCAAGAACATGCTTTGCAGCTGATCGTACAGGGCACTCTATACTCCACGTTGCATGGGAAAGATCAGTAAAACTGGGCGTACCTGTGTATGAGGATCGTCTTGTTGTCCGACTCGTGGTTAGAGATAAAAAGGTTAGGGGACTCATTGTTTATAACTTTAGAAATGGCGACCTTGAGATGTGGGAATGTGACGCCACGATCTTTGCCATTGGTGGTGCAGGACAGATATACGGAGCTACTTCAAATGCTCTAAACTGCACAGGATTTGGTATGGCGGTCGCGTATTGGGCAGGTGTCGCTCTGAAAGACATGGAGTTCATCCAGTTTCACCCGACGACGTTATACGGGAATAACGTCTTAATTTCCGAAGCAGCACGAGGAGAAGGTGGTTACCTCCGAAATAACAAGGGAGAGCGTTTCATGGAAAAATACGCTGCCGAAAAAATGGAGCTTGCTCCTCGGGACATTGTTTCAAGGTCAATCTATCAAGAAGTGCTTGAAGGAAGAGGATATGGAACGAAAGAGAATGGATATGTTCATCTCGATCTAACACATCTTCCTGAATCACAAATTCT
>CP070760.1:1165984-1167242 GCA_020348965.1 Candidatus Heimdallarchaeota archaeon | reverse complement strand
TGATAAACCTGCAGCAATTCAGGATAGCTGGATCTATTTTCCAGAAGATCAACACTTGTTTGTAAGAATCAGTGAACCCTCTAAATATGGGAAAGGTATGTGTCCTGAAGGAAAAACATCTCTCGCAGCAGAGATTCCATGTACCAAAGATGATGAAAAATGGAAAATGACAAACGAAGTTTTAAGTAACCAAGTTAAAGGCCAATTAATGGATTTAGGCTTCTTTACAGAGGATGAAATCATTGAAAATTTTGTTGAAAGGACGAGGTTTGCATATCCCATACTTGATATTTACTTTCAGGAGAATTTGACCGTGATCTTTTCGTTTCTGTCCCGTATTAAGAATCTAGAACTTATTGGAAGAACAGGAACCTTTCAATACTTAAACATGGATATGGTCTTACTCCATGGATTAAATTGTGCAAGGAAGATTGCAGGTCTTACCGATAAATCGGCAAGAGAACTCGGCCATGATGATCAATGGGTAGGTTAGCATTATTTGGGCAGGATAAGCTCTTGAACACCAATTCTGAAGATTTTCAACTGAGATATAGTTGGAAAAGTCTATTTATTATGTTAGTCTTATTTTCGGTCTTGTTTGCCTACATTGTTTTTCTAGGAATTGATGATATTATTTCATCCATTCTCGATGCTGATATTATATTTCTCCTCCTAGCATTATTTGTCTATTACTTATCTCTAATTGTACGTAGCTTCCGTTGGAGACTTTTTCTTGACTCTTTAACCAATCAATATAAAAAAGTTAGTTATTGGGACATTTATACACTTATTACCTTCTCTTTTGCGTTAAATAACGTTTTTCCTTTACGAACGGGAGAGTTATACCGTCCTTACGAGCTTTCGAAGAAATTTAATTATTCCCTATTGTCTTCCTTTGCAACAGTTGTTTTAGAAAGAACTTTTGATGTAATAATTATGGGGTCTCTGATTATTACCAGTGCAATGTTTCAAGGTATGGATACACTACTCAGCACTACTGAAATCGCAGGTAATTTAATATTCAGTTTAGTTATCATTTTGGGATTTGTACTATTGTTATTTTTTCTTAGTAGAGAGGAAACCACTTATATTATTGTTCTAATCTTGAATTATCTTTCAGGCTTAATTCAGAAAAAAATCATTCCCGAGGAGGAAGAAACTGCTCAAAAAGTATCCATTGAAGTCTCTCACCTTCTGAAGAATAAAAAAGTAGTCATTATAGGTATTTTATCGAGTCTTATAATTTGGTTGATGGAAG
>CP070760.1:1164625-1165884 GCA_020348965.1 Candidatus Heimdallarchaeota archaeon | reverse complement strand
AAAATCGAAACAAATCATATTAGATTTAAGCACTAACACAGATCTGTCAATAATTAAATCAAAAATCAAAGAAGCACTAGCCCACGGTATAAATGATTTCATTCTCTCTCGTGAAATAGATTCATCGACCATAATTCTTGATTCTGAAACCTCACCTATCACCTTTCTGAAAATCACTGATTTTAAATCTGTCCACCAAATTTCGGCTGATTCTGAGCCTGAGTTACGCTCTTTGTTTGAATCATCAGCCAGGATTTGTCTTGATCTTTCAAAAAATGAATGGGAAATTATTCCATTGGAAAACATAATAGCATGGGCGACAAATACTCCCTGTAAGATTTATTCCAGAGTTCACTCCCTTGGAAAACTTAATTTACATTTTGAAATCCTTGAGAAAGGTGTCGATGGTGTAATTATTGATGAGAAAGCACTAGACTATGCTGAATTAGATAAGGTCAGGTTAAAATTAACTGTTACACGTTTATCGTTAACTGAAGTAAAAATTGTTGAAATCAAGTCAGTGGGCTCTGGTGACCGTTGTTGTTTAGATACTGCAGTTCTTTTAGACGATACAGAAGGGATGTTAATTGGGAATTTTGCCAGTGGATTTTTTCTAATTAGAGCAGAAAATGTTCTTACAGATCAGATTTCTCCTAGACCTTTCAGGGTCAATGCGGGCGCCGTCCACTGTTACCTTTTCACACCCACTAAAACTTTCTATTTATCAGAATTAAAATCGGGATCTGAAGTTTTTGTTGTCAATAACAAAGGACTTGGGCGTTGTGTACCACTTGGCCGTAACAAAATTGAACAGCGTCCAATGGTTCAAGTTACAGCTGTAACGGCAGCGGATAAAGAATCAATCAGCATCATTGTGCAGCTAGCTGAAACAATAAGATTTGGAGCTAGAACTGAACGGGGGTATATAACTGTTGACCAGCTAAAACCTGGTGATGAGGTTTTAGCATATTTTCCTTCAGGTAAATCCAGGCACTTTGGGACGGAAATCGATGAGTTCATCCAAGAAATATAACAATATTTGTGGCGTTGTTGCCGTTAAGACCGTTGATGAAGCGTTAACAATCATGGAAAGATACCACTTCTTAAGATTCATCGAAATCAGAGTTGATTATTTCAATAATCCAATAGAAGCATTGAGAGAGCTTTCCGGAGAACTCCTCGACTTACCACCAAACTATATACTCACATACCGTTATCCTGAACACGAAAATTCATGGAATTTTGTTGAACAGGTGTAT
>CP070760.1:1163252-1164525 GCA_020348965.1 Candidatus Heimdallarchaeota archaeon | reverse complement strand
CCCCCCGCATAAAGGTTCATTCATTTTCATAAAGTCCTGTTCAGAAAATCAAATATTTGCTGTTTCTTTGTAGACTCCTGAAAATATAAGTCATAAACATCAATGAAGTGGAAATTAAAAGCAGATTAATTAGCAAAGGTTTAAATCATAGTTCTTTATAATCTCTTTTTCAAAAGTCTTAGATGACTATTGTAGCTTATCGTGGGTTGGCCACTAAAATTGATATTTGATTCGATACTTTACCGTCTCTATGAGAGAAGATTGTGGTCACAGATCAAAGAAGGTATTAATAAAGGAGTTCACCCTCAGCATGTTGCATTAATCATGGATGGAAATCGACGATATGCTAGATCTAAGAGACTTCCAAGCACTTATGGTCATCATTTAGGAAGAAAAAAACTGAAAGAAATTTTACGCTGGTTTTACGACTTACAAATTGAATATGTTACATTATATGCTTTCTCAACCGAAAATTTCGAACGAGATGATCAGGAAGTTAAAGAGTTAATGCAACTCTTTGAAAAGAGCTTCCGTGAAATTGTAAACCATCCTGAAATTAAAAAACGTAAGGTAAAAATTAAGGTTATTGGCCGAACTCATCTTCTCCCTCGGAATGTTCAAGATGCAATAAAGGAGGCTGAAGAGAGTACTCAGTATGATAATGAGGGTCCAAATTTAATCATCGCTGTGGGGTATGGAGGTCGTGCTGAGATGATTGATGCCATAAAATCCATAGCTAAAAAGATTGAAAATGGTGAGATGAGCGTTGATGACATAAATGAAGTAGTAGTTGAACGTCATCTATACACTAATGGGATTCCCGACCCTGATCTCATCATACGAACCTCTGGGGAGGAACGATTGTCTGGATTTTTGACTTGGCAATCAGCTTATAGCGAACTTTACTTTGCAGATGTGTATTTCCCTGGTTTTCGCAAAATTGATTTATGGCGAGCTGTTCGAACCTATCAATCACGTCAAAGACGATTTGGAAAATAGACGCGATAGATCCTCCTTTCTTTTGGTCCTATAATAACAAAGTCTTTTGGATGATATTTAGGGAGAAATATATGTAATAGTATTATACTTGCATTTTTTTAAGTGTATATACGGCGTGAGGTTACTTTTTCTCTATCTGTTTCTTCCATGGGAGCCAATTGCCTTTTTATCTCTTCCTCAATAGCACGCGCGTTTCTGACTAGCTCTTCTGTCTTAATTTCAACATCTAACAAGTCGTTGAGTTTTTCAATGGCAGAAACAGCCCCTAGTGGAT
>CP070760.1:1161879-1163152 GCA_020348965.1 Candidatus Heimdallarchaeota archaeon | reverse complement strand
TAGAATAATGTCTTGCAATCTGACTGTGGTGACAGTTTGATTATGACTGAGAAGATTAAGTGTCAACTCGTTTGGCGAGGGAAAAGTGACAGCCAAGATGTAAAACAGGCGTTTAAAAAGTCTCATCCTTTAAAGAATCTTGAGTCAATTAATAATCAAAATACTCCAGGAATATGGACAAATAAGCTGATTTTTGCAGAAAATAAACTAGTTATGGTGACTCTCCTTGAGGATTTTGAAGGAAAAATTAATACGATCTATGTTGACCCCCCATTTGCTTCAGGTTCTATTCTTAAGAGTAACATTCAAATTGATAGAAAGAAAGAGAGTAGGGAAGAAATAACTTTCAAGGACTCCTGGGGAAGAAGTGGGCTTGACTCTTACCTAACATTCATGTTTGAACGCTTATTATTAATGCGAGAATTATTATCAACGAATGGATCGATTTTTGTACACCTAGACTGGCATGCAGGGCACTACATCAAGGTTATAATGGATGAAATCTTTGGTTTGGAGAATTTTCGGGGAGAAATCGTCTGGCAACGGACACCAGGCCACCATTTATCTTCTACCATGGATGTCATGACTGACATTATCCTTTGGTATAGTAAATCATCTGATTATGTCTACCACCAGCAATATCAAACTCTGACGAAAGAGGAAACAGAACAAAAATTCGCTTTTATTGAAGAAGAGACTGGACGGCGCTTTACTCATGAGAAACTGGAACAAAGTTCAAATGCCTATAGCATTGGAGAAACCAGAGTTATTGATGGGCGAACTGTCACAACTAATGTAGGGTGGCGTTGGACTCAAGAAACGTTTGACAAGCGACTAGCAAAAAATCCTCATCTGATATTTTGGACGAAAAAAGGGAGACCCCGCTACAAACGGTACGCGGATGAATATCTAGGACGAAAAATTGGAAATTTGTGGCTTGATATCCCCGCTCTTGCTTCCAATGACAAAGAACGACTAGGATATCCCACCCAAAAGCCAGAGGGTTTATTAGAAAGGATCATTACAATGTCATCGAACGAAGGTGACCTAGTTGCCGATTTTTTCTGTGGGTCTGGAACGACTTTATCTGTTGCTGAAAAATTGAACAGATGTTGGATTGGTGTGGATTCTTCAGAAAATGCTATTCAATTAACGAAAAAACGGTTGGTCGAAATTGCCACCTCAAAGGATTTGTGTGGCCAAGACCAAAGTTACAATAGTGAACCAAGACCATTTGAGATACTAATACTTCACGAATTGCCAAAGAATTTTA
>CP070760.1:1160503-1161779 GCA_020348965.1 Candidatus Heimdallarchaeota archaeon | reverse complement strand
CAAGACCATTTGAGATACTAACACTTCACGAAATGCCAAAGAATTTCAACTAAAAAGAGAAGGGAGCGATCCAACTATCTTGCAGACGGCCAACGAGATGAAAAGGAATGACTAGGGGGCCTATTTGATAATTTAAGCTAATATCAATATCTAAGACCAGGTAGGCATTAACAACTGCAAGAATAGGAATCCAAGAAGAAATGTTTATGCGGAGCTCAATTTGTGTGAAGCTATGAGGAGTGATTGTTTGGATTTCTTCTGAAATATTCGCAATAGTTGTGTCAGGAAACAACCCAAAATTTTCAACGCTAATTACTGACATAGAGGCATAAATCTTGACATTATTCAAAGAAACGGGAGACCGATTGCTGATATTGAAAGGAAGAACCACGTCAATAAAACCACTGTAACTCGAACCATTCCGAGAAAGATTTGGGTGAATTTCAGGGTGTGGAGGAAGTTCAACTTGAATTTGTTGAGCTGTAAAAAACACAAGAAGTGCAATGGAGGAAATAAATACAGTCATAGTGATTGGTACGATAAGAGGTTTCTTGGATTTAACAGTCATTTTTGAGACCCAGAACTTAACCAAAAATTTGCAATTGTCAAACTCGAAGCAAGAACCAAGAACACAATCAGTACAAGCATTAAATTAGCTCCCACTTCAAAAGTATAGGTGCCACCAGTTCGAGATCCAAGAAAAATGCCTAAAATCGTAGACCCAGTCATGAGAGCAGTAATTTTTCCAAAATCAATTAAGCTATTATTTTCCATATAGTTCACATTAGGGATTCTCTTGATATACATTTGATAACGAAAAGTATATAAAGGTATCTAAACAAAGTATACTCACAAATGTAATTTATTTGAAAAAAGGTTTTATTCATGTCTCGATCTCAAAATTCTGATAAATCCGCTCAGGAAGAGGATTTTCACATTAAACGGAAAGAAAAGGCTAAAACAATCCTTTTACGGGTTTCGGATCCTCTCTATGATTCTATTAGGAAAGCTATCGAGCTAGGAATAGCGGACAATGCATCTGAATTCGTTCGTCGATGTGTTGTTAACCAACTGTTAGATTTAAGACTCCTGGGCATTGAGGAGAAAGACTAATTTACTCACACTTGTGGGTGAATTCCGAAAAAAGAAGGGAAGTTATGGGAGTTTTTTCCATTGTTTTATTGAGCCCAACGCAATTAAGGATAGCACTCCTAACAGAAGGCTCCAGCTTGGTGCTGCCTTTGTCGTGGTTGAAATTGTAGTGGTCGTTGTTGTG
>CP070760.1:1159122-1160403 GCA_020348965.1 Candidatus Heimdallarchaeota archaeon | reverse complement strand
AATTTTCATTTTTTGTTATCTTAATTCTTGGGTAACCCTTTCGTATATATTCATTATTTCCCAGTGAGATAATGCGATTTTTAATGGATGGTAAGCCATTCCATCCCCGAAAGTGGAGACTGTTTTGAAAAATAACTTTGGTTTTATACAGATGAGACAAAGAACTTGTATCTTTCAAGATGTTCTTTATGAGTGAGATTGTCCTCATCAATTCGTTTGCATATTTGAAAACAGCCGAGTTACCACGATCTATAACGTTTGGTTGATTCTGCAAGGAGAGTTCTGATGGAACCTGATAGCTAAGTAACCAATCCCCCAGTGAAAATAGATGGACCATTTCCACGTCCAAATACGCCCATAGAATACCATTTGAAAGGACAAACTGAGTGGGTGTATCTTCCTTAAACATCTAATCCCTTACTTTTCTAAGTCGTCCGCTTAATAAATGCTCCATCAAACCTTTCCTTAAACGAGTGGTCTCTTCATAAATACGTTGAGTAATGTCAATACTCTGATCAACCTCTGATAAAATTCTGACAATTTCTTTTTGGATAGAAATAGGAGGGAGAGGAATCCGAATTGTTTGAAAATCGGACCGATTTATTCCACCTACGATCCCATGGAATCTCTTCTTTATTTGTGTTTGACATATTGAGGAGAATAAGAGATTAAACAAGAAAAGAGGATCAAGAATAGTCTCATCTTTACTACGAACAATAAACACGTGCTCGTTTATTGCTACTTTAGAGTATTCTAATTTCCTTACCAAAGCCACCTTACCCGTTGTTGCACCATCTTTCACTACTAGGATATCATTCAACCGTACCTTCCCTTGTTTTAGAGATTTATCATAGAATTCCTCTGGAATGTATTTGATATTATCCCAGACAACTTGTCCTGAGTCATTAATGTGCTCTCCTCCAATACTAGCCACTATCCCTTCTTTCAAAGCTCCCCCCTTCGCTCGTTTTCCTGTTTCCAAGATTGTACACTCCCCCAAATTAATCGTTTTCCATGTAGCAGAGAATGTAGTATCTGATCCTTCCACATAGTTTTCCAATTCTATCTTGATTTTTTGACTTAAATCTTTATATTTGTGGTTTCTTTCCGATTTGAGCAACTTAGAAATCTCTGAAAGAACCTGAAAAATATCTATTGAATCCTCCTCAATTGTTGTGTCGATGTAGAGAGGAATATTCAAATTGTAGTCTAGTTCTTGGATTTCCTGTAGTGATACTATCCGTGAAAATTTTGGAATGGATTCAAGGTTGTTAACTGTAG
>CP070760.1:1157741-1159022 GCA_020348965.1 Candidatus Heimdallarchaeota archaeon | reverse complement strand
TACGCACACCATTTGGAATCTGGATCTCTTATTAACTCAACTGCGCCCTGATAATTTTGCATTTTAAATGTAGCTATTTCACCATCATGAGTTTTCATGTAATACCGATCCATGTCACTATTGGAAGTTGTAAATGTTCCCTTAATCTCAAAAGCAAATCTTCTGATAACATCCGAATGATTAGTTACCTCCATTTGTATGAGAATGAGCGGTGAATCTGGTAAGGTTAAAAAATTCGTTGCGACTTGGATTCCTTTTAATTGAGAGGAGTACGTGATGATTTCTGACCTAAAACCAATTCCTATCCATTGCCCTTTGACAATCTCATACGAAGAAAATTTCAATTTATTATAGTCCACTTCGTCCCATTGATATTCTTCACGAATTATTCCCCCTATTCCACCATAAAAAACATTCCACCATAAAAATGGTTTGATTTCAGGGTAATAAGTTAACAGAAGATTCTCATTTTCATCATTTGTGGCAAGATAGATAATTTGACCTCGATAATCGGCACTTCCACGAAATGTGAGAAATCCGTTATTGACTTCTAGAAACTCTTTTTGATTTTTTGATTTCTTATTCACTTGAACTCGTTTTGTACTATCAAAATAACTAATAACTATGGGAACTGTGTATATCCTCGTAAACACATCCAAAATGCATTTTCCTTTCAGAATTCTGGAGCTAGTAGAAGAAGTTACATTAACTTTCTCACTCCATAGCTGGGTTTTAATTTCTGGAAGTAAGATTTTGTTGGGATTGACCTCAGATTTTTCGATCTCTAGTTCTATTATTCCTTTGAGGGTGGTTTCTTTAAACGTATCAATGGCTACCTCAATATCCTCGTGAGTAGCTCTGTCCATCAATAATGCCTGACATATACTATCACCAGTTTGCTTCTTCATAAGTCCAAATCGTTTATTAGACCGTGAAGGCAAGTAAGGTGAATACACATTTGATGGCGAGTAATGATATTTATCTTGCCATTCTTTTTGCACCATTTGCCAATTATCAACAAAGGTATACCAGATACAAGAGGTCTCAAAAGTTTCTTGAGGATTTAAATCTGGTAATTTGTATTCTATCTGAAATCTAGAAGAAGCACTCTGATGATGTATTTTATCAATTTGAGGGTCATCAGGTGCAAATAAAACCCCTATTGTCCCAACTGAGAACTCCGCTGCTCTCCAACCCTCATTAAAACTTGATGGATCTTTTTCAAGTTCAATTGGTAACTCAAAAATGGAACTGTGGACAATTCCTTCTTGTAATGAGTAT
>CP070760.1:1156359-1157641 GCA_020348965.1 Candidatus Heimdallarchaeota archaeon | reverse complement strand
AAAAAGCTTCATCAAAAAAAAAGCAGAAATCTTACTAGTGTGAAACCAATTATAATTCATGCAGAGACATATCTAGTGCAATGAACTAAACGAGAAAAAACTCCAAGGATTTTTTACGCTGTAACAGTTAAAGTATTTTTTATAAAGATATTTCAAAAACAAAAGGAAATTGTTGTATTGATTTGACAGAATCTGAAAAATTTACTCCTTTGGAATATTGTATCCGTTTTAATACATTATTTGTCTTTCTCATAACCTAAGAATCCAATCTTTTTAAAATTAACATGGATTTTCTGATAAATGACCATTTTTTCGACTGAGACCCTTAATTAGAATGTCCCATTCATCAACTAATATAAAAAACCAAATCAAAGTAGAAGTACATCAGAAAAACTAGTCAGTAATCCTCTCTTGATCAGTTAAGAACCTAGACTTGGGTTCCTAAATAAGATAACGCTCATTTGAAAGTCGAGGTTTGTCATATGACATCTAGATTCCTCCAAGCTGTTCGACCGTTTATGTCAATAACCCCAGAAGTTGTTAAACCAACTCGTGAGGTTCATTTTAACGAGAAGCTGGTATGGACTTTTGCTGCTTTAGTCATTTATTTTGTTATGGCATCGACTCCTATCATTGGGACAAATCTAGGAGAAGATGCCGCTGACCCTCTTGCCTTTATGCGGACGATTACTGCTTCAACTCAGGGGTCATTAGCAGAACTTGGAATTGGGCCTATTGTGACTGCAGGACTTATCATGCAGATCTTAGTGGGTTCAAAAATAATTAGTGTCAATATGGGTGATCCAGAAGAGCGATCTCTGTATACAGGCGCGCAAAAGGTCATGTCAGTCTTAATGACCATCATTGAAGCGGGTGCCTTCTTACTCGGTGGAACATATGGTCCTGACCTTCAAGTTACTCAACAATTAGCAATAATTGCCCAATTATTAACTGCAGGTATCGTTATCATCCTTCTTGATGAGATGGTTCAGAAGGGCTGGGGTTTAGGATCAGGAATCTCTTTGTTCATTGCAGGGGGGGTTGGATTGCAAATCTTTCAAGGATTGTTTGCAGCTCAACCTATTTTGGAAGGATCAGAAGCCGAACCTGTCACTTCAGCTAGAGGAATTGTCCTAGCTTTTATTACTTGGGTCGGAAGTAAAGGTCCTTTTGCAGCAATTGGTGCCTTATTTTTCCGCTATAGCCCAGATGAGAGCCTAAACATTAATTTACCTTCCTTGTCTATTCTTTCAGTGATTGCGACGATTGTTGTTTTTATCAT
>CP070760.1:1154954-1156259 GCA_020348965.1 Candidatus Heimdallarchaeota archaeon | reverse complement strand
TTTTCAAAAAATTAATTCTGGAAATGAAAATGGAAATTCGTAAAATTCAAGTAACTGGAGCAGGTGATACCCGAATCATCTCCCTTCCAAAGGATTGGGCTGAACGGCATCAACTTGATAAAGGAGCGAATGTAATAATCAAAGAGCTTTCAAATGGTGATATAATTATTTACCCTCAGAAATCATCCATTACTCCTCAAAAGCGTGTCGCACGAATTGTCGAATCTGACCATGTTAACCGCGACATCCTTGCAGCCTATCTATCAGGAAACGACATTATTAACGTTGTATCGAGGGAACTCGAACCACTTGTTCAGAAAAGCAAAATTAAGGATCTTAGTCGTCAACTTATTGGTTTAGAAATTCTTGGAGAAACTCAAGAAGGTATCGAACTTCATTTCCTTATCAGAGAGGAAGAAGAAAATCCCCGAAAGTATGTCGAAAGGTGTTTTTCAATTGCAAATCAGATGCAAAAAGACTCTATTACTGCGTTTCTAAACAAAGACAGTAAATTAGCAATAGAAGTCATAAACAGGGATGTCGAAGTTAATAGACTTTATTTCCTAATCGTTAGAATGCTGAAAATAATGGTAGATGACAAAAGAGAAGAATCGTATTTAAAAGGACCAGTCTGTTTAGATTGGCGTATGGTTGCAACATTTAGTGAGGATTTAGGAGATGCTTCTGTTGAATTTGCTAGAATTGTGAACAACAATCCCCACATGAGTGAAACTCTTTCCTCAGAAACAATTCAGAAGATACGATCGCTCAGCGAAACAACAACTGAAGTATTAAGTCAAAGCCTTGATTGCTTCTTTAACCAAGATGTTCTTGGCGCCGAGAGTTTAAAAAGTAAAATTACATCTCAACTCCGAAACGCTCAGAAGAATATCCAAGACGACATTTCCAAGCTTGAGAAAGAAATTGTCTGGCAATTATCGTCATTATTAAATCTATTTAAAATACTCCATGAAACAGCGATCGATATCGGAGATCTGATTATTGCTAAGGTAAATCAATGATTCCAAAGATTTTGTAGAAAGCTCTTTCGAGGTTCCTTTTATTCGGTAGATTTTTGTGGAACCTTGAAGTTGAGTTAAAGAAGAAGTGGAAGGAATCCAAAGACCTCTGAGAAAACCGAACACAAGAGGATGTTAGAAACACTTAAAAATTAGGAGCAATATCTAATTGAGAGGTGATTTTTTATGCCAATGCACGCAAAAAAAGCGTTAAAAGAATCGAAAAACTTAGTTGGACCTATAGAGATAATACATGATGAAGCTAAGGGAAGAGTCTTCGATAATT
>CP070760.1:1153545-1154854 GCA_020348965.1 Candidatus Heimdallarchaeota archaeon | reverse complement strand
TTAAAACAGGACAAATGATATTGTTAATAATAATACGTTTTGTTCAAGGGTTTTTTTATTCTGCTGCTCCTCCTGCTCAAGTCTCTTTACTCGCAGAACACATTCCTCTACAAGAAAGAGCATCTAAAATCAGTAATTTTACCCGAATTGGTCTACTTGGAGCATTTTTAGGGACTTTAATTGGTGGATTAATATTTAGTCTCTTCTCTGAAATTTTTAGTTTGGTAGTTAGGGATATTTTTATCGTATTATTTATCTGGAGTATTTTGCTTAGCCTTTTTGCCTCTATGTTATTCTATACCAGCGTTCCTGATTACAGACACTATAACGTGCTTGATCCCTCTCATTTAATTCAGGAACATGTGGTTCAAATATCTCCGTCTCATTTGAATCTTTTTAATAGAATTAGGGCTTATCTTCAAAAATTCTCAAATTTTTGGAGATTCTGTATTTTTGCAAGTTTCTTCTATTTTGCAGTTAATTTAGCGGCGCCATTTTTTGTTATTTTAACAATTGAAGCTTATGGTCTATCATTTTTTGCTACAGCTTTATTAACCAGCATTTCAACTCTCACTCAGTTTTTAGCCAATCTTTATATGACTAAAACAAGAATTCTAGATAGATTTGGTCGAAAACTTCCGCAAGTATGTGGACTCTTTTTTGTCTCTTTTGCCACTTTTAGTGTTGTAGTTCCTTATTATATAGGTGTTCCCCGTTTTGAATGGTGTTTTGTTACATGGATCTTTTTAGGTATAGGGTGGGGTGTCTTTAATGGCTCATTGGCCGTATTCTTACTAGATCTTGTTCATCCTCAATACCGTATGCCACTTATTGCCTCTTATAATTCTGTAACTGGTCTAGCAATGTTCATTGGATCAATAGGGGGAGGAATGATAGTAGAAATCTTCGATAATCTTATCTTTGTTTTTCTACTAAGAACATTACTAATCCTGTTCTCTCTTGGTTTTCTATTCAGAGTCAAAGAACCAGAAATTCCAGGTATCATAACTCATCCATTTAGATACTTATTTGAAAAATACACCCGTTTGGGAACCGAACGCGGCTCTGCCGTGACCTTTTTGCCAGTATGGCTTCGGAAGGTGTCTAGTCGGAACTTAATCACCTTGAAGAAAAGAAAGATTGAACCACCTCGAAATTAATAGGTTAATTCTGGTGATAAATATGGAATTAGCATTTTTAGGTAGTGTACTCATGTATTAACGACCCTAATACCAATTACTGATTATATAAAGCAGATAGAATTAAAAAGCTCATTCTTTTCTCAGAAATTTGGTAGAGAATGTTTAAT
>CP070760.1:1152132-1153445 GCA_020348965.1 Candidatus Heimdallarchaeota archaeon | reverse complement strand
TCCCTTTAAATTCACGATTGACTTCTGTTAGATGTTTATTTACCTGTTCTTTAAGTGACGAATCCGTTTTCAAATGCGTATTAACTACTTTTAGCGTTTCGAAACACCCACTGCATGCTGTAACTATGTTAAGCTCCTGTTCCTCTGCGAGACATAGATTACGTGCTGCTAAGGTGTGCCACGCAATACTGTCAAATCCCTGAGCACCACCAGGATCAGGGCAACATGCGAATGGTAAATCGATGAGTTCTATCCCAAATTCAGGAAGTGTCTTACGAAGAGTGGTCTCAACAAACGGAATCCTGTACGGAATTGTACAACCAACGAAAAATGCGAATTTTGTCATTAACTAGACTCCTCCTTCAGTAGACTAAGACTTTCAACAACTCCTGTTACCTCGAGAAGCTTCTGAATTTCGCCTAAATCAGCTTTGGGTAACTCAGGTAGTTCTAATTTCTCTCGCCTCTTTAAGATAGATTGAGAAATGGCTGCAGTAGTTCCAGTTTCTAATATAGCCTCCATCTCTGCTACAATTCCAGGAGGGGCGTTTTTTAACCTGACAGCGAGATTTTTTATCTCGGTAATGACGTGGCCGATATCAATCCCTTGTGGACACCGAGTACTGCAGGTATAACACATAGAACAATACCAAATCTGTTGGTCGTCAAATAACTGTTCGTTGTACTCACCTAAGAGCAGTTTTTCCATTATTCTCCGTGGATTAAACTTTGTGTATTGTCTGAAGACAGGACAGCCGCCCGCACAGGTACCACATTGATAACACAGCTTAATAATATCAAAAAGTTCTCTAAATTCTTCTAGCACTTCGTTTGACTCTGTCATTTATCCTCACACTTTAATTTTGTCCTCACAACACTTCTTACTAAACAGAATATCAGATACTTAGCGTAAGGCGTTTTGCTAACGTTCTAATTTCTAACTATTAAAGTGTATATACAAATTTTTAAACAATTGTTATGGATTGTAGTGAAGCTCTAAGTACAAAGTAATTTCTTATTGATACTTAAAAAGAGAAGGTCAGAAGACGAAAGTCTATTCAGGTCAGTGAAAACATGATTTTAGAAGCCTGTTAAAATACAAAACTAATATTGATAATCGTTCATCTGACTCAGAATCATCAAACAAGAAGAATTTACTTACGGAGTGTAATTCAAAGAATTCTCCTCTCATTTCGATGAGGAAATTCTAAGGAAATAAAAAGAAAAAAAAAATTATGGTTCTATCTCTTCAGTGATCTGTTCCATGACCCCACATGCACCACACTTAGCTTGACATTCTATTTGCTTGAATAT
>CP070760.1:1150702-1152032 GCA_020348965.1 Candidatus Heimdallarchaeota archaeon | reverse complement strand
TCTTTCAGCCAGCTGGAGCAGGGTGGGGAGGAGATGCTCTTATTTATATTGAAACTCTTAAACCACTAGAGAAAATTAGGACTATGGTGTACCTTGAGCCACGAGGAATCGGGCACTCCCAGCGTGTGGACCATCCCCATGCTTACGCCATGAAAGAATATGTTGAGGACCTTGAAGCCCTAAGGAGGTACCTTCAGATTCCAAAAATTGATCTTGCAGGTCACAGTCACGGGGGATTTATCGCTCTCTTATATTCAATTCATTATCCCGAGAATATTGAAAGATTATTGCTGTTTGACACGACACCCCATACTCTCCTCGGAGATTATCCAAATTGGTTAAAGAAAAGAAAAGGCTATAAAGAAGTAGTATCTGCATTAAGAAAACTAGAAGAAAATAAAGACCTTACTGAAGATGAAAAAGAAAGAGCTGTTCTAAAAATTCTTCTTCCGATTATTCACTTCTCTAATTGGAATAAGGTCTCGTCACAAGTCAACGAAATTCTGGAGAAAATGGTAGTATCATCTGAACCACATAACTATTACTCCACTAAAGATGTACATTCTTATGATGTGAGAGAATTTCTAGGTGACATTACGGTCCCAACACTAATTGTTACTGGAGAAGAGGAGATGCCTCACATTGCAATTGGATCAAAAATTCTTTATAATCAGATGCCAAATGCTATTCTCGCAATTATCAAAAATTGTGGTCATTGGCCAATGCTAGAGTCTCCAGAAGAGTTTTTCAGAAATGTTCTTGCATTCTTAACTGAAAGCTATCGGTAACAAATCTGTTTAATATTATAGCTTCTACATTGGTTTAATGTCACTATATCTAGGTGAATTACTTTGGAAACGAATGAAATCCCCCGAGTAGACCCCTCAGGTCAAAAGATGATAGAATTCATTCAAAGAATTTGTGATGAAGTCGGTCCTCGTCTTGCTGGGTCGCTAGGAGAAAAGAAGGCTGGGGATATTATCTACGAGGAATTTAAGCAATTCTGTGATGAGGTAGAACAGGAAGAATTCAAATGCCATCCCCAAGGATTTCTAGATTTCATTTGGATAACAGGATTGTTTTACATTGCTGGAATGGCTGCATATTTTTTTATCGATCCTTTACTCTCAAGTCTACTCCTAATTATTGCTTTAAGCATTTATGTAGTTCAGCAAAACCTCCTTTATGAAGTGGTAGACTTTCTCTTCCCCGAAAAAACATCATTTCACGTTATTGGTAAGATTAAACCAACCCAGAGTCCTCGGAAACTGGTATTGTTATCAGGTCATCATGACTCTGCTTATGAATTCCCGTTATTAAGTAAATTGGG
>CP070760.1:1149268-1150602 GCA_020348965.1 Candidatus Heimdallarchaeota archaeon | reverse complement strand
TTATTGGATTTAGCTTACCGACAACAGGAGCTTCAATCTTATCTTCGTTGTTTACAGGTAATTACGTTATCATTATCATCGATCTAATTGCGGTTATTTTTGTTGGTAATATTATATTATTGAAACGAAATAGGAATGATTCTACTACCTGTAAAGCCTGTCCAAAGTATTCAACTGTTTTTTGTGATGGGTACCTTGCACCTGGGTTTTTTTTCAAGAAGGCCAAATTCTAATACAATCAAGTCAGAAAATTAAAATTAAAAGTAAGGTTCTCAAAGGCTCACCAACGACTTATTTAATAACAGATTCTCCCCTCAGTAATTCTGTCACTTCATCAGGATGACTTTTAATAACACGACGACATGCTTTGCGAGCAATGAAAAATGTCTTTTTATCGTAATCATTTTCCAAGAGCCACTTCCTGAGAGTTGATAATACAAGGTCAGGATATCGTCTAGAAATATCTGCTAAGTTATTTCCAACGCTTTTTCTTACATAAAGACTAGTATCTTGATTCAATCGTTTTAATCTCTTGATTACCTCTTCTGGTTCTTCCCGAAGCCAGTTCTTTCCTTCGACTAAAACTGGTCGAAGCGATTCCGACACACACCTTCTTACATTCGCTTCTGGATGACTAATCCACTTATTGTCATATAATTGGAGTACTTCATCTGGAAAGGCCTGCATTAATTCCCTCATTGCCATTTGAGCAGATTCTCTCACACCAAAATGGGAATCATTAGCTGCTGCCTCAATTACTGGAATGTACGAATCAAAATTGCGTTCTTCAATACTACAATGCGTAGCTATCAAACTTGTCAAGTGCCTGACTTGCCAGTGATTACTGTTAATTAGAATTTCCAAAGAATGTTTTTGTTTTGTAAGATGAACGCCTTCCTCGATAAGTTGTCTACGAATTTGACGTAAAGACCATACAATACCTTTACTTGTACGTTGAGATGGAGGAATGCTCTCTTTAATGTCTTGGATAAATGTCAGAAGTGTATCAGTGTTATGAGTAGCAATAAGGCCATTAAAAATTTCTTCAACCGACATCTTGGTATTTCTCATTGATCATGAATCTTTCTTATTTGTTGGGGATCTATAAGTTAGATAACTGAACTCCACAGCAAGCCATAATTTATAAGTAATTCCACAAAAAGAAGATCAAAAGAAGTACTTATCACCAGTGGATAATTTTCAGGAGACACCATCTAGTGGGGCCATTTGTTCCCAGCGATTTGATCGAATATCCCATTATTAATTATTTTAAACACCGAAATAGAGGTGATCTCATAGACACTGATCTCTCTTCAACAATGATCTCGAATTAC
>CP070760.1:1147804-1149168 GCA_020348965.1 Candidatus Heimdallarchaeota archaeon | reverse complement strand
CCAATGGTTGATTTTGATTTTACAATCGTTCAACTGAATCCTGTATTCCTAGATTTATGTAATAAATATCAAGTAAAACCTATTTTATCTGCTCATCTCAAAAATACTCCAGAAGTAAAGAAATTAAAACAAATACATAATGAAATAAAAAATCTCGCACCTGGTAGCGTTAATAAGATAATTACAACAGCTCATTGTCTAGAAGACAACTTTACTACTTTAACTTTCTTGAAATCGTCTTCAACAAATGAATTAATTTCTTTTAGCTTAGGTCTTATTGGGCGTCTCTCACGAGTATTATGCACATTCTATGGTTCTCTTCTTACATATGTTACTTTATCTAATGTCAGGGTGGGACCTGGTATATTAACTTTAGAAGAACATGAAAAGGTAGTCTCAATGTTATGCCTTGATCAAAAGGAATTTGGAGAATTGTAGTATTATCAAATCATTGTTAATAATTGGAAGGTGTAAAAGAAAGAAGAACGGAGGTATTGATAATGTCATTTCGTATGCATCATATTTGTAAAGGTGGTCGTTTTCTCATTGTACCCATGGATCATGGATTTACGATTGGTCCAGTTACGGGGTTAGTTGATATCAATAAAACTGTGGAAGCCGTTTCTAGTGGTGGTGCGACCGCTATTGTGGGCCATAAAGGATTTCTCCAGAGTATCGATCCAGAGGTATTAGAGACAACGACAGGGACCATTCTTCATATGAGCGCTAGCACTTGTTTTGGTCCAGATCCAAATTCTAAAGTACTTGTTGCGTCATTAGATGATGCTTTTCGACTTGGTGTTGACGGTATTTCAGTTCACGTCAATGTTGGTGGATCCGATGACGAACCGAAAATGCTCTCAAATCTTGGTCAAATTGCATCCGAGAGTCAACAGTATAATATTCCCCTACTGGCCATGATGTATGTACGTGGATCAAACGTTAAAAATTCTTTCGATGCTAAAGCAATAGCCCATGCCGCGAGAATTGGTGCAGAATTAGGGGCAGATATCATCAAATGTAGTTACACGGGTGATCCTGGTACATTTCGCGATGTTGTAAGGGGTTGTCCAAGACCTATAGTGATTGCTGGTGGCCCAAAGATGGATAATTTTTCAGAATTCATACGTATGGTTTGTGAAGCCATGGAAGTAGGAGCAGCAGGTGTATCAATAGGAAGAAATGTTTTTCAGCACGATGATCCTAAACTCATAACTCAAACAATGGCAAAGATTATCTTCGAAAATTATGGTCTGCAAAAGGCAACAAGCTTTTATGAAAGCCACGTTAGGAAATTCGTGTGATTTAGATAGGTGAAAATCATGGTTACTTTAAAAAAACATATTTATGGCCATTTAGTCCTT
>CP070760.1:1146316-1147704 GCA_020348965.1 Candidatus Heimdallarchaeota archaeon | reverse complement strand
AAAGCCGAATCTCAGTTTCTTCTCGATATCCTTACACACGATATCAAGGGGTATTTGCATGGATCTCGACTATTGTTGGATTTGGATCTTGAAACAATAGATAAACAATCCCTATCGATGATTGAAAACAACTTATCAAGGATTAATACCTTGGTAGAGAGAGTCAGAAGGTACAGGGCACTCGATAGATTTCGTGAAACTGTTTTTTTACCTATGAATTTAATTGAGGTTATTGAGAAGAATCTAAAAGACGTCAGTCAGAGTTTTCCTCAGAATCCGATTGATTTTAAGATCAATCTCGATCCTGAGGTTGAAAAATTTGAGATTCTGGGAAATGAGTTTTTGAATGACATTTTCTTGAATATATTCCAGAACGCTGTGAAACATCATCGGAATAAACCCGAAGCTTATTTTAATATCACCATTAAAGAAATAGAAAAACATTGGCGAATATCTATCGAAGACGATGGTCCTGGAATTCCTAGCGATCAAGTTAACTCTCTTTTCTCAATATCTACTAACGAGCCACCAACGACAGAAAAGGGATTAGGTCATTTAATTGTTCGTAAAACAGTCGCTTGGTATGGTGGAGAAGTTTGGGCTGAAAATAGGATGATAGGTGATAAAATTGAGGGTGCAACAATCCATGTAACTTTACCGATGATCTCCGCAAAATATCAAAAAAGTTGATGTTTTGCCAATTTTTTGGACCTTATTACTTAATCCTCTTACAGATCTTCAGCTGAATAATTTATGCAAGAGAAAGGTATTTTACTCAAACAGCTAAGTATATCTCAATACTCAGTAAATCGGTTGCGATGAGAATTGATCACAAGTATTTTTTTACAGAACTTCAAAGGATTCGGAGCTCAAGGCCAGAACATTCCTATGAATCGAATTACTTTACTTTTCGGTGCAAATAGCTCTGGAAAGACGTCTATAATCCAAGCTCTTCTCCTACTTAAGCAAACAATTACCGAAAATAGAGACCGTTCGGAACTTGTTTCAAATGGTTCTCTCATCGCCCTGGGAAGTTTCCGCGAATTCATACACAAACATGATGAAAATAATGAAATGAAAATTGGGTTAGAATCCGATTTTGGGAATAAAATGTCTTTCTCTTTTCACTTGAAAGATAATATCATTGATTGTAGTAGATTTGAAGGAATCGCTGAAAAGTGGCTTTCTGAAAACTCTAGAGTCGATAACTGGAGTTCAATCCGCTATCAGGGAGAACGAATAGAAGAAAGTCATTATAATGTTGATTTGATCAATCACGAGAAAACTTTTGGTGAGATTTTTGGACAGGAAAAAACGAAGAAAGATCCGATTAAAGAAATCAAACGTAAAAAGCACTTCACTCAAAAAACTATTCAGCTACTCCAAGG
>CP070760.1:1144813-1146216 GCA_020348965.1 Candidatus Heimdallarchaeota archaeon | reverse complement strand
ATAATCATATAACGTTCCAACAGGAACACACTCTACTTGAATGTTTTGATCAAAGCTTCCTGTAAAGTTACCTGCAATTTCGTTTTCTAGTTTTTTCCATTCCTTTTTGACCCGATGTTCAACAGTTATAGCTATTGCATCCTCATCTATCTCGATTTGGTACCAAACACCATCAATAGCTGCTTTGTACAATATGTCTTCTATTTCGATAGGCATCAAGATACTGTCATTTATCGTGCGTATCTCGGATCCTTCTCTTCCTAAAATGTGATATAAGGGTAATCGGAGTCCGCAAGGACAATTTCTCCCTTCTTCCATGATAACAATGTCATTTGTCCAATAACGGAGCACAGGCATGGCCTTCTTAAACAAAGGAGTAATCACTGGAACTGCTCGTTGTTTAAAACCAACCCTATGTTTTCCATCCATCGACCACAATTCAACATACATCGCGATCGATGGAAAATGCATGTTCCCCTTGATACACGGAATCCCTGGTAATCCTACTTCATTTTGACCTGCAAAATTAAAAACCATCTCGGCCCCATAGATTTCTTGTAGCCTCTTCATCCGATTTTTTGAACACGGTTCTGCACCTATAACTAGTTTTTGAACACCTATACTCTGGGGATTTATCCCCCAATCCTTGAATATTTGAGCAAGAGCGAAGGCATCAGTAGCAACCACCCCCAATATCGTTGGCCTCAGTTTAAGAATGGTTTTGCCCACTTGTTCTGGTGGGTTGATATTAGTACGCGTACCCATGATAGCCAGTAATGCTCCTGCATGTTCCACCATGGCTGCAGCTGTTTGCCCTGCAAATGTTCTGACCATCGGAAAAAGAAGGCATACGCGATCTCGAGAAGAAATATGTTTGAAAACAGGTAGCCGCATTGCCATTTTGATAGCTTTTTTGAATTCCTTTTTGGTCATAAAAACAGGAACGGAATGACCACTAGTCGCTCCACTGGTCTGTCCAAATAAGACCATTTCTTTCCTCGAGTCAACAGCTAGCAGGTCATAGGGAGAAATGGTTTCGAGAGAAATCTCTTCTCGGTGGGTAAGAGGAACTGTGGTGATAAAGTCCTCAATGGATCTGATTTTTTTAACACCAGCTTTAGATAATTTTTCCCGATAAAATCCTGTTTGATAGGCTAGTTTAACTGTTTTTTTCAACCTCCTTAATGTGAAATAATCGGATGAAGCCTTCCATAATGTATAATTAACTATCCGATCAGGAATACGCATACTATTCACTCTTTATTCTGGCTCTTTTCGTTTTCTCCAATATAGGTTTTCTCTCTTTTTGTGATATTAAATACCAAAAACTCATTTGATAGCCACTTCAAGGTTCTACTGGAACATTTTTTTCAAGAGAAAGAATACTCCCAAGGAAAGAAAGC
>CP070760.1:1143306-1144713 GCA_020348965.1 Candidatus Heimdallarchaeota archaeon | reverse complement strand
TTGAAATCAGTTGTTGAGGCAATACCAATATGGTAATCGACATCTCCTTTGGGTATGGGGGTACGAACAGCAGTGTAGGTAATATAATACCTTCCTTCCAGAAGAGTTATTCGTGGATCCTCTATACCATATTTTTCAAAATCCTCTTCGGGTTCCATAATTGGATTTGCAAATGTTTCGAAGTTATAGCCATCTCTGCTTTTTGCTAATCCAAATGTCGAAATATACGTATCGTAATTCCCTATTGCTCTATAAAGGAGCAGTATTTCATTATTGTAGAGTGTTGCTGCACAATTGAAGACAGCTCCTTTCTCCCAATCATGATTTGGATTTGGGTTTATCACTGGATTCTTGTTGTATCTTTTCAATTCCATACTTTTTCACCTTTAACATACATTAGATGTCCAAGAGCTAATAGCTCTATAATCCTAATTACTTTAGAGAGCTTTATTATTTTTATTATTTCTTACGGGGTAACAGAGCAAATATAAGTAAGACACTCAATCCAACTGCTGAACCAAGGATAAAGACTATTACTGGTACGGAAGGTGTTGAGGGTGTGATTGAGGAATTTGTTTTACTCATTGTTGTTGAAGCTGTTGATGTAATTGTTGTGCGAGTTGTTGTATCAGTTCGAGGAATGTAGGTAAATGACACTAGATTTGGTGTATTAATCGTAAGATACGCAGATCCTTTTGCTGCCAAGGTTATGTTGAATGATTCTCCCGGTTGGAATTTCCCAATAAGGCTACCATTAGCATAGAGGTCATATGGTTCACTCAGGTGCTTCAAAGTAAACGAAAGCGTTTTTTGTTCGCTGTAGGGGTTAAAAACTATGTAACCCCGCTTATCACTTGGAGTAGGATAATCCCTATCAAAAACATTCAAGTTCACAATTAAAGCATTTTTGTCTATTGATTCTCCTAGGGCTTCGAACAGTAAATACAACCAGAAAGTTTCTCCTGCACCATATATTTCCTTACCATTATATCCAGTAAGGTACCTTACTGATTCATCTTCAAATTCTCTGATTGCATAATAGTCGATATCCTCATATGGAATATATTGCAAAGTTACGGGACCAAAATCTCTTTCCCATTCGTCGGGGATATTAGGTGAGAAAAAATAGAAGTTTTTTATTCGATTCAGATTTAAAATCTTTAATGCTTCTTCTGCATTAAAATCAGGAACATTACCATAGAGATACTTCAAAAAATCAATCCAAAACATAATACATTCCCCATTTTCTTTGAATGCGGGTGCGTTTATCCCACCTGATTCAGAAGGATTAAAATATGGAGAATGCAAACCGTCTCTCCATGTAGAGGGTAGCCAATCACTGGACTGGGGATTAAAATTAATTAATTCTGTCCTTCCTCCATTGTAATAAACCATTTGTTCTTGCGC
>CP070760.1:1141795-1143206 GCA_020348965.1 Candidatus Heimdallarchaeota archaeon | reverse complement strand
GGTATTGATAAAAATTCTCCATTAAATTAAAATTTTTGAAGATGCAATAGTTTCACCAAAGGTAAATATGCGATTGGCTTATATAAACGGCGAATCAGTCACTATTCTTGAAAATTAGGTAATTAACAGACATAAGAAAACGGTGTGGTTAGATATCCGAATAATTGGCATAAATTTAGATAGATGCAAACCTGATCTATGTGGGTATGCATGCCAAAAATATTGCCCTCTTGTCGCCAAGGGGCAAAAAAATGTCATTAGAATTCAAAAAAATACAGGAAAGCCTGTGATCAATAATAGAACGTGCTTAATGGCCAAGAAAGGAACATGTGGCATCTGTATAAATAAATGTTTCCCAGGAGCGATTAGTGTTGTTAACCTTCCGAGTCCTGAGACAGGAGGACTACTAGTACATAGTTACGGTGAAAATGGGTTTCGTTTTTTTGGGGTTCCCCAAATTACTCCTGGAAAAATTATTGGTTTGCTAGGAGTCAATGGAATCGGGAAATCAACGCTGTTGGAAATTTTAGCAGGTAAAAAACTCCCAAATGGAGGAAACTTTCAACATCCTGAAAAAGGCTCACAAGAATTCCTTTCTCAGTTAACTATTGCCAGCTTCAGGCAATTCATAAGTGAAATGACTAAGAAACGACTTACAGTTGGATATAAACCTCAAGTATTCTCCGAGCTCATGTCAGATGACATCTCTATTCAGCAGATTCTTTCGGGAAGCTATCAGGAGGGCTTGTTTTCGAAAGATGAAGTTATTAAATTGATGGAACTAGAAGCTATTCTAGATCGATGTCCCAGAGAGTTGTCTGGGGGAGAATTACAACGATTGGCTATAGGCATCGTCCTGTTGCAAAATGTCGATGTATATCTAATTGATGAACCGTGCACTTTCCTTGATTTTCGTCAAAGAATAAAGATGGCTGAAATTTTTCGAAAATTAGCAGCAGCAGGGAAGGTGGTCTTTATTGCTGAACATGACATTGCAATTCATGATTTTCAAAGTGATTTAATTTATCTTTTTTATGGAAAATCTCATAAATTTGGAGTAATGAGTCGACTCTCTTATTCGGTTAAGAAGGGTATCAATAATTTCTTACTAGGACGATTAAAAGATGAGAATATTCGAATTCGTAATAAAGAAATCATTTTCACACGTGTTGTAAAAGAGCGACAATGGGAAGGAGTTCCAGGTATTGATTATCCCACTTTTCAGAAAAAATTGGGATCATTCACATTGACTGCAACAAAGGGAATCATCCATTTTGGGGAAATTCTTTGTGTATTAGGGGAAAATGGATTGGGAAAGACAACTTTTGCTCAATATCTTTCAAATACATTACAACATGTCCGTATTTCCTATAAACCCCAATTTTTACACCGAAAATTCGCAGGGACTGTT
>CP070760.1:1140273-1141695 GCA_020348965.1 Candidatus Heimdallarchaeota archaeon | reverse complement strand
ACAGAATTGAAGTTCACCTCTCAACGTCATTTTTTAAGAACCTGTTTTGATCGAGATTTAACCTCCCTTTCATCATCGAAACAGAGGGAAGAGGCGTTGAAATGGATCAGGAAGCTTCAAGACATACTTAATAACATGCGTTCCCAAAAAGAAACGATTAACTCACTTGTTTATAAGTTGTACAAAGTTCAAGAAGAAGATTTTCATCTCATTGAAGAGATGTAGGTATGGCTACAAAGTACCTTATCTTTTTCTCCTTCTCTTTCTTCTTTTAGTTTTCTTCTTAGGTTTAGTTTTTACTGTAGGTTCTGCTGATCCTTTTTCAGCTTTGGGAATGATCTCAGGGAAATCTCTGGAAATCTCTTTTATAACATCTTCCCGTGAAACATCTTGAACCAGAGATTTGTCATCTATTGAATTATCATCTATCCTGATTTCCTCCCTGATATCTTGAGAAGCTTGTCTTAAGAAAGCCTTGATTTCTGTGACATCAGGGGATTCGTGGATAAGTGATTCCTCTCCGCTTGGTATAATTTCATTATTTTTTCTGAAAACAGCTAGATCTTGAATTTGTACTTGTGCTCGTCTTATTTCCTCACGTAACGCAACAGCGTCAACAGTCTCTTCTAATTGGCGATCTGTGAGGCTTGCACTCTTCTTAATAATTTTTAACCTCTCTTTAGGAATATTTAATCCTGAACCAGCAACTAATACATCTAATACTGGAGCAAAATCATCAAAGATTGAAGTATCAATTACTTCCATTTGAATTTCTTCAGAGAAGACCTCAAGAAATTTGCGAGCTAAAATATCTGTTAATTCATCAATAGGATCACTTTCTTCACTATCACAGATAACTGCAACAGTAATTTCTCCTATTCGTCGTATATGAATAGTTAAATCATCCGTTGAGAACTTTTCTATCATGCGACCTGTTACTTCACTCATAAGATCAATTATTCCAGTTAGTAGACCACTAAATATGGTATCGGGAAACTCTAATCCAGAATAAGAACGACTTAACAAACATGTTCCCCCAGAACTTATAAACCAAACATAATGAACAACAGGGGCTTCCTGGTCGACTTCATACATAGCAATAGGAGAAGCCATTGTTACAGCTTTGGTAATATCCTCTTCTAAAACTTCCTCCCGACCTTTTTCAGCAGCTAAAGTAACTGCTCGAGTGGCAAGCTCCAGAGCTCGACCTGTCACGAGTTTATTCAGAGCATGAACACTCTCTTTAGAAACACGCGGAATGTCCGTTTTTTTCAGTAATTGCCAACATTCTTTAAACTCAAACATTAAATTGTTTCGAGTTTGATTTTTTGTCATTCTGATTGAGTTCTCCGCTTATAATCTGTTTTTAAGCCCAATTTTTGCGGTTATTTATAATTGAAGTATAAGTCTTAAACAAACATC
>CP070760.1:1138723-1140173 GCA_020348965.1 Candidatus Heimdallarchaeota archaeon | reverse complement strand
TTTCAGTCTTCATGCATTAGTAGGGCCTGAATCTATCGGCAATATTCCAGGATTAGATTTTATTAAACCTATTTCGCTTTATGGCGCATTAATCCTAGTTGGAGTCTCATTCCGAGAATTAACACAACTCCATCCAAGAAATTTGTTTTCAAAAGACGTTTTTCGTGTAAGTTCTGTCCGCTTTCTTATTGCACCTCTTATAACATTGTTATTTCTTGTTATTTTTCAAGTTCGTGAATCTGTGGTCGCAATAACGCTTTTAATTCAAGGAATGGCTCCCCCAGCCGTCATTAACATCATGTATGGGAAGTTTTTCAATCTTAAGGAAGATGAGATCAGTCTCTTGATAACTAGCTTAACGCTATTGGCTCTACTCATATTACCTGTTGAACTTCTCCTTCTCCTTCTCTTATTTCCAATTACTTAACCTAAAAACAGGTCCAGTTCGTTTTGGTCAAAAATTTATAGAGTATCAATTAAATCTAAAGATGAGGAATGGTACAAACACAATTTCGGGGATTTTTGTAACGATCACGGGTATATATCCACTGTCGGCCACACGTCCTGCATCTCCAAGATTTATGGGGAAAACAAAACTTGATTGTACTTCGATAACATTCTTTAGCTGGATCAATATCCTCTCGCCGTTTTTGCATAAAAGCTAATGCCTGATAGGGATTCATTCCTTTTGAAGACATTAAGTAAGCAGCAACAATACTGGGGGAGCGAGACTGGCCAGCAGAACAATGAACAAGAATTCGATGTTGTTCTTTACGACAATTCTGAATGAACTCAAGTGATTCCTCAAAAACCTCATCAGAGATTTGCTCTTGGTCATATAAAATCAAATGCAAGAAGCGCCAGTCAGTTGGATAAAGACTCCGATATTGATCGTTATCCTGAACACATAGAATTGCAGAAATACTGTTCATTTTTAGCATAGATAAATTTGCGGCAGAATCTTCATCTCCAATCCATATATCATCAATGATGTGATCCATAGACCCATAAAACCAGTCAGAATTCATATATAATCACCTCAACATTTGAGATTCATCAAAACTAACTCTTGACTCCCCCCTAAATTGAGACTTATAGAAACGCCATTAACCGCTCACTAGCGTGATCATCAATGAATTTTTCAGTGCGATAGACTTTCTTTGTAGTAATTGAGTAGAGAGCCCCAGTGGGTTCAATTTTCTCGTCAATTGCCTTCAACACCGAGTCTATCTCCTCTTTACTTGGCCAATGATCCCATTCAAAAGCATAATCATAATTACCAATCAATACCGAAGATTTCAATGTTTCCAAAGTATTTGTTAGCTCTAGATCTTGAATTACCTGTTCAATAGCTCGGACCGCCTTCGATATACTCGGTCCGTGAATTCGAATAAATGAAAAGATCGTGTGACGTGTCTTCTTCCCCATTTCTGCAGTCACTCGGCTAGTG
>CP070760.1:1137165-1138623 GCA_020348965.1 Candidatus Heimdallarchaeota archaeon | reverse complement strand
ATTGAAGTTAAAGATTTAATCGAATTGGTACTTGAAGCCATGGGTTAACCCTGAAACATTTAAGCAAGTTAAATAAAATGACTGGTATTCGTTTAATCTGCTTACTTATATTTCTTTTATTGGACAATATTGAAACCCTGATTTCCTCAGTTCTTCAAGCCCTGAGTTGTAAAGGATTTATAATGAGGGACTCATAAAGAAATTATTCCTTAACAATTGTAAAAGTAGAGTTAATCGTTAATTTCGTTAATCAACGAGAAAGATTAAAAAAAAGGGTACAGTTCAGTCGGGTTGGAACAATACGATAATGAAAGAGAATTTCTATTCACTTTGAAACGTTATCACATTGTGATTATTATGATGACAACATCCATGGGTAATATCATTGATTTAACTACTGCTGATCCAGATTTTAAAAATGAGGTTGTTACTGAACCAGGAGGCCAACACTTAAAGAACTGTTTTCAGTGTTCATCTTGTACTTTAACCTGTCCTGTAGCTGAAGTTCCAGGATTGGAGTTAAATCCGCGAAAAATTATTCGCGAGGTATTACTTGGTTTAAGGAAGGACGTCCTTGAATCTGAGGCTATCTGGCAGTGTGTAGGTTGTTTTGAGTGTACTGATAGGTGCCCACAGAATGTCCGATTTACAGAAGTTATTGAGGCATTACGGCGTATAGCTGTTCGTAGTAGTGAAAAACGGCTTCTCTTTATTCCCAAAGAAAAAGACAAGAATCGTCGTATTAAATTATCAAAACAAGGAAAGTTGAAACATTCATTTGATAAACGATTTACTGAAAGTATTTGGCTATGGGGACGGACTTGGGAGCCTGAATATATTGGTCGTTATCTCATGTATGGACGAGGATTGCCTTTTGGTCCATTGGTAGGCTTTCGATATGTTTCAATGATTTTAGGCATGTTAAAAAGGTTTAAAATTGAATTTTTCCCTCCTTGGGTTTCACCTGCTAGGAAAGAAGTCAGAAAAATCTTCAAAATTGCTAAGAATAAAAATAAAGTGAAGTGATGTAATGAAAGTTGGATATTATCCAGGTTGTTCTCTTCACAAGGTCGCTAAGGAATATGATAGATCTGTACAGAAAGTAGCGGAAAAATTGGGTATAGATCTTGAAGAAATAGATGATTGGAACTGTTGTGGGGCAATGGAAGTCGTGGCTGTCAATCCCTTAGCTGCTGAGGGGATTGTTGCAAGAAATTTAGCCATTGCAGAAAAACAGAAAATTGACTTATTAGCAGCTGTCTGTCCTGCGTGTTCATTTCAATTAATTTCTACTAATCATAAAATGGCCCGAGATAAAGAGCTTGCTGATGAAATAAACTCGCTTTTAAGCACTCCGTACACACCAGATAGCGTAAAATCAATGCACTTCTTACAACTACTTCGTGATAAAATAGGGATTGAGACAATAAAGGAAAACATTGTCGCAGGAAATCCATT
>CP070760.1:1135579-1137065 GCA_020348965.1 Candidatus Heimdallarchaeota archaeon | reverse complement strand
GTCAGGATAGGACCTTCAATACCAAAATACGAAATACCTCCAATTATCCCAAGTAGGACATAGAATACTAAACAACCCGCCACACTAAATAAGAAAACAGAGATTGAGCCTTCAATAGTTTTTTCACGACCGAGAGTTTTATACTTACGCCTTCCCCATCGCTGACCGACGTATGGAGCTAATCCATCTCCCCAACCAACGAGAGCCATCATAAACATCCCAGCGTAAGACCCAAACAGGATAGTCCCCGCAATTATCATAACTATGGTGAAATATAGGGGGCCTCGCATCAATTCGCGTGGATCACCCGTCCTGGTCATTGTTTTGACATCTGGATCGTCTGGGGAACCTTTCATTCCTTTCATCAAAAATGTCAGGAAGAACAGGAAAGGAACTATAATATTAAATAAATAAGACCAGTTATCGGACGGATCTATGAACAACCAAACCCATATAAAGGATCCTGCAGCAATGTGGATTACCTTCCTGGATAAATCTGAACTAAGCTTCCCACTATCGACCAATTTCTCCATTATTTTAATTATTCCTTGAATGTACACCATCGCAACGATGGCACCAAATATGAAATTCCAGACTATCGGCAAATCTGGCAGGAATGTAATATAACTCATTTTTTTCCACCAAAGAAGTAAGGGAATGAATATCTGATTTCTATTTATTTAACTATTTATCAAAAGATTGATTTTCAACTTCTTTGCTGAAGCATTCGTATCTCTTTCAGGTATTTTTCAGTTTCTGCAAAAGATAAATCGTACCAATCAGTATAAGCATCTGCCACTGCAAATGGGTAACGCTCACGGATATTTAAACAGATAATTTTATCGACATGAGGCTCTAAGTGTTTTACCGAGCTAATTGGCGCGGTTGGAACTGCAATCGTTACTGCTTCTGCTCCTAGTTTTTTTAACCATTTAGCTCCTGCAAGCATCGAAAACCCTGACGCAATTCCGTCATCTGTTATCAACACACTCTTCCCAAATACTTTAGGGGATGCAGGTAACCGAAAGCTACGGCGCTGTTTTTCAATCTGCTGCTTTGCTCGTTCTATCTGTTGATCTAACTGGTAATTTGTCATAGATAGGCGTGACATAAGTTGCTCATTCAAAAAGATCTGTCCATCAGGAGTTACGGCACCCATTCCCGCTTCAGTACTTCCTGGCACGTGTATTTTTCGGACAATTAATAGGTCGAATGGCTTCTGGGGCGATACCAATGGATGCTCTAACAAGCCTAGGCCAATTGGAATGCCGCCATTAGGAATTATGAATAAAATATCAAAATTTTCTAGCCCCACAAATGTTCCAAGTAAAAAACCAGCCCGCCTTCGAGAGTCAAAGATGTAGAATTTATTGTGGAGCTTTTTATCTTCAATAATCATATTATTTCATCTATGAGAGCTCTCTCGTTGTACTCTCTGATATACTATTTCTTAATAAGAAATTATATATAGTACTATATAGTACTA
>CP070760.1:1133991-1135479 GCA_020348965.1 Candidatus Heimdallarchaeota archaeon | reverse complement strand
TGATTTTGTAAGCGTTCTCGAATTATATCTGATCTAACTAAAAGGCGAATACGTTCCTCTGCGGGAGCTATGGTGATACATTTTGCTTCTCGCTTTTTAATTTTCCGTATTCGAATCGTCTCACCTAAGGATGTCCCAACATTACCCCGAATCAAACCATCCATCCGAATGATATTCTTTCCTCGATCCTCCCGCCTTCCAGGGATAACTAAGGCCCCTGTTTTTCTTCCACCAGCTCTGTCACTTGCAATTTCGACAATATCTCCAGTTTCGAGTCCATTCTCTCGCATAATCGAATAATCGATACGAACTAGACCTCGTCCAACGTCACCTTGATTTGCTTCTGCAACTTTCAGCATTAGAACTTTCTCATCTTTCGGCATCTGACATCATTCTCCCTAATGAGGTTTTTTCCATGATATTCAGCAAGTTTTTTATCATTTTAATACTCCATCTTTTTAAAAATAGTCTAAGTACTGCTTATTCAATTGCATATATTATTCGATGAGTACTATGATCAACTTAATTTCTCATATTTTTAAGTTCATTAATTATGTAATGAATTGATGAGCTTTTGTAAATACTCCTTTGCATCAAGAACCTCTTTTTTAGCGTCATTTCTTGAGCTGGCAGATTTAGAGATAATTAAGTGAATTTTTTCCCGTTTTTGATATGCCTCGGGGAGCGACTTAATCCAAACATCAAATTTTTGGCGTACTTGTGCTAAATAAGGAGCAAGTAGAGACTCGTCGGTGAATCCTGTTGTAAATTCCACTTCAAAATAACCAACATCCTTCTCTTCAGATAACACCGAGATCTCTGATTCTATTAATCGGTACATTTCCTTCATTTCTCGTGGTACTCCTGGAAAACAATAAATCCAAGTATTGGAGGTTTTATGTTCGTAGAATATCCCTGGAGCTGTACCAACAAGATTATCAATAGGTAGTGCACCAACGGGTAGAATTGCCATTTTTTTTCGCGCTGGAGTAATTTGGGCAGTTTCTACAAGTTCCTGTTCGAATAAATTTTGGTACCGCTTAGTAACAATCGAAAGGGCCTCGGTATTTAGTTCTGTCGGGACTCCAAGGGCATCTGCTAGAAATAAAGAGGTCGAATCATCCCAAGTCGGTCCTAAACCACCAGTTATCATTATAAGGCGATACTCGTTTGAAAAAATAGCTTGAGAAATCTCTGTCGGTACAATAACTGGGTCATCAGGAATAGTAATGATCTTCATAACCCTAAACCCCAAAGTAGTAAGGTTTTTTGCAAGATATGTTGCATTAGAATTAATGGTATTTCCTGATAACAATTCATTTCCAATAGATATTAGACAGACTGCTAACATACCTCTGAGACCTCGGATACAATAAATTCATTTGTTTAAAGCTAGTGAATTCCCAAGTTATTTAATTGAGTAAGTAATACATCTAGTAGTCAATTGAACGATTCTCTCAAAAACCGTTTATAAATACCTATATCAAC
>CP070760.1:1132400-1133891 GCA_020348965.1 Candidatus Heimdallarchaeota archaeon | reverse complement strand
GTTGAAAAACTTTAGCATTCGACTTTAGTTCCTCCGAAATCGCTTCAATCAATAATTTACCAGGAACCATTTGTGCTGTTACCATGTTTTATTCTCCAAATTTATTAAATTACATATTTTAGGCTGAATAAGTTTGATTATAACTTAATTTCTATTTTAGACCAAGTAGAGAAGAAATCGTTATTGTTTTTAGTTGTTATTGCTAGAGTTCCATTGATGAATCTACAGAAGAAAAACACAAAAGATATATTATTTTTCCCTCTTTATTGAAAATTCTACCCTAGAGCGGAGTCTCTCAACCAATAAGCGCCAAATAAAAGGTAAGGAACATACAGTGTCTTCAAAATTCAAACATATTGGTATTTACCTCCTTGTCATTGTAATATTCAGTTTTAATATATTAATTACAGTCGCAACGGATGATTCAACCACACTCGAGCCAATTGTCATCCTATTTGATGAAGGTCATGGACAGTTTTTCAATCGTTCATTGTACAGTCAAGCAATTTCGGATTTAACGAGAGAAAATAAATTAGTCTTGTTCAGTGAGGGGGAACTTAATAGTACAAGTTTTGAAGGGATTGACATTTTTGTGTCCACCAATCCACAAGAATCATACTCTAATACCGAAATCCAACGAATTGCCACTTTTCTTTATCAAGGAAATTCTATGCTTCTACTGGCAAATCCATTGGATGAAGATAACGTGACGATGAACGGGCGTTGTGATATATTAAATGTAATTCTAAATACATTCCTAAGCGATCCTGAATATAATATAAGGGTAGCTGGTGAATTCTACACAAATATTGAGAATATCAGACATGCTGATATAGTCCGTGATGAGTTCTCAAATGTTACGGGGTCTTCAAATTACTTATATCTTGAAGTAAATAGCTCTGATCATGAAATACTTACTAGAAGTAAAAACGTCACTTCTCTTGTTACTTATTCATGTTCCCTCGAGAGCTCTAAAGAGAAAATTATTACGGGTTCACATCAGGCTTATGCAGAAACGATATTAGGAGAGATTCATGCTTTCTCATCTGACATTATCTTGTTTGGTACAACTGGAGAATTAGACAATGGTGCCCGAATAGTAATGGGAGGGTCAAGTATCATGTTTAGTGATCTTGAGGGGCCTTTCACGGGTACTTCCTGGTATGAGAGCGAAAATAATTCCATTTTATGGCAAAATACCTTTGATTGGTTAACAGAAGCAAAAACAAGCCCAACAACCCCAGTGGTTTCTTCAGATCAAATATTTTTACTAGTTCTCAGTATAACCATGGTAGCTTTAGTCCTTTTAATTGGTGGAAATCTAACTTTTTTCATTGGATCTGGACGGAAAATAATGATCACTAAATCAGAAGAACTACCAGTTCCTATACCACAACCCTCACCATCAGGTGAAAAGATTAGTGAACCTAGCCCTGGAAAACCCACTCCCTCTATCAAGGAATCTAAAAGAGATCGTCGTCTTCGCCAAAT
>CP070760.1:1130808-1132300 GCA_020348965.1 Candidatus Heimdallarchaeota archaeon | reverse complement strand
TGCGGAACTCCAAGACCATCATTGCCGTGAATACGGATGAGGAAGCGCCGATTCTCGACGTAGCTCATTATGCCATTATTGCAGACCTCCATCAAGTCCTCCCCGAACTGCTTAAGAAAGTTTAACCTCTCGTACAAAGGTTATTCTTTTTCTTCTTTATTCTTGACTTACGTCGTATTTCACCATATGTGTGAGAATATTAATTGACTGAAAAGTGGTAATCAACTTACAGTTGTATTATGAACACGACAACTTCAAATAAGAAAGTAAGATGATTAATCTCAATTTCAATATGAGAATAGATTGAGGCTATTTACCTCCTCACACCTCAATTTGGCTTAAAACTGGCTGAGAAAACAATTATATGTTGTTTTCCCTTCTAAAAATGAAAGCACATGATAATTCAGTATTGGTGATTATGAATGATTCAAACAATTTATTCTATATTGCAGGAGGCTGGACGAGAAGCGTACTGGCCTCGTCACTTAGAATTATATGGACATCAACTCGGATTTCTAATATACATTAGTGCAATAATCGCTGTCATAATAGTCCTGATTGGGATTTATCGTGGAATGCGTGTTTGGTTCCATGGGAAATATGATAAAGAAGGCCAAAATTTCATCTCGTTTTTTTTGGGGTTAATAATCAGGGTTTTTAAGAACGTCTTCTCCCGCTCCCTCCCGAGAAGAATTTATTATGGCATTGGAGCAGGTATCACTAAGCGAAAATCAATACAATGGCCTAGTTTTCTTGCTCACTCAATGATTATGCTTGGTTTCTTGGGAGCTGCAATTGCAACCGTTATTTCTACTATTCATGAATGGTTTTTACACGAAGAACTCCTGGTCGGGCCTCTATATATAGCTCATTCATTATTTGCCGATATTGCGGGATTACTTTTATTTTTGGGCACTGTCTTAGCATTGATAAGACGATACCTGATGGATCGTGATTATTATGCTCGTGCTGGTTATGAGGATCTCTTTTTGTTATTACTACTTTTGTGGATTAGTATCTCAGGTTTCTTTGTTGAAGCTCTTCGTATTGTGTACAGTCTCGTTAATCAAGCGGAAATTGGATTTGAAATCTTTTCATTCATTGGATATCCTCTTGCATTAGTCCTCCAAAGCATCTCGCCAACTGATGGGCAGATTTTCGCCTTACACCTTTTTTTCTATCTTTCCCACCTTGGTACGGCGCTCATTGGTGCAGCTTACATAGCATATGGGAAATTTTTCCATATTGGAGTGGGTCTTGGAAATATAGTTCTTAAAGATATGAAATCACCAGCTGGTCAGTTACAATTCGACCCTGAAGGCATTAAATCAATAGAAGACTTCACATTCTATCAATTGTTTGAAGCATCCGCATGTATGAAGTGCCATTTTTGTCACAATTACTGTCCTGCACAAGATTCAGGTGAACCATTATCACCACTCAAGGTTATTCAAGACGTGAAAAATTGGGGTAGGAAACAATATGGGTTAAT
>CP070760.1:1129215-1130708 GCA_020348965.1 Candidatus Heimdallarchaeota archaeon | reverse complement strand
GGTGTTCCAGCACCAGCTGCAATATATGCTGCATTGAACCCTTTCTCATTCAAGAGCTCATCGACAGTTATTGTCCTTCCAACGAGAATATCTGTCTCTAATTTGACCCCTAAGCTTCGTACATATTCTATCTCTTCATTTACAATCTTTTTGGGCATTCTAAATTCAGGGATTCCATAGGTCAACACTCCCCCAAATTCATGTAGAGCTTCAAATACTGTTACTTCATGACCAAAATTTGCCAACTCAGCTGCACAGGTTAATCCTGATGGACCAGATCCAATGATTGCAACTTTAGAATCCAATTTTTCTTTTGGTGAGGCTTCAGGTCGTTTTCCGTGATCCGCAACAAATCGTTCGAGCGCACCAATACTAATAGCGCTTGGATGAATGCAATATTCCTGACATTGGTTCTCTTGTGGACATACTCGACCTGTTACTGCAGGTAAACTGTTTGTTGACAAAAGTATTTCTTTCGCAGTATCAATATCTCCCTCTCTTAAACGAAGTATAAATTCAGGTATTCGTACACTAACAGGGCACCCCTGAATACAACGAGGTTTTTTACATTGTAGACAACGAGAGGCCTCCTCTATCGCCTCTTCTCGCGTGTAGCCCAAAGCTACTTCGTTAAAATTTCGAATACGTTCATCTGATTCTTGAACTTGCATGTGGATTCGTTTTTTCTTAGTCTTTCTTTTTGACATTTCCCTTTTTCCTTCTATACCTTCTCTCGAGCCATTTTCCCAGCTGAAATTCGCTCTTCGTAAAGATAGGCCCTAGATCTGAGAGTTAATTCGTTAAAATCAACCCTCAAACCGTCAAAATTGGGGCCATCGACACATGCAAACTTAACCTCACCTCCAACAGTCACCCGACAGGCACCACACATACCAGTACCATCTACCATAATTGGAGCTAGACTAACGGTAGTAGGAATGTTGTGTTCCTTTGTAAAACTACACACGGCTCTCATCATAGGAATTGGGCCAACTGCAACAATATGATCAAACTTTCTTCCCTCCTCAATGAAACGTTTTAATATGTCAAGTCCAAATCCGTGATGTCCCTCTGTTCCATCATCAGTCGCAATGTGAAGTTCATCGCTCACATCTCGCATCTCTTCCCGACATATGAGGAGGGGTGAAGTCCGGGCTGAAATTATACTTACAACATAATTTCCTAATCCTTTCAAGGCTTTAGTTTTAGGCAATACTGGCGCCACTCCGCATCCACCCCCTAAAACAGCAACTGTACCCCAGTTTTCAATTTCTACAGGTTTTCCTAAAGGGCCCAATAGGTTAAGAATATGATCCCCAGTTTTCATTGTCCCCATAAGCTTGGTACTTTTCCCTATTTTTTGAAAAATTAGTGTAATGGTGCCTTCTTCTTTATCACTATCTGCGACTGTTAAAGGAATCCGTTCTCCGTGTTTATCAACTCTAAGAATCACGAATTGACCTGGTTGAGTTTTTTTTGCAATTAATGGAGCT
>CP070760.1:1127584-1129115 GCA_020348965.1 Candidatus Heimdallarchaeota archaeon | reverse complement strand
ATGCTTGCATGTACTTTTGCCTATCTTGCTATGTTAATTGTTCCTAGGTTGATTCCTGAAACCAAAGGGATAGACATAAGTGCAATTGAAGAATGATATAATATCTAAAGACTTTAGCAAATTTCTACCTCCCCCTCCTTATTTACAATTATATCAAATTTCTTACCTTTTAGAGGAAAATTTTCCACTCTTATTTGATAAAAACCTTCGTCGACAATCACATCATCCTTTGGCGTCTCAGTTTCATAATTAATTTCTTGATTCAGAATCCCTTCGATCAGCGCCAACCAAGGAACTGCAGAAGACCATCTTTGTTCAATACAAGCAGATAGAGGAGTTGGTTCAGTCTGATCAGCAAGATAAACCTCAGCAATACCCCTCTCTCTTGCCAATTTATGTAGACAACCTATGAACGGCTTGGCATCTAATTGGTACTTTGAAAGTCCAGCGATAGTCAATGCTAACTGCCAAGGCCAGACCCCTCCTTGTTGGTAGCCATTGTTTGAATAAACTGGATGTTCTTTTGATATTGTTCGTAATCCTATTGAGTCAAACAATCTATCTCTATCAATCATGGTGCGATACTGCATTTTAGCATGATTTGGGTTAAAAATTTCATAATAATAGCCCATGCAAATATCTGAATTGACAACTTTTACCTGTTCATTGTCCCCATCGAGAGCTAGAGCATAGGCACTTAGCGATGACATCCAATACTCTTGTTCAATTGTCCTCTGAAGTTGTAAGATTCTCCTCTCAAGTTCATTTGTCTCAAGCCCAATAGGTGACCTACCAGTAGATTTCTGGTATAATAGAATTTCTTTCATTGCGCCAATCATACATAATTGATCATGCAAAGGTGCAATGGGTTGTTTAACCTTTGTGCCATCAGGATATTGTATCTGATCCCCACCATCACGCCAAGTCTGATGGATTACGAACTGCCCAGGTTTTTGTTCGTATTCGATCAGGTTGTCATGATCCAAATCGAGCGATAACATATGTGCCCAGAGATTGAAGATTTCTTCTGAATAGGAATCAATCAGTGTAAAGTCATGTTGAAGACGGCCTAAACGGAAAATGGTAATAAGAAGTAACGGATTAGCATCATTAGAATACCAGTTAGGGAAGTTAGCATAGTGATCCGCTAGCGATTCTACATCAAAAGTGAATTCATGTGGTGCCCTTCCAAGCCGTTCACCACTTAGTTCATCCTCTTTTGTCCCCAAATGTTCTAAATGGATCCTAGCTTCCTCACGAACCTCTAAAGGGGAAACGTATATTTCTCCCAATGCACTAATTGAGAAATCTCGGCCAAATAATGAAGGAAAATTCGGAAATCCAGCTGCTCTTATTAATCCCTCTGGCGTTAGTAATCGTAATTTGTATAATGAACGTAAAGAATTCTGGAAAAGATTAAAAAGAGACTGTTCTGCAGTCACCAATTTTGGTTGTGAAATTAACCAATTTTCAAATGAGAGAGACTGTTTTACTGTGTTTCGTGACTTAGAAAAGGAGCAAGAAACAACAA
>CP070760.1:1125947-1127484 GCA_020348965.1 Candidatus Heimdallarchaeota archaeon | reverse complement strand
TCCAGCTGTTCGTGCTTCCCGTATTAACATAGTTGAAGTTATCCGAGGTATTATTCCTCCTCCAGAGGAACATTTTAGCCGTCGTGGTTTCTATTTCGGTATTAGTATGTTAATTCTCGGTATTGTTTGGTTTTTCACACTTGATACAGCTCCATGGGAGGGTCCCTCTGCGTTTCGTAACATCAATGATGCGGAAGCTATCTACTTTCCCTTTATTTTGATTTTTGTTAGTGTTCCCTTGATTCTTTCGTATTTTGTCGTCAACAAACACCTTGTTATGAATTTTATGGCTCTCTCTCTTCTTACTCTCCCGCTCTTCTATATTTTTGTTGTTTTTGAATGGATTGAGGAGGGTTCAGGAGGAACTCTGGTGATTCTAGGGATTCTGCTTTCTTTAGTCATTGGTTCAATTGTTCTTATTGGTTTAAATCTGGATTCCATTGCTGATGTGGCTGAGGCGTTCACTAAGTACTTTAAAGCTCTTGCTGCCACTGCCCAGGTCGCTTTCCGTAATATGGCCTCTAACAAAACTCGCTCCACTTTAACCTTTGCCATTTTTGCCTCTGTTCTCACGCTCAATGTTTTTATGGCAACTTGGAGTTACAGTCAGCGTTATGGTTTTAATGAACAGATGTATGACTTATCAGGCGGAATTGATATTGCTATTATTTCTCAAACTCCCATTCCTGACAATACCAGTTTCGATCAACTGATTATCTCTCTTGATTCCCGAATAGAGTATGTTAGTAAGCTTACTATTTCGAGTGATTCTGCTCAGATGTTCTTCCAAAACGAAATTGATTACTCAAGTTCTGACACCACTCTTCCTGCGACCTGTTTTGTAGTCAACAAGGACACTTTCTGGAGCGACAATGAGACTCAGGCTTTTGAACTTCAGTTAATGCCCTCCAAGAATGTACTTCTTGATAGTGTGACCAGTGGTGATGCAAAAGAGGCGGATATTGATCGAGAGGATCAAATGGCTTGGGAAGCTTTCTTTAATGGGACAAAAATCCATAATAGTCTTGGAGAGGAGAAACCGTTTCTTATTTCAAGCAATTATTACCTTACTTCCCCTGCAGGCGTAGATAAATCCCCCGTAGATGAATCTATATGGTTACAAGATAAGAATGGGACACTAGTTGAATTTGTTATTGGAGCTATTACTTCGTATGGCAGTCCTATCGAGCAAGCTTATTCTAGTATCTCTCTCTCCGTTGTCTCTGGTCCAATGTTTGGCAGTCCTTCCCTATATATTCCTGAGGAGTATGCTCAAAATCTCGCGTTTTATCCTACTGAATTAGCTAATGCCACTAATATGTTTTTAGTTAAGACTAGTGGTCTATTGGATGATCAAATGAACGAAGCCATCTCAAAAACAATTGAGTCGTCTGCTAATTCAATTACTGCCAGTTTTCGCCAAACTCAAGGCATGTATGGTGTGATTGGTGTGCCTCTCTGGAGTGTTTTTGAATTTCAATTAGAAAGTCAATACCGTATGTTCAACTTTATGCAAGTTTTTACTTCATTAGGCTTC
>CP070760.1:1124289-1125847 GCA_020348965.1 Candidatus Heimdallarchaeota archaeon | reverse complement strand
TGGCAATAAAGCTGTGAATAAAGCAAGGCTAATTCCAAGGATAAGAGATTGAGAAAGAACATTGGGAGTAATAATTAACTGAGTAGCTTCCAAGGGTATACCAAAGGTTTGAGCAAACATAAAAATCAAAAAATAAGCATAAACGCTTCCCATGGGAATAGCAACAATAGCAGCAATAATTCCAAGAAGACCAGCTTCCATAATCACCTGCAAAATTACCTGTCTTCTCTGAATTCCAATGGCCCGAGAAATCCCCGTTTGAACCTCACGATCCTCAACAGACATAAATTGAATGTTAATAATTAACAAAAGTCCCGCAAAGATGACCAATGCCCCAAAAACGTTCATGATCATTCTTAAAGCATCCATTGTGGGACCAATTGAGTCTTTAGTAGCTTGACGAACATCAATAATTGAAAAAAGATCAGAAACTTGATAACCTGGGGGAATGAATTCAGGTGGGATAGTATCGCCGAGAGTATTGAGTTTAGCACGAATGTCATTTATCAATGTCTCACTTTCAGGTTTGGTGTCTACCTCATCGGCTATAGCAAGATAGATGGCATTAATAGATTGACCAAATGGAAGAAGAGCCTGCAAATTCGCAAGAGGGAAGACAGCATGACTTGCAAAATCCTCCTCCCCACGACCCTTATCGCCATAAATATCACGGACAGTCAGAATACCCTCAGACTTTTGGTCACCAAACCCAATGGAAATCGTAAGATTATCACCCGCTTCAACGGATAACTGGTCAGCTAGATCTTCACCAAGATACAATTCATTGGATTGTAATTGACTGACAGAGAGAACTTGATCAAGGTTACTGGCATTATAGTAATCGCCAAAACCTTGTTCGCTTGGATTCACTCCCATAAAGGGCACTCCAACCTCAATATCTCCCGTTGCGTCATTAAGAAGAGTGCCCTTCCAGGATAAGCGGGCGGTGACGGATTGAATATGAGAACTGCTTGCCTTGAGAGTATTTTCAAGATAAGTTGTGTATAAAAATTCAGGAAAAACAGGACTAGCAGTCCCAAAAACCTGAACATGGCGCTTACCAATCGAATAGATGGAACCATCTAACCAAGACTGCTCCACAGAGTCAACACTGACCTGAACCCCAAGAAGAAGGCTAATACCAAGGGCAATACCCAAGATGGCATAAATATTCTTAGCTTTTCGGCGATAAACGGACTTTAAAGAGTAAAGAAGAGAAGCAAAAGTAGATCTCATACAAATCGGCTCACATACATTTATAGATCATTCTTCAGACTAATCCTTATGGAGGTTGAAACTAACCTGATAACTCCTAGGAGAGAGGCCGGTAGTTTATAAAATTTAAGAGTTTTGTGATAATTTTTCAATAATGAGTTTGTTACTAGCTCACAGATCTAAACTAGACTCTAAGAACTGAGCTGATTATTCATTAGAATGTAATGTAAAGTTCCTTCAATGGATTCTTTGCACTTTCAGTGTGAATGGAGGAAAAGCAATTTAACAAAATAAAATCCCGCTGTGAACCGATGATGAGAAGATTAGACACTCGGAGAATCGT
>CP070760.1:1122631-1124189 GCA_020348965.1 Candidatus Heimdallarchaeota archaeon | reverse complement strand
AATGACAAAATACCTCTCCCAGGTGCAATAATGTCAGGATCAACAACACCTGTAGTCGAAGGACCCCGACTCGAGAAAAAAGCTACCTCGTTATATACATTCGACGCCCCCACAGTGATTGTTCTTGATTCCAATCCAGGACTTGAAATACTGCTTGGTTCTGGCCCTTCATTTCCAGCAGAAGCAATGACAATAGTCCCCTGTTCCCAGGCCGAATTAATAGCGGTCTCAAACAGGGGATCCGTATCTCCAGGTAAACCCCCCAAAGACATGGAGATGATATCTGCGCCATTAGAGACAGCCCAATCGATTCCCTTCACGATCCAACTAGTATAACCCCCGATCGTTTTATCGAGAACTTTTCCATTCATCAGGCTTGCTCCAGGAGCTATTCCTTTAAGAAAGCCATTTCCTGCTGCAATTCCAGCAACATGAGTCCCGTGGAAATGATCATCACGAGCACTGGTATCATTAAGCCCATCTTCATCAAAATCGATGAAAGACGCTTCTAAAACGACCTTTGGATCGTAAGTCGAATCATCATTATCAATATCATCTAAATCTGGATGATTTTTCTCAATTCCTGTGTCGAGAATTGCAATCTTCACTCCAGAACCATTAATACCCAGATCCTGTAAATATCGGGCACCAATAATACTCTCTGATGGATAGGTAGCAATATCATAATCATTCCATCTTTCTTCAATGAAAGGAATATGTTCATCAATGAATACCCCTTTAACACCAGGGATTGATGAGATATCATTCACAGCTTCTAGCGAGGTCTTAACAATACCAATAGGGAGTGAATTCATCATCTCGGGATTGTATCGCTTCAACTCCTGTGATTTCATATCATGGGGGGAATCAAAAGAAATTAATAAGCTAATTTGCACACTTTCCCTTAGGGACTCAGGTGTAGTTTGTAGAAGTTCGACTAATGTCCTAGAAAGGCGAACATTTTTATTATTTGAAGCTCCAATGTAGTTAATAAAGGATCTCCCTCCTTCAAAATTTTTACTTTCATTCCAATCTTTAAATCTCCCAAGATGATCATTAATCTCGCTGTTTTTCTCAATAGATGAAGAATATTCAGTCACTATTGAGTTATCCAATGGAGTTATTTGTTTCTCAAATACTATTAAAGTTCCGGCTATTTGTGAAAAAACAACTACAAAGATAAATATACTCAACCATTTCCTATAACACACAATGTATTTTACCTTTCTATACATTACTGAATCCCAGAGATTTGTTCACAACAAGTAATTAAAAAGGTTTAGATAAGAATTTAGAATTCTTTAGCAAAATTATTTCATAAACTCAAGTAGAAACCAGATCTGTGATTACAATGAAAAAGAACACATTTTCTCAAGCCTTCACCCTTTCTTTTCTAATATTTATTATTAGTCTGGGTATCCTCCCAGTACGAGGCGACTTCACAATTGCACAATATTGGGAAGAAGGTGGAACTATAACATTTGAAGACTACTACCGTACTGATTTTGCAGAGGATATTTTTGATTATGATTCTACTTTTGAAGGAAAATTTTCCTTC
>CP070760.1:1120968-1122531 GCA_020348965.1 Candidatus Heimdallarchaeota archaeon | reverse complement strand
ATGCCTACGGTTTGGAGAAACATTAGCTTTATTCTTCCCATCCTCCAATATTTCCGCTTTTAGCGAATATTTTTTTCAAAAATCCCTTCTGTTGTTACTCATACTGAAACGATAGAACCTGAGATTATAAAGGAACATTGATTCTTGTATTTTACCTGACACGTTACTTTACTTTTTGATATGAATTTTGTACATAGTTTTAACTCATTTCTACAATAACGAGAGTACAATATCGTATGACTGTCTTTCAGCAAAGTCTTTATAAATAAGAAGAAGTGTTATCTCAATATTTGCCACATATAAATACATGTGTCTGTAACTAGGAAGTGGATTTGTAGCTGCGTGGCTTAGATTGAAATATGAAGACTTAATGGATCCAATATTATTTAGACAGCATATTAAACACAACTATGCCGATGTGGTTTGGAAAGCTTACTTTTATAGGGAGAAAATCAAACAAATGCTCCATAGGGAGCTAGTAGGTTCTTTAAACTCATTAGTCCAACTTTTCTTGCAGTATGTGGTCAAGGAGTGGGCGTGTCCCAACTGCCTCCAAACTATCCTTCCTTTCATGAAAAACTGTTATCGAGTACTACCTGCAACGGGAGATATTGTGTATGTATCTTCATCTACCCTTTTAAGTAACTTCCCTGTGCTCTCGTGTCCTCACTGTGAAACGCAAATCGTCGTGATCGCAACGAGCGAACACAGTAATATTTTCGAATTTCGCTATCAGTGCCTCAAAGGAGAGATTTTCGATCTAGCTGAACAGCGAGTGTTGACTGATTCCGAAATTGAAGAACTTGACTTAATAAAAGAAGAAAGGTAAACCACAATTTAAAGAGAAAAAGAGAGGAGGAGGTTCTCCTAAACCTACGACACCTCTATCACATTATAAGAATGTTTTGACTGCTTCAGGAATTTCCCAAGGGGTGTCAGTGACTTTTGCACCTACAGCATTTAAAGCATCAATTTTTCCCTGTGCTGTACCTACATTTCCAGAAATAATTGCACCAGCATGCCCCATTCGCTTTCCTTCTGGTGCACTTTTCCCCGCAATGTAAGCTACTATCGGATTGTCAACTTTTTGATCTTTAATATATTGTGCGACCTTTTCCTCATCGTCACCTCCAATTTCACCTATTAACACAATTACCTTAGTCCCCTGATCTCGCACATAATAATCAAAAGCTTCAGTTAAAGTTTTTCCTCGAACTGGATCTCCACCAATTCCAATATACGCGGATACTCCAATCTGGGTGTTACCGAGGGCTTTCGTGATCTCATATGACAGGGTGCCACTTTTTGCGATGACTGCAACATTCCCAAAATGAGCCATATCACCAGGCATTATCCCCAATTTTATTTTATCTGGAACCAACATTCCAGGGGTATTAGGACCGATGAGATGTACCCCTTTATTCTTTGCGGTTTCCACCAGCCGAACCATGTCAAAAACTGGCACACCTTCAGTTATGACACAAGTCATATTGACACCAGCATCCATACTTTCTAGAACGGCTCCATAGGTAAACCGAGCGGGTACAAATATGATACTCGTGT
>CP070760.1:1119278-1120868 GCA_020348965.1 Candidatus Heimdallarchaeota archaeon | reverse complement strand
GCAGAAAGTCTAAGCAGCCTTCATAAATATGATGAAAGTTTAGATATACTTTCTCTCAGTGAACATATCTATCTAAAACTTCCAAAAAGTAAATCAAACGAGATTACAAAAAGAAAAGCGAATTCATTGCAGATTGAGAGCCTTAATTACCAAGGCAAATCTGATTTTAGGCAAGCATTAATTCTTCAAAGGCGGTGTCTTTCTCTTTACAACAAAATTGAGGATAAATATGGTGCTGCAGGAGCACTTCAAAATATGGGGATAACCTATTGGTTCAAAGGTGAGCTCAACCAAGCTTCAGACTATTACCAACAAAGTATTTCGTTATTTAAAGAACTTGGAAACAAACGTAGAATCGCTTCTTGTCTTAATAATATTGCTGTGGTTTGTGGTTCCAAGGGAGAAATAAATCAAGCTCTCGAATATTTTCTCCAAGTTTTAAAATTACGGGAAGAGGTGGGTGCTACAGAAAGCCTCGGTACAGCTGATACTCTCAATAATATTGGAATCTTATACTTACAGAAAGGGGAATTAGACCTAAGTCTAGAGTATTACCAGAAGAGCTTGAGCATGAAAAAAAATCTTGGTGCTTCAAACCAAAAAATCGCTCAAACGCTTAATAACATCGGTATAATCTATATGCATAAAGGAAAATCAGATCAGGCATTTGACTACCTTAATCAAAGTCTTTCACTCTTTAAGGAAGTTGAAGATAGATTTCTCATGGCTCACTCTCTTCTCGATCTGATAATTGTCACATTAGATAAGTCTTCTCTCAAGATGGCCCTTGAGTACTTAGACCTTTTAGAAGAAATCAATTCTCACGAGGAGAATAAGGTTATTAGTCAGCTATATCGGGTAGCTAAAGCCATTATTCTCAAGACGAGTATTCGTTCTCGTCAAAGAGTTGAAGCTGAAGAAATCTTAAAGCAGGTTGTAACCCAAGAAATTGTGAACCACGAAGTTTCTATTTGGGCAATGCTCCATTTATGCGAGTTATTACTATTTGAATTGCGTATAACTAATGATCTGGATGTCTTACGGGAATTAAAGTCATTAAATTCAAGGATATCAGATATAGCTAAACGACAGGGATCGCATTGGTTATTAGCGGAGGTATATGTATTTAAATCCAAATTAATGCTAGTTGAATTAGATCTTCAAGGAGCTCAACAATATCTAGATTCTGCTCTGGTCATTGCCGAAGAAAAGGGGATGAAACGGTTAGCAACTAAAATATTGAATGAAAAGGATACATTCCAACAACAGATGTCTAATTGGCAATATTTTGTAAGAAAGGGTACTCCAGTTAACGAAAGACTTGATTTAGCACAATTAGAAGGTTTAGTAATGGAGATGGCTCGGAAAAGATTAGATGTCACTGACGAAGATGTTCTAAACTATGCTCAAATTGCCCAAAATCTCAAACAACAATGGGCAGATACATAACAAAATGATGAATTGTAACGTTTCTTTATAATCAGATTTAATAACTTAAAAAATATTTTTCAATTTCATCATCATTTGATTTTTCTACGTCAAATTGAGGAATCAGAATGTTAAAGCCATTAGTTGTCATTGCACTTGGTG
>CP070760.1:1117576-1119178 GCA_020348965.1 Candidatus Heimdallarchaeota archaeon | reverse complement strand
GTCACTTTTCCCTCGCCAAACGAGTTGACACTTAATCTTCTCAGTCATAATCAAACTGTCACCACAGTCAGATTGCAAGACATTATTCTATTGATGAAAATAGGTTTTTAATGTGTTTTCTCCTCTACTTCCTACTAGTGAAATCAGTTAAATATGAAAATATATAAATCAAAAGGTTACATTCTCGATTTGTATTGCAAATTACTTTGAAAGTTAGTAGTTATTGAAGATAATGAGGTAGACAAGTTGAGTTATCAGGATACCATGAATAGTCTCGTCCAAAACGGTTACATCAGCATTGTTACGATTATTGATCCAAATGGGGGTACCTACTGGACGAATCAACCCGAATGGCCCGTAGACGGCCCTAATCTGCTCAAGTCTTGGCAAAATAAAGAACCAGGAGTCAATATCGGAGGAACTCGTTTCTCTGCAGTCGTGAACGATTTTGAAGGTGGTAACTTTGTTGCACGTAATGTTGGTGGAGCGGGTATTGTTGTAATTGTCCGTGCCCCAAATAATTACTACTTCTTGACATGGACTCCCGGTGATGTCCAGATCCCACCAACAAATATTCACGCAGAAGTATCTCGGATGGCATCCCTCTTCAGATGATAGATTCCCGGTTTCTTTCTTTTTTTCTCATTGAGATGTATAAAATGGTTTGATCTGCTACAAATCCTTACCCATAAGTTAATTCTCCCTTAGTTTTCCTTTTATTCCTAGTGTGAATTCTCGTTTGTTAAAAATATTTAAAGTAAGGCTTTTTGTTGTTTAGAAAGATGGACTCCATGAAATCAGAGATTAATGATTTCTACATTCTTTATAAAAAGGTGAACAAATACATTTTTCAAAATACAAAGGGAGATTGGAGTCCAAGTAGAGTTTTAAAATTCATAGAGAGCTTCATGCTTCAGATGACAATTCTCTGGATTATTCAGAATAGAGGATTTTTCGATGGAGATAAAAATTACTTTCTTTCTAAATTCAAAGAAGTATGTGCTCAAAAGTCTTTAAACGGATTCAAAACTTACTTTAATTTTCTTATTTTCTTTTTTATGAAGATTCAGGAGCACATAGATAATAAGTATTATGAAGATAACATTGTTGGGAAGATTATAATACCAAAACCAGCCATTCTTCTTAAAATAGGTGAAGATCTTCAAAAAATCTCAATTCCTAATGAGTGTTTTTATTCTGATTCGAAGAAACCATCTGGAAGTATTCCTCTGTTCAATTTTCTCAGAAATAATGTTCAAAAAATTGATGGCTTTATTCTTGGGGGTATATATGAGAATCTAACTGTTCAGAAGGAGAAGAAGAGTTCAGGGACATATTACACACCAGAGACAATAACCTCTTACACAAGCAATTACACGATTCTATCTTACCTTTTAGAAAAAGTTAACAAGAATTTTAACACAGATTTTGAATCTATAAATTCTATTCTTGACACCTCGGATATAGAGATTGTCAAGTATCTAATAACGCAATTACAAAGTGTTCGAATTTTGGATCCTGCTGTTGGTACAGGTCATTTTTTAGAAAGTGCAATTAAGACTCTTACAGAGATCTATGTGAAGATATGGAGGTTTGCGAAGA
>CP070760.1:1115871-1117476 GCA_020348965.1 Candidatus Heimdallarchaeota archaeon | reverse complement strand
CTTTTTTTAGTTATCGGTATGGCCATGTTTTATCCAGGAAAGGAAGCATTAACAGAATTCATTCAACTAATGACTTTTCTTGGAGATTTTCCAACTGATAATCCAGGATTTTCGCTCTGGTTGATATTCTTCTGTGGTTTCGCCCTTTCCTTGTATCTCCCCATCGCTGGAATATTTCTCGGAAGCAGCTTGTTACCCATTAACGAAAGGGATGGTAAGGAAGTTTTCTTTTCGACTCCAAAATCACTGACGATGTCCTTTTTAGAGAATTCGGTTGTGGTCACCATTTTGATTGTGTTGATTGCTCTTCCCAGCTACCTTGCGTCACTTGGCCTTCTTTACATGAACAACGCATGGGACGCTGTCACGAATATAACTATCTGTTTCACGCTAGCAATAATGCTTGTAATTGCCATAACCTTTCTTACTGCATTCGGATGTACCATTAATTTCTCTAAAATTACTGGCTATGCGATCGGTGGCTTATATATCGTTTTCTCGATTGTTGTGTACCTCACTGGCCAACAAATAGAAGATATTGATTTTCTTCTTGAATTAAGCCTATTCTATAGAGCAGATGTTGTTAATAGTAGTTTGTTAACCCGTTGGAATGAAGAATTTATTGCCTTGGTCTTTGTTCTTGTTGTTGTTTTAGTTGTTGCCTCAATTTTCTTGTTGTACAGAAAAGACTTTCTAGAAAAAGGAGTCCAACAACAAACAGTTGTAGATGAATCAGAACAAGAAGAACAAAAAAGGGCTTCAAAGATATCGATCATTCGCACTCCCGTTGATAAATTACTTGGAAAATTAGGATGGAAATTCCCTGCAGTAAGAGATCAACTTCATGCCAATGCAACTGTATTCATCATTTTTCTTGGATTCATGATATTTTATTCTTTTTATGTTATCAGTATGTATATGGAAGAAGAAGTAGGTGAACTCTTACAGAGTTTCAATATGCCCTTCATGGAAGCATTATTGTTCGGGAATAAAATTCAGGAACTCCCGCAAACGATCGAAACTTATCTTGCGTTCGAAATCTTCAGTTTCGCCTGGATGGTGATCGCTCCATTCATTCTCATTGTAATTTATGATATTATTATGCGTGATTACAGAAAACAATACGCTGAGATTACATGGACGCTTCCAAAGACTGGAACACGCATCTTTGTAAGTAGAACTATTGCGGCGCTTATTTATTTCATTTTTGCCTCCCTAGCTAGTTTTGTAATCCTCATGACTATGGAGATCCTCCTGGATCGTGTTTCGGATTTTATCCCTACAGTGACGAGCTATTTAATTTTTACCTGGGGTTACAGTGTCGTATTAGTGTTTTTCTTATCGCTTGCACTTCTAGTTCCTTCAAAACACGCTCTCAAGACCCTAATGATCAGTTATGTCTTCTTTGTCCTTATAATCTTCGTAGCTTTTCTTCCTGGGACTGATCTCTCATGGTTACGATTTCTAACACCTTTTGGGTATTTTGACTCCATTAGTCTTATCTTGGGAAAACGTGACTTTATCCTAGATGTTCTCCCCGAAGCAGTCGTAGGAACTCTCCTGACTATCATCTTCTACATTATTGTTCTCAAGAGAAGAATTCCG
>CP070760.1:1114164-1115771 GCA_020348965.1 Candidatus Heimdallarchaeota archaeon | reverse complement strand
ATGGTTACGTCTAGAGTCTGTTCCTAATTGGAGTGGTTTTGCCACTTTTTCACTGATCTCTGCTATTGCTTCCTTTGTTCTCATTGTAATTGCAGGAATATTTGCTCAAGGACAGTATCGAGGGTTATTTGAGCGGATCGGTGTTACTCCTTATCAACTCTACTACTTTGTTTTAGGAGTAATGGTCTTTCTCAATAATTAATATACTTTGAGAGTTCTATATTAGGAAAAAATCTTATCATCTAGTCTAATGTTTCTCATAAAGTGAAATGCTTTTTGCTATATGGTTAATAGTAAGGGGGATTCAATTCTTCATAATTGAAAAATACTAGAGATCAGTGAGTTTTAACGGAAAACTATCCTCTTTAATTATAGTTTGGTTGAAAGAAATGACCAGTGAAAAAATGAAAGCAGTAGTGGCGACGAAGTATGGGCCTCCAGAGGTTCTTATGTTTAAAGAAATTGATATACCAATTCCCAAAGATAATGATGTCCTAATTAAAATATTTGCTACATCGGGGCATATTGGCGATTCAAGAATGCGCAGATTCGACATTCCAGGCGGATTTATCATTCAAATAATCGCCCGCTTAATGCTTGGATTTAGTGGACCGAGTAGAATTGCTAAAAATTCAATCCTAGGTATGGATATTGCTGGAGAAATTGTAGAAGTAGGCAAAAACGTCACTCGATTTAAAAAAGGAGATCAAGTGTTTGCTTCTACTTATTGGTCAGGTTTTGGAGGTTATGCCGAATATAAATGTATGCCTGAAGATGCGAAAGGATTAGCGCTCAAACCTATCAATATGACCTATAAGGAGGCAGGTGTCATTCCTGCTGGAGGAATCACAGCTTGGGGAATAATTAAAATGGCAAAAATCAAGAAAGGACAGAATGTGCTAATTTATGGAGCATCTGGAAGTGTGGGTACATTTGCAGTTCAAATGGCAAAAGCACTCGGAGCGGATGTTACTGGAGTATGCAGTACATCAAACTTGGAGTTGGTAAGATCATTAGGTGCTGATACAGTGATTGATTATACACAGGAGGATTTTACTGAAGGTGGAAAAGTATACGATGTAATTTTTGATGCTGTAGATAAATACAAAGGGGATTATAAGAAAGCCCTAAAAGCTTCAGGTATCTATCTTAATGTGGATAAGTCCTCAGACAAAATTGACTCTAAGAAGGCAACATCCTTGCTTAATGAGCTCAAAGAGTTAATTGAAGCTGGTAAACTTAATGCAGTAATCGATAAACACTTCCCATGGGAAGAGATTGTAGAAGCTCATCGTTATGTCGACTCTGGTAGAAAGAAAGGTAATGTGTCCATTACCATTGTACAGTCAGAATAATGTTCTTCCTTTTCATCATTAATATGGGTTTCATATCCTTTCAGCTGTGATATTTCTTGGGTTCAATGTGTGTCTGAGGATGTTTTCAGAAGGAGATACATCCACCGAGATCATCCAAATTTGTAAGAAATTTGCTGACGTTGGATGTCAACATCTCATATTCAACATGCCGAATGTCGATTCTATAACCCCACTTGAAATAATGGGAAAGGATGTCATTAAAGAAGTAAAGGATTTTTAAAGAAGTAAAAG
>CP070760.1:1112411-1114064 GCA_020348965.1 Candidatus Heimdallarchaeota archaeon | reverse complement strand
ATCTATGGAGGACGTATACTGGTTCTGGCTACTCTTACATGATGTTCCTATCGAAGATAGAACAAGAGGTGAGAGTGTAGGGGACTTCTTCTAGAATTAACACTAATTTCATTTCCACTTTAATTGCGCTAAAGAACAAATAGTTGAGGAATATGCCCACAGAGCTTGAGAATTTATCTCGAAGACACGGATTGATGCTTGTAACTGAGGATCCCGACTTCTTACATTGTTGCTATAAATGTGAAGTCGCTGAATCACTTGGTCTAGTGGAAGCCTGTCCCCAGAGAGTACATACTTCAAATAGTTGCTGCCCATCATGCAGCCTCTTCTTACAACACGGTTTAGAAGCAATGTTTGAACACTGGGAAGAGTCACAGTTTTTCGCAAGTTTTCAAATCGTAATTCCAATCAGTGTCACAGAAGAAATGATTCGCTCAACATTTAATCTGTATAAAGTACCTGCCAACCAATTGCGGATTCTCTATGAGTGGAAGAATTCCCGAACCCTTGATGTCGTTTTTAATAGGCATATCGAGTGGGTAATGACGATAAAACATACATATTGGCCCCTTGATCTCTCGAATCCATTCCTACGAGATCCAGCTGTTTATGGTCTTTCAGGCTTCTCCGATCGTGCAGGAGCAACGGTATATTCGCAACTTCAAGAGCTAATTGAAGATTTTAAATCATGGCTCATAGAAACATATGACATTGATCCAGGAGAATTATTTAATAATACTGAATCGTCAAAATCACATCAGAATGTTGCTTCATACTTTGTATCGTACTATCTTCGATTTCAAAATGCTGAAGACTTAACAATATTCATTCTTGCTCCTGATTATGAGAAATCGGACCAACCAGAGACCTGTTTAATAAGTAGAGGAAGAGGATACATCCCTGTTGTCACATTTCAGAAAATTAATGAAGCCTTAATCATGCAGAAAGGATTAATAGCTGCCTGGCAGAAGATAGAACCTTCAATGCAAAAAATGTTGGAAGAATTAACGGAAATCACAACTGAGATGCGTACCCCGAAAGCTGCAACGGTTATACACTTAACTAACTTGTTGGATCGAGTTCAAACGGTTCAGGAACGATTTCTTAAATTAAAACCAGCTATTTCAAACATGCAAGGTCAGATAAGCCCTATTGTCCCCTTATTATCCGAACCAGAAATAAAAAACCTATTTCCAACTTTCAATTTGAACCTAGTTAACTCGTGGCTTGATTTTGCTAGGTCGGTTGAACGATCAGTCGAAGGAGCAAACTCGTACATTCAGGGAAAAATGAACCTATTAGCATTAAACGAAGAGAAGAATACCGCTAAAAGACTCAACTTATTGACCGCCATATTTGGTGCATTGTCAGGATTAAATTTACTTATTGCATTTCTTGCATGGTATGTAGATAAACCTGATCTAAGCCATGCTCTATTAATTGTCTTTTTGGGTATATTATCACTTATTCTCGTTGCTCGAGTTGTTTTAAAGGACTAGGCTAGAATAAAAAGCACTTTCCAGGGATTAAAACACCTGGTGAAACTCTGGAGAGAATTAAAATAGTAAAAACTGGTGATCGCGAAATCATTGTCAAGGATGTTCACAAACATTTTGGCAAGAAGCACGTCCTAAAAGGAATTGATTTTCACCT
>CP070760.1:1110619-1112311 GCA_020348965.1 Candidatus Heimdallarchaeota archaeon | reverse complement strand
GGGTGTCGTGTCAAACAGCAATAATCTTTCAATATTTTCAGGATAATGAATTGAATATAAAAGAGCGATAAATCCCCCGTGACTGTGACCTGCGAGATCAATTTTTGGAATCTGAAGATATCTCCTTAGGGCTTCGAGATCCTCAACATATTCTTTCATGGCGTAAGCATGTGGATGGTCCACACGTTGGGAGTGCCCGATTCCTCGTGGCTCAAGATACACCACAGTCCGAATTTTCTCCAGTGGTTTAAGACTTTCAATATAAATAAGAGCATCTCCTCCCCACCCTGCTCCAGCTGGCTGAAAGATCATTACTGGCCCGCTTCCCTGTACAAGATACCAGAGATTGACTCCCCTAATATTCACATAATGTTCTCCAGGAGAAAGAACATCATCATATTTCATGACACTAGTCTCCAACGAGAGATTTTTAAGATTCTCTCTAGTGTGATAGTTCATGGATGGTTTTAATATGGAAACACTCCGAATTGAAGAAATGAATTGGTGGGATGTTCAGGAGGCAATTAATCAAGGTTATACAACAGTGGTAATTGGGATCGGATCGATTGAACAACATGGACCACACTTACCAACTCAAACAGATGCATTAATAGGGGATGTTGTTGCTAATAGAGTAGCTGCAAGATTGAAAAATGCACTACAAGCCCCAACAATTAGAATAGGTTGTTCAGATCATCATCTAACCTTTCCTGGTACAATTTCATACAAGGAATCGACTTTGAAAGCGATTATTCACGATTATGTGGACAGTCTTGTACGTCATGGTTTTTCTAACTTTGCTCTATTGCCTAGCCATGGAGGGAATTTTAAAACGACACAGGAAGCAATTGATGAAATCAAAACGGAACATCCTGACTGTAAAATAATGGGTTATACTGATCTATTTGGCCTCCTTGATGCTCTCCATAGTTTTTCTGGCGAATTTGGAGTTACAGAAGAAGAATCTGGAGCACACGCGGGAGAATCTGAGACCTCTTTCATGTTAGCTTTAGCAGAAAACCTTGTTAAAAAGGAACGTTTTGAACCAGGGTACATTGGTCCACTTGGGGCGGAACAAACACAACTTATATTTGAAAAAGGGATGCCTACATTGACGAAAAATGGAATTTTAGGAGATCCAACGAAAGCGTCAAGAGAGAAAGGTGAGACATATCTCAATAACCTTGTGAGTCTTCTTGTAGATGAGATTAGAAAGGATTTGGAAAGTTAATTTTCCAATCGGCTCTCTCTGGTTAAATTAATAGAGAAGCAATTTTTTAATCAAGTATATACAATTGTGATCTTAATGGAAACCAAATGGTTAATAATATTCATTGTATCTATTGTGATCTCTTTTATAAGCCTAATCTCGTTTATATTCTTTGATTTTCCATTCTTGTTTCTCTTCCTTTTTCTCCCACTTATTTTTGGGATTGGTAGCCCCACAAGAGGCAGAGAAGAATATTCTCGCGTTTATTGTAGAAAATGTGGTTCAAAATTACCTTCAGATTCGATTTATTGTCCAAATTGTGGAATTATTATTGACTAAAAAATGATTAAAAGAGATACAAAAAACATGAATTTTATCAACGACAGCAAGGATATAGCGAAATCCAATATTAGGCTTTACTATAATCGGTCTAGCATTAGCATAACTGTTTAAAGTTAAAAGGGATTCATGAGAACAATGAA
>CP070760.1:1108826-1110519 GCA_020348965.1 Candidatus Heimdallarchaeota archaeon | reverse complement strand
CCTATTTATCAATGGGATGTTCTCAAAGAAACTAATTATCATTGGTGGGTTCAAAGAATTAAGCACGCCTTTAGACAAATGGATATTATTCGAATTGATCATTTTCGTGGATTTGTAGAATACTGGGAAATACCCGCAAAAAACCCAACCGCCGAAATTGGTGAATGGGTTAGAGGACCTGGAAAAGATTTATTTAAAGTCTTAAAAGAGAAAATTGACCCTTTACCTATAATTGCAGAGGATTTAAGTTACTATTTAACTTCAGAGGTTCATGAACTTAGAGAAGAATTTGGCTTTCCAGGGATGAGAATTTTACAATATGCTTTCTCTGAACGCTGGGGAGGAGGAAACAGGTATTTTCCACATAATTACGAACCTAATACAGTAGTCTATACGGGATCACATGATAATGATACATCCCCTGCATGGTTTAAATCATTAGAACAGAATACCAAAAATAACGTGTTAGAATATTTGGATTCAAACGAAAAAGAAGTCGTTTCAAAGCTAATTCGTTCAGTTTGGCAATCTGTAGCAAATTTAGCAATTGTACCACTTCAGGATATTCTTCGATTAGATAATAATGCTCGTATGAATTATCCAGGTCATTTGGAATTTCCAAACTGGCAGTGGAGATTCACGTGGCAAGAATTAGAAGAGAAATCTAGATATTTTGAGGAATTAGCAAATTTTAGTGAGATTTATGAGAGAATTAGGTCTATTTGAGAATTTCTTATGAAACTATCATGAGAATGAAAATTATTCCAAATAGGAACAGAAGTCCAGCTCCATATGTGAATATCACATCAAGAATCATTCTTAATTTTTCGATTGCCAATCCAGCTCCTTCAATATTTCCCAAGTGTTCTTAGGATGTTCAAATATAAAAACTCTTACATTTGAGAACAATTTAGATTAATAAATACTATTCCATATTAGTAGTAACTTAAATTACATTTCTGTAAGTCATCATGATTTAAATTAAGCTCTTTTAATATCATCTCTGCGGTCGTTTTTCGGGTTGAAATTTCAAAACCTTGTGGTTGCACTGCTCCGCTTTGTGAAATTACTCGATTAAAAAGGCCCGTAGCTTTTGGCGTTGCCATTAATGCACATACTGACGTTGCTCCCGCGCTCTGACCAAAAATTGTGATATTCTTAGAATCCCCACCAAATAATTCAATATTATCGTGAACCCATGTAAGAGCCATTATTTGGTCTAATTGTCCTACATTTGGAGGAGCACCAGGTATATACAAATACCCTAAAGGACCTAAGCGGTAATTTATTGAAACTAAAACTATATCTCCCTTACGAGAGAGATCCCTCCCATTGAGTAATCTACCAGATCCCATAATATGAGAACCTCCATGAATCCAAAATAATACGGGACGTTTCTTATTATCACAACCAGGCGTCCAGATATTTAGATTAAGACAATCAGCTTCATTTTGGTGTGAGGGAGGAAAATTATCAGGGGGTTGCGGTGCCACAGGCATATATTCTAACGCTACCAGCACATCATTCCAAGATTTTTTTGATTCGGGAGCATTTAGTCGTAATTCGCCAACAGGTGGCTCAGCATAAGGGATTCCCTTGAAGACATGTGCTCCATCTTCAATATAACCTTGAATTTTACCGGTTTCTGTATAAATGATTCGAGTTTTTTTCAATTTTTTATCCCCTAATGTCC
>CP070760.1:1107015-1108726 GCA_020348965.1 Candidatus Heimdallarchaeota archaeon | reverse complement strand
GAAATAGTATAAGACAATGTATTTTCTGTCACGGAGTTGGATTTCTTGCCATTTTTCAAGGGAAGTAAGACAAAGAAGGGCCAAGAGGAATTCGATCGTGGAATGGTTTTCTATGAAAGTCAGCGGTATGAAGAGGCTCTTGAAAGTTTTAAAAAATCGGCAAAGCTTTTTGATGGGGCAGATCAAAAGAAACTGAGTAAAAGGGCGGAAGCTTACCAATATTGTTCCAAGGGATACATGGATATGCTTGCAGCGGATTTTTTAGAGGCAATCCGAGGTTTCGGTAAAGCAAATGTAACATTCTCAACAGAAGGGTTTTCTGAGGAAGCTAAACAAGCTAGAACCATTCAAGCTCAAACTCAAGGAGAATTAGCTAAAGAAAAAGCCAGAAAAGGGGAATTTATCGAGTCTGCTCGGTTATATGAGTCTGCTGGGGCACTTTATCAGACTACTGGCTTGGAAATGGATGCAGCTCAGGCTCGAGCACGATCATATGTCCAAAGAGCTGCTGCGATGGAATCAGATTTTGACAAAGCCTATTATCTAGAGAAGGCTGTTGAAGAGTTCAAGAAAGGAAAAGAAGACCCTACTCGATATGAGGCACACGCATTATACATGCGGGCAAAAGCGCTAATTAGCGCTCGGGAAAACGTAAAAGAAGTAATTGACCTCTTAGCGAAAGCTCATGAGAAATATAATAAGGTTGGTAATACATCCCAGACAGAAAAAGTCAAACTATTGTTAAAAGACCTGACAGAACAAGTAAAAACTCGTCCTGCAGAATTTGGTATATGATTTTCACACGACTATGTATATAAACCTAAGGTTCACCAAATATTGAATTAAGCCAATGATGACAAATAGTGATGAGACAGAAGTTCTGAAATGATGAACGATGAGCGGTCTGAGGCTCTTCAACTCTTTTTAAGGATATTACGTCCAATGGAAGTCACGATTTTTCCTCTTAGGGACTTTCCTCTTATTAATCCAGGGGACGATCTCGGTGCAATATTGATCAAGGAATTACAGAAAATAGACTTGATTGATGGTGATATCATTGTCATTGCTCATACAATTGTTTCAAAAGCTGAGAATAAAGTATACAATCTACGTGAGATAACCCCGAGCTCTTTCGCTAAACAGATAGGTGAATTGCAAGACAAGGATCCTCGAAAAGTTGAGGTAGTTCTTCGAGAAAGTCGGGAAATTATCCGGATGAATGAACGTGTATTAATTTCCGAAACCAAGCATGGATTCATCTGTGCTAATAGTGGGGTTGATAAATCAAATACACCAGGAGAAACTGTTATCGCACTTCCAGATGATCCTGATTTGTCAGCTCAACGTATAAGAAACCGAATACTATCTGAGTTAGGAAAAACTGTCGCTATAATTATATCAGATACCTTTGGAAGACCATTTCGAGTTGGAACAGTCAATGTAGCGATTGGTGTGGCTGGAATTAATCCTGTTGAAGATTTGAGGGGAAGATTCGATCTTTTTGGATATGAAATGCAATCTACTATAGTTGCAAAAGCTGATGAAGTTAGCACTGCCGCAGGATTAGTAATGGGACAAGCAGACGAAGGCACTCCAGTCATAATTGTACGTGGTGTAAAGTACTCTCATGTTGAAGCTTCTGTTGGAGTTTTAAACCGAGACCCCGACACTGATGTGTTCCGCTAAGAAAGAATGAAAATCAGTATCATGG
>CP070760.1:1105200-1106915 GCA_020348965.1 Candidatus Heimdallarchaeota archaeon | reverse complement strand
CCACACTCTTATGGGAGGAACCATTAATATCATTGGGCCTGCAATCGGAGCTTTATTATATATACTGTTTGATGCACGTATGGACATAATTCTATGGATTGATTGTATAACACTTATTGTGGCTCTTGTACCACTATTACTAATCTCTATTCCCAAAATTGAGAAACAACCCTCTGCGGCAGGTGCCAGTGGGGTGACTATTTTCATCCAAGAGTTTCGTGATGGTTTTAGCATTCTTAGATCAAGAGAGGGCTTGATTTCATTGTTGATATTGATAACTATTATAAATCTCATGCAAATTCCAATTGCTGTCCTTGGTCCACTCTTTGTGGCAGATTTCCATAATGGATCGGTTCAAGATCTTGCATTTGTTGTTGCAGCAAGTCAATTAGGATTACTAGTATCAGGGATATTTCTTCTGATAAAAAATGGGTGGAAACGGAAAATACCTGTTATAATAGTTGCTCTGTACATTCAAATCTTTGGATACTTAATACAGGCTATTACTCCTATTGGAGAGTTTTGGTTTATGGCCGTCGGTGCATTTGTGTTCGGAAGTATGTTATCCATTATTAATTCGCTCTATAAAACAATCATTCAGGTTGTTGTTCCGCCAGAGTTACAGGGGAGAGTAAATGCTATCACGGCAGCGCTAACTGGAGCAATTTTACCAATTGGTGTGTTAGCCACAGCACCACTAGCGGAAATTATAGGTATAGTACCCCTTTTCTTAGTAACAATAACAATAAGCTTTATAACGATCACACTGATATGGACGCTGACAGACATTCGAATACTCGATCGATTTAAGGATTATACTGTTGACAAAGAAATATTACCAGTGGAAAATATTGCTGGAGTGAGTAATTGAAGTCTTCGATGAGATTATTCTTCCCATGATATTCTATTATGTACTTCAGATTGCTAGGATTACTCATAAACGAGCCCTAAATTCAGGTTAATGGAGGTCTAACATGTTACTAGGATATACAACAGGTGTTTTTGACTTATTTCATACGGGTCATGTGAATTTTTTGAAAGCAGCTAAAAATTTTTGCGATCGCCTTGTCGTTGGGGTCACTACCGACGAATTAGCTAAAGAAGAGAAAAATAAAACACCTATTATTAGTCTTGAGAATCGAATGGCGGTTCTTTCTGCGTGTAAATACGTTGATTTAGCTATCCCACATAATAACAGCGATAAAATATTAGTATGGAACAAATTGAAGTTTGATGTACTAATTATTGGTGATGATTGGTACAACTCAGAATCATACAATTATTTTGAAGAGCAACTTAAAGAAAAGGGAGTAAAAGTGATTTACATTCCATACACAGAAGGAATATCAGCTTCTAGTATTCAAGAGCGTGTCTTACAGAATAAAGGGTTTTGAGAATTAAAAAAAATAAATTCAAAGCCACTTGTAAATGAATTTAGGATTCTAGGAGTTTTATAATATGTCTTTACAAAGGATACTCACTAAATTCTCACGAATTAATAAGGAGAAACCAGACGAATATAGTTACCTGAAAGAAGATTTCACTGCTCGATTAATGCAACGAATTTCTAAACCTCTTGTCCCGATAATTTATCCATTTGGTTTTATTACTCCAAATCGTCTCACATGGGCTAGCTATTTCTTAGTCCTTGTTGGGTCAATGATTTTAATTGGCTCAGAGGGAAGTATTGTATTACTCTTTTTGGTTGGGTTTTG
>CP070760.1:1103377-1105100 GCA_020348965.1 Candidatus Heimdallarchaeota archaeon | reverse complement strand
ATATTTTTGAACTAATTCTGAACCAATTACCCGGATAAAAGTAGCCTTTGTTTCATGAGCAACAGCTTTAACCATGAGAGTTTTTCCTGAACCAGGGGGGCCATGAAGTAGTACTCCCTTTGGTGGCTCAATACCAACTTTTTCAAATAGCTCGGGTTGGAGTAAAGGTAATTCAACAGTCTCCCGAAGCTCTTGTAGTTGTTCTATTAGCCCTCCAATATCAGCATAGGTCTCAGACGGTTTTGTTTCAATTTCCATGGAACGCACGCTTGGATCAAGGGACTGAGGGAGGACCTCAAGAACCGCAAAATTTCTCTGATGTAGTGCCACCCTCGAACTCGGTTTTAATAATTCTTTAGGAATTGAAGAATCGACAACAACCACAAAGGAGGGGCCTGTGGAACTTTTTACAATAGCTTTTCCGTTTTCTAAAATTTCTTGCAAAGTTCCAGTAAATAACGGTGGTTGTCTGAGCTTTTGAAGTTCAAGTTTGAGATTATCTCTTTCTTCTTCCAATTTATTACGTTGCACTTCGAGTAATTGGCGTTCCGTCTCTAATGCACGAATTCGACGTTCCATCGTACGTGTATATGAATCGGCAAAGTCATCAAACGAAGCTTTCTTATTATCCACAGTGTCAGGCATGGTATTACCTACTTATTTTAGTGATTTTTGTAGTATTTTTAGCGAGTTATGAAGGCTACTATCTTGAATATGATCAGAGATCAGATTATCAGATCAATCATTGTGCTGACTGTTGGAATTGGACAAATATCTGTCGAGGTACCAAAGCAAATCATCCTTTATTTTTCTTTTCTTTCCGCACTACGGAGTTATTGGGTTTTTCCTTATAATTGACCCTCCTATCATGTAGCATACCCCACAGTAAGAAAACTTTTATTAAACCTTAAAAATGAAAACACAATCCCCAATTTGATTAAAAAAATCGTAATCGAAACATTTAATCTATTTTTTGTTGAAATTCCAAGTAAAAATAGGTTTTAAAAAAATGATTAGAAACTTCCTCAATCAAGAGGAAGTAGCCAAATTGAGCAGGACACAATCATGTGAGATGTGTGGGGCTGAAGCACCGGTTACTCTTGTCGAAATTGATCATGTGGAGTTGTATGCCTGTCATAAGTGCGCTAGATTTGGAAAACCGATAACTCGTCGTCCAAAGAAGAAGATTTCAAAATTTATGGCTGTATCTCAACCTCAAAAGAAACTCCCCTCTCGGCCTATTAAAACTCCTAAAAAAGACTTTCTTCATGATAAAATCTTAGTAGACGGATATGGCGAATTAATTCAACAAGCCCGGCAAAAACGAGGACTGGGAAGAGCTGAATTTGCTAGAATGATTAAAGAAAAAGATACTTTACTTGGAAGAATTGAAAGTGAGAAAGTTCTACCTACTGACCGTATTGTAGCTAAAATTGAACGTGAACTTGAGATCGAACTAAAAACAGAGGTTTCTGATGAAGGTTCGATCATAGAAGATTTTATTCCAAAGTCTACTACGATTGGTTCAATTGCGAAAATCAAAAGAAAAAAAGGAGACAAATCCTAGTGATTCTGTGAGTTCTCTCTTGAGAATCGAAATTCAGATCAAAAACTTTACGACAAACTTTAACAACTTGGCACAAAGACGGTATAGATTGACACGCAGAGGATTTAGACCCCTCTCATCGAAGAGATATGCTGAATAAGCCATCCTCATGAGAAA
>CP070760.1:1101520-1103277 GCA_020348965.1 Candidatus Heimdallarchaeota archaeon | reverse complement strand
TTCTGAAACGGAGACTTATATCTTAACATATGATAATGCTCAAATTGCTCCTAGTATATCTATTCTAGAGATGCCGTTTCCCTCACCCCTTGACATGCAGGGAGCTCAGTTTATTCGAATAAGAGCAAATGTGACAGATGATGGGACAATTGAAAACGTGCAAATCCATTATAGATTTTCTAACGAAGAGGATTGGAATATGACTGAGATGTCACTTGATTTGGCCACAGGGTATTACTACTTTGATGTTTTCGTCCCCACTAAGAGTGGGAACTTGACCTTTAAAATTGTAGCTATTGATAATTCCAGCTTAACTTCGGAGACAGAGGCTTATACTATAAATTATGAAAACGCTAAGGTAACTCCGTCAGCGCCATCAACGGATCCTTTATTGATCATTATCGCCTTACTGGGTCTCAGCGCAGGAGGAGTTTCAGTAACCTATCTATTCCTAAAAAAAACTGGACGTTGGCCCAAACGTAACGCAAGTGTGAGTATAGATACACCTGAAAATGATTAGTTAAGATTTGCCCTCAAAGTAATTAAAAGAAGTAAGAAATTGATCCTTTCAAGGTTAAATTTCTTTTTTCTTCTTTTTTTGGAAGAGAAAATTTGGGATGAACCACCAATCGAAGCAGCAAAAAAATAAACACTGTATTCTTAACATTATTGGATTATAACTGATAATAAATAGGATTAAAAAGATAAGAGAGATTTTTTGAAAGAATACTGTACCTAAGAATTGGTGACTCAATGACAAAACTCGATGAACATGATCTCTTCGAACTCTTGTCGCATCCTACCAGACGAAAAATTCTTAGAATCTTGTCTCAAGGATATTACGTTAGTTATTCGGATCTCCAGGAATTTATCGGTCAAAGTCCAGGGGTTATTTATCATCATATTGAGAAATTACGTGAACAGGGAATCATCCAACAACGAGCCACTAAAGAATATGAATTGACTTCAGCAGGTTTAAAAGTAGTTGAATATATGGATAAAATCAAAGACGAAGACCTACATACCGTACTCACTCAAACAACAATCCAAAAGCTTTTTTTATTCCCACCCGTGGCAGGATTTATTCAGAACAATCCCTTACATTGGGCAATTGAAGTGGGATTACTCTTACTAATTACTACTCTTATCCAAATAGAATTTCCTATCCAAATCATTGGTCCTTTTCTTATTCCCTCATTGGAGCCATTTGCAGAACGCTTTTTGGTTCAAATTATAAGTTTCCTACTCATGATATTCTTGGTTGAAATGCTTGCCCAAATATTGGGTAAACCACCATATCGCTCCTCTCATCTACCAATGATTAGTGGCTTACTGGTTCTACCATTACTGTCCTCTATATCTAGTTGTATTCTTTGGGTTATTTCATTGTTTGGCACCAGTGTTCCAATCGAGGTTTACTGGTTCTTGACTATCATATTGCACGTTGGTTATTATTATTTATTGATCCATCTCCTTATAAAAATAAAAAAGCTTTCAGTTGAGCGTTCAATTATTATTACCCTCACACAGGGGTATTTATTCTTAGCATTCGTTTTTTTATTAACATAAGTGGTCGGATATCATACCAAAGACCCAATCCTCACAATTAAATTTCAATAAAAAGACTTTTAGGTATGATTTTGCCAAAATTTGCTTAATGTTCTATTTTTTTTGGTGCTTTGGCGCTTCTATTCCAAAAAGAATGGAAAGGGCGTCGCTCCAGAGAGTAACCCAGCTTCTGTTGGCTCGGGAGGGTC
>CP070760.1:1099663-1101420 GCA_020348965.1 Candidatus Heimdallarchaeota archaeon | reverse complement strand
CAACAGATGGGTCTTCTAAGTGGTAAGGTACAGCTGAAGTATCAAGATAAATATTGGGATTATTTCTGCACAAGCTAAGAACTTCGTTCAACCAGGTTTCATCATCTGTTTTACCATATCCTCCAAGGTGAGCGAAAATTATTTTAGTTCTAGAGAATTTCTTGACCAACTTCGTCCAGAATTTTGGATGCCCCCTTTTAACGCAGCGAAGTGTATGGATCTCCCAAGGTCCTGGGTCACTCCCAAGATGGATTAAAATCGGTACATCTTGGCGTTGTGCAAATTTGAAAATATGTTTAAGGTTTTTATTTTTCTTAGGATTAAAAAATTGGAGAGTAGGGATTAGTTTTATGCCTCGGAAGCCAAATTCACTGATTTCTTGAAGCTTTGACTTTACATAGTGACTTTCTTTTGATGGATTGACTGACCCAAATCCAATAAATCGATCTGGATGGAGTTTTACAAGTTTGGCTACTCGTTTATTTGGAGTATTCCCAATACGTAAGATAGTTTTCATAGTATTGAGGATTCGAGTGGGATCTAGAAACAAAGAGTACGTTAAAAGATCATATGTAATTTCCTCTCGTAATTCGGTATCTAATATATCTGGATCCAAGTCAAGAGCTAATAAAACTGCTTTGGAAATCCTCGCTTTGTCCATCTCCTTTATTAATGTTTCAGCTGAAGTTAATGATCTAATAGGATGGACGTGAGAATCAATGATTTCTCCATAAGGAGATTCAACGAAATTCATTTGATTCTCGTCTAAAAAGGAAAGTATTATTATATATAATCGAATAGTTCGGTTTTAATATGCCAATATCACCAGAATCATTGGAACGAGAATCTGTTAAACTCAGGCGCCTTTTTTTTCGAAAAAAAGAGGAAAAAATCGAAGATGATATCCAAAAAGGTCATAAATATATAGTTATGAAAATGAGTTGGGATCAGGCACTAGATATTAAAAAACGCGTGACCGAGGAATTAGCTCAAGATGTCTCCTTAAAAAAAGTACTAATTCGTAACTTTGACCCAAGTATAGATGCACAAAATTTCATCCATTGTTATAATCGGGCTTTCCTAACAGCGCCAGATCCATACCGTTCCTTATCAATAGAAGATGTCCGTCACTTTAAGAGTGATTCAACTTTTGTAGCCATACTGTACTCTAGAATTGTTGGATTTATCTTTTTGGTCATTGAACCATTAATGAAACATGGAGTTCAATTAGGCAATCAGGGGGTTATCGCTGGAATCGGAGTCGATCCTCGGTATCGTCGTAAACGAATAGCCTTTTTATTAGCCACCAGAGCGGCAGACTTTTTTGCTGAGAATAATGTCGTTGAATTAGTTTGCGAGGTATATCATGAAAACAAAGTATCTTACAATTTCATTCGCAATTTTGGATTCTCACAAACAGGTATAACTTATCTGTGATTTTCACTTCTAATACTACTTACTCATTACCCTATTTTAATAATATCACGATTTTGTTTCGGTTCCTCCTATAATTGAACTAAATCTTTTGAAAAGCTCCTCATGATTTTCCCGATTTAATTCCCATAACTGGACATCATTTCGGCTTTTAATCGCTGCAAGAAAAGAGTTTTCATAATAAGGAACTGTTGCAAGAAGTCTTGGTTGGTTATCAAGCACAAATTCAACTGCTTTCTTGAATTTTGATGAAAACAGTTCCATTTTACCCACTTCATCAATGATTACCAGATCTGCTGGTTTATATAATATAGGAACTGCAA
>CP070760.1:1097799-1099563 GCA_020348965.1 Candidatus Heimdallarchaeota archaeon | reverse complement strand
TTACTCAAGAATTTGTTCGTCATCAAACGGATTTAGTTGTACTTTCAATAGGAGCTGAACCTGCTGATGGAAGTACTGAGCTCGGAGATATGCTCGGACTTGTAAGAGATGAAAGAACAGGATTTTTCTCCACCTCTAATGAGGATGATGTTTCAGCAGTAGGACATGACAGAATTTTCATCGCTGGGAATGCGAGTGGACCAAAGGATTCTCAATATTCGTTGGCTCAGGCAAGTGCAGCAGCTATGAAAGCATTCATCGCAATTGGAGGATTTACATCATGATTATTTACATAGGTGAGAAGCTTCTCTAATTTCAATAGTTCTGTAATTTGACAAAAACTAAGAAATGTGGAAAAGACGTGGAATTTCTTATACTATTTTTTTAACGATAACTTTATAGGGCTGTATAAGATCAACATTTTCATCAAATAAGATATAAATTAATAGAAATATTCTGGATGTAGTGGTGGAGGGTTTTTCTCTTGATAATGAATGTCTGAACACTGACTTTTGCTTGTATGACTGTTTATTTTTCTTTCAGATAAAGTAAGTATAATATAATAAAAATTAAAAAAATGGAAAAACTTTTAAAATACATTTTCACTATTTTATAAGATTAACTATGAACGCTATAACTGTCAAAAAAGATGAGTTAAATCAAACCAAGGCCGATTTAGAAGCGATACTTTCTAGATTTGGTTGGAAATGGGCTGTTCTCGCCTCTACTATGGGTAAAATATATCGTCAAGGGGAACCTGTTTCGACAGACTTGATTAATCAAATACGAATGACTCGGACACAAATCGAGAGTGGTTGTTACTCCGTATGTGATATCGCTAATGAATTACGTAAGATTGAGACATCTCTATTCTCACAACTCTTGAAATATGGTCCTCAGGAAACAGATAAGTTCTTGGAACTCTTGGGTAGAGCTATTGGAGGTAAAATTAGTGAGGCAGAGCTTGATATTACTGGTGCCGCGCCTATTTTACCAGATTGCTTAACTCTTCCATGCGTGTGTCGTGAATAACCTTACTACTCTTGAATGGATAGTGAATGGAAAGTGGAGTCAACAAGAAGACAAGGTACAGGGCTAAGAATGCTCAAAAGTGAAAACTCTATCGAATGGGATGATGAGTTTAAGAGTTTCCTGAAAGAATGGTTTTCTGGACTTATGAAAGGAGTTCAAATGTTAAATGATGAGACCTGGCCTAATGTACTAGAAATGACTGGTCGGGCTTGTGCCCATGTACATTCAGGAAAAACATTTTGGGAGATTTGGGAAAGTACTAGAAATGTAGATACCTTCCTTGTTAAGATCAACGAATTTATGGGCGAAAAAATTTACAAGAGGCTAGATGATAATACTATTTCAGTTTCTTATTCTAATTGTAAATGCCCCCTTGTCATGTACGGTTTGGTTGATTCTCCTCTCATTTGTAATTGTTCCCCGAATTGGTTAATAGAGAATTTTGAAGCAATTCTTGGACATCCAGTGACTGTAACTACTGAACACACAATATTAAGAGGAGCTACGAGCTGTTACTTTACAATCTCTTATTAAGTGATAAAATGAAATGATAATAATCCTTGAAGAGAAAATTCCTCTAAGCTGGATAGCTCGAGCAACTCTATGAACCGCTTTATTACTTTTTCCTTAAAAGAATAGCCTGAGATACTTTTTTGGAATATTAAATATTAACTTTTAAAAGTCAGATTAAACCAAAATCATATTGAAAAAAGGATTCTTGGTTATAACATA
>CP070760.1:1095922-1097699 GCA_020348965.1 Candidatus Heimdallarchaeota archaeon | reverse complement strand
AGATTCTTTGGCTAAATTCGCTAGGTAAGAAAAACTCCCGACACCCAAGAGGAATATAGCCTCAATTTGAGGCATTTCTTCAAAGATTATCTTTATGATTTCCTGGACATCATTCAAGTTTAGAGATGCAACAGTATCAATAGGGTTACCCTTTGACCAGAAAGGTGGTAATAAGCTGTTAATGCGTCGGAATACTGCCTCATTCAACGGCTCCAGTATTATTCCGTGTTTAGAACAAGCATCGGAAGCCATTACTCCCCACCCACCCCCTCGGGTCAAAATAACGACTTTTCCCCTGGGGAATTTCCATTGAGCCCAGCGTGAGAATGCTAGAACTAAATCAAACATCTCGTCAAGAGATTCTACTATAATTGCTCCCGCATTTTCCAGAATATTGCGGAAAACGTTATCATCTCCTGTTATCGCTCCCGTATGTGATGCTGCAGCTCTTCGACCTGCCTTTGTTCCTCCAGCTTTTAGGATTATAACTGGTTTATTCTTTGAGATCTCCTTTACTAATTTAACAAATCGACGAGAGTCTTGAATTCCTTCGATGTAAAGACCTATAATCTTTGTTTGGTCATCATGTTTACCAAAATACTCCAAATAGTCTGACATCATTAGATCGGCCATATTTCCAGCACTAACATATGTATTAAGACCTATTCCACGTCTCGATGCTACTGTGATACCTATTGTGCCAATGTTGCCTGATTGGGACACGAAGGTCATTTCTCCCTGTTTTAAACCTTGAACAGGCCACATCACTGCAATCAAATTCATGCGTGTTGAAACAATTCCCATTCCATTTGGACCAATCAGTCTAATGTTACTTTCACGTGCAAAAGCAGTAATTTTTTCTTCTAATTTACGCCCTTCTTCCCCTGATTCTTTAAAACCAGCAGTAATGATGACAACATGGTGAACTCCTCGTTTTTTCGCTTGCTCAAGAATAGATAGGACATACTTTGCAGGAATAATGATGATAATTAGTTCTAGTTTGACATCCTCAGGGATTTCAAGAATACTTGGATAGGCTTTATATCCCAAAATTTCTTTTTGATGAGGGTGAACAGGATAAAAATCTCCAGAATAATTGTTCTGGACGATATTATGTGCAACAATGAAACCCCAACTTGAAAGTTTGTCACTAGCTCCAACTAAGGCAACAGTTTTGGAGTTAAAGAAGGGGTCTAACTTTAGATTCATAATCCATCATCTAACCGTTGGTTCCATTAGTAATAATGTTGTGTTAAGAAAAAATTTGTCAGATAATAAAGATTCTTTCAAATGATATTATTTCCTAACTTAATTGTACTTACATATAGTAGAAAGACATGTACTAAGTGTCTTAGGAAAATATTTATGCAGGTTTTTCGGTAAATCCATTTAATGTAACTATACTATATAATCATACTAATACGTCACATTACCTTACCTTAAGGGAAATATTATGCATATTCTAAAATCTTCAGAGCTAGAAAGCTATTGGACAAACTTAGTTTACCCTCCAAAACAGATAACAGACTATCTTCTCGATCTAACGATTAAGAAAATCTCTTCGTTAGATACCCAAGGAGCATTGGATTTTGGGGGAAGTGAGTATCAACCAAGCGAAACTCAACCTGTTAAACCAAAGATTGAGGAGGATCCCAAGTATGGATGGTGGTCTCTCTCAAAAGGGTGTTACAAGGTGGAGTACAATGAAATGTTGCAGAAAATGTGTCAGGCTATCGTGTATCCGCATCAACGCCTTCTAATGACAGGATGTTTCCAC
>CP070760.1:1094030-1095822 GCA_020348965.1 Candidatus Heimdallarchaeota archaeon | reverse complement strand
GAAATTTTCAGAGCTTCTATGATTCAGATACATGAATCTAATGAAGAAGGATGGTTTCGGTGAAATTCAAGAAAAATTCAAGATCACCTTCAATTTTTAATTCTTCGCTTAATTCTATACCAATATTAAAACTAAAAGCAGTGAAGTAGTTGTAAGTAGAGTTATAAAAAATAGTGTAATTTCAAGCGATAAAATCAATTTTACGCCGACAAAAAAATGAAAGAATTAAATAGGGGTTAATATCAATTTTGATGCCTTTATAAAGGAACCTTGTCGGTACCAATCGAACAATACGCGTTCTAAACCTATTTAAAGGCATATATGAAAAATTTAATGGAATGTCTAAGAGGCACTCCTCGTCTCGTTGACATTCAAACTTTCTGTAAAGGTGCTAAAACTGGACAATCTGGACTTAGACAATTTAGTACGAGACTTTCTTCGATTTAGACAATTCGATTTCGATTCGAATGTAAGAGTAAAAGCCAAGGATGATAAGGAAGTTCATTTTTCTTATCTAGTACACAATACAAGTTCAAAAGATAAGAAAACTGACTTTGGTGGAAAAATTGGCGTGATTGTCAAAGACTGGGCTAGATCATGTGGATATAACGTGATCCTTGAAGCAGAAAGGCTTCAAACAAATACTCCAGGTTTGGCAAAGGTCATGGTCTGCGCTAACCAATTTTCTTCTACCGCTAGGGAACTGGCAGAAAAACTCGGCATATTGACATTAACTAATGGTGAATTAGTCTCAATTAGAAAAATGTACAAGCAACAATTTTCCTTTGATCCTTAAGCTAATTCTCTAATACACGACACAGGCAAATTTTCCCTCGTATGGATGGGTGTGGAGTTTTCAGTTTTCAAACTAAATAGAGTTTTGAATTATTACACTACGCCCATTATAGGGAACCATTACTAAGAACGGTAAGGATAAACCAGTGTAATGAGCTAAAATAGATTCTACTTCAGCCAAAGCTACTTCATGAGTATTACAATTTTCAGAGATATGTGAAAGAATAGCAACCTGTGGTTCAGTACTAGCAATAAATTCGGCCGCTTCCCAATTCGAAAAGTGTCCCTTTTTCCCTAATAACCGTTCCTTTAAAAAAAAAGGATAAGAACTCTTTAGAAGTAAATCAAATGAGTAGTTTGATTCAACTTGAAGTATCTTTACTTTACGAAAACCATCAAGAAGAAACGGATTGATCCTCCCGCAATCGTTAAGATATCCTACTAATGGTACGCCATTAGGAGATTTAACAAGGAAAGCAACAGGATCACTAGCATCGTGTGAAATTTCATATGGCATAATCTCCACTCCTTCCTCTCCTATATGAAATTCTTCTCCAACTGCAATGAATTCAGCGTCAATATTACCGACCTTGCTTCTAATTTTCTGATAAGTGTCAAAAGTAAGCCAACACTTCTTATGATACTCCCGGGACAGAGTTCGAATTCCAGTGATATGATCATGATGTTCATGGGTAAGAATAATACCTCTTAAATCGTTGACATTCTCGCCAATTTCTCTGAGAGCTTTACTAATTTTTCGTGCACTTAAACCAGCGTCAATTAAGAAGCTTTCCTTCCCTACTCGTACATAGGTTGAGTTTCCTTTACTAGTTGATGCAAGTACACAGACTTTAAGCATGAATAATCATCCGCAGACTTAAATCTGGAAGAGGCGTTGAGCATTTTCAGAGAATATCATAATTTTCTCTTCATTAGTCAAAATAGAGTTATTTTCGATAATTTGCCTCGAATGTTCCATAGAGGTCCCCAAAACTAC
>CP070760.1:1092136-1093930 GCA_020348965.1 Candidatus Heimdallarchaeota archaeon | reverse complement strand
GGAATTTAGTCTCTTTAAGTAACTCTTTAGGGGTGAGTATATTAAAAATTTCTTGCATTAAAAGAGCTAGAGGAGGGAATTTAAACTTGCTTTCAGCTTCAATACTTGAAAAAAAAGCCACATTTTGTGTCTTTAGATAGTTAATATTTCTTTTAGTAATTGGATTCTCCAATAAAACAGAATGAGCGGCAGGAACAATCAAGATTGGAATTTTTGCTCCAAATGCTGCTAAAGATGCTAGCGTGACTGGGCTATCTGCTATTCCATTGGCAAGTTTTGCAATGGTGTTTGCGGTTGCAGGGCAAATTAAGCATAAGTCGATCTTGTTAGCAGGATCAGCTACCCATTTGATGTGTTCAGAAACACCAGAGATTTGTGTAAATGGTTCCTTATCCATACACCATGTTAAAGCATCTGAAGCAACTAATCGTCTAGCCTCTTGGGAAAGTACAACAATAGGATCACCAGAATACCTTAAAATCTCCCGAACAAGGTGGGGAACTTCAATAGCAGCAATAGATCCCGTTACTCCAATTAAAATCCGTTTTCCCTGCAGCTGTGTTCCTTTTGATCCGTAGATTTCAGCAATACCCATTGTGATTGTATCCAACCCAATATTCTGAAGAGTTCTTTTAAGATTCAGGGTTAAACTGAAATCAGTCGTATATACAGTATTGACCTATAAATACAGAAATCGTTTATGGTTGCTATTCCAAGCAAAGGAAGATAAGCAAGTGGTAGATGAGCGGATAGTAACCTCTATCCAAACGTATTCGAATAAAAAGGGATTTAAATGGCTACTTATCTTTCAAATCCTATCGATGGAGTCTTGTTCACAATTTTAGCTTTTTTTGTTGGTATAGCCTCGTCAATGTTGGGGATAGGAGGAGGTTTTATCACGACGCCTTCATTAATTCTAATTGGAGTCGAAGCAGGACATGCAATTGGGACAGTCTTGTTTGTAATTATTTTCATTGCATTGTCTTCAACCATTGCTTATGCTCGCCAAAAAAACACAATTGAATATAGAACAGGCATCTTAGTGGCCTTTTTTACTGTCATAGGAGCAGTTATTGGCAGCATAATTAGTTCTCACCTAGCTACCACTTCTCCTGAAATATTCCGAGTTTTATTTGCGATTTGTCTACTCCCAATTGCTGTTAAAATGATTTTATTCCCAAAAAGAAGAAAAGAAAAATCAGAAATCATGGAAGAGATTGAGCATGATGACGTCATCTGGTTTGGATTTGAACGTCGTGAAATTTTGAGTTCGATATTTGGATTAATTGCAGGGGGAGCATCTGGTTTGCTAGGGATAGGAGGAGGAGTTGTTATGGTACCCATCTTAATTCATGTGGGAAAGATTAGTGTTCATAAAGCGATAGGAACATCTATGTTCATAATGATTGCTACAAGCATAGCTGGAGCTGCGATTAAAATCGGTGGAGGGCAGATCTACCTAGATTTAGCTATTTTCTTGATCCTAGGTATAGTAATAGGTGCGCAAATCGGACCTCTATTTGCTAAAAGAATTGATACTATACTTTTGCAACAAATCTTCGGATTCATTATGATCTTCGCGCTAATAATAGTTGCAATTGGCCGAGATCAACTTGTAACTTTTATCCAAGGTTTTTTCGGAGTGATATTCTAGTAAGTAGGGGACTGAGTTTTGCTTCAATTTTACTGAATATCGTGTATATAAATAGCTGCGGATGGGAACCAATTCAGTAAGTCTTCCTTAAAACTTGTAGAATAGTCAAAAATTCTGAAGGTTACATCTAAAGGTTTCTT
>CP070760.1:1090241-1092036 GCA_020348965.1 Candidatus Heimdallarchaeota archaeon | reverse complement strand
GATTTTCTTCTTCTCCTACTCCTGATTCTCTCACTGAATAATTATTTCAATCAGGTAAGTCATCCCATCTACCTAGATAGCTCTTCTCATCATTCTACTGAAGTTAATGGTCTCAATAATGAAGTTAAAGGTGAATCTCAGTCTGAGCTCCCTCCTCATCAACGTGTAGAAGATCCCACTAATTGGACCTATTATTTTTCTGATGATTTCATTGACGACGACGAGAGTAATGACAAATGGACAGATATCTCCACTCATGGCGTTATGAGACGAGGTGGAGGGATTTTAAACGCAACGAGTTACGGCCCTACCATGGATAAGCACTGGCATGGACCTCAATGGGTACACAACTTTAACACTGATATTGATGATTTTGAGTTAACTCTCCTACCTTATTGTGGAAATGGATTAGCAGAATCTCAAGGGATGCTAATAGTCTCTCTGTATTCTGGCGACTATGCGACAGGTCTACCTGTTTTTTCCATCATTTGGGCTGATTCATGGGTCGATAGAGCGGAATCGTACATCGAACTTCAGGAAGCACTTGGAGATACTCAAACATCGGGAAGTACAATAATGTATAATGAATGGTATACCGACGATTCTAATGCTTTCTTAACTCGAGGTCCCGCTCCTGAAGGAAAATTCTTGATAAATGATGAAACCGATTGGCTAGTAACAAGTGGGAATGCCACCCTCGTCAGAAGTCTAAGTATTCACGTGTGCCAAGCTCTTAACCGCACCGTTGTCCCAAAACTTGGTGTTAGGTCAATTACTTTCAAAGGACATTCCCAGGTTCCAGTCTCACCGAACCTTCTTCAAAATGGAGATTTTGAAACAGGAAGCTTTGTTTCTTGGGATAACACAGATTTTGGGGGCGATGAAGGTAGTGGGAGGATTCAGGACAATGAAACATTTCAAGGAGCATATGCAGCAGAACTTTCCACCAGCACCGCCCGTAATAGAGTTGGAAAATATCAGTATATCTTGTTAGAACCTGGACAAGGGTGGAACTTGTCTTTTGCGATGAAATATTCAGGGGGTTCACACTATAAGGCGGGTTTGGCTGTTTATTATTACGAGGGTGAATCTTACATTGGCCATTCCTATTTCTATTGTACCTTGATGCAACCCACGAGTAATAGTAGTTCTGAAGCACTTTTTAATCTGACTGGGGACACTCTCAATCAATGGGGCTACTTTTCCTTTCCATTAGAGGTAGGTTCAGTTTTCCTCCCAAGTGACGTACAAACGACTTGGGCGTCAATTGATAGTGTGATGGTATACCTTCATAATTACGGGGTTGAGGGGTATGGAGGTTCGATGACTGTCTATTATGACGCTCTCTCAATTCAGAAAGTTCTCCAAATTCATGACCGTCCCATCTTTATCGACGGAAATGAAGATTTTATTAGCCAAGCGAGTGCTAATAATTGGCCTGGGAATGGCACTTTGGCACAACCATTCGTCATTGATGGCCTTATTATAACTTCTTCAGATTTTTTGATTGAGATTGCGAATACAGATGTGTATTTTCAACTTAGTGACTGTATTCTTGCAGAATCAACTATTTATGGAATCAATCTTGACAATGTGAAAAATGGGCAGATTGTTAATAACTCTATTTCAAATTCCAGTGGAGAAGGGATTTCCCTTAGAAACTCGGAAAATTGCACCTTGTCTGGAAATATAGTCACGAACACAAACTCGTTTGGAATTTCACTTATCCAGTCGTGGAATTGTACTCTCCTCAATAATTCGATCTCCTCCGTCTATTTCGCAGGAATCGTCCTTG
>CP070760.1:1088344-1090141 GCA_020348965.1 Candidatus Heimdallarchaeota archaeon | reverse complement strand
GACCCAGTCATTTCTGCCATAAAAATCTGCATTAGATTGAATATATTGTGGTGGGCAAAATTTTCTTCATTAAGTACAACATTCGACCTACAATTGCGTATAAATGCTGGGAAATCGATCTCCTGAGGACAACCCTCAAAACACTGGCTACAGGTAAGGCAGATAGTTAAATCATCATTGCTTAGAGGGTGTCCCAGTAATGCAGAATGGATTATTCCCCTGGGGTTGTATTTTGAAACCTTTCGAAGAGGGCAAACACTGGTACATAACCCACACTGAAAGCAATCCTTGATTATTGATAATGTATCGTCATCGGAAATTTCGATACGTGTTGGAATTACGTCTGAATTTATCATATTTCCTTATGCTCCATTATGAATTGAAATGCAGCCATTGCTGCTGCGCCACCTTCGGAAAGGCTTTGTTGGATGTTTTTAACCCCACCACAAGCCGACCCACATGCAAAAATACCTGGTGTGGAAGTTAATACGGGTTTTTCAGTTATTTTCACAAATTTATTAGGTGTGAGTTGTACGTCAAGATCTAATGCAATTTTATCACAACCAGGCATTGGGACTCCTCCAACTGCCAAAATAACAATGTCAGCTGGCAATAAATCTTGATTATCTACCAGTGTATCCTCAAATGTGGTGATAAGTTTGTCTTCTGAGCGTTCTATGGCAGATGGACGTCCTCGGATGAAGAGGACTCCTGACTTCCTAGCCTCATTATATAAGTACTCATGACTACCTACAGTTCGGATATCCATATACATTACAACAACTTCGACATCAGGAAACTCCTTCTTAATATGCAAGGCTTGGTTAATTGAATAGCTACAACAATATGCAGAGCAGTCAGAGTTTGCCCCGTCTCGCAAAATACGAGATCCTACACATAACACAAATACAACTCGCTCAGTATCTTGGTTGATTGGAGATTTCTTTTCTCTAAAAGCTGTCTCGAGGTCAAAAATCGTTATTACTCCTTCTAGAGCTCCGTACCCATATTCCTCAAGAATCTCAGCACTAAAAACGTCGAACTCTGGAGCCAAAATCATAGTACTAGCAACCAGTTTTTCTGTTGTTCCATTATGTTCGATTTCTACTTCAAAAGGAGAATTACGTTTTATGGCTTTTGTAATTCGGGCATTATTCTTAATCACAACATTAGAATAAGTTGATAACTCCTCCAAATAAGGGGTGAGAAGATCGGTATTATAGGCAAAATCCGAAACACCCCGTTGAAACATTTTAGTGATTATTCCGAGTTCAGTTGAAGGATTGATGAGATTGACTGGAACTCCCAGTGTAGCCAAATCTATGGCTGCACGAAGAGCTGCTATTTCACCTCCGATTATCATACAATTCTTGCTCATCTTGCCTGTCTCCTCATGTTTCAGCTCGTTGAAGTAGTTTTTTAGGAGAAACGTAATTTGAACCTAATCCCAGAGAGTTGTAATCGAGTCCCATCCCCAAACCAAGCACTTGGCTGATATATAAAACAGGAATCTTAAACTTTCCACCTTTTACCCTCTTAATCGCTTGTTTTTGCTGTCCATCAAGTGCTAGAGCACACATCTGACAAGCAACAACAATGAATTCCGCACCGACATCTCTCGCATTGACGATTATATTACCTGTTAATGTTTCTACTGTTGGTTTAGCAACGAGTAACTGAGTTGCTCCACAGCATTTCGTTTTCATAGGGAAATAAAGGGCTTCTGCTCCCACAGCATTTATCAATTCATCCATGAATGTAGGGTCGTCTGGATCCTCGAACTGAATGATATCCCCT
>CP070760.1:1086426-1088244 GCA_020348965.1 Candidatus Heimdallarchaeota archaeon | reverse complement strand
GTAGGTATGGATAAGATCGCTGCTCATGAGCAACTCCTTAGTCGAACAATGATAACAGGTTTACGAGAAAATTTTGGAAATAAAATACGAATTCTTGGCCCCGAAGATCCTGATGAGAGAGCGGCATTAGCAGCTATTGACTTAAAAGGACAGATAAATCCACATGAAGTTGCAATCCTAATGGATGAAATGCAAAACATATTTCTTCGCTCAGGGTTTCATTGTACACACGCCTTCCACCACGAAAAACATCTTGATGTTGGAACGCTCAGACCTTCTTGGTATTTGTATAACACGGTTGAAGAAGTGAATATTTTCATAGAAACATTACAAGAAATATTTGACATCATGACTTAATTAAATTCAATATATTTCGAGTGTTCAAAATGTCAATGAAAGATCAAGATACAGCGAAGGCATTGATTGTAGAGTTACTAAAGGATATGAATGAAGCAACTACAGCAGAATTGATAAAAGAAGCAGAAATGTTAGGAATAAAAGAATGTAGTGATCGAATCCCAGCTGCTTTAGCAGAGCTAGCTTCAGAGGGGAAAATTAGCAAACATGTCTCACGAGAAAAGAAGGCACTAATCTGGACTCTTGGATAGCATAAAGAATTAGATCAGAAAGAGAGCTAGTTATCATGGCTCAATCCTCTACAAAACGAATAGCAATTTGTAGTCATGGATTTCTAGGTGAACCTGGAATGCTAAGAGAGGTGGAAGCAACTCTTACAGAGAGTCCCTTTGATCAGGTTTATGATCGTGTATCCAATCTTTCATACTATAGTTCCAAGCATGGAATCAATTTTACTCGTCCATATGATTTAAAAACGCCTATCTATAAGAAAAACATAACTCAAACACTCGCTCATCGTCTCTTTAAACAAATAAGTTCGATAGTTAAAGAATTTGAGGAGGAAGTAGACGTAGACATTTTTGCTCATTCGATGGGAGGTCTAGTAACAAGAAGTATGATCAAATATCTAGCAGAAGAAAAGAAGACAGATTTTTGGATACAAAATGGACGAGTTCGTAATATTTTCTTATTAGGAAGTCCCAATCATGGTACTCGCCTAGCTCAAAGAGCAATAAATATTCCTGTTGACATCATGTTAACTGGATTAAATATACTTCTAGAGCTTCCTGAAGGAGTTACTTCAGAAGATTGGCATATTCTTGAATCTCAGTTTATGCAAATGGTTCCAAACTCATCCTTTCTCAAACAACTCAATCAATCTTACAGGAAAATGGAGAATGCCATCAACTGGGTGACAGTGCGAGGCTTGAAGTATATAGGGCAACTCGGTTGGCTTCCGATGGTTTGGCAGCCGTTTCTTTTCAGGAAAATCTGGATTGATCACCATTTTCCATTCTTACATATTGGTATCATCCCCAATGATGGGTTGGTTGATGCAAATAGGGTTCCACTGAAATTTGCTACTAATTTAACTGTGTCAAGCGCGACCCACATGTCTCTTCTTTATTGGAAGAGTAAAAAAGCGGGAAGACAGGTTCTAAAGTTACTTAAACCAATAATCCTGGAAGAACCATAAGATTACTTTCTCAGAAGAAGGAGTGTAATTCCTTTTCTTAGGAAAGATGTAGCTGAAATTTTACTCTGAAATAATCGAAAGTCGCTTGATTCGTTGAACTAGTAGTACCGATATGATTGTGATCAATACGAATCCGATATTCCATGCAGATGCTATTTGTGAGGAAGTAGTGGTTGATTCAGACTCTGGTATGGGTGTCGTCGCGTGTGTACTAGCTGTGGTGGTGGGTACTACAGTAGTTGTGAGGAATGTTGACCTAGTTG
>CP070760.1:1084489-1086326 GCA_020348965.1 Candidatus Heimdallarchaeota archaeon | reverse complement strand
TTTATTACGTTCAAGTTCAGAGTAGAGTTTCTTATAGTCCTCAATAACGATCTGAGCTAAATCAGGGAGGAAAGTCTGTTTAATATTCAACAAGTTGCCTTGGCGAATACCTCGTCGTATCAATCGTCGTAAAACATATCCCTGACCAAGATTTGATGGGTGTAGCTGTTTATCATCAGCTAGAATGAAGGTGGCGGCCTTAATATGATCTACGATGATATGAATTGCCCTTTCCTGTTCAGAAGTGGGAACTCCTTTAATCCGTGCAAATTTCACAACTTTTTCCACGAGTGGAGCAAAAGATTCAATCTCAAAAACTGTTTTCATCCCATTTAAAACTGCTACAGTGCGTTCGACTCCCATCCCAGTATCGACGTTGTGTTGACGAAGTTTTTCATAAGTACCATCTGCTTTCTTGTGATAACTCATGAAAACATCGTTCCAAATTTCAAAATATTTTCCACAATTGCAGCCTGGCTGACAGTCTGAGGAACACGAATCTTTTCCTGTGTCATAAAACATCTCGGTATCAGGTCCGCAGGGACCCGTTTCTCCCGCTGGTCCCCAAAAGTTATCTTCTCTCGGAAGATAAAAAATTCTATCATCGGGAATCCCCACATTCCGCCATATTCTTGCAGATTCTTCATCACGGGGGATTTCCTCATCTCCCTCAAATACTGTAACAGAGATTTTTTCAGGGTCTAATCCTAACCAACGTGGATCAGTTAAAAATTCCCAACTCATCGTAATGGCTTCTTCTTTAAAGTAATCCCCTAATGACCAGTTTCCCAACATCTCAAAAAAGGTTAGGTGAGTAGCATCCCCTACTTCATCGATATCATCCGTCCGAACACATTTTTGACAGTTTACCAAACGTTTTCCTGCAGGATGAGGCTGCCCCATCAGATATATCTGTAAGGGATGCATTCCCGCTGTGGTAAATAGAACCGTGGGATCATCATCAGGCATTATTGAACTTGAGGGAATAATCTCATGTGATTTTTCCTTGAAAAACTCGAGGTAAATCCTTCTTAATTCATTAGAGTCCACGGAGAGGTCACTTCATAATCTTTTGTTCATTGGAACCGGCTTATCTAGATTTAATAAATCCTTATTTATCGTTGTCACAAAGCTTTAGAACACAATCAAACAATTCAAGAAAAAGTTACTTCTGAATGCAAATTCTGATTTCTCGAACGAAATCATGAGGATCTTGAATTTTCCACTCTTTTGTGAAGCCAGTTGTGGAAGGAGAAAAGCCTAATTCCTTTGCGAGTACTTCTTCCTTAATAAATGAGGAGTATTTGTTAATAATTTCAATGCTTTCTTGATCTGCTTGTGGAAAATTTATCATGATTTCTTCATCATATTCAAGTTCCATATCTTTTCGCATGGATTGGATTCGCCGAATTAAATCTCTTACGAAACCTTCGTGGATCAAATCGCTTGTCAGTTCTAAATTCAAAAAGAGATCACCATGACTAAAGGGAGTCCCACTATATCCTTCTTTTTCTGTGATTCTAATTTCAAGATCGTCCTGATGTATCTTGTAATTGTTCCCTTTGATAGAAATTTGATAAGTTTCATTCTGAGTTAATTCATCGGCGATTTCTTTAGCAGTATGACCTTTTTGGTTCCTCATCCATTCAGCGACGGTATTAGCGTTCTTTTTAAATTTAGGTCCTAAATTTTTGAAGTTCGGTGAAAAAATGATTTCTTGAAACTCAAGTGGATCATCCTTAAATCCAATTTCCTTAACATTGAGTTCTTGAAGAATAAGTTCTTCTAAATTAGTCAGTGCCTCCTTACCCTCGGCATTGGTCACAAAAATAACTTG
>CP070760.1:1082541-1084389 GCA_020348965.1 Candidatus Heimdallarchaeota archaeon | reverse complement strand
CCTCAAATTCTAGTTTTACTTACAGATGGCAGGGCTAATACAGGATTATCAAATACGGCAGACATCGAAGACGAATTTCACAGAGCTAATACTGATAAAGTATCACTTTTTACATTGGGATTTGGAAATGATGTTGACTTCCCATTTCTACGGCGACTCGCTAGACAAAACGCAGGTGAAGCAGTTAAAATTGAAGTGAACTTAAATGCAACAGAGCAGATTACATCATTCTATGAAAGTGTTAGTACACCTCTTTTGACAAATATTCGATTGACATGTAATTCAGGGGTTGTTAGTAATACAATTTACCCTTACTTCATTCCCAATCTTTTCGATGGCAGCGAATTATTCTTCGTGGGTGAGAGGATTGCTGACTCCCCCATCGAATTAAATATTACAGGTCACTCATCTGAAGGAGAACTATTTTATATCATCAAATTAACTACTCCGAGTAGTACTAATAAAGAGGATAGCTGGATTGAAAAAATTTGGGTAATTGCTAAAATTGATGATCTCCTTACCAGAATTGGATACGGAGATAATGTTGAAAATAATACAGAAACAGTTACTTCAATGGCGTTGTGTTATGGAATCTTAACGCCATATACAGCAATGTTTATTGACACGGAGGCGTCCGAAGAGGAGGAGATTTCAGAGGAAGAACCAGAGGACACATATGATCAAACCTATGCGCCGACGACCAACACATACGCAGGAATCACAATGACACAAACAACTGATGCCCCACATCCACCACAAACTCATACCACCACAAAATCCCCTTACACAACCGAAAAAGCCACTTATACTGAAGAACCAACCACTACTACAACTACAACTACAAAACAGAAACCAACCTCTGAGGAATCCCCTGCACCTGGGTTTGCGTGGTTACTGGTCGTTGTAGTTATTCCCTCAATTATTATAAATAGAAGATTAAGGAAGGATTAACTCCTAATCTCTCCCCTTTTTATTAAGATCTTTGATTTCATTTCCGACTTGATGGCCGTTTTTTGAATTCAATACCCTCCAGTTGATTAAGATGTTCGGATGGATCATTCCTCCCCCAAAACCATCAAAGAAGACGAAAGAAACTTTCTATCATGAAAGACAGCTGAAAGTGGCCTTTCTAAAACAAAAGGGTTATCTAAAGTCACGGATCATCGAGAAAGCAATGCTCAAAATCCCCCGAGAACACTTTGTCCCTTGTAGCTACCGCGATCATACATATGAGGAACTTCCGTTTCCTCTTCCTGGTAAGAATTCGACAATCTCTTGCCCTCATTCGTATCCTATGTTCTATGAAGCTATTGCATTGTCTTCTGGGGATAACTTTTTGGAGATAGGCCTCGGTAGTGGATATGGAGCAATTCTAGCTGCGGAAATTGTAGGGCCGAAAGGGAAGGTCACTTCGATTGAAATCGATCATGACACCTTCTTGTATGCTCAAGAACGAATATCGAAGTTTGAGTATCCAAATCTATTCTTGATCGAGGGAGATGGCGGGAAGGGGTATTATCCACATGCTCCATACGATAAAATATGTCTCACTGCTGCTTGTGTGGAGATCCCTCCTCCCCTCATTGACCAATTGGATGAGGGGGGGAAATTGATTACACCACGGAGCAGCTCTAGGGCGTCTCAGGATCTTGTTTTACTCGAAAAGGAGATAGGGGGAAATATTAAGGTGATAACAATTGAAAAAGTGTTATATGTTTCTCTACAAGGGGAGTATGGTTGTTAGGCTTCTTATCTAATTAACTATAAAGAGGAACAATTCTTGCCAGATTGAGTTTTAGAGTGGGATTTTTTTGGCAATGCCCCTAGATGAGTTTCTCCAAGCGTTGG
>CP070760.1:1080590-1082441 GCA_020348965.1 Candidatus Heimdallarchaeota archaeon | reverse complement strand
GGAAGGAATGAATCTATGGTAAAAAAGAACTTAGAGTCAGGAAAGATCGTTTTTCCTTATGACGAGAAAACTAAACTTATAAGGCCATTAAAACACTCGGAAAATGATTTTAAAGCGTTGGCTAGATGTATGAATGCATTTAAAGACGCTGATAGCTGGCCTGATGGGTTTGGAGGTAATCTAGTATTCACTGGAGAGCTCCTTGAAAATGAATTCAAATCTAAAGATCTTTCAACAAATTTTATTATAACTTCAATTCAGGATCCATCTGAAATCGTAGGAGTGGGTTTTTGTAGTAAGATGTGGAATTTAACCAATGGATGGTATGTTCAATTTTTTGGCGTTGATCCCACTTTTCAGAAACAAAAATACGGAAAAGCATTGCTTTTAAATGCTACGAAGGCTGCCTATGAGAGTAATGCTCAAATAATAACTCTTCATACTTGGGGTGGAAATTTGAAAGCGATGCCCTTGTATAAACGTCAAGGATACAAATGGCGGCCTGACACATCGGTTTATATGGAAAATTATCTACCTCAAATCTTAAACTATCCTTTATTTCAAGACTTTTTTTCTAAAAATTGTTGGTATGACATTTTCAAGCCATCTATCACTCAAGAACCCAACTTAGAATTTGACGAAAAAATGGAGATATATGAGTACCAATTTCTGGTTGATGAGAATAACAAGTTAACAATTTGGGTAGATCGAACCATTGGAAGAATCAGCGGATTTCATAAGCAGTCATCATTGGAAGGCGAGGACATTCTTATTCGAGCTAAAGTTCCTAATTCAAAAGCATTCATTGGACTTGAAGAATTCCCTATTACTTTACAATTCGTAAATAATAGTATTACACGAAAAATACTCTCAATAAAAGTAATGCCATCCCCCCAAATTGAATTGAAAGGAAAAAAAGAATTTGATATTGAATTAACTCCAAATTCAGAACAAAAAGTAGACTTTATTGCAAAATTCAAAACAGATACTCTTGAACTTGACACAAAAATCCATACTCATACCTATAGTGACCATGAAATTCTATTTTTAATATCCGACGGCGATCTTGAATTTCCTGTAAGAGTGGGGAAAATTCCAATTAATGCAATCAAAGTTATCACCGATCCAATGAATTTTGCAGCTGTAACTAAGCAATCTATTTCTATCCCATTAAACATTCAGAATTTTACGGGTGAGGAAAAAGACGTTGAAATTTCTGTTTCAGATGGTGAAAAAATAAGCTTTAGGGATCATTCCTTTGATATAACTGTTAAGCAGTACGATTCAAGTATTAACCTCCTGGCTACAGTATCCTCTACTCCAACAACTATCGACACATTCAAAGTCATTATTAAAACTCAAGAAGGTCACCTTTTTCTGGAGAAAAATCTGCCCATTAGTATTTTCAATGATAACAGGACTCTCTCCTATGAATTAGAACAACAAATCTTCATTGAGAATAAAAATATCCGTGTTTCACTTTTTAAAAATCCCCAACCTGGTCAAAATGAAGTTATTATCTATGATAAAGTTCGAAGGACAAAAGTCTATGGGCATCCTATCATCTTGGGTTACCCATTCGATGATGAGGGTTCAGAATTTTATACAATTAAACTTGAGCATCAAATTATTGAAACTAGTGATGGATTATGGCTGAATAGTACTGCTGAATCGAATATTAAGAGGGGGATAAGAATTACAAGAAAATTATTAGTACCCCATGATGGTGGCCCAATAGGTATCCAATGGCTTGTTAAAAACTCTTCTGAAAGAAAAACCACAGATTTAGGCCTTTTGTCGGCCTCTTATTGGGGGCACAATGAATATCAAATAGTGCACTTTATATACTCA
>CP070760.1:1078631-1080490 GCA_020348965.1 Candidatus Heimdallarchaeota archaeon | reverse complement strand
GAAGGTACTAGATAATGGCGAAATTGGCTCCATAGTATCTATACATGCTCACCGAAGGGGAAGGGAACCACCAGCATCAGATTGGTTCTGGGACATTGATAAGAGTGGGGGAATAGCTGTTGATTTAGCTATCCATGATATCGACATGATCCAATGGTTTCTGGGATCAACTGACTCAATCCAAACTGTATATGCGATTGGGTCAAATAATGTATATCCAGAGATTAATACGTGGGATACAGTAGTGATAACACTTCAATCCCAATCAGGCGTATTGATTACAATCGAGGCTTCTTGGGCAGAACCAGATCTCCGAGATCAAGTGGGAAATAATACTTGGATGGTTGTATATGGAGAAGAAGGAACCATCAGAATTGATCCCTCCAAACAACCTGCTGTCAAGAATACTGAATTAAATGGTCTGGAACCTACCTTTGAAGTGATAGATCAACTCCCCTTTTTCGTCGACCAAGTCGGTACGTTTGCTAAAACAGTATTAAATAATACAGAAATCCCAATTTCTATAACTGATGGAATTTCTTCGCTTAAAGTAGCTCGGGCGGCCCTTGAATCTCTTAAAACTGGTAAGGTTGTTAAATTATTTCAATAATTCTCTTTAGGGTTTACCCATTTTCCTGCTTGGTAAATAACCTCGTCATCGAGAAGGATTTTAGCATTAGAGTCATTCATATCTTTTAAGATGTCCCAATGAATAGCCGATTGATTTTTAGAACCTGATTCGGGATATCCTGAACCTAAGGCAAGATGAATGGTTCCGCCCATCTTTTCATCAAATAACATATTTTTAGTGAACTTGTTAATGTTGTAATTCGTTCCAACGGCAAGCTCACCCAGAATGTTCGCGTTTGGAATGGTAAGGATTTTTTCCAAGAGCTCTTCACCCTTTACAGCTTCATGATTAATTACTCTCCCATCTTTGAACGTCAATCGAATATCCTCAATTTCTTGACCTTGATAGATACCCGGGAACGTAAATCTAATCGTTCCATTTACACCTTCTTCATGAGGTCCAGTGTAAACTTCGCCGTCAGGGAGATTTTCATGACCACAGCTATTGATCCATTTACGATTTTCAATCGCCAACGTCAGGTTGGTATCCTCCCCTAAGATTTGAAAGACAGAACCTTTATCTAGTATCTCAACAATTTTTTTCTGATCCTTTTCGATCTTTCTCCAGTACTCCACAGGATCATCCTGATGGAGATTCAAAGCTCTATATACGAACTCTTGATACTCCATTTGGCCCATATTTGCTTCTTGAGCATGTGCATTACAGGGATAAGGAGCTATGTTCCATCGTAAATCCTTATTCGCTGCTCGTTGAAGAAATATGTTTGAGATCTCTTTTCGTGCCTCCTTTGCCAATAATCTTTTCTCTGCTGAAATGTTTGTTAATGATCGCGTGTTGTATTCAGAGTGAATTGACATCATAACGTTGATGGTCTTTACAATTTCGATTTCAAGAGGGTGAACATGTTGTAGTTGCTGATCAGAGGCAATAGTATAAAACATCTCGTCCTGACCTTCAAATTTGAACCTTACCATCATGATATGACCACCAGCGTGGAGTGTCTCACTATAAACTTCTTTTATAAGGGGTTCAGAGTTAATTGAACCTTGAATGAGAACAAGATCGTCTGGTTGGACATTAGTAGCATATTGTACGATTAATTTGGCTAATTTCTCGTTATAATCAGCGTACATGATGAATCCTCTCTGTAAATTTCCCAAGTTTGAAAGTTTTTAAAGGAATTACTGTGGAGGAAATTCATTCCTATTGATATTTAACCGGTCATTCCTAAAGAGCATTAGATTAACCTTTGATTTCTAATGATAAG
>CP070760.1:1076665-1078531 GCA_020348965.1 Candidatus Heimdallarchaeota archaeon | reverse complement strand
AGCTATGAATCAGCTTACCATAGATTCGGAGAAACTCGTGGTCATCAAATAACAATAAGGTGTTGTCAACGTCAAACAACAAAGTAGTGATGGTTGAGAAGTTTATCATAGAAGGTTTCGCCATTAAATGAATTGTAAAGTACTGTGAGCACATATTTTTATGTGTAAAAAAAATTTTTTAGGTGTTTGAAAAAAGGCAGGTAATGTTTGAGAAAGACACTGAATGAGTTTAGAGATGATTATAATGTCCCGTCCAATTATCAAAAAGCCTGCAGACATCCATGAGTTTAAAGTAGAAAAAGCCCAAATTTTCCCCAAAAATACGGTTATCCTCTCTCCCAAAGCGGGACTATTCACTGGTGGTTTCAAGAATCCTCAGGTCCAATTAGTATCAAGTACTCGTACTGTTTTTACAGAACACATTGTGCTTTCTGATCACGTGCCTGTTGAGGAAATCTGGGTGTCAGATGAGATGCTAGATGAGCTAGATATTGAAGAAGGGGAGATTCTTCAAGTACTTCCTCTCAGTCGGACACCACCAGACAGCTATTGGCTTATTCGAAAACGAATGGTGCAAAAAAGACCATTTAAACCAACTGAAATTACAGCAGTTGTAAATGACATTGCGTATCATAGACTGTCACAACTTGAAAAAACGGCATTTGTACTCTCCCAAGTGTTTGATCCTTTTAGTATGGATGAAATTGAGGAATTATCACGAGCAATGGCTGAAACAGGAGAAATCATTGATTTTGGTCAGCAAACTGTATTTGGGAAACACAGTACAGGGGGTGTCCCAGGTAACAAGGTCTCACTTCTTATTGTCCCAATCATTGCAGCTTCAGGATTATTAATTCCTAAAACAAGTAGTCGTGCGATAACAAGTCCTTCGGGAACTGCAGATACGATGGAAGCTTTTGGATGCGATGTTGTTTTCAATTCTCAAGAATTGGTCGAAATATCTCAGAAAACCCGTGGGATGATTGTTTGGGGAGGAGGATTTAATTTAGCCCCCGCAGACGACATCCTTATTAGAGATGTCGAATTTCCTCTGGGAGTCAATCCCACGTCCATGATGTTAGCCTCTATTATGTCTAAAAAATTGGCTACAGGTATTCACTTCCTTGTCATGGATTTGCCAACCGGTCATGGGACAAAAATCGCTGATGTTGGTTCTGCCCAAGCATTAGGAAGAGATTTTGCTGAGCTAGGACGGCGTCTTGGAATTACTGTTGAAAGTGGCATCACTTTTGGGGCAAGTCCTGTTGGGCATGCAGTTGGATCAGCCCTTGAAGCCCGAGAAGCGTTAAATACATTGATGAATCCAAGAGAAGGTCCTTCAAGTTTAGTTGAGAAATCCTGTGAACTATCAGGGATTCTATTGGAAATGGCAGGAAAAGCTCTTCGGGGACAGGGGAGAGAATTAGCGAAGCAAATACTTTACAAGGGAGATGCCTTGGAAAAATTTCGAGAGATTCTTGATGCTCAAAGTGGTGATAAGGCCTTAAATCCTGATGACATTCCTGTTGGGCAATATACGGTGGAAATTCTCTCTCCTTCCAGTGGATGGATTGTCCAGATTGATAATGTGAAAATTGCAGAGATAGCTAGAACTGCTGGATGTCCAAAAGATAAAGGAGCTGGAATTGTCTTTCTAAAGAAGAAGGACGCTGTTCGAAGGGGAGAGTCTCTTGTTCGGATTTATTCTTCTTCCGAATCTCGTTTATCTGCCGCTGAAGGTAAGTTTGCAAAGTTAAATCCTATTACCATCGAAGGAATGTTGATTGGAAGAGTGTAAAGCTAAAGAAGAAGTTCTGTTATGTATTAATAACAGGATGATTCCAGTATGAGCTTTCTTATTGGTTA
>CP070760.1:1074688-1076565 GCA_020348965.1 Candidatus Heimdallarchaeota archaeon | reverse complement strand
ACCAGACTTTTCTCCAATATACACATACAAAGACGTCATTGATATTTTTAGAAAAAAATAAACCACAAGGAGATTATTCATTTTTCATGGCGATCGCAGAAAATGTCGGTCATGATAAAAACGGAAAACCCCTTTACTTAATGGATAAAAATGGCTCCTATCTTTTAAACGATTTTGGAGAAAGGATAGTCAATGATGATTTTCCTCGAATAGTAGAGAAATTTAAGGAATTTAGTACTGGTACTCTTAAACACCAATCACACCTTGGATTTAGTTTTAATAGTTCACAAATTGAAAACTATATTTTAATTCCAGAGTATTATAATCCTGAAATCATTCAACGATTGCAAATATTAGAAAACGAGGAGAATTATAAACTAATAAGAATTGGTGACCTTTTACAAGAAAAAATTATCCAGATAACTCGAGGCCATGAAATTGGTTCAAAATTCTATGGGACAGGTGAAATTCCTTTTGTCAGAACTTCAGACTTGATAAATTGGGAAATTAATATTGACCCTAAAAAACAGGTTTCTCAAGAGATTTACGAGGTATATAAAGATAAACAGGATATTCAGGCTGGAGATATCCTTTTAGTAAGTGATGGAACCTTTTTGATCGGAAAAACAGCAATGGTGACTGAAAAAGATACCAAAATAATCATCCAAAGTCACTTGAAGAAACTTAGAGTCTTAAAAAAGGATCTTCTAGATGAATATTTGCTTTTATGGGCTCTTAATACTGATATTGTGCAAGACCAAATTAAAGCTAAGACGTTCATCCAATCAACTATCTCCACACTAGGAAATAGATTGATGGATCTTATCTTACCATTTCCTAAAACTCTAGAGGATCGAAAGAAAATTTCTCAAGAGATAGAAGAAATCATCCGAGAAAAGATGACATTAAAAGACAGAATTCGGAATATGTTACAAATACTCAAAACTTAATACTCAATCATTGGAATTATAATCATTATTCGAGTTAAGATGGGTTATATGATAAGAGGAAAATCGGTAACCTTACGTGGTCTAGAACTTGGTGATGTAGAGGAGCTATTGCTCTATTGGAACAATAAGAATTTTATGAACTATAGCGGACGAGTAGTTCCGTATTCTAAAGAAGAGGGTGAGGATTGGGTTCGCCAAACATGGGTTGAACGAAAAAGAGGAAAGGGATATAGCTATGCCATTGAAGAAAATCTCCAGTGTAAATACATCGGTAATGCGCAATTAAGAATTATAAATACAATCAGTAAAAGAGCTGATATCAGTGTTGGAATTTTTAATCCTAATTTCCGTAATAAAGGATTGGGTAGTGAGGCCTTACACTTACTCATTGAGTATGCATTCAACACTTTAAATTTGCAGAGCATTGAATTGAAAGTCTTCGCACACAATAAGCGAGCAATTACATGCTATGAAAAACTAGGCTTTAAAATGATAGGTTGTAGAAGGAAGGCTGATTTTATCGAAGGACATTATATAGATGATTTAATGATGGATATTTTGAAGGAAGAATGGAAATTCTCAAATTAAGCGACTATTTTTGGGGGAATGGTTCTGACATCAAGATTGTGGAACCATCTGAAAAGCGTAATAATAGAACTGCGTATTGAAGCATGAAAACACCAAGTATATAGGTAGCTCCAATTATTAATCCTGCAATGGGGATAGAAATAGTAGGATTGAATTTATTAATTGCTAGCAAAGAATCAGAGATAAAAAACCATGTAGCCCCACCAGCCAGCATTAGTCGAAAGCTTCTCGTCCTCTTATTGTAACCAAGGGCGAAATAAGTGACCAAAACCATGAAACACAGGAAAATTACATATGGAATGACAAGTAAAGTCATTATATCGCTCGGATCGAAAATTA
>CP070760.1:1072704-1074588 GCA_020348965.1 Candidatus Heimdallarchaeota archaeon | reverse complement strand
AGAGAGCAGAGGCTCTTTTGCTAAATTCAAAAATGAGGAAATGCTTTCTTTCTTTGAAGTCGAAAAATACCAAAGTAAAAAAGAGTAATACTATAATAACTGTTATTAAAACAAATATAAGATATACAACGTAATTTGTAAGTAAACTGGGAGTTGTTGTTAATAATCCAGTTTCTCCTCCCGAAATACTTAGATTTTCTGGCATGTTCATGAATTCTAGTAGTAACATTGCTATTGCAAGGGCAATGAATGCAAATGCAGTTCCTTTCATACGATTGGTAGTAGAACCCATGACTAATCCTATAATAATACCAAAAATTACCGCAGACACCAAGGTTAAAGGATAGGGAACAAGAGTGATGTATAAGTAAAAAACTGCATATATAAGATCTCGTACATAAAGAAACACATCTTGTTGGACTTGCACAACTGGCGCAGGTAACACTGATGGATCAAAGTGCCAAGCTGTGATGTATGCCCCCATACCAAAAAAAGCTGCCTGACCGAAATTTAAAAGCCCTGTTCTTGCCAGTTGCAAGTCAAAAGATAAAGCAAAAATGCCAAAGATTAGAAATTCCGTAATAAGTAATAGAGTGGTTCTTAATGCTGATGTTTCAGCCTTTGTAAAGAGTGGTAAGATGTACAAGAAGAAGGTGATTGTTATAACTATTTGATGCTTTGAAATTGACTCTCCTACTTGGTTGAATATCACTGCTGCTTTCTTTTTAGCAGATTGATATTGATTTTCCATCATCATTTCACATCGCCTCTCCTGTGAGTCCTCCAGGCCTAAATATTAGTACAACAGCCATTAAAAGGTATACAATAACACCTTCTAATCCTGGGAGAAAATACTGACAGAATGTATATGAAAATCCAACAATAAGTGAAGCCCAAAAGGTACCACTGAGCCGACCATAATTTGCCCCACCAATTACTACGATTACAAAAGCATAAATTAGGAAATTAGAAGCCACACTAATGTTTGCAGGAATATGAGGAACAGCTACAGCTCCAGCTAACCCCGAAAGAGCCGCACCAGCGATGAACACAAGTGTAAACATCCTTTTCGTATTAATACCTAGAGCTTGCACCATCTCGGGATCCTCAATCCCTGCTTGTATTATTAATCCAATACGAGTTTTGGAAATGATGAGAAATAAAATTACTGCAAGTATTAAGCCAAAAAAAACAAGAAAAATTCGATAAACTTCGAATTGTATCCCCAATCCAATATCGATCACGTTTGATCGTGAAAGCCAAAATGTCTGGGTTTTAGATCCAGTAATATAGTCGTAACTTCTGTCTGAAACCCATAAAATGTCAGTAAGTTGTAATATAATGTAGAGAAAACCTACAGTGAGTAATATTTGACTTATTGGTTTGCCATAAAGGCGTCGTACAGTAAAAATTTCAATACCTCCTCCTATTATGCCAAGTATTAGAGTTGCACCAAGTAAAGCGGAAATAAAACTGAAAAAGGATAATAGATATGGATTATCAGCGAAAAAGGGATTCGTAAGAAGTAAAGATTCAGTAAACAAATAGAATTCATATCCAAGGAAACCACCAAGCATGAAAAAAGCACCGTGAGCGAAGTTTATCACATCTGCCAATCCAAAGATAAGAAAAAATCCAGACGTCATTAAGAAAAGTAAAATACTAAAGGCTAAACCATAAACAAACGTAAGTGAAATGTTTTGGATGAAAACAGTATGACTTTTCGTTAACTCGGTAAATATCCATGTAGTTACTATTCCACCGAGAATAATTGCCATCAGGATTCTAATATAGACTGACAATCGTCCATCTATCCGTATGTTGACTTTTAAAGAATTAATCTTGTCCATGCTTTTTCACCATGTTTTAAACTTTTAATCCTAA
>CP070760.1:1070717-1072604 GCA_020348965.1 Candidatus Heimdallarchaeota archaeon | reverse complement strand
CGCTCCTTTTTCTAGCAGTACTTTGACAGTTTCTACCTGTCCAGCTTGAGACGCCACGTGTAAAGCTGTCCATCTTATTTTATCCTCTGTATTTGGATCCGCTCCTTTTTCTAGCAGTACTTTGACAGTTTCTACCTGTCCAGCGTGAGACGCCGCGTGTAACGCGTCCCATCCCCCATTATCCCGTGCATTTAGATCCGCTCCATTTTCTAGCAGTACTTTGACAGTTTCTACCTGTCCAGCGTAAGATGCTGTGTGTAAAGGAGTATGTCCCAGTTCATTCTTTGTATTTAGATCCGCTCCATTTTCTAGCAGTACTTTGACAGTTTCTACCTGTCCAGCGTGAGACGCTCTGTGTAAAGGAGTATGTCCCTGTTTATTCTTTATATTTGGTTTAGCTCCTGTTTTTAACAGCAGATTTATAACCTCTACCTGTCCAGTAGTAGAAGCTAAGTGTAAAGCAGTCCATCCAAACTTATCCTTTGCATTTGGATTAGCGCCTTTTTTGAACCTTCCTCTTTTTCTTAATAACTCTTGAATTTCCACTAATTTGGAATTCTCGTTTGAACACAATTCTAATAATTTTTTATCTAATTCTGACAAGGTTACTTAATCCAACTATTGTGTGTTATAGGTCAATCGTCTATCTTAGAGTAGATGTTCTTTCGAATTAATTATTCTTTTTAAAGATTCAGCTCCTGCGCTTCGGAATCTTGGATTTTTTGCCCTTTCGGAATGGGGGGTTATGTGCGGTTTTTGGGTTCTTCTTCATGTGGGTGGTTATGATTCGTGTTTCTTTGGGCTAATGGTTCTTTGTTGTTATTTTCTAGTTTTTCTTGCCTGGGAGGGGGTATTTCTCGGGGGACTAGTGATTTTTTGGTACGATGTTTTCTTCTCTTGGCCTTTTGGGGTCTTTTTTGGGAGCTTTTCAGGCGTTGGCATGGTCACATGTCTTATTGTGGGTTTAACGGCGAATCTTGTTTAACGGCTGAATATCGTGATGGTAGTGGATGGCCCTTAAAAGGAGTTCCACTTTTCTGAAACCATTTCTTTTAGTGTTGTTTCTATCCCTGCCTCGTCTGTGATTATAATTTTATGGATGTTCTTGCTTTATCCGAATCATAAAATGGCTGATCAGTATTCTTTGGATCTCGAAACTCAAGAATGCATGCTTACTCTTCCTCCTCCTCTTTCCATTTTTCAATCTGAGTTTGTAATAAATTTAAATAATGACTTCCCGAACATTCTAGAAAATTCTTTCAGGCTAGAGATGATGGGAAGAAAAATGCACTTTGTCAATAAAATTGAGAATTATTGGGTTCTACTAACTGTAATGATAATGATTTCCTCTTTCTTGACGGTTGACATAAAAGTTTGTTCTACTACTGTTATATCAGGACAAAGAGAGAATGGGTGGGCTAACATGTCGCCACTGACTGCGCCTCCCCCTCGTATTGATTCCAAGGCGGTCTATGATGTGAAATCGGATCAGATTCTCATATTCGGCGGCCTTTACATTGGCCTTGGAATGTATAATGATTCTTGGACTTATGATTTCAATAGTAATACCTGGCTGAACATGTCACCATCCAACATTCCTCTGGGCCGCAACGCTCACTCTCTGGCTTATGATGAAGAATCCGACCAGAGTATCCTCTTCAGTGGCCTCAGGACTAGACAACCGGACGGTCCAACCTGGACGGAAACTTGGGCTTATAATTATTCTAATAACGCGTGGTTAAGTATGACACCGTCTATCGAACCTTCAGGACGGGCTTGGGCTGATATGGCATATGATAAAGAGTCTGATCGGATCATCCTCTTTGGTGGATTAAGTGGTAGAGATACTCTCTATGCTGAAACTTGGGCTTATGATTTCAATACCAA
>CP070760.1:1068729-1070617 GCA_020348965.1 Candidatus Heimdallarchaeota archaeon | reverse complement strand
AATGTTCTGGGGTCCCTTGTTAGTTTTTTTCATAATACTCTACATCTCTTTCAGTGCTTTCAGTGAAACGGAGTCAATAGTTCTTCCTTTTCTTCTCAATTTTATATTCAATTTTGGCCTAACTTTCATCAAGGCTCTGAATTCACTAATCTTCGTAACAATAGAACCGTCACTCTACTTTTTAATGCTAATTCCATATCTCTTAGCTATCTTTTCTCTTCTCTTCTGGTATTTCTTGAGGAAGGAAGACTTTTCTACATTAAAAATCGGTTTTAATCACCTAAAGAATGTGTTTAGTAAAGAAACCAGACAGGATGTTTCAATTCTTTATATGATTGGTATTATTCTACTCTTCTTCATTCTTTCCTTTGGTGTTCCAGGAATCCTTGAACATGTTGTAGCCAACAGTCCAGAAATATACCCAGAAGAATTCGCCGCAATAATTTTCGCCTTAATTCTTATGGTGATTCTTGCGACAGCCATCATAGTTCTCACATATGAACCAACAAAGGTTTATGATGTACTCCTTGTCAAAATACCAGATGGAATTCCGATTGCAACAAGGCAAAAGCTATTTTCCTCTGATGAGGTATTAATTTCAGGGTTTTTCACTGCAATTTCTAGTGTTTCTAAAGAATTGGATGAAGAACAGACAGATTTACGTTCGATTAAACGCGGAGACCGTGAAATTATTATTGAAGATGGCGTGTTTACCAGAATCATTGCTCTTGCAGACCGAGATCAATCAAAAATTAGACAAGAGATTGTGAATTTGCAACGAAAATTTGAATCAACACACTCAAAAAAATTGTCCACTTGGATTGGTGATAGAGCTGCGATTCCAGAGGGGCAAGAATTCATTGAATCGGTAGGAAACCTCGCCATCCGTTTTGATATTCCCCAGCAAACCCGATGGATTGGGGTATTGACATTGATACTAACTCCTCTTATGATAGCTTTGATAAGCTTCATTTAATAGGCCAAAACTCTTCACAGGTGTTTTAAGTCTCGATTACTGGATTGTATTCAGACTCATCCATCGAAAAAGTCCATGCAATTGCCTCTTTACAGGTTCTGACATGGGGAGGTACACGTAAAAGATAGGTTTCCTTCATGGTCGAATCTCGAACCTTAACCACCATAATAGGCTCTTCACTCTTTCTAATTTGTAATAGTATTAACTCTGAATCTCCGTCGGAGTGGATGATAGTCCCTCCAAACTCCTCGACAAACCTTTCGAACCCAAAATCAAGTAAGAGAATCCTTCGAATTTCGACATTGCTGCAACGGAGAATGTCCCTAGCAGTCAGTTCCTCTTTGAGGAAAAGTAAATAATCTTTAAGGATATTCTCAATCCATTGTTCATCAAGTGGATCACGTTTTTTCACAAAATAGCCTTTCCAGCTACCAACACGTTTCCCTCTAGCATCAGTCCAATGAATTCTCCCATTTCGCTCAATTCCAAAGCTTTCGTTTTCTTGAAGCCACAGGACCCGCTGCCATAATCGTCTTGGGATAAGCTCTTCATTTTCGACCAAAGACTTCAGTTCTTCTTTGAGCTTTTTATTCATCTTTAATCCATAATCCACCTTACTGATTTGGTATCAGGGTCATATTCTCGTTGACGTCTTACCTCATAAACACCAGATTTCAAATCAATCGGTGAGTGTTCCTCATGAACAAGTGTTGCCCCTTCGTGGGCTTTAATAAAAAGCTGATTGCCTGTTTCACGTGACCAGAATCTAAAAATTTCTCCATTCACTATTCTATGAGCGTGTCCAGTGGCTTCTCCCTCTAGAACTATGTCACCTTCAATAATCTTAGCACGCTTGGGCAGGAATTCAACTTTTCTAAGTAATAGGTCTCCTTGTCTGACAATCAAATTAAT
>CP070760.1:1066722-1068629 GCA_020348965.1 Candidatus Heimdallarchaeota archaeon | reverse complement strand
ACTCTCGAGGTCAGCCTTAAGCTTTTCTAACTCGTCCTTGTACTTTGCAATAATGGGATCTTTTACCTCTTTCACCTTTAATGCTATGCCCTCATTATCAACGTTAAACAGATACTCATCATAGTACTGAATAGCGACTAGTCTATCTCCTGTGGCTGCTTTTTCGACTTCCGTAACTATCATCTCCGAAGGAAGTTGTTTTAAAGCCCAAATCACTTTTGTTTGCACCTCGACGTCACTATCTTTGGAGGCAGCTAATAAGGGGAGAACTGAATCGCCATGTTGAATTTTACCTAAAGCTTCAGCAGCATTTCCACGAGTTCCTTTGTCAATATCTTTTAGAGAGTTAATCAATACCGAGACAGCCCTTGGATCTTTCAATTCACCCAAACTCCAGCACATTTGACGGCGTGCATATTCTTCACGTTCTGTCTTGAGAGCGTTGATTAAGGGTTCCACTGCATTAAGAACTCGTATCTGGCCTAAGGCATGAGAGGCATTCTCACGAGTTTCAGTACTTTCACTATCGGTCAGAGCTTCAATAAGAGCTGGTCCAGCCTCCTTAGCTATCTCACTCATTTCTCCAAGTTGTTTGGCCACCATAGCACGAAAGTCAGGATCTTCATCTGACCTTAAATACACGATAAGTGGGGCGACTGTTGTTTTATGTGCAATCTCACCAAGTGCCTCCACAGCCCCAAATCTTACTGTCCAGTAATCAATTGCTGGATCTAAGGCCGCAATGATCTTAGGGAGAGCCATACCAGGATCACTTTTCCCTAAACTCACAAGTTGATTTACTGCGGATGCTCGAATAAGTAACTGATGACTCTCCAAGGCTCGGAGCATTACATCACACAGAGCATCAGGGGGTAACTCTTGATCATCAGGTATTTGCATTATGCGGCGCATTTCAGGATCGAGTTCTTCCTCTTTATCTGGGGTCACGATAACAACACCTTAACGAGTATTTTTCAGATTTCTGAGAATAAGCAAAGTATATTTTGTTATGAATTCATTTGGTAAATAAATCATTCCCCAACAAGGCCAGGAATCTTGGTTCAACCAATTCGAACCTCAACGATATGTTGCTTTGTTCGCAGTTTAGAGGATAAAAACCGCCCCTCAGTTGAGGAAAGCTCCATCATCAGAGGATTATTCCCCCAAGAACAACGGATTGACGCACCTTCAAATGTTCGTTCTGAAAACTCTGGGTTTCCCCGTACAATAACTGGTTCCTGAAACTCAAATCCGCTCTCCCCTTTTTTTATGTGAAGGAAGAAAACGGATAGTGCAATTCCCCGTTTCATCATACTAGACACATTTTCTTCTATTTCAATTGCTTGATTTTCCACATTCCATGAAATTCGAGCACGAATTCTTCGTGGTTCAGGTTGTTCAATATTGAGAAATCGCATACCAGTAATAAAGAAGCCAGTTCGGTTTCTACCGCTATCTTCATCTTTCAATCCTTTTACATTGAGGTGACTTTCTGTGCCAATTATTGGATAAATCTCAATTTTCTTTACTTCATCTATTCTTGTCATAATTGCTCACATTCTCACAAATCAAACAACGGTCTTCAAGAAGGACTCAACATGATCTAAAGCTTCCTCCATGGTTGAAACTTTGGGAAGTACAACAGACCGAAAGTGTCCTTTTCCAAGCTTACCAAAACCGCTTCCAAAGACAAAAAGTACCCCTGTTTCCTTAAGTAAATCCAAGATAAAACGTTGATCATCAATGTCTTTTTCAATCCGAGGAAATGCATAAAAAGCTCCCTTGGGTGATACCACGGATAACCCATCCATCTCATTTATTCGTGTTGAAAAATAATGGGAGCGTTTTTTCAGTTTTTCTATTACTTTAGGCAGAAAATCCATCTCACGATTAAGAATTTTACTTAC
>CP070760.1:1064712-1066622 GCA_020348965.1 Candidatus Heimdallarchaeota archaeon | reverse complement strand
AATATCGAAAACCAGTATCTTGAGGCTTTTGTGTGATTGGAGCCAGTGATTGTTTTCCACAAGCAGGGCATTTAACTGGAGTCAGAACTTCAAAGTTCGTTGTCCCACCGTCTTCGAATAGCTGCAGGGCTAATTGGCGTGCTTTTTTACGGTCTTGGTGAGGCAGTAAACGATTATCTAGAGCTTGTGCGAGCGATTCATCAATGGATGTGCGAGAAACAGGAATTTGAAGATTGGGATCAATTTCAACCATGATAGCAGAGTCTCTGTCACAATACCACCAATCAATGGGTCTTTTTTTCTGCTGAAGGGTTAATCTGTAACCACAATTTCGACAATATTCTCCAGTTGTTAATTGTCCGCAGGCGGGACACTCTACACGAGGGCTAACGGCTTCCATTGGAGATTTAGCTTCAGGCTTGAATTCTAGGGTTGTTTTTTTTATAAGAGATTGTCCACAATTAGGACAGAAAAGTTTGGATCGATCTACTGTAATACCACATGTCGGACAAAGGTCAGATTGGAGTTGGACATCGCCTAGAGGGGTACCACATTTATAGCAGAATGTTGCGTGTGAAGGATTGTTAATTCTGCACTCCCGACATATTTTGGAAGTACTGGGACGAGAAGAATCAATCAGATCATGTTTAGGAAATGGATTGTCACATTCATAACAAAATTGAGCATCTTTTTCAGGATTCGCAGTTCCACACTTTGAACATGTCTTACCTTGCAAGTTTGTTCTTCCTAACACCAGATTAACATATTTAAATGCTAAAGTACTTCTTAGTTAACATACTCAGCTTAATAAACTAGCTCCTCTCCATATGTTTAAACTGTTATCATTGGAGAACTCATAAGGAACGGGTGGGGACAAATTTTGTTAATTATTTGAGTGCTGTTTATCTTTATCCTATGAAATCATAACTAGGGGGCAGCCCTTGGGACAGATAACGAAACAAACTCCCCGTAAATAGTACAGTACCTCTTCTATGCTGTCTATTTTATGTTTCCTTAATTCTCCCAGGCTCAGGTGGAGAGGAGTATTCCGATTCAAAGACGGTGTGTTTAAATAACGCTTTTTTCATGGCAAAAAACCCTTCGCATGTCTCCCAATCACCCTCATAAATACAGCTGTTACAAATTCCCTTCATTTCAGAATACCTTATCAAAGAAAAGAACATAAGAATAAAGCTGAAAATAATCAATCCAAGAACTAGAATAAGTAGATCTGCGGTGAGAAAAAGAGAATGAAAATACGTACCAGCAAAGAACCCGAGAAAAATCCGTTTAACAAAGGCAATTTTTCTCGGAATTAGTCCTATTAAACCAATGAAAGAAAAAACACCTGTAACGAATACAATTGATAACCCAAGTTCAAGATCAATACGAATAATCCCCCAAAATAAAAATGAGAAGATCGCAGTTGGATAAGTTAATGCACACCCTTTGCAAACCCACCATCCTTTAACAGAATAAACATGACCCCGAAATAAACCACAGGTTGGATGATGAGCAAAAGCATATTTTATTAATTCAGATGCCCGATCTCTGGTTCTCTTGTTTTTCACTAATGATGAGATAGTTTTTATCGTCGTTACATCCATGAGAGTGGGATTTAATTTCAAGAGATTTCAATTGAGTCTGTATTATAAACTTCCTGATCCTGTAAGTTGAATCTTTGTGATTTCAATTTCAATAATAAACTAGGAAAAGATAGAAAAAGAAAAAGAGTATTATAAAGAATTAATAAAAAAAACAGTGTGCTGTGAAGGATTAATCAGTTTTCATTTAATCCTTCCCAGCCTCACGATCAAGCTGTAGCCAAATTATATTCATCTACGGCGGAAGCACTCCAAACCATTCCCAGTAACCATGGAATCACAAGGCAGGAACAGCAGAAGGCGAAT
>CP070760.1:1062684-1064612 GCA_020348965.1 Candidatus Heimdallarchaeota archaeon | reverse complement strand
ATTCTCTTTGCCAGAAGGTATGATAACGATGTCAAACAGATCAGTTGCGGTGTTAAAAGCAAATATTACCAGAAATTTACGAATCGATTGGAAGTATAAGCTCAACTTCATAACCGATTTAGCTTGGCTCGCTGTTGATGTCATTACTTTCCTCTTCCTAGGTCAAGTCGTCGCCTCGTCAGGTATTGAGAATTTTCTTTATGGGGAAACGTTGAAAGAATTCCTTGTCGTCGGAGTGATCTACTGGGTAATCTTTACGAGAGCCTACAAAGATGGTGTTTCGGTAATTCCGAATGAAGCAGCCCTTGGAGCACTAGGATTCATCATCACAAATGAAGTCTCTCTCTCAGACTTAATTACAGGCCAATTCTCCTCCAGCACGATAAAAACATCAATAACACTTATCGTATTTGTATTACCCATTATAGGCTTTCTATCATTCACAAATATATTACAACCCCTAAAGATAACACCTATCACTATTTTATTGACCCTGGTGATATTTATTATTTCATGGGTCTTTATGCTTGGAATTACAATTATTGCCTCAACGCTCAATGTAATCTTCAAAAAAAGTGGGCCACTAACATTCTTACTGTCCTATTTGTTAACAATGCTCAGTGGTTACTTCTTCCCATTAGAAGTACTTCGAGATTTTGGTCTCGGCGCCATTGAATATTTATTATATTTCATTCCTACAACAGGAATGTTGTATAGTCTTCGTTCTATGTTAATTTTTGGGGATTCTCGCCCCTTAGGAGAATACTATTATGATTTTGGATTGATCCTTGCCACAATAATCATTGATGGTATTATCGCAATCATTGTCTTATTCCTAGCTTTATACGTCATGAGAAGAATTACTCGAAAAGCTGCTTACAGCGGAACATTGGAGTTCTACTAGGAGAGATTTAAGGTGTCAAATGTAGGTGATCGAGAAGTAATTGTAAAAGACGTCCACAAATATTTCGGTAAAAAACATGTTCTCAAAGGAATTAGCTTTCACCTCCCAGATGAAGAAAATCTCGCAATAATTGGACCTAATGGATCGGGGAAAACCACTCTTCTTAGAACTCTCGCAAGTATTTACTTACCTGATAAAGGATCTATTCAAATTGGCCGCTATGATCTTGTGACCCAGACGCGCGAAGCTAGAAGTCTGTTGTCGTATGTCTCGCCCAATCTGTCATTTCATAAGAAATTAACTCTTCGAGAAACCTTGGATTATTTTTCAAGTTTACAAGGAGTCTCATGGCATGATCAAGATGACTTGATGGACAAAGTTGATCTTTCTAAGATGCTAGATTCTCCGATTGAAGGTTTTTCCGAAGGTCAGAAAGCTATGACACGATTCGTCATTGCGTTAATGAAAAAACCCAAAATTCTCGTCCTTGATGAAATCACTGCTACTTTAGACGTGAAGAAGAAGGAGTCGGTAATTCAATATATTTATGATTTAGATAAGAAAAGAGGACTTACAATTCTACTTATTGACCACGATCCAAGTGTCGTGGATCGTCTTTGCGAAAAACTGTTACTCATGACTCGTGATGGAAAAGTAATGGACTATGGAGACACTCACGAGATTATCAAACAAATTCCTTATGCTTTTGATATAAAGGTCGTACCCAATCCTTCAATAGATGTTAATAAATTTGTACAAGAATTAGGCTTTCCTTATCGGACGATGGGCCAACTTGTGCAGCTTTATGCGGAAACCAAAGATGAAGTAGATGAGATAACCTCAGAGTTATTACGCCGTAAATGGAAAGGAAAGGAGGGCCAGGAAATATTAGAATTCAATGTGTCCGCTTTGTCTATGGAAGACATTTACTGGCATTATCTCTTACTGTTAAACATCCCAATAGAAGATAGGACTAAAGGAGAGAGTGTAGGAAAGTTCTCTTAATTTCGATATTATTTGGATG
>CP070760.1:1060646-1062584 GCA_020348965.1 Candidatus Heimdallarchaeota archaeon | reverse complement strand
TTGCTCGAGAGAATTCGCCAAGTATTCTTTTCATTGATGAACTTGATGCAATTGGGAGTAAGCGATTAGATATTGCTACTAGCGGAGATCGGGAAGTACAAAGAACATTAATGCAGTTACTCAGTGAACTAGATGGTTTTTCACCTCGTGGTGATGTGAAAATTATTGGGGCTACCAATCGAGTTGATATTTTAGATCCTGCTCTTCTCAGACCAGGCCGTTTTGACCGACATATCGAAGTTTCCTTACCTAATCAAGAAGAACGATTAGAAATCTTTAAAATTCATTCTCGCTTAATGAATGTTGAACCCAAGGTTGACTATTCTTTTCTAGCGGATGAAACCAGACATGCCTCTGGTGCTGATATTCGTGCTATTACGCAAGAGGCGGGGATGTTTGCTATTCGTGAAAGGCGAACGGCCGTCTCCTTTAATGATTTCAAGTTAGCTGTTAGAAAAGTTTTATCAGCACGGGGCGATGTTTTCTCAACTCGAAATGAGTATGTATAACAACTATTGATACAGCTGCAGCTTAGGGCAAATAATTTTACCCCTAAAATGCAGTCCCTTATTATTTTGATTCAGAGAATACCTCAAATAGCGAATTGAAAAGGTTTATGAATGAGAGTACTGCAGTAGAACGTTCTTCTTTGGGATGGTGAAGACGAGTAGGGTCAAGATGTGAGATTAAAGGATCTATTAGCTTTCCAAGATCTAAGTCAGAGTACAGCCAAAAGTATAGAACAAGAGCTTCAGTGGCATCAGCTATTCGGCCTTTGTCACCAGTGAGTTTAAGAGCATTCGTTTTGTGCCACAAAGATCCTTTGTAAGCTTCTGAAAGAATAGAATCCGAAACCTTAGTACCTGTTGGTATTCCAAACACAAGACTTTTTGCTACAGAGTAAATGAAGTTGACTAAGGAATCCCCGAGCTTCGCATTACTCTTATTCCGGATGAATATCTCTAAATTTCCATTCCCCCTAGATTTTTCAATAGAAATTCGAAGATTCTTCTTTACTTCTTTCACTTTACAACCCAGAATTAGGGTCAAACTGAATCAGAAAGATTTTGCTGAAAAATATCTGTTAAGACATCACATTTATGGCTTATGGCCTCAACAGCTTGCTTAATTGCTTCAATTGGATCGGTTCCTCCTGAAGTTCGTAAATAGAATATTGGATTCTCAAGAAGAGGATGGGGAAATCTATATGCTGTGAATAATACCCCAGGTTGATCCTTTAACGCCTCCCGAAGCATACTTAAAAACGTGTGATCCTCACCTATGATTTCAAATTCTAATAGGGACTCTTCTTTTCGTACAACCTTTGCTTCCGTTAGTAACACCTCTACAGACCATTGTTTCTTACATTCATTGGTTTTTAGAAATAGTTCAAATACTTTCATTCTCACGGAAACTTGCTAATACTTGATGACCAATTACTTTAGCGACTAAAGGAGGAACACTTTCTCCGACTTGATTAAACTGCCAATCTAATGGTCCTTGAAAAAGATAACTGTCAGGATAGCTCATTAAACGAGCATGTTCCCGTACCGTACAAAGACGAGAATCAGTTGGGTGAATAAATCGACTTTTACCCATTACTGTAGGACAAGATCGGTCTAACTGTAATCGGATATAGTTACGATAGGTTCTACCATGGCTTCCCTTGAAATAAACGAGAGCGCCTCCTGGGGGTGTTTGATGAATTTTTTTTGCGATTCTCGGAGAAAGAGGGACTAGCTCATGATTAAATAATTCCGTGTTGGGATCAGGAAGCGAACGAAACGCATCACCAACCGAAACAGAAAACTTATGGTCAGGGGGTTTCAATTTTTTGTTTGAGATGAAAACTCTTTTTCGTTGGCTTGGTACACTAAAATCCTGGGCTTCTAGAATATTGAAGTAAATCAGATCATAATCGGAATGAGAAAATTCATG
>CP070760.1:1058596-1060546 GCA_020348965.1 Candidatus Heimdallarchaeota archaeon | reverse complement strand
GTTATCTCTTCAAATCCTACAATCCAAGAAAGCATTGGAGCAAGCCCCAATGATAACATAATTCCAGCAATACTCCCCAGAATTACTATGGTGAGTCCTTCAATAGCAACCATGAACCATATTGTCCTTTTTTTTGCGCCCACGGTTTGAAAAATCGCAAAATCACGGATCCGCTCTTCTACAGATACAGTTTGTAACGAATAGATCAATACACCGCCGATCACTAATGCAATGGCCGCCATGAAATCAAGAAGAACTCTGGCGATTGTTGATATCTCTGCAATGAGTAGAATCACTTGAACACGGGGGAAGGAAATGGTAAACATAATATGATATTGTTGTTCATCTACTGGAAATATAGGATCATATGGTATTAATCCCGCTAATCGTTCCCCCATCTCAAGTGTTTTTGCTTTCATTCCATCCAAATCTCTATAAGAATAGATATTTCCTCCCTGAACTCCTCTCACATCGGGAAATACACCCACTACTTGATTTGCAATTGTGTCTGTCGTTAAATTGTAGTTTTTGAAAATAATTGGTAGCATGTTATAATCCAACAGAATGGCATTCGAGAGACTTGAGTCATACCGGCCATCATTCTCAACAACAGAGGCAACAGTCACATTGGTTGATCCATTTAGCTCAAGAGTTACTGAGCGATTCAACGAATCGTCCTCCCCAAATGGGAAAAGTTCAATTTTAATAGAAGATCCTGCGGTTACATTTAGAGATCTTGATACTGCTGGTAGAATGTAGACTTCATTTACCCTAAGATTAGGAACTGGGTCATCTCCTTCATCATTTACTAACGAACCAATGTCTAATTCATCTTCTCTTGACATGTTACTAAAAATCAGGGTTGTAGGAAAGGGTGAAGCTCGCTCTGAGGAAGTTCGTACATAATCAGAGTAAATGATCAGTCGAGAAGTCACACCTCTCAGTTCAGGCTGATTATTGTAAATTGAGTATAGTTCTGTGTAATTAAACCAGCTCTTAAAGAAACGAGGCTGAGAATTCATTAAAGTTAGTTCTTCGTATGCTATAGGATTTGTAACAATCTTATTTTCGAGTAGGGATGAAATATTTAGGTCTAGTGCCCAATCAAAAACATTGTGACTATCAGCTTCGACTAAATCAAATTCGACATCAACTTCTCCGACAGAAAGTGTGGCTAGATGGATCGAGTCAGCAGCGAGGGAGTCGATTAGAATATTCATTGAAACAATAAGTGATACACTCACCATCATTCCCAGAAAACCTAAAATCGCTCGTGTTTTCTTTTTACGAATGGATCGAAGAATATACTCAATATAATACCATGGAAATCGAATCATATCACAAGATCCCTCTACTTATTCACTCAAAGGACTAATAATATCCTTCACAATCTTCCCATCATGCATTCGGAGAATGCGGTTTGCATATTGAGCAGTTGGAGGATCATGCGTTACCAAGACAATCGTTACTTTTCGTTCCCGATTTAGTTTCACAAGAATATTCATTATCTCCTCGCCAGTAACTGAATCAAGATCCCCAGTAGGTTCATCTGCCAAGATGATTGAAGGATTATTGGCTAAAGCTCGTGCTATGGCCACTCGTTGTTGCTCTCCCCCACTGAGCTCACTTGGTAAGTGATCGGCTCGATCTCCAATTCCTAATGAGTTCAGTAACTCTTGTGCTCTCTTTCTTCTCTCTTTTTTAGAAACCCCAGAGAATGTCATTGGCATTTCAACGTTTTCTCGAGCAGTGAAATAGCTCAAAAGGTTGTAAAACTGAAAGATAAAGCCAATATGTTTCAAACGTATGTCGGCAAGTTTGTTATCGGATGCTGTAGTGAGGTTGGTTCCACCAACAATTATTGTCCCTCTTGTCGCTTTATCAATGGCCCCAATTAGATTCAGAAGAGTTGTTTTCCCGCATCCTGAAGGCCCTGTAACACCAATAAAT
>CP070760.1:1056538-1058496 GCA_020348965.1 Candidatus Heimdallarchaeota archaeon | reverse complement strand
GTATCTTTATGAACAAATTTAGAGGGAAAACTGCATTTTGACCAATCTGGTTCAGTTGATGATCTCATCTCTTCTATTAATGAGGTTAATTCCCCCATCCTCATTAAAATCTTGTCAGAAGCAAAAAATAACAAAGTTGAATACATATTTGAAAAATCAAATATGCAAGCAATTGGGAAGTCAAACAGCATTTCCTGATCTTTTTTTATCCAATTCTTTACAATTTCATAACTAATTGAAGCCATTACAGGAGTTTGACTCGCAGTAGTTCCCGTTGAAATAAAGGAGAGTCTAAACATAATCTTTATTTCCTTTTTTAATGGTCAATTCAAATATCATAGAAAATATTGTCTTAAAAAGATTTAATAAGATACCTGTTAGAATCGATGCAATATAAATCATCTTGGTACTATCTTTTATTAATTAGCTAAATAAACTCAAAGATGATATTTAGTTGTCCTTTTCGATGTTGATCTAGACAAAAAATTCGTAGAACTGGTTAAAATGGTCAAATGTCCGAAGTGTGAAAGTGAGTTAATATATATCGGCTCAGATAACGATAATAAACAAGAGTTATGTTTTTGTTATTGGTGTGAAACTTGTCACCAGCACTACTGGAATTATCCGAATTAATCTTTCCAGACAGTAGACCGAAGGCTCGGACATTGAAGCATTCGTCTCTTTAAGCCCTCTGACGATAGGACCGCAATATTTCCACAATTTTAAAGAAAATTATCTGGACTTCACTGTATCACCTTTTCTCTCCTCTTGAAATATGTGAATACAATATGTAAAGAAGGAGCTCTGTCGATGAAAAAAGAAGGAAAGGAGGGAGGATTTGGACTACTCTTGCAACACCTTTATCAGTTCATCAACATGTTCAACTGTAGCTATTGGATGGACTTTAAAGAGAGCAAAGGGAACATATTGTTGAAGCGAGCTTGCAACCTCTACCTCAGTTCCTTCGACTATACTATAACCCCTTAATTCACCAACGAAAGCCCCCCAATCTTTAGTTAGGCCTTTCGCGATATCATCTTTGACGACTCCCATTAACGCTTCCCATGCAGCACCCCGTTCCTGAGGACTGATAGGAACCTTCGATTGATCCATTTCCCAGAGAACTAGATATTTTCCCAAACTTTCTCACCTCTTGTCTATGCATATTCATTCATTGACATGTATCAAATAATGAATACCCTTGGAATGACTGCATTGATGTATAAAAGGTTTTATCCCATATTAGTATGAATACAATGACAATTTAAAAAAAGAACAAACAAATGACAAAATTAGCCCGTGGGCGATTAGTGGCAGGCCCTATCAATTATCCCCTTTCATCAAAAATAGTTAATCATAAATAACAGTGAGTTGCCAAAAATAAGAGAGAATGATGACAAAAAGTATACTCAATGAAGAATACATCAAAGGATTGATTGATACGATAAGTTTGATTGAAGAAACCATCTTTGAATTAAAAGAACAAAATGAAACTGAATACATTAAGAAAAAACTAAGTGATATCATTCATGGAGCCGAAGCAAAATTTGGTTCAGATAAGACTTCATGGGAGTATTGGAGAGGGGTTCGGGATATCACCAGATTGGCGAGGAGCCAATGGGAAAGAGTTCGTAATTATGGGTACCTCGTTGAATTTCTCTTAATTGCTCAGTTCATCTTTACTACAATGATCGAGGTTGAAGTTCCCACTCGTGTTAGGGAGTGGTCATTACCCGACGATATAAAAGAAAAAGCTATGGAGGATGCTTTCAAAGACATCCCAGTGTGGTTGTATGGGAAAGAGACATTTGACACAGAAGAAAGGATAAAAGCATTGGAAAAAGTCCAAGAAAACCTGATTGAATTATTAAAGGAGCCTAGAAAAAAATACACTGAACCACATAACTAAAACAACTAGCTATTAAAAAAAAGTAATCGTAATTTCGCAATAATTTACA
>CP070760.1:1054470-1056438 GCA_020348965.1 Candidatus Heimdallarchaeota archaeon | reverse complement strand
GTTTAGTGAGTGCAGCAGTAGTGGCTGCGGTTCCTGGTTTTTTTCAGGACCAATGGGGAAAGGTCGACCTTGTTGCAGAAGGACGGGAGGGTGAACTACCATTAATAAAATTTACTGACGATCTTGAAGCTTTTCCTGGAATAGTAAAGGCGTCCTTTATACAAGAAAAGAGAACAGTTGTCGAAGATGTGAATAGTTATGTTTTTGGAGTTGATCCTATCAAATATGCCTTTTTTGCAGAGAATTCGTTCGATTCGTTATTGGATTTGCATCCTGTGTATTGGCTTAATCAGTCCAACCTAGGATCTCATTCCACGAATGGAACCTATATCTTAATCTCCCATCTCCTTCAACAAAAACTTCTGTTACCCCTAGGTTCAAATTTATCTATTCAAATTGCTGATAAAAATACAGTTAACGTAACTGTGGCTGCTGTAATTAAATCTAATGTGTTCTTAGAAAATGGGGAATATCTCTATTTAACGAGTAACCGATTTAAAGAATTTTTTAATTCTTCTGAAGCGAAATGGTTTCTCTGTGATGTCGACGATGCTGATATTACGAAGACTGCCGTTGATGTTCAAGCGTCATTTCCGCAACTGAAAGAGGACGGTGTAATTGCTATAGAATATTACACTCAAGCCCTTGAAAGGAGTCTAATTTTTCAATCCGCTTTATTTCACGTTCTATTTATTGAATCTTTTTCCCTAGCGGCACTTAGTCAGTCTATGTGCATTCTGGTTTCGACACTACGAATGGAACGTGAAATGGGTATCGCTAGGAGCTTGGGGTTAAATCGGCGGGGAGTGTTTGATATATTCCTCGCCGAATCAATGGCTTTAGGTCTTGCAGGAGCGATTCTTGGTGTATTCGATGGCTTCTTAGGAGCAATCCTTCTCGGATGGTATATTTCTCTCTCGGTACCCATACAAATTTTACTTAGGATCGATAATATTATCTTGTGGTTTATTATTTCCCTATCTGTATCCCTTTTCTCAACTCTACTGCCATCTTATCGCTCTAGCAGGAGAAATATTGTAGCAGCCATTTCAGGTAGACCGATGAGCAGACCAATCGCTGAATCAGTCAAATTGGGACCATTTCTCAAAGAGCACTCATTTCAACTTCAAATACTTTTTCTGTTCTTAATCGGGATTCTAACGAGTAAATATATTCTTGATAGAAATTCACTAATAATTGGGTTGATCCCATTTGACCTGATCACACAATCGTTCAATTTCTTTCAAGCAGAGGATTTGAGTTTCAATACTGAAATCACCGTGATCGGTAATTATTTCTCCGAAGTTTTTAATCTAAATATCCTCATTCCCATTTTGTTTAGCCTTATTATCATTGGTCCGATTAGTTTTTTCATTTTAACTAATAAATTTCCGAAGAATTTGGGTAAAGAGGGATTTTACAGTTCTCTATCAGGAATTATTGGGATGGGTCTAATGATCTGCGTATTAACATTTTTATTTCTAGTTAATTCGATATATAAATTCTTCTTAATCCATCCATTAAGCAATGAGATACAAAATATTAATTGGCTGATTGCGGATTTATTGGTCATTAGCTATGAGATAATTTCGTCCCTAGTTATCATTTTCATTGAATTGATGATGTTTCAGATCATTTGGACCTTTATTGTTTCCCGAGGAGTGAATTCAGATCTTCCTTTGAAGCAAAGAATAATTTGGATTCGGAAATCTGGCTCCAAAATTCAAATATCTTTTTTTCTGATAATTTTGACTCATGGCTTAATTCAGATGGTCTTTTTAGCCCTCCATCCGTTCACCACGGAAATTATCAGTGATCCGTATCTTCGATACCGATATCCACTGCTAATGCTAGCCAATCCACTGATGTTTTTCTTTACAGCGATAAGTGAAAGTTGTTTTTTCTTACTTCTGATAAGCTATCCTCTTATCTTGTTAAAGAAAAGACCCCCTGAGTTTATTAATGTCC
>CP070760.1:1052396-1054370 GCA_020348965.1 Candidatus Heimdallarchaeota archaeon | reverse complement strand
CATAAAATTTTGATAATCAAACAATGATATTCTGTGATTTTAGTATGTCACATAAAAAGGGAAACAAGACAGAAGTAAATGATTTCTCTAGTGATTTCGCTGGTATAATCCCTTCCGAATTACAGACGATTATTGATTCCTTAGTATTCTATCAGAAAAAGATCTATATCGTGGGAGGAGCTGTTCGTGATTTTTTCTTTGGGTTTCCTGTTAAAGATTACGATATTGCGACCAATGCACTCCCCGATGAGGTCCAAGAAATATTGAGCGAGGTTCAAATAAAGACAAGACCCATTGGGAGAAAATTTGGCACGATATTAGCAATTGTGGGTAAAAAAGCAGTGTTTGATGTGAGTACTTTTCGAAAAGAGACTTTTTCTGTACATGGAAAGCCTCCAGAAGTCAAATTTGTGGATACACTGGAAGAGGATTTAGCTCGGAGGGATTTCAGGTTTAATGCAATCGCTTTTAATCCTTGTTTGAAGAAATTTACCGATGTCTACAATGGGTATGAAGATATTCAGCAAAAAACAATCCAAATGATCGGAGATCCTCATACGCGCTTAATGGAGGACGGTAACCGCATTTTGCGCCTTGCACGGTTTGCCTCTAAATTTAATCTAGCTATTTATCCTGATTTAGAGACTGTGACTTTGGAAATTGGTAGAAACGCGCCTTTTTGGAATTATTCTACTCTTCAAAAAGAATTATTCAAATTTTTATCCCTACCGAATCCCAATAAAGGACTAAAATTACTTTGGAATGCTGATCTATTCTCTACAATTTTTCCAAGCTTTTCATTTTCTAAACCAAAAGTGGATAAAATTGGAGTTACGAAGGTGGTTCAAAAATTTAAAGATATACCAAGCTCCAATATCTGGGTAAGACTTTTCGGTTTATTATTATTTTTTTCCGAAGAAGTAGTGAATACTAAAGAGATATGGGATTTAGTGGGAAAGGATTTATGTTTGTCAGCTAAAGATAAAAAGAAAATCATCCATTTAGCTCAATCTTGGTTAAATTTTCCACAAGTTTTCGAATTAACAAGGTTAAAAAAATGGATTCGGGCAACGGGGATTAATATTAGTGAAGATTTCTTGAAACTTATCTTTCTAAATGCAGAATTAAAGGATAACAGGGAGCTCTTGAAGCAAAAAGAAGTATTCTTAATCGAATCACAATCGATTATCAAACGATTACGTTACGGTTCAAAAATGAATGGCAGTCTTCTCTCCTGACCACTCCCACAAGATTCGTGATATGACCAAAGCGAATTTTAGGTGATGAAACGGAAAAAGAGTGCTTGTACTCCTAATTGATAAAGGGATTCCCGTAAATCTCGCAAATTTGATCTCTTTTCGATCAAATTATGGCGTTGTAACTGCCTGAGCCCGTATTGGATCGTTCGCTCTGAATATGGGAGTTCTCTTACTATATCTTTGACCGCAAGGGGCGTTCCTTCCATGCTTTTTAGAAGGTCGAAGATCGCCTTAGCGCTTGGAGATATTTTTATTTTGGTTATTGCCCCTGATTGTCCAACAGAAGTAAGGTACGACATTTTCATGCCCTTGTTCAGAGAAGTTTCTTAGATATATATTAAAATTTTTTGGTTTTTAAATCCAGAGGTTATATGAAAGGTATGTTTAGACTGGTTTACAAACCATATGGCTCTTATTTCATATTCTTTGATATGGAAAATACAAGATCTTTAGTTTTATATTATTTTTTTTTAACTTAAGATTATTTCAAATATACATTTGGAGATTTATCTTGTTTGAGTAAGTTTGGTGTCGTTCACTAATAGTGAAGTCTCATTTATCCACCATGGTTAACTTGGAAAAATTCATGCCTCATTTAACAAGCCTCTTCAATTTTAACAATGATATTACACCTTCTAAGTCATATACAATAAGTTTTATCTATAACCTTAAGATCTTCGTTCTAATTGATTATGGTTAAGTATCAAGCTATCCG
>CP070760.1:1050307-1052296 GCA_020348965.1 Candidatus Heimdallarchaeota archaeon | reverse complement strand
GATTAGTAATCCACACAAAACGCACTTAGAAATGTTGTTAAAGGAAATTTTTTTACGGATTATTAGAATCCTATAGAGAAGGAAATCATGGATTGACATACTCCAGAGCGAACCAAGTAATGGAATTGTCTTCTTTCTATTCTGCATTCAACTTACTAGTTAAAACAGCTAAAAGAACTGTGAATTCCATCAATGAAAATCCTTCAGATATAGTAAAGTTCTGTAATACTCTGAGAGAGGCAAAAAATGCTGATCGAAGAGTGCACATAATCGGAATGGGTAGATCAGGGAAAGTAGGGATGCTCATTGGTGAAATACTGAAAAATATCGGCATAAAAATTTCCTATTTGGGGAAAAGCCTTGCCAAACCAGTCCGAAAAAACGATGTAGTTCTTGGAATAACTGGCTCAGGCTGGACAAAGTTCACTATAAATACATTACAAGAAGCAATAAGCAGAGGCGCTAAGATTCTAGTCTTTACGGGTGATAACCATTCATTAGCTGCTAGATTAGCCGATTCGATCATTCTGATTCCAAGGGGCTATATCAAAGAAAAATTCACTCCAGTCTCTCATGCGCCTTTAACACCAGTTTCTCACGCTCCTCTCACACCATTAGGCACCGTATTTGAAATGACTACCATGTTAGTTGCGATTGGTGTTGCTTCAGGCTTGAGAGATGAATCGTCAGTTAAAGGATTTAATGAAGGGGTCAATGAGGTTCTAAGGTCAGCAGAAATGACCTTGAATAATATAAAGAGCAATGAAAAACCATTATTACAGTTTATAAATACTCTTGAGAGTTATTCGAATCAACCTAGAAAGAAATTATTCGTTTATGGGAGTGGGCTAGATTCAATCATCGCAAGTATTTCCTCAATAAGACTTAATCATTTGAGAATCAATGTGAAATCAAACTACGATTGGAGATTTAGAAAAGCAGGTGATTTACTAATTGGTATTTCTGGTTCAGGCGCATCTACCAGTACTTTAGAGCGTGTTGAAAGTGCAAAATCAGCTGACATGAACATTATTGGATTAACATCTTTTCCAGAATCCGAATTAGCGGAGTACTGTGATATATGTTTAAAGATTGAAGGAAGATCAGAGGAAGTCAGTGCAGACTTACGTCAAATCTCAGATTTAACTTTCCTGATTCCTGCTTTTGAATATGCAGCTGCAATAACCTTGGACTCATGTGTTGCACAATTAGCCTTAGATTTAGGGATTACTGAGACAGAAATGAGAGATGAACACGCAAATATTGAATGAATAAACTAACCACCAGCTAATAACGGAAAAAAAGACACCTCACAGTTCTCTTTAAGGACAGTATTCAATCCTTCTAAGGCGTGGACATTTCGGCCATCTATGAGAATTATAAATTCATCTTTTATTTTCCCATTTTCGAGAAAAAAAGCACTAGCTTTTTCCCCATTTTCTGATTGAAAGGAATCAAGTAATTGTATCAGCGTGATAGGTTCATTACAAGTTATTTGCTGCTCTTCGCCAAAATCTCCTTGGAGAGTAGCAAAAAATGAAAAGTTTATTATGATCATTTATCTTGTTCCGTTAAGATCAATTCTTTAAGACGCTGAGTGGCTTGTTGTGGATCAGCTGACCGAGTTATTGCTGAACCTACAATAAGAATGTCCGCTCCACATTTAATTGCTTGAGGAATAGTTTCTGCTTTCAATCCTCCTGCAACTGCTATAGGAATCGTAATTGTTTCTCTTAATCTTTTTAAAGTTGGAAATGGTATTTTGTCAAACCCTGATCTTAATTGTTGGTCAATGCCTATATGTAATCCTATGATATCTACACCTAGTTTTTCTAATTGAATGGCCCGATCCACAGGATCATGAATCCCAATAAGATCTGCGAAGATTTTAACCCCAAATTTTTTCCCTGCACCAACAGCATCGATTATCGTACTATCTGGTGCTATTCCTAATATGCAAACAACATCAGCTCCAGCCATCGCAGCCAT
>CP070760.1:1048206-1050207 GCA_020348965.1 Candidatus Heimdallarchaeota archaeon | reverse complement strand
GCCTTTTCATTCATTGAGTATCAAGACTCTTACGGAAGATCTTAACACCAATTTAGAAAATGGTTTATCAGCCGAAGAAGTCACAAAACGGTTAGAACAGTACGGCCCAAACGAGCTTGTAAGTGGAGAAAAAATTTCTCCAGTGCAGATGTTTTTATTACAGTTCAAGGATTTTATCGTGTATTTACTACTGGGCGCAACCGTAGTTTCTCTCTTTTTCGGTGAATACATCGAAGCATTAATTATAATAATTATTGTGTTATTGAATGGAGTTTTAGGCTTTATTCAGGAGTATCGAGCAGAAGAAGCACTTGAGAAACTGAAAGAGCTTACTGGGGACGACACCCTTGTCTTGCGAGATGGTAAAGAAACTCGTGTTGATACGCGGGAGTTAGTTCCTGGGGATGTTCTGTTAATGTTCGAGGGGGAGACTATTGCTGCTGACGGCAGAATTTTCGAGGCTAGCCGTCTTAGAGTAGAGGAAGGTTTACTTACTGGAGAATCAGTACCAGTAGACAAGACGATATTGCCCATAACTGATGAGCGAATACCAATTGGAGATCGTACCAATGTCGCTTTCATGGGAACAACCACCGTCAAGGGAAGGGGGAAGGCATTAGTAGTAAATACTGGCATGGAAACAGAAATGGGCCAGATTGCTAAATCAACAATTGAAGCAGAAGAACAAGAGACCCCTTTGCAAATTCAACTATCTCGGTTAGGGAAACTTCTTGGTTTCATTGTTTTAGCGGTCGTTTTTGTTGTTTTTCTCGCTCAGATTGGGAGAATAGAAGAAGGACATTTAATTGAGGTTATTGAGACAACCATTGCTTTAGCTGTCTCTGCCGTTCCCGAAGGGTTAGCAGCTGCCGTTACTCTCACATTAGCCATTGGTGTTCAAAGAATGGCCAGGAGAAAAGCTGTGATTCGAAAATTACCTGCGGTTGAGACCTTGGGTAGCGTTGAAGTCATCTGTACTGACAAAACTGGGACACTTACTCAAAATAAAATGACTGTTCAACGAATTTGGACTCGATCCCTAGGTTTTATCGAAATTACTGGGACAGGTTATTTACCACGAGGAACTTTTGTTCATATGGAAGAAGAAGAAAGATTAGATGTCCGAGACCATAAAGATTTGTATCAGGCTCTGAAAGCTGGCGCGTTGTGCAATACATCATCAATCAATTACTCATCTCAAACAAATGAATGGACTTGTGAGGGAGACCCAACTGAAGGAGCCCTCATCGTAACCGCAATGAAAGCCGCCCTAATGAATCGCTGGGAAGCTGGGTACGAGTTGAAGAAAGATGGTGAAATTTTCTTTGATAGTGACCGCAAACGAATGACTATGGTGTATTCTCGGAAAAGACCAGATTTGGTAGAAACCTGGGCATTCTGCAAAGGATCTCCCCTTATTGTCTTAAACTATTGTTCTCATATCCTTATGGGAGATTCGGTGGTTCCCCTTGATGATAAAATGCGGGAAGAGATCACCGAGGCAAACAAACAATTGGGAAACCAAGCGTTTCGGGTATTGGGAATGGCTCAAAGAAATCTGTCTAATGAATTGATCGATTTTACAGAGGACATTGTCGAAACTAATATGACATTTATTGGATTGGTTGGTATGATTGACCCACCCAGGTTGGAAGTCGAAGAAGCTATTGCGAAGTGTAAAAATGCGGGTATTCGAATCATTATGATTACTGGTGACCAATTAGATACCGCTTTAGCCATTGCCAAATCCTTGGATCTTAAACCATACGAAGATACCTTTTATTTAGCTCACACTTCAGCAGAACTTGAAGCTATGAGTGATGAAGAATTCGTTGAGGTATTAAAAGATCTAGATGTTTGTGCACGTGCTTCACCTGGAATCAAACGGCGAATTGTGCAAACTCTTCAAGATGAGTTCGGATTAGTTGTTGCAATGACTGGTGATGGAGTGAATGATGCTCCAGCTCTCAAAAAAGCTGATATAGGCGTTGCTATGGGAAT
>CP070760.1:1046104-1048106 GCA_020348965.1 Candidatus Heimdallarchaeota archaeon | reverse complement strand
CAATAGAAGAATTATTGTAATAAACATCCGAGGATTCTTATGCCAGCAAAGAAGAAAAGGTCTTCAGCGACGAAGAAAGCCCCTGTAACGAAGAAGGCTCCAACAAAGAAAAAAACCCCAGCGAAAAAGAAAGCTCCAGCAAAGAAGAAGACTGCAGCAAAGAAGAAAGAGCCAACAGAGCTACCTAAGCAAGCTGAAATATCAATAGGAATGATTGGCCATGTGGATCATGGAAAATCGACTTTGACCCAAGCTTTGACTGGTAAATTTCCTGATACCCACAGCGAAGAAATTCGTAGAGGAATATCAATCCGTTTGGGATATGCAGAAACGGAGTTTCGCGAGTGTTTGGAATGTGAAAGTCCCACAAAATATACCACCTCAAAAAAATGTCCAGTTTGTGGTAAAGATACAGTACTTCGTCGCCGTGTTGCTTTTGTAGATGCTCCTGGCCATGAGGTCTTAATGGCGACCATGTTATCTGGAGCGAGTATCATGGATGGAGCACTCCTTGTTGTTGCAGCTAATGAAAGAGTTCCCATGCCACAGACACGAGAGCATCTTGCTGCTATGGATATTATTGGGATGGAAGATCTCATTATCTGTCAAAACAAAATAGAATTAGTGTCTGAAAAAGCTGCAATCAAGAATTATAAGGATTTGAAGAATTTTATCTCAACAACAATTGCAAAAAACTCACCTATCATTCCTATCAGTGCTGTACACCATACTAACATTGATATTTTAGTCCAGAACATTGAGGAACACTTACCTACTCCAAAGCGAGATGAAAAACTTGCTCCCCAGATGCTGGTTGCACGTTCTTTTGATGTAAATAAACCAGGCCAATCTCCTACAACAATGAGAGGTGGAGTTGTTGGAGGAAGTATCATCCAAGGGAAGTTCACTGTGGATGATGAGATCGAAATACGTCCAGGTATTCGAAAAGGAACCAAATGGCAAGTTATTCATACAAAAATTGTCAGCTTACGGTCTGGATTTGGTGAATTAGAGACTGCGTTTCCAGGAGGACTTATAGGTATGGGGACACATCTTGATCCTTCTTTGACGAAAAGTGATTCACTCGTGGGACAAATTGTGGGATACCCTGACGAACTCCCACCTATTTGGGACAGTTTGCAACTCGATCGTCATTTAATGGAGCGTGTTGTGGGTAGTGAGACGCAAACTATAGTTCAGAATATAGAATTAAACGAAAACCTGATGCTAAGTGTGGGAACGGCCAAAACGGTTGGAGCAGTATCAAACGTGAGAAAGAAAGGAATCGAAGTTAACCTCCGACTTCCAGTCTGCGCCGAAAAAGGAACTCGTGTTGCCATTAGCCGTCAAATTGATCGTAGATGGCGGTTAATTGGATGGGGAGTTATTCAAGGTGGGAAAGAAAAACGTCAGAATTAGATAACTCCTCGGAAAATCATGACCACATAACTTTCATTTTTCTAGATACAAATTTTTTGATGGCACTCAGTCAATTAACCAACTTCAACCTATCTTACGAACTAGATCGCGTTATTCCTGGAAATCGGAAGTTAATTGTGCTTGAACCAATTTTTTCGGAACTCAGGAAATTACAAGAACAAGGAAATCCCAAGGTTCAAATGGAATCTCGTATTGCGATTGATTTTGTTCATAAATTTTGTCAGAAAAAGCCCTCAGAGTACGATCATCGGAATATTGACTTTATTCTACTACATTATGGAAAAGAAAGAAATGGAATTATTGCTACTAATGATCGTAAATTAAAAAGGGCAGCTCGCAAAAAAGGAATAAAAACTCTGTATATTCGGAGTCGTCGGTTCTTGGAATTACAATGAAACATATTTAAATTTTTATTTCAAAGGGGAAGGAATTAGAAGTAAGGTATAGTAAGACTAGTCGAAAACCTCACATATTTAAAATGTGGGTCGTTGGACCAACTAACGTACAAAAATTCGTAAAAAGTACCCATGCCGCTGTGGCTTAGTTGGTAGAGCGACAGACT
>CP070760.1:1043971-1046004 GCA_020348965.1 Candidatus Heimdallarchaeota archaeon | reverse complement strand
AACTTCATATTCGAGTACTGCTGCCTCTCCAGGGCGAATTTGGCCTCCAGTTGTATTATCTCCAATGAAGACTATATCCCCTATCCAGAAGTCGGGATCGATACTAATTATTTGACTCTCTGTTAGAATTAGTCCTTCCGTAGAATTCCGCATGAAAAGATGGGGTTGAGGGGGAGACACATAGGGGTAAGAATTACTCGGAGTAAGATTATTTTGAAGGTCAGCTGTAGCGGTAATGGTGGGAGTTTTACTTTGGAATGGGATAGGAAATCCTGCAGAAATTTTAAACCGGACATGTCCATTTAAATCAGTGTTGGCCCATCCTGAGCCATTATCTGTATACCCAGTGTAAAATGTTAATGTAACCCCTTCAATAGGAGCGTCTAAGGTCGCGTTCACAGGAATATTTTGAGGATTATAGTATCCATCTGTTTCATAAGCGTATAAAGCTTCAACTTGAAAAGTGACGATAGTATCATTAGAGTTAGGGGGATCAAGTGGATCAGGAACTGCGGACACGAAATCAAGAGTTACATAGTCCCATTCATTCTCAACCGTAAAGTTTGCAGTTACAGTGGACGTATCATCTGGATTTTCCGTCTTGTATATCGTTGTGCTAAAATCTCCTGTTACTTCAAAGTAATAATCATCCTCAGGAGTGATAGGCCAGGTGGTGTTAACAGTCAAATCAATAAACCCACTCGCATCCGTTGTTGTTGTGGGATTACCCAGGAGATCTTCCAGTGCAGCAGTTATCCCTATACCAGGTATTATTATCTCGTTATCAGTCGTTTTATCGCGAAGTGTAATATCAATATCAACATTTGCTACAGGATCTCCATCTGTGGTTACAGACTGAATTCTAGCAGTAGCGTCGCCTCCTTGCCGAAAAGTATTGTCACCACTAGCAGAGTTTACAAATTCCTGCACAATTCTTAACTCCGCAAACCCACTCAGGAGGAATGTGTCTTCAAAAGCAATAGGGGGGAATCCTGCCATTTCAGAGGTTTCATTCCCTGATGGATAGTATTGATAGACTGTGACATTATCACCCGCCTCAATGCCCATCCCCGACAAAGTTGTCATGTCTGGAATAACAAATGTGGTATCAAGCCAGCCATAGTCAGGGTTTGATGAAATTGACGATGATGCATCGGGGACTCCATTGGTTGAATTCGTCCATACAAGGTGACTGGAGTCATTTGTCGGGGTGTCTGTAATGGTATTGAACAGGTAAATTTCAATTACCTGCTGCACAAAAGCATAGTTGTATTCCTCACCAAGATAACCTGTAAGAGTAAATCGAGTTCGAATGTGAAGCTCATCACCCGCAGTATAAACGGGTTGTGGGTCTATTATTTCGGTGATGCGTTCACGAGGAGATCCAGAATCATAAGAAGGGGGAATAATGCCAGTACCAGAAGGCCGATTAAGTGAACCATCATTCTTTCTCAGATAAGGGGTTCTCCCATTGTCTAGGGAAGAAAATAGAGAATTTTTCATGTCATTTTGCATGGAATATAATGATCCATGTACAAATAATAGTAATAAGAAGAGAACGATGGTCGTACTACTTTGTATTTTTTTCACTTTCATTCCACCAAAAAGGATGTCCTCTGTTATTTTGAAAACGGCGTAATTCCCATTCATTTTGAAATTTGGATAGCAATAGGGGAAAGTATTTGTTAGCTTCTTTAATATTTAACGTTCTTTATTTATGTTTGCTTATTCTTCGAGAGCCTACAAAACAATTTGAAACGCTTAATAAAGTCTGTCTTTAATTATTTTTTAGAAATATTCCTTTTTAAACGAATGAAATGGAATCCAAAGAAAAGATGTAGATTTTGAATACTGACAAGACATCAAATCTCATTCTTTATAAGAATTTTATCATTAGATGCTTTTTAGGATAATTAAAGTTTCAATTATTCTCCTTAATGGTTTTTCTTACCTTTTATACCTTCTTCTTATATATCCCACAATTGAATTGTAGGTTAATATATTTTCGAAAAGGTTGAAAAAAGAAACTATTT
>CP070760.1:1041773-1043871 GCA_020348965.1 Candidatus Heimdallarchaeota archaeon | reverse complement strand
AGATAACTAGCGTCCATTGTTTTAAGATCAGCGACAATAATTTTATGAGGAAAGAGCTGTCGTAATTTGTTTACTGATTCCATACCAGTAGCTTTGATTAATGGTGTCCCAGCTTCAATCCAATCCACCCCTCCCAGTGCACTTTTTTGTGCTATTTTAATTGCTTCATTGATATCTCTAAGATCCAAAGCGATTTGAAGCTTTGTTTTAGTTTGAAGAGGCTGAATACTAAGTTCTTCTAACTTACGATCTGAAGGAATCCCAAAATCATCCCATCCCCGTATGAGATAATACTCCTTGAGGGAATTTTTGATATTTACGACATGACCTTTGGCTGGTCCTTCAAGTAAAGGTTCATTCAGAAATCTTGAAGGAAGATTATCACTTTCTTTTGTTAATCCTTCTCGGATATTAAATAATCGTTCTAAATTGTAAATTCTTTCACCTATAATTCTTAACTCATTTTCATCGATGAAAAATCCAGTAGCAGTTGTCAACTGTTTGGCATAGATTTCAGCCTCACACTTTAACGTTGAAAACACAGCCATAGTAGTGAATTTACACCACTCAGCCGAATCTATGACTGCAAAAACGTCCTGAATATTCTTGAGTAATTCAGCTTTACCTTCCCCAGTAAAGGGATCTACAAAATGGGGTAAGCTTAAGACTTCTTGAATAACCGTATAACCCTTCAAATGAGTTCCTCCGCTGTTTGAGGTGGCATAACTAAGTGCCATCCCTTTAATTCCTCTCGGATCATATGCTGGTATCTCAAGACCTTTAACATGACAGGCGAAGGCTTCTGTTCCTTTACCAATCTGTCTAGCTGCTTTTTGTACTCCATTTGCTAGTAAGTCGCCTTCATTCCTCCGCTCAGCGATATTTTCTATTATTCTTAGTAGTGCTTGACCATCGCCGAATGTAACGGCATTAGGAATAATCCCTTTTTCACCACATTCCATAAACCAACCTATAACGTTACCAGTAGAAATAGTGTCTAATCCTAATTGGTTACAAAGTGAATTAGCTTTAAAGATGACCTCAAGATCGCTTACTCCACAATTAGGCCCTAACGCCCATAATGATTCATATTCAGGCCCTTGAGTTTCTACATCTTTATATTTCATTATACGACCGCAAGTAATGGGGCAGCCTCGGCAGAATTCTTTTTTTACTAGATATTCCTTAAGTGTCTCACCTGCAATGTTACGCACATCTTCAAAAATACCAGAAGTAAAATTTCTTACTGGTAAAACACCATGTTTATTAACAAGATTAACCAGAATAGGAGTACCATACATTCCCATTCCAGTACCTGTCACAGGATGACCATTTAGGGTTTCCAGGAACTTTTTATTAATCGAACGAAACGCATATTCGTTGACAGGTATAATTTTTCTTGAACCATGGACAACAACAGCTTTAAGTTTCTTTGAACCCCATACTGCTCCAATACCACCTCTACCAGCAGTTCGTGTTCCATTCCGTACACACGCAAATCGAACGAGTTTTTCCCCAGCAGGACCAATGACAGCTATTGAATGCTTACTATGAATCCTTTTTATAAGATTTTCAGTTTCTTCGGTAGTTTTTCCCCATAGTTCCGAAGCATCTTCGATAGAAACATCATCTTCATCAATTAAAAGATAAACAGGAGCATCTGAAGAACTTTCAATAATGATCCCATCATATCCAGCACGTTTTAACTCAATCCCTAATCTTCCCCCACAGTGAGTATCATTGAGTGTCTTTTCAGTCAATGGACTTTTGAAAACCATACACCACCTTGAACTTGTAGGAGAAGTGGTACCTGTCATTGGACCAGTCATGATAACAACTTTATTGTCAGGACTTAATGGGTCAATTCCTGGTTTAAGCTCATCATACAGAATTTTAACTCCGTACCCCCTTCCTCCAAGATATTCTTGGGCAATTTTAAGACTTAATGGTTCTTTTTTGATAACTTTTGTCTTTAAATTGATTCTTAGAATCTGTTTGGCATAGGTCAAATTTTTAACCAGCTATAAAGCACTCTCAATACATAAATGTATTGAAAACAAAGACTCAAGGAAATTTTATAACGTTTTACGAAAGAAAT
>CP070760.1:1039574-1041673 GCA_020348965.1 Candidatus Heimdallarchaeota archaeon | reverse complement strand
AACTGTTAACACTCCATCAAATCCATTCATTACGAAATATCTGCGTGCAATTTCCCATCCTCCTGCAATTTGTACGTAGAAATTCAATTTGGAAAAAATCGACACTCGTGTTAATCTCCTAACTTATCTAACAGGCAGAACCATCAGGATCAGTCCTGATGTGTTGGCGTTTCTTCAATAATGTGCTTCCCAGCTATCACGAGATCAATGGAGTGAATAGATCCTCCGAGATCTTTGATCTCCTTTTCTATTGTCGTATAATCCAATTTTTCGCCTTGAATTGTGACTTTGATATTTTCCACTATTCGATCGACTTCCATTACAACGATATTAACAGCACTAACTCTTTCAAGTCCTGCCAACTGATCTGCATAAGTTATGATGCTTGGTTCATGAGCTTTTAAAACATCTAATACTAACCGTCGGATTGTACTCATTATTCTATTTCCTCAACAAATTTTCGATGATTCTGATGAAAGATTAAAACTTAGGATTGCCACCTATACTTTATTCTCTCACAGGAAACAAACCAAAGTTCATTTTTTAATAAATTCTATAAGAAAACTACCTTTTTAGAATGTGTTAGAATACTTAACTACAATTTTTAGAAAAAAGGAAGAAAAAGAACTATAGGGATTGGTGTGATATAGAGAAATTTTGGTCATGTAAATGCTCTTGTTGATGAGTAATAGCCTCATTTCTCATTTCGGAATCCCAAAATGTAAATACACTGGTTTTTTCTAATTTTTCAGACATTCTAATAGAAGAGGCTATTTTAAACTCTCCAAGTTCCAAAGTAGGGGTGTTTCCGATATTTGTATCGGTGCTGAGAAGTTCTCCCCAAACTTCTGCAAATTTAATTAGCTTGGGGTATTTTTAGTTTGAGAAAGTGGGCCCTAGGTGAAATTTAAATAACTGGACAAAAAATTGTTTTGGTTAGCTATTATCATGCTCATCCAGCTCGTATTTTTTGACCTTTTGTCAATCATCGATTTTTTAAGCTTCCTCACCGAGTTATTAACGCTTCCGGCTCTTGTCGAATTACTTGAATATATTCAATCCATCCTCATTGATATATCTGATTGGATGACCTCTATTCTCGCTCTTCTTTATTTAGATTTCTTATCTCCAATTGTTTCACTCATTTCAACTATTGAATCGTTATTAGTTAAGATCCTCGTTTATAGTTTGATCCTACTCCTTCAAATGGATGTGGCAGCCCAAGATTTCAGTGTAAGTGACGCAATTGCAACTGCAGGAGTGTCGAAAGAAGCTCTTGAAGCAACCTCAGTTGAGACAGGTTATCAGATGACTGATCGAATTGGTACAATGGTAGATCAAGATCTAGTGGAGAGAAGCTATTTTCTGGATTATCACAAAGTTCTTGCATCAGGTAGGTTTTGGAGAATGGCCTTGAGTATTTTGGTTATTTTCTTCCTCGAGGGAGTTTTAATCTTAACAGATATTGAGCTAAACACGTCATTCAAGCCTTTTATGGATTTCTTTATTGCATTTGCAGTATGGTGTTCAGTTATTTATTTGGCTTTGAAAACACGAAGAAGGATTAGACACCTCAAAAAATCCCGAAAGCATGAAGCGAAATTGAGATAAGAAGAATTCCTCAGTTGTGTGAAGGATCCTCCTAAGAAGGAGTATCTTTGTCAAAATTGTAAATTAACGAGAGCACACGGAGAAAAAACAAATAGCCTTCATCAGTAATCTTTGTTCGATAACCTAGGAAAATGAATATAGATGCTATCAGTACTCCGATAGAACCTATGTTCACTATTATAGCTACTGTATTTATCATAAACATTGATTTGAAAATCTGAGGAGTGATCAGTAGAGAATAAGATAATCCTATTAAGACTGTTCCTACTATAATTAAAAAGGATGCCCTTTTTATTGGTGAATCAGACGGGATCTCTCTCCAGATTTTATTGTAATAATAACAAGTTGGAATTAATGTAAAGGCAAGCAATGATACTGCTAGAAGGAAAAGGAGATCACAGTACTTAATCAATTGTCCACTTCCAGCTAAAACACACTCTATAGAAAATATAGCCCCAATTGGGAATATAATGAGGCTAAAACCTAAT
>CP070760.1:1037365-1039474 GCA_020348965.1 Candidatus Heimdallarchaeota archaeon | reverse complement strand
GAGGAATTTTGGGGAAGACGTCCTTTTCCCTCGTTTTCAAGAATTAACTCCACCTGTTGGTAAAATTCCTCAGTTGATGAGGCGTATGCCCACATATTCCAAAAATTCATTCCTCCAGCTCCATTGTAAATTCCAGTTTGGTTTACCCAAACATTAATTTCAGGCATACTATACCAGAAACTAGATGCGACATAATCATTATAGTCTGTTTCATTGATTGACCTGTTTATGATCGCTTCATACAATTCAAAATCGAAATAGAAGTCAATATCCAGCGTTGAGTAATCTTGACTCCAACTATCCAATTCAATTCTTATGTCGCCTGAATATTCGTCCCTATCTTGAAAGATGATTTCATCAAATATCTGACCTCGATAGGATTCGATTAACAGGCTACTCTGAGAGATTACAGTCAAAGCGATAATTAACCCAATCATTGTTGGGAAAATAAGTCTCCTATTACTGATTATTAACTCATAAGCTAGGTATATGAGGTCTGTTAGTCGTGTAATCCCTAATTTCAAAGACATTTAGCTCACAATTCCATACATACGGAGTAACACCTAATCTAGGTATAAAGATAGAGTTGTTGTCTTAATGGTACAATTTTCTAGTAATCTATTTATTATAAATTGAGATTGAGGAACCTGATTTTTTCAATTTACCTTCTATTCCAGAGACATGGAGATTTCTTTACTACTTAATGATTAATTACTGAATTAAAGAAACCATTTTTTAGAACTGTCACGTGATAAATGTTCGAATTTCTGGACATGCTAGAATTCTGGAAGCAGAGACGAAATTAAGTGAAAGTGATCGTTCCAGCTAAAGTAGATAAGCTATTACTCCCAAACTACAGAAGATTGTCCCAGATAATTGCATAACCCAAAACCACGCTAATTCTGGTGTTGGCTGTTCTGTTTTAGTTACTAGATAGTCTGACCCCCAGTTCTCAATTCGTTTTCCAATAGCTATTCTATGATCTGCTGTGACATAAAGAGCTGCTGACCGTTCTCCAAAAAGAAAACCCCCAATGTAAATAGGTTCTAATCCAGAAAATAAGTCAACAGCATAATGGGCAGCTAGTCCTACTGTGATTAAATTAATTTCTGGGTAGATCTGAAAAGGAAAACAAAGCCAAAGGAGGATAACGACCCCAAAATCATGAGTGACTTTCCGAACTAGTTGATTTGAAAGACCGAGTCTTCTGAGTGTTAACGATAGAATATCAGGAAGCTGACTGCTAATTAAAATGATAACAATCCAGCTTGCGGTGAGTTGGACGTTAACAAAAGCAAACCAAAAGAAGATAAGGCCAAACGTCCATTCGCTATGTTTTAGTGCTTCCATATTCTTAGTTACCTCTCTAGCTAAAATATAGAAAGATTCCAAACATTAAAAACCAGGATCCTAGTATCGTCAAAAACCAGAGCCATGACAGTTCGTCACCAATGTTTTCAGAGCCGATATAAGCCCCTTGAATCACTTCTCTGAATCGGGCACCCAATTGAATAGACTGGTCTTTACTGATGAGTATGATTCCTCCTCTGTGAGTGATGGGTGAAAATAGGAATACTGGATTTCCTCCAGCGACAATATCTTCAAGGATATGTAGAATGCTTCCCAAAGTCAGAAATGCCAAGATTGGAATTATTTGGGAAATGATGACGAGGACAATTACGAAAAAGACTGTATGAGAAAATTCACGATGACCTCGGATAAATTTCTTCCCCCGAAATAGTGCCCAATCAAAGATATCAGGAAAAACAGATCCTATACCTAAAAATAGGAATCCTAGAGCATCCACTGATGTATTCCATATCGCGAAACAGATTAGACTTATACCCAAAGTCCATTCTAAATGAGCAATTGGTTCCAAGAAATCCTAGTCTCCAAGTTAATCCATGGTAATTAATGACATCGTTAGAGGTACTTAAGTGCTTTTCAACAAACCGTCTTTAAGCGTTGGTATAAGTATGTTTTTGGGCTAGTCAATAAACTACTGGCGTTAAAAAAGTGTCCTGTCTTCATAAAATTTGGGGTATCTGAAGGTATTGATAAAAATTCTCCATTAAATTAAAATTTTTGAAGATGCAATAGTTTCACCAA
>CP070760.1:1035087-1037265 GCA_020348965.1 Candidatus Heimdallarchaeota archaeon | reverse complement strand
TTCTTAAATAGTACCTTACAAGCGTCTAGCATTGATAGGAATGTGATTAGAGTGTTCAAAAAGTTGGAAATCATGGGAAAGAAGTCGTCCTTTTTTACACAATGTCTATTACTATTATTCTTAACAAGTACTCTCTTGATGCAGTCAAACCAAATGACTCAAAGAACCATTAAATACGTAAGAGAGGATCTCGAAACTGTTGATGAAATCATTGTGGTGAAACAAAATATCAATAAAAGTGAAATCATTCCAATTGGTAATAAAGTTTTACTTCAGCCTTATTATTGGGAAATGCCTGATCACGGTTCATTCTATAGAAAAATAACAGAGCATATGTTTGAATTTGCTGCTGCTGGATTTGACTCCTTATGGCTTCCTCCACCGTCAAAAACAGAAGTAGGGGTTCACGCCATGGGTGGATACGAACCCTACGATTATTATGACCTTGGAGAATATGACCAAAAAGGGAGGGTCCGAACTCATTATGGTACACGAGCTGAACTAGAAGATTTGATAGCAGAGGCTAATAACTATAATATTGGTGTAATCTGTGATGTAGTCATCAATCACCGAAGAGGTGGCGAACTGGAGTATAATCCTTATGTCGGTGACATGACCCCAACTAATTTCATGAACATAGCTAGCGGGAAATTGAAAATGAATTATACCCACTTTTGGCCGAATGCCTATGGGACTGGTGACACAAAGAAGTACGGAACATTTCCAGATATCTCTCACAAGCATCCCTATGTTCAATCTGAATTAATTTCGTGGGGACTCTGGCTTCGTGACGAGATTGGGTTTGATGGATGGCGTTTTGATACTGCTGATGGAATAGATCCTTCAATGCTTCGCTATTGGATGCAAAATGTAAGTGGGTGGGGAGTCGCAGAACGGTGGATGCAGTATCCAGATAGAGACGTGATAGATGATTACATAGATGATACGAATAACACTGTCAGCGCGTTTGATCTTCCGTTGCTTGTAGAACTTCGCGATATGGCAAACATGGGTGGATCATATGATATGCGTGGACTCATAGATGCAGGTTTAGCTTATCTTAGAAAGAATCAGGCTGTTACGTATGCAGTAAACCATGATACTTATAGGGACGTTTTTAATATTCAACAGAATCGTCATATGGCTTATGCCTATATCCTGACTCATGAAGGATATCCTTCAGTATTTTGGATGGATTGGGTAGATTTAAACTTACGAAATCATCTTAAAACCCTAGTAAAGATTCATAATCAATATGCATATGGTTCTACGTCTGTTTTATATGCTGACGCGGATTTGTACGTTGCTCTGCGAAATGGTAATCCTGGATTGATTGTAGGAATTAATGACCATCCAACTGACTGGAAAACAGTCACTGTATCTACCAAATGGACAAACAGAGTTTTACATGATCTCACATCACAAGCACCTAGTACTTCAGCAGATAGTGCTGGTGAGGCAACTCTATCTATTCCTCCCTCTGGATATGCAGTTTTTTCTGTTGACGAACCAATTGATAAGCTTTTTTATGTTCCAAAGATCGAGGGCTATACTTCTCCAACTGAAATCATAAATACCAGCATACTGCTTGATGGGGATTTAGACTATAATTATGGTCTTCCGTTTTATATGGACAAAATAAGTGACGGTATGCTCACACCTGCTGATTTGGCGAATTTATATCTTAAACATGATAATTCATTTCTCTATATTGGGTTTGGTTATTATGGCTTGAACGAATGGAACGCTTCAAATGACGTCCATTATGGGATTGCATTAGATGTTCGAGAAGGGGGAAGCAATGATGATCCATGGGTTCACCCCAAAATTCGATGGTCAGGAATCGGTAATAGTAAAAAACCTGATATTATCTACTACCTAGAAACATCATCGGAAGCCGATGACTATAGAAGGAAAATTGATAAAATAACTAGATTTGATTATGATAACACTGAGAATTGGAATGATGGGATTGACGTAACTAATTCATCCTCACAATTTGTCTCGGGGGAGTTATTGGGATTCATAGAGGTTAAAATTCCTCTTTCAGAGATTGATATGGAAAATGGCGGACTCTTGGGAATCAAAGTGTTTTCAACCATAGAAGGATTCGAGGGAGCTTTTGACTCTGTTCCACAAGATGATAACATTGATTTGACTGGAGAAACTGATTCTTGG
>CP070760.1:1032769-1034987 GCA_020348965.1 Candidatus Heimdallarchaeota archaeon | reverse complement strand
TTTGAATCATGGAGGACACTCCTGGTTGCAGTAGCAAAAGAATGTGTCGCAGCAGGATGGACTGATATGCCATTAAGAGTATTTGATTCCAGTGAGATTGAATTGGCTAATATCTTGAAGGAATTTGACCCCAAAATTGAACCGAGTTATGATATGTATGTTCTGAAAGAATAACTGACGCAGTTAAAATTACTAGCTCAGGTTTTATGTTCACTTTTTCTTGTAGCTAAATAACCAGTTATCGCCCCTTTCAGGAATGTAATTTTCGCATGATTCGGAAATTCCCTTAGAGCTTTGAATGCGAATTTTAAATAGGTTTCAAGGGAAATTTGACGATAACCGCTCGGGAGAAGTCGTCGATAAAACTCCTCGTTCCGATTCATTGCACTAGGATTGTAAAATCCACCATAACAGTAACCTAGTAAATAATAAACCTTATTCTTAGAGATCTGGGAATTAAAATTAAAAGTAGGATGGAGATAATTGTAACGAGCAAAGTTCTTTTCAAAGATATTCTCTTTAACTTCATCAAAGAAACCAGAACCAATTAAAGGAGTCGCTAAAGCAAACGCTGCTTCTCGTAATCCCAATTTATGTGCATAAGACGGATATTGCTTGATAATTTCTTCATTTTGTCCAGAAAACCCAAGCATGAGGGTTCCGAGAGGAAAACCCCCTGCATCATTGACAATCTTGACTGAATTAATCATTGTATTCAAACTTTCACCTTTCTTGGTATTTTTCAGAATTAGTGGATCAGGTGCCTCTATACCTAGTTCATAAAAGAAAAAACCATTCTGTACCATACGCTTTACAAGTTCAGGGTTCCGCGCAACCATATCAGCGCGAGCTAAGATGGAGAACGACAAGTCGTACTGTCGTTCTTCTAATAAATCACAAAGTTGATAAATTCTTTCCGCGTCGTCTTTAGTTCTCCCCATAAAGTTGGGATCAGTAATGGTGATTTCCATTGGACTGTTTTGATGAAAATGAACGATTTGATCAATTTCAGCAAAGACATTTTTCGCACTCCGACGACGAGGTTTCCCATAAAGGTCTGGTTCACAGCAAAAAGAACAACGTCCCACACATCCTCGAGTGGTGGTGATCACATCGTAGTAACGACCTGGAAACTGCATATGGGTATAATAGGAACGCCTGAGATTTCGGGCTGGGAATTTAAGACTATCTAGGTTCTGTATCAATGGGCGGGTTCCACTAGAAACGATCTGATCACCATCGCGAAAGATTAATCCTTTTATTCCAGACAGGTCATCTGTACCATTTTCACAAATCTCTGTAAATGTGTTTTCACCTTCCCCTCTTACAATAAGATCTATTTCTGGAATAATCTTCAGTAATTGAGGAAACAGAGAAGGGTAGTATCCTCCAGCTATAATAGTAGCACTAGGCTGGCTTTTTCGGGCAGTTCGCGCTATTTGAACGATTTCGTTATGCCAAGCCATTTGGCCAGTTATTCCAATAATATCAGGTTTAACTTGCCGAATCTCTCTCTTTATATCTATGTTATCGTGTGCTACATCTGCAATGACGACTTTATCTACTTTAGACTTAATAGCAGAGGCAATATACTCTAAACCAATGGGGATTTCGTCCACTAAAATCGCTAAAGCGGTATAAAACGTTGGTTTTATGAGTAAAACACGCATAAGAAAGTCTCGGGCAACTTTATTCAAAATTATTAAATAGTTGTTGGCTAAAGCTATTTTGGATATTCAAAATAGTTCAATTGATTATGATGTAACGTAATTGAAGAGTAATCATCTCTGAGATGTGGATGGTATGATTTTAAGTTTGTTACAATTTCCATAGAATTAGAATAATTCAGAATGGTTTCAATGATGGACACAATTAGAAGAATGAAAAACTGGAAATGGAATCGCACTCTTTTCGTTATCATAATAATCTGTTTTTATACTGGAATTCAAAACAATATAACAAATCCAGTGACCTCAAAGGCGAAACTGAATAGCAGTGGAAATATCACATGGGATGTAGACGTTTCTTTAGGAGAATATGGATCAATCAATATGGAAGCTACAACCTATAGTTCTCATAGCTATAACCCAAAATATGGGGTTGAAACGGGAGATACCATTTCTTTTGAAAGTCTAATGGGAAAAAGTAGTTGTCAACTGAAAATTACCTTAGAAAATTTACCTGGTTTAACTGATTTAGAAGGAACTTATCAACTTAA
>CP070760.1:1030427-1032669 GCA_020348965.1 Candidatus Heimdallarchaeota archaeon | reverse complement strand
AAGTGGACAAAACACTTTAGATTGATGATCACTCAATAAGTGCGAAAAGGACCTTTAAATGAATCAAGACGCCATGGAAAACCTATATGTAACAGGAAATTATTCCTCACTCCTAGAAAAGATCACTAACTTAGCATATAACGATCCATCATCAAAATTAACTGACATCGAAAAAGCTATCTACCTCTTCTATCATAGTAGAGCACTGATTCGACTTGGAGAGGTCAATGACGCCGAAATTCTCCTCCGTAAATTTGTTGATATTGATTACAAAGCATTTTTCGTTTCAAGTTTAATTAACCAAATATCAGTCATTAATTTACAAATTACTCAAGGCAAAGTTAATGAAGCAATAGAGAACGGAAAAATCGCAATCGAATTAGTAGAACAAAAAAATCTATCAAATTATCCCCAATTATCATTTTGGAGTCCTTTTCTTTATTATTTTATAGGAATTGCATACTTTTACCATTTTAAAAATGACTTAGCTTGGAAGTATTTTCAGAAGAGTTTAGACATTAGTCAAACAAATCTCCTGATCAAAGCAAAGAGCTTATACTATATGGCCTTCTTAAAATTAGAAAAAGGTGATACATCGAAGTTCTTTGCCCTTCTTAATGAGTGTTTAGAAGTATATCATGCGATTGATGCCAAGCAAGGAATAGCTTGGGTCGGAGCATGGCTGGGTCAATACTTTTTACAAAGAGGAGATTTTAGTAAGGCCGACCTTAATTTTACTCAAGCTTTAGAATTATTTAAATTAATTAATGATGTTCAAGGATTGAATTTAGTCAATTCCCTTATAGGTTTAATGTTCTATCAACAAGGCAAGTTAAGACAAGCAGAATCGATGCTGGAAAAAGCTTTTGATTCCTCCATTGAAATAGGAAATCCAATGATCCTTTCATACTGCGTTATTCCTCTAATTTTATTGTACATTGAATCTGGGAACCGTGTAAAGGCACAAAAATGTATAAATCAACTTAAAGAAGTATGTAAGGACTCAACTAGCGATAGAGTGAAAGTACATAGCCTTGTTACTGAAGCAATATTTTTGAAATCAAGCTCACGATTCAGTGACAAAGCCCAAGCTCAGAATAAATTTCTAGAACTATTAAACGAAGACGGAGAAAAACAATCACACGGTTCATACGTTTGGCTCACTTCAGACAAAAGCTTCTCCTATCTCGTAATAACTCATCTTGCTGAGCTCTATTTAGAAGAATTTAAATTGTCTGAAGACAATCATATAATGCTAGAAGTTCGTGAGTTGATCGATAATCAAATTCAAAAAGTAGATGATCAGAAATTCTCCCCTGAACTCGTTGAACTTTCATTATTACAAGCCAAGTTATTAATTGTAGAAGGAGATATCAAGGAAGCTTTAAGTATACTCGAAAGAGCCAAATTAGTCGCAAAAACTAACAATTTTCGCCGTATGGAAGAGAAGATCGGTTTTGAGATTAAACGGATTGACAGGGAATTTAAGAAATGGGATGCTGCGGCTCTATCAGTCAGAGATAGGATCAAACGAGTACAAATAGAGGAGTATCTTAAAGAAGTCCAAAAAATGATAACATTACAGCATCAAGGATAGCGCCGCTGATGTGAGTTACTCCAGAATCTTGGTTTTTCCCCAAAATACACAGATAATGAGGACACCATATCCTATTCACGAACATATTTATAAGGATAAAAAGAAAAAAATTAAACCATTATCATAAAATTACACTTAGGGATGTAAAAAAAAATGACGAGTTTGAAGGATGAAATCGAAAATTTATGGAAAGAATATGCTTCATCTGTAGTCGCGGGTGATATTGATCGCTGGATCTCTTTATGGGTCGATGATGGAATACAGATGCCACCTGATGCTCCTCCCAACATTGGAATAGAGATGATTCGAACTTCAGCAAAGAACATGATGGAAAATATGCCTGCATCGAAAATGGTCATTAATAGTGAGGAAGTAAGGGAAGTGGGCGATTGGGGCTTTTCTCGAGGTAATTATTGGTTTGAGACAGGTCCAGAAGGTGAAACGGTTAGAGTAAATGGTAAATTCCTGACAATATGGGAAAAACAAGACGATGGGTCTTGGAAGATTGCACGGGATATATTCAACTTTAACGCACCCCTCCAATAAGAACAAGTAATTAATTGAAATCAAGGAAAAAAAAGAGAAGACTCTTGGCATTAACCAAGAACTGAAAACAGCGAAAAAGGAAGAGAAGAGAAGACTTAC
>CP070760.1:1028032-1030327 GCA_020348965.1 Candidatus Heimdallarchaeota archaeon | reverse complement strand
TTCAATTCTTTTATAGTGAAAACTGGAACGGTAGAACCAGCCAATAAGAACAAAAAGGCGCCAGCACATACAAAACCAATGATTATTGTTATTATAACATTTTTGGATTTACTCATCTGAAACACCATTACAATAAGAGAGTTACCTACTGGAAACAACTATTGTCTTGACTTCTTCCAATTCCTTCTCTCTAAAAGGAAGAGTTTCTTTTAGGAGGATTAGTCTACCTATAGTCAACGGAAAGATTGCAAAATGGAGGAAGAGACATCCTACCCACAAAATGTTAATATACGGAATGATCTTAATCTGGAGAACGGTGCCTTCAAAATTTTCTGAAAGAGAGTTCTCAAACACACCAGTAGTAACAACGTAAATATTGCTTAAGAAATCATTTATTATTGTTACTTTATGATCCATACGATTAATCTTGTCAAAAGCAAGTCTGCTATTACCAAAACCTATGACCCGTGAGTTTGCAGATAGCATGAAACTAGTATCATATTCAACAACATGAAGGCTAGATTGTGGGTACCGTTTATCTAGATCTAAGACCGTTATCGTCAATGATGTTCCTGGAATTTGATATTCTCCCCCATCTTGAACAAAAATTTCATTTGAGACAGTCATATTCGTGCTAAGTAAGGCCCCTAATAAAATAACCAAGAACGACAAATGTAACATAATTTGAGACGTTTTGCGGATAATATTCTTCTCCTCTTTTAATGCAACTCTGATAAATTCGGCAATCAATCCACCTATACCAAAGAGTAGTAGAGGGATAAAGAAATTGACATAGTCATTCGCAGTCCAGAATGTACTGAATAACACTATTATAGGATTTCCTTCTCCTATCACCATTTCTAAGAAACCATTATGATAAAACAAACCACTTACTGCAAAAACCAGTCCAGCAATTATTCCACAAACCAATAAACTAAACTTCTTGACTAACTCCAATCGAGGGAAGAACGTGCAAAAAAATTGTGTAAGTAGCATTACTCCTCCAAAAAGTGCTAATACAACATTATAATACAATGGAGTGACATTAATAGTTGATCCAAATCCTTCTGAATTTATCGTTATGATGTATCCAATTATATCATACAAAACTGGTATTATTAACCCAAGAATGAGAACATAAGTGCCTAGAAAAAAAGTAATGAAAGATATCTTCAATGCAGTCGTACGAGACTTGGACGCTTGAAAATCTTCCCTCTTAGGAAGAATGGGGAGTCGAAATATTTCCCTATTTTTCAATCCAAGGACATGAACAGAAAGAAATGTCATCAAAATAACAGCGAAGAGGACTAACATCTTCTCGTCTGGAATAAATCGCAAGATAACACTCATAAGGAAATTATCTTCAGGAATGAACAGCTTTAGTAAAGTTTCTAGAGTTCCTTCCGTTTGAAACGAGTGCACGCTTGATACTATATTACTTCTAGTCAAATACGTTGCAAATAAGGCACAAATATAAGGCATACTAATGATATAGTTTGCTAGGTATGCACTCTTGCTGTGTAGAGGCTTTCCATGATAATAAAGAGTTAAAAATAACCAAGGGATCAAGGAAGCTGTCTCAACTGGATCCCATGCCCAGAAACCACCCCAGCCGAGGGTAATATAAGCCCAGTAAGCACCAACTATTATTCCTGAACTCAAAACAAACCAAGCGAGTGAAACCATGAATTCGAAGAATCGATCCAGCCTTTCTTTACCTTCAAAATTGGGCACTCTACCATTTTCAAGAATCGAAATTCTTGTGATTGCGATAACCATTGGAATCAAACATAGCGTATACCCAATAAAAATGATTGGCGGGTGGATTACATTCCACATATTCATTAATAAAGGATTTAATCCCACTCCATCAGTGGTTGGGAAGACATTAATCTGAAATGGATCATTTAATATTGTTAACGCTGCTAACACAGCAACCTGAAGAGTTAATAACACGAATGACCGCCAGAATACGGGTTCATGCGCGTAATCGCGAAACATTAGCCTAAAACTAAGATAAGCGAGTGTAGCTAAGAAACCCCAGAAGAAAAAAGAGCCAGCTTGGCCAGACCAGATAGCAGAGACCCTCATAAGAAAGTCCATGTCATTGTTCACATAGTCACTCACGTAAGTATAGCTATAATCAGCAGTTAAAACTAAATACATGAAATATCCAAAAGAGATGAAAAAAGCTGCACATCCAGCAGAAAGACTCATTTCTGAGTAATGTTCCCACTTCTCAAGTGACTCACCAGCGATTACCAAAAAAGCATCTACTAAGAATGCTATAAATCC
>CP070760.1:1025636-1027932 GCA_020348965.1 Candidatus Heimdallarchaeota archaeon | reverse complement strand
TGAAGTGTGTCCGTATCAAGTCATTGTTTCAACAAGTATTTCTGAGCTTGGATTGAAATAATTAGTAGTATAATCTTTTTTTTTCCTAAGGGTCGTTCAATGCTGAACTGATTTTGGAAAAAGACTCATAAAGTTCATTGTAGTAAAGATTAATTTGACAATATTATTAAACCCAAAAGAATGGGAAGTAATTAGACCTTCATCTACTGATTTAGTTCTTAGGAAATTGAAGAAATGCCTAATCTATCAGTTATCGTACCTGTCTTTAATAAAGAAAAGCATATAGTCCAAGCTATTGATAGATTAGAATCTACATTGAAGAAAGCAAAGATTGATTATGAAATAATCGTTGTTGACGATGGTTCAACAGATAATACAAGGAGAAAATTACACGAACGAAAGAAAAAGTCACCAAAACGGATGAAAGTTCTCCGTATGAAAAATAATGCTGGTAAAGGTTTTGCAATCCGCGAAGGTTTCAAAATAGCCCAAAGTGAGAGTATAGCATTCATTGATGGAGATTTAGACATTCCAAGTTTTCAACTTCCAGAATTCTATAAGCATCTTATCGATTTAAATGCAGATGGAGTTGTTGGCAGCAAACGTCAACCAGGGACTCGAATTGAGTGGTCAGTCTATCGATCCTTTTTATCTGCGGGCTTTATCTGCCTTGTCCGCTTTCTATTTCCATGGTTGAATGTAAAAGATACTCAGGTTGGGATAAAGATCTTTAGAAGGAAGGTATTGACCCAAGCTTTTCCAGTTATGCGAGTTGATCACTGGACATTTGATCTGGAACTGCTTTTATACCTATTAAAAGGTGGATATCGCTTAGTTGAACATCCAGTCGAAATCTATCAAGCGAGTACTGACACTAACTTGAAAAGAATATCTGTCCTTAGAATGGGGATCGAGATATTGATTCTTTTTTACAGGTGGTATATAAGCAGGTATTATCAAAAGAATTCAAAAACAATCGGAAATCCGACTAATGAGCCTTTTGAAAGTAGCACTCCTGCAGTTTAAACCTAATTTTGGAAGCTGTTACCTAAAAGCGAATTTTTCCTTGTATACCCTTTTAACTTTCTTGATGCTTTCGTCAAACTCCTTCTCTTGTTCACGGTCAACGATAGCTTCTATTAAAAAACCTTGTGTATTGTCTATCATGCGATTTACCTCTAGAATTCTATCCTTGGGATCCATTTCAACGAGATCTGTAATTAATCGCGACTGTTCTAATTGCCATTTCCTAATGCCAAGTAAAATCATACCTTTGATTGCTAGCTCACTGATTGAGATGTGCTGCGACACAATTTCTGCGAGTTGATCAATGATCCTTTTCTGTTCCTCCTGGGGGTCAACAGTTTGATATTCTTCTTCCGCTGCTTTAATAGCTTTTAAGTCAAATTTTATTTCTTGTTTTTTCATTAAAGACTCACCAATCAAAGTGAATGATTTCATTCCAATATCTAAATCAAAAATTTTTCCGCTTAAATGTTTCTCTACAAACAAAGCAGTAAAAGATTAGAATCCGTCTTCAGAAGGTTTATACGGACTTTAATCCTCTCTTTGAGACAAATTACCTAAGGATTGTAGTGAAAGTGCCTCCAAATATCTCAAAAAAAGATTCTAAAGGAAGAATGTTTAAATTTCAAGCTGAAATACAACGAGTTTTGGATATTTTAATAAATCGGTTGTACAAAAATCGGGAGATATTTTTGCGAGAATTAATTTCTAATTCTGCCGATGCTCTCCATCGTATGCGAATCGCTCAGTTTGAAACTAAAGAGGATTCTATCCTTGATCCTGATGTTGAACTTGGAATAAGGATTACATTTGATGAGGACGAGAATACATTAACAGTATCAGACGTTGGCATTGGAATGACCTATCAAGAGATAAAAACTAATCTCGGGACAATTGCTCAGTCTGGCACTTTAGAATTCTTACAGCAGCTCGAAGAGTCTCCTGATGCGATAAATTTGATCGGACAATTTGGTGTTGGGTTTTATAGCTCCTTCATTGTGGCTAAGGAGGTAATTGTCAGATCTCGTTCGTATCCTAATGATTCTCGAGGGGTGGAATGGCGGTCTGATGGTTCCGGCAAGTTCTCTGTTGCCTATATTGATAAACCTGAGAGGGGAACTGAAGTCTTTCTTTTTCTAAAGGATGACGCTAAAGAGTTTGCTAATAAGTTTAAACTTGAATCTATTATCAAGAAATACAGTGATTTCGTTGGGTTCCCCATTCGTATTGCGGATGATGATCAAATTGTGAATCGTCAGGTTCCTATATG
>CP070760.1:1023226-1025536 GCA_020348965.1 Candidatus Heimdallarchaeota archaeon | reverse complement strand
CCTTATGAAGTCTATACAGGTCGTGGCCCATTTGAAGCGGCTGGGACAGATGTACCAGTTAAACCAGGTGATATTGCTTTTCGCACAAATATGGCAACTATTAAAGACGGATTGATAATTGACAGGCGGGCTGGTAGAATTTCCGAAGGCACACAAGAGATAGAGCAGGCTTTGCAAAATATTACCATTGAAGATGTAGAAATTATCTTCAAAGTTGGAATTGATCATCGCGCTGCTTTAGTCTTAAGAGGACCTGGTCTTTCAAATGAAGTGACAGCTAATGACCCAAAAGTTGAAAACAAAAAGCCTAGCCCGATTATTGCTAAGAATCCTGATGCTGAAAAAACAGCGCGTGTATTGAAGCAATTTATTAATCAAGCGTCAGAAATAATGGTTCCCCTCAAAGTCAATCAATCAAGGATTGAAAGGAACAGACACCCTGCAAATTACTTATTAGTAAGAGGAGCGGGGAAGGCTCCACATTTGGATAGTTTTCAAATAAGATATGGCCTTAGTGCTGAATGTGTTGCGGGTGGGGGTTTGTACAAGGGTGTTGCATCTCTTTGTGGGATGAAGATCAACAATGATCATAAAGGAACTGGTGGGGTTCCGACAGATCTGGATTCGAAGGTTAAAGCCGCAAAAAAATCCTTAGATCGTGCCCAGTTTGTGTTTTTACATGTTAAAGGAACTGATAATTTCGGTCATGACAACAAACCAATTCAAAAAATGGAATTTATTGATGAAATAGATCAGGCCATTGAACCTTTCCTTGAATTGATCCCTGAAACTCTTATTTGTATCACAGGTGATCATAGTACTCCTTGCGAAATGAGGGATCATTCTTCTGATCCTCAACCGATCTTAATAGCTGGTAAGGGTGTACGTCCTGACCAAGTGACAGAATTTGGGGAACGGGCAACGATGAGAGGAGGATTAGGTCATTTTGTTGGGCAACAACTAATTCCCGTTTTACTAGGTATTGGCGGAAGAGTCCATAAGTTTGGAGCATGAAGAGAGTTAAAACTGTTATAGCTTACTTTTCGCTAATTTTTCCCCTTTCGTTGTTGAGATAGTAAGATATTTCTCTGTATAACAAAAATCAAATAAAATAGTGTCTAATCTTCCTGAAAATGAATTGAAGGGTTCTCGTGTTAGAATGTTGTGATCCAAGTAATCCCCATATTGAAGTATAAACTCTGCCATTATTGCTTGAAAAACCCCTTTCAGTCTTTTTCGATTAATATTCGGAGAGGAAACAATAACGACTAATATTTTTTCGCACGTTTCATAGTAGATGTTTCGTTTCTCCATTCTCACCTCAGAAATAACGTCATTTGTAATCTCTTTGGCAAAACAAATCAGTGCTTTTACATACCCACTAAATAAATCTTTATTGACTCGATCGTGTGAGCATTCTTTTTCAAATAAGCAGATACCTGACTCGTGAATAATATAGATACTTTTAATCAATATTACACCCAAATCAAATTACATAATTTTGTATGAAAATTTCAGAATTTAATCACTGAGATATCGGAACTTGGTCTCTTGATAGAGAAGAGTTTCTGCATTCTTATCATGAATTTCGTTATATCAATACTCCAATTCGTATAACTCTCTCCCCTATGGAGTAACAACGATTCTGGAGACAATTGAGTTCAATGAATTCTGATCACAAGAATATTTTGTCCACAAGTGCGTTAATTATAGAGTGTTCATTATTTTTCAGAACTGACCCAGTCTTAAGCTTGTTTTTTAATATACTCCACAGCGAAACGTTTGATTCAAGAGTTCTAATAAATCGTTTTAATTTCTTAATCGCGGAATAAGATTCTCCTTTGAATACATAAGAACAAGAAAAATTATCTCTAATTTGCATCATGATAAGTCTATGTTCACCTAAAGTCACTCGCTCAATTGAACTTGAAAAGACTTCTTTACTAAATGCTTCAATAGCAGAAAGAAAACTACCAACTAAGTGACCTTTTATCAAGTTCTCTGGAGGGAAAACTCGATTGAAAAGGGTCATACCTCCCTCTGCAACAACTAGAAGCATGACAGGTTCTTCTGGAACTGCCTCAGAAACCGCTGCGATGTTTTTAGTCTTCATTCGACCTAGAAGGTCTTCAATTTGTCCTATATTATGGCCATCACGAATTTGAGGTGTAGAGGAATCGACACCTCCAATTTGATCAAGTAACATATCATGAGCTCGCGAAATGGCTAAGGCTAGTTTTTCGAGGCCCTTTTGATCAGCAATATTCTGTGCCTTACTTAAAAGTTGCTGAGCTAAAGTGATTTCCTCTT
>CP070760.1:1020813-1023126 GCA_020348965.1 Candidatus Heimdallarchaeota archaeon | reverse complement strand
TGGATCTCCCTATAACTGAAAAGACCTATCGAGAACCCTTAACAATGTATGGTGTTGGAAAGGTGTGTTCAGAAGTAATGGGGGTCTATTACCGTCGTAGGAGAAATGTTAATTTCGTATCTCTTAGATTTCCAGCTCTTATTGGGCCTGGTAGAACTGGAACTGGTATGACCATATACGCTAATAATATCATTCAATATCCAGCTCAAGGGATAAAAGCAATCTGTAATGTTGATTCTGACATTACTATCCCGATGTTATATATTAAAGATGCAACTAGACTCCTAGGAAGTCTACTAGAAAGAGATATTAATGAACCAGCTTACAATCTTGATGGTTTTTGGGTATCAGCCCAGGAATTAGCTCTATTAGTACAAAATGAAATTCCATCTGCTGTGATTGAATATGATCCAGATACCGAATTATCGTTTTTACTTAAATTTCTATCAATGATGGAGGGCGATGATGCATTAGTTCGCAAAGATTTAGATTTTAGACCAGAATATACACCCGAAAAATTCGTAAAGGACTTTGTTTCAGAAGTTCAAAGAAATCCTAATTATCACGTTTAGAAAACCACTGGTGTGAAGCAAGTGAAAGCCTCAGATATTAAAAAAATTGGTGTAATTGGTGCGGGAGTCATGGGGCCGTCAATAGCAGAGCTATTCGCTATTTTCGGAGCTTCCTATGATTTTTCAATTATAATCTACGATATTTCTCCCTCGCAGTTAGAAAAAGCTAAATCTCGTATAGAAACCGACTTCGATAAAGTTCGTAGTACTGGTTTATTTAATGATGAAGGTCTGGAAACAGCTCGTAATCGGATTCATTTAGAGACAAATATTCATTCTCTTATGGATTCTCACCTTCTCATTGAGGCTGTTCCAGAAAGACTGGAATTAAAGCTAGAAGTTTTTAAACAATTAGATGATCTTACTCCACCATCAACCATTTTGGCAACTAATTCATCTGGATTAAGTATTACAGAAATCGCCAGTGTCACAACTCGTCCCGAGCTTTGTATCGGTACACATTTTATGAATCCTCCATTACTTATGCCTCTGGTAGAAGTGGTTAAAGGCCAGCACACTTCAGATCAAACCGTCCAAACGATTTTAGAACTTCTTTCAAGTGTCAATAAACGGCCAGTACTAGTTAAGAAAGATATTCCTGGTTATGTCCATAATCGTTTGCAGGCAGCGTTATTTAGGGAAGTAATGCACTTATTAGATGAAGATGTAATGGAAGTTCAAGATCTAGAGACAACTGTGAGGTATGGTTTGGGATTACGCCTTCCCATCTTAAAAGTGTTTGAGATTGTAGATCTTATGGGCTTAGATACTATCTTAAATGTTCTCACTTATCTCTATCCTACTTTAGACCGATCAACCAATCCTCCCTCATTTTTGAAAGAGATGATTGATGAAGGAAAGTTAGGAGCGAAATCTGAAACAGGATTTCACGATTATTCTTTTCAAGATATCCAAAAATCCATGCAAGAAAAGGAGTCAGCTACCTTCCAGCTGCTCATGATGATGCAACAGTATGACTGAGAACTAGAACTAGGTAAAATTAAGTGAGAAATAAGGATACTAGATGGTCAATGGATATAACTTCTTCAGAGGCATTAATTATGATGGATCCATTTAATAATAGCCCGTTAATCCGAATAACTTCTCTGTATGTAGGTACATAGGTGTTTAATGGGATTTTTCGTATTCTACTATCAATTCTATTGAACGTTGGAGGTTTTTTACTCTTGAATAGTCCCCCCCATAAACGAGGAGATGATTGATACATGATCCAATCTGTACTAGCAATCGGCCACTCGTTGATTTTGTCACTGATTTCTTCGAAAAACTCTCTAGTTCTGCTTAATCGAAGTTTTGCTCCTCCTCGTGCTTTTCCTCTTAAAGCATGGTAAGTAGTCTGTGCTTTTCCTTGTTTTTTGCGAACCATGTATTTTTTGATAACTTTGTGATGACAAATTTCCCCCTTTTTACAGAAAGCCAATGCAGCATGCCCAGCTCGGATTTAATAATATTAGATAAGTGGGAATCTCTTCATATACCCCTCCTGAGTGGAATTGGTCTAGTGGATCTTGATATAATATGTGTAACAGTTCAGGCAGCTTCAGTGAAATTTTTATCGAAGCAGCCTCACTATTAAACTGATATTCCCTAGTAATAGGGTTAAGAGAAAACGTACTATGATTCAAAGTTGATTTATTGAGAAAATCAATAGACTCTTGATAGGAGAGAATCAGTCGGGATGATTTCAACTTTGTCTAACTCAATTCAAAAGTTCTTAGGT
>CP070760.1:1018390-1020713 GCA_020348965.1 Candidatus Heimdallarchaeota archaeon | reverse complement strand
ATTGTCTAGAAAACTTGGAATAGCAGGACTTCAGCTGAAAAAAGATTTTATTAATCAGGAGTATAATTTAGAGAATTTTGAAAGAGTAGCTCGCTTAAATAAAGCAAGATTTCCCTGGATAGATCTCATTTTTACTGGTGAGTTTTATCTACAGAGATATGGATCTCCAGATTGGAAAAATTTTGCAGATCATATTCCGAATGATCAAACTGATCGCCTTTCAGAGCTTGCGAAAGAACTGAATTGCTGGTTGGTACCTGGGTCGTTTTTAGAAAAAGAGAGCGAGAAAATCTTCAATACTGCTTTGGTTTTCGATACAAATGGAGAAATTATTGCAAAATATCAGAAAGTTTTCCCGTGGATGCCTCATGAAGATACAGCTTGGGGAACTGAATTTGTGACATTTGATATTCAAGATATTGGAAGAATTGGGGTTGTTATTTGTTACGATCTATGGTTTCCTGAGATTTTTCGTACTTTAGCATGGATGGGAGCTGAGGTTATACTTCAACCATCGATGACCTGTACATCTGATCGTCCTGCAGAACTCATTCTTGCTCAAGCAAACGCCATTATGTTCCAGTGTTATTTCTTAAACGTTAACACATTATGCTTCCAAGGTGGCGGTGAATCCATCTTCGTTGACCCCGAAGGAAGAACATTACAAGTTGTAAATACAAATGAAGCAGTAATTACAGAAGTAGTTGATTTTGACAAAGTCAGCTGGATTCGTCAAAATGGTTCATTTGGTATGAATCCTCTCTGGAAGAGTTTCAGGGATTCCCCTCTTCAAGGAAAATTCCCTCCTTATGAAAATCTCTTGAATGGAGAGATTTTCAAACAGTTAGGTGAGCTTAAGTTACATAAAAATGTCAGAAGTTGGAAGTTTTAGGTTTCTTAATGGAAAAAATACTATTTCAAAGTTGGTTTTTATTATGGGTTCACACAAGTCTGCTGCTAGTTTATGGGTAAGAAAAAACAAAGATGAGCTTATTAGTTTGCTCCAAGATTTGGTTCGAATTCCTAGCATAACAGGGAAGGAGTATGATGTTCAAAAATTCATATTAGAAAAGCTTAAGGAGATAGATCTTGATACAAAATTCATTTTTCCTGATATTAACGTTCTTAAGAACCATGATGAATTTTTTGAGACAACCTCATTCGTCAATCAAGGTTATGACAATAGACCAAATGTATTTAGTGTATTAAAGGGGAAAGGGAATGGTTCTAGCCTTTGTTTGAGTGGACATGTCGATGTTGTCAGTCCTGAACCCCTCACTGAATGGACCCGTGATCCATGGGGGGGTGAGATTGAAGGGAATCTTCTCTTTGGAAGAGGATCGGGAGACATGAAAGCTGGCATTGCTGCAATGGTTTTCGCAGTTCAAGCTTTAAAGGAAACTGATACTAAACTTAGTGGTGATATTTTCCTAGAAACAACTATCGAAGAAGAAGATGGTGGAGTGGGGGGTAATCTTTATATGCGAATCACTCAACCAAAACCTAATGCAGCAATTATCCCAGAACCCAGTGATTACACAATAGGCCTTGCTAGTGCTGGAGTCATGTATTTTCGAGTAGTTGTACCTGGGTTCCCTGCTCATGCTGCAACAGCTCATTTTGGTGAAAATGCAATCCTTAAGATGGTTCCAATAATTGAAGCTTTGAAAAACCTTAATAAGGAGAGACAGAAAACAATTAGCTATCCATATGCAGAGTGGGACCCATCTATGAAGGGAAGGGCAACTACGATTAATATTGGAGTGATAAGCGCAGGAGATTGGCCATCTACTGTACCAGGACTTTGTGAGATTAAATGTCGGGTTGGTTGGCCTCCAGGAGAAACTTATAAGGAAGTTAGAGATCAAATAGAAAATACAATAATGGACGTAGCTAAAAAAGACAACTGGTTAAGAGAACATCCTCCACGAATTGAGTGGTTTGGTTGGCGTGCACGTCCTCATGAACAGAATCCTGATCATCCATTTGTCAAACTTCTAGAAGACCAGGTAATAAAGCATATTGGAAGACGAGTTGCTTTCACTGGGGGTGCAGCAGGTCTCGATACTCGTTTCTTCGTTCATCATGGAGTTCCTGCAGTAGTATTTGGTCCAAAAGCAGAGAGAATTCATTCCTCCGATGAAAGAGTGGATCTTGAATCTACTATTAAGGTCACTGAAGTTCTTGTTGAAATTATGACTAATTGGTGCGGTTTATTTTAAAGAAGTTTTATATGGGAAAGTTTAAATAGTGTATTAATGTGATAATCATGAATGGAGAAGTTGTAAAGAATTATATCAATGGGGAATGGGTTGAAGCGACG
>CP070760.1:1015955-1018290 GCA_020348965.1 Candidatus Heimdallarchaeota archaeon | reverse complement strand
TTTCAAAAATTTATCTTTCTTGGTACTTGAATTGTCATCATAGACAACATGTAGTCCCATCACGATTTTTCCAACAGTTTGGCCATCAGTAAAACTGGGAACCACAATGAAATAGACTAGGATGCTAAGTAAAAACATCAATATTAAGAGAATTAGCTCCACTTCAGAAAATTCGACACCAACGAATACTAAATTCTTCCAAAATAATTCCCATTCTATAGAAATACCCCACTGAAAAAAAATAGTTATAAGAGGTATGGGAATTACAAAATCAATGATGAGAGCAATAAGACGAGGGCCAAGTGGGCTAGTTTCGTATTTTATTCTTTCTTCAGACATTATTTTCACCTTATTTTCATTTTTTCACCTTTTTTTCATTTTCTGTTTTGTTTCGTTAAAATCTTTTAATTCTCTACCAATAAAGCTCCTTGGCAGAGACATACTCTTGAGTATAATTCTCGACAATCTGGCCATCAGAAAGTCGGACTACTCTATCTCCTAAAGGGCATATAGCCTCATTATGTGTCACAATAACTACTGTTCGGTTTTGTGCTTTTCCAGTCATTGCTTCCATTATTTCCAACACACTTCGGCCAATTTTATAATCCAAATTCCCCGTAGGTTCGTCCGCTAGTAGTAGTTCGGGTTCTTTCGCAAGCGCTCTAGCAATACTGACTCGTTGTTGTTCTCCACCACTAAGTTGAGCTGGAAAATGGTGAATACGCTCACTCAATCCAACTTTATTGAGATACTCAACTGCTTTTTGTCTAATACCTTTTGAATCAAAAGAGGCAGTTGCTCCTTCAGCATCGCTATTTTTTCTGACCCCAACTAATTCCAAAGCATATTCAACATTCTCTAGAGCAGTTAAACGTGAGATGAGATTAAAAAATTGAAACACAACTCCGATTTTATTCTTGCGATAAATTGTTAGCCACCTAGCAGAGAGGGTTGAAACCTGAATCTCCCCTACAGTCACGCTTCCAGACGTTGGAATATCTAGACCCCCAATCATATTAAGTAAAGTGGTCTTCCCAGCACCAGAGGGGCCGAAAACTATAACTAATTCTCCCCGATCAATTTGTAAATCAATTCCACTCAGGGCTGGGGTTGTGGTTTCACCTAAAGTATATGTCTTATAGACATTCTCCAATTCAATGAATGACATGTCTAATCCTCCTAAACCACACGCTCCTTGGTTGCTTCTGCAAGATTCAGATTCAAAGCTCTTCTCAATGGGAAGAATTGAGCTGTTAAAACGCCAATGAAAGTTAGTCCAAATGAAATAAGAGTTGTTTTTTCCAAAAAGAAGAAAAAGTCCAATTTGACTCTAAAAAATTCCAAATCTAGAATGAGTCTCATGAAAAACCATAACATAACCCATCCTAGAATTAACCCAAATAACGAACCAATGATCGTTACAATCAAATTTTCAAAAGTAACGTTTCTGATAAGTCGTCTATTGGGTGTACCAATAGTTAACAGAGTAGCTATCTCCCTCTGTTGTTCTTGTAAGTTGATGTAAATAGTGTTATATACGATTGAACACGAAAGTATTACAGCAAAGATTGCTACAATGTAGATGATAAAATAAATTAAATCAAGAAGATCTAAAAAATCACTGCTCTGCTCTTCCTTAGTAAATATATTTCTTATATTATAACTGTATTTTGCATAAATTTCTTTACGTATTGAATCTAATTGATCCGATGTAGGGGTTTTTACCTTGATTAAAATGGTATTCGCAGGTTGTCCTGGAAAATAGCTAACATTGACTAACTTATTCAGTTCCATATAAGCAACTAAGCCATTGAATTCATCCACAATTCCACTAATACGAAATGATACATTAACCATTTCAAAATGGGCTCTTAATGGAGCAAGACTTGTATAATTTTTTAGACGGGGGATCTCTAGATCTACAATATCATTAGTCCATACATTCAATTTTTCCGCTACAGGTACAGATAACACAATTCCTTCGGGATCCCATTTACCATTTTCAAAATCGAATATATGACCAGTATAACCATTGGAATCATTCATCCCAATTAACTGGACTTGTTTACTTGCCTCTGATTTGTTTGACGTCACAGTTGCCCCTGAAATAAGGTGGTACGTTACATTGGTCACACCTTCAATTGAATTATTTATTGCTATAGCAATTTGAGACGCATTGGTAGGCATTTCAGCATAATCAACACGCAGATCCCAATCTTCAGCTACTTCATATTGAAACTCCAAAGCATAAGTCATAGAATCCATCATACCAAAAACCATAGAGATCAATGATACTGATACAATAACTGCAAAAACAGAGGAAAAAGTTCTTCGT
>CP070760.1:1013510-1015855 GCA_020348965.1 Candidatus Heimdallarchaeota archaeon | reverse complement strand
AAGGCGATTCAGGGATTATGGTCGGAGAGCTAAACCATCAAGTAGTAAAAACACCTCTCGAAGACACTCAAAAGAAAAAATCCATTGATACTTATGCTTACAGTTTAATTCGAGATTTAGCTCTCTGAATCTGATGTAATATGAACAACGGAGATCTCAAGCTTTTTCAAGGCGAGTGGATATAAAATACTGCCCAAGAAGCAGAAGGGGCTAGTAACGGAGTTAAAATTGCGAATACTAGAATAACAATGAGGGGTACGCTAAGATTGTCAATTTCACTTGGAGAAAGCGCCTCTATTCCTGTTCCTGCGATGATAGCAAGAATTCCTAGTAACATTATTGAAGATAAATCATATCCAAAGAGGACCAGAAAAAAGATACAGCTAATAACGGATGAAATGAACATTGCGAGAGAACCAGGAACTGATTTTTCAGCAAGAAATTTGAATTTCATTCTATTCACTTTACGGCCAACAATGTCAGCCAATCCATCTCCAATTGCCATTGTAGAGACAACAACAATAGAAACAGGACTACTTACGTTCTCCGTAATAGGATAAGAGGTCCAGCAAAAGATCGTGACAAATACACCTGTGATAACATAATAGAAAGTTCCTCGGAGGAGTTCTCGTGGATCTTCGGAGCGAGACATTGATTTAACAAAATGCTCACTTTTCACTATCCCAAAACCAATTAGAAGGAATAAGAGAACAAAAAGTCCAGGTGCCAATGATGCAATATAAGGACTGAACCATTGTCCAGAGTAGAAAATAAAACTTAAGAGAAGAGTTGGTCCAGCAGAAAAGTGAATCAACTTGCGTGTGACATACTGACTAGTTATTCCCTTCTTTCTTAACCAGAAGTTGAATCCTATGAATAATATGATTAAGATGATAGTGAGAGCAAGAACAAGGATATCTTGAATTAGAGCGAGTTCAGGAGGAAATATTTCCATCTATCAGCACCAAATCAGTTCATAGATAATCAGGAAAATTCATCGTCTTAAAATTGATGTTTTGTTCAAAAAACGAGGATCTCTTTTATAATTTACCTTTTAAATTTGAGAAAACGACTCTTTAAGATGTAATACTCCAATAAAGAGAAGCAAATCAATCTATGAAACCTTTTTAAGGGAATAAACCTAAATATATATATAAAAGTTGAAGATTAGTCTTTTAAATCAATTTTTAGATGAGAATTCGCATGTGTGATACCTTCGTAGCATTAGGCTCAGCAACGCGTGATGGAAGTGTTATCTTTGGAAAAAATAGCGACCGCCCGTACGATGAGCAACAACCGATCGTTTATATCCCAAGACAAAGTCATTCAGCTGCCAGCGATGTGAAATGTACTTATATTTCTGTGCCACAAGTCGAAGAGACGTATGCTGTGTTACTTTCAAAACCAAGTTGGATGTTCGGAGCTGAGATGGGAGCGAATGAATGCGATGTAGTAATTGGAAATGAGGCAGTTTGGACCAAGGAACCAAATGGACTGGCAGCTTTACTCGGAATGGATATGGTTCGACTTGCCCTTGAACGCGCCTCAACCTCCACGCAAGCAGTTCATCTTATTTGCGACTTCCTTGAAATGTATGGACAGGGAGGCGCATGTGCTGAAAATGATCCCTCTTTAACCTATCATAACTCCTTCCTAATTACAGACTCCAAAGAAGCTTGGGTACTTGAAACTGCAGGAAGCTGGTGGATAGCTCAGAGCGTAAAAGACGGTTTTAGGAATATATCGAATGGTTTATCCATTCGTTCTGATTATGATATTGCAAAAGAAGGTATTGTAGACTATGCTATCGATCAAGGTTATTGCGACGACACAGAATCATTTGATTTTGCTGAATGTTTTTCCTATGGAATTTATCAAGAACCATCAAAATACACACGAGAAGGTTGGGGGAATTATCTTCTACGAACTTATGACGGAGAAATTAATCTAGTCACAATGATGGACATTCTTCGAGACCATTCTGGAGGAATTTGCATGCATGGAGGTTTTAGAACGACCGCTTCCCAGGTTTCTTATGTTTCAGAGGAAAATACCGTTCATTGGTTAACGGGATCTCCCCATCCGTGCATTAGCATCTTTAAACCATTCGTTGTTCCTACCAAAGCGGAACGCAGAACCATTGATATATGGAACCAACGAGAAAAATTCCTTTTAGATGCAAGTAATAGTGTAATTAAAAAATTATTTTCATATGAGAGAGAATTAATTCAAAGAATCATGGAATTGTCACAAACGATCGATCAACCAGCTCTGGATGTGCAGAATATTACAGATGAATCCATTCAACGAGAATTAACACTGATCTCATAATAAGATACATGATT
>CP070760.1:1011060-1013410 GCA_020348965.1 Candidatus Heimdallarchaeota archaeon | reverse complement strand
AGGTAGTGTAAAAAACCTGAATGTTTACTATTCAGTTCAAATCCAGCTTGGTTTGTCCATTTTAGAACTGTTTTACGTCGAGGACAATCCGGGTCGGGTAAAAGTTCACCTATTGCCAATAAGCCATCATCTTTCAGAACTCGGTTGCATTCAAGCAGAACCTTGACTTTATCCGGTGTTTCTCCAAGAACTCCAACCATAAACACTCGATCAAAAGAGGAATCAGGAAAAGGAAGTTCTGAAGCTGCTGCGACTTGAGCTATGATATTTGATATCTTTTCCTTCTCTATTCTTTTCTCTAATATTTTAATCACTTTGGGTTGAATGTCTACAGCATCTAGCTTTCCCTTGCTTCCAGCTGCTTTTGCTGCCTCAATTGTGAAAGTTCCTGCTCCTGGACCAATTTCTATAATGTCCATCCCTTCTTGAATATCAATCCAAGCTATAATTTGTTTAGGGGGTTGGATTCGTCTTCTCAAAGGATTATCGATAAAACGTACGAGAAAGGCGGGAATAGGAAAGTGAAAATATCTACTAAATATTCGAAGAATTACCTGATGGGAAAATAATAACACTAAAAAGAATATTATCAGAAAAATTACGTAGTTCCAATTCAAGAGAAATTCTCCATAAATAACGAAGATTAGGGACCGTATTCTTTACTTAATGTCTCAAGTTCTTCCTCTGAGTACGTTGCAAACTCCTCTAAAAGTTGTAGGGCTTGGTTTCCTTTAGCTATTGGTACAAAAATATGGTCGTGATAATATGCAGAGACAACATTCACACTAATTCCATATTTTGCCAGTTTACTAGTGATAACTGCAATAAAACCAACTGCTGAAAGATCTGAATGAATTGTGAGCGTAATCATAGACCAAATGTCTGTATAATTCAGAAAGTTGGCTTCAGCTTCCCCTTCCTCAACAATAATTGTCATTCCTTCTTCCTCTCTGAATACTAGAAGTGGGATGACTTCTAAGTCTCTATATATAGCTTCTGAAACTGTAGAGAAAATGTATCTAGCATCTGACAGTTTTGGTTTCATGTTCTGTAATAATAGTTTTAGATTATGAATTCCACCCATGAAAATCACTTTGTCAGGTATCTATTTGTTGGTTTCTTTTCCAAAAAGCTGTTCCACACAGTCCCTGAATTCCTGATATAGTGATAGGTCTGTAATAGTTTCCTGACCGTATGCGAAGGCACTACATAATGATCGGTAATACCATTCTTGCTCTTTCTTAGGAGCGTTGAATTTTCCCCAAATATCTTCTCCCACTTTAGCGTGGTCAGCTTTCAAGTCTCTGATATTTGATAATTTGTCAGCACATGAAAGTATCCTAACATCTTGTTCTGCACTTTTGAGAAGATCAATAGTATGTTGTTTTCTTTGTTTCCATGTTTTTCGCGGATCTGAGACTTTTTTTAGTTCTGTTGGTTCGGTTACTGCTTTGACGAGTCTTGTTACTTGAATTCCAAAATTTTTCTGCAGTTCGGAGAATGTAACACCAGTATCTTCTACAACATCATGTAAGAGTCCTGCGATAACCAAATCCTCATTCACAAAATTCTTCATTAAAATTATCGCTACTGTCATCGGATGGACAATATATGGGACTCCAGATGTCTTTCTGGTTCCCCCTTTATGCTTTAAGTAAGCAAATTCAAAAGCCTTCGTAACTTTAGATTCGTTGTCATTCATTTTAATGGCGCACCAAGAAAAATTTTTACAGAATAAAGGATTAATTGGAATGAAACTAGTTACTGGACAAACGATTTATTTCTATTCTATATGAAAATTTTATCTAATAATGTATTTTTGAGAAGTGTTTATTGTGACTCAAGAACCCTTAAGGAAGAATTCATCATATATTCAGAATAGAATTACTGATTTGGAGAGAGAAATCGGAAGACTCAATAGAATGAGCTCTGATGAGGAGTATTTTCGTGAACGAAGTGCAGAGACAATCCAGCAACGGCAAAATCAAATGCTTTCATCAAAAAATCGCGAATTCAATACAGTAAGTCTATGGGGTTTATATGGAACTAATGACATGAAAATGTTCAAATCTATGACGTTACCAGTCTTTACAAGCTCTACTGGAGGACCTTTCGATTCGTTAGTAGATGGGGCATTGTTACTTTCATATCAGACAATAAATGACCCCAATAAAATTTATTCTCGAATAGATAACACAACGATCGATCATTTAGCGATGAAGATAGCTGCTTTGGAAGGAAAAACTATTGAAGAAGAAGTTCAAGCACTCTGCTTATCTTCTGGAATGGCGGCAATTTTTTTCGCAACTATGCCTTTTTTAGAAGTTGAAGATCATTTTTTGGCTTCAAA
>CP070760.1:1008590-1010960 GCA_020348965.1 Candidatus Heimdallarchaeota archaeon | reverse complement strand
TTCACTAAGCCATAATGGCCTTCCCACGTTTGATAATCAAAGCCATCATTATAAGGCGTGTTGCCCCGAAAATTGATCATGTGCCAATTTAGGTAATCAGACTTCTCTCGATTTTGACGAATATCTTTGAAAGAGAAGAAGTCTCTACCGACATGATTAAAAACTCCATCGACAATAACTCTTATATTTAAGCTATGAAGTTCCCTTACCAATTCTTTAAACAAATCATTAGTCCCTAACCTACTATCGATGCGTGTATAGTCAACCGTATTATAACCATGCGAAAGGGACTCAAAAAGAGGCCCAAATTGGATGACATTGACACCCAAGTTTTGAAAATGAGTGTAGTAGGATCTAATCTCTTCTAAGCGATTGATCGCATTAGTATTTGCATTATTGTGTTTAGGGGCCCCTAGAAACCCTAAAGGATAAATATGATAAAATATTGCTCGTTTTACCCAATCAGGAACATATTCTATGCTCTCCATCACAAATCTCCTTACTCATCAAGGTTTGGTAGAGGAATAAAAAAAGTGATGAAAGTGATGAAGGTTGAATTAAAAAAAGAGAAATAAGTTGTAATCTCAATAAAAATACAACTTTCCTAATTTATGAGAAGACCCATGAATTCTCAGGAAGCCGAGAATTAAGTTGAAAGACTCTTCAGTTCACTAAAGAAGTATTCCTTATCGTCAGTTTTCTTGATTTTTTCCCCAGCCTTCTCTGCCAATTCTAAATATTTACTGAAGTCATCACTCTTGTCATCTACCAGCGAATAAGCCCTAGCCATTGCTTCATAAGCAAAAGCTAGATCAAAATCTTTGATTTCATTTTTCAAACTGATATCTAGACATCGTTTTGCATGGTACAACGCCGGTTCATACCGTTTCAAGATTGAATAAACTCGTGAGATTTGCCAATCACCTCGTTGGAGGTTAAGGGGGCCTGCCTTTGGATCCTTGCCAGAGGCAACGACGACTCCCCAATGATATCTGGAGGTATGAGCGGAATTTATCATCTCATCCTCTTCCTCAATACTTCTTTCCTTTTTGTCAATTAGATCCCACGTATTGTTAAAAAGATTAGCTGCCATTTTTCTGTGGTCAAATTCATCAGATTTGTCAGACATTTGAGGTTCTCCTCCAATTATATTAAAATAAACTCTATATAGGATTCATTCAGGAGTTTGCCATTTTCTCTTCAATAGAATTATTCTACGTTTTACTTATCCTTCCGTAAAAATTATGTATGAAATAAGTAGAAATAATCATAAGAGTACTATCTGGGTTAAAAAATGATTACAAAAGCCAATGAAAGTCACATTGAAGAACTTCTTTCGCTTATTAATCATACAAATTTCCATGCGTTCAAAAATATTATCCCATCTCCTTATTTCCTTGATCCTATTCTCTCTCATCAAAAATTGATCGAAGAATTAGAAATTGCCACTTTCTACGTTTATTGGTACCAAGATAAAATTGTGGGGGTTATTGCTCTTCAAATTGAGGATAAAGAACATGGGAGAGTCAAATGGGTTTATGTCCATCCCGACTATCAAAGGAGAGGAATTGGTAGAGAGCTCTTGATGAAATTAGAACTTGAAGCCAGAATAATTGGGATAAAAAACCTTAAGCTCCGAACTGAAGAGAATGCTGTCTGGGCAGTTAATTTTTACACTAAGATGGGCTTTAATATGATCGATAGGATTAAAACAGATTGGGCCTTTGACGTGATCATGGAGAAAACGTTACAATGAAAATGATCTATTTTATGATACGGAGAACCCACTAATCATTGGTTAACTGTTTCTGGGGTCTCCGTGAACAAGACTGTTTATGGAGATAATGCTTTCTAAGATTTAGTCCTTAGTGTGTTGAGATGAAATTATTTAGTGGTATCTTCTAGTACGACTAATTAGGATAGATATCCCAATTAATGAAATGAGAGTGAACCCAGCAGTCAAAGACGGTTCAGTTGTTCTCTTTTCTTCTGTTGTCGTTGTAGTTGTTTTATCTTCTGTAGTTGTCTTTTCTTCGGTGGTTGATGTCTCAGTTACGGGAGCTGTAGTTGTTGACTCTATTGTTGGCAGTTCATAAGTTAGAGGTAGATATTCAATGAATTGATCGAGTGTCATACGAAAATCATTTCCATATGCATTAACTTCAATGTCAGAAGTGAACATGGCAAGAACTGTGATTTCTGTATTACTGATTCCACTGAATTCAATGAAAGTAAGGGTTAACTGGTTGTTGCTAGTTAAATAATGCTCATATTCAGTCCCTATCTGCCAGTTCTGAGCTTGTGTATATGGGTCTCCAAGCATCCAGAAGAGGAAGAATTTGTTTTCTATTGTGTGAAAAAACAACATCG
>CP070760.1:1006119-1008490 GCA_020348965.1 Candidatus Heimdallarchaeota archaeon | reverse complement strand
GAAAGCTGCAATTGCTTCAATGTGGGGATTTCAATAACTTTATGGTCACCATTTCTTGGGACAAGGAAATTCATTACCTTTTCTGGGTTTCCTAACGTTGCGGAAAGGCCTATTCTCTGAATTTTTCGGCCAGTTCTCACAGAAAGACGTTCTAAGGCAATTGAAAGTTGAATACCTCTCTTTGTTTCAACAAGCTCATGAATTTCGTCTATAACAACTGTTTGAACGTTCTTCAACCATTTTCTTCCAAGAATCTTTGCTGGTAATAATGCTTGAAATAATTCTGGTGTGGTGATTAATATCTGTGGAGGATTCGTGGTTTGTCGTCGTCTTTCTGAGCTAGTGGTGTCCCCATGACGTACAGCAATTGATACACCCAATTTTTCTCCTAATGATGGTAATACACGTCGAAATATATCACGATTGAGAGCTTTAAGAGGTGTGACTACCACTGTTGTGATAGGAGGGGATCTCTCGGAGACTATCCTATGCAGACAAGCAATAATAGTACCAAAAGTTTTTCCCGAACCAGTACTAGCTACAACTAAAACATCCTCTCTGCTAATGATAGCGTCAAGGTACTCTAATTGTCCAGGGGTAGGAGATATCCCTAGATCATCTAAGATTTCCTGTAGCTGAGGAATTAGAATGGGAAACGACAATAATCAAAATCTTCCTTCTGATGTGAGGATCTGTTTGAGAGTACTGAAAACCAATCTGGAATCGTCTATTTTCAGATGAAAGGAATGAAATATACATCTATTTCGATGATCAAATCATTAACTTAATCTTGAAAGTAACCTTATATAAAAACTAGAAAAATCACTCTTATGATCATAAGACTCCTGAAGTTTTTATTATCTCTTTTCCTATTTTATGAATGATGAATTTTATTTTTAGAAGATATTTCTGCTATTGATACTAAGTTAAAGTAATTATTTATGACATGGTGGTTTTCTTGAGCGAATTTGACGAGCTAGATATTAGTAAAGATGTAGCCACTGTTTCAGAAAAGATAATTCATTTTATTGAAACATTGAAAGAAGAAAGGGGAGTTGAAGGTGTTTTAATCCTGTTCTCAGGGTATATGGACTCTACTGTTGTATCTAAACTATCACTCGAAGCGGTGGGTGAGGAAGCAGTGAAATTATTGATAAGGACGAATAAGTATTTTGATAAGCAAGAAGATATGCTCGAAATGTCTCTTGATTTTTTAGGAGTCTCCGAAGAAAATGTCGTTAAATGCGATATTGAACCAATGCTAAAAAAATTCGGAGCAAGAGACCTTCTTCCTGGGTCTGTTCGGGAAATTCCTTCACTTTACCAACCTCTAAGTTATTCTCTTCTACGAAACACAGCTAAAAAGGAAATTGAAGAAAATACATACGGAATGGTGGGGACGGCAAGTTCAGAACGAGAAAAGTGGATTCACAAAATCATTGCTCACAATAAGTTACGATCACGATTACAGATGGCGATTGCTTATTATACCGCAGAGCAAGAGAATCGATTTCTTGTAGGAACAATCAATAAAACTGAATTATCAACAGGATTGTTTACGAAGTGGGGGCATGGTCATTGTGGTGATGTTATGCCTCTCGGGAATCTTTATCGTTCTCAAATTCTACAACTCGCAGAGTATCTCAATCTACCTGAATCTATTCGAACTTTAACAAAAGCTGACCTCATGCCTGGCGTTGAAAACAAGTACCAGTACTTTTTTGGTGTACCCGCTTTTAACGTTGATAAAATTCTGGTATGTCTTGAACACGGGCTTCCTCTCAACGAAATAGCTGACAAAACAGGTCTACCAATCGAAATCATTGAAAAAATCAATACTTACTATAATTCAGCTGCTTACACCAGACAAGCACCTCTGATTCCAAAGGTCTAAAAGAGATACTTCATTTTTTAATGGAATCATCTTATATAAAACTAAGATGCATTAAACTCATTGGAACGTAGTTCATACGACTAAATGGGTGTTAATGATAGAAATCACGACAAAAACGATCACTCCTCCCTTAATAACTATATTTTTCTTGATTGGAACAGTATATTTGCTTCATATTCCGATAACGTCCCCAATTTTTAGGGAAATCACTGACACAGACAATTCTAGAATTTTCCTTAATACAGATCAATTAGACAAAGAATATCGGCTAAGTTCTGGCTTTTCTCTTAACGGAAATCATGAATTCAGTCAATTTACTATTGAAGAGGGTTGGATTGGCGAGGGTACCTTGGAAAATCCATATATTATCAATAATTTGAATATTTCTGGAGGGGGAATGGAATTGACGCTCGTTGAAATTAGAAATACTGATGTCCACTTCTTCATCGAAAACTGCATAATACAAAAGGGGGAAGT
>CP070760.1:1003643-1006019 GCA_020348965.1 Candidatus Heimdallarchaeota archaeon | reverse complement strand
ATTTGGGTCGAGACAAAGCGCTTTTAGGTAAAGAAAAGAAGCCTTTCTTTGCTGAAATTCTCTTAATTCATTATCAGGACGTTGATTGAGAAGAGTTTCTCCGTGAGTAATCAATCTCTTGTTCTCATCCCTTGTTTCAAACATTAGGGAAATCTTGAGGAGAATACAGATAGCTTTCAGCCCGTGAAGAATATTTCGAGAACTTTTGTTTAGATGAAGTAAATCTGTGGCTTTTTCTTTTGATTCTACTAGTTTCCCAAGATGAAGAAGGCAGAGACTTTGAGAATAGAGTATTAAAGAATAGAACTCACTTGATTTACCTAGAGGTTTTTCAGTCGGAATCTTTTGTAATGCTTCCTCGTATTTCTCCTGACTGATTAAAGATTCAACTTTTTGCAGAATGGATTCCAGTTTAATCTACCATTCCTTCCATTATAGCCAAAGAATATCAAATTTCTTATTGAAAGAAATTATTTGGTGGTGGAGGGAATAACTGATATTATTTTTCTCAACTTATCTTTCAGCATATTATCTTTATAAAACAACTTTTCCAGGTAACTTTGATTCTTAATTCAGATTTCATAATAATTTATGTGTTGATTACTGGTTTTTTGACGCGGATACCTATGAATCCAATTAATGCACCAATTAATGCTGTAATTCCAAAGAATAATCCAATCATTGGATAACCAAGATGAATCCAAAGAAATCCACTGATAGCAGTACCTATTGCAGTAGCAGCAGCGTTCAGAGCTTGATTAAGGGATAAAATTGTGCCTGTAGCATCAGTAATTTGAGTCAAAAGGGCAGGAACAGCTGTCATTGAAAAATCGAATGCAGTTCCTAGAAATACTAACCATATAATAACAAAAATTGGATTGAACGAAAAATTTGACAACACAACCATGCCTCCTGCTGCGACAACTAAACCTAGAACAGCGCAAGTTTTAGTACCGACCTTATCCCCAAATCCTGTGGCAAGTAGCGTACCAAAGAGCGTTCCAAGCCCCATGAAGGCATAAATTACACTGATCTCTGTCTCTCCCAGCTGAAAATCTGATTCTAACCAGACAGAAAAATAGGCAAAAATACCCTGAATTGATCCAACAGCAAACAGCGTCAGGATTAATCCTGAAATTGCACTTTGGTCAAGTAAAACATTTTTAATCAACTCAAATTTCGCCAATGTTAAGGTGTTTCTACTTAGCGTTTTATTTTCAAACGATTTTGTAAATATTATCATGATGGCTGTTATGGTGACCGTAAAGATCCCCATCAATAAAAATGGTAAACGCCAATCCAAATTTTCGATTGTAAAGCCCACTAATGGAATACCTAGCATGAAAGTGATAGGCCACGAGAGTCGAACAATACCCATGGAAAAAGTTCGCTTTTCGTAAGTGGAAAAATCTCCCAATTCTGCAAGTAATGTTGGTAGAAAAATACCTCGTCCAGCAAGTCCAGCTAGCGCTCGTGCAATGAAGATGTGTATCCAGCTCTGTGCAAATATTGTTAACATAGAACTAAACGCAAATAATATCAAACCGAGATTGAGAAAACTCCTTCTGCCGTACTGGTCTGAGAGAATACCAAATATTGGGCTAAATAGAGTGAAGATTGAGTAGATTGAAATGAGAAAGCCCAATGCCCAGATTTCTATATTAAATGTATCGTGAAAAACACCAAAGAAGAGAATAATTGCTAGAAAATCGAGATCAATAACCATCCGTGCTAATAAAAGAATTCCTAAGTACGAATAGCTTGAACTCGAACTGGTAGCTTTAGTTATCTCAACGAGCCTCCATAAAGCCATATAACAAATTTCATTAATCGTTGATTAAGCTTAAACATGATATTGAAAGTAATTAGATCAAGTTTTTTAACTAGGATAAAAAAGTTAGTAGTTGTCTTGTCATTTTTCGACTTAATAATTATATGAGATTGAAGCAGATATGGAGATTGGATGGAATTCCAAGGAAGATGGTCTTGTAAATACTGATTTAAAACCTCTTGCAGAATTTTTGACAACTATTAGATTGCACGAACCTACTTAAAAGATGTTCTACCAAATTTCGTAAGATTCTCCTAGACATAACCAATTAGAGATAAATTATCAGGAATGTTAAAAAAAGGGATTATTCAATACAACGTAAGAGGTAGATGTAAAGTGACGGAATCACTTACCTTTGAACAACGTGAAATTGTTAAACAACCTTCTACGGAAAGAATTCAACAATTGCGTTATAAATATTTATCAGAACCTTTGATGATCGACCCTGAGTACATTTATCATTATATGGAAGCTCATCGTAAAACTGATGGAATGAATGTTCTAGAAAGAAGAGCTGAATGTCATGCTTATGCTTTAGAGAATAT
>CP070760.1:1001153-1003543 GCA_020348965.1 Candidatus Heimdallarchaeota archaeon | reverse complement strand
TCGGAAAAACCTAATTGAAAAATAGAACTTTACTGGTTAAGAAAAAAAAATTGAAGAGGATACATCCTCTTTCTCTAGAATTTTTCCCTTACAAAATGGCTGTCTTTCGCTGAAACAGGACTACTCCAATAATCACTCCGATTATACCCGTAATCAGAATTAATATCAGGTTTAAACCTACAACATCAAAAGAAACAGTTCCGTATATCATCACACTCTGCATTGCTTCCACCGCTAAGGATGTTGGGAGAAAATCCACCAAAGGCTCATCTGAAAAGCTTCCTCCCAAAAACTGGAGAGGTAATATGATAAACCAAGCTAATCCTCCAGCTGAACTACTACTCTTCACAAAAGATGCTAATATTAACCCAAATCCGAGTGAGGTGAAAGTAACTAGGAACGGAATAACGAATAGTAGCGGAATATTCACATCAGGATGAAAATACACTCCAAATACAGCTGCCATAATAATTAAAATAACTATTTGAATTGTTCCGACTATTAATTGTGAGAATAATCCTGATAATAGAATCGTTAATCTTGAGACTGGGGTTGTTGTTAAACGTTGAAGTGTTCCTAGTTCCTTTTCTTCAGCGAAGTGTGATGCAAGTTGTGAAATTATTACTACAGGCCCAGTAATTAGTAGACCTGGGGCCAGAATTTTGAATACCTCGGTGTCATAAGCTACTGAAAAGAGACCTATAAATAGCATGGGATATCCAATCAACCAGACTAGTTGCGATTTTTCTCGCATCATAGATTTGAAGTTTTTAATCACCAAGTACCATAGTTGACTACGTTCTTGTGCTATCAAAATTCCTGAATTCATTAATGCCATTAGTTTCTGAGCCTCCTGCCAGTTATATCAATGAATACGTCCTCTAGGGTGTTCTCTCGAACTGATATATCCCTCATTTCGACTTTTATGACATCCATTATTTCAGAGATTCGTCGTAAGCCATCGAGAGCATTTAAAACTATTCTTTGTTTCCCGATTGGTTTTCCCCAGCGGATAAAGTCCAGTGTCTTGGTTCTTTCAATTAGTTCTGCTCTAAATTCGGGATTGTTGACTTTAAATTCGATAATGTCACCTTCACCTAGTCTTCCCTTTAAATCACTTGGTGTACCTTGCGCAATAATCTTTCCGTAATCAATTACTACCAGTTCATCTGAGAGATCATCAGCTTCTTCCATGTTATGAGTGGTTAGAATTATGGTACTATCCTTTGCCTGAAATCCTTTAATAAAATCCCACACAACACGTCGGGATTGAGGATCTAATCCCGCAGTAGGTTCATCAAAAAAGATTAATTCAGGTTCATGAATTACTGCCATCAAAACGTTTAATCTCCTTTTCATTCCTCCAGAAAAAGTCTTTGAGAGGTCATTGGCTCGGTCTAATAAGTTCATTTTTCCAAGTAGATCGTCGGTTCTTTCTTTGTAGTCATTTTTTGATAGTCCATACATCTGAGCGATTAGATGTATGTTTTCCCTTGCTGTCAAACGAGGGTAAACAACCAGTTCTTGTGGACATACCCCTATTTTTTGTTTTAACGTACGTCCACCATTTTTCAAATCCATCCCTAAGACAATAGCTTTTCCGTCTGTTGGATATAGAACTGTTGATAACATTTTGATAGTTGTTGACTTTCCTGCTCCATTTGGTCCAAGTACTCCATATAAGTACCCTTTTGGGACTTTCAAGTCAATCCCATCAACTGCTTGTATTTTTCCAAAATATTTTTTCAATCCACAAGTTTCAATTGCGAATTCCATTTTTCTTTCTTCCTTTTTCTTGTGATTATTTGATCTAAATGACGTTAAAATTTCCCTCCTTAAAAAATAGGATTAGTTGGTGCGTTTCAAAGCATTTTACGATACAATTCTCTTTGGATATCAAGCCACTTTGTGATACAAGCCCTATTAATAGTTTACAAAATGATACATCTAAATTAACTTAGGAGGAAAATCCCTATCTCCAAGGAGGAAATCAAACAATTTCTCCTTTATATGAACCATATCAAGGTATTTGAATAAAACTCGGAAATTTGTATTGTTCTCTTTGGGATCGGGGTTGTAGATGGTCAGAAATAGCCTGTCCAGTGAGTTCTTGGCCAGCTTCCATAATAGTAACATATATAAATAAATATATATATATGAAATCATAGATATACATGATATCATAATAATTTTAGATTCGATCATGAGGTATTAATCGTGGAGCGTTTAGAAAAATGGGTACAAGCGTATCGAAAGGGATTTGTAAAACCAATTATCCTGTTAATATTATCTGATGGCGAAAGTTATCCCTATCGCTTGACCAAGCAAGTTCCTGAACGTACATCTAACCAGTTATCGATCAAGACGTCGAATATTTATCCTGTTTTGAA
>CP070760.1:998645-1001053 GCA_020348965.1 Candidatus Heimdallarchaeota archaeon | reverse complement strand
AATTGTCACCCCTACGTCTCCAAACACTGCTGCCCACATCGTTGCAACCCCCATTGCTCCTAAAATAATGAAAATTGCTTTAATCCCAAGTGCCATCACAATGTTTTGCCTCGCTAATTTGTGTGTCCTCTTAGAAATAGCAATGGCATCGCTCAATTTGGCAGGATTATCTTCCATGATCACTAAATCTGCCGCTTCAATAGTCGCATCTGAACCGATTCCACCCATCGCAACTCCCACATCGGCTCGTGCAATAACAGGGGCATCATTAATCCCATCACCCACAAAAATGACTGATCCTTTATTATTCTGAATAAAGGCTTCTAAAACTTCTAATTTGTTCAATGGCATGAGATTCGAATAAATTTGATCTGGTGCTATTCCTAACTCTCTTCCCACTCTTTCTGCAACGTTTTTTGCATCACCAGTCAAAAGACCAATTTTTGAAATATTTTGGGACTTGAGTTTGTCGATTGCTTCGAATGAACCTTCTTTTATCTTATCATCAATAATAATGTGCCCAATATACTCCCCGTTTTTAATCACATAAACAGCGGTTTCGTCCCGAATGCATTCAGAATGAGGACAATTCACTTTATGGGCTAGTTTATCATTTCCAACAACAATAGAATCGTTGGAGGTTGTCTTCATGATAACACCTAGTGCAGGAAGTTCCTCATATTCCTCAATTTGCGTTAAATCGACTTCCTTCCCGTACGCCTCACGAATCGAGGCCGCAATGGGATGTGTAGAGTGCCCTTCCGCCAGAGCTGCGTAGGTTAAGACCTCGTATGGGCTATACCCTTCTATGGGTACAATGGTTAACACCTTGAATTTGCCAACTGTTAATGTACCTGTTTTATCCCATAAGACAGTTGACACATCACTCAGGGAATCAATGACATTTGCCCCTTTAAGCAAGATCCCATCTCGGGAGCTTCTCCCGATCCCAGAAAAATACACCAAAGGAATAGAAACTACCAGAGCACAGGGACAGGAGATGACTAAAATTACAAACGCTCTGTATAACCATACATCAAAAGCCTGGGCGAATAATAACGGGGGAATGACAGCAATCAAAAGAGCTGCCACAAGAACTAGTGGGGTATAATAACGAGCGAAACGGGTTATGAATAACTCCGTTTTAGATTTGTTTTTAGCAGCATTTTCCACAGCATTCAGAATCCTTGAAACCGTAGAGTCAAAGCACGGAGATGTCACTTGAATATGAATGCTCTTACTCGTTATTGAACCAGATAACACATCGTCACCTTCATTCACCGTCACAGGGCGGGATTCTCCAGTTAGAGCTGACATATCCAGTGTTGAATCGCCTTTGATTATTTTTCCATCTAACGGAATTCGCTCCCCAGGCTTCACTAATATAATATCATCAGGTACGATTTCAGCTACAGGGACAGTGGTAACTTTGTCTTTTACGAGATGCGCTTGGTCTGGACGAATGTCAAGCAGAGAGGTGATTGAACTCCGTGAATGATTAACCGCTCTTGTCTGTAAGTACTCTCCGACGGTATAAAATACCATAACTGCTACAGCTTCAGGAATCTCTTGAATTAAAATTGCTCCGATCGTAGCAACGGACATAAGGATATATTCGTTGGTAAAATCATAGTTCCTTAACTGTCGAAGAGCATTCCATAATACTTTCCATCCAGCCAGAAAATAGGCCAAAAAGAGGGACAGAAATCCAGTCAATATCACTAGTTCAGACATAGAGGGATGAGTTAATACAATACCTACAACTAAGAGCACTAATGATAGAAAAATCTGAACAATTGGAAACCACTTTTCAAATCGTGTCTGTGGAGTTCCAATACTTGTCACAGGAACTGCCGAAACACCAGGTTCGATTTTAGAGATTATAGTATTAATTTCTCGTAAGTGAGAATCACACGATTTCGCTCCACAGTTAAATGAAAGAACCCGTGTGCTAAAATTCAGCTGGACATTTGAAAATTCGTGATTTTTCAGTGTATCTTCAATTTTAAGAGCGCAGTTGGCACAACTGAGACCTTTAAGAGAATATTCATGGAAATCGTGAGTCATCGCGTCAACCTATCAATTTTGTGAATGTTCCAGATGTTCTAATGCTTTCCTTAGGATTGGTCCTAAGTGCTCAATTTCGAGAGAATAATAGTTTTCTTTTCCATCTCGCCTGTATTTAACAAAGTTACCATCCCTTAGTTCTTTTAACTGATGAGAGACAGCAGAGGGGGACATATCTAAGATTTCACTTAGATCACAAACACAGAGCTCGGTTTCAACTAAGGCCAAGAGGATCTTAATTCTTGTCTCTCCTGAAATTAGTTTGAAAAACTTTGATAACTGACTTGGATTAGATTCATCAATCTTTTTACGGGCAATATCAATCTGTTCTGGATGAATTT
>CP070760.1:996135-998545 GCA_020348965.1 Candidatus Heimdallarchaeota archaeon | reverse complement strand
GTAAATAAATCCGCCATATCCATTGTGATACTTGAACCTAACCGCCCAATTCCGTATGAGACCTTTTCTTTGAATGTCAACATTGTAGTTACCTTTTATAAGTTAATTCAAGAATGATTGAGAATACTCCCAAAACTATCATAAAAGAATTTCGGGAGTGAAATAGCAACTAAAACTGTAATAAAAAGGGAAAAAAAAAGAAAAAATTAAGAGATTTAGATTTCGTTGTCATCTTTATCTGTACTTATGCCCCACCTGTAATAGTCTGTCGTGAATTCCTGCTTCACCTTTGACTTCTTCCAGCGTGCATTCCTTTCCAACTCTCCATCCTTCCTTTAACATGAATCCTGCTTTACAGATTCCGCGTGCTTGACGTCCAGCTGTTCGTTGTGTGATGAGGCTAGTCCCTTCAGCAAATGATAGGATGGCACTTTTTTGCGCTTCATTGATTTCTAATACTGCCTCTTCATTTCCACCTAATTCTCGAAATTCTCCATCTACATAATATAGTTTGTAAACACGCTTGGATGGTTCGTCTACTGTTGTAGCTAATCCTAGATCTGCGGGTTCAGGTTCTGGTGGTGGTGAGGGGGTCGGTTCTGGGGGAGCGGTTACAGGTTCAGGAACAGGAGGTGAGGGAATCGGTTCTGAATAATCAGGACGCTTTAGTTCAGGAGGCGGAGTTACAGGGGATATTACGCCTGCTTCCCCTGCTTCAGCTTTGAGATCTGCGATACCTCCAGTGATCCCTTCGCTAATTTCAGCGGCATCCTTGGTTCGAACCTCTCCTGTCTCTGCTAGCTGATCAACCAACTCAAAGAAGCCTTGGGGTTCATATCCTTCACCGACGGTATACACCATAGGATTTCGCTCACGATCGACATCCAATTTTCGAACAAGTCGGTTACCAGCGGCTTTTTCCCCAACTTGAGCACTTGATCCTAACCAAACATAGAGATCATGATAGGCATCTAAGACATAAACATCATCACTGTCAAACGATTCCCTTTTTAGAGGAACATTTTCAATAACAATGTCATCAGAAGAAGACCCATCAGTGATGTCGATATCTCGAACACGATACAGTGCGTAGGATATCTCCTCTTTATTAACTTCAACATGCTTCAAGAATCCAGGAGTATCTCCTGTAATTACAACAAAGTCTAATAATCCTTTGAACTCCTCGGACTCATTCCCCTCCACTTCTGTATCAATATCAATTTCTTCATCGGCAAGATCCAACTGCTTGGCAGCCCAAGCCCCCACGGCTCGATCATCAGCAAAGGCTTGTGATCCTAGCCAGATAAAGACTTTTTTCTTCAGTCCTACACTAACATCACTATTATCGATTACATAAACATCCCCATTCAAAAATTCGTAAGGAGGGTTTATTTCTTTCAGATTTTTTCCTTGTACATGCAATACTCTCATGTTTTATCATCCTCAATTCTTTAAATCATCATTTAGGGAAAGAATTATCATTAAATACGACTTTTGGAATTAAGTGTTAGTGAATAGTTGTAGAGGTCAGTGATATATTAAGCTAATCGATACATAACAGTTTCGCTGTTAGTATTGTTATGATTTATCACACGTAAGAAGAGAGCTGTTGGTGATATAATTAGTAATTTTCTGGTAGATCTTGTTTTTTCATGTTTGGTTTCGCGTAAATTTCGATATATAAATTTAAAATTCTTTTCTATACGGAAGAATAAGCATCAGGAAGAGTTCTCCCAACCTTTCTTAATATCCCTCCTTTTTTCGTCTTCGGTGTGTCTTAAAAAATTATTCACACAATATGAAATTTTTTTTGGGGAAATTATGGAATTCATACCACATGCACCGAGATCGAGAGAACAGGGTTAAGTGAAAAAGGGTTGAAACTGGAAAAAAGAGTCTTGAATGATTTAGCGGTGGACTCTAGTGAGGAGAAGGCGTTTGTCACTGATTATCTTAGGTGCCCCCATCAATATTCTTATTATCTTTATTTATGATCTTTGTTAATCACACCCTTTCTTTGGAGAAAAACCTCAATGTCTAGAATAGTTCATTTTGCGATTAGTGCAGAAGACATCAGTCGTGCAAAGATGTTCTATGAGAATGTTTTTGGTTGGGAGGTTAGAGAATTTGCAAAGAATTTCCCACTGCTCATTTTTCCTGGTAAAAATAACGATTTATTGTTAGAAAAAGCCAACAACAATAATCTCACGTCGATTGGTATCGGATCAATTCAACAACGGCGTTATCAAGAAAACATGGCTATTACAATTAGTGTTTCAAACATTGACGAATCGATAGAGAAGATCAAAGTGAATGGTGGTCAAGTCTTATCACCAAAATTCCCCCTTCAGGGGATCGGTTATATGATAATTTGCCAAGATACTGAAGGTAATGCTTTACAGATAATAGA
>CP070760.1:993624-996035 GCA_020348965.1 Candidatus Heimdallarchaeota archaeon | reverse complement strand
ATTACTATGACTGAGTAAAAATTTGATGAAATAAATACTGCTAGCGGATTGGCCATCTCATCAATGCCTAATTCTTTCGATTTTTGATTTATTATGCTTGAAATAACAGCATACGCTCCCCAAATGAGCCCAGAGCAAAGAACTAACAATACACTCAAAAAAAAGACTAATTTATCATCTTTAGCGACTTCATTCGAAACACTCATTGTAACGATTATTGCTCCACATAATCCACCCATTAAAGCTAATTTTAGTCTGGAGCTTATTTTTTCTCTTAACACATACGAAGATAGAATCGGTGTTGATATTAAGTACATATTCGCCATTAAAGTGGCTATAGCAGCAGTTGTTCCTACCTGACCAAGGAATTGCAAAACATAGGCTGAAGCATTGATAAATCCAAGAAGGGCTATAAACCTATTCTTTAAGAGGATGGAAATATCATGTCGTGTTGATGAAATAACCAACAATGGAAGCAAGAGTAATAACGCAATCGAAAAACGAAGCATAAGAAACCCAATTGCTGGTAAAGGTGGAGAAAGCACAGATAATCCGATTTTGACCACTGTATATGGTGTTCCCCATAATATTGCTGCAATAAAAATAGCAATATAGGCTATGACACGGTTATCTGCAAAAACGTCACTCATTTCATGAATTGTCATACAACATGGCCTTTACCCAAGAAAAATGAACTAGTAGATGGAAAAGTAGTAGGTTCCTTTCTTAATAACTTACTTAATGCTTTTATACCTTTAGTTATTTTTTCTGGTGATAGTAGGGAATAACCGAGTCTCATTGCGTTCGTCGGTCTTCTACATTTAACTAGTTTGGATTCCTCGGTAACAGCAAAACCATTTTGAGGATAAAATGCGATACCAGGAACATAAGCCACATCACCATCAATAGCTGATTTAACAAATGCCAGAGAATCAAAATGTTTCTTGCGTGTTTCATACCAAATGAAGAACCCTCCAGTAGGCCTCGTAAATGAGCCATCAGGCATAAATTCCATTATTGCATTAATCATGGCTTCACACCGATCCGCATACCCTTGTCGTATCATTGGTAATTGGAGATCGATGTATTTATCATAATATATAGCAAGAATCTGCTGAACTAACTCAGAAGAGCAAAGGTCATAATATCCTTTAGCTTTAATGACTGCATTTCGTAATTCCTCAGGAAGTACACTATAACCAATTCGTAAAGAAGCTGCCTCTTTCGTAGAAGTTGATAAATACGCTATCCGTTGATTATTTGAATCGTATTCTTTCAATGGATGAATTTTGGAGATTCCAAATTGGATTTCTTTATAAGCCGCATCTTCAATAATCAGAAGATCATCATAATTAAAGACACAATCAATAATATCTCTTTTTCTTTTGGATGAAAGCGTTGTTCCTTTGGGATTATCCGAATAAGGAACTGTGTATAAAATTTTAGGAGATGTCCCAAATTCTTGTTTACATAGTTGGATTGCTACTTCAATATATTCAGGTAGTAATCCACCATCATCAGAAGGGAGAGTAACAATCCTTGCACCCATTTTTTCAGCAGGAAGTAAAAATCCTAAGTAAGTTGGTCGAGTGGTGAGAATAATGTCTCCAGGGGTAATCAAGCAATCACTAAGCGCGTAAAGAGTTTGTTGAGAACCAGTAGTGATTAGAACGTCATCAGGGGAACAAGAAACATGGTCTCGCTTTTTGAGTCGCTTTGCAAGGATTGTTCGAAGCTCATTATTCCCCTCTGTTGCTCCATAGTTTAATGTATTAATACCATTGGTTACCAACTCATCCGCGATCTGATATAAGATTTGTTTAAAAGTATCAGTCGGAAGGACACCAGGTTTACCCCCTGCAAAATAATACTTAGGGGTAAACCTCAACAAGCGGCGAATTTCACTTTCGGGAAGGGTGTGCACCCAATCAGCATATTTAAGGGAGAGAGGAGGCCTTAAAGACTCCAATATAACACGGTTATTCATTTTCAAAACCTTCGAGATAAATGGACAATTAAGGTCTATATTAGATCTCTGATAGACGAACTAGTATTGGAATCGATATTCTTTGGATAAAAATACGAAACTATAAATATGAAATGGACAAAACAATAATTGGATGGATATCTTTTGTTAAATAACCTTGATAATATTGACTCGATTGATCATAAAATTATCCAATTTTTGAAGAAGAATGGTAAAATCTCTAGACGAAAAATAGCAGAGGAACTTAAAATATCCCCTCAGACCGTTCAAAATCGAATTAAAGCTCTTCAGGAGAGGGGGATTATTTTAGGTTATACTATCATCACGAATGAGAAGAAAATTGGCAAAGAAATCACAGCGTTCATTTTTGTAGCTTTAGACCGTGCTAGGCAGACCTGGACTCTCACTGAGCAACATTTACTTC
>CP070760.1:991081-993524 GCA_020348965.1 Candidatus Heimdallarchaeota archaeon | reverse complement strand
GTGTGACAATCTTTGATTTTATAAATGCTATAATACTATCAACGGAGAGAGGGGTAATAAATCCCATTTCTGTTCAAATTGGATTTTTTATTTCAATCATTGGACCAATTGTCACGTTTTTGGGTTTAATTGCTGAAGTAAAAGTTGTAAGAGAAGTTGAAGGTGATAAAAATTTAAACTCCCTAAATGGGAGAACAGAAAATGAAGCGTACTAGATCGAAATTAGTAATAGAGATGTTAAAGCATCAATATTTCCCAAAAGTAGGTAAAAAACTGAGTATTTTTCTAAATTAATTTGCAGAAATAAAATCGTTTATAAAAGATTACCAAGCAGTTTCAGAACGTATTTTCTAGGCTTCCATGGAAACGGAGGCACATTATGCAGAGAACAATGATTATCCGATTGATAGGAGGCGTCCTGCTTATTTTCCTCAGTATTGTCCTCATCGAGATAGCTCTCAGCTATCTGGAGTCACCAATTATGGCACTATCTGTGAATTATCCTGACTTTGTCGATAGAGTTCATACATCATTAAATTTCCTTTTTTTTGCTGGAATGGTCTTTCTCACTGGTTACACTTTAATTCTCTGGCCATTTAGAAGAGGATCAACGAAAAGTATTGAAGAAGAGTTTTAAGTGCAGAATCTGATTAAATTTAGACCTGTTAGTGATTAGGATGAAATATAAGGATTATGTCCTTAAACGAGTTCTATTTTTATTTCCAATTCTTCTGGGAGTTTCATTTATCACTTGGTTTCTAATAGATTCCTGCGGTGATCCATTAGCGGCCTATATAGACGAGAGAGCGCTAGATGAGATGACCCTAGAAGAGATTGACGAGTTAAAAAAGGAGTTGGGGATGAATCAACCCTGGTATATTCGGTTTACCAAACATATCTTTCGTATTTTCCAGGGAGATTGGGGGACATCGGGTGTATATTTTGGATACAGACCAGTTTTCAATCTTGTTGGGGAGTATTTTCCTGCAACGATTGAACTAGCTTTCGCATCAATGATTCTTTCGATAGTCATTGGAGTCCCATTGGGTGTCCTTTCTGCAGTAAAAACAAATCAGAAGCCTGATATGATTATCCGAGTAAGTTATTTAACGGGTTTTAGTTTGCCCGTCTTCTATCTAGGAATGCTGATTTCATTCTTAATTTTTCAGGTGACCTTTGAAATTGGGGCAGGAGTAAATGACCATAGTCTTATTGGTGCGATCCCTTATCGTTATAGATTTAACTCAAAAGTATTCAATTATCCTCATACAATAGTCTTTGGGGTACTTCCTTCCACTGGATTGCTCACAATTGACAGTCTATTATCTTTGAACCCCTTTCTCTTCATTGATGCAACATTTCGTCTAATGTTGCCAGGTATTGTTTTAGCGATTTCTCAAATTGCAATAATCAGTAGAATGACTCGCATGGCTATGATCGAAACCATGAAACAAGATTACATCCTCCTAGCGAGAGCTAAAGGATTACCAGAACGGATAATCATTTATAAACATGCATTACGGAATGCTATTTTACCCACACTCACGATAGGCAGTTTAGTTCTTGCCACCCTACTGACTGGTACCGTTTTAGTAGAAACGGTTTTCTATTGGCCAGGTTTAGGTACTTTTGTAACTACTGCGATTTCAACGCTTGATATGCCATGTATCCAAGGATTTGTTTTAATTTCAACATTCCTTTATGTGGGAATCAATTTAGCAGTTGATTTACTTTATGGAGTAATTGATCCGAGAATTCGTGAAAAAATGTCTTAGCAGCAGTATGTCGCAGACATTGAGAACTTTTTGTTTCTTGAAGAATACCATAGTTGAAATGGCCTTAGATTTGCTGAAATAATGGTTTGTATGACTCTATTATTCGTTCAGTGGATTTACACGTTTTTGTCGGTGAATTTAACTTCATTCAAATCTAGATATTACTAAATAATAAAAACAGGTTCATAATTCCAGTTTCTAGGCATGAGAAAAGGTAAATGACTTTAATGAGTTCATAGAATGGCCAATATCGTAAATCTCTCACATAACTTCAAGAATACTTTTCGTAATGGAATGCCTTTGTTTGTTGATGATAACGTTTGTTGATGATAAATCTTAAGAAATAAGCCAATTAAATGGCGCCTATTTTTTGCATGTTGCAAAAGGTATTTATTCTTTGTCTAGGAAAATAAACATTGTTGTGCTGAGTGGAAAATACGCACGGTAACCCGTGTATTACATAAAATAACCAGTGTGTTCTATTACTTTCTAGAGATTCAAATTAAATTGTTCGTTTTTTCGGTTAATAGACAAAAGACCCCCGCTTAGCACGAGTTCGAAATTGTAGAATATTAGAGGTTCATAAATATGAAAACTACTAAAAAAGCTGGACTTATTGGAACAATTGCTCTTATAGTAATGTTAGTTTCCAGTCTCTCTCCAGCTCT
>CP070760.1:988525-990981 GCA_020348965.1 Candidatus Heimdallarchaeota archaeon | reverse complement strand
GGATTCAAAGTTATTAACTGTAGTAACAACCCTTTTAATGTCCTTAGATTTAAGGAAATTCTGTGGTTTCCCTTCCTCATAGTAGTTAAAAGCATCGATGATTAAAATCTCATTTTTTTGGTAAGAAGGCTTATTTTTATTGATCAATATAATAGCTGCTGGGATAGAAGTTCCATAAAAAAGATTTGGGGGTAAACCCACAATCGTTTCAATTAAATCATTATCAACAAGGGCTTTTCGTATCTTTTTTTCAGCGCCTCCTCTAAATAAAACCCCATGGGGGAGAATTATCCCCAAACGACCATTATCACGGAGGGTTGCTAACATATGCTGCAAAAAAGCTAGATCTCCATAATTTTTCGATGGAATACCAAACTTAAATCGGTTATAAGGATCACTTGCCGCCAATTCTGACCCCCAATTTGACAATGAAAAGGGAGGGTTAGCTATTACAATGTCAAATTGCATTAAATGGCCATTCTTGACCAATTTTGGATTTCGAATTGTATCACCATTTTCAACCTGAAAATTCTCAATCCTATGAAGCAACATATTCATTTTACAAATTGCCCAAGTAGAAATATTTTTTTCTTGACCAAATAAGGATAAACTCTGCCAATTCCCACCATTTTTCTTTACATATTCAGAACATTGAAGTAGCATGCCACCAGATCCTACTGTTGGATCTGCTATCCGCATACCCTCTTTTGGCTGAAGCAACTCAGTGAGAAGCTTAGCAACCATATTTGGAGTATAAAATTCACCTCCTTTCTTCCCAGCAGACTCTGCAAAATGAGCTACAAGGTATTCATAAGCCCTCCCTAATATATCTGGATCAGAAAGATCAAAATTACGAAGACGTAAAGAACTGAAATGGCTAATCAGACGATTCAATGTTTCATTAGATAGGCGATCGTGGGTGTTAAGACCAGCTGCCGTAAAAACTCCTCTTAAAACAGGATTGTGAAGCTCGATTTGTTCGCACGCTTTGGGTAAAGAATTTGCATGTAGAGAAGACCACTGAGCTTCTTTAGGAATAAAGTACTCGTGACTGGTTGGATCCCTCCAAGCTCTTTCATGGTCTCCAGTCTGTTGAATAATTTTTTCACTCTCTTCTTCAAAAACATCATTTAAGCGCTTTAGAAAAATCAGGCCAAAAATATAGTGTTTGTATTCTGAAGCATCCACACTTCCTCGTAAAATATTCACAGCTTCCCAAAGGTGTCTCTCTAGCTCTTTTTGAGTTAGTTTTATTCCCAAATACAGATGTAGCTTGTTTTGATGTCGTCTTTCTGGCATTTAACTGACCTTGATCTCTAGTTCTGATTTATAGTTTTTGTTATGAAGAGCTTTTTTTTAAGAGATTTATGAGAAAATATGGAGATCGCTAACGTTCATTAGATGAATCTATGGGAACACCAAATATGAATACACATCAGAAGATCAAACAAGACCAATTTTATCTCGCGTCAGTCGATATACTTCAAGGGATCTCGATTTTCTTTGTAATTACATGGCATACGTTGCTTTGGAGGGACCATTTAATCGATTCAAAATGGCCAAATATCTCATTGGTAGTTTCCAGTTTTATGACAATAGCTATGATAATTCATCCACTTTTTTTATATCTTTATGGATTTAACGTGGTTAATTCTCTATTGAGAAAAAACACAGAATTTGAACGTCGTGATAGTAGAACTCGTCTCTTAAAGCGCACAATACTCTTCTTCATAATTGCGGAATTTGCTGAAGGAGCAACAGGATTAGTGACACAACCTGAGTATTTACTCAATTTTCTTTTTACGTGGGAATTATTTCATTTATTTGCCTTTTCTACAATTTTTCTTTTATTAATTTTTGAAATTTCTTGGAAATTAGAGGAAAAAGGAATCTCTAGAAATTATCGAAAAGTAAGTATAAGCATTCTAGCTCTCTTTCTAATTTTCATTTTATTGATTTTTTTGCTCATCCATGATTATACAAATAGTAGAATGATTGAAACGATGTATGTAGATTTAACTATCGATTATATCCTTAAAAGGTTTATCTTTGAGTACGGTCAAAACCCATTGATACCTTGGCTCTCTTTCCCAATTCTTGGTGGGATTGTTGCTATTTTCCTTAACATGCCTAATGAAGCGAAGGCGGTCGCAGTGAAAAAAACGAGATTAACATTATTCAGTGGAATAGCACCGTTAATCTTGGGAATTATGTTTCTAAGGATTGAAAGGTATTTATCAGCCCCAGTGTATTATCCAGCGTCATCATCGTTTGTATTCATATCTATAGGAGCAATAATTCTTTCGACAGCTCTATTAATACTATTCATAGATTTAAAAACGTACTCTACTCACCAGATTGAGATCAAAATACTTTCACCATTTATAGTTATTAGCAAAATCACATTGACTATCTTTATTGTACACAATGTTGCCTTCATTATCCCTCCTGAAACA
>CP070760.1:985963-988425 GCA_020348965.1 Candidatus Heimdallarchaeota archaeon | reverse complement strand
AACGATTAAGATATTGTGTAGATTCCATTGACTATTCTGATTTTTGCTTTCGTGAAATCTTGAAAACGACTGGACGTTTATAGTCTGGACAACAGTTTGAATGACTGTCAGGTGTTTCAAACCATGGCATCTTCCCACCGCTTTGCATTACTCGGATAGTTGGGAAGAGTGTGTGAAAAGCTGTAGGACAAATCTTTCCACGATCCTCAGGATAAACAAACACATCTCCAATCTTGTGTCCGCCAGGACACCTACCTTCTCCAAGGATATCTGTAATTTCAAGTTTAATCTCATATTCTACCATTATTCATTACTCCAATGTGTCTCAAAGGTGATTTAGGATATGATCAGATTAGTTATTTGAATATTCTGATAGTTTTTCTTCGTATTAGAAGATTGATTGCTCTACAATATAAAAACACATTTATAATTGTTCTAACGTCGAACTATTTGTAAGATTAATCACAACCAATATCATAACCATAAAATGATGAAGGGTTCAGTAAATGTCAGAGCAATTGAAAGATAAGTTGTTAAAAGAATTTCCAGGGAAAATGGAGAACGAACAAGCGTTCATCATGCAATATGTTATAAAGGAAGCCCAACAGGGGAATAAGCCTCCGTCCAAGGAAGAGCTGCAAAAATGTATCAATGAGATGATTAGTGAGGGGATTTTTGATAAGGAAGGCTCGTTGTTAATCCTTAGAGCTACTTCAAACGCTTCAATGAAAGTTGAAGAATTGGAAATAGAGACAGAAGAAGAATTTCAAGTTGTTCCGACAAGTTCCATCACAGGGAATTATACAGAGACTCAAAAAATGATTCTTGCTGCTTTTCAAGGGAAATATGAGAATAGAACAGCCATCGTGATGAATGCAACTATGGCTGAATTATCTCAAGGGAAGTCCCCACCTGCAAAAGATCTGTTAGAAAAATCTATTGACGAATTAATATCCAAAGGGGTGTTGGAGCCTAAAGGAGTGCTATTAATTAAGAAAATTTGAAGTAATTGTGGTGTTGGAGGAGGATCTAAAAAAGAAGAAAGAAAAATGGGTTTTTTGAACCTATTAAGTTTACTTGCGGAACTTACTTCTTAAACTGATTCCAAAAACAAGGAGAGTTAGAATTACTAAAAGAGAGGTTAAACATAGTCTGAAAGCGCGAAATTATAACTCTGACATCTTTCTTAACGAAATTGCAGGCGTACCCTTTTCTCTTAACATATAGTCATAGATCGACTTCCAGATTCTTCCATCAGGGCGCCATTTGTTCTCAAAGTTGTTAATGCCTACCCAATTCTCTAGGGCGTCGGTTTCATTTGATGACCACTCATCTGAGGGGATTTCTAAATAACCGAGCTCAATAAGAATCTCTTTGATATTCATTGAAATCTCTCCCTCAATTGTTAAAAGCTGATCTCTGTCCTCTCTCGTTAAAAAGATCATATCGTAAAGGTTAAAGATCCGATGGAGTTCCTTAATTGGTTCTGGGTGTTCATCAACTCTAATGTCAATTAATCTGTCAGTATATCCACCATAACTCCCTTTCTCTCGTAAAACCAATAGACTCGCTGATTGTTTGCCTCTCCGATCGCCCCGACCTTCTTTTCCTCCTGCAGCCAACGCAGCTAATAGTTTATCGGCTAAACCTCCTCTCTTCGTTTCAAATGCTTTAGCCATGCTCTCTACTGTTTCCTCACTGATTAAAATATTTCCCTGAACACTGTAATTCTCTCCGACAATGTGCCCTGCCCATTCAAAACAGTCTTTTCCTGTAAAGCATTCGGCTTTTCCATTTGCGTCAACAACAGCCACCTGTCGACTCTCTTTCTCACTATCTTCTTCAACCAATTTTGTTACTACTTTTTTTGCTTTCATTCCTGATCTTAATAATTCTAAGCCATTTGGTCCATAGGAAATATTCGCATAAGCTTGTGTTGCGATAGCACCGACGTTTGCCTGTCCCCAAGGGACAAGGGCACCTACACAGATGAATTTACTTTGTACAGCTACACCAAGATCCCCCGTATTTGGATCATAACCCACAATAGAGAATGTCATATTTTTTCTACCTATTTTTTTCTTTTCTATACATGAGAATTCAATAGTTTAAAGTATTTCGAATTTTAACAGAAACAAATACATTATTGAAATCTGTGTTCTGAGTGTACGGTTATTGAAACAACCCGTTCTCATTTGCAAACACGTAGTACTAATATCTAGTTATTTAAAGTAGTATTTGTATAGTAAAATTAGTCTTTAGAAAGCCTACGGTCTTGGTAGTATGAAAATAAACGGAAAATTAAGAAAATATAGTCTCATTTCTTCAGTTGGAGGAGCTATTGTTGCTGTGTTGGTTTTTTCAGTAGCAATTCTCTTTCTTAATCCATTAGGCGTTCCTTATCTAATTGATGATGATGATATAAGTGAAGATCTCCCCCCTTTAATAGAGGGAGATTCAGC
>CP070760.1:983397-985863 GCA_020348965.1 Candidatus Heimdallarchaeota archaeon | reverse complement strand
GTGTGAACAGCTAATTAAAGCTATCAATTTCGTTTGTTGAAGTAGAAATTGCATGATGTATCTATCAGATGGATTTCCAAAGATACCATCTGGTAAAATAATTCCCAAACGACCCCCTTTTTTCAAAAGGTTAAGACACCTTTCAATGAACAGGATTTGCGGGGGTTGCTTGTCTTGACGAATTTTTGTCTCTCTCCATACTCCATTACTCTGTTTCCATTTATAACCAAAATGGTAGTTCTCTAGGATTGTTTCGGATTCAATTGGTATTTTTGCTCCGAATGGGGGATTTGTACAAACTACATCGAAGCTATTCAGCTGAATAGCCTCATAGGCTTCCGAACTCCATTTTTCTGGGAAGTCTAATGAATTTTCACAATATATGACTTCCCTCTCAATACCGAGAATTGCCAGGTATAATTGAGCTATTTTAGCTAAAAAGCAATCCTTGTCAATTCCATAGAAAGAATCATATGATACAGATTGTCGTTCAACGCTTGTTTCATCATCTTTTGTATGGTGAGCTAATCCAACGACTAAAAATCCACCTGTCCCGCATGCAGGATCAATAAATCTCTCTCCCAACCGAGGATTAAGTATTTTGATCATTGCACGAACGACATTTTTTGGGGTAAAGAATTGTCCTTTATTCCCTCGTAACGAAGGGCCCAGAAATGCTTCGAATGCATCTCCGATTACATCACGACTTGCCTTAGTTATTTCATATTTTTCAATCTCTTTAACCATCAATTCTAGAGAGTTTTTATCAGCAATTATCCGATCTTCATCAGAGAAAATATATTTATATTGGTTTTTAAGCTGGTTAAAGAGCTCAAATATTCTTTCTGTAACAGTATTCTTCTCAGGATAAGTTAATTGAAATAAAACGGGCTCGTGAGGTTTTCGATCAAGTTCATCCTTCAGTTTACAGAATAGTAGAAAGATTAATTGTTCAGCAAGTCGTTCATCTCGTGTTGTGCCATGAAAATTTCCAGCAAGCTGATTTCGCATTTTTCTGAAGAGTAGCTTGAGATCTTTAACTTCAATTAAATCTTTACGATAAATGATTTTAACATTATCAGCTGGAAGAAAGGGCCTCACCAAAATTTCTTTTTCAAGACATTTAGTTATCTGATATCAAAAAAAAATTGACACTTAAGAATTCATATAAAGGTTTAAGAAAAAAAATATTCATATAGATACGTAATGTTGTTTTTAGTGGTGGATAGTTCAACCCCAGGCTAATCGGTTCCTGTATTCCTTTACGCTAATATCAAAATGGCCCTAGAATTAAGCAGAAGACGGGTATCTTAAAGAAATAGAGATCTGAAGGCAAACTGTATGCATCCTGACATGTTTGGGTATCCTGTAGAAGTTTCCAGGCATGAAGAAGGTATTTTACCCTTTCGTAAAGATTTTAATAGCTCCGAAATCCTTCAATGTCTCAATGCTTTTTTTGGACTTCCAACCATGCATGAAAATCCCTTCCAGTTTTATAAAGTGAATCGGCCTGGATTTGGAATAGATCGAGCCATCACAGTGCTATCTAATCCTAGAAACGAGTATTATGCTATCCGAGTTTTTATAAAACCAGATACAGAAGTTTCAAACGAAGTTTTTAATCCCGCAGTATATCGCAGGGGACGGATTCAGCAATTATATAGTGCTTTACGAGATCATTATCCTGCTACATATTTCCTCAATACACAGAATTTATTAATCATCCTTCAAGAGTTCTTCTTCTTCCCAGTTTGTCAGTTTAAGAAACGCAATGAAATCAGAGGATTACTAGAAATTATCTGGTTTGCTTCGAAAGCACAGATATTGCTTGATTTTAATCAAAATCACTGGTTGGTGTCAGACGAAGGCCATGTTTTCTATGTAGATACTGACTTCATGGGCCAGCAGTTACCTGATCGGCAAAAAGCTCTCTCGGAGAACCTAAACCAGTCCATGATCTTCATTACACCTTCTAACTGTGATTTAATAAAAAAAGTTATCCCTGAGTTTGCCACAAGGGGTTTTGATTATCCTCAGTTCGTAGATGAGTTCTTAGTAACATTAAAGAAATATTTAGATTGCTGGGATACCACTGAGGAAATTTCTGCCATCTTACAACAGAAGCTTGATTGTCTAAAAAGAATTATTAGCGCATTCTTGACGAATTAATATGTTCAAACATATATTGATCACAGGAAGACCTAGGGTAGGGAAAACCACATTAATCCAGAAAATTATAGAATTCCTTAAAGAATACAAACCTGATTGGAAACTGGCAGGGTTTTGGACTAGCGAAGTCCGTCGAAATTTCCAGAGAATTGGATTTGATATTTTTACAGTAAATGGCCATCAAGGAATTCTAGCACGACGAAGGGATATTGGGTTCACCTCGCGGCTACATGTGGGCAAATATTCAGTTGATATTTCTGATCTTGAGACAATTGCAGTCCCTATATTATATAAACC
>CP070760.1:980821-983297 GCA_020348965.1 Candidatus Heimdallarchaeota archaeon | reverse complement strand
TACCTGAAACTGTGACTGCTCAGGCGATCGACAGACAATGTGGTTCTTCCATGAATACAATCCATACTGGAGCCATGCAAATAATGACAGGAAATTCAGATATTGTAGTCTCAACGGGCTTAGAACACATGACCCATGTTCCAATGGCAAACAATCCAAACATGGATCCACCTATGTTCCTAGCTTCAGAAGATAAGTATGAGAAGTACGATTTTAGTACTGGATTTGTAATGGGCTTTACAGCTGAGAAATTGTTTAAGCGAGCAGCTGAAAAATTCGGTTTAGCGCGCGAGGATCTAGATCGTTATAGTTTGGAATCGCATGAGTTCGCTGCAAAAGGGCAGGATGAAGGATTCTTTAAAGATGAAATAATGCCCATTGAGCTATCTGATGGAGAAATTTTTGATTATGATGCATCGGTACGTCGCGGCAGTACTATGGAGAAAATGGCAAGTTTGATGCCTGCTTTTGATTTTGAGGGAGTTATTACTCCAGGGAACTCCTCTCCATTAAACGCAGGAGCTACAGCCATGATTTTAATGTCTAAAGAGAAAGCAAAAGAGTATGGCATTGATCCACTGGCTACAATTAAATCAATGGGATGGGCTGCTGTTAACCCTGGAATCATGGGTCACGGCCCTGTACCAGCTAGTAAGAAGGCATTGAAAAATGCTGGGTTAGAAGTTAAAGACATTGATTACTGGGAAATTAATGAAGCATTTGCCATTGTTGCGATGAACTGCATTAAAGAACTCGGTATTGATAGAAATAAGGTAAATGTAAAAGGGGGTGCAATCGCTATTGGCCATCCACTTGGTGCTACAGGGACTCGACTTGTTGGAACTCTAGCACGAATTCTTAACTGGGAAGATGGTCAATATGGCTTGGCCAACGCCTGTATTGGAGGAGGCCAAGGAATCGCAACGATAATTGAAAAAGGAGGCTAAGACCTCTTAAATTTTTGAATACTTAATGCTAAATAAATAAAAGGTGAATAAATCATGAAAATAGATGATATTAAACACGTAGCTGTCATCGGGGCCGGTGATATGGGCCATGGTATCGCTGAAGTTGCTCTTATGACTGGATACACGGTTAGTATGTATGATATTGCCGATGAATTTGTCGAAAAAGGAAAAAGCCGGATCGACTGGAGTCTTCAAAAGTTTGCCGAAAAAGCACGAATTTCTGAAGGTGATTACAAGAAATTCATGGAAAATCTCACTACAACCACTAACCTTGAAGAAGCTGTTAAGAATGCAGATATCTGTATCGAAGCAGCTCCCGAAATATTAGATCTAAAGAAAGAAATTTTCGGAAATCTAGACAAGTTTTCTCCAAAACATGCAATATTAGCATCAAATACTTCTAGTATGAGTATTGATGAAATTGGAGCTGCAACAAATAGGCCAGAAAAGGTGGTAGGACTTCATTACTTCAATCCTCCAGTCATGATGCAGTTGATTGAAATCACCAAGGGTGATAAAACCTCAGATGAAACGATAAAAATACTCGTTGATTTTACTAAAAAAGCTCTTAAAGACCCAGTTGTATGTAAAAAAGACAGTCCAGGCTTTATCGCAAACCGAATTAATGCTCCTACAATGTTATGGATGTACCTCATGTATGATAACAAAGAATATGATCCTGCAGAAGTTGATAGAGCTTGTATGAATATGGGAATGAGAATGGGTATATATGAATTAGCTGACTTCACAGGTCTAGATATATCCTATCATCTCTTAAATTATTTTGGGGAACGTCTTCACAAGGATTATAAACCTCCTGCTAGCTTAGAAAAGTTATTCAAGGACAATAATCTTGGTAAAAAAACGGGTTCTGGGATTTATGAGTGGCCAGAGGTAGGAAGACCCGAGATTGGTGAAAAAGCAGCTGATTTTGACTTAATGAATCTGTTAAGGATCCAGATCAATGAAGCAGCCAAAGTTTTAGAAGAAGGTCTTACTACAGCCAAGGAAATCGACACTGCCATGAAAAAGGGATTTAATAATCCTTTCGGGCCTATTGAAATGGCTGAATCTACTGACTTAAAGGAATTAACTGAGTTTTTAGATGGTCTAGCAGATAAATATGGCAAAGAAATTTACCGAGCCCATGATTGGATTCGAAATGGATCATTACCTGATCGTGCAAAGGGTGTAGCCGCAAAGGAAGAGAAAAAATCTCCTTATGAATTTGAAACCGTTAAAATCATTAAGGATACGGAAAATTTTGTTACAACACTACTGATGAATCGCCCACCACTAAATCTGATGGATACTCAATTATTAACTGATCTCGGAAGTGCATTAGAACTTCTCGTTGAAGACAAAGAGACTCGTGTAATTGTATTGAAAGGTGCAGCAAATTGCTTCTCTGGTGGATTTGATATGGCATCAGGTCTTTATGATAGTGCTTGGGACGTGAAAAAAGGTGTTGTAAGAGGGCAACGAACATTCAAACGTTTCCGTGACAT
>CP070760.1:978245-980721 GCA_020348965.1 Candidatus Heimdallarchaeota archaeon | reverse complement strand
CAATCCTCGATCTCTCAAGTTAATTGGCTCTGGGTCGTTTGGGTTATGTTTCTTACTGTGGTATTTCTGGTCAACCCGGTTATGTTTAGGATCACTTTCTAATAATCTTTGAGAATCCGTTGCGGTAATCTGTTGTTTGGTGCTAATCTTTGAACCAAATCGCATAAGGGCTAATTTTTTCAAAAATTGTGGAAATGTTGTGGACCTCTCGTCAGGTAGTTTAGATTCCTTTGATTTTTCCTTCAAGTATCTGTAGTTTCGAGTAAAACCACGAATTCATCAGGATTTAAGATATTTTCTTGCCCCAACCAATCAAAATGCGTTTTATTAAAGGTTATTAGCTTTGATTCGTGAATGTGGGCGTGGGTTCCTATGATAAAGTCTCTCGCATGATGTCTAAACGGTAGTGCTGAATTCTTCGCATTTCTACTGATATGGAAGATGTCTTGATAGGTTAGCTCATTTATAACTGCTCCTAGTGCCTCCATATCCTTTTTAAATAATTCTTCTGAGATTCCGCGGACATTGTACCAGTGAAATGTTTCTAAAGCACTAATTGCAGATAGGAAGACTTCTAGTTTGTCCTTTGATGCCTGTAACCAATCGATAAAATCTTGGTCGCGAAAAATATTACTATCCAGACTAATCCGCAGGAATTTCACCCCAATTTGATATCCGCATATCCTCGATTAAAGGTCCTGGTGTTTTGAGTGCCTTTCGGATCGTTTTTCTCCATTGAAGGTTTTTTCGTTGATTCACTGCTTTTTTAATAATTTCACGGGCTTTGGGATTCGGAGAGTATCCTTTCACACCGATTTCTTTTTCGAACAACCCGATCGCACGTGAAATTATGTCCCCTTGGGTTGTGTCGAGTTCGGCTGCTAGTTTCTTGATTTTTTTACGGAGATTTTCATCTACAGTCACAGAGGAAGGCATAATGTTTCAGTATGTGAATCCATGTATCCATTAATTAATGTTTCTATTTTTCGGAAACATAAAACTATAAATGGTGTACATGGGGCCGTGGACTGGACTGATTAGCAGGGGAGCCTTTTTTTGGACCATTTCTTGTTTCTATTATTTAGTAAAAAAAGTGGAAATTTATTTCTATTTTCGGGTATTTTATATAGAAGTTTGTTTCCAGTTACTTGGTATGAAACTTCTGATATTTCAAAAATCAAAGATATTCTCCCTGTTTTACCCGAGGATGCTGTCCTTGAGGGGATTGAAGATCTCCTAGAGTGAACAGCTCTTGATAATTCGGAAGAATGATCGAACAGATGATGAGAAACTGGAGCAATTTGTTAAAAGGTTTAGTAGTATTCTGTTGAAATATTTAGCTGGGAAAGGCTAGTTATGGTAAAGAGTGAAATACTGAAAGAGAATACAAGTCGAGATAGGCTCCAATTAGATTTCAAAAGGACTGTATTAGCCTTAACAATTATCACTTCCGCTACCCTACTCTATACAATGAGTCGATTTGATGCAACCACTATTGTATCAAGTCTTCTTGGTTCATCAGCGTCTTCAGTCCTCCAAATAGCTCTCTCCCTTGTTCTTGTGCTCCTATTCATAATAGGTATGATTTTTATAATTGGTCTGATAATTGGGGAATCCTTGATCTCTCCTCCTCTTTTCACTCCTATAGATGCCATTAGAGAATTCTCAACTATCAAGATATCTATTGTATTCTTTCTTTTTACTTTTGCTTGTCCTATATTGATCACTTCAGTATTAACTCTGTTCTCGTTTTACTCGTTTGTACAAACACAGAAGGTCATCCTTGCTGATTTGATTGACCCTATAGATCCTCTATTGACATTAGTCTCATTAATATTGATTGTGACTCTTTTGGGACCACTCCAAGAAGAATTGATTTTTCGTGTATTCAATGGGTTCTGGCTTGAACAGACGGAACTAAGATTCACAGTGAAAATCTCTATTATTTCAGGATTATTTTGGATGATGCATTTTATGTATCCAGATGACGTCCGTTTTGTGGTACCCTGGATGATCGAAGTCCTCTTTGGTGCTTATCTGTTTTACTTCTTATACAGAGCACAAGGTCAGACTAATCCCACATATATAATTCTTTTACCTCTTATTGCTCACGTATTGGTAAATGGATTGGATGTCGTACTGGTGCTGTTAGAGTTATATTTCTTAGATCCTCTACTGGTTGAGATATTCGCAGTTATACTAGCACTATGCTTTCTAATAAGTTCTGGAATTCTCTACCATCATTGGCATATGCAGGGAATTTTTCCTTCTTTGTCTCTAACTCAAGCTCTACGACAAATAGGCCGATCAATGGTTGTTTTTTTTGTAACCATTCTAGGATTTTTTGCTGGTGTAATCCTCATCCAAGAGATCTTTCTGATAGGGCTTTCAATGCTCCTTTATCTTGTTTTCATTGTTGTTCTGGTAACTTCTGTCCTCCTATTTCGTGACAAAATTAGTTTTGGTCGTAATATGG
>CP070760.1:975655-978145 GCA_020348965.1 Candidatus Heimdallarchaeota archaeon | reverse complement strand
GCACATTTCTGAAATTTATACACGTAAGATTCTCAAGGAGATAATGACATGAGAGACATGATGATAACGCTCACTGTAAACGGTAAGAGCCATGAAATCCCTGTAAAGCCAAATGAAACCCTCTTAGATATTCTTCGAAACCATCTACACGTCGCCTCAGTTAAAGCAACCTGTTGGCAAGGTGATTGTGGATTATGTACCATTTTAATTGATGGTGTACCCATCAAGTCTTGTCTTGTACTAGCCCATGAAGTGGACCAGAAAAGTGTGACAACAGTAGAAGGGTTATCAACAGAGGGAAAACTTACAAAGTTACAAGAATCGTTCATTCAGAATGGCGCAGTACAGTGTGGATTTTGTACCCCTGCGTTCATTCTCTTAGGTTATTACCTCTTAGAAAAAGGTAAACAACTTGACAGAAAGGAAATCCAACATGTTCTTAATGGAATTATCTGCCGATGCACAGGCTATAAACAGATCATTGACTCAATTCTCTCTGCTAGTTCCAACATCTAATGGAATTTGATAGGAAATACAGTCCTTGGAAAGAATAGTATCTGAAAAATTACCGAAGATTAGATTTCACTTCTAATAGGAATGGAATAAATGGAACCAAAGAAGAAAAGAAGAACTCTTTTCAGTTCTGCAAGTATTGCCGCTGCCACGTTTAACCTCCCAGTTATGGTCATCGCTGGTATTATTATTGGTTATCTTCTTTCTGTAAATCAGGATTCCCCTTTAAGAGAAATTATTATGATCATTATCATCCTTGTATTTTTTATCATTGGGATATGGGAGCTTTATTATGCAGCCCGGAAACAAGAGCCACAACAATACATTCCATCATTCAACGGTCTAAAAAAGCTGATCACAGAAAATGAGAAAGAAGTAGATACAGATTTTGATTCAGAGATAGAGGATTGAAGACATAATCTGGAATTTAACTTTGAAAATGATATCGGTCAGAGAAAATAAGGAGGAGGATCTTCAGTATGAAATATCTTTGAAGGATCTGAAAGGAGATCCTTTTGTAAAATCCTCATAAAGGTGTGTTCATTCCTATTAGAAATTAACCAGCAATAATCTGTCCGATAGCAAGATAGAGCATGAATGCAATGACAAACCCAAACACACCAATTCCTTCTATGAATGCAATGAATATGATTGTACGACCAAAGACCTCTGGACGTTCTGCAATTGCGCCAATCGCAGCAGAACTCGCAGTTCCCAGTGCTAACGCAGCACCAACTCCTGCGAGGCCCATGGCCAATCCTGCTCCAATAGCTAATCCGAAGATTGCTTGATCACCGAGTTCTACCGCATTCGGTTCTTGAATAGCAGCAGGAGAGGCTATTACTGAAGTAACAGTAAGTGCCAGACAAATAATTGCTAGTGCTATTAATCCAATAGCAAATTGTAATTTGATGATTTGGGTCTTTTGTTTAGAGTTCATATATGATTCACCAACGATACGGTTCATTTAAGTTTCTATATCATCAGATTATTGGAAGTATATCAATAATTCACGAGCTAATTTGAGATCAGCTTCTTTCCATTTCGTTTCAAAAATTATTCGTAAGTTATCTATTTCTTGGAAGCGAAATATCAGATAAGATAATAATATGCCGATGTGAAAGGGGTAGCTTGCTAACATTGAAAGAAGCGATTGAAGGAACCACTCTTGTTGAAGCAATTCTATATTCACAATAGATCTATCTTTCTCTTTATACTCACGATAAATTGCTTGTCCTAAATCGGAGTACACTGTATTTTGAAGAGCGTTAATTGTTTCCGAAAAAGAGTGAATATTTACCCCAAGATCTAAGAAAGAACCCAGGCGATAATTTATTGATAATAATTGGGTTTCTATCTTCTCACGAGGAAGATTCAGAACCACACCCCGTAAAACCGTACTGATATTATTGAGATCGATCTGCATTCCTAATATCTTCTCAGCAATTTTACGATCTCTTTTTGATAGAGAGGGAATTTCTGAATCCCATAATTTTGAGTAATAAGCCTGATCTAATGCATGTTCTAACAATAAGATGTTATTCTGTTCGAAATATTCTACCATTACGGATTTTAGAGCGTCTTTCACCCATTGTGTCTGAATTTTTTCGATCACTTCCTCAATTTTTGGAGACTTTGACAAAACTATTAACTCTGCGTTATCTTCTACAGACAGTACAAAAAATTCTTCCAAGGACACAGGGTCAGTTTTTTCTTCGTGTATCATCCGTAGAATATATTTAATTGCATCAATGTAGGATTTTCTCAAATAAGCTATAATAAATTCTTTTGATTTCTTAGGAATGTAATTAATTAAAGCTAAAATTTCATTATAAACATTTTCCAAGAGAAGTTTCTCTAATTTTTTGGTAAAATCACTTGAATTAGGATCCATGCTAATATCAAAGCTGTCACTATATCTAGGGTTTGTCTGTAGATAAGATATGCCCTCTTCAAGGGTACTAGCAAGTAATCGTT
>CP070760.1:973057-975555 GCA_020348965.1 Candidatus Heimdallarchaeota archaeon | reverse complement strand
CAGATGACCTTTAACAAAACCCATTACGTATTTAAATTGTCACTTTCAAAAAGTATAACCATGATATGGTTTATAGAGGCATATGATTCAGTTAATCTATCCAAGAGTTCAATTAAAAGGAATTATACATTTCTTTCCCCTTCTTCATCAATGTTCGATTTAGTTCCAACTATTATTTTAGCTATTATAGGAACATTTTCAGGAATTTTTGCCTTATATATTGCATCAACTACATACCAGAAAAGGAAGAAACAGCAACTATCTGAAATCAGTCTATCTCGTCAAAAGTTAGATTCTTTGTCGAACACATACATGATCCTGGTGACAACTGCGGTAGGCCTCCCCATTTATACTGTTAATAATGTAATGTATCAATCAAGTGATGCAATAAAGGATGTACTAAGTGGTCTTTCGGTCGGTGTCGATTCCTTTTTAGAATCATTTCAATCAGATATCATAAAATGCTTAGATATAGCAACAGACTCAGAATTGGCGGAAAGTGAGACCAAAGACAATATCAAAGCAAGCATTATTGAGAAGAATAAGGTTCAAATCCAAATTATTTCTTCCCCTTCATTCAGAATTTTCCTATTTTTGAAAGAGAAACCACCAGAATATGTTAAGTCCGCATTTACTGCGATTGCAAGAACTCTTGAAGAAAAAATATCTCTGTCTGAATTAGGGGTTTTTGAGGAAAACCTAGTAGGCCTGGCTGTAGAAAAAATAATCAAGCAACATTTCCCGATAGCTCTACTTTCACACTTCAATCTTGATTATCAGCGTGTCAAAGTGATTGAAGAGAAATTAAAACGAGGAGATCCAATAAGCAAGAGTTTTACTAAATCTTCTTTAAATGCACTTAAACGCTTGGTATTTGTTAAGTCAAATATTGACGTTAGTATCAATCATCCTCAGACTCAGATAGAACTTATTGATAATTTTTTTACTCAAGACAAAATACAAGAAATTCCTCCAATCATTCTCAGTGAGGCTTTAGACATCTTCAAGATTCTTAAGGTTAAACCTAAAGTAATGTACGAAGCACTTTGGGTAGGGAGTAGTCCTGAAGTAAACGTGATCATATCAAGAGAAAACAACTCTCAAGAAGAAGAATCAATTGCACTTTAACATGAAAGAACACTATTTGGAATTCTTGATTCTCGAAGGGTCTTGGATGATTTTGGTTGGTAAATTCCTCATTTTCAACTCTATTATTCTAGAAGTACAGGAAAATTAAATTTCTGTAGTACTCAGAAGGAGTATAGGGATGAAGCCGCAGGTTCCCATAATATGCCTTGATCAAGATCCTAATGGAGAACGTATATCAAATTTAATATAATAAAGAGGAAATTCTGTTATCTTAGAATAGAAAAAGTATAGAATAAAAAGGGTGTTAATGAGTGTACACAACAGATTTCTCTAAGTTGAAACGAGACCTACAAACCAAAGTCGAAGGCTTGAAGGAATATTTTTCAAAGAGAGTTGTAATTGTAGCTTATTCGGGGGGAGTAGATTCTTCTGTTGTTGCTGAATTAGCTCACCGATTTGCTCAACGCGCAATTGCTGTCACAGCGGATTCCCCGACGGTTCTTCCTGGTGAAATACAAGAAGCAGTTAAACTTGCACGCTCGAGAAACTGGGAACATAGAGTAATAACTATCAATGAAATAGAAGAGAAAAACTTTCGGAAAAATCCTCCAAATAGATGTTATTATTGTAAAAAATTCTTGTCAAAAGAACTTCATGAGATTGCTAGCGAGGTGGGAGCTGATATAATAGTCGAAGGGACAAATTTTACAGAGGTGAAAGGACACCGACCGGGTTTAAGAGCATTAAAGGAGAACCAGATATTTTCACCTCTATTAGAAAATTCATTAACTAAAACAGAGACCCGAGAATTAGCTCATTTTTTAGGGTTAGCAAACGCTGACAAGCCTAGTCTGGCTTGTTTAAGCTCTCGATTTCCTTATGGTGTCGAAATTACATTAGAAAAGCTCCAACGTGTTGGTAAAGCAGAGCGATATATCATAGATAACTATAACATACGAACTATTAGAGTTAGAGATCATGAAGGACTCGCACGAATTGAGGTTGCTCCAGAAGAACGAATCAAGCTATTAGAACCTAAAATTTTTGATGATTTACATGAAACACTAAAATCTTTTGGGTTTTCCTATGTCGCCGTGGATTGTCTTGGATATCGAACAGGAGCATTAAATGAATCATAATAAGAGATGGCATCTTCTTTGCGAAAGTATATACAAAGAATTCAGGAATTAGAATTAGAATTATTAGGATTCAAACCGTTTATAGGAATATTATTAATAGGTAACCTCATTGGAGCTTTCATCGGTTTTTTATACTATTTTGATATAATTGGTCTGACTCAATATCCTCCAATTCTGTGGATACTAATACCTGACTGTCCAATGGCCGTTCTATTATTATTGGGCGTGTATATCCAATTTGATAATCAGCGTTTCTCCAACTATAACTTT
>CP070760.1:970459-972957 GCA_020348965.1 Candidatus Heimdallarchaeota archaeon | reverse complement strand
AGCTTCTATTGCTCTCCAATCTTGGGCTGTGGCGATAGCTACGGCATCAGTACCATTCATTATTCCCTTGTTGTGAGTGCTACAACGATAGGGATCTGCTTCTGCAAAAGCATAAGCGTTGAGTATCCCGTCAACTACTTCCTCTCCTTTCATATCTTTTGTTTCCAATTCTTTTGCCTTAAAAACTGCTCGTGCTCTTACTATCCGTCGATCCGCAAGGTTTGAAATAATTCTTAGAAGGGAGTTTCCACCAGTAATTTTCTCGAGAAGTGGAGCTACAGCCTCGTTCATTGTATTTACTGCGTTGGCACCCATTGCGTCACGAACATCGACTAGAAGCTCTGTAATCACCATCGAACCCTTTAGAGTCTGAGAAAGGACCTTTACATTTATCCCTCGGCATCCTCCTCCAAATTTCACTAAAACAGGATCCTGTTTATTTGCAAGCTCAATAATTTCTTGTTCTCGCTCTAGAATTTTTTCACGAACATTCCAAGGGTCAGAAACGTTGACAATCTGAATTTGACCAATCATGACAGGAGGTGTTGCACTTGTGAAAAATCCACCTCCGGCACGAGCTATCTTTGCAGAGTTTGATGCTGCGGCTACCACTGATGCCTCTTCTATAGCCATAGGCACAAGGTAGTCGATTCCATTAATGGTAAAATTCGTTGCAATACCCATGGGAATTTGCATAATTGCAATAGTGTTTTCAATATAATGTCCTTGGCCAGCTTGATCGAGAATAGCTGTAGACTTATTTAAATAATCCATGTCTTCCTGTGTTAAATTACACATCTTTTGAATAGTGTTCTGGCGATCTTCTGTAGTCATCTTAAAAAATCCTGGAATTCTGGAGTTTACTTTCTGTTCACTCATCTTTAAGCTTCCATTTCAGATATTTCTTCAGATAGGACAAACTTTCTATCAAATAAATAATAATTATTAAGCAGCATATCCACCTTATTGAGTATTTTGTGCTGAAAATTAATTGTGATATTAGTACAACAAGGTAAGAAGAACAGTTGAAAGTCAATTCAAAGGTTTTTACAGAGAAATTTATATCTTCAAATCTCTAGATTGATTCCAATAAACGTCTTGGCTGGACACGTAAAATAGATAGAATGGCCTGCTGATATTGGAATGTTAAGATCGTCAAGCTCGATAATTGACTCGGTATCTGGTTTTAAAAAAATGACGAATAATGGATTCTCTGTCTTACAAGATGTTGTTTTAGACGTTTTAGGGACACTATATAAAGCGATTTTACCTTCAGTTGCAGCAGTTGAGATATGAAGAGTCGTGAGGGTTGGCTGTTGGTCAGTTGCTTGAAATAGTAAATTGGCTTTAGTTTTAGGGACATCACTGGTGAGGGTCTTGCGAAAATACAGTATATCGGCTTCCATAACTTCTTCTCGTTCCTCCGCTACCTCTGCTTTTCTTGGTACAGGCGGAGCGACTGGCGGCGTTATTGATGGACTAGCTTTAACAGACTCTTGTTGGGTTTTTGTTGCTGTTACCCTCTTTAAGGTTTCAGGATGGGTGACAATTTCTTTAATTTCGGGATCTGGGAGATCTGTGGAAATTGCGGGAGGAGAGATAGGAAATAAGGTTTTAGCTTCAATAGGCCGATCTTTTATTTTGTCCATAAATTCCCAAAATTTTGCTGTTTCATTACCTTGGTCTTCAGTTGAAATTCTATGTGTGAGTCCTCTCTCAAGTCTTATTTGTCTCGCGATCTGAGATGAAATGAAGCGTTTTCTAACCGAAGAATTAGATCCAGTCCATATGAATATTTGTCTGTCCTCTTCGTTTAAAAATATCAAAACCTCTGTGTCCTTTAAATCTTCTTCAGGGGAAGTAAATCTAACTGGAACATATTCCCCATCCATAGAGGGGACGAATACATGGATTTGCTGTTCGCTCATGGTGATCCCTGCTAAAAAAATTAACCCGATGCCCGTTCTTTAATGTTTTGAATTATAGTATTGACAAAATCCCCTAGATTTAAGGTTGCTGTTTAAATTTGATATGAATACATTGAAAAATATAGTTTATAGTAGAGTAATTTGACTGATATATTACAAGTGGAGAACAACCGAAATAGTAAGAGGATAATAAAGTAAAAGTAGGTAATCGTTCGGCCTGCGGAGGTACCAAAGTGGCTATGGAGCGGCCTGCAAAGCCGTCTTACGTGTGTTCAAATCACACCCTCCGCTTTTCTGTCTAAATAAGGGATTAATACGAGAGATTTAACTACAAATTTTTTATCCAAAGTTAATGAAAGCGGATTCGAAATGCAGCTATTTAAGCCAGCATAAATTCTTTCACAAATCCTAAAATACGCAAAGAATCCATTGCTTCTTGAAGTTTCATTCTGGAGTAATAATCAATGTCCTCTACTCTTTTTGATTGTGCGGTTCTTGACACGAACTTCTTTATCTCTCTACTGAATGCGGGGGCTTCAGACACATTACTCCCCAACCTTCAAAGAATCG
>CP070760.1:967861-970359 GCA_020348965.1 Candidatus Heimdallarchaeota archaeon | reverse complement strand
AGATGAGCTTTAGGAAATCGGTCAGCTGGTTTATTCCTTAGTACTTGTTTTTAATACGTTAGAAGCGTTTATTCATCGTTATTTATTACTTCAATATTTCCAGCTGATGAAGATTTAATACAATTCTTGAAAAAAGTACTCCTAAATATTATAACTGTCAATTAAAAGAGATTTTCTCCTTTATTGAAAATAGCTATTAAAGAAATGATCAACAAAAAGAAATTGATCAACGTTACCAAGAAATTATAGAGATTATGCCTTACGTCGAGAAGTGATATAACTGCCTCAATTTTTTAATAAAATACTTAGATAAGGAGATTTAAAGCCGATGAAGATCAAAATAAGTCAAACTACCGTTTGGGAACTCCAAGGAGAGGATTGGAAGAATATTTTTCATCAAGATTCGTCCTTTTCTCGTGTATGGATTGGGTGGTGCTCATCAGAAGAATGTCATGGAGGATGGATCAATCTTCCATTACCATTTGAAGTTGAATTTGATGCCTTCAGTTATTCGAATCGAAACCTAGGAATGGTACGTGTGATGGAGATTTTGATTGAACATTCAAGGCAATTAACCCTTATTCGTCAACAATTTGGAGAATACCTTAAAATCCAACAAGAACCGATTAGTGGAGGAACTAAGCCCAAGATTGTAAGTTTTGTAGAGGATATTATTATGAAGCTACCAGATTTCATTCAAACGCAGCGTGAGCTTCTAATAAGTATTCGCGAGGAAATGTCTTGGAACGAAGTTGTCACCAAGGATTGGAGAAAGATACAGGATGAAATTGACCAATTAGGAAAGCTCTTTCCTGATGCTGTAGAATTACCAGAGAATTTACAAGGTGCCTATAGCTCACAACAGCGTCTCTTAGAGGATCTCCATAGGGAGTTCCATCCTGAATCTCTTCTCAAAGATGCTTTATATCGAACAATGCAGACGTATTCTGATGCCTATTCTAAGCTCTTAAGACAATTAAAATCTAGAACACATACTCCAAATGGCTTAACAGATATTCTACAACAAATTCAAAATCTAGAATCGGACTTAAACGAGTTTGGGGATCAAATTAATAGGAATTCCTCACTTCAGCAATCGCTAAAAGAATTATTCAATTATCAAAGAAATATTTTGGTAGAAGATTTACGAATCATGAGGTTTCTGATCCACGATGAACAGAAGAAGAAAGGATAGGCAATCAAAATTCTTTTAGAACACCTTCCTCATTTTTTTAATGAACCAGTAAATTTGAATGACGGGAGTTTCATTGGTGGGTAGAGCCCTTGAAAGACATATGAGTAACTGTCCTGCAATTCATGATATTTCCCTATTAAATCAATATTCTTCAGACATCGTGTAAAGGAGTCCGTAAATCTGAGCGTTCTCAATGGGAATTGGATCTCCCCATTCTTGATTAACCATGTTCCATCTCTCGTTAACCCTGTTAGTACACCTTTCACATAATTCACAACATTCTGGTAATGGAAATGTGTGACAAGGATACCATTTTTTGTTTCTGCTATCATATCATCAATGGTAGAACTCCCTTCTCTCAGGAAGAGATGGTTGGCTAATGGGAATGAATCCCCCCAGAACATCATACGCCACAATTTGACATTATGTCCAGTACTTTCGACATTATCTTTTGAGGCGGTTAATGTATCGTATGCCAGAGTCTTGGCAACACCTTTCTCTACTAAGTTTAGTTTCTTTGTTGGATACCCTTCTCCGTCAAATACTGAGGCCCCCAGGCAATGTTTATCTAAAGGATCTGACCACAGATCCAGTTTTCCGGAGAACAATTTCTCTCCAATTTTATCTCTCAAAAAGCTTCGGTACTCTTGGTACATTTTTGCACTGAAACCGTATAAGCCCATATAAGTAAGTAATCCTCCAACTGCAGCTGGTTCTAAGACAACTTCATATTCGCCAGGTTCAATTATCTTTGCTCCAAATCCATCACTGGCTTTTTGTGCCGCTCTTTGTGCAACCTCTACGATTTTCAGCTTCGAGATATCTCTTCTCGCATCAGCAGACCAGCCTGCAGTCTCCTCTCCATTATCATTTCCTAAAACTGTTAAATTAATATTGCTTAATGTTCTCGCATCATATGCCTCAACACCAAGGGAATTTTTAATTAATTTTTCTTCAATCATGTTCGAGATTGCTCCTGCTACTGCCTTTATTCGTTTGTCAGTTTCGTGAGCTTTCTCAATTGCTAGTAGTGCATATTCTGCTCTCAGTTCTGGAGTAGTTTCTAATGTACTTTTTGAAACTAGTTCAGAAGGCTTCAGAGTTTCAGAATATGCTTTGGGACTAGGTAAAGACACAAAATCTTCAACTTTTGGAGTTATTTTTGCAATTTTTGCTGCATTAGCTACCGCCTGTTTTAATGATTCTGTATCAAAAGCCTCAACACTTACAGATCCTTTCTTTTTTCCATAATATGTTATAATAGTGATGTACGAATGTTTTTCCGCCACATTTTGATCGATAA
>CP070760.1:965243-967761 GCA_020348965.1 Candidatus Heimdallarchaeota archaeon | reverse complement strand
CTCTTGAACGAAGTCATCACAAAGAAGCTCGATCCTTATTCTGCGGCAAAATCAATAATGGATCCGCTCTTTCCTTAAGAAAGTTGAATATCCTTAAAATCAACAACCATCGTTTCTAAATCGATTATCGCTACTGATGGAGACCCCTTTAACCATCCTCCTGCTTCCCCAGGGTTGACATGGACTGTACCATTGGGTAGGGATTCACTCATTTTCTCATGATTGTGGCCACTAAGTACAATGTCGTAAACACCTGATTCCAAAGCTAAATCCAGAACATTAGGATGGTGTCCATGTGTCATCGCTATTCTTTTCCCATGGATTTCTTCAGCTAATAATACATCTTCTAATTTACACTGTTGTTGTTGATCCACTAATTGCCTAATAATACGTTTTTCTCCATCATTATTCCCAAAAACTAATCTAAGAGGAAACTTAAACAGTGCTTTGACTGAAAAAGGGGCAATAAAATCTCCACAATGAAAGACTAATTCGACTCCTCCTTCTCTGAATATTCTAATAGCGTCTTTGATTGCGATTTGATTGTCGTGAGTATCAGAAATAACTCCTATTTTAACCATTAATGATCAACTCCATAATTGTTAGTAAAGGAATTTTCGGAATATATTGTTTTTGGATATCCTTTTATTTCGTTGATTATAAGAAACGCGGAAAGATTTACGAATCAGTAATTATTTATGTGATATTAACCGTAGACAAGAAATATTTCTTTGAAAACAGGACTCCTGACAGAAATAGAAGGCATTTTGTATTGATAGCCTGGGTAAGCATTGTTTCAATCATAAGTTTCGTAATCTCTGTATTTCTATGGGTGTACGACGATAAGAAGGAGAAGTTCCCAGAGAAACTTCTGGTTGGTGTGATTGGGGTGACTGCTTCATTTGTGCTTATCTCATTGATATTTTTCGCTCCTCCCTCAATATTCACTCATACTGATGTTCAATTGTTGGTTGTCCTTTTTTTCATTGTTGTGTTCGTTTTTCTTTCCTTAGCGGAGGAAGAAAAGCTCCGTGTGATTCTTTTTGGTGCTGCGCTCTCTGTTCTGTTAATGATAATATTTCTTAACCAATTGTTGCCGTTAGAATATTTAAAAGCTCTTAGTCAAGATCAGCTAGAGAACTTGACTGCAGAGCACCTGACAGAAGTAATTGGCCGAAAGCTTCCGCTACCATTAGAACAGCTGATAGAAATCGCTGAAGCTCCCTCATTATTCTTTGAAGTCGCCTTATTTGAGTCATTCATTGAATGGGAGGTAATTTCCATTGTTTTTGGAATGAGTCTTCTCGTGGCTGTCCTTTCAGATACTGGGCTCTTTGATATGGTGTCCATTCGTACTATTAAAGCGTCACAAGGAACCCCAAAAAGGCTTCTTGTGCTGGTTTTCTTTCTCACACTGATTTTATCTGCATTACTGGATAATACTACTGCAATCATTCTGCTTAGTGGTATCACTATCACAGTTACTCGTGGGTTAGATTTGAACCCAAAGCCCTATATCTTAGCCGAGGTCGCTGCGACTGTAATGGCGGGGATAATAACAGTTATTGGTTCTTTGCCAGGTATACTAATCGCTAGTACCAAAGCAGGCGATATACCTTTTGTAACCTTCTCTCTTGTTAATTCTGTCTTTATAGGAGTTGCGATCGCAATTTCAATAGGATATATATTTGCTATCTTCAAAAAAGAACTGACAACAGAGGACACAGAAATTGATCGAACTACTGTAACATTCTTGGATGAATGGTCAGTAGTAGACTCGAGACGGAAGTTATACCTTGGTACGGTTGTTTTAGTGTTTGTTGTAGTTGGTTTGGTCTTATCGAGTAGTATTGGTCTTTCAGTTGGTTTTGTGGCCATTACAGGGGCGATCATTACTATCATTGTAACCCAAGCTGATATGAATAGTGTGATTCATAGAATTGAACTCGACTCGATTTTATTTTTCATTGGTCTTTTTGTTTTGGTCGGTACTCTCCAAATTTCTGGAGTTCTCGAGGCACTAGCAATGCTTATGCTTCAATTGTCGGGTGGGGATCCTCTTATCCTAGCAATCATTATCATCACAGTCATATCAATCCTTAGTGCTGTCGTGGCTAACATACCTATTACAATCGCCTTAGCTGAAGTCATTCGTATTCTACTAGCAGATCCAGAGTTTTCCTCTCAGACGATTTTCGGTTTTCCCGTCGGAGGATTTTTGTGGTTTACTCTTTTGTATTCAGTGACTTTTGGGGGTGGCTTCACTCCCTTTGGTACCGTTACGGGGGTCATAGGTATCCAGGTTCTACAACAGGAAGGACACCCTGTGACTTTCATGGATTACATTAAGAAAATGGCTCCCCTAAGTGCTATATTGTTGATCCTTGGTTTTGTTTATCTACTAATTCTACAATTAACAGGAATTTTGCCTGTCCTCCTAGAACTTTTTTAGGCTTTTTCTGTAAAAAAAGTAAGAAAATGTGAAATGATGCCTTATTGAGACTAGAGGGGTTGTGAG
>CP070760.1:962622-965143 GCA_020348965.1 Candidatus Heimdallarchaeota archaeon | reverse complement strand
CCACCTCGATAGGTTTAAAGGCTCAATATTCTGAAATGATCCATTTATCACTCCAAAAATCCAGAAAACCGTACCAGGGAGGAAAACAAACCTAGACACAATAAAAATGAATGTTCGAAAGTCTGGTGATAATTGTGAGAAATCTACATGAAATGCAGAGAAGAGGGTCGGGAATATGAATATGAAAATGCTTAATATCACGAAAAAAGCCGCAAAAAAGCTCAAAGAATGAGTTATAATTCTTGCACGTATCCGTGCTTGGACCCACATGCGTTTCCGCCATGGAAGGTTCAAAAAATCCGATTGGGTTTTCAATACGACGAGAGCTTGCCAGGCACCGGTGATCCATCGAAGTCGAGCATTAATGGAAGCACGGATTGAGAAAGGGGGTTGTTCATAGATTCTACCGCCATGCCAACCAAAGGGCTGGGATCCATATCTCGAATAAGCTTTCAAACCGAAAACAAGATCCTCGGCGAGAACAGGTCGATTTCCTACTTTTCCGAAATCCCATCCAATGGAATTGACTAAATTCTCCTCAACAAGCAAATTCGATCCATGTAAATGAAGTGGTGGAGGATTTTTCATAACTTGTACGCAGTGATAACAATTAAAAGGCCTTGATGATTCCATTTGACGACTAAGAATATGGGCATTAAAATATTTATGTGGATAGATGATTCCACCCTCAAATATCTTCTTCTCAGGATTGGTAAGTATTGAATGCACTACTCGACGAAAGTCATCTTCAGTTATGGTAGATTCAGCATCAAAATAGAAAATAAAGCATGTAGATGAGGTATTCTGACTCTTCGAACCATTATTTTTACGATACTCAATAGAGTATTGTAGGCTTCTTGCCTTCAATAAAGTTCCATTGGGGGTCTTATATCCTTTGGGAACACAGACTACTTCTGCTGGAAAATTGATCTCTCTTGCTTTAAAATGTTTAGAGAAAAACTCTACTTCTGATAACTCATCAGTGACAATTAATAACTCAATATGCTTTTCAAACAGTGGACTTCTTTCAGCTAACCTAGCAATACTGTCAACACTTCGTTTTACTACATCGACCTCCTTACCCCGTGTTGTAATCTGAAATTTGATTATTGGAAAAGACATTTGTGAGGTTTCAAGTAATGCTAAAATCTCTTCATCAGAAGGGATTTCTGGGTTGAGATAGCTTTTTCGATGTTTAAGATATGCAGGGATTAGCTCAAAAATGTAATAGGATGTGCATAATAAGAAGAAGAAACCGCCTAAAAACCATAATATTACTCCCAATTGAAGTGCCACTTTTTAACTCCTCTCAGATCTCGACTTTTGGTTTAGCTATGTCCAAAGTGATTAAGATTTCAACCAAAATGAATCATTGAACATGTCTAGTATGTTTTTCGTAAATTTTGGAAAATAATAATCTTTTGTTTCGTAAGACGTAAATGACAATAGCTTGATGATTGCTCGAACAGTTTTTAGATTATCAAAAGTGTCGACATCAGTCACTTCCGGTAATATGGTTACTTCAAAATTATTGGAGACTAATAATTCCATTACGTTACCAAGTTCACCTGTAGACGAGGACTTCTTGAATACCGATCCAATATCATGGATATACGGCTGTGTGTGGCCAAGTATGTAAAAACCTCCATTCTGTGATGGACCTAATACTGCTGCTTTGGAATTTTTCTGTAAATAATCAATACATTTAGTTATTAATTTTGGTTGAAGATGAGGAGTGTCGGATCCGATAATAATAGAGGAATTAAGGTTCAGCTCATTAAAAGTGAAGGAAAAAATATTAGAAAAACGTTCGGTTACATCTATCCCTCTTTGAGGCACAATATGAACCCTCTCAAAGAATTCTGGATACAATGGCTGTAAGGGGTGTATGATGAGCTTTTCAAGCGTTTCTGCTTTTTCTTCAGGAAAAAAAGATAGTATAGGCACAAAATTTTTTGGAACTCTCTCCAAAATTAATAACGTATCTTTTAGCATGGCAGTTTGAAGATCCGTAATATAATTTTCATCAAGCTGGGGATGATGTAGACGAGTCTTAACGAACCCAGATATTGGGACTTTTGTGAATACAATGATACCAATATTTTTGCTAGTTTTCAAATTGGGGCCTCCAGAATATCATTACGCGTAAAAGAGTGAGACTCATAACAAATGCTGCTCGCAAGGCTGTTACAAAGTTACCAGAAATCTTACTGATTCCTTTGAATCGACGTTTATATTGGACAGGTACTTCTGAAAGCTTTACTTGAGCTTTCAGAATTTTAGCAGACATTTCAATAGTCCATCCGTAACCAGCCGATCTCATATTTAACTTGGAAAGAGTATCCCAAGTCATAACTCGCAACGGTCCAAGATCATTAATTTTTTGATGCAAAATGATGGATAACAGTCTCGCAAAAAAACGATTAGCAACTTGCGCCATTGGAGTGAGTGAACCACTAGAAGTTCTAGAACTTAACCGATTCCCCTGACAGTAATTAATCTTTCCAGTTATTACAGGGTG
>CP070760.1:959971-962522 GCA_020348965.1 Candidatus Heimdallarchaeota archaeon | reverse complement strand
TTTGGGATACTTGAGTAACATGGCAGTATTGGATCTAGAGCTTCTATTAGAGATTCTGAAACAAATTTGTTGGGGAAGCTTGATATCTGGATTTATTATTTTTTTTCTGACACTTTTTCTTCAAGGAAGCCATTTATTCCATCATGACACCGATTTAGATCATGATGTCGACCATGGGGTCTCTCTGGATCATGATGTCTCAGTAGATCATGATATTTCCCTTGATCATGGTGGATTGGACATCGGAGATGCAGACTTCGATCTTGATGCAGATGTAGACATCGATATCGATCATGATGTTAGCATTGGAGTTGACAAACACATCGGCTTTGACAAAGATCTTGGCGCTGATACTCCCACGCCCTTAATGCTTCTATTAGGTGTCGCCATGATAACCTTTGGGGGTTCTGGTATGTTACTTATAGATGCAGCCGCCCAAGGACCATTCTTGACTTCTATCATATTGATTATCATCATTTTTGCAGTTCCTATTGGTACCACTTACGGTACAAACAAGATTTGGGAAAGAATAGCTGTTTCAGAAATCTATGAAACAGCATTAGAAACCATAAAAATTGATGATTCTGTCCGAACTTTGACCACAGTAGACGAAAAAGGTGGGTTAGTAGTAATCGACACTTCCTCAATTCATGGCCCAGTTAAAATGGCTGCCAAGACTAAATATGGTGCCATTCCCAGAAACATGACTGCTTATGTCATAGAAATCCAGGGAAACACTTTAATCATTGATGAGTGGTCCTCAAAAGAAGCAGAAAAGAGGCCTATTCCTGAAGGCACAGTCAAATGGGAATGAAACAATCTATAATAAAAAAAAAAGGTGAAAAAAATGCAATTCTTTCTTCAGCTTGAAAGCCTTATTGACGCTATAGTTCCTTCTATTGGGATTATTTTTGTGATTGGTTTTATTATATTTCTTTTAATCATCATATTTTATGTCTCCCGTTTTAAGAAATTTAAAACAAATGAATACGTGATTCATTTTCGACGTGGAAAAGTTAAGCGAGCTGGGACAGGTGGAACCGTAATACTATGGCCAGTCTTTGACGAAGTAGTCATTATTCCTACAACAGTTCAACAAACCCTACTGGAAGCCCGTGAAAAAGTAGTTTCGTATGAGTACCAAGACGTCGCTTTAACAGCATTTGTTTATTGGAGGGTAACAAATCCCGAGATTTCTTTTTCTAAAGTGAGTTGGGATCCCCATCGGACTGACTATGTTGAAAAGGCAATCAAAAATGCCACAGAGGCAATCATCAGAACTACATGTGCGAACATGAAAATAGAGCAAATTATTCGTAATCGGGCTGAGATAATTAAGAATGTGACAACTGAACTTCATGCGCTCTCTGGAGATTGGGGTATTACTATTGAATCGATAGAGATCAGAGATGTTGAGGTTCTTGATCAACGGCTCAAAGACAATCTTGAAGCAGTGAAAAAGATCGAAGAAGCACAGAACGCGCAACTTCGACAGGCAGAGATGGAAGAAAGTGTTCAACTCCGTAATCTTGATGTGAGACAAAAGACAGGGTTATCTGACCAAGAGGTCAAACTCAGCATAGAATCAAAAGCTAAAAACAGAGAAATTCAGATCGCACAGTTAGAACAAGAACGAGCAATAATTGCCGCAGAAACGGAACGCAAACAAAAACAAATCAACGCCGAAGCGGAAAAATTCCTCCGTGTCACCCAAGAGGTTGGGGTAGAAGCGGAACGAATTCGCCAACAGGCAGAAGCACGCAAGGATCAGTTACTTGCCGAAGCAGAAGGTGAGGCTGCTAAAATCACTCAGACACAAGTTGCTTTAGCTAAAGGAATTCTTGAACAAGCGAAAGCACTAAGTCAAGCGGACGAAAAATACATCCAGTTAAAGACGTTGGATATGCTTCCCGAAGTTTTTAAGAATATCAATGTAGATCGAATGATATTATTAGGAGAAGGACAGGATGCTTATAAATCAGTGGCACAGATGATTCTTCCGTTCATGGAACTAGCTAAAGAGGTGGGATTAACTAAAGAGTTAGCTTCTGCATCCAATCCTTCCGAAAAGAAGAAACGCAAGCGTAGTGAATAGTAATCAGTCTTTCTAAAAATAGGGAGGGAATTCTTCATATGAAGAATTAAGAGTTAACGAATATCTCCAAACAACATGTTCCGTGAAATCCTAATTGACTCCTTCCGTTTTCTCATTCGAGAAAATCCACCTTCAATCCAATTCTTTGCCTCTCCAGTACGACTTATTTTCCGATAAATTGAACCGATAGTGAGATATAAAACTGAATCATCCTTTAATTGATTGGCCCGTAAATAGAATTCGACTGCTTTTTCATATTCGAGTGTCTGTTGGGAACTTAACGCTTTCCAATAAAATAGATTCCCTATTCTAACTAGAATAGAAATCTCCACGATTTCTTTAACTGTTTCTTTATTTTCTCCATCTAATTTAGCTAAAATTTTCTCATAACGTGAAATTTCTGGTAATATTTTAAGGAAATCTTCAGCTCTAATTTGCGGACGCATATAGAAGGAT
>CP070760.1:957301-959871 GCA_020348965.1 Candidatus Heimdallarchaeota archaeon | reverse complement strand
AAGACTCATTCATTATCAGTTTGTTACCCGCCTCATGGCGATAGTTGGAGTCCTTGATCGAATGGCTGGTGAGATACGAAATCTTCAACGGACAGAAATCGGTGAACTGATAGAACCTTTTGAGACAAAATTCGTTGGCTCTTCAGCAATGCCGCAGAAAATGAATCCAGAAAGATCAGAAAGAATTTGTGGGATTTCAAGATATCTTCGACAACTCCTCTCGGTTGCTCATGGGAACATATCATTAGAGCATGAAAGAGATTTAACTAATTCAAGTTCTGAGCGATTATTGATCCCTCAATTGATTACCTTGACAGATTTTATACTCAAGGAAATGGTTCTCATATTGAAACAAATTAAACTGGACGAGGATCGTATAAAACATAACTTACTGTTGTTAAATGGTCGACAGTGTTCAGAGAATCTCCTAAAACACTTGGTACAGCCTTTGGGAAGGCAGAATGCACATAAAATTCTACGAGAACTCACTAAAGAACCAAACTTCATGGAAGCTGTGAAAAATCATTCCCAAATCAGAGAAACACTATCAGAAAAAGAAATTGATGATATTTTAAACCCTTATCATTATGTTGGGTTAGTTCCTGAAGTTGTTGATCGAGTTGTTAGTAAAATTCAGAATGTTTCGAAATCTGATTAAAGACAACTTCTATGTCGAATTCTCCTTTTGTTTAAAGAAAATTAGTTATCTGTTACATTATTTAAAGTAGTGTAAATATTGAGGATTGAGGTTTTCCCATGACAAAAAAATCCAGAATTGACAACTATGCGGACAAAAAGTTTGGATGGTTCCCAGAAGGGTTGCAAGAAATCGCAATTTCCAATGATTATGTGATTGGAATATATTATGCAGCATTCAGTAGCACACTGGATCCTTGGTATATGGGAAACGTTGTTGTTCAAGAGCAGTCAGTAGGATCATATTTTCCTGTCCATTCCGAACCTAAAGACATCCTCCGTAAATTTAGTGCGAAGGTTGTGGGGGTATACGAGATCCCTCCCTTTGAAATCGGGGTTCCACACGATCTCAAAGAACGTCAGTACATCATCCACGTTGCGTATCCTCTTGAAGGGTTAGATACCCAATTTCCTTTACTTTTAACTACATTGATGGGAAATATCTCAATGGGGGGTAAAATTAAACTATTAGATGTCATTTTCCCTCCCAAATTTTTAGCTGAATTCCAGGGCCCAAAATTTGGAATAGAAGGTATCCGTAAACAGTTAAAAGTTCCTGAACGTCCTTTTCTAACGAATATTGACCACGCATATACTTTGGAGGATGGAAAAAGCCTTTTCTATGAGGCTGCAATAGGGGGTGCAGATTTCATAAAGGATGATGAGAGTACTGCTGGTGATATAAAGTACTTGCCGCTAGAGGATCGAGTCACAACATACATGGAGATGCGAGACCAAGCCAAAGAAGAAACAGGAGAAGATACTGTCTACTTTGTGAATATTACAGCAGGACCTAATGAGCTACGTGAGAACGCCCAAAAGGCAATCGATTGTGGGACAAATGGACTGATGGTAAATTATCTCACTGTCGGCCTGCCAGTGGTAAGGGAACTTGCTGCAGATGAAAGTATCAAGGTGCCAATTCTCGGACACATGGACTTCGCTGGAGTCTACTACGAGTCTGAAATGTCAGGTATCTCTTCTTTTCTGATAATGGGGAAGCTTGCCCGTTTAGCTGGTCTTGATGCTCTAGTTTATCCCAGTGCATATAGTAAGGCTCCTTTCATTCGTGATAAATACCTTGCTTGTGCGAAAGCACTCCGCTATCCGTTCGGCGCATTAAAACCTGTCTTACCCATGCCATCAGGGGGGGTAACCCCAGGAATCGCACTAAACCTGATAAAAGACCTTGGCCACGATATTATGATAGGCGCTGGTGTAGGGATCCATTCTCACCCTCAAGGGACACGAGCGGGTGCTAAAGCTTTTCGACAAGTAATTGAAATTGGAATGACTAATTTAGAGGAAGCAGCAGAGGATCTTGAGGATTATTTAGATGATCATGAGGGGGAGTACCCTGAATTAGTTCAAGCAATAGAATCGTGGGGGAAAGCTGGCATTAAATACCAATTTTAATCAGAAAAATCTTCGGAAAATCTGGATTACATCAACCATTAGATATCAGTAGACAAAAAGGTTGTGGGTGAGGCGATTAATCCTCACCTCATTTCTAATTTTTCATGACCCTTTTTGTCATTCTAGATAATAACATTAATATCCCCCTACCATTTTTCGAGCTGTTTTATCAAATCCATTACCTGGTCTTGAATCTCTGTACTATTATCACCAATGGTAGAAATTCGATCCCATTCGTCTGTAGTTATCCCAAATTGTGCTAATCGCCGAGAAAGACTTTGGCTCCATTTATTTGCTGCTATTAAATAATTCTCCGAACCATCAACTAAATGTTTGAATTCAATTGCTAGACGGAGATAAATTTTTTGCTCCGTTGGGGTTAAATCTAATTTTTTTATGGGAGGTAATGATTCCAAAATAGCAGAAATGTTTAAACTCATTTTTTTAAGATCAGAATT
>CP070760.1:954594-957201 GCA_020348965.1 Candidatus Heimdallarchaeota archaeon | reverse complement strand
AAAAAAAGAACCCACACTAGACCTCGTTCTTGACTATGCCTATAATGTCAGCTCAGGAAATGCACTCGAATTAGAAGATCGATTAGAAAAGAATTTTGAGTTTGATATGGACCATGTGATCAAAATTATGGAATTAAAAACCGCAATTGTTTTTGCAGGTTGTGTTAAATTAGGCTGTATTTCAGGTAGACGAGAGGAATTATTCACAGATAGATTGCATGAAGCAATTGTTGCAGCTGGCATTGCGTTTCAAATTCAAGACGACTTTTTAGACATCTTAGGAAACCCAGAACAATTCGGTAAAGTCCCCTATTGGGATATTCAAGAATCGAAAAGAAATCTTTTCTTATTTTTCGCGTTACAAACACCATATGCTTCTCAAGTGAGAGAAATCTATAACAAGCCAGTTGGTGAGAAAACAGATGAGGATATACAAACTGTTTTGGAAGCATTTCGATCTGTTAAGGAAAAAGTAAGAGTAGTTCGAGATAAATACGCCCAGTTCTCGCTAAAGGAACTAGAAATCATACAGAGTGAACTGAATGAAGAGGATTCTGAAGGAAAAGATTTATTTGATTTTTTAAGAGTCCTAGTTCAGTTTCTTGTCGAACGTGAAAAATGACAAGTTCCCTCACAAACTAGATTTTGTCTAAAGGTGGTCAATGGTTAATGGGGAGATATCTAAGAATTTCGTGAATGGTCTCTATTAGTAGTTTTTTTTGATTTTACCCGAGAAAATAGGTTATTAAATATAAGTAAATAGAAAACAATAAATATACTCATCCAAAAAATGAAAACAGAATTTTCGTTAGGAAATATACAGATATTCTATCTATGTGGTTCTCGATGAAAAATAAAGACATTCATAAATATACAATTGAGTTCACAAAAAACTTCTGGTTAAATCTTGTTGAAGTTGCAGGACACGGCAACGTCAAGCAATTTATAATTCAAGCTCTAAAAGTCGCATTAGAAGCTCACACAATCAAATCTTTAATATTGTGTGGAGGTCGTGGAACTAGCTTCCGACCTATTTCTGTTGCTACTCCAGCTGTTATGTTACCTATTGGCTATAAACCAATCATTGAATACTCTATTGACCTTCTACATCGTCATGCTTTGACTGAGATTTTTCTATCAGTCGGATATCTTAAGGAGCACATTCAGCAGCAGTTTTCCGAGAAAAAGATTCCCGGAATAAATATCAGTTTTATTGCAGAGGAAAAACCCTTGGATACTGCAGGAGCAGTCTTGAATGCCCAGAAACAGTTTAAATCTACATTTATAGTTATGAATGGGGATCTCATTACAAATATAAACCTCAATGCTTTAGTAGAATTCCATCGTCGTAGAATCAAAGAGGGTGGAATTGCGACAATGTTTGTTCTTAAGAATAGTAGCGGTCAAGTTGATTTTAATGAGAAAGATAATAAAGTCACTAGATTCATTAGTGGGGGAAAAAAGGGATTAGAGTTCATAAACGCTGGTATATATGTCTTTGAACCCGAGATTTTCAACCACATTGAGAAAGAAGTTTCTTCCCTTGAGAAGGATGTATTCCCAGCACTAGCTAAAGAGGGTCTCCTCTTTGGTTATCTACCAGAGCTCCCAGTTTATTGGAATCATATTAATAGCCCAGAAAAGTATAAAAAAGGATGGGCTGATTTCATTGCTGGAAAACTCGATTTTTAGTCCTAGAATATCGGAAGCAGCTTCTTATGTGGATATATCGTATTTTATCTTGGATTACTCTGACTATTTCGATTCTAATTCTTCTGGTGATCCCTCTTTATACTGGTTCCAGTCTATTACTAATCCTTTCTAATACCGAATTGACGACAATATTCCTTAATCTCCTCCTTCTTGTTATTGAAGAGATAGGTTTATTATTTGCTTTGTATCTTTTTTACATGATTTCTGGCGCTTTTCGATTTCGGAATCAATCATTTTCTCAAAACAATTCGAAAAATTCGATTGAGTCCCCAGTTTTTAGCATTATTGTCCCGTCACATGGAACTTCGTTTGCTGTACTGAAGGAAACACTAGAAGGAGTTTTAAGAATAGATTATAGCTCATATGAGATTATCGTCAGTGATAATAGTCAGAATCCCAACATTACAAACCAATTAAAGGAATTTTGTGAAGAAAACAGCATTCAATTTTATCATAAATCCGATACACGTGGTTTTAAAGCAGGAAATATTAACGCGGTACTTGATAAGACAAAAGGAGATTATATCGTAATTTTGGACTCCGACCATATCCCAGTTCCCACCCTATTGAGTGAATTTTCCAAAGCAATTTCAGATAGAAAAGCTGGTTATTTTCAAGCTAAAGTTTCTTATAGAAATACCCAAAGATTATATCAAGCCGCCAATTCTATTCTGTATTCCCAGTTCTATGAAGTTTTCGAAGCGGCTAAAGATCACCGAGGGGTTGTACTTTTCAATGGTACAACAGGATGTTTCCGAAAAGATACGCTGGTGGAAGTTGGTGGTTTTTCAGAGGATACTTTGATTGAAGATATTGATACTTCAATGAAAATATTGTCTCAAGGACACATAGGGAGGTATCTAAACTTTATAGGGTCGTATGGACTTGTACCCG
>CP070760.1:951843-954494 GCA_020348965.1 Candidatus Heimdallarchaeota archaeon | reverse complement strand
GTCCTGATGAAATTCGAAGTGTATTGCTGAGTACGGCATCTGATATGCGTAGGCATGTCTTTGTCCAGGGTGCGGGATTAGTCAATGCAACTGCTGCATATGAACGCCTTCAAACGCCCACCGTCTTTGCATTTCCGTCCTTTTCCTCTAGTTCTCCTTTGATTCTCAGTTCAGGAGAATTCTTTGAATATCAATTAGATGTTTTTCTAAATGAGTCTTTCAGTTCCCTGAATATCACAACGTCATCTCAATTAGAATCATATGTAGACATTACCATCCTAGACCAACTAAACCAAAAAGGATGGATTCGGGCTAAAGTGCAAGTTTTAATGCCCAATTTTGCAGTTAATGGAAATTTGATGATAGGAAATGGAAGTAAGATCTATTTTGTAGGAGGATTAAACCTTCAGCTTGACACTCCTGCAAATGACGCGGAGAGCGGTACTGATGCTGGTGAAACATTCGCGGGAGCTCTTCCTATTCCTTTGGGAAATTCAGTCACTGGAGAATTACAAAAATGGGATAGAGACATTTATTCATTTCCTGTCGTTAAAGATCAGATATATTCAGTAGAATTAGAAAATCTTACTGGGAACCTTGAGATTTTTATTACAAACGAAAATGGGACTGTTTTTAACCGTAGCTCCGAGAAAGGCCATCTCCCTGAAGGGGTCATATTTAGAGCAGAAAGCTCTGGAAACTATTTCATAAGAATAGAGGATAAAACACCAGGAACATATGTTTTGCTCATTCGTGAGGCGGATGAAGAAGAACTATCATTATTCCCACCTGCATATCTTACAGGAAACATATGGAGTATTCCTTCTGATCATGATTCCGATGATTTGTTTGATGATTTAATGATATATGTTGAAGCCAACGTTCTAAGGACAGGTTATTACAATTTTTGGTATTCAATTGCTCAAAATCGTCCTGACTACCATTTCGGACGATATGTGTTCATGTGGGACTGGTTAAATTTGACTTTAAAGGAAGGACTTCAGAATCTAACCATTTTAATACCAGGAGGACTATTAGAATCATCGGGATACACAGGATCGTATGTTTTAAACGATTTGGCTTTTGGTAAAGATGAGTTCTCTTTACTGTTATACTACGAGTTAGAGGTTTTTACCACACCTTCCTACGATTACACTACTTTTTCTCCTTTAAATAATCGACTCAACTCATTTTCACTAGAAGAAGAGGACATTGACAAAAATGGGACTCCTGAAAAGTTTATGGTCGAATTAGAATTTGAATTTTCATCAACAGGGGCCTTTATTGCAGCAGTTCCTATTTATAATGAAAATCATAATGATGTTCTAGCGGTCAATAATGAAACTTTTGGAGTTACCGAACCAGGATTAGTCTCTGTGACAATTGAGTTTGTAGCCCAGCAGTTTGAAAATAAAGGTGATGTAATTGTCTTCGGTATTGCTGGATCATGGTTTAGGTACTTAATCCCTATATATAGTCGGATAACTAAGGAAAATCTTTCAACTTTTGAACCAATTTTTGAATGTACTGTAACTGACCAACACATTGATACTGATAACAATGGAAATGAAGATGCGATTCGCTTCAGCTATGCTATTGTATCTAAAGTTAAAACAGAAGCTATTCTGTTTACTGGACATCCCTACAGTTATCCGAACGAAACAATGCTTCTCATTAATACTTCTAAAGAGGTAACCGTTAATCAAGGCTCAAATACTGTGTGGATTGACTTAGATGCAAAAATATTTTCAGCAAAAGATTTATTTGGCCCATACTTCTTCCCTAACCTGGGTCTCACAGTTAAGAATTACGATTTTACTCAATATTACCCCTATGTAACTGAGGAATACTCATCTACCAATTTTGACCTACCTGTAGTATGGTTTTCATCGTTTCTCGGTGGTTCTAAATTTGAAAATAGCAGTAATGCTGGATTAGAGGTCATATGGGAAATAACTTCCACAAGCCAAGTTGAAGCATTCTTTGAGTTTGATGTCCAGGCTTATGAATACATCCATGGGTCATTTTCAAAGGCTCTAAATTTTACTCAGCAGGTCACACCTGGAGTATCTAACATTTCTTTTCTAATTGAGGCTGAGGAACTGTATAATTCAAGTTACATTGGAAACCTTGAAGTTTATACCGCAGCAATTCATTTTCCAGATCAATATGAGGGATTGGAGCATCGGTACCAAGAACACAATTTAATATTGATTGATTTTGCATTTCATGCAGGTGCATTACCAAATGTACACTACGGGGATTATAGCAGATACATTGATGCTTATTTTGATAAATCACCAAAGATTACTTTAACGAGTACTGGCCTTACAATTAACCTGACAATAGGAGTTAATAAGGCAGGAACTTATGACTTAGAGATCGATCTTTTTTCTGAAAATGAATATACAACTGAAAATATCAGTGATACTGCACAAATTATTGCAGCGAGTACAGGTAATTATAGCTATTCATTCTTCTTTTCTGCTGAAAAAGTTATGAGAAATGCCATCGATGACTCTGTTTTCGGAAATGCTTCAATCACTAATATCGAATCATTGAACAAGTCCGAGCTTCATATTCCTCACTTCAAAATTAATAAAAGTGCCTTTATTTACCAATTACCAATTATCCTCCCAAAAGTCACTTCT
>CP070760.1:949090-951743 GCA_020348965.1 Candidatus Heimdallarchaeota archaeon | reverse complement strand
GAGGATTAAGACAATTAGTAAGTTAGTTTCAGAATATTGAGTAAAATCAACAGTCTCGAGAGTTGCTGGATCATTCGAAAAAAACACCTCAGGCATCCAAGCAAAAATATTTTCCGACAGAAAGGTAGTTACGGGGAACAGAAGCATATTTATTAAGAAAGCCCAGACAAAAGTTATTACAAATAATCCAGCGAAGTCTTTTAGAGATATAGGCTCAAAATAAGGAATAAGATCCTTAATATTGAAATTATCATTCTCTTTTTTGCTCATGTAAAGAAGAATAACGAGTTCAACGGGGATTAGGATTATTAGATCTGCAAGAATTAGCGTAAGAATAGTTGGAAACCCTACTTGCTCTACAAACGGAGATGCAATTATATCAAAAATGAAAATTAATATTCCAGGAAAAAGATGCAATGAAATTGATTTAGGAAGAGACATTTGTACAACTTGATCCTGTGAAACTGTTAGTACCATGATTTTCTTTCCTTTCTTGTTTATTTTCTTCTTCAGCCGCATCAATTCTTTGTGATATTCTAAGAGTTCATTTTAGGATAGAGTTATAAAATTACTTTACCTTACTTACTTCATTTTCCGAATTCCCTGTTTCAAATATAACAATCTAGGTTTATTAATTTTAGGTTGATGAATATAGAAAGATTTTGAAGAGAGAGGTCTTTTAAACAGGTTTCCTGAAGACAAAAATGCATTTTTACATTATCTGAAACCTTTACCAATTAAAATGAGCTTTGTATGAATTTGTAAAAAGTGACAACTACTAGTAATTACTTTTGATCTTACGATCGGACGATTAGTCAGCTGGGTTATTTGTAAAGATCACCACTCAAGTACTTAAGGCCTGAATCAACCATCAATGTAACAACAGTCGCTTTAGGTCCTAACTGTTCAGCCACTTTTATGGCTGCAGCGACATTTGCACCCGATGAAGTGCCCGCAAAAAGTCCTTCCTCTTTCGCCAATCGTCTCGCCATTTTTTTTGCTTCATGAGTAGGAATAGTGATAATGTCATCTGCTATATTGGAATCCCAGATTGGTGGGATGTACCCTATTCCAATTCCGCCAATACCATGAGACCCACTTTTTCCTCCCGATAAAACTGCTGATTCGGCTGGTTCCACAGCAATGATTTTCACCTTAGGGTTATATTCTCTTAGTATGGTGGAAATACCTTTGATAGAAGCCGCACTTCCGACAACCTGTACAAAGCTATCGATTTTCCTTTCGGTTTGCTCCCAGATCTCTTTGCCTAATGAATGGTATCCTGTTACGTGATCTTGGTTGGTGAGTTGATCAGTCCAATAAGTCCCGGGTTCTTCACTAAATTTCCGTGCGGTTTCGATCATCTGTTCTATAAGTTCTTTTGTGATGCCACCACCTTTACTTGATACTATGGTCATGTCTGCTCCTAATGCCTTCATGTGGTTGATTTTGTCCTTACTAAAGGCGTCAGAAGATACAATCCGAAGATGATAGCCTTTGACGGCACAAATTAGTGCTAAGGATGTGCCTGTGCTTCCTCCCGTATATTCAACTACAGTCCCCCCCTTTTTTAACCGACCATCTCTTTCTGCCTCTGCAATCATCGCCTGCGCCATCCGATCCTTCATACTCCCCGTAGGATTCTCCCATTCTAGTTTTACTAGTATTTTTGCATGGTTTGGGGACACTACACTGTTTAACTGGACTAGCGAAGTATTCCCGATGGCTTTTAGGATATTTTTACATACTTTCAAATAAAGACCTACCATTACGTATTTGTATCAAATCTCTGAAATTTGAAATCGATTGCTGGTATGTAAAGAATCCCTAGTATTCATTATTATTATTTCTAAATTTTTTTTTTACGGATTGTACAAGTTTTATAGTAATGCGATCTTTAAGAATAAATCTCGCCTTTACTTATGATTCTCATTTCGAACAAGCAGGATTTTAAGTCGTTGGGTAAAACAGTGGTTAATAAAAACTATTCTGAGTATGAACCTCTATTAATCTGGAGGTAAAATATGCGATACATTGACATGCAGACCTGGCCTCGGCGCGATCATTTTAGATTATTTAGCACCTTCAATCATCCACACTTTAGCATGTGTGTAAATGTCGATTTGACAGCATTCCTTCCAGTTGTCAAGCAACGGGGCTATTCCCTTACTGTTACCATCGCCTACATAATCACCCGAGCATCAAATACGATTCCGGAGTTCCGTTATCGTATTCGGGGAGACCAAGTGGTGGAACATGAAATTGTCAATCCAAGTTTTACGATTCTAGTGAATGAAGATCTTTTCAGCTTCTGTACAGTGGATTATATTGAAGATTTTCCAGTGTTTGCCGCAAGAGCTGCAAAGAATATTGCTTCTGTGAAAAAGCACACGGTGCTGGATGACGAACCTGAAAGAGACGATTATTTATTTATGAGTACGATCCCTTGGGTGTCGTTCACAAGTTTTACCCATCCAATGCAATTACATCCTGCGGACTCTATACCACGGTTTGCCTGGGGAAAAATTTTTGAAGAAGGTGGATTATTGAAAATGCCCTTAGGTGTACAAGGTCATCATGCAGTCATGGATGGAATCCACATGGGTAGATTTTACGAAAAAGTGCAGAGTTACTTCCATCAACCAGAGGATAT
>CP070760.1:946331-948990 GCA_020348965.1 Candidatus Heimdallarchaeota archaeon | reverse complement strand
GGTCGGTAACTAGCCCACCTAGATAATATTCAATCGAACGGATCAGATGGAGTACTATCTCACCTAATGAACGACCAGTTTGAACAGGTTCATTGATGATAACTTGATCGGTTAATTGATCAATCAACAATTTTGTTTCCTCAAAATGACGTTCAACTGCGGATGTCAAGAGTCCATAAACCTGTTTCAAGATCTTCACCTTTGTGTTGTCTATTCGATCTCATTATTCACTAAATAATTCTTTTGCTGCATCCATCATTCTGACGAACTTCGTGTTTCTCGTCTTCATGTGGGAAATCAAGTGATCTAACACCCTAATCCGATAAGCATGGCCAATACAGGCAGGGTGAAAGGTGTAATTCATAATTCGGTGACCTTTAGGGATGTCTGTCATATCAAGAAAGGCATCAAATTGACTTTTCCAAATATCAAAAGCATTGTTAGGGGAATGTTGATGGGTTTCAAAAATCACCCAATCGTCTAGAAACCACTCTACTGGAAATTCAATCAATTTACTAGATGATTCGGGTAGATTCAAAACATATGGATGATCATCAGCCATTAAACTCGAATCATAGATATAACCTCTTCTTGATAACAGTTGAAGGGTGTTCTCCGAGAGTTTAAAATAAGGGGCTCTAAATCCGTAAATTTTCTGGGTAAATTCTTCCAAAATTTGCGTAGATTTTTCAATAACACTTCTTTCTTCATCGAATGAGAGAGTATCAAAATATTCGTGGAGATAACCATGTGCAGCAATCTCATGGCCACCCGTGACAAGTTTTTTAGTTAATTCAGGGTATTTTTCTGCTACCCAACCACAAACAAAGAAAGTGGCTTTAATTTCATACTTGTCTAATAAAGAAAGGATTCGGGGAATACCAACCCGAACTGCAAACATTCCTTTTGAGACCCGGCCAGGTTCCTCAAGTTGTCGGACTTGAGCGCTTTCCGCATCAAAATCAAACGTTAAACATACTGAAATGTTATTATCCATACTTAAATCCTCCAATATTGCTCATTTTTTCCTTAAAATCGGCATAGTCATACAATGGGGGCCGCCGCCTCCTCTCGCGAGTTCTCCCCCTTGAATGGACAACACCTCAACACCCCTTTCTTGTAACTCCTCTCTTATTATACGTTCATTCCACTCATATGCCACACATTTTCTCTTGTTTAAGCAGATGATGTTTGCCCCATATAAATAGAGTTCGTTATCTGTAATTGGAATACCTTCAGCACCATCAAAAGTATTTTTAATGAATTCCATTATCGGGACGAAATCAATAGGTTCATCACGGCGCATTACTCTCACAGGAAAAGTTTGGACAGAATTAGGGTGATAAATAAAGAGATCTTTATCAATGAACATTAATCCACCATCTAGGTGGACTCGCCATGATGGAAGCGGAACTAGGACGACTATATCTACTATTCTATTATCCAACAATACTTTCGAAAGCTGGCTTACCCCCTCTTCATTTGTACGAATCCCATTAGAACCAACTAGAAGAGTACGATCATCTGGGTACACAAAATCACCCCCCTCGAGTAATCCTGGGGAAGTGATTGAAAGAAGTGGAGGAATACCTAGATTTGATACCGCACGTGCAATCATGAATGGTTCAGGTTTTCGGACTTGATGAGCCATCCGCATCTGGATAAAACCTCTACTTGTGGTGGCACAAGCATCACGAACATAAGTCATGTTTGGATTGACAACCGTCAAGTCTTCTTCTGTCAAAAGATCATTCAGGAGCACAACTTCAATATTTTCTCCTCTTAACAGTTCACAGAAGTCATCATGCTCTTGTTGGAAACGTCTCCAATAAACAACATCCCGGAAAGTTAATTCTTGATACGAGTCTTTGGTGACTTGAGTAATTTCAACACCAGGACGAAACATCAGAACCTTCCGTAGAGGGTAATATTCACATGAAGCACCGTATTCCAACACATCACCAGCGATTCAGGAAAAATTCAGTTTATTCAAGCTATTTTCAGACCATTAGGGACTTCTCTGTTTGGAAAGTTCCCAATCAGATCTTTTAAATTCAAGGATCATTGTGAAAAACCCAGAGATATAAGCTTTCGCTTGCTTCAATAGAAAGCAAAATAAATCATCCTATACTTTAATACCTAAACAACTAAATAACCTGAAATTTACTATATGAACTGTCTAGCTTTGCCTAATGATTGTATTCTGACTAGATACGATCAGGAGCCTAACTAGGATGACCTCCTCTTTTATTAATCGCCTTCGGTTTTATAATGGCCGTGATCATTCTATCGATGGAAAAAAGCTTGTTGAATTCGAAATGAAGGCAATTATCAATCGCTATTATGCAGGGGAAGAGATTGATGTGGCTACCTTGATCGAGGACTTAGGCCCTATTAATTTGGATTTTACTAACATTCATCCCTGGTCGAAGGCAATTCCTGATATTGACAAAAGGAGTGCGCGATTATTCACTCTATGGGCTGAAGATAAGGAAACGAAAGATGTTGTTCTTATTCTCCGCGGTTTTTATGTTGTTCTTTCGTTTAAATGGGGGAAAGATCAGTTAGTTGATTACTATTTTACAACAGATAGTGTTCCTTATTATCCGATCGTTGTTGTATCGGCGTTACGGACAATATTTCGAGATGAGCAGCAATT
>CP070760.1:943555-946231 GCA_020348965.1 Candidatus Heimdallarchaeota archaeon | reverse complement strand
GTTATCAAAAGATGAGTCACCAGTCCAGGAGCCAAAAATGCACATTTCTGAAGTTGTTGTCTGATTGTCTGTATATGTTATAATCTGTTTTGAATCAAAGTAAACCTTGAATTCACCTTTCAGATTTCGTGTAATGTCTATATGATGAGATCCTGTAATGTCGCTGGAGAACTGATGTGACCCACGAATCAAATAGTCGTGGGTACCAGGTACAAACTGTCCTAAAACTATTTCTCTGCTTTGGTTCTCCCAAATGTTGGTCTGGTTTCCAGATTTTATACCAAGAAGATATGTAACAGCCACATACCTAGAAAAAATCGCTTATTCTTCATTTCCTTTACCACTTTATGTCGAATCAGAAAGAAATTTCGAACCCAAGACACAATTCGCCTTATCTTTTCTAATAAAGTTTTCTATCAGTTCGGACAACTTTTCTTATATTATTAGATATATTCAAACTTATCTTCCAATAGAACATTGTGAGAAGAATTTCCTATAAATAGATTAAACATCCCTGGTTCGATTCTCCAGGTCTGCTCCTGTGGATCGTAAAATGTCAGATTATTGGGCTTCAGCTTCAAATCAACGGTTTTTGACTCATCTGGGGTTAGAAAAACTTTTTCAAATCCGACTAACTCTTTAACAGGTCTATCAACAGAACATTCATTATGAAAATATGCTTGTACGACTTCAGATCCGCTGAAATTACCCGTATTTGTAATATCGACAGAAACAATTAGATTTTCATTCGTGGAAATTTTATTGGTACTCAATTGAAGATTATCGTACTTAAAGCTTGAATAAGATAATCCGAAACCAAATGGAAAAAGAGGTTCTATATTGGCTTTGTCAAAATGCCTATATCCAACATAGATACCTTCAGCATATTTTACCTTCAAATCCACCCCTGGAAATGTCTGAATAGATTTATGCGCTGGTGAGTCTGATATTTTCTTTGGAAATGTGAGTGGGAGTTTTCCTGATGGATTGATATCACCAAATAAAACATTAGCAATGGCATGTCCCCCTTCCATCCCAGGATACCAAGCCTCAATTACAGCAGGGACATTTTCCAACCATCCATCCATTGCAACTGGACTACCATTTAAGAGAACGACAATAGTATTTGGATTTTCTTGTACGGTTTGGTTGATCAGATTTACTTGGTATTGAGGTAATTCTAATTGAATTCGATCAATACCTTCACTGTCATTACCTGTAGCAACCTTTTCATCTCTACTATCACGTGCTAGACTTTTTGTACTATCATGGTTTAAACCAGCAAAAATAATAACAAAATCAGCTTTTGAGGGATCAGATATAATTTGCACTCCTCTACTCTTAAGTCCTTTTAGAGGTGTAATCTCATAGGGAGGTTTAACTGCTGAACTCCCTCCATACAACCATTTGCCAAATTTTTTTTCTCGATTAGGTCCTAGAACTGCTAAAGTACTGACCTCTTTTATATTGAGAGGAAGAATATTCTTTCTGTTCTTTAATAACACCATTCCTTCCTCAGCCATTTTTCTAGCTAGGTTTTGGTGGTCAGGAGTATTTCTTTTTCCAGGAGGTAGGTTTTTCTTATCATCAAAAAGCCCAACCAGAATCATTACTCGTAAAAGTCGTTTCACAACGGCATTAAGATCATCTTCTGAGAATTTTCCGTCAGAATAAGCGCTTTGTAACAATTTCGGGTGAAATTTGTTTGCTTTCGGCATTTCAAGAGACATTCCAGCTTTAATGCAGTCCTCTGTAGAAACTGGCGGTTCTGAGCGGGAGAAAGACCACCAATCAGAGATTATGAATCCATTGAATCCCCACTTATCCCACAAAAGGTCTCGAAGGAGCGTCTTATTTGCGAATAAGTACTGACCGTTAACCTTATTATAAGAGGTCATTAAAAGCCACGGATCAGATTCTTTAATAACCTCCATAAATGCTCTCAAATAAATTTCATGGAGTGTTCTCGGATCTATTTCAGCACTTACTGTGAATCGATTTGTTTCTTGGTTATTTGCGACGTAGTGTTTTACACAAGCAGCAATTCGCTGACTTTGAACTCCCTGTACATACGGAATTGCGATTTCCTTTGTTAAATAAGGATCTTCACTGAAATATTCGAAAGTCCGACCATTTAATGGCGATCTATTGATATTGATCCCAGGGGCTAAAATGGCGGATCTTCCAGTTGCTCGTACTTCTTTTCCAACTGCAACTCCGAATTCATTTGCTAACTGACGATTAAAAGAAGCTGCTAAACAAATACCTCCAGGGAAGCGAGTATTTTTTCTACCAAAAGTTGAATGCATGGATACACCGAGGGGTCCATCTGTCATTTTGAAAGGTTTTATTCCCAACCTTTTGATAGAGTGTGTTCGGAAAAAACGGGTACCTGCAAGTAACTTAAACTTCTCATCCAATGTCAGTCGATTTAAAAGGTTGTTGAGTCTTGTCTCGACACTTAGTTCAGAATTTCTGACTGTTTGTCTTTGAGCGTGTTTTAATTGAGCCATATGTCTCACATTTAGATGAGAATACTCAAAGGTATTCCATCTAATAACAGTTTGGCTTCTGCAGATGAAAAGAATAAATCTTTCAAGGATTCAATATATTAGTCCAATGTGTAAGTATCTACTCCCTCTTCTTCTTCAAGGTCAGAATACTCTATTGCGATTA
>CP070760.1:940776-943455 GCA_020348965.1 Candidatus Heimdallarchaeota archaeon | reverse complement strand
GAGTGGAATATGGATCAGCATTCTGATAATGACTGTTTTAATAACGATAATTTCTGATGAAAATATCTGGTTAAAGACTTTTATTAATGATCTTCCTGGTTTAGGTCTAATCTTAGCCTTACTTATTTCCCTCCAGATTTGGGGTTTACTCCCGCAACCAATGGATACTAATGATGAGCAGGTCTCCACGCAAGGTGCAGATATCATAGAGGTGACGGATGAGACCACTGGAGATATTCCTGATGCAGACTTATCAGAAACGGAGGCTAGTGAGTAGGAATAAACTCCAGATTTCACTCTGGAGATTTCTCTTTTTCATATTCTTTTCTATTAACATAAGACATAATAGAAACCACAGTGAGGAGAATAATCGCTCCAAGAATCTGCCATCCCGTTAATTCGAAACCTAAGAATATAAAATTGATGAAGATTGCAAGAAATGGAAAAGCTAGTTCTGCTAATCCACCAACTGATGCTCTAGACCATCTAAGACCGAAGTAATAAAGGGCAAGTGGAATAATCCCTCCAGTAAAAATAGTAACGAGAATTATTGATATTAAGCCATTCATTTGAATTTGAAAATCTAGGGGTAGGAGGTCTCGTGGCCAGGGTACCCAAAAAGTATTGATGGTCTCATTCAAAATATTAAAGTTTTTGGATGTATAGGCACCAACAATAAGGTTAAATCCCACAAGTATAATCGTTCCACCAATATATCGCAATGTAGTTAGGTTCCAATAATCCACCTTATCGGTCAGGATTCGGCCCCAAACAGTATTAGAACCCCAAAAACCTGCTGCAATCAATGAAAAAAGAGCAGCCATAAGCTCATTAGATGATTCCTGACCAAATGTCTCGAAGACCATGAAATAGATACCTACAAGTGAAGCCAGAAGAGCTAGATAGTAAAATCTTGTTGGTCTCTCATGCATTATTACCATTGCAAATGCTAAAGTAATGAGAGGTTGACTTTTTTGTAATAGAATCGCAATTGTAGGATTTCCATAAGCGAGTGCAAGCATGAAGAAATACAAGCCTAATCCTGAACCCAATGAAACAAGTACAAAAGAGAGCCATTCACGCCTATCAAAAGATTGCAACTGTTGATATAGTCTGTTTTGTGCCTGTCTCGAAAAAAGGAGAATTGTAGCAATTATCGTTCCAATGATATGCTCGATCAGTACAATGAATGCTGAACGAGAAGAAACTAGAGGATTAGTAACATCAAGAGTAAAATTCTTTAGAATAAGAGGGTATCGAACAGGAGCATCAAATGCTCGGGATGCGTTTGCTACTGCTACAACTGCTGGACCAATTAAAACTTCATTTTTTTTCTTGGGATCCATCAAGAACACCAAAAAATATTTTTTCTAGCGTAGGTACGAGAACAGGATGATGGGGATTATTGTTATTTCTATTAGGATATTCCCTCGTAATCATAACCAACACAATAACAGCTGATATGAAAATAGGGACAATTCTACAATTAATTCAATTTATACTCATAAGTTTTTCTGTAACCCATCAATAAGTATATAGGTTTTAATAATAAAAAAGTCCGTGACCATATAAATAATCCTCATTACAGATTTAAAAGAGCTGGAAATTCCATTGTTGAATCATTACTCTTCAGAATGGGAAAATTCAAAGAAAATGGGGATAGATCAATCAATCAGAGGAATCATCAGTAAAATTTATTCTATTGAAATGATAATTATTAGCGAAATACATTTTTAAACACAATAATAGTTCAGCTTATTGTTGGAACTGCCTTTTACTGACATCGTACTACATCTGAAATATTGTGATTGACCTAAATCCTTTTCTATGTGTTGGAGATATTTGTATTGTCTTCTAAAAAATTGGAATTCATCGCACCCACCTGGGATCATATAGAATTTCTGACGGTTAGTTTGTACAAATTAGTCAAGGACAGCTTTTCTCCTGACATCATTGCTGGAATAAGTCGTGGGGGGCTAGTACCGGCTAGAATAGTCAGTGATTTATATTTGGTTGAATTTGAAAAACCTACTTTAGCGATTATGCAAATTGGTTTTTATTCTGGAGTCGGAAAAACGGAAAAAGAGCCTATAATTTACCAAGACTTACCTGGACATATTCATGGAAAAAAGATCTTGCTTATTGATGATGTTGCAGATAGTGGGATATCCCTAGAATTCGCAATGAAGTATCTCAGCATGAAAAAACCCCTTGAGGTTAAAATTGGAACTCTTTATTTGAAACCTTGGTCAATTGTCACCCCTCATTATTACATTGAAGAGACGGATAAATGGATCATTTTTCCGCATGAAAGGTACGAATTTATGAGCGAACAACTTAAAGAAAGAAAAATGGGGATTAGAGAAGCTAAAAAGTTTTTTTTGGAAGAAGCTGGTATTCCAGAATATTCAGTCAATCAATTTATTGAAGTTATTAAACAGAACACACAAGGATAAGAACAGAAATGGTAGTAGACGTTGTAGTTGGTGGATTTTGGGGTGACGAGGGAAAAGGAAAAATCATTAGCTACCTCGTGAATAAACGGAAGGCAAATATTGTGGCAAAGGGAGGTGTAGGACCAAACGCTGGGCATACAATTGTAATCAATAAGAAGGAATATAAACTTAGAATGGTTCCATCAGGGATCGGAGGATCCCATGTAGAAAAACTCCTCATTGG
>CP070760.1:937981-940676 GCA_020348965.1 Candidatus Heimdallarchaeota archaeon | reverse complement strand
TGATTCCTTTAGATTTATGAATCTTCTCTAATTCTTTTAAACAAAAAAAAAATATCGTGTGAGTGACGAAACTAGGGTTCTCACTAGGAGTTAGATTATTTGACGAGCTATTCAGAGGTTCAGCTTGACATTGAAAGCGTAAAGTTTGGAATCAGTGGGATAGTCTCCAAATTCTTTGAAAGTAAAGAATCAGCAGCGCTAAAAGACTCATTTATTAGTAACTATTATTCTGCTATAGAACAACATGAAGAAGAAGACACCAATGATTATTTAAAGCTCCGACGAATGATTACTGAATTTAAACCTGCTTTATCATCTGTATTACAGCTTGGAGAAGAATTTGATGGCCTTTGTGAGTCAGTAATCCCACTATTCAATGTTATGTTGGATAGTGCCAAACAACAAATTTTAGGAGAGTCTTCCCGATCCAAAACAATGGGACCTGTGATACCAGGGAGTGATCAATCAACCGACATTCGATATTATTGCACAGTGTGTAAGCAGAAGTTTGATATTCCCCAAAAAGTGAAGACCAAGCTCCTAGACTCGGTTGACAACGTGAAAATTCCCGAACATCATGGAAAGGAAATGAAAATCATGATTGTCAGGCTCGAGGACACTTCCCCTCTGGAGGAGGACGCTAATGCGGTTAATGCGGATATTAAGCTGGATGAATCCGAGTTCTCTGCTGCAGTTCTAATGGGTCATTTTCCCTCCCTCGAATCTAATGTTGAGTACCTGAAATTATTGAGTGTTGGGATCGATGTGGGGTCTTCCACCTCTCATCTCGTCTTTTCAAGGATTACATTAAAGCGAGAACAGAGTTTTTTTAACCCCTCAAATCGTTTCCTTCCAATTAATCGTGAAATTATTTACGAAGGACGGATTATTTTCACTCCTCTCTCTAATTCCAACACTATAGATGTTGAATCGGTAGTAAATTTTATTCAAGAGGAATATAAGAAAGCTAATATTGAAACCAATATGGTAGATACTGGTGCAGTGATTGTCACTGGTGAAGCAGCGAGAAAACAGAATGCGGCTGAGATCGTGAGTCGAATATCTTCTGAAACGGGAAAATTTGTGAGTGCGACTGCAGGACCGAATTTTGAAGCTCTTCTTGGAGCTATGGGAAGTGGCGTTTTTAAACGCTCTCAAACAACTCAGCGTACGATAATGAATGTAGATGTTGGGGGAGGTTCTTGTAAGCTCTCAATAATATCAAATGGCTATGTTTACAGTACCGCAGCCATAAGAGTAGGCGGCCGATTGCTCGGAATAGATAACAATTTCAAGATCTGGAGGATAGATGAACCCAGCTATTTTCTGATGCAGGAGCTGGACATGGATTACCAACTGGGGGATATCATTTCTGAAAAAGACGTGAGAATTTTTGCTAAGAAGTATGCTGGAGTATTACTTGAAGTAATGAGAGAGCCAGCGAAAAGTCACCTCGCAAAGAAATTGATGTTAACCGATGATCTTGATTTTACCATACCGATTGACGAATACTCATTCTCAGGTGGAGTTGCAGAGATGATTTATGGGGGTACAAAGGAATATGATGACATAGGCAGATATCTTGCTCAAGAAATACTGAATCTCATGAATAGTCTGAATTTGCCCGTAGTTGAGCCAGATAATAAAATTAGAGCCACTGTTATCGGTGCTGGGGCTTTTACTCTATCAATTTCAGGTTCAACGTGTTTTGTGGATGAAAATGTCAATCTTCCAGTTTTTAATGTGCCAGTTATCCCTGTTAATGTCACATATGAGAATTTTAGTGCCCAAAAAGTTGAGGAAGAAGTAAACCAAGCATTCAAGAATTTCGATTTTGAAGAAGGTAAAGATTTAGTTGCCTTATATTTCACACGACCAATCTTATCCTCAAGTGAAAGGTTGCCAGTATTTGCCAAAGCTCTAGAAAGTGCACTTCCCAACTCTGTTGCAAATGAAAAGATGATTATCCTGCTCTTCGGAATGGATATTGCTAGAATTCTCGCGACGACTATCCGTCGCGAAACTTCAATCAGGAATAATCTCATTTGTCTTGATGAGCTAATCCTGAAGGCAGGTGATTGGATAGATATTGGAGATCCCCTTCATAAGGGCGATGCTTATCCTGTGACAATCAAGAGTTTAGTTTTCAAGGGATAAGATGCACTTGGATCACGGTTTAGAAACCGCGATTTGGACTAAATGAGCGTTCTAGGTATTGATTTCCATGATAATACTTGTCAGTTCTGGACCACTTGCATAATCATATATTAATTATTTAAAAAAACCAATTGAACATGGATATTTTTCTACATATAGTTGTAAATGCAGCAATAGCAAATCAACTGAGTCGAGATGAAAACTCACAGCGTGCATGTATCTTAGGGGGAATTGTTCCTGATCTGGATGTAATTTTTGCTTGGATTCCATTTATAATCCCTCAACTGTTTGTTTTTCAACATCGTGGATTATTTCATACAGTGATTGCTGCTCCTTTCATTGCTGGTGCAATGATTGTTTCAACCAAATTTATAATAAAAATAAATTTCGGCCAAAGACTAGATGAACCAATCAAATCGATACATACTGAGCTTAATTATCATAGTTTTTTATGGGGTGTCTCTGGTGTATTTTCACACTTAATATTGGATCTTATATCGTATAATGGAATACTCCTATTCTACCCCTTAAGTGAGCA
>CP070760.1:935138-937881 GCA_020348965.1 Candidatus Heimdallarchaeota archaeon | reverse complement strand
TTTTACAAGATTCAAAAAATCCTCAGGGAACTCTCCTTCAATAGAATGTATAAAACCCCATATATTTGAAATTAGATTCTTGAACTCCTCAGGATACCAATGATCCACATTTTTCCATTTTGGAGAGAAGAATTCATTATTTCTCCTCATTTTTTTAATAAATTTTTCTACATCTATTAAGTCCAAATTTGATTTTTTATCTTTCTTTAGAAAGGAATCCAATTTCATTGGGGTTTTTTGGTATAAGTTGAATGTGATTCGTTGAGTTTTAACCTTTGTGAGAAAATCAGTTAGAGGATTGATGTCAATACAAATACAATTATGACCTAGACACAAAGCTTCAATCGCTGTTGAGCTGCTTCCAGCGAACGGATCAAAAACGACTCCATTATCTTCTCTCATAAATTTTGATACTACATATCTGGGGACATGTGGGATAAATTTAGCTGGATAAGAGTAAATGTTGTGAGTCAAATAGTTGACTGGAGGAATTATATCCTTCATGCTTTCTTTGAAGGCATAATTCTTAACATCGCTCAAGTCTTTCAAGAATAATGTTCACCTAGAAATGAAGTTGGAGAAGTTATTTATTTCATAAATAATTGGAGAGGGACTTAATTTTTTTTGATACTTCCTTTTTTCTTCTTTCATTTTCCCAGTGATCAAAGTATTCGTCAAGGAAGGGTAGATTTTGGTTCAATTGATCTAGAACATCCTTCAGGATCATCATTTCTGTTCTTTCTTTCTTTGAAAAATTTAGAAGTCTATCTTTAAGGTGTTTGGGGAGATCAACGCTATCGAGAATCCGTGTTAATACTCTTACACTCATTTCCAAATGGGGAATAAGAATAGTAGGAGGAAAGTAATCGGACGAATCTTCGATTCTTTTTCGAATAACCTTTTTTCTTGGGAATTTCTCATATCCAAATCCTTTTTTTCCCAAGAGTTTTGCAGCCGCGAGGGTACTTCCTGTTCCAGTAAACGGGTCAAGTACTTTTCGGCCCCCAGCTAATTTAATACACTTATAAGGTAATTCGATTGGAAACGGGGCTTCGTGTCCTTTTTTTATAGTGCTTCCTGTGGTCTGGGAGTAGGGAACAAGCCAGACATTTCCAGCATCTCTCAGATCTTCATTTGAATATCTCCCAATATTAGACTTATCGGCATATGGAATCCCTACTGCTTTTGGATTCATCCGATATCGTTTCTTATCCTTTACCAGGACAAAAACATTTTCCCATAGATTGTTTAAGCGTCTTGATCCACCAGTCGGTGTGAAATGACCTTTACCAAGGAAGGATTTTATCCATATGATCGTTTGGAGACGGTAAAAACCAACTTTTTCCGTAAGCTGGACCACCTCCTCACTTATTCCTTGATCAGGTGCAGCATCCCCTATATTAAGAAAGAAAATACCTTCGGGGTTTAAAACGCGAAAACATTCCCTCCAGACTTTTGTTAAGAAACGGAAATACTCATCCTTCGGACGGTTGTCATTATACTCTACCCCTGTATCATCAGAATAACGCTTTTTTCGGTTATATGGTGGAGAAGTGACAATGACATCTATACTGTTGTCCTCAATTTCGTGCATATTTTCCGAACTTCTATAGTAAATAGTCTGATTCTCGATTATTTCCCATTCATCCATTACACTTCACTAATCCATTGATAATTGGATAAGATGTGTTAAATTCTCATTCTTTCCTCTTTGAAAGCTTATTTTTGTCGTATCCAGTCTCGATAAGTTCCGTAATTGAGTATAGATTCAAATTATTTAAGAATGGTTGGTTTTAAGGATTCTATTGTGATAACGAGTGGATCAAAGCGAAATACACTCTAATTGTATATAAATTTCTTTGAAAAATGCAAAGGTTAATAATCCTCTTTTATTCTCAAATAATCGGCACGAATTTTGCTTTATCTCACATCAAAAGTTTTTTGGATAAGTTGGTTTAGCTGATTTGCCCAGATAATTCTTTTTTGTGAAAAATAAACCAAGCATCATCTATCGTGAAAAGAAAATTTACGGGATAAATATGCAGGAATCTCCAGACCAAGAAGATATCGAATTAAATGAAATGACAATTAGTGAGTTATCTCCTTTCGATCGAAAGCTTCAAGTGACTTTCGTAGTTATAGAGAAAGGGGAATTAAGAACCATCACGAGCAGAAAAACGAACGAAGAGCATTCTCTAGCGGATGTGAAAATTGGAGACACCACAGGAACAATTATTCTTACGCTATGGGACGAAACAATTGATCAAGTTGATGAAGGCTCAACGTACGTGGTTAAGAATGGATATGTGAACGTATTTCAAGAACACATGCGGTTAGCCCTTGGAAAATGGGGTTCACTAGAGGATACTGATGTAGTAATTGATGTAGATTCGGTTGATATGGATAACAATCGATCTGAGGAGGTCCACGAGGATCGTCGCAGAAGAAGAAGACAACGTTATGACCGTGGTGGCTATGACCGAGGCGGTGGATATAACCGAGGCGGAGGTCGAGGTGGTTATTCATCTGGCGATAGAGATCGCTCTCGAGAGAGAAGTCGCTGGTAACCTCCAGAATTTTGATTTTAATTTCACATAGACTTTTTCCTCCTTTTGAACCAGTTTCATTCAGAAGGAGGAAGAGTTACATTTATTTCTAACTCTATTCTAATGGTTTGTTCCCTCAATTAAAGAAATACTATTAGAATCTAACAAAAAAAGTTCTTTTTTATACTAGAAATTAC
>CP070760.1:932283-935038 GCA_020348965.1 Candidatus Heimdallarchaeota archaeon | reverse complement strand
GCCGCGGTTCTCATAAAGAATTCGGGTTTTCTACGGATTTCGTTGAAAGCTTGAAATGGTGCAACCGCTATTTTTAGCATGAATTTTGGTAGTGCGAATCGAGGTGGTTTTCGGCCGAGGTACTTACAGACTATCTTCATTACTTCATCTACAGACTTACATTCGTCTGAAGAAATATTAAAAATCTGATTTTTGGCTTTTTTTTTCCTTGCTAGGTAAAATCCTTGAACTACATCGGACACATGAGTGAAATGAACAGTTCCAGCATTTCTGACACGAAACCAAGCAGGAATTTTACGCTTAGCGAGAGCCTCAATCCACCAAAAAGAAACATCGTCAATGCATCGTGGGCCATACACTCCTGTTGGTCTTAATATTGTCCAAGCGGTTTCTCCTTTGTGATTTTTCACTAATTCTTCTGTACGAACCTTGGATCGTCCATATTCGTACTGTGGGTTATAAGGGGCTTCTTCTGTGGCATAATCTTCCTTTTTATTAGCAAAAGGAACAGCACCTATCGCTTCTGTAGAGGAACAGTAGATAAAATGCGGAACGCCACTCATTTCGCAGGCATCAAGTAAACTTTTCGTTCCCTGTTCGTTATATTTGATATACAACTCTTTTTTGCCAAGGAATGTGTAGTACGAAGCAAGATGATATACAAGATCCAAATCTCTTGGTATGAGCTTCAGTGAATTAAAATCACCCAGATCAGCAACCCAAGTTTCAACACCCAATTTATCTACTAAAGTAGTGTCGCTAGTTCTTCGCACCATACATACGGTTTCATGGTTTTCATTAACAAGTTTTTCAATTAGATGACTCCCAATAAACCCTGTACCACCAGTTACTAGAATTCTCATGAACTTATCACCAAGATTATCTGTTTCCTGACCAAAATTTGTTAGAATTCCAGCTTTTTAGCACTATAGCTAAAGATAGTAATTATTAATCTTATTCTACTTATTTAATATGTTTTTTATGATGATTATCGATTCAAAATAGGGAAAAAATGGTGATTCTAACCGCTATAAAAGCAGCTGAAGAACCACATGAAGAATGTCAAGTTCCTTCCTTAATATAAGGAATTCCATCCGCAGCTGGAGGACGCATTCTTTTAGCTATAGTGGCAACTGCTAAGATTGTGAATACAAAAGGTAAAGCATTTGTGAGGTCTTCTAAATGGAGGCCCAGAATTACCCATTCCCAACCCAGAGTAGGGAGAACAGCATCTAGCTGAAATCGAAAAGCATACGTGAAACCAAATAATAAGCTTGCTAGGCCTGCTCCAATCGGGTGCCAAGCTCCAAATATCAATGCAGCTAGGGCAACAAAACCTCTTCCTGTTGTCATATCTTTACCAAATATCGGAACCCATCCAAGAGTCAATTGAGCTCCTCCGAGAGAAGCTAAAATACCTGATAATATAACAGCAATGTAGCGCATCTTGAAGACATTGATTCCTAGCGTATCTGCTGCTCTTGGATGTTCACCAACGGCTCTCATCCTTAATCCAAATTTCGTCCTCTGAATAACCCAACCCGAGATGATAATGACGGCAATAAATACATAGATCAAAGGAGAAAGACCAACTTCTCCCCCAGTGACATCGTAAAGAAATTGGCCAATAATCGGGATATTTGTTAGAAATTCCATTGAAATGTTCTGTAATGGAGTAACACCATCACTTTGTCCTTGGGTTTCCCATACGGCGACAATTCCGAGTGTTGTAATTCCTGAGGCTAGTATATTGATTGCTACACCTACAACAACTTGATCAGCACGAAACTTTATAGAAGCAACCGCGTGTAGGAGTCCCATTAAAACACCTGCAACGATAGAACCAATTACTCCAGCCCAGGGATCACCAGTTTCATGAGTTATCCAAACAGCTGCAAAAGCTCCTGTTAACATCATACCTTCTAATCCAATATTTACCACCCCTGATTTTTCTGAATACATTCCTCCCAACGAAGCAAATCCAATGGGAGTAGCTATAGCTAGAGTTAAAGAAAATAATAGGAATGGATCCATTGTGAAAAAGGTATATACCGCTTGAAATAAGAATATTACAGCTAGAACCCTAAAAAGATTTGAAAGGTAAGAGATTTTTGTTAATTTTTCTGGTATAGTGATTTTTCTTGGCATTATGAATCCAGCAATGATTATAATAACTCCGAGTATCCCAAAGGCAGATCCAAGATTATAAAACTCTAAGAAAGTCCCCCCTTCTTCATTTCGGAAAATAAAGCGCATTGGAAGAGATATCGATCCAGTAAATACGATTAAAATGGATAAAACGAGCAAAGATGTGCAAAGAAATAAGTACAACCTTATTAGTCGGTCATTTGAGTAGGAATTCGATGGATTAGTGGGGGAATACTCTAAGGAAGGGGATTTTATCAAAAAATACCATTCATAAGTATTTATTACCAATCCAATAACGATTGGAAGTCCTAATATCACTAATGGCAGATAATAAATCCCTGTATAGGCTGATAAACAAGCCAATAGAACTGAAAAAACACAGAAAATTACATTAATCTGATCAATTTTGTTTGAAACAATCATATTTTTTTTGTCATCTTTCACTTGGTCATTGATTACATTTTTCTTCCAGACCATCCATTCATTTGAAACCATTCCTATTATTAATAAAATAATCAGTCCAAATATTACTGCAAATAATACTAGCGAATTTATTCCGAAGAAAAATGTGATTGTAAGAAAAAGAAACAGAATAATAAGACAATTA
>CP070760.1:929427-932183 GCA_020348965.1 Candidatus Heimdallarchaeota archaeon | reverse complement strand
TATAAAAATTTCTAATCCCAAAAAATTATACAATTCTTGATTTTAAGCTTTTGTAGGATTTTTATAGTTTAAACAGGCATTTTTTCTACACATTTACCAAAAAGATGGTGAATAAGAAATTTCACCTTTATCATGGAAAAAGTAGTGAGAGACTAGCCCTCACACACTTTTAATCAATAAGATCTCGTTATTGCCCTTAATTGGGTAAGAGAGATTCTATTAACGAAGTTGTTTGCGCTTTTTTCCTTGGATTATTACGATCGTAAGGAGGGCAAGAATACCAGAAAGAACTTCAAAACTTGGAATAGCTTTTCCTTCAGAATCCAGACGAAAGGCAAAGACCGCGTCATTAGTCTGGTTGTTCATTGTTATATCCCAAGAAGACAACCATCCAGTCTTGTAATTCCATTCAACTGTATAAGAAACCTCAAGTCCCATGAAATTATAATTTGTGGTTTTGCTGTATATTATACTATCTCCCTCAATAGTAATATCATTAATTGTATTTGCCCGTTCTTCAAGATATGATTTATCATCAGTAGTCGGAATTACATAAACATAGCTGATTTCTTCTTCTTTAATTACATACTTGTTATCGACAGTGAGAATTCCATACACAGTATCAGATGCTACAGAGGTGATTTCAATGGTTATTGTCGTACCAACCGTCATTGGAATTATAACCAAGCTTCCGTTCTCGAGCTGAGCTGGAAGTGTTATTTCGGAGTTGAACCAGGATTGACTTTTACTCACTTTCAATGTCATTTTATCTCCTTTTGAAACTTTATAATGCAGTTTTGGGGGTTCTTCAGATTGGAAGGAGATAACTAAGTCCACTTGTATTTGATCTCCTCCTGCTATAACTCCAGGGTTTGATATAACTATTGTCCATGTCCCTTCAGTCACAGATGTAACTTCAAATACATGAGGGTCTGTAAATAGTCGCGATTCTTCGATGTTTTCAGAGATCGTTGCTTGTTCTGAGAATGATGATACTTTCGTTCCAGAGGGATTAAATACTTCTACTTCAATTGAACTTGGATAGATTGATGTAAAATCCAGAACCATATATATTGGAGCCTCTGAATGAATCAAAGAAGCGATTTTTTCTTGGTCTGTTATTGAAAAAGTCATTACTTGATTTTCGTTATTTTTTATTGTACTAGTTGAATAACTAGCCTTTATTTCGATAGTTAGTTCATCTCCACCCTCTAGTAATCCTGGATTTACAACTGTGAATTTCCACTTACCTTCATTTGATTCAGTTATATCAAAACTTACGATGCCACTGGATTTTTCTACCCATGATCTAACTTCAATATTACGAGAGTCAGTGAGTACCATGTTCACTCTGCTTGTATCACATAGAAATTGAAAAGTAACTGTATTTCCAGCTTGTGTGTCAAATGTTTTCGTCCAACTCTCTTGATCTTCAACAACCAAATCCCATGTCTGTTCTTGGTTGGGGATTGTACTGGTGGGGGAAAATGCAACAGAAACAGTCACGCTGGTAGGATCTCCCCCTGGAATAATCCCTGGATTTGTAACTGTGAAAGACCATGTGCCTTCATTTAAACTAGTGATTTCGAACGTACCTGAGCCACTTGCCCGTTCGCTCCAAGAATGTGCCTCCCCTCCATCCCCGCTATCAAGGGATACTTGGACTTTACTAGGGCTTGTAGAAAAATGAAAAGTAAGCGTTACACCTGCTTCTGTGTTAAATCTCTTAATTTCTGTGTCTTTGTCCTCAAGAGTGAAAGTCCAAGTCTGATCCTCATTTGGCTGGATAGGGGCACCAAAAGTTACTGTGACTGTTACATCCGTAGAATCTCCTCCAGCAAAAGTTCCTGGATTAGTGACTGTGAAAGACCATGTACCTTCATTCAAACTGGTGATTTCGTACGTATCCGACCCACTCGTTTTTTCCCCCCAAGAATAGACTGTTTCACCTTTCCCATTCCTTAAGGTCACATCGACTTTGCTTGGAGTTGTGGAAAATTGGAATGAGAGGGCTACACCAGCTTCGGTATCAAAATATTTAGTTACCGTATCTTTGTCCTCAAGTGTAAATGTCCATGTTTGATCCTCATTTGGCTGGATAGGCGTACTAAAAGTAATTGTGACTGTTACATCCGTGGAATCTCCCCCAGCAAAAAAACCTGGATTAGTAACAGTAAAAGACCATAAACCTTCATTTGTACTGGTGATTTTGAACGTAACCGCCCCACTTGCTTTTTCCCCCCAAGAATAGACTGTCTCACCTTTCCCATTTTTTAGGGTGACATCAACTTTACTTGGAGTTGTGGAAAATTGAAATGTGAGTTCTACACCTTCTAATGTATCAAAGTTTCTAGTTTCTGTGTCTTTATCCTCTAGAGTGAATGTCCATGTTTGATTTTCATTGGCATCAGGAAAATTAACTAAGTTAAAAGATTTTTGTGAGATGTCCTTTTTCTCCAAATTTTTTTCTGGAAATATTAGACTATTTTCAATGGAAAATAACCAAGTGCCTGTTATAAATAGCAGAATTGTAATAATTTTTCTTAACTTTCTCATATTATTAAACCTTCATTAAATTTTTATAAAAATAAATTCAGTGATTCCCTCTAGCTCTTAAAATGGATGTAATTCGATTTCGAATATTATTGTTGACACCCAATTCTTTATAAGTTTTATTACAAGTAGGAAAGCTTTCTAGGATAATTGCATTATTGTAGTAGCTTGGAGTATTGTCGTAGGATCCAAGAAGACTTGCT
>CP070760.1:926555-929327 GCA_020348965.1 Candidatus Heimdallarchaeota archaeon | reverse complement strand
TTTAATTTGGGAAAACTGCAACCATTGATACAAAAAATTGTATTTACTGGCTTTATTTTATGGGTGCTTATTCAAGTAAGCCAGATGTGGTCTTTAATCAACCTAGAGAGTTCTAATTTATCTTAAACTGTGATTGCATTAATCCATCCCACTATCTTTTAAAGACTTATAGAAGAAGTCTGTGCTTACGAGGAATGTGATGCTGCTTGCATAGGCTTTTTCGGTGAGAATTCATTGCCAGTGCAAAAGATAATTGATATTTTTGGGCAGAAGGAAGTTACTCTTTCGTTCGAGTTTTTTCCTCCCAAGGAGAATTCTCAGTTGACTTCTTTCTATCAGGTTGTAGAGGATCTTGTGAGACTCAATCCAGATTTTATCTCTGTTACTTATGGTGCAGGCGGAAGTACTCGTGAAAAAACCATGGAGGTCTCAACTGAACTTCAGAATCGATTTAATATCCCAACTGTTCACCATATTACCTGTGTAGGCCATTCTAAACAGGAATTGATAGACATTTTAGATTTGATGAAAGTTAATGAGATCGTTAATGTTCTTGCCCTCCGTGGTGACCCTCCTCGCGGCGTGAAGAAGTGGGAACCCGAACCAAATGGGTTTGAATATGCCTATCAACTCTGTGATTTAATTTCAAAGTCCTATGGAGATTCATTCTCTTGTGGTGTTGCAGGTTTTCCTGAAGGTCATCCTGAAGCACTCGACAAAGACACAGATGCGAAATATCTAAAGAACAAGATTGATCATGGTGGTGAGTTTATCATCACACAACTCTTTTATGACAACAAAGACTACTTTGAGTATGTGTCTCGCCTTCGCAACATCGGTGTGAAAAACAGGATAATTCCAGGAATCTTACCAGTATTCAATTTCAAGAACCTAAAGAATTTTTGCGCCTTTTGTGGCGCCTCCATCCCACGGCGACTTCATGATATCTTTGGACCGTTAGAGAATGATCTAGAAGCCACTGTTGAAAGGGGAGTGGAATTGGCTACAGAACAGTGCAGAGAACTTCTTGAAGGGGGCGCACCAGGATTACATTTCTACACATTGAATAAATTAAATCCAATCAAAGAAATTGTACACAATCTAGAGGATTATCTGTTGTGATAAATCTGATAGATTCGTTCATTAAGAAGTAAGTTAATCAAGAAGAGAGATAATAACATAATTTAAAATAACTGCCTAGCTTAAGATGAGAAAATGGCGAATAAAATCGTTGATAAGAGAAAACGAATCCTACCAAGGATCTTGAGAAGTTTAGTCATTTTCCTATTGTTGTACATAATCATAGTAATAATTTTAACGTTTCTAATCGATATTGGAGTGTTAAAAGTATAGAAATCTATTAATATCATATTAAGTCTGAAAATCTCTCTCTAAGTTATGGATCTTTAAGAAGAATAAGGGATTATTGATGAATGAAACAATACATCTAATTGAAAATCGAAAATCCATCCGAGCTTATGATAAGAAGCCTCTGACGTCGGAACACATTGATTTGATAATTAATGGTGCCATGCGTGCTCCTACAGCAGGTAACATGATGCATTATTCGATCATAGAAATCACCGATCAAGACAAAAAGGAACAATTAGTAAAAACCTGCGATAACCAACCTTTTATCGCTAAAGCTCCTCTCGTGTTACTTTTTCTGGCCGATATGCAGCGTTGGTATGATTTCTTTGAATATTCTCTCGTACCTGACTTTTGTCATGATAATAACCTTGAATTTCGTCCCCCTCAAGAATCTGATCTCTTACTTGCATGTTGCGATGCATTAGTTGCTGCCCAAAATGCAGTCATAACTGCCGAATCACTTGGAATAGGGTCGTGTTATATTGGTGATATAATGGAAAACATTGAAATTCATCGGCAAATGTTCAATCTGCCTTATTGGGTTTTTCCGATAATCCTTATTTGTTTTGGATTTCCAACAGCCAGCCAGAAAAAACGAAAAATGACCCCACGTTTCCCTAAAAAATTCGTCCATTTTAAAGACACCTATTCAAAGATCGACGGCAAGGATTTTGAGGAAATGCTTACTGTCCATTTTGGAGGAGAAACTAAGAAGGTAACATTCCACAAAAATGCGAGAAATATTGGCCAACATGTCTATTTAAGGAAAACTGGGTCTGATTTTGCAGCAGAAATGAGTAGATCAGTGAAAGTCGCTCTAACAGATTGGATCAAGAAGACGTAGGAAATGACAGATTTTAGTCATTGACTGTTTAAGTACTCATCATTTTTTTTCAGAAATAAAAGCTTTAATATGATTTAATTCCCAATTATATATTGAGGTGAATGAGGATGAAATGGAAGAGGAAGAGAGAGGCTGTATTTGTGCAGCCAAGCATCTTGCGTAAAAGTCTATACATTGGTGGAATAGCACTTCTAATACTGAATTCGGGAATTTTTACACGTCTAATGTCAACTACTAGTTTGCATTTGTCTGAGATGGGGGAATTCGAACTCCAAATTCTTGGAGGGTACGGAGGAGGAAGTTTCATTCCTGGGCCATGTCCCCCTAATCACACCATCGAATGTACATGGGATAGCTGGGGGTACACTGGTCTTACTCTTCGAATTATCTGGCACGGAATCGAGGAAGTCCAAGTTATCTCTATTACGTGTTGGCAAGATATCACAATTCAAGGAATCCACTGGAACAATACAGGGCCTATGCACGTTGCAGGCCCCTCCTATAACCTTTCAACAAATGATTGGTATGATTTCGACATATTTGCCCCATTTGTTGAG
>CP070760.1:923669-926455 GCA_020348965.1 Candidatus Heimdallarchaeota archaeon | reverse complement strand
GAATTCCTTTGTAGTTAAATATTCTTGGAGTCCAACATGTTCAGCTAGTTGAATGACTTGGGTTCGATAAAGATCAGCTAGAGGAAGAAAATCACAAGCGTGATAAGTCCCAAACTTTGTAAAGAATCCTAAAAGCCATTCAGATTTATTTGTGGAGCCAATGACAGATTTATTTTCTGTCTCGGCGAGTAAGAATGCTATTAACATTCCTAAACGAATTTGTGCTTTGTGGTAGGCTATGGTTTTCTGAATAAAGTACTCTCGTGGTGATAATGACTCTTTTATTTGAGGAGAATATGCCTTCTCTTCAATTTCCACTGTAGCTATACTTCTCAATAAAAAATAGCTTAAATTATAATCAAGAAGAGGACTCGTGTCAAGAAATTTTGTCTCTCTTTTGTAAAAAAGGTTTCTAATCTCTCGAAGAGCTCCTTCCTTGTTAATAAACACAATATTCTCCTTAGGAAGGGAAATAAACTTATTTATTTCTTCTAAGGTCATTCTTTCCTTTGGTGCCTTGTAAATATATCGTCCTTTAGTCACTATAAGTTTAATATTCTCTTCTCTTACTATTTCTTTAGCAATGTGAACATTAATTAAGGATTCGATACAATCCCTAAATATAATAACGAAGCCAGTGGTGTTTCTTTGCTCTAACTTGGCACGAAGTTGATCGATAATTGTTGCTTTAATATCAACTGGATTAATCTTAAGTTTGTTATCAATTGTCATCTTTCTTCTCCTATATCTATAAGTTAGAGATATATCATAAAGTATTGCACTAAGAAGACTAATGACATATCAATACTCTTCAGGATTCAAACCAGATCCACTTACATTGCATACATTTGTAGTACGTCATAGACTCCCATTCACTTTTTCGTCGGTCTCCAGCTTCCCAATATTGAGCTTCATAATAACCACATTTTGGACAATTATATCGAATTATTGGATAAATATTAAAAACTTCTTCCATCACAAGATTTCGGTCGTTTTCATTGTGGGGAATTCTAGTGATAACAAGGTAAGAAGCTTCTTTAGATTCTGTATCAATCCCTTTTTTACAAAAATTACAGTATAAATTTATATAACCTTTTTTTATTCGTTTCTTTTGTCTAGGGATCAATAAATTTCCACAATTATCGCAAAAATTCACCAATTAAATCACCTATTGAAATAACGATGTGTTCCCTCCAAACCTGAAGTTTGGTCCCGTATAGATTTATTACTGAAAGAATAAAAAAAAGAGGAAGAGTGCTCATTTTTCCTTTATTTAGTTGCTGCTAGCCTTATATCTGGTTCTTGAACAGTTTTGCGTCCAGAGTGTTTTGCTATTTCAACCGCATAACGAGCTACATTCATTCCATATTCTGTGCAGAGTTCGTTTAATCTATAAACTGCATCAGCAGAAACACGAAAAGCTCCCGCATTACGAATTATTTTCTCTACGCGAGCACTCGCAAAGCCTGCTTTTCTTTTCGTCTTTTTAGTCACTTTTCTTCACCTTTTCTCTTATTTAAGTTCATGTGAGTCTGTTAAAAAGCTCACACTCAGCAAATGTACGTTCATTATTTATAAACTTTGCTCTTCTGTGTCTAAATAATTGCATGAATTGTAGAGAAATTTGATGGCATAATTGATTAAAACAGTTAAGAAGATTCTTCGACAAAAGACTAAATGTCTAATTCTACATTTGCTATTAGAAAGAAATAATCAAAACCTTTATCTATGGGAATAGATGATAACTAGATTAGTTTTATTCAATTTACTTCAGGCCTTACTAATTATAATATTCAACCTAAAGCTTAAAATCGATTTACTTTGCATAATTTAGTGCGAAACAGTTTTTATGTTAATTGAAATTTGAACCACAGTTCCATTTGTTCCTCGGTGAATTATTCATAATCAGAAAATGTCAAATCAACTTAAATATTTCATCAATGATGACATGCGAATGAATAGGTTGTATACCATCTAAATCATTAGTTCCAAATTGATTAACAGGAAACATTAAAATAATGGGATGTTGTAAATAGCTCAAATAATATATCCTATAGTTCTCTAATCTATCATGTCTAAACAACCTTAACTCTTACAATCCAAGAAAATGAAAGACAAAAAGCAAATATTCTTCGAAAGAGAAGTAAAGAAGATTGAAAACCAGTTAAAAATAGTAACTGGGATCAAACGAAGACATAAACTGTTGCAAAGACATCGAGAATTAAAGAATGAGCTAAAAAAATTGAAAAAGGCATAAAAATCATGAAGAAAAAAGCATTCCCTCCTAATGAGATATGACTATCTATTCTTCCTCGTCATCATCCCATTCTTCTTCGTCCCAATCTTCCTCTTCTTCTTCCTCTTCTATTATTTTCTTCGTTTGTTTTGGAGGTTTCATTTTTTACACCTGCAATTGAATATTTTCAATAGTCAATTCTCAAAAATATGTTTCTCAAAATAAATAAAAAAAACGATTCACTTATTTTTTCTCTTGAGGCTTTGGTGTTTTCTTTCTTGATGATTTCTTCTTTCCCAACAAGCTCACCTTAATTTTTCCTTTTGCTTTTTGTTGTTTTCTCTTTTAACACTTTGATCGGATTTCGTTTTCGTTAAATCGCCAAACTGCTTTATTTCTGCGTTTTAGGTTTTCTAGTATTTTTCTTAGACTTTTTTTGCTTTTTTTCCATTGATATTCACCCTTTCGAATCTCATACGACCATTTACCTTTTAATGGTCATACATGACGTAATATTTCATCTATTTAAATATTTCTTATTCTGAGAAAA
>CP070760.1:920767-923569 GCA_020348965.1 Candidatus Heimdallarchaeota archaeon | reverse complement strand
AATTAATTCTGAATGCTATGGCGTTTTCTTCAGGAATAAGTGTTGTTTTTCTTGTAACTATTTTAGCTTTAATGATTATGGCTGATATTCCTTTCTTACGAGCTGAATTATATGGATTCCACTTGGGATACTTAATGCCGACATTGGTTGGTATATCATATTCTTTATCAACCATTCTAGCGATTATTTGGGAGGATGTCAACCAATCTTTTTTTGTACGTGTTTTACAACTTATTCCATATTATTTCTTTTCACTTGGTACTTTTCTTTATTTGATTTCAGGTGTGATTGAAGGATTAATCCTCAAAAATACTCCATTAACAGAAGGAAGCGTTTGGAATCGAGAAATTGCTGTCATTAGGAATTCGCTATTGGCGTTATGTTTATCGGGAGTGGTAATTGGGGTCGGAATCTTGAATTTAACCAATAGTTTTTCATTATTCTTGATAGGAGGAGGAATTAGTTGGGTATTAGCACCACTAGTCCTTCTGTACGAGGAAATTTTTCCTCCTCAAAAACATAAAGACTGATAAGAGAGGATTCATCATAATCGGTTTGCATATTGATAGTAACTTACTCCGATAAAATGAGCAATCCTCAAAGCTTCTGGAATAGTACCAACAGCTGTACTCTTCTTTATAAGTAAAAAAGCATCCTTGGGATGAATTCCCATGACCTGGAGAAAAATTAGAGGATCTTCTTGAGCTTTCAAAGGTTTTCCAGCACGCTCAATACTTTGCCATCTCTCTTGGTCTTCAGGAAATGTTTTTTCTAGCGCTGCTTTAATCTTAGGAAAGTTTGGAAATTTGCGAAGCACAACAATGACTGGAATTCCTGTCTTTTCATACAGTTTTACAATATCAATGACTCCAAATCCGGCAATTGTGATACCTTGTAACAAAATTGCTTGAAGCTGATTTTTATGATCAGAACTCATTATCATTTCGCTTATGATACTAGTAGCAAGAGGGTCGTCTCTTTTAAGTTGAGACTGGACAATCCCATCCACATACGCAGCCCCCTTCATGATAACACCAAAGACTGGAATACTCATTTCTTCCTTAGAAAAGCGATCAAAACCACCGTCATCAATTCCAATAATAGGAGTTTTTGATTTGACAGTTCTCCATCGTTTAATCGAATTTATCTCGTTCATTAGGACGTCCAAGTTGCACCTGAGTTCAATTCTCTACATATAACTTGGTTCTCAGAACAAGTCATGGATAGAGGAGAATACCTCTTTCATTAGAAGAATTTTAGAACTAAAGCATAAAAAATTTTGTGTTCAATAAACTTCTCGAGATTGAGGAATCAAGGAACTTGCGCGAAGACTCCAAAGTTCATCTTTCAGCATATCGCGGATGGCAAAACGGATTGCCTCACTACGGTTTGGGTATCTGCCACTGCGTACTAACTCGTCTAGTCCAAGAACTTGATCATTCGGTAAATGCACAGTAATGAGTTTCATCATTTTGGAATTTCAACCTCTTGTTTTTGGTTACTAAGAACACTTTCTTCTATGGTTTAAAATAGACATATTTCGTAGGTAATATCCCTGTAATAACTAGAAAGTACTAAGGTACAAAATTCATCCTGAGACAAATATGATTGATATAGCCATAGAATATCTCTTTGATCCTGATCAATGTTTTTTAGGTTCTTATTTCTTATAGTAACAATTATTATTGAGAATGTCCCTTGAAGAAGGGATTTCTTGAAAAATTTATTGATGAAAATGAATTAAAATAGAGGGAAGCAATCCTAACAAGTGAAATTCCCCATATTCTCGGGTACTACTGATGAGCTGCTAGTGTTTTTAACAGCTTAATTTTTGTCGGATATTACTTCAGTTGTTACAACCAGTTTTCGGGTTCTTAAATGGAGATTGATAATAAGATTATGAAGAAGCTTTGTGGTTTGAATCAGTTCCTACAGATTCTTTTCATAAAAACCACTTGGAATTCCATTAATCCTAGTCCATTGTATTTTGAATAAAGTGGCCAATAGAATGACTCTAACCTCAGAAGAACTAGACGATCAAATAAATTCAAAGCTCCCCATTTTAACACCAAATGCAAAAATTGTCTTAAAAAAACGTTACCTCCTTCAAAATGAGCGGGGAGAACTTATCGAGACACCTGATCAGTTATTTAAACGAGTAGCAAAAACTATTGCAGCAAATGAAGCACGGTACGGGAGAGATCCAGCCACATATGAGGAAAAATTTCATGCTATGATGGTCAACCTGGAGTTTTTGCCAAATTCTCCCACATTAATGAATGCGGGAACGACCATCAACCAACTAGCCGCATGTTTTGTGTTACCAGTTAATGACGACATGGACTCCATCTTCCAGGCGATAAAAAACGCCGCTATCATCCATAAATCGGGTGGAGGGACTGGTTTTACCTTCTCAAAACTCAGACCTATGAATGACAAAGTACAGACGACAGGTGGGGTGGCTTCGGGCCCGATTTCCTTTATGACTGTATTCAATTCTGCCACCGAGATTATAAAACAAGGTGGCAGGCGCCGAGGAGCGAATATGGGGATTTTACGGGTTGATCATCCTGATATAATGGAATTTATCAGATGTAAAGAAGATTTAAACACTTTAAATAACTTTAACATCTCTGTTGGTGTGACAGACGCATTCATGGAGGCTGTTATCAATGACGAAGATTACCCTTTGATTAATCCTCGGAATTCTCAAGAGGTTGGGCGCCTAAATGCAGGAGTAGTGTTTGAAGAAATCGTGAGGATGGCTCACATAAACGGAGAACCAGGGATTATCTTCTTGGA
>CP070760.1:917841-920667 GCA_020348965.1 Candidatus Heimdallarchaeota archaeon | reverse complement strand
TATCGTCAACCTCTCCAAAATTCCATGTGTGATTAGGTGAAGTGTAAATTGTTTCGTGAATTGAATCCCATGTTTCTTGAGGAGCACCACTAGCGTCGATTGTCGCATTAGCCATAATATGACATTCAGCTTTGATCATGGCTGGAGATTCAGCCCCACCGATAATTAAGCAATAATTACGAATATTAGTTGCGTTAATGAAGTTCGAGACTGAGCGAATTCTGAACTCCTCTTCAAGTATTGATGGATCGTGATTGGACAACCATCTCCAATGTGACATTATTTCTAAGATAGTAGGATGAGACCACACCTGATCTACACCAAAAAAATTCCATACGAGTCCTTCGGCCATTTTAGATGCCTCATCCCAGCAAAAAATGGCACAACAAGAACTTATTCGGCCAGTACCAACTTTTCTCCCTGTCTTAGGGTTAATCCAGTTATCAAATATCCCTGCTCTGGTTGTAGCAATTCCTCCCATGCTATGTCCAGAGACACCTATTCTGTCTACATCAATCATACCACGATAATTTGAGTCATTGATAAGCCATTCTATGGTCGAATATACTCCCAAGAGGGTTTCTAATCCCATATCCCAGTTACCACCTGACCATCCATGTCCTGGTTGGTCAATAGCAATTGTAAAGAAACCTGATTTGGCAAATTGCCGAGGGTAATTCATTTGTATATCGGAACTAACCCCAAATCCATGGATCCAAATAATAACCGGATATCCTTCGATCGGTGGTTCTTTCTCTGGAGTAATTACATATCCTGCTACTCGATAGTTTTCGATGAGTTTATTTTTGGCGTTTTCTAGAGGAGTGACTTCCGTCCTGTTAAAGAAACTATTTAATTCATCTGAATATTTCGAATAAGTGTTGAATGAGATGCGTGTTGGTAGATTTTCATCAGGGGTGAATGTTCCTACTATCATAAGAACAGTACCCAAGCAAAATACTATTGCGGAAGCTATTATCACTCGACGTATTGAAATCACCAGATCTATATCTCATTTGACGTCTTATCTGATTTTCTTCTTCTGAAAATAACAAAAAAAATCGCTAGAAATCCTAGATAGAAGCAGAGACCTTCAATCGTCCTAAGGATAGTAATAGTATTGAAAAACTCTCCTTCGTACAACAGCCGTAGCGGTGCGTTTTGAATCTCCAATAACCACAAATCACCTAATATTTGCATAATGATCAAGACAAAGGTCGCAGAAACTAGGACAATGAAATAATCTAAATTTTTAATCCGTGGCGTGATGATACTGATTGACAAGAATTTGAAACTGGTTGAGAGGATGAAATAGATTGGAATGATAAGAGAAACGAGTGGTATAACAATTGTTACTAATGCAGGGAATTGAGTTTCAAAATAAGTTCGTAATGGTCCTACAATGGACTCGGTGAGCCACTCTAACATCCCTGGAAAAGGAAACTCTGGCATATCAAGCTGAATATTTCTCAAACTTTCCCAAATAGCTCTTAAACCAGATAAAGATACTCCAAACCAGACCACTAAATAAATGAGGTATTGAGATATTAAAGCGATTTTTGGAGCCTGCTCTGTAGACGGTTGTCCAGTTCTAGAAACACCTACTCCATTTTTTATTGCTTTTAGAATGCTAAGTAGTGACATTCCTTCGGCAAAGCCAATGATAATAGTGGCGATACCTGCGAAGATGATGAAATCAAAGAGTATGATATTGGGAAAATTGAGAATTTCATTTGAGAAGGTACTCACGATCATATCTATACTTAACTCGTTATTGGTTTCCGATAACTCACTCATAATAATTAATATGGTTGAAGCAAAGACTGGCAAAAACCAAAAGGCTAAAAGCGGCGGAATAAGCAACAGAAAATTGACTGAAGTTAAAAAGGGTGTGATTTTCACTCCTCTCCATAAAACTCCTATGATGACCTGAATAAGTTGATATAGCCACCAGAGCGATGTTATGATTATGAAAATTGCGATTATTCCGAAAATTATCAAGTTATCTTCTCCCTCTACCAATGAAAGAAGAAAGAAAATAAGTGGAGGAATGAAGATGAATACCAGAATTTTGTAGACTGTGGGGTTGTCCTCTTGATCCTCAGTCTCCTCACTTAATCGATCACTAATTTTACGACGAGCATTTCGGGTTAAAATCATGACCATAGCAAAAATGAGATAGGCAATAATGAAGAATAATATGGCCTCAAAAAGGATATTGCGGGCTGTTTGATAAAACTCTCCCCCCATTTTATCTGTGAGTCCAGGAATATCTAATGCTAATTCATCAAGGAAGAAATAGAACACAAGAACGGGGCCCAGTTGTAAAAAAGCCTCTTGTAAGGCCACATCAAGTAAAAAGTAGATACATGAAATGAAAAACATAGTGAGTAAAATAAAAGTTAACGTTTGAATAGTTCTATATTCCCCTTCTAGTTTCAATCCCAAAGACTCGGCATTATCAAGGATAAAGGTTTTGAGTACCCCTGTGAGCAATAGTAGAAAAGCACAACTTGACACAATAAAGAGAGTTGTATACTGAACGTCTGGCTCTTTTGAGGGGAATTGATCCTCAATATCAATCTCTCCCGATAAGGATATGGATAAGAGTAATAGTACCACTATTATTATGGAAAAGAAAATCTTGACTGCATTTTGTCTAATATACCTAGCCCAAGATTGTCGGATAATTCGATCAATGTCTTCCATATACCTGTTCACATCGCAATATTCGATTAGATTATAATCCTAATGAATTGATTATTATATCTTGCGATCCATTGAATCAAAGTTAGGTCATTCGAGATATTTCTCTATTCCACTAGC
>CP070760.1:914907-917741 GCA_020348965.1 Candidatus Heimdallarchaeota archaeon | reverse complement strand
GCCAAATCCCATTATAAGTTCCCTTTGTTTCAGCATTTGTCTAATGCTCTTCTCAGCGTCATCTGAATTCTCAAAACTTTGTAATAATTTAATAGCTGCCTCGTTTGCGCCTCCATTTAGGGGACCAGAAAGAGTTCCTATACCAGAAATTATACATGAGTAATAGTCTGCAAGTGTTGAAGCACAAACCCGAGTAGCATAGGTGGATGCAGCGAGTTCATGTTCAGCGTAAAGGATTAATGAACAATCCAAAGTTCTTCGATGGACAGGAGAAGGTAGTACTCCAGTAATAGTATGTAAAAAATATCCCGCAAGAGATTTTTCTGGGGAATTAAAAGGAACTTCCTTATCGTGAGAACAACGCCTCCTTTCCCAATAACCGATTATACTTGGTAAAGCTCCTAAAATACGAATAGCTTCTGGTTTGCCATCAAAATTTTCTTCTGGGAATATTGCTCCTAGCGCAGATATAGCAGTACGTAATACTGACATTGGATGAGTAGTAATTGGTAGTGAATCAAGGATTTTCTGTAATTCTTCAGGTAAAATGCGATTTTGTATTATTTTAGAAGTCCAATTTGCCAGTTGGTTCTTTGTTGGGAGTTCACCATTAACTAAAAGATATGAAACTTCATCAAAAGTACTTTTTTTTGCTAATTCGTCAACTGGGTAACCCCGATATGTAAGTCGAACACTATCTTCTTCCCCTACTGGACAGATGGCGGTTGTTCCAACATTAATACCACGTAAACCAGGATCTAAAGTATAGCGTACTTTATCTTTCCTTTCAGGCACCTTGTTTATCTCCAAGACGATCGAGAATAGATTCCCACCGATAATAATCTAACAAATCATAGAGTTCTTTTCGTGTCTGCATATTATCAATTAAAGGTTTTTGGGTTCCTTGTTCTCGCACAGTATAATAAACATGTTCGGCTGCTTTATTCATTGCACGAAATGCTGTTAAGGGATATAGCACCATGGAAACTCCTACATTCCCGAGTTCTTCAACCGTGAACAACGGTGTTTTACCGAATTCTGTGATATTCGCCAAAATTGGTGCAGAAACTGCTTCTGTTATTGCTTTGTACTGATCAAGAGAAGTTAAAGCTTCAGGGAAAATCGCATCTGCTCCAACGGTTAAATAACTGTGTATTCGTTCTATTGCACCTTCAAGGCCCTCGTTGGCAAGAGCATCTGTTCTCGCCATAATCATGAAATCAGGATTATTACGTGCGTCAACTGCTGCTTTAATCCTATTACACATCTCTTCCGTTGAGACTATCTTTTTCCTTGGACGATGTCCACACCTTTTTTGAGCTTCTTGGTCTTCTATATGGACACCTGCAACACCCACCTTCTCTAAGGTTTTGATAGTTCGTGCAATCGAAAAAGCTGTCGCTCCAAAACCAGTATCAATATCAACAAGTAAAGGAAGATCAACTACATCAGTAATTCTTCGAGCATCTTCTGAAACATTATCAAGAGTTGTTATACCAAGGTCGGGCAATCCATAAGATGCATTAGCAACACCTGCACCTGAAAGGTAGATTGAACGAAACCCAGCACGTTTTGCCATCATAGCCATTAACGCATTTATCGTTCCTATTACCTGAAGGGGATACTCAGCCTTGAGAGCTTCTTTAAGTTGGGATCCTGGCGATTTTTTTAAAGTATTCATGGGAAAATGCTCCTTATTAGATAGTTTTTTTGACATTTTCTCATCTGAGCTTGAATCATGCTCTAGACCAATCCCCATTTTGTGAATTTAATTGTTTTTTGAAGACTTTGGCAGGGCTTCCTCGATCTTAATCCATAAATATCGTTCTCGAGGATGATGATATAGACTTCAAGGTTTGTGAGGTTTTGATAAGGTGTATTATTAGATATATCTTTCTGGCTTCACACTAAAAAGAACGAAATTTTTTTCTTCTCCAATAAAAAATGACATTAATAATTATTCAATAATAATCTTTGAGTTTCATTGATGATTTCTTGCTTAGGATAAGTGAGAGGCTAGTTCGGTGCCAATTAAACTGATAACCATTTCCGATTTTCATCAGGGCAACCCAATCGAGCTTCCTACCAATATTGAAGTTGTCTCTCAAGAAAAGCTTGTCAATAATTTAATCAGACGCAAGCCTGATGGAATTCTGATTGCAGGGGACATTCAGGATTACATGTGGAACCTGGGAACCAGTTCTAATAGTAGTATGCAAATTAAAAACCTGTTAAGAAAGGATCGCGTCTTCAATGCATTGAACCGTAGTACTGTCCCTGTTTTTTTTATTTGGGGGAATACCGATGTCATGGGTTGTGAAAAAGGAAAAGAATATCTTGAAACCCCAATAACAGATGAGATCCGTGAATGGTTCATTGAAGAATTTCCAAACTTGCTTAACTGTCACAACAAAGTCCAGTTCGTTGAAAATGTTCCGATTTTAGGATACAGTGATGCGAATAGAACGACAGATGAACACAGTGGAAAATGTTGGGAGGAACCCGCTATCTTGGAGACTTTCCGTCCTCTTGTTCTCAGTTTGAGCAAAGAGGAACAACATAGGAGTATTTTTCTTACCCACACTCCACCCCGAGGTGTACTTGATTTTAGCTCGTTAGGAGGAAAACATATTGGTTCCTACAACTTACGCGAGCTTATTGAGGAATACCAACCACTTCTTTCCATTTTTGGCCATGTCCATTATTGTGGGGGCTATTCAGAATTCATAGGTCAAACTCAGTGTATGAATGTGTCGTCTTTTGGATTAGCATTGTCGCACGACATTTTATTTGGTCAGAGCGCATTCGAGCTTCAGATTGACTCCAATGAAGTT
>CP070760.1:911969-914807 GCA_020348965.1 Candidatus Heimdallarchaeota archaeon | reverse complement strand
AAATACACACTGAATAGATTTGATTCCCGCGTTACTCTAATATGATACCATTCATCTGGTAGAATCTCTGAAGATTCATATATTGCTTTCATGCTCTTACTTCCGAACCTATAATGTTTTGTAAAACCAATAAACGGCTTTCCTGTTATATTTACATGTGGTTCACTAAAGAAGGTATCTTGAAAGTCACCAGCTGATGTAGCTGTATGAGGAAGGGCATATATATACAGACGATAGGCATATCTGTGATTAGCAAAAATGGATCCATTATATGTCCTGAGATATGATCTTTCCCCAATTAGTGTTATTTCAGAATAAGTTCCTCCTGGATAATAATCAAACTCCCAAGTAGCTTCCTTAGTTATTGTGCTAGGATGTGTTAAACGCGTGTAATTGTAAAATTCATTTGTTTGCACGAAATGATAATATGCAGTTCCATTTGAAAAATGAAACTCCCCATCTACAACTGCTCCTCCATCATCTGTTGGATCGATCCAGCCTCGCCAATCAGAATGGATTGTACTGAGTGTCCATCCATCAATGTCACCATCATTAAAATCATCTTTCCATTGATTTCCGACAGGAACTGGGGGGATCACTCTAATAGAGAGGATTAGAATGACTAATAAACTTAAGAGTGCTTTTATGGAAACATTTTGCTTGTTTTTTGGTTGTTCTAAACAAAATGGTTTTACTTTTTCTCCAGTTTCTTCCTTCTTTGATCGTAAAGCTGTTGTCATGTTTCTACCATCTCCTCCAAAGTCTTAAATAGAAGGTCAGTCAAATCTGTAGGGCGCATGCTTGGATTGTCCACTTTTACATTTCTTTCTTTGAATTCCTGTAATAATATATCTTTGCACATAGCAAATTTTTCACAATTTGTACAATCACCTTTATGTTCATACCACACTTGAACTCCATTTTTGGGTGAAAATGTAATATAACAAAGGATTCCTCCAAGCATAGCACTTGTACCCCGTGCAAAACCGACTTCTTCACTAAGAATTTCCACTGTTATCTTATTCATATGTGCAGCATGCTCTAGTAATCCTCGTATTCGTTCATTTGCGTCCATCAATGTTTTACTGACAAATCCAGTGGTAACTTTTTTTCTTTCTGCGATTTCCTTCCCTTTAAGTTTGTCTCGTTTGAGTTGCCATAGTTCTAATTGTTTATCAGTTGGATATTTGATCTTCCGTGGCAATAGAAACATACCTCATTGATTACTGCAAACCTTTATAAAGATTCTTCCCAAGTTTAGCAAACTTAGTAAGTTTAGTATATCTTATAAGATTATTGAGGTACTAAACTTATTCCTTCAGTTGGTGTGAAGAAAAATGGAGAATAAATATACTAAAAGAGTTATTTTCCTTCTAAACATTCTTTTACTTGTTATATTGGCCATTCAATTAGGAATGATCAATGGATATAGTATAGAGATTGTTTGGGAAGAGAATTTTGATGGTGCCTTTGACTTTGAGGGTTGGACTCTTTCGTGCATTCACTCTGATTATGATAGAGGTTGGTATAATGATACCGAAGAAGGGTGTGCAGTTGTTGACGGCCAACTTCGCTTTACAAGTGAGGGGTTACCATGGCATGATTTCGTTGCACCTGGTAATGATTGGCTTTACAATTATACACGTCTTTGGCGAACTACTACTGTTGCCAATGGTTCTTGGAGTTGGGACATGTATTTTGGTCCTGAACCGTGTGGTGCTGCTTTTATAACTAAAACTATAATCAACCCAACTAGTCCTATTAATCATGTAAGCTTTCGGTATGGTTATCGGGTTTCTATTATACCTTTTAGTTACAATCCTGCGGAATATAGCTCTCTCTTCAATGAAGATCTTGGTGGCTTGTCTGTTACTGGACTTCCCTTTATTTGCATTGTAAAATATACTTCCACTTGGGCTGGAACAATCTTAGGTTTATATGAATCTGCTTCCATTCTGAATAATTCTTGGTATCATATTAACGTAACGAGGAACTTCGATTCTCTTAAGCTATATCTAGATGGTGTCCTAAGAATCAATGTGACTGATCCCTCTCCACAAGAATCTATATATTGGGATCTTTCAACAGATGATTTCTTCTTCCAAATTGCCTCTCATAAAGGAACTCGCGTTGATAATATCACTGTGGTTGGCGATGAAATAGATCGAGGAACTACCACCACGACAACTACAACAACCACAACTACTCCTCCAACTACTACTACTACTACTACTACTACTTCTACTACTGATGGAACACCGGGATTTGAATTTTCGCTTGTTTTTCTCTGTCTCTCTTTGATATTCTTCTCTACTCGGAAACGAAAGCCCTAGGGCTTTTCTCTTTTTTTCTCCAGTTCTGAACTTGTCTTTACAAGCTTCTCTCACGAAAAGACTTCTTTATATCAAGAATCCCAACACACTATTAATAGGTATTATAGAATTACTATTGCTGATTTTTTTAAGATATCAGTGAACGTTGGTTATACGACAATTAATTAAACGTCGTCAAATGATACATTGACGACGATTAAATTCCTAAAATAAGATCTTCTTTAATAACAACAAAGGTTATCAGATCTATGTTTTCCAAGTAAATGAGATTTTTTACTTTACACATACATCAGAAAAGGAGTTTATGAATATGAAAATCGAATTTCCAACAGAGTTCAGTGAGATGGACAGTGAACTCCCTTCTTTTAAGAAACCTGAATTTGTCTCATTAATGGGTCAATTTTCAAAACGAGCTGAACAATTGAAACCAAAGATTGAAAATGCTTTAGGATCTTATAATCAGCTTGGAATCGTTGGAATTGGAGGTTCGCAAGTACAACCATAT
>CP070760.1:909028-911869 GCA_020348965.1 Candidatus Heimdallarchaeota archaeon | reverse complement strand
AGGCAAATAAAAATTTCCCAATATTTTTCCCAGCATCTACATATAGTAGACCAAGGCCAGGAACAATAAAGCTTAAAATAATAGCTAGGGTTTTATCTTTCTGTGGTCTTGCGCTCATTATTCATCACCTATTGATGATACCTCCGTGTATAACACAAGCAACTTTATAAGGATTGTGATGGTTTAGTATAGAAATAAAATATATTTTTAATATCCCTACAACAAAGTAAGAGAAGGATAACAATGCGAACTCCTACACAAGAGGACATCTCAAAAGTTCTTGAATTAATGAATATTTGCTTTAAGGATGAAATAGAAGATGGAATGGAGTTACCTACTCCTTCGCTCCTTTTAACAAAGATTGAACAGGGAAAAATACAACTTCTTATTGAAGAAGAAGATTCGACGTTGATAGCTTTTATAGTAATTCAAGCAGAAACTACCGAAAAGCCTGCTCAAATTAATATGATAGGCGTTGATCCAGCTTATAGAAGAAATGGTATTGGAACACGGCTACTCGAGTTTTGTTTGGATATTGTGAGGGAAAAAAACTGGCGAAAAATAAAGGTTTACGTACGCCCTTGGAATATTCCCATGCGTAAGCTAATGGCCCGATTTGGTTTTCTTCCCGAAGGATATCTGAGAAAGGAGTTTCTGAACGAAGATGTAATACTCTATTCTTTCTTTCGTTGATGAGTAAAGCTAATGGACTCACTTACAAGTCGTCTGGGATCTGATTTCTTAGTTAAAGCTTCTATAATTGTCATCCTATGGGCCACTCCGCCATTAGTCTCACGAATGTGGGTTGGAATGAAAGGACTCTTCCCTGGCCTTTTCTTTGGTTTTCTTCGATATCTCTTCGGGTTTTTAGCATTACTTTTTATTCTCGGTATTCGTGGAAAGCTTGGTAACCTAAAGGACCTCTTTAATGAACGTCTCAAACCAATTCTGTGGTGTTCAGCCTGGTTAGTTCTCATGATCGTTGGTCAAAACTTCTCGGTATTATACCTCACTGGAGCTAGTTCCTCGGTTCTCTTAAATTTTAATCCTGTGTTAATCTACTTGTTTGCTCCATTACTATTTATAGATGAATCTTATACCTCTAAAAAAACCCTTGGTTTTGTTGTTTCAACAATTGGTATTGGATTGATATTTTTAACATCTTTAGAAACAGAAACTCTCTCTCTTACTGATTTTGCTATCGGATATATTCTGGGTTTTCTTTCAGGAGTAGCTTGGGCTGGGTATTCGTTATCATTGAAGTGGTTCTTCCGTGAAAGTCATTCAGAGGAGGTGACTTCGTTAAACTTACTCGGCGCTGCTATTCTTCTTTTATTACTTTCGTTAATAACCGAATCTTTGCCTCCTTTCGAAAGTTTTACCTTTGAAAGCATTTGGGGGCTTTTAGTTATAGGTGTGGGGGCAGCAGCTGTCGCATTCACTCTTTATTTGCAGTTAATACAAAAATATGGGCCAACTCGAGCAGGAAATATCCAGTTCTTGGTTCCACTCGTTTCATTGGTCTTCGCTTGGATTTTCCTAGCCGAATGGTCACTTTTCAACCTGATTGGTGGCACTTTCTGTGCAATAGGAGTAGCTATGGTCAGCTATGAGACAAAAAATAACAACAATGATCGATTGGAACCAGTAATCGATTCTCCGTGTTAAACGAATGTTTGTACACAAAAACTTGAAATGAAAAGAATTCTATCTTTTATTTGGTAAGAAAATGGCAACGATTCTGATGACTCTAGCTGAAAAGAAGGCACCAAGTAAATATGAGTGGCTAATTAACTTCTTGACGCTGGGACGACGAGAAAAGATTTTCAAGTATATCAAACAGAATTATCTTCAAGAAAATCAGATACTTCTCGATGCTGGCTGTGGAACTGGACGATTTATGGAACTAGCGGAAACTGCTTGGGTAAAACCAATTATAGGTATCGATATTTCTTATACAATGGTTCGAGAAGCAAGAATGAAATATCTCAGGAGAAACCTTCCTATTTCCTTGATTCAGGCATCAATTGCTTCATTACCAGTAAAATCTGAATTGTTTGATGTCATTGTCTGTACTTTGGTTCTCTCGGAATTGACTCTGCAACAAGTACGAGTTGCTCTCAAAGAGTTTTCTTCCTGTTTAAAAAATGAAGGAGTAATTATACTTGTTACAGAGTCTAAACCAAAGAGTAGATTAAATCGTCTCATTTTTGGTATTCTGAGGGCTCCTGCATTCTTCATTGCTGCATTAATAGCCAAAATTCCTACTCATCCTATTCATGATGTGAAATCTTTACTTGATACATTCCCTGGAGAAATCCTTGAGCATAAAATCTACCTTGGAGGGAATTTAACTTTGATCACGTTTAAAAAGGAAAAACAAAAGAATTGATTGAATGTGATTTCCTTGAGCTTCATGGACTCTATTAAAGAATTTTTTTCCATCGCTATTGCAGGATTGGCTTTTCCGGGTTTAAACTTGACTGTTAAACCTGGTCTTTATTCCATCGGTAATCCAGATGAAAAATCTCCAGTTTTAGTCAGTGCTAATTATTTTGTCACCTATAAAAGAGTAACTTCTTCTTTAGAGAAACAAAATATCACTGCTTGGTTATTGGTGGTTGATACAGAGGGTGTGAACGTTTGGTGCTCATCCGCAGGGGGTCACTTTACTGCTGAAAAAGTTCTTGATCAAATAGAGGATACTGATCTATCAGAAGTCGTAAATCATAAACAATTAATTTTGCCTCAATTATCTGGTTCAGGTGTTAATCATCTCATTTTAAAAAATGCTAAATGGAAAGTTAAGTTTGGACCTATTAATATTGATGATTTGGGGGA
>CP070760.1:906058-908928 GCA_020348965.1 Candidatus Heimdallarchaeota archaeon | reverse complement strand
AAATTAATGATTATAACCCTGGTTTTTGCATCCATAGTTGCTTTCTTTTTTTATACTGTTCCTGATTGGGTGTTCCTCGAAATCCCTATAAGAGATCTGGTTCAATTCTTTCTCTCGTTATTAGGAATTACGACTGAATCTATACCTAACAATGGTCAGTCTATTATCCCAATGAATCTCAGGGGAGGGCCTTTTCCTTTTTTAGAAGCGACTGAGAAAACACCTGGAATTTACATTCCATTAACCAATGGACGTTACTACATCAGTAAAACCTGTACAGCAATGCAAGCGTATGCTTTACTCTTTAGTATAATTCTCGTGGCTGAATCCTCAAAGATTGCTAAAATCAGAGCTATTATTGTAACATTTATAGTTTTATTCTTTCTAAATGCTCTTAGGGTTACCTTTCATTTGTGGTCTGTCACTATTCTGAATCAGATCTTTCATGTGGACTTAGAAATCGCCTTTTTTTGGGCACATGATGTTTCCTCCAAAATCATTGGGTTCTTAGGAACGATTTTACTCGCTTTTCTAATCGAAAAAATGGGTGTGCCTCTTATTGAGTGTTTTGCAGATTGGCTCGATTATTTATGGTGGCGGGGAAATTCCATATTAGAGAAAATAGTCGGAAAATAATCTGTTCAATATGAAACCGCTTATATGGGCTTTGACGATAAGTAGGAGCCCTTTCTATCTATTATTTTTCATGTAAGGGATTTGATCTGCATTACTCCCTCCTATATCCCAGCTTTTAAACAAGAGGGTAGGTATCCTTCTTAACGGCCAAAAATTATATACTGAAATTCCTTCGTTCCAGCGATTAATGGTGTAAATGTTGTCAGAGGAAGCATACGTCCGAACGTTTAAATTTCGTCCATATGAGGGGACTCGCAAAGGAAGAATCTGGCGAGTATGGGAGATTTCATGGTTCAATATGGCCCATCAGTGGCATCGTTCCCGAATTCTGAAAGTTCTTATTGGGATAACGATTTTTATTTTGATTATTCCTAATATGTTTCTTTTCGTGGGAACTGACACTCTCTTAGAAACTACTACAGCCAATGAAATCTTAGAAGACCATTTATGGAGAACCATTCGAAATTTTGTTCGTTTTCAGGTCTTAATTAGCAGCCCTGAGGAAACAGATCCTACTTTTGATACTGGATATTCTATACTCATGTTGATTAGTGCTATTATGATGGGAGCTGGATTGATTTCAGATGATGTAAAGAATAAGATGTCTGAGATGTATTATTCAAAAATCGATAGATTGGAGTATTTATTAGGTAAATATGGATCGTTGATCATTTTTGGTAACTTATTCTACACTCTTCCATGTGTTATTGAATGGGGGTTACTCGTTGTTGGTATTAGGGGGGTGGATGTGTTGTTAGCTCTTCCAGTGCTTTTCAATGTCATTTTGTTTACCGAAGTGTTAACATTTGTACTAGCTAGCATCATTCTAGCATTTTCCTCTTTGACCCAGCGTAGATTGTATGCGGGACTTCTAGGTTTCATGTTTTTTCTAGCTATGAATATCCTGATTGAGGCACTCACTAGTCAAGCGGGAAGTTTTGTCCCAATTATGTATCTTGATATATTTACTGCTCTATCAGTATTCTCCTTCATGCTGGTTGGCGAGTCGAGTGTGCTCTATATTACGTCGGAGATAGATACAGGAATCATCCTGGATCTCACTGGATTAGCTGGATCAATGACCATTCCAGCCATTGTAGCTTTCTTTATGGGAGGAATGTTAATATGTGCATTCCAAGTAATCTGGCGACACTCTCGGTCGTTATAATTTAGACATTATTTCTTTCTCTTCAATGAAGCGCTTAATATTTGCTTGTAATTGAAAATCTTCAATTAATTCCAGTGCCTGATCTGGATAAACCCACTGGTAATCATCATGCTCTGGTGAGAGTCTAATCGTTTTGGAAGCTGTTCTACACCAATAAGTAATCACAATCATCTCATTTTCTGTAGTTGATTCTCCTCGGAAGTAGTGGGTCACATCTATTGGCTTAACAATAGTGAGCTGACTTATCCCTGTTTCTTCTTGAACCTCTCTTTGAAGCGTCGTTTCTGGACTTTCAAATTGTCTCATCCGTCCCCCAACGTCATCCCATAAATTTGGAGCAAACTCCAAATTAGGAGCCCTATGGAGAAGAAGAATTTTCCCAGAGTTAGTATGCTCAATAATAGCTCCTATTCCGATTGTGAATTTTCCATCCTTGGTAGTCATAATCCTACTCCCTCGTCTTCCTTACTTTTTCTAAGAATACTTCATCTAGGTGTTGCAGTTCTAATTTAAGAGCTTCTTTCATCGCATTGAAGACAAGTTCCATTATGTCATCAGAAACCTGATACGGACCACCACTACTTCCATCACCTAAGACTTGCCGATAATCTGCAGCTGAAGCAGCACGAGGCCATCCAGCGATTGGATCCTTTTCTCCCTCGGGAACAGAACTTACACGAGTGAACACAAAATTTTCCGACCAGTTTGCATGACCTGAATCAAGACCGACTTCTTGACTCACTTTCATCACGAGCGGATGATTAAATCCAGTAAAACACCCCACCCGGGCATCAGGATGGGTGTTATTAAATTCTATCATTATCTCATCTAATAAGGCAGTGTTACCGCCATGGCCATTATTGAGGAGGATCCTTCGGAACCCCCTTCGCCATAACTCCTCTGTTAACTCTCTTATTATTTGCTTAAAAGTGGTTGATTTTAGACTCAAAGTACCAGGAAAAGCCGTCCATCTAGTCGAAACACCAAAAGGCAAAGCAGGCGTCATGAGGATCCCTTCCTCTTCACATACTGCTCTTGCAACAGCCATTGCAACCTTGATATCAGT
>CP070760.1:903049-905958 GCA_020348965.1 Candidatus Heimdallarchaeota archaeon | reverse complement strand
GTCAATCTTTTGAAGCAGGCACGCTTTTGTATACTCAACAGAGTCTACGTTTATATCGACTCCGTAGATATTATTCACAAGAATATATCTTGTTTATTCGCTCCACTCGTTATTTTTTGATTTTTTATCTCTTATTTTCTCATATTCTTCCCCATATTCCTTGACAAACGTTATTTCTTGTGTAATTTCGGTTAACACATCAACAGCATTAATTAAGAAAGCACCTTCCCCACAGGCAGGATCCAAAATTTTTATAACTTTTAACTTACGTTCTAGTTCGTTAATTATCCCAAAATACTCCGAAATCAAATCTTTCACGTTGTTTACACTAACCATTGAAAGATATGGAATGATCGTATTTCTACATATGAAATCTGTTATAAATTCTGGAGTGTAGAAAACTCCCTCTTTTTTTCGTCTTTTAATATCTCCAGTAACCACTATGTTTTCTTCCTAGATAGGAAACTAATTTAGATCTTGCTTCAGGAGTAATTCGTAATGATTTAATGCCTTCGCTCGGTATTTTTCTTCTAACTGGGGATGAGCAGCTAGTGTCTCCTCAAATTCCGACCGATTTAGTTCATATATCACAGCTGATAATGCATCAATCATTGTGATAGTATCCTGATAATCCTCCTCTAAACGAGCTTTAGACAAGGAAGATGGTGCCTCCATTTTTCGTTTCGCCCACTCACTACCAAGGGGAATGAATTGATTAACAATAGAAGCCATTTTTTGGTGTATTTTTAGACTAGGATTGAAAATTGGAACAGGCATACTATCCATAATGTACTGGTTGATGTTAATCCCATAACAAAGCTGACGAATCCGGAATTCGAACGGAATTGAACACATCATCCCTGCTAAATAGAATATAGATTCAGAAATAGGTGGTAGGTTATAAATGCAAATAACACTATTTGAAATAACTGTCTTTGGGGGAAGAATAGCGATTCGCATTCTTCTACGTCGATGATTTCCAGAGAAGTTCTTCCACACAATAATTGTTTGATTCCAGAATGGAATTTTTCTCTGATATTCATCAAATGATCGAATCCAATACCGAGGGTGAGTATTATCAAATCCTAATCGTACCAAATGGCGTCCTTCAATAAGGGGATTCGGAGTTTCATATTCAACAAGTAACTCACGATCATTGGTCATGTCGATTCCACGTGACGTTTTACAGCCCCATGTGGCAGAAGATAAGCTGGGAAATCGTGTCATTTTCTGAATTATTTGTAATTCTAATTCATTTCTTACTGCAGGAACGATGTACCTAGGAGAGGATCTGAGAATGTCATCTCGTGAGAAATAAATAAGATTGGATCTGTTTTGAGCTATATTTTTCAATTTGATTTTGGTAAGATCTTCAGTTGAAGAAATTCCTTTAACAAATGGAAATTGCTTTATTGGACTAGTTTTTTGAGCTAAAATGATGAGAATACTAAGTCCTGGTTCAGCATCAGGAAACATCTCGTTATTCGAAACAATCTCAATTATAAAATGCAGCCTCATCTTGGTTAGCAACATCTTCCTTAAAGGCTGACTATAAAACTCCCCCAAAAGTCCTCCTGGAAGAATGATACCTAGGATCCCATTAGCACAACATAGGGTATAAAAGCGTTCCATAAAAAGCTTAAATAAGTTTTTTTCACCTGGTTGCCATTGGAAATATCTGTTAAAATATTCTGTAGTGCTTTTGTAGAATTTTTTTGCCTGCAAATAATTTAAATGCGCTTTGGAATTATTTCTCTTGATTTCATTCATCTGTTGAACATGAGTCGGCTTACCAAGAGCAGTAGATCCTAACCACTCACGATCATACAATTTCCACTTATCCCAGGGGGGATTACCAATTACCGCACTGAAACCATTTACTTTTTCTGAAAAGAAGATCTCTGGAAATTCCAACTCCCATATAAAGCAATTATGCTCACTTGGAGGTGACTTGAAAAGAGATGAAAACTCGTTATTTGTGTCCTTGAAAACCTGGTCCTCAAGCTGTTTTTTCAACAACTCGTTTTTTTTCAATATTCCAACTATTTCTTCTTTAGAAAGCGCGACCCAGTAAGCTTCCTGGATCTCTACTCGTGTTGAGAGAAGATTATCTACTAGCATCGGGTAATTGGAAATTAAATTGTCTGTACTTGCACGTTCCATCCGAAGTGGTGATATTAAGGAATTCCCAACTTTTAAGTTTATATTAATTATAGATTTGGTTAATTCCGCCATTTGGGAAGTAGAAAATTTGGCTACAATTTTTTCCTGGGCCTTTTCAACAACTGTTGGATCAAGATCAACTCCATATATCATAGATCTTACAATATGAAATCTCCATATATCAAATGTTAATTGATCCTTCGCACCCACTAATGAGAAATCCAATGCAAGTTTTTTTCGAAAATAAGCACAGATGTGATCGAAGTAGGAAGATACGTATGTTTCATTCCAAAGAAGACTAATGAAGTTCTCAAAGAATTGAATCACTTCAATTAAAAAAACTCCATCTCCCATAGCGGGATCAACAAACCGTAAGGATAGCACTTCAGTAAGAAGGTTGTTCACATCGGGATATTTTAAAGAGTTTCCAAGGGAACGCCACGGTTTCCAAAAGCAATCAGAAATAATTATTTCACATACTTCACGGACTATCTGATTAGCAATCGTAGGATGGGTAAAGAATTGTCCTTGTTGCTTTTTCTTGACAATGGCTGAGTTCTTGTAAAGCATTTAAGATTCCATTCTTTAAGAAATTTCATCTCGCTTTTTCTATACGCATATTTACAATATTCTTCAAATTATGAAATAGGTTATCTAAGGATTCTAATGTGAGTGGAAAAAGATGACTAATGAAATCATCTGTGATCTGCTTAATTTTCTCAGGAACTGACATTAAGACTGAGAAA
>CP070760.1:900020-902949 GCA_020348965.1 Candidatus Heimdallarchaeota archaeon | reverse complement strand
ATTGTTACAGAAATCTCAGAGGAAAAATTTGTTTTAAAATAGTTATTAAACTCATCAAGAGACGTTTGGCCACTTACCCTTGACTCACCATTTGTGGTGTCAATCGGGATGATTTCTGCTGGTTCCATATCATATTCGTCTTGGATATCCCCAACTAGCAGCTCCAGGATATCTTCCAGTGTTATTAAACCCGCCACTTCCCCAAATTCATCAACAACAACTGCAGAATGACGTCTATTAGTCTTGAAGTCCTCCAGTATCAAATCTGCTCGCATTGTTTCTGGTACATAATCCGCTTCTCTTAACAACTCGGAGATATTAAATTTTGCCTCCTTCAAATCACCATTCGATTTGTCTAGGAGTATAATATAATCTAATAAATCCTTTGCATATAGAAAACCAATTATCTTCTCATGATTTTCATCAAAGACAGGGAAACGTGAATGACCAGAAGTTGTGACTGTCTTTAGAATGTCACTAAAGTCGTCTGTAATCGTAACTGTTGACATATCAGGTCGGGGTGTCATTATCATTCTAACTTGAGTGTCTGGCAAGTCGAAGGTTCGCTTCAGGATAGCAGTCTCACTTTCTTCAAGAATACCAGCCTTTTCGGATTGTGAAATGAGTAATTTCAGTTCAGCTTCCGAGTGAACACTTCTGTGACCACCGACGATTGGTTTGATACCGAATATTGCTAAAACTAACCAACCTGTTTGGTTAAAAAACCAAATGACAGGTTTAAAGAGGACTGCAAACCAATGAAGGGGTCTTGCTACCCATAGACTTGTAGGTTCAGGATATTGAAGTGCAACACTTTTTGGAGCTAGTTCTCCAAGAACGACATGCATATATGTTGTGATAGCGAATGCCAATAAGGCTCCAGCAGAGAGGCCACCTAAGAGTGCCAGAATCCCCCATTCTGTAAAAAGCTCTTCGATTACGGGTTCGATAGAGCTTCCAGCTAAAAATCCAAGAGCGAGACTCGCCATTGTAATCCCTAATTGAGTTGCACTAATCACTTCATCTTGATTTCGTATGGCCACTTGAACTGCTTTTGCCCTTCGACTCCCTGTTTTTCGTACAAGCTCCTCTACCCTTGACGGTCGAACACTTACTAAAGCAAATTCAGCTGCAACAAAAAAGCCATTCAAAAGTACAAGTATGAGGGCGATAAATAAAGCAACTATAAAACCGATAATATCCACAGTCATTATCTTTCGGTTTGCTCCGATTACGACTTCTGATCATTAAATCGGAATATCTCTCTTAGCTTACTCCGATTGAGAGTCGGGTCTAACCTATTTTACCCTTATTACTCCAATGAATATTCATGGTTGAACTCAATTGGACTTAATAGATTGGTGTAAATCACTTGAATCCGGTTTTTAAAGATTTTTTATTTTGTAATACTCAGGAGGAATCGTTTTTCATAACTGAAATTTTATTTATAAGCAAAAATTAGACCTCAAACAATCAAATCTTATCCAACTAACACATCAGCTTAGGATTTTGACGTTATGTTCCCTTTTATCTCCGACGAGCTCTTAGAGTTAGAAAATATTGTGCAACAAGGGAACATTCTCGACGTACAAAAGTCAATAAAAGGTTTTAAAAAAACCCAAGATATTTCGGATCAATCTCGAATCTCTATCATCCTTCTTAAGGTTTATATCTCGTTACTGGAAGGCAATACCGCTTTCTCCCAACAATATGCTGATGAAGCTCTACTCCTTGCTGAGAAAACTGGAAATGCAATTACTATCTTCGATGCAATAATCCTAAAGGCAGAGGTTTGGAGACAATTGGGAAATTTCATTGGGGCTGAAGCTTTAAGACACCCCAATACCTATTCCGAAATTTTGCCCGAAAATCTCCCTGGGTATATTGAGCTAGTAAATCAAAGTGAAAAATATCTCGATAGGATCACTGACAAAACTACTCATGATTATATGCTAAGAGAAGCATGGTTTCTTCGCTGCAAAGGAATTATTCACCGAACAGAAAAGAAATTAGAACTTTCTCATCGTTGCTTGAAAAAAAGCTTACGACTATTTGAAAAGTGTCAAAATATTGTTGGTATCGCAGATGTTCTCCAAAGTATTGCTCTTGCGTATGGAATCAGGGGTAACTGGGGAAAGGAAATCAAGTATCTAAGGAAAAGCTTGAGTCAATATAAGAAATTAAATTTTCAACGAGATATCTCGAATATTCAAATAAGAATGGGCACGATACTCTTTCATTACCGTAGTAAATTCGACGCAGGGTTTAGGTATTTAACAGAGAGTCTTACTATTTTAGAAACAATTGGGTGTGACCATGGAATTGCTGTTACTCTAGGGTACTTAGGTAACATGTTCACTTGGCAAGGTGATTTAATTCGCGCTTTTAAATATCTACAGCGAAGCTTACTTATTTCTGAAAGAATTGGGAATACTGAAAATCTTGCCTTTGTTTTAAACAATTTAGGATGGAATTATCATATCCGAGGGGAGCTCTATTTAGCCCTTGAATCTCTCAACAGAAGTATGGAAATTTCTCGCGAAAAACAATATCCTTGGATTCTTATTTGGACCCTTTCGAATATAGGCCTTGTGCATCAAGCTCAAACAAAATTTGATTCTGCATGTGGTTATTATACTCAAAGCATATTGATTTGTGAGGAAATTGATGACTATCTAGCCATGGCTTGGAGTCTTTACCAAGTAATAAAGCTCACCATTGACACAGATTCGCTCAATCATATGAAAGCCCACATCAGTCGGCTAGAGGGTCTGAGTAAAAAGTACCAAGTAAAATTAATGAATCAAATGTCTCGTGTAGCAAAAGGGATGCTGTTAAAACGTAGCTCACGCCTAAAGGATAAGGTTCAAGCACAAGATATATTCGAACAAATTGCGACGGAAAAGATGGAAGCTCTAGAAGTAACAGC
>CP070760.1:896979-899920 GCA_020348965.1 Candidatus Heimdallarchaeota archaeon | reverse complement strand
ATTTATACAATAATTTCATCATTAAAAATAAAGAAGTAGGAATTTTTCTTGAAGATTCTGGAGAGAATTCTCTTAGAGATAATATTGTTGTAAATAACACCCACCGTGGAGTATGGCTCCAACATTCTGAAAATTGTTTTTTAACTGAAAATAATGTTTCTAGCAATCAGGGAGAATGTGGTATTGAATTACTTGATTCTAAGAGCAACACACTTTCAGGTAACATTGTCACCAAGAACAGGGGGTATGGTGTCTGTCTTAACAACTCTGGAAGCTGCATACTATATGACAACAATGTCTCTGATAACCAAGGAGAATATGGAATTGTACTTCACGAATCAGGGAGTTGTAAGCTCTCTGATAACACAATAACTAATAATTACAATGGAATTTACATTCTAGGCTCTGGAAATAATATCGTTAACGGCAATTTCTTTTCTAAGAACGAGAATTATGCTATCTACCTGATAGGTTCTGCCAACAACTTAATAGAATGGAATAATTTCGAAAACAATTTGATTGGTGGAACCTCTCAAGCTTTTGATGGTGGGGCAGGAAATGAGTTTAAATACAACTATTGGGATGAAAAGACAACTCCTGATACTGATCATAATGAAATTGTGGATAAAGCTTATCAAATTGATGCCTTTTCTACATGGAAAAATGAGGATCCCTATCCATTAACATCTCCCGCACCTCCCCATCAACTCACAGCACCCACCATTTTGACTCCAGCGAAGGAGGAAATTGTTGCGAAAGAAATCAGAATTGAATGGACACCAGGGAGCGATTCCTGGTGGGAACACCAAATTAGCTATTCAGTATATTATTCTCCAGACGGGGGGGAAGAATGGATTCTAATTACCTCAGGACTAACAACTACTGAATATCTTTGGAATACTACCGTTTTGGAGAATGGGGCAAACTATAAGATCAAGATCAATTCAACGTGTTCAGGGAATGCTGTATCAGAAGCCACCTCTGAGATTTTCACAATCAATAATGCCTACATTCCACCCCCTCCTCCCCCTCCAGGCCCTATTCTGTTGTTAATAATTATTACAGTCATTACAATCATTACCGTAGGAATTGTTGTGTGGCAAAAAAAATATTTTCTTCGACAGGAGTTGCCTACGACATCGTTCATAGTGTGCTTAGGAACACTGACAGATGAGGGAATAACAATCCAAGAGAAGAGTGAAGGGTGCCCATTCAATGACCAAGAACTCCTCTCAATGATAGAATATAGTGCAGTATTATATCAGCATGGAGAAATTGAGGATATTTATGGCCCATTTCCTCAAACTTCCATTTCGAAAGACTCCGAAATAGAATGGCATTTTCTCTCATTTGCCTTTCGAGTGAAAGATGAATCGGCTGAAGATACAAGAATTGTTAGAAAAGGAGGAATAAGTCCCGCAATATTGTTGGTTTTTTATGAGAGACAATTTGATGCAATAATTTTAGCACAAAAAAAGATAATTAAAACATATCTTCAATCTGTGGAGGTGAAAGATGTATCGAAGATAACACAGAGCTGGATAACCCAAATAGAGACAGATCTTCAAAAGCTAATTATTAAAACATCGAAAACAACGAGAAAACCAACAACTTGAAATTATTTTTCTTTTTGGAGTCTTGCAATGGACTCTAATATATCAAACATCCCTTCTCCATTTTTTGCGCTAGAATAAATCACCGATTTCATTTCATGAAGATGTAAGGGAACTTCAGCAGTCAAATCAGTTTTATTCGCGATTAAAGTTGTCTTCTCCGCAGAGTCTTGATTTTCATTTAAAAACTGAAGATACTCGTTGAATTCGGTTTCATGAGTTACATCAATCACATAGAAAGTATGTAGTGGATCCCGCTCTAACGCAACCTTCCAATAATCTTTGAAATTATGATGCCCGCCAATCTCAAGGATTCGTAATCTTTTAATCTGTTCTTCCCGAAACCCTATTGTCGGTTCCTGCTCCTCGAATTTTCCAGTCACAAGTCGGCGAAGAATACTGGTTTTCCCCGCCTCACGAGGCCCAATGACGAGTACAAATCCTTTAATCAACCTTAAAAAATCAGATAACACTTTTTTGCCTCCAAATCGAATTGAATGTGTCTAGAATGGTTGATGTGAAATGAGGAGATATATTATAGTAGGGATCGCTGGGATAAGACGGAAATACCAAACACCCATGGTTCTCAAAGATAATGAAATCACGAGTCGTATAATCTCTACTGATCTCTTCATCAAGGGGATGAGCAATGATTTGAGAAGAATTAATATTTTTTGGAATTTGAATCTTGCTCTTAGTAAGTACCAAGACTTTATGAGCCGGAGAAAAGTTGTTGTTCTCTAAAAGGAGTTCCATTGCATTTTTTGTCTCAGTTCTTTGCTTATAAATGGAATTATCAATAATACGGATAGTTGAATAGTGATTCAAGCATCTGTTTAATCTACGTTTAATTTCTGAAGGATATTGAAGAGATTCATGAGGAGTAATGGAATTATAATCGCTTGACATGAGATCTGCTATCTCTTCAAGGAGATCTTGGTAGTAAAAAAATAAAGATTCGAGATACCTCGAGCGATTCTGCACAAAGAGCCTCAAAGGCAACCGAGGCCGAATAAACATATCTTTTTTTTGCTGTTTTTGATAAATAATATGAAAAATATCGCTATGAGAAGCAAGGATTGTACTTAACTCTTTCTCAAGCTTCTTAGATTCCCCTAAATTGGATCGGACTAATTGGAATAGTTCATTCCTGGAAATAGGATGATAGAGGTAAGTATTAGCAATGAGCTGCGTTATATAAGTCTGATACAGTGTTTTTTCAGGATACAACCCATCAATGGCTTGAATAAAGGTGTAGTTTCCCAAATTTCTCTCATTGATGTCTGATAATTGAGACAAAACTTGACACGCGTCATTGTATGCCCTAA
>CP070760.1:893908-896879 GCA_020348965.1 Candidatus Heimdallarchaeota archaeon | reverse complement strand
TTTTTCAGACTCAATGTCAAGACTTTTGGGCAAAAATCGGCCTTGATATCCTTGCTCATCTTTCTGTGAATAATCTTCACAGATTTCACTGGGAGAACCACATTCCTCAATCGCCTTAAGTACATCATTATAATGTACTCGTTCCCCTGCTGTCAACTCTCCACTTCTCAGGTATACAAAATCATTAATCTCATTAAGTAATCCGTCAATTTCATTGGGGTGCAAATTAGTATGTTGACGGGCATACTCTTCAATACTATCAATATAGGTTCTAATCAAATGCTTAGCATCAACATCGAATGTTTTCATTCAAGTTTACCCTCTTTGATTTTTAATTACTTGGTACCACTTCTTTATAGATTCATGATAGGGAGAGTAGGTGTCCATCATCTCCTCAATCATCTCTTCTCCGATGTCAGTGATGGTATAGATTTTACGAGCAACAATGGCAGAATCTATGCCTGTAGCTGGAATTGATGATATCAATCCATCATCTTCCATCCTTTTCAATAATGGGTAAATAGTTCCTGCTTTCAACGGAATACCACTATCTCTAATGACCTTAATAAGACCGTATCCATGAGCATGACTTTCTTTTTCTTTTTCGTTACCCGAACTGGGTAGGGATTGTAATCGAATTAATATAAGGATCATCAGTTGAAGCAAACCGCGCCTGAGATCTCGTTCCCAATGCTTTACGATTGTTGATTTCTTGCGTGGTTCAATGGTGTCCTTACGCTTGTCTGTACGCATGCATCATTCAATCCATAGTTATTAATGGCGATCTTCTTACTAATGTCAGTGAATCTGCGTATATGAGTTGATTTGAGAGCGTACCTGTTCAGTTATATATAGTGTATCTATGTATTGTGTATCTATGCAGGTTTAAAAACTAGCTAAAAGGGCATACAATCTTGAGGTTGAAGTCCCAAAAACGTAGACCCACCCCTCTACAAAGATGAAACCCTAAAAATATGTCGTTTACAATGTTATTCATCTTTTAGTTCTTAATCTACTACGGCTGTCAATAAGGGGGTCAGGCCTGTGAATTGAAAAGCAAAATATTTGGTGTAAATCTCTGCATACTTCCCTTTTTTTGTGATTAGATCTTCATGGGTTCCATGCTCAATTAGCTTTCCAGATTCCAACACAAAGATCTTGTCCGCTCTTAGAATGGTAGTTAGCCTGTGGGCAATAACGATACTAGTCCGATTTTGAAGGAGTGTTCTAATGGCTTCTTGAATTTTACTTTCCGTGTACATGTCCAACGATGCAGTAAATTCATCCAGAAGTAAAATTCTTGGATCTGACAACAATGCTCTAGCAAGAGACAACATCTGTTGTTGTCCCTGTGAAATGTTTTTCCCTCCTTCAATAATCAGCGTGTCCAACCCATTGGGGAGAGTTTCTATAAATTCTCGGGCCTGAACAGTATCAATTGCAGTCCAAATTTCTTCCTCTGTCGCGTTAGGCTTGGCAATTTTCATATTATCTTTAATTGATCCGTTAAATAACAAAACATCTTGAGCAACATACCCAATCGAATTTCGTAAGCTCTGAAGGTTATAGTCTCGAATAGAATGTCCATCAATTAGGATCTCTCCTTTAGTATATTCATAAAATCGCATCAGAAGCGAGAAAAGCGTAGATTTCCCTGCTCCTGTATGACCGACGATAGCAATGGTTTCTCCTGCTTCGATATTGAATGATATGTCCTCCAGAACAGGAATGTTCTCTAAATATCCGAAATTTAGTTGTTGGAATGAGATATCCCCATTAATGCTCTCTGCAGACAGCTCACCCCCCACATCCTCGCTAGTATCTTCGGTTGCCATAATTTTGATTATTCGTTCAAGAGCGGCGAAACTGCTCTGAAAACGGTTGTAATTCCACGCAATAATTCCTATAGGTTCATATAGATAGGTATGTAACAAAATGAACAGATAGACGATAGCAACGGATTCTCCAGCATTTACTACTTGGATTGCAGCTACATACAATAATATTATTAGTCCGAACGTCCTCAGAAAATCATCCATTGGAGGGATAGCGAAAATAGCCATACCCCTTTTTTTTGCTGCTTGATAGGTCTTTTCATTTAGCTCATTAAATTCCTTAAAGTTTTCTTCTTCCCTTCCAAATGATTTACTAATTGCAATGGATCCCATCACTTCTCCAAAACGAGCATTAACTCCAGATATGTTTCGTCTCCATCGATCGGCTATTTTTCTCTGAATTTTCCGTAGAAGTAAGATTGAAATGAATAAAAATGGGGCAATGAAAGTAGCAGCGACCGTTAGAATTGGGCTAAAATATAGCATAATAATAAATACGACAATGAATATAATTAATTGGGAAAATGCTTCCGCAAAGCGTCTTCCTGAATCCAAAAGCTCATTAGAGTCATTTGTGACTCTTGAAACAATCCTTCCGACTTCAAAATGATCAAAAAACCGCACCTGGTTCCTAATAATCTTTCCATAAGCATCACGTCTGACTCGATGGATAAATCGTGGATTTATCTCAGCAACGAATAATCCCTGAATCATGTAGGTAAAAACCTTTAGAACCAAAGACAGAGCATAAATCCCAGTCAACAAGAGTACTGTTCTTTGTATATCACTCAAAGGAGATGTATTCTCCAGTAGATCAATTGTTGCCTGAAGAAGAAGGGGCCCAAACACAGCGATCCCCACATTGATTGCCATGATTCCAATCAACAATATTAGCAAAAATTTGTCTGGCTTTAACCATTCCCAAAGCTGACTCCAGAGAATTTTCTCAGCTAGCATTTCCTCCTTAGTCTGAGAACTATCGGAAATCATATTGCTTGAACCACCGTTGATTCCGTTTCAAAAGGAGGTAATTCATAGTTCTTCTCATATAACCGCCGATATATTCGGGATGTCTGAATTAATTCATCGTGAGAACCATCTGCAACTATCCTTCCCTTATCAAAAACCAATACCCG
>CP070760.1:890827-893808 GCA_020348965.1 Candidatus Heimdallarchaeota archaeon | reverse complement strand
GGATTGTGTTAGCTTTGTGCATCTCTGCTGCACTGAATGCACCCATTCCTGACACAGATTTCGGCGTTTTCAGAATGTAGTAATTGTTTTTCTAAGAAGGTGTCACGATGGAAAGTTTTGAGACTATACTCATTAATAAAGTAGACAGGGTCGCAATTGTAACCCTAAATCGGGGAGATGTCCACAACGCGTTTAATCCTACAATGATTTTCGAGCTAACCTCTGTTTTTGGAGAGTTAGGAAAAGATGCTTCTATCAGAGCAATTGTCTTAACTGGAGCAGGAAAATCATTCTCTGCTGGTGCTGATATAAAATATATGAAAGCAAGTAGGGACTTTACGTATGAAGAGAATCATGAGGATGCGGTTCGTTTAGAGGGCTTATTCAACACTATCTACAACTGTCCAAAACCAGTCATTGGTAAAATCAATGGAGCAGCATTTGGAGGAGGTGTTGGACTGATAGCGGTATGTGATATCGTTATTGCAATCGAATCTGCTAAATTTGCTTTTTCTGAGGTTAATTTGGGGATATTGCCAGCCGTAATAAGTCCTTATGTGATGTTGAAAATTGGAGCAAATGCATCACGTTATTTTTTAACTGGTGAACGATTTGAAGCCTACGATGCTAAACAAATGGGATTGATTCACGAAATAGCAACAAATACACAAGAATTAAACCAGAAAGTTGCGGATATTATTGATCAGCTGTTTTCTAGTAGCCCAGCAGCAATGATTCAGATAAAAACATTGATTGATAAGAATAGAAATACGGATTTTGAAGAGCTACGAAAGTACTGTATTAATTCAATTGCAGAAATTCGAACAACCTCTGAAGGCAGAGAAGGATTGGAAGCTTTCTTAGAAAAAAGAAGAGCGAGTTGGCGATTGGATCAATGGAAGGGTCGAAGTGATTTCCAAGAATCCTCGTGACAAGGACATGGATAGACATGAAAATGGATACAGAAATAGACTATGATTATAACCCTGCTGCCAATAGTGATTTTCCTACAATAGTATTTATACATGGAGCCGGTGGTGATAAACGGCAGTGGAAGAGACAGAAGGATTATTTTCAGAGTTTGGGTTTTGGACTTGTCATTCCGAGTCTTCCTGGCCACGGAGAAAGTCAGCTTCCTGATTCTGTGAGTATAAAGGACTATTCTAATGTAATTATCAGATTACTTGATTACATCAAATTATCGAAGCTCACCTTGATTGGTCATTCTATGGGAGGAGCCATTGCACTCCAAGTACTCTTAGAATACTCTCCTAGCATGATTGATAATCTTGTCCTTATTGGTACAGGAGCAAAACTGAACGTGGCGCCAATATTCTTTGAGTTAATAGAGAACGATTTTAAAGAAGCCTTACGGTTAATGGGAGAATATTCATATGGTAAGAAGGCTACACTACAGATCAAACGAGAGAATGAAAAGATCCTGAGACATAATGGGGCTCAAATTCTGACACACGATTTTGAAGCTTGTCGTCAATTCGACATAAGAACAGAGCTTGGAAAAATCCAAATATCCACATTAATTATTTGTGGACAAGATGACAAGATGACTCCCGTAAAGTTTTCTACTTATCTGCATACACATTTAGCAAATTCGCAGCTTGAATTAATACCAGATACTGGTCATTTTGTTTTTCAAGAAGCACCTGAAAAGGTGAATAACTGCATCCATGACTTTATTTCAGTTTAATAGCTCAAACATTCAATGAAGGATTAAAAAATGGCAGACCAAAGTTTCATTGAGCGACTTGGTTTTGAAGCAACTGATAAAGTGGTAATTTTTCATATAGATGACATGGGTTTTTCCCATGCTTCAAATCTAGCTTCTTTTGAGTGTTTAGATTATGGGATTGCTAGTTGCGGTTCAGTGATCGTACCGTCTCCCTGGTTCTTAGAAACAGCAGCTATATGTCGAGAAAATTCTCAATATGATGTTGGTGTTCATTTAACTCTCACTTCCGAATATGATGTATATCGATGGCGAGCTCTTAGCAGTGTCAATCCAGATTCAGGGTTGTTGGATGCCGAAAAATGTCTATGGCGGACTTCAGAAGAGGCAATAACTCATGTAACTCCAGAAGCAGCCGAGATTGAGATGCGTACACAGATCGAAGTTGCATTAGCAAATGGGATTGATGTGACCCATATTGATACTCATATGGGTACTGTTCTGGATCCTAAATTCATTTTTTCCTATGTTATACTTGCTCAGAAATTCAACATACCAGCTTTTTTACCAAGATTAACACGAGAAGAGCTGAATGCAATGGGATATGGCGAGTATGCTGATGCATATATTGGGATGCTCCCCCAATTAGAAGCTAGTGGTATCCCCCTCCTTGATCAAATTATTATTGATACAGGAGGCGAGCAACCAGACAAAACAAAATATTATTGCGATCGGGTAACCGAAATCAAACCTGGTCTTACTCACCTCCTATTTCATTCTGCCAAAATGAGTCCAGAACTGAAGGCTATCACCCCTGATTCGGCCGCATGGAGGGATCAGGACTATAGAGCTTTTACTGATCCGAAATTAAAAGAGTGTGTTGATAAAAATAACCTGAAAACTATTGGTTATAGGGAGATTCGTGATTTTTTACGGCGGAATGACAATGAATAACTGATATCATAATCTAGTATAATTCAAAAGCGTATTAATAGTACTATCTGTGACTTTTGGTTGAAGCATTTTTATGTAGATAACTAAGCCTCTTTGTTTAAGGGATTATAATGTTTTCTATGCTTGAAATCCGGTTTGTGGACATTAACGGAACATTGAAGGCTATGAATGTTCCAATCTCAGTAAAAGAAATTAGTACCGCGACCCAGGATCCTGTTTTCGCTGAAGGTATCAATATTGATGGCAGTTCGGTTGCAGGATTTACTACATTGGAGAATTCAGATTTACATCTTTTACCTGTACCAGAAAGTCTCCTTGAATTACCTTATACCAACGAACC
>CP070760.1:887731-890727 GCA_020348965.1 Candidatus Heimdallarchaeota archaeon | reverse complement strand
TTAATATAAAACTAGCTGCTTTTTCAGCCATAGTTATATAATCTGGTTCATCGAGTACAAAAGATGCTCGTGTTAACGCATGGATGGTCAAGGCATTCCAAGCAACAATTATGTTGTCATTCAGAAAAGGCTTTTCACGTTTTTCACGATGCAAGAACAGCCTACGTTTTAACTGTTTGATCTCCTCCCAGGTAGTGTCTTTTTCTTTATCTTTCGCTAGTTCTGCTGTTTCATGAAGAACAGAATAGCCATACTCAAAGTTACCATCCTTTGTTACTCCGTAATATCTGGTAAATTTTTCTCCAACCTCATCACCCAATATGGTTTGAATTTCATTAGGTGTCCAAACAAAAAATTTTCCCTCAATCCCTTCTGAGTCAGCATCTTGGGAGGAGTAAAAACCACCATAATCAGAATCAACCATTTCGCGTTGAAGGTATTCTATGATTTCGTGAGCAATTTCAGCGTAACGCTCCCGTTTGGTCGCTTGATATGCCTCTAAGTATAGCAGAATGAGCTGTGCGTTATCATAGAGCATCTTTTCGAAGTGTGGTACGAGCCATTTCCGATCAACCGAGTACCTGTGAAATCCGTATCCTAAATGATCATAGATCCCCCCCATGGCCATATTATCGAGAGTGAGTGTAATGGGTTTCAGTAATTCTCGATTTTTTTGACGACGGTAATAAGAAAGCAGTAAGAAGCGTAAGTCACTCACCTGAGGAAACTTCGGTTGGAACCCGAATCCACCAAAAATATCATCGATCTGTTCTCTTAATTGAATCAATGAGGAATCGAGGATATCGCTCAAATTAGAAGTATCATTGGAAGGTGTTACAGAAGACTGTTCTCTTAAATGTGATAGCACCTGTTGGGTTAGATCTTGAATTTGGTTGGAATTCTTTTGATATTCTTTTGCAACATATTTGATAACTTGTTTAAAACTTGGTAGACCATGGGTGGCTTTTTTAGGGAAATAGGTTCCTCCTGTAAATACATCACCAGTCGGAGTCGCAAATACAGTAAGTGGCCAACCTCCAGCTCTCCTAGTCAACAGAGAAACCGCTTTCTGATACAATGAATCTAAATCAGGACGCTCTTCTCGGTCTATTTTGATATTGATAAAATGCTCATTCATTAGCTCTGCTGTCTCTAGATCTTTGAAGGATTCTTCCTCCATAACATGACACCAATGACAGGCTGCATAACCTATTGAAATAAGCAGGGGTTTATTTGTTTCTTTAGCTTTGGCTAAACCTTCTTCCCAAGGATACCATTCCACTGGATTATACATGTGTTGTTGAAGATAAGGACTTGTTTCATTTTTCAGATGATTAGCTTCTTTATCTTTCACCATAGAGGATCAGACCTACTTAATTGGGCTTTTTGGGTTGAAAAAAAAAAGAAAAATGCTAATAATTTCGAAAAAAAGCAGACTAATGAGATAGATTATTGAAGAAAAGTTATTTATTGAAGTACCTTAAAACAGCATTCAGTTATTAAGAATCATCAAATGTCTTAAAAAGAGAATTGGAGATAAATTCTATGGCTAAACAGCGTTTTGAAGAAGGAGACCTTTGGGTCGATATTGATCTCGATCTCTGTACTGGGGCAGGCGAATGTGTAGATGTCTGTCCAGAGGACGTCTATGAAATAGTGAGTGGTAAGGTTACCGTCCCGAATATCGGCGATTGCTCCGAATGTGCCGCCTGTGATGGCGTTTGTCCTAATGATGCAATCCTCGATCATTGTTCCTGGTAGATTCAGCTCCCTTCCCCTACCTCCCCCTTTTTCTACTCCGTGAAAGGGCGTTGTGCCCTTCTTCACAATTTTTTTCTTACTCCCAGTTCTTCTCATCATCTAAGTTCTTGACAAAAGTATATGTCTTACCAGTAGGAGGCGGTGAATAACTGTCCCTCACCCTTAAGGAATTAGAAAGGTCTCAAATTGAAAGAGCCCCATTAGTTATCGAAAATAATTGTTGTAAACATCCAAAATTAATGTTGGCAGTGGCGGTACATCAAAGAAATCAACAAATTCGAGCGGGCGGCATCCTTTTTGATCTCGAATCACATCAGCAATCAGATTGCTGGTTAGGGGAGTTCATCTCTGTTCCTTCTCCCTATATGAGCACTTTTCTAAGTTTACGAAATAAGCAGGTTCTTCTTGATGTCATTCACCACTTTCAAGACGTCGACTTATTATTAGTTGAGGGTGCGGGAAAACAGCATCCCCGCTATTTTGGTTTGGCATGCGAAATAGGAGTGGACCTTGACATACCAACAATTGGAATTACTAAGAGTTCATTATGGGGGGAGATTGACTTTTCTCATTCGCTTTATAAAGAGGGATTTAACTATAATATTTTCCCCGTGTATGACAAAACACTTCTTATTGCCTATTTTATCAAAAAAATTGGAAATAAACGAGGAATATTTGTATCAATCGGTCATAAAATATCCTTAGAAACTACTCTCGATATAATATTAGCACTTCTTGTCTATAGAATACCTGAACCTCTTCGACTCGTAAAAAAGTTATTGAAAGAAGCTGACTAAGGCTGAACTAGGATATAAAGGTCTTACCAAGCCTCTTATAGGTCTCTTCCCAATAAATCTCAACTACAAATAACAAAGTTTATTATGAGTTTAGCTTAACATCTTGTTTAAAACTGAGGGATTCATTATTTCAATTACTCAAGCTATTTATGAAATTGATACCCAGCAGGGACTGGCAAAGCTTCACCATAGAACACTAGATTCGTCTGGTTCTCCTGTACTATTTATACATGGATTTGGATCCAATGCAGGAGTGTGGTTTGCATATAAAAACTCTCTTGGAAATTATTTCAAGGAACAACAACTGGATTGTTGGGCGTTAAACCTCAGTAACGCAATCTCTGGTAATATTAAAGGATTAGCTCATGAGGATCTACTTGCTGCAGTTAATTTTATTTATAATGAACGAAATCAACAACCCGTATTGATTGTCTCTCA
>CP070760.1:884614-887631 GCA_020348965.1 Candidatus Heimdallarchaeota archaeon | reverse complement strand
ATCTTAATGAACAATAAGATAAAAAATCCGTCTAAAAGTCTTGAAAAAGCACTAATGACTTTCGATGAAGAAAGGCATAGGATTAAGTCAAAAACTCCTGAAGACGAGGGGGATTCTCGCATATTCCATGAAAAACCTAAAACGATCTTATTAAGGCCTGATGCTCATAAAATATTGAATCGTTTGAAAATAGAAAGTAATAAGCCTGCTTATACGTTTTCTGATGCCGTCGAATTCCTAGTTAGAGAAAATAAGGACATTTGGCAGAATTTACCTGATCGATTGAAAAATCCAACATGAGGAAAAACTAATGTCAGAAGCTGATATAGATGCTATTTATCATTTAATTGCTCGGAATCCCCCAATTTTTGTTATTATTGGTGGGATATTGATTATCCTGTTTGGAGAGCTAATTAATACTGAATTACTGATCTTTTCTGGATGGAGTTCTCTTATAACTGGAGTTTTTTTACAGTTAGGGTGGTTTGTGATGATATATTATCGAAAGCGATAATATATGATCACGCCAAGTGGGAGTATAAGAAAACAAAGGTAAAAAAATTTCATTTACCTGAACATTTTAAATCAGTTTCTCGTCTCATCTGACTTGGTGTAAGTAATGACCTTACGGGTAGAAGATTTAACTAAAGATTATAAAATGGGTGAATTAATTGTCCCTGCTGTAGCAGGAATTAGCCTTAACATTGAACAGGGGCAATTCATTGCTATTTTAGGGCCATCTGGTTCTGGAAAAACTACTTTACTTAATATTCTCGGAGGGATTGATCGTCCAACGACAGGGAACATATTTTTTGATAGAAATGGAGAACAAACTGATCTCACTTCTCTCGATGAAAAGAACTTAACGAAGTACCGCCGACTTAATGTTGGGTTTATTTTCCAGTTCTATAACCTAGTTGCGTCCCTAACAGCATTTGAGAACGTGGAACTAGCGGCTAAGCTCACTAATCCCTCAGATGAGGCACGTAAAATTACGAAAGAGTTACTAGAAGAAGTAGGTTTAGGAGATAAAGTTAACAAGTTTCCAGCACAACTAAGTGGTGGTGAACAACAGCGTGTAGCCATTGCAAGAGCATTAGCTAAAAAACCGAGGATATTGTTAGCTGATGAGCCCACAGGAAATATTGATAGTGAAACAACGGGCAAAATTTTGAAGTTACTTCAGCGGGTGAATGAGAATCATAAAGTAACAATAATCCTTGTGACTCACAATGTGGGGATCTCTACTCTTGCTGATCGAGTTATTTACCTTCGTGATGGAAGGATCTTTGGAACCTCAAAATATGATCCAGCTAAAGAAAAAGAGTTCTGGGAAGAACTCACGGTAGCCCCTCCTATTGATTCAAACGGGTGATGACATGAAACTGTTCATTCGTAAAGCCTGGCGGGATATAAAAAGCAAGAAGCTCCGATCTATCCCAATCATCCTAGTCATCACCATTGGCGGCATTGTTACTATCCTTTACTCTGCATTATATTTCAATTGGCTTGAAGTCGAGAATACCTCTTGGGTCGGCTATCGATATCACCATCTTTTGGTAACGACAGAGCAAATGGATAAATCTAACCTGACATTACTAATTACTCAAGTCAAAGTAGAACTAAATATCGATTTTGAGTTTGAATTTCGAGATTTTCATGAACTACAAGTTACTAAGTCTGGAACTGAGTCTCTGGTTAATGCACATTTATATGCTGTTAGAAATGAAGAATTACTTGTTGATAAGTTATATTATCATGAACCTTACATCAATACTCTCCATAATTCAACTGATCCTAATGTTGCCGTTGTTGAGAAGGTGACAGCTGAGCTTCAAGGTTGGGAGATCAATGACAGATTGAAAGTAGTCACTCCTTCAGGGATATTGAATTTAACAGTCATCGCTATGGTTGATTCACCAGAATTTATGCTTTCGCCTGGTATTGTAACTGAATTTTATGGAAGCTCTTGGGATGGCCCAGTGATTTGGATTAAACAACAAGATTGGGAATCTCATATGAATAGCTCAAATCAGGTTAATCAGATTGCCTTTTATTTCAATGACCCATCCATGAGTAATCGTTTTTTAGAAGCATTCTTGACTGTGATGAGTCAAGAGTATGGAATCAATTCTGTGCTTCAATATAGCGGTCGGGATGCTTTCTTATTAAGTATTGCACCAACTTTTTCAGGAATGGCACTCATTTTATCATTTGTTTTTGCAATTATCGTTGGAATAATGCTATTCATAGTTCTAAAGCGGATCCTTGAAGAAGAAATCACTACTTTCGGTATTTTTAAAGCATTAGGGTTTTCAAATCGTGAAATTGCTACAAGTGCCATTGTATATTCTTGGTTAATGGGTCTGATAGGGGGATCAGTCGGGATAACTCTAGGTTTAATATCAGGTTTTGGTCTCGGAGATTTCTATATTGAACTAGTAGGAATAAAAAAATTACCTAATGTGACCCCTATTTCTTCTATACTCCTATTGGTTCCTACAGTTGGATTTATTTGTCTGATATTTTTCTTCACGACCACAGGGTCTCTCCTAGCTACTCATAGAATTCTACGAATGACTCCAATCGAAGCAATCCGACCTCAAGCAATGTTCAAACCAGGACGTCCAATTTATTTTGAACGACTGTTTTCTAAAATTAAGTCACTCTCCCCATTGACAAAATTTTCAATTCGATCGGTCTTCCAAGAGAAACGAAAAGCATTATTCATAATTTTCGGAATCGTTTTGGCAATGTCCATCTCTTTCTTCGGTTCAACAGCAGGTACAAGTTTTACAACTGGAATTGACAAGCAGTTTCAGTTTTATGAGGCATGGGATATGCAGATTACCCTCAACGACTATCAAAACTCATCACAGATAGCAACAATGCTTGAGAATCTCCCATGGAAAGATTATGAACCATTTGTTTTGGTGCCCATAAGATTAAAACAAGACATGACTCAAACCTATGTTATTACAGGTCTTAACGAATCAACCAGGAGTCGTAATTTCGAC
>CP070760.1:881485-884514 GCA_020348965.1 Candidatus Heimdallarchaeota archaeon | reverse complement strand
AACATATTCTGAGCATTGAAAATCTGTGGCCCTACATCTGCCTGGATTCCTCTTGCTCCTGGACCTTGAGAGAAAACAAGCTCTTCAAATTTCTCGTAAGGTTTTTCCACACCAAGTTTTTCTAAGAAACCTTCAACAAACCACTGATGAGTGTCTCCTGCGGTTCCTGCATTAGACTCTATGACCCATTTCTCCAAAAAAGGGTTGGTCCATACTCGTCTCTCTGGATCCAAGCTTGGACGATCAATGACGAAATAAATTGGCATAGTAGATCCCGCCACTACTCCCAAAGAACCTTTTCTTATTGCCCCACAACCAATTAGAGACGCTTGACTATCGGCACACCCTATAAAAATAGGAGTTTGTGATTTTAACCCCAGTTGATCAGCGAGACTAGGGAGAACTGGACCTATTAACTCACCAAAATCCAAGATTTTTGGAAGGATTTCGTGGGAAATCTCAAATTCTTCAAGAATTTTTTCCGACCATTTCTTCTTACTAATATCAAAGAGGAGTGTCTCACTTGCTCCTGTATCATCGATCGCAAATTGTCCAGTTAAACGAAAATTTACCCATCCATCAATTGTGAGAAGATGTTTTATTTTTTCATACGTTTCTTCTTCACTTTCTTGGAACCACATTAAGCGTGCTAATGGAAAGAGAAAGGGAAGACCGCGACCAGTTATATCAAAGATCTCATCATTGTCCATGTATTCCTCGGTATCAATTTCCAAACCTCTTACATCTCTATTTGGCCCCGCATAGAGTTCTTTTCCGTTTTTGTCAAGGAACACACACCCCTGTCTCTGAGAAGTCGCAGAAATTGCTTTGATGTCTCTTGGGTCAATCTGCGCTGAACCCACAGCGTCTGTTATAGTACTGATAATAAGATCCCAAAAAAGGTCTGGATCAAATTCATGTCCATATGGTGCCAAATCTTCGGGAACATGATAAAGATGACTCCATTTTGATTTTGCATAGCCAACAATTTTCCCATTTTCATTACCGACAACAGCTTTTCCTCCACTTGTTCCAGCATCAATTGTCAAAAAATAATCAGGCAAGTGATTCTTCTCCTTTATTATTATTCAAAACCAGGAAATTTTCGTATATCTCCACCGAATTGTTTTGCATTCAAATAGAGTCGCAAATATTCCTCTAACGCGCGGGTTTTCATTGCAGCCTCTCTAAAGGCCTCTCCAATTGCCACGACACCATGATTCTCTAGTATTAAAATGCTAGAATCCCATAACATATCTGCCACAGCCTCTCCGAGCTCTTCTGTACCCGATTGCTCATATGGAACAATAACTATTTCAGGAACTAAGAATCCTAGTTCAGCAGTTAAGGGGGGAATCTCCGGAGGAGTTTTTAGGACCGATAAAGCCGTTGCAAGTGGGGCATGACTATGAATAATTGCTTTGAAATCCTCATCTTCCTTAAAGATCCGTAAGTGCATTGGCCATTCGACGGATGGATTCATATCCATATTTTCAGAGACTACCTCTCCATCTAAAGACATTTGAATCAAATGTTTTGGCTCAACTAGATTCTTTTTTAAACCCGAAGGAGTGATCCAGAATAAGTTATCGTCATCAACAGACCGAAAACTCAAATTACCTCCGATGTCAGTGAGTATTCCTTCTGCATAAAGCTCCTTCATTGTTTGACATAATTCTATCTTAATTTCTTGATCAGAAGTCAATTCTTAAACCGTCTTCGAAATGAGTGTAAAATACAATAGAAAGAAGAGATTATTGGAGTTCGAAAATGCGTATACTTGCAAATCGTTATAATGTTTATTTCATAAGTTTCTGTAATTTTAAGAGATCAGGCATTGACCCTTTAACCTTTAATTTCTTCGAAGTATAAGCTTTCATACCCGATATATCCCCCTTCATGATACCTGCCCAAGTAGCAGAATCTGTGGTAATTTTAATGTGAGCTTTTTCAGGTTCGCCCTCCATTACCTCACTAGGAGTTCCTTTATCGATATTAGTATGAAATGTCTTACCTAGATCTGAAAACTCAAAAGCCATTGTTTTAGTCCATTTTCTGAATGTTTTCTGAGCTTTCTCTGTGTTGAAATTCTCCAACATTTTATTAAGTGCATCAATTGCGTCTTGTTCTGCCATTTTCATCCACACAAATAAATCGGTTGAACAGGATTGGAATTTTAAACTATCTCTAAAAGCATTTTCCTTTTTTCAGTAATTATTCCCGATGAGGTCTTCTAATCCTAATTCTTTCAAGTGATCATTATTAGGTACAGTAGTATGTAAATCCCACTTCATCGCCGTGAGAAACTCCTCGAGAATCTTATCTTCCTCTTCTATTAGTGAAACATTTTTATTCGGCCCATCAGCTGCTTTATTGAGAATTCTAGAAGGTAGATGATATTCCAATGGATTAATACCCTCACGAATATTAAAAAGATGTTTTACGGTAAGAATCCTTTCTCCTATTGTGATGAGATCCTTTTCAGATAGATCTAGACCCGTTACAAGATTTATAAATTCTAGGACTGGAAAATTCCCAGTTAATAATCCAAATTGACATAGACCAACAGAAGAAGTGAGCTGATGGTAACAATAATAATCTGGAATCTTTCTCTTCTTGTCTAATGACGGGTACATTTTATTGAATTTTGATAGATCAATCATAAGTTCGATGAACGGTGTATGACGTCCTGGGGAAGGATCTAACTTATATGGAATTATTAGGGTCTTTGAAAATCGTGGATCATGAGCAGGAATAGCTTGGTTTTTAATATGAATTGCAAACTCCTCAGCACCAAGTTCCTCCGCTGCTTTACCAATACCATTCGCCAGTAAATCCCCTACGCCCTCACATTTAGTGATTTTTTCAATCAATGGAAGAAGATCAAGAGAATTTCCCCAAGAAATGTCTAGTCCGTCTAAATCCTTCTCAGTAATAATCCCCTTCTCTCTAGCTTCCATTATAAATCCAAGAATTGATCCTACAGCAATAGTGTCTAAACCCTGCCGATTACAGTAATCATTCATAGT
>CP070760.1:878334-881385 GCA_020348965.1 Candidatus Heimdallarchaeota archaeon | reverse complement strand
GCCCCTTTTTTAAATCCTGGTGAACCCGTGAATGTTACTATTGATCTATGGTCAACTGCTTATCAGTTTGATGAAGGGCATAGAATACGGATAGCGGTTTCTAGTTCGAATTATCCACGATTTGCGATCAATCCAAATACTGGCGCCCCTCAAGAACTCTATTCCTACCAATATCTAAATCAACAGATCGCTCATAACACAATTTTAGTAGGATCTGATTACCCATCATACATCATTCTTCCGAGACCGACTGAATTAGGTTGAGAATTTGGTTTAAAAGATGACAAAGATTAAAGTGACTGTTGAACGGATTAATGGCTATTGTAATTTACCCGTGCTAATAGGGGATTGTTTCTACATTGAGGGGTCGAAATTAACAATTCCTGAGGGAAAGCATGTCTGTATTTGGGCATTACAAAGTATGATGCCAATTTTCCCCATTTTTAGTGAGAAAGACAAGCTGAACAACGATCACTGGGTGAAGACAGTCAAGCACTTTTCGTGTCCAGATCCCAAAGGGTTAGTTCAATATCGTCTCGAATTATTTGATGAAACCTCAAATGATTAATGGTGAGTATTTTAGGAATTGATTTCTGGTGATTCAAATTGACATAAGTAAGTGTACGGGATGTCGAATGTGCGAAACATCTTGCACAATGTTTCATACCGGCCGTGTCAATCGGAATATGGCGAGAATAAAGGTCGTGCAATTGTTTCAGAAGGGTATAGATGGACCAGTTGTATGTCATCAGTGTCAAGAAAGATTTTGTGTGGATTGCCCTTCTAATGCTATGACAATTGGGGATCACGGGCAGATCATTATTTCTCCGACGCTATGTACACTCTGTGGCAAATGTGAACGGAACTGTCCTCTAGGTGCTATTGAATTATTTGACAAATTTGTTTATGTATGTGATCTGTGTGGCGGCTCTCCTAAATGTGTTGAAGCATGTACTGAGGGAGTAATCACGTATTTTCCAGAATCCAAAAAACCCTCTCTTGCTGAATTTGTGAATGATGGAAGAAAAATGAATCCTAGCGAGAAACGTTTGAGGTATATTGAGATATTGGGGAGAGCGGTAAGGAAAGAATGGAGGAGGGAACGATAATGGAGTATGGTTACGGTGGTAATGTCTTACGAGTCGATCTCACCGAAAGAAGAAACAAGGTTGAAAAACTTAAAAAAAATTGGATTAAGAATGTAATAGGAGGCAGAGCAGCAAATTCCAAAAGGTTATACGAAGAATTAGATCCAGGCGTTGATCCTCTTGACCCAGATAACATTCTGCTTTTTGGGATAGGGCCTCTAACTGGCTCAATGTTTCCAGCTTCAGCATATTTTACCATTTCCGCAAAATCTCCACTCACAGGCATTCTTGGTGATTCTGCTGCAGGTGGACAATTTGGGGCAGAGATGAAATTAACAGGGTTTGATCAATTTATTATTACTGGTAAAGCATCCAATTTAATGTATTTGATGGTTTCTGACTCTGATATCAAATTTGTGGATTGTCCTCATTATAAAAATGATTTAGTTGTCGATGTAACTCGGAAAATAAGGGAGGAGAATCGCAACTTTTCAATACAGGTTGCTGCTATTGGGCCTGCAGGAGAAAACAAAGTATCTTATGCCTCAGTAATCTCTAGCGGAAATCGTGCGAGTGGAAGAACGGGAATGGGAGCTGTGATGGGTTCAAAGAATCTAAAAGCTGTCGCGGTTTGTGGACATAAGTCTGTTGAAATAGCGGAACCACTGGCATTTCTATCGGAAGTAACTAAGATTAAAAAGGAAATATTCGCTCATAATGAGTACAATAAACGGTATAATCTCGGAACTACAATGTTAATGACTGATTTAAATGGGATTGGAATTCTTCCCACAAATCATTTCCAGAAAGGGGTGTGTAGTTATCTAGATAAAGTCTCTGGAGAACGACTCGCAGAGAATTATAAAGTTAAGAACAAAAGCTGTTTCAATTGTAATCTTCATTGTTCGAGGTATTATGTCTGTGGGGATTTTGAAAGTGAAGGACCTGAATATGAGACACTTTGTGGTTTTACCACTCGTATAGGAGCATCAAACCTAGAGTTCGCCCTAGAAATGAACTACTATCTCAATCAGGTAGGGTTGGATTCTCTCTCCACCTGTGAAGTGATTGGTTGGTTAATGGAATGTCAGGAGAAGGGATTACTCACTCCAAAGGATGTTGGAGGGATTGAAGTTTCTTGGGGAGATGTTGATAAGATTCGAGAAATTGTCCAAATGATAACGTACCGTAAGGGGATTGGTAATGAATTCGCAGAGGGAACGACCAAATTCTCACAGAAATTTAATGAGGAAGTCAGGAAACTTGTCATGCAAGTGAAAGGACTCGATATTATTTGTGGTGATCCTCGAGGATTGAAAGCCTATGGGTTGACATATGCAATTGCTTCCCGAGGCGGCGATCACCTAAGAGCTGAACCGTTTTTCGAATTGACTGAAAGATGGGAAGAAGCGAATCGTAGGTTCGGTACTGAAAAAGCGGCCGATAGACTAGCAGAGGAAGGGAAAGCGGCATTAGTCACCTATTCTGAAAAAATAGCTCTCCTTACAGACTGTATGACCATGTGTAAAAACATTGGTCTTTGTATGGATATTATCAATTTTGAGAATGCATCCAACCTCCTAACGTATGGTACAGGAATAGACTATACTCCTGATTATTTGAGAAAAATTCTTGCTGAAGCAATAGAGAGAGATTATAAGTTGAACAAGAAATTTGGGTTAAAAAGGCAGGACGATACGCTTCCAGACAGGTTTAGAAAGGAGCCCCTTCTGGAAGGGCCAACTAGTGGTTCTATTGTAGATATTGAAAAAATGGTGGATCAATACTACCAATTACATCGTTTTGATGAAGTGAAATGAAATGCATCCGAAACAATGGAAGAGTAAAAAAGAAGAAGAAATGGAATTCGGAGAATAGATTAGTTTTCTTAGCTTGAGTGACCTATCATGCCATTTTCGTGGCTATTTTTGGAGTTTAAATTTGATTTTCCAGTGGGAACAGA
>CP070760.1:875182-878234 GCA_020348965.1 Candidatus Heimdallarchaeota archaeon | reverse complement strand
GATTCCGCCTGAAACAGGTGAGAATATAGACCAGCCCGCCCATCGAACGGTGGAGGAAGTTGCTACTCCTGTAGCCCGTACTCGTGATTCAATGAACGTTAACATTCGAGACGAAGTTATGGGGGCATTCATATTTGCGAAAGTTCCTCGTAGAATGAAAAATAAGGCCGAAATCAGCAGATTAGTGGAAAAAACAATTCCCACCAAACATGACACAGACAACAGCATAGTGACCGCGAAGACCCGCATATCCCCAAAGTACCTCGATAGAATGGGAGAGAGCTGTGTTGCAACACCCATGAAGATATTCATTACAAATACTAATATTGATAATTGTCCTGGCGTGGCACCTATGCTTTTTAAATAAGGAGTTAAATAAGGAAGACTGGATCCTGCTCCTGCCCCTGATAGAAATTCAGAAAATATTAATAAAGTCAAGGGTAAAGCAATAACGGGACTGAATAATAGTTGAAACTGATTTCTTATTGGGACTTGAGAGTTAACAGTTATTATTTCAGATCTACTCTTAGCTGTGTTATGATTGGTGAAAAGCATTAATAGAATGAAAAGCACACTCCCACCTATCATCACACCCATGGTCAAGGGAAAAATGCTTGCCAGATTTTCAGGAGTATATTCAGATACATCCCAAAACCAAATGGTCGAAATTAATGCTCCAAGGGCAGTGGGAATCATCCAAGTAGCAAAAAAAAGACTGAATGCGGCAATACGTTTTGTACCAGTATTCTCTGCAATAATTGCAACTCCAGGTCCGCTAAAAATAGCACTAGCAAATCCAATAGCTAAATAAAACCATAAGATGGCGGTTTTCCCTTCGATAGAAAGGAGAATTATTCCCCCAAGGATAGTCCCAATGGCTGAAAAGTACAAAAAGCGTTTAAGGCCCAATTGAGACGCGAATAATGCGAGAGGGAGAGAGGCAATCGCAACAACTAGAAAACGAGCACTAAGTATAGTACCTATTTCTTGAGAGCTCGCACCGAGGATTTCAAGATAGGGTGCCACTGTAGGTTCAAGCATCCCAGCAGCTAGATTGTTGATGCTTGCTCCAAGGACGATAACGTACGTTATCTTTGTGAGCGAAAAAATATCGGCCTTCATGTGCTTACGGGACAAAGAAGACTGATGAAATAAAATATCTTCTATCAATCTTCATGGTAAGAGGGAACCAAATCCATCCATTTTTGCCTTCTAATCATTGGTTCTAGGAATTTACCGTAGCCTCCTTCCTTTGAATCTCGAATTGTTATTATTATTTCTCTAAAAATGTCTTCTACTGATTTAACATCTTTTGCTGTGCATTTAAAGGAGTTAATACAATCGAATTCTTGTTGAAAACCTTTCAGTTGGATGTTTCGTTCTTCAATGGTAGCAATGTCATATTTTGTCCCGATTAAGAACCGAGAAACACTTGGCTCAAGAAAATCAAACCAATCAGGAAGCGCGAATAACGATCCAATGTCAGTAAGATCAAAACACAACAGCGCTCCATCTGCGCCTTCACAGAATCTCTTGAAAACCATCTTCATGTTTTTGAATTGTTCCTGTCCGCCGAGGTCCCATAACTGGATTTTAGCGTCTCTACCTACGCCTATTGAAAAAATCTTAGAGTGAAATTCGACTGCGATGGTTTGTTTGGCTTCAGAAAAGAATGTGTTATTGACAAAAGTCTTTGCGATTGTTGTTTTTCCAACTCCCCCTTCTCCAAGGATCACAATCTTGAGTGGTCTTGCCTTGAGATTCGAGCGAAGTGATTTGATGAAAATCATTCCAAGTCTTCTCCATTTAATTCGTCAAATCAATCCAGCAAGCTTCTGTGCAGCCCGTTTCATATCCAATAAAACTAACCCTAATTTTGCATTCACCTTCGCAATTCCTACTAATACAGCATGTTGTCCCGCATCACGGATAATCACCAGCCCTTCAGATCCAGTAATTATGACCTGATCCATTATCCCTCGCTCTAACTCGAAAACTATTCGATCAGATAACGAAAGACTAGCGGCAGTCATTGCGCAGATTCGATCTTCATCAGTAGTCGTAAACAACTTGCTAGCAAGGGGTAAACCCTCCCGTGACACAACAGCTAATCCTTCCATGTCAGGGATCCGGGATTGGAGTTCTTGAAGGATTCTTTCGATTTCTTGTAATCGATCCATCATTTCAGCATTATTATTTGTCTCGAGATACATGGGGATTCTTTCCTTACCAAAGTGACCTTTCTACTTTTCTTCGAGGTATTTTGCTTTTAATCACCCTGAAACCGAGGCCCCTCAGAAAGTAAATAAGTTTAAGAACAGTAATTTGTCTAGTCGTGTAATATTATACAATAAGGATGTGCATAAAGATGACAATGGAGAGTCTCTACGAATCACTAAAGAGATCAGTGGAGGAATATGAGCCAGACAAGGCTAAAAAGTTTGCTAAGGAACTTTTGAACGCTGGAGCTGACTCCCTGACCGTGATCAATGAGGTGCTAGGCCCGACAATGGAACAAATCGGAGAGAAATTTAACAGAATGGAAATTTTCCTTCCTGAACTTATGGTAGCTGCTCAAGCAATGCAAGCAGCTACTTCAATTCTAACAGAACACATAAAAGAAACCACCACTGAAAAACCAAAAGCGAAAGGGAAGGTTGTAATTGGAACCGTTCACGGTGATATTCACGAAATTGGAAAAGACATCGTTAAACTGATGCTAGAAGTCTCTGGGTTTGAGGTTTTTGATTTAGGAAAGGATGTACCCTCCATGCAGTTCATTGAGAAAGCTGAAGAAGTAGGCGCTGATGTGATTGCTCTCTCAGCTCTAATGACGACGACGATGGGATCTCAAAAAGAAGTGATTGAACTGCTTGAAGCTTTGGATAAACGAAAAAACTACGTAGTGATCATTGGGGGGGCCCCGACAACTGTTACTTGGCAAAAAGAAATTGGTGCCGATGGTTGGGCAGAAACAGCAGGAGAAGTCGGTAAACTTACAGCTAAACTGATCGAAGAAAGGGCGAAGTAGATGGTAACTCCTCCTTGGCGA
>CP070760.1:872015-875082 GCA_020348965.1 Candidatus Heimdallarchaeota archaeon | reverse complement strand
CAGATGTTCCAGTTAAGACTGGAAATGTGAGGTTATACACCCACTGGTTAGGAAAGATCTTTCTCCAAATATCAGAAACATTTTGGAGGCTATCACAGGTCCCTGCAGAGAAAATAATTCCATCTAGGGCTTTGAATCCCTTGGAAAGCCCAGAATCTATTATATGTCGTAACCAAGAACAAGCAAATACTTGTATATAACGCTCGGATGCTCCCTGAATCGACGATCCTAAAGATAATATTCGAATTGGGGAAGTATTTAAGGCATGCAGGATCTCAACTGGTATTCGATTTGTAAAATACCCTATGAGAGGCTTTCCTTGTTGTTTGATGACCTGTAACGCCTCACTGTATTTTGATAGAAAAAATGAGGGAGGATGATCAAGGATTTCCTCGTTTAACTGGTTATTCATTGATTTACTATCCTTATCTACTGAATCAACTTATCGTTGAAAGATATTTTACCTTACAGACAATCCACCATCTAACACAAGATACTGACCCGTGATATTTGATGATGCCTCCGATGCTAAAAAACAGGTGACTGCTTTCAGGTCATTCGGTTGATTGAATCTTTTTAAAGGGATGGATTCAATGAGTGTTTCTCTGACAGGACTCTCTTCATTAGTGAATACTTTTGCCATTGTATCCCCCTCGATGAATGAAGGGGCAATAGCATTCACTCGAATTCCCCATTTGCTCCATTCTATTGCTAGCTGACGGGTTAATCCCAGAACACCTGCTTTAGAAGCGGTATATCCAATCTGACTACCTACTTCAACCCCCTGAAAGGCCAATATACTGCTTATGTTAATAATCGTTCCTCCACCTTTCGGGATCATTAGTTCATTCGCAACTTCTCGTGTTAATAGGAATAACCCAGTAAGATTTGTATCGATGACCCGATGCCATGTAGCTAGGGTTTGATCCACCGTTGGGGCATTCCAAGTAACACCTGCATTATTAATTAATATATCGACCCTTCCCACGTCATTTTTTATTTTCTGAACCATAGATTGGACCTGTGATTCATCGGAAACATCACATTGAATACCAAAAATCTTTGTGTCAAGAAATTGCTCTACCAACCGTTCTTTTTCCGCTTCTAACGATCCATGTCGACCTCGGCCACAAAAAATTAATGTTGAAACCCCTGCTTCCAAAAGTCCTTCATTAATTACTGTACCTAATCCTTTGGCACCACCAGAGACAAGTGCGACTTTATCAGTCAATTTAAATAGATCTAGAACACGTTTGGAAGTCATTTTGAAATATAACCTCCATCAACAGGAATGCATGTACCAGTAATATAGGAACTTGCTTGACTAGCTAAAAATACAACGGGTCCCTTTAGCTCCCAAGGGTGACCAAATCGACCAAATGGACAATCAGCTAATAATAGCTCCCGATAAGGACTATCATCACCAGTAAAATGGCGAGTCATATAACTTGGAAACCAACTTGGGGCAATTGCATTTACACGGATTCCCATGGAAGCCCATTCAATAGCCAATTGCTTTGTTATACCAATAACACCTGCTTTTGATGCGGAATAGGCTGTGATCCCTATCTCACCTCCAGTCATCCCCGAAACACTAGCAATGTTAATTATAGATCCACTTCCGCTTGGAATCATAAACTCTTTCGCAATTTCTCGTGTCATGACGAATAATCCAGTCAAATTTGTTTCAATCACCATCTGCCAACGGTCCAAAGGGAAAGTTTCCGATGGATGTCCCCAGCTTACACCCGCATTGTTAACAAGGATAGCTACCTGGAAATTTTTGTCCTTTAATGTCGAAACAAGTTGAAGGATATCTTCCTCCTTACTCACATCACACTTGATTGGAAGAATTTCAGGTCCTATATCAGAAAGTCGCTCAGATGCCTCTTCTAGTGAACCATGACGTCCTCGTCCACAAATAGCTACAGAAGCACCCGCCTCTGCCAAACCCTCTGCCATAGTGTACCCAATACCCGAAGCACCCCCCGTCACAAGTGCTTTTTTTCCAGACAGGTCAAAAAGTTCTTTAACGTGATTCAATATTCTCACCATGATCTCTAAAGATCGTAATATCGTTGATGTCTAAGGAATCATTTATCTTGTTCATAACTGATTAGGAGTTTACCCCACACGCGAATCATGCGTTCATCACGTGTTAGTTCTAAACTTTCATCCATACCAACATAAGTGTCCAGAAGAGTTTCAACTGAGAGTTGACCTAATTTATCTTCATTATATTCAAGAATTTCTTCTATTATCAAATTCTTAATGCCAGTGGACATATCACGGAGAATTTTATAACTTGTACCAAATAGATCTTTTTGGAATTTCTTTTTAAGAAGGAGATCTGATACGAAGCTGGTATCTATAGCCATGAAATACTTTTCTCCATAAATAAACCTCAATTTTTGGATTTCAGTTGTACCAAACGATATGTACTTCGGTTTAGAATCAAAAAGAGACTGAATGAACCCCACAATTGCAGCAAAGAAGCCTGCCCAGATACCTTCCTTTGTTAAATTGTATGCTAGTGGTACTTCAAATCCCTCCAAATTAGCAATCATCGCCCATCCTGCAGAAGAGGTGTATGAAGCGCGTTCCGCATGTTTTCTGAGATAATAATGCAGAAGGAGACACTCCTCAAAGGTCAGGATTGAAAAATTACTCCCATATTCTCCAACAATAGAATTTAACATGTCGTCATTCGCATAATTTTCGTTGATATCTAAAATAATATCCTGAAAATGCCGTTCAACCATGGCTTTTGTTTCATCATCTGCATCAGTCACGCTGTTCGCGTATAAAATACTTGCTTGTCCAACAAGTACTGCCGTCATAATGTCCTTAATATCTTCAGGGATTCCCCCGTGAAATTTGATCAATAAAAGGGTGGTTGCAGGGTCACTAATTATAAGGAAGAACTGATCCTGTAATGAAACAATGAAGATCTCGGAAGGTTTCATCCCACTATGTTTTCGTAAATCAAAGTTGATACTAGCAATCCCCTCACCGAACAATTCCTTACCTAGGTTTCCCAAACCCATTAAAAAGTTGCTAACAACCT
>CP070760.1:868844-871915 GCA_020348965.1 Candidatus Heimdallarchaeota archaeon | reverse complement strand
CATCAGACATGGCAGGAACATAAGCTCCTCCAGCAGTACAAGAACCCATTACTGCACTTATTTGTGGTATTTTCTTAGCTGACATCTGAGCCTGGTTATAGAAAATTCGTCCAAAATGCTCTTTGTCAGGGAATACGTCGGCTTGTAAGGGTAAAAAGGCACCACCAGAATCAACTAAATATATACATGGCAATCGATTCTGTTCAGCAATTTCTTGAGCCCTTAAATGCTTTTTCACGGTCATAGGATGATATGTTCCGCCTTTAATTGTTGCATCATTAGCTATGAACATCATTTCCCTTCCATCGACCAAACCGATTCCAGTAACGATTCCCGCGTATGGACAGGCATTATCATACATGTTATATGCTGCTAGCGGACTCAATTCCATGAAGGGGGTATCTGGATCCAGAATCATCTCAATTCGTTGGCGTGCAAGGATTTTTCCTCGCTGAAGATGCTTCTCAATAGCCTTTGGATTACCTACTCGAACCTCATCACAAATGGAGTGATATTCCTTTAGAATTTTTTGATAATGTTCATAATTTTCGTTATATTCTTTTGAATTCACATCAACTTTACTTTTAATTACCGTCATACACAAGACATCCATTGAGAAGCATTCAAGAGTGTAATATATCCTCTTATGTTGCGTTTCCACTTCCTCTCTTGATGACTATTTTAGTTTTTTTCCTAAAAAGTCAACTAAACATAACAAAAAAATTAATCGAGAATCAAATTCCCAAAATTTCCCCTTCAACCCTCAGATTCATCCTCATTTTCTTCATTGGGGTCTTTCTCTTCCTCTATCTCAATTAATGGTACATTAGCTTCAATCTGGTCGCCTTCAGGAAAAAAAACTTCTATCACTGTTCCATCAAAAGGTGCTGCAATTTTGTTCTCCATTTTCATTGCTTCAACAACAACAAGATCCTGACCTTTTTTCACGCGATCCCCAGGTTTTACTAACAATTTCACAATTCTCCCTGGCATAGGACTAGATAGACTCCCTAAATCTTCTTCTGCTTCTCCGAATTCTTCTACAGCTTCACTAATTCGTTTAATCTCGTAGTCCTCGCCGTCTAGATGGATAAATCTGACATCACCGTCTTTAGCTACTGAACATTTATAGATAATATTATCTAAGGTAAATTGAAATTGTCCAGCTCCAAGAACCTTGGCACTAACTTGAAGCTCTTTCTCCTCCTCTTCATCGCCTCTATTTATAACGACTATATAAGAATTATCTTCATTCCGACGAAGCCGAACTTCATAACGCTTTGTGCCGTCGTTAAAATTGAAAACTTCGCTCATGCTTGCTCCTACTTTTCATTCTTGTCAAGTTTCCATGAGCCTAATCTACGCCATGGAGAGAAGGGATCTGAATCAGGGAGGAACGAAGACCTTAAATCTTTTCCTTTGGCGGGAATGATCTTTTTGATAGCCTGTTTCCCTCTACCTAGGGTGCCGCTAATTTTTTCTGAAATCACATCAAGGCTTTCCCGTCCCCATGTTCCGAACTTCTGCCAGATTACAGTTGAATGAGGATCTATACCGTTTAAAACAACAGCGTTGCTGATCTCATTACCTGTTGCCATAAAGGGTTCCATGACTTCAAAAAGTGCAGCTGCTAATAAAACTTCATTTGGGGTTACTTTATGTTCTTTCCATTTATAGAAATGAGCATCTACAAAATCTGTATGTGTTTCTCCAGAAAGAAAGTCGGAGTGGTTGAGAACCTCCTTTAAAAAAGGGATGTTCGTCTTCACACCTTGCGCAGTGTAATTACGTAACGCCCAACGCATCTTTTGGATTGCTTCTTCACGATTCTCTGCATGGACAATCAATTTTGCGATCATTGGGTCATAAAAAGTCGAAACTTCTCCTCCTGAAGTTGGAATTCCTAAGTCATTCCGAATATTTACTCCAACAGGGAATTGCATCTGATGAATCTTTCCTGCAGTAGGCATAAACTGGTTTTCTGGGTTTTCCGCATAAATACGGAATTCCAGCGCATGACCCCTACCTAAGACATCCTCTTGATTTATGCCTAGCTCTTGGCCTGCAGCGATTTTAATTTGCCACTTCACGAGATCAATCCCCGTGGTGGCTTCAGTTATTGCGTGTTCAACTTGTAAACGAGCGTTAATTTCCATAAAGTAGAAGTTGTTATCTTGATCAAGAATGAACTCAACTGATCCAGCATTAACATAATTTACAGCACGAGCGGCTGCAATAGCTACCTCTCCCATCTGTTCTCTTAAATCATCACTTAATGCGATAGAAGGTGTTTCTTCAATGATTTTCTGATGACGACGTTGGATTGAACACTCCCGTTCATTTAAATGAATGATGTTCCCGAAATAATCTCCTAGAATCTGAAACTCAATATGTCGTATATGTTCAAAGTATTTTTCTAAGAAAACATCACCATTTCCGAAAGCAGCTTTAGCTTCCCGACGAGCACTATCGTATAGGGACGAAAACTCCTCTTTTGAGTGCACAATTCGCATCCCCCGACCCCCACCACCTGCAGTAGCTTTAATTAAAAGGGGAAAACCAATTTCCTGAGCTTTTTTTAAGAGAAATTTCTTATTACGAGACCCTCCATGATAACCAGGAATCACTGGAATATTTGCTGCTTCCATTGTTTTCTTTGCTTGAATCTTGTCGCCAACTGAATGGAGAGCTTCTGGTGTAGGACCAATCCAAATCAAGCCTGCATCAATAACTTTCTTCGCAAATTCAGCATTCTCGGACAGAAACCCATAACCAGGATGAATAGCTTCTGATCCACTCTCAAGGGCTATACTGATTATTTTATCCATATTCAAATAACTTTTAGATGGCAGGGGATCTCCAAGGGGATAAGCAAAATCCGCTGCATGGACTTGAACAGCCTCCTCGTCGACATCGGAATAAATAGCGACGGTTTCAATCCCCATCTCTTGAGCAGAAGCAATAACTCGGATGGCAATCTCTCCTCTATTTGCGACGAGAATCCGGTTAAACATGAAAACCACATTAATATATTTCTGAGCTGAGAACTTAATCTCGGTTAATAATTCATT
>CP070760.1:865669-868744 GCA_020348965.1 Candidatus Heimdallarchaeota archaeon | reverse complement strand
CATTAGCTGTAAAAAGAATTACTTATGTGAAATAGGAGTCACCCGAGGTTATAATCGTGGGAAAGAAGAGTATTCATGCAATTATTGTGGAAGACCATTAATTCAAGAAGAAGTTGATAAAAGTATCATTGAGAAAAAATCAGGGCTTACAAAGAGTGTTGAAACAGATGATCTTTATCAAAAACTGCGGGGAGTAGAAAAAAAGGGGAAAAAAAGACGGTGGCAAAGAACTACTGAAAAAACACCAGCCTTAACGATGTTTGAAAGATCTCAAATAAGTGAATTGGGAGATGTTTTAGGATTAGATGTACCCCTTATACTCGAAATCAGTAAGGAGTTTCAAATCAATAAAATGGAGAAGCAGTTTAAGGGAACTTCAAAAAAGGAGCTCTTATCAAAATTTGCCCACGCTGACCCAAAATTCATTCCGTATTTATACTCATCTCTTATAAAATTGGCACCTGATTCCCGTTCATTTAAGTTACGATTTTCTGTATTTTGGGCTTCACGTCTACCTAGAGAGAATAAAATAGAACTACCTCTTCCAGCAATCAAAAATGCACCTGATATCAAAATAACCGATTCCACAGGAAAGGAAACGTGGATTTATTGTACAACAGAGGATTTAGACATCAATAATCTAGAAGCCTTTGCTGAAAGAGTTTTCTCTGTTGATTTCAATCCATCAAAAGTTACACAAATCTTCCTTGTGGCGAAATCATTTTCCTACCTGGCCCAGGGATTAATTATGAAATATCAATCAGTCCTTGCTGGTATCGATGAGAGTCCAGCTGAAGATTCTTCAAAACTGTGGAATTCCATCCCATTAGTTATTTGGCAAGAAGTGCCTGGAAAACTTGAATTTCAAAACGTTTCACTTGATTAAAAGAATTCTCTTATATTCACCCTAGCAGATTCCCTTCTATCATTTTGGGGTATGGATTTTTCGAAAGCTAGATTCCGTTAGAACAATTCATTTAAAGACCACACCAATCTTTCAAGAGATGAACTTATGCCAAGAATTACCACCCTTGTTGTGCTTGTAACTAGTCTCACGACATTTTTAGTACTGATTGGCACTGGAAGTGGACAATCGCAATTAAACTACAGTCGAGAATTTGTTGAGAAGAAGTGGATTGATAATGCTCCCATATCTACTCAGATGAACTTGTCTAACTATTCACTTGATGTAATCTTAGATACAGAGGCCCATAATTTGCATGGAAAAATGTTATTCGATTATGTGAACAATGAAAAAGTGGTACTTGACACTCTATATTTCCATCTCTATGCAAATGCTTCCGAGGAGGAAAACAAACCAGGATATACTTTAATAAATGAGGTTAAAACTGCTGACAAAGAACAAGATATCTTATACACTTTTGGGTTTCAACTACTCAATGTCACACTCCCCCAACCCATTCAACCAAATGATTCGATCTCCCTTTGGATCGATTTTGAGACAGTTATCACAAATAATCAGAGTTATCGATTGAATTATTTCAAGGATCCTGAAATAAGCCACGTTATCTCTCTTTGTAATTTTTATCCGATTCTTGCTGTTTTTGATGAAAAGGATGGATGGAATTTAGAACCAATATATTTCGTTGGAGATCCCTTTTATTCCGATCTGGCAAATTACTACATCAATATTACGTTACCAAGTGAGTATATGGTCGCCTCATCTGGTCAATTAATTGATCAGGTAACAGTTGTTAATCAGATTCGGTACTCTTACCAATTACTCAGCGCAAGAGACTTCACATTTGCTCTTTGCCCTGATTATATTAGAGAAACTGGTTCTTATGGAGGTACTTCAATCTATGTGTATTATCTCCCTGTGGATAGTGGAAATTGGAGTGGAAGCGCAGTAGACTATGCTAAGTATTCACTTTCATTATTTACTGATTTGTACGGCCCATATCCTTATCCTACTTATTCAGTAGCTTCTACATTTGGTGATTATGGTGGGATGGAATGGCCGGGCTTGGTGTATATTCAATCAGGCTACCAGTATACAGAAATGGTGATAGTTCACGAAACAGCCCATCAATGGTTCTACAACATCGTGGGCAATGATCAAATTGATGAGGGATTTCTAGATGAAATGACTGTGGTCTATTCCAGCTGGTATTATTATGAAGAAAGGTATGACTATAAGGAGTTTTACCCGTACTATGCTGTTCGAGCAGCTGAAAAGAATGATCCAGAAGAATTTCCAGAAGGACTGGTCGTCAATCGGTCTATCAATGAGATTATAGACACGAATCTTGATGAACAATATTACTGGGAGACAGCATACCGAAAAGGTCCTGTTATTCTACATCTCTTAAGAACCTATATTGGTGATGAGAACTTCTTTAATGCCCTTGGTGATTATTATACTAGTAATTACTTCCAGATAGCGACTTTTAGGGATTTGATTGAGTCATTTAACAAAATCGTTGATATCAACTGGTTTTTACCATGGTTCAATGAAGAATTTCTCCCAGATGTAGAGATACTCTCAGCAGAAGTATGGAGACTAAATGATAATAGTGGGGAGTACAAGTTTTCATTGAAGTTAAGACAAAATGGTGATTCTTATCCAGCAAAAATTCCTTTTCAATTCAATTTTAGAGATGGCACCAAGTCACTTATTTGGATTTGGTGTAATTCGACGGAAACGACCACTTTTACGAAGATTTTTGAGAAACAACCTACATCTATTGAAGTGGACGTCACAAGTGGTTATCTTTATACTCTTCAACTATTAAACATGGACTCATTCCCTATAGAGAATAAATTCACTGAAACTATAAATTTTAGTTTTCCATTACTCTTTCTAATGCTTATTGCTTTTTTAATGAGAAGAAAGAGGAGGAAATATCCTTAAATCTATTGATATTACAGAAGAGGTTATTAGTATTAAAGTGCCTCTGGTTTTACGGAGATAATCAGTCACTTCACAAATAAATGGATGTATCCCAAATGAGTCAGACTGGGGTTAAGATCACAATAAGCGACCTATTTCTACTAGTGGTTTACACCCATATTTATCCATTAATTTTCGGTTTCCTATTCATTGTCTTAGGG
>CP070760.1:862466-865569 GCA_020348965.1 Candidatus Heimdallarchaeota archaeon | reverse complement strand
GCGAGGGAGCTTTACACGCCTGTACCGTCGATATAGACATGGATGGGGATGTCGATATTATTACTTCTGCATCTGAAAGTGATACAATCTCTTTATGGATAAATTCTGATTTTTCTTTTACCGAGCAAGTTATTGATGATTCATTTGATGAAGTGATTCACATCCATACAGTAGATCTCGATTTGGATGGTGACATTGACATAATGGGGGGATCTAAATTGGGAAATGAGTTAGCATGGTGGGAAAACGTCGCCATGACATTTACAAAACATGTTGTGGCTTCTGGTATCATTGGTGCTCAATCACTCTATAGCGGGGATATTGATAAAGATGGGGATTTAGATTTGTTTAGTACGAGTAACAACGATATCTCTTGGTGGGAGAACGATGGCCAACAATCTTTCACAAAACAGACTCTTATCTCTCGTCCTGATTCCTATGGCCAAGGTTTTATTCGTTATATTTATGCTCTAGATCTGGATAAGGATACAGATATTGACTTCATCAGTGGAGACAACATATGGAGTTCTAGTACCAACGTTGACACTATTTATTATTGGCTTAATGACGGAAACCAAGTTTTTACCCAGAAAACTGTTGAGGGGATCACGTATGCTCAGTTCCATGGCTTTATTGTCATTGATTTGGATCAAGATGGTGATATTGATTTATGTGGTACGAGTCCAGATAAGAATCGCATTGACTGGTTTGAAAACGATGGAATGTTGAATTTTACTCAGCATACTGTGACTACTTCCTTTTTTGGCGCTAATGACGTTCATTCTGGGGATGTAGAAAACGATGGGGATCTAGATTTAGTGGCTGCGGCATATTTTGCAGATAAGATTAGCTGGTTCGAAAACAATGGAACACAACATTTTACAGAACATGTCATCCGAGAAAATTTCAATGGAGCTCACTTTTCCATGTTCTCCGACATCAATAAGGATGGACAAGAAGATGTTGTAGGATTAGCTTGGGAAGGAGATGAAATTATTTGGTTAGAGCAAACTGCATCCACCACGACTGCACCACCCACTACTACAACGTCTGAAGTTACATCAGAACTAAGTACTACCTCACTAAAGACTACACCAACCAGTACAACAAGCACTCCTTCTTCACCCTCACCAGGATTCACAATAATATTACTCCTCTCAGTAATTGGATTCATTGTTGGAGTCAGGAGAACTCAATAAAAGAAAAATTGTCTGCTTTTTAGATGAGGTAATAACTTCATTTTTTTTAAAATAAATAAAGGCTAATCATTCTTGGTCTAATTGAAGCTTCAGTAATGAGTGAGAACCAAAATGAGTTTCAATATTGAAAAGGTTCCCAAACTGTCTTTATGCATCCTACCAACGCCGATCATCCCTATGAAAAACTTAAGTGAGAGTCTAGCTAAACGTGTTGAAATTTATGTTAAGAGAGACGACTTAACTGGATTAGCATTTGGCGGAAACAAGTGCCGGAAGGCGGAGTATTTGTTAGCTAATGCTAAGAGCCAGAAAGCCGATACAATAATCACTGAAGGGGCTATTCAATCAAATCATTGTCTTCAGACAGCAATCTGTTCTTTAAAAACTGGTTTTAATTGTGAACTTGTCCTTTCGGGAGATAAACCCCAAAGAAGTACTGGAAATTTTTATTTAAACAATTTATTGAGCATACCAATTCACATTGTTGAAACAACCGATGAAAGAAAAGCAATGATGGAGGAAAGGAGGGTAATCCTTCAATCTGAAGGGAAACATCCATATATAATTCCAACTGGTGGTTCGACATCAATAGGGATTTATGGTTACATCAACTTCATCAAAGAAATAGCAGATCAATCCCCCAATTTATCTTTTGATTACCTTATTATTGCTTCTGGAAGTGGAGGGACGCAAGCTGGATCAATTATCGGAAAAAACCTTTATTTAGAGGATTTAGAGGTTATAGGGATAAGTCCTGGAGATCAAAAATGGGATTTAGTTAGAATAATTAAGAAACTAATAACAGAATTTGAAGAAAAAGAAAGTCTTAATCTTGATGAAGCAATAACACTTTACGATGAGTACTCTGGTCCAGGGTACGGGATCCTAAACAAAGAAACCATTGATACCATTAAACTAATAGCAACTCTAGAGGGTTTATTCTTGGATCCTGTTTATACTGGAAAAGCAATGGTCGGAATGATCGATCTCATTAATCGAGAAATAATCCCATCTGGGAGTCGTATTCTCTTTCTTCATTCAGGTGGAGGTCCATCGTTGTTTACTGATCCCTCTCTGCTTATCTAAGATAAAGTTGTCATTTTTTGGTCTTTGGAGATAGAACTCTGAAAACTCTTCCATTACCTTCCGACTTAAGGATGCACAAATGAATTTAAAGAGGTATTTCCAACAGTTACACAAAAGGAAACTTCAGATTAAACTCAAAGGAAGAAACTAAACCTTGAAATTAATTGTAAAGTCAATGCTTCTCTCTGCCCTCCTCCCTCTCATCATCATCCTTTCTGGGTGTATAATGCTGGAGGAATGTCCCCCTGTCCATGGTGTTGACATTGAAAAACTTGAGACCTCGGCTTCTCCCCACATTAATGTAACGCGGAGTGAGTTGATCTCTGCTTCTGCTTTTGTTTCAGCGTTAGATGATCTGGTTTCTAATGAGACCGTAGACTCAATAACAGTAGATCTCGATCCTAATGAATGGAATCAAACAGTAGAGCTATTTGAAAGTTTATTTAATGAAGAATACAGTTTTGATCCATGGGTAATTCGATATAGTGACAAATTTTATCGTATTTGGTTTTGGATCGTGGTTTGTTAGGAGATTTATTAACAGAAGATTCAGTTATTCTTAAGAAGGAGCTAAAGTGTAAGGCTATGAGAATCTTAGCAATAAATGGTAGTCCTCATAAAGATGGTAATACATTCAAACTCATTAATGAAATCTTTCAAGGAGCCCGACAACTCAATTATCAATGTGAGATAGTTCACTTAATTGATTTAAACTTAGGTTACTGTAATTGGTGTGGAGATTGCTACACTACAGGTGTTTGTCCAATTGATGATGGTTTTCAGGAGCATCTGGAGCAAATTTTTGAAGCCGATGTTCT
>CP070760.1:859258-862366 GCA_020348965.1 Candidatus Heimdallarchaeota archaeon | reverse complement strand
AGAATTTAGCCTCAACCCATGTAATCTCCCTAACTGGACTTACAGCCACTACTGAATACGTATATTACTTTGAGGTTACAGATGCTTTCAATAACACAGCACGACACCCAACAGAAGGTTACTTAGACTTTACTACGAAGGAAACCATTACAACAACAACTACAACGACGACTACGAAGACGACAACGACGACGACAACTCGTGAGGCAATTCCTGGCTTTGATTTTGCCACCATCTTTATTGGGTTGAATGTTTTGTTAATATTGATTGTAAATCAAAGACGGAGAAGGTAACAGCTTTTCTCTTTTTCTTTTTTCTCTTTTTTCAACAGTTGAATTAAAAGGAGTAGTAATCAGTCTTGCTTCCGAAGAATTGGTTGAAATCCATAAAGACAGATCTTGATCCACTAACAACTATTTTTCTTTTTTGTGTGATAATATTTTTCTCGGTATTTCTTGTAATTCCTATTGTTACAATAATTTCAGCGGCTTTCGTTATCGACGGTCAATTTTCATTTGATTATTTTGTTGGAGTGTTTAAAAATCCAGTATTTTTTGAACTAGAGATTCGAAGTTTTCTTTTCATAAGTGGTTTCGGAATTACAATTTACTTTGTCTCTAAATTGGTTCATAAATTACAAGAAGAAGATAAGAATCCAATCAACTTTGCCCGTTTTATCATTCTCCTTGTTTTATCAATGGGGTTTTTATTAGTATTTGCTCTGGCATTAGAATATCCTCTAAACTACATTACGGGTATTATTCTCGCATTAATTTTTGTCTGTATTGGAGTATTGATAAACAAACTGTTAAAATTGGACATTACTAATTACTTTTTTGCTGAAGGTGTCACATCTCAACTAACAATTCTTGGTGCTTTACCAATTATAGCTTTCATATTGTGGGTCGTATCGTCGCTCATTACCCAAATTATGGGAATTTATGATACGTTCGATCACGCTTTTAACACACACTTCGCAATTTATGTCACAATTTTGATTGGAGCGTTATTCTCTTTCTTTCATGGAAGAAATTTCTCGAGATCTTTAGTTGATGAAAAGTTCCTCAGGCCATTCCTGTGGATGTTAGGAACCTGTTTTTTGGTTGTTGTTCCATTTTTGTTTGACAATATTAACATCATCGTGGAAGGATGGAAAGCAAATTTCTTCGAAAGATTAGCTGAGGAGAAAGTAATCATTATATCGGGTTTAGATGCTTCAGTTCTCGTCAATACCTTATTTGTTGCCGTAACTACTACGATTTTATCAGCAGGAATTGGGGTACTCTTTGCTTTTATAATCGCTCGCTATGAATTCTTTGGAAAATCGATTATGAGAGTCCTTCTACTCATTCCTCTTGTTATTCCTCCTTTTGTAGGAGCAATAGGTGTAAAACGAATGCTTGCGCACCCCCGAGGTTATTCTTTCTTCAATAGATTGCTTTATGATGCCATTCCCTTCTTAAACTATCCTCTTATCATGAAAGGGTTGACGGCTGTTATTCTTGTCCAATCAGTCCATTTTTACACTCTGGTTTATCTTAACTCTCTTTCAGCTTTTCAAAACATTGATCCAACCTTAGAAGAACAAGCAGAGAATTTTGGAGCTAAAGGAAGAAGAATTTTCAGAACTGTCACTTTTCCATTAGCTTTGCCTGGTATAGCAGCAGGCTCAATTTTAACGTTTATTTTAAGTGTGGAAGATCTTGGAACTCCATTAATTTTTTCTGGTGATACAGAAATTGAAAACCTACTCACAACACGTGTTTTCCGCATGTGGATGGATACTAGGGGTGTTTTACAAGGTGATGGTCTTGCTCTTGCGGTAATTCTTTTTTTGATAGCAATCGTAGGATTTACGGTAATCAGGCGGTATGTTGGTATTCGAGAATATGCAATGATTAGCAAAGGTGGAACGTTCAATCCCCGAACTCGGAGAATTTCTATCTGGACAACAATTCTCATTTGGCTTGGTGTCCTACTTCTCATGTCTTTTGCATTGATGCCCCATGTCGGCACATTTCTACTAGCAGTCTCGAATAATTTCACTTGGGACGCTACTAATCCTGCACACCTGTTCCCTACAGAAATGTCATTCGAGCTCCTTTCTCCAGACATTGGAGACATTATTCGGGTTGTAACGATTCCCGTCTTCTGGATTATAGCTTGGATTTTCCTTTTCTTCCTCTATAGATATCTAAAGACCCGAATCAGGCTTCCCGACTCAGAAACGAATCCAATAGCTGCGTATGGTCTTATTGGTGTGCTGTTTATTGCTCCTATAACAAGCCTATTTTTCTTACCGGATGATATTTTCCTTTTCAGCATTAGGATTCCGCTAAATGTAGGGATTGGCACATACATCACTGATAGTATTGGTTATTTCGGTGGTGTACTCGGGATTGAGCCAATTGAATACATTGGAGTAGTAGGTGGATTCAGTGATGTTATTCAAAGAACCACGCTTTATGCATTAATTGCAATAATACTAATAATACTATTAGGTATCGCAGCGGCCTATGTTTTAGCTAGAAAGCAATTTCCTGGAAAATACTGGTTTGATACCTTGGTTACATCTCCCATTGCTATTCCAGGGATTATCATTGGCTTTGGATTATTTGCCTTTTACTTTCCGTTCATTGCAGATTTAATGGGCCAAAATTTTGCATTTGAAGAATTACTCCCTGGATTCTATATGGTTAACTTCCTCTTAATTTTTAGCTATACAGTTCGTAGATTTCCTTTTACTGTGAGAGCTGCCTATGCTGGTCTTCAGCAAACGCACGAAACCTTTGAGGAAGCATCTAAGAACCTTGGAGCTTCTAACATTCGTACTATTCTCAGAATCACAATCCCACTTATCGCTATCAGTGTTATAGCTGGTGCTATGATGTCTTTTGTTTATTCCCTTGGAGAGGTTAGTACGTCTCTCATTCTATTGGGAACTGATCAACAGGCAACAATTCCGTGGATGATTAATGAGAAGAACTCAGATGTTTTTCCAAAAGAATCTGGAGTAACAGGAATGAATGAAGCTGCGGCGTTGGGAATGTTGCTGGTCCTTCTACAGATAATAATCATTTCTATTGCAAACCAGATTCTCAAACAACG
>CP070760.1:855956-859158 GCA_020348965.1 Candidatus Heimdallarchaeota archaeon | reverse complement strand
GGAACCTATTACGATAATCACCTTGTTAATAGAGTTTATTCGTTGGAGAATCTGGTTTTTATATCAGAGGCATATAATGGTTTTAAAATACTTAATATTACAAATGGTGTTTGTTCTGATATTTATCAGTTCAAAGATTCGGTCAGTTACCAAGATTTTGAAGTTCATAACGATTTATTATACACAACTGATATGAATTATGGGATTCAAGTTTTTAATATCAGCACTCCTTCAAATATTGTTAAGATTGGAGAATATAATACTGGAAGGGCTCATGGTATCTGTCTTGAAAACAGGAACGGAAAAGTGTTTTTGTATGTTTCAACTTGGGATCAGGGGTTACAAGTGTTTGATGTTAGTAATCCAGAGAATATAGATTTCTTAACAAAATACAACGATGGTGGCGATGATTATCATGTTGCCGTTAGTGATGATCTAGTCTTTGTTGCAGAATTTAAAGCTGGATTGGAGATTTTACAATTTTCTTCATTGTCAGCAGAAACAAACACTACCTTATCCACGACTACATCTCTTTCAGTAGAAACAACGACTGCCTCCTCCACGACTGCATCTCCTAGTTTTGACTTAGGTGTGATTGTACTTTTGTTAATAACGCCATGGTTACGTAAGTATAAGAAAAATTCTTAACAATCATTCCTTTAATATTAATTATTTCTCATGCCCATGTAATTAGAGATTATAAAAGATTCTACATTTAACCTATTCTGTTTCGCAAATAGAGTGATTGTAATCGTAAGGCTTGTCCTACATGTGTTACTGTGTTCATAACATTAAGCCCAATCCATTCCAATATTGAAATCGTAGTATCAGGATTAAAAGGGTACACAATCTGTTTCTTTAACTCCTCCTCTGTCAATTTTTCCTTAACATTTCTGAGACTTCTAAGAACTCGTTCATACAAATCAATATACTGCTCTGGGAAGGTCAATTCATTATTGAGTTTTAAATTAAGTGTTGATTCATCAATCTCTGGAGTGAGAATCTTCATACAAGATTTGTAAAGCGGAGTGAGTCCGTGGACGAATACTTCTGAGGCTGATTGTTCTCCATCGAAAATAGGTTTTTCAAATGACTCTTGAAAGTGGTCTGTCCTTTTTCGTATGATATTCTTTGTATAAGAGAATTGCCTTTCAACAACTATTAGATAATCCACCAGCCTAGCACCTTTTTCATCTGATTGATCTTATTCCATTTGTCAGTACAAGATAAACTTCGAGAAACGCAAACATAAATAGTAATAGTAAACAATTGTTAAGCAGGTAACATGTTTGATATTTCATATCAAAAGAGTTACAACTAACGAATCACGAAAATAGAATTAAATTTAACGAAACTGTTTATAGAAGGAAGATTACTCATGTCTAAAATTAAAACTATTACTACATCCCATGAAGAGGCTTTTCTGACAGAAGAAGCTGTTGAGAAACTGAAATCCTTGATTCAAGGGGATGTGCTTCTACCCTCCGACATCGAATATGACAATGCTCGTAAGATTTGGAACGGTATGATTGATAAGTGCCCTGCGCTCATTGTGCGCTGTACAGGTCCTGCAGATGTCATTGATTCTGTGAAATTTGCGCGCGAACACGATCTCTTAGTATCCGTCCGAGGCGGTGGCCACAATGTAGCAGGTAATGCCTTGTGCGATGATGGGATGGTGATTGACCTTTCTAAAATGAAAGGAATTCGTGTGGATCCAAAAGCTGGTACCGCACGCGCCCAAGCTGGTGTCACTCTCGGAGAGCTTGATCGAGAGACCCAGGTGTTTGGCCTGTCTGTCCCATCTGGTATAGTAACTACAACTGGGATTGCGGGACTAACCCTTGGTGGAGGGTTTGGATATATTTCCCGCAAATATGGACTCTCCATTGACAACCTTATTTCAGTTGATTTGGTCACAGCTGAAGGTAAGTTCCTGACAGCTAGTAAAACGGAAAATGAGGATCTCTTTTGGGGTTTACGTGGTGGAGGAGGAAACTTTGGAATAGTTACTTCATTCGAGTATAAACTTCAAAAAATTGGCCCTATAGTTCTCGGGGGAATGCTGCTCCATCCTATGGAGGACGCTCGTGAGTTTTTGCGATTCTATCGCGATTTCATCGCTGATGCCCCTGATGAACTTACTGTTGTTCCACTTCTCCGTCTTGCTCCCCCTGCGCCTTTTTTACCAAAAGACCTCCATGGTAAACCTGTGGTTGGGGTCATTGTTCTATATGCAGGATCAATCGAGGAAGGGAAATCACTAATTGAGCCACTAAGAAAATATGGAAAACCTCTAGTTGATGGAATCGGCCCAAAACCATTCCGAGCACTTCAATCTATGTTGGACGTTTCAGCACAACCAGGATGGAATTATTACGTCAAATCTGAATTCCTCCCTGCCTTAAGCGACGAGATAATCGATACTCTTATTGACCATGCTTCAAGGATAACATCACCAATGTCAGTCATTGCTGGATTTCATCTTGGTGGTGCAATAAGGAATGTCGACGAGGATACAACAGCCTATAGTCACCGAAATGCTTCTTATTCGCTCATCCTCAACACTACATGGATAGATGCAGCCGAATCAGAAAAGCACATTCAATGGACGCGTTCATTTTGGAAGGCATTACAACCTTTTTCAATTGGTGGTGCCTATGTGAACTTCCAGAGTTTTGACGAAGGAGAGGATCGAGTCAAAACTACTTACGGAACAGCTAAGTTTGATCGACTCTCGAAGTTGAAGAAAAAGTACGATCCTACTAACTTCTTCCGTTTGAACCGGAACATTAAGCCATGATTGGTACTATTCCCTTTCTTCTCTCTTTTTCTTTTTTCAAACTGTGAAGATATAGTAATCAGATCAGAATCAGATAGCTCTTCTTTGAGACTTCTAGTTTTCAAGCTAGAACCGTACATCTCTGTGATCATTTACTTTTTTTGATTTTTCCTCCGTTTTTTGTTATAAAATGCTGTGATACAGAAAACTAAAAGAAGAATGGGTAGTATTTCCAAATTAGTAGGCACTGCTGGAACATCTGATTCCGAGGTGGATGTTTTATCAGGTTCTGTACTTGTTTTGGGTTCCGTAGTTTCAGGCGCAGTTTTTGTCGTTGTTACGGAAAGTGAACTAGTTGTCGTAGTGGGAGAATATGTAGTAGTTGTCACAATCACTGGACTCTCTGGAAGGAGAGCACCC
>CP070760.1:852580-855856 GCA_020348965.1 Candidatus Heimdallarchaeota archaeon | reverse complement strand
TAGGATACAAAAACCCTGTGATTCGATGAAAATTCGTCCCTCTTGACACACGTGGGATCCTACTTTATCCCCAAAGTCATCATAGGCGCGTAAGAACCACTCACCATCCCAACCATACTTAGAAACAGCTGTCTTCATTTTTTCAATCCAAAGAAGGTAAACTTTTCCCTTCTCCTCTAAGTTACACGCTTTAAGGATTTCAATATACTCCTTAGCAGCAAGTAAGAATAACGCTGCAATGAATACTGATTCGGCTACTTTACCATCTTTGTTTGTAGTTGTCTGGAATGACTGACCAGGTTCTTCAGAAAAACAGTTTAAGTTTAAGCAGTCATTCCAATCAGCACGGCCAATAAGTGGCAATTCATGTGGACCCAATTTTTCTTGTGTATAACGGAGACATCGTTCCAGATGATTTAAAAGCTTTTCTTCTGTTCCAGGTTGATTCTCATAAACTACAAGTTCATTAAGAATCTCATAATCACCTGTTTCTTTCAGATATGCAGCTACACTCAAAATTAACCACAGAGGGTCATCATTAAAATCACTTCCAATATCATCATTACCCCGCTTGGTGAGAGGTTGATATTGATGAAAAGCACCACCCGTTTTCAATTGCGTGGCGGCGAGATCCAAAATTCGTTCCCGTGCCCTCTCAGGAACCATATGAATAAACCCTAATAGATCTTGATTAGAGTCACGAAATCCTATTCCTCGTCCGATTCCAGACTCGAAAAAAGAGGCAGAGCGTGACAAATTAAATGTAACCATGCATTGATAGGCATTCCAAATGTTAACCATCCTGTCAGTATGAATATTAGGAGTGTTGACTTGGAACTTACCTAGTAAACTATCCCAATATACCTTTAGAGTGTTGAAGGCATTATCAACGTTCTTTTTAGTTGAATATTTGGCGATGATCTTCTTTACCATTCTTTTGTTGATCGTTTCTGATTCAGGGGGATCAAATTTCTGATCACGAGGATTCTCAAAATAACCAAGGATAAAGAAAATTTGCTTTGTTTCACCAGTATTCAAAGTGAGACTAACATGGTGCGAACCTATTGGTGCCCAACCATGAGCAGTAGAGTTACATGATTGACCACGTTCCACCACAAATGGCTTTTCCCATCCCCGATACAAACCCAAGAATTCATCTCGTTGAGTATCGTATCCTTCTAGAGGTTCTGAACAGGAGAAGTACGCAAAATGATCACGTCGTTCACGATATTCGGTTTTGTGATAAATTACACTATTGTCAATCTCTACCTCACCTGTGCTAAAATTTCTCTGAAAATTGGAGAAATCATCTTGGGCATCCCATAGACAGAACTCTATACAAGAAAAGAGTGACAGGTTTACTCGTAGTTCACCTTGGTTTTTTAACGTAAGTTGCCAGATTTCTAGATTCTCACCTAATGGAACAAAATAGCGTATTTTTGATTCAATATTTTTGTAAAGGGATCTAATGATGGTATACCCTAGTCCGTGATGGCAAGTATACTGATCCAATTCGTTACGAGTGGGTTGCCAAGAAAGAGACCAAAATTCTTTTGTAGTATTATCTCGTAAATAGATGTATCTGCCACCAAAATCTAAAGGAACATTATTGTAACGATATCGCGTTATTCGACGTACTTTTGCATCTTGGTAAAATGAATATCCTCCAGCAGTATTAGAGATAATTCCAAAATATTTCTCACAGCCTAGGTAATTAATCCAAGGTAATGGCGTATCAGGTTGAGTGATGACATATTCCCGCCGATCATCATCAAAATATCCGTACCGCATTTTTCTTCCTCAATTATTCATATGAGTATGGATTGCATCTTTTTAAATGCGTTTTAATTCAGTTTCAAGTTGAATGAGTAGTTTTATACTCTTTCCAAAAAAGTATTATCTTATTATTAGAAAGTCAGAAAATATAACTACCATTAACAATTATCTTTAAATGCTGTAAGAGAAGAGTACAAAGTGGTATATGCATGATCAAACCCTATAAAGATTCTTCACTCCCTCCCCATGAAAGAACTAAAGACTTACTGAATAGGATGACCCTAGAGGAAAAAGTTGGTCAGATGTGTCAGCTTGATCTTAGTCATGACCCCGATGTATGGATAAAAGAGAGAAATATTGGCTCTTATCTTAATGCAAAATGGAAAGATACCCAAGACCTCCAAAAGAAAGCTTTAGAAACGCGGCTTGGAATTCCTTTAATCTTTGGTATTGATGCGGTACATGGTCATTGCTTTCATGATGGAGCGACTGTATTCCCCTCACAATTAGCCATGTCGTGCAGTTGGAATCCTGAACTATTAGAAGAAGTTGCTCGGATAACAGCAAAAGAAGTCATTCATACAGGTTTTCACTGGACATTTTCTCCTATCCTCTGTATTGGACGAGATCCTCGTTGGGGCCGAATTAATGAGACTTTTGGAGAAGATTCCTTTCTTATAGGAAAATTAGCATCCGCAATGGTTAGGGGTTATCAAGGCAAGAGTTTATCAGACCCAGAAAGCATTCTCAGTTGTCCAAAACATTTTGTTGCGTATGGTGAAACGATTGGAGGACGGGACTCTACAGAAGCCGAAGTATCAAAGAGAAAATTAAGAAGTATCTTTTTACCCCCTTTTAGAACGGTAATAGAAGCAGGATGTGGTTCCATTATGGCAGGTTATCACTCAATAGATGGAACACCCTGTTCTGCTAATTCATGGTTATTAAGAGATGTTCTGAAAAAAGAGTGGGGATTTAAGGGATTTGTTTTGACAGATTGGGCAAATGTCACGTGGTTGAATGAGATACAGTATGTTGCTCCTACATTGGAGGATGCAGTTGAACTTGGCCTTGTAGCAGGGAATGACATGATAATGTCAACACCCGAATTCTTTGATATTACTATTAAAGGAGTCAAAGAAGGCCGTATTGATGAAAATCTCATTAACGAGGCCTGTTATAGAATATTAAACGTGAAATTTCGTTTAGGTCTCTTTGAACAGAAAGGATTACCAATCACAGAACTAAATACCGAAAAAATTGGATGTTCGGATCATCGGAAGAAAGCATTGGAAGCAGCACTACAATCTCTTGTCTTATTAAAGAATGATAATGATCTCCTTCCTCTAAATGAGAGTATTGGCACAATTGCAGTGTTAGGTCCTAATGCTGATAATTCCATAGCTCAACTTGGTGACTGGTCGTTTGGAAAAGTTAAGCATTGGCCCCCGCAAGATAAGGACGTTGTAAATGGACACAAAGAAAATACGATAACTATTC
>CP070760.1:849197-852480 GCA_020348965.1 Candidatus Heimdallarchaeota archaeon | reverse complement strand
GCTAAAAACTGGGGACTTGAAACTGATGGAGTAATATTTTAGTTTTGAATGATAAAATATCTGAAGTCTTGAGACCCAAATCTTTAAAATTAACTCAATCAACTTCAATTTCTTGGTATTTAAAATGAACGATCGGGTTAAAGTATTACTACTTATGGTTTTTTACCTACCAAAAGCTTTGATCGTTTTTGGAGAAAGGGTCATTTTATGAGAACACATTCTCAAACGGAACGCTCTCCCAACTCCATTTCGAGTTGCTTTATTTTTTCATTTAATCTTCGAACTTGATAGTTGAGAACTTTATTTTGGCTTAATAAATCCATAATAAACTTTTTTAACTTGTTTACCTCTCGTTCCTCGTGTGTTGTCAAGTCAATTGCTGTGGAAATGGAGGATCGCAAGTCTTCTAGCAATTCGTCAAATATTTCTTGAGGATAACTCTCAGTTGGTCCTTTCTGTGCATTCCAATTAAATACCCACTCATCAAGAAATGATTCGATGAAGCTACGGAAAAGATCCTCTTTTGCAAATTTGAAATCTTCTCGGAAAAGCAAATGCATGGTAGTCATTCGACCTATTTTTGCAATACGGGAATCGGTTGAGTCTGGGGCTGGTTGAAGGCAATTATAACTGAGGTGGAGTAAATCCTCACGGTTAGGGACATTTAGAGGATCTTTTAATCCAGCTGGAAATTCCTGCATACGGCCCATTGAAGCGACCGTTTGACCCTGTACCGCCAATAATAGGGCATTTTCAGGTAAGATAAATCCACTATTATACACTGCTTTAGGTCCTTCTAGATCATCAAAGATGGAAACAACAAGGCCTTGGAGATGAGTTCTCTGTTGATCTCTGATTTTAAACCACTTTTGTAACATTTGCTCTACTTCAATAACATCAACCAATTCATCAGTCAAAACAATATACAAATCACGGTTATATTTACGATAATGTAATCGCATGAAAATGGAGGGTAATTCTTTAGTGAAGAGAGCAGTATTCTCAGCCATTTCAATGGTTGGATCGCGAAAAATGTCCGCAATCATTGAGTCCTCTTCAGATTTCGTTATAATTACCTTTTGGTGTAATTTTTCGTCAAAAATGTATAAACCTTGATGATTCAGAAGCCAAAAGCGATAACAGTTGTTTGACATCGATCTTCGTTACCTACTGGTAGTTAAATTCAGTTATGAGTTGAAAGTTTTCAAGTACCTATTTTTAAAATGTCTTCTTGACTTGCTTCGACAAGGAGATTTATCTCAATAGCATAATTCAAGAACTTAATAGCTTCACTTCTTTTGAAACGTGCGGACAAGTGGGATATTATTTGTTCACTAAAAAGAAATGGAACACCATCTTTCTCGAAACGAATTTCCTTTATCAGATTAAACATCTTCTTTTCTTTGCCTGAAAGCTTGATGCTTTCAAGAGTTAAGACTCCCTCATTTAAAATGAAAGCTGAGAAATAGTGCAAGGGAATGTATCTACGAACCATTTTCTTGACTGTGCTACTAGGAATTTGATCCGCACTGTAAAAGTCCTGCAAATCAGGAGCGTATTTATCTTCAACCTCATGTCCTAATTGTTTCAACCGGTCTTTGAAATAATCAGGAAGTCTCACTTCAGAGATAATGATGAAGCTTGAGTATTTCCCATGCCAAATTAACATATGCAAGCCTTCCCGACTCATAACCTCAATCTTATCCTCTCGTTGGCCCTCTGGACGGGATCGCATTGCATCGGATACTTCCTCCATGAAACTACTCAGGGCTGCGGACATACCTGATAATGCATCAGTATCCGTTTGTAATTCTGCGATGGTTTTTTCTGAATAAAATTGTAAACCTGATTCGTGTCGGGCAATCAAAAGGCGAATTGATTTAATGTCTTCAAAACTCTGTTCAATCTTTAAATCACCACGACGTATACGCTGACTTCTCTGTATTCGTTTACTATTAAGGACGTAAACACTTCCACTGATTACTATAACTATTACTACTACAGTTACAATAGGGATAATGAGCTCTAGCATGCGCTCAATAAACGATTTCTGAATAAGATAATCATCAAGTAAGTCTTGGGACATAATATACGCACTTGGCAAACCTGAGGACGAAGAGGATGCGAATACACTAATATTAGCAAATCCAACAGCGGACTTGGTATATTGTCCTGCTATAGTGTATGATGCTCGACCCTCACTATCTGTTAACATAGATTTTTCGAAGGGATCAGAATCACTGCCATTCTCAAATCTCAAAACAACATAAAAAGTCACATTCACGTCTTTTAATGGAACAAGATTTACTGTAGATCCACTACCTCCACCTTGAACGTCTGAGTATTCTAATAGCACATTAATAGTGATATTTTCACCTCTTTCGATGGTTTTACCCTGTGGAATATCCACCGTTAGCTTAATTTGCCTCCCAGTTAAATTAATTGTCAAGTTCAAAGCTTGGGGGACATAACCCGTTGTATTCAACTCTATTGTTAAGATGTATGAGCCCCAATGGTACCCCTCTGTAGATAAATTAATAGTGAACTGATGATCTTTAATTATAGAGAGTTTATTTGGAGGTACGAGAGTATTGTTCATTTTCAATGTGATTTCTTCAATTACTGGAACAAGATCATTTTCTATTGTTTGAAAACCTGAACCGTTTAATGATAATACATCTTCGACAAGTAGAGTGTTATTTGGATGGTTGACCGTGACATTAGCTAATGTTAATGGCTTAGTTGGCATAATGGTTATCATAAAAGATATTATATAGTTGATAGCCTCATAATTATCTATGCTAAAGGTAATGGTAGCCTGGTAAGTACCTAAAGCGTTTGCACGGATCTTAAAGATGTGTGTTTGATTTGTAAATGGTGTTTCAAGTGAAATGTAATCTCTTCCATTTCCGCTAATTGTGGGATTAGAGTCGATAATGGTCGTATTATTGAAATTTTCACGCCAAACAACAGCAATATCATATGATTTGGAAAAATAGAAGTAGGGTACGAATTCACCAATGGAAGATCCGTTATCTGGAGATGTCTCAGCAAAATCAGTCGGGATTGGTAGAATCTCAATAGTAAGTGGAAGGGTCTTATCTTCAAATACTGTTGAAAAGAATCTCAAAACCACATAGAATGTTCCTGTTTGATTTGCTCGAATAAGAAAAGTATAATTACCATTTATTACGTCTAGGAAAATACAGGGGAGAGAAGTTTGAATATTGCTACTATTAATCCAAATCTCTGAGCTAGTATTGAGATTGGGAATATTTTTCCA
>CP070760.1:845804-849097 GCA_020348965.1 Candidatus Heimdallarchaeota archaeon | reverse complement strand
AACCACTCATTTTTCCATTGCTTTTTTTCTCATCTCTATTGGCATTTTCTCAATAGAATAACGTAACGATACTCGGGGCATTGTACTTTTATTAGCTAGAACATATTCAAAAACTTCCTCCCTGAATTTATTGCTTGCTTCTTTTAACATCCAACCATATCCTTTGAGAACATACAAATCAGGATCATTGAGTAAAGTGTTTGCTACCTCAAAACAATGTTGAAGATATTTCTCTCTCCTTAAAGCATAAATAAATGATACTGCAGCTGCTCGTCTGACCCAGGGATTCGATGATTGAGTCCATCGTTTTACGTCGGGTATGAATTCTGGATATTGAAGAAGAAAGTACCCCATTGTTCTCGTACAAAACGAATCAATACTCCCCCAACTAAACAAATATGTGTCAATCCACGATTCTAGAATACTAAAATGACTGGATTCAAATTGCTTTTTAACTTTGAAGCTCCAATCTGTAGCAATGAGTCTTAATTCGGCAATTCTAGTAGAATATAGATGTTCACAGACTCTAAATACTACATCAGCGTCTCTTATTCCTTTTTCTCTCAATTCTTTCCAGTATGGGGATGCAACCTTACGAACAGCAGGAACACGGATTCCTAATCGTTTGTATCCATATTCATCGATTGTATCATGAATAGATCCGTAAAGAAATTCTTTGTTGACTTTTTTTAAATCAGCAAGCACTCTTGTTACCAAATCATTAAGATAAGAAGCATCTAGTTCTGTCACGGAATTTTACCCTCGTAGACTTTCTGTACGCTTTTTCATGTATAAATATAATTGCTAGAGGTCTAAATTCTTTTACGGTTTATATAGAGGTCAATCTCCTTTTAATTCTTCCAATTTTACTTTTCCAAAAAATATGGGGACCCCCATAAGAATCAAAAATATTTCCGCATCTATTAGAAGGACTTTTGAGTTAATAAAGTTTTCATCATGAGCTGAGATATTATCTAAAGTTGAATAAACCGAATACCAACCATTTGTCATATAATATTTAAAAAATATAAGGGATAGTATGATAACATGAAATATGGGATAAATATAATCTGTTTTATCGGTCGGAACCAAAAGAAGGGACTTGAATTTCATATTGAATGCGCAGAAGTAGCGGAAGATGCAGGATGGGATGGTTTCTTCATCTGGGATCACATCTGGGGTTTTTGGGATAATCACACATTGAAAGTTTTAGATCCTTGGATAATCTTATCCGCTGTTGCAGCAAGAACTGAAAGGATAAAACTCGGGCCTATGGTGACACCTTTAGCACGTAGAAGACCATGGAAAGTAGCACGAGAAGCTGTAACTTTGGATCACTTATCAGGAGGTCGTCTGATACTTGGTGTTGGTTTGGGAGGAACAGTTGAAGAATTTGAACTTTTCAATGAACCAGCAGAGGCAAGAATCAGAGCTGAAAAACTTGATGAGAGCTTAGAGATTCTCACAGGTTTATGGGGAGGAAAATCCTTCTCTTATAATGGTAAACACTATAAAATCAACGAAGTAACATTTATTCCTAAACCAATTCAAGAACCACGAATTCCCATTTGGGTTGCTGGGTATTGGCCAAACAAATTACCTTTTTATCGTGCAGCAAAATATGATGGGGTTGTCCCTGCAGCAGAATTTGGTGTTGATTTTGGGCCTGACAAGTTAAAAGATGTGTTAAATATCATTAAGAAGAAGAGAGGCAATCTTGAAGGTTTTGAAGTTGTCGGTGGTGGTTCAACGACAGGTACAGATTCTTCGAAAGATACTGAGATTGTTCAGCCCTGGTTTGAAGCTGGGGCAACCTGGTTTATGGAACACATTAACGATTGGATTGGTACTGAAGAAGAGCTTCTCACACGGATTCAAAGAGGCCCTCCCAATGTTGATTAAACAATAGCTATTAATGGTAGTTGATTTTGGTGTTGGATTCTGTAGCTTTGGTGAAATATGAAAATAATATCAGAAAAACTCTAGAGACTGGCATTGGGCTTATTGATGGTTTTAAAACCTTGAAATCGCCCGTCCTAATCAAACCAAATATTTGTACGCAGGTTGATAAGACTGGTTATGCAGTAAATGATGTCCAGGTAGTTGAAGCGTTAATAAAAATGATTCTTGAAGAGAACCAAGATCTATCTATTAAAATTGTGGAGTCAGACAGTATAAGTAAGTTTGCTGATGAAGCTTACATCAAATTCGGTTATAGAAGTTTAGAAGAAAAAATGCAAATATCTGGTTATGATGTATCATTAATTAATCTTACTCATTCCCCAACCACTGAAATCAATTTCGAAGGTAGTTATTTTAAAAATCCCAAGTTACCTGAGATTCTTCTTGGTTCAAAGTTTTTAATTTCATTAGCAGTAGCAAAAACTCATTTTTTGACTTTTTTAACTGGAACATTGAAGAATCTTTTTGGCCTTCTCCCTAGAAAGGATCAAACATTCTATCATCCACACATTAACGATGTTATAGTTGACCTAAACAGGTTAATTAGGTCTGATCTCTGTATTGTTGATGCTAGAGTAGGTCTTGAGGGTTGGGCGGGTCCAAAATCAAGACGCTTAGATAGGTTCATAATAGGAAAGAAACCTGTGTCAACAGATGCCACTATGGCAAGGATTATGGGATTTGAACCTGAAAGAATTCAACACTTAATAGAGGCAGGGAAGTGTGATCTTGGTTCTCTGAACCCTAATGTTGTTGGAGAGAGCATAGAGGCTTCAATAGTAAAATTCAACCCACCTTAAGTTTCTATTGGCTTTATAATGCAACATCTATTACAAACAATCCCTTAAAATTATTAAAATAATATAATTATTATGATATAATCATTCAGGAATTTAATTCCTGACCCAACTCTTCTGATCTTGACATTTTGGATTTTTCTCTTCGATCTTTTTCATTATATACCATACACGGAATTACTTGGTTTCCCTTTAGTATTTCCAAAAATCTAGATTTATATAGACTCAAGAAATCTAGAATAAATTATTAGAATCAGTTCAATTAATAAAGAGAAAAGGTGAAATATACTGCAGAAATTAGAAAGTGTAAAGGCGCAATTAGATTATGCATTGAATATGGCAATGAAGACATTAGATAAAGCAATATTATTAGTTCCCGATGATAAACTCGATTGGAAACCTATTGAGGAAGCGATGACCTCTGCGGAACTTGGGATTCATGTCTACCAGTGTGCATTAATAAATACAGCTGGGACTTTGAAAGGTGAGTTTAATAATGAGGATTACGATATTATTCCCTTCAACCCCGAAAAT
>CP070760.1:842411-845704 GCA_020348965.1 Candidatus Heimdallarchaeota archaeon | reverse complement strand
TGTGATCATTTTTAATATTCAGTACACCAATGCCTCATTTTATCTTTCATCACTCTGGTTTATCCCCTTGGCTAAAGTTTTTTTACCGACTATCCCCCTTTTAAAATTTCTGGACTTCTATTGCATCTATGAATATTTGCTAGATACACATAATGAGGAAATTACATCATTGTATCAAATTCGCATCACGCAAGTGTTATAAATTACATAGAGCTTGAGAACTCATAGTTCTTTTTCTCCTTCTTTCTTGGAATTTTAATTTGGAAGAATGTTAAATGACTCCCCCATATTACTCGAACTTAGCGGAATGGACAGAATTCGTCCCTGAAAGTGAAATTCGCCGTCTTTTATTAACAAGAACCAAATATTACTTTGGTGGAGGAAAACCTGGTAGTCTTCCCATTGACACATTTAAAAGAATTTTATATCAAATTGCAGATGAATTGGAAACAGATGGCATTGATGTTTTGAATTATGGACCAACAAGTGGTATCCCCTCATTGAAAAAGACGTTAGCCCAGAGAGTAAAGGAAAAAGATGGAGTAACCCTTCCTAAAGGAGCTGATGACATCCTTATTTCTACTGGGTCCCAACAAATGCTGTATGGCCTTTTAGATGTTCTCTTAAGACCTAAAGACGTTATTATCATGGCTCGTCCCTCATATTTAGGATTTGTTGTCCCAGTCACTAAACTGGGTGGAGACGTTTTGACATGTCCCTCGGATATGGATGGTCTTATTCCCGAATATGTCGAAAGAGCAATTGAAATAAGTCAAAAAGAACTTAATCGAACTCCTAAAGCCATTTATGTCGTTTCGGATTCTGATAATCCAAAAGGAACAACTCTACCAGAAAAAAGGCGAAAAAAACTCTTTGAATTGGCAACACAACATGAAATACTTCTGATAGAGGATTCAGCCTATCGAGAAATTCAATTTACCACAATACCACCCGCTATTAAGAGCTATGATAAAGAAAATGAATGGGTGGCCTATTTACGGACAAGCAGTAAAGAAGCTGCTGTTCTTCGCCTTGGTTACTCGGTTCTTCCTGAAAAAATTATGGTGCCAATGATTAAAGACAAAGGATATTTAGATCTCTGTACTTCTACTCTTAATCAAAAAATCTTAGATATCTATTATTCCAAGTATATTGACCAAGTTCTAGGTGACAATCTGATTGTCTATAAAGAAAGACGTGACATGATGCAGAAGACAATTGATGACTTTTTTCCTTCAGAAGGCCTACGTACCAACCCCACAGGAGGCTTTTTCTTCTGGTACCAACTGGAAAATGGAAATTTTGACTCTTCCAAATTTTTACAAGATGTGGCGATTCCTAATGACGTTCTTTATGTCCCTGGACAAGCTTTTTATCCCATTAAGGGATATTCAATAAGTTCAAAAGATTTAAAACTTCATGGAAACAGAATCAAGACGAATGGGATGCGTTTAAGCTTCTCTTTCACAACTCCACAGGAAATTGCTGAAGGTATGGAGAAATTAGGGAAGTTACTTCAGAAAGAGGTTTGAAAAACATATAGAATATGAGGAAAACCATTTTCTCTCAAGAATGTCATGTAAACTTTCCTGGTGTAATATACCAAGTAAATCCTGGGAACGCTTCCTCCTTTAGTTGTCGCTGGAAAATGTTGCAAATTCCATGAACTCCAGTAAGAACGGATAAATCTAACCAATTCCAAGAAACTTCTTGTTCTTTTTTCCCTGGTGCAAACCTTCCAAAATTATGGGAGAGCATTACTTCTGAGTTTTTGATTTGTTTCCTTATCTTTCGATTCTGAAGATTCTTTTTGAGCTCCTGTTGTAACGTATTCAAAGTATTGATCTCCTTATCATAATTGGATTCCAAATGCAATCTCATTCTTTCTAATGCAGATCGAACATCTTCGATTTCTGAAGTTCTATTATATTCATCAAAGATTGAGTAGACTTCTTCGTTTAATATAGAACTATTCCTTGTTAATGCGGATTTTTCAGCCCAAGGTGTACTATAATAAACTCTATTTGAGCGGATTAGAATTGGTGGGGAAATTTTTAATCTTTTCATTGCAGGAATTACTGCAGAATAGTATTGGGTCTCACCCGCGCCTCCAATATGAATTAATAACGGAAAAGTAAAATTATTGACAACTGCTCTTGAATCTGACCTCGGAGTAATATTCATACCTAATTCGCTAAGATCAGGACGTTTTGAATTATAAGAAAAGGAGAATTGTTCGGAACAAACAGGACATCTTCCCTCTAACACTCCTGGATTTAAAATATGTAGTTCTACTCGTGTCTTGCTTTCACATTTCAAACATTCCAAGAAAAAAGGAACATAGTCATCTTTTCGATGTGGAAGTCTAGGTTGAAGATCTCGAGAAATCAATTCATCATAAATTTTGTTTAACGTTTCTATATACCGAGTTCGATTATTTTCTGTTAGTAAAAATTCAAATGCTGGCAGGATGAGCTGCCTATAACTGGGATCACTTATTGGATAGAGAAATAGACTTAGATCGTTCCGGAGATTGAAAAGATGACTCCAAATCTGTTGTGACCAGAAAGAAAAGTCACTCGAATTGTTGAATTTATCCGAGATTAAATCAAACCATGAAAAAAAGCGTTCAAGAAATAATTGCCTATATTCTAGGCGGATATTTGAACTTTTCATTAACAAGCGTAAGTTGTCTTGAATTTTCACTTTTGTTTGTAGAAGCCATTCTTTCTCTGGTAGAGGTACCTGATGCATTGGTGTCCCTTCAGGCACTCTCCAGGTTGAAGGAGTAATAACTAGGCCATTGGGTGAATTTGCTTGAGGAAACCTTGCGATGGTCAGTTCATTTTGGATTGAATCATGGTCACCGATAAAAAAAAATGTCCCCATACCTAGTAACCTTCCCACCCATTCTGCAAGTGAAACTTTGTTGATTAGGAATAATGGACCTCCAAATAGGAGGGGTTGGTGGCCAACATCAATGAAACCATGATCCATACAATTGAGCGCGGTTTCCACCTTATCAGTTAAGGTACCTAATTTGCGATGTCTGTCGGTGATGAGAGATTGTAAAACATCGATATTTTCCTTAAAAATAGAGAAATTGAAAGTTTTTTGGCGAATTTTAATCATTTTTCGCAACATTCGAAAAGAGGAGGGAACTTCTCCCCATAAATTACGACTGAGTTCATTGGGATGACCAGTTGCGGCTGCACGGTAAATATCTAAGAGTGATGAAGATAAACTATTCAAAATGGATAATCCCTTGATTTATTAACAGATTAGACGTCAAC
>CP070760.1:839001-842311 GCA_020348965.1 Candidatus Heimdallarchaeota archaeon | reverse complement strand
AAATTCTTTACTTCTCGCAGCGGAACATAACGCAGAAAGTATTGCGTTTCCATCCATTTCAACTGGAGTATATGGTTTTCCAATTCACAAAGCCTCAACAATTGCGATAACAACCGTAATCGAAAATTTAGCGAGCACTGAAATAAAAGAAGTCCACTTTGTTTTGTTTAGCTCTTCCGATTTAGAAGTGTACAAGCAGAATCTGTCAGAAATAATGAAGGAAATATCCTAAAAGGGGGAAAAGGAGAGAAAAGAGGAGCTAGGGAGAATTCTAATCAGCAGCGTAGTTCTTTTTCATTTCCGCCCGAGAAATAACTATGCGTTGGACCTCGTTGGTACCCTCATATATTGGTGTGATCCTTACGTCGCGATAATAACGTTCAACGTCGTAATCCTTGACGTATCCATACCCTCCATGCATTTGAATTGCTTCATAGGTGACTTGTTGAGCGATTTCTGAGCCATAGAGTTTTCCTATGCTTGCGTATTCAGCAAAATCCTGTCCCAAATCCTTCATACGAGCTGCAGTTAAATAAGCTACTCGTGCTGTGTGAATTTTTGTGAACATGTCTGCCAGTTTCCATTGGGTTGCCTGAAAACTCTCAATTGGTTTTCCAAATTGTTTTCTGGTCTTAACATAGGTAGCTGCCTTCCTATAAGCTGCATCAGCGATACCCACTGCTTGAGCACCAATACCAATACGAGCAGCGGATAACTCATACAAGACGATACTGAAACCTCGACCTATTTCTCCCAAAACATTTTCTTTTGGAATAATCACATCTTCCAGCATAACCTCTGCTGTTGCATTACTATGGAGTCCTAACTTTTCTTCAATACGGGTAATTTTGAAACCAGGGTTATTCTCTGTATCAAGAATAAACGCTGTTAATCCTCTCGAACCTTTTTCGGGATCCGTGGATCCTAAGAAGAGAAAACTATCTGCGATTCCAGCATTTGAAATGAAATTTTTCACTCCATTGACAATATACTGACTTCCATCGTCAGTTACTTTGGTTTTTAATGACCCCAAGTCCGATCCAGATCCTGGTTCGGTGAATAATAATCCGCCAATCTTTTCTCCCCTGGCCAGCTTGGGTAGATAATGTTCTTTTGCTTCTGGGGTGCCAAACTGCTCAACAACATCGCTAGTGCTGTTTTGTAATCCAAATAACAATGACGTCCCTGCATCTGCTCGAGAAATTCGTTCATAACACGCATTATTTAGCGTGAAAGATAAACCAGCCCCTTCGTACTCCTCAGGAATAGCTAAACCCATTAGATCATTTTGTGCCATTTTTTTTAGAATTTTATACGTTTGAGAAGGGTAAGAAACTTTTCCTGTCTGTACATCAAAGGTACACCCAGTTGCATCCATTTCAAGAGCGTGAGGTTCAATCTCTTTCTTACATAAGTCATCCATGAGGTCAAGAACCATTTCATTTTGCTCTGTTTCTTCCTCATTATAGCCATATGTAGTAAAAATTTGTTTTAAATCTCTCATTGGGGGAACTCATCCTTACATTTACTGAATCAAATACAAAACATTGATTATTCAGGTTTGAATTCACTAAAAGCATGGCAGATCTGGGAGAGTTTTTCAGAATACCCTTGAGAAATGTTGAACTTCTGTCGAACTTTCCATTCACCTGCTTTATTCTTCTGCCACCCATATAAACGAATTTGGTGTCTGCCACCTGTTTCGATCAACACAATGGCCTTCAACCATTGGGCAGTCTTTGCAAGTTTTTTGCCAGCAATTACTTTTATTGTTTTACTGACAGGAAACTCATCTATATCATCAGTAAGTAACTCTTGGAGCGACATTTCAGGTTCATTCCTTTTTAAAATCATTAGAATTTCAAATACTGGGTCAGTTGTCATCAATTCTTGACAAAAAAATGTTTCGATTTTCTGCAATCCTTAGTAATTTTGAATAGTATCTGAAGCTATTAAAACCAATAAATTTATCATTCGAATGAAAATGTCATTTTCTAATTGAGCTTTATAAGGTGGTATATCCATGAAGTTGCTTATTCTTGGAGGAGCTGGGGATATGGGAAGTTATATTGTTAAAGATGCAGTAAAATTTGGGACGGTGTGGACAGAGATAGCAATTGCTGACATTAATGAAAAAAAGGCAGATCACATAGTGGCCGAATTAAAAGACTCCCGCTTAAAAATAGTGAAAGTTGATGCCACAAACCATAAGGAACTACTTCAACTAATGAAGACTTATGATATTGCATGTTCGGCTGTGGGTCCATTTTATCGGTTTGGGCCTCTTGTGGTACGAGCTGCAATTGAGGCAAAAATACCACTTGTAGATATATGTGATGACCCCGATCCTACGCAAGAGGTTCTGGAGATGGATGTTGCGGCTAAAGAGGCCAATATTCCGATCTTTATCGGGTATGGATGGACTCCGGGGTTAACAAACTTATTAGCATTACAAGCATATAATAAACTAGATCGTGGCCCCGTACGATTTAACATATCATGGGCAGGAGGAGCAGCTGATTCTGAAGGATTCGCAGTCATTCTTCATGTTTACTATGCCGTTACAGGGAGTTTTCCCTCCTATCAAGACGGAAAGTTCATAGATACTCCAGCTGGAAAAGGAAATGTCAGAATTAATTTTCCTCCTCCCATAAAAACAGTGAAAGTCTTTGACTGCGGACATCCTGAGCCAGTTTCCATCCCCAGATTTTTAACCAATGTTACAGAGTGTACATTAAAAGGGGGATTGACACCAGATTGGAATAACAAAGTCTTGGAAACATTTAAGCACCTCCATTTGATTCAAGGCAGAAGACGCCAAAGATTTTGGGGAAAAGTGATCCATGCGACGGAAAAACTCTTCGCAACTGGAGGAGTGGCCGCGTCATCCGCCCGTGTCGATATTTTTGGTTCTTACAAAGAGAAACCTGTCCATTGGGTTTACTGCACACCAAGTATTACTATGGGTGAACTCACGGGTTATCCTGCAGCGATTACCGCTCAACTTTATGCTGAGGGAAAAATAAGTGGGACTGGTGTTCTTCCTCCAGAAGCATTGCCAAAAGATGCTCCTGGTTTATTCTTTGATGAATTGAAAAAACGAGACATTGAGATGATTTTTGATGAAAATGATCCCTTGAAGCATTTTCTTCCACCAGAACCATATTCACCAGGATTTATTTCAAAATATGGACTTACTATTCTAGTTCTTCTCTTCATTGGGATTCTTATATATGGTTTTATCTGGATGATTCTATCAATATAATTTTAACGCGAAATCTAAGAGTAGTGCACAATATCTATGCTTTTC
>CP070760.1:835568-838901 GCA_020348965.1 Candidatus Heimdallarchaeota archaeon | reverse complement strand
TCATACACAATAAAATAGGAACAGCGCCCAAAGTTAGGAGCAAAGGGGTGCGTGAGTGTGTCACCATTCGAGGGTAATCCAATTTTCATATAATTCACTTCATCTTAGCTTACTTTGAATACTGGATTTGATTTCCAGAACTGGAATGATTATGAAGATGAAATTTACTTGACCCACACTTTTCACAATGTTGCACTGAGCTCAAGTCTTCAGGAAGAGGCCAAGTAAACCCACATTGTTCACAATGATAGAAATCAGCTCGGTTGGTAATGCGAATGGCCAATCCTAGTACAAGAGCTCTAGCAATCTTTCGATGAGCAGCCTCTAGGTGTCGAGAAATCGTGGATTGAGAAACATCCATTCGTAGTCCTGCTTCCTGCTGAGAGAGACCTTCGAGATGATTCAACCGAAGTGCCTCGAGTTCTTCTAGAGTAATGGCCACTTCACCTGCAATATCCATCAAGGGCACACCGCGGGGTTTATAATAGGTGTAAACGGGATCACAGCGAATAGTTCGGGGATTCTTACTGCGAGGAATGCTTAACTACTCCAGATTGAAAATTTCAAATCCAATGAAGTATTGAATTAATATTCATAAAAATGTTTTGCATAATGATTCATTATGGGATTATTAAATCCTTGTTCAAAATTATTGAGTCATTTTATGACTGCTTCACAGCCACGTCCTCTGTCGTATCCTTTGGCGTAACCAAGGGGAATGGTCGCGGCCACGACCGACGATTTTTTCCGAAATAATCCATCATTTTTTTTAGGTAAAATTACGTTTTTTTTATGGAGAGTGAACCTCAATATCAGAAATTGTGGATTTCAAATATTAAATCGATTAAAAATGCAATAATAATAATTTACATTACCAAAGGAGAAAAAATAAGGTAAAATAGGATCTTTCATTTTTTAGCTATTGCACAAAAATATTTATTAGCTATTGCACAAAACCTCCTCATGGGTTTTAAAAATGCCTAGAGGTGATAGAACTGGACCATGGGGTTGGGGTTCCAGAACGGGTCGAGGATTGGGATATTGCAGTGGGTATTCCACCCCTGGATACACAAAAGGACTAGGGATGGGCATGGGGTGGGGACGCGGTTGGGGCCATGGATGGAGAAGAGGTGGAGGTGCGGGTTGGGGTGGAGCAGGAGGTGGTAGGTTTTTTCCCTATCCATTTTATTACCCTTCCGAAGCTACTCCACCTTATCCAGCAAGTCCAATCCCACTGGATCCGAAAGAAGAATCCAAATATCTCGAACAGACCCTTACTAGGTTAAAAAAGGAAATTGAACTTATTGAGAAAAGATTGGAAGAATTGGCTAGTGAAAAACAGGTGTAGCGAGCCTTCAATTAGCTCCCTTCAATTTTTTCTCACTTTTTATAATCAATTAATATAGTAGGGCTTTCACAAACATAGCATTTGTAAACTATTACATCTTCGAACTTTAGAAATTGATTTAATTTCTATAGTACATGTGGAGCAAAATTCACACAAAATCAACTAAAAAATCTATTAAAATGCTGGAGTGTGTCACTTATTAGAGGCTCAGGTGGTCATGGTGGGAGAAGAAAACGCTTTAGGGGAGGAAGGCCCAAAGTCCAGCCTTTCGTCGGTCGAGGATGGCAAACCTCTGAGGGGGAGTTTGTATTAACTCTTTCTAATGTAGAGCTAGAGGCCCTTCGTCTAGTTGATGAGGAAAATTTAACACAGGAGCAAGCAGCTGAAAAAATGCACATTTCTCGTGGAACTTTGTGGCGAATCTTGCAACAGGCACGTAAAAAAATAATTTTAGCTCTTAGCTCTGGAAAAACGCAAATTCAATTGGATATTGATGATCAATCAGAATGAATAATTAACGATTTGAGAACAATGTCAATCGTTGGTGACACATGGGACACTGATTGAATACTTTCAACCATTCCAGAAGGTGGTTACGATGGAATATGTTTTCACAATAAGGACAGGTAGCACTACTGGATCGTGATTTAATAGGAGTGCGACAGATTACACATTGCTTCCTAAACTCCTCTCTATCAGTTTTAACATAATTCTCGACCGTTAAATATTTACCACCCTCCTTGTGATCGAGTCTCCCTTCAATTTCCCCTTGATCCAATGAATGATCGAGAATTTGTCGAACTAAGTCATCATTTACTTCTGGATTTCCATTTTTTTGGAGTTTGTAGAACAGATAATCAACATCAATTTCATTTCGAGGACGGGTTAGTTGCTGGTCAATAGAGGTGAGGATCAACCTCCTTACTTGGGCGTAATCTAAAAGTTTATTCCGTTTTTTCTCCATTTCTTCCCGGAATTGCTCAACTAGGGTTATTATCTCCTTCAACCTCTTTTGAATTTGGGAAGTACGAATGGGAGGGAAATTAAGAGATATTTCATTGAGTGTAACATTATATATCTCTTCTATTCCAATGTGGAGATTATCCATCTGTTTCAGGACAGTTTTTAAAGTAGTCAATGTCTGAAGAGGCTCAATCAGTTCGATTTGGTGTGTTGCCTCTTGTAAATCAATTTGACGGTTATTCAACTCCTCTTGGTAGTGTGAAATCTCAATAAAAAATGGTTGACGTAATCGCTTATCTACTATGTATGAAAGTACGATCCCCAGAAGGAATGTTCCTATTATGAGTTCAACAACCTTTGAGGAAAATATATTGCCAATTAGACCTAGAAAAAAGGTTAGACTCAAGAAAATTACGATGAGAATGATCACATTCCCAGTTGTCTTATTTCGAGATAAATGGGAGAGTTTTACCATACTATTACTCATTACAGCACCAAATGATTAATGGATTATTTTACAAACTAGCCTCAATTAATCTTAAACCCTTTTTAATTAAAAAATCGTCTAGTAAAAAAACCCGCAAGAGTAGATCCTCTTTAATATCCCGTTATGCTTGGGGGATTCGGAAAATCACTTCCATTATTAATGAATTAGAGATACTGATTTATTATGTCGTTTTAATGAAATTACTTTATCCCCAGTATTACCTCTGCTTCAATCTTAAAGAGGGGAGAGATTTTAGTCGGGATTTCCGATGTTACCATGGTATTCGATAACAAGTGGTAATCTTCTGTTTATACAATATAGTTGTTATCAATTTTATGCTTGATTGTTCGTTTAAAGTTGTCTAGCTGAAAAAAAAATGCAAAGGAACTGGGAATAATCTTAGAATCCAAGAAAAAAGAAGATTTAATCAATGAAAAATGTACTGATCATCCCTCAGGGCATAGCTATGATACAGGATGGTTCAGGATCGATCATGAAAATAACTATTTAGTTTGGAATACTAATGAAGGTAAAT
>CP070760.1:832099-835468 GCA_020348965.1 Candidatus Heimdallarchaeota archaeon | reverse complement strand
TATTGAGTCCATTGACGAATCAGGAAATATTGAAACAATTAACTTATAATTAATGAATTGTGGGTAATGATGTCAAACCAAGGTCAAGATAAATATGTGTTAGCGTTTGATCATGGAACTTCAGGTGTAAAAGCGGCAATCTGTTCAATGAAAGGTGAAGTTTTGGATTTTGTTTTCGAAGAGACATCCCTCTTTCTCAAAGGAGAAGGGGGAGCAGAACAAGATCCGAATGACTGGTGGAAGGCTGTTCTGGAAACCTCAAAACGTCTAATTGATAAGGAAATGGTTTCCACTGATGATATCATTGCCATATCCTGTTCAAGTCAATGGTCTGGAACAGTTCCTGTCGATCAAGAAGGAAATCACTTAATGAATGCGATTATTTGGATGGATTCGCGAGGAGCACACTATCTCAGAAAAACATTGAGTGGATTCCCAAAAATTGCGGGGTACCCTTTAAAGGATGTTATTAGGTTTATCTATAAAACAGGTGGAGCACCAGGACTATCTGGTAAGGACCCGATTTCTCATATTTTGTTTCTGAAATATGAACATCCTGAGATATATGAAAATACGTATAAATTTTTGGAATGTATTGATTTTTTGAACTTTAAATTCACTGGAAAATTCGCCGCTTCTACAACATCCATTATGTTACATTGGGTAACTAATACTCGGACCATTCATAATATTCATTATGATAAGTCATTAATCAAACGTTTGAAAATTGATAAGAAAAAATTACCTCGATTGAAAGGACCAAATGAAATTTTAGGGACAGTTTCCAGTGAAATTGCTGATCAATTAGGATTAAATAGTGATGTAAAGGTGGTAATGGGAGCTCCTGATCTTCTATCTGCGGTAATAGGATCTGGAGCGGTAATGGATTATCAAGGACATGTATATATTGGAACTAGCTCTTGGGTTATTTGTCACGTTCCATATAAAAAGACAGACATTTCGCATAACATGGCTGCGATTCCTTCGGCTATCCCTGGGAAATATTTTGTTGTTAACGAGCAAGAGAGTGCTGGAGCTTGTTTGAATTTCTTACGTGATAATATATTGTATAATGAAAATGAGAAATATTTCGGGAACCCAGAGGTCTACAAAATGTTCGATGAAATAGTTGAGCGTGTTCAACCTGGGAGTGGCCGTGTAATTTTCACTCCTTGGCTATATGGAGAACGAACACCAGTTGAAGACCATACTGTTCGTGGAGGATTCTTTAATGTCTCTTTAAGTACTAAAAAAGAACATTTGATCAGAGCTGCTTTTGAAGGAGTGGCTTACAACAGTCGCTGGGTCATGGAATGCGTCGAGTCATTTATTAAAAGAAGGATGGACTCATTGAATATGATTGGAGGAGGCGCACAGTCTGATATATGGTGTCAAATTTATGCTGACGTTTTAAAAAAGACAATACGACGAGTAAAAGACCCAATACAAGCAAATGCCCGTGGAGCAGCTTTACTTGCTTCGGTTGCCTTAGGATACATTACCTTTAATGATATTCCAAAAATAATTCAATTTTCAGGAACATTTCGCCCCATTCCAGAAAACTCTCGGATTTATGACCAGCTATACAAAGAATTCTTGCAAATATATAAGAAGAATAGGAAGATTTACTCCCGATTAAATACCATGGAGATTTAGAAACATAGTTTTATTTGAGATCTTAAAATTCAAGCATTATTGTACTGAGATAATTTCTATTAAGGCTTCCCATGCGTTAATTACCATAAATCCTGCGAAAATAAGTAGAATGATTGCAGTTCCCCTAGTAATCCACAATAACCATTTGGGGTCGGGAAAACGTCCAATGTAGTATAGAACAGAGCTAAATGTAATCATCCACAGAAATACTCCTGACAAAAACATGGCTATTAGAACTAATCGAGATAGTAAATCTGGATTGTTGAGGTCACTCAAGATGATATATGTCGTACCAGCCGATACCCACCACAGATAAGACCATGGTGATGTCACGACTAATGAAAGGCCTATAAGATATTGTCTCATTAATCGTCGGTACTTTTCTGTTTTATTTTGATTATTATTTTGAACTTCAAATTCCTCAAAAGATTGGGCTTTCGTGAGAAGTGTTGAGATTCCTAAGAATCCAAGAATAAGAATGTTGACTGATAACAAAACCAATCTAATACTAGGATCAGAAAAAACGTCAGTCATTACTTCCTCTCCAATGGTTAAAAATGTAAAGGCAACAATGAAATCTCCAGTCATAGCACCGAATCCTGTAAATACGGCGGCACCCCAAGCCAACTTTTCGGCAATCGATTTGTTTAAGACTTGTTTTATAATCTCAGCATTAATAGGCCCAATAGGAGCCGCTAAAGTAAATCCTAAGAACCCAACGAAAACCCAGGTGAGGAGAAAATTAATCAAAAAGAAGTCATCCACTGAAAACAACACTGGCTATACGTAGCTCCTTATTACGTCTATTGGGACTTGATCCTCACCTTTTTTGGTAATCTTATTATTTTAATGATATTGGCGATTTAATGAAAAGTGAGCTGTATTTTCATATTTTTAAGCAGAAAGAATTTTCAAACTCATACTAGTCGTCTTCGCAAAGACGAAAATCATTTAATTTTACGTATAGAGGTACTATTAATGGTTGATGGACCGAAAATTGTCATTATAGGCGCAGGAAGTGCGAGCTTTGGATTGGAGAATCTTGGCGGAATTATGCAACACGAAGACTTACTAGGATCAACCTTAGTCCTTGTAGATATTAATGAAGTAAATTTAAAGCTGGTTACTGCGTTAGCGAATCACATGAATCGTGAATGGGACTCTAAAATGGAAATCATCTCTACTACAGATCGGAAAACAGAGTTATCAGATGCTGATTTCGTTATTCTTTCAGTTGCAGTCGATCGTGAGGAAACTTGGAAAATTGATCATAGAATTGGAAAGAAGTATGGAGTATGGCACTACGCAGAGAATGGGGGACCAGGAAGTTTCGGACATACAGCAAGGGGTTTGGCATTCATAATGCCTATTTTATATGATATCCATGATCTCGCTCCAGACTCATGGTTAGTAAACTTTACTAATCCTGTTCCCCGAATCCAATATGCAGCTAACAACGCCAGGGTTCAATGTGTTAGTTATTGTCATCAAATATGGCATGGATACAGTATCCTAGGACGGATACTCGCTGCCGATCTTGAGATAACTGAACAGGAATATCTGGAATGGACATACGAGTGGAATGATGAAAGCTTTGAAAAACAAGCATTATTTACAGTAGAAGCAGCAGCAGACTATGATATTCATGCAGCAGGACTCAACCACTTTACGTGGATGATTGATGTCAGACGTCAAGATACAGGGGAGGATCTA
>CP070760.1:828628-831999 GCA_020348965.1 Candidatus Heimdallarchaeota archaeon | reverse complement strand
CATTAATAATTCCTGAAGAAAAGTGGTTGGATAATCACTTCAATACCGAACCGTTCGTTTTCCCACCTCCTTACGAATTCATGATTGTGGGTGATCATCTACAGGAGTTTTCATTTAATGCATTGCAACTGGAAGATGATTCTAGTATTCGTAGGGCGTTTGGACGAGGAATAATTCTTGCTCAACTAGTGTTTCCTCTCAAAGAACCGTTACTAATGCTTCAAAAAACGACAGAGAGCTATGAAGAATTCGACTCCCCTTTTGCTCCCATGCGTGTGTTAATATCTGAATTTGCAAATGGAGAAATAATTAATGAGATAGTCCTTGAAAGGGATAATAAAACCTATGAGGAGACTATCCCAGGAATTCGTAAGATAAATCCCAATCTTCTTTCAGTACTCCCTGAAAAATTTGCAAACGAAATTTATTTGGATGGATTGCGGCGTGAAATAGGTGTTATTTCCAAGGATTTCGCCTTTATAGGAGCTCCAATGATTCTAAAATAACACTAGAAATTAGAAAACAAAGACTAACTCATTATTTCAACAGGATCGATTTCATGTCCACATGGAAGCACTACCCTCGGAACCTTCTTGCTTTTTGCGATTTTTCACGGCGGGTAGTTGATTAGATTCAGAAATCTTACCAAATTGCTTTTCAAAAGCCGCAATATGACCATTTAGCCATTTAACAAGGGCTTTTGTAGCTACAGGAGACATGATAATTTCGACAGATGTAATCCGATTTATAGTCATCTTTCCTGTTGAATCATCGATTGCTGCCATGTCGTTATAAAAACCCAGCCTGAAATCAAAAGGTGTGAATCCACCGTTTGCACCAATAGAATAAATCTGCTTGAAATCAGTACTCTTTGTCACTCTAACGCGAGGGGAGGATCCTTGCATAAACATTTCACCAAATTTCATTGCATAGTACAAAGTTTAAAAGTGTGCAGGAAATATATAATTGGTAGTGACAAGAAATGTCAGAAGCTTGGACTGAGGATCAAGCTGATTTGTTAAAGTTCAGTCTGCATAATATTTTCGAAACAGTTACAAATATCCCCCGATATAAGTCAAATAAATTTTATTTAGCAATTCCAATTGACAGGGGCTATAGATTTTTCGATATAGAAGGAGATTCTTTAGAAGAAATGGTTTTTAAGGCGACTGAATTACTACAAAGTAAGAATATTGACCGTTTAAACCTAGAAACCGCTGATGGATTACCGATTCTTACCATCTATTTGGAAGAAGGTCCTACAGTTATTATTGATGATTTTGTCACTGGAAAAGCTATATGTAACATTGTTCTTTAACAGGAAAAGGTAATCTACAATTACTCTATTTACCAATAGAGCTGGTCCTTGGAACTTGACAATTTTAATCTAAAAAGATCAGTATTTGCTGATTTTACATAGTCGAATTTTTTAAAACCAAGATTGGAATAAAAGCTAAGAGCCGCAATGTTATTATTTTGAACTCCCAATTCAATATTCTCTTTTCCTTCCTTACGACTTTCCTCAATTAGGAAATTCATTATTTGTTGACCAATACCACGTCGTTGAAATTCAGCCTGGAGCACAATCGCTGTTACCCACAAAGAATTTTTTTCTTCATTCAACCAGAGGTAGCCTACACATCCCTGTTCAACTTCAATAATGAATACTTTATGATAATACAAATTTCCTATTATTGCTTTTTTTAGATCTTCAAACCAACTTCTCCAGTTCCAAGATTGAGATACAACATGATCCATTTCTAAATGTGAAACTTCTTCTAGGAATTTAAAATCTGAAAATCTAGCTTTAACTAGATTTATAGGAGGATTAGAGGAAATTGATTTATTATGAAAGTCTAACATCATTTTTTTCTCTTTTATCTTTAGCCAAATTCAACAAAAGCCAATTATAGTGTAAGTAAAGAGGTTCCAACTGTTTAAAACTTTTAAATTGTAGATAATTCGTACTATTTATACCAACTACGAAACCGAAAAAAGAAAAACATCTTTCAAAAGATTTAGAGCTCAATTTGTCAAAGCTTGTGCAATTCAGATGAAAGTTAATTTCATTTTAGATATGGAAAAGAGTCTGACTGGTAGTGGAGTGTATAGCTCAGCGACTAGATTGGCGGCTAGATTAAGGGAACACGGCATTCAAACCGATATAAATGGAAACAACCCTCCATATGACATTTATCATTTTCAGACCTCTTTACCTCAATCTTTATGGCGAGCAAGGATCCTCACTAGACGGAAAGATAGAAAATATCAGATTGTAATGACTGGGCATACTACCATTGAAGATTTTCGAAATAGCTTTCTCTTTTCAAATCGTATTGATTTTGCCCTAGTTCCTTACTTGACTAAGTTCTATTCGTATGCTGACTACCTTATTGCAGTAAGTGATTACAACAGGGATATTCTCCTTCGATACGGGTATGAGTCCTCCCGCATTCATATTATCTCAAATGGAATTGACCTTTCAAAAAATCGAAAAAATCCCACTTTGGGACTGAGAGCAAGAGAATTTCTTGGGATTCCTGATAATCAACTCTTAGTGATCACAGTGGGATTGTGTATTTATCGGAAAGCACCTGATGTCTTTACAAACGTGGCTATTTCTGTACCAGAACATCAATTCTTATGGATTGGGAGATATCTATCCTTAGGTACAATTGCACATTCCTCACAGCTTCGGAAAAAATTTCAGACTGCACGAAGAGCAAAAAATATCAGATTTACTGGGTATGTATCCCGTTTGACCTTGGAAGCGCTGTGGAATGCAGCAGATGTCTTTCTTTATGTAAGTAGAGAAGAGAATCAAGGAATCGCCCTTCTTGAAAGTATAGCATATGGAAAAGTACCCGTTGTTCGCGATCATCCTGTTTTTAATTGGCTAACTCATGATAAGGATTGTCTTAAAGGAAAAACTAGAGAAGATTTCACGAAACTGATTCGTAAACTTGCTTCTGATAGGAAAATGATGGAAAACCTACGATTAAACAGTGAATTGACACTACAAGCTCATGACCTTAACAAGTCAGTAGAACAACTGGTTAATCTCTACAATGAAATTAGTTGACAAGATCACCACTGAGTATCAAAATAAAAGAAATTCAATGAATTTACTTCAATTTTTTATCCGCCCAATATATTAATCCCACAACAGCTAATCCAGCAAGGAGGATAAGACCGAATCCACCAAACTCAATAACTACATCAAGGGGTGTTGCTGCATCCGCCTCAGTAATTGAACGTTCAATCACTGTATAGGATAGTTCACCGATACTCTCACTACGCCCGAAGACGAGAATTTGGATTGTATAATCATTAGGTTCGAGATCGGGATCAACATCAAGAGTAATAAAATA
>CP070760.1:825080-828528 GCA_020348965.1 Candidatus Heimdallarchaeota archaeon | reverse complement strand
GACAACATTGGGCATAGGTTCATATATTTCTAATTCCCCCAGCTCTTTACACTCCTTCTTTACTCCCCATGTTTTTTGTACTGAATTGCGAAAATATCCCTTCACCTGTTTTATTTTCGACATGATTCTTACACCCAGGTCATCGTTCCTTTTTTCATCCAAAATGCTAGTCCGATAAATATAAATAATGCAAAAGATCCCATAACAAAAATAATAGTAGCAGTAGCATCAATAATCTGGAATGCAAAAGCCCATAAAAGAAACAAAATTGTTAATATGTCAAAGACAACGAACACGACGGCAAATGTATAGAATTGGGTATTGAACCGGACTTGGGCATCTCCTATTGGCTTCTCTCCACATTCGTATGTTGTGGTTGCTGCTTTTAAACGTGGAATGTTAGGTGAGAGTAAATATTGGATAATCTTAATGACAATAGGACTTGCTAGCCCTGCTACAAGAAAAATTCCAAAATGAGTGAGCTCAAGGTCAATCATGAAATGTCCCATCTTTGAGGATGATTTACTTTAAGGTAGGGTTAATTTACGGTTATTGAAATACGATATTCCGCACAAGAGAGTGATTATTTATAATTTTGTCATAGTTGTAGACAATGTAGACATTAAATTATATAATCTTGATTAAATGGCTCTTTGTGGTATTAAGGGTGAAAATTTTACTTTTAGTCCCTCCAGCAAAACATAAGGAAGTAACCAAGTACCACCTTACCTTTTTAAACTTTACAGCGCCTCCTCTTGGGCTAGGATATATTGCTGCTGTGCTAGAAGAAAATGGGTATTCTAAAGTTCGAATACTAGACTGTTCTGCATTAGACTATACGTTTGAAATCTATCGGAAATACTTGAAACGATTTACTCCTGATTTTATTGGAATTCAAACACTCACCCCAAATCTCTATGATGCTCTTCAAGCAGCACGAATTGCCAAAGAAGAGGGAGCTCGAATTGTGGCTTTGGGGGGTTACCACCCAACAGCCATGCCTGATGAAAGTATACAGTTATCGAATGGAAATGTTGATGTGGTTTTTCGTGGTGAAGCTGAATATTCAGTCACGGAATTTATCCAAAATCTTGAAAGAGGCCGCGATTGGGCTCAAGTAAAGGGGATTTCCTATCTAGGTAAAAACAATCAAGTTATTCATAATCCTCCCGCTTCTATCATCCATGATCTAGACAGTCTTCCTCTTCCTGCTCGTCATCTCCTTCCAATGGAAAAATATCGGATTTTTGGCTCTTCCTTCCCAGCGACATCGGTAATAACAAGCCGAGGGTGCCCTTTCTCTTGTGATTTTTGCAGTGTATCCGCCTTTTACAATCAAAAATGGCGTCCCAGGTCACCTGAAAAGATTGCAGAGGAAATCCGCTTCTTACGAGAAGTAATGGATCTGAAAGCAACGGCGTTTGTAGATGATTTGTTCTTTATTTCAAAACGTCGTGTTAAACAATTGGTAAAAGCCCTTTCAGAAATAAAAGATATTTATTGGGGAGCAACTACTAGGGCAGATGTGGGAGACCTTGAACTTTTAACCTTAATGAGGAAAGCAGGATGCCGATTAGTGTTTGTTGGAGTTGAATCAGGAAGTCAGGCAATCCTTGACCAAATTCACAAGCGAACCTCAATCGCTCAAGTAGAACGTTATTTCGATAATACAAAAAAGGCACATATGGATTCATTAGCTTCGCTATCCTTTGGTTTCCCTGGAGAAACGAAACAAACTATTATAAATACGGTTAAATGGGTAATTAATCGATTGGATCCCTCGTTAGCCCTATTCACATTAGCAACACCTTATCCAGGAACTAATTTTTATCAAGAAATGAGATCTCTGGGAAAAATTAAAGAACATGATTATAGTAAGTACAACCTTTTTTACCCAATAACTGAGATGTCTGGGTTAAGCCGAGAAGAGATGAAGGAGATTACGAAATGGGCCTACAAACGATTCTACCTTAGGCTACGAAAAATCCTTCAGAATACTTTTCGTGAACTAAGTTATTCAATGGAGAGCTATGGATTTGGGCAATTTCTACATAATTCTAGCGTATTTGCAAAAGGCATAATTAATATGAAAATCCTTACATCGATGTAAACTCAATACTCTCATTATTCTAGAATATCTCCACCTTTTTGTGTAAGTCCAAAGGTTTCAGGATCGCTAATTAATCGTTTGATATATTCTTCTTTCTCTAACTTAGTTAGACTTTTTTTAAACAAGTTTTTGTCAAATGATTGGCTGGTCATCGCAAACATTTGTTGTATCTGGGCTAAAATGTTTAAGAAATGGATGTCTCGGTGCTGGGAGATTATTTCTAAAATTGTAATTTCCATGTTGGTTAAATTCTCTTCTGTCATCTACTTTCCATCCAAATTGAGTTGATTAGGTAAGTGTACATCCTTGTTTCATAGGATTTTTATTTTCTTAATAAATAATAGGATAATCCTGACTACTAGTTTACATTTAATGATTTTAACAGATCGTTGGAGGTTATCAGAGATCGAAATTTACCATAAAAGCCATTGAAGAGAAAAAATAATTCTTAATGTAATTCCGAATAAAATATAAAATGAGAAAAAGAAGAAAGAGATAAATATGAGAGTGTTAACATTAAACCGATAATAACATCCTTATCCCTTTATTTACTAAAAGAGATTAAAAGATAAATTGAGAGTCCACCAATGGAGGAACTTCAGGAACTAATCCTCAAAGCTAAATCATTAAAGCAGAGGAGAGACTATAAGGGAGCGATTGATCTTCTGAATCAGGCACATGAGATCGGTGTCAAAAACAATGCTGTTGAGCAATTAGTTGACGTCCACAATCAATTAATCTTATTACATTATCAAAATGATGATTTGGCCTTGTTTCAGAAATCGTTTAATTTTGCTCGAACTTTAGCTTCAAAAATCAACTATTATCGAGGTTTAGTGGAGACATTTATGAACAAAGCATGGATCGAGACAGACAATAAAAATTTCATAGAGGCCATAACACACGCCACAGAAGCGCTTGCTATTGATGAGATTCTACAAAATGCTTCTGCATTTACTACTGCTCTATACATCATAAGTGAGGCGAACTATAAGGTTGGGGATATTGAGAAAGGGGATAAATATAAAAAATTATATCAGAAAAAATTGATGAAGTTAACAGACGATGAAGAGAAGATGCTGAAAAGCATAGAAGGCTTGAGTGTGGGGATGACTAAGGAAGAAGATTTAGATTCACGAGTTAAACAAGCTTTAGCGGAACTGGATTCATTTTAGTGGATTCATTCCATTCTCAGCTTTATTTTTTTGGTATAATTTGAGGTTAATATTATGTTTAACTTCTATTCTGAGATCCCTCAATCAGAGATAAATTCTCGAATTTCCAATATAAAATCTCAACTGAAAGCACATAATTATGACGGTGCTATTCTTTTTTCAA
>CP070760.1:821510-824980 GCA_020348965.1 Candidatus Heimdallarchaeota archaeon | reverse complement strand
CTTCGAATTCGCATCTTATCAGTTGAATAGGGGGTTCTGTAATTTTCAAAACTGGCTTTCATCTCATCGAAGCCTTCAATTTTGTTCCCATCCTCTAGAAATTTATGATTTAATTGACATCTTTCCTCTGAAGTCCCGCATGCGTTACAGTGAACACAATTTAATAGTTTCAGGTAATCTTCTTGCTCGAATTTGTAGTCCTTTCGAGTTTCTAAAAGTCTCATAATCTCGTCATTATCTAAAAAATTCTCGGGTTCAACCTCTTCAGTAGGATATTTCTTTCTATCATTCATCAGATACTCATCCATCAGATAGAATTAATTAGATGCTAAATCTCTCCAGGCTTTCATACCCCCTTCTAAAACAAGTACTTTAGAGAAATCTTTCTTCCGCATAATTTGTGCGGCAGTATGAGCTCTAGCTCCACTTCGACAAACTAAGACGATTTCTTGATCCTTTAGACTGGATAGTTTATCAAGATTGGGTATTAGATGGCCTAATGGGATGTGCTTAATATCCTCCAAATTCCCAAGTGGCCCTCTTAATTCATGTTTTTCTCGTACATCAATCATCAAAGGAATCTGGTTATTATCCAATCGATTCTTTAATTCTTTGACTGTAATAGAAGAAACAACCTGTTCATTAACACCTATTTCAAGGGTACCTTTTACCTCACAGGCGGGTGAGTCAACAGGTATCCAAACACTTCCTGGATCACGAGCACAGGCATAATTCGACTTAAGAACATCATGCATCCAATCAGCAGGACCAAGTTTCAGATCTTCGAGATACTGAACAAATTCCTCTCGGGACTGGATTTTGAGGTGTGGATTGCTTGTTTTTTGTTTGGCAAGAGTAGAGGGCGGACTTCCATGGTACTCATGAGCAGGAAAGACAAGAAGATGATCGGAGAGTCGTAAAAACTTCTGAATACTATCATAATGTTTATCAGGATCCCCACCTGGTAAATCGTCCCTTCCAGCCCCGCCTTCATCCAAAAATAGGGCGTCACCAGTGAAAATTCTATTGAACCCTTCAAAAACCAAAGAAATTGAATCTTGAGTATGCCCAGGCGTGTGAATAACTTTGATTGGTGTCCCTAGGAGATCTAGCACATCTCCCTCTCTGACCCGAATGTCTACGCACCTTGCAGGAGCATTATCGTGCATAATGATTTTGCTATCCGTGCGATCCTTAATTGCTGCTGCACCCGAGATATGATCTGCATGAGTATGTGTATCAATGATATGTGTTAATGTTAAATTTTGATTCTTTAAAATCTTCAAGTAATCTTCAACATGATCTAGAACAGGATCAATTAGGATCGACTCAGTGGAACTCTCATCTTCCACTAGATATGTTTGACAAGCATGTGGATTCAATTGTTTAAACTTTAAGGACATTCTTTTCTCCTCAGGTTGATATCTCTGATTAATTAAAGAAACTCAATTGTTAATATGAGGAAATTGTTTCCTGAATCAAAAAAAAGGTTAATACTCTTCACACATCAATTCAAAGTAGTTACTTGGATGGCTACAACTGGGACAACTTTCTGGAGGAGTTTTACCTTCATGGACATAACCACATTTTTTGCATACCCATTTCACATTCTTGTCTTTTTTGAAGATAGTTTCACCCTCAATCTCCATGAGGAGTTTATGATATCTTTCTTCATGGTGTTTTTCAGCATTACCTATTGCTCTCAATCTTACAGCAATATCAGAAAAACCTTCTTTCTCAGCAGTATCCGCGAAATCTGGATACATTGTTTCATATTCATAATGCTCCCCCGCGATTGCTGCTTTGAGATTGTCAATTGTGTTTCCCAGAGTTGTAGGTGTTACCCCTTCAACTTTTAATTCATCAATATCCTCTTTCAGGTCTTTCTTTAGCTGATTGATCATCCTAAACAGCCATTTCGCGTGTTCCCTTTCATTATCTGCTGTGATAAGAAAAATATCAGCGATCTGTTCATAACCCTCCTTTTTAGCTATTTTAGAATAAAAAGTATAGCGATTTCTCGCTTGACTTTCCCCTATAAACGCTTTAGCTAAGTTCTGTATCGTTTCATTCATTTTGAGAATCTCTCCTTTTATATCTTAATTATTTTAAGTCAGAATGACTTCTTTTTTTTTGCTTAATCAAGTTTTCAAAGAATGCTATTTAGAGAAATGCTTTCTTAGGAGAAGGTTTTCTCAAAAACTGGGTTATATCTAGAGAGTAAGTGACGAGCGATCACCATTCTTTGAATCTGAGACGTTCCCTCATAAATCTGATATAATTTTGCGTCTCTGAAGAGTTTCTCAATAAGATAGTTTGTAGTATAGCCGTATCCCCCGAAAATTTGAAGTGCATCCGAAACTGCTTTCATACCATAATCAGAAGCGAAGGATTTACAGACACTTGCTGAAATAGTGTTATCACGACCTTGGTCTGCCTCCCAGGCGGCCTTCCATGTCAGTAAGCGTGCTGCATCAATATGAATCTTCATATCAGCAAGCATAAATTGTATGGCTTGGAAATTAGCTATTTCAGACTCAAAGGCTTTTCTGCGTTTTGCATAGGCAATAGCATATTCCATAGCCGCTCTGGCCAGCCCACACGCGAAAGCACCAATCGTGGGGCGAGTATGTGCAAATGTTTGCATTGCGATTGGAAAACCTTTTCCAGGTTCTCCAAGGATATTCTCCGTAGGAATATGCACTTCATTAAACCGAACCATTACAGTATTTGAAGCTTTATGGCCCATTTTCGGAATAGGTTTTCCAACTTTCACTCCCTCAGAATCCATAGGCACTACAACTCCAGTAATGCCTTTATGTCTCTTCGTTCCTTCTAGGCGACAAAAAGTACTTAGTAAAGATGCCACTCCTCCGTTTGTGACCCACATTTTCCGCCCATTCAAGATAATTTCATCTCCTTCCAATCGAGCGGTTGCCGTTAATCCCGCAACGTCAGAACCCATTCCTGGTTCACTTGTTGCAAATGCAATGAATTTTAATTCTTTTGTTAAAGGCTTAAGAAACCGATCAATCTGCTCTTTTGTACCTCCAATTAAGATAGGTTCAGCTCCTAGACAATTATCAAATAAACTTGTTGTGATACCTGGATCCGCTGCAGCTGTTTCTTCCACTATCAAACATGTATCTAGTACCCCTAATCCAGGTCCTCCAATGTTTTGGGGAAAAATTGTATTCATTAGACCTTGATCGAAGGCCTTTTGGAGAACCTCTCTAGGAAACTCCCCTGATTGATCATATTTTCGAGATACAGGAATAATCTCGTTTATTGCGAATTCACGAGCTTTCAACTGGAGTTTTTTCTGGTCGTCCGTCAAGCTAAAATCTATCATACAACCTCATCTCTAAAGTCAAAACTGATTTCCGTGAGTGACGAAAAATCTCTTGTTTCGAGTGGGGTTGAATTATCCCCCGGGTGATCCATGGAAGAGCGAATCTTTCCAAGTCCAA
>CP070760.1:817865-821410 GCA_020348965.1 Candidatus Heimdallarchaeota archaeon | reverse complement strand
TAACCCACTGTTGGGTATTGTGGGATAGTATGAGGTCCTGTCGATAATTTAGAAACTGCTAGTTATCTGTTTTTGGCCTCACAAGTCAGCGAAAGCAGAGCACTGGGAAGTTAGGTTACGACATAGACCTTTTACGTGAAGAACCACCCCATTGCTCATTGAATTGTTTTAATTTTGAAGTAATTTAACAAAAGAAACAGGACTTTAAGCAAGGAGGTCATCATGAAACAGCCAATATAACAATTTGAGTGACTTGTACATCAATGGAAGATTTAAGATGCAAGAATTTCCAATCTATGTGTCAAAAATAAGCAAGAAATTTGTCAAGACACGGGGATCCCGTTTTAGACGAAGCAGAAAAAAACGCATAGTGCAAGCTCTCGATAATGTAGATCTGCAAGTACGTAAAGGTGAAATCTTTGGCTTACTTGGGCCTAATGGCGCGGGAAAAACTACTTTAGTGAAAATACTCACCACAATCGTTATTCCAGATAGTGGTGTGGCAAAAATTAACGGCTTTGACGTTGTTAAAGAAAGTCGACAGGCTCGTGCTAGCTTTGGAGCTACAATTGGTGGGGGTGAACGCAGTACCTACTGGAAAATGACTGGTCAAGAAAACTTGATTTTTTTTGGACGGATGTATGGTCTTAGCAGAAAAAAAGCAAAAGATCGTACTGTACACTTACTTGAACAAATGCAGCTTACAGATAAAGCTCATGAACGAGTGGAAAACTATAGTACTGGCATGAAGATGAAAATAAATTTTGCACGTGCTTTAATCTCAGATTCACCAGTATTGCTCTTTGATGAGCCAACATTAGGCTTAGATCCTTCCTTTGCACGAGATTTGAGACTATATATCAAGAATGTTCTACAGAAGGAGGAGAACAAAACTATTCTACTGACCACTCATTATATGGCTGAAGCTGATCAATTATCAGATCGAGTTTCCTTAATTGATAATGGAAAAATCGTTGATACAGCTACTCCAGAACAACTCAAATTACAGATCAAAGACCAAGAAGTTATTAAGATAAGAACTACTGATTCATTACCCAACAGGTTCCTAGAAGATATTCCAGGGATCCTTGAGATATACAATCATAATGATTCAATTCGTATCCACACATCTGATAGTTCACAGATTATGCTCTCTGTTCTAGAAAAGCTCAAAGAAATGAATATAACCATTAAAAGTATTGATGTTGAAACTCCGACCTTAGAAGATGCCTTCATTAAACTCACTGGACGTGGATTAGCTGATAGGAAGGAGGAGTCCTAAATGGAACTCTCGACAATTCAGGCGATAATTTACAAAAACGTCATCCATATGTCTCGGTATAAGTTCGATTTATTCTTCTGGGCAATAATGCCTATAATGTGGGTGACTCCACTTATCTTTCAAGGGATCGCATTTGTTGGCGGAACTACAAGTGAAAGTTTTGCAGAACTTACTGGAAGTGAGGATTTTCTTAGTTTCCTTGTTGTAGGTACAGTTTTATTTATGTTTGTGTCTTCTGCTATATGGGGAGCAGGGAATGCTATCCGCTGGGAGCAGGAGTCTGGGACGCTTGAAGTATTATGGATAACACCAGTGAGTCGTGTGGATATTCTCATTGGTACTAGTATTTCAGAAACGATATGGGCAACATTAAATGTATTAATTCAGTTTACAATCATTAGCCTGTTTCTCCAGATTCATTTCTTGTGGTTAGGTGCAATTGTGTCCATAGCTGTGATGGTTCTCACCGTCATTGGCCTTTACGGATTCGGAGTATTGATGGCGGGAATTATAATTGTCTTCAAAGAACCTGGAACCTTGACAGAAATGGTTGAGACTGGTTTACACTTTATTACACCAGTTCGGTACAGTTTACAGGCCTTACCCGGGTGGGTTCGAGTAATTTCTCTCACCATTCCCTTTACTTTAGGACTCTCTGTCGTTAGAAAATTGATCATGCCTGAGACAGTTCTTTACCCAACATTTGAGCCAATCATCTTTGTAGTTGGTTTAATCATTCTTGATGTCTTGTTATGGTTGATTGGAATCTTACTTTTTACTAAGATGGAGAGATTTACTCGTAACAAAGGATCACTAGGAGCGTTTTAATCGTGAAAAAGACAATTAATTCCTCTGTTGCAATATATCCACCTCACTCCCTTTCTCGTATTATGTTTGAAGTAAATTGTGCTTGGGAGTTAATGATCAAATATTGGAGAATTAGATTATCTTATCCATTGACCTTTCTTTATTTTGTGTCAGAGCCGTTGATTTTTCTACTACCTGTGATTATTTATGGACAAGCTTTAGTCGGTGGACGTGAAAGCGAGGTGTTGGCAAACTACGCTGCAACCAGTGATGTTATATTATTCTTAACTTTCGGTTCCGCATCAATGGCAATATTAACTCGTATTTACTGGATGGGTGCTATGGGGATTCGACGTGAGGAATGGACTGGAACATTGGTCAGCATTTATTTGACGCCTGCTTCTCGCTTTTCAATAATCCTGGGAAATACTCTGTTTGGATTAACTATGTCAGTGTTAGCCTTTTTTCTACAAGTAGGTGGTGTGTTCTTTTTGTACGGATTAGATATTAACCTCTTAAATTTCCTACCAATGATTACAATATTGTTTTTTGCCACTGTCTCCCTGTTAGGATTTTCTTTAATTATTTCTGGGCTTGTTCTTGCCATGAAACAAGCATGGAAGTTTGTACTCTTCATGGATGGATTCATGAACTTATTAGCTCCAGCATTCTTTCCATTGGCTGTGTTGCCTGTTATCCTAAAACCACTAGCGTTTATCTCTCCAATTACTTGGGGAGTAGAAGGTTTCCGTGAAGGAGTACTCCAAGGGTTCAGTAACTATTGGTTTGAAATTCTAGGTTATATAGTAATCCTTGATTTCATTTGGCTCATTTTAGGAATTCTAGTTTTCAATTACTTTGAATTTCACACTCGGAAAAAAGGTGCACTTGGACATTACTGACTTAAAGTGAAGATATAAGAAAATTTCTTGATATTTTGAAACATAGGAAGGAAATCTTCCGAATACTCAACAAGACTTAATAGAAAATTCAAGTCGTTACTTTTTAACGTTCAATCAAGAAGAGGCAAACTAATGTCTTATCGTAAATCATTAGCAATTGGCATTCCACTAATTCTATTGTTGACTGGAGTAACCTTTCTTTACATCAGTAATTTCATTTTTCCACCTTCATCCCCAGAATCGAACGAAACAGAACCAATAAACGGGGAAACCGAGCCGCCTGAATCTAACAATACAGAACCAACAAATGGTGAACATGAACCAGCTTTTCTTGAGGTTCAGTATTCTTCCTATCTTTGGGAACAATTAATTTGGACCGAGGAATTTAATTATACTGGCTTTCCTAACGAGAGCATTTGGAACTTTGAGTTGCGTGGGCCTGGTTGGGTTAACGAGGAAGAACAGGAGTATATAAAAGATCTAAATAATTCTCATGTTGAAAACGGAACTTTGACTCTTGAAGCTAGACTTAGTGAGAGAATTGGGATTAAGTA
>CP070760.1:814210-817765 GCA_020348965.1 Candidatus Heimdallarchaeota archaeon | reverse complement strand
AATGGACAGAAAAGCTGATACCAAGTATCACTCCCAAAATGCTTCCTATTATAGAATAGAATAGTATTTCTACTATAATAAGTGCAATAAGTTGCCTGGAATTAGTACCTACTGCTCGAAGAGTACCAATTTCCTTTTGACGATCTTTAATTGCGATTACTAAAATATTTGTTAGGAAGAGGAACTCAACAATAAATGAAGCTATTATGAGTAAATTCATTGCAGCTTGGTAAGCGTAGATCCCCATAACCTCAATCTCAGAAATATCTTTCTCAATGAAGACATAATTCTCTTGACCAACTTCGTCCTTAATGTTCTCACTTATCTTGTTAATATTGACAAGGTTGTCTACAGATACCGCAATTTCTTCTGTCAATAAATTGGATTTTTGGTCTTCAGGAATGACAGAAAGTAAAATTTCAAGGTCAACTAAAATGATTGGGAACAATAGTTTGTTAGCAATGTAAGGTTCGTCACTCATAACCCCTCCAACAATAATCTGAATATCATTGAATCTAGTATCAAAAGACTTCAGTGAAATTGCCTCCCCGAGAGTGACTCCGACTGCATCTTGGATAGTTTGGGAAATCATAATTGTATAACCAGATACCTCACGTTTACCTTCTATAATTCGTATATGGGGAAAGTCAGGGTGATTTTTTGGATCAATTCCATATAATAATACATTCAGAGTTGTTTCAAGTTCTAAAAATTTTGTGATCGTTGTATAATAGGCTGGACTGGCTTTCGAAACACCTGGAATGTGTTGAATAGTGTTCGATAACCCCTCGAGATCTTTTAGGTCGAGCCAGCTTTTGGGATTAACCGTAATATCGGTAAAATTTTGGTTTCTGTGATCTAGAATGAAATCATTATAAAGAGTGTCAATACTAACAACGATACCTGTTTCTAGCGCAATTGTGAGTAAAATCCCAAAAATTAATAGCAAAGATCGGTATTTTGAACGAGTAGCATTTCTCCATGCTAAACCTAGACTCAAATTCAAGTGAGTCATATTAGTATGGATTATATTTCTGAAAACTCTCCTCATCGACAACTACTCGCAAAATAAGTAATTTCTCTTTCTTTAATGCTACTTCGTTGATGTATTACAATCATTACTGAATCTACCCGTTTTATTTTGAAACCTCTGAGTCAAGAAAGAGATAATTTCATTCAATCATTGCCTCTGGTCTTACTTTTCGGAGATTCACCTAATCACTATTTAGACTTTACCCTTAATAATGCTTATTTATTCTTAATCTCTTGTCTATCTTAGATGGAAAGAAATGAATCAAACAAAATCAACTAGTCCACTAAGAATCGAAAAAATCACGATCAGTCCGAAGAGAATGATATATCTAAAACTCTGGGGGCCCTCTCATCATACTAAATGGGGAATGACTCGTGCATCAATAGAGCTGCAGGAAGCGAGAATTTCAGAAGAAAAGCAAATTACTTATGACAAACCGATTCGTCTTCCGTGTGATGGAAGTTCAGCGCTCATTGCAGACTTAATATCTGATTATATTATTGATGGAAGACGATTAAATGTTGAATTCAAAGCTCAACATTCAGATTCCACTTCGTATCAAGAAGAACACCCCACGGAAGTAATTCATCGCTCTTCTGATATTGAATTAGAATCATTATTGCTAACTGAATTTAAAAACCAAAAAATGTCGAAAACACGCATCCTGACCTCTCTCACAAAGAAAGGGTATGAAATCGAAAATACAACTCTTATACAGTCTCTTGAATCTCTCGCAGAACAGGAGAAAATCACAAAAGAACCTGCTGTTCATGCAGCGTCAGGTACAAACTATTTTCTCTGGGGATTTCCATAAGTGGATTGAGGCATGAATGCAACGCTCTGGTTTTGCAGAACTACCTTTACACCCTGGTAGAGCCCCAAGATGGTTATTTCGTCGAATGCAAAAACTCACCAAAGAAATGTGTCGCATAATTCTGGATGAATATGGCTCGAGTGAGTTATTACGTCGCTTAGGTGACCCTTTATGGTTTCAGGGGTTAGCATGTGTTTTGGGTTATGATTGGCATTCATCAGGAACCACGACAACAACTTGTGGTGCCCTTAAAATGGCCCTAAACTCAATAACTGATACTTCAAGCCAAGTGCTTGTTGCAGGTGGAAAAGGCCATGTTTCAAAGCAGACCCCTCATGAATTGCTAAAAGTGAATGATAGTCTTCACACTGATTTCTCATCTGAAGAAATAGAACTCTTCATTCGTGCGAGTAAATTAACAGCCAAAGTCGATAATACAGTAGTCCAAGACTCTTTCCAACTATACCATCACTGCTTTTTCATTGATGGCGATGGTAATTACACTGTAATCCAACAAGGAATGAATAATAAGTGGGCAAGAAGATATCATTGGGCCTCAGACAAACATAAGGGGGCTGTAACGTCCTTTAGTGAGCAACCTCGCGATTTGATTGCGTGCGATTACATTATTGATAATACACTTGATCTTTCAGCAGTAGAAAGCAATAATACAAGGAGTTGCATTCTAGACATCATTTGTGATAACCCCTCACATCTTCGGCGATATTTTTCAAAGAAAAAAACAATTTTATCACTAGATCTTTTTCTAAAGTCGACATCAAACCAATTTAAAGAATTAACCCCATTAACAATGCCTGCTCGCCACCATATCATTCCTATGGACTTAGGGGACTCAGAATTTCAGACATTACTTACTGCTTATGAACATCAACCAAAAACCTTTGATGAATTCATTGAAGTCCCTGGCATAGGGCCTAAAAAGCTTCGCGCTCTTACTTTGGTTTCAGAATTGATCTTTGGTACCACCACAAGCTGGAAGGATCCAGTAAAGTATTCATTCGCTCATGGGGGGAAAGATGGAATTCCTTTTCCTGTCGATCGTCAAACTTATGATTCAACAATTCAAACATTGAGATCAGTAATCGATAACGCCAAAAGATTATCCCACAAAGATCAGCTTAGAGCATTAAAAAACCTCGCAGTCTTCACATCACAAAAAAAAAGTCTTTTCCAGAGAAGTAATCAAGTCCAAGACTAGAAAGTCCTAAGTAGATTTCTATTATCTGGGTATCCTATACCTATAAATATAGGATGATTCATTTTTTTTCTAAAGTCCTCCCAATCTCTCTGTACTTGGTACTTGAGGTGTACTCATCTGACAATTGATAATGATACTCGGGATGAACTACGCGAAATATTGCAGGAGGTCTTCCAACAGAATTCGCAAGTTCAAATGATCTCTTTAATTACTCCTGAAGGGCTTCCTATTTTAACTTTCAATCGTGAGGCAGAACCAGAATATCCCGTTTCTGAGATAACAGACTCAGGAATTCTGAATAGGTATGCAGCTCTCGCGGGAGCAAGCACAACCCTAGGAGAACGAACACTTTCAACACTTTCACAGGAAAAAGTCCGCTTAATACATGTTCAAGGAAAGACCCGAGACATTGCCATTGCTATTTCCCCGCATCTGATATCACTAGTTGTAACAGAACCATCTGGAAGCCCAAACCTCATTGCTGAAAAA
>CP070760.1:810551-814110 GCA_020348965.1 Candidatus Heimdallarchaeota archaeon | reverse complement strand
TCATTCGCGTGAACCCACACGTAACTTAAGTTAGAATACTCTTTACTAATAATCCCAGAAGTATATTCTTCTTCAATGGGGATGTCATTCTGGATAAGGGCAGTTGTATGATTTTGAGAGTTTATTATAAGATTCATTATAAATAAGAATACTACTATCTTAATTGCTAGCTTTCCATTCCTTTTCATCATCTTTCTCATCATAATTATGTTGGTTTTTTGAAAACTCAAGATAGATCAGAAATCATTCATCTTAATATAATTATAGATACCAGCACTCTTACTGAAAACAAAAAATATGGTTAGATATTATTTTGTTCGAGAAAGATATCTTTCCACAGTGATGGATAAATAAATCCAGAGCCAGTTCCAAAAAGAATAACCAATTCTGAAGAATCTATCTCACCTGATTCGACTAGTTTTCGAACTCCTGCATATGTAGAAGCCCCCTCTGGGGCTTGCATGATTCCTTCTAGTTTTGCTAGTTCTTTAATGGCGAGAATTATTTCCGAATCATCCACTACTACTGCTGTCCCTTTAGATTCATAGAGAGCATTCAAAATCAAGTAATCTCCTATGGCTGCAGGAACTCGTAATCCAGGGGCAAATGTTTTGGCATTTTTCCAAAATTCAGCCGTTTTCCTTCCTTTTTCAAATGCCCTCACTATAGGAGCGCAAGTGGAGGATTGAACAGTAACCATGCGCGGCCGTTCTGATCCAATAATCCCTAATTCTTCTAATTCTGTAAAAGCTTTCCACATACCTACAATTCCAGTTCCTCCCCCTGTGGGATAAACAATAACATCAGGAACCTGCCAATTAAATTGCTCTAGTAATTCGAGTCCCATCGTTTTTTTGCCTTCTACACGATAAGGCTCCTTTAGAGTAGAGACATCAAACCATCCCTGATTCTCTATTGCGATCTGTACTTGGGCTGCAGCATCAGTTATTAACCCGGGAATAAGTGTTAACTCTCCTCCCAGTGCAATAACCTCACTTTGCAGGAATGAGGGAGTATCATCTGGCATAAACACATGTGCCTTGGTACCAGTACAGGCTGCATACGCTGCTAGCGCAGCACCAGCATTACCAGCGGTTGGAATCACAAAATCGTGAATCCCTAATTCTATCCCTTTCGAAACAGCAGCACAAAGACCCCGACTTTTAAAAGTACCAGTTGGATTGTAACCTTCCTCTTTTAGGTGAAGATTTTTGAGGCCAGAGTGTTCTCCTGCATTTCTTAGGTTAAGTATGGGTGTCCATCCTTCTCCAAGTGTGTATCGAAATTTAGGATTAACCACCGGCATTATTTCCAAGAACCGCCAAATATCGTAACTACGATTGCTAGTATTTCTCGAAAAACTTTCTTGGGCCCTTTCCAAATTATATTGTGCAAATAAAACCTTATTACAGGCAGGACACAGGCCAAGCTTCTGTGTTGGACTATAATGCTTGTTGCAAGAAGTACAAATAACTGATTCTAGATAAGACTCGTTTGAATACTCTTCTTTCTGGTCCTTCATTACCTCTCACGCAATTGAAGAAGATTAATAACTTATTTTGTGATCATCCAAATACCTGAAAAGTGACTTTCAAATACAGACCACCAAACCAGAAGCATTAACGGAGATTTTTGAAATGGAGATTCAGGAAAATTATAAAACGCTCTTAAAAGAGTATCATAACTATAATGTCCTTAATCAGATTGATGGTATTCTTTACTGGGATTTTGAGACAAAAATGCCATCTGAAGGAGTAGCTCAGCGTTCAGAACAGTCAGCATTACTAGCAACTTTAATGCATGAACAGCTCACCAAACCAAAGATAGGGGAGCTATTACACGCAATTAAGAGTGATCCCGCCTTTGATTCCTTTAACGACGTTGAGAAACGGAATGTTATTCTCATTGAACGTGAATATAACAGGAAAACAAAAATCCCTAAAGATTTGGTAGAAAAACTAGCCAAACAATCAAAAGTCACTAGCAGTGCTTGGAAAAAAGCTAAGAATCAAGCTAATTATGCATTATTCCAACCAGAGTTCACAAAGTTACTGGAACTTGTAAAAGAACGAGTAAAATATTTAAATCCTGATAAAGAACCATTTGATGTTCTATTAGACGAGTATGAACCTGGGATGTCTTCAGCTCAGCTCACGACCCTTTTTAATGAGGTGAAAAATGGGATTTTCCCTATTATTCAAAGATGTATGAGTTCTCTAAGACAACCCGATCTTTCCCTTATTGAAGGGAAAGAACGTGAATGCTCTCTTCAAATCCAGAAGAAGTTAGCCGACGAGCTCGCAAAAATGGTTTATTATGATTTAGATAAAGGAAGAATTGATGAATCAGAACATCCATTTACGGTTGGTTACTATGACGATGTGAGAATTACGACCCATTATTATGAAAACGATTTTTCTTCCTCCTTTTTTTCTGTTCTCCATGAGGCTGGACATGGCATTTATGAGCAATATCTCCCCAAAGAGTATATTTATCAACCTGTTGGAGACTCTGTATCTTCGGGATTACATGAATCTCAATCCCGTTTTATTGAAAACCTCCTGGGACGAAGTCCAGAGTTTTGGGAATATTATTTACCCTGTCTCAAAGAATTAACTGGAGATATATTTGCAGACGTTGAGTTAGAATCGTTTATTAGGGCTATCAATAAAGTTGAGCCGTCTAAAATTCGAATCGAAGCCGACGAAGTTACTTACTCCCTTCATGTCATTATTCGGTTTGAGATTGAACGAGATCTTCTGACTGGAAAAATCTCCCCTAATGATTTACCAACCATCTGGAATCAAAAGTACAAAGAATATCTTGGTGTAGATATCGAAAATGATGCTGAAGGGGTTCTGCAGGACATTCATTGGTCTGAATACGATGGATTTGGGATTTTTCCTGGCTATGTTCTTGGAAATATTTACAATGCCCAAATGTTAGCTAAACTATCTAAAGATATTCCTGATTACAAAGGTTCAATAAAGAAAGGGGAGTTTAAGCCAATCATCGATTGGCTTATTGAAAACGTTCATCAACATGCAAATCTTTATGATCCTCCTGAATTGGTCAAAAAGATCACAGGTGAGACAATCAACCCCAAATATTTCATTAAGTATCTAGAAGAAAAATATTCAAAAATTTATGGTTTTTGATCCTTTCCAAATATTACTAAGATTTTTAATTCAGTTCCTAGCATTTTCAACCATTCTAGATACAATGTACACTAGGATAGTTTTATTAAGAAACAGAAGTGATATTATCCATAGGTCTAGGAAAGGGGAAGAAATATTGGCTTATGACAGTGTCATGGCAAAAGTAAGTCTAATGATGATACTATTAGGTAGTATAGCAGCTTTTTTACAAGCTCCAACTTGTTTTCACAAATCATATGCATTTAACCCTAGTAATTACGAAAATATAATTCTAGAGGATACTTTTGAGAACTTGAATAATTGAATAGTTTCTAATCCAGATGTTATTACTTTGAGTTATACTTTTGGAGCACCCGCTCCTTCAGTGGGTATTGATTCTAGTCTAACTCAGAAAGGAAGTT
>CP070760.1:806807-810451 GCA_020348965.1 Candidatus Heimdallarchaeota archaeon | reverse complement strand
CTTACTATCAAGTCTTCCTGTATCTTTTGCAAAGTCTTGTCCAGCACAAAGACTACAACGTATGACTAGATTTTCTCCAGTATTGCGAGACCCAAATCCAATCGATTCACTGCTCCTGGGAGAGTGTACATTATGAACCCGAACGTCTTTTGAGTTTTCAATCGAACTCCCGCAATAACGACAAAATTTAGCTTGATCCCCATTTTTTTGACCACAAGTTTCACAAAACATATTATTGACCACTTAACTTAAGTCTCTCTTAAACCTTTAAATCGGTAATCTTTACCTTGATCTAAAATTTATCTTATTTTAAATTAAAACTTTTGATATCGGAATATTTCAAGCAATTCAAGGTAATCTATTCTGTATCGACAATATATCTCTTCATATGGTTGCGAAATTTATCTATACTAAATTTCTTTTTTCCCCATTAGCATTTATCCTCTTTATTCCACTTATTCGAACGTCTGGACATTAGTTATATCTGGAGCCTATTACGTGACTTACAGTATAGAAGAATTGATATATGCACTTTACCATTTTCCTCTGGCACTTACAGCTCCATTTATTAGTTGGTATTTTTTCTTCGGTCTCTCTGAGAGAGACTATCTGGGCTCTGGATTGATTATAGCTATCCCTTATTTCTTCTTAATTTTCTCCACAGGAATATTTGGACGAATTAGTGATAAGATTGGTTCAAAAAATCTCGTGTTAATCTCCCTCGCAGCTCTATCAGTATCTTTTCTTTGTTATTTTATAATACAAGAAAAAATCCTTTTTTTTCTGCTTTATATTGGTTTTAACATTGTTATCTCTGCCTTTATCCCAGCATTTAACAGACTCATGTCTTTCTATAGTGAAGAGATACGAGCAGAGAAATTTGGACGCTTGGGTATGACAGCTTCAGCTGGTTTTTTTATTGGAAGTATTTTCGCATCCTGGGTTTTCATGCAAAATCCTTCTGGAAATGTAACTGAAACATTCCGTTTTATGTTCCCTATTGCCATGATTATTGCATTTTTCACTTTTGTATTGGCGACTAAGTTGAGAGATGTTGTACCCTTCCAATCTCAAGAGGAAGACTCATTGGATGTTCAAATCATCTCACTTCCTGAAAATAACACGCAGTTGGACATAAAAGCATCAATGAAACCTGTTTTCGTTCTCCTAGTCATTGTTACTCTTATCAATATTTCATCGTCATCTTACACTAATTTTTTTACTATCTTTGTGCAAGATGAACTAAAACAAGATATCAGTTTCATTGCAGTTGCCAACAGTATTGCGACTCTATTTGGTGTTCTAGCAACTTATTTAGTCGGCAAGATAGCGAATATGTTTGAAAAGAAGTATTTTATCTCAATCGCAACTGTCGTATACACTCTCTTTCCTCTTAGCATTTACATATTCAGAGACCCGTCTTTTATCTTCTTGGTATACTGCTTACCTTTTTATTCAATCCTTTTTGTCATTGCTCCGATTGTCATTTCAGAAAATTCAGTGGAGACGGAACGAGGACGAGCCATGGGACTTTACGTTGGTTCACAATATGCTGGACTGATGATTGGAACACTTGGAGGAGCAGTTCTAGCCTCAATCACAAGTTTAGTTAGTTATAATTTTCTTGTGGGGACATTTATTGGCTTTTTAGGGATTATGATTTCAGTGTTCCTTTATAATGGGTCCTTTGAAGAATAAACGTCCTTCTCCACTTTTAGAAGGAGAATCATTAATTCTTCTTTATTCAATTCAATTTCCTAAGAAGTACCAGAAATATGCAGGACTCGAGTCTCAATATCATCGAATTGTTTGTCACCAGGAAATAACATACGTGCTTCTTCAAGTAAGCGACGAGCTTCACGAATAAGTTTTGCTTTAGCACTCGCTTCAATCCATACTAGCCAGTCAATTTTCTCCATGTGCAGTGGGTATAGAACATTGAATTGTTTGTATAAATTCTCCGCTTTCAAATAGTAATTAAAATCTTCTTCGCCGAGTTTAAGGTAATAATCGGCCAATTTCCTAATCACTTCAATATGACGTGGAGGTTCACTTCGTGTGTCTGGAGTATTCAGTTTTTCTTCCAAAAGAGTGATTTGACCTTTCAGACTGACGGCCAAACGGCCCTTCACAACAGGTCGTCCAAGCTCAGGGGCCTCTTTGCGGAGATCAAGTCCTTTTTGAAACGAAAGTTCAGACTCGGAACGTACTTGCTTGGTTTTTGATTTTCCAAACCTTTTTCTAAAAAAACCCATAAAATAACACCCTTCTAAGCTGAACAGGGGTGAAATTGGAATTCTTAATTAATATCTATATCATTCGAATACAATTTTTTAAGGATTTGTGATTTTATGAGAATTCTCTATATATGTAATACAAAAAAAATTCAACGAATCTATCAATTCTGATCTTTTGCTAGAATTGTTTTAGGATCCTGGAACTCTGAAAGATCGGTTGAATTACCAGTGTCTAATACCTCTGAAATAACCGCGATCACCTCTTCGTTAGTAAGTTCCAAGTGTTTCACCAGCGCACCCTTGCTCAGTGACGAAAGATCCAGAGTGAGAGACTCAATAGTTTCAGCTGCTTCGATAAAAGGAGAAACGGATATCCAGTGTTTCTCGATGACCCATTGATAGTAATAAGCAAGGTTGAAAAGGATTGTACTAACATGAAAGTTCTTTTCGATAACCCCAGGTGGAATGTATCTAGGGATTCGATCTGGAATGGCATTTTCACGACAGATTTCATTAACTAACTTATAGATATTCAATTTAGCGTATCGAGAATCTGGGATGCCATATTTATTGTTATTTCCATACATTTTTGTGTAAATTGGCAATAATTCGGCATAATTTTGACGAACTACATTGATGAATTCGTTTTTATTTCTCCCAGGCTTAAGAGTCAAACCACCTGGTAAGACGAAATTTGTTTTCACCTGCTTCGCTCTCTGAATAATTGATCTTAAATTCTCTTCTGTGTCACCAATCCCAGGGAGTATCGGCATCAGCATTACTCCCCCAGGTAAATTATTCTTTCTCACTGTCTTGAGTGATTCAAACCTTTTGTCCGTTGAGGAAGAATTTGGTTCGAAGATTTGCCGAACCTCATCATCCATTAAGGTTATGGAAAATGCAACATTTGAATAAGATAATTTATTGATTTCGGAGAGTAGATCAAGATCTCGAATTACTAAGGAACTTTTTGTTAGAATACTCACAGGGATCCCAAAGTCCCGACATTTTCTAAGAATTTTTCTTGCGACTTTGAATTTTCTCTCGGCAGGCTGATACAAGTCACACACCCCGCCTCCTACAGCAATGGGAAAAATTGAGCTTATTATATTTTGTTTTGTACCTAGTTTTGACGCTTCGGGTAAATATCTAAGAATAGTATCTTCGATTGGTCTATAGATTGGTTCATATCCGAGACGTAATAGCTCTTCTTCGAATCTTTCAGCTGCATCTACTTTAACTCTTATAAAAGTACCAAAATTTTTGATACGATACCATTGTGCCTTACCATCACAGTACGCGCAATTGTGTTCGCACCCCCGATATGGATTAATACTTCCACTTAGCCAAAACCAGGAATCTCTCTTAGAATAGAGATTTAATACATTTGAACGGCTTCGGATAGCT
>CP070760.1:803036-806707 GCA_020348965.1 Candidatus Heimdallarchaeota archaeon | reverse complement strand
CGTATAGACATTTTTCGAGCATTTATAACAATTATTGGATTTGTCTTAGTTTGTATTGGATTTTTATCTTTGTTTAATCAGATGTATGCAGAATCGTGGGTGGGTGGGTTTGAACCTTTTTTTATACTTGTTGGGGTCGGCCTACTTTATCTTTCTTGGAGACACCAAGTCAATCATGTCATTAAACAATCCCTCCTCACTCTTAGAGATGCTATTGTGAATGCGGTTCAGGCGTTTGTCAAATTTCTCATTGATGTTAAAAATGCCATTATCAATACAATTTATTCAATCGGTTCTTTTATCAAAAAGGCTGGAATTCAATTGGGACGAATATTCTCAGCGATAGTAGATTCGATTATACCAATCATCTTTGGAACAATTTCACTCATAGTCATCCTGTACGGCCTTTTTGTTTTAATTTATACCTTAATACCTTCAGTTGGAGTAGCCCTTGATGAATTTTTTATTCAAATTCCCCCAGTAGCAATAATTGCGTCTTTAATACAACAGGAAGGATACCATGGAACATTAATTGGTGAATTTGAGAGGATGTTGCAGGAGGGGTATGGGTTTTTTGTAATTGCTGTTGCTGCAATTTTCGTTATCGTCGGTGTAATGTTGTTATTGATTATTGTCCTGAAAAGAGAAAGTATGCATCTCAAACGCGTTTCTGGTAGAATTAGAGGTGATAACCAATGACATCAAAAAAACCTAATTCGTTTGAAGAACCAGAGAAATTCTCAGATAGCGAAGTATCCAAAACCAAGCCATTAAAGTCCGCCTCTATTTCAGAACTGATTTCCTTCTCTAAATTTAGTTTAATCGGTTTGAGTCTAGTTATATTATCGATAGTCGTATGGTGGTTATTTGGACTAGAGGTTGAGGTAGGAACGGGACTCATTGCGATTTTTGCTTTAGTTCTCTTTTTAGGATTGGTGGTTGATCTTTTACGCTGGAGAGAGTACACTGAGTGGGGAGCTTTGGGTGCTATTATTGCATATATCGGTTTGATATTTATTTTCATTCCTCTAGTCTTCAATATGCTCGCTTTCCTTATGAATATTACTGAATTTACAAGGGAAAACCTTCTAACAGTTCCTATTTTCTCTGTTTTCGGTCTTAGCTGGTATGAAGTGATTATGATCATAGGGGCGGGTATCATGTTCTTTGGTCTTACTTCTCGTGCCACAGAACTTGACCAAAAGATTGTTGATCAGTTCTTTCTTTTTAAAGAGTGGGTGAAAGCGGGCGGTATCCGCCAATCTCTATCTGCTCTTAGACAGTTAATATGGACTATAGTGAGTGGATTTTTCAGGTATATTGGGCAGGGAATTAAAGAGTTAAGAACTCGAATTAAGAAGTTCATTAGATTGATTAGTCAGGCTTTTATTTTCGTATTAGGATCAAGCTTAGTTTTTCTTACACAGACATTTCCACGGATATTAAAACGATCATTAATCAGTCTTTGGAATAACTTCCATTGGATTGGGTTAATAGCTGTTATTATTTATCTGATTATTGCTCCTGATCTTCCTATCCCAAGTACCGATCCCCTAGTGATTAAAGCTGAGATTATTATCATCATTTTGTTCTTCTTCTTTCTTGGAGTCCTGTATCCTCAAAGAGACCGTGTTGTACGAATCACTCAAAGCGCGAGGAAAACCGTTCTAACTGGAGTGATAAGTGCATATAGCATGTTGTCAGGAACTAAGATAAAAGCCGAGGAGGCGCTCTTTTGTTCACGATGTCTTCGGGGAGTTGAAATAAGAGAATTTGAATCTCTTATGGAAATAAAAGAGACGGTAAATCCCCCCTGTCCCTTTTGTGGATTTGATAACTGGACTGGGATTGGAACTCAAGATATTCGTTGGGTAACAGAAAAGCCCCTAGAAGAAAAAATTCTAACATCCGTCACTCTTGACGTGAAACCAGAGGCCGTGAAACCGTCTGAAACACTCCCTTCAAACTTAGATGAAAAAGCAATGAAAAAAGGGAGGTTCCCTGATTTTCAATCATATAAGCGAGCACAAGAGCTGGGAGCCCGAAATCAGTCTGAACTGGAATATATCGATCGTCTTGGATCCCCCGATCGTGAAACAGCTAATAAAATCCGAAAAGGCGGGTTTGCTCATTATCGAACTTACCAGAAAGCTATGAGTGTTGGTACGAGTAATGTATCAGAATTACGATTAATTGAAGAATTAGGTACACCAGATTTAGAGACAGCAATTAAAGTTCAAAATAGTAGTTTTCCTGATTATCAGAGTTACAAACGAGCGCAAGATCTAGGAGCGCCAACATACTCCGAATTGGAGTTCATCGATCGTCTTGGAGCTCCCGATTATGAAACAGCCACGAAAATGAATAGGGGGAACTTCCCTGATTATTCAAGCTATCAACGTGCACAGGATCTAGGAGCACTCAATTACTTCCAACTGAAAGAGATCGATCGTTATCAAGCATCAGATTATGAGACTGCTGAAAAAATCCGAAAAGGCGGGTTTCCTGACTTTCAAACCTATCAAAAAGCTCAGGAAGTTGGAATTTCCTCCTTCTATCAATATCAACGAGTTGAAGAATTACAGGCTCCTGATTATGAAACAGCTAAGAAAATGGACAGGGGAGAGTTTCCTGATTACTCAAGTTATAAGCGGGCACAAGACCTAGGAGCATCTACTTACTCTGAATTGGAAGAAATCAATCATTATCAAGCGCCTGACTTTGAAACTGTCAAGCAAATTAAACAAGGGGGATTTCCAGACTTTCCAACTTATCAAAAAGCACAAGAGATTGGAGCATCATCTTTCTCCGAATACCAATCAATAGAATCTCCCGAAGACGTGGAGTCAGAGACCATCAATGGGGTTCCACAAACTCAAGAACCCAGGGAACTAGATAAAGAAAAACTTTCCACTTTACTTGATGAGCTATTAAAAGTAAGCCAAAGAGTAGCTGACTCAAACAGACGAATGTTGGAGTGGCATAGATTATTACTTGGAAGGGTGACACGGTTTCAGAAGGCGAAAATCGGATTAGATACTTTTGAAAAGATGATAAGCCACTCCGAGAAATCACTACTCAAAATCAATCTTGATGGTATGCAGTCTGAAGATATACGAGATTATGAAGATATCAACACTCTTCTTTATGCAATATTTCAAAAGCTCAAAACGATGGATAAAACAGCTCAACCTGCTCCCGTAACCCCTCAGCCTACAGTTGTTCAAGTCGAGAAAAAATATCAAATCTGCAAAATTTGTGGAGAAAAGCAGGAAGAATATTTCTCCTATTGTATCTCTTGTGGAACCAAGTTAAAGGATGATACTTTTGAGTCAGCCAGTAATGAAAAGATTCAAGGTCAACTCTGCCCCTCGTGTGGAGCTAATATCTATCATAAATCAAGTCGAACCTGTCCTTATTGTTCAGTCAGACTCAAATAAAAAAACACATTCTGTGAGTTAAAATTTATTCTCCCAAATATTCCATCACCATAGACAACATTTGAACTCGTACAGGTGGTTTCAAGTTACTCTTCTTTAGAATTTCCGTACTAGTAAAAATTTTGTCTGTCTCTCCATCAGCTATCACTTCATTCTCACACATTACAAGGACTCGATTGGCTACTTGATCAACCAGATCCATATCATGTATGACCATAATAATATTTGTTT
>CP070760.1:799157-802936 GCA_020348965.1 Candidatus Heimdallarchaeota archaeon | reverse complement strand
TTAGACGAAGCTGAAAAGGCTGGAATATCTAGAATAGTATATATATCAGTTTACGATCTCAGGGAGAGCATCATAGATAAATTTAACCTACAACAGGGGAAAATCAAAATTGAAATTGAAGAAAGACTAAAAAAATCCGATTTCAATTGGACAGTTATTGGAGCTCCCCCCTCAAGTGAAATATTCTTTTCTATGATACGAGGAAGCTCGATGACAGTCCCTGGTGGAGGCCCTCCAGCTTTACCAACAGTTTCTCCTATTGATTTGGGGGAAATTGTAGCTCAAACAGTTGTCAGACCTGATTTAGCAAAAAAAAGAATTCGATTAACTGGACCGCAAGCATTTTCTTTTATAGAGGCAGCAGAATTAATTTCTAAGGTGTCAGGAAAGAAAATTAAATTTAAAAAAATCCCTTTATTGCCGTTAAGAATCATTTCAATAGTATCTTTCCCCTTCAATCCTTATCTTAGGCATCTTTATAAATTCGTAAAGCTTCTGAACAACTTTCCTCAGGATATCGTTGCTAAAGTACCCGAGGATCACCAAATATTGAGAAATACTTTTGATTTTAATCCAACTTCATTAGAAGAAAGCGCTAAAATATGGAATAAACAACAAAATGAAGAAAGGTGAATTAGATGCAATTTGATATCGACATTTCACAAGTCTCCAAACGATTTGGAGAGGTTACAGCAGTCAAAAATCTGGATCTCCAAGTATACAAGGGTGAGATATTTTGCTTGGTTGGACCTAATGCAGCAGGAAAAACTACTACTATCCGTTTATTGTTAGGGATTCTAAAAGCGGAGAAAGGGTCAGGAGATATTCAAGTTAAAGGATTTTATATTCCTAGAGAGAAAAAAAGGTTGAGACGCATCATGGGTTACCTTCCGCAGCAAAGAGCCCTTTACGATCTTCTGACTGCTAAAGAGAATATTAAATTCTTCGCACGAGCCAAAGGCGTGCCAGGCGATCTAGCAGATAAAAATACCTCTCTCATGATTGAAAAACTTTCTCTCAAAGACCATCAAGATAAATTAGCTTTACATTTGTCGGGAGGAACCCAACAGAGAACTGCCCTCGCACAAGCAATGGTCAATAAACCAGAGATTGCATTCCTTGATGAACCGACAGTCGGTCTTGATCCCGTATTACGGCGGGAATTCTGGCAGTATTTTAGGGAAATAGCTAAAGAACAAGGAACCACAATTTTGGTCACTACACACTATTTAAATGAAGCTGAATGGGCTGATAGGGTTGGTGTGATGCGGAATGGATCCCTATTAGCTGTTGATACTCCTAAAAACCTCTTGAAGCGAACTGGACAACATAACATGGAAAACATGTTTTTTGAGTTAATTAAGGGTGATATTGCATGAAGTTTGCCTATCTAATAACTTTAAGATTGTGGAAACAACTCTTACGAGATAGACGGACTTTGGGGTTGTTGTTATTCGCTCCGATTTTGTATATCATAATTTTTGGAGTGGCTTTCGGCGGCGAGATCGAACATGAACCCATAATTGTAATCGACGAAGATACTGATGCCCAGATAATGATTCCAGAACCCCCTTATTATACAACTATTTCCTCTTTAGGAGCTAAAATTGTCAGTTCTTTAAATGATTCCCCAAAAGTCGATGTTACAATCAGTACAATCAATTATTCTGATGCCACGCAGCTGGTAGACAATAAAGAATATAGGTGCGCTATTTGGATTCCTCCGAACTTTACACACAATCTCGCCTCTCTTTCTGGACAAAACGTTTCCATTAAATTATACTTAGACAATAGTAATCCTCAAGAAGGAGGAGTAATTATTCAAGCGTTTCAAGAGGCATTTCAAGAAGCAACGGGAGAGTTTCGTGAGAATCTCAAACTGGATGTAAAATATGCTTACGGGGAGGACTTAACGACCCTCGATTTCTTCGCTCCTGCAATGATTATCTTTGGTGTTTTCTTTTTCTCCTTTATACTTGTAATGATGAATCTTATAGGAGAAAGGAAGGGAGGAACATTACCATTACTACTCCAGTGCCCTTATGATAAAGGTCAAATCATTATAGGGTATCTTACAGCCTTTTCTGTGGTTAGTATGGCTCAAACAAGCGTTATAATCATTGTGGCCCAATCTGTGTTTGATGTGTCTTTTGGAACCACCTTAGCACATTATATCTCGCTCTATATCGGCGCCGTCATTCTCGGATGGACTGGGTTAGTGTTAGCTATCTTTTTATCATCTTTTGCTCGTTCAGAATTTCAGGCGATCCAATTTGTCCCCATAGTAATCTTACCTGCACTACTACTATCTGGAATAGTGATACCACTAAGTCAAATTCCCGAAATCATTAGATGGGTCAGTTACCTTTTACCCACAACGTATGCTGTTCATCTATTACGAAGGATCTCCATTGAAGGATACGTTTTAGAGCTGTTCAACATCGATTTAATCGCAATGCTATTTTTCTTTGTTCTATTCCTTTTCGGAAGTCGTCTTACTCTTAAAGAGACATAAATTCATTGCGTATAACAAAAGTTGTAAAAAAAAAGAGATGAAATGAAGAGATGGATCTGAGGTAGATTACTTGCGTTTTCTGTAGGTTACAAGTGTGGTAATGACTATGCATAGAAAAACTGGGAATACATCAAATCCTGGGATAGTACCAGCTCCGTCACCTGAAGAAATCTCCACTTCCATTTGTGTCGTACCACCCTGAACTGACTTGGCGGACATTGATGCAAGCCAGCCAGTTTTCCAATTTCGTTTCACTGTTGTTTCAACGGTCATGCCAGCCATCGACATCGATGATTCTACTACGATATTGTCACCATCGACTGAATAAGCTGCATTGCCCGAAGCCCAATTTTCCCAGTAGGTTTTGTTATCAATCGTTTTTGTTACCCACGAGCTTGGGGGAGATTGGTCGGCTTCTTCTGATCCCTCAATATCACCGTAGATCATTTTTATGGTGGCACCAGTATCACTTAATGAGACAATTTCAATTTTGAAGGAAGTACCTTTCTTCAAGACGACCTCTTCACCATCGACGGTTATTGTCTGAGTATTTTTATCTCCGTCTCCATCTGTATCTGTTTCATCAAAGAATTTATCAATAGAATAAGTTTTAGAATCTCCTGTACTCACTTTCCATTCTAAAGTTTGGAAAACCGTTCCTGTTGATGATCCAATTAGATGTAATATAAAAAGAGATAAGAGAATTACTCCAATAATTTTTTCTTTTCTGTTCATTTTTGCTCACGTTTCCTAAAATAAGGATATACACATTTTTTCAGTCCATCAGCTGAAAAAACGAGAAACATAGTTATACTAAATACTATAAAAATTTATGTATCTTGCTTCAAACAACTATTTAGAAAAATATTTCACTGTAAACTTCAAGAAAATTCCTTGATTATTATTGCAAAAAGCCATTGTCGATTTCCAAAACTCTTTCTTAGGGAATGATGATGCCCATAAATTTGAATCGTGAAGCGCAGGTTGAGTGGGACAAATACTTGGAGGCCTCCTCAATCGATGATCAGATTTTTCACCTAGAACGGTTTCTGGGCGTCTGTGTGAAACATAAAGGGGTAGAGAAACATTTAGCAATGGCTAAAACGAAATTGAAGAAGCTTAAAGCTCAGAAAGCAAAATTGACTCAGGCAAAAAAGGGATCAGGAGAGAAATGGTTGGTACCTAAAGGTGAGGACGCCCAGATTGCGATTATAGGGAATGTTAATTCCGGAAAATCTTCTGTTCTCAATGAAATTGCTCAATC
>CP070760.1:795253-799057 GCA_020348965.1 Candidatus Heimdallarchaeota archaeon | reverse complement strand
AGCGAGACATCCTCTATTGTTGGAATGATTTGTTCCAAGGGTATATCTTGAGACATGTGTTTTATTGCGACTTTAGGTGGTAGAGGTAGACCCGTTTCTGTTTCTTGTGGTTCTGGTAGGCTAGTTACTGTCTCTCGGAGTTCTGGTGGGGCTATAATTGCTTCTTTGGGTGGCCCTTTCATTGCCTCCTGGGGCTTTGGTGGGCCTATCAATGCCTCTTGGGATTTAGGTGGGCCTATCAATGCCTCTTGGGATTTAGGTGGGCCTGTCAATGCCTCTTGGGGCTTTGGTAGACTTGTTTCGATACCATATATCTCTTGAGGAGTAGGAGGTGTATAGACGTTCAAATCATCGGCTTCTTCCTTTTCAAAGTCGTACTGGAGTTCTTCAGGTATAATTGGTTTAATTTCATCTTCAGTTCTGTCAGTCAAGGTTTCAATGTTCCCACAATGTGGACAGGGATTATCCTCATCTAAAGTCATCACATAATTATGACACTTTTTGCAGACGGGAATTATGGAAACCTCCGAGTGGAATACATGTCTTTATTGTATTAAAGTCTAGTATTCCCTTTAATAATATTTACCAAGATAGTTGAGGAATTTCCTCTAGATCTTAATTAGTTGGTGATTCTCAATCACCGGACTTATATCCTTTATAATTACTTTTATCATTTTATCTCCATTGTTAAGCTTATCAATTATGTCCAGTCCTTCAATAATTTGACCGAAAACTGTATGTTTTCCATCAAGATGAGGTTGGGGGGCTCTAACTAGGAAAAATTGGGATCCACCTGTATCTTTACCTGCATGGGCCATTGATAGTGCTCCACGGATGTGTCTATGCTTACTGGTGTTTTTTTCTGTTTCACAAGGGATTGAGTAGCCAGGGCCGCCTAATCCAGAGTTTTCGGGGCAACCCCCTTGAGCTACAAAATCTAGAATACATCGGTGAAATGTCAATCCGTCATAAAATCCTGATTCCGTCAAGGATACAAAATTTTTAACGGTGTTCGTAACTTCATCAAAGAAATCAATTACAATTTCTCCATAGTTCGTTTCGATTATTGCTTGAGTCATAGTTTTTATCTCCATTCTTTGATTTTATGATTATTCGAAAGAGTTTTTTCTTTTATTTTATTTTTTATTGCTTTGCCACTGATTAAATCTATAAGAATGGTTAGAGTTTTTCATCAGTTGAAGCGATCCTCGGTTCAAACAGGTAGTACACTCATGAATTGGAATATTCGATTAGCTTATATCCAAACAATCAGCTTTTCTATTGGAATGGGTATTATTCAGATAGCTTTTCCAGTCTATGTGGATCTAGTTCTGGCACAGGCTCTTTTAGTTGTAGGAGCTCTATTTACTGTCTCTGGAACAGTCTCAACTCTTTTTGTTTTTCCCTCAGGTTATTTGGCAGATAAGTATCGACGTGATATCTTAATTCGGATTGCTGTTTTTTTCGGAATTCTTTCTCAGTTGTGTCTAATATTCTCGACCATGATAACAGGTTCTCCTCAATTAGCTCTTAATACCCTATTCTTAGCTCAAGGTTTAGGAGGGCTTGCTTGGGGATTATCGGGGCCAGCAGGACAGGCACTAATCGCTGATAGCACTGAACCAGGAGATAAAAGCCATATTTTTGCTAGAATGCATTATTTCAGTTTCTTAGCGTCATCAGCAGGTCCATTTATAGCTGCAGGGATGACGGTGGTTTTTGGAGACAACTGGACAATGGACGTTCTTCAACCCATTATTTTGGTAGCATCACTCAGTACCATTACGGCTTGGGTAGCAATCGTCTTTTCGTCTGATAAAAAATCTCTTGTCATAAAGGAAGATAAGAGTGTTACTGCTGAAAGAGATCTTTACCCCAAAAAAGAAGAGCTCTTCAGTTATGATGTATCTGTTCCAGGAGTCATAGTGATTTCAGGATTAATTATAGGGTTTGGAGCTGGTGCAACGGTCGCGTTCTTCCCGAACCTTCTGGGAACGGAACATGGGTATAATCTCAGTCCATTCTTTACTTATCTTATTTTTGGTATCACAAACGTTGTAAGTGGACGGATGGGGCTTGTCGCTCAAAAAATGATCAAAAATTTTGGTCGTATTGGGACTATGTTTCTTGTTCAGGGGCTTGCAGTTCTTTGCTTGATTGGTTTGATGGTGAATCTTGCTTTTTACTTTGATAATATTGTTTCATTCGATTTATCTGTTGTTTTATTTGTTGTATTCTTCGTAAGTCGGAATGCGTTGATGAATGCTTCTTCTCCAATAAGTAGATCAATAGTCATGGACTGTGTTCCTTCAGCCTCAAGAGCCAAATGGAATTCTCTAGAAACACTAGCTTGGGGTATGTTCTGGAGCTTTTCATCTCTTCTAGGAGGATTTATTATCGATTCCTTTGGTTTTCTTTATGTATTTCTTTTCACTTCGACACTATACACGGTTGGGACTCTGATGCTGCTATTGATCAGAAATCGTGTGCCCAGAGAGTCAATCTTGGCCCGTCAATACCATCTGGGAAAGTTAAAATCCCGAAATCGTGTTGTTTTACCTTCTATTTCCTTTGGAGAATTGAAAGCAGCTGAAGATGTCACTGGCCAACTTACTCCTGATGGATTATCGTACTATACTGAAACTGCTAAGGGCGGTGTTGGACTTATCTACATTGAACCAGCCTATGTTTCCAGTACCGGAAAGGGTCATGCTTACCAGATTGGTTGTCATGATGATTATCTTATTCCACGTATGAGAGATGTTGTTACCCGAGTTCAAGAGAATCAGGCGCTAATAGGGATTCGGTTAACTCACGCAGGAGCAGCAACAGCTAAGTCTCTTACTGGGTTCCAACCCATGGCCCCTTCAGAGGTTGCCATAACCGTAGGTGAAACACCCCGTCCATTATTGGTTAATGAAATGGATGAGATAAGATTAAAATATGTCGATGCAGCAATTCGAGCTGTTAAAGCTGGATTTGATATTATTGAAATATCCTCAATTCTCGGACCGTCTGAAAAACCAGATTTGTTGGCTCAGTTTATTTCACCAGATTACAATAAGCGAACAGATGAATATGGCGGTTCTTTACTTAACCGAATTAGATTTCCTTTAGAAATTATAGAAACAATCAAGCGTTCAATACCTGAATCAGCCATGCTGGCTTATAGCATATCAGTACCGTTTCAAGGTCTATCAGATGACAATTTACTTGTTTTAATCAAATCTCTTGAGGAAGTAGGCATAGAATTACTTAATATTGATTTTGATAAAGGAATTGAATTTTCTCAAGAATCCTTTTTAAAACAGTTGAAAGAGGAATTGCCTTCCATGCCCTTAATTTTACATGGAGGATTTGATGTAAGCACGGCAGAAGTGGCGTTAAAACGTGGACAGGCGGATTTCATCGGATTCGGTAGGTTATTAAGGCAAAATCCATCTTTACCTGATACTCTTCGATAATAAGCTTTAGGAGATCAACCGAATCAGAAAAACCATCTAAAAAACGGATTTTTTTGAAACTCTAGTAGCTTTGGAGAGAAGAATTTGGTGAACCCCATCGTTCGGAACGAATTTAGTCATCACAGATCAGACATATGCCTTTCGAACATTAGGGGCTCAATTTAATCGTCTATACAAGTCTGTTTTAAACTTCATTAATGTCCATAAACTTCCTTGTGGATTAAAGAGTCAAAGGGTTTTCGCTTTGAGACACGAGTTTCATCTGGATAACCAACAGCAACCAGTGCGAGTACTCGGAGGTGTTCGGGGATCTTTAGAAGTTCTTTTATTTTAGGTTCAA
>CP070760.1:791304-795153 GCA_020348965.1 Candidatus Heimdallarchaeota archaeon | reverse complement strand
CTCGGAACTGGTAATCTTGAAGATTTTTCAGAACAGAAAGACGGAATTCTTGAGGTTTCGTTTTGATATGAAAATCAATTGAAACAATTGTGAGGTTCTCTTTCGGAGTGTATATAATTAAGGCTTCAGGGATATCAGTTGGCTGAAAAATCTCTTGTGTATCAGGAATACTTGAGAAATGAAAAGATTTATGATGGTTTTTAATATCTGCATTGTCTAGAATTAACCCAATAAAGTATCCGACACCTCCAATTATTATTATCATAATTATACTTGCAGTCTCAATTGTAATATAGATTACGCAACCAATTAAAAAGCCAATGATAGAAGTTAATAGACTTCGACTTAACATTTTAAGAAAATTCCCTAGATCAACATCATTCAAAGAATGATTTCTTTGTCAAATTTATATATTAGAAATGGTAGATATTTTGTGATCTTCTTGTATATTGCTCTAAGATCCTCTTAATGAAATGAATGGGTAAAACTATTGTATTTATTGTCCAGTGGAACCTTCATATCGTCAAGAATACAAGTGAGAAGAACGCGGGCACCGAATTTATCTAATTTGGTGTTCTTTTGTTGGCACCTAGGTAAGAAGGTGCATCGGGGACATCCTTGGGGATCTTTACAGTCACACTCTAAGATGTCATTCGCTCTTGCAAATAACTCGGAGAGGTGATCTAAAAGCATAGCACAAACACCTGATCCGTTTGCTTGGTCAAACAATAAGACATACCCTTGGGGTATTAATGCCAATCCCCCAATTTCATTAAGTTGTCCGCCTATAAAAGGTAGACTTGCATGCAGGATGGTATGTACCAACGTATGGAGGGCAGCAGTGTACGAACCACGGTCAACAGCAAACATATCTGTGGTAAGAGGAGGTGCGCGGAAAAGCAAACCCTTTGAACGTGTAGAATAGTACAGAGGGTCACGAAGTTTGTGCATAGAAGTCCCATTAGGGGACTCCTGGGTATACCCAAATACTGTCTGTAGGATCTTGGTTTCGACATAAGCAACTTCTACCCCAAATACATAATGGTTACCAATAATTTTGATTATCTCTGGTTTGAGGCTAGATAATGGAAAAGTCTGCCCCCACACACTTTTGGGCTTGATTAACTCAGCTAAACCACGTGTACCGTTAAAATAGAAGTTTTTTACTTGGTAACGAGTACCCCCCCCATAATAAAAGGCTCCTGGGTACAATTCTAACATAGCTAATGGCATAGCTCGTTTACCAATCGTTTTTCCACCTTGAAGTTTGATTAGGATCTCATGATTCTTCCCCCGAATTGAAAATTTCCTAGCCTGTTCTATGCCTTCTGTTGTTGGTAATAGAAGAGAATCCACCTGATGAAGAAGTTTTTGGTCTACTAATTTACGTAGAATAGGAGCAAATTCGGGAAATTCACTCACATCAATAGGAAGATCAAGAGCCGCACTTAACAATTGATACTCAATGACATTTGGATTATCAGGATCTATAAAAACGTCTTCAATGTCTTGATAATACCGTTCTGGATGTATATAGTAATATTTACTAATAGGATCCTCGGCATTCAATAGGACAATCGCTAAAGCCTCTTGACCCTTACGTCCTGCTCTCCCAATCCGTTGCATTGCCCGATTGACCGCTATGGGTGGAGTTACCACAATATCTAGATCGCCGATGTCAATTCCGAGTTCAAGTGTGGGAGTGGCGATCAACAGTTGGATGACACCTTCTCGAAAATTACACTCCATTTGCTCTCGCATTTTTCTATCTAATCCGGCGCGATGGAGTCCTACGCCTTTTGCAGCTCCTCCAAGTTTTTGGTAAAGGCGTTCGACATTCCTATGAGAGTCTTGAAATACTAAAATCTTCCCTTCGTTTCTAATACTATTGATTAGCATGGTAGTACTTTCTAAAGTAGTCACTCCCTCAAATGGGGCAAGCATCATGAAGTGTAAGCGACCTCGTTGACCATTCTTACATTCGATGACTGTGATAGGCCGATTCAATAGCTTCGATGCAAAACTTTCTGCATTAGCCACTGTCGCAGAGGCACCAATGAACTGGAGTTTTGAGTTTGCTATTCGTTCAAGACGACGTAGAATAAAGAACATATTACTACCAAAACTCCCACAGTAGGAATGAATTTCATCTAAAATGACTATTTTTACCCCTGCAAGTAGATCCTGAAATTTACTTGCATTTTTACCTATTCCCATGTGAAAATGAAGAATATCGGGATTAGTAATCAGGACTTCAGGTGGATCGGCAAATATCTTCTTGCGACGATAGTGGCTTGTGTCGCCATCAAATACTCGCACTGACAACCCCAGAACATCTGTTATCTCTTCAATTTTCCGAAGTTGGTCTTTAGCTAGTGCTTTCATTGGATAAACAAGGAGAAGTTGAACACCACAGTCTTTAAACTCGCGAATCTTGAGAAGCGTTGGAATAAGAAACGCTTCAGTCTTTCCATTTCCAGTTGGAGCTACTATACAGACATCTTGATTTTTTTGAATTGTCTCTATTGCTTTTTGCTGAAACTCAAAGAATTGTGAAATCCTTCTTTTTTTCAAGAATTCAATGAGTTTTGTATCTCCTAATACATCAACACTTACTCCGATCTGCCCTTTTTGTTTTTCAAATAACCGATAGTCCACAATTTGATGCTGAGTAAACTGAATTATCTTTTGAATCGGAGAAGGAAGATTCTTGGCTGGAATTTGAAAGTGGTTTTCAAATTCGGAGAGATTAATTACACATTTAGGAGCGCTTTTCTTAATCTTCAAACCATTTTGTAAACCCAACTCTTTATTGGATGGTAAAGTTTTTAATCGCCCTGAACTTGCCAATCGGAGTTCAGTAGCTTTCTGAAGCTGAGTATTCCCTCCAACCAAGGTGTAGTACTTTTGAAGACAAAACTCTCCTCTTCTAATATCTTTCAATTTAAAATAGAGAGTCGACAACTCTTTCCAAGTTTCTCGGTGAGAGCTATCAATTTCTAGAATTCGGCCGTATGCCTTTTTTGCGTCATTAATCTGTTTTAATTTCTGAAAGTACTTAGCAAGTTCTGTAAGTAATTCAACAGGGGGAACAGGATCTTCTGAAGTTAGAATAGATCGAAATTCTGTAAGAACCTCATCTAAATCACGTACTTCTTTATAATTTTCTAAAGCGGAGTTGAAACGATCCCATAGCTTGAATTCTAGTTTCTTGTCATTGATACTCATTTAATGTTCAAATACAATTACACCCAGTCATTTTTGAATATGAAAAAGCATATCCTCAAACTTCAAAGAGGAGGTAAATGATTTGCCTCCAAGAAAAGTTTCTTTAGATATACAATACACTTGAAAGTTATTTGGTTGTGGTCGGAATGAGCTTCAATCCCGATACTAATATGATTCAGAAACAATTAAATCAAATTATTCAAGAAATGAACTCCAGACGCTCCAATATTCGAGCAAAAGCCATTAAGGGTCTAGGACAAATGGATCTTCAAATTGAGGAGATTCCGATTTCACTTCATAAGAAGCTTGAACACGCATTATTTGATCCAGCAGCGACAGTACGTAAAGAGGCAGTAATGGCTCTCGCCTTTCTAGAAGGTGAAATCGCTCTACCTTTATTAGAACCATTATTGGACGATTCCAACCAATCTGTAAGAAGTACCACTATTGCTGCGTTGAGTTATATTGGTATATGTCCAAAAGCTGAAGTGTTAGAAAAAATGATTGCTTACCTTAACGCACCCGAGCCAGAGATCCGTGACAGGGTCGCAAGAGCATTAGGCCGATTGAATGTGCTGCAAGCAAAAGATCATTTATTAGACAGAGCTAGAAATGATCCCT
>CP070760.1:787314-791204 GCA_020348965.1 Candidatus Heimdallarchaeota archaeon | reverse complement strand
AAGGTGAATAAGAAGGAAGTAAGATAAAATATATTGATGTTTTATAAGAATACGCATACAACTATGATCGTATTGTTTGGAATTGTTAGAGGTTGTTGTTTTGGTTGTGGTATCACAAATTTGGGTCCAATGCCTCCAATGCATGGCGATTATCGGCCATTGTCATATACGTGTCGGAAGCGAGCTAGAACCCGAATTGGGGGGTTCCCTCTATACAGCATTGGTAATTGCACTTTCAGAAATTGAACAATCACCTGTTCATGAACAATATGCTATGTCGGGTGTGTACGGCTACAGAGTCCCAGATGAAGGCATTGGATTGTTTACAGTCCAGAGGGGACACTTCCGAGTTTTTTTTCTCTGTGAGGGGCTATACAGCCGGGGGATCCCTTTTCTTTCGGGAAAAAAAATCTCCAAAAGGCTGAAGAACTTCTTTGATCAGTTAGAACGAACTATTACGCAAGATCATTGTTATTTAGCCCATGAATCTGAAGAAGATGAGTATTTCTGGTTTAATCTGATTTTCTCTGCTGGTTTGGGAGAAAATATACCTCTAGAGGAGTTAGAAACAATATTTCCATTGAGACTCGTCAAGATCAAGGTTATAAAAACTGATGATAAACCAATTACCCAAAGCTTGGAATCTAGTGAGTTAGGAACGTTAGGTTATGGGTGGGGAGATATTGATCAGCTTGTAGAACAAAAAGTCCAAGGAATATTCAATAAGCCACAATTTAGTTTTTTTATTTATGAATCGTTATTTCATCAAATTGTTGAATTTGTGCCAGATTTCAAACCAAACACAATAATTTTATCATATCATACAGGTGATTTGCAAGAAGACGTCGGTTTAATAGCAATGATTACCTTCCGGGAGAATGAACTGAATATTCGTTATTGTCTACCCATATTACTCGGTCTAGAGTTAGAGGGGAGTCATAAGGTTCAAAATTACTTGCGATCAATGTTCTTGGAACCAGATTAATCAAGTTGTATTGGTATATTTGTTGAAAAAGACGAATTCTTCCAACTCTTTTCGGGCTGGTCGTTCTTTTTCACTCTTCTTTTGATGATCCCTGAAAAAATCTGGTAAGGTTTCTGCTTCTGATTTCTTGCCAACAATGACCCAGGTTATCACTTTCATGTCCTCTGGAATCCCTAGAATTGTTTTTGTTTCATCAGCGCTAAACCCAGCTATTGGATGAGCAACTAATCCCAGTTCTGTGAGGCGTAAGATCATGAAAGCGGTGGCCATTCCAGTATCAAATTGATAGTATCTGATATCATTTTTCTTCAAATCACAGTCAAAATCTTTCCTTGAAAAGACAACAATGATCATAGATGCAGCCTTTGCCCACTCATTTCCCTTTGAGAGAGCTCTATGTAGTTCTGTTAAAGTCTCCCGTTCGTAGACAAAAATATATCTCCAAGGTTGGTTATTAAAACATGAGGGGGCCAATTGAGCTAGTTTTGCGGTTTCCTCTATCAATTCTTTTGTTATTTCTGTTGGTTCGAGAGCTCTATATGATCTTCTATTCCGAATCAATTCTTCCAGCTGCATTGTTCCCAATATCCACCATTACATCTTTATTACTCTTGCCTTACTTAATATTTCATCAATTGTTACACGAAAGGAATCAAAAATACTTGGTTCAATAATTTCTTGCTTAAGATGTTCTTGATACTGTTCAATAAATACAGAATGAATTCTATTCAAGATTGAAGTCATTTTTTTCTTTGTTATCTTTCTGCCTGATTTGACGATGGCAAGAGTAATTATTCCTTTGGACTCATAAATTATAGTATCATTTTGCATCCTAATTTCTTGTACTTCTTCACCAATCATATTTTTTGCAAACGACGATACTGCTGCCAAAAATCCGCTTAATAAATCGACTTTATATTCAGAATCAGCATCATAAGCCCGTGAAAGCAGACATAATCCTGAATCATGAATAATAAAGACGCTATTAATCATTCACCTTTCTCCGGTTCAAAGAAATTACGAGATTGTCACTATTCATAGAAACTTAGGAAACATTGAGAGTAGCCGACTTTAGAACGGCAGATACTGATGGTGCCCCAATTGTCAGCAGATTTTTTATATTCAATAGTTGTGGAAAACTGACATTATGAGTAATGAAAATAAATACTTACCAATAAAATCAATGAGAGAACATATTTCTAATCTTGGAGAGGATCACGATTTCTGCTAGCGGATTGATCATAAGTTGTTGTTTCATTGTGGTTGTCATACTCATTTTGACGGAAAAAATGAATCGAGCTATTGTAGCAATCTCAGGGGGATTGATCACGTATTTTACATTGACATTTATTGAACAAAGAGACTTTTCAACCATTGTGAACTTAATGTTTGGTTCAGATGATAATTATGTAAATCTCCATTCATTACTTCTAATCATCGGAATCATGTTTATTGTGCATATTTCGGACGAAATAGGTACATTTCAATTTCTAGCAGTTCTGATGATTAAGATGTCACGGGGAAAACCGATACCGTTAATGATTATTCTGTGTACAGTTTCAGTCATTTTTTCCTCTTTGTTAAATAATATATTAACCGTTATGATATTAATCCCTCTCACAATAACCACGAGTCGTGTTTTGAATGTTTCCCCAACCCCATACATTTTAACACAGGCCGTGATGGTCAATATAGGTGGGACAATCTTTTCTATTTCTTCCATCCCCAATATATTGATTTTTATTTATAATCCAACAATTGAAATCTCTTTCGTTGAGTATTTTCTTGAGATTGGATTTTTCTCTGTTGTTACATTCGGCTTCTCTGTCTTACTTTTTGTTTTCCTTTATAAAAATGAACTATCTATTCCAAAAGATAAAGCTATCAAAATATTATTGTATGATTTCGACGTTTGGAATGTTGTTCAAAGTCGTCGGTTATTATATGCATCCCTTGGAGGACTGATTACATTGATGATCTCCTTTGTCATAATTCCTGAAGATTTCCTTCCTCCAGAAGCTATTGCCCTTTCAATAGCGATGATTTTAACTATCGTAAGTCGTTTAGATGCAAAAGAGATAATTAATAAATTCGATTTCGAGTTAATATTCTATTTATTGGGGATTTTTGTACTTGTTGGAGGATTGGAAGAAACAAACGTCACTGATATATTATCGAACATTTTGCAGGATATTGGGGGAGGAAATGAATTCTACCAGATAATCGTAATTATGTGGATTGCTGCTTTTACTAGCTCCATCGTGGATAATGTCCCAGTAACTAAAGTTTTTCTACCAATAACCACTGGTTTAGCGAGTGATTCATCTTCTCTAAATAAATATTACTATGGTCTCTCAATTGGAGCAAACTGGGGGGACAACCTAACCCCCTTGGGTGATAATATTCTTGTCCTGAATATTGCAAAAGAGAACAATCGTCCCATCAGCATTAAGACGTTTTGGAAGCTCGGCTTTATGACAACAATTTATCAGTTGTGTCTGGCAACTCTCTATTTTACACTCATATATCATTTCGTTTTCGCGGTTCTTGTAATTAGTATTATTTGCATCATACTCGGACTTTTAGTCGTTCTATCAAAATCAGGCCCATTTAAAGTACACACAATAATAGATAGTATAGTATTCAAGTTTAGAAGTTTTATAATTACCTAAAAGGTGAAAATCATGATTGAGAAAACTATTGAACGTATCAAAAGAACCCTACCTGAAGTGGAACATGTGGTTATGTTCTACAATGATGGAACAGTGTTCCATACGACATTCGAAGAGGTGAATATCCCTAAATTGGGAGAGAATATATCTGAAACCTTAGCTTACATAAGAAAGATGTATGAAATCTGTAATTACGATCTAGAAAGCTATAATAAGCTTGTTTTTGACACTGA
>CP070760.1:783308-787214 GCA_020348965.1 Candidatus Heimdallarchaeota archaeon | reverse complement strand
AAATAAATCTTTGACACATTATTTCTCTTATAAAAAGTGTACAACTCCTCTGATAATTGATAACTTATTACATCAGGAATAGCAAAATTACTCGTAGTTAAAATGAATTCTTTAGACCCAATTTTTGACTGAAGAAGGGTGATAGGTAATAGAATTTCTTCAGACAATAGTTGAACCATTTCATTAATATAACTGGAAAAGAATCCAGCTAGTTTTTTCTTTTCTGAACACATTCTCTGGATTTCTTCTGAAACTATTTGGCCGACTGAACCATAATAACCTAACAGTTCAATTACAATGGTTTCCTTAGAAAGTTCGATATCCTCCTGTTTGATAAACTTGAGATTTTCTTCTTCTTCAGCTTTCTCAAGCCACTCCTCGATTTCGCCAGTCAAATTTTCGATGTGCATTGTATCCTTACCTAAAATGGTTCCTTAATTTTTTTCTTCCCCCAAGGATTCATAGTAAGCAAGAGCTTCATTGATATTTGACATTGTGATTTTAGGCTTAATTTTTTCGATAAATTTAGCTCTCTTAGAAGGATCGGTATCCAAACTTTCCTGATGATCTTTAATGAGTTGATTTATTGCATAGAAAATTGCACGACTTATGACCCCTTTCAAATCAGCACCACTGAACCCTTCAGTTCTTTTAGCGATGTCAGAAAGGGAAATCTCTTGAGATAGTGGTTTATCTTTTGTATGAACTCGAAGAATCTCTTTTCGAGCCTTCTCATCTGGAAGGGGCAACTCAATGATTCTTTCAAATCTGCCTGGTCTCAGTAAGGCATTATCGAGAACATGAGGATGATTAGAAGCTGCAATAACTATGATATCAGTTAATTCTTCCAATCCATCCATTTCAGTCAAAAGAGCTGTAACTATTCGATCTGAAGCTCCAGTCCTAGAAGTCTTACGTGAGGGAGCTAAAGCATCTATTTCATCAAAAAAGATTATACTTGGTGCAGCTAATCGAGCTTTGCGGAAAGTCTCCTCAATTGCTCTTTCACTTTCTCCGATCCATTTAGAATGAATTTCTGAACCTTTTACATAAATAAAATTTCTTGAGGACTCACTAGCTATAGCTCGAACTAATAACGTTTTCCCAGTCCCAGTAGGACCTACTAATAAGATCCCCCGAGGAAGATCAGCACCCATATAGCTAAATATTGTTGGAAATTTTGAAGGCCACTCAATGATTTCTTTTAACTCTTGTTTTATTTCATCCAAGCCACCAACATCATCCCATGTTACTGTCGGGATTTCAACAAAGACTTCTCTAAGAGCACTGGGTTTTATTTCTGTTAAAACTGCATCAAAATCCTCTGGAAGTACTGAGATCTGATTAATTATATCTAAAGAAATTTCCTCTCCCCAGACAATTTTGGGGAAAACCCTTCTGATTGCCCGCATCCCAGCTTCTTTTGTGAGCGAAAGTAAATCTGCTCCTACAAAACCATGAGTTCGTATTGCCAAATCCTCTAAATCAATTGATTCTGCTAGAGGCATGGATCGCGTATGTATCTCTAATATGGCCAAACGGCCATTTTTATCTGGAATCCCAATTTCAATTTCCCGGTCAAAACGTCCAGGACGACGTAACGCTGGATCAATTGCATTTGGACGGTTTGTAGCTCCAATGACAACAATTTCCCCACGACTTTCTATTCCATCCATTAAAGCCAGCATTTGCGAAACAACTCTTCGTTCAACCTCGCCTGAATCCATTTCGTCACGCTTTGGAGCTATACTATCAATTTCATCAATGAATAAAATGCTAGGAGCTTTTTCTTCCGCTTCTTTGAACATTTCACGAAGCCTTTCCTCACTTTCTCCGTAGAATTTTGACATTATTTCAGGACCAGATAGATCAATAAAATGTGATTCAGTTTCGTTTGCCACTGCTTTAGCTAATAAAGTCTTACCAGTCCCAGGGGGACCATAAAGAAGAACTCCTTTAGGTGGCTCAACTCCCAAGCGCTCAAATAATTCAGGATACCGCATAGGAAGTTCAACCATTTCTCTTAATCTTTGTACTGTTTCATCTAATCCTCCAATATCCTCGTAGGCTATTTTTGGGATGTCCATATAGTCATTCAATACTTCATCGGGAGCAGAGACAATCTCAATTACTGTACTCTGTTCCATATAAACAGAATCTTTTTTAGGAATAATTAAAACCACTTCATACTCAAAAAGATTACCCATATATTTTAAACGTATTTTGTCGCCGAGAGAAAATGCTCTTCCTTTGAGTTCACCGAGTAAAAATCCTTCGATACCTCGTATGCTATGTCTTGTTGTGGGGGAAAAAACAACTTTCTTTGCTTTTGATGGAATAATTTTTTGGATCGAAACTAACTGATCCAAGCCAACACCTGCATTTGATCTAGTTGTTGCATCAATTGAGATCACTGAATCTTTTTCATCGGACTTATACACTGGCCACACAATTGCTGTTGTCTTTCCCATTGATCCCTCTATTAAGAGTACATCACCAGGTGCTAGATTCAATTGTTTCATGTGTTCCTTGGAAATCCGAGCGATACCTTGACCTACATCACGGTAATGTGCTTCCTTGACTTTTAACCTTAGTTCATCGGATTTCATCTATGTTCAAGGCTCCAGAAGGAGGTTTATGATGATGGTTATTCGACGCGAACCTTTTTCCCAACCACTTCACTCTGTTTTTTCTTCAATTCTACCTCTAAAACACCATTTTTAAATTTCGCGGATGCAGAATCAGGAAAAATCAGACAGGGAAGATCTAATTCTTTATAATACTTTCGTTTCTTATCAATTGACTCGGCTTGGATGAGTAGACTGTTATCAGTGGCAGATAAATCGACATCTTGTTTTGAAACACCTGGGATCTCGGCAATGACACGTAGAACGTTTGTATCCTCGATAATATCTACCAAAGGTTCTCTTTCTAGTGATGGTTTGAACCCTGAACCAGTACTCACTTTTCGTGGGGTGTTACCAAACCTTTCTACATGGGGACGCCCATCAGGCCCTCGTGTCATTCTGAATCCCCAAACAAATCCTGGGAACTTCGAACTTTCGTCCATTGGATTTCGAACATTGAATCGTCTGAAAATATCCTCGAGAAAGTAATCCATCTGATCAAAGAGGTTTTCAAAATTAAATCCCCCAAATTGATTCATAAATTGGCTAAAAAATTCATCAAATGGGTTGTCACTTCGACGGCGCCTTGGAAGACGCTCATCATCGTCATAGTCATTATTACTGGGATCTGACATTTTCAACATATCCTGATTTTCTTAGATTAATTCAATTAAGGGTTATTGATAAAAGTACATAAATTTTTCGAATGTGAGTTTATTCGTGAACCATCAGTTTTTTTGAATAAAGATAAAAAACGAGTATTTATAAATTTTTATGTTCGTAGAAAATTTATTCAAGAGATGTGACTATAACTAATTACGTATATCACCTAAAACATTATAAGATTATAGCAAACAAAGACTACACTAGAAGAGCCTGACGGCTGGTCAAGCGATAGGATCTTAAAGATTTATATTTAGAAATAGGAGACACCGTTATGAGGACCCATAAATCAGCAGAAGAAATTCGCAAATTGGAACTTGGTCTAGAGGAATTAGTAAACAAATTTCAAGGAAGAATTCAACTTATACGAGAAGATCTGCGATCTCTTATTAGTGATATTGAATCTCTTCGAAAGTATATAAGTGAACGCCGTCTTATATCGAATGATCACACCCGTGAGATTTCTGATCTTACAAATGATCTCCAAACATTTAACACCGAAATTGGCCAGATTGAGAATGAAATTTCTTCCTCTCAAAGCAATACTGACGCGATAAATACTCAACTCTCTCAATTTCAAACAGATTTATCAGCAAATAAAAACAAATTAGGAATT
>CP070760.1:779293-783208 GCA_020348965.1 Candidatus Heimdallarchaeota archaeon | reverse complement strand
AGATGAAAAATTTTACCATTATAGTATGTTACTATTGCAATTTGGTGATAAACTCATTTTGAACTTCCTCCATCGTTTTAATAAAGGAGTTTAAAAATTCAAAATGTTCAGTCAGCTTACTGTTGACTTTCGCTAAAAGGGGGCCATATTCTGAAGAGAAATCCCTGATAAGGTTTAATTTGTGCTTTTTTTGATTGTAAGGGCTTTCATATTTTAGCTGTCGTTCACGGTGGATCGCCTTTCTTCGAGATTTATAGAATTCTAAAAAAACAAGTTCTATAGGTTGTTTTCGTGTTAGGTGGGCTCCTTTTGTCGAAGTTAATCCACTATGCTGTATAATTCGGGGCATCAGGTGTTGAGTATAACCCGTATAGATTTTCCGATTGACTCCATGACGTTGATCCCCTACAAAAAGCATATATACCCAATATGGCATCAAAATCACCTTTTGTTTTGATTGCTTGTATACCAAATTATAATGATTAAAAATCTCTCTCTCTATGTGCTTTGAAGTCGTGGAGTTTCGACTGATTATGACGAAGATGTTAAAATGGCTCACAAAAAAGTGCATCTGGAATATTGGAAAATAGAAAATAACCTATTATTATTAAGGACTCTCCTCTGAAACACTTCATCAGGTAGTTAAAAGAGTAGTCAACCCTTATCACGGAAGAAAAAACCAGTATGACTCTATAAAGAAAAATTAACCACTTTGAATCTCACACATACTTTAAAAAACCATTCAAGGACTTTACAAAAGTGTCACATACTAAAAAGGAAGAAATGCAAGACGAGAATGATAAACCCACTGATGTTACAATAAATAAACTATACACAGAACCTGAAAAATCAATAACTGAGAAAATAATCTTTGGTATTTGGTCAATTATTGTCAAATTTCGGTTTATTGTGGTAATCGCATTATTGGCGTTTTTGGTCAAAGTAACATTCATTCACAGCATTGATATGTGGGATGAGGGTTGGTTTTCAGCTATTGCTAGTCGAATGGCTTTTGGTTTAAATCCCTCTGATCCTTTTCTTCCCTTATATTATCCATCGGAAGGTGATGTCATAAAATTTTTCGACAAACCTCCCGCTTCTTTTTGGTTTGGGGCTCTTTTAATGGTTATTTTTGGCAGAACCACATTTGCTGCTAAGGGGATTGTCATCTTAGGCGGCACAGGTTTAGCAGTGATTGTTTATCTATTATTTAGTCATCAAACTGAAAATAAAAGTGCTTCAGTGATTGCTGGGCTTCTTGTAGCCCTTGCTCACTTTATAACTTTCTATTCCCGTACTGCATACATTGATTCCTTTGTGGTTTTCATGGGCGCATTAGTGCTGCTCTTAGCGATTAGGGCTATTGATGCTATCTTTGTTGAGAATAATCTACTTAAGGGATATTTTTTACTTGCTATTACCCTTATTGTCAACATTCTGAATATTTTAACAAAAGCATGGCAAGGGATCTTAATTTTTCCATCGATTGCTATCTATTTAGTAATTCGATTCATTGAGCGTCACATCAACCTTGACGATTTGCAGACTATCTGGCAGGAAATTACGACACGATTTACAATGTCCCCGAAAGATATGGAATCCTCATTATTCATTCAATCAGATACAATCGGAAACGAAGTACCTTTTCCTTTTGTTGTCGCCACTGTCGCTGGTGTCTGTGCTTTCATTGGAGCGTACTTCATTAATCAATTAATTGTTTCTAGTATACTTTTAGCCATTATTTCAGCTTTTGGTTGTTATATTGTGTTTCTACGATATTGCATTGGACACAAGAGTCAATTACGATTACCAGGTTTTGTTACAGGGATCACAGGCATTTTTGCGGGGATTAGTGGGAGTCTGATTATTAAAATATTTTATAGTAGACTTGCTGACTCCTTTACTTCGCTAGCTCAAGCACTTGGAGAGGAAGATGTGTTCGCGTCGGGAGTTTTCTCTGGTTTGCTTACCAGTTCATCAGGAGAGGCGTTCTCTAACGTAGATTTGGCCTTACTTGTACTTGAATTGATTGTATTCATTTTTGGGGCTATAGTAGCCTTCGGAGTGATTTTTTTCCTAGCTGGAGTGATACTAGATCTATTTACTGACGAATCCAATTTTCTTAAGGTAATATATGAGGGGTTTGATCTGATTCCCATAGTAATTCTTGGTATTTGGTTTGGTTTGTGGTTTGTTGTCTTTCTTCTCATGGGAGAAGGATTTAATCGTGATGCTTATTCTATAACTGTTGTCGGTGTGGCTGTGTCTTTACTTCTTCTTCCCATAATCATTTTCTATCCTGCCCTCAAGAATTTCATTACAAAACAGTTCAATTTAGGTACTCGTCTGAGATCACCAGAGGAGTCATCTGCTTTTCAATCACACTTATTATTCTTGGGATTCTTTATTATTGTGCTTATTGTAAGTTTTTATCCATTTGTATACTGGGTTCAGTACTTAGATGCTAATATTGCAAATGGAACTTTTCCTTGGGGTATCCGGGTACCAGGAGAGTTAGCTGGGGATCCAGAAAGACCTAATCCCGTTACTTACACCTTCCTTTTCTTTGAGTATTATATTGCATGGCGATATACACATGCAACCGCTGCTGGTGACTTACCTGGGAGCCTCGGGAGTGCAATTTCTGATTATTCACTGGTTGTTATGTTACCTTTTTTCATTGTGGGAGCTATTGCATTTTTCTTTTCTAATAAACGAAATCCTGCTCTTGGATCAGTTTTTATAGCTTGGTTGATTGCAGTGCCTTTTGTATTCTTCCCCGCTCAATTTCAATTGAATTATTATTATATACCCTTAGCAGTTCCCTACTTTGCCATTGCTGCAAAAGGAATTGAATATATTTATTCTAATGAGCGTTGGCGGATTACTGTCGCTGATAATATTGAACGGCTTTTAGCAGGTGGATATTTTTACATTGAAATTGGATATTCTTATGTACTTAGTCCATTCATAACTTTTGGCACTGCTCCACTTGATTTTGTCACAGGGTCAATAGATCTAGATATCTTTCTTATTAAACTGGACTCATTAGCACTTTTTCTTTTCGTTGCAGCGATTTATTTGATTCCTTTTACATTTTTGGCCTTCCGAGTTCTAAAGACGTTTCCTGGCATTATTACTACTGGATTTGCCTATAAATTTTTCATATCATCTTGGTTCAAGTCAGGGGAGACACAAGGGTTTAACAAGCTCTACTCCGTGATTTTTCATGACCTTCCCGATTCTCTTTTCACATCTGATTACGAATGGATATTAGCAATTGTTGAACATGGCGCCCCAATACTTACCGTTATTGGCATAATATTACTCATTTTTGGATTATATTGGTTAAAACCAACCGTTCGTCCTCAGGCTCTAATTATTCTAGCATTAACGTTGTCAGCAATGTTGATTAATGTTTCAGTACTGGTTCATGTTAATCAAATTTTTGATCTTAGATTGCAGGAATCAGCTATGTATATTAAGAACCATGGGGGTGATTATAACTATAGTACATGGGTTATTCCTGAAGCTGGAGTTCAATTTGCCATGCGCTATTACCTTGGATACGAGATTGTATCTGCTGGAAATACACCATTTACGACAAATACTACTACTGGAATGGAGAATTATTATCAAAGTCACAAGAACGTCAAATTCTGGGTAGTGATAAACAATAGTGACCATTTTCATGTTCCCCCTCTCGCCATCAACTATTCAGGAGCTTATCGCTGGTTGACAACTAATGAACACCTCGTGAATGTAGACGAGATTGTTGGATTGACACCTTGGTATAAGATGCACTTATTCGTCAATCGTACCTGGATAGAAGATCAACAATATGACTGGGAAAAGCTTTCAGGCTGATGTTCATTTAATCATCTTCAAACAGCTCAATTAATTCACCACGGAAAA
>CP070760.1:775249-779193 GCA_020348965.1 Candidatus Heimdallarchaeota archaeon | reverse complement strand
AAGTATCCTAGTACTCCTAAAAACAACAATTCAAGCAACACAGCAAGGGAAACTGCTTTTTTGGAAAAACCCACTGATCGCAACATCCCAATTTCTCTTTTTCGTTCTTTAACGGAACGATGAGAGACAACTAGAAGTCCAATTACTCCGATAATTAAACCAGTGGCAATGAATGTCTGGAGAAAGTTAAGAGCATTCGCATTCGTTGCGTTCGCATGATAAATCACATCCCACAAATGATGTGCAGTGATCCCATAAAAAATCCCGTCTCCTAGCGTTAAAAGGGACTCTGAGGATTGACTATTAGAAAAAGTTTCTATTTCTCCACCTAAGGCTTTATTTTTTTCATAATTATAGCCATTGGTTGTTTCAATTAGAAATTCTTTGGTTCCATATCCCAAAAACGAAAGTTGAGAAGCAATCTCACTATTTACAATAATTCCGAGGGAAAATTCGTTAATCCTCATATTAAAAGAAGGGAAATAATTCAAGGATCCAGCATAAATCATCTCGATTAGACTACCATTAGATGTTGGAAAGCTTACAATATCACCAATATTGAGAAAATAAAGACGCTCGCCAAGAAACATTGGTAAACCATCTGGATCATCAGGATCAACAGGTAATTTTGTAGCTCTATGGATTTTTTGTCTATTCAAGAACACCTTCCAAAATTCTTTTGATTCCTCTTGGGCTGCTTCTCGAGATTTTAAGCGATTAATCATTGAAAGCTTGGAGTAATTAGCTAGTAGATCATCAAATGTAAAAGGAAATAAGACTTCTTCGTTTTCATTTTTAAAGGTAGAACAATTAATTGAAACAATTTTAGAATAGAAAATATCTTCCTCTGAAATTTCAGAGATAGCACCAATGAAGGGTAGGATCATCCCAACATCTAAGGGATAGACCTGTTTAATTTCATCAAACTGGTTTTGAAGAAGCTTGGGATAATCAACAGAGGAGAGGTTGAATGGGGATTGAGATTCCACCACAAGAGAGACGCCAGACATAAAATACTCCCAAGTATGGCTTGAACCAGTGATCTGTGTCTCAGCATATGATCCAATGAAGAAATTTAGAGAGAGAATAACAGCAAAGGTGGCAAAAGTTAGAACGGCCCGAGATTTTCTTGCATTAATATATCGAGTGGCAACCAATCCAGTTGCTCTAGTTCTTTTAGACAAAGCAAAACATTTTCTGAGCCCAGCTGTAAGAGTTTCCAGATTAGCTCCAACAATAGTCGTAGCACCAATTACTGCAGATAGTAAACCTGTCATAGCAATATTATTCGCGTTACCACCCTCATTAGCCCAATCAATAGCTATTTGAAAGCCCCAGATTGTCAAAGCAATTAACAATAGTCCACCTAGCGTCAAACTGGATCTTCGGTAACGTTGTAACCTGAAACTGAGAAAAATGATCCCTAAACCAATGTAGAATAACGCTTCAAAGTTCTGGGCAGCCTCTTCTTCGATATTCCGAAATCCCTCTGGAGTATAGAAGGGGTGCCCCGCCTGAATTAATTTAATTAAAGTCAAAGATCCAAGAACGAGAAATATTCCACCAATGAGAAAAGGCCAGATAGGCTTCTTGCCATTCAATGAGGCAGACGCAGTTTTAGATTTCGATCCCCGGACAATATCAACAATCGAAATCCCTCTAGCCCTCAAAGCTGGGACCATTCCTGTAACTACTGACAGACCAATCGCAGCAATGAGTGAAACAAATAATGTTCCAGGCTCTACGACAATGTCGAAAATAGATTGAGTCATTTCAGGATTGCCCATCGCAGACAGCATGCTGCGACTTAGGCCATTGAGCCAAACACCAACTCCTATTCCTAGTAATAGCCCAAAAAATCCACCTAAAATACCGATAAGGATTGTTTCAATAAAATATGAAAAGAATATCTCACGCTTCTTCGCACCAATCGCCCTCAGCATTCCGATTTGCTGTTCTCGCTCCTCCATATTCATTAATTGGATATTTGTAATCAGGAGTAAACCTGCAATAACCACTACAATACCAAACATCTGAAAAATGCTCGCTAATCCCGATACTCCCTCTTCAAGGCTCTCACGACTATCTTCTCGTATGGTACTTACTTCAAGTAGATACTCTGGGAAATAAGAATTAAGAGTCGCTATAATTAGCTCCTTAGCTTCATCGCTTATCTCACGTCCTAAGAAGACATTATCATCCTCATGCTCCTCAATCCCAACCACAATTCTCGTAATTGGATTCTCCATTAAAGAAGGGATAAGGGATTGGACTGCAGCCTCACTCATGAATATTCTTCTGAAATCACTTGGGTCCCCAGTTCTCCCATATTCGCGGTAACTGTAGATATCCGTAACAGTCACATTATGGAAGACGGGATTTCCATACTCATCTAGCACATTTATTGTGATAAGTGCACCAATAGTGGCGTTTAAAGAATCTGCTAATTCCTGAGAGATAACTATCTCATCAGACGCAAGTAAATGAATATCTAGCTCCAGCCCACTGGAATTGGAGTAAAGATTTCCCCAATAAGACCCATTAAAATCAGCACCAATAGTCTCAAGACTTACACCTTGTTCAAATTGACCTTTCTCAGGATAGTAAGCAGTAATTAGATAGGTAATTTGGGAAAAAATCCCTTTAAATTCAGAATTGAATTCCTGTAACAGAGTGTCGGAAACGTTTTGAGGAAAGTAGATTTGATTAACAGAATAAATGATAATATCAGTATTCCCAAATGATTCAATCAGTATATCTTTATAATTACGTTCAAGAGTACCTTGCAGAATTTGAGTCTGGACAACTAAAGAAATCCCAAGAGCGACGACCAAGGAAGTCAATACAAAATTACGTTTACGCCGGCTAATAGCTGTTAATGAATGTTTGATAGAATATGACAATTTTACACATCCTCACTTATACTCATCGAGAATTGACCTTGTAGGAAAGTTATGTGATGAATTAAACCCCAATATTCCTTACATCTTGAATAAAAAAATCAGAGGTATAAAAGCTCTAACATAGAGGCATGAGAATTACTGCTATTGTAGGTTTAACGTCTTCTTAAGCAGGTAAATAAAGGAGAACATAAGAAAAATAAGCCTCGTAAAAGGATAACACAGAAAAAATGATTCTACAACTAATATTGTAAAAACGCAGCAGTAGTATAGAACTGTTATTGTGGATTGAAAATGCCTAAAATTCAGATTAAAGATTTTGAAAATGCTGGGGAAGAAGGCCAATATTATACAGCTACATGTTCCCATGTTCATGAATCAGAAGAAAGCGATATGGCCGCGAAAGAACGGAGTGCATGGTACCGTAAAATGTATTCAAAGGGATTTAAAACAAAGGTCGCATTTTTGGATGATAAACCCGTAGGATTTCTCCATATGATTCCAATAGAGTACTCCCATTGGGGCCCTATCGGGAAAGACCTGATGGTAATCCTATGCCAATATGTTGGAAATAAAGGTAAGGGAATTGGTCATGCCTTACTCCAAGCTGCGGAGGAAGAAACAAAAAAGGAGGAAAAGAAAGCATTAGTGGTGTGTGCCTATTATTATGAGGATTTTTGGTTCATGCCAGCGTTATTTTACGAAAAACATGGGTACACACCAGTCATTCGACAAAAGGTGACTAGGGAAGGAGAAAAGAATTTCTTGGATGAGGAAGCTATTCTGTGGAAAGCTTTTGACAAATCCGCAGAACCCCCACATTTTCCAAACCCTAATTTTCAATTTTACCCGATTGAAGGGAAAGTGGTGGTGGATTTATTCGCTGATACTTTCTGTAAGCCCATTGAAGCCCAACGTGTAAGAGATGTCGTCAAAGAATTTGGGAGTAAAGTTATTCTAAGAGAGTATTCAACAGACGAAAGAAAAATTTTCGAGAAATATCACATTTCCAGGGCAATCTTCATTAATGGTAAAGAGATCGGT
>CP070760.1:771201-775149 GCA_020348965.1 Candidatus Heimdallarchaeota archaeon | reverse complement strand
AATATCCAAGACCTGATCCAAGGAATCGGGATATTCATTGTACTGTCATCAATCCCGAAATTATACAACGAATAAAAGAATTAGAAATTCTTCCCACAATTTTCGGCCCTTATGTTTATTACCATGGAGATAAGTTAATTCCAGCCTTTGGAGAAGAACGATTAGAGTGGATGTTCGCAGCACGATCATTCCTCGATGCTAATGTCATTATTAGTGCCCATTCGGATCACCCATGTGCTCCTTATCCTCCATTGATGGCAATCCATGGATTAGTAAATAGGTTAACAAAGTCTGGAAAACCAATAGGCCAAAGTCAGAAAATTACCGTAATGGAAGCATTAAAATTATATACGATTAATGCTGCTTTTCATTCTTTCGACGAGGATATTCTAGGATCTATTGAGGAAGGAAAATTAGCGGATTTGGTCGTTCTAGGAGAAGATATCCTCACAGTTAAACCTGAACATATAATGAACATTCCAATCGAAATGACCTTAGTCGATGGGAAAATCGTCTACAAACGAGATAGTAATGAATGAGGTTCACAGAATTTTCGTAAAAGCATCGAGATCAAGTACAGTTTGACTGAAACGTAGAAGTAAATGATCAATTCCTGTTTTTGCTATTGTTTGGATTTGTTCTTTGATCATATCAGGCGTACCAACAAATCCTGCGTTAATCACGTTATTGAAAACTTCAGATTGCCCTTGAGACATCTTCTTTAGTTTATTTTTGGCTTCTTCCTCTGTTTTTCCAAGAATAACTTGAGCAGATAATGCATACTGAATTTTTCTTCCCTCAAGTAAAGCTTTCATAGATGCAAGTTTCTGTGGAATTTCTACTGGTGAAGTGGAATATAGTAACCAACAATCAGCATACTCGCTTATTAAACTTTTAGACTGTTCTGATTCACCACCATACCAAATTTCTGGTGGAGGGGTAGGTTTTGGTTCCAGTATACCATTAGTGATCTTGAAATACGATCCTTGATAAGTTGTGTTCTTATCCGTCCATAAAGATTTGATTATTTCTATTTGTTCTCTAGTACGAGCAATTCGGCTATCATGGTCATGCCAAGGGGCACCGTAAGCTTCAAACTCCCGTTCATACCAACCAGCTCCCATTCCTAATATAAATCTTCCATTTGATATTTCCGCAAGGGTTGAACTCATTTTTGCTAATACAGCTGGTAATCTAAAAGCTTGACACAAAGTTATATGCCCTATTTGAACATTCTTTGTTAATACTGCTAAAGCAGTTAATGTGGTCCAAGCTTCCAGACTAGGAGCACTTTCTCCTTTCAGAGGGTTTAATAAGTGGTCAGGAACCCATATAGAATCAAATCCTATCTCTTCAGCTTTGATTGCAGCTTCCTTCACGTAATCGAAAGAGCATCCAGGCTCTTCAAGAACTCCTTCTCTGAACCAACCCCCATAAACAGGCATATAACAACCTAGTTTCATTATTACTCACCAAAAGTTGGTATAGAAATTATCACATTTTTAGTTTTTATAAAATATCCTAAAACTATATAAAGAGTTTTAAAGAATATCCAACAAATCATACAAATTCTGATTCTTTTCTACAATTTAAATTCTAAGACGAGGAATTTTGATGCCGAAATCAAACAAGAAAGAGAAAAAACCTGAATTAGGACTTGATGATCTGGATATTTCAATTTTGCAGGAATTACAAAAAGATTGTAGAACATCTGTACAAGTGATCGCTAAAAATGTTGAGAAAAAATTGGATAAAAGGGTTCCATCATCTACTGTACATTATCGGATTAAACGTCTTGAGGAACAGAAATTTATTGATGGATACTATGTCAACATAAATCCTGAAAGGGTCGAGATGGAGTACTTAACCGTAATGCAGGTTAGAGCAGATTATGGCCCAAAATATCATGAAAAAATTGGGAATCAACTAGCGAAAATTCCAGGAGTTTGGGCTGTCTATTTCGTTCTTGGAGATTGGGATTTTATCGTACTTACTAGGTTAAAAGACCGAGCTGCTTACATGAATATCCTTGAGCAAGTGATGGAAGTTAATGGGGTTGAACGAACTTCCACTTTGGTTGTAGCGAGAGTAATAAAGGAGGATCCACGACTTCAATTATAAAACATACTTCAAGCAATATTGGATATAACTACTTTAGCCTTTTAAGGGAATTAATATTCTTTAAATGTTCACCAGCGAGATCTTCAAATGCAAAAGCCACTTCACTCAGAAAGCTTATTTTTTCCGAAGCAGTAAGGTAGAATCTATGCAAAGTACCTTCCATTGTCAAAGCACTATCTACAGGATTAGAAGTTTCCAAGGCTTCTGATGGTTCAGAAACCAGAAAAACCTCGCTTTCTAGTCCATAGATAGGCTCAAGAATCATTTCTGTTGTGTTTTCACGACGGATTCGTTTCAAAATTGTAATCCGTTTTTCACATTGTGTTTTAAAATCCCCAAAAAAGTCTGGAGTCGTCGAATGAGCGATTAATGTGTGGTAGTAATCAGTGGCTGATGATTCAAGTTGAATTGCGTACTTCAAGACCGCTCCGAAAGTACCTAAGTTCATCCAACTACCCAACTATATTTAGTTAAAACCACCGCGTTATTACAACCTTGTTTTCTGTGAAAAAGCTTACTGCATCTTGCCCTTGTCCATGGAGGTCACCCATGAATGAATCCTTCATCCCAGAAAAGGGAAATGTAGCTATGGGTGCTGCAATACCAACATTGATGCCAATATTCCCACATCTAACGCGATATTGATAATCGCGGGCGGTTTTCCCACTAGATGTAAATATGGAGGAGGCGTTTCCATAAGGATTCGTATGGATAATATCAATGGCCTCATTGAGATCTTTCACATGGATTATTGACATTACTGGTCCAAATATCTCTTCTTCTGCAATGGTCATATCTGGAGTTACTTTGTCAAAAATCGTTGGCCCAATAAAGTTACCCTTTGAAAGAGGTTCATCTACTTCAATATCCCTTCCATCAAGTAAAAAGCTAGCTCCTTCTTCGATACCCTTTTCTATGTAATATAATACCTTTTCTAAGCCAGCTTTTGAGGCAAGAGGACCCATCTGCACATCTTCATCTAATCCACTTCCTACAGTAATTTTCTTCGCTGCTTCAACAGCGGCTTCTTTGAGGGGTTGGTATATATCTCCCACTGCTAGTAATACTGCACCACTAAGACAACGTTGTCCTGTACATCCAAAAAATGAGGTCATCAACGCAGGTATAGAACGTTCTATATTCACGTCAGGCATCACTGTCAAAAAATTCTTTGCTCCTCCTTGAACTTGGACGCGTTTTCCGTACTCTCCACACTTATGATAAAGCAGTTTACCAACCTTAGTTGAACCGACAAAAGATAAACCTATAGTATCTGGGCTTTCAATTAGGGCATTAACAACGTCAACTCCTCCATGAACCATATTTATCACTCCTTTAGGAAAACCAACCTCATGAATGAGCTCAAACTGCTTTGTCATACTTAGCGGGACTTGTTCTGAAGGTTTAACAATGTAAGTATTACCACAAGCTATAGCATACGGCCAAAACCATGCAGGAACCATACCTGGGAAGTTAAACGGTGCAACACAAAAAAATACCCCTAAGGGTTGCTTTATGGTCATCTCATCAATCCCTGCTGCGATATCTTCAAAATTGTACCCCATCTGAAGAGTGGGAATATTCGCCGCACATTCAATGTTCTCAATAGCTCTTCGATATTCACCTCTAGCTTCATCGATTATTTTTCCTTGTTCAAGTGTAAGAACTTCAGAGAGCTCTTCAAAATTCTCTTCAAGAGCATCACGAATACGATATAGATATCTGATACGAGTTTGAGCTGGTGTAGATCGCCAACGCCAAAAAGCTTCTTTGGCTGCCTTAATTGCTTGAGATGCCTCTAACGAAGTACACATTGGTGTTTTCGCT
>CP070760.1:767136-771101 GCA_020348965.1 Candidatus Heimdallarchaeota archaeon | reverse complement strand
AATGGTAAGTGTCATTTCAAGAAAAGCTGTCTGAAGAAATCCATCTTCTCCGAATGATGCCTGTTGAGCGAGGATTGTCCCCCCTAAGGCAATTAGGGATGGAATTAAGATGAATGTTGCAGAAGCAATTGGTGCATTAAAGCGTTGAAAGTATCGCCATTCATCGATAATTTTAATTGATAGTACAATTACTAAAGTTATATACAGGATGGTTAGAGCGACTTCAGTTTGTTGTTCAGTAATTAATGTGAGTACCGTAAAAACCAATCCTATTGCACAGATGGAGAGATATATATTCCGTCCAACCAACTAGATTTAACCTCACATTACTTTTCATAGTCATATTCTAGAAACATTCGTCCTTTTTCCTCTGCGAGGGGAAGTAGCGTATTCATCATTTCAGGAAGACTTTCTAAGGGACAATTCAATACCTGATAATGAGGTTCTTCCCATGTTTTCATATCCTCCTTTAAACGAAAGATTTTAAAGCCATAAGAGCTACTAGATATCTTTGTAGGGTCAATAACCAACGCAACGGGGGCGGCAAATTGTGAATTCTGTGCTCCAAGTCGCTGATAACGAACTTGAGTCTCATAATCTGTCTGACTCATGAATGCTCCATAGGAAGGATGAGAATGATACCATCCCAGAATAATTTGTCTTTTATTATGAGATTTAATCTCATTATAAACTCTAACCATCGATTGTGGGTCGTTAATCTGAGTATTCACATTTGTGCCATGCCCAATTGGGAAAGCATCTTCAATGACCAAACAGGCTAAGGGTGTATCATTACTTTCTATATGACCTGTAAGGAGACCAATCACCTCTATCCACTCATTTTGCGGCACATCTGGATTTGCATATTTTAACGCGTGAAGAGCTAATTTTAAATAGGCTTTAAGGTGAATCTTTACTCTTGAAGGTTCTAATTCGGGGTTTAAGTCATCCAAACTTAAATCAACACTTTCTAAGTTCTCATAGACTTTATTCTGATTTTGATGTTCCTTTTTTTCCATAAAATCAGATTTAGTAATGTCTTTTTCATCTAACCTTGAAGAAATTAAATGAGAAGGATTTATTTGAATTTCTTTGCCTGCTGAACTTTCAAAACCTGTATAAGGTTTATGATTGAAAGCAGGAAATTTCAATGTAAAAGAGAAAGTCTCAGGATCAAAGGTCAACGCTAGATCTCTAAGCAATAATTCGAAAATATTTTGTAGATCCTTTTTTTCTTTTGACATCTTTTAAACCATCGCTCATTAGTCCCAGCTCTCACCACTTTTTATTTGCATATTTTTTGGTGATTTTGTGAGCTTTTTTCATGAAATTCTTCCTATTACTCAAATATTCTTGAGCTGCTTTTTTATTGAATACATCATGAGGATTTGTGTAAGCCGTATCAATATTAAACATAGCAAGAATTGAATATATTATTGTGCCAATGTTCTTTGATGGGGACCAGCCATCTGGTCTTCCAATTAGGTCAGGATCAACAAGTGCCAAGCAAATGTTTCGTTTCCCCTTATATTCATCAGGTTTCGGCCAAAAATTCGGATGCCAGATTGGTGTATGCAATCGAACGAATGGGGGAGAATATGGATAATTTGGACCAAACTTGATTTCCAACTTGAATTTTCCTTTTTCATACGGAGTTCCTTTAGGCCCCTCTAGAAGCACTGCAAGGTGTTCAACCGATTTTTTCCCACCTGGAAATGCTTTTACCTGTTTAATGGTTTTTTGTTTGTATAACTTTTTTAATTGATTATAATCATCAGCAATCCTTTTAATACGGATGGACATGTCATTCTACCTCTTGGTTACTTAATTTTCAGTGTTAAATAGATCTGAGTGCCATCATCAAACCCTGTGAGTAAGAATGTCTCGTGGTTTCGAAGTCTAGCCTCAGAAAGGTTTAAGTTCCAATCAACCTCACTAACCTCTGAAGAGTCAATTCGAAAGATACTTGGAGGAAATTCTGGGTCGATTTGGAATTCTTTCTCTTGTGCTAATTTCGTTATAATCTTCTTCAATTGAAATTTTGGTCGAACAATTATTTTATAAAGAGGGGTACGAGCGTTACCGCACATGACGCATTCTGGATTCCTTGGTTTTTCCATCTCATAGAATTTTCCAGTCAGTCCATTATAGATCACATAATTGAGTTGAAGAGAGCCTAGTTTCTGTTCATTTTCAGGAGTATGTAGATGGTGAAGGATTTTCACAGTTTCTTGAGATTGTAATGAGGCCATTACGCAATTTATGGTGATTACGGTGGCTTCATGATTATCAACTATCTGAATAATCTGATCTGTAGAGAAGGGTTGAGATCCAGGAAAATGGGCTTTGAGTAAGGTATTTGCATATTCCTTTACTTCACTGATTTCTTTTGGCTTCAATATATCAACTGGCCGTCCATGATTCTGTTCAAAATGTAATTGTCCTTTTAGTATACAATGAGCTGGTTTACGAGGCACACCAACTAATGTACAAGCACCTAACTGATCTTGCTCGCGTTCTGTTAATGGATCACATTCTAAACACGCGTTACTAAAAGGAAAAACACAATAGACATGGCCATTATAAGCTGCTGTTCCCGCATCAATTAACGGTTTGCGATTGTGAACCGCTCTTCGATTTAGTTCAGATCGGGCCTCAATTGAGTCTAAACCTGCGATATAGAGATCCGCTTCATGGTATAGATGGGGAGGAAGGTCTTGTAGAGCACAATTATAAGCTTCAACCGTAATAAAAGGATTCATTTCTCGGAGTCGTTTTGCAGCAAATTCTGCCTTCGAAAATCCTTCTGGTGCTCCAATAAATAGTACTTGTCGGTTAAGATTAGAATATTCGACTGTATCAAGATCCACTAGGATTAATTTTCCAACACTGACCATTGCTAAATTTTTCGCGACTTCTACACCGAGTCCACCAATTCCGAGTATTAAAACAGTACTTTTCTTTAAAGTTTCTTGTTTCCATCCTGGGAGGCGGAATTGGCGATCAAAGCGTCGCTTTTCTTCGTCAGTGAATTTGTCACTAATGAAATCTGATACATTTGACATTTTCAATCAACTTCGATTACTGGATCCTGCTGTTGAAACAGGGATAATCAGACATTCTAAACCATTTTCAATCTCATAATTAGATAACACATCGTCTCTATCTAGGGTGCGACCACTGATAGAGATGTGAAAATCCTGTGGGTCAAGACCGAAAATTCCTCCAAGTGTCTCTTTTAATTCTGAAACTCCCATTTCAGGATCAACTACTAGTTTTTCCAATTTCTCACCTGGTCCAATTGTCGATCTGAAGAACAGTGTTATTCGGGTTTCACCTGGTACATTGGATCTCATTTGAGTTTCTACAGTCTCCTCTTCCTCTTCTTCAATTTCTAATTCTTCAAAATCCTCATTTTCAGACATTGAATATGACTCCATTTCAATTTTTTTCGTTGGAAGCACGTTACTATATTTAATCTGGTAAAGAAGCCTTATAGAACGGCTCTTTACCGGTGAATAATTTTCTGTTTTACTCATTTTAATTATTCCCAATTATAGCAGGATTTCATTTTCGAGGATTATGATAGTTAATTTCGCATGATTTTCAATTTTTTTGGTTTTCAAGGACTATAGAATTCAAGGATTTGCTCGAAGATAATAATCGGGATTTTTGATAACCCCTCTTATGGAATGAGAAAGAAAGGATGAGTACTTTCTCTCCGTTACAATAGCGAGAGAGAAAGTTGTTCATCCTGCTGTGCTATGGGGAATCAATAGAATTTCGTCGCCATTATCGATACCATAGTCACCAATGGGAGCTGATTCATCTAATGTGCGACCAGCGTGACTAAGATGAAAATCATCAGGATTCAAGCCAAATATGTTGGCTAAGGTATCTCTGACATCTCTAACTGGAGTATTTTCGCCCACACTGAGTTTTTCGGTTCGTTCAGGTCCAACAGT
>CP070760.1:763053-767036 GCA_020348965.1 Candidatus Heimdallarchaeota archaeon | reverse complement strand
GCAGTAATGCAAGCAGGATTAATAGGGACTTCTTTGATCATGTCTATATGGAAAGGATTCGAGAATAACGCTCATGGAGTAGCTTTAGGCCTTTTCATCATGTATATTGGATATGCAATTTGCAGTTTTGCTCCCCAGGGACTCTTTTCATTACTAATACTTGGTATGTTTTTGAATGGGTTTGGGCTTCCAATCGCTAATGTATCCTCTCAAACAATTTGGCAAAAAATTGTTCCCCCTGAAAAATTGGGTCGGGTGTATTCAGTGCGATTAACAATCGCTCAAGGATCTGCTCCAATTGCAATGATCCTTTCAGGTATTTGTGGTGAGCTGTTTGGAATCATTCCAGTGTTAGTGATTTCAAGTCTCTTTGGTTTGTTATTCCTGGGTTATTCATGGCTTTTTACAGGGTTCCGAAAAGTTGAACAGACTGTTACAACACTAGAGTCGTTATCTCTGGCTCCAGTTACTCTTGACTCACAGACTGCTATCGATTCATAGACTATGACCGTAAGCAGACTACGCATATTTACTAGAAACAGAGCTCCAAATTATCTTTTCCTTAATCAAGACGGAAGATTTACAAAAAGGACAATCTATAAATCATTTGTTTGAGACTCGGGCTATTCTTTTAAAAATCGTGTTATTGGAGACTCCAGTTGTGGGAATACATGAAAAATTTGAGCAAATAATCAAAAATTTTGTGAAATGGGCAAAGAACGTAGATGATATTCGTGCAGCTATAATTATTGGCTCAAGGGCTAGAAAGGATCATCCTGCAGACGAGTGGGCAGATCTAGATATCTTGGTAATTACCACAAATCCTAGTTATTATCTTTCTTCGGCAGAATGGGTACAGAATGTAGGAATACAAATGATAACTTTTATAGAACAAACTCCTGGAGGTGATCTAGAGAGACGTGTCTTATTTGAAGGAATGTTAGACGTTGATTTCGCTATTATTCCAAAAGAACGTATATTAGAAATAAAAAAGAAAATTGAAGAATCCTTAGAAATTAGGTTTGCATTGCAAGACTTTTTTGGTCGTGGGATACGCATCTTAATCGATAAAGACAATATTTTGGATCAGATTCAAGAAATTTTAACAACATTTCAAACCCCTTCAAAACCTCCTCCTACAGAGCAAGAGTTTTACCAGGTGATAAATGATTATTTGTATCATTCTGTTTTTACAGCTAAACATCTTCGTCGAGGTGAGCATTGGTGGGCGAAAATGTGCCTAGATTGTCACATGCAGAGGTTATTATTAGAAATTATCCAGTGGCATGCTCTGGTAAGTTTTGGGTGGAACCACGATATTTGGTTTCGGGGACGCTTCTTAGAAGAATGGGCAGATACTCGCGTAGTTGAAAGCTTGAAAATGGTTTTTGCTCATTACAATCCAGTGGACATTAGACGTGCGCTCCTAGCTTCAATGGAATTATTTCATCTACTAGTAACTGAGATTTCACTCGAGTTGAGGTTTTCATACTCATCAGAAAACTATCATACTATACAAAACTGGATCAGAGATCTCCTCCCTGATAGTTGATTGCACACGTCGAAGTTAAAGCATTCTATACTTCAGAAAGAACCACACTCGTTACCGTTTTTTCAACACCCTCAATGTCTCGCAGTTTACCTATAACAAAATCATTTAGCATCTCCACATCCTTTACTGCGACCTTGACTATGAGATCAATTTCCCCTGTCACAATAGAAACTTCTTCCACCTCTGGCAATGCTTTCACATTCCTAGCAACATCAATTTGACTTAGTTTTTCCCCTTTAGAGGTGCGATAGGAGACTGTACAAAGAATGTATGCACCAAGACCTTTGCCAATCATCCGTTTGTTAAGTTTGATAGTGAATCCTTCAATAATTCCTTCTTTTACTAATTTTTTCATTCGATTGTGAACAGTCGTTTGAGGAATACCAGTTTTTCTCCAAATATCATTGGTAGATAACCGGGAGTTTTCTTCAAGAGCACTTATGATTTTTAGATCTTTGTCATCCATATGGGTAGAATGAACCGAATTAGTATATATTTATTGCTCTTTTTTAGTTATTCTTTCCATTTTTAATTGGATTAATTCTTATACTTGGGAAGAAGTAGTGGAAAATACCCAAGCTACACTAAATTGACTTAGGTATTAATGATGACCACAAATCTAAACCAAGAGTCAGAAATATCAACATTCCAAACATCTGACCAAATCGAAACAACCCTTCGAGTCCAAACCGAAGTTCTGAAATCTATCCATGATTTTCTATACCGAAAGAGTTTAATCCAACTCATGCCTGTCATTCTATCCCCTATTACTGACCCGCTGTGTCATCCTGTATATAATACTCAAATAGATTACCTAGGTCAAAAGTTTCAGCTTACCAAAAGCATGATTTTTCATAAACAGATCGCGATAGCAACTCTAGATGTTAATGGTATCTATATCATGTCTCCAAATATACGGCTGGAATTGAGTGATCTCAAGTGCAGTGGTAAACACTTGACAGAGTTCACCCAGTTAGATATAGAACTAAAGGGGGCAACTGCTCGTGAGTTCATGTCCTTAACAGAGGAACTAATGATTCATATTTTTCGAAGGGTAGAAAAATTCTGCCATGATGAATTTCCAGACATCAAAGTTCCTCGTAAACCATTTAGTATTTATAATAGCTGGGATTTAAGAGAAGAGTACGGAAATGAATTTGGTTCTGAAATTTCTTCACTTGAGGATGATCTCTTTTGGATAACAGATTTTGAAAGGGAATTTTACGACAAGGAGGATCCTGATAGAAAAGGTCATTATATCAATTATGATCTCTATTACCCCGAAGGATTTGGAGAAGCTCTCTCAGGAGGAGAACGAGATTACGAATACGAAACACTAGTGAGAAAGATCAAAGAACGTAACCAAGACTGTAATCACTTCGAACCCTACTTACGGTTTGCAAAACAAGGAAAATTAGTCCCAAGCGCGGGTGGTGGTCTTGGTATCGAAAGATTGATCAGATTTCTTACTAAAAAGAAACATATTAGAGAGATATCTCTATTTCCTAAAGTTCCAGGTGAAAAAATAGAGTTTTAACGGATCTTTTGCAGCTCACCTTGTGGTTCAAAGAAGAACTACTTCCATTATGGGAACATTCTTAATCAGGTAATCGACGATTATAACGAATCCACATATGCCAGACTCAATTAATAGAGAAAGATCCATCAGAATGAGAGTTAGTACAGCCAAAAAACGTTATAGACGTGGATTGAAACGTTATTCAAAGAAAACATTCTCAATATTCAGTCCGAGAATGTTCATATATCAAGTTCGTTATCGACAGACCGTCTGGAAGAACGCTTCATCCTTGTGGAAATTTGGAGTCATATCGATTTTGTTCGTGTTTTTATTAATCGATCTCTTTGATTTACCGATAGATTTTTTCGTTATAATTTTACTCTTAGGGATATTTTTGGTTTTGTCTATTACTGAACTTTGGTATGCAGGTGCAAAAAAATAGAGGAAATAAATTGAAGTTCAGCGGTTGTTACAACCTTTGAAGACTTTTTCCTTCTTCTAGCCTGTTGTGAAAGCAAGATCTCATCCAGTAGCGGCACGCTAAGCCTTTCTGTTCGACTAGGAAGATGAGAGTGTCTCAATCACAATTAACTAATACTTCCATGACTCTCTGAACATGCCCTGAAGTCTTTCCTTTCAATGAAACTTGAGTTCTTGAATCTTTGTAATAGTGAGTATACTTGCTTTCAAGTGTTTTTTGTAAGACCTCTCTATCTACATAACCAAGAGATAGAACTACGAAAGATCTGCAATCTTGGACAATAACTGGGATCAAACCATCACCTTTTTCAAAATTAAGACCATTGATGTCTACTCTTTTTATAATCTTCATTTCTACAAACCCCTCCAATAGATCATTTTAGCCCGAGTGTTAACTGAAGACAAGACTTGGGTCAAATTATTCTGATTCAA
>CP070760.1:758954-762953 GCA_020348965.1 Candidatus Heimdallarchaeota archaeon | reverse complement strand
TTAAAATTAGTATTGCAATATTCTTGTCTAATGGGAAGTTATCATTCCCACATTTTGGTGATTGAACGCAACTAGGGCAACCAGACTTACATTTGCATTCTTTTACAAGATCTAAGACGTTCTCTAGTAGTCTAGTGCATTTCTCAAAGAGTTGTTCAGAGATACCGATTCCTCCAGGAAACGCGTCATAAATGAAGATTTTTGCTTTCTTATCAATTGGAAAACATGGATAAGAAACCCCACCGATATCCCATCGGTCACACATAGCATATATTGGGGAGAGAGCGATTGTAGCGTGCTCCAATGCATGCATTCCTCCTGAGAAGTCGAGATTGTTTAGTAAGATACTGTCAACAATCTCCTGAGGGATCTCAATCCAAAGAGACTTTGTAATGAATACTAAGTCTGGTAAATCAAGTGGTACAATTTCAAGGACTTCATCATAAGTTTTTTTCCGATATGAATGGTACGATTCGGTGACTTTCACCTCTCCGAAGTATAAAGGAAAGCCACTGTCTTTAATCTTGTGTATTGCTAACACGGTTACATCAGAAATGCTCAATGCTTCAGTATAGTAGTCAACATTGACCGAAGAAGCCCTCGCTTTTCTCTTTAATAGATCCAAAGTTTCTACAAGATAGGTCTCCCCTTGATGGATAAGAATGGCTCCTTCGTGCGCTTCTCGATATGCTTGTGGGACACTCAGTGTTTCTAGCAGGGCTCCACGAACTACAACTTCAATAGAATCTGTAAATGCAGTATTAAGACTTACTAATCCCGCTGGTCTTTTAACAGAATTACTAGTTATCCCTGCTGGGACTATTTTTACTAGTTCTTCTTGTTTTAGTTCGTAAACAAGTTTTTTCCCCTTTTCTCCCCAAATTTCCTTGATTTCTTTTACAGTTAACGGAAGTTCTGCAGCTGCACAGAGTAAATGGCCTTTCAAAATATAGGGATTTTCGAGGTCAATTATTGCATTCTCAGGACTTCTCCCTAGGAAATAATCAGGGTGTTTTCCGAGAAATTGCTGTAATGGATCTTCGAAAAGGACAAGAGTAGCTAGTGAAGAACGTTGTGCTATTCTTCCCACTCTCCCAAATTGCTGCCAAGTAGAAATAATCGTTCCTGGAAACCCAGATAAGAGAACCGCATCGAGATTGCCAATATCAATCCCAACTTCCAGAGCATTTGTAGAAACAACGCCTTGGATCTCACGATTACGTAATTTCTTTTCAATGCTTCTCCGTTCTGAGGGACGATATCCCGCCCGATAAGCCATTATGGAGTCAAGTTCTTGGTCATTTAAATCTTGTTTAGTCCACAGTGCGACCAGTTCAGCCATTCGACGGGATAGTGTGAAACAAAGGGTCTGGAAACCATTTTCAATATGGTGAACTAATAGTTCTCGAGTTTCTTGATGTGGGGAACGTTTTTGTAATTGGAATTTGTCAATAAAGGGGGGATTCCATAAAACTAAGTGTTTTGCTCCGTATTCTGCACCGTCTTCAGAAATAGTTACAACAGATTGTCCAATTAGTTTTGTTGCAAATGATTCAGGGTTATTAATGGTGGCAGAAGAAAGAATATACTGTGGAGATGCTCCGTAATGATCTAGAATTCGAGCTAATCTTCGAATGAGCTGTGCGACGTTGGATCCAAACACTCCCCTGTACGTATGAGCTTCATCTATTACTACGAATCTGAGATTTCTATAAAATCTATCCCATTTCCAGTGCCAGTCAAGATATTGGTGTAAAGCGTATGGATTGGAAATTATTACATGAGCAAAGTTACGGATCCCAGGCCGCTGTTCTGAGGGAGTATCTCCATCGTAGATATAGGGACGTAGTTTACCATATAAAACCTCGTTCAATTCTTCGAGTTTTTTCAATTGATCATTTGCTAGTGCTTTCATTGGATAAAGAAATAGAGCCGTTGTTGCTCGTCTTCGAGCAATGCTATTTGCAACAGCAAGGGAAAAGATGAGCGTCTTCCCTGATGCTGTGGGAGTCGTAATAACGACATTCTTTCCTTCGTGAATTTCGTTTAGAGCTTTTACCTGATGTGAATATAATCTAATTTTCTTTTGTTCAAGCCACTTTGTTAGCTCTGGTTCTAAATCAAATCCGAGAGTTCCATATTGTGCTTGTTTTGCAGGGATAACTGTCTTGAAAATGATTTGATTTTGATAATTCGGCTCTTTTTCAATTTTGGATAAAAAAGCTTCAATACTCATTCAGGTCACGCTGATTCATCTGAGACTGATCGGCCATAACTATCCAAGGCGATATTGATTGAGTGAGGAAATTGATCTGCAATTTCTTGAATATGCGTTACAAGAATTATTTTAAATTGAGTGGAAAGGGAGAACAACTTCTTGACGAACGCAGCTTGGGCTTCCAGGGTGTCTAGAGATCCTAGATCACCTTCATCGATAAATAAAGTCTTTTTCTCAATCATTCCTGAAGGTTGTCCCAGTGATGAGATTTCTTCACTGATTGCTAATCGCAATGCCGCGTTGATTTGGGTCCTTTCGCCTCCTGAAAAGGTTGCCACATCACGTAGCCCATCTGGTACTTTTAACAGAATTTCAAATCCCATTCCCATTTTTCCCTTCTCCACTTTTTGTAATTGAATATGAGAAAATCGTTGGTTTGTTAAATCTGATAGAATGAGAGATGCTCTTTTTCCTAATCTCGGTAAAATTTTCGTTATAGCATAAAACGGTGCACCTGTTGTGTGAAAAACTTCAGTCTTAAGTTTTTGAAGAATATCTTCCTCTTTTATTAGGACCTGGAGGTTAGTTTTTATTTCCTCGATCTCCGGTTTAAGCTGTTTAAGTTCGTTAATTTTCTGAGTAATATCCTTAATCTTCTGATCTGTTCTCACTATGATGTCGTTTGAGATTCGTTCTTCTTTTCTTCTTTCATCTAACACATTTATTAATTTCTCGTACTCTGATTTGAATGTTGGATAACCTTTAAGTTTATCGTGAAATTTCTTAAGTTCTACGTTAATTTCCTTGATTTCAGTGTTGATAGACTTAATTTCTCCTTTAGGGTCGGATATTTCCTCGATTTTTAGTTTCAATTTGCGATAATTGGCTTCAATTTCCTCAAATGTCCCAAATTTCACTCGAATTGTATCAAGATGTTGTTGTTTCGTTGAATTAAAGCCAAGCTGTGTTATTTTCTTCTCCTCTGTCTGAATTTCTCTTTCACTAATATCCATCTCAGACTTTAAACGCTCATTGAGGGTATCAATTTCCGTTTTTATCTCGAAAATTCGTTCGCGCTTTTCTGAAAGAACAAAAGAATCTTTAGAAATTTTTTCTTTTCTTTTAGTTAGTTCTTTGAGGTTTTCTCTCGCTTCCACCTGTTCTTCATGGATTTCTTCAAAGAGCTCCTTAGGAAGTTTCCATGTCTTTTCTTTCGATATTCGTTGGACTCTTTCGAGTAGCCTACCCTCTTGGTTAAGGATTTTAAATGCGGTTATGTGATCTACAGTTGTATCAAGATTTTTAATTTTTTCTTCTTCTTTTTTTATCTTTTTCTGTTTTGATTTCAGATCAGTTTTTAAAGTGTGTTCTACGTCTTTCCTTTTCTTTTCTAATGTCTTTAAATGCTTTTCCATCAACTTGTGTTCTTTTTTGATACTTTCTAATGATTTAATTTCTTCCTCAAGCTCCCTCATCGCTTCAATCTCTTTTTCAGTTTTCTGTAATTTTTTCCTTAACTCAGAATAATTTTGCATCTCAGATTGAAGCTTTTTGAGAGATTGTTTTTTTCCTTCTAAACGGTTTTGAGCATCTTTCGCTTTTGATTGAAGATTTTGAAATTGCTCGTGGATTACTCGTTTCTCCTCTTCTTCTTTTTCAAGTTGCTCAATTTTTTTGGTCAATTTTCGATACTTTTCTTTGTTTATGCCCAATTGAGCGTTTAATGATTTTAATTCTTCCTCTATTTGATCTAGCTTACTCAACTGTGATTCTTTTTCGTG
>CP070760.1:754825-758854 GCA_020348965.1 Candidatus Heimdallarchaeota archaeon | reverse complement strand
AGCTTCCTCAAGCCCTAACGCAATAAGATCGATGTCACGAGTAAACGTACTTGGACTGGGTTCACGATCAAAGATTAAGAAACTTCTCCCATCATCTAACCGCAACCAGATACGGAGATCGGTAGGTTTTTCATGATCTACTCCTAGAGTAAGTGTGGCAGTGTCCACCCCAGCGCCTCGGATCACCTCAAGCTGGAGAGAAGACAGGGCATTGTCTGCGATGAGAAATGGTAGATTAGCAGCAGTGAAGGACCATTGGTAGTCCATTTGTAAACTATAGTCGATTGGAGAGGCAATCGTATTGGTCCAACTCGACCCGTTATCAAAGCTGTACCAGAGCACAGATGTTAATAAATCTGAATAGTCCGATGCATTGAAAAGAAATGTAACATCAGTGAGATTAGAGATCACCATGGGAGAGAGGAGATATGTGTCCAGGATAGGAGCTGATCCATCAGCATAATAAAAGTTAAGGGATGAATTTCCTACATTCCCCAAATAATCGGTGCTTTCAAAGAAATATTCTACATAAGCAGTGTCATTTGAAGGAGGTAAGGTGATAAAGAAGGTCACAGGAGATACATTGGGTTCTTTCAGTGTGAGATTTGTCATCTCTTTCTTGAAAAATGTGTTATTATTAGAGATTGAATAATAGATTGACACAGAACTGATTCCTGCTGGATCTGTAAATTCAGTAGTTATGTTCACTTCAGATGTGACTAAAGTAACATTTTTATCTATAAGATCCAGATCAGTCACACCATCTTCGATAGTAATGCTGGTTACTCGGGGACTTAGACTGTCAATCATTACTGTCTTTACCCCAGTACTTCCTTCGTAACCTAATTGTCCATCCACAACATCAGAGGCATTCACCATTAGGTACAATTTAGTTTCCTCATTAACTATACTCTGAGCAGGAATGGTGCCATTATAAAACTTGGTGTTTGAAACCTTAGCCACAAAACCCATATTCACTTTATTCCAATCTGTTTCCCCTTCCAAACGATAATACGCGGTCACACTACTATCATTTATATAAACAAAACCATCTGGGTCAGTCACATTTACCTCTAGGTAAATATCTTGATTTGTTTGAACACCAGGTGGGAGGTCAAGAATTGTTACTTCCGGGGCCCAATTCATGAGAAAGTCGGAGGAACTCGTTACAGAGTTATTGAACATATCGAAAGCTGTGATATTATAGCTCACAAATGTCGGTTGATTCGCAGCAGGAATGGTTGCCTGGTATTCCTCCCGAGATATATAAAGATGGTCAAATTGAGGTGGATCTACCATTTGGCCCGGTATAACATCCTCTACATTATACGTGATCGCATAAATACGGTATCCTGCAACAAGTGTAGTACTCAAGTAATCTACGTCCCCTAGATCAGTTGGTGGAATTAATGTTCCATTTTCCATTACAGGATCCCAGGCACCTGTCGTGAAATTTTTGGCCTCTATAATGACATAAGTGAGATAATCTTGTGGTTTTTGTGTGGTTACTCTTGCGTCGATCTCTGTGATGACTTCTCCTGGAGCGGCCTCATAGGAGTATTCTCCAAACATATATTTTGTCCTCTCTTGAGTCTCAATGCCTGAATCGGTAATATAGCCAGTTCGAGAAAAAGTCGTTCGATCAACAATCAGATTTTTGTCTTTAATCATCGTGGTGTTATATAAAGTGGTATTTATTGTTTCATAATTCCAGTATAATGTGACATTCCGAATTCCATCTGCATCAGCAATTAAGAGACTCACATTGGTGGGATCATTACTTGTTGGACTTGTCGGATTAATAGCAGGTATGCCAATTATGGTATCGTTACCATTACTTGTTGTAGAGAATACAGGAATTGTCTTAAATGTATCAAATGAAGTTGGATTTTCTCTTTCAGAGTTAATCATGTTCAACATGCTTATTGTTATTAAAAATATTACAGTAAACATGCAAAGTGTAGTTTTACCAGTAAAAAAATTTATCATTCTTGTTTTAATCATAAAATCATTTCCTTTTTCAAGTGAAAGAAAAGAGAGGGGTGTTACTTTCTAAAGAAAGTAACTTATAAGATTATTTTTGTCGACGATTGATAATTGCGACAACAGCTAGTACTAGCGTGAAAATTGTAGCGAGTGCCAAGAATCCATCTCTCACGTCGTCATCCAGCCAGAGAAATGACTGTTGTAATGTCGTGGTTGGACTCGTTGGCTCCGTTGATTCGATTTCTCCAAGCACAGTCCAAGTTGAAAAGTGAGTCGTGTTAGCATAAACCACATTGGTTGTTGTGTCTACCCACGAGGGGACACCTTGCCATTCTCCAGTTGAAGCATTGTAGAACGCAAAGTATAATTGCCCTTCAGCGACTCCAGGAGGAAGATCTCCATCGGTATAAGGCATGGATATTGTTGCTTCCACTTCAACATCCGTTTCATTGAACTCTATTTGTAAGTATTTCCCTACTGACCTCGCATTAGCAGGTAAATCTCCAGTAGGATTGATCGTTGTTTCATTGATTGAGATAGAAACGCTCTCACCAACAGTTAGATTAATTGAGACACCACTTGGTGTTTCTAGAATTAAATTTTCTCCAGGTATCAGACTGACAGCACTGCCATTTCCAGGTACTTCAAAAGGTTTTCCTGGCTGCGGAATGTCAATCGGGGGGCCTTGGTCTGTGCCTAGGATCGTCCAAGTGGAAAAGTGTGTGGTATCGGCATACACTACATTGTTAGTGGTATCTACCCACGAGGGGACACCTTGCCATTCTTCCGTTGATGCATTATAGAAGGCAAAGTACAGTTGCTCTGCTGCAACTCCTTCAGGAAGGGTGGCTGGATCGTACGGAAGGGATAACGTTGCCTCAACTTGGACTTCAGAGTCGGTGAGTTCAATAGTCAAGTAAAGGCCAATTCCATATGCTTCCTCTGGTAATGTTCCAGCCTCTGCAGGTAAGTCAGTGCTTTCAATGACACTAATATTCACCCCTTTACCGACAATCAGGCTAATTGTCACACCAGCGGGAGTTTCAAGGATTAATTCTTCTCCAGGGACAAGTGAAACAGGTGTTCCATCACTAGGGATCTCAAAAGGGATTCCAGGTTGCGGAATATCAATTGGGGGTTGTTGAGCGTGTGTTATTTCAGCTGCACCTTGTAAAGGAGAAGTTAAAACCAAAAGACCTAAAAAAAGGACTATTATAGGTCCCAGATAAGTTGTTTTCCTAAAACATTTATTTTTGGTCAAGATTTAGTAACCTCCTTTATGTTTTGATTGAACAGTTATGTTATATATGTTCAAATAATTCCTGGAAGACCTCTAATTTATAGTTTCGCTTCTATCTCAATAGAAATCATTATTTCTACTCCACTAGAAATTTAAGACCCGTCTACACGTTTGTTTATTTTCCTTTATTCAAGTGTTTAAAAAACTCTTTAAAAATGTTCATGTTTCTTAATCAGGTCTATAAGATATCTATTACTAGTGTTAAAAGACTTCTAGCAGAAAATTCACTTTTTCTCTCATTAAATGGAAGTATCATTAGAATGAAGTGTCGGGGACATTGTCCAAGCCATAATAAGAGGGCGAGAGAGAATGGTAAATAATCTTATATAATATGAAATCTAAAAATAAGACTTCAGAAAAGATAATGAGATCCCAGTCATTCTTTCCCATTGAACAGTCGACTTGTGCCTACGGGTGACGTGTCGCTGTCAACCGAGAGGTTGTGCTCTGCTACAGAAACGGAACGCCCCTACTCTCATGGTTATGTTAGGGTGAAGTCGCTGGCAACAGTCGACGAGTTAATCTCAAGAGGAAGAGTAGGGAAACGGTGAAAGGAGCATCCTCAGTGAATGCAAGCCGATATAATGGCCTCATTGGGGGCCATGGAGAGTAACGCTTAGGCTAATGTCAGAAATTCGGATGGGGTGACCCTTCCGAGCCAACAGAAGCCGGATTTCTCTCGAGCGACGCCCTCTCTTTTCATACCCAACTTATGACTAGAATAGACGTGTTAAAAACCGATC
>CP070760.1:750670-754725 GCA_020348965.1 Candidatus Heimdallarchaeota archaeon | reverse complement strand
CATCGATGCATAGATGCTGGGATCACCTTTATAGGACCTACACCTGAAGTTATTGCCTTGATGGGAGATAAAGTTGCAGCACGTAAGCGAATGATTGAGGCTGATGTACCAATTATTCCTGGTTATAATGGTGGAAGTCAAAGTTACAGTTTTTTGAAAAAACAGGCGCATAGAATTGGTTTTCCTGTCATTATCAAAGCGAGTGGGGGTGGTGGAGGTAAAGGAATGAGAATTATCCAAGATAAAAAAGAATTCAAAAGCGCCTATGAAGCCGCAAGAAGAGAAGCTCGAGCTGCTTTTGGTGTGCCTGATATTTACATTGAAAAATATATCGATAATCCCCGCCATATCGAAATTCAAATTCTAGGTGATAATCAAGGGAACGTAGTTCATCTCTTTGAACGAGAATGCTCGATTCAACGGCGTTATCAAAAGATTATTGAAGAAACTCCTTCACCCTTCTTTGAGAGGAGACCTCAACTTCGAGAAACAATGGGTGAAGCCGCGATTAATGCTGCTAAAGCAGTAGGTTATACTAACGCCGGAACAGTAGAATTTGTTGTTTCAAGTGATGGTTCTTTCTACTTTTTAGAAATGAATACTCGCTTACAGGTTGAACATGCGATTACTGAGGCTACAACAGGAATTGATCTTGTTAAATGGCAAATTAGGATTGCATCCGGTCAACCACTCACTCCTATTCAGGATAAGATTACTCAATATGGTCACGCATTAGAAGTACGAATTTATGCTGAGGATCCTCAAAATAATTTTCTTCCCTGTGCCGGTACTGTACTTGAAGTTCAATTTCCAGAGTCCCCGGGCGTACGGCATGATGCAGGATTTCAAGCTGGTGATAAGATCTCTACATATTATGATCCAATGTTAGCAAAACTAATTGTCCATTCAGAATCTCGTCAAGACAGTATTCGAAAAATGGCTTTCGCTCTTTCCAACTATGCAGCCTTAGGTATAACTACAAATGTAGAATTCCTAAGGGAAGTATTAGCACATCCTGCCTTTAAACGGGGCTGGACAACAACACATTTCATCAAAAACTACTTCTCAAATTGGACTTCTGTGATGGATAAAGCTCCTATTGAAGCACTTCTAGCAGCAGCAGTATTTGAGGCTATGGAAAACGGAGCTGGAGTAGAAATGAACAATGAGGTAAATGGCTATACTGATGTTGATCCCTTTTCACCTTGGAAATACGCGGGCAAGTGGCGAGTAGGAGTTAAAAGGATTTTATCAAAGTTCCCAAAATCTTAAACTCCTAGAAATCTGAGATGGCAAAGAAATGTCAGAAATCCTGTTTGATGATGGTCAGAGTATCCGAAAAGTTCGTGTTCAGCGACAAGGAAGGAAATTTTTAGTAAAAATCGATGATAATGAAGAAGATGTAATTGTGGAAGCTCAACGTCGAGGACAAGGACGGCTTCAACTGCGTTATGGGAATTCTCCTTCTCTCTATAAATGCGTACTAGCTAAGGAAGGTACTGATCGCTTCATCTTTGTGGGAGGACGAATCTATAAACTTCAAAAAGTAGAGAAGAAAGTTGCTATTAAAAAAGAAGACGAGGAACTTATTGACTTTGATTTAACTAGTCCAATGCCTGGAAAAATAGTTAAAATTCTTGTTAAGGTAGGAGATGAAGTTGGAGCTAAGGATGAACTTCTGATTGTTGAAGCAATGAAAATGGAAAATCGCATTCTTGCTCCATATGCAGGACGAGTAGAAGCGATTCATTTTGTTGTTGGGGATCAAGTCCGTCAGGGTGATGTATTACTTGATTTAATCCCTCAGGAGTCCTCAGAAACAGCAACTCAGCAGAATGAGACATCCAATGAAACACTTATCTGATTTTTTCAGAAGAATGACCGAAGAGATCATGAAAAGGTCTTTAGTACTGGATGCAAAAGCAGAAGATTTTAGTACTGGATACTGAAGCACAAAATTAATTAGGAGATCTTCCTGAAAACAACCCGAAAGGCGAACCTAACTTGCTAAAAAGCTGTTTTCTAATGGTCTTCAAAGATAGAAAAGGACCTGAGATAGTAGCTAGCTCAACTACCCACCCTATCGATATGAATGATTTAAGTCTCGTAAATCGCCTTTCTTTTAAAGCATTAGGATTAGGACAAGAGCGCCTTCCCATGGAACTCGCAGGACCAATAACTGATGAAGAATTTCCTGAGAGTAAGATTCTATTTTTCCCGTTGTTACTCCGAGACCCAGATTCAACTGATAAGCGTATTCGTGATTTTGGAGCAGTTTCTGCTATTTTCCTAGTTTTCCCTTCCGAAGAAATGAGTCAGATACTTCAAGCTTATGATGAATTATTTCATTCATTAAAAGTATTTGCAGAAGAAATGGAAACAACAACTGATTTAATCGAACGATTTCATGCTGTTGAGGGGATAGTGAATAAAGCAATATTGCGTTCGGGACTTAATCAAATTCTTGATGAATTGATGCTTGATAGGGCTTTTATAGATGTCTTCGTCATAGCTCAAGATGGATCAAGCCTTGCACTAACATCTCGTTCGAGAGAAACGGACACTGATGATAAACAGACCGAACGAGTTGGAGCAATTTCTGCTTTATCTATTTCCGAAAGAATTTTTGAAACATTGGATTATTTGGATCAGAATCCAATGTTTATTGGTCAAACTCAAAACGAAACTCTAATTGCTCTTAAGATGCCAGAAGGGGGAATAGTTGCTTCTTTAGAAAAACGGGCAGTCACTTTTCGTGGATTAGATTCATATGTCGATGCCCTTCGACAGGCTTCTGTTAAAATTTCCTCTCTTCTTCAACAGGAAGCTAAAGGAATTGATTTATTCTCTATGATTCGGGAAATTATCCCTGAAGTGCAAACACTTATGCTATTCAACACTGAAGGGGTGGTTTTAGCTTCTGAGAATATAGATGGCGACCCACAAGAACTGGCATCCATGATAAACGGGTTTTACTCAACTCTTGTGATTTCAGGGCACGATCCAAAAGAAGTGGGCGTACTTGAAGGAAAAGATAACTATGTAATGATGGGAGAGCTCCGTAAAGATATTATTCTGTGCCTTACGATTCCAAAAAGGCGAAAATTGGATGAGTACGTCTTTCGTGTTCAAGATTTCCTTCAGATTGAGAAAAAACAGCTTATCGAAACACTAAGCTCTTCTGATAAATCAGATGAATGAAATACTTTTAATTATAATACTAAACAATATCTTTTTGATAGAAAAATATAATTAAAGGCGTATTTACTTTGTCAACGGCTATTCTGATGGTCTCTGAGGAATTAAAGAGACCTCAAATCTTTACTGCTTCTACAGAAAATGATTATCTAATAGATGAAGTAGAACAAGTGAAACTAACCCATCGTCTATTATATAAAATTGGTTTTGGGCAAGAAAGTCCTAAATGGGAGCTTGGAGGCCCAATTACTGATGAAGCGTTTCCTGAAAGTAAGATTCTGTTTTTTTCATTCTCTCTTAAAGAACCAAAAGCACAAAAGCAACGTATTCGTGAAACAGGAGCTTTTTCTGCTATCTTCCTAGTATTTCCTTCACATGAAATGAATGAGATTCTTCACGCTTATGATGAATTGTCTAGTTCTTTGAAAGCATTTGTAGCAGGAATTGAAACAGTGCAAGATTTTGTTGAACGAGCTCACGTTGTTGAAATTATCGTTTACCAATCTATCCTTCATTCTGCCCTTAATCAAATTCTTGATGAACTTTTGTTAGATAGAGGTTTCAATGATGTACTCGTAATTACACAAGATGGATTGCGTCTTGCGCAAGCTTCACGCTCACGAAAGCGATTAGAGGAATCTAAAAGGACAGAACGGGTTGGAGCTGTTTCTGCTTTGTCTATTTCAGAGAAAATCCTTGAATTAACAAATGAACCTGATCAAAATCCGATCTTTATTGCTCAGACACAAAATGAAACTATAATTGCCCTCAAAATGGAAGGTGGAGGAATTGTGGCATCTTTAGAGCGAAGGGCAGTAACCTTTCGAGGAAAAGATGTTTTTATTGATGCTCTTCAG
>CP070760.1:746498-750570 GCA_020348965.1 Candidatus Heimdallarchaeota archaeon | reverse complement strand
CCTTACCAGTCGACCCTCCCAGAAATAACTGAGGATGAGAAAGAAAGATTAGTAGTCAGTGGGTATCAGAATGCAATGAATATCTTTGCTTTCATTGTTGGTGCAGGAACCTCCTTTTTAATGCCAGTTCTCCTTGGAACAAGCGAGGATTATGGTTTAGCTAATCTGCAACAACCAAATGAGATTTTCACTTTCTTAACAGATGGTCAAGTTATGACAATAATTGTTTTTACATTTGCCTTGATACTAATTGTTGCTTATATCCCCTTCTTAGTTAAAATTAAAGAAAGGGACATTGTCATTCCTCAGCCAACACTCATTGAGGAAATAAATGTGGCCTTCTCAAATCGTAACTTTCTCTCTTGGACGCTCTCTCGCGCAACCCTTCAACTGGCAATTGCAGGCTTAACAGGGATTCTTCTCGCTTGGATTGAGGAGGTATTAGGATTAGATGACGTTGGATATATTCTTTTTGGGGGGACACTTCTCATCTTCATTTTACTCGGATTTAGTTTCTGGATAAGATTAGGTAATTCCAGTTATGGAAAGACAAAGAGTTTCATCTATTCAATGACAGCTCTCATTTTTGTAATACCTTTAATTTCGGTCATTGGTCAACTCGAATTTCCCATTCCACTCCTTGTACAAAGTCTTATCATTGCGGTACTCGGTGCTCTAACACTATCATGTTACTACCTCCTCCCTTACGCAATCACTGGAGATATTGTAGCAGAAGATGAACTCCGTACAGGTGAATCACGAGGAGGTTCTTATTATGGATTCGAGTTGATCATTATGAACCTAGCTCAGGTTTTAGGCTTTCTCCTCGTTGGTATTCTTCTGGAGTTGCCAAAGATAACAAATTATCTGGGTAACGAATTCTCAGTTGGGTATATTTACTTTGCGCCCTTTGCCTCGGTGATTATTTTAGTTTCCGTCTTAATTTTCTGGAAATATGTTGATGCAGATCCTCTACGGAATGTGGAATTATCATAAATCCAAATATCAATAATGAATTAAGGGATTAAGGGAAGTAATTCCCGTAAATCCTGGCTCTCTACAGAGACATCAGCAGCTTTTCGAACTAATTCATCGGAAGTATTGAAAGCGATAGAAAATCCAGCCACACTAAACATTGGGACATCAAATTGTGAATCTCCAATAACAATGCAATTTTTTCTTTCAATGCCTTTACTAAGAAGAAACAATTCCAAAAATGACCCCTTTGACATTAATTCAACAACAACCTCCCCTTTTCCTGTTAAGACACCTTGAGATTCACATAATCTGTTAGCATATACATAGTGAAAAGAAAACTGTTCATGAAGTCGTTCAGCCAGTAACGAAATACCTGCAGTTAATATGGCAAGTAGATACCCTCTCCTTTTAAGTTCAGGTAAGGTATCTTCAATGCCTTCCATCAGTGGAACGGTCTTAAGGATATTTCTAATCTCATCGATTGTTCGTGGACCCCATAAAGTAATATCTCTTCTCATAAATTCCTGATAATCAATCTCTTTGTTCTGGTATTTATAGAAATTTTTAACAGAATTGACTCCTAATTTCTCATGTACAAATAACCAACTGCTTCGAATATTAACCAAAACACCATCCATGTCGAACACTATTATTTTGATACTCAATATTACCCTTCCTTTGTCACTCCTAGCAAGTTATTCCTTACTAGCTGCATGCTCCAAGGCATCATCCCAATATAGTGCTTTACGGAGTAATCTATCTCCATGACTGAAAGTATGTTGAATAGTTTTCGCCACGAACCAGGCTGCAGACACCATTCCATGCCCATAATACCTCAACTTTTCTTCACTCCATTGTGCCTCGTCAATTTCGTCAATTACTCTAACTTGTTCTTTTCTAACGGTTTGAAATCGAAGTAGAAGGCCTGTTAGGTCCATTCCTTTCTCCCACTCTTTCTCCTCTAGTGAGATCTCAGGATAGCTTGGCTTCGGTTCACCAATCCAGTGCTTTAAACTTGGTAGTGCAATTGTTTCTTCGTAATAAACAAGATGAAACAATAATCTAAGTGCAGACCACTTACCAAACCATTCTGGAGCATTAGGATGGGTTTCCTGGGGAGGAATTTCCGTCAGTCGTTCCTTCGGAAAAAGATTTAATGCCCATTCAATAATTTGTGCTGTCTCTTCTAGTTGTTTTGCCAAAAAATCTTTTGTGCTCATAATAAATTTCAATTATTAATACCGCATAAAAATTTTGAGGAGAATTCGAAACCTATTTATATTCCACTAGTGGATATTCCATCAGTGGAAATTCTCTGAAAGTCTTACGAGCTGGATTACTCTCCCCGAAACTGATATTCAGGAAAGAGGCATCATCACAACAGGGTATATTTCTGAGTATGGTACTGGTGGGGGTTTATTTCGGTATCTTAACTCTCGATTTCTAAAAGAGGCAGCTGAGATATGTGATAATGACGAATTATCAAACCTTGGAGATTTTTACAAAGAGCTTGGTGATCGTTGGGAAGAAGTAGCATCTCATCTGCAGAACCTTTTCAGGTGTAAGTCTCAAAAGGAACGAGAAAAGGGCATTGCAGAAATACAAGAATTTCTTCAGAAAATTGAGGTATTAGAGACCGAAGGAGCAGAAAAGCTTCAAAAAGTAGGATGATGCGTAAATGGGTAACAGATACGTAATTGATGATCTCAGACATGAAATAGGTGGGCATTGTGAATCCACTACCATGAGAAACTTAATCAGGTATGCGGGTATCAATAATATAACTGAAGAGATGGTTTTTGGTCTAGATTCAACCCTCGGATTCGTGTTTTTTGATTATTCACAAGGGGAAAATACCGAGAACAGCTTTATGGGAATCCCCCTATTCATAGGTGGAAAACAGGGATCAATTACTCAAAAAAGCCTAGGCTGTCAGATATTAGGATTTGACATCTCTTTTGAGACTTTTTCTTCAAGGGAGGTTGCCTGGGAATCGACCAAAAACTGGCTCAATCAAAATATCCCTCTCGGAATTCAACTCGATATGGGAATGTTATCCTATTTTGATTGGGAGGAGGAAATACACTTTGGGGGACATTTCATTACTCTAATAGGTTATGATGAGGAAATAGATCAGGTATTTATCTATGATAATGGATTCGATACTCTTCAGAGGGCAACGATTGATGAACTAATGAACACACGAAGTTCAAAATTTGGACCTTCTTTTCTGCACCCTAAATACCGACAGTTTCATGTTATGAAACGAAACGATGGACGTAAGCCCCCTTTTGCGAGAGCTGCCAAGCTCGCCCTCCAACAAGTTGCCCAGCAGATGCTCCACCCCTCAATGAACTATAATGGACTCCCAGCTCTGAACTTGTTTGCACAATCGATTCCAAAGTGGCCACAGATCCTAGAAGGCACGATGAAGTCAGAATATTCAGATGAAGTAGTTTCTAAATCTGAATTGACCTTTGAAATGATTTATGGTCTTATCGAGGAGATGGGTACAGGTGGAGCCATTTTTCGGAATTTGTATTCTAAATTTCTCAAAGAACTGTCTATCCATCCAGAAATTATTGAGGGGCCTCATGCATGGAATGAAGAAGAACGCTATTATCTGGAAAGTGCCTGGGAAGACCTCACAAATTCTGCAAAGTTGTGGAATAGTGCCTCAGCACAGATCAAACAAGCTCTCGATGAAGGGAAGGAGAATTGTTTAGATTATATTGACCTACAGAAATTGGAAGGGAGTATAATAGATATTATTCCTTTAGAAGAATCATGCTTCAAGAATCTATTGCAAATCAAATTGAGGTAGTAAAAAATGGACCACATTGAAGTAGTAGGGGCTAGAATTCACAATTTAAAGAATATTGAAGTGAAAATTCCCAAGAACAAGATAGTTACGATAACTGGAGTGTCTGGGTCGGGTAAAAGTTCCTTAGCATTCGATATTCTCTTTGAGGAGGGGATGCGGAGATACCTTCAGTCCATTGGCCTTCCTCCTCGCGTCGAGAAGGAGAAACCATTTGATTCTTTAACTGGACTATCTCCAACAGTAGCAGTAGAACAACGCACAACTCGTGTT
>CP070760.1:742313-746398 GCA_020348965.1 Candidatus Heimdallarchaeota archaeon | reverse complement strand
TCCGCTTTCTACTTCAGTTGAAATACAGATGCAATTCTTCAATCTATTAAAACAAGAATTGAATGTTAAAGACATTCGATACAATAGGTCTTATCTAACAGAGTCATCTGATAAGGAATACTTGTCAATTGATTCGCAAAATTATAACCTGAAATTAATCCTGGAAACTCAAATAACCAATGATCTGAAACAAGAAGGAATAGCCCGGGAAATAGTAAGAGCAATACAAAATCTTCGAAAAAATGCTGAATTAGATTTAGATCAAATAATCCTTGTGAAATACGAAACTCGAGACACCAAACTTTCTGAGAGCCTCAATACATTTGTTGATTATATACAGAAGGAAACATTGGCAGCAGAAATTATACCTGAAGCAACAGAAGGAGGAACATTCACAATTAATGGATCTAATATCAATTTATCTATCGAAATAGTCTCATAACAGATATCTCACTAAAGAAACACTCTGAGTTCCCTCTTTTTTTTTTACATTTAGGTAAGTCCATGTTCTAGGTTAATTTTTTAGAAAGTAAGGAAACTGGGGTTCTAAATCACTTGGGGGATGATTCAAAAATGTATAAAAACAGAGAAATAAGAAAACAAATATTTGATATTCATTGATTTGACTATTAAATTTTCCATTAATACAAGAAAAATTCTCTGGTTGCAAAATATCGGATCTCTAGTACATACAGATTCCTTTTCAAAAGTATTGGGAATTATGCAAAGAGTGTTTATATAACTAATAAGAGTTAAAAAGAAGCTAATAGTTTCTTTACCATCTTATATAGGATTGTGGTTAATACGATTGAAAATTTATCTCGTAAACATGGGTGTATACTTGTAACTGAGGATCCTGACTTTTTACACTGTTGTATGAAGTGTGAAGTGGCTAGCTCACTTGGTTCGGTAGAAGCTTGTCCACAGAGAGTCCACACATCTAATAGCTGTTGTCCTTCTTGTAGTATCTTCTTAGAGCATGGGTCAGATGCAATGTTAACCCATTGGAAAGACCAAGCTCAATTTATGGCTGGTTTTTTGATTGTGATTCCTCTTACACTCACTGAAGAGGTTATTCGTTCTGCTTTTCGGTTGCATAAAGTACCTATCACCCAATTACGTATTTTATACGAATGGAAGAACACCAGAACTCTTGATATCGTGTTTGAGCGACATATCAACTGGGTTATGACTATTAGACATACTTATTGGCCTCTTGATCTGTACGATCCATTTTTGAGGGATCCTCTTATATTTGGGCTTGCAGGTTTTCCTGCTCGTGCAGGTGCCACTCTGTTCTCTCAGTTGCGATCCTTATTCGAGGATCTTAAAACATGGTTAATTGAAAACTATCAAGTTGATCCACTTGAAATTTTCAACGGTGACCAACAACAGAAGAATTATGTCTCATATTTTGCGTCTTATTTTCTTCGCTTTGAAAATGCAGAAAATTTAACAGTCCATATTATGGCTCCAGATTACGAGAAATCCGATGAGCCCGAGACTTGTCTCGTAACCATAGGAGACAACCAAATTCCAGTTGTTGAGTTTCAAAAAATAAATAATACATTGGTTATGCAGAAAGGGCTTGTAAATTCATGGTTATTAATTGAGCCTGCATTGCAAAAAATGCTAGATGAGTTAACTAATATAACTGCTGAAATGCGAACTGTAACGAAATTAACTGTTATACAGTTGAGTGCATTATTAGATGAAACCCAGTCTATACAGGCCCAATTTTTAAAATTAAAACCAGCAATCTCAAACATGCAAGGTCATCTCAGTCCTATGGTGCCGTTACTTTCAGAAGGGTTGATTCCAAAACTCTTTCCAAGTTTCAACATTAACCTAATGAATTCATGGATAGATTTTGCTAAGTCAGTTGAACGCTCAGTAGAGGGCGCTACTTCCTATATCCAAGGTAAGATGAACATATTAGCGCTAGAACAGGAAAAACGAACGACAGTCAGGCTTAACTTATTAACAGCCCTGTTCGGATGTCTTTCGGGGTTAAATCTTTTGGTTGCGTTATTAGCATGGTATAGCTCTGAACCTACAGACGAAATCTTTTTTGGTACAATACTGGCAATAATTGTCTTAATCACACTTACACTCTTGTTTGTTGGTAGGGTGGTCTCCCGCGGCTAATCCAACTTGAATGTAGAAGCATCTAGGGTGGAGAGGTCGTTATTCCTACTGTGATGGGTATTCTAGTCCTCGATTTAGAGAACACCAAAATAATAAAGAGAAAATTGAGAGGAATTAAGAAAAGCATTAAGCTCACCATAAGGATATCAGAATGTTGAAGGGAGAAACCCAGATTGTTGATCATACTGTAAGTTAACATTCCTGTTCCAAGTAAAAAGACTCTACTTCCCCATACTCGATTCGAAAACAGTCCATATCCTCCGATTATCAACGTACAGGCTGTTAATATTTCGTTGATCAATACGAAAAGCATCTCTATTGGTTTGGTCTTGATATCCGTTGCAAGATCAGATTGATTGATTCCGAAGAGGATTACCCACGATATTAACATTAAAGCACCTACAGTCACAGCATAGATTGATAAAACTTTCTTTAGATTCATTTTTACATCCTTATCCTTCATTTCATTCTTTAACTTCTTCATTATAAGTATTAAGTGCTACTGGCAAAACTTGTGCTACCACATGTCCTTTTGTGGGAGAAAAAAGGATGTAATCGAATTTATGGAGTAATAGAGTAGTCTCAACCAGAACCCAACCATAAACTATTTAGTTTTGCTCAAAATACTTAAAAAACCTGTGAATGGAACCTTCAGTTCAAGCATAAAATGAATGGTGATTCGTGAATGTCTCGTACACGCGGTATATCAAGAACAGCGCCACTAGCGGATCGTTGTGTTGCTTATCTGATTGATGGGGTAATAGCAGGCGCAATCAGCTGGGTACTAGGGCTTGGTTGTATCTATTGGGTGATCCGTGATGGGATCAGAGATGGGCAGTCGATTGGTAAAGGCATGATGAACCTCAGGGTGGTCAAACACGGAACTAGGCGAGGCGCATCGGTCACCAACTCGTGTTTGAGAAATTGTTGCAATCTTTGTGTCTGTCTATTATGTATTACCAGTGAACGAAGACATTTTGGAGATTATATTGCTGGTACAGTTGTTGTGAGAGACCGTTAATCTGAGTCAGAATCTGAAATCGAATGAAAGGACGATAGCTGAGACTTCTATTCCTCTAGTTGGTCTGGCGAGAGGGCGAAGGGATCGTGTATTCCCCCCTTGACGGCTTGTGCCATAAAAATCTTTTCTCGATCAGCAAAAATCTGATAACCTGAACATAATGGGATGTTGATTCTCTCTTCACATTGATTGCATACTTCATCATTTTTCTTAGCTCGTCTTTTGTTGAGATAAATGTACCCAGGTATGAGGTTTATTAGGATCCACAACTTTATGAGCCAGTCTGGTGTGAAAACAAATTGAATAAAGGCTAGAGAAAAAGAAGCTCCCAACAGAAAGCGGGCTACATCCTTTATTATACGATTTTCAATTAGAAATGCGGTTAAGAGGGTAGGTAATATCATTGCATATAAAACAAGGCCTACTTGAATCTCAGTTAGTCCTTTCCACCATTGAAAGAAGGTGCCTATTGTAATGATGAAAAAAGAGAAGATCATGCCTGAATATTGCATCACACACCCGCGACAGATCTTGTTTCCACGGAATCTATATACATGATCTTTATAATGATCACACAAAGGATGGTGAGAAATTCGATAGGGACCGAGGATTCTTCTCACGAGATTTCGAGTGGACATGATTTCCTGACCTAATGTTGTACCGTCTTAGTTTCTTTTTTATTTCTTAAGATTTAACACCTGCTTCAAGAATTTGACGTGTTCTTGTTCAAGTTCTTCTTTTGTGCTCTCTTCAATGATGGAAGCTAAAAATGAAGGGGAATCTGTCTGAAAAGTTTTTTTCTTGTTGTGATTCTTTTTCCAATAATTTAGTCCCTCTTGTGTTTCACCCTTTAGATGAAACAATAAAGCTACCTCATAATGATAATGGTTTTCTTTGCTCTTTTCTTCTGATTTTT
>CP070760.1:738120-742213 GCA_020348965.1 Candidatus Heimdallarchaeota archaeon | reverse complement strand
AAAAGGGGCGGCTGTATACACAGCTACCCAAAACGCAAGCATGATCGCTGGAATGATTAATAATTTCTTATATTTATCCGCTAAGAAACTCTGCGTAAAGAAACATGCTGATAGAATTGCTGCTGCAGACGTTACCCATGCTATGAAAGCGAAAGAATAAGCGAGCCAAAAAACATTAATTTCAGCAAAACTATACACAAGAAAGCTCTTCATTTCTGGTGCATCATCTCCAGTTAAATCCGATGCAATTAAAATAACCTGCTCTAATGCTAATGATACGAGTGCTAAACACCCAAACAACAGAATCAAGCTCATGTACAGAGTTGTATTACGTTTTGTCCTACGATAAGAATTTAACAAGTATAATCCGAGCAATAAAAAAAGTATAATTGCTATAACGACAACTACAATCCCTAGAAGGTCAGTTGGAGATTCGAATTGGGTTAAAGCCAAATCTAACACACTCAAATAGATAGTTCATAAATTTCAAACAGAATAATCTCTTCTTTATTAAAATCTTTTTCATCATATTTTTATAGTTTTAAGAAGCTTTCTTCTAAATCACCAAAGAAAATTGTTAAGATATATTTACAAAACATTCCGACCTTTCTAAAACCATCACAAGTTTAAAACTCATAATCAAAGCTAATTTTACATTATTTATACATGGAATAGTTGTGGGAGAAGCTAATTCGTCTCAGGTGATACCTGTGAATACGACTATACATAATATTGAGAAAATTGGAGTAAATTTCGAGAAATATGTGCTTCAATTGATCAAACAGAGATGTCGAATTGTCGGTCTTCAATCTGACTACAAAATTATGTATTATGTAATGGTTTTCGGGTGATTGCAGTGAGTACCCCTATCCGCAGTATTGACGATCTTGGAGTCGAATTTGAAAAATTTGTTGTTCAATTAAATGAACAACGGTATAATCAGACTGCAGGCCTTCCGTATGATAAAAAAATCATGGAATTGGCTGCTGAAACATTACTGGGTTTAAGTTCGGAATTCCTCAGTTCATATGAAGGACCAAGGGCCTTTTACCTTGATTCTATCGAGAGGATTGCACAGGCTAGGAAGTTACCCCAAACCTTGGAGATCTATGAAAAGAGGATGTCATTAATTTCTAGTAAAAAATTCCGTATTCACGGAGTACCAGTTAACTGGGGATCTTGGCGGCAATTTAATGCGCAAACATCTAATCCAGACGATCGTAAACTGGTTTTCGATGAATTTATAAGTAAAATACCAGAACTTACATCCTTAATTATTAAACGCTTCAACATCTCCCGCCAGGTTTATTCTCTCTACGATTCTTCCCCTCTAGATGCTTTTTTAGAAAAAGAATTCTTATCTTATGAAAAACTTAGAGATCTCATTTTTGCGTTAGGGGATGGTGCTAGAATGCCTTTTCTAACGGCTGCAGAGCATTATGCACAGGAAATTCTCAATAAAACAACATTTGATTATTATGACGATTTTTATCTTGCCAGGGGACGAATTTATCTATCATTAAACAAATCTTTTGAAAAGAAAAATCCTTTGACGATTCTAAAGAGTTTTCTTTCAAAACTCTCCTTTGAAAAAGAACTTTCTCTTATTCATGTGGATAGTGAGGATAGAGAAAAGAAATCACCCTCAGCTTTTTGTTTTGGAGTACAGATTCCAAATGATATTCGTGTGGTCTACAAATGTGTTTCTCCATTTAGCGATTTCACAAGCTTATTTCATGAGTTTGGACATGCCCTTCATGGAACATCCGGAAATCCCAAAGATCCCTATTGGAAAAGGTATATAATACCGATGAGCGTCGCTGAAACTTTCTCTACATTCATTGAAATGTTGCTACAACATCCACCGTTCTTACAACAGGAATTAGGATTATCTAAGGAGGTCACTCGAGAAATTATTGATCGACGACACTTTATGAACCTTTATTTCCTCGTTTTTTATTCTACTAACTCTCTTATGAAATTAGAGTTTTGGAAACGAGAGTACAATCCTGAACAAGCTTCCAATCGATTTCAGGAACTATCAAAACGTTTTTTTTGGGAAATTCCAGGAAATTATTGGCTTTTACACCACATCATGCCTGACTATGACCTTTATGGGCCAGCCTATTTACTTGCTTCTATAAGGGTTAAAGAGTGGATGACCCAAATGATTGATGAATATGGGGAAGAATTTTGGAAGGATAAGCGAGTCGGAACGGTATTTCGAGATCTAGCAACTACTCGTGGGGAATTCGATTTGACGGTGTGGGATATGGATCCCAAACCCTATCTGAAAGAACAATCAACATTTTCCTTTCTTGAGAATTAGTAAAGTAAATGTATGTTATAATGTGAAAATCTTCCATTTTTCATCTAAGTATTCCATTTGCACTAAGACATCTTGGAATTGGGACAAGAGTTGAGGTAATTCGAGATAAGTAGCTACTTGCAGAAGATCAATTAAATCCAGACACCTTTGAGCATTCATATAGATGGAGTTTGTTGTAGGTTCACTGAGATTCCCTATTAGCAATTGCTGCCAATTATCAACACTGCTCTCATTTAAGAATTGCCCCTTAACGTTTGTCAGACTTTCATTTGCAGAAATAGTAAAACTTTGACAAAGTGAAAAGTTTGCCTGAGCGTTTGTAAAATTGTCGTGTGAAGGATTATTTTGGAGGATGGTACTTAAGGTTTGATTTAGACTATTACTACCGATAGAAAAAGCCTGAACGGACTGATAGGTACCATTCAAAGCATCAAAATATTGTTCAGAAATTATGATTCGATCATAAGCTTCCTTAGTAAAGACATCCAAATCTTTAAGAAACTGATTTAGAACTTGTAGCTGTTCGAAGGTGATCTCTTGAGATTCTATCAATCCTCTCATCTGATCTAGACTGATTTTTGTATCCTCTAAGTAGAGGGAAGTATTATGGAGCCCCTGATCGATCGCATTCCATATTGGTTCTTGAATATTCGAAGAGTTGGAAAAATCGATTCTCTGAATTAGAGCTAGGGTATCGTTCAGTTCTTGAAACATTCGGGTTCCGTTTTTTACTGTAAAGAGGAAATGTTGCGATACTTGATGTAGATTAAGACTGAAATTCACAAGTTCTCGAAGAGGAATAGTCGTTATTGCAGGGATTGATTCTACATCAATATCATAAATTGTCATGGATTCGTTAAAGTCTTTCTCAGCATCTTCGAGGATTTCGGGGAAGAAGTTCAAGTCGTACAAATCTGAAAGAACTAAAGTCATCTTATATGTACTATTAATCCAAGGAATTGCACTGGATACTGCAGTGATTAGAATTGGTAATCCGATTCTGAGTTCAGCTACTAGATCAGATATTTCAGTAAAGACTGGATAATCTAATCTTTCTTCCACCTCGTCAATGAGGTCTAAAAGAGGTGTTTCGATGTCAGTGAGATTGTAGACCCCTAACTGCATTGCGTTGAGAGCCTCAAGCATGGAAATATTATACTCCTCCGAAATATGGGCTCCTCCACCTCCTATTTCTCCAATACTTTTTTGAAGGACATTAAATGTTTGAGTAAAGCCTTGGTCAAGATTAAAATAAGCCCATAATACATTTGGAACGTATTGTAAGCTATCATTCAAGACATCTGTCAGTGTAAGAATTTCGCTTAAATCTGCAAGAGGGATTCCTGCAACCTCTGGAACCAAATATGGAAGAACATATGCAATTAATGGGTTCTCTCCAAATTGAGTAAATGAATTACTAGCTTTTTCAAGATGCTCCTGGGCTGACTCAATCAATTGGAGTAATTTTGGGAAATTCTTTTCAAGATCTGATATATAGTCTGGAGAAAACAACTCTGAGGTGTTAATAAGCCCAATACTAGTGTGAAGAGTGCCCTCTGTACCTTTGGCAACCGCATGATATCCCAGTGGAATAGTTAGAATAAAAATCAACAGTAATGCTAAAAAAAAGGTTTTCAAAACTAATCGAGATTTCCATTTTAAATCAAATTTCTCAACTACTCCTGCGAGGCCAACTCCGATAGTAAAAGGAATAAGAATAATGATAATGCTATCAAAAAATGGGATTATGGATTGTAAAAGTTC
>CP070760.1:733914-738020 GCA_020348965.1 Candidatus Heimdallarchaeota archaeon | reverse complement strand
TCAAAAAAAATTGAAAAAATTATCCATGCAAAACGACCCAAGGTTCATTACAAAGTTGGGAGCCGACTACAGACTTATGGAACTATTCTTATGAAACGAGCATTTTCTGAGAATTTAACGAATAGAATAACCGAGATGTTTTATGGATTATGAGATGGAGAAAGAAGTTATGGCTTATTCGAGATATGATAGATACGTTGCTATTCTAGAGATAATTGGAGCAGTAATAATAACTGGGTTTTGGATCGGATGGTTTCTGGATATCCTGAAGTCTTTCAAGCCTGATGATCCTTTATATGAAACCTACATGGCCTTTGAATCCACGTTTCCTGTTCCTGATGCTTGGATCGTCGTTTTATTACTAATTTCAGCTTATGGTATATGGAAGGAAAAATCATATGGATCTTTCTTTGCAGCTGCCGCAGGAGGAGCATTGGTATTTCTAGGTTTAATTGATATTTCCTTCAATATACAACAAGGGATCTATCAACATGATCCTTTAGCAATTCTAATCAACCTGATAGCTACTGTTGGAGGCGGAACATTACTTGTGTGGTTCGGAAGATACCATTTCATTATCAAAGACGATAGTTCGCAAGCTTAGGTAGATTCTTCCCTGAATGGAGTTAAATCAGAGGTGATAAAATGAGTTTTCCCATGAAAATTGTAATGATAGGAGATCCTCAACAATCTAGACTTCTAGAATTTATTGGAGAGGTATTTCGGGGTGATTTTACTTTGATTCCTGGTCCAGATTTTGCATTCAAAGTGATGAACATAGGTGGTAATACATTAAATTTTCAAGTCTACCAGTTGTCAAAAGATCCAACCGTAAAGAATGAACGATCTAGGTATTATTATGGGGCGCTGGGCGCGGTTATAAGTATTGATGTTACTCAACCAAGCAGTTTTGAAAGTATTCCGTCGTGGCTAGAAGAAATTTGGACCTACAATGGGAAGGAAACAATGATTCCTATTGTGATTGTAGGACTAAATATTCACGAAAGAGCAAAGATCCATGAATCTATTTCTGATAATACTATTGAAATCTTTGTCCGTGAAAAAAATGAGAAGCATAACGCAAGAATTCAGTATATCCCTGTTAATGAACGCACTGGAGAGAATGTAGCTAAAATTTGGGAGTATTTGGGAAAATGGTACATCAATTATTTACGACAGTTTGAATCATAAAAGTAATTACTGCTTTCCAGTCTCTTCGAATTTTTTCAAACTTAGGTTCCTTTATTTATGAAATACAGAAAGAAGCTCCTCTCCGTTTTCTAAAATTATTTGACACATTTTAACAACAGAATAACAATCATCAATACACCCCATCTCAATGGGAGTGTGACTATTCTTAATGGCTGTCAGCACAGGGATTGTGGGAATTCCCTCTCCAATAATTCTTACTGATCCTGCATCGGTACTCCCGATATTCCAGACTTCAGTTTGAAGAGGAATATTGTTTTTCTTTGCTAAATCGAGGAGATAATCGCGTACTTGAGAAGGTAAGAGAGAAGATTTGTCTGATAATGTAATTACTGGTCCTTGTCCCATACTAACTGGATGTTCATGATAAGTAACATCTAATACGATTGCTACATTTGGCCGAATTTTTTGAGCTGCCGTTTTCGCTCCTCTGGCACCAGCTTCTTCTTCAACTGTTGCCACCAAAAAGATGTCGTTAGAAGGAGGATTTTTGCTTAATGTCTGAGCAAGAAGAAGAAGTTCAAAGATTCCTAGACGATTATCAAGTCGGGGAGAACAGATTATTTTCCGTTGTGGATCTCCAACAAGAAAAGGATTTATATTGAAATGAATCGGATCGCCTGCAAGAATCCCTGAAGATCTTGTTTCTTGTAGAGAATCAAGCCCGATATCAACTAGAAATGTTTTTTTACCCTTTTCGTCACTCTTAGCATGCAGTAGACCTTGAACATCCCCTTGGTTTGTAGAAATAATCACAGGTTGAAGATGACATGCCTGTGTATCCATATATCCAAAATTGAGACATTTAATCTGACCGTTATTGATAATACTGTGAACTATGAACCCACAGGTGTCCATGTGTGCACCAACGAACCATTTTTTCGGGGAGGACGAAATACCACTAATTTTGCAAATAAGTGATCCAAGTTTGTCTCGTGTGACTTCGCCATATCTCGACAGATTCTCCATGAGAAAATTCCGTATAGGCACCTCGAACCCACTTTGTCCTGGAATCTTGAGACAATTCAGTAATAAGTTGTCAATTTTGTATACCATGATTATCCCTTATCAAATGAGTCATTAAGTTTCTTAATCGCACTTTCTTTTTAGAATATTACCTTTATGTCAGGTAGCTTCTTAACAATGAAAACTGGTTCACATACTTAGTGATCATAATGATGCAATATTTTGGACAACAAATGAGTAAAGTCATGAAGAATGTTTCTAGAACTTCAGAAAGTAGTTCCAGAATTTCAAAAAAAATAATTTTATTTACAATTACTTGCTCAGTCTTCTTTTTGTCCACATTTCCAGTTTTTGGGACTCTCTCTACAAAAAAAATGAATCCTCTTCAAGAGGAGCCTGAGCCAGAGGAAATAGCTCACACTAGAGTTAATTTGACTCTAACTGATAGCGATACTATTTATCAGCGGGAAACTGGTGTCCCCAACATAGAACCTTTGTTTGGGCTACACAGATACACAGCCATAGCCAAACTGACAACTCATGCTGATATCTTAATCCAAATAGCATATGAATTTTACTCAGATTCTGATCTAGAATGGAATGAGGATTTTGAGCTGTTTAAAAATTCCACTCAGGTAAAAGAATTTCGTAATTACGATGCTCTACAGAGACTTGTTGCCCCAGTGAACATTTCGCTATTAGAGATTACGAGTCATTCTTTTAGTATGTGGGAAGACAACAGAAGTGCTACAGAAAGGATTTTTGGAATTGAACAACACGTAATTTTCCGCCAAACGACTGCTTTTCTTCTAGCATTACCAGAACCCTTTAATTTTGGACTCAATAAACTAGAACTCGGGCAAATTTCTGATCTGCATTTTCTTTCTGAATATGAGGACAACCGTGAATTCGGGGAACAATGGGTCTTTGAGTCTATCAGACTCAAAGCACCAGGATCACCGATCGAATACATTTCCAATGTTAAAGGGTATTCGGGTATAATTTACCTAACAGAGAATTTTTGGGATGTAACTCCAATCCCAAGATATGAACGACCTTTCGTGAGTGCACCACAGAATATTTTCTTTCAGGTAAAACTACCAACAGGTCAATCAGAAATCAATTATGATTTTGATTCGAAGTATAAGTCAAATGTCTCTGAAACTGACCGATTGGTGACGTCCCACAGAAATCGGATCGAATTTGCCTTTCCTCTCGACAGCTATTTACCATATTCTATTTCTATTAACTCTCAAACACCGTTTTTAGAACAATTTACGATCACAGACTATGTTGGGATGTTGTTTGGGGCACTAGCGGCTTTGGTGACGGTTGTTAAAGCGATTCCCTATTTTTTAAGTCGCAGATCGTTTAGCAAATTCAAAAAAGGACTCCATAACGCAGCGGAAAAAGAAAATGTCACTGAATTCGAAACACTTCAGGAAAAAGCTCTAGACAAATATATGCGTAGAAAAATCTCCACTTCACAATTCGAAGAAGTTCGGAAAGATGTCCAAATCTTAAAGCGATATATGAGTACTGCAAAATCAAAGGCATTAGAAAAAGTAGTTGAGGGGTGAATTCCCCCTCTATTCTTTTCACTACTCATTGAAGTTTATCAAACCAGATCTAACTACTACTCATCCTTGGTACTTGGACGGACACTTAGTACTAATCATGTACGCTTTGAATGTCCACATATTAGTTATGGAAATGAGTTTACCTTCAACAAGAACCGTTCCTCCAAATTTAAAACCCGTAGGCTTTTCAACATAAATTGCGTTGATATAAACACTCAATGAAGCGTTAGTCACATCTTCAGGATCGATAATAAAGAACCCTGTGTTATTAATTTGCTGAACAATACCGATTAACTGGATGTTACGATTAATCAAAGAATTGGGCTCTGGATGGTCTTTCAATTCTTTTAC
>CP070760.1:729700-733814 GCA_020348965.1 Candidatus Heimdallarchaeota archaeon | reverse complement strand
TTTGTTAATACGAACTTAACACCCAGATACATTGGAGCTAATGCCGCGTGTTCCCGGCTAGACCCTTGGCCATAATTATCTCCACCAATAATCAGGCCTCCACCTTCTGACTTACTTTCTAATGCCCGTGCTGGAAATGTAGGATCAACCTGTTCAAAAACATGTTCACTGATTTTAGGCAGGTTCGACCTCAATGGAAGGATTTCTGCCCCTGCAGGCATGATGTGATCAGTAGTAATGTTGTCTTCAACTTTAATGAGAACTTTAGTGCCAATTATATCGTCAGGCATTACTTGAAACTTAGGTAACGGTGCAATATTTGGCCCCCGAATGATCTCCACTTCTTCAGGTCTTTCTGCTGGCTCGAGGATCAGAGAGTCATCGACCACGATACTTGCTGGCATCTCTATCTTTGGATAATCTCCTAATTTTCGTGGATCTGTAAACTCACCAAAAACAGCTGCTGCGACTGCTACCTCTGGGCTGACGAGGTATGCGTTAGCACTTTTCGTTCCACTTCTTCCTAGGAAGTTCCTGTTGAATGTTCGAACGGTGGTCGCTTCTGTTTTGGGTGCAAATCCCATTCCGATACAGGGGCCACAAGCTGTTTCCAGCAATCTGGCTCCCGCGGCAATCATGTCGGTAAGCCCACCTATCTTGGATAGATGCATGAGAACTTGGCGAGATCCTGGTGATATTCCCAATACAGTGGTATCATGTATCTTTCGTCCTTTCAAAAGAGCTGCAACAATCAGCATATCTTTTAAGGAACTATTCGTGCATGATCCTATTGCCACTTGGTCAACTTTCATTCCATATAGCTCTGAGAGGGGAACCACATTTCCTGGACTATGGGGTTTAGCAACTAGCGGCTCCAGTTCTGAAAGACTAATTTCGATGATCTCATCGAAATCCTCATCGGAACCTTCGGGTATCTCCACCCATTGGTCTTCTCTTTGTTGGAGTCTTAAAAATTCCCGTGTAATTTCATCAGACGGAAAAATGGATGTTGTTGCACCTGTTTCAGCACCCATGTTCGTAATAGTGGCTCGTTCAGGAACGGAGAGTGTTTTTACTCCTGGGCCAAAATATTCGAGAACTTTTCCCACGCCGCCTTTTACACCGATTCTCCGAAGAACCTCGAGAATAACATCTTTGGCTGAAACATAATCTGGGAGTTCTCCAGTTAGCTTCACTCCTATTAACTCGGGAGTTTTAATATAAAATGGGCCACCACCCATAGCTACCGCAACATCAAGTCCTCCTGCACCAATAGCAATCGATCCCATACCTCCTGCTGTGGGTGTATGAGAGTCTGAACCAATAAGAGTTCTTCCTGGTCTTGCGAAACGCTCCAAGAAGACTTGATGAATTATTCCGTTACCAGGCCTGGAGAACTTTATCCCGTATTTGGCTGCAATACTCTGGAGGTAACGATGATCATCAGGATTTTTGAAATCTGTTTGGAGAGTGTTATGATCTACCACTGAAACAGATAACTCGGTCTTTACCTGGTCAAGTCCCATCGCTTCAAACTGGAGATAAGCCATAGTTCCAGTTGCATCCTGTGTGACAGTCTGGTCTATGCGAATCCCAATTTCTTCACCAATATCGTAAGTTCCCTCTGTGATATGCTCTTCTAATATTTTTTTCGCGATTGATACCATTAGACATATCCTTCTAGCTATTTCTTATGATTATAGCTCGGTTTGAAAAAAATTCTTCCTTTTTATAAATTTTTTTGCGTTGATCTTTGACCAGAATCTTCTACTGTTACATGTTCTGAGAGTTATATTTCTTTAAGAACTATTGAGGACTACTATGATTAGCAGCTAAAAGGCCGAAAATCTCAAATGAGTCTAATTTCCAGAAAAATATGCTAGACTGGTGACCTCTTAAATGCCAATATTAACTAGGAACCTCTTAAAAAAACTTCTCAGAGACGTGGGAAAGAATAAACTCCTTTTTACAGCCCTTATTTCCCTCAATATCTTAGGGGTTACCGCCTATGTCAGCTTCGTCTTGGGTTATCAATCTCTTGAGATTTCTTACCAACAGTTTTATGACGACTATTCTTTTCATGATATAGAAATCCAAGCTTCAGAGGGAATTTGGATCAATGAAAGTCTACTCCAGAAAGTTGGCGAAGATTTTAAAAATCTAAATCCAGAGATTGAAAGAATAAATCATCGTATAATCGTTGAAAGTGGCTATAATATTTCCAAAGATGAATTTATTCATGGTGAGGGGCAAATTATTGGTTTTGATACAGACATTCCTATGAATCAACGACTCAATAAACTATACATTGAAGAGGGGTCCACATTTTTACCAGGGGAACAGTACTCAAACAAGGTAATCCTTAATGCACAATTCGCAGACCGCATGGAAATCGGAGTAGGAGACACCATATTAATTGGTTTGGGAAGTCTAAGAGAAGTTGAAGTTCTTGGTGTTGCCTATTCAGTTGAACATATTGTTGTGATTCCGTCACGATATGGTTCTGTTTTTCCTTTAACAAGATTTGGAATCTTTTTCATGCCAAAAATAGAAGTTCAGAATGCACTTCAACTAGATGGGAAAGTAAACGACCTCATTATGACATTCACGGAGGATACGTCTTACAAAACAAGAATAAAAATATCAAATGAATTTTCTAAGTTAATTGAGAGTGAACTTCAAGTAACGCTCAATGAACCAGTTCCTCAGGAACTACAAATCTCTAATTGGTTCTTACGGTTAAATGTTGAAGGATTTAGGGAAATCTCCGAAGTCTTACCGGTATTTGTTCTCGCAGTAACGTCCCTAGCAATATTCATTACTCAAAATCGGTTGATAAATAGTCAGAGACGCCAAATTGGAATTGCTCTATCTCTTGGATATTATCCTCGCGATTTATTTCTTCATTATCTGAGTTATGTGGCAATGGTTGGTGTTGTCGGAGGCGTATTAGGCCTATTTGGTGGATTTATCACTGCTAAAATTATTGCAGAGGGATATGCCTCAGCTATCGCTCTACCATTCACAAAAATCGCCTTTAATCCGTCAGTATTAATATTTGGATTCTTTTCGGCTTTCTTTGTCGGATTATTAGGTGGAATTATTCCAGCTTGGAAAGGAAGTCGTATGAAACCTAGGGAAGCCATGGCAAGCTATTCCACGGTTTCATTTTTCTTACGAGGGAGTTTTCTTTGGAAATTGATAAGTAAACTTTCTATTAAAGCTCATTTGAAGTTACCACTACGGAATATAATGAGAAATCCCTGGAGAAGCACAACAAATCTAATAGGATTAACAGCCTCAGTAGCGATTCTTGTTCTTTCTTTAACTCTCTTTGATTCGGCTTCAGGTGCACTCAATTCTGAATTTCACGAAATATCAGATTATGATTTAGAAATTTCGTTTGGAACTCCTAAATTGGGTGAATTGGGATTATACGATGATCTTGAAATATTGCAAAAAATGAGAACGAGTTATGGGATTGAAGCAGTAGACTGTGCCCTAGAAATACCCACAATCTTCTACAGGGAGGATGGAAGGAAGTCAAATGAGGGAATGTTAATCGCGTTCAATTCTACGACCCCTTCGACTCATCATTTCCGGTTTGATAATCGCTATTCAAGTGAATGGGAAGACCCCAATTCTTCGATAATCTTAACTTCAGGTTTGGCCAACTATTTTGGTTTACAGTCTCAGAGTGGAGCCCAAATTACAATTACTCATCCTGGCCTTCCAATTTCTTCACTAGAAGAATTATGGCTTGAAGGATTCTTTCAACAGGAAGGGAAAAATGCCACGCTTGATTTTCTAAAGAATCAGTTACAACAGGCTTCACAGGTCTATAGCTATAACCAAAGCGACAATTTCTTTCTAGTAAATAGTACCCTTTCCATTGGTGGAATCTCAAAAGAGACCTGGGGCACACTCAGTTATATCTCTCTCAGAAAAATGTCTGATTTGATGGGATTCGGATTATTTGAAAATTTTGGAATCGATTTAACTCCAGTGTCAAAAATTTTCATCAAATTAAACTCTGAGGGGAGGATGTCACAAACACTGCTGCGAGATGAGATTATATCACAATTAGATGTTCAATCTGTGCTTTTTATTGAAG
>CP070760.1:725452-729600 GCA_020348965.1 Candidatus Heimdallarchaeota archaeon | reverse complement strand
GTCTTTCTAGATGATTTTATTAAGGAATTCCTCTAGGAATTCCAATTGAAGAGAGTGCAATATTTTGCATAATCTGATGTTGAAATGCAATTTTTTGCATTAATAAAAGCGAAGTTATTTTTTAGTTGTATCATTTATTATTACTTATAACAAAATCCATGAAATCGTTTCGGGATAAACGTCGTCCTATGTTTTCCCAAATGGGTAATATGGAGAATTACCAAATAATATCATTTATAAACCTCTCAAACATCTTCTTATGAATTGTATTGTCGTTTTGTATAAAATATTAATTAAGAATTTCTTTTAATGGGATCTCATATAAATCATTTAATGTGGTGTTTATGGCAAATAAGAGCAAATCAATTGATTTAATATCACCAGGGTCGAGTATCTGTCCTTACTGTGGATGTGGGTGTAAAATACAACTTGAAGTAAAGGATGGAAAATTAAAAGCAAAAGGAGCAGGGAAAAATAGCCTAAATAACAGATACCTATGTATTAAGGGAAGTACTACTGGTGACTGGATTCAGTCAAAAGATCGCCTTACAAAACCATTGATTAGGAATAGAGAGGGAGGCTTCGATGAAGTAGAATGGTATCAAGCTATTGGTCATGCTGCAATGGAGTTCCAACGAATAAAGGAGACTTATGGAGCAAGGGCTATTGGTGTTTTCGTAAGTGCAAAAACCACAAACGAGGAAATATACATTGCACAAAAATTTGCTCGCTTAGTCTTGGGAACCCACAACGTTGATCATTGCGCTCGGTTATGTCACGCAACTACAGCAGTAGGCTTGGCTCAAAATCTAGGCGCTGGAGTAATGACCAATTCAATTAAAGATATCTCCACATCGGACGTTCTACTCATTACAGGGACAAATTCCGCCTCTTCACATCCACTTTGTTGGAGTATTATTAAAAAACGAAAGAAAGCAACAGGAAAACCATTCATCATTGTCGCTGACCCCCGAAAATCCGAGACAGCAAAGTTTGCTGATCTGTACCTTCCAATTGTGCCAGGAACCGATCAAGCCTTTGTGAATGGGCTAATGAAAGTAATTTATGACGCAGAATTAGAAGATGAGGAGTTTATCCAGAAAAATACAAAAATGCTTTCTTATGTTGAATTGATAAAGGTCTTGAATCTCGTTGATTTGGAGGATGTTGAGAGAGTTACAGGAGTTTCAAAGGAGAAGATAAAAGAGGCAGCCCTGATTTATGGAAAAGCTGGGAGAGCAGCTATCCTTTGGGGTATGGGAGTCACTCAGCATCTTACTGGTGTGGTGAACATTTGTCAATACGCCAATCTAGCAATGCTCACAGGCAATTATGGAAAACCAGGCACTGGGGTGAACCCATTACGGGGACAGGTAAACGTTCAAGGAGCTTGTGATTTAGGGGGTTTACCAGACTGTTTTCCAGGGTATAAAGTAGTGAATCAAGAGAACACACAGACATTTGCGGGATATTGGGGAATTTCCCCTGAAAAACTTCCATCTACAGCTGGCCTTACATCTGTTGAAGCTATCCAAGCTATTCCCGAGCGCATCAAAGCCCTGTATGTTATTGGAGAGAATCCAGCTCATAGTCACCCAGATCTCACACACGCCATTCAGAATCTAAAGAACTTAGAATTTATGGTAGTACAAGATATATTTCCTACCATGACTACAGAATTGGCAACAGTCATTCTTCCAGCAGCATGTTCTTTCGAGAAAGAGGGTACCTATACCAATACTGAGCGGCGCGTGCAGTATTCCGCGAAACAATTAGAACCACCTGGGAGTGCGAAGACTGATTGGGAAATCGTTTGTGAGTTAGCAAAAGAAATGGGCTATGAGGATTACTTTAAGTTTTCATGTTCAGAAGACATTTTTAGCGAAATCCGTAAATCTGTATCTACATATAGCGGTATAACTTATGATCGGATGAAAACAGCTGAAGACGGGGGAGTTCAGTGGCCATGCAATGACGAATATCCAGAAGGGGTTCAGTTCATGTATGAGGCCCAGTTTTTTACCGACGATGGAAAAGGAAAGTTTTATCCATGCCCTCCCATGCATAAAAAGATGAATAGAGACTATCCATTCACTTTGATCACTGGTAGAATCAGTGATCAATTCCATACAATGACGATGTCTGGACGAAGCCCAAAGTTAATGAAACGCGCCCCACATGCGTATGTACAAATCAACGAGGAAGACGCGAAAATATTATACATTGAAGATGGGGATTTCGTCGAAATTGAATCACCTCTCGGCTCAATTAAAGTCAAAGCTCGAGTCGCATCAGATATTATAAGAAACCATGTCTTTGTTCCATGGCATTATACCGATGCACTCGTTAACAAACTCGCAGACTCCGCTGTCGATCCATTGGGTCAAACACCCTGTTTCAAAGTTATCCCAGTAACTGTAAAACTATCTACTCCAAAACTTGCTGCAATGGAGGAGACTAACCAGATCGAGGATGAACCATTTCCAATTAAGGTAGCAAGATTATTCGCTGTGGACATTTATGAGTCAATGGTAAAACAGGGGTATGTTCCACGAGGAAGCGGTACATACTTCGGAGCAAAAACCCATCGAATAACACTCAAGCAGAAAGAAAAAGAAGACTTGGAAATTAGGGTTGTACCAAAGGACCAAACACTTGATTTGGAGTTTTCAGCTCTAAACAAAACTTTCATTCACTCGCTCCCGTTCAATGAAATAACCGAAGATGAGGTTACGATAACGAACTTACGGAAAGCTCTGGGCTCTATTTGCGTCAAAATTGTTAATTCTTTCAATGAATGAATCAACTGTTAGCGTATGAATATCTCCTCAGGTATCCTTTTATGAATTCTCTGACGTTTTTTTTCCCTTCAATAATTCCAAAATGGCCCTCGCATAAATAATCTGCTTCTAATCCCAGTAACGTTTCCATCGATTGGCGCCAGCGGTCAATATCAGAATTGAATTCTGACATAAATGGCCCATGGATGTCTTGACCAAATAGAACACTTTGGTAAGCCGAATGGCTAGTCAAAAATCCTACGACACTCCCAGGTGTGTGACCAGGAGTATGAAGAACTTGAAAAGTACCTGATTTTCCAATAGGTTTTTTGAAAGTATCGCCAATCTCAATATCAATCTCTGCAGAAAGAAGGCTAGTGTTATACCATTTTGCAGCAGAACGGACTGGATCTCCTTTTCTGATTACATCAGCAGCATACGTGTGGGCGATAACTTTTGCTTGAGGTAGACGTGATTTCATCGTTCGTAATCCACCCACATGATCAATGTGTGCATGAGTTACCAAGATATAGCATACTTCAGATACAGGATTAATTGCTTCCATGTTTCTACATATGGCGTTAATCGAACGATCACTTCCTGCTCCAGTATCGATGAGTATGGACGAATTAGAGGAGTCACGATCTGAAACCAAATAAATACAACAATCTTCTGAAGCAGACAACGAGCTACTTCCGATCAAATTAATGCTGATCGTTTCGAGTTGAATACTAGTCATTGGGATGATCTCTGTTTAATACAAAAGAATATATTTGATCCGCTTTCAATGAGATTGTGAGAAAATATAACTCCTCTCATCGTTAAGTTCCAGAATTCAAGTTATAAAAAATACCGTAGAATTAACATGAATCTTCTCCTATCCCGTTCTAGTATTAGAGAATGGTGATTTTATCAGTGGGCACTCATGAATTAATCTCTGTTATTGACGAAGTTCTTGGAGGAATTGAGCTACCAGGAACCTGCCTCTCTCTTGTGGATTCCGATGGTTTGGTAATTCATTCTGTTGGGGGATGTGGTGAACTAACCGTTCTTGAAAGTCTTCATGCTCATTTAATCACCTCTTTTGAAAACACGCTCTCCCAATTGGACAACTTTAATCAGAAATTGGATTCAATTGTGATTAATGCCGGAGATACAGTGTTTTATGTAGATGATTTAACTGGAGGGACGGGGTTGTACCTTATAATAAGGACTACTCCAGAACTAATGAATAAGGTACTACCTTTTCTGAAAACTGTTGTGCAAACTATTGAGCACGGACTTCAAGCCATGGATTAACCTGAGAAAATTAGGTATTTTTCTCGTGAAATAGAGGTTTTACAATCTGATAATACATACTAATGATTT
>CP070760.1:721153-725352 GCA_020348965.1 Candidatus Heimdallarchaeota archaeon | reverse complement strand
CCTCCCATTGTTGCCGATAAATCCACTCTTGGATCCATGGAGCAAGTCGATAGAATTGATCTGAGGCCAGATCACTCACCATGCTTTGATAATTGCTTTAACTTCTTCCAAGTCCAAGTAATCTTCCATTAATGTCTGCTGTTGGAGATCTGTCGGGATGTATTGATCAAATTTCCGCCAGACGAAGATTTCATCCTCTTTAATGAGCTCAGTGGGAGATTCAATCCTGTTACACAACGATTTAATCTCTAATTCAAGGTTCTCTCGTGATTGGTTCTCAGCTTCAAATAAGAAGAAATAAGGAGACTGTTCACTTATACTTCTGATCCCTAACTCCTCGGAATGCAATTCTAATATTCTTCTGATTGTTCGAAAGGAAATTGACCCAGCCCAGGGGAGAAGAACAAACTTATGGCCAGCAAGTTGGAAAAGTGCTCGTTTATCCATTTCTACTTCTCGAGCTAGTGTTCTAATTTGTTGAATTCGTTCAACGGCGCCAGGTTGTAAAAAAGGATAAATCTTCTCTTCAAACAGGATCTCTCGCATCTTCTGAAGAACTTTAGTATGCACTGGGACGATCCCTCCAGGCCAGAAATATCGAGTGCGACCACCGACTTTTGCGACGATTATCACTTTCTGGTCTGGATAAATCTCCTTCACTTCCCACGTATATCCCGCTAGAGGAAAGCGATCACTGGGTAGAAATAATTGGCCTACTTTACCTATCTCATCAAATTCTTCTGTATTCTTCACTGTCCATTCCACTACATCAGGAAAGACTGCATAAAATCGATAGTTGCGAACAACTCGTTCACCATCAAGGCCTACAATTAATCCACCATCTTCAATTTGCTCAATGTGATTCAATTCAATAAGATGACGTATAAGAGTCCTATAATCTTCTTGGGAGACGTACTTGAAAGGCGTTAAGGATAGTACTCGTTGAGCAAGAGATTGAGGAGAGAGTTCGCCTGCAGATGCTAGAGAAGACATTGTTTGGTGATATAATAAACTAAACGGGGATTTTAACTCTCGAATTGGTTCTATCCAGCGCTCTTCCAAATATAAATTAATGATTGCTACAGATTGAATCAATTCCCAAGGAATTAAGTAGGGTAATGGTTTATTATCTGATGGTTCATCTTCCGAATGAATGAAAAGTATTTCAGAAACATCTTTTTCCTTCCTACCTGATCGTCCTAGACGCTGTAAAAAACTGGATACTGTTCGTGGGGATCCAATTTGAATAATTCTTTCTAGAGATCCTATATCAATTCCTAATTCTAACGTAACCGAACATGCTGTAACAGAAGGGATATCTCCTGTTTTCATGATTGATTCGGCTTCTTCTCTAAGAGAAGCAGAAATGCTTCCATGATGGACATAATATCGATTAGGATATCGCTTTTGATCCGCGATTGCCCTTAGGGCATTAATTGTACTTTCCGCTCTTTCCCGAGTATTGGTAAAGACTAAACATTGTCGATTTAATGTTTGATCAAATAAATACATATTTGAGGGGAATGGCTCAGAAGAAGGTTCTGATGCTGGGACAACTAACTCACCGCTCTCACCGTATTGCATTATTCCAGCAGGGTTAGGATTGGGATCGATGAAATTCTCAACAGCTAATCTTATTCTTTTGATTAATCCTTGTACCTTTGGAGTATTTACTGGAATATTAGTCCCTGAACTTAACCACTTTTCCGCAGAGCTATAATCACTCAACGTTGCTGAGAGCCCTATACGACGGGGGTGATAGCCAATGATGTTTCCAAGACGTTCTAATTGACATAAAATTTGAGTCCCTCTTTCTGCATTCATAAAGACATGCACTTCGTCTATGATCACAAACCGAAGGTCACCAAACATTCTCCGTAATTCTTGTTGCCTATTAATCAGCAAACTTTCCATAGATTCGGGAGTAATTTGGAGAACGCCATTAGGATTTTCGAGTAATTTTCTTTTCAAATTACGAGGTATATCACCATGCCAAGGCCACGCTGAGATTTCTGCTTCCTCTAACACTTCCTCTATACGACTGAATTGGTCATTAATTAAAGCCTTCAAAGGTGAGATGTAGAGGATACCAATACTCGCAGGAAGATCTTCATAAATTAGTGTTAATGCAGGAAAAAAAGCCGCTTCCGTCTTCCCACTGGCGGTTCCAGTTGCCAATAATACATGGGCCTTTGTATTAAAAATCGCTTCAGCTGAAGCTACCTGAATTTCACGTAGTTCCTCCCATCCATGTGAGTAGATCCATTCTTGAATGAATGCAGGAAAACGGTTGAAAATAGCATCACTCATAAGGTAAATTCCTCATATTCCGTTCCTTTTACAGACTCATCCACTTGACTTGGAGTCTGAGGTTTGAAATCTTCTCCTTGAATAAGACCTAGGAAGGATTGTTCTGGGTTTCTTCGTAAGACATTCAACAATATAATGAATTCACGGACAAATTCCCGTGGAGTAAGGAGTTTATCGGCCCCAATGCGACTAACTATGACTTTAATGAACTCTTGGAGCTCATCATTTGTTAGAAAGGCTTCATATTTATAGTGGAGGGCATGAACATTCATAACACGAGTTAAAAGGACAAAAATCTCTTCCAAGGATAACCGTTCAAGTTTAATTACAGGGCCTGATATATCACGCAAACCGTTTTTAGCAAATCGGCTTTCTACGAGTCGAGAATGTAGTGCTTCATAGCTATAAAGGCCCCTGCGTCGGTCTTCAAGAAATTGGGGTGTACCGCCGACAAAAATTCCTAAATATTCGGCTTTTCCTTGCATAGTGTCATTGTACATGGTCAATAACTTTTCATAATTATTCGTCCGCGACTGAGTGTGGGTGATTTTATACAAGTTGACAGCTTCATCAAAAAAGATTAATAATCCTGTGTATCCAATTTCTGTGACAAAACGTGCCAATAACTTGATATAATCATACCAAGAATCATCATCAACGATGACACTAACACTTATGGCATTTCGTGCCTCAGTTTTTGTAATGTATTCCCCTCGTAACCATCTAAGGGCATTTTCTTTTGCTTCTTCCTCACCTAGTTTATGCCCTCGCCAGTATGTTGAGATAACTGTAGCGAAGTCAAAACCATGAACGAGGTCCTTTATGTTATTAACCGCATTTATTATTTCTGTTTCCACCTGATCAACAAAAGAAGGGTCTTGAGGTTTGATCCCTTTTTCAGTTATCACCGTGGATTGAATTTTCGATATCCATTTCTCCAAAATCGCTGTTAATGCTCCCCCACTAGGACGTGTTTTTGTGGACATATTTCTAATGAGTTCACGGTACGTTGCAACACCTTTATTTCCCCCCCCAATGAAACGTCGGGCTGGGGATAAATCAACATCAGCAACTACGAAATCACGATCCATTGCATAATTTCTCAAGAGTTGAATCAGGAAGCTCTTACCAGATCCATATCGTCCTATAAAAAACCGAAAAGCTGCGCTACCGACTTCAATATTTTCCAAATCTTCCAATAATGATTCTATTTCTTCTTTTCGACCTACTGCAATATGTTCTAGACCTATACGGGGTACTACACCAGCACTCAAGGATTTTAATATTGTTGCTGAAACACGTTGAGGTATTCTTTTCTTTGACATTGTTACAATGCGTCCTTCAGTAATTATCTTTTAATAATAGACCTTATTCTATCTAAATACTCGTCGATAACGGTAAGGAGTTCGGAATCAATTATTATATCATCAATTATCTGAAGTGCGATTTCATTAATTGACTCTATAATTGCTTCTGGGAAAGTACCAGTTTGTTCAGCAATCTGATCTAACTGTTCTTTAGGGATTTTACTTGTTGATAATATCCTTAAAACCTTTAGTTGAAGATCACTCAATCTTGAATTAAATAGATCCCATTCATTTGATTCGCTTGCTTCCACATCCTGATCAGATTCTTGATGAACTGGCTCTTCAATCACTTCATGAACAGTTTCTAACTCTGGTATAGATTCCTCCAGCTCAAGCTCAAATGTGTCAGAGGTTGTTAAGAGGGTCTGAATTTCATCAGACTCTTCGGTTAATGCTTTTATTTTCGATTGATCTACACCTAGATCGCCACTTTGAACCTGTAAAGCTATTTTCGAATACTTAGGCATGATGTTTGTGGCATTTAGGTTATCAATGAAATAATAATCGATGAGGGCTTCAACT
>CP070760.1:716841-721053 GCA_020348965.1 Candidatus Heimdallarchaeota archaeon | reverse complement strand
CTTTGATTATCAAACGTGGGAAGGACATTATGGCTTAGTGAAGCTGAATCTTCAGGAGAAAACGGTCAGGGATTATCTGTTTTCTGTGGTAAAATACTGGATGAAGGATATTGGAATTGATGGATGGCGTCTGGATGTTGCATACCTAATACCAAATGACTTCTGGCGCGAATTCAGGAAAATCTGTAAAGAAATTAACCCTGAATGTCTTCTCGTCGGGGAATTGATTCATGGCCCGTACTCCAAATGGGTAGACAAAGATCTTCTTGATGCAGGGACAGAATATCAAGTCTATAAGTCGATCTGGAGCTCTATCAACTCCCAAAATATGCATGAGCTCAAGGCTGTGTTAGCGAATTCTTATCATCCTCAATGGGGTCATTTGAAAGACAGAATAATGATGAATTTCTTGGGAAATCATGATACGACTCGTATTCGTTCAATTCTAACTGATGATAGACATCTGGCAGTCGCGTTCTTGATCCTGTTCACTTTAAATGGTTTTCCTAAAATATACTATGGGGATGAAATTGGCCTGAAAGGCATTAAAACTCCACAATCCGATACTGATGTTCGAAGACCAATGGTGCTTCCTAATGGTGACTGGCCTTCTAATGGAAAAGAAATATTCAATATGATAAATAAAGTCATTGAATTAAGGCAGAAAAACCACGCATTGATATATGGAAACCTTACCGCATTATACGCAGATAATGAGACTGGGAACATACTAGCCTATCTTCGACAATCATCGAAACAAACACTTCTGGTGATCATTAACGCCAATTTTGAAACTATGAATACTAGAATTCCTTTATGGAACATCACACTTGAAAATGAACGATTTAAAGATATTTTGAACACTGATGATCAACAGGAGTATGTAGTTAAGAATGATCAAATCAACATTAACAATTTAGAATCCTGTTGGGGAAAAGTACTAGAAAAAATATAAGAGATACTGACTGAGAAATAAAGAAAAAGGATTTGAATTCAACTGACATTAATTTCCTTTATTTCTATTGGTGGAACGATTGCTTCTACTGTAAGTCCAGAGGGGGTCAAGCCAAGTATCAAAGTGGATGATTTACTTCATTTTATACCAGGATTATCGAGAATTACAGATGAAATCCGTTGTCATGAACCTCTATCGATGGATTCCGCAAATCTACAACCACACCACTGGATTAAGATAGCAAAAGCGATCTATGAAGAGATTAAGGATCCAAAAGTAGATGGGGTTGTTATTGCTCATGGGACTGATACCATGATGTATTCACTTGCAGCCTCTTCATTCATGCTCCAAAATCTGGGAAAGCCTATTGTTTTCACAGGAAGTCAGATTCCGATGACGGAAGTAGGAACTGATGGTGAAAGAAACTTACTCGACGCATTTCGAGTTGCTGCAACGACGAATCTTGCAGAGGTAGTACTTGTCTTCAACTCTACGATTTTTCGGGGAACTCGTGCTAGAAAAATGCACGCTTACGCTCTTAATGCCTTCACATCCATTGATCAACCCCCTCTCGGAATGATCACTCGTGAAATTGATATTCTACGAAATCCATTGAATAAGCGAAACCCTCAGATCAAACCTACTTTAAATACTAGTTTGAATCCGTCTGTTGCGCTAATTAAAATCTTTCCAGGCTTAAATCCCACCGTTTTTGACGCTTTAGTTACAAATGGGATTAAAGGGATTGTCTTGGAAGCATACGGAGAGGGAAATCTTCCAATTGAAGATAATTCATTGATTGCAAGGCTAGAAGAACTAGGCTCCCATGAGATTCCTGTAGTTGTCACAACACAGTGTATTTTCGGGAAATCAGAGATGCTGTATTATGAGACTGGACGGAAAGCTTATGAAATCGGATGTATTCCAGGTTTTGACATGATTTCGGAAGTTGCTCTAGTTAAATTGATGACAGCCCTTGTGAGAACCACCAAATTTGCAGATATCAAACCGTATATCCACACTCCGCTAGCAGGGGAGATACATCCTCCACCAAATTAACGGGTTTAAAGAATCGTGACGAGTCACACCGAACTGATGGTTTTAAGTTCTGACTTTCTCTAGTATATAAGCTCTAATCCCCTATGGTGGTTGAAGAGTGTGCTTGAGAATGACCCTGTAGGAGATGATGTAGGAATAGACGAGAATTGCGACTGAGGACATTTGCCCACCTCGTGACATCCGTGTGAATGAGTTGTCATTCATTTTTTCTTCTTGTACATTTCTATTGTTCATCCCCCCCCTTCTTAGGCACTTCTTCGGGCTTTTCTTCCTTGTAAGGTCGGGAAGGTGTTGTTGGAGTATTTTGGTCTGGTTTCCCTTCCGCGTGGTGCATGTCTACTTACCCCCTTTCTCCCCGTCATACCCTATGCACCCCCTTTGTGTGAGTTTTTCACAGAAAGTGCAAACATTTAATAAATTTCATGTCGTCTTTTTTTCGGAAAACATCTTTTGTGAGGTAGTAACCATTGGTTTGGTAAAAGGAGGCTTAGAAAATTAGGAAGATGAAAAATGACCTTTCATTAGTATTGTTAATGAGTGGAGTAATACTTTTATCAGGTTGTGTGAGCTCAAAAGACCCACTGAAAGTCCAACTATTTCGAGAAGCAGATAATGAATTAGAAGTAGAAGTATTAGAATATATAGAATTATATGATTGTAAGGAGTTTATCAACAATGATGAATATCTAGTTCATGATTTAGGTTATGATGTCTCTTATGATCGATTCATTGGGAATATTACATCCTTTCTGAATGAAGCAAAGACTCATTACCAAAATCTCGAAATTTCTGGTGTTACAGGGGTATTGAAGTACCATATTGCCATTCTCAATCTCTCAAGTACTGATAGATCCACTTTAATCTCACAGGCAAAAAACACCAGTATATACGAGTTTTCAGAGGAAACCTACCCTTTCCCAGAAACGTCTGGATTAGCGGTCTATTTCCCACGTAACTCCTCACAAGTAGTAACCAAAAGAGAAATAAATGATCGTGACAGTTTTCTATCAGATATCATTGAGGAAATAGAACTTCCCAATTCCTTTTGGGTTGTAGTTGTAAGAATAGGTTACACTTGGGGAAATAGACGTGGGATATGTGGAGGGTATCAATGCACAGAAATGATCATCCTAGGGGTGAATTTTAATACATTAGGAATGGTTGTTAGTGGCAGTAGTGGGGCTTGTTAATTTAGCGGAGCAGGCTTTCCAGACGCATGATCTCCATCAGCTTGAGAATGGCCATGACAATCCAATGGTAGTTGAAGAGGGTCCTTGAGAATGACCAGGCAGGAGTGGATACCCAAGGCGTAGGAATCGGCTCAACATAAACCAAAAATCGAATAGGAATGAAGAGAACATTAATAACTATATAAAATAAGACTGTCAAGGAGTGATTTTTATGGTAAGGTGTTGGACTTGTGGATCAAAGTTGTTGAACGAGAAAGTTGCCTTGTCATGTTCATTGTGTCACCAAGAAACAGAGAGAATCGGGAAGATGTTACGATCTTTTAAAACGCTAAACGACATAAATTTAGCAATATATGACTTTTTTGATGAAGAATTTAAAGACTTATCTGGAGAAAGCTCATTTATTGCCTCCATTTGGCAATGGAGTGGACTAGAAGTCGAATGGGAATTTATTAACTTAATGGCTACCTTATACACAGCAGCACACGAAGATCCTGAACAGAAATTTATAGAGAAGCAAAGGCAAACAGCCGAGAATTTAAGGTCGCTTGGAGAATTGGAGGACGCTGAAAAGATTTTTTTGGAGATTATCGAAACAGCTCCACCTGATTTTAAAGTTTACATAGGTCTTGGCAAGATTTACTTGGAAATGGGAAGACCAGAAGAAGCAAAAGCCCACTGGGAGATAGCTCTCTCTTATGCACCAAGAACACTAGATACAACCTTTGAAATAAACTTTGGAAGTTATATTTACCGCCTTATTGGCCGTATCTTTTTCTGTCAGGAAAAGTATAAGAATGCAGTCTTGACATTAAAAAAGGCAATAGAATTAGAGGTCGGATCGGTTGGATATTATCATTATGATTATGCTCAGTATTGTGCTTTAGTTGGAGACAAAGAGAATTGTTTAAATACTCTTGAATTTCTAAGCAATAGATCGGTAGCATTCATAGAATTTGCTAGAAAAGAAATTAATTTCGCACCCTATAGAAAGGAGATTGAAAGCCT
>CP070760.1:712495-716741 GCA_020348965.1 Candidatus Heimdallarchaeota archaeon | reverse complement strand
GTCTGAAACAGCTCATTGAAAACAACAAAGAAATGATATTAGAATTTCTTAATATGAAAGAAGAAACAATTATTTCAGATAGTTCTTTAATTATTGAGTTTTTACGGCAAATAGGGTTTGAAAATGCCAGATTTGCTAAAGCTGGCGAATTAAGTTGTTTTCGTGAATTTGTTACAGATTATCTTCATAAAAATATAGAATTAGAACCAGATTCTACAATCTCTGATTTAATTCGTGAAAGGGCAATGTATCAAACACGAATGCTCCTGAGAGAGAAAGTTGAAGCAAGAGATGTTTACATTGCCCAAGCCATTAAAAGTATTGATGATGTCAACTCTATTCTTAACTTGATTTATGCTCGATTGTCTGAGTGGTATGGAATTCATTTTCCTGAATTGCAGGACTTGGTACGAGATAATCCTCAATACATCAAATTGATTTCCAAAACTAGTGGTGCAATTCGTTCCAATCTGGACGAAAATCTTTTATCTCATCTATCAGATAAAAGAAGAGAGCATATTTTTCAAGCTGCAAACCAATCTCTTGGTGCTGGGATCTCAGCCTATGATATGAATCCTATTTCTCAATTAGCACATTTTGGAGTCGAAATTCTTAAGATAAAAGAAAATTTGGAGACTTATATTGAAGAGAGTATGAAAGAAGTTGCTCCGAATCTTCAATGCCTTGTTGGCAGTCTTTTAGGTGCTCGTTTGATTGCACTAGCTGGTAGTCTCGAAAACCTTGCTAAATGCTCTTCAGGCACAATTCAGGTTTTAGGGGCAGAAAAGGCATTATTTCGACATCTTAGATCAGGAGAAGATCCACCAAAACACGGAGTTATTTTTCAATCCTTCTACATTCACTCAGCTAAAAAACATCAACGAGGGAAAATATCCCGAGCGTTAGCTAGTAAATTAACAATAGCTGCTAGAGTAGATTATTTTAGTGGCGAATTTATTGGAACATCTCTCTTAAGAGACTTAGAACAGAAAATACAGGAAATTAAATCATCTTTCCCAGAACCTTCAGAACGTCAACTTTCACAAAAGCGACAAATCAGAAAGAAAAAAGGGAAAACAACCCCGAAAAGAAGGAAGAAAGACTTTAAAAGAAAGAGAAGGGATCGCAGAGAAAAAAAGGCATGAATGCAAGTAAATTGTGAGTGAGTTAAATGATACTTTCAAAAACTAGCATAAATGGGTTATTTCAGGTGAAAAGTGATACTAAAACTAGATTAGTAACCCGCAATAAAGTACCAGGAATTTCAGTTTATGGTGAACAATTACTTTCTATTAATGGCGAAGAATATCGTGTTTGGGATCCATATCGCTCAAAATATGTAGCTGCCTTTTTATCAGGGATGAAAAAGCTTCCACAAATCCAAGACAAGAAAATCTTATATCTAGGAGTATCAACAGGGACAACAGCCTCTCATTTCTCCGATATGTTAAATACTGGAATAATATATGGAATAGAGTTTTCACCCAAAGTGATGCGAAAATTCTTCCGTTTAGCAGAGCAAAGATCAAATCTTGTTCCAATTTTGGCTGACGCAAGAAAAACAGAAGAATATTCATCATATGTTTTTGAGGTTGATTTAATCTATCAGGATGTTGCCCAACCAGATCAAGCAACAATATTTGGACGGAATGCACACGAGTTCTTAAAAAGAGGGGGACATGGCTTTTTAGCAGTGAAATCACAAAGCATAGATGTTACGGTTGAACCTGACGAGATATTTTCAAAACAAATGGAAGAACTAGAACAAGAATTCGGGTTTGAAATTCAACAGTATCACTCTATTGATCCTTTTGAGAAAAAACATGCTGTAATTATCATCAAAAAACCCTAATTTTTTTAAAAACACACTATGTGGAATTACTCAAAAAAGATATTATTCAAAAACTGTTACTTTATCATTGAAAACCCCAAAATTAGACCCATTGCCGTAGGCAGTATTTAAAGCGTTGTCCAGTTCTACCCGTAATCACGCCATGTATTTCCGCATTTTCTACAGCGATAGAATGTCGTTGAAGCCTCATCAGAACTTCGGGTTTGCAATTCCCAATAGGCAGCAATGTTATGTCCACACTTTTTACAGTGGGCACTTGTGGTCGGCATTGTTTCAATATTATTTGGAGATTCAATTATGACAGTTTTTTCCAGGTCTGAGTGCCTTATTTTTTGCCTTATTTCGAACGCCTTCGAGTTTGAGTCAGAACTGATAGTCTTCCCGCAGGAAGGACATCTCATACGTATTTTTCCGTTCGACTTATCAGGAACCAGAAGTGCACCACATTCACAAAACTGCATGGTCATCTAACCTCAACCGAGGGAGCAAATTAAGCAGGAATTGGCTGCTTTTTTAAAATGGTTGGATAATTAGCCGTAAGTATATGGCAAAATATTCCTGAAATCTCAAAAGAACATCGAATTACTTAAAATACGTCTTATCAAATCTTGAAAATGGTAATCTTAGAAGAAATTATAACGAAGGACGAATCAGACAAATGAGAAGGAGAACAGAAATTTCCTATGGGGAAACTACTATCCTTTCCCTCCAAAATATTACAGCAGGTTCGAGGGTCCAGATCATTGCATACGTGAAAATTATCGATCAATCGAATATCACTGTTACTGATGGTTTGGAGGACCTAGAAATTGAAATCGAAGGAGAAGAACTTCCAAATTTGAGAGTTGGAGAAACAATTATTGCTTTTGGAGAAAAAACTGACTCTGGAATTGAGATAGATCATATCCAAAAATTAAATCTTGATTGGTATCTATATCAAAAAATGTGGGAATTTGAGTCTAGAGGGTATTAACAATTATGTTCACAGGAATTGTCACCCTCTTCCATTGTCTAAAGCTTCAATTATTTCTATGCAAATTGGAAGTCCAGAAGGAAGATTATATTAATAGGTATAAGATTTTATACATAGTAGGTAACTAATTATCTCGCTACTGGTTTTAATTCACTATATTTATTAATAAATACTAATTTTAATCTTTTCTGTTAAAATAATATCGAGAGAACGAAGGAAGAGATACCTACCATATAACCTTGTTAATGTTAAAGGGTTTCCCTATCTCATTCCCGGAATTACTGAATTTTTCTGTTACTAAAAGTAGAATTATCCTGCTTTATCTGGCAAAAGATTTAAACCCAGCAAAAGGCTTCCAAATTGATTGTATTTTACCTAATCCCTGATTGTAAGGCAATTAGAAAAGTATAAGTTCTCGGTATTGTCAAGATTTTCCAAAGTCAGGGTATTCTGCAATCAACCTAAATAATCGGAGGCATGTAAATTGTCCATGATCGGCGCTGCAAAGCGGACTTTTCAGAAGGAAATCATTGCATTCACGAATAAGCGGGTTGCGGTTATCTTAAAAGATGGGAAAAAGTATGTGGGAGAATTAAAAGGCATTAATCCAGAGACACTTACGTGTGTTCTAATAAAAGCAAAACGTGGCGAAGAAACAACTGAACTTCATAGGATCTGTTTGAGTGGTAGTCAAGTCTCAGAAATTTACTTAGAAGAAGCTCCCTTCGATCTTGGGGGATTGAAGGAGGAGCTAGAACAAATCTTTCGCCGTCCTGGAGATGTAAAGGTTTATGACGAGGCCGGATTAATAGTCGTCCTTGAAAGAGTTCGTGTGTCTGAGAGTGGAGTTGAAGGGACAGGGCCTGTTGCTGATCGTGTTCGCGCTATTTTCGATCGATATGCGAAAACACAAGTATCAGAGGAATAAGGGGTTATTTATGATAATTAAGGCCGAACGAATGCGAATTGAACATGATTCCGACAATGATCTCTGGTATATCGATTTTCGGGATGAAGAAAAAGGACTTAGAGGAAGAATTGAGATTCCCTCTAATATTGTTGCAATGGAAGACGTTAAAGAATTTGAAGTTGAAATAATCCCTTTTGACTCTCGAAAAGCCACTCCAGATTTCACAGAATCTAGAATTGTTCTTAATTCAGTTAATTTTAGAACAAAACCTTTGGGTGCTGAAAAAATTTATTCATTTTCGGCTGGAGGTATAATGCTGCGATTATTTTCAAAAAAGGCATTATCTGAATTCAAAACACCTCTCCAGAAATTTAGGATCTTTGTAAGATAAGAGTTTTTTTTTGACAATAAACTCCTTCAAAACCGACAAAAATTAAAAGAGACATATCACAAGAAATATGTAAAAAGAAAGTCTGCGGGGGTTTCCCAGCCAGGTCAAAGGAGCTAGGTT
>CP070760.1:708133-712395 GCA_020348965.1 Candidatus Heimdallarchaeota archaeon | reverse complement strand
GCTATAATCTTGACGATTGGGATTTTGGCATGGATCTAGATTTCTCTTGGGCTGGAATCTTAAGATCCATAATACAGGTAATTCGAAAAAAATTGAAGTCATTCCCCCAACCAGTAAAGAAAGGTTTAGTTGTACCAAAACGGGCGTAATGAGAATGACAAACGACATCAAAAAGCTGATGGAAGATTTCTTCTTTCTTTCTCCACGAAACAGTGAACCTCAATTCTTGCTGACCAAGCCCCGAAAGGAATTACTGAAAAAAATTGAGGAACTGAAAAACCTAAACTGAAGCTAATTTCTCATTACATTTTTTGTAGCCCGAAGATGGGATGGTGACCGTCAGGTTACTTCGGGAATATATTGCTGAAAAACCTGAATCCGCATATACCAAATATGTACAATTAGAGTAAAAAAGGATATAATCTATCAAGGTCTTGGTAAACGTTCCATCAAATTGTCATAGCCTATCCCATTTGTTTGAAGGTTATCTCGAAATCCAAATTGGCGAAAAAACTCTTTGAATTTTGAAATATCTTCAATAGTTGGTTTAGTTTGAGGATTAATAAAAGGCAGAGCATGTAGAGCTAAAACAATTCCTAATTCATCAGCAAAAGTACTTATTTCATTGAGGAAGAATGTTGCGAGTCCATTTCCACGTAGACTTGGATTAATCCATAAAAGGCCAATATAGCATTCGCTTTCTTTCGGTTTCCATGTAAGAGAAATTGACCCAACCACGAAAAAAATGTCTTCAATTTCCTCACCAACGTCTATAAAGCATTGTAATTCCATTTTTTGCTCTATTGCTCTTTTTAACGAGATGTTCTCTCCCATAAATACTTGATCCATGCTATCGTTGTCGAAACTATAGAGCCTACCATTTATTCGAAATTCAACATGGAGATCAAAACTTTCAAAAGACGGTAATTTCTGATTGATTCCTTCAACAGAAAGCATAATGGATCTCCAATTTTATTTAATAGGTAATTCTCACCCTATTTAAAGTTTTGGGTTTCAACAGCGAATTATAGAGAGTTTTTTAAAGAAAAATACCGATTCGCACAGATTGATGTAGAATTTGATTCTTAATAACGGATTTAAGTTAGGATTGAGTAAATTAGTAACATACTTTGAAAATAGAATCAAAAGAAAATTATTGTTGAGATAGTCCAGAACTAAAAATACAAAAGATCTATGGCACAACATTAATAGTTATGATTTGAGAGAACATTTCTAAATCAATAGATCTAGTCTTACAGTTTGTGTTGCATTTATCAGAGAAAAAATTGCTCTTCCAATGTAAATTTCAGCAACTTCTTATGAACAACTTTTGTAGTTCTTTTAAACTTGGTATAGTAATATCACCACATATTTTGACTAGTTTTAATCTCTCAGAAAGTAGAAAATTAAATGATACACCCGTATCATTCGAGTAAAAATTCTATGTCTTAGGAGGAAAAAATGTAAAGTTATTCTCCTAATTAGAAGGTACACATATTGACACGTAAAAACTAATGGATGTAAATGGATGACAGGAGAAGCAGATCTAACAATAATGATGTTTGGAATGGCTATCATTGGTTTTTTCGCAGCATTAGTCTGTTCAAAATTTGTTTCCAATAGTAAGAAAAAGCTTGAGGAAAGTAAAACTTGGCCATCAGTTAAAGGAAAAGTTGAACAGTTAGAACCTTCTATCGCTGGTTGGGAAGAAGTTCGGGTATATAGTACTAATATTATTTACAGCTATAATTTTGCTGGGAGAAATTACAAATCAAAGGTAATTAGACTCAAAGGAGGAGACACTCAAGCTGATGAGAAGAGATATCCTAAGGGAAAAATCGTTGATGTGTATGTCAACCCCCAATATCCTAAAGAAGCTGTTCTTGAAACAGGAGGTTCTCTGAATTCTGAAGATCTGCTTTTTCTTGGTTGCAGTATATTTGGATTCATAATGAGTTTCATTTGTCTGCTAATCGGTCTCGTCCTGGTGCTTTTTTAAGAAAAATATCGTTTGAAGATGTATTGATCGAATCAATTGTGTATGCATGTAGAGAGTCTTCATTCAGTTGAGTTAAGTACTCTGTTCCAAGAACTTTGTGCTTGATCTAGGTTTTTAAGGATGAATTATCAAGGCATTGTTTCGTAACAATTAAATTGAATTCATGTTTTTCCTCTGATCAACAAAGGATTTACTAAGGGATTGCACACATATCATGCGATTGGATACAAACAAGATTACAAGTTACCAAAGGTGGTTTTTATACCATCTTGCTAAACAAAAACTTTTGGTAACAGGTGTTTTTGTTGGGATTACGATTGTGACCTTTTCACGAGTCCTCATCCCAGTAATAATCGGGCTTATTATTGATAATGCTCTTTTGACCTCTGATTTGGCGAATTTGATAGGACTACTCAGTCTTATACTCGTTGTATATCTCATTCGGAATGTTATGGATTATCTCACCATGATGGTTGGACATTATCTTGGTTTAAAGACTGAACAAAACATGCGGCAAGAATTTTTTGATACGATTCAATACAAACCGTTACGTTATCATGATCAGGCCCAAACAGGTGACTTACAAGCTCTAGCAACTAATGATTTACGTATCATCAATACAATGATCTCCCACGGGGCTTTTTTCATTTATCCTTTTTTTCAAGTGATCATGACCCTAATTCTCCTAATTATGACTCTTGATATTCGATTAGCCTTGATTTCTGCTCCCTTCATTGTTGTGTACGTTTACTTTCTCTTCGATTACCGAAAAAAAATTGCCCCGTTTGCAGCTGCACGGATGGTTACACATTCAAATGTAGCCGTGGTCTTGCAAGATAGTTTGAGTGGTGCTGCGATTGTCAAATCTTTCACCGCAGAAGAATTGGAGCGCCAAAAATTCAGTCAAACCGTAGTTGATTTTCGGGATAATCGGATTGGAGAAAAAAGAGTTCAATCAAGGTTTTATCCATTATTGACGATCTATCTTGCAATTGGGTGTACACTTCTTGTGAGTTGTGTGTTTGTCTTCCAGAATACCTTAACTATCGGAGTATTGACTGCAACTAATTTAATTCTGATAACACTCATTGATCCGACTGGTATGATCTTTTGGGCAACTAATGATATGATGAGTGGCTTTGCTGCCTGTTCTCGACTGTATAATAACCTTTCAATGGAAGAAGATGAACACCACAAACCTGAACTCTCGAAATGGTCAGAAAATTTTCAAGGAAGTATTGAATTTAGAAATGTTACCTTCGCATATGGAAATAACGAGAATACTACACCCGTTTTTAAAAATCTATCCTTCACCGTTGAACCATTCCAACGAGTGGCGATCGTGGGTCCAACAGGTTGTGGAAAAACGACTCTTGTGAAATTACTCTTACGTCTGTATGAACCACAAGAGGGAACAATCCTCTTAAACGGCATCGATATTCGAAATTATCCTCTTGAAGCATTAAGACGACACATCGGGTATATCGAGCAAGATATCTATCTCTTCTCGCGAACAATAAGTGAAAATATCGCTTTTGGAAAACCAAATGCCACCCAAGAAGAAATAAGGGCTGTTGCAGAACTGGCTCAAGTTCATGAATTTGTGCGAGAGTTTTCGGAAGGATATAACACTATTGTTGGGGAACGAGGAACACGTCTCTCTGGTGGAGAAAAACAACGGGTTGCCATTGCTCGTGCGTTTTTAACTGATCCTGAAATCCTCATTCTTGATGATTCTGTTTCAGCGGTAGATAGTGAAACTGAGGAGAAGATCAGTCGTGCTCTAGACAACGTTGTACAAGATCGAACAACACTGATTATTACTCATCGATTACACGCCATTCGAACTTCTGATAGGATAATAGTCCTCAAGCATGGGAAAATTGTAGCTGAGGGGAATCACAACGAATTATTACATAGTTCAGAGGATTACCGACGTATTTTTGGCAAACACCTGGTCTTACCTGAATTAACAGTGAAAAAAAGCTAAGGTGACGTTAAGATGGGACTTTATCTAGGATTGTTCAGCGAAAAACGACAACGAGAGTACTCAGATCGTGAACTTTATACGCGCTATGTGAGAAGAATCGTTCCGTTTAAGAAGAGTATTATACTGATTTCCTTATTTATTCTGATTAGCACGATAGCCGATATTTCTATTCCTCTTGTACTTGGATTTGCTGTAGCTGAGCTCGAAAAGCCAGAGAGTGATTTTTCCATAATTATTGGTGCTGGGGTATTATACCTCATCTTATCAGTCATC
>CP070760.1:703717-708033 GCA_020348965.1 Candidatus Heimdallarchaeota archaeon | reverse complement strand
GTTCCTAAACATAACCTCTTGTTGAAAATTATCGACATGGTGGGAAGTCCTATAATAGGAACATCTGCAAATAAATCGGGCTCAACACCAAAATATGATATTCCTTCTATTATTCAAGACCTATCATTAAAGAACATACATCTTTGGATAGACGGAGGAAGATTACCTAAAAATCCTCCCTCAACCATAATTGATCTTACTGATCCGTCGAAACCGATACTTTTAAGAAGGGGAAGGACGAAAGTCAATGAGATTTTTAAAGATTTAGCATAATATGTCTCAGTTTTAATCATCAAAACAGTCTCTCATCTATAAACACTCGCGTACCTCTTTGACACCGAACTCTATAGGAACGTTTCGTAATAAAAAGAATTTATTACCGTTTACAAGTTTAAATCCCTTTCATTTCGTAGAATTCATGGAAAGGAAAGATAGACCCTTATAAAACGAGAAAAATTATACTATGAGGGTATAATGAAATTAACATAATTCGTGAAACCTTAATAAGAACATCATAAGGAATAACAAATGAGGACATATGCCTAATCAAGAGACTTCAAATGACATCATTGTGATCTATCAAAACAGGATTATCTTTAGCTCTGGTCATGGACGTTTAACTAAACATTCAAAGATTAGTGCAACAGTAGCTCAAGTTCTAACTCTTTTTTCTCAAAGAATTATGGAAGGAGAACATATCCATTTTATTAGGTTTGAAAACCATAGAATGATTTTTTTGTTTTCTCAGGATAGGAGTGAGGAAGCTCTTGTTGCTATTGTTTTAATTCCTTTAGAGCGCAGTGCTAGGCAAGTAATACCTGCAATGGGGATTGTTCTACGTTTACTTGAGGATTATCTCCAGGGTAACATCGAAGACGCCCAAAATGATCATTTGGATTGTTTTTACCAAATTATTTCTTCTCCGAAAGATTCGCTCATTGTTACTCCACGTTCATCTGAGGGCATATTATCGGCGTTAGTCTTATTAACAGGGATCGCCCACGATTTACATTTAGGAGTTCAACAGATTGCCTCGAACTTACAGTTAGTAGATCCTAATAACGTAATAGAACTTCAAAAAATAGTTGAAAAGTCTAGAACTACTAGAGTTCTATCTTTAGTACCTCTTCCTCAAGTAGAAGACAATAACAATGTTCTATTATTTGGTTTAGATTCTCCTCAAAGGCAGTACTTTTCTATTTCTCCTGGTGAAAAGATATACGATGTCGTTAGTCGTGTTTTTGGGGATCAATCCAATGCTTCCAAGATGAGAAAATTCATTGCAAACGAAGAAGCACAGGAAATTGCTCATTCAATATCGCTACTTCCCAAATCAGAGGAAGATTTTGTTAAAAAAGAGATTTTGTTATCAACAGTTTTACAACCTGGAAAAGATATTATTGTAACAATGTCTACTCAAGTTATGCGAAAATTACGAGAACTTGCTCCTTCTCCTACTGCAATAACAAAACCTACAGTCATCAAAAAGACTCCCGTTGTAACACCAGATCACGAAGATCTACTGGTTGAATCTGAACCATTAGCTAGTGAAACACAGACTCCTGAACTCATTCCATCCGTAACTGATTTAGAAACGGGTATTGAATTAGCTGCTGAACCTGATTTTATTCCTCAAGAGATTCAAGAACCTATTGCTCGTGAAATTCCTGGAGTAGTCACAACTGTTCCCACCTTCGATTCTGAAGTTTTAACACGATTGGATGAAGCGAGAGTAGCTGGTTATCAATATCAATTTCTTTCTATTCCTATTATCCTTGATACAGCCCCATTTGTAGTTAATATTCCAGAAAACTCAGATTTACCATATAATGAATTGAGTATCACTTGTAGACTATTCCCAGGGGATGAAAGCCACTTTCTTATCCATATCTATACAGCGTTAGATCGCTTATCTGCTTTGAAAGAGTCTCTTGAGGATTTATCGGTGAGAATAGGAGGGGAATGTCACATCAAGGAGAATCATGTGTCATTAATTGGGCCGATCGGTAATCAAGTACCTGCATTACGTGCCTTATTATGGTTAAGTATTGTGGAGTATCTAACGCAAGTTGAAACAAAGTTCCAAGAGCTTTCAGAGCTTTTTGACATTCCAAACACTGGTTCAATCTTAATTGTACCCCCTAAAAGAGAATTTATTAAAGAAAAAATTCCTAGAAAATTTACCAATTTCATAGAAGAAGCAAAAATTCGTGAAAGATTCGAACAGGATGACCTCTGGACTTTGGGAAAGACTCAAGATGAAATTCTTGCTCTAATTATGAGTCCATTAAAACGTGGAAATGGAGTAGTCTTTGTGGCTTCTGATGAGAACCAAGAAATGGAAGAAATTGCTTTATTTATGCTACTTATATCTGAAATTTGTGGTATTGGATTTTCGAGATGGTAATATCAAGACTATTGGAATATCACGACAAGGACTGCTATTGTATCGGTCAGCAGAGGCCTTCCCGTTGCAATGAAGCTGATTACCGTCCGGAATGGCAGAAAAGCTGAGTATTGCTGAAATTTTTGTTGTGATTCCGGTCAAATCGAATTCCCATCTCCCAATACTCATGTTCACACGGGAAGATCAATTGTATGTGCTGATTTAGTCAGTTTGTATAGGTTTTTGGGAAAACTTTTTAGGAATTTTCTTTACTCTTTTGATCTCATAATATCCCTCTTCACGAAATTCATTCCAATGTATCTTCGATTCAATTATTTTTATCCTTGCAGGAAAAAATGGAGCATCTAATACGAATGATTCAAACTCACCACCTTCCCCAATAATTGTCAATTCTGATTCTGGAACAGTCTGCTGAATTGTTTCTATCAGCTCCGGGGTGATTGTTTTTCCAAGAAATTCCTTTCTTAAACCCATACCTGAAACAGATGTAATAATGATGTCAAATTTACTTTCAAGTAATTGAGTTAACAGGATTTGGGGAGTTAATCTCCATAAAGGATTATAACATTTCAAATTGGCACGAAGGGCTGCACGATTGAACTTGATTCGTTGAAATTCTGACCGGATTCCTCCTGTAATTATTGCTTCTGCTCCAGATTCAAGCAATGCTTCTTTAAGACTGCGTACCTCGTCGTTAATATTACATTTATCGATCCAAATAGTCTGATGAAGGAGGCCTAACATCTCAGCTACCAACGATACGTGTTCGCAATTTGGAATATGAAATAGAAGACTATCTGGACATGTGGACTTAACAGTTAGAATTGATATAACGTCAAATTGATGCAGCGCAAACCATAAAGCAAGAACTGAATCTTTCCCTCCTGATACAAGACATGACACTTTCATAATATCTCACGCAATCCGTTAAAAATACAGGTAATTTTTCCTTAGAAATTTATTTCTTTATTTTCTCAAATTCTCTTCTCGGGCGTAAAAATGACCTGTTTCAATTCCTTTTATGTTTAGTCTATTTATTCAAATTCAGGTTCTATAAAACAGAAAATCTTCTTATGGAAGCTTATAGAGAGAAAAAAATTGTCTACAGATATTATCGAAGAGATAAAATCGCTAAAAGAGTACAAAGATATCCTCTTACTAGCACATAACTATCAGGAACCAATGATACAAGAACTTGCGGATTTTAAAGGGGACAGTTTCGAGTTAGCTTGGAAATCAAAGAGATTAGAGAATAAAATCATTGTATTTGCAGGTGCAGAGTTCATGGCAGAAACTACTGCCATTTTAAACCAGGATAAAAAGGTTTTAATTCCTTCCTCTCAAGCTAAATGCCCTATGGCCCACATGCTTTCACCAGAGAAAGTGAAAAAGTTTCGAGCACAGTATCCAAATGCTGCTGTTGCAGTGTACGTGAATACAACAGTGGAAACAAAAGCAATGGCAGATATTTGTATAACTTCGGGAAATGCAGTTAAAATTATTTCAAAACTTGATGAAAGGCAAGTTTTGGTTGGACCTGACAGAAATCTTGCATCCTACATCCAAAAACATGTACCTGAAAAGGATATCATCCCTTTTCCAGAAGTTGGATATTGTTATGTTCACCAAAAATTTTTAGCTTCTGATTTAAAGAACATGGAAGAAAAACATCCTGATGCTGAAATTCTTGTACATCCCGAAGTTGATCCATCAGTTCAATTACTCGCTGATAAGATTTGCTCCACTAGTGGCATGATTAAAGAAGTTCACCATTCTCAAGCAGAGAAATTCATCATCGGAACTGAAATCGGGTTGGTTGATCGATTAAGGGCATCCTATCCCAATAAAACGTTCATACCTGCACGTAATGATGCGATCTGCATCCAACAGAAAAAAATTACCCTTTATA
>CP070760.1:699285-703617 GCA_020348965.1 Candidatus Heimdallarchaeota archaeon | reverse complement strand
AAATACCTCAAAATTAAGCTCTTACAATATATTGCTACCATTCTTCCCATCGTGTTCGTTGTTGAAACTACAGTCAATTTGCTGGTCCCAAATGTAACGCTTGAGGTGTTAGTTGTCAATGTTCTATTGACCGTCCTGATTGCTGCAGCAGCTACTACCTTCACTCTTGGGTTGTTTCTCGTAAATCCTGCTTTTCATGATAAATCGGGTGAATTCATGATTAACATCCAAGTCTGTGTCTTCGTAGTTATGATTTCGTTCTTTGCCTTATTGATCCCATTAGACAATATATTGTACGATCTTTTTGCTATTGTGGACGCGCTTTATCCTGTGGCTGTAATCTACACTGGTTTTCAATGGATTCTTGCAATAGTGATGCTCTCGCTCGGTGCGAAAAAACTGAGTAACATGGAATAGACGCTAATCCTCCTTTTTTCTTTTTTTTTATAAGTCGAATTATGGTGAAAGTAATGAATAAAACATTAAGAATAATTCTAGTTGGCTTTTTTATTCTCACATTTCTTGGTCAAGTACTCCTATGGTTTTACTTTGATTCAATGAATTCCACCCTCAACCAAGGAATGTCCATCAGGGGTGCGGATGTCGTTTTCTTCTTGGCTGATGGGTATTCCGAAAGTGATTATCTCGGTGTGAAGGAATATCTGGACCAATGGCGTGGGACTGTGATTACTGCAGGATTATCTGAAAATCAGACAACCTCAGAAAGTTCAATCATGACCGATATTCTTATTTCAGACATTAACGAGATAACTCTCTATGATGCGATAGTTATCCCTGGAGGAGGATTAGCACCAGCACTCAATGCAAATCAGCATGTAGAACGTCTTCTGAACGATGCAGATGATCAAGGGCTAGTGATTGCAGGAGTAGGGAATGGAACACTTGTCCAAGCGAAAGCTGGCTTAATAAATGGTAAAAAGTTTACTACCCACAGTTCTATTGTTGTTAATCTCACGGCAGCGGGTGGAATTTATGTTGATGGAGCTACTGTTGTAACTGATGGCACTATCATTACTGCCTCTCCTCCAAATTATGAGGAGATCTCATACGCTATTGCTAATGCTCTGGGGTACTCCTATACTCTTTCAATTGACATTTCGTTTGTAAAGGGAGAACAGGGTTGGAATTATTCCATATCTGTTGAACCCTCTGATGAACATATTGTCAGTAGAATGAGTATGAACCTCTCTATTGTGGAAACTTCTGATGAGAAATCATTAGTTGAATCATTCGAACTTTTTGAAATAAAAGATGGTGAGTATTCCACAAACCTCGGAGTATTAATGAACGGTTATTATGTTGTGGATATTGAAGTCGAGAGTATCTATGGGAATATAGAAGTTCGAACTGATGTTTCAGAATTTTCAGTAGGGAGCAATTAAACCTCTAAGGCTCACTCTCTCTTCCTCCCTTTTTTTATTCTACCAGCTCGTTTTCCATCCTACCTAAAAACTGTTGAAAATTAGCTAGTGTCTCCTTATATGCACTTATTCCTTTTGAGGTTACATCGACAAGTACTCGTGGCCCTTTTCGTGATATCACATGACGTTGAGCAACATAATCTACGTCTTGAAGACGATTCAAATGAGTTGTTATTGACCCCCAGGTTATTTTGCACTTTTTCTTGAGTTCTCCTTGAGTTAACGATCCAATAGCAACGAGTAAACTCATGATCAGTAAACGTTTGGGATGAAAGATAATTGGATCTGCCTGTTTTATTCCATTAATCCAATCAGTCACGCTCGTACTACCTTCTTCTCTGCTTGGACAATTGAATAGGAAGCATTTATGGATGCTAAGACTAAAGCCAAAGCCAAAGCTATGAAATTATAATTGAGAAGGTTTGGATCGATAATAGTAAAAATAATGAGAAATGGTGTTGAAATTAACAAGAATATCGAGTACAGCAAAATTGCTCTCGCGAATAACTCATTTTTCGAAAAATGATAGTGTTCAGTTGTCAGTCCAATGATTAGGTTCGCCAAACCTAAGAGTGGAAACCATAGAAATTGAGGAGATATTATGTTATCCATAATAGCGTTAATCATATACCCTACAAAGAAGATGAAGAAGTAGGTCATTCCCCATATTTGATTTTTATATTTCATTGGTTCGACTCGTCTTAAAACATGTCGATGGTCTAATTCATAACCCTGAAGGAATATTGGGCTAGAAAAGAGGAAAAACTGTGAAAATCACTATAAAATGGGGAGATTCCACCCCAAAGAAGATTATTTTTTTAACGTCTTCCCGATAGCGAAGGCATCACCGACCATATCGCCAAGTCCCCAGTATTTGTTGTCAGGTTGAGAAAAAGTGAATGGATTAATCTTTTGTGAATCCAATTCTCCCTCGCTCATGTACTCTTCCTCTGTGTAAGCATTAACAACCTCACCAAGTACCAGAGTAGTTCTTGGTAATTCAATAATCTGGTAGACACGAGATTCTAAACACAAAGGGCATTCTTGAATCATCGGTACCGTTTCAAGTTCTCCGTAAAAGATGTTGAAGAGCTTTGCCTTATCAACCTTCCTTCCAGAAACAATTCCACAATAGTCCACTTTTTCTACCATGTTTTTTGCTGGAATATTGATACTAAAGGCGTTTTCTGATCGAATTCCCTCAAGAGTGTAAGCTCTTTTCCCCATTGCGATCCCCCAGATAGGTGGGGTTCCATTGAGACGATTGAACCACGCTACAGTCATGAAATTAGGACGATCTTCTACTAGTGCTCCTATGATGGCAATTGGCATAGGAAATGGTGATACATTGGGTTTTATATTGATCTTTGACATACTACATCAGCTAGAAGTACTTGTCTCAGTGGGGAATAAAGGTTTATCCTCCTTGGCAAACAGAGAGAAAAGGAAGTAATTGAAAATTTTCTATTCTTAACGTCGCCTTCTTATTGCAGCAATTATTGGAACAAAAGCTCCAATGAAGATTGGGATAAAAACAATAAAAGGAAAATCAGAATCTGTAGAACTTGATGGTTCGTTTGTTCCTCTTAAAATTATTACTAGGATTAGAAGTACAACACCAGTAAAAACGAGAAAAGCTGCAATAATAAATTTGTAGATCTTCATAGAATTAGATCCTTTTGAAATTAGTAAAAACCTAATACATTCCTTGTACAATCATAGGGGCTTTGAGGTTATAAATAAATCGATTACGGAAGAATATTCGTTATTATTTTGGATTCACTGGTATATAATTGCCTGAAAGCGTCATCTTATTTTGTTGATTCAGTACCGATGAGTTACCTATTTAGGGTCTTTTGAGGTAGAAATAGATGGATGAGTTCCCAAAAGGACTATCAAATTCTGGTGCTAAAGAAATCGCAGATAGGTTGAAAATCATTTCTGGTGGCAAAGTTCTAGATGTCGGAACTGAAAAAGGGGGCTTTATCTCGACCTTGATTCAAACACTGAAAGACTATGAATCTTTTGTGGGTATTGATATTTCATTCAAGGAACTAGAATCAATAAGGAAAGAGTTTTCTGAAGATCCTGTTGAATTTTTTGAGATGAATGCTGAGAAAATGGATTTCAAAGACAAATCATTTGATACTGTGTCAATTGCTCATTCTATTCATCATTTTGCAAACATTGATAAGGTCTTTAAGGAAATAAAGCGAGTCTTGAAAGCTAATGGCTATTTACTTATACAAGAACCATTTTATGACGGTACTCAAACTGAAGCACAACATAGTGATATACTCCAGCACCACTGGAGTTCAAGAATAGATACATTACTTGGGATTCCTCATAATACTACATTCTCTAAAGAGGAGTTGAAAGCTATTGTCAAGAATTTGGGATTGAAGAAGCTACAAATAGTTGAATCCACTCACTATGTGAAATGCTTGTTTTGTGAAGAAAAATTTGAATGTGACGACCCAAAAAATAAAAAAATTATTGAATTTACAATTAAAGAAATTGACCAGGATATTGAACGATTATTGAAATTGAAAGGGCATCCTGATTTCCATAAATTAAAGGAAGAAGGGGAAAAGTTTAAAAAAAAGGTAAAAAGGACGGGTTCTGCCCCAGCATCACACTTATTCTTTATTGGTAAAATCTAGTAGTTATCGAAACAATCTTGACTTAGATCGTCCTCTATTATACCCTCTCCTCTAAATAATAAGGAGGGGGGAAGCTGTTAGTAAATGATCTCTTTAAGAAGATGGCTTCCCCAGAAATTGGTGATCAGATTTTTCATACTTTTGATACTGCAAGTGTGATATCTGTCTCTTTTACAGTCTTTCTACCGCTGTTATTTGCTATTTCAACGGCGTATTTTGCGATCACC
>CP070760.1:694818-699185 GCA_020348965.1 Candidatus Heimdallarchaeota archaeon | reverse complement strand
GGTCATCAAGATCCAAAGAATATTATTGTACCAGGAATAGGAGCGACTATTGCAATCGGAATCTCGGGATTTTGGATCGCTTTTCTCACAGAACAAGCAGAACAGGCATTAGAGCAGAAAAAGTTAGAGTCCACAATATTTACTGATTTAAATGACACGGCATATACAAGGGCTACACAAATTGTGTCCTATATTAATTCCTTTGTCGATGGATTTAGTCCTTTTATATTTGGATTTCTAATTCTATCTCCATTTTTTTTAGTACAATTTGGGCTTTTTGATATACAGATTGGTTACATTTTCTCTTTTTCATTAGCCTTTGTTCTTTTATTCATTTTAGGTGTTTTTTTAGGACGTATAGCTCATCAAAATTGGTTTGTCTTTGGTTTGAAAACGATTCTTGCAGGATTATTTGTAGGAATTTTGATGTTCCTTACTGGTTTTGAATGAAAGAAATTCTTAACTCCTATGTTTGAATATGAAGACCTATCTATGTTTTTTCAGACTCTGTCTTGTCTAAAATATTTCCTATTGCTTTTTCTGCCTTTTCTTTTATTTCGATTGTGTCTAATGTGGGAAATTCACCATCAAGATATAAGATGGTTCCATCAACAACCGTCATTTCTACATTTTCTCGTCCAATAGCATAAGTTAAATGGCTGACTGGATTTATAACTGGAGTTGTTTGAATCGAATCTAAATTTATGATTGTGAGGTCTGCGGATGTCCCTTCGGCTAAAGTTCCAGAATAAACACCTTTGGGGAAGAGTTGAGAAGCTTGAGCAGTTGCCATACGTATGACCTCATGAGAGGGGATCAATGTAGGGTCTCGTCCAAAACCCTTGTGAATTAGGACTTCAAAGGCCATTTCTTCAATCATATCAAGTTTGTTATTGCTTGCCTGACCATCGGTTCCTAAACAGACATTGACGTCTGATTTCAGGAGTTTTGGTACATCTGCGAGGCCTGCACCTATTTTCATGTTACTTTTTGGACAGTGGAGGACCGAGATGTTATGCTTACGGAGTAACTCAATCTCCTGATCAGATAAATGAATACAGTGCGCTGCACTTTGGATGGTATCAAGGACGCCTATTTCTTCCATTCTTTCTACTGGCCGTTTTCCCCATTTTTTTAACGCCTCTTGAACTTCTCTTTCAGTCTCATTAAAATGAGTATGTAATGATGTACCTAATTTCCTAGCTTCATCTGCTATACGAGTAAACCATTCCTGTCCAACTGTATATGGTGCATGTGGCCCAAAGCCGATCCATAGGCGATTGTTTTTTCCATTCCAGCTTTTGAATGTGTCTTGTGCATGTTGAAAGGCCTCTTCCATGGAGTTTGCTTCTGGATTCCCATCATAAAATATACTTGGGGAAAGGAAAGCCTTGATTCCAGAGCTATCTACAGCCCTAGCCATTTGATTCGAATAGAAGTATTGGTCATTGAATGCAACTGTTCCAGAAGCAAGCATCTCTGCTATTCCTAACATCGAACCCCAATATGCATCAGACGCGCTCATATTTGGCTCATATTTCCACATCTGATCGAGCCAAGTATGCAAATCTTTGTCATCAACCAATCCCCTTAATAAGATCTCGGGTAAATGTGTGTGCGCATTCACGAAGCCCGGTGTAGCAATTCCATGAGAATAGTTGAATCGGTCATGGCTAGCTGAAATGGCTTGAGAATCGTTTTTTGGACCCGAATAAACTATTTTATTTCCTTCAATAAGTATTCTACCGTCTTCTACCAACTTGTTCTGTTTAGGGTAATAAATCCACTTCGTATCAATTAGGAAATCCATGTCCTTTTCACCGATTAAGTACTGAACGATCTTCTAATCACTAATAATATGCTGCCATGTTGAATAACTATTAACTAGTGCTTTGACTTTGTTTTCTTGGCACTTCATATTCTCTGGTTGCTGGAAAAATTCGATCAATTAAGTAAATCGATTTAAACGGTTGGTATTATAATTATTTCTTTATGGTAATGAAATCAGTATTTGTTTCCTTGTGTATTTTCAATTCAAATACTTGTTAAACAAACTCCTCAATTCTTCTCAAATACTCTTATTAGACCAATAGGAACCCTTTTTTTCAATCCAATTTTGGTAGCATCTTATGATGAAGTGATGATCGAAGGCTAGATTTAAAGTGAGAGCTTCCTCAACCGTACAAAGCTTAATGGCTCCAGCATCCGACCCTGCTTTCAGCTCTCCCTCATAATCACAAATAAAAACGGTAGAAATCACACGTCCTCTTGGATCACGATCTGGATCAGAAAAAACACCTAAGATTTTTCTGGGTTTTACCTCTACACCCACTTCCTCCTTCATTTCCCTTACAAGAGCCTCTTCTATCGTTTCTTCTTTTTCGACCATTCCGCCTGGGATAGCCCAAAATCCCAGATATGTTTCGCTTCTGCGTTGAATAAGGACAATTCTTCCCTCTTGGTCAATCAAGAGCCCATCTGAAGCATGAACCATTTTATTCAGCACTTCTTCCACTTCTAATTTCTGATTGCTTCTTTTTGAAGCTATACTTGTAAGACTAATAGATAAATTGTGATTATTCCTTGTGCTAATGAAAGTACTAAGGTACCAAGCAGAATGAACACCGAAATGGGCATGGTAAATTCTTCTCGCTTTTTTATCTTTATGAAGTACATATGGATTGTAAAAGCAAAAATCCCTGTGAAACTCAATAACAACGAAATAATGTAGCCTTCAAAGGTCTGTTGGGAAACAAGAACTAATCCGTACAAAAATAAAAATAATACTGGGAAATGTAAAATCAAAAAACCTGTTATTCCCCCTTTTAATTTGAACATTTTCCATTCTTGCCAGTAAGCAGACTCTATTTCGTGAATAGTTAGAAAAATCGCGTTGATTAAATAAATCCAAAATAGAAATTCATTCAAAATAGACCAATCTCCTATTTATATATTTTAAAAAGGCCTTTCGATTTAAAACCACTTAAAATGCTATCTGATTTGCTAGAAACATTCGGAATATTGAGCTCTTGTGGATAAAAGGATTAGTGTACAATGTACACGATAAAAACCTTATTATTCCTTTTAACACTTCTCTTTTCTTCATTAATGATGAAACTGTGGGAAAGATTGATTAAGATAACAATCTATTATCAATTCATGACCAGATACAATTAGTCCGTCTTGATTGCAATTCTCCAGCAGTATGTTTCAAAACAGGTGAGAAAATGACGCACAATTTCAATAATTCAATCAAAATTGGCATGGTAAACCTATCAACGTCCAAAATAACCGTCGAGTCCCATTCATTTAAAGATCATATCTTCAAGAAATATTTAGGAGGGATGGGACTGGCAGCTGAATACCTCCTTCGAGAAATACCTCTTAATGCAGATCCACTTGGACCAGAGAACATCCTATGCTTTATTACAGGTATTCTCAGTGGTACCACGGTTCCATTTTCTGGAAGGTTCACTGTTGCTGGTAAGTCCCCACTGACCAACACATGGGGCGAAGCTAATTCAGGTGGACGGTTCGGCCCAGAGCTACGAAAAACAGGGTTTGACATCATTCTCATTAAGGGAAAGGCAAAAGACCTCTCAATCCTAAACATTACGAATGATTCCATCAAAATACATTCCACTCCTTATCTAGCTGGAAAGGATTGTAGGGAAACCATTGCAGAACTTGAGAGTAGACATGGATCACACGTTCAAGTAGCTTGCATCGGATTAGCAGGAGAAAACTTAGTCCTTATTTCGGGTATTGTTTCCGATCGGGATAGAATAGCAGCCCGAGGTGGTCTTGGAGCATTAATGGGCTCGAAAAATCTTAAGGCTGTTGTTGCTCGTGGTACAAAAAATATCCCTATTTATGATCCTGATGGATTGAGAGAACTTAGGTCATTGAACAACAAATGGATCACGAAAGGTCTAAATTTCCTTTTAAGACCTGGTCTTAAAGCATCCACATCATTTGCCTCCTGGATACGTAGGTTCAAAATTAAAAGCTATGGATCAATGAGTCCAAGTAGTATGGTTATAGAAAGCTATAGGAGGTGGGGAACATCTGCTGGAACCGCCATAGCTGTTGAAACTGGTGATGCACCAGTAAAAAACTGGATAGGATGTCATAGAGATTTTCCTTTGAAGAAAAGTGTTAAATTGACATCTGATAATGTAACTAAGTACCAAATTCGAAAATATGGTTGCAAAAGGTGTCCCATGGGATGTGGAGGGATAATAAGTTATGAAGATGAACGGTACAAATTATCAGAGTCAAAAAAGCCAGAATATGAAACACTAGCAATGTTAGGTCCGAACTTACTGATTGACGATCTCGGTTCAATTGTTAACATGAATGATTAC
>CP070760.1:690294-694718 GCA_020348965.1 Candidatus Heimdallarchaeota archaeon | reverse complement strand
ATCTGTCTGATAAAGAACATCTATCTCTTCTCCATCTTAAAACTTTGTGGTTTATCGAATTGGGCGATTTTGAAGAAGCAAAAAATAGTGCAACTCAATTATTAAATCGCAGTCGCAAGCTAAACGACCAATTACGGGAGTTAGATGCAATTATCAGCCTTGTGAGGGTAAATAAAAAGCTGCATAACTTGGAAGAAGGTTTTGAATTTCTCCAAACAGGAAAAGATCTTCTTGAGTCCTGCGATGTCAGAGAAGATAATTCGATTAAAAAAATGAGAGCAACGTTACTACTTCAGGAAGGAATCCTTAATGTCCATAAACAAAACTTTGAACAAGCTTTTGAACCGTTAATGGAGAGTCTCACTTTACGAAGAGAGTTGAAAGACCACAGAGGGATTGCTGAATGCTATTCCCACCTGGGTTTTTTCTACAAGTACAAAGGGGAATACCCTAAAGCAGTAGAGAATTTCAGAAAAAGTCTTGATTTGAATAAGAAAATAGGTTACAAAAAAGGCATCGCTGGCTCTCTAAAGTCAATTGGAGGTTACTATCTTAGTCAGGGAGAATTAAATAAGGCTAAGGAACATGTTCAAAAGAGCTTATCACTGATCCGAGATTTAATAGGTGATCAAGAAGAAACAGCTCAAATGTTCAATCTTCTTGGGATTATTTCTATTTATAAGGGTGAACTTGACAAAGCACTCTCTAACTTCCGAAAAAGTGTGAAAATCTTTGAAGACCTTGAGAACCAAGCAGGAAGATCGGTACTTCTGAATAATATAGGGCAAACATACAGTGAGATGGGTGAATATCAAAAAGCTCGTGATTGCTTTGAACAGGCTCTAGAAATCTCACGACAAGAAAAAAAAGACTCAATGATTGTTGAAGTCCTTTTCAACCTAATTAAATACTTCGGAAAAAGTATCAAACCCGAGATTATATCGCAATATCTAAAAGAAATGGGAGTGATCAGTCAGAAACACAACAAAGATCAGTTAGTACTAAGCCAAAAATATCGGTTATCGCAAGCTATCACCTTAAAACGAAGTGAAAGATTAGCTGATAAATCAAAAGCCCTTTCTCTCTATCAGCAAATAGCTCAGGAAGAGATGGTTTGGTTTGAATTAACTGTCGACGCGATGCTCAACCTGGGTGATCTTCTATTGTATGAATTGGAAGTAACGGGAAAAAAAGTTGTACTTACTGAAATTAAAGAATTAGTTGCTCATTTACGAAATCTTGCAGAAGCTCAACAATCCCACTGGCTATTAGCGGCAATATATCTTCTTGAATCGAAATTGGCGTTATTAGAACTTGATTTGGAGAAGGCTCAGGGGTTACTCACCCAAGCAGAGCAAATAACAGTTGAAAAAGGCTTACGAAAACTTGCCACAACGATCACCTTTGAGATTGAAGAATTCACCTCACAGATTGAGAAGTGGAAGAAGCTTATTTCTAAGGAAGCTTCAATGGATGAGAGGATCGAATTAACTCAAATCAGCTCATTCATTGAAAGATTAATCAATCGTCGCCTCTATCATGGTGAAGATGAAATTTATGAGTATGCAGAGGAAGCCAAAGAATTTATCGCAAAATGGCGAAATTCTGGATCATCTTGATAGACGTCATAAAGACCTCGATCCATACATCAAAGGAAAGTATTAATCATGGATGTTAAATTCTATTCTGATGTTGTCAACTTTTCTGAGTTGTGTTACTCCTTCTTGGCGAAGCATGAAGCTAAAAATAATCTGCTCTTCGGAATTTTGAATACTCTTAAACGGAATATCCATGCATATGGTTCCCTTGAGCGGCCCAGATTAATCACAATTACTAAAGATGAGGAAATCAAACTAATTTCCATTCGCACCCCTCCATATAATCAGCTTCTTTCATATACCGATGATCTTGAGTCTATTTCTGTTCTAGTAGATACATTATCAACAAAAGAAGAAAATATTCCAGGTGTTCTTGGTTTTAAAGAAGGAGCATGGAAATTTGCTCGGGCATGGGCATCAGAGCATAAGAAATCGGTTGTTCTGAACATGCATGAAAGAATATACCAATTAAAAAGTATCAATCCTCAAACATTGGGAGACAATACCTTTGAGGAAGCTAAGCAATCTCATACAAAGGTACTCATAGAATGGATGAAGGAGTTTATTATAGAGGCTATGCCCCATAAGTCTCAAGAAGACATCATAAATAGTCAAAGACGTATGAAAGAAGCGATTACACGAGGGGAAGTTTTTATACTAAGAGTGAACGATCAAATTGTGTCGATGGCCAAGAAAGCTGGTTCTACGCCGAACGGCCGAACCATCAATGCTGTCTATACTCCACCCTCTTTTCGACGGAGAGGATATGCTACTGAAGTGGTTGCCAAATTGTGCCAAAATATCCTTGATGAGGGGAAAAAATATTGTTATCTCTTCACTAATCTTGCCAATCCCACCTCTAATAGTATTTATATGCAAATCGGGTTTAAACCCGTGATTGATGTAGACGAGCTCCTTTTTCAAGATCAAATCAATGATAATAACCAGTCTTAATAAGTCATCATATTTTCCTTCTATCTGGTGCTAATAGTTGAAAATCTCCTTTTTTGAAATCAAAGACTGGGAAATAGATTATTTAACAGCAAGATTGGAAGGCCATTCTTTGAAATTCTTCAAAGATCCACTTACTAAGGAAAATGTTTCCGAAATCTCGGATACTGAAATTATATCGGTTTTTATTTATTCTAAAATCACTGAGGAACTTCTATCCCACCTACCAAACTTAAAGTTTATTGCTACTCGCTCCACTGGTTTCGATCATGTTGACCTCGATGCTTGTACGAAGCACCAGATTTTTGTATCGAATGTTCCTTATTATGGAGAAAACACAATTGCAGAGCATACATTTGGATTAATTCTTGCACTCTCTCGAAATATTCACAAGAGTTATTTACGTACAATACGCAATGATTTTTCTATTGAAGGACTGAAAGGATTCGACCTGAAAGGGAAGACACTTGGAGTTGTAGGGGCTGGTCATATCGGGTTGCATGTAATTCGAGTTGCAAAAGCTTTTGGTATGACAGTTCTTGTTTTTGATATAGAAGAAGATCGGTTTTTAGCAGAAGTGTTAGGATTCTCGTATGTTTCTTTTGAGAATCTTCTAGAAGGATCCGATATTATATCTTTACACGTACCTTATAACAAACACACTCATCATTTAATTAACAAGGACAACATCCACCTGATTAAGAAAGGAGCTATTCTTATCAACACTGCTCGAGGAGGAGTTGTAGATACTGATGCGCTTCTGGAGGCTCTTGATCAAGGAATCCTTTCCGGAGCAGGTTTAGATGTCCTTGAAGGAGAAGAGTTGTTCCTTGAAGATAAGAGAATGGTCTACAATCCTTCTGATTTGGAAGCAATGACGAAGTTAGTGAAAGATCACATTCTACTGAGTAGAGATAACGTTGTATTCACCCCTCACATCGCTTTTTATAGTCAGGAGGCGTTAGAACGAATTCTTGATACGACTATTGAGAATATTTCGTTTTTTTGCTCAGGGAGTGAATTTAATATTGTCAATTGACGTAAATATTGAATGATTGATATTAGAGATGAGCTTCAAGCCATTCTTTCAAATCATTTAATACAACTGTACGATCAGCTTCTAGCTCATTATACACCTCATGAAAGAGCTCATCGTAAATTTTAAGATCTTTATCAGACGAGGTAATCAAAGCGAATAATTCGGAGGGATTCAGCATTAGCGTGTCAGCAGCCCCCGATTGTCCTAAAACGGGGATAATGATAGAAGAGAAAACATCGGGGAGATTTTTTGCGGCGTTTATCAATTCTGCTCCAAATCTATAAGTTACTTTCTTGAAGACTTGCGGGTCATTCCTATAGGCTTCGACAACCTCGGGATCTCGGCTGATTTCATCTGCTAAGTCTAATCCTATCGTTCCTTTAGGCCAAACCCTAGAAAGGATCCGAGCCATCACTAAAACTAGAGGATTCACCTTACTTGTAGCAGGGAAGCCTGTTCCTGAGAGGATTAATCCTTTAAAATCCTCAGAATGTTTCGATGCATAAAATACTGAGATTATCGATCCAAGCGAGTGGCCCAAAAGAAAGATTGGCATATTTGGTTCTTGTTCTTGGATAAGCTGTGTAAAAGTGATCTCATCGTCTAAATAATACGTAAACTTGTTGATATATCCTCGTGTACCTTCCGATTTTCCGTGGCCTCTGTGGTCCTTAGCATAAACACAAAATCCAGCTGGAATAAGAGCATTTACTACATTCATATAACGCGATCCATATTCTGCTAATCCGTGCACGAGCTGTATGATAGCTTTAGGTGTTGTTTCTGGTCTCCATATCTGATAGTACAGTTTCGTTCCATCATTAGCAGATAAAAAG
>CP070760.1:685755-690194 GCA_020348965.1 Candidatus Heimdallarchaeota archaeon | reverse complement strand
TTGCTCGATTTTGGAGAGACCACCGTAAAAATAATAATGAAAATAATTACAGCTACATTTCCGTTCAAAGATTTCACTCCTAAGGATCTTTTACCCTTATTAGAATATGGGAAAAAGAAATTTTTCTTTTATATAAACAAAAACCCAGATACAGGAGTTATTTCGCTAAAAATTAAGCGTAAAGCATATCAATATTATTATAGCAATCTCAGTAGTATTCCAACCAAGAAAAACTATTCAGTTATTGACATTGGGAGACAGAGGAGAGTAGGACAATTAGATGAGGCGTTTGTGTCTACAAGGGGAGAAAAAGGAGCGGTTTTCATCCTGAATGGCCTCCCTTGGGAATTTCTAGCTCAGAAAGAAGATCGAGTAGAAGTTCGCCAAGTTAAAGGGATCACTGAAGCTGCTATTCCAACATGGGAGGGGGAATTGATCCCTGTTTCTCAAATGGTAACAAGTAAAGTAAAAGAATTATTTGATAATAGTCTTATAACTGAGAAGGAACCTTCAACGATAAGAGATGAACTTCTAACCTTCATAAATGAGCACAAAAGGCTAGGAATAGTTCCATCAAAAAAGACGATTTTGCTCGAGTCTGCTGGAAGGCAGGCTGTCCTCCATAGTTTTCTAGGATCGAAAGGAAATGAAACACTAGGTCTACTTGTATCTTCTATTATTGGTGCAAAACAAGGTCACTCTGTTGAGTTTCGCTCTGATCCATATTCAATTTTTTTATCATTGCCACGCCCAACAAATCTGAAACCGATTCTTCAATCTATCAAACCTGACCACATTTTACCTTTAGTAAAGCACAGAATTGGTAATAGTGACTTGTTTAATTGGAGAATCCGTCAAGTAGCTAAGCGATTTGGTGCTGTTTCTGAAGATGTTGAAAGTTCCCCCATGATGACCAGGTTAATTGTCTCTCGCTATAAGGATACGTTAATAGGGGAAGAAACCATCAATGAAATTCTTTTTGAGAAAATGGATGTTAATGCGGTGGTGGAGTTCTTTACTGAGCTTCATAAAGGCAAACTTAACCTTGAAGAAATTGAAGTAAAACAGTTTGAATCACCCCTTTCATATGCAGCCACTCAACCAATTTCACTGAATGTATTGAAGATCAGACCATCACACATCATTTTAGAGAAGGTAGAAAAAAGGATTCGAAATACATGGATAAGATTGGTATGTATGAGGCTCGAATGCAAATATGAAAAAGTTCAACGAGTAGAGAGTTTAAAAGAAGACATTCAATGCCCTAAATGCAATTCACGCTTCATAGCGGTTGTCCATCAGAATAATACGAGCATAAAGGGATTACTAAAAAAATCAATTACAAGAAACATAAAATTATCCCGCAAAGAGAAAAAAGATCTTAATACAGCAAAGAAATCGGCTGATTTAGTATTATCATTTGGGAAACGAGCTGCATTCGTTTTAGCAGGACGAGGTATTGGCCCAACTACAGCTATCAGGATTCTCAGAGCACCTCAGAAAGATACGGAAGACCTTCTCGCGTTAATTTACAAACACGAGGCGGATTTTGCCCGTACGCGGGAATATTGGGATTAATATCTGAATTTTTTACAAATCTGCCAATAAACCTAAATCTATTCCATTAGTAAGGTGAATCCTTAGCTTGGGATGTTGCAGCAATTGTGACAATACTGGATAAGACTGATATTTTTTCTTCCTCTGATTCAGAGTAAATCCACCCAAGAATTTATTATATGCAGGTAGAATAGTGATTGTAACCTCGTCTATTAACCCAATCTCCTCTAATTCTAATTGAAAATCAAAAATGTGAAAAATTTCCTCCCTAGAAACAGTTAATTTCACAAAGACTGGATATTTATGCTGAATTTTCAACTCATCAATGAGCTCAATTGCAGGATGGACATGCCCGAGCATTATTTCAGAAGAAAAGAGGATAGGCGCACTCGGTCTAGTATGTCCATGCCATACTCCCAATTGGCCAAATAACTCTGCTCCTTGTGGATATATCTTAACTAATTTTTCTAATGATCTTAAAAATGAAGTATCTTGGTTTCCTCTAATTAAACTTACTTTTAGGCTATCTATCTTAACAATCTGCTCCATGAAATAGTGTAATGTTTTTTCTCTCAACCACCTGTTAGAAACCCATATGCGTTCCTTGTCTTTCTCAGAACTCTTAAAGTGGATGAAACTGTGTTCTAGATCTCCCAGTATTAACAGCTGATTAGGATTAGTCTTTGATACTTCATTTTTAAGTTGATCAATGATCTTATATGACCAGTGGGGTTCTCTAGTATCTAATCCTTTGTCAGACCACTCTGCCTCAAATCCTAAATGAAGATCAGAAACAATCATTACTCTATTATTGTTATATTTTCGAAGTAAATATCGTCGATCTGTTTCTTCCCCTGAAGACATAATTCATCAGAACTATTCACATAAGTAATTAAATGATATGTAAGAGATTTTTTTCAGCCATATTTCATTAATTGATCTATTTTTATAATGTTTTACAAACTTACTGCAAGATTAAACTAATCTATTGACAATTAACCAAATCTTCATAATATACAAAAATATAGATCTGTCGAGTTGAATAAATCCATTTCAAAGTTGTTAGTACCTCGATGTTTTTAGGTTTAAAAGCACCCATCTGTAAGATATGGGTGGAAACTTAATAAATACAAATCTTTAGAAATTCTGTAATTTTTAACAGAATTTTGATTGATAATAACCAAAGGATTTAAATTATCATCAATAACTCTGCGATTAGGAGTTAAAAATGGTTAGAAGGGATCAAGAAATTACCTATTTGTGAAATACTACCTTCTAAGCTGAATTATTACTCTCTCTCTTTTCCCAGCAGTACTTTTGTTTTTAGAAAATCATTTCTACCTATTTTTTGGAGGTCAACATCAAATGAGGAATGGCGAAATTCTCTAATAGAATGAATAACAATATGAATATTCCCGATAAAAATGTGAGATTAGTAACAATAAGTTTCCCTGGTAGGGATTTAAACTTAGCACCAGTTAGTCTTAAGAGCTATGCACTTAAAGACAAAAATATTGCCGAAAAATACTCAATAAATATATCTCAGTATGAGATCAATACACCTAATGATGTGATTTTTCTTGATTTGTTTAATAATAAGGCAGACATTTATGGTTTTACAGCATATGTCTGGAATATTGATAAAATACTACAAATTTCAAAACGGCTAAAATCTGTTTATTCTACCTCGCTAATCTTACTGGGGGGCCCTGAAGTTACTGGGATAGGTGAAAAACTTCTAGAGAAGCATAAATATCTCGATTTCATCTTTGTTGGAGAAGGAGAATACGCTTTCAAAAAATTCCTTGAAGATTCTGATTTAAATTCGGTACCAGGATTAGTATATCGAAATAATGGTTCAATCTACTCGAATCCTGAACAATCAATGGAATCACTAAACGATTTATCTCTACCATATGAAACCAAAGAATATCGTGACTATTTAGATGGAAGTACTACTCCTGTGAGGGCTGCAATTGAGACGTCGAGAGGATGCCCTTTCGCTTGTGCTTATTGTACATGGGGACAACGCAAAATGAGATATTTTGCCCTCCAGAAATTAAAACCCGCTTTTATATATCTATTCAATCATCCTAAGGTCAAGACTATTTACATTACAGACTCTAATCCATTTCTAAAGAAACGAAGAACAAAAGAACTTCTTGAGTTTATCATTGAAGCCAACGTGCATAAAAAACTTGTAACATTTGAAGCCAGTCCAGAATATATCAATGACGAACAAACATTAGATCTAATCATGAAACTAGGAAATGAGGAATTTGCTTTTGGGGTTCAATCGACCTCTCCACAGGTATTAGACCAAATACACCGTCGATTTGATTCAAACTTATATAAGAAGAACATCCGATTGATTCGGGAAAAAAATTCCCAAGTTGAAATGTGGTTTTCCCTCATCATAGGATTACCTGGTGACACTTATAATCAATTTCTAGAATCTGTTGATTTTGTCTTAAATCTGAGTCCCACTGGCATCTATTTTCATGAATTACTTTGTCTACCAGGGTCAGCATTACATAAAAATCCAAAAAATTATGGTATTGAATACCAAGATGAAGCACCGCATAAAGTGACAAAGAATAATACATTCCCCAAAAATGAGTATAATTCAGCTAAAGCTTTTGCTTATTTTGTCTACTTGATACATCGATCTGGGTTATCTGATAGATTATCAGAATTTAATAAAAACAAAAGGAAAAATAAACGATTGGTCGATATTTATTGTGATTTTCATCTATTTCTGAACAAAGAACTAGATATTTTGGAAGGAAATCAAATTCAAAATGTCACTTCTTGGTTCTTTGAGCAAAAAGCTACAAATTTTTTAAAGGATCCATCAAATAAATACCGATTGAATCACATAT
>CP070760.1:681211-685655 GCA_020348965.1 Candidatus Heimdallarchaeota archaeon | reverse complement strand
CCTAGTTTCTGGAGGGGCTACTCGTGAATATTTGGATGATGTGCGTTTTCTTTCAAATCCATCAACAGGACTTTCCGCTCTTCATGTTTCCAAAGCGTTAATGGAACTAGGTTCTGAAGTTTTACTTATCTTAGGCGAGGGCCATACCCTCGATTTTACAAATTATCCAATTCCAACAAAAATAGTTCGTTCAACTCAAGATATGTATAAAGTAATCAATGAAGAACTATCCAATAACGGATACGATGGATTCATATCAGTTGCAGCCGTCTCAGACTACCGTCCAGAGTATAAACCTGGAAAATTGGCTTCTAGGCAAGTCGACTTAGAAATTACGTTGATTCCTACTGTAAAGATAGTAGAAAAAATTCGTGAGAGTTTCCCTAGATTATTCATGGTTGCCTATAAAGCTGAAGTTGGGGTAACTAAGGATGAATTGTTGAAAAAGGGAAGAGAATTCCTAGAGAAGCATCAATTGGAAATTGTTTGTGCAAATTGGGTTGGTGAACTGGAAAAGGGTTTTATCTCAAAAACCAATGAATTGTTTGTTATTAAGGCAAGTGATTCCAACATCCATTTACAGGGATCAAAGGAAATGATTGGGAAACATCTTGCTAAAATCATTGCCAAAGAGATTGGTAAAAGGAGAGATAATCAGTGAATATCACAGTATTTGGTGCTGGTAGCATTGGTTCTTTATTTGCTGGTAGAATGGCATATTCTGGATTTGATGTAGCAGTTGTTGGACGTGACCCTCATGTTACAGAAATTAGAAGAAAAGGGTTACGTATCATTGAAAGTCATCAAGAGTTACTAACCCATTTTCCTGCAGAAACCCAATTTCAGCCTGAAGTCTTAACACCTGATGCAATCTTGGTCACAACAAAAGCGTATGATAACTCAGTCGTTGCACACAGTTTGGCTGGGAGAATAATTGAGGAAACTCCCATTTTAATAATGCAAAATGGGATGGGCAATGAGGAAGCTTTTCATCAAGTTTTTCCAAAAAATCCAATTCTCAGAGCGATCACAACAGAAGCAGCAGAGTTGATTCATCCTGGTATCGTAAAGCATGTAGCATTTGGTAAAACATCTTTTGGGGGTATTTATGGATCTGAAGATGGTTTTGGGCCAAAAATTCAAGAGATAATGAACAATTCAGGTCTTAAAACAAAAAAATCCAAAAAAATCCAAGTTACCATGTGGCAGAAATTACTGACAAATTCCACAATTTGTCCCTTAGCAGCATTATTGCATGTTCCAAACGGACAAATCCTTAAGAAACCATCTATTCAGAGAATCTTTGATAAAATAATAGAGGAGGGATTAGTCCTCGCAAATCATTACGTACCTGACGAGGATTTTTCCATGACACGTGAATTCATCCTCAAGGTTATTGAAAAAACAAAAGACAACCGATGCAGTATGCTCCAGGATATCGAACGTAAACGTCGAACAGAAATCGATTACTTAAACGGTTTTATTGTGCAAGAGAGCCATCAATTAGGGATGAAAGCACCAGTCAATGCGGCTATTACTGATTTAATTCGTCATCTAGAACGATACCCAGATTAACGAAGGAATGTTTGTGACACAGGCCGTCTCTTATTGGGTCGCTGCCCATCTCACAGGCCTGTTTGAAATCAAGGACAAAGCAGAAAATGAATTATATCGGGGATCACGGGGAGCAGGAGTGTCTATTAGCAGAGGAGTTACTACAACTATCAAGTGTATAAAAAGCTCTAAGATAGAGATTTTTTTTAATGGAGTAAGAAAGTCTCCGTCCGAAACTCTTGTAACAAATAAAGTAGTTGAATTACTATTACCACAGACCAACAGATCAAACTTAAGGATTAGCCATAATTTTGAAGTACCCCTTTCTTCTGGTTATGGTGCTTCTGCTGCAGGTGCAATAGGAACAGCATTCGCCCTTAATACTCTTTTAGAGTTAGGATTGCCAAATTTAGAGTTATTTCAGGTAGCTCACAAAGCTGAAGTACTGACTAAGTCGGGCCTTGGAGATGTTATTGGTCTTTACCAAGGTGGTTTGGAGGTACGTCTGAAAGAGGGAGCTCCTGGCATTGGCTCAACAATACCACTCAAAAATTCCCCTGGTTGGAAAATAGCTACTGTTCATTTTGGGTCCCTCTCAACTTCATTGGTTCTCTCTAATCCTCAGCAAAGGAAAGCAGTTAATGATGCTGGGAGTGAATTAATCTCCAAGCTAATTTCTCGACCGTATTTCGATAATTTCATAGAGCTCTCTGCAGCTTTTACGAAAAAAGTCAAGCTTTGGTCTCCACAGTTAAAGAAGAGCATCGAAAATTTACCCCCAACAGTCATAGGATCTCAAATCATGCTTGGGGAAGCATTTTTTGTCTTTTATCATGATAAAAGAGACCTAGTGGATATTAAGATCCCTAAAAGTCAATTAAACAAGGAGACAATTTGTCAGAATACCATTTTGAGGCGGAAATAGTGGGTTCATCTGAAGTTCCAAAGGATCATCCACGGTATGAATCTTTAGTCACGCGTGAGAAGATTATTGAAGGAATGCATCAGAAAATTGTAGCTGAAGCAGGATTGATTGCACATGGCCGTGGGGAGGCATTTGACTACATTTTGGGAGAAGAAACCCCTCCTTTTGCTCTGAATCAAGAACGATTAGCAGTAATCATGCTACTATTGGCTGAAAAACCAATCATATCAGTAAATGGTAATATTGCTGTCCTTTGTCCAAGAGAATTGGTCATGTTAAGTCAACTCCTTGAAGCTCCATTAGAGATCAATCTGTTCTATAGGAAGCGGGAAAGAGAAATCGCAATTGAAAAAGTTTTGAAAGAAGCTGGGGCTAAGGAAGTATTTGGGATTGATCCTCAAAATCAATCAACGATAGCGGAAATTTCTCATCAACGCCGAATTGTAGATTCACGAGGAATTGCCCTCGCAGATTGCGTGTTTGTCCCCCTGGAGGATGGTGATCGCACTTTGGCTCTAAGGAAGTCTGAAAAAAATGTCATCACAGTTGATCTTAATCCTCTTTCACGAACATCTCTGGCTGCAAATGTGAGTATTACCAACAATATTGTCCGAGCTATCCCAGAAATGCTTCAGCTCGCCCAAACATACAGAAAAATGAGTTCAAAAGAGTTAAAGGAAGAAAGAAAACAGTTCAATAACGAAAAACTATTACAGGAAGCCCTAGTGTTTATGTCATCAAGACTTAAGGAAATAGCTAATGATAAAAACATTTTCGAAATCTTATGAGGTGAAATAATGAAAAAGAAAACCGTTCTAGATATATTAGAGATGATGGAAAAGGGAGAGAAGATTACAATGCTCACTGCGTACGATTATGTAATGGCATCAATTTTGGATGAGGCAGGAACAGATCTGTTACTTGTTGGAGATACTATGGGCATGGTAGTTCATGGTAATCCAACTACATTGCCTGTTACCTTGGAAGATTCGATTCGCCATACTCAAGCTGTTGCACGAGGTGCAAAGCAAGCAATGGTCATAGGTGATTTACCCTTCGGAACTTTTCAGGTGTCTGTGGAAGAAACAGTCCGAAATGTCATCAAACTTGTAAAGATAGGTAATGCGGAAACAGTAAAACTAGAAGGAGGGAGTGAGAGATGTGAGGCAGTCAAAAAAATACTTGATGCAGGAATACCTGTCATGGGTCATTTGGGTCTTACTCCCCAATCAATTCACAAATTTGGAGGATTCAAAGTTCAAGGAAAAACTGAAGAGTCAGCCAGGCTCCTTTTGGAAGAATCAAAGCAACTCGAAAAAGCAGGGATTTTTTCTCTGGTTTTAGAAGCTATTCCATGGAAAGTAGCAAAAAAAATAACTGATTCTCTTTCTATCCCTACCATTGGCATTGGAGCGGGGCCTTATTGCGATGGACAAGTTCTGGTGACGTACGACCTATTGGGATACTTTGATTTTGGGGCTAAATTCGTTAAACGGTATTTGAACCTGAAAGAACAGATTTTAAAGGCAATTCAAGAGTATAACCGGGAAGTCCGCGAAGGGATTTTTCCCGACCTTAGTTATAGTTATGAGTGAGTTTTAGGTCATTTTCGTCATTTTCGGAAATCTCTCTGTCTTATACTCTATATAAAGGGAATAGAAGCCTTTATAAGGTGGTCGAGGTCTGGAAGGGAATTGATCAGGAATGGGTTCCGACTCTTCGCCTTTTTTTTTGGATGCTTCACGAATTCGGATCCCTCTTAAACGTCTGTTGATAAGGGAACTTAATAAAGCAAAAATTCGTCTTTCACAAACTCCTCATCCCTTCTGTGAGTTAGATTGTGTGTGGTTAACCTTTTGTCGTCGTGTATTCCCTCCTGGTTGCATTCTGAGTGAATTAATAGATCCTTCTCTTTGGTCATCTTTTGGAATAAGGTCACTAGAAAGCTAAAAGGTTTTTTCAAAA
>CP070760.1:676659-681111 GCA_020348965.1 Candidatus Heimdallarchaeota archaeon | reverse complement strand
AATTCTTTCAATATAACATAGTTAACAATAGTTATATAAAGATATTTGAACAACTCCTCATATGTTCTAATCTTTGATCCTTACATAACAATAGTTAAGTGAGGACATGAACTAATCTCAGATGCTTGATAGTAATAAAAATGCATTAAATACATGAAGGTTTTTCTATGACTGACACCTCTACTTCTCAACAAACATTTCTCTCTCCCAGTTATTATCGGAATTTCATCACTTGGATTTTCGGACATATAATCAATCATAAACGGCACCTTATCCTTGGATATCTGTTTTTATTTCTAGGAACGGGGATAAGTGTAATCATTCCGTTTATACTACAATATTTCTTTGATGTAGCTATATATGTTGATTGGAACACCGTTCTAATTGTGGGTTTTGTCTTTCTAGGTCTGTACGTCTTTAATCTTCTCTTCGGAGTCCTTGGCGCCTGGATAAATGCCATCTACAGCGAAAAAGTGGTCCGAGACGTTCAGGTAGAGTTTTTCGAGTCCATCCATTCGAAATCCATGTCATTTCACGATTCGGCACGAACAGGAGAGCTTCTATCGATGGCAACGAGTGATTCTCGACAATTGTCGTGGATGTTACTCAGTATCCTAACATTCTCATTAGCCGTTTTCACAGCCATTACAAGTCTCGTGGCAATGTACTTGCTCGATGTTCGATTATTCACCATTTTCTTGCTGTTCATTCCTCCAATCGTTGTGGGTATGATCCATCATGGCAAACAATTAGGCCCTGTGTCTATTGAACGACAGAAAAAGTTTGGTAAATGGCAAGCAACTTTGCAAGAGAATTTATCAGGAATCCGTGCGCTTCGAACGTTATCAAATCGAGAGCTGGAGTTTCAAAAATACGATGATGATCTAAAATCCGTTCGGGAAATCCTAATCAAACGTGGAATAATTTCGGCTCGATATTATCCAACCCTCATTCTTTATTTAGCTATGGGAGTCTTATTTATTGTTGGAAGTATCTTAGTTACGCAGGGGGAGGTTAGTCCAGGAACCGTGATAGCTCTTAATAGTTTAGTCCTTCTACTTCAAGGTCCCAGTGAATTTATCCGCTTCACGATATTTCTGGGTTCAATGGGATTTGCTGGTGGCAAAAGAGTTTTCAATGTGATTTCTGAACATCAACAGCTTGAAGACGGGGAGGTCGAGCTGAAAAGACGATTAGAGGGGAAAATTGAATTTAGAAATGTTAGTTTTCGATATGGCCCTCAGTCACCTGATGTGTTAAAGGATATATCATTTACAATCCAACCTGGTCAGACTGTGGCAGTCATTGGGCATACTGGATGTGGTAAAACCACCCTACAGAACTTAATTCAGCGATTATACAACCCCACGCAAGGAGCGATCCTGATTGATGAGGTCGATATCAGACAGTATCCACTTGACCGTTTGAGAAGACAAATTGGAGTGATTGAACAGGACATCTTTTTGTTCTCTGCTAGCATCAAAGAAAATATCTTGTATGGTTGTGGGAGTGATGTTGACCCTGCGTTAGAAGAAAAAATGATGCAGGTAGCGAAAGCCGCTCAAATCCATGACTTCATCATGACACTCCCTAAAGGGTATGATACAATTATCGGAGAACGAGGGATAACATTGTCAGGAGGGCAAAGACAACGCCTTGCTATAGCTCGCGCTTTCATGATAAATCCACCGATATTGATCATGGATGACTCTACCTCCGCTATTGATGCAAAAACCGAGGCAGAAATTCAAATCGCTATCAGAAATTTGTTAGAATCACGGACAACATTAATCGTTACCCATAGGCTATCTACTTTACGAAAAGCGGACGTGGTAATCTTGATGGGAGAGGGAAAAATCCTAGATATTGGCGCACATAAAGATCTATATTTTAGGAACACGGACTATGCCGAGATATTTCGACAGTTTGAGAATCTTCCATCAATTCCAGAAGAACTATTAGTTAGTCCCCAGGAGGCGATTTAAATGGCTTGGCACCTTGCTGGAGCACTATTTGGAGATAATTATGACAAACAGTATTCAGAAAGAGAAATAGTATCCCGTTTGCTCCCCTATCTGTTAAATCACAAATTATATTTAGCATTAGTTATCGTTTTCTCAATCTTAGCTGCTTTAATTTCATTAATTGCCCCAGTAACGTTAGCATTCGGTCTAGACGAATTATTCAAACCCCTTGAAGATCAACGCTATGACTTCATACTTCTGATGACAGTTGGGTATTTGGTGTTGCTTGGGGTTGAATGGATTTTATCATACATTTCATCAGTTAATTCACAAAAAATGCAAGCGCTTGTAACATATGATCTGCGATCTTCTCTCTTCTCCCGTATCAACAAACATGAGATCGCGTTTTTTGATCAAAATAAAACAGGTAAGATAATGTCTCGCGTAAGTGGAGACACATTTCAGTTGGGAACCATTCTAACGACATTACTTGATTTGGGATCTGTAATTGTACGAGCTGCTCTTATACTTACAACAATGCTATTGATTGACTGGCAATTGACCATCCTCTCAATGGTTATCTTCCCGATATTATTTGTCGTAATCTATGCATTGAGAAAACTGTTCCGGAGATCAATGTTACTTCAAATGCGTGCGGAATCAACGCTGAACGCTTTTGTAGAAGAACAAGTTAGTGGGATTCAGATTACCAAGTCTTTTGGGCAAGAAGAAAAGATTCTTGACAGTTTCTCCAAACTCCAAACTCAGAAGGTTTCGGTGAACATAAAACAGGGGACCCTTTTCAGATCAGTAGGGCCCTTTTTTGATTTTATAACCGCTCTTGGGCTTTTTGTTTTGCTGGTTGGTGGGGGAAATGCCGTTATTACTGGAAGTTTAACTCCTGCTTTGCTATTCTTGTTTATCACTTACTTACGACAGTTATTCCAACCACTTATTGCGCTCAGCACTTTTTATGCCACACTTCAAGGGGGATTTGCCGCAGGTGAGCGAATCTTTTCGTTAATGGATGTCCCAATCGGAATCCGACCTGGAAAAATTCCCTGTCCTCCCCTGCAAGGGGAAATTACTTTCGAGAATGTCTCCTTTGCTTATGATGATCAGAATCCCATTTTTGAGGATTTTAATTTACATATCCCTGCTGGGCAAACACTCGCCATCGTTGGAGAAACTGGGGCTGGAAAAACTTCCTTAACGTCGTTATTAGCCCGTTTTTATGAATATAATTCTGGAGAAATCGTCTTAGATCAGAAATATTGTTTGAAAGACATCAATGCGGACAGTCTTCGGGATCAATTAGGCTATGTTCTGCAAGAACCATTTCTCTTTTCGGGGACTATCCGAGAAAATCTGTTGTTAGGATCGCCGAATGCCTCAGAAGATGAACTTAAATGGGCTATACATGCGGTCAACGCAGATTCCTTCATAAAATTACTTCCCAAAGGTCTTGATACCCCTATTCAAGAACGAGGGAGAGGATTATCCCAAGGACAGAAACAATTACTGTCTCTTGCCAGAATCCTCCTAAAAGACCCTCGAATACTCATGTTGGACGAAGCAACGGCATCTGTAGATGCATATACCGAACATATGATACAGGAAGCGTTACACACTGTGTTCCAAAGTCGAACCACAATTGTGATAGCTCATCGCTTGTCTACGATTTTGAATGCTGATCGAATAATCGTCATGGATCATGGGAAGATTCTCGATGAAGGAACGCACGAGGAGTTAATCAGTCGCAAAGGCCCTTATCGTGACCTTTATTACACGTATTATGCTCATCAAGGGGCACTCGAGGAACTTCAAATAAAGAAGGTAGTGGAAATCAAAGCAGTCCATTAAATTATTCGAAACATAAAGCTCTTAACTATAGTTAATATGTTGATTCATCATGGAATGTCGCCAATGTCAGGGAATTGAAGTTGTTTTTGATCAGAAAAGTGTTCAAAAGGACTTAGAGAAATACCGCAAGAAGGGCCCTTCTAAAACTACCCGTATATTAATTGACTTTCTGAAAACGGAAGATATTAAGGGGAAAACAGTCTTGGACATTGGTGGAGGTGTAGGGGCTATCCAACATGAACTTTTAAAAAATGGGATGTCAGAGGCTATTAGTGTAGATGCTTCCTCAGCGTATATTGAAGCCTCGAGAGAGGAGGCAGAACGTCAAGGATTCGCTGATAGAATTGTATTCTTTCATGGCGATTATGTAGAGTTAGCACCCCGTATTCCAGATGCAGACGTGGTCTGTTTGGACCGTGTGATCTGTTGCTATCATGATATGGAGAAGTTGATTGAAAATAGCATTTCTCATGCTAGAAAATATCTTGCCCTGATCTATCCGCCTGATTCTTGGTGGATGAAATTTGGTTGTACTATGATCAACCTCTATGAGAAAATAACAAGAAGTGATTATCGTGCGTATGTACATTCAAAAAAGGCGATTCATCGTCTGATTCGGGCACAT
>CP070760.1:672069-676559 GCA_020348965.1 Candidatus Heimdallarchaeota archaeon | reverse complement strand
AAACTGTTTGTATACTATAGGAAAATCCATAAAAATAAGAACAAAAGGGCAATTAAATTGAGAAGAGGGCGTGAAAACATCAATGACACGTCAGAAACCTATTAGCATCAAAATTCCTGATCAGATACTAATTCTAATAGACAACTTTGTCCGTCTCGAGCGTTTCGATTCTCGGTCTCATTTTTTAAGAATTGCAATTGAGGAATTACTTAAACAAGAACTTGGAACATGGGAAAAGTTGGTTGATCAGATTGAAAAATCTGGTTGAAAAAGTGTTTTTCAACTAAGTAAAGAGATTTATAATTACCTAAAGGACTGTAAGTCAGAATGTTTTCATTTACCTCAACTGAAAAACGGGAATTATTCATAGGCACCTCAATTTTCGTTCTAGTCGAATTATCTTTATATATCTCCCCCTTTCAATTATTTACAGATTTTTTAAGTGATTTTACTTTCTTCTTAGATGAGTTCTTTGTTATAGTTGTATTATGTATCCTAAGTATACCTCTCTTTCTTTTTCACGAGCTTTCCCATAAATTCACAGCTCAGGGTTATGGTTTGACTTCAGGATTTCGACTTGATCCTAATTTTGCTCTATTTTCTTTGTTCTCGATATTTTTACCAATTAAGATCATTGCTCCAGGAGTTGTAGTTTCGTCAGGTGAATATCGATTGGACACATCAGGTCGTATTTCAATGGCTGGACCATTAGTAAACATCCTTATTGGAGGCGTTTTTTTAGTTTTTTCGTCTTTTATGCCTCTCGACTGGGCTATGGTTGTTTTTTTACTTGTAAGTAAGTTTTCTTTTGACCTAGCGTTGTTTAACATGTTACCGTTCTATGTACTAGACGGTACTAAAATTCTCAGGTGGCATCAGACAACCTTCATCTTAATATTCTCCTTAAGCTTAGTTTTATGGTTATTTCATCCGTTAGGTCTTTTGGGAGGATTGTAATTGTATAGGCTTAGGCACCAAGAACAAATAGCGCTTATTATTGGAATATCTTCAGTAATACTCCTAATTTTAGAGGTACTATTCTTTTCAAATTCTCCAGTAAAAATGTTCTTCCTAGGTAGTACGACAATTGGTGCTTCTTTAATAATTATGTATGTTTTCATAATCCAACCTATGAAGGAACAAATCAGACCTTCTCCTTATAATCAGGATTATACCATAAGATTTCCATCATTCCGTCCTACTATAATTCCTCCGCCTGCAAAAGTTAAAAAAACGACAACGAGAGGATCATGTGAACATTGTGGGAAAAAAGAACTAATGGGGTTCACATGTAGTTACTGTGATGGCTATTTTTGTACTGAACATCGTTTGCCAGAAAAACATGCGTGTATAGGATTAAGGAGACAGTAATTTTCACTTAGCAAGAGCATGTAAGAGTTCAGAGACAACTAAGTTCAACATACTCAGTATCAGAAAAAGGTAAAATGCTACCTGTGATAAATACATCCCTCCTAACTCAATTCCTTTGACTAAACCAAGGCTGAGAATCGTTAGATAGACCAATTCAGCTATAAAAACTTTATCCAATGGAATTCTCTCTCTTATATCTATTTTTATACCCTTTTTAGAGTTTGAAAGATTGAATTTCGGTGTTCTCACAAATTCTCCTCCCTTCTTGCATAATCCACTTATTGTTCCTAGGCCCATCCTGACTACCAATGCCGCTCCCCAAAATAGGAAGAACGGAATTAATAGAATATCTCTCATTGGCCGGTTAGCACGAAGTACTGAAAATACATAAGCAATGATTCCCAGAATTGTAGCCAAAGAAAACACCAATCCAAAGATGAGATAAGTAGTTCCCTGAAACATAGGAAAATACAGTAGGATTGAACTTGTTACTGTATTTAGAACTATTAACAGGGGAACAAAGTATTGTGTAAGGTGGATCGATCCTTGAATACGTGATTTTTTCTGGGAGTTCCTTAAAAAATGACGATAATTTTTCCTCAGGTTTTGAGAGAACCCCTTTGCCCATCTACTTTGTTGAATGATCCAGCAGCGGATTGTGGGGGGGATTTCTTGGGAATTACTCACATTTCTTAAATATATTATTTCATAACCCTCCATCTGAGCACGGTAAGCCAGATCTAGGTCTTCCGCAAGTGTCATCGAAGACCAACCTCCACATTTTTCTACTGCTGAGCGTCGCCAAACGCCTCCTGTACCATTGAATGTAATAAATGCATTTCTTCTTCTACGCCCTGGTTTCTCAACGAGGAAATGTCCATCAAGTCCAATCGACATGGAACGGGTAAATAATGAATAATAAAGGTTAGAATGATCCCACCGAGTCTGTACTGCCCCAAGATCGTCATTGTTTTTAAAATAATGGATGGTTTTCTCTAAAAAATCTGGCTTGACTAAAAAATCAGAGTCGAAAATTGCAACGAACTCAGATACTCCATGTTCAAAACCATTTGCAAGTGCACCAGCTTTATACCCTTCTCTATTATTCCTTCGAATTATTTCTATCGAAAATCCTTGTTTCTTAAGAGAAGTAACAGTAGAATCAATAATTGAAGATGTGTCATCCGTTGAATCATCAAGAATTTGAATTCGTAGTTTATCAAGAGGATACAATAGTTTAGATAAATTTAGCAAGGTACGGTGTATAATCAGTGACTCGTTATAAACAGGTAGTTGAATTGTGATTTCTGGAAGTTCAGACTGTTCATAATAATCTCGAAGAGGAGGATCCTCCCAATTACGTGAAGAGATTGCAAGAAAGAACAAATTTATTGGATAAGGAAGAAGAAGGATCCCTGAAATGAGATTAATTGCTAATAGAATGTAAAATAGGAAGTCCAAACCACAACTATCCTTCGATTTGGTTCAATAATTCAGGAATCTAACTAACTACAGTAGCAAGATTTTTTTAATCTCTTCTTACAAACCTTCCTTATAATCTCTCTGGTGATTAAAATTGGATTCAGAGAAGATTTCAACTCTTGAAATGAGTATAGCTGATGTTAATTCGGAATATCTAGGTGTGAATCGAACTCTTTTGATGGAGAATGCTGGAAGAGGTCTAGCTGAGCTTGTTTGGGAGGTTTACAACTCGACGCAGAGATCTGAGATAGTTATTTTTGCAGGAAAAGGTGGAAATGGTGGAGATGGTATGGTAGCTGCACGACATCTCTCCCGAAATCAACCAATCCAGCTATATCTAGTTGGATCGGGACGAGAGATAACAAAATACTCAACACTCCAAAATTGGCAAATCTTACAAAAAATGTCAGACTCTGTAAAACTTCATGAATTACGTAATGTCAAGGATTTAGAAAATCTAAAAATAAAATCATCCTCACTCATTCTAGACGCGATACTTGGGACGGGAATAAGAGGAAATCTACGGGAACCCCTTTCATCATTAATAACTTTGATTAAGACATGGCAGAAAAAAGGGGCAGTTGTAATCAGTGCAGATACCCCCACAGGTGTTGATCCAAACACTGGAAAAAGAGCTAATATCTTTATAAAACCGGATTGGACTGGAATATTTCACAAACATAAAAAAGGATTATCTTCGAATAATGCTGGGAAAACGAAGGTCATTCCTATTGGAGTACCTCCTGAAGCAGAAAAGATCATTGGCCCTGGTGATTTGATAACCCTAAGGCCCCGTTCTCTTTGGTCAAAAAAAGGAGATAATGGACGAATTTTAGTCATTGGAGGAAATGAAGTTTTCTCTGGTGCTCCTGCGCTTGCTGCAATGGGCGCGATTCAATCAGGAGCTGATTTAGCAACTATTTTATCCCCAGAAAAAGTTGCAACAGCCATTCGATCTTATTCACCTGAATTAATTATCCGTGACTATACGGCTCCCTACCTGACAGACAATTCAGTCTCAACTGATCTAATTAAACAAAATGACGTCATTATTCTCGGACCTGGTTTAGGAACGCATACTGATACTCGTACAGCTGTCTCTAAGGTGCTTAATTTAGTAAAGAAATTTAAAAAAGTAATTGTTATTGACGCAGATGCACTAAAACTCCTAGATATGAAGGAGGTCACCTCAAAAACGATTTTGACACCTCACGCAGGAGAATTTAAGATGATGACCGACATTTCTTTACCCTCGACAGAGGAAATGTTTCATGAAAGAGCGAAATTAATTCAAGAAGCTGCTTTCAAGTTCCCCAATATCTGGGTTGTGAAAGGGCACTGGGATATTGTAACAGATAAGTTGCATTTGAAAATCAATAAGACTGGTACCCCCAAGATGACTCGTGGAGGGACTGGAGATATTCTAACTGGCTTAATTGCAGGATTTGTGCCTCAAACAGAATCACTTTTCCACGCAGCTTGTATTGGGACATATATCAATGGTAGAGCAGGGGAGCTCACGGAAACTAATTTCAATCTTCTAAATATTCTTCGTATGGTACCCGAGGCTATTCAAGAAAGTATTGCCTTTATCCAAAAGGATTCAATTACTAATACTGAACCCCACTGACTTCAAA
>CP070760.1:667446-671969 GCA_020348965.1 Candidatus Heimdallarchaeota archaeon | reverse complement strand
ACATAAGGCTCAGATTGTCAGAGAAGCTATAGAAGGAAAAATAACACCTTTGGTTCCTGCATCTGCTTTACAAACCCATTCAAACACCACATTTCTTATAGAGAAACGATCGGCATCAACTTTGAGTCGTATAACTTATCCTTGGTTATTTTTCGAAATTGATTGGAATGAGATTGAGGGAATAGATATAAATCGGGCAATAATATGGCTTTCAACTGAAACCAATAAACCAATAGATCAACTTGATCTTCAGGACTTTCACAACAATTTTTTATCAGGTCTTGCTAAAACGAAAGGTTATAAGGTTTCAGACTTAACAAAAGCAGTGATAAATCGAATAAATGACAAAATCTTTTACAAAGAGAAATTCCCTCGACATAAAAAAGTTCTTGTTATATCAGTTCGTCCTGGAGATGATGCAATAATTGGGGATATAATTCGAACTTATGTTAGAAATGAAAATTACATTAAAATCATTAATATGGTCAGTGGGAATATCAATGTGAAGAATTCAGATGTTATTGACTACTGTGAGCAAAATAACATAGATGTTTCACTAGATACTATCCCTCAAAGGGAATTACTCCAACTGAAAACTCTTGTAAGAAAAGCTGAAGCAATTGAGCTCCATGCATATTTGGGTGTTTCCTCTGAAAATCTTTATTTCTTAAATCTTCCTTTCTATGAAGTCGAAAATATAGAAGAACGCGTAATCACAGAAAAAGATATAGATCCATTAGTGGATATTTTAAACATGGAGCTTCCAGATATAATAATATCTCCTGAAGCAATAACTGATCCTCATGGTCTTAAAGAGAATATTGTAAAGATTGTTGATTCATCCCTGAAAAGAAGTTCCATAAAAAATGTAGAAATATGGCAATATAAGACAGTTATGGAAGATTTTTCTATCCCTGAAGGAGATATCATCTTTCCCTTCAACGAACAGGATATGGATCTGAAAATTGCAGGAATTAAAAGATTAAAAAGTCAAGATACACCGATCCTTCCTGGTTATGATCCACGTTCTCTGTGGTATCGAATAAAAGAAAGAAATCAGAGGGTAGGAGATGTTCTGACAACCATTGGTTTAGTTTCAAATGAATATCGTTATGTAACAATCATTAAAGTTCACCAATTTGAAAGGTGAGTGTCGAACAGCTCACGAGAGAAAGTACAAAGCATCATGGAGTAATGAGAAATTGATTTTTCAACTAGAGTTCAACAAGAATTGGTTTATGCAATCTTCTAAAGAAATATCTGAATATGGTGAGGTAATCTCCACCTCGAATTTCACCCCAAAAGGATGGTTTGAGGTCGAAATTCCCACAACTGTTGTTAATGGTCTTGTCGCCAATAATCTCTATGAGAATCCATATTATGGGATCAATCTTAAGTCTATCCCAGGTTATAAGGCAGATATTACAACTCAAAACTTCGAAAGCCAGTATAAACCTAAAGACAGCCCTTACAGAGTCTCTTGGTGGTTTAGAAAAGAATTCAAAATTGAAAACCATAATAAAAATAACCAATACTGGATAAAATTTAAGGGCATCAATTATTCGGCTAATATCTGGTTAAATGGAAAAAGAATTGCAGGATCAGATTATGTTATTGGCACTTATCGAATTTATGATATTAGAGTAACTAATTTCATTAAACCAGAGAAGAATAATGTCATCGCATTGGAAGTTTTTTCTCCAAATCCCGATGATTTGAGCATAAGTTTTGTGGATTGGTCGCCACTTCCTCCTGATGATGATATGGGTATTTGGCAGCCAATTATTTTTTATTCTACAGGCCCCGTAAAGTTGAACAATCCTTTCATTGAAAGTAAATTAGATATCAAAACATTACAAGAAACTGAATTAATAATTTCTTTATCATTGGTGAATACAAAAGAGAAAAGAGTTAAATCTATTTTGAAGGGAAAGATGGAGACTATCGAGTTCCAAAAATCAATAGAACTTGAACCTTTTGAAAATAAAGAGATCCAGATTACACCAGAAGAATTTTCACAATTGAAAATCCAAAATCCACGCATTTGGTGGCCTTATCAGTGGGGAGAGCCAGAATTATATAAGATAGAATTGGATGTGTTTGTCAACGATCAGATATCTGATTCAACTACTATAGATTTTGGTATTCGGGAAATAAAATCATCTATTAATGAACATGGGTCACGAATTTTCTCTATTAATGGAAGAGAATTTCTAGCACGGGGTGCCGCATGGACTCCAGATATGATGTTAAACCAAGATGAAAGGCGGGATAATTACGACATTTTTCTAATCAAAAATCTAAATTTCAATGTTATACGACTGGAAGGAAAGCTTGCATCAGATAATTTCTGGGACCTATGTGATAAAGAAGGGATCCTAGTGTTACCTGGGTGGGTATGTTGTAGTCATTGGGAAAAATGGAAGGATTGGAAACAAGGAGATTTTGTTGTTGGAAAGAAATCGTTACGATCACAGCTTCTCAGATTAAGAAATCACCCAAGTTTAATTGGGTGGTTTTATGGAAGTGATTTTCCACCTCCTGTACTAGTAGAAAAAGTCTATCTGGAGATTTTTAAAAACACTTAAGATAATCTCCCCATTATTTCTAGTGCAACGGCAGCTTCAACAGATCTAATGGGAGAAACTGGAGTGAAGATGACTGGGCCATATACTTATGTCCCTCCTATCTACTGGTACTCCAAAGAAAGAAGAGGAGTAGCACAAAGTTTCAATACAGAGACAGGACCTGACGTGTGTATACCTCCGTATGAAAGTCTGCTTAAATTCCTCCCTCAAGATCAGCAAGAAGTCGGGAGTGAAGCATGGAACTTCCATGCTGGCTTGGGCGCGTTCAAAAACACTAAGATTATTGAAGAGGCGATAATGAAGAGATACGGAGAACCAACAACACTCCATGACCTTACAAAAACTGCCCAGGTACTTGGGTACGAATGTTGGCGATCTATGTTTGAGGCTCATGCACGAAATTATCCTGAAGCTACAGGAGTCATTGGTTGGATGTTGAATAGTCCGTGGCCAAGTCTTATTTGGCAGCTGTATGATTATTATCTCAACACTAATGGTGCCTTTTTTGGAGCGAAGAAGGCGTGCGAACCCTTACATATCCAATTCTCGTATGATGATTTGACAATTTGGGTTGTAAATACCTCAATTAAAAAAAGACAGAATTTAACAGCTAGTGTTAAAGTATTAACAATGGATTTGGTAGAGAGATTCTCGGAATCTAAAGAGATAGAAATAGATGAGTATAGTAAATCTTATGTGACAACTATCCCTAAGTTTTCTGATATTTCTACAGTCTATTTTCTAGATCTTATCCTTAAAGAAGAATCCTTAATCGTAAGTCGAAATTTCTATTGGCTTTCCTCGAAAGAAGACATATTCGTTGAAAAAGATGAATGGTTCTACACACCGTTAGAGACTCATGCCAATATGAGTCCTTTAAGATCCCTCCCTCGAACAAAGATTGAAACTTCGTATAATATTGAAGAAATTAACGAGCATGTTGAGGTCATCGTTCAAATTAAGAACATCTCGAATACAATAGCCTTTTTCCTTAGAGTATTTCTTATTGATAATTCATCTGGTGATTTCCTCACCCCAGTATATTGGAATGACAACTGCATCAGCCTCTTACCTTCTGAAGAAATCTCAATTCGAGGGCTTATTCCCCTTGAACGAATTCCCCAGAACAGAGATATCTCAATAAAGATCGACGGATGGAATTATTAAAAGGTAAAATCGTTTCTATCAATTATATCTGTAAATGGCCTTTAAATATCCTCACTTAGAAGTATAAACATTAATTTTGATAAATCTATAATATATGTCCTCCATCAAAGTTAATAAATCAAGAGGAATTGAAGATTTTAATTCATTAATAGGAGTTTAACAAACTATATTTGTAATTAGGATTAGAGGTAGAAAAATGAAATATCGCAATGTTGGTAATACTGGATTGAAAATAAGTGAGATTAGTCTAGGGAGTTGGTTAACTTATGGTGGATCTGAAGATAAGGAGTCGAGTAGAAAATGCATTACTAAAGCAATTAATTTGGGGATTAACTTCATTGACATCGCTGACGTTTATGCTGGAGGTAAAGCCGAGAAAATTGTTGGAGAAATAATTAAAGAAGAGAATTACAATCGAAAAGATCTTGTGATTAGTTCAAAAGTCTTCTGGCCAATGTCAAATGACATAAATGATCGAGGACTAAGTAGAAAGCATATCATGGAATCGATTGAAGGTAGTCTGGGACGTCTTGAATTAGATTCTTTGGATATCTATTTTTGCCATAGGTTTGACCGATACACACCTCTTGAAGAAACTGTACATGCAATGTCTGATCTCGTTGACCAAGGATTGATCCATTACTGGGGAACTTCAGTTTGGCCTGCAGTTCAATTAGAACGGGCATATTGGATTGCTCGTGAATTAGGATGTCATCCCCCAGTAGTTGAGCAACCACAATACCATATGTTGAACCGGTACATTGAACT
>CP070760.1:662795-667346 GCA_020348965.1 Candidatus Heimdallarchaeota archaeon | reverse complement strand
GAAAAAACTATCGTTGAGGATTCTGAATTGAATTTAGTGGATGTTTCCACTAGCTTGGATGAATTAAACCTGAAAATGAAAGAATTTCAATCAGAAAGGAGTGATAAACTCTCAGAATCTTTACAATATCTACGAAATGTCGTTAATGAAGAATTTTCCTCATATGGATCCTCATCAAACATGATTTTAGGCCAAATGCAATCAACACTTACGGAAAATGTTTCTACTAGAGTAGAAGAGATTTCCCAACGGTTTTCAGTTTTAAACTATATCTCTGACCATTTAAATCAAGTTTCTTCCAAAATTCAAGCTGAAATATCCAAGATCATTGACCAACTAAATTCTAGCAAGGTGGCTAGTAACCAGACAATTTCAGAGGCATTTGATCAGGATGTAGCTAACCTTGAAATAGACGTTGAAACGGTTAGTGAAGCTGCTAAGAAGGAAGAATCAGAGCGAGCAGCAGCATCAGCAGAGCTATTGTCTATGTTGAGAGACAATTTTGAAAAAATAACCCTTGAACTTAGTCGAAATATCCCCACCCAGCTAGAGGAATATCAAGCACGTCATACAGATGATTTCAATACGTTTGATCGAGCAGTTAAAGCGGAACTAAATAAAATTAGAGGAAGACTGACTGAAATCAATACTGAGGTGAAAGAACGCCTAGGAAAACGAGTTTCACTGGGAAAAGGAGGTTTTCAGGACATAGCTAATATACTCATTCAGGCCTTTGATGAATTTGAAAGTGCCCAAACTCGCACCGAACGACTAATCGATGATCAGATTAAAAATTTTGAAGCAGCAAGTGGATCATTGGCTGAGAACATAAATACTAAACTTCGGGGTCTGGAAAGAGAAGTCCAAAAGTTATTAGATAATATTAAGGACGATTTGTCTGAATCTACAAAAAGAACATACGATTTAGCTATCAATAATATATTGAATTTCGCACAATTTGCTAGAGAAAACATTATTTCCCGAAAGAACTCAACTATTGAGCAATTTGCCCTTCTCGTATCGACGGTCTCCTCCTCCCTGAGTGTACAATTGAACCAGATTCTTATGCAAGAATTTGAAGAACTGAACTCAAATCTGCAAAAATTAAATCAAGTAGCACAAACCCCTGCAGAGTTACAAACTTTAGTCAGTTCAGAAGTAGAGAATTTTATTCATAGTCTTCAACTCGCGTTCCAGACAACAAGTGAAACTGGAGCACAAGCAATTACAGATATAATTAACGAGTCTATTAGTAATGAGATAAATAGTACCTTTGAAACATTCAAAACTCAATTTGATCTCACAAGTCTGAAAGAGACACTGTCAAGTAGTTGGAAGACATCCACAAATAGAACAAGCGCAGGACTTTCTCAACTCGCTGAAGACACGCACAATGATTCAACACAACTCCAGGAAACAACAAAAAGCAATGTTGAAAATTTAGTTTTGAGGATAGAAAAGGCTTCTCAGAATTTGGGAAGAGTTATCGAAGGAAATATTCAAGCATGGAGCTCAAGCCATCTAGATAAATTGCAAACTATCCCGAACATTCTTGAGAATAAGAAGAAAGGCCTTCTTGTAATCCTCCAAAAGGCAGAACAAGACCTTCAAACTCTTTTAGATTCAAGTAAAACAACTGTTATTGAATCTCTCAATGAAATATTTTCACAAATCACAGCAAATAAAGAAGAATTATTACACAAAGTCCGTTCTATTCCAAGTACAATTGAGGAAAAGAGAACTCAGTCAATTGAGACAATCAAACAACAGTACCAAGCTGCCTCCCTTACCATAGAGGAAATTCGGTCTGCAAGTCTTGATCACCTTAGTGAAATAGAGCAGAAGGCAACAAATCAGAGATCTGAGTTCTCAACTCAAATTAATCAATTAAAAGCAGATATAGAAGATGAATTTTCAAGTTTGAAGTCATTTATAGCCGAGGTAGGCCAGAGTTTTCCTGAAAAAACGACCAAGACTGAGCAAAAGATTCAAGAAGTAACCAAAACATTTACTACAAGTGTTCAGGATATATTTGAAAAATTAGAAACTGAAGTGAACTCAGGGAAAAGTCAATTAAACCAGAAAATTGAACGTTTTCATCAGGATTTTCAAAAAACACTCGAAACATTTCTATCATCAAGTAAAAATTTCAATACCTCTTTATATTCTAATTATAGCACGGTACTCGACCGAACTCACGATTTCCTTACCGAAAGCCCTGTAAATAGCAAGGAAGCTCTAGAAGCTGAAAAGAAAGCAATCACAGACCATTACCAAGCATTATTTACTGAAGTTGATCAAAATCTCACTACATTTTCAACCCAGTTCGGTCAAGTGATCACTGATAGTTTGGAAGGGATTTCTCAGGATTTCAAAGACAATATTACTGGAATCGAAACAACAATTAGTGAAGTAAGTAGTCCCTACTACACTACATTTGACACTCTACTTTCAGAAACGCTTTCATTTTTCCAATCGGAAACTGAAAAAGAATCAAATCAAGTTGCACACGAAGTCTCTAAACTCGCTTCAGAAGTTAATACGAAGGCAACACAAACCAGTGCTTCAATAACCACCGACCTTAACCAAGTTATCAGTTCAATTCCTGATAGAATTGAGTCAGGACTGACTCAGACTAAGAGCTTGATGTCTGCAATATCTGAGGTACAGAAGCTTGCCGTAGAATTACCCATAGCTAGTATGGAAGTGACTTACCTACAAACACAACCTATTACTCAAGTAGTTCAAACGCTAGAGGCCATGTTAAACAGAACAAAAAGTACCCTTCAGATCATGGTTCCAAAATTGTCTATGATACCTTGGGATGTCATAAAACAAGCGGGAACTAGAAGAAGAATCCAAATATTAACAGAAGTGGATGATCCTCAAGCTAAAAAAATCATGGAGGAGCTAGGCAACGTTCAGTTAAGACACTATGACAGAGTAGAGGTCTTTGCTTTTGCTCGTGATGGAAATGAAGAAGCTGCCATCGGTTCGGGTGAAGAAAGTGTCCAATTAATAGTCACTACCGACAGTCAGCTTGTTGGGGTATTAAAGGAGATTGTTCAAGATTTATGGCCCAGGGGCAAAATTGTTTAGCTTAAATTGCCCAATTTCGATAGACGGACCCTGTAATGATGAAAATCACGCTGAAAGACGCCAATTTATTAACGTTACATAAACATCATTTAATGAAAGTGGAGTCAAGACTTCAAAATATCGTAAAGATTGTGGAGGACATTGGTGGTTTACACGCAACTGGTACTAAGGTGCCTTACTTATCTCTGTTTGCTAGAACAGCAAACTTTTCCGTGAGAGAAGAATTAGATGAAGAGCTTTTCGCAAAAAAAAATTTGGGCAAAATTCGTTGTATGAGAAAAACTCTCTTTATACTCCCCAAAGATCTAATTCCCATCGTGTTTGCAGCGACAAAGGAGACGGTATTAAAAACCTCAAAGAAATATCTTGAATATCGAGGGATCTCTTCGGATCAATATAAAGAGATTTCAAAGTCGATTGTAAATATTCTGAAAGGGGAAGAAATGACATCTTCTGAGGTTAAGAAAAACCTACAAACCAAGCTTAATATCTCTGCTATCCTTAATGTCATGTGTGATCAAGGTATCTTGTTAAGAAGTCATCCTCGGAAATATTCTTTGTTCATGGATTATTTTCCTGAAATCAGTCTCTCCAACCTTAACAACCAAGAAGCCATAAATCTGCTTGTTCATCAATATTTACATTCTTTTGCCCCTGTAACCGAAAAAGACATAATTTGGTGGAGTGGCTTAACTAAAACAAAAATCAAAGAAGCCTTGAGCAACCTTCAAGGAGACTTGTTGAATATTGAAATTTCAGACCTTCCAGGCAATTTTATTTTACCTCATTCGGACTTAAAGCTCTTAAGAGGATTAAATTTCTCAAAATCACCTGTAATCAATCTTTTACCATGGCTTGATCCATACTTGATGGGATACAAAGAGAGAGATAGATATTTAGATAACAAACACTATGATATGGTGTTCGATCGCTCGGGAAACGCTACATCGACAATTTTGCTTGATGGAAGAGTGATTGGTATTTGGGACTACACCACTGGTTCAGAGGCAACAATTAAATTGTTCTTATTCGAAGAAAGTGAGGAGGTTAGAAGGGAGATATATACAGAAGCACAGAGAATAGGGAAATTTATTGCCCACAAAGAAGTTCCAATAAGACAATGTGATAAAATGATTCCTCTACCCCAAAGAACGGCGGGATCGTTCATGTCACCTCTTAAGGAGTGCTAATAGAAATTTGTGAGATTTGATAAGAAAAAAGGTAGATGAGAGTATTCAGATGGTCACAACGCGTCGGGCTACACTTGATGATTTAGATGCTTTAATCCATTTCAGAATGACTTTATTTCGAGAAATGGGTCTATTAGATAGTAACACAATTGAAAAATCGTTTCATAAAGAATGTAAAGATTTTTTTTGTCAATTTATCCCTAATGAAGAATTTTTATCATGGATAGCTGAAGATGAAGATGAAATAATAGCAACTAGTGGA
>CP070760.1:658139-662695 GCA_020348965.1 Candidatus Heimdallarchaeota archaeon | reverse complement strand
AAATCTGGACTGTTCTCTTCACCACACAATTTGCAGGTAATTTGAGATTCCATTTAAATGTCACAACAAATTAATTTTTGTTTTATTCAAGTTAAAAATACAATTTCGACTAATAAGATAAAGATGAGTACATCAGTTAATCGCCAACTGATTCATTTGGTCATTCACTAAATTATTCGGTATTATACTCAACAGATGGAGGAATCACTTGGACATTAATAGATGAAGGGTTAGAGACGCCAGATATCATGTGGGACACCACGACAGTTCCTAACGGTGAAAAATATATGATCAAGGTTATTTTAATCGATGAAATAGGGGTAACTAATGAAGATAGCTCTGATTCGTCCTTTACTATCCTAAATGAAATTCTAACAACCACCTCCCACAACAACACCTCCAACAACCACTACTTAAACTCCCCCTACTTCAGCATCCACTGAGACAACAAGCGAGACTCTTCCCCCATCTAGTACAGACACATCTACGACACAAGGTTTAAGTACTCCAGGATAGGCTGGGTACATTTTGTTAGTCGTCATTTTAAGAGTTTTTTCATTTATTAGAAGAAGAAAGAAAGAGTGAATGTCTCAATATTGATCTAAGATAGAATATTGTGCTAATATTCAGCAAGATTACCTTCATGTTTGGCTTTTTGAACTGTACTTTGAAAATACAATACCCCTAAAAGGGGAAGAATTAGGGCTGACAACATTACGATTACAAACTCCAGCTCAAATGGGAGGAGTTCAGGTGCCCCTCCAATCATCGTAGTGCGAAATAAATCAACACAATATGAGAGAGGGATTATCCTGGCAAGTATTTCCACGATTTCTGGAAGAGCTGAAAACGGGAAAAACATAGCACAGACAATCATGAGTATAAACTGTAAAAAATTGGTCAATATATTCATTGATTCTTTGTACCTTAAAGCCAACCCAGCAAATCCAAAGGCGATACCAAAACAAACAAAAAGGCTGAGAATCAAAATAATCAGCCCCAATCCGACGTTTATTAAAGAAAACTCCCCAAATACCAATGTCATAAAGAAGAAACAGGCCATGACATTAACACTTGTCCATACAAGGTTTGCAAAGATTCGTGAGAGGAGAGTTGAAAAATAGCTGATTGGAGTCATGAATAAGGATTCTAAGGTTCCTTGGTATTGTTCCTCACGTAGACTGTTACCAATATCCCAGAGAGCAGTAGATAGGTAGATAAAGAGGATAAAAGAATAGAACATAAAACCCACTCCATAATCTGTCTTATCAGGAGGAGTTAGAATCAAAGCTGCAACCGTAAAAATAAACATAATGAAAAAAATTTGGAAAAAGCTAAGGATAAAGGAAAATTTATACCGGCTCAGGACGATAAACTCTTTTTTTGCCATACACCCGAATTCATTCCACCATAATCTTAATCCGCCGAGCTGTTCTTGATTAAAAGATAATGACGTCATCATTAGTCCTCCTAAAATTGACCGATTCCTTCTGCCTTCTTTATTCTATATTCTGTTTTAGTAAAAATCTGGTACCCAATAAATGGACACATGAGTGCAAATAGGAAAATGACACTTAAATCGAGATACAGATTTCCCAAAAACCAATTCAATCCCGTCAAGGCTGCCTGAATGTCGTAATTCAGATAGAATCCTGGGAAAATCAACGCGAATACCTGCAAAAATACTGGTAGGACTGTTATTGGAAAGAATACTCCCATCAATATTCCCACTAGCCATTGTAAGGTGTTTACTAGACTATTAGCCTGTTTTACCTTCATTATTAAAGCCCCTAAAAGGAATGACAAGCCAAAAATCGGGACAAGTCCAATAAGAAGAAGGATTAATGCTAAAAGAATGTTTCCTTGGAGAGGATCAATGTTAAATAAAATACAGCCTAAAAGATACCCAAGTATGAATGTAAATACAGACTTGACTTCAACATAAAGTGCTAATCCTCCTAAGATCGATAATTTATGTGCTGGTGTCTGTACAATAGCCTCGAGTGTTCCAAGCATCTGTTCCCTTCTTACGAAGAGTCCAAACATCCACAATGATTCCATAACAGTACCGAACACATTTGCACCTATAATAATCCATACAACATAATTGGCTCTTAGACCTGTGTTTTCTTGGAAATTAGTAGAGGCTGCCGCAATTGAGCCTGCAAATGCTTGACCAAGCAAAATTGGGATTGATGCGAATAATGTTGGTATTATAATATCCAATATTAAAGAGCCTTTGTAACGGGAGAGTATTTTCACTCGTACAACAAATGTTCCCCAAAGTACTCCTAGATGTTTTAAGGAATAGTCTTTCAAGACGAAAGTCATGATGAATTACTCCCTTAATTGATAGAGACACCTTGTCGTGTATCATCCATCAAGCTTCTACCTGTAATGTTAACAAACACATCTTCAAGGGTCGTTTCCCTTTTATCGATGTTTCTAATGACGGCTCCATTTTCACTAAGAGTTGAGATAATAATTGGTAATGATTGATGACTATCCTTACATACAATGTTCAGGTAGAACTTTTCTTCCTTTGAACCATTATTCTTTTGCTTAACGAGTATTTTTGCTGAAATAATTTCAGATAGAGATTCAACAGCTAGTCTTGCCTTATCAGGTATTGTTCCCTCAACACTTAAAATATCTGTGTCTTGTAAATCATCTTTAAGTTCTTGTGGATCATCAATAGCAATAATTTGACCATGATCAATTATTCCTACTCGATGGCACAATTCATCGGCTTCTTGCATCACATGAGTACAATAGATTATTGTTTTATTTTCATTCTCGTTACATTCCTTAACGATTTTTCGGAGACGTCTTGCTTCTTTGACATCCAAAGTATTTGTAGGTTCATCTAACATCAAAATTGGGGCATCATTAATTAAAGCTCGTGCAAAAACCATTTTCATTTTCATACCAGAAGAATAACTCTCGACATTTCTGTCCATAAAATCTCCTAGCTCTAAAAGATCACTTAATTCCGCTATCCTGTCCTCAAGTAATTTTTTCGGAACATGATACAAAGCGCCAAAGTATTCAAGATTCTCTCTACCTGTTAACTTCCAATACAACCCTCGTTCTCCCATTAACATTGCTCCTATGGACGCTTTAATATTTTTATCTTGATCTAAACCATAACCATTAACCTTGGCTGTTCCCGAAGTGGGTAAGAGTAAAGTTGTTAATATCTTAATCAAAGTAGTCTTCCCAGCTCCATTAGGGCCTAAGAGACCAAAGATCTCCCCTCGATCAACATGGAAAGATACACCTTTAAGAGCTTTAACTTCGTTCATCTGACTTTTAAAAATCCCTATTCGTTTTTTTGATCTGAATGTTTTCGTTAAACCAGATACTTCGATCATTCTTTGTCGAGACATAGGAAATCTACCTTCTATGATTTTTAAAGGATAGTAATAGTAAGTTTTTACAATTTCATGAATGTTTATTACAAATAATGATTCTGTAAGAAAATTACACAATCGCTTTAAATAGAATTTCGTTAGGGCAAAGTACTGAAGAATTAAGATGACGACAGTTCAGCCAAGTAAAAAGTAGTTTATCAAATCAAGAAGATCTCTGAACAGTTTCATTACTTCTAGTTTAGGAATAGGCCAAAAATTACGTAGTAGTGACCCTTTGAGAACTTTTTCTTACTTTATTATACATTTCTATGTCCATCGATTTTAATTAAAACAGATGATAACAAAAATTGACGATTTATTACTAAAATAGATGAATTAGTCAAGATTTACCTAGCTATTGTTGTACTTACTTGTTGTACAGGATGGAAAGCTACCCATGAGATCACAAAGCAGTTTTCAGAAGCATTTGTTCAAAATAGAGTTGGTACAAGATTTCTAGTGAAAGTATCATACATCATTTGAAATCATAATTTGCCATCCTTACCCATTGAGAGACATTTTCTCATAGTAAAATTCAGAAAAACATCACAGGTCTGTTTCCATCCTTTTTGGATCATCCATTCCGATATCTCTTCTCCTTCTCGAAAATCGACCTTGTTAAGTGTTTTACAATCTGTACTCCCAAATTCTGTTAAAAATTCATTGTAAAGTTCATTAACGGCCTGAATGGCTTTTTGCCTCGCATCTTCATTTTGTTCTGGTGTTCCTTGTATCCCATGACCACATCGAAGGCCGATTCCAATACTACTCCCAATTAACAGTCCACAGGTAGTATTACCTGATCCAATTGCTCCTAAATAACCCGCTGTCGCCCAAGAATTGGTATCGACTGGCAGATCCCATAATTCTAATAATGCTTGAAGTGAAGCTTCCCCACAAGTATATCGGTGCATCCTTTTATACGCCCTCGTTAGAATATCGTTAAAATTCTTTTGTTCACTCATTTTAAACCCAAACTGAAGTCTATTAAGAAATTCAGTGAATTTAAAAGGACTTATTTATCCACTTTTTTAATTCTTCTGGAGAATAGTATAATAACTTAGATAAACACCTATTTGCTTTCAAAGGGGAGTCAGGTGAAACCTTTAATCTCTTCAATGGAATATTTAATTTTCTTTTAAT
>CP070760.1:653463-658039 GCA_020348965.1 Candidatus Heimdallarchaeota archaeon | reverse complement strand
CAGGGAAGACCGTTTGTATCGACCCTTTTCAAACAAAAGGAAACTTTGATCCTGTTGACGTTCTTGTCAGCACCCATGAGCACTTTGATCATTGTAATATTGACGATCTGAAAAAATTTGCATCTTCTGCGAAGACTGAAGTCATAGGAATCCCAATGGCACGAGAAACATTAGAAAAGCTCGAATGTAAAACAGTTCATTATGTCAGTCCTTCAGACAAAATTACTGTGGCTTCTATTGCTTTTGAGATTGTTCCTGCATATAATATCAATAAGTTTCGCGAACCTGGCGTCCCATTTCATCCCAAAGAAGATAAAAAAATTGGTGTTATTTTTGAAATGAATGGACAACGAATTTATCACGCAGGAGACACTGATTATATCCCTGAAATGGCTGATTTCTCCCCTGGGATTGACATTGCCCTTCTCCCAGTCAGTGGTACTTACGTCATGACTGCTCCTGAAGCTATTGAAGCTGCAAAAGTTCTTAATCCGAAGCTCGTTATACCCATGCATTTTGGAGCCATTGTTGGTGATCGAGCAATGGCTGAAGAATTTGAAAAAGGTGTAAGCTTTAAGGTCGAGATCCCTTCGATAGATTAGATCAGAATTAGCCTTTGACCACTCCTACTGGTTTAACTTGCACTACCTTTTTCACAACACCAGCATCGTGCATGGCATTAACTACCTGCTCAACATCCTTATAAGCACCTGGGGCTTCTTCAGCAACACCCGCAAAGCTATGAGCTCGAACCGTAATCCCTTTATCGGCTAGATTTTGGACAACGGTCTTGCCCCAGTATTTTTTCTTTGCTGCTTTTCGAGACATACTTCTTCCCGCTCCGTGACAAGCACTACCAAAGGTATCACTCATTCCCAGCTCAGTACCTGTTAGTATATATGAAGAGGTACCCATAGTTCCGCCTATAAGCACAGGTTGTCCAACTTCCCGATATGAACTAGGTAATTCTGGATGACCTGGCCCGAAAGCGCGCGTAGAACCCTTACGATGTACTAGAACTTTTTTACCATCATGCTCTTCGAATTTACATGTGTTGTGACCAATGTCGTATAGCTGACGAATATCGGTATCAAAAACCTTCTGAAAAGCTTGACGTACAAGATGAGCAATCACTTGACGATTTGCCAAAGCAGCATTTATTCCACAATTTACTGCAGAGATATACCGTTCCCCTTCCTTGCTAGTAATTGGAGCTGATCCAAGTTCTTTATCAGGTAATGGTAAATTGTATTTTTGAGAAGCCCTAACTAATTCTCTTGAATAATCAGTTCCAATCTGATGTCCTAATCCTCGGGAACCACAGTGTAAGGTTATAATTAATTGATCCTGAAATAGACCAAAGTCCTTAGCAGTTACTTCATCGAATATCTTATCAACAATTTGGAGTTCAAGATAATGGTTACCAGAGCCTAATGTGCCAATTTGGTTGTGCTGGCGCCTTTTAGCTCTATCACTAACATTTCTCGGATTGGCTCCTTTGACACAGCCCCCTTCCTCTGAATATTCGAGATCTTCTTCCGTTCCGTACCCCATATTGACAACATAAGGAGCTCCTTCGACTAGAAGATCATCAACCTGAGCCATACTCAATTTTATTTTCCCTGGTTTTCCCAATCCTGCAGGAACGGTCTGGAAAAGTTCTGAAAGAATAGCGTTTTTTTTCGGATCTAAATCACTTTTAGTTAGATCAGTGACCATGGTTCTAACGCCGCAGTTGATGTCATAACCCACTCCTGCCATGCTAACCACTCCTTCCTCAATGTCAAAAGCTGCTACTCCACCGATAGGAAAACCATAGCCAGGATGGACATCACTCATAGCCAACATTCCTTTTTGAATGCCTGGTAGTGATGCTACATTTATTATCTGACGTGTAGCGCTCCATTCCCGTCTATAATCAGCCCGAAGTTCATTTATAATCTTATTGTCTCCATAAATATATGCTGGAACGTTCATATTTCTCTGTTTTTCAATTGTCCAAAGATTAATTCTATTAGGTACTTTTTTGAAGAGATCAGCCATTTTACACATCCACCAAGCATTGAGCGATCCATAGATCATTATTTTTTTCTATTACCAATTGTGTCCAAGTAGCAGCTTTTACCTCAAGCTTTAACTTGTGAGACGGTTTGATGAATTCGCCATAGACCTTAGCAACTAGATTCTTTTTATCAATACTTGTTATTTCAAAGCGTGAAAACATTTTTCCTTCTACATCTTTAAGGAAAAGCAGTTCACTTAACCAAGCTATGAGTAAATCATTAAGATCGTTACCTTCTACCTCAACGATTTGGAGTTCTTCGGTTGAGACTTCCTTCGTTTCTACCATAATATCAAACATTGCTAAAGCAGCCTGTTCGAAAGCTTCTGCTAGAGTTTTTCCTATCCCACGAATACCTACATCAGCTTGGTGTTCAAAGTACTCAAAGGGCATGTTTATTATTCCTGTTCATTTGGAAAGATGCTTTCGAACGTAATGATTCAACTCAAAAAAATCATTTTGAGAATCAATTAAGATCATTTTGTTGCGACCTTGCTTAGGAATAGGAGTAAATACTCAGAATAAGTATTAAATACCGACTCTTTCCAAACGATGTTAATTGTATTTCGCTTCATCTTCAGAATCAGAAATTGTTCGAAAAATTCCTAATTTTAAGGCAAGTTTAAATCCAGAGTTGAGGAAATATTTTGATTTAGGTATATCACCAACCTGTCGATAAAGCTCTGCTAGTGCGAGTTGAGCGTAACAGCTTTCATACTCATCACCAGCGCCTGAAGCGACTTCCACAAATTGATGATAGTCATTGATTGCCTCTTCTATTTGGCCTTCTGAAAGACGCCATTGAACAAGATTTGCCAATGGACCAATTTCTAGCCAATGTGCGTGCGCCGTCTTTGCCTGGTCCACTGCTTTTTGAAAATATTTCCTGGCGAGTGAGGGTTTGCTTTGAACATTCATTGCCATTCCTACTCGATTGTACAGTATTGTTAGAAGAACCCAACTTTGAATCTCTAAAGCAAGGTCAATTGCCTGATCATAAAAAGCTAGAGCCTTTTCGATATTTCCTAAATTGTGATGACAATGGCCAATAAGAGTCCATACCATACTTTGGAAAAACCTATGAGGATACTTCCCCAAATCACGTTGACATTCATTAATCAAATCCAATGCCTTGAAGACTTGTCCTTTTGCACGAATGGAATAAGCCTGACGTAGATATGCCCAAGGTAACAAATGAGCTTTCGTGTGAGCCTTTATATCAGATTTTTGGCTACTAATTTCGCTGATTTGGAAAAATAATTCAGAGACTGAAAAATAATCCCGTCTTATTGAATGAATAAATAGTGTTACTCCTAGGAGCTCTAATTTAACAACAAGATCATTTTCATAGAGTTTTGGATCAATTTGTTTTAGGATTTCCAATCCTTCTTTCGAATGGCCTTGAAAAGCTAATCCCAGAGAATAAAATAATTGAACTCCTGGAATATTTTGAGACGCAGATGTTAGAGTGAAAAAATCATTTAATTTTTCCAGATCCCCTGCAAAAAAAAGGAATTTGGCTTGAAGGTACAGCAACTCCGAGTAATTTGGTTCTGAAGGGGACCTTGTATTAATAAATTCTTCAAGATCTTGTGTCATTAGGTGGAAATCTTTTGTTTCCCAAAGCTGTTTTGTTGCGAAATTAATAAGCTCTCTCGCTTGAGAGGAACTTAATCTTCTTAGATGGAGGTTGAGTTCGGGAACTTTAGAAAACCACTTTTTCATAGTAGATAGATGTTGTTTATCTAGATCAAAAACTTAGTGGAGGATGAATCGTAAAGAGTTACTTATGATATCTGAATAAATCGAAATACAGATAGAAAAAATGAAAGACTCTCCCAACCAACTGATCTTAGATTGAGTAGATGAAGTTAGATATTTACAACATCTTTTAGTTCAGGAAACTCTTGCTGCAATCTTTGCTTAATCCCTGATGATAGAGTCATTTGGGAATAAGGACAACCACGGCATGTACCCATTAATCGAACTTTTAGAACACCATCATCATAATCTACAAACTCTACGTCCCCGCCATCTCTTTGAAGGAGCGGTCGAATCTGATCAAGAGAGTGAGCAATTTCTTCTTTTGTAGCCATTTTTTTTTGATCTCCAATTAGTGCATTGATTACTGATTGACCGTTTTTGGATTATCTTTATTAGCCTTTCTATCTAGATTCCGTTATCCCTTGTTAGATACTTAATTTTTTACTCTTCTTAGATCTAGGAGGCAATACCTCTCAAATTTAACTTGCATTACCTTAATAAATCAAAATTTCTTTGTGATATTAATCTTGAGATCCAAGAATGAGTTTCTACCATTATTAAACACATTTGGAAAAAAAGGAGGAGGGGGAATCTACAATGGTGGAAAAAAGAGAAAGTCTGATTAGGATCGTTTTCGCATAACGGCATACCCCACATTCTGACCTAGTTTGCTATCATAATGAGTACTATAATCCAGAAATTCCCAACCTTCATTTTCAAGAAGATTGATGGCTTTAGTCAAATTATCGA
>CP070760.1:648777-653363 GCA_020348965.1 Candidatus Heimdallarchaeota archaeon | reverse complement strand
AGTACTTGGAACTTTCACTAATTGCACAAAATTACTTTCTGAATCTACGATGATCAAATCGGTGAATGTGCCGCCTATGTCAACGCCAAGACACTTCATCAGAAAAAACCTGTGGAATTTTTAAGCTAGACTTTTGATGTATGTACCACGAGTAGTCACTAGCTCTATTATTTTTCTATAGAAGTATGTAACCGTATTTTGTAAAAGAAATATAAATCCTATTTGTTTTCAGCTCTTATAAAACATCGAGATATTATTATTTGAGGTTTTTTAGTGACGAATCCTTTCAGAATACTGTGTATCGGTGACTCCCATACAGCAGGTTTTCCTTTATTCGATCCCATGTGGGGAGGTGACCAGAAAAGTTCATATGAGTATTGGCTGGAAGAGCTCCTAATCCAACACTTTTCTGAAACAGTTTTTCATGTCGAAAATCATGGGATCTGTGGTCAAACATCTGCTGAAGTTTATTATCGCTTTAAGTCTCACATTACTCAAACTAAGCCATATAATCTGGTAATTTATTGGGCAGGTGCAAATGATCTCGCTGTAGGTTACCCTGTTTCATCAATTTGGCAAAATTTATCTAATGCGTACGAATTAGCCAAGAAAAATTCATTGACATTCGTATTGGTGACAATACCTCCTATGTGGCAAATTCTGAATCGAAAGATTAGGAAACTGAATCAAAAAATTAGGGAACCTGATAAGGGATATTTGTATCATTATGTGGATGTTTATTCGGCGTTAGAAAACCAGGGGTTATTAAATTCTCAATATGATTCTGGAGATGGAGTACACCTTTCTATTGACGGTTACAACCGAGTGGGAGAAGTAATATTCAATACAATCTCAAATATTATTAGTAATCTATTGAAATAAACCAATGAAAACCGAATTGACCACTTCATAAAAGAGTAAATGGAATGAAAGACTTTCTTTGATTAAAAGGCATTTTTTCAAAAAAATTTGGACTTTTAAAGTGATTACAAAGTTAACCATTGAAGATGATGAAATTCTTCCTCGAGTGGAGTTCTAGGATTAAAAGAAAAATTTGGAGAAATAATCAGCATTGCACACTTCAAAATGATTGGAAACGGCATCTAATCTCTCTCTATATTATTCGAAATAGCGATGGAATCTGCTTGTTCTCGCACCATTTTCGGCTTGGGGTCTCACAAATCGAAAGTCAACTTGTAGGAATGGGATTTGTAGCTATTACTCAAATGATCAGAGAAATAGTAGACAGTTCGGCAAAATTATCAAGGATTGAACTTGGCAGAAAAGATGTAATAATAAAGGAAAAGAAATCAATTGTAGCCGTTTTAATATTGAATACATCAGATTATTCCCCCTTCTTCAACGATAAGTTGGAAGAGTTAATTGACTATTTCGAAAAATTATTTGAGCTCCAACAACAAATTAGTCTTGAAACATGTGTATGTCTCGAGGATTATGCAATGACCTCTGAATTAGTTTCCTTAATCTTTAATGATCGACCAACAAGGGTATTAGAAATAATCCCATTGATATTCAAGTCAATAAGATCCAGAAATACAGTTTTTTCCAGAAAGGAAAAAAACCTTTTAACCAGTCTTATTTCTAGCACCTATTCCGACCACTAATCTCCAGAAAAATGGCCTCCATCACAGCTTTTGAATTAAACCTGGTGAGGGTTCAAAGTAAATGCCATTCATTAATCCATTTTCGAGAGCCTGTTTTACTATATGGAACGGAACTCCTTTCTTCTTTGCGATTTCTTTAAGACTTTCAATTTTGATTGGCTCCTCAGTGATCAGAGCTAGCACTGCTGCAGCTGTTTCATCCGCAGATAAATACACTTGAAACTCATCTGTTAATTTTTTGACCTCTATTTGAGAGAGGCTTTTTCTATCTTGTGAAGTGCGAACTAAGTCATCGAACACTGCTTGTGCTTCAGATGAGGATTCAAGATAACAGTGTACATGAAAAAATTTATGAGAGGAAAATTTACGCCCATCTTCTAGTTCAATTTCTGACTGTTCTGCTACTCGAAAGTTCCCCTTTTCTATTTTCTTTTCACAAATCCTGCAAGCTCCACGGGAACTTTTTGATGGTTCAATAAAAGGAATAGTCATGAATTGGGATCTATCAATATCCAGCTTAATTGAATCTAACTTGATTACTTCATCAGTATCTTCCAAGGATCCCCAATTTCCCAGTTCTAAGCGCATTCGTCCTTGAAAAACATTAATATATCCATTTTTAATTTTATAAGTCTTTCCTTCCCTCACCTGATTGATTGCTTCATCCCATAAGGTCAGATTTATTGTTCCTGTTTCGTCGCCAATTTTTATATCTGCTACCGTACGTTCTTCCTTTCTAACTACAACAGTCCGTCCATCCCCTTTCTCAATTACTCCAAAGGTTAATTGGATGTTTCTACTTGAAGGTGATAGATCAATAACCTTTATTTCTTCAATTTGAGAACTCTCGAGATCTTTTAGAAGATTCTCTAACTTTTCCTTAATTTGATCCTTGATTTCTGAATCTAGAGAGGTCAGTGTGGATAACACCTCTAGGATTGAATCTATTTTGTCTGGTGGTGAACAATCAACATGGTAATATCCGTACGAGGTAACAGTTTTTCCATCAGGAGTTGTAAATGGATATGGAATTCCAATTCGGAGCTCTTGTTTGACAATTTTCTTATTACAAAACCGACAGGATGCTCTCCCACTCTTTGCTGGTTCAATTTTCGGTTTACCACCCATTTTCTCGGACATTATGTTCATCTCAAGGAAGAGTTGCTAATTACGTTTATGTTTCATTTTTTCAACTCTTTTAAAACTTCCTTCTGTATCCATGGTACGAAAAACTCTAATCTCACCTTTTTCCTTAAGAATTGATTTCTTGGAAAGATTCTACAATTCAAAAGACAAGAGAGAGAAATTTTATAAAACAAGACTAGTTTTAAACTATTCTTGAACGAAAATGAAAGATAAATGGTTACTCTTATCAGTTAGTTCATTAATAATTGTTTCCTCTTGGTTAGTATTTTCACCTGGTAATAATTCAATACAGATATCGAATGAATCCGTTTCAGACATGTGGCACTTTATTGCACTAGGAGATTCGCGTCAACAGTTTGGATATTGGGATGATGAACTCCAACATTATTCCCAAGATAATAAAACTAATCCAATAAGAAGGGCAATAATAAATTCAATCATAGAAGATAATCCAAATTTAGAATTTATAGTCCATACTGGTGACATGGTTTGTTCGGGAGGAGAACAGGATGATTGGGATCGTTATTTTGAAGATATTGAGAACGCCACCAAGAACAATGTTACCTTTTACTATGCTGTTGGAAACCATGAACGTTATACGTATGCCTTAGGACCTGGATTTTGGGGACCTCCTGACGAAAATTTCACAACTTATCTAACCAATGTTGAATTACCTGGGAATGAGCGATATTATAGTTTTAATTACAAAGATCAGATTCATTTCATTATTGTGAACACTGAAGAAAACTGGGATCATGGATTTGATATTACCTCCGACCAAGAAACATGGATTATAAATGACCTTGAAAATAATTCTTTAGATTTTATTGTGGCAGTTTTTCATCGTCCCTGCTACTCTGTGAGAGATTCTGGACGTGTTTGGGATGCAAACCAAGTTCGTAATGTCCTCGAACCCATTTTCCTCCAATATGGGGTCGACTTAGTTTTCTCAGGTCATGACCATTATTATTATCGAACAATTCGGAATGGAATTACCTACATCACCACTGGTGGTGCTGGAGCTGAACTGGCTCTCAACAATGACCTTTCAGAATGGCAAGAGGGAGATGTGTTTTATTCAGAATATCATTACTGTAATGTAACGGTAACTGAGGCTGAAGGCAATTTAACTATGACGATTGATACACTTATCTTCAATGAAACCACCAAATCGACTTATTTAGTAGATTCATGCATGGTTCGACCTTCAACAACAATAACTACGACTACAGAACCTACAACGACTACAACTGAAGTATTAACAACTACTACTGGAATCCCCACAATAACTACCAAAGAACCCCCAACAACCACAATAGATATCCCAACAACGACTACTACTGAAATCGAAACCAGTACGAGCTTAAATGCAATTCCTAATCCATTAATTCTTCTTATACTGGGATTAATTGTGATAATTATATGTAAAAAAGGAAGTAAAGGGTAACTACACTAGCTGAAGGGTATCCATGAAAAGTTATTCAATTTAGCTTCGTGGACATTTAAAATCGGGAATGATAGGCAATTATGACAGGAAAATAAATCTTGTCGTTGTAATATTCTGTTGCGGCCTTTCAGCGAGCTTAGAATGAGTTTTGGATGCATCTAAGAACTTTTCAAGATTGTTAGCAATAAAAGTAATCATCTCTTCTTTTAAGATATCAAAATCCCGGTAAAGATCAGGTATATAATATGTAAAGAACACAAAAATTCGATCATAACACTTAAAGTGCCAAATAATGGAATCACGAAGCTTTTTTGCTCCAATGATAGACAAATTTTCCCGATATTTCCTTAATTTGTATTCCTGTTGTA
>CP070760.1:644057-648677 GCA_020348965.1 Candidatus Heimdallarchaeota archaeon | reverse complement strand
GAAAAAGGTTTTATCGGATAATCGAAAAATTTCCCCTTTAAAAGAATACGACTGGATCTTTGCCGCGTTTCTACTTTTTCATAGCCAATAAGGTCAAAAAAAAACTGTTCGATTTCCTTTATGCGAGTGAGAAAGCGGTGACCCCCAAAATCGAATCCAAATTGCCCTTCAGGAGTACTGAACCACAAAGTTTTTGATAATCCCCCAATGCTTTCATATTCTTCAAATATTGTCACGGGAAATCCTAATCTGGTAAGTTCATAACCACACGCTAATCCTGCTAACCCTGCTCCAAGAATGACTGTTTTTTCGTCATTATGTGTTATTTTCCTCACAATCGAACACGTTCTCAACTTTTTTAAAACTTACGAGCAAAGTTGATTAAGGCTAAGGAAGGGGTACTCGAGTACATGGACATAATCGAATTACCTCATAGATTGAATGATACATTATGTTTAAAATACATCATCTCTAACATCAAAGATATCTATCTTGTGAAAAAACAAGAAATTTGAAAAAGATTACTTTTAAGTAACATCCAATAAATAATTAGATCGATAATATATAAAGTCGAGTTCTTACGGATGCATTACGACTTAGTTTAACAACATGGAATTTGAGGTATATCCCAAATACTGTTACACTATATAATTAATCAAGAAATACGGAGTATAAGGAGCTAAGAAAGATGGGAACATATAAAATCTTACTGAAATCAATTGTCTTTAGTACCCGCTCCCGAAGACGCTTTTTCACCTTTGTGATCGTCTTCAGTATTCTAAGTGGAGCAACAATCATATTATTAAGTTATTTCGATAATTTTTCACGTGAGGGGTTGCTTGAACACCGAGGAGTGATTTATGAGGCCAGTACTCTTGGTAGTGTAACCTATGATGACGCTCAAGGGGATATAGATCCAGGTACTCTTGGAGCTGAAGCAGTTATTTACTATAAATATGTAAATTTTGGAACTAATTTACGTATTTGTAGCATAGATACTAAATATAAATGGGGTTTTTCTGAAATTAAGCCTAATGACTTAGTCGCTGGTAATTTCCCCTCAGGTGACAGAGATGCATTAGTTTCAGATCAGCTATTACTTCTATTACTAGATGCACAAGCTCCAGTAAATATCTATACAAAACCTGTAGTAGGTACGAAATTCAGGTTGGGAAGAAGTGACGATACCGAATTTGAATTGAGGATATCTGGAATTTTTAAGAAACCTGAATCACCTTCACTTATTGCTGATGATACTCGTGAATGGATCTTCATTCCAGAGGCATCTTTTGAGGACCTATTAAGTAGTCAAAATCTCAACTACGATGATTCGTCAGATTTAATATTTATCCATTCTGTTTCTATTATTGCTAGTGGTGACGTCTTCTCTGGAGTATCCTATAACAATGTTGACGCCATTGCAGCTAATCTAGGGAATCTTCCTGGTTATGACAGCCCTGACTTTAAATCCAAAACCGATAAGGATGAACAAAGAAATATGATGTTTCTTTCCCTCATTTTTGGAATATTTGGCACATTCATGGTAAGTACTTTGTATTCCTACCTGATAACCCGTTTTCGACGTAGAGAGGTCGCAGTACTCAAGGCAATGGGTTACTCCAAAATGAATGTTAGAATAGTCGTGTTAAGCGAAATATTAGTGGTGGCAATTACGGGATTTGTAATTGGGTTACTAGTCATTCAGGGCTTTTTATGGAATCCTCTAGGACGTCAGAGCTCGTATATTTATCTGATAATTATGTCTCCAACAGCCTTCTTGTCATTTCTTGCTGTTGTTATCTCGTGTATCCCAGGTTTCATCCTGATAACAACCCGAATCCTTGCAGTTAGACCAATTGAGATTTTCCGACAGAAATGAGGTGCAGTGTATGAGTAATAATGTATTAATTGAAGCCAAAAACTTGAGTAAAGAGTACATTCGAGGAAAAAAAGAAGTAGTAATGGCTGTAAATGATGTTGACCTCCAAATCCCCAAGGGAAAACTCGTCATGGTGACAGGCCCCTCAGGATCTGGAAAATCAACCTTGTTAAACATCCTATCAGGACTAGATAAACCCTCAGAAGGAAAGGTTCTGTATGAGGACGAGAACATAGCCGAGTGGGACGAAGAAAAGCTAGCAACCTTTCGAAGGGGGAATGTTGGCTTTATCTTTCAAAATTGGGAGCTGATTCGTATAATGACAGCTCTCGAGAACATAGAATCCCCACTATACCCTCTCAAAATTAAAAGTAAAGAAATTCGAATGCGTGCCATCTCACTGCTGAAACAAGTAGGTCTCTGGGATAAAGCAGATAATTACCCTGATGAACTGAGTGGGGGGGAGCAACAACGCATTGGGATCGCGCGAGCTTTGGTGGGAAAACCTCGGATCATTTTTGCCGATGAACCAACGGGAAATCTCGATCAAGACAATGCCGCTTCGATTATGCGACTCCTCAAAAGCTTCACAAAACGTGACACTTCAGTATTAGTTGTAACGCACAACGAGGATCTCAAACGGTACGCCGATACGACACACAGAATGTCCTCTGGTCGATTTGTTTAAAACTTATTAAAAACCCTCTAATATCCTAGTTGCCAGTTCTTTGATGTGGTGACTGAAAGGATGGTCTGGATGGTCCAGTGAAAACACACTCCGCGATCCCTCACGAGCAACTTCACAGAAGCAAGGAATTGACGTCAGGACGCGCATTCTCATCTCTTCGGTAATGGTTTTCTCGAATTGATTAACCAGTTCTATATCGGATTTACTCCAGACCCCATGCTCGGGAGGACAGGTTTCTGCTACAACCCGATTTAACACTACATAGTTAATACTGTCAAGAAGAGAGTATAATTGAGTAACCATACTTTTTGTACCACTGATATCGAAGTCATCAGCTTTTAACACAAGGCAGGTGGCATCTGAGATAACTAATCCATCAATACTTTCCATTTGAACTCCTGGACTTGTATCAATGATTGTATAATCAAACCCTGAGTCTGAAAGTTCATCCCGCAGCCGTAGTATACGTTTCAACGAACGTTGCCGCTGTTTCTTGTCTGCCCTGACTATATCCCCCATTTTACGAAAATCAGTGGAAGCAAAGGCCGCAAAGAGTGGAATCTTGTATTGACTCTCGAAAGACACGAGAATATCTTCACCTGTGAGATCGGGATCAAACAAGAGATCATTGATGGTTATATTGGCATCTATCCCACATAATGTCTGTAGATTAGGTCCGCGGAAGTCTAGATCTAGTAAAGCTGTCTTAAAGCCCTTCTGTGCAAGGACTGTGGCAAGATTAGCACTTAAATGGGTTTTTCCTGTTCCACCTTTATAAGAATGGAATGCAATTATCTTCATCTTTATCACCAAACATAATTGTCAAGAATAATCATTTACAAACGAGAAAGTATCTACTGACTCAGTCTTATCTTTCAGATGAATTGGAGGCGTTGGTTACTTCCATTTTTCTCATCCTGATAAACTCTTCTGTTGCGTTGTAATTAGTGTTATTTTCCTCATCCTCGTCCTCGACTTCAGTAGCTCTAATGAATATGAATTTGACATGTTTTCCCTCTTTTTTCTTAACTACAAATTTACGATCGGCTAATTGGTTTAAATAATCGCTCTCTAGAGGTCTACTCTTACCCGTTCGGTCTGCAACTTCCTTCGCAGTCGCTCTCTTTAATAACATGATTGTTTCAAAGGTTCGTCTTAGATGTGGGGGGACTTCGAGAAAATCTAAGCTGTCTACAGGGTCTTCTGTTTCAATATGCTTTCTCAATACTTTACTCCCAGCCACTTGGCGAAAAATATCATGGGATTGGCGAGTTAATTTCTTGATTTCTTCAATTTCCTTATGAATGCCCGCCAACATCAACTGGAGACTACTATTAGTCTTTTGGATGTCATCACGAACGTCCTGCAAATTTTGAGCGATAATCTCTGGAATTTCTTGAAGTAAGTATCCACTACGGGTCTCAACAGGGGCTTTCTTGTCTTTTTCATTCAGTCGGTCTTCTTGCCCCATGTTAAATTACCCGGAAAATATATTGGTGTACGTTGTTGATGTTTGTTGATTATATTTATATATATTTGTTGATTTGTGTTGATGGCCACATAAAAAGTTTTCTTTGTCTGTGAAATTTCCAAAAGATCGGAGAATAAGTCTCAGTGCCAATGCCTGCATTAAATTCACACATAATCTTCTAACTCTAAAAAAGTAAAAGTATCAGACTGATATGACTGCGAATTGCTTCCGTTACTAGTCCATTAATCGTTTAATCTTTGTAGCATGCAATGATACTATAATAAATGAGCACCGTTAGTTTATGGTATAAAAATGCGTGCGTAGATCATGTAAATCAGGTACACGGCGAACTAACATATCATCCACGAGAATCTTAAGAGCATATCGAATAGTGCGATTGGAAAGCGAGGTATACCTTTCAATCTCGCGGGGTTTCAGAGCCCCATTTGTAAACAACAAATGGTAGATCTCCCGTGCTGACTTTGGGAGATGATTGGTCTTTGCTAAGTGTTCCCTCAACTGAGCATCTTTTATTCCTTCATCAATCTCCATGGTTGCCATTTTAGTCACCTTAGTGAGGAA
>CP070760.1:639191-643957 GCA_020348965.1 Candidatus Heimdallarchaeota archaeon | reverse complement strand
AGAATATACCAAACAATGACCTCTTGAGGTTGTACAAGTTTTTTAAATCGCTTTTTCTTCTGTCCACTCATACAAGTACACTTTTGTTTAATCGTTTCTTCTTTTGTACAGTAAGTATACTATTGTTAAAAAATCTTCTATGATTTTCTCAAATTTAAATTGAAACTAACGTAATAGAGTCGTTAACATAACTTAGGGGTATTATTTCCAAATTCTTAAAAATAAACAGATTAAGCACTATCCGAGAGAGGTAACTCTATCGTTCAGTTTGAGGTTCATGAGTGCAAGAGTCTGACACAGAAAATTCTTTTCAGGGTGCACAGGAATGTGTGTTATTACTTCCCCTTGCTTTCAGCAAGCGCCAAGAGTTCCTGAATGAGGAAATGCGCCAACTCTCACGATCTGCTAATTATGATATTTCTAAGGAATTCAAGATTAGCGCAAATAATCCCAAATATCTCTTTTCTCCCTTCCGTCTACAGGAGATCCAATTCGAGATCAGAAACACCCCTCTTATCATTATTGGTTCACATCTTTCCCCCAAACAGGGGATTAACCTAGAAGAACTCTTTGAATGCCGAGTGATTGATAAATTTGAACTAGTCCTAGAGATTTTTGCTGAACGCGCAATGACTGAGGAATCTAAACTCCAAATTGAACTTGCACAGTTAAAATATGAACGACCAAGAGAACGAATGCGGTTACTGCATAAATTAGGGATCGAAGGCGCCTGGCATACTGAACGGACAGGTTTTTGGGGGCCAGGTGAGAATCCTTTGAATGTCTTTGATGCAAATATGACAAGCAAGGAATCCCGTCTGAAGGATCGGCTTGCTACGCTAAGCAGGCAACGCGAAGACCGACGATTTTCTAGAAAACGGTATCATCCTGATAGCCTATATATGAGTATTGTAGGGTACACTTCTGCAGGCAAATCCACAATCCTTAATTCCTTGACTAACTCACGTTCCTCAAGCGTAAGCTCACGTTTGTTTGAAACATTGGACACACGAATACGAAGTTTTCAACTTGAAGATCTTAAGGTTTTTATTACTGATACAGTGGGTTTTATCGAGGATCTTCCGACTTTCTTAATCGATTCATTCAAATCAACACTTGAAGAAAGCTTGGCTTCAGACATCTTGCTAATTATTGTAGATGGAAGCGAACCAAGTGAATATGTGATCAGAAAGGCTCGTGTCTCAATTCAGACTCTGAATGAGATTAATCCTCAGAATTATCGTGTTATTGTTCTAAATAAAATTGATTGTTTGGATAGGAAAGGTCTGGAAGAACGATTAGACCTCTTAAGAAGTCATTTTTCTGAATTACCGATAATTCCAATTTCCGCTCTTGAAGATATACAACCTTTAATTACTGAGATAGCAAAATTTCGTCCTAAACAACGATTTAAATGCACCTATCCACCCAATCACCAATTTAGAGCATTTTGTTGGGATTTTACGCATGTAGAACATGAAACGTTTGAAAATGACGATTGGCAAATAGTGATTAGCTTAAGAAAACCGAAATATGGGATTGAAATCCTGAGACATCGTGCTCGAGACCTAGGTATCCAGCTTGAAATGGAGGCTCTCTAAACAAGTGTCGCGCAAAAAGTTCTTCTTTTGGAATGTTGCGATAATTTGTTTATTCTTTGGAGGATTAATCCCTGAGAAAACATTCTGTGCAATAAACCCTGAAATTCATTGGAATCTCCTAGATGTCGGAACCGATGAAGCTTGGAATTATACTCAAGGGAGTTCTGATATTGTGGTAGCGATTATCGATAGTGGAGTTGATTTCACCCATCCTGATCTAGAGAATCAAAATTGGATTAACTCAAACGAAATTCCAGGGAATGGAAAAGATGATGATCAGAATGGCTATATTGATGATGTCTTTGGGTGGGATTTTCGTTCTGATGACAATGATCCGTCTCCTGGACATGAACATGGAACGTTTGTCGCAGGTTTGATTGCTGCCGATGATGATGATGACATCAGTGTGGGAATTGCTCCAAATATACGGTTAATGGCGTTAAGATTTCTTGACAATTACAATAGCTTTAGCGGTGGGGATTGGGATATGTTCATTGAAGCAGTGGACTACGCTGTAGCAAATGGTGCTCAGATTATTCATTTATCAATACAGGCGTATGGAGTTCCCCCTCCTTCATTTTATTCAGCTATCAAACGCGCATATGAGCAGGGGGTCGTACTCGTAAGTGTAACTGGAAATAATGAGGATCACGTGACGTATCCTGGCAACTATTCAGAAGTTATTGCGGTTTCAGCAACGACAAGAACTCGTGAAATTGCAGATTTCTCCTCTCCAGGGGGTCAAAACGAGCTTTGTGCTCCAGGGGAGGATGTTTATTCCATATATCCAGACGAATTCACACCTCAGATAGGGTTGGGGACATCTTTTGCTGCTCCTCTAGTATCTGGAGCTATTGCTCTTATGTTATCCCTGAACAATGGCTTGTCAATTTTTGAAATTCGAACAATACTTCAAAAGACTAGTACTGATTTAGGAGCCCCTGGAAAAGATCCTGTCTTTGGATATGGATTATTAAATGTTTCAGCTGCTCTAAAAGCTGTCATTACGGAAATTAATAATGGAACTACAACAGTAAGAGAATCAACTACGACTGGGTTAAAGACCACAGGGGGAATAATTCCAGCGTTCGACAATAATATTGGAATAATTATTATTGCAATAATTTTGTACAAGAAAGGAAGATTGAAAAGAAGAAGAGTATAAGTGTTGTGACCAATCTTTTATTGATTTTGATCACGACGTTTTAATTCTTCGAGGCTCTTTTCAACGAGATCATAAATCTCATCTAGAAGTTTTTTCTCTGTTTCCATGGGAAAATTAAGTCCCCGAATTATCGCCATATCAAGTGCTTTTCTTTGGGATAATTTTAGCTGTTCTGGTATAGGTGGCAGTTTCAATTTCCTTAATTTATCGAATTCATGGAGTATCTGATTTTTTACTGAATCTGAAAACACGGAAAAGTCGAGAAACACGGGTTCCTTCATGTAGTCAATTATTTGGAGCCTCCCATAAGACCCTCCGATCTCTCGTCTGCATAAAAGAAACAAAATAACGAAAAATGTGGAATTTAACCATGCTGCAAGCAATTTTGCTTGATCAAGGGTTTTCTTACGAAGTACATAGAAATTTTTAGAACAGGTTAATTTGTCTTCGGAGAAGTGAGCCATGACACTCGTTGATGAGACACTGAATTTGTCGACGAAGAATAAATGCCCCCAAGGTTTTTTAATATTCAATTGATGATGAATATGAGAGTACCAATTTAAGCCAAATTTACGTTTAGCTGGAACTGCGAACTGTTCTGAACTGTGTAAATACTCTCTTACCCATTCTTGGGAAACATCAGTGAATTCAGGGATTGATAAAGCAAAATCGGCGACAATAGGTGAAATATCTTGGTGGTAATTTCCTGGTTTTCTCAATGCTCTAACTATAAATTTTCTGGGTATCTCAAGGATGGAATCAGCAGATTCAATAACAATTTTCTCCTCTTGGTCGGCGATTAGTTTCCATTTCTTATTCGGGATGAAAAAAAATTCTGGTCCATACATTTCTACCCCCCGAACTATCTCTAGCTGGAGATCATTTCCACTTTTTATATAACCAGATTGAAGAAAAATTTTGCGGATTTCGAGCAATTGAGGATTTCGTAAAAATATTGTCCAATTCCATTCTCTAGCTAATATTTCTTTTGGAACCATTTGAGTTGATGAAGTCTTCCAGTTTACTCCATGATTTACTTTTGAGAGTTTCATAAAATTAATGTTTCGTTGCTTTTCATCTTTATCCCGTTTAGCTATAAGGATGATTTCACGTAGGCTACTATTCTCAGAGTGAGATTTTGAATCCTCAGAAGCTGCAATAATTTCAAGTTGATAGTTATCCAAGAACAACTTTTGTATTCCACTAGAGTATTGAGAAAGGACGGTTGCCGCAGGAAGAACCGTTGCTAACACTCCATCATTTTTTAATATCATATCAGCCAAGAAGATTGCGTAGACATGAAGCCCAACTTGCCCTGTTAGAAATTCATTGTATTTTCTTTCCAGAACATGAAGATTTTCTTTTATTTCATTGTTAATGCGGTGGGTACGAGTAAAAGGTGGATTCATCAGAATTAAGTCAAATACTCCAGATTCATCAGTGTTTTTACTATTTTTAGAATGAAACAAAGTGAATGCGTCCCCAACAGATGCAGTCAACAAGTTATAATCTTGATTATATTTTGATAACAAAAGAATCAGACGACAGAATGCAATCAAAACCGCGGAAGGCATTATATCATTAATTCTGATTCGTGGGAAAGGTTTATCTTTATCTAAACTTTCTAGATACGCTGATATCAACCTTCCTGACCCACAAAAAGGGTCAACAATGAACGATGGGGTGTGAATATCCAGTAAAGAAACTAGAATTTCTGAAGATACAGGAGTAGTATAATTTGCTGCAAGTGTTTTTCTTTCTGTAAAGTTTAAAGATCCTTGTAACATAGTTCCTAAAAGGTCATTAGTAAGTGCATCGTGTAAGTTTGGTAGGTCAACACGTAGGAAAGGTTCCAAATCGTCCTCTTTGTTAAGAGTGTCAAAAATTATACTGAGAAACTCCCAGAGTGAATTCGAGTTGGGATAAGTGTTTTTAAGTTCTTCCAATTTGGAAAAAATCTCGGTAACTTGCTTTATTTCTTTGAAGTTATTAAAAAAGTG
>CP070760.1:634319-639091 GCA_020348965.1 Candidatus Heimdallarchaeota archaeon | reverse complement strand
GATAGCCTTGCTTTATTATTCGATGAGGGATTTTCTGTCGAACAAATGGTTTTTGATGTGGTTATGACAGTCTGGAATGCGATTTTTCAAAGTATACTAATTTTCATTGGCTACCTTCTTTTTTTGTGGCTCTCTTTTGCATTAAGCATGATTGCACACGATACTCTTACCCCATATCACGTTGATGAAAGAGATATGACTGATGATATGCGCTGGGAAGCCTATTTTCTTACTTCTCCTATCCAATCAGTTTCCTCCAAAGAAGTTTCACAACTTGTACAAGAGAGTAAACAATTAACGTTAAGTCCAAAAACGAGTATAGTCTCTAAGCCGAAATATTCCTTGGATCTCTGGAAATCCAAACTCGCTCGATTGGAGTTCCATAAACGTGCTGAACAAATTACTTTGATGATTTATGTATTAGTCAGTCAAAACGTTGAATCAGTTCCTTAAGTTTGCAAAATCAACATGTGGGGCGAAATAACCCTATGAATGAAGATTATCAATTCCATATGGTAAGAATTACTAAAGAGCAAACAAATGTAATTCTGGAAGTCCAACAGAAAAAAATATATGAAGCCAGCAATTTTGAAGCAGGAGGTGTTCCAATTGACTGAGGGTTTCCAACATCTACCAACAATTGATTTCCATACTCATTTACCATTAAGTCCAGTTCAATTTTTCACATCAGATATTAAAGTTCTCCCATCCTTCGACGAGTTTCTAACAGCTTTGAATACTGCCCACGTCACCGAGGCAGTTCTATTTTGTGGCCCGAAAAAAGGCCCGATGAGAAGCGAAAATGAAAAGCTTGCTCAACAGATTCAATCACTCAAAAAGCGCTTTGTGCTCATGGCGTGGTTGAATCCGAAACAAGATACAGTAACTGATCTTCAGGAGTTAGTCGAAGAGCACGATTTTCGGGGATTAAAATTACATCCTGTTTTTGATAAATATCATCTTAGTGAAGCAGAAGTCACACCTTTCATCACGAAAGCTATTGAACTGGAGGTACCGATTTTAATTCATTCGGGTTGGGGACCTGAGGGAAGTGTGGAGGACATAGGTAAGTTGGCGGAAGAACACCCTGAAGGAACATTTGTATGCTGTCACATGAAAGAAGAGTTTGGTCTAAATGATCGTTTTTCGCATATTGAACTAGCTGCTCGTCTAACTAATGTTTATTTAGAGTGTTCCTATATCCCCCATCCTCGTCGTTTGGCTGATGCTGTCGATATGCTTGGTCCCGAGCGGATCCTCTTTGGTTCAGATTACCCTTGGGGAGCTCAAAATGTTAACTGGGAAAAGACCAAGGTGACGAGTGCTCCAATTTCATTCTCAGAAAAAAAACAAATTCTTCATGAGAATGCCCGAGAGCTTCTTAAGCTGTGAATCTAGTCAATCCTTATACCATAATTTGCAATTTAATAATCTAAAGAGAAAAATGATATTTACGCTTCGCCAAGTTTCTCTGTTGACTTCATTAACTCTGCAATGTTGGAAGGGGTGAAAAATCCATCAAAATCCCCAAATCTTTGTATGTATTCTATAATATGATTTGTCGTTTCAGTTGGAGCGGTAAATATCTGTAGGATACCTTCTTCCTCGCTTCCAATGATTTCATCTGTTGTAAACTTAATACCTCTCTGTTGTTGAATACGTACAACTTTTCGTATGTTCTTCACTAAATAAGCTAGATGATGAACCCTTGATCCGTATTTTTGACAGTAATGATCAACAATAGAGTCCTCACTGAGTCCTTCCGAAATGACAACGACTGGAAGCGTGTCACGAAGCTGTATACAAGTGGTAATCGCATTAGCATTGATTACTTTAAAGTTCTTGAACTCTTGATAAGGTATTAAGTTAGTGAGCTCGTTAATCAGTTTCATTCTTTCCCCTTGCCTCACTCGATAAGCGATATGGTCAAGTCGTATGATCAAGTCGGCAATTCCAGAGTTTTTTAGAGATTCTTGAGGTTTAATTAGATCATTAATCATCTCACTATCATCTCTCTCACAATTCTGATAAGAAAATTCCTATTCTTGAATCATTCTTTTTTTTTTTCATGGAGGTGTGGATCAATTAGCCACCACCCTTTTGGCTGAAATGTTTTATTTCCAATCCTTATTGGATCAAGATCAACCAACTGAAAAACTTCACCAATATGTTTCTGTAAGATTCTCTCGACTCCTTCAGGATTAAAAGTCATTAAGAGATCAGATTTTTTCAGTTCCTCATATAAAATGGGATCTAATGCGTTTTGAATATCAGTGTGGTGAATTGGTTTTCCTCTATCCATTATAATCTTCCTTGTAATATCTACTATTAGCTCTTCAACATTATTCATTTTAATAGGCTTATAAGACAATTTCTTCTTCTTTTTGGGTTTCCTAAATCTAAAGAAGTAATCTCCTCTCTGTGAACCAATGGGTTGAAGAAGACTCTTCACTGAGGCCCGCGGAGGAGGTTGATAAACAATTTTTTCAAATTCAAATCCTGACAATAACACTGATCTAAAGAGAATATTACGATATTTCAAACTAGGATTATGGAAAGTAACAATGCAGTACCTTCCAGGTTTTAACAACTGAAATATTTTTCTAAAGGCCTTTCTCATCATCTGCTCATATTCCATGTCGTCCTTCTCTTGTCTAGGATTTTTAACAATCTCTCCTCTGGCAATCTCGTCAAAATTCTCCATTAATTGCAACCAACTTCCCCACATGTAAAGTAGTTCTCCATACTGGATAGAGTGCCCATAAGGTGGATCGGTAATAACACAATCTATACTTTCTTCTGGTATTTCCTCCAAATCGTTAATCGAAGATTGTATCAACATATAGGCATATTCTTCTCTTTTGGCTAATTCATCAAATTTTTTTACTTCTTGCTTATCCTCAAAATCCTTAGGAAGATCCTCCTTTGCTTTGATCAATCCTTGACGTTTTATGACTGCTCGTTCAAATAACTTCCAAACATTCGATTCCATGTTATTCGTGACATACCAATAGCTTTGCTGTACCCAAGCTGAACTAAAAGGGCGCGAGGGCCGTACAGGAGTCATGGTTGAAGCTAGATGCGTAATTGAGGAAAAAGCGAATCTGAAAGCTTCCTTAAGATCACTATCAGTAATTTCATTAATTCTAGTAAGTAATTTTGCTAAAGCGACAAGATTTCTCTGTGTGAACATATCATTAATAGCATTAAATCGCTCTTTTTTAAGAAACGGAGTCCCATCACTGTAATATAGGCTATTTGTAGGATACCAATATCGACATCCCCTCCGATCATCAAAAAACTCTGAAACAGCACCATCTTCTATCTTTTTGAGAAGATCTAAATCGACATCATTCACAGGACTAATTAATCGGCCATGGTGAGAACATTCATAACGAACATCTATTAGATCCCTATTCTTCCATGTAAAGCAAATGGCAGAAACTATTTTTCCACATTTACGACAAGTAGTTTGATATAATTCTTCGATATCTTGTTTGATTTCTAATTCAATTTGTTTAAACTCATCAACGATTCTTTCAGTGCTTGAGGTTTTCTTTACAGTATTTTTCGTGATGAAAATTGCAACTGGGTTGATATCTACACCCACTGCTTTCCTTCCCAATCTAAGAGCCTCTGCGACCATTACCCCACTTCCACAGAAAGGATCAAAAACAACATCTCCCTCATTAGAATAGGTTTGGATATATTCTCTTATAACATCCTCTTGTTTTCGGGCAAAGAATTTATGCATGACATACATTGGTGAATGGCCAGAGGTGGGTAAAGCTTCGTTAATAGAATTGGTTTCATTCATCTGAATTTACCTACAGATAGCTCTAGCATAGAAATAGAGTGTCTTGTACATATCAACTGCAAGATCGAAAACATTCAGAGGTATTCGTATAACTTTAACTAGATATTTCATATATTTTAAGGGAAAATATAAAGATACATTTAAAGCACGAGCAATGCAACGCAGGATAAAAGGAAGTTTTTACGTCATGTCAAAGATAGATCTCAAAAAAGAGCTGAAGAACTATTATTCTGGAGTTTCCGCAAAGGAATTTTCAATTGTCGATGTTCCTCCATTGAACTTTCTCATGATAGATGGTCAGGGGTATCCTGGGACTTCCCAAGAGTATCAAGATGCGATGATGACCTTATACCCTTTATCATATACCTTAAAATTCATGATGAAGAAAAAAGGAAAGGATTATGTTGTCATGCCCCTTGAGGGACTATGGTGGGCTAAAGATATGATGGTGTTTACCGAAGCATTCATGGAAAGGAAGGATGAATGGTTGTGGACCTCTATGATCATGCAACCAGAGTTTATCACACAAGAGATGGTGGATAAAGCAATTGAGGAAGTTAAAAAGAAGAAGGATCCAGCAGCACTCTCAAAGGTTCGTTTTGAGGTTTATAATGAAGGATTATCTGTTCAGATCTTGTATTTTGGCTCCTATGCTGACGAAGGCCCCACCATTGAGCGGCTGCACACCTTCATCCACGATCAAGGATATGAGTTAAGAGGTAAACATCACGAGATCTACCTTTCGGATCCTCGGAGAACAAAACCCGAGAAACTTAAAACAATCATTCGTCAACCTGTAAAAAAACATTAATCCTAGGGGGAGAACAGAATTCTCCCATTCTCAGTTAGATCTAGAACCTTACTATTACCAACTCTTTGTTCAACAATGTAACCTATGGCAATAAGCTCTTTCAATCTTTTTCTTACGGTGGGTCTGCTTATTTGTAAATCCGCC
>CP070760.1:629341-634219 GCA_020348965.1 Candidatus Heimdallarchaeota archaeon | reverse complement strand
AACCCCTCACCCAAGAAGTGTTTAGGACATTTAGACTTCTTCCCGTTCCAGGTGATTGTCATTTGGCTGAATATCTTCCATATACTACGACTAAAGAAAACTGGACACGATTCAATATCCAACTTTATGACTTTGATTGGGGTAAGCAACGTAGAGACCAGATGTGGAAAGAGATTAAAGAAATGGCATCTGGTCAACGATCTCTTGATAGTGTGATCCCAAATCCTTTTGATCGAGGTGAATATATCATTGCAGGTATTTTTTCTAACGCCAATGTATATGAGCCAGCCTTGAATATTACAAACAATGGAGCCATTAGTAATTTACCAGCCGATGCTGTGGTGGAGGTTCCAGTCACTCTTAATAGAATGGGAGCCTTGGGAATGCGAATGGGAACATTACCAGAAGGGATTGCTGCTCTCTGTAGGCGTGAGATCTCAATAGCTAAGTTGATTACTAAAGCTTCTACTGAAGGAGATCGTGACACTGCACTACAGGCTTTCGCGTTGGATCCGATGATCAATGATCTCACATTAGCAGAAACACTGCTTAACGAATATCTTCAAGCGCATAAGAAATACTTACCACAGTTTTTTACCTGATTTCGTTATTCTCATTAATTAATATTGCTATTCCCATCCGTTGAAGCTTATCGTGACATTTTGAGGCTATCAAATGATTAAAACAATAAAACTAGTCATTTTTGATTTGGATGATACCTTAGTCAGCTCAAACATCAATTATTCCCAGATCAGAAGGTCTGTCGCAGATTGTTTTCCCCAACCATTACTAGAAGATACTATTGAAAAAACACCAATCCTTCAACTATTAGAGAAATTAAAGCAAGAATATCCCGAAAAATATCCAGAAGGATATCGAATAGTTGATGAAGCTGAGAAGGCAGCCTCTCTAAATGCCAGGATAATAGAAGGTGCTGAAAAAATCCCTGCCATATTAAAAAAGTATGCAATTCAATCTGTAATTTTTACAAATAATTCTAAAGACACAGTAGCATCCTACCTATCAAAACCGAAATTTAATTTTCTTAAGACCTTCAAAATATTCACCAGAGAAGATTTTAGCCACCCTAAACCAAATCCAGAGGGTTTTATATCAATAATTGAAGAATTTAAAGATAAACAGATTACTAAAGGAGACACTCTTTATATAGGAGACTCTTATATTGATGCAATAGCTGCGGACAGAGCAGATATCAGATTCGTTTGGTTTAATTCCCGAAATATAGATCAAAGTCTATTTCCAAGTCCTCCATTTGCTACTTTAACTGATTGGTCAGATTTTGAGTCGATTTTAGAAGGATAGTGAGAAATCTGGATTTGGACATTACGAATCCCGAGTTTAATCCAACTCATAACCTTATAGCGTTATGCTTGGCGTCATTTGTAGTAGTGACGGGATTTGGGGTAGTACTTCCATTCTTTCCTTTGTATGCTGAAGAGATCTTATTTCGTTTTGACTTTCTTGGGTTTTTTCCAATAGGAATTGCATTTCAAATAGGAATTATGACCTCTGCTTTCATGCTTACCCGTTTTTTTCTCGCTCCTGCATATGGTGACTTATCCGACGTATCTGGTCGCAAACCTTTAATTCTGGTTGGTATGAGTATATATGCATTGTTGTTATTTGGATTTGGACTCGCGTTCGACTTTTTTTCATTATTTTTGCTTCGAGCATTACAGGGGATAGCTTCAGCGGCAGTTTGGCCTGTTGGAGAAGCCCTTATCGTCGATACATCAACAAAAGGGACAACTGGGAGGAATTTGGGTTATTACATTATGTCGATGCAGGCAGGGATGACTGCAGGTCCCTTCATTGGTTTTATTTTTTATGCTGGATTAAATGGATTTGTTGGATTATCTCCAGTCTTATCCTATAGATTCACCTTCATCTGTCAAGGAGTGATGGGAATTCTAGCCACAGCTATCGTAGCATTTTTGGTTAAAGATCCTACTCAGGCTGAGTCTGAAACTTCATCAATGTTTACGAGTTTCATGATTGCTTTTAAACAAATGGCAAGAAAGACAATTGAGAGTCCAAAATACCTTGTAACAACATTTTCTTCTAGTACGGCTCCTTATCGTGATCGTAATCTTTATACTATCTATCTGGTGGCGGTAATAAACGGTTTCGGGAATGCGATGATCTTTCCTCTTATTGCTCTCTTTTTAGACGACTATTATCAATTGAACCCAGAATTCATCGCATTAGTAATAGGAATTGTGGGTATCTTAGCTTTGAGTGGTAATCCCTTAGGTGGAATTTTAAGTGATAAAATCGCACGCAAACATGTAGTATGGATATCTGGTCTGATCAGAGGAGCATCTTATCTTTTCTTGGGAATTAAATGGGGATTGTTGGCAATAGTTCTCCTTTTTGCGTTCCAGCGTTTTCTGTGGGCAATTTATCAACCTGCATTTCGAGCAATGCAAAGTGACTTCATACCAGAAGTAGTTCGAGGAAAAGAATTCGGGATAGTGCAAGCACTCTTTAATCTAGGATCGGTCCTTGGACCAATAATTGGTGGAATGTTATATGACTATTTCCTGGATGTTACTTTCTATCTGAATGGTAATGTGTATATAGGAGCTGGTGTATCATTTGCCCTCGCAGGAATTCTAGGAATAATAGGAAGTATAACCTTGATGGTATTTGTCAATGTCCGAAAAAATTCAGAAAAATTAACTGACATACTTCCATCTGTACGTTTTAGTGAAAAGTAAACTCTCATTCAACATCCTTTAAAATGTCTGTATTGATTCATTATAACGAGGATTTCAAATGAGAAACCTAAGTGTTTTAGGGTTTCTTTTTCTAATTTTTTTTTGCTATATCATATTTACAGGTAATCAGGTTACCCATGTAAGTACTCAAATTCAACAGAATCAAAGTTCCAATTATCTCCCTAGTTCATCAACTTCTTTAGACCTTAATCCTTTAGATTATGTCAATCCGTTTATTGGGACGGGAGGACATGGACATACCACACCCGCTGCATCGGTTCCTTTCGGAATGGTGCATGTTGGACCAGATACCCGATTGACGGGATGGGATGGTTCCTCAGGGTATCATTATAACGATACATCAGTTATAGGTTTCTCTCATATTCATCTAAGTGGAACAGGGGGAGGAGCGTATGGCTTGTTACGTTTATTGCCAACAATCCAAACTAACACCATGGAAGCGAGTTCAACCTTTACTCACGATAAGGAAGTTGCTATTCCAGGTTACTATAAGGTTCAGCTAGATACTTTCAATATCACTGCTGAAATGAGCGCTAGTAAACGTTCTGCAATTCATCAATACACTTTTCCTGAGTCGAATTCCTCATGGATTCTTGTAGATAAAACACATGCAATCCGTGATGAGGCAGAAGGGGAAATTCATCAAGTGAACAGTAAAGAGATCAATGGATATATCACCTCCCACGCATGGAAAACACATACGATCTACTTTCATGCAATGTTTAGTAAAGACTTTTCTTATGAAAATGTCACTGAAGGAGCCCTCATCAGTTATTCGACAGAAAATAATGAACAAATCCATATAAAAATAGGAATCTCATTTGTAAGCATGGAACAGGCAGAATTGAACCTTCTTGAAGAGATTCCCGATTGGAATTTTACTAAAGTACGCGAGGAAGCCTCGAAAGAATGGAAGGAAGCACTCACCAAGATCGAAGTAACGGGGGGTACGGACGAACAAAAAGAAATCTTCTATACGGCCTTGTATCATAGTTTGTACCACCCACAGCTTTTCAGCGATGTAAATGGTTTGTACAGAGGAATGGATGGAGAGATCTATAATGTATCAGGATATAACCACTACAGTGTCCTTTCGCTCTGGGATACATTCCGTGCGGAGCATCCACTATTGCTTTTGTTACAACCAGATGTTCAGCGGGATGTGATTAAAACTCTAATTGCTGACTATGAGGTTAGCGGATGGTTACCTAAGTGGAAACTTGCAAATCAAGAAACAAACAGTATGATTGGAACACATGCAGATTCAATAATTACTGACTCGTATGTAAAAGGGATCACTAATTTTGATGTCGAACAAGCTTGGCAAGCAATGTATAAACATGCTATGAACCCAGGATCAGAGAACAACACGGGAAGAAGGGGAATTGAGCACTACATTTCAGAAGGATTCGTTCCAAGTGATCTAGAGAGGTGGTCAACCTCAAGAACTCTCGAATTTGCCTATGATGATTTTTGTCTGGCTCAGTTGGCTGAAAAGCTAGATAAATCAACTGAGTATATCTTATTCACCGGTAGAGCCAAATATTATCAAAATCTGTTTTATTCAGGTTTTATGCGTGGAAGAACATCAACTTCTGGCTGGGAGGATATCTCCACGTATGATCCACGAAAATGTGAGAACTATTACATTGAAGGGAACGGATGGCAATGGACTTGGTCAACCCTTCATGATATCCAGGGTCTCATAAATTTAATGGGTGGAGATGATGAATTTGAAGCAAAACTAGATCAATTGTTTACTACAGAAGAAATAATCGATTGTAGTCCAGATGTTCAGCCTGATATAGGTAACTATGCCCATAGCAATGAACCATCGCATCACATTCCTTACCTCTACAATTATATAGATAAACCTTGGAAAACACAGGAAAAAGTGAGACAAATTCTTAATTCACTCTATCAAGCTTCTCCAGAAGGACTAGCAGGGAATGAGGATGCAGGACAATTATCAGCATGGTGTGTATTTAGTGCAATGGGATTTTATCCAGTTACACCAGGGCATCCCTCTTATACAATCGGAAGTCCGATTTTTGATAAAATCACAATACATTTGACAAATGGGGATTTTCTGATAAACGTGTATAATAACTCAGTT
>CP070760.1:624360-629241 GCA_020348965.1 Candidatus Heimdallarchaeota archaeon | reverse complement strand
AATACTATTCTGGCGAATCTGATAGCTGTTCTATTTGGAGTATTCATGTATTTTCCTACATTAATGGAAGTTCCGATTGCTAAAATCTTTTTAGAACTTGGAATGGCACGGGGGCCATTACTAGCGTACCTGTTAGCTGATCCAGAATTATCAATTCAAAGCATATTAGTCACCAGGAAATTTCTTGGAGACCAAAAAAACATAGTTTTTGTTGGTTTAGTAACAATTTTTACCGTAATAGCAGGATTAATCTTTGGGTTACTCCTCGGTCAGGGGATAGCTCTGTGGTAACTTAATATCATGAATAATCGAAACGAGTGGATTAAATGAGCGAAACAAAAGGTATCACAAAGGAGATGTCTTTTTTAGACAAATTCCTACCCGTATTCATCCTAGTTGCGATGGCAATCGGAATAGTCCTGTCCCAGATTGTACCTGATATTCAGAAAGTCTTTGAATTCGCACAAATAGACACTGTGAGTTTACCCATTGCAATCGGCTTACTTTGGATGATGTACCCGGTTCTTGCCAAAGTCCAGTATGAGAAAATCCCGGAAGCACTAAAAGAGTATAAATTATTTGGAACCTCAATCTTTCAGAACTGGGTATTAGGACCTATATTCATGTTTGTATTGGCGTGGATATTTTTAGCTGATTTTGAGGGCTATCGTCAAGGCATAATCCTAGTAGGACTAGCCCGATGTATTGCAATGGTGCTTATATGGAACATGCTGGCAGGCGGGGATTCTGAAAAATGTGCTATTCTTGTAGCTCTTAATAGTGTCTTTCAGATCTTCTTTTATACGATCTATGCGTGGATTTTTATTGGAGAAATTGATTTAGACTTTCTCGATATTGCTAGAAGTGTCTTTATCTTTCTAGGAATCCCACTCATTGCTGGATTCATGACTAGAGAAATTCTGAGACGGAAAAAAGGTGATAACTGGTATAATTCAATCTTTATTCCAAAATTAGGGCCAACAGCGATCATTGGATTACTTTTCACGGTAATTGCAATGTTCTCAATGCAGGGAGAGAAGATCTTAGCAAAACCATTTGATATCCTAAGAATATCAATTCCTCTCCTGATATACTTTATTGGTATGTTTCTCATAAGTTTCCTCATTTCGATACTTTTGAAGTTTAAATATGCAGAAACGGTCACACTATCATTTACTGCTGCTTCCAATAATTTTGAACTAGCAATCGCGGTAGCAATTGCTACATTTGGAATAAATACAGATCAAGCTTTAGCCACTGTTGTTGGGCCTCTTATAGAGGTTCCTGTTCTATTATTATTAGTTTATTTAGCCCTTTGGTTGAAAAAATATTTGTTTAAGAATGAGATGAAAATCGAATCTGTAAAAAAGGAGGTATCTAGATCATGACAAAAGTTGTTGAGGTTTTTGGTCCGGGTTGTGCAAAATGTAAAGCTTTGAAAAAGAGTACAGAAGAGGCATTAGAGCAAATAGGGTGGACTGACGCGGAACTTCACTATAGGACAAATATTGAAGAATATGTCAAACGTGGCATTACAGCTACCCCGGCGTTAGCGGTTGATGGGAAAGTAATCCTATCAGGCAAATATCTTCCCTCAAACAAATTGGTGGAACTTCTCCAAGATTATTAAAAGCAGAATTTGGATGAATACTATGTCTAAACCAATCGTCGAAGTTATATCTCCTGTAGGAGAGTGCAGTTGCTCATTTTCCACCTGGATCAACAAAGTTTGGGATATCCTTAATGAATATCGAGATAGACTTGAGATTGTGAGTTTAGTATCAGATTCTCCCCGTGTTGAAGAACTTGGAGTTGCTGGCCGCTCTATCGTTGTGAATGGTGTAGTTGTACCAATTTTTGAACTTGAACAAAAGTTAATAGAACTTTTAGCTTTTAGATAATAGATAAGGAAAGAACTTCATCTGTTTTTTACTTGGTTCTTCTATTGACTCGGCATTTTTCTGTTAGTACGGAAATGAAGCAGATTTAAAAATCATTATTTGAAAATCCTTGATAACGTACCAACAGGTGAAAGGATTACACAATTGAAGAATGTTATCCCCTTCCCAGCAACAGACGAAAGTTGAGTGAAGAATGAGGAAATTTGCTTTTCAGGAACTGGCATACGCGATTGTAGTAGCAGCAGCATACGGATTAATAATAGGCATTTATATAACTGGAGCAACTGCTCGTGATCCAGAAATTATCGATCTAATTATTTTCAGTCTACCTCAATACATAATCTTATGGGTCGTACTTATCTGTTTGCATCTAGCGGGGATTTATTTGTTGGTTCGTCTTGAAGAACAAGGAAAACCTAGAGAAGAAACCTCTCCGGAGAAAGAGCCTGAATAAGTACATTGGAGCCAATAAAAAAAATAATTCTATATTTTAGATAGATCATCTAAAGACATATTTGATATTAGCTGCCATATTTTTTCCAATTCAGGAAGAGCTTCTATAACGTTACTCTTACATGCATCGATGATTCGGGAGGTTAGGCTATCAAGTATCTCCGTTGTTTGTTTTGATATTATTACTTCCTCTTGTTTCGCTTTAAAATCACTTAATCGCATTTTTGTGCTTCGATATTCTTGTTCTAACCCATAAATACCTGAAAATTTCTCCCTTAACATATCCAAAAATATCTGTTGGATTTCCAGACTTACCTCCTCGAAGAATCTTTTTAAGATGTTTTCATTGAAATAAAAGACTCTCTCAGCGTGTAAACGAGTTTGTCTGTCCTTTTCTAAGGTATCGAGCCTTTTCTCTTCTTCGATTTTCAAAGCTTCAATCCGAGCTTGTTCTTTCTTTATAGCTAGGTCAATCCGATCAGTAACAGATTCAGCTGCAGGTGTAGCTGCAAAGGGCTCCCCAATTTTTCCTGATAACCACAAACTGCCAGATTCATAAAGGTCTTCTTCGTGATGACGGATATAACCTTCCAGCTTGGCTGCACGGGCATCTGTTATCGTTTTAATCCTCAAATCCGTTAATAACTGGTTAATCTTACTGAAGATTTGACGCTGTTTCAATGACCTGACCTGAAACTCCAAGGACGCTTCATTTTGACAAATGAGGCCCACCATTCTTTCCTCATCAGAAGAGAAAAGCAGCAAAAGATTTCGTCCCTCGAGTTTTTGATGTTCGTAAAGGAATTCAACTGGATAAAACGTAAGCTCAAATTCAGGGTTAGTTTGAAGTAAGATCAAGCGTAGAACATTTCCACAATGATCTGTTACAAGTTTGACATGATCCAATAAGTGTCTGGTCTGTTCTCTAGAAATCATTGAAGATTTGATTCCCAACATCTCCATTCGTTTAGAGCTAATCTTTTTGGGGATTTCTACCATCATTTCCATTAAATTAGGTTGGCCTTTATCCTGTTTCAGAATCCCAACAGGAATGAATCCTTGTTCCCTAAGCTCATCCTTCAGTTCGAGAAAGTTGTATTCTTCCTGCAAGTTATGAATATACATCTCCATCCAACCTGACAACAGTGTGTTGAATTGATCTGTCGTAGATTCGTCTTGATCCTTCAGACGATCCGTAATTCCTCTGATGTCGATACATCGCTGCTTAGAATAGGAAATTATTGATTCTAAATTAACATTTTGCTCAGAGAGTAACAGATAATTCCAATTGCCTAAACGATTAGGGTAACCATTATTAGATTCCGCCTCTTCGAAGTTTTGTATATAGAAAAACTTTTCCTCTGGTCTTTGATTAGGAATCTTAATTTGGACATGAAATTTTCCGAAAAGCAATTGATATGGATTCCCAGGCCGACTTGAAGGATGGTTAATGTGCAGAGAATTATTCAATTCTTGGATCAGTACTTCATTTGGAACCATTTTGTCATCAAATGCGATAGGTGAAAATAAATCTCTTGAAACAGTATCATAGAAAACTGAACTGGAAAATTCATAAGGACGTCTCCCAATATCACCAAATAACTCTAGAGCTTCATCGCCCGAATCAAATTTTTTTCGAAAATAACCTTCTACAAATGATCGAATAACAAAGAATCCTGCATCAAAATAGAATTGAGAATCCATCTTGGAAATAGAGAAATTAGATTTCATAGGTTCATAAAATTCAGACGCAAATCCTTTATTCAAAGCACCTGCTAACTCTGCCATTGCCCATCTGAGATCTAGATCGGGAACAACGTTTTTTAGGAAAGAAAAAAGCGATACAGCGTAAATATCTACGAGATTGGTCATTATCACTTTTTGATTAACTAATAACCGAGCGTGGGTTACTAAATCCTTTTCGATCTTCACTGCCCAATCATAAAGAAGCGAATACATATGAACTAGAGACTCAAAATCCATTGTCAGATGTTTTTTCGCTTCGATGAGATTTTCAAGCACCCTATTAACTCGATCATCCTCATCAGTTCTATCTCTAGCTTCTTTATCTCTTTTTAGCTTATCAAACACATAATTGGATAAGTAAAACGCCGAAACAGCCATATCAATATCCGTCTGGTATGTATTTGCTAAATTCTGCAGAAGCTCATCGTAAGTTACTTTATATGTCCCGAAAATGTCGAGAACGTTGCGTCTTCGGGCAAGTACTTCCTTAAGCTCATCAATCAGTCTTACTCCATATTGGACAGCCAATTTTAAAGAAACTCCTGTTTTTAAACAGAGAAATTATCCCTTTCAGCTAGTTACATACATCTTGTCTGACTAGTTTTTTCTATATATAATAATTGGTGAAGCAACTCTAAGCTGGAAAATATTACAAATATAAGATTACGACCTTCAGGACAATTTCTTACTATAAAAATACTCTAATATTTCCCTCCTTATGATATACCCAAAGAGTTCAATTATTTTAAAAGACGTAACGAATTGAGTACTGTAAGAATTG
>CP070760.1:619310-624260 GCA_020348965.1 Candidatus Heimdallarchaeota archaeon | reverse complement strand
AGAGTCCCGTTATAGCAAGGAAGTCTCTGAAGATTTATTACTCGTAATAAGTTGGGTAAAGAATATAATTTCAAAAACGATGGAAGAGCTACAAAGTGGTTCAAGATCAGTCAAATATGATAAGGAAATTAATCTAAGAGTAAGAATCCCAGTCTATTTCTATTGTGCTGGGAATTCAAGTATTTTAGTTACCCTCCTAAACTCAAAGGCTAATACAGGTTTAATGGAAATTGAGATGAGTAGGACTTCGAAAAGATTGGGGTGGATTATAGATAAGAAGGAACCATTGGGGAATTAAATATGGTTAAAGTTACAGTAGGTTTGAATATAGACCATGATCTAATAACCGCGACATTAAAGGCCCTAGAACAAGCGGACTCCCTATTGTGTACTCAACCATCTCTAATTCTATACTTCACAGGTTCACACCCAGGAGGAACGAAAACATACAACGACGCCATGAAGGTGATTAAAGAGAAATACGGAAAAGTTCCATTGGTAGGGTGTTCAGGTATCGGGATAGCAAATAATGACGATTATGGGTTGAAGGGAGCAGGATTGATGTTATTTGCGGGGATTTCAGCAAAAAACTCAATCATTAAGCGTTTTCGTATCGGTACACGATTTAAAACTAAAAAAGTATTAAAAAATTGTAAAAAATCCGTTCTAAAGGAAAAGCTTAAAGGATCAAATTCAACTCAAATATTCTTCCCACCAGGGCTTGGGTTCCCCAAACTAATGGTGAATTTGTTAAATCATCGTCTTGAAAGTTTTAATCCATTTTGTGTTCTCAACAATCGAATATGGCTCAAATTTCCAATTCTATCAAAAATTATGGGGAAGCTGACTGAAATATCAATGAATATCGCAGGAATTGGAGTAACATATTCCTGTGCCTGGCCACTATTCACACAACTCTATCAGGAAGGCATACATTTCACAGGAACTTTTGGAGTCGATCCTTTAACCATGAATAAATCTTACCAATTTTATAATTTTAAAGCCTATAAGGATTCATTGGTATATGTCTCAATAAGTTCTCCGTCACTCAGATTTGAGAGTAAAACCGATTCAGGTGCAGAAATCATTCCTGAAAAAAGTTTTGACTTGGACAGTTACATAGATGGTGGTTTTATTCCCCGAATTCGAGGAAAGTGGGGAGCTCAGGCATTACTTGAATTGTTTGACATGGAGAAAACTCCAGACATATACGAGGAATGCACTCAACGTTACTTTTATTACCATCCTTACAGACCACTTTGTGTCATTGACGAAGAACAAAATAAAAATTTGTACGCATTATCTATTAATCCTAATCTTAAACATGCTCTTATTTCAGCACCGAATCAGATCGCCAAAAAACTGGTGGCTAAGGATCCTAACCACTTTCAAGCATTTATCAGTGATCAAAGTGCCTTAACTATTGAACAACTACTAGATAACACTTTAAGTAAATTTATAACAAGAGATACTGTTTTCGGACTCTTTTTTGACTGTGGGAATAGGGCTATGATTGTTGGTGATAGATTTGATCAACTAAATAAGAAATATGCCCAGCACCTCGGGGATATTCCTTATCTACTAATCATCTCTGGAGGGGAGATCAATTCTCAGAATTTTCCTATCGTTAATTTTAGTACAATAGCTAGTGTCGCTAAGAAGAGTTCACCCACTTATTGAAAAATTATTTTCCTTGTATAAGAAAAATGAAAGGATAAAGGTGACATTCATTCACACTTTTCTTGGAATTTCTACTTTTCCCAAGGAATTACAAAGATTAAGTCTAAAATTTCTTAGTCTACAAATTATTATTTCAGGAATTTATCTCAGTTATGCTTGGATTTCACTTTACTATCTATCGGTATTGGATTCTTTTAGTTCCTATGGTGTAATTGTTGCTATCGGTATGTTATTCGGAGCTACTCTTGATGTTCCTCTTGGTATTTTAGCAGATCGTTTCGGACAAAGAATTACTTTTTCTGGCGCACTATTTTGTCTAATGATTTATTATCTCGGCCTAATCCTTGCCACAAATCCTATACAATTACTTTTTCTAGAAATTATTGTTGGAATCCATTCTGCCCTCCTCAGTGGATCTTTTATCGCTTGGTTCATGAATTCGTGGGAATTTATCACATCAAAAGAGCTTGAGAGTGGAATATCTTTTCGCTCAATTATGGGAAATCTCAATTTTGCTAAGACATTGATTGTTGCGTTAATTACATCCATTGGAGGAATTCTCCTTCAGCAAAAAAGTGTCCTACCTCAAACAGTATTCCTGATACAAGCCCTAATCGCTGCATTAGGAGTTTTTCTAGGAATAAAGTTAATTTCCACTACAAAATCGCATATTCACGAATATGCCCAGAAAATGGAAGAGAACATAGTTGAAGATCCTAGTAATTCCAAATTAAAATCAAGAATATTGTACGTTAAAAAAAAATATATGGCCGTTATCCCATTTTTTGTTAGCTTTTCATTGTTAGCATTTACTTCTGTTTCTTTTAATACCCTAATATTTCCTTCTTTATTATACGAGATCAGCTCTCCTATTGGTACTTTTAATCAAAGTCAAATTGAAATTCAATTTGCAACAGTATCCTTAATATTGATATCGATTACACGAGGACTATCAGATTTTATCTTTGCACTCGCTAGTCGTCTTTCTGGTAATATAACTTCATTTATTCACTCCCCTCATAAAGGACTGCTCGCTTTCTACATTGTAATCTATCCATTTCTATCAATAGTTTTTTTAGGTATAATTATTGCTAATTTTCCACAAATACTGAAACTAAATCTCATTATTCTAGTTTTTATTTTTCGTATCACCCTTATCGGACTTGCAGCTGGTCTATATTGGCAGTTATATCTCGACATAACTTCTTCAGAAATAAGAAGCTCTCAGGAATCAATTTTCAACACAATATATTTAATTTCTTCTGTAATTGGATATGGATTACTAGGTATTGTCCTTGAATCTTTCAGTTTTATTGGTGCTTTAATTTTCTTGTTTTTTATTAGTCTCTTAGGCATCTTGTTTCTGTTAATTGCAAAAAATCCAAATAGACATGTAATTCCACAATAATAAGAGATAATGAATTGAAACCGTAGAATCGGTGACCACCTGTGAATAAAATTGATATATTATTTATTCGTTTTAATAATCCTAAGTAGAAAAAATGTGAGATTTCTTAATGGAGTCCCCAAAAATACCTCTTATTGTTTTAATGACAGATTTCGGCAATGATCCCTACAGTGGTATCGTAATTGGCCGAATACTTCAAATTAATCCTCTGGTCAAAGTTAGTACACTTACAAATCACGTTAATCCCCATGACATTCGACATGGGGCTTTTATTTTATTAAAATCCTATAAATACTTTCCACTTAACACGATCTTCTTGGTTGTAGTAGACCCTGGAGTTGGAAGTTCTAGAAGGGCAATAGCTGCTCAGATTGATAATTATTACTTCATTGGACCTGATAATGGAATATTTTCACCAATTATAGCTGATAAAGAGTATTCATCCGTGGTTGAACTTCGGATTCCTGAGAATGCTTCTTACACCTTTCATGGTCGAGATGTCTTCGCTCCTGCGGCTGCCAAGCTTAGTCAAAGCTACTCACTCAAGGATTTGGGGCCTACAAGTACTCTAAAAGCTTCATTGGATTTCTTTTGGGATCCATCTTCATCAACAGGAGAAGCCATTTTTATAGATCATTTCGGGAACATTATAACGAATATTCCCAATTCAATAAATCTAAAATATAATAAAGAATATTATCTGAGAACACCTCGTACTACAATAAAACTGACACTTGTGAGAAGTTACTTTGAGGGCTCTGGTACTAAACCAATTCTTCTTGTTAGTAGCTTCGAGACTCTGGAGATTGGGCTTCGAAACGGAAAAGCGATAGATTTGGTGGATATCAGTCCAGGTGATCGAATCCAATTCTGTCGAGTAGAGTAAGACTTTCTCACTATGATATGCCTAAGAAACCACGTAAAGCTGGATTCATTTCCGCAACTCGTTCTTTACTTATCAATTCAAAGTATTGTCTCATTATGCTGACTGATAAAAGAATACCCATACCTGAACCTATTGCCCCTAGGAAATCTGCGAAGGCTGCAAGAGAACCAATAAACAATCCGCCTATGACAGCTATTGTGGGAATATACATCTCTAACCTCCGTTCCACAATCTTTTTACTCCTACGCCATCCAGGCATTTGCATACCTGATTGTAGAAATTGACTGGCTACATCACGTGGTCCCATTCCAGCGGTTTCTAACCACATAACGGAAAAAATTACCGATAGAATTATCAGGATGGAGGCGTAGATTAGAGCTCGGATAATTGAAGCAAAAGGATCCCCTCCTACCGAAAGGTCAAAAACTGCCGTCTCTCCTCCAACTAGGGATCTAGGAGGTGTTAGAAAGAAAACAAGACCACCAGTTGGGATATATTGGTTAGATACTGTGTCAAGTTTAAATGTACCAAGAAACTGAGCTAGCAAATTGTTTGTGTTTTCTCTACCAGTAGCATTCCATATCATTTGGGCAATGAAGTATACATCTGCAAATACAGCAGAAGTTAAAATTACTGGAATGTTTGACACATAAAGTAACTTGATAGGATAGGTTGAACGGATCCCCTTGTATTGTGCATAAGAAATTGGTATTTCAATGCGCATAGACTCGAAATAGATAACAATGATAAAAACAACAATCGTCGCAATCACAGAAAGAATAGATAAGGAAGGTAAATTAATGTTTAAGCTTTCATCTGGGCTATAACGGAAAAATAGAGCACCGATTGCCGCAAAAGGACCTTTACTTCCAACCCAAGTAATAAAAGCTAGAACAATTCCTCTAACTGAAGTGACAGGACTGGCTTCTGATCCTTCCAAAATAGGTTGAGCTGCAAACAATCCTTGAAAGATTTG
>CP070760.1:614238-619210 GCA_020348965.1 Candidatus Heimdallarchaeota archaeon | reverse complement strand
GGATTCCTGAAAAAAGGTCATCAATTGATGAAATGCCAATTGTTTTGAGCATTGCATCGATCTGAGTTTCAGTTTGAGGTAAATAAGGATGAGAAAAAGGTTTAAAGGAAGTCATCGGGATCCTCACATGTCAACGTAATCAATTATTTGAACCTGATTTTGAATCTTCCCCGTTTTAAATTATTCGGCAAGAGGGTCTAATTAACCTCTTAATTCCTTTTAAATTGGCTCTCCAGAAAAGTAGTCCACTTAAGAAATAAGTCTTTTCCATTATTGGCATAGATACTTTACACAAGGCGTCTATAGACGAGAATACTAATACTAAATGCTATCAAAGGAATTATGTAACCAACAACTGAAAATATTGGATGAGCTGGCTCTTCACCCAAAGGAAGAGGACGAAGCGTGGTTGTGGTTGTAGTTTCTAGTTTTCCTCTTAGACCTATGTCTACTGATTCTGATAAGGAGAAATCTTGAATTCCATTTAACCTTTCAAATGTAACATTAACGGCTTCTAAGGTGATAGTCTTAACCTTAGTACTAGTAACATTATAAGTTACTGAAAAGAGAATTTTTTCATCACAATCGATTGTACCAAAGTTATACTCGAATTCTTCGGCATCTTCTTCGATTTCAAGGTCAAGATCAGGTCTGGAACTAGATATGTATTCAGCCTCAGAAGGAATCACAACCTTTAATGAAATGTTAACCACAGGCCAAAAATCTTCATTTACAATCGAAATACTCACATTGAATTGCTCAGTATAGTATACAGTTTTACGATTCGCTACCTGATAAACTCGAATCACTTTGTCGTCTACATTAGAAGGATAGCCATGGGACTGAATGATAATAACACTGAAAAAGCCTAGTATTAATATGAGAGCAGTAATCCCATATAACCAGTTCATAGTGCTCTTTGTCATCGTTATTTCACCATTAGAGAATATAGATAGCCTGAAAGGATGTCAAGAATCAATGAGGTTGCAGTAAAAATTCGGTTTTAGAAAGTTTCGAGAGAGATATTGGGATTATTTGGGATATTTACTTATCAGAGCGAAAAAACGTATCTCAAACAGATAAAAGTGGTCTTGATTGGTTACAGAGAAAAGTAATCATAAGTAAGATAGCTTGAAGGTTTCATGTTGATTTACCAAAAATACTTTGTCAGGGATTCAATAAGCCACTGCTGTTCCTTGAAGAGCCATACGAGTTGCCATCTGGAATAATTCTTCAACGTTATCTCCATGTAAAGCACTTGTTTCGAAATAAGGTACTGAGAATTCCTGCGCAAGTCGTGTTGCTTCTTCTTTAGTGACTTCTCGCTTATGTAAGTCAGTTTTATTACCAACAAGAATGAAGGGAGTTTTGGAACTATGTCGTCTCAGCTCACGAATCCAATGTTTTACATCAAAAAAGGATCCACGATTTTGGAGGTCAAAAACAATCAATGCAACCCTAGCACCATAGTAAAAACCTGGCCGAACACAACCAAATCGTTGTTGGCCAGCTAAATCCCACAATACAAGTTTAACGGAAGTTCCTTTTAAGTAAGTTTGATGAACTTCAATATTGAGTCCCACAGTTAGTTCATATTTTCCAGGGATTCGTTGAGTACATAGATGAGAACACAATGATGTTTTTCCCACTCTCCCATCTCCAATGAGAATTAATTTAGTCGTGAAATCTTGAACAGCCAATGGATTTTCTCCTAGTTTATACTTTGATATGTCACTAGGAGGTTGAGAATTAAAGAAACAATGATATGGCCATATTATGTCATGTTTCTTCTTAGGAGATTTAAGTATAATAATAAAGAAGTGGCGAGAATTCGACTGAAAGATTCATTAGCTAATACAAAAGTTACAAATATTGATTTGTGGAATATGTCTAAACAACCTGAATGTGGTGGATACACAGATTGCCCTCTCTTGAACAGATAATTTCACACCCAAAAAATTCTTTTTCAGCCAGTCATTTTTTAATAAAATTTGGAAAATGTGACCGTTTGCATGGGCATAATTATCATGTTACAGTCCAACTCCAATACGATCAGATAGATCTCTCAATACCAATAGATTTTCGGAAACTGAATAATGCCATTCAACAAGAAATACAATTATTAGATCAAAAAATTCTATTACCCCAACACTCCCCCGAAATTCAAATTCTTTCAACACTAAAGGGGAAAAACTGGGGTGTCTCTGTTGACAATAAGTATTATTCTTTTCCTAAGCAAGATGTTTTACTAATGGATGGGGTTGAACAGATTACAACGGAAAATTTGGCTATTTATCTACATCAGAAACTTGGAAATTGGTTTCGGCGAGAAGGGTTTTCTCGCCTTGTCAAGTCTTTAGAAGTTCTTGTAACTGAAAATTTAGGAAACCAATCTAAATTTTCTGCCCCCATATAAGGATTAGTGTTAATCTCTTAGTCCCAACGGGTTCCTGTCGCGAATAAATATATTAAAATAAGAAAACCGATAATTAGGATGCCTCCCAACAGAATTAGAACTCCAACACTCAAGAGGGTTAAAATTAGTGTTACTAGATCCATCTTTTGTATCCCCCTTTCAGGGTAGTACGAACGACAAAATATTACCTATAAGAAGATTAATTTCTAGGTATATATAAGACTTACTAGAAAGAATCATGATACAAAAATTAAAGCAAGCATGAATCTGTTTTGTTAGGCATCATTAATCTCCAAGCTCACACCCCATACGAAGTCATACTAAAAAATGTCCTAGTTTTATCTCTCCTCTCACTTTCTCTCACTGATTTTCCAGTCGATTTGAGGTTCGTTATACTTTTCTAGATCAGAAAAGATGTACTTCTTAAGTGGCTGGAGATCTCCTTGTGTGATAATATCTGGGGAGTTAATTTCCTCATCGAATTTCACTGGTTTAATCCGAATTACCCAGGCCCCATAACAATCATCATTGACCAATCGGGGATTTTCTAAAACAGCTTGGTTTACTTCGACAAGGACTGCAGATACAGGTAAACGGAGAGGCCCAATCCATTTATCACTTTCGACTGTTCCAAAAGCTGTTCCTTGAGGGAATTCCTTATTTAAAGGTCGTGTTCTTATATGAAGAAGGGGCCCTGCTTGGTTTTGGCCAAAATCATCAAACCCCACCTCAAAGATAGAGTTAGTAGGTTTAAACCAAATATGTCCCGGATCATTTGCATAATAATAGCGATCTAATGGGAAAAAATAAGTTGTTGTAATATCTTGTTGCTGTTCTTTATCGTACTTCTTTGTTGTTATTTCTAACTGTTGATAACCCATGTAACTCACCGAAAAAGAGAATCATCACCGAAAGAGAGCTTTCGAATTAGTACAAAGAATTTCTTTAATAAAATGTTCGATATCAAAGTGGTTTTGAATGGAGGGATTATATAAATCTACTTGAATTAAACCTTGGGAATGCCAAGTTAGACGGGAATCTTTAGATCGGAATACATAAAGACTAGGAGTAGTTGCGAGTACCTCATAATGGCGTTCTTCAAGAGAACGTCTTATTGTAGGCAAATGAAACGGTTTCGATCTATCAAAGTAGACATACCATCGCCGAGGATTTCTTGAACAGCGGTCGATAGAGAATTTCGGTATGTTCATTGGTTTTTCCAAGCAGATCAGGCCTCAGAAGTTGTTTTTCAACATTTAAAGGAAGAAATCAAAGAGAGTTTTTACAATTACGGATATTAAACCTCACTACTTTGAAAGTCGTATTGATATTTTCTTCGATTTTTCAAAGCGCAAATGAATTATGCTTGAATTAATAATGCTATCGTGAAGATTCAGCTACAACTAAGCTCCTAGCTGGGTAAGTATTGAGTATGAAAGCAGTTTGTCTCTTATCTGGGGGTATAGATAGTCCTGTAGCAGCCCAGATTGCGATTCTAAATGGTTTCCAACCTTTTTTACTCCACTATCATAATTTTCCCTTTCACTCCTTAGGTACTCTTGAAAAAGTCGTTACTCTCAGTAATAAGATAGCAGGAAGAAATTCACAGGTTCCTATCGTTTTAATAATTATTTCTCATGGTAAAACCCAAGAAATCATATTGAACAATCTTGAAGGACGAAATATACGGCAGACTTGTATACTCTGTCGGATGCAGATGTTTTCAAAAGCTGAAAAGTATGCTCAAGAAATCGGAGCTGATGTAATTATTACGGGGGAGATTCTGGGTGAACAGGCGAGTCAAACACTAGATAATTTACCAATTGTAATTGCTAAAGTCGGGATCCCAGTAATAAGACCTTTGATTGGATACAATAAGGAAGAGGTTGTCCAACTCTCAAAAAAATGGGATTTCTACAATAGCTCTATACTGCCAGGTGGTTGCTGTAGCATAAATCCCAAATTTCCAGAGACAAAAGGACGTTTAGAGCTAGTAGACGAAATTTTCAACTATATGTCTACGTCAATTGAGGCAACTATTCAAAATGAATTAGAAAGTTTGCAGACTTTTCCTCTCCCTGTAGACTTTGAGGCAGTGGTTGAGAGTATCGAGATCTAATCTACTTTTACATTTAAAAACTGGTTGAAATCTACCAATACCTTGATGGACCCCGTAAATTGGGCGTCTAGACTTGGATCTCCTGTATCGGCGTGTAATAGTTGGTTCGAGAGAGTAATAATCTTCATTTGGGTTGCTACGACGAAAATTCGATCTAAACAGACTGTTCTAATAACTTGGAGACTAAATTGAAGGTTTCCACAACCAAAAATGAATCCTTACCCTCCAATCGGAGTGACGATATTATTAAAGTGTTTTGTTGCCTTCTTATTCAATAGGATTGATTATCAAGTCCAGTATTTTCATAATATACCGTTCTCTCTGTACCAATTGACAGTATCCGCCAATCCTGTTTCCCAATCGTATTTCGGGGAATATTTTAGAAGATCCTTCGCTTTTTGATTGGAAAAAATACGATGTTGAACTGTAGACTCAAC
>CP070760.1:609151-614138 GCA_020348965.1 Candidatus Heimdallarchaeota archaeon | reverse complement strand
AGAAGAGAACATGACTGTGGGTGAAACAACATCACCTTTAAGACTCGTGGGTGACATTCAAGCCGATATAATTATTGTAGTTGGAGGAAATCTACCGTATTTTACAGAAGAGAGCGGTTTTCTCCTACAATTAATTGAAGAACAGCAGAAAAACGTTATTCTCTTTGAGGATAATGGATATGCCCGAGTCCTCACTTCAGCGTTTGGAATTACACTTGGAGGAACAGTCATCGATCAGGATTTTCATGCAAGGAATCCTTATCAACCAGTTATTAACCAATCAAGGATTAATATTGAGGATTTTTCATTCTCATCTTGCACCTTGGTATTCAACAAGGGAGTAAGAGTCGAAAAAACCCGAGATATCAGTGAAACCGACTATTATCCATTATTTAGAACTGAAGGAAAGACTTGGGAAGATAAAAATCATGATGGTAAATTCTATCGTACTAATGAGTCAATAGGAGAAGAACTATGTTACCTTGGAGGGATTTTGTCCTTTGATAGAGGAGGAAATTTCATTGTTATTGGAGATTCTGCCTTGCCTACCAATGATATGATTGACAGACAAGAAAATCGTGCTTGGCTTTCAGAGCTGATCTCTTTTCTATTGTCAACAGGAGCAGAAAGTGTTCTGTTTGATGAAAGTCGTAAGCTTTGGATCCCTCCTACTGGTAAGGCCATAATTAGTGTAACTAGCGTGTTGCTAATGGGAGCATTCCATTCCCCCCTGATTGCCATTATTACTTTGATTATCCTTGGAGGAATAATTAGTGTGAAAAAAGAAGACCATCTCAGCGACACTATCAAAATCATTCGTAAATCTATACACCCAGTGAAGGAAATCAAACCAATTGCCGCATTTCTGCAATCAGAGGAGGAAGAGGAGTTTGCTCGAGTTTCTAAGACATCAATAACTTCTGATCTTTATCGAGCGTTATTGGCAGATGAAATTCAACGACTAACTACAACCACAAAACTTACTCCTACAGAAAAGATAGAATATGAGAATTATTTGAGGTTACGAAATATAGATCAAACTATGTACAATAAATTAGTAAAAAAACTCAAGAATCATGAAAAAGAAAACGGAGAAGAGATATATGGATCCAGATGAGATCAAAGGTATTGTTGAGAGCATTACAGAAGAAATCCATCAACGTGTAATCGGATTGGACTACGCAGTTCGAAACATTCTTGCATGTTTCTTTGCAAATGGACATGTACTACTCGAAGGTGTTCCAGGTATTGCAAAATCAATGATGGCCTATTCACTTGCCGAGATTTTGGGCCTAGATTTTAAGCGTATTCAATTTACTCCAGATCTTATGCCAGGTGATATAACAGGAGTTTCTGTTTTCAATATGAAGAATCAAGAATTCTCTTTTATCGAAGGCCCAGTCTTTTCAAACATTATCTTGTGTGATGAGATTAGTCGAGCTCCCCCAAAAACTCAGTCAGCTTTACTTGAAGCAATGCAAGAACGCCAAGTCAGTCATGAAGGAATTACATACAAACTCCCAGAACCATTCCTTGTCATAGCAACTCAAAATCCCATTGAGCAAGCGGGAGTTTACCCACTCCCTGAAGCGCAACTGGATCGGTTTCTTATCCGACAAATAATCTCTTATCCAAATAAGGAAGCTGAAATTGACATACTTCAGCTGAAGCAGAAGCAAGATCTCAAACCAGTTCAAGCATTGGTAAATGCTGAAAAGATCCTTAAAATCCAACAGTTTGTCAGGCAAGAAGTATTAGTCTCTGAAAAAATCATGGAATATATTGTCAATCTTATGCGAAAAACACGAGAGCATTATGGACTAACTCTAGGGGCCAGCCCTCGTGCTTCCATATCCTTGATGACCGTTGCTCAAGCAAGAGCAGCCATTTCAGGTCGCGATTACCTTGAACCAGATGATGTGAAACAATTATTTTTTCCAGTTGTAAACCACCGGTTAATTCTCTCTCCTGAAACTGAAATGGACAAGATTCCTGTCATCCAAATTATTGATAACATAATTAAATCGACTGAAGTCATCCTGTGATTCAATAGAGGCTTATAGGTGATTAATCCTCAACGTAAAATCGCAATTACCCCACATGGCCAAGTCCTCCTCGTCTTAGCTTTCATTGGTGGCTTGCTAGGGATGAATTTTGGTCTGACTTTTTTATGGCTACCCTCATTTGCATTAATCATTTATTTCCTCCCATTTCTTCGATATCGCTTTACAACATGGAATATAACGGCTTTTCGTGTCTTTTCATCAACTACTGTCACACTAGGAGGATTCTTGCACTGTAGATTACTGATAAAAAACCCTCTGGACACCCCTCTCACTTTCACGTTCGAGAACCGCTCTTCAATTGGAATTTTTCTCGTACGAGGCTGGACACACCAGACAATTCATTTAAAACCGCAGGAACGTCGTAAAATTTCCTTTGTTTTCACCTTTTCTCAACGGGGAGTACACGAATTTCATCCTCTCCTTATTTATCGTAGTGATCCTTTGGGGCTTTACCGTGATTCTTATGAAGTAGATGATTCAGTCCAAATACGTGTCATTCCAGCTCGCCCATACATACGATTAGATAAACAACAGAAAAAGCAAGTTAGAGACATATTAACTGGCCACCATGCATATCGTCGTCGTGGACAGGGTGACGAATTCTTTTCGCTGCGAGAATATGTACGTGGTGATGAACCCCGAAAGATCTATTGGAAGGGAAGTGCTCGACATGGAAAACTGATCTCAAAGGAATTTACTGATGAGCTAGTTTTCAGAGTTTTAGTAGCAGTTGATATTAGCTGGACGATGCGGTCCAAAAAACTGGAATATGCTTTAACTACTCTATTAGAACTCGCTGAAATGTCTGCAATATCGAATGATTCTTTTGGCTTTTTACTATTTGACGAGAAGGGGGCACGAAAATTTCTGAAACCCCTTAAAAGCCCTCGATTATATGAAAAAACAGCAAAACTTACCTTTGACCAGATAGCTTCTCCTAATCGCGCACGATTTGAAGCCATCCTTCCATTCATCTTCGCTTTGAAGGGTACTCGAGGATTGCTAATCATAATCAGTGATACTGAAGGAGTACTAGATGAAAAAATCAAAGCGATAACTCAATTGGCTAAATTTGGACATAGGATCATTTTTGTAGATTTACGTGGAGATAAATTTGGAATAGTTCATGATAATATCTCTATAGAACATCTAAATACAATAGAAAAGTTGAAATTCTTGAACATTGTGAAAGAGAGAGTTGCTCGAAAATACACGATTCGAGAAAAGAAAATCCGTGAAACACTAGATGAAATTAATGGGACATATCTCACAATAGACTCCATAGAACAAAATCTTCTTGTTATGCTCCGAGAAGAATTTGGACAGGAAACTTCATTTCCCCAATGGATGATTAATCTATGAGCCCAAATTTCAAGTCATTAAGTCCTGAATTGACGGGGATGTGGTCTTCTAGAGAAAAATCGAATTTCGAAAAAGATCTCCTAGGACTCTTTTGGGTCTCAACAGGTGTCATAATATTACTTATTTTTGTCGAAACGATCTCTCTTTTAGGCCTGGTTCCTGTTGCTGCTTTTCTAATATCGTGTACAATTATTTTAACCCTCGAAATCTATACAGCACAATCAAAATATCCTTACATTACTATCCCTGTGAGTCAGGTAGTAATAATACTTGTAGCTTCGTACTTACAATTTTATAGACTATTTTCTCTGCAATCAGGCATATTAGAGAGTCCAAACTTTCCCCTTCTTCCAGATTTATTAGGGATAGTTCTTGGAATCGTGATTCTGCTCCGAGCAATCTTAGGACTGGGAATAATCAGGCTCAGCAGATGTTATCAGAATGCACGCGTTCCTCTTTCGAGATACCCACAGGAAAGTCTTGCTACATTTGAATCAAACTTACAACTTGTTTCAAGCGAGGTGAGACGGGAATTTCGGGAAGAATCACCCCAGTATGGGATTGGTAGATTATTATTATTTGTTTTATTCTGTATTACCCTTTTAATCGTTCTACTGATTCCATTGTGGTTGAATATAGTTTTAAATATTATTGTCTATCCTTATATTGTTTTAATTCCCGTAATTTTGGGGATTTTAGTTTTGATTGTCTTCTTCCCACCAAAAATCAAGGAAACCACTCCAGAATGAAGATAACAAATTTTCCGATGATAAAAATCAAAGTGGGTCGAAGAACAGAGAACGGAGATAGGAGAGAGAAGTATGGGCACCTTCAATAAAAAATCCCTCTGGTAATGGGAGACAGTATCGGATTGTAAGTTCATTAGACTCCAAGGACAGAAAAGCAACCAACGCATTCTGGGGTTCAAGTAAAACAGTCTTCTGGTACGTTATAATGATACTATTAGGTTCAAAATCAGGAATAAATTCTTTTATCTGTTTAAATAACGCCTCATACACTAAAAAGGAGGATTGAGGTTTGCCATAAATACCCTCGATTTTGGAGGACACCATTTGAATCTTCTCTACCCACCCAAACCCCAAACTCCCTAACTCAGCAGATTCTAACCTGACTACATTCACATCATTATTATCAAGACGATCCACCTTGATGCGAACAAATCGTAAAGGATATATGGTCTCCATTTCCTTGATGTGTATGTTTCCACCAAATCCTAAAGAGCACATCAGATCAAACCAGAAAGAACCTTCTTCTGCTTGATGGACTTGGTGACAGGAATCAAACGGAATCAATATTTCTAGCTGGTCGAATAACTTTGCAACTTTTTGAGAGATTTTTTTTCCTGCTAAATAGGGAATCCCTCTTCCATATAATCCCTCACAAAGAAAAAAGATACGAAATTGGTCATTTTGGATTGTAAATAAGCCGATCCCTTCAACTTCGGGAATACGATAGCCATATACTCCAGACATCTTATATTGAAACTCTTGTTCAATGTCTGAGAGAGCTAGAACTAATACGGTGTAGAGTGATCCTCC
>CP070760.1:604064-609051 GCA_020348965.1 Candidatus Heimdallarchaeota archaeon | reverse complement strand
TTTAGCGGACATGCGAAAGAGGAGCTGGTCTTTGAGATGCGAGCAGGGATGTTTTTCAAGAAACCGAGAAAGGGAATCAAACCAGTGAAAAGAACAGTGGAGGAAACTAAAAGACAAGTAATACTTACTAAACAAATGAAAGTCACTTCTGATCAGTCTGTCCGTTACGCAGCTGCTTCTGGAGATGAGAATCCTATTCATGTAGACAGGGATATTGCTAGGGCTGCGGGACTGCCTGATATCATTCTTCATGGATTGTGTACTTTAGCCTTTGCTACTCAAGCAATTGTGGATGGTCTTGCTAAAGGGGACCCAACCAAAGTCAAACGGATAACAACTAGGTTTTCAAAACCAGTTTTCATGGAAGATACGCTTACTACAGAAGGATGGTTACTGAAGGAAGATGAAACGAGTAAAGTAATTGGTTTTGAAACCAAAAACGAAAAAGGAGAAGCTGTACTGAAACGAGCGTCTATCGAGCTTTTGAAGTGATAAATCATTATAATGCCCAGGATCGAATCTTTTATGATCACTTCAAATGAATTGTGTACTGAGGTGAAATAAAGAAATGACTTACGTAACACCTGTTCCTGTACTTAATACTAGTTCATATCGAGTTAAATTCGATAGGAATGAATTCTTAAGATTAGTGGAAATAGCTCAGCCACAGATTATTTATAATGTTAAGAACTTGCATTTCTTTGCATATGATGGCTTCATAGTGTATTCTCTCAAATGTAAGGATACAGACTTCGGTCAAAGAATTCTTAAAGCAGAAGAATTTTCAAACTCGATTTGGACAAAAAAATAGAATATAGTACGCGCAAGATAATTGAATTTGAACCACAGAATGAGGTTGGAGACGCGCTACTCACTCAGGAAGAATACCTGAAATATTTTCTACTCATCCATTTGTTAATGTGCTTAAGATGATGAATAAAGGAGAAACAAGATATACTGGGTTAAAAACTGCTTATCCAGACAAGTTCCAATCAGAGAGAAAGATTTTCCACCATATTCACCGTGGAGATCGAATCTTTGTCCACACAGGTTGTGGAGAACCACAATACCTAATCAATGCTCTCTCGAAATACCTTGAAACTCATCCTAAAGCCTTTTTTGACACAGAAATCATTCATTTCTGGACATTAGGTGTTGCTCCGTATACCGACCCACGATTCCAAGCTAATTTCAGACATAACTCATTTTTCATTGCAGATCCGACTCGGAACTCTGTAAATGCAGGATTGTCAGATTATACCCCGATTTTCCTCTCAAATACCCCAGAAATGTTTTATAAAGGACTGGTCCAAATAGATGTCGCATTAATCCAAGTGTCTCCTCCAGATGACCATGGTTACGTTAACCTTGGAGTTTCAGTTGATATTGTAAAAGCGGCGGTCGAATCTGCATCCCTCGTTATAGCTCAGTTAAATAATTCGGTTCCGCGAGTCCATGGAGACGGATTCATTCATATTGATGATATTAATTATATCATCCCGCATGATGAACCAATTCTCGAATATGATCCAACACCAACGGTTGATGAGGCTTATCTACAAGTTAGTAATAGAATTGGTAATTATGTCTCAAGGCTAGTGAAAGATGGTGATACGATTCAAGTGGGATATGGGTCAATCCCTGATGAGGTTATGGTTAATCTAGCTGACAAGAAAAACCTAGGAGTCCATACAGAGTTAATCTCAGACGGTCTGGTAGATTTGATGAAAAAAGGTGTGATTGATAACACCAAAAAATCCATCAATCAAGGCAAAGCGATCGCTTCCTTCTGTATGGGAAAGAAGGAAACCTATGAATTCATCAATGACAATCCTTCTATTGAGTTCAGAAGAATTGACTATACCAATAACCCGATGGTCATTGCGCAAAACGACAACATGGTTGCAATTAATAGTGCTTTACAAATTGATCTAACAGGTCAGGCTAGTGCCGAGTCAATTGGGAAGACTTTTTATAGTGGAATTGGTGGACAAGCAGACTTCATGCGAGGTGCAACTCTTTCAGAAGGTGGGAGAACAATTTTAACGCTACAATCTACTGCTGAACACGGACGTGTGTCAAGAATTGTACCATTCCTCTCAGAAGGTGCAGGTGTCACTCTAAACCGTGGAGATATTCGGTATGTAGTAACTGAGTTTGGAATTGCCTATTTGCATGGGAAGAACATCCGAGAACGGGCAATACAGCTAATATCTATCGCCCATCCGAAGTTCAGATCCGAACTTATCAGACTGGCTAAAAGCTTTAATCTCATCTATAAAGATCAGGCTTTCATCCCTGGGAAGAAGGGAGAGTACCCTGAGCACTTGGAAACATATAAAACAACTAGTAAAGGTCTAGAGATATTGATCAGACCTGTAAAAATTACAGACGAACCTATGCTAAAAGATTTTTTTTACGATCTATCTGATCAGTCATTATATCGTCGGTTCATGTCTGTCAGAAAGGATATTCCACATGAACGTTTGCAAGAATTTTGCGTAATAGATTTCACGAAAGAATTGGTCATTCTAGCACTAGAAAAGAAAAACACTAGGGAAGAAGTTGTTGGAGTTGCTCAATATGGAATTGACGAATCTTCCCATACTGCAGAAGTAGCGTTCGTTGTTCGTGATGATCGTCAAAAGAAAGGCATTGGATCGGCATTAATTACCCAAATTACATTTCTCGCAAAATCTGCAGGACTACTAGGTTTTACCGCAGAAGTACTGTTAGAAAATCGAGGTATGCTTCGGTTATTTGAGAAATTCTTCCCAAATCTAGATAAAAGAGTGGTGGATGGCGTCTATGAACTTCATATGTTATTCTAATTGACTGGAGTAATAAATTCTCCGTAGCCTTTTGCTACAAAAAATTCACCATTATTAAATACAATATTCCCACGAACCAGCGTTTTTTCTATCTTACCCTGTAACTTTCTGCCGTCAAATATGGTAATTTTTGGTTTAGTGAATAATTCTTCACTTTTCAGCGTGTATTCCTTTCGCATGTCAATAATTACCAGATCAGCATCCGCACCCAAGGCAATAACGCCTTTATGTGGGTATAAACTGAATCTTTTTGCCGGACTTGTGGAAGTGGATTCTACAACTCTCTGGAGCGTTGTTTTCTTTTTATTTACTGCATCGAGCATTAACGGGAGGAGTGTTTCCAAACCAGTGGTTCCAGACCCAACCTCAAAAAAATTGTCATCTTTTTGACTTACATCCTTTTCCTCGTCACTATAAGGAGAATGATCAGAAGCAAGAAAATCTATTGTCCCGTCATTCAGAGATTCCCATGCTGCAGTCACATGTTCTTTTGAACGCAGCGGGGGATCAACTTTCGCCCAGGATCCAATTTTTTCTCCATCTTGAGAACTCAAAAAAAGGTGATGAGGTGTAATCTCACACGTCACATCCCAGCCTTTCTGTTTTGCTTGTCGAATCATCTCAAATGCTGACTTCGAACTCATATGAACAAGATTTAATTTTACATTCGCATGGTGGGCTAATAAGAGTGCCCTCATACAAGCCTCATCCTCTGAAATAACTGGTCGTGACTCAGAATGTGCGCGAAAGTCTTTTCTTCCCATCGACACCAGTCTGGCTATCTCATTGACAATTATGGCATCATTTTCCGCATGAACACTGCTCACAAGCCCAGCTTTTGCTATCTCTGAAAAAATCTTAAGTAAAAAATAATCATCATTTGCAGCGAGATCTTTCAGTTCTGCTTCTTCTTCCGAGGGGTTGATCATAAAAGTCTTGAAAGCAATGGCCCCTTTTTTAGCCAATTCTGGCATAGTATCAATGCTAGTATAACCTGCAGATCCAATTATACCAAAATCAATTAAGCATTTTTCCTTCATAGCATTCAACTGCATGTCGAATACATCGAGTACAGACTTCCCCTCAATTCCAAGAGGCATTTCTAACACTGTCGTTATTCCTCCTGAAGCGGCAGCTTGAGTACCAGTTAAAAATGTCTCTCTGTACGAAAAAATTAGATCTAAGATGTGCGTATGAACATCAATCCCTCCAGGAATGATTATCCTATTTGTTGCATCAATAATCTGGTCTGCTTTTGGCAGAGCGTTTCCTTTTCCTAGTGCTACTATTTTGCCTTGATCTATACTTAAACCAGCATCAATGAGCCGATTCTCAATAAATACCTTCCCATTCTTGATATTTACATCAACCATTGTGTCCGCCTTGATTTATACTAAGAAATATTACCCCATTTTTTTATTTTTATTCTAATATTGTTTTCATATAACAGGAAATAAAAATAGTCTTCTTAAAGTTCCTTTCAAAACGTATTATCCTTTGATCTTAATAAAATGACTTGGTGTGATGAATGGGTATTCTAATGGATGGATTACATGGCTACATGCTAGATTTAGTTGAAGAGAGAGATCCAGTCCTACTGGAGATGGAATCTTACGCAAAAGAACAGGAATTTCCCATAATTGGAGCATTAGTTGGTAGACTGTTAAGTCACTATACCCAACTGATTGATGCTAAGAGAATTCTGGAGTTAGGATCTGGCTATGGCTATTCCGCTATATATTTTTCCAAAGCAGCCTCTGATGACGCCGAAATAATTTGCACTGACACTTCTGAAGAGAATAAAAGCATGGCCATTTCTTATTTTCAACGATTAGCAATAACAAACGTAAAATTCATAGTGGGGGATGGCCTTGAAGTAATTAACCAATTGAAAGGCGATTTCGATATAATCTACAATGATGTAGATAAAGAGCAATATCCACAGGCATTTAAAGTGGCTGTCCCTAGATTACGTAAAGGCGGTTTACTTATCACAGACAATACTTTGTGGTATGGTCGTGTTTTAGAAGCAACACCAAAGAGAGAGAGTACCAAGGGAGTTTTGGAATATAATCGACTAGCGTTCTCTGATGAAAGAGTATATTCGATAATAAATCCTATACGGGATGGTGTATGTGTCTCAATTAAACTCTAAA
>CP070760.1:598947-603964 GCA_020348965.1 Candidatus Heimdallarchaeota archaeon | reverse complement strand
CACGCTTTGTAGGTGGTGTGTTTGGCAGTATGCTGACTTTGGAAGTTTTCTTTGCATTCTTTCTTGAATCAGTTTTCTTAGGAGTCATGCTTCAGGGATGGAAAAGTAAACGAATATCTGATCGGGTACTGTGGTTTTCTTCTCTTATGGTCGCAGTAGGATCTGTTATATCAGCATTTTGGATTCTCTGCGCAAATTCTTGGATGCATACCCCTGGAGGATTCACGGTAGAAGGAGACCGAGCAGTACTGACTGATTTTTGGCAAACAATAATGACACCGTCAATGTTTCCCCGGTTCTTTCACACAATTAACGCGTGTCTGATAACTGGATCATTTTTCATTATAGGAGTCAGTGCATGGTATCTGTTAAAGAACGAGCATACTCAGGCGGCACAGGACTCAATAAAGGCAGCACTCATTGTTGGAATTTTCCTTTCTCTATTTCAAATTTTTCTTGGACATTGGAATTCAACTATGGTTGCTGAATATCAACCAGCCAAATTTGCAGCTCAAGAGGCCATATTTGAAACTGAAAGTGGCGTTCCGTTGGTATTCTTTGCAATTCTTGATGAAACAGGAATTCTCTTTCAAATCGATTCTACTTTTTTCGGACTTCTTGACATTCCTCTTCTTAGTATACTTCTTGGGAATCCAAATGCAACAGTTACTGGATTGGATGATTTATCCCCTGATACCCCACCAGTTATGCTGACCTTCTATTCCTTTCATTTAATGGTGATTCTTGGCGGAATTTTCATTCTAGTTTCTGGTATCGGAGTGATACTTCTCTGGAGAAAGAAATTATTCGACAATAATTGGACTTATCGGAAGTGGTACCTTCGTCTAGCTGTTCTCTGCATCCCCCTTCCCATTCTAGCAAATGAATTAGGATGGATAACAACCGAAGTTGGTCGACAGCCATGGATTGTTCAGGATGTCATGAGAACGGTTGATGGAGTTTCAACTGTCGTTCCAGCAGAGCAAATTTTGATTTCGCTTACACTTTTCATATTAACCTACGTTATACTTACTGGAATTTGGATCCTGATCATGCGGCGAATTATCATGAAAGGACCAGTCAAATTGGAGGTAAAAAATTGAATATCAATCAGGGATTAGATGTACTCACCTTATTGCAGGATATTTGGTTTATCGTCTTAGCATTTATCATAATTGTTTACACAATCCTTGATGGATTTGATCTAGGGGTAGGATTTTGGTACTTTTTCACACGTGAAAAGGATGACCAGGTCACAAAAACCGATAGAAAAATTCTCCTTCAATCAATAGCACCATTTTGGGATGGGAATGAAGTGTGGCTAATCGCGGCTGGAGGAATCTTATTTGCTGCTTTTCCAGATGTGTATGCTACAGTATTTAGTGCCTTCTATCTTCCATTAATTTTAGTTGTTTTTTGTCTAATCCTACGAGCAACATCTATTGAATTCCACGAGGAGTTTGATTCTCCACTTTGGCATAGAATAGCTGATACTGCATTTATTATTGGTAGTATTGTACCTTCATTCTCTTTTGGAGTAGTAATTGGGAATTTGGTCCAAGGTATGCCTATTGATGCAAACAAGAATTTCACGGGAACTCTTTTTTCCTTATTTAACCCTTATTCTCTCTTAATTGGATTATTAGCTCTTACAATAATCATTACTCATGGAGCTATCTATATTCGTGTACGAACGACAGGGCCACTTCAGAAAAAGGCAACTCAATGGGCTAAAGTTGGTATAATAGCATTCTTAGCGTGTTCGAGCATTTCTCTTGTTATTAGCGTCTTTCTTCACGATCATGTCCTTGAGAATTTTCTTGCAAATCCTTTTCTCTTATTAATTCCACTATTAGGATTTGTGGCTATTCTCATTACGTTTTGGCATATTTGGACTGAAGCAAATCCAATTCGGACTTTCATCACTTCAGCTGCCTCCATTGCTCTTAGTATCTTAGGCGCAGGTATAGCAGTCTATCCAAATTTGGTGTTTTCTTCACTAGATCCAAACTATAGCCTAACAATTCACAACGCTTCAGCATCGGATCTTGGATTATTAATAATGCTTGTGATTGCCTTAATAGCCCTTCCTCTTGTCCTAATTTACACTACATATGTCTATAAATTGTTTAGTGGGAAATTAAAAGAAAATGATTTAGGAATATATTAATTTCTTGACTTTGCCATTAGAAACAGATGATTTCTTGGATTAGGAAGAAACTTAAGGGGAGAAAAATCTTAGCTCCGTTATTAATCTCTAAAGCGTTTGTGAAAAAACAATGATTCCAATGAATCTAGTAATAAACAAAAGACATTTTTCAATATATGAAAGTGTCCTAAAGTACAGAAAAATTTTCATAACATTTATTCTAGCTTTTTCTCTTACGATTTTTCCTTTAGGTATACCTGCATCTCTTACTCAAGAGGAAGGTAATTTACTAGATGGTATTATATCCGAGGGAGAGTATGAGTTCAATATCACGGTAGGAGGTGGAGACTATTCTCTTTTCTGGAAAAATATTGGAGAAGAGGTCTATTTTGCAATACGTGGAAATACAACTGGTTGGGTATCAATTGGAATTGATCCAGAAGTTCGTATGGAGAATGCTGATATGATATTTGGCTGGGTTAATAGTACTGGGGTTTTTACGATTGATGCATTTTCAATTGGCCAAACAGGACCTCATCCTCCTGACATCACCCTTGAGGGTACTGACGATATTTCAGATTTCAATGGTACTGAAGCAAGTGGAGTAACAATAATTGAATTCAAGAGATTATTAAACACATACGATAAATATGACAAACCAATTCCAACAAACGAAAGTGTGACAATACTTTGGGCTATTGGTTCATCTGACTCTTTCGAATCACCCCATGTTAAAAGAGGAGATTTTGAATTCTCTCTTGCTGGAATTACTGGTCCAGAAGATGAAATTGCAGATTTTTTCTCTCCTCTTATCCTTAGTAGTGCTTTAGTGTTAAGCCTTGCTGGATTATTAATCTTTGTAGATAGCTTTGGACGACAACATCAACATAAGAAGGAATATTTAGGAGGAGAAGATGAATAATGGCTGAACTACACCCGATTGTCCTCCATTTTCATATCGCGCTACTTGCGTTTAGCATTATTACCAGTGTTATTGCGTGTATCCTTTCGATCCTTGGCCGACTAGACATTTTCAATAGAAAATTCTTATCACGTATATTCAAAGAAAAAATTTCAGTTACACCAGATACTTTTGTCATTTATACCGATAAATTTGAATTCGTTGCCTTTATATCATTAATTTTTGGTTTGTTAAGCTTATTCCCAGCCATGCTTACAGGTTTTTTAGACGCATCTGGTAAGTTCGGTCTTGATCACATTAGTATTGAAACGTTATTACTTGGTATTGAAAATGCAGGGAGGAGTGAATTTATCTCTTTTAAGGTCATTTGGGCAACTGTTGGCACTTCATTCTTTATCTATGCTTGTATTTTGAGAGTTTATTTTGTTAATTATCGTAAAGAAAGGTTGTACGGTCAAAATATCCTTTTTCAATTAGTTTACCTAAGTAGTCAAATCATTGGATACCTAATTTTTGTTATTGTCGCTGGTGCTGGAGCTATTCTTGTATATGGAGGAACTCTCATTAGTGATATCCCCATTCTTGAAGCATTTCTTCCCCAAGGGGAAGCAGATCCAATTATAATTGTTCTGATCGCTTCACTCATCATTCTTTTATTAACAGTGATTGGAGGATTTTTAAGAAAACCGAATGAACTCACAACTGTACCAGAAGAACATGAAATTACCTTTTGGCCACCAATCTTGGCTATTGGAACAGGAATATTAGCTTGGGGTTTATTACTAATTGCCCAAGAAGACTTTCTCTCTGGATTGGCATTTCTATGGATTTTTGTTGTGCTCCTCATTGCATTTTTATTCAAAGAAACATACTCCGAAAAGATAACCAAGCCAAAGGAAACTTGGATATGGTTATTTTTAGCTTCTGAAGTAATTATATTCATAATGGTCATTGGAACAAGTTTTGCTTTTAGAATAGCTAGTGCAGCGAGTTGGCCAGTTCCAAGTTCGATCTTAAATGTCCCATTAACAGCTATCAATACATTTATTCTTATTGTAAGTAGTTTTACACTGGTTAAAGCTGTTGAGGGAATCCAAAATGGAAATCAAAAACGATTACGAAACTTTCTTCTCCTTACATTCCTTTTTGGTTCGATATTTTTGAGTATTCAAGTAATAGAATACCTTTCGTTATTTCATGAAGGTTTTACTCCTAGTACTAGTCTGTTTGGGTCCACATTTTATATTCAAACTGGCCTTCATGGAGCTCATGTGTTTTTTGGAATTCTTCTCGTTCTTTTCATGACTTTAAAAGCATTTCAAGGTGGATTTACGCAAGAAAACCATGGTGCGGTTGAACTTGTTGGCATTTATTGGCATTTTGTAGATCTTGTCTGGATTATTCTATTCACATTAGTCTACTTGATTTAACCTGTGGAGGAACTAAATAGTGAAAAAATTATCACAATATATTCGTTTTTTGCTTTACTTGACTATCATTACTATAATTATTTTAATAGATCCTATCCCTATTAAGGCTATTCCTCAAAAATCAACGTACACACCCCAAGTTCAATTATTGTTGTTCATTGTTATTATCTGTTCTATCCTGATTGCAGGTGTTGTCTTCATTTTAATGACTTATATCTTAATTCGGTTTCGGGAATCATCAAAGACACCACGAAAAAGAATTCAGAATCAGGTTCGTTTAGAAGTAATTTGGATAGTTTTTGCTTCAATAATTGTTAGCATTCTCTTTTTTTCAAGTCTTCCAGTTACTCAAAGTTATCTTACGGAACATCAAGACTATGACGAACAAGTCTTAGTCACTGCTTACAAATATAACTTTACTTTTATACGAGAAGATGGAACTACTACAGAAGGGATAGTTTATCTTGAGGTAAATAAGCTCTACAAGTTCAATATAACCTCCATAGATGTAATCCA
>CP070760.1:593821-598847 GCA_020348965.1 Candidatus Heimdallarchaeota archaeon | reverse complement strand
TCTCATAGTTTGAAAATGTCCTCATATCCATGTACATGATCGTTACATCCATCTTCTTATCTGCTTCCTTAACTATTTTGGCGAGATGAACAGTGTAAGTACAACAAAAAGAGGAACAATATTCGTTAGTCTTTTTATCACGCGAACCAACACATGTAATAAAGGTCACACTCTTAGGTGAAATCTTGTCTGAAGGACGAACTAGATTTTCTTTTCTAAGCATTTGTGCCAGTTCAAGTGAGTTTATCACATTAGTATGTTTTCCATATCCATAATTGGCGATTTTGACAGCATCAAATGCTTTAAATCCTGTAGCAACGATAATAGCTCCTACATTAATTACCGTTTCATTAGGATCGAAAAGGACTTTATAACCATTTTCAACCTTCTCCCCAGACTTCAACTGAGCATTTGTGAACATTTTTACATTTTGAAGTGATTCTAGTGTTGTTAGATATTTGTCGAGATATGTCCTCGCATCAACTCCATCTGGAAAAGTCGATCCTAGTTTATCAAAGGTTCCACCGAGCTTATTCGATCGTTCAAGGAGTATTGTTTCAATTCCTAATTGTCCGAGATTAAGGGCTGCCTTTATCCCGCTAAGCCCACCTCCGATAATCAAGACACTTTTTGACATTCTTATTCACCTAACTGTTTGATATTTTAATCGGCCCAAGTTCTCTAATCTGTTGAGTAAATTCAGTCATTATTTGAGCGAATCTTTTGCCTTCAGACGCAGAAATCCATTCCAGACGAAGACGATTTGCTTCCCAACCGAGTGTTTTCAATGCTTCAATTGTATTATTAATTCGTTCCTCGGCTCTGAGGTTTCCTTCTAAGTAATGACAATCCCCAGGATGGCATCCTGCAACTAGAACGCCATCAGCTCCTTTAATAAATGCTTTAAGTATAAAAGCAGGGTCAACACGTCCAGAACACATGACACGTACAATACGAATGTTACTTGGATAATTAAGCCGTGAAACTCCAGCTAAATCAGCACCAGCATAGCTACACCAATTGCAGGCAAATACAATAATTGTGGGTTCGAAAAGATTTGGTGTTGGTTCTGTGTTTACTTGAGTCATCAAAATTTCCTCTTTCTTTCTCAAGGAACCTCCATAGAGGGCTGTTCTGCTTCAGATTCAGTTTTGAGGAGAATGGATTCAACTTGGGTTTCGATAGTTGTATCTGGGAAGTGTTTAAGATTGATAGCTTCTACAGGGCAAGTAACAACACAACTACCGCATCCTTTACAGACTGCTGGGTTGATAAACGCTTTAACAGTTTGAATTGATTCGGTTTCTAATTTAATGGTCTTAACTTCTAATTCAATTGCTTTGTATGGACATATTTCTTCGCATCTGCCACAACCTCTGCAAATTGATTCCTCTACTTCAGCAATAGCTCCTTCTGAAAGAATATATCCTGGAGCAAGTAAAGCCATTACTCTTACAGCAGCGCCACTTCCCTGAAATATGCTCTCTGAAGTGAATTTTGGATAATGACATGTCCCCGCGAGGAATATACCGTCCGTGGCGAAATCGATAGGACGCAATTTTACGTGAGCTTCAAGAAAGAAACCATCAGCTCCTCGAGGTACCTTGAACATCTGACTTAATCCTTTATTGGGCTTTGGAACAAGTGGAACACTAAGGATGATCAAATCGGGATTAATTCTCAGGGTATCACCTACCATCTCGTCGAAAACTTCAACAACACCATCGGATTGGACGTTAGGTGTTTGTTCATCAGTATAGCGCACAAAGATTGTACCTAATTGCCTTGTTTTTAGATATAATTCCTCCAAGTCACCATAGGTTCTTATATCCTTGTAAAGAATGAACACATTGGCATTCGGATTGCGTTCTTTGATACGGATGCTATTCTTTATAGCACTAGTACAACAAATCCTAGAACAGTAAGTTCGAGGTGGTTCGTCTTCTCGGGAGCCAACACATTGGATCATCACAACTGTCTGGGGATCCAACTCATCAAATCGTTCTTCAAACTCCCTCTGAGTAAGTATATTAGGATTAATTCTATAATTATAATAACCTGTAGGAACGAAAGGTTCTGCTCCCGTTGCTAGTACAACTGCTCCGAATTCAATTTGTTGGTCATTTACTGTTCCCTTAAAATTTCCAACAGAACCACTGAGGTTTTCTAATTGGGCACCAGTAAAGACAGTTATATTAGTGTCGTTTCTAACCTTCTTTTCTAACTCCTTAACGATTTCTTTACCTTTAAGACCATTATGTAGTTCTGGTATCTTCAAAAGCTCTCCCCCAAGCTGATCTTCTTTTTCTATTAAATATACAGGATACCCAGCTTGAGATAGATCCAATGCACTAGTCATCCCTGCACAACCTCCACCAATCACCACAGCTCTCTGGATAATAGGAATTTTATCTTTCAATAAAGGTTCAAGACGACAAGTTCGAGCAATTGCTCCGCGAATTAGGTCTCTTGCTTTCTCATTGGCCTTTTCCTTTTCATGTGGATGAACCCAGGATACATGTTCTCTCAGATTAACTAATTCGAAAAGAAACTCATTTAGCCCTGCTTCTTGAAGAGTACTTCTAAATAATGGTTCGTGAGTTCGTGGTGTGCAGGAAGCGACAATTACTCTATTCAGTTTATGTTCTTTTATCGCTTCTTTGATAACATCTTGTGTGTCTGCTGCGCAGGCATAAAGCTGGTCAGTTGAATATACAACATCAGGAAACGTCTTGGCATATTCAGCGATCCCCTTGCAATCAATGACTGAGGCAATGTTATGGCCACAATGACAAATCAAAACTCCGATGCGAGGATCATCGCTTGGACTAATCTTGATAGGTCGTGGGAGTTTAACTTCTTCAATTTGGGTACCCCTCACATTTTTAAGTAAAATTGACGCTTTAGCTGCAGCACCACTTGCTTGAGCAACTGTGTCGGGGATATCCTTAGGACCAGAAGCAACCCCACAAACAAAGACACCTGGTTGGTTAGTTTCCAATGGTCTAATTGGATCTGTTGTAACAAACCCGTATTGATCGAGAGTAAGATTTAGACAGTTTGTGAGAAAATCTGTATGAGACGAAGGATCTAAACCAGTGGAGAGCACTACCATATCCATCTCGTCAGAAGTGACTGCTGAATTTCCCATAAAATCTTCATATTTCACGATTAAGTTATGATTTTCATGATTTTCTCGGATCTCACTTACCCGCGACTTAATAAAATGAATACCAAACTCATTGATAGCTCTCTGATAGAATTCTTCAAATCCTTTGCCAAATGCTCTGATATCCATATAGAACACATATGCTTCTACTGATGGGTCATGCTCTTTGGCCATTATTGCCTCTTTGACCGCATACATACAGCATGCGGCGGAACAATAATCCTTGTTAATTACTGGATTTCGTGAACCAACACATTGCAGGAAAGCTATCTTTTTTGGGTGTTTTTGGTCTGAAGGTCGGATGATTTCTCCTTCTGTCGGTCCTGAGGCGTTCAGGAGTCTCTCAAATTGTAAGGTTGTGACAACATTTGGGAACTCCCCATAGTGAAGGCTACTTATTTCTTCAGCTGCAAAAGGATCGAAACCTGTGGTTACAATAACAGCACCGATTTTTATTTCCTGTTCTTCGTCTTTCTGCTCATAATCTATGGCTTCTGGACCGCAATTTTTTTGACAAACCCCACATTTGCCTTTTTGAATATAGCGACACGCTTCAGCGTGGATATAGGCGACTTTGGGGACTGCCTGAGGAAAAGGAATAGATATTGTCTTTCTTCCAGGTTTGTCTCTCCCTTTCTTGTCTTTTCTTGTCAGTCCTGCGTTGAAATCATCATAAACCCAGTAAGGACATTTTTCTTCGCATACCCCACACCCAGTACATTTTACTTCGTCAACATACCGCGCTTTTTTAAGATATTTTAAGGTAAAATTCCCTGCTGTGCCAGAAAGACTCTGTGGTTCGCAATAAGAAAGAAGATTGATGTTTGGATGCCGTTGAACATCTACTAATTTGGGGCCTAATATACACATTGCACAATCAAGGGTTGGAAATGTTTTATCAAGCTGAACCATCCTACCCCCAATAGAAGGATTGCTTTCTATTAAATAAACAAGAAAACCCTGATCAGCTAAATCTAAGGATGCTTGAATACCTGCGATTCCCCCACCAATAACTGCAACGGAGCCTAATGTTTTAATCATTTTTTTCCAACTTTCAAGTATTATTTTTTCGCTGATAGCTCGTCAACTATCATTCCTAATTCCTTTACTTGTAATTGATATTGGTGCTGAGGTTTTTTATCTTCCAACACACAATTTAGGTGTGCAAAGCATTTATTGCATCCTACAACAAGTGTTCCCTCATTTCCGACAGCTTTAGTGGCTTCCTCTAATTTCCTCAACATGACTGCTCGAGATTGATCATCACATCTAAGCCAAGCGGATACCCCACAACAGCTTGTGTTCTCCCTATTATTTATTAGTTCAGTCATTCTTGCTCCAGTACTCTTCAGTACAGATCTAGGGCTCTCATATTCCTTCATGAGGCGGCCTAGACGACAGGGGTCATGATAAGTTAAGTTAATACTACTATCTCCTTTAAACTCAACCGTATCTTTATGTTCGTTTATGAACTGAGATAGATGCTGAATTTTAATAGAGTCCAGCTCATAGAGCTGTTCAAAAGTATAATAACATTCTGCACAGGAAACTAATAGTGTAGATATACCTGCTTTCTTGATTACCTGAGTATTATATTCACGGACTTTATCGAATGAATTGTTGTCACCTGTCCAGTAAGCGTCATGACCACAGCATTTCAATGAGAGTATATTCGGTTTTACTCCCATTTTATTGATCACATTTATTGCACTTTGCCCTATTTCATGAAATTTTATCGTTTTTAAATCTAAAAATCGGTCATAGAGATCTATACACCCTGGAAAATAAGCAATATCAGATTCAGAGTTAAATTCTCCTTCAAAACTAAATTTCATGCCTGAATCTGTCATTTTTGCC
>CP070760.1:588615-593721 GCA_020348965.1 Candidatus Heimdallarchaeota archaeon | reverse complement strand
AAATCGGAAGAGCTAAACAAAACAAAGTGGACTTCTTTTATTTCAGTACTAGCTAAATTCTCGACGACAGTTGTAATCGCTATTTTCGAGGCTTGGTGAATTGGAAAACCATATACTCCTGTTGAAATGGATGGAAAAGCAATACTTTCTGCGTTATGTTCCGCTGCGAGAAGTAAAGAATTTCTATAAGAATTACTGAGTAGTCTTTCTTCGTTTTGGTCTCCACCCCGCCATATGGGACCTGGTGTATGAATAACATACTTAGCTGCCATTAATCCCGCTGTAGTAATGCGTGTTTCACCTGTTTTACATCCATCAGGGTATTTCTCAACGCATTCTTGGAGAATCGCTGGCCCGCCCGCCCGATGAATCGCTCCATCCACTCCGCCACCCCCCCTCAACGATTTATTTGCAGCATTTACAATAACATCAGTGTTTTCCTGAGTAATGTCTCCTTGGACCAACCGGATAATAGTTGAACCAATATTCACTTCCATTAAATTTCACTTGCATGATACTACTCGAGAGTGACTACTCCATTAATCGGGCTCTTCGAGTTCCTTTATCCAAAGAGGCGATTCCAAGGTCTTGAAAACGTTCGATTATTTGCTGCACAGTAAATGTAGCAATTCCAGTTGTTGAAGCCAGTTCATCAATGCTTACCTGTTCGATACTCAATAATTGATGTAAGATTCTCCCCGACTCGCTTTCACTCAGGAAGGCTTTCAATGCGTTTGGCAAAACCGTTCCTGCTCTCCTAGCTTCTTCTACCATAGTTTGAACTTTTGTCTCGGTTCGTTCAAGTTCGTAAGACTGCATCTCATTTTCTTCTTGTAATTTCTTGACCTTTTTTTGCAAATCCTCGACTTTAGCTTTATTCTTCATGAGTTGCTCAATAAGCTTATCGTTCTCCTTAATGACTTTATTCGATTTCTCTAATTCGCTTTTGATATTTTCTATTTCTTGATCTTTCTTTCGAACTTCTTCCTGTAGTGTATTAATCCGCTCCTGAGAGAGGTTTTCTTTCTCAATGGAAAGTTTTTCCTTTTCTTTCAACTGATCAACCAATTCCTGATACCTCTTGGTCATGATCTCTTCTTTCTCAACAGCAAGATTCTTACTTTCCCTTAACTCCTCTAGGACATTGGCATAGCTTTTCCGAAACTCTTCAATTTCGAATGTCTTAAGACCTAAGGCCGCATCTATTTTCTCCGTTTTTCCTGATAGCTCCAAAAGCTGATTGTTCAACTCCAGTCCTAGTATTTCTAATGAACCCCTGACTTCATCTGCCGCACTTTTCACTTCCTTTGAAGATTGAGTTCGAAGTTCGACAAGCCGTTGTTCTAACTTCTGTGATAGCTCACTTTGTCGGGACGCAGATGATTCCACATGCTCTTCAATTGCAATAATTCTCTCCTCTAGCCGTGTGCCTGCTTCGTTATGTTGTGAATCTAGCTTATCGATCCGTTCTGATAGTTCTTCTCGTAATAAGTCCAATTCGGTCTTTTTTTTCCTTCTAACCATATAAAATACACCACTTTCAGAGTCAATTATGAATTCGAATATCTATTATTCTTATTTAATTTGATAAATATGACAGTTCTTATCTTCATTACTACTAGAATTAAAATTCTTTCGATTTCTATTCTTAGTTCAATTTTAGTTTTTAAACTCTAAGTGTGAACACTGGGTACCCACAAATGTGAGCGATGTTAAAGAAGTTTTTCTGGATAAATTCTGAAAATTATGATCCATCAACAATCGAATTCAATGAGGAATGTTTAATTGAATGTCATTTTCCTTTTGAAAACCGCAAGCGCTCAAGTAAATTAGTTTAATCGTGATTGATATGACATTACAAGATGTAATTAATAGGATAGAAGAGAGATTTTCCACCAATCATCTTCCTGAAATTAAGCAATTTCTACGTCAGCCTTCTGTCTCAGCAACAGATGAAGGGATTCGTGAAACTACGGAGATCTTAGTTAGAAAGATCAGAGATTTAGGTGGAGAAGATGTTCATCTTGCTCAAACTATGGGGGATGAATTTGGGCACCCACAAGTTTATGGAGAAGTATATTCAGATAAAAAAAAGCCTACAATCTTATTTTATAGTATGTACGACGTCCAACCAGTATATCCTGAAAAATGGACGCTTGACGGGAAGCAAATAGACCCATTTGGAGCTGAAATCCACGAGTTTGAATGGTTTCCAGGATTTTCAGGGGAATGTCTATTGAACCGAGGAGTCACCAACCAAAAAGGGCCCACAATGGCTGCCTTTAACGTATTTGATACGTTCTTAAAAGAAGAAGGCGAATTACCCGTCAATCTTGTGTTTGCAATAGAAGGGGAAGAAGAACTGGGATCCCCTCATATGGAGAAATTTATACGCGAGTATGCCGACAAATTCAAGAAATGTACGGCTGTATATTTTCCCATGTTTTTTGAAACACATGACGGATTGATAAGATTTTATCTTGGAGTACGGGGATGTATAGAAACCAAGCTCTGGTGTCGGGGGGGAAGCTGGGGTGGACCAGTCGGTCGAAACTTACATTCTTCAAACTCAGGACTTGTGGAAAGCCCGGTTTTTAAATTGATGGAGGCTATTCTCTCCATGAAAAACGATGTAACCAATGAAATTTTAGTACCTGGGATAATGGATGATCCTAATATCGTTGGTCCTTCTCAAGAGGATAGAGAGGTCATCCGAGAACTCCTAAATCATCTAAATTTCGATGATCTGAAAAAAAGTCTAAGTGTGACAAAATTTCGTGATAAAGATGGTGTAGAATTAGCTGGTGAACAAGCCATAATCGAGCAATTATTCCAACCAGGATTATCTGTTAATGGTATTGAAAGTGGTTATTACGGTTCTGGAGGCATGACTATTATTCCCTTTGAGGCACATGCAAATTTGGATATCCGCCTTCCTCCATTTCAAGATGTCGAGTATGTCAGAAGATGCTACCAGTCGTTTGTGAGGGAGAATTTCCCACAATGTGAGATCGAACTTGGAGCAGGATATGGACCAGCAAAAATGTCTCCCTCCCACACTCTTATCCAGACGACTAACTTAGTATATGAAAGGTGTGGAAAAAAGCCAGTTTTTTATCCCCTCCTTGCAGGGTCAGCCCCATTTTCTATGTTTCAAACGATTCTTGACCTACCCTTCGTTTTTGGTGGTTTAGGCCATGGAGGACGGGCACATTCACCTCTGGAGTATGCCGTCATCAAATCTAATGACCCCCGTATTGGTGGTATTCTCGATTTCGAGAAATTCGTTGCAAGACTCTTTGTTGAATATGCACAGAAGTTCTAACCAGATATTCTATTGCTAAGAACTATTACTGCTTACGCTTCTTATCCGTGGTCTTTTTATATAATTCTGCTAACTCTTCTACATCAAATTCTTCTAAAATGTCTTTGGAATCTTTACCAAGATCAGGTTTGGTGTTTTGTAAGGGACTGGTTTTCGCTGCTACTAGGAATTCTCTTAATTCTTCGTATTTGTCTCCCTCTATTAATTTAGAACTCTCCAATTGCTCCAGCCCCTTCTCTGTAATCCTCCATATTTTTGAGGTTTCATCGTATGCGATTTCCCCAGACTTCAATAATTTCCGCAAAAGTGAGATAATTTTATCTCTATCATACTCTACCTGCCCTGTACCTGAAATTATCTTAAGTTGGCCTAGAATGGATAAAAGTGGGAGTCCTTTTTTCTGACTAGCAAGCATGTCCAGAAGATAAATTGTGAGGAACCTTGAAAACCGATCTGGAAGTGGAAAATCGGTTTCTGTTAAGCATTTATCTATCCAAGTAAGAACAGGTCTGAAAGTCTGTGGATTTTTTGCGGTTGTTGAGAAAACCTGATGTGGCCGATCGTATCTATGGAGGAGGTCCAATTTTTCGACAATAGTAGCTGGATGGACTTGAGTAATATCTTTCTTATTGAAAAGTACTGCTATGGGTTTATCTGCGGCTGATGGATGATTCAGGATTTTTCCGAATTCATTTTGGATATCCTTGAATCGTGTTTCATCGTTTCCATCAATGGCGAACATAATGGAGTCAACATGGTCTAAATACTCAAATACTAACTTTCTCACCTCTTTCCTACCTCCTACCTCGATTATGTTGAAAACTAAGTTATCTTGTTTGATTTCATGGAACTTTTGAACTGTAGAAGGGATTCCTGGAGTAAAGAGGTTTTTTTGATAAGATCTTATGAGAGTCGACTTACCGCTATTTTCTAAGCCGTAAAGTAAGACTTGAATAGTTTTTGTCATGATGACACCTCAAGATTAGGTTGTTCATTTTTATTAATCTTTTCAAGAATCACTCAACACTCCCAAATATATATCAAAATCTCTTGAAAATCCACTTTTTGAAGGTAAAAATGATGGATAGAAGATTTACAACTAATGAAGAGTGTGCAAAGCGTTTGGATTCGAGTGATCTCCTTCAGAAATTTCGCTCACGCTTTATGATCCCTCCAAATACGATTTATCTTGATGGAAACAGTCTTGGTTTACTACCTAAAGATGCAGAAGAAAGTCTCTTGAGAGTCGTTAATGAGTGGAAAACTCTGGGAATAAATGGATGGTTTGAAGGAAAATCTCCTTGGTGGTATTTTGGGGAAGACCTAGGAGCCTTAGCTGCACCTCTAGTCGGCGCAAAACCCGAAGAAGTTGTCGCTACAGGCACAACCACAATTAATATTCATTCATTGGTAAGTACCTTTTATCATCCCGAAGGAAATAGAACTAAAATTTTAGCAGACAAACTCGATTTTCCAACAGACATCTATGCCCTAAAAGATCAAATTAAAATGAAGGGATTAGATCCAGATGAGCATCTTGTACTTGTTCCCCCGAACGGACGATTTTTTGATGAAAAGACAATTGTTGAATATATGACAGATGAGATCGCCTTAATTATGCTACCATCGGCACTTTATCGTAGTGGTCAATTACTAGACATGGCTTACTTAACAGAAGAAGCACATTTACGTAATATTCCTATTGGTTTTGACTGTTGTCATTCCGTTGGAGCTGTACCACACAACTTTGATGCATGGGGAGTCGATTTTGCCGTCTGGTG
>CP070760.1:583310-588515 GCA_020348965.1 Candidatus Heimdallarchaeota archaeon | reverse complement strand
TTAATAACTGTTTCTGGTTTGTAAATTGTTGTTCTGAAAAATCTGAGTTTACGGGAATATTCTAGTTGAAATTGTTCTTTTAATTGCTCATGAATACTTTCATAATTGGGCGAGTCTCTCACTAAATCGTTTTTATGTAGAAAAACGAAGATTTCGGCGTCAGGAGAAAAAATAGCGAGCTTTTCAAGACAAGATTGAAAATATTGAATTGCATTATTTCTAGAAGTTTTATTTGCTACATCAATTAGAAAAATAAAAGTTTTAACGCTACTGAATACAAATGGGCTAAACCCACTTAAGAAGCGTTTTAGAAATATCTTCTGTCCACCTAGATCTACAATCGTGATTGGTGTATCGTGGATCGTGAGTGACATCCTTTCATAGTTGATTGTAGCTGAAAGACTGTCAACATCTTCTGTCTGCTGTTTAAGAAAGAAGATTCTTTTTACAGCCGTCTTACCAGCTTCACTTAGTCCAGCAATCAGGATTTTGTAACCCAGTCGTTCAGTTATTTCAGAATCAGATACCCATTCAGACATTTGCAATTAGACCTAAAGCCTTTGATTGAAGTTATAAGATTTGTATTTTTTATGTTTAAGTTATCTATCTTTCGTTGTATTATAAATAATACTGAAAAATCTTTCATGATATAACTACTACTAAAATCATGTAAAAAAAAAATACTATTAAATAAGATAGGTTCAACTAATCATTTCCACTTAATATTCTAGCTTTGATTGCAAGGTAGCTCACATAAAATCAATTAGATAATCTGAGAAATCTTCTGTTATTTCTTTTGAGCTAAGTAAAATTACACATATACTGAGGATATTAGATACAATTTAAATTCTCAAAATAAACCTTTATTTAAAGTATTGAAACCTTTATTACTCTATGAAGTTTTCATTATTTTCGCTTAATACTTTCAAATTAGATAAATTTAAAAAAAATCTCGTTTTAATTTACTTAAACATAAGAAACTAGTAAGAGGTTGTAGGAATTGTCAATTACACCACCAGCTCAAAAAGTTCTATTCATGGGACTTGGAGCAAGTGGGAAAAGTAGCATTAGATCGGTTGTTTTCGAAGGAAAGTCACCAGAGGATGTGAAAGATTATTCTGCCACAATAAACTATACTCGCTCAACAAAAAGCATTGTTGATAGTGCTTTTCAAATTTTTGATTGTGGTGGTCAAGAGAGTTTCATTTCTGTTTTTATTGGTGAACAGGCTGAATTTATATTTAGTGATGTTACAATTCTTGTTTGGGTTGTGGATGTAAGTAATTTTGATCAAGTTTCAACAAGTAAATTTTATTTTGATCATGCTGTCAAAAGATTGGCTGAATTCTCATCTGGCGCTTTAATTTTCTGCCTCTTTCATAAACTGGATCTCTTACTCCCTGATATGCGTGAACAAGTTATTGAAACAATGAAACAATACTTTGTTCCGATTAAAGATATAGAAATCCATTATCGTGCAACTTCAATCTTTGATCAATCCATATACTTAACTATTGGTGAAATGATACAAAAATTGATCCTTCAAGGTACAAAAGCAAAAACTGTATCTGAAGCAATACAGGAGTTCATCCAACAACATACAGAACTATCAGGAATTGCAATATATACTGATGACGGTTTACCTGTTTTTGAAGAAGGAGAATTAGCAGAAAGAATCATCCTTCCAGCTAATTTATGGTTAACCAACTACGATAGAATTAAAGATGCGTTTGAGACTATGTCAACCTTTAAAACAACTTTAGAAACAGATGATTACATGTTTGTTTTTCAAAGAATTAAAGATGAGCTTCTTCTTACTGGGATTGCCAAGAAAGTCGCCCCTCTTCAGTATGTTCTAGTTAAAATGGAGCAAATTGCCACAATCGTTAGTGATCTATTATAATTTTTTGTGCTACAGGTAAAATCAAAGAATCAACTGGAAATATAATATTTTCATGTTCCATTTTCTTTTTGAGATATTAAAAATCCATTTTCAATTCTTGAATTCTGAATAAGACCTGAACGAATAGCACTCACAAGGAATTCTTCTATTAATTCTACAGAGATACCAATCTGGGTGGACAATTCATAAAGATTCAAAGGAAATTCTTCTTCGATGGATTGCAAAATCTGAGTTATTAATTGATGTCTTTTAGTGGTTATATGAAAATCAAAAAAACTATCTAGCTCCTCAAATGTTAGTTGATCTGTAAGATGAATTCTATAATGAAATCCTATCTCAGGTTGAAGTTCAAGTCCAAATTTTGCTAATAAATGTTGAATTATTATTGAATCATCAATGATCTCTGATTTATAAATTACTCCTTTATGAATTCTCCTTTTATAATCATTTACAACCTGAAGAAGTTCAAGTTTTTTGCTTGGAGAGGGCTTTTTCCTCAATAACACTTTTATTTGATTCTTAGGGTTGTCTACCAACATGAGGGGCGAATTTGATGGAATTAGAGCAAGATCTAAAAAAGGTTCCATCTCATTATTTTCAGTAATGTAAAATGTTTCTATCCCTGTTTCGATAATTTGAATTTTTTCACTTATTTTTTGAGGAATGTCTCCTTTCTCAAGGTCAGCATCAGTTTTAATATGATACATTTGAAGTGTTCTTCGCATCATTCGTTTAATGAGACCAATATACTTCATTAATGCAGTAGATCTAGTAATTATCCAGAAAACAACAATTCTACCAAAACGAGCAATTCGTGTATCAGACGTTGACTGAGCTTTCAATGCAAAGATAAATCCTATCGTTAAATATGGTTGCCGAGGTGTTGGCATTGGTCCATACGAGCGAATTTCACCATGATTCAAGGGAATATCAGAACCTATTGCTGTCAATGTCTTAATTGCCATGTTAAATGCTTCATCTTCCGACAATGGTGAAGAATTGTGAATATTGAATGGCCCGTCATCTTGGAACACTGTAATTATTAGCCCCTCAATTAAAGCACTTCCTCCTGAAGCACCTCTCTCATTCATAACTAAGACCAACTATTGTATGACTTTCATTTTCATTACCACATTATGAATAATAAAGCTATCCCAGATAAAAGCTGATGTTCCTTGGTAACTCTCAAGCGGATCTGATTGTTTTGTATCAGAATGTTATTAAAAAGTAGTATATTAAATTCTCAAATATCATGTTTGATTATTGCTTAGTCTAGAGTTCAATCAATGAGATTAACATAAGAATGTGCTTTGAAACACAAGAGTTTCTTGAAAGAATCTGGTGAAATTAATGGGTTTTTACGATTTGTCAAAAGTCGAACGAGAAAAGTTATTTGAAAAAATGAGGGAGGAAATCAGAAGTGATGTTAAACAGGGAACAAAAAAGAAAATACATCAGTATTGTGGGGATGAGGATACCTACATTCGTAAAAATGCCTATCTTATTCTGGGTCGGGCTTACCGTGACGAGGAGGGGCTACAACAGAAGATCTTAACGGTCTTAGATAGATTGATTGAAGAAAAGGAAAATGAACTTCTGAGACAAACAGCAGTCTATGCTTTATGCGAAATCGGTAAACATGATGCCCAGGCGATTCTTCCAAGATTAGAATCGATGATAGACGATCCACACCACAAAGTTAGGAATGCGGTGGTTGGGGGACTAAAACAAATGGTAAATAAAAATCCAGAACCTAGTTTAGCATTTACCAAGAAGTTTCTTCATCATCCTGATCCGAGGATTCGTCGTGAAATTGTACATGGGATCGAATTAAGAGGACGAACGCATCCAGAGGATGTCCTCCCACTATTAGCTGAAGTGCAAGATGATCAAGATATAAAGGTTAGGAAAACGCTCATTCATGTCCTAGGACAAATCAGTTACAAGAAGGGGTGCTTAGAGAAGGTCGTAAAAGCTTTAGCAATGTGGAAAAACCAACAGATCGTAGAGAAGGCAATAGATGAAATCTTAAAGGTTCATGAGAAATATCCTTTCAGTGAAAAAACTCCAGAAGAAGCAAAAGATTATATTTTTAAGCAGCTGTAAAGCTGACCAAGCACCAGCATGACGACGTTACCTTTACATGTGCATAAGAATTTCTATAAATAAATAAACATGAATCTTTTTCGATTCAACTATCATTCAAGGTGATATAGCTGTTTACCAGAACACTAACAGAGGAAGAGCAGGATATATTATTAAGAATCCAAGATTTCGTAAAGCGTAACCACGCTGAAAGTGATTCCCACGATTATTCTCATGTATTCATGGTTACGAGGACCGCGATTCAAATAAGTAAAAATATTGAGGATCCGATAGATCCCTTTATTGTAATAGCAGGTTCTCTGCTTCACGATATTGGGAAAACAACTTCACATTTTGCGAATTTTCATGGTCTATTTGGCGGAAGTATTGCAGAAGAATTCTTAGAGGGATTAGAAATCGAGAACTCCACTAGTGAAAGGATCTGTCGGGTTGTGGTTCGGCATACGCCAACATCAAGCATTCCACCGGAGACCCCAGAGGAAAAGGTCGTGTATGATGCGGACACATTAGACCGCTTAGGATTGATGGGACTGCTTCGGGGATTCATTGGAAAAGAAGGGTCGATGCAGGAAATACTAGAAAAATATATGACTAGCAGACAACTGGATTATGATAAATTAAATTATGAGTATTCGCGTGAGTTAGGTATGATGGGAGCACAAGAATTAGAGGGCTTCTCAGCAGTCATTCAAAAGCGTCTCGATGACAGGATGAGTAGTATTGAGGGGATCTTTGAAAAAGAAGGATTAATAGGGATAGGTTCTAGCAAGAAACTAAAAAAGAAGAAAAAGTAAAGATGGCATGATGACTACACATGACGTCCTTTTCGATAAATCATTACAACTATTCCGACCGTACCTATGATTAACCATAACTCAAATCCTATCGTTCCAGCTGATTCTGTTGTGGTACTAGTTAAATGAGGAGTAGTTGAAACTGAAGTGGTCACATAGACTGTTGTCGAATTGTATATGGTTGTGTACATAGTTGTTGTATTATACACAGTAGTATAAATTGTTGTAGAGTTCAACACTGTTGTGTAAATTGTCGTGGTATTAAATAGCGTGGTAGTTATTATTGTAGTTCCAGCAGTACTATTATAAATACCAATTAGATAGGGAGTTTCACGGGATCCATCGCTACCATAGTTTTTGGGATCAGCTAAATCAGTAGCTGACCAGAAGTACTCGATATAA
>CP070760.1:577955-583210 GCA_020348965.1 Candidatus Heimdallarchaeota archaeon | reverse complement strand
TCGAATATTATGGTTCCTTTATAATACAAGAGGAACGCGTAAAGTATGTTTCTTAAACTAGCAATTGCTCTAGAATTGCAATAATAACGACAGCAATGGGAGGGCCAAAAAGATTGTCTGCCAAATACCACGGTAAATCTTCAAAGAAATCAAAACAACTCCAAACCACTGTTGGGATAATCGGCAGTAGAAACGGTGGTACACCTACAATTGAAAGAAAAACAAAGCCAATTACATAGTTAGTTACTATTCCAGCGATAAATCCCTCGACAGTCTTTTGTTCGGTAAAAGGTAGTTTTGTACTACCCAATCCCTTTCCTACTAAAGCGGCAGCTGAATCTCCCATTACTGTGGTAACCAAAACTAATTCCGCTACTTCCATTGAGTAAAAAAGATTCACTCCAAGTAGTACAATCAACCAAACAGTTGTGGTAAGAATATAGTTCGCTGGTCCTTCCTTTTCTGAAGCTCTTGTGATAAATTTGTAAATATAAACCTGAATCCATGAGTTTGGATTAATTCTTATACGATAGAATTCTATCGGAAAAAAAATACATAGAAATCCTGCTAATGAAAGCCGAATAATTAACAGTGAATCGTCAGATGAAAAGCCCAAAACAGGTAGGATCCAGTGATAAGCGAAAGGAATGGCCCAAACCGAAAGATGGACAGCTTTCCGACCTACTTCATTGATAAAGTTGAATTCTTCAGCATTTTGGTCTTCTACTCTGTCCACATACAACACCTGAATATAACTCATAATGAGCTTGGAGGTTTGCCTCTGAAAAACTGAAATTTGTGATAATCTAATGGGTCAATGGTTCTTAGCAAGTATTGAAAAAACTTTTCTGCTTTTTCTTTAGCCTCACAAACAAAGATGTCTAAAGAGAGATAATCCCATTCAGGCCATGTGTGTAGATGACAGTGGCTTTCCACTAAGATGATTATTACAGATATGCCATATGGGGAGTACTTCTTTACAAACATTTCCTCCTGACGAAGCTGACTCTTTTTTATACCGTTCTGAAGGATTTGGGTTATTAGTTCTGCGTCATTCAGAAAGTCAGGTTTAACACCATAAAATTCGGCTATTATTTGGTAACCGACCGTTGGTAGAGCTGTAATTTTTTTCTCGTCGAAAGTATAAATCTCAGAAGGAGGTTGTTTTACTTCCAAAAGGCGTGTTTTTTGAGGAACTGAGCTTACAACATACAAATTGGATGTATTACCCAAGATTGTTGCTCCATGATATTGATTAAAATTTGGGTAATAACTTTCAATTGATAATCCACCTTCTAAGAGGTGTTGTTGAACCGCCCAGGTTTCATGTGGGGATTTTGTCCCAAACGAAATATACCCTCGTCCACCCTCCTTCAATTCAAGAAGAGTAAGGGCCTGATCTATAAAAACTTTGAAGCCTGTAACTGTATATGGGGGATCTGTTTCAAACGTATCAAAGCGATGCCACCATTTTTTAGGAAATGTTGTACGAATATCCCACAATTGACAGTGTAAGACCTCAGTCAAATTATATTCTTCTGCAAAAGAAGTTATAAATTCTAAGACACGAGAATCAATATCAATTACTAAGATTTCTTTCGCACATTGAAGAAACGCTAATGCGATTGATACTCCGTCATCGTCTCCTAAGATCACAATCCTTTTTCCTTCAACATCGCCATTCTCCAACATTAATAGAACCCGTTTCAGAACGGTTTCTGGGGTGCTTCGTGATTGGTCATAAACATATTCAGGAGCAGGACGACGATTGAGTGCCTCAATAACAGGGGCAAAAAAATCAATGTATTTCTCTGATACTTTTAGAGAAGAGTCTGAGATAAAATCTTGCAGAAACTCCATTGTATAAGTGAAACCTAACTTATGTTCGATCCACTCAATAGCTTCTGTTGTAAAAAGACTCTTAGTTTTTAACAATCCTGTTTTCAGCATCTCACTTCTTACTGCTGATACAACAGGAACAGGTATTCTTACTATCCTTGATAGTTCCTTATTGCTGATTTTTTTGTTCTGTCTCCTATACATCTCTAATATTATTCGTTCAACTCCCCTAGAACCTTCTCTTAAGTGACTTCTTTCTGCGATACTACTACAAAGACTTTGAGGATCACCAAACATATTTTAAACCAAGAATTACTTATCAGAAGCTACTAAGTTATGTCATTGTTAATGCTCCAACCAGAAATGCTAATACTCCCGTCCACAATGCTGTACGTGTATAGGATCTTCCTTTTTTCCCTGTACCCACAGATTGATCGTGTAGTAGGATTATTACACTATAAAGAAGAAGAAGTATTGTGATTAGCATGAATCCCGCGTAAAATATGTTATTTTGAAAGGTAATGAATAATGGAAGAGGAGCTAATAAAATGACGAATATAAAGAAAATAGCAGCAAGTTGAACGGCTTTTTTTGGGCCATACATTACTGCAAATGTCTGAGAGTCCGCAGCACGATCCCCTTCAATATCCATTATTCCTTTAATCAATTCTCGGCCGACCACTCCAAAAAATGTGATACCAGCCATTATAAAGACGACTAAAGTTGTATTGAGATCGACTCCTCCTTCTTTTCCTCCCATTGCAATTAGAGCCAAAAAGAAAGGAGCGGTATCACAAGCGGCTACTGTTAAATTACCTATTAGCCCTTTTTCTTTTGTCCACATGCTATAAGAAATCGCTAAAATGCTGGTAATCATCACACCTATAGGTACCAATAGATTATCCATAAACAGAAAGAATGCAAGTAAGATACCTGCTACAATCATTGAGCCAGATAAAATTAATACATGTTGTCGACTAAGGTCGGGGTTCCTAACCAACGGACGATCCATACGCTTGTTTATACGATCTGCTTCATAATCTTGATAATCATTAATAGCCATTGAAGCTCCAACAATAAGAAAAGGAATAGCTAGACCTAAGAGAGCTAATTCCCAATATTGAGGAAGTAGTTCTAATACAAGCAAAAAAGTGATTTTCGTAGTGTCTTGATGGTGAACCAAGACTACTATCATTCCAGCAGTAAGTCCTGCGATTGCTCCCATAATACCTAGGGGTAAGCGGGTCAGGTCATAAATGTCATGGATAACTCTTCTCAGGTTCAAATGATCTCCTCAAACACTTTAGAAAATGCTTTATCTATCAATCTCTCCACGAATAAAGGCTTCGACCTTTTCATGTGCTTCAAAATCGGGAATTTGCACAGGAGGGTGTTTGAACGCATAAGAAGAAATAGAGGTCAATGGTCCTGCAACGTTTCGATCTTTACCAATTTTTAGCGCCCTAATAACATCAATCATGACACCAGCCGAGTTCGGACTGTCAATAACACTTAATTTAACTTCAATTGACAATGGTTGATCACCAAACTTCTTACCTTGTAGTAATAAGTAGCAAATCTTGCGATCCTCTAAAAAAGGAACATAATCTGAGGGCCCTATCCGAGTAGGAACATCATGGGGTAACAATGAAGTAACTGCTTCTGTTTTGCTAATTCGTTTGGTTTTCAACCGAGATTCGTATTTCATATTTTCAAAATCAGTGTTTCCTCCCACGTTGAGTTGATAGGTTTTTTCAATTTCAACTCCCCTATCTAGCATCAGCTTTGCTAAAACACGATGGAGAATTGTAGCTCCGACCTGTGATTTAATATCGTCTCCAGCACAAGGAATTCCCGCATTTTCAAATTTCTGTGGCCATTCTTTTGTTGGATCGGAGACAATAAAGGTTGGGATTCCATTTGCCAAAGATACTCCTGCTTCTAAGCAAGCCTCCGCATATACACGGGTGGCTTTTTCGCTTCCAACTGGAAGAAAGTTCACAAGAATTTCCGTTTTTGTTTCTTCAAGCACTTCAGCAACATTAACTGCTTTCATCTTGGCCTCATCATAACAATGGAAAGGTTTCATCATATGGGGAGGAACCCCATCAAAGATAGGGCCAGGATAAACAATTCCTTCTGTTGGAGGAACCTCTGAAAATTTGGGAGTACAGTTTGGGGAAACCCAAATTGCATCACTTATTCTCTTTCCAATTTTATCCCTATTCACTTCAAATGCAGCCACAAACTCGAGAGAATTCACATGGTACTCTCCAAATTGAACATGCATCAGTCCAGGAACTCTAGAATCCTCTTTTTCATTGCGGTAATAGTGAACACCCTGAATTAAAGCTGAAGCACAGTTGCCTAAACCAGCAATAGCGACTCTAATCTTACCCATAGATCATCTACTCGACTTTAAAACTAACTGTTTAAGCTAATGCAAATTATTGAACACGTATGCCCTCCTCTATTCGAAATTAAAAAGTATTTTACTTTTTGTTGCCCTTTCTACAATTGTTCCAAAGAGCTTCCATTTCTTTTTCTCATCCTTGAAATTACACCAATTGAAGTTACTTGGGGGCCTTTTTAACTGAAACATTAAGCCCTAGTATTCTTCATAATTCCAGTTCGGAAATCAGATCTTATCTAGGTGGAAAATTCTCTTTCAAGCGATAAAAAATTATTCGAAGAGTACACAATACTTGAAAGGGCCGTTCACAACTATTTAACAAGAGTAATTGACTACAAACTTCTTCTGAGGAAATTTTATACTTTCTGTACGAAAAGTCTTTTATACTTCCATACTTATCACAAAAGTAAGCATCTAGTTGTTTATGAACCCCACACTATTTTTCGTATATCCTTTGAAGGGGATGATGAATAATGCCAAAAACCTTCCTTAGAGCTAAGATATTACTGATCGGTGATGGAGGTGTGGGCAAAAGTTCATTTCGTCGGGCTTGGCTTGGTAAAGCCTTCCGTACACAGTATTTAATGACTCTTGGAGCTGATTTTGCCGCCAAAGAAATCTCCCTCTTCTACTCTCCAACAAACACATATTTCAGTATTAAATTTCAAATTTGGGATCTTGCAGGCCAACCACGATTTAAAGTTGTAAGTGATCTCTATTATCGTGGTGCGGTTGGCGCGCTATGTTTTTTCGATATTACAAATCAAAATTCCTATATAAATCTCATAGACTGGATCAATTCTTATTGGAATTTAAATGGTGAAGGAATACGACCTCTTTTAGTTGTAGGGGCAAAGGGAGATCTTCGAAAGAGTCCCAAATTTCAGAATCAGGTATCAGCTCAACAAGGCATTGATTTCGCAAATGAATTGACAAAACGTGTACAACAAGAACATAAATTCAATATCCATTATATTGAGACTTCTGCAAAAGAAAATATCAA
>CP070760.1:572595-577855 GCA_020348965.1 Candidatus Heimdallarchaeota archaeon | reverse complement strand
CTTTCAGAAGATTTAGAACTCATTGTAAATCGAACTCCGATATATTATAAATATGCGAAATCGACTCCCGAATTGATAGTTCGGAGGTTACAACAAACATCGAGGGGAGATGAAAAAGACATTTATTCATATATTTTAGATGCTTTCGATTCTAAACAGAGGAATAATAGTGGGTCGGACCGGATTTGAACCGGTGTCCTGCTCCGTGTGAGGGAGCCGTCATACCGAGCTAGACCACCGACCCTAGCTTATTTATGATCCTCAAAATGAATCTTGGATCGTCTGATGGAGGTCTCTCCTATTCTAATAAAAATTTTGAAAGGAAGAAAAGATGGGTAAAGCTTGAACTAACTTTGAGGTTCAACTTTTAGAATTAATTGATCTTTAGCAATCCCAATGACCACAATTGGTTCATCTTCACCAATTGGAATATCTGACCTCGCTTTCCAAATTGCCCCTCCTAATTTTACTCGTCCGTCTTGTTTGGGGGTAATAGGGGAAATAGTTTTACCATTCAAACCAATTAAGTGGGTTCTTTCCCCTGCAACTGGATCTTTTTTCTGTGATCCTCGAACCTTTAACCAAATTAGTATTAGGAAGATTCCTAGGATTCCAATGCTATAAGCTAAACCTCGAAGAGCGGCTTGTTCGGGAGAAAGATCGGTCCAAAGAAATTGTCCCCCGACCACCCCCAAGATTCCCATACCTATAACCAAGGGTAAAAAAGGGATTATTAAATTTATTGTGCCCCCTTGTACACTCATTAAGGCAATAATTATGATTACTACTATTATGAGCAGAGGCCAAGTAAAACTCTGAGTTTCTTCAGATTGAGACACGAAATCGCTACTTAACGTTAGGATAATTGCGAGAATTAATATAATAGGTAGCCAATTGAAAACTTCCACCATACCTCCGCCAGCTAGCCAGTATACAAAAACTATAACAATAGATCCCAAGACAATTATAAATCCGATATTGTACATATCTGAATTTACTAGTAAAGACCCAATGAACATTAAGAAGATACCAATCAAGATTCCTGAGAGGGGAATTTGCTGAGGTTCCACTGGGGGTGCCATTATTTTTTATTACGTATGGTATCCTTTTAGACTTTTCCTTTATGGAATACATTTTCTTCTCCCACTCTATTCAAATGCTCTACTTAGACTATTCAAACGTCTCTATTTTGTGTCAATTCACCAAATAGTTTAGAATTTGGTGAAATAAAAATGTTAAATTATTTATTGATCAATTTCTTTTGCCATAGACAAAAATTTTTTGTCATCTGATTTTTGCTTGTTTGAGTGTTGTGTTTTCTGAAGGCAAAAGTACAAATTCTATTCCTTCAGAGGGAAACGTGAATATATTCTTTGATGAGTTCGCTGCAAAATGTTAGAAATAACGGTATTCGGTGCCTTTGATTCAGTGGGAAAATCTTGTGTAATGATTTCAGATCATGACCATCGGATCCTCTTAGATGCTGGTATCCAGCTACACCCACGGAGAACAGGATTGCTTTCAACTCCTCCTGAAGGAGTTGATGATTTTTGTGAAGAAATTAATTCAGTGTTACTCTCACATGCTCATATTGACCATTCTGCTTACGTGCCTGCTCTCTATCGTGCTGGTTACCAAGGATTGGTGAATTGTACAACTCCAACAATGGATCTGGTAGAGATTCTCTGGAAAGATCACTTAAAAATCGAAGGCCCACATCATTATGGAATATCCCATATACATGCTGCAATTACAAAAACTAGAACACACAAATATCATCAAAAATTTAGAATTGCTGATGGAATAACTGCTGAATTCTTTGATGCTAGTCACATTCTTGGAAGTGCTGCTATTCTCCTTGATTGGGAGGGGACACGAATCTTCTATACTGGTGACTTCAATAATGCAAAGACACCTTATCATGATCCAATGGTGTATCCTGACCCAGATGAACCCATTGATATATTATTGTCAGAGACGACAAATGCTAATCGGAAAATGGGTAATAGAAAAGCAGCTACATCAAACCTAACAAAATCTCTTTTAAAATGCTATAGCCGTGGTGGTAAAGCCATAATTCCTTCTTTCGCGTTGGGAAGAAGCCAAGAAATGCAGGCTTACTTAACTAGTGATTTTGATTCTTTTCTTCAAAAGTTTCCACTCTATATTGACGGGATGATCTTAGACATGAATAAGGTATATCGAAGATACTTGAATGATGAGTGGGTTTCACCTCGTATATTGATGGAGCTAAAGGATAGAGGTTACCGTACACCGTTTGATCATGAAGGATTGAGGACTATTGATGAGGTGTCTCATACAGGAAGAAGAGGAAAAAAGCGTGAGAAATTAGCTACACAAAATGAAGAAGCAATCATCCTAACTACATCAGGAATGCTTGAAGGGGGTCCAATTTTCGATTATCTTCGATTTGGGGGAAATAATCCTCTTAATGGTCTCTTTATTGTTGGATATCAGGTTGAAGGGACGATTGGTTCAGATATTGTATCTGGAAAGAAAGAGCTTTCACTGGATAACGGATTTGGTGAGTTCTTTGATGTAAATCTTCAGTTAGAAGTGAGAAAATTCGAATTTTCTGGTCACGCTTCTTTGGAAGGACTTATTCAGATGGTTCGATATAGTTCCCCCTCATATATTTATGCGATTCATGGAGAGCCAGAAGGACAACTAGCATACTCCCAAGCTCTCGATACAATTGGCCAAAAAGCGACAATTTTGTCGTCAAAAGAGGTCTTACACGAGTTTCCTTGATTATTTTCCTTTTTATTTAAAATGTTCCTAATTTGTAGAAAAGTGTGAATTGAAATTGAAAGAAACAGTGGTAATAGCTACCCCTGTGTATCAGCAGATAATGCAACTGCTAGGAGAAAAACCGAAAGTTGAAGTAGTTGGTCTTAATTTTGGTACTCATGAGAATCTGACAATCTTAGTAAGACATTTTGAACCAATGAAAAATCTGGACAATTCAGCTGTAAGCTTTTCGTTGGATTATGAAATCTTATTTAAAGAGATCCAATCCTATGAGAAAAAGGGGGAGATATTAATTGGGATTTTCCATAGCCATCCTGAAGGAGCTAGGCTCTATCCTTCACAAAAAGACATCCATTTTATGAGCTATTGGCCCTACCCTTATTTATGGCTTATTGGAAGAGGAGGAACACATCCAGAATTAGCTATTTTCACATTATTCAACAAAAAGATAACTAGGGTTCCTTTCAAGGTACCTGGGATTTCTGATAGTATTATCTAAAAGAATGACATTCTTTCGGTTAATTGAAAACTCCAGAAATAGGAGTATGACAGTTTTCACACTTTCCATTCGATAATTTTCTTATCGAAGGAAAGAATCCCGTTCGTTGAATTAGTAAAGTGTTACATTGATGACAATACGTATCGTTTCCTTTATGGCTTCGTACGTTTCCAATATAAATATATTTTAATCCCACCTCTTTTGCAACGTCATATGCGGCTTCTAAGGTTTCAAGAGGTGTGACTGGTAAATTACGAAGCTTATAGTCAGGGTGGAATCGTGAAAAATGGAGAGGAACATCTGTACTGAGATTCTTCGCAATCCATTCACACATATCCGTTATCATATCCATTGAATCGTTTTTCGTAGGGATTATGAGGTTAGTTATCTCTAAGTGAACACCCAGCTCATGAAAAATTTCACAGGTGTTTAACACTGGTTTCCAAGAAGGTGAACTACAAACTTCTTTATAAAAATCCGAAGAAAAGCCTTTAACATCTATATTTGCCGCATCAATCAATGTACCGAGTTTTCTCGCCAATTTCTTAGTAATATATCCATTATCTACGACTGCCATCTTTATATTATGTCTATGAGCAATTTCTGCTATATCTCGTACATATTCAAACGCAATCATCGGCTCATTATAGGTTGATGCAATACTAAGAAGCCTTTTCTAAAGAGCTACTTGAACCAGTTCTTCAGGCATCATTTTCCTTAGAGATGAGATGCTACGACTCATGGAAATAGAGTGGTTTTGACAGTGGAGACACCCCATGTTGCAACCAGTACTACCTATTGATAGGATACCAGTTCCAGGCAGAAAATGGTAGAGAGGTTTTTTTTCAATTGGATCAACGGCTAGAGAAGAAATTAAACCATAAGTACGAGGATTTATGCCTCCATTCTTATTAATCCGTGCTCCACACCAACCAATTTCGTTATCTGAGAGTTGACAATGTCTAGGACAAGCTAGACATTGTAATTTGCCAGATTTTAGAGTTCTATGAAATATCCATTCGTTCTCCTGTTTTGATGAAGTTCCCAAATAAAACACATTCATTAAGTTTTTATCAATAGGATATCATATCGTTAGATTCATCATATTTAAGCAAATCTTTCTCTGCCATTCGTCCAAGAGTTCGTGTAATAATAACTGGAGAGATTTGACCTTCAAGAACTTGTTTTAATTGGTCTTTAGAAGTTCGACCTAATTTCATAACTGCTGCCAGAATGTCTACTTCGTAAATATCTTCAGCAGATTCCTCTAGAAGAAATGAAATAACTGCATTTTCAGCTTTTAGAGCTTCCAGCTCCTTTTTGAGTTTTAAATTCTCATTTTCTTTAACTTCAATTTCTGTTTTTAACTTAGTTTCAAATTCTTGATTCTTTTTAATTAAAGAAGCGGTTGCTTCTCTCTTTTGAGCTATTTTAGTCTTCAAACTCTCGATATCAGATTCAATAGTTGCTAATGCCTCCGTAACTTCTTTGTTCTCGTTTTGGAGTTCTTCTAGTCGCTTTTTCTTTGACTGTAATTCTTCAGTAGTAGTAGTTTGTTTTTTTACTAACTCTTCTTTGAAATTTGCTTTATTATTTATTTCATCTTGAAGCGCAGAAATTTTAGCTCCCTGTTCGGTGATCTGGGCATCGACTGCTTCTTTCTCTCTAATAAGGGTTTCAAGGTAGTCTTTTGATCCTCGTAAGTCCTGAACGCGACTAAAGACCAACTGTTTTGTGTCATCAGCTAAGCGATTCAGAGCTTCTTCACTCCTAATGAATTTTTCTCTCAACGCATCTGTGTTCATAATTACACCACCTTATTGAATAAATCGATTTTTTCTAATAATGTGACATTGTCGCCTGATTCATCGAATTTAAGAACATTTCGGGCTGCTAATCCACGTAAAACTGTTTTCAACGTGTTTAGATCCATACCTAGCGCTGACCGTATTTCAGTTAGTGTTGAAGTCGGACTAGGTTTCATTGCCA
>CP070760.1:567192-572495 GCA_020348965.1 Candidatus Heimdallarchaeota archaeon | reverse complement strand
CTAAGTGCAATCATTAAAGGAAACGTCTTTTTAAACAATGGGGAATACATTTATATTGCGACTGACCATTTTAAAGAGTTTTTTAACTCCACTCTTTCCAAATGGTTTATCTGTGAGGTCAATGGTGATATCGAAACCGCTCAACGAGCTTTTGAGGCGGATTATAATCATTTCAAGGAGGTTAAGGGGATTTCTTTCATCAGGGAATTCCTAGAGAAGAGTCTTGTGTTTCAGACTGCAATCTTTGAGGTTCTTTTTATAGAATCATTCATTTTAGCAGGTATCACACAGTTTGTTTGCATATTGGTCTCTACATTGCGTATGGAGCGTGAAATAGGAGTCATGAGAAGCATTGGTTTGACCAGAAAGAATGTTTTAGGAATTTTTATGGCCGAATCTATAGCTTTAGGATTCTCAGCACTTGTTGTTGGGATGATCAATGGATTATTGGGTTCAATCCTACTCACATGGTATATTTCACTTAGTATACCAATCGAGATACAGTTTCCGCTGGATCAAATTGCACTTTGGACTATTTTTTCTATGTTTGTTACTTTGGCTAGTACGATAATCCCATCATTTCGTTCAAGTCAGAAAAATATCATTGCTATAATATCTGGTAGACCGATGACGAAACCTTATGTTGAAAATTCCTAGCTCCAAATTTAGCTTTACCTTTAGTTAGTTCAAAGTTTTGTGGATTAACAATAATATCAATAAACTTAATTGAAAAAATTCTTGCAAGAAGAAAAATGGCGCAAGAAAATTCTACGGACGGATCGATGAAACCTGCAATTATCGTTCATGGAGGTTCTTGGAGTATTCCTGACTCTCTGAGAGCTGGACATTTAAACGGAGTCACTCAAGCCGTTAAAACTGGATATCAAATTCTACAACAAGGTGGGAGCGCATTGGAGGCTGTTGAGAAGGCAGTAGTATGTATGGAAGATGATTCTATTTTTGATGCAGGAGTAGGGTCTTTTTTAAATGAACAGGGATATGTAGAACTCGACGCGCTCCTGATGGATGGAAAGACATTGAATGCGGGAGCGATTGGCGCTGTTTTAAACTGTCGTAACCCGATTAGTTTAGCACGAAGGTTATTGGAGAAACCTAATTCTCCAATGATGTTAGTTGGGAAAGGGGCGAATATATTTGCCGAGAAAACTGGATTAGCTTGTGATCCGAAAGAATTGATTATTCCTCGAGAACAGGAACGATGGGAAAAAGGACCGCTAGATATTTTCACTCCAAATGCAAAAGGTACTGTCGGTGCAGTTGCTTTAGACCTCGATGGTAATTTGGCCTCGGCAACCTCTACAGGAGGGGCTCCTTATAAAATGGTGGGAAGATTAGGGGATACATCCATTATTGGAAGTGGTGGTTATGCCAGTGAAACTGCCGCAGCGTCATCAACTGGTCATGGAGAATCAATCATGAAAATAAATGCAGCGAAACTAGCTGTTGACCTTATTAACCAAGGTTATTCTCCTCAAAGCGCTGCGAAAGAGGTAATTAATAGAATGGCCAACATTGACGGTTACGGGGGTATAATCTTAGTTGATAAGACAGGTGAACTGGGGTATTTCTTTAACACTTCAAGAATGGCGTATGCTTTCATTACAAAAGAAGGAGAACTATTTTCAGGAATTGATCCGAAATAACAGTTTTATAAGGGTATTTCCCCCTTACATTTGGTCTCTGATGACCCCTTGGAACTTTAAGCGTTCATAATCTTTCAAATGACCAATTTCAGTCAAAATTTCTTTTGTATGTTCACCTAATGAGGGTGGAGGTCTTATCTGAATATTAATATCCTGATTAAGGAATGGTGACGCAATCAATGGCACTTGTCCAGCGGTTGGATGATCCAATACTTGGATCCGAGAATTGACTGCTAAAGCCTCACTTAATGTCATAACTGGTGCCCCTGGAACATCATTGTCAGCGAACCACGATGTCCACTCTAACTGAGTCTTTTGGAGGAAAATTTTAGGAAGTTCAACATCACAGACATCAGAATCGAATTGTTTTCCAATAAGATCCTCCCTTCGAATTGCAATACAAAAATTATTCCAAAATTTCGCTTCCAACGGGGCAAAGGAAACAAATCGATTATCTTTTGTAGAATAAAGCCTATAATAGGCGTTGTAACCAGAGAGTATGTGTTCTTCCCGTTGAGGTTCCCCTAATCCCACCAGATAGGTAGATGCCACAACAGATAACCAAGGTATTAATTGTTCCGTCATATGTACCGTAACATGCTGCGCTTTCTCTTTTCGTTGCAATATCGCTGCTAATATCGAAATAACAGTGGGTAAACTTCCCCCTCCGATGTCAGCTATTGGCACCCCGATAGGAGTTGGTACTTCTTTTGGCCCTGTGATATCAAGAATTCCTGCTGAACCTACATAATTCAGATCATGTCCAGATCTCGTATCCTGTGAATGATACCCAATCAAAGAGCAGTAAATAATGTTTTGCTTTAAGTGTTTAAGTGTATCAAAGTCGATTTTCATTCGTTTTGTCGTTCCCGGACGAAATCCTTCGAGAACAACATCACAAGTTTTTACCAACTCATAGAAAAGGTTTAATCCTTCTTTAGACTTAAGATTGATAGAAATAGATCGTTTGTTCCTGTTAAGTAATAGAAAAATAATCGACTCCGAGTCGATAAATGGTGGATAGTATCTTACATTATCCCCTTGAGGTGATTCAATCTTAATAACATCAGCGCCGAAGTCACCTAGTATTTGACTTGCTAAAGGACCAGGAAGATTACTAGTTAAATCCAAGACCCTAATTCCGTTGAGGGCTTGACGTAAAGGCATTCATGGAAAAACTCCTTGATTTATTTATTTACAATAATAATACTGAGAAGCTTAAAAGCAAATCCAAAAAATAGAACACTGGAGAGTAAAAGGATGGATCGTCTTCCTTACATCTAATTATTCACTGTTTAGAGCTCCCTCTTTTTGTTTTCATCATGTAACTGTCCTTACTCTTCTAAAGATATTTTCAAAAAGAGATTACATCACTACACGAAATCAACTCCCTCTAATCAATGAATTTACTTTTTAGGTTAGAAAAAAATGTCCAATGATAATTCTAAGAATGAGAAGCCTTCTACAGATGAAGTAGAAACTTTCAACATTGACAAACTCAATAACTTTTCTGAATGGTTTACTGAGATTGTTAAACGAGCAGAGCTCGCTGACATGAGATATAATGTCAAGGGCTTCATTGTGTACCGTCCTTGGTCTACCATTAGTATGAAACTAATGTTCGATATTTACGAACGGGAAATGGATAAGTTTGGTCATCAGCCAGTAATTTTTCCGAGTGTTATTCCAGAGTCCAATTTTCAAGTCGAGGCCGACCACGTTGAAGGTTTTGCTCCTGAAGTTTTTTGGATTTCGTCTGCGGGAAGTAGTGGCTCCCTTGAAGAACGACTCGCACTCCGACCCACATCAGAAACAGCTATGTACCCATTATATTCACTCTGGGTGCGCAGTTGGCGAGATTTGCCCTTAAAACTATATCAATCTGGTAAAGTGTGGCGTTATGAAGGGAAATCTACTCGTCCATTCCTCAGGGGACGTGAATTTATTTGGATTGAGGGTCATGATGTTTTTGCCACACTGGAAGAAGCAAAGGCCCAAACCAGAGAGGATATGCAAATTTCTATCAATGTTATGCAGAAGCGATTTGGGATTCCCTTCATTCAATTTCAAAGACCAGAATGGGATAAATTTGCTGGGGCCGTCCATACGTATGCTGCCGATACACTCATGCCTGATGGACGTTTTCTCCAGTTACCTTCGACTCACTTATTGGGTGACAACTTTTCAAAAGCCTTTAACATTAAATATATGGATGCTGAAGAGAAAGAACACTTCTGTTACCAAACTTGTTACGGACCAGCCATTTCGAGAATATTTGGAGCAATGATCGCTGTTCATGGTGATAATGTTGGATTAATCTTTCCTTTTGAAGTAGCACCTATTCAAATCGTAATTGTACCGATTCCAAAACGAGGGCAGATTAAGATGATTAACCAGTTTTGTGAAGAAGTCAAGGAGTTACTTCACGATCTGGGCTATCGGGTTCAACTTGACAATACCGAACGTCGTCCAGGGGACAAATACTATTTCTGGGAGATGAAAGGCGTTCCCTTCAGGCTAGAGATTGGACAAAAAGAGACTAAAAATTCTCAGGTTACTATCTTCCGTCGTGACACACTTGAAAAAGCTGTAGTTAATTTAGATGATTTAGAAAAGGAACTTCAGAGGTTAAGTAAAGAATATTTCCAAGTTATCTCTAAGAGAGCATTGGACATTTTCCAAGACCGACTTGCGGCTGCTGAAACTCTAGATGAGCTTGTGGAGCATTTAGAAGACCGAAAAATGGTGAGGATTCCTTGGTGTTCTATTGATCTAAATGGCGAAAATTGCGCGGAAGAGATCAAAGACCAGCTTGCTGGAGCGGAGGTTAGAGGAATTGATGTCCAAGAGACTGAGACACCAGCAGAAGACGCAACGTGCTTCATCTGTGGTGAGCCAGCAAAGTGTTTTGTTTATGTTGGAAAACAGTACTGATGAACAGAAGAATATTAGTGAAAAAAATGCTAAAAGAGAATAAGATTAGAACTGTTGCTTCCATTCATGCACGATCCTTTTCTGTTAATTTAGATGAAGTTAGACTTCCGTCTGGAAGAGTAACTGAACGGATTCGAGTTGAACATCCCGATGCTAGCGCATTGGTTCCAGTCTTAGAAGATGGAAGAATAATCTTTGTGAAGCAATATCGGTATTCCATTCATGAAGAAACACTTGAAATTCCAGCAGGGAAGATAGATCCTAAAGAGGATCCTGAGACCTGTATTCGTCGTGAGTTTGAAGAAGAGACAGGGTATATCGTTAAGAATCTGGAACACCTTTTATCTTATGTTCCAGCTATTGGTTACTCCTCCGAAGTGTTACATATTTACAAAGGTACTGGAATATCCAAACAGAGCCATCCTCAGTCGTCAGATGAAATCTCTAACGTAGAACTCCTTTCCTTTGATAAAATTCGTTCTTACATCAACAAAGGCATCATAAAAGATGGTAAAACCCTAATTGCATTATACACTCTCTATAGTACCTGTTTCTCGAAGGAGATCTGAATCCTATCTCGTTTAATTTAGGTGATATTGTCGAGGAAAAAAAAGTAATTGACTTATCCCGACAAGCACGGAGTTGGAACCGAATAGCAATATTCGGGAGTTTTTGTGGATTATGTTGTATATTATTGGTTATTCT
>CP070760.1:561714-567092 GCA_020348965.1 Candidatus Heimdallarchaeota archaeon | reverse complement strand
TTCCTTCTCGTAAGTCAATTGAATCTATTGCTTTCTGGTATTCATCCTCTGTGCGATCAATCCAGACTTCTGCGTCGAGTTTATCAAATTCATAATAGGTAATCTCTCCACGCAGGAAGCGTTGCAAAATAGGTTTTCCATGCGATTCCCAAGTATCAAAAAATTCATGAACAGCCTGCCATGAGGACCTAAAGTCAGCGGTTGTCAGGGTTCCATCCAGATCAAAAGCAATTAATGTAGATTCAGATAATTGAATTTCTTTGTCTACCATTTTCATGATAGAAGTATGATTTTACCTATCAAAAATGGTTTTCGTTGTGACGGAAAAAGTTTAATTAATCTAATCTGAATATCTGCCAAAAAAAGGTTGAGTGGTCACGAAACAAGTCTTAGTACTCAAATAAGTCTCCTCCCTAGCTGAAGTGATTAAGAATGAGAGTAATAGTAAGTGGTATTAGTGGCTCTGGACGATCCGATGCTGTCAGAGAGTTAGAGGAATATCTCCAAAAAAATTATCCCAAAAAGAAGTTAGTAGTTATGAATACTAATCGCTTGATGTGGTCAACAGCGCAGGAACTTGGAATGGACGTGAAACGTGAAAAGATGCTTGATCTTTCCCCACCAACCCTACAAGCGTTACGTTCGACCGTGTTTGAAAGAATTATTCGAGAAGTTGAGGAGCATGAAGAAAAACACGATGACATTGCCGTTATCATAAATACTCATGCAACATTTCGCTGGCGGGAACATCTGATGCCAGGATGGGACTTTTTTTATCTAACCAAGTTGAAACCAGATCTTTTCCTCACAATTATCAATCACCTGAATGAAATATACGAGACCTTGGAAGCCAACCCTCTTTGGAGGGGAATGAATGATCGAAAAACTCTCGGAATCTGGCAAGAAGAAGAGGCTTTCACAACTAAACTCATGGCTGAGATCCTAAAAAAACCGTATTATCTCATCGCACGCCGCCAACCACCAGATACTCTTTATAAACTCATCTTTGAACATGAGGTAAGTGAAAAAGTTTATTTATCATATCCTATGACCCATATTAGGGATGAGGAGAAACAAAGAGAAGTAGAAGAACTCGCTCAAGAACTTAGGAATTTAGGTTGGGTTGTGTTTGATCCTGGGACAATGGAACTCCAAAAAATCCATGTCGATATTCCTGAGGAAATTCGCCGCTTTGATTTCTACCAAACTGTCTATCGTGATTTTCAACTTATTGATCAAGGAACGATGGTCGTAGTTTTTTATCCTGAAGTTGTCCATTCATCAGGGGTGGTAAATGAACAAGCATATGGATTTCGAAATAATAAGTATGTGTTTTCCGTTTTTCCTGTAGAGAATTATTCTCCTTTCACTGGTTTCTTCTCAGACAAAACATTTCTGACTGTTGACGAACTTCTTTCCTTTCTGAAGGAAGAGTTTATCCCATCACGTCAACAATGACAATAAAGGTGTGCCCTTGAGGTATTTCAGAACATTTAGCTGTTGGATTATCAGGATACTAGGAGGGATTTCGAGTATGGAATGTCTTCTCCGAAAGATCTTTTTCAGAATGCAGCTGGTCCAAATGCAAGGACGTCTCTGGGTTTGACTCTCAAATAGACCACTTGGCCCACCTTGAGAGGAGTCTCGAGTTCTGATCGATAAACAACAACATCGGGACCACCTGTAAGTTTAACCGTTAATCGTTCATATGTTCCATGATACATTAGATGTTTAACTCGTCCAGGAAGATGATTGGCGTTTAAATCCTCTTCCAAGTCAACTCTAAGCTTCTCTGGTCTTAGAACTATACGGGCTTTTTTACCTATTTCTAATCTTTTTACATATTCTGAAGCTAAACTACGATCTGTCCTAGGGATTTCTAGGGTAGCGTTACTATCGTGAACCGATTTCACTTGTAATTCAAGTAAATTTGCTTCTCCAATGAATGTTCCAACAAAAGAATTTTCTGGGTTATCCCAGATGTCTCGCGGTTTTCCTGTTTGGCGGATTCGGCCTTCATGCATTACGACAATATAATCAGATATGCTTAAGGCTTCTTCTTGGTCGTGAGTAACGTAAATTGCGGTTAAACTCAATTCTTTTACTAGATCTCTGATGTCCTTTCGTGTCTCAAGACGTAATTTGGCGTCTAAATTCGATAATGGTTCGTCCATCAACAACACATCAGGATTGACGATAAGACAACGCGCTACCGCCACCCTCTGTTGTTGTCCACCAGATAGTTTGAGAGGCATCCTATCTACAAATTCTCCCATTTGAACCATTTTAAGGGCTTCCTTTGCTCGTCTTTCTTGCTCTTCTCTTGGAACTTTACGCAATTTTAGCCCATAAGTAACATTATCTCTTACAGACATATGTGGCCATAATGCATAATTCTGGAAGACCATCGCTGTATTTCTATCCTGTGGTGGTAAGTTTGTGATGTCTTTATCCCCAAAATACACTTTTCCAGAATCAGGGAAATAGAATCCTGCTATTGTTCGCAGAGTGGTTGATTTCCCACACCCAGAAGGCCCTAGGAGAGTCAAAATTTCTCCTTCACGTACTTTGAATGAGACATTGTCAACAGCTACCACTTCCTCGAATTTTTTTGTCACATTCTCTAAACTAACTTCAACCATTTATTATTCCTCTATTTTTTTTAATATTAGAGTGGCAATTAGGGGAGTTAAATGCCAGTTAATGCACTTCCACGCCGCTTTAATATTGAGTTTGCAATAGTAATGATAATTACTTGTAAAAGGACCAATAAAACTCCTAGAGCGGCGGCTTCGTTTGCACCTAAGATTCCTTCATATGGTAATGGGTCACTATTTTTCTCATTGATCATCCAAGGGATTGTTGCTTGTGATTCGGATCCTAATAGTATCAAAGAAGTACTTACTTCACCCAAAGAGTAAACAAACGAGATCATTGCTCCAGCAATAACACTAATAGCAATTAGTGGCAGAGTGATCCTTAAAATTGTATGAAGATTTGAAGCACCTAGATTTGTTGATGCTTCTTCGAATGTTTCATGTGTTTGTTGAAGACCTGCATATGCAGCTCTAACAGTAAATGGAAATCTTCGAACTGTAAAACTTGCTATCAACAGAAAGTGAACGATATAGAAACCAGGAATTATTTCATCTACCTGAACATCAGGGCCAAATAAGTCTACTAATGCTGGAACATAATAAGTGAAGAGCCCAAATCCAATAATTATTCCAGGAATCGCAATAGGTGAAGTAACAAGAGTATCAAAAGCGAATTTTCCTGGAAATTCTTTTCTAGCAAGGATATATGCTGCAGATACTCCTAATAAAATGATAAGGATCATGGCAATAAAAGCATAAATGGTTGTCCGCGATATAATATCACTAAATCCTCCTTCTTGTGCCATATAGGTCAGAAATTCCTGACCCGTTAATGATCCAATTTGGCCAATAATATCGGTAATCATTTTACCTAGACCAATGTTCAATCCATTAACAACTGGATAAAATGATGGGACGAAGATGCGAGTAAATTCTGATAGAAAGATGGAAATAATTATTGGAAGTGAAATGAAAAATAAAAGAAGACCATAAGTGGTTTTGGGATTAAGATCTGGATCGGGTAGTTTGATACTATCTTTAAAGAGTCTGTATAATACGTAGATAATTAACCAACCAATAATCCAAAATATGGGGATACCGAAAACACGTATTAAATCACCTATATCGGGGCTTAAAAGTTTAAATGAAATTGAGGTCGGAAATAGGTGCTCAGGATTAGTTACAGTCCAAGTAAAATTATCAGAAACAGAAAGTAAAAATGCTCCTATATGGGGCAATAAAGCTAAAGACATTAGTAGAAAAACCGAGATCATTATCAACAAAGTAGTTATTATAGAAATTTTTCGAGTTCTAGGATTAAAAATTCCCCCTTTACTGACCATGGCATATTCACGGATTCCAACATATCGTCGAATGAAAGCAAATCCTGTCATCGCAATTACAAAGAGAATTACTGCTAAAGCTAGTCCATCACCTTGTAAAGTTCCAAGTTGATCTTGCCACAAGGCAAATACCTTGGTTGTCAACAAGTTTTGGATTTCTACATCGCCAGTGAATATTAGTGGAGTGCCTAAATCTTCAACACTTAAGATGAACGTTAATATTGATCCAGCTGCAATCCCAGGAAGGGCAAGGGGAAATGTAATTGTTGAGAAAAGTTTGGAACCAGAAGCGCCAAGATTTTCACTACTTTCTTCTAAAGAAGGATCGATATTTTGAAAGGCAGAAAGGCTATTTAGATAAATCAAAGTGTAAAAGTGGACAGATTGGACAAGAATTACTGCTGTTAGACCTTTTAAGATGATAGGATACTGTAATATAGGAATAGCATCATAGAATAATCTATTGAAAAAGGAATAACCCTGTGGATGAGCTAACATGCGTTTAATACCGATTGCTCCAACAAATGGAGGTACCACGAGAGGAACAAGAAGTAACGCTCTAATAAATGACTTACCAAAGAATTCATAACGTGCTATAACGAAAGCAAAAAAGACTCCAATGATTGCTGATAGAATTGTTGTGGCAAAAGCTACAAAAAGTGTGTTGACCAAAACAGAAGCTTCTATCCCACTGAAAACCAAAATATACCCATATTGTGGGTCTTCAACTCTATTGAAAAAATTAACACGCCATCCCTCAATGATAAGATCATAATTTGAGAATAAAAAGGGAGTTAGCACGAAAATACAGATGAAAACAAACCATAAAAAGGATTTAAGGAAAGAATAACTGAATAGAACTTTGGAAAATCTTTGTGCATATTGGAATGAGGCAATCAATCCGATTAATAGGGCAAAAATCATTGAAAGAAAAGTAACAGTTGCTAGGTCAAACATACTCAACAATTGGCTTGAAGCTGCTAAAATGACCCATATGAGAAAAGCCAAAGTCGGGATTCCAACTAGAAGGATTAAGGTTGGTTTGATAGCAGTATTGCAGAAGAAGTGTTCAATTTTAACTTTATTGATTTTATTTAGAGCCATACCCATTCCAAGAGCTAATACTGCAAGAATTATCCCAATAAGAAAATGTGGGATAGAATCCAAGGCTTCCGAGAAGAAGAGAAGGAATCCAAGGATTAAAATCGTGTAAACAACTGGAAAAAGTAAGTTGCTAATAACCAATCCTTTTTCTCTTATAATAGTCGTGATTTTTGATAGGAAAAAAAGTGAGAAACCAAAACTGCCTATAAAAAGAAAACTTCCAATATCTAGTTCGAAATATACAGGATTTTTAAATACATCAACAAAAAATTTGAAAGAAAATTGACCATCAATGAAAAATGCCGTTGTAATAATCGCAACAACAGGGATTACT
>CP070760.1:556231-561614 GCA_020348965.1 Candidatus Heimdallarchaeota archaeon | reverse complement strand
TAGTATTTGTCCTTATACATGAGTTTTTGAGAGGTTCGTTCAAGTGAGTCACTATTTGAAGCAATTAAAATCCCAGAGTACACGGAAAATTATTCTTTTGGGACTTTCCCAAGCAGGAAAAACCTCAATTCGTGATGTGGTTTTCGAAGGTAAAGCTCCTGAAGAGACCCAAAATTATGCAGCTACTTTGAATTATGAACGACAGATTGAACAAGTCGCAGACGAACCTATCACAGTTATGGATCTAGGAGGACAGGAAGTTTTTTTGAAACGATTCTTAAGTAGTATGAGTTCATTTATTTTTAGTAATGTTGCTGTCTTAGTTTTTATCTGTGACATAGCTACACCAGAAAAGTTTCCAGCCTCATTAAAAGCGTTCGTCGAAGGTGTGAGTCGCCTAGAGGAAATGTCGGATGTTCAGCCTGCAATCTATGTCCTTTTACATAAGACTGACCTCATGCCTGATCTAACACAAAGAGCAGAAAGAATGGAATTTTTAATGGAAATGTATCAGGACGCTGCTGCCACAAAAAATATTACGTTTTTACAGACATCGATATATGACAATTCGATTCATGAAGCGTTTAAGCGAATAACAGCAGAAGCAAGTGAGATCATTCCAGAAGTAGAATCAATTGAAAAAGAAGAAGATCTAGAAGCCATACAGCAACGACTTCGACTCAGGCCAATACAACAAGTTCTTCATACTCTTAAGTTTATGAATCGTCTAGATGAAGTCTTTCTTATGTCATTAGATGACCTCTCTCCAATGAAAATTTTTGCCTCTGATGTTGACGAGAGCGAAATCCAACATGTCATTAGACTTTTAGACAAATCAAATGACCTGAAACTAATTACTAGCTCAAAATCGGAATTAAAACGTTTAGGATCATTAATGATGTATAAATCAAAATTACAGCCTCATTACTTACTCATTTTGATCTCCAGTGATCCGAAATCGATGTTAGAAACTCGGAACCTTCAAGAAATCGAAGAAACAGTCCGACTTCTTTCTAGCCAACTTCAAACTATGCTTAAAGCACCAATTTAGAGGAGTAGATTTGATCCAGAACCTCATTGCGTTTGCAGGATTATCCCATTCAGGCAAAGACCTTTTGTATAACCAAATGTTAAAACTTGGAAAGTCTGAACCTGATTTAAATATTTCTCAGAACGTTGTTTATTACGATTGGTTAATCCCTCCTCTCAAGAAGAAAGATGACTCCTATATCGAGATTATCCTTCCCCCAATCCGTGAAAAAATATTAAGAAAATTGAATTCTTTAATCTACATCCACGATATTTCATATCAACGACTAGATGATGTTGTTTCCGATTTTCAAGAAATTTCGTCCAATATCAGAACAGTAAACAAACATTTTCAAGTTTTTCTAATCTTGAATCGAGGCCACTTAATTCCTAATGATGTTGAACGGAATAGGATAAGGAATGATCTTGTTGCGCGATTTCAACAGATTTTTCCCCACGAAATTCCATCATATATTGTTTCTCTAAAAGGACCTGATGACCAACGGTTAGCAAATATGATTTTTACGCAAATAATCAACAAAGCTTCCGAGTTTGTTGAAGAGAACCAAACAGAGTATTCTAATGAGAAAATTACTCTAGAAAAAGAAACACAACAACACATTAAATCAATACTCGGCGATAAAATGAACACGCTCGGTTATGCTGGAGCCTACGTATTATCGCAAAATCATGAAGTTCTTCTTGCAGTTGGTAAGAGTCAGAGCTGGCAAGAAAAAGTTGGTCCTCAAATAATTAAGATGTTGGATCAATATGGAGCATTTGACATCCAGCCCACAGAGAAAGCGAATATTCTTCGAATTGAAGATTTTTTAATGATTATTCAAGCTATTAAAACAGAAATGAAGCTGGTATTAATCGGAAGAGAATCAGCTTTCAGGCTAGCCTCCGAGTCTTATTCCACGATAGAACAAATATGTCTCGAACTATCTGATGAAATTGTTACAAAATTGTAATTAGTTAACAAAGGGATGCATAAGATGATATCTGGACTGATTGTAACCACAATGACTGATATGGGCCCTTTTCCCCTTTTGAATTTATCTGAAATCTCGGAGGATACGACTGTTAAGCTAAGTGTGATTGGAATGACGATCCTCTCTATGGGAGCTGGGTCAGTTGCAGAAAAACAACACTATCGTTTACATGGATCTATCCCTATTCCTGATTCTCCAAATTTAGAAGCAATAGCAATGTCTTTTACTGTTGCCCCAACAAAAACAGATGATGTACGTATTGACCAACACGGTCGTGAGTCTACAATTTGGTTATTATTTGAATCTAAAGATCGAAATCGTGTTTTTCTTCAACATAGTCTCATAGAGAAAGCTTTAAAGGAAGAAATCAGCACAATTCATATAGAAGATAACCTTTCCGACCCTACCATAATGAACCGTGTCTTAACACGTATAAAAGAAATTTCACAAGCCCCGAGTCGGACAGAAGTTCCAGTCTCCGATGAAATACCCTTTTATATCCCTGAAAGGGGTGGATTAGAATTTTATACTATTGATATGGGAGGTGACTTAGTTACGCTGGAAGCTTCCACGGATCTTACAGATCATTCTGTCTTGATTCTGATCAACAGTGTAATTAAACGAATCTTTCTGATAAAACTCAAAGATTCCGCTCCTCAGCGACTTATGTTTCTAGCGAGTCGCTCCGCATCAAATTTGAACGTAAACCGATTTAAAAGTAATTTCACCATTCGTAACGTATCAGATCCTCTTGAACGAGAGATGATCTTGGAAAAAATTGGGATTATTCAAAAGATAGGCATTTAAACGAGGTTTGAGAACATTGTCATATCTACCGAGAAAAAAAACAAGTAAAATTCTGATTCTAGGATTAGCCGAGTCAGGAAAATCAACGATCATAAGAGTTGTAACTGAAGGGAAAATTCCATCCAAAGACGACAAATATCAAGCCACAATAGACTACGAACGAAAACAAAAAATCATTGCAGGAACCGAACTTACTATTTTTGACCTAGGAGGTCAAACTGCATTCCTCGACCGTTTTACAGGGGAACTATCCGAATTTATTTTCAGTGGGGTAAAAACATTAGTTTTTGTTGTTGATTCAATCAAAATCCCAGAGATTTCACGAGCAAAATATTATCTTGATCTTTCTTTGAAAAAATTAGATCAATTTAGCCCCGAAGCTACAGTTTTTATCTTTCAACATAAAGTGGACTTAGTCCCAAAAAAAATGAGACAAGAAGTTAAGAAGACAATTGCTGATTATATTACCACTGGGGTCTCCAGAAAAATGAAATTTTATACTACCTCTGTTTTTTCGGATACGATCTTCCGGGCAATGGGTGATGTGTATGCTGAAGCTAGTGGGGCACGTAAAACTCTAAGACCTCTTTTAGAAACTTTTATTCGTCATAATGCAGCCGATATGGCACAAATCTTCACAAGAGAAGGTGCCCCTCTGACAAAAATGGATAATATCTCGAAATTTGACCACATATCCCTTTCAGAGGTCAGATCATTTTTTGACGCGGTGACCCAACGTTTAGCTAATACTGAAACCCAAAAATCTACCTCAGTGCTTCTCGAATCAGATCATCGGGTATTTATTATTAGATTCATGGAGAGTGGATTGGCTTTATTCTTCGGTTTTCCCAAAGAACGCCTCAAAGAGAGAAATGAACCCATACCTTCCCTTTACAATAAGGTATTTGCATTTTCTTCTCAATTAAAGAGTATAACAGAGCCTTAAGTTGTAAGACTTAATTTATGTCAATCATTTTTACTCTAAACATCACTCATTTGATTTTATTGAACCATTTTTGCGGTTAATTGTATCTAAAAATCTCTTAAAATCTAGTGTTGGAATCTCCTTAGAGGATAAGATGAACTGTAAACTCATCCATATAATTTTCAATAGGAACGAATCCAATTTCTTCTCAAAAGAAAAAGATGCACTGGTGGAATCGATCTTATCACTAGGAAAAATACAGAGAATCAGTATCGATTTTACTAACGAACTCTGCAACCACGCAAACCAACCCAGTCAAGTATTTTGGCGTGAGGTACCAATAGTGCGTATCAAGTGTATGGGAGTTCAATGCGAGTTCGATGTAGTGAATAACCAGCAAGACGTCTTATTTCATCTCATTCGACCTGTAACCCGACTCACAAGAGTGCGTTATATTGCCGTACTAGGTGATTTCAGACTACCAGGATGGAGTAGAATGGAGGAGCTTATTGTGGTTCTAAATCGAGCAGGAAAATTACTAATCGTTTCCAGTCAAAATCCTCTTTCTACTGTTTATCTTTCTAAACTAAAAAGGAGAATCAAAGCACACGCAAATAAATTGCTAAGAATAAAAGATGAGGTACAACTATTAGATATAATTGCCCCAGATATAATTCCCAATAATGAATTTCGTGTATCTTTTCGGGATAAATAGCTACATCTTAATCAGGAGAACTCTTTTGTGTTCCGCTATCAATAATATTATAATCATTTTATTCAAATCATCACTCGACTTGGGGGAACCAATTGAGTTTGGTGACTCATTTTTAATAACAAGGAACTTTTACATGAAGGGGAAATTTGTATCAAAGAGTTTATCATACCGTTGTAGATAAGAATCAAGTGACCAATAGATGTATAGTAATAGTGACCACTGGCTTTTGTCCCAAATTGATGAAATAATAAGCAATCATTTTACCATTACAGCAATATCTTACAGATCGGTACAACGTAGTACTAGAAGTTTACAAACAGAAGTTGTACCAGCCTATGAGATCCTTCGACGAAGCGATCTGACTTCTAATATGCAAGAGGTTAACCTTCGCCTTAGGGAATTAGGATTCATTCCAGTACTCCGTCCTCATCCAACCCAAGAATCGCGAGGAGTACTATTCATTTTCCCTCTTAGCGAAAAAATGCGTGAAACAAAGCAAAACTTAACAACTCCACTTATTCTCTTTGGATTCACTGTATTATCAGTGATTTTTGTGGGATTCATGAATTGGGACGTTTTACATCAGGTTAAACCTGATCTTGACCCATTTGTGACAAGTCTCCTGTATGCCATTGGATTGATTGGCATTGTTGGAATTCATGAACTTGGTCACATGGTCGCATCAAGGATCCATGGAATCACAGCAAGTTGGCCATATTTCCTTCCTTTTCCTTTCGGGTACGGCACATTTGGGGCGTTTATTTCACAAAAAACTCCAATCCGGTCAAGAAACGATTTATTTGATGTTGGATTCGCAGGTCCCATTTTCGGGTTTATAACCTCCATTATTGTCACAATCCTTGGTCTATCTATCTCGATTGTTGTTGAAAACTCGGTTATACCCGAAAATCT
>CP070760.1:550722-556131 GCA_020348965.1 Candidatus Heimdallarchaeota archaeon | reverse complement strand
TATTTTTGATACCAGAAAGAGAATGATCAACAATGAGCGATTTTTTAAATTTAAAAGGAAAAATGAGTGATTGGGGGCCATTTAAGTCAGAAGCTTCAAATACATTAATCTTTTCGATGGGAAATCCTTACGAAGGACATGGTCCTGCATTATCTCCTGATAATGATAGTCGCTGTGCTAATTTCGTTGCTTATCATGTCTCTGAACGATCTGGAGCCAAGTTTGTAGCCCACATACCCTACACTACCGATCAAGTTGGAGAAATTGCGTTGGACTGGAGTCCTGTTTACATTCCAATGGAAGAATGTGTGAATAAATGCGTGGACTATATAGATTATCACTGTAAGATTCTTCAAAAGATTGGAATTGTTTTTTCTAGGATTCTCATCATTAATGGCCATGGTGGAAATTATGGCGTGGATACATTCCCTATTTGGGACGAATTAAAGCAAAAATTTCCATTATCTGATTTTATGTTTTTAAACACATACGAGGTGGAAATTGATGAAATCCTTCAATCAAAAAACTACTCTTCAGAAACTAATGACGCTTATTTGACTGCAAAAAAGACTGGAGGACATGCTGATACTATTGAACACTCAATTGCGACGCTATATGGTGGGGTCGATTATGGAAAGTTCTACCAAATGAATAATTTTATTATCAGAAATGGTACAGAAGCAGCATTGAGAAAATGGCCCGTATTAGGAGGCTTAGGAGGATACCTCAAGTTTGGTGGAGAAAAGTATGAACCTTTAAGAAAAGTAGGACTAGAACGCTGTTTAAGCCAATTTGAAGAAGATGGTCAAATATTCTTATTTCCAGAGTTAGGACAGATAGTTATAGAACATCTAATAAAAAATATATGTGCTATGATACAAATATAGTAAAATAGAGAATCTAATGAATTATTGACATTTTTGGATGGAATCAGCATGAGTAAAGTAATCACAGTTACTGGAGAAATAAAATCAGAAGAAATGGAGCTAACACTCCCTCACGAACATATTTTAGTAGATTTTATTGGTGTAGATAAGACTGGAAAACATCGATATGATTCTGAAGCTGTCAAAAAGGTAATGCTTCCTTATCTTCTAGAGATCAGAGATCTTGATGTAAAAACATTTGTAGATTGCACACCAATGTACCTTGCCAGAGACGTTAACATATTAAGAGAATTAGCAAAGCAAACAGGATTATATATTCTTACAAATACTGGGATTTATGGACGTGAGCCATACATTCCACAATATGCGTATAGTTCAAACCCTGATGAGTTAGCAAATCAGTGGATTAAGGAATTTAATGAGGGAATTGAAGAAACGAACATTAGACCAGGTTTCATCAAGACAGCAGTAGAAGCTGGAAAGTTTACTGATATAGAAAAGAAGCTGATTGAAGCAGCTGCGATTACTTCTAAGGAGACTGATCTTACGATTGCCACTCATACGTGTTTTGGAGAGAAAGCACTTCAGATACTAGATGTTCTCAAAGATTATGAAGTTGATCCCCAAAAATGGATTTTTGTTCATGCAAATATTGAAGAGAAAATCGAGCTCATTTCTCAAGTAGCTGAACGAGGAGCATGGATAAGTCTTGATGGGATTGGGCAAGGTCAAGACGATAATATTCTTATGATTTTAGAGACACTTCTTGAACAGGATTTCCACAGTCAGATTTTACTCTCTCAAGATGCTGGTTGCTACTTTGTGGGAGAAGAAAATGGGGGAGATATTCGATCTTTCGGCTTCCTACTTACAGATTTCCTACCAAAATTACAAGAACGGGGAATTTCTGAGGAAATCATTCATGAATTGACTTATACAAATCCAGCAAAAGCCTATTCAATATGAATCGTCAAGCTCTTATGCAAATAAAAGATGTAGTTGAGTTCCTCTCATTCCCTACTGTTTTTGAGCAATGATGAAGAATCGATGTGAAATAGAATCGAAATACCCATCATTGATCAATTTTCTGAAAAAATGAAACAATTGACCCTCATATTTATCTATTGAAAAGTTAGGGAACTCCCATGGGAGAATTTTCAAGAGAAATACTAGGGTTCTGATATCATAAAACCTACTAAAACCTATATGTTCTTTTCCACCAAGTATAGTAAAACCAGCTTGTTTTATGGTGTTAAGTGCTGTCTTCAGATTCCAAGTGAATTCATTCTCAGAATCAACCGAACCAAATACTTTTCTTAAGTCTTCATTGTTTTGCTGGCCTACTTGTTGAGTAATAAATGTACCATTGGGTTTCAGGATTCTATAAACCTCATCTGACTCATAGCATTCATGACGATTAATGACAAGATCAAAAAATCCATCATCGAACGGTAATGGTGATTCTTCTTGTTTACCTTCAGCAATCTCAATAACTTTGACTCCAAGTGGCTCTAATTTTTCCTTGGCGATGGAAACATTAGGTTTATATGCCTCCGTTGCATAAGTATGACTAGGTAAAGGGATTAGAGACGACAAGAATTCTCCTCCACCCGTACCCATGTCAAGCATAGAGTTGGAAAATGATAAATGTCTCTTGACTGTTACATCATAACTCCAGGGTAGTGGATCTTCTGGATTACCTCCCCATTGGGAGAGAACTGAGAAGTCCCAGCCAGAAAAAGGAGCCTTCATCGCTTCTTTAACACAATCTTTGAAATATTCTCTTTCATACTCTCTTGAAATTTTCACACATGTCACCTGAATTTGAGACCGCACAACCAAATATCGAAGAAAAAAATCTACTATTACTTAAATAAATTTCATAGAATGATAACCTTATCAAAGAAAAAAAGGATTGAATTTAGTCGAGTAACTTACAGAATAATTGGGAGAAAAAGCCATTGAGTAATATGATAGAAACATTTACCATTTTTCCTATTGGTTATATCAAAAGAACAGATGATGAAGTACAAATAGAAATTTTAAAGAAATTTATCCCTGCTCTTAAGCAATTGGAACATTTTAGTCATGTTCAGATACTATGGTGGGCAAATAAAGTCGATAATGAAGAACAACGAAATAAATTAGATTGTGTACCACCTTATGGAAAAAATCCTCCCATCACTGGGGTGTTTGCTACACGAGCTGAATATCGGCCAAATCCTATTGCACTTACAACAGCGAAAATATTGAATGTAGATCACGAATCAGGACTGGTTAAAATTCAGAATATTGATGCAATTGATAATACTCCTGTTTTAGATTTGAAAGCGTATTTTCCCGTATGTGATCGCGTAAGGGAAGCGTTTATACCTGACTGGATAGTTGGTTGGCCAGACTGGCTTCCAGAAGAAGGTCTAGGACTTCAATAAGAATATCCTAATCTGTTTGTCGGTAAAAATTGTACCAATACTCCACTGCAATGGGTTTCCAGATATCTGTTTCCATCGGAAAGAAATCTGGAGCTTTTATCGCATCAACTGTTTCGTTATCGTTAAGAGCCTTAAGAACTATAGTTTTCAAGGATTTATAAAACGCGATATGTTTGTTTAATGCTTCTCTACCTTTTAATATTGATCCGTGGCCTGGAATGATTGTTTCTATATCCATTTTTTGGAAATTCTCAAGCTGAGCAATCCACATGTCTGGATTACATGTTGGATCACCTGCATAAGGATAGATATCCTGGAAAATTAGATCTCCTGTAAAGAGGGCCTTCTCTTCTGGAAAATAAACATAGCTCGACCCAGAAGTGTGGCCTCCAGAATGATGAATTTCAAGAGAAAGATTATCATCCCTAAGAAAATATTGCTTTTGGAAACAAATAGAGGGTAGAATGATCTCGATTCCTTTAGCTAATTCTGGTTCTTCGTCCATTAAGCCTAATTTCCATTCTTCTAAAGGATTCAACGTATCACGATTAGTCAAATTTTGTAGTGTCTTTTCCGAACCTATAATGGGTATATCTTTAAATGCAGGAGCACCAAAAATATGATCTCCATGATAATGAGTGTAGATCAAATAGCTGACGGGTATTTCGAATTTTTTTTCTAATTTTTGACGGAAAAGTTCTGCTGTCTTTCGATAAGATGTAGTGTCTACAATAACAGCGTAGTTATTTAGAATAATACCACTAATGTTCCCTGAACGAATCATACTATTATTAATAGCAATATGGGGAGTGATTGTGTTTAATTTATAGTCTAGTTCCACTAAACGTTCTCCTTATAATCATAAATTAGGAAAATGACCTAAGGATAAGATAAAAAATTCAATGAATTTGAAAAATAAATATCATTTCATAGGTTCTGTGAATGCAAAATGAAAGGCCAGCAGATAATTTTTCCCACACCTGGAGAAGTGGAACTAGAAGAATTTGAGTTTAATACTCAGAATTTGGGGAACACAGATATTGCGATAGAAACAGAGTTCAGTATTATTAGTGCTGGAACGGAGCTCGCAATAATGGAGGGCATTGAGTCGTGGGCCCCCCTACCTTTTGTTCCTGGATACGGATCGGTTGGAGAAGTGATTGCTGTAGGTAAACTTATTAATCAATTCAAAGTAGGAGACCGTGTATTCACCTATGGTAAGCATGCTAGCCTAGGGTTAACATCTATTCTTACTCTTCCAGTACCAGAGAGTTTAAACAGCTTAGAAGCCGTTATATCTAGGATGGCTGCAGTTTCTATCACTGCGAATCGCGTATCACAAGCTGAACTTGGTGATTATGTTGCTGTATTCGGTTTGGGACTTGTTGGAAATCTTTCAGCACAATTATTTACTCTCTGCGGCTGTGAAGTGATTGGAATTGATATTTCTCAGCCAAGATTAGATTTAGCTAAAAAATGTGGAATAAAGCATGTTATAAATCCCCTGGAAAAGGGCGCTAAAGAAAAAATATCAGCTATTACTAATGGGGAGATGTGTAGCTCGGTCATTGAGGCAACTGGTATACCATCGGTTGCTGAACAAGCAATTACGTGTGCTGGTGTTTTAGGAGAACTTATTCTACTTGGTAGTCCGAGGGGAGAATATCAAAGTAATCTAACTGACTTTCTCAATCGAAGTCATCTCATTACTCATGGTTGTATAACCATCAAAGGAGCACTCGAATGGCGTTTCCCAATTCACAGAAATGTATCATCTAAGCATTCTATTGAAAGGAACCTGCAAATTATTTTTGAACTAATTCAAGAGAAGAAATTGAAGGTGTCTGACCTTATTACTCATGTATTATCCCCCTCAAAGTGTAAAGAAGCGTATGAGGGGTTGAAGAATGATAAGGATAAATATATTGGAGTAGTTTTTGATTGGAAAAAAGGAGTATAAAACACAAGTCTTTTTATCCCTCCAGAAGGTTTTTCTGTCTATTTTTCCTTATATTCCTTTAATATACGAACAGATATAATTCAAAAGGATTTAATTAAAGTTTTTAGGCGTTCTTTCTTGGTATGGTTTT
>CP070760.1:545208-550622 GCA_020348965.1 Candidatus Heimdallarchaeota archaeon | reverse complement strand
GAAGACCTATATCATAAATCTAAAAAAATAGCCAAAACCTTACATGAAGAGGCTTGCCCAGGAGCGATTTATGATATAGGTCTTCATTATTTACCTGATAATTCATCTGTCCAGCACCACCTTTGGGTATGTATGGAAACGGGTCAAATTCTAAGAAAAGAACCAAAGTTAAAAACACTACCAAAACCTGAGGTGAAGAAGGTTGCACCAAAGCCCGTTAAAGTCAAGCCTCCTGTGAAAGTAAAGAAAAAAGTCAAACTAGTTGTTGAAAAGCCTCTACCAGAGCCAGAAGTATTACCTGCGCCTGAATCCATTCCTACAAAATCAGAAGTTCCAACAGTAAATACTCTCACCTCGGTTTCGGAGGTGAAAGGAATAGGAAAAGCTGTTTATGAAAAACTTGCTGATGCGAATATTAAAACGATAGGGGACTTATTGAGTAAGCATTCACAGGAAATTGCGACGTCAATAGGCCGTAAGAGCGATGTGCAGATTAAAAAATGGCAGGAAGCAGCTCAAAAGATGCTAACTGGCACATGACTTTATTAAGAAGAAAAATACACTTTTACATACTCTTTTAGCATTCTTCGGGCCGAAAAAGCGGGTGTGACACTTTTAATAGAGTTACGAACTACCTTTATCCAATCGGTTGGAATTCCATTACCATATCGATGGTAGAATAGAGGACGAACTTCATTCTCAAGGATGTCATAAAACGAATTTGCATCAAATACATCTTGCTGATTTTCAGGCTCCTTTCCTCCAATGAACCAACCATTACTCCCATCATAGCTCTCGGGCCACCATCCATCAAGAATTGAAAAATTGATTCCACCATTGATTGCTGCTTTCATCCCAGAAGTCCCTGAAGCTTCAAAAGGTTTTTGTGGGGTATTCAACCAGATATCACAACCTTGGACTAAATACCGTCCCACTTGCATATCATAATCTTCAATAAATGCAACACGCCCACCAATTGAAGGATCAATTGCTTTTTTATAAATTTGCTGCAACACACTCTTCCCAGGGTCGTCGGCAGGATGTGCTTTTCCAGCAAAAATTATTTGCACTGGTGTGTAAGGATCTAACAAGTTTTTCTTGAGTCTTTCAATATCTTGAAAGATTAATTGTGCCCGTTTATAGGTTGCAAACCTCCTCGCAAAACCGATTGTTAGAGTATGAGGATCGAGAAGTGCTCCGGCAGCTAGTGTTTGACGAGAATCTTTATTTTCTTCTATCCTCTTGATTCGGGCTCTTTCCCGTAAGAATATGAACATTCGATCTTTAGCTTTCTCTCTACAGAACCATAAATCCTCATCTGGAATATCATCGATTTTCTCCCATAAATCTGGGTCATCTTGTCTTTTCAGCCAATTTTTACCCAAATATTTCTTATATAGAGTCTGAAAGGGTGGGCTTATCCAAGTGGGAACATGTATCCCATTAGTAACATACTCGATCAAAGGAAGGTCTTCAAATTCTGGAGTAGAGAAAAGCTCAGTCCACATTTCCCTGCTTACCTCTCGATTGAGCTTTGAAACAGCATTTTGATAGCGACTTAAGCGGATCCCAAGTGCTGTCATATTAAATCGGGGTCCTTGTCCATACCCCCAGTCAAAAGCCCCTAGGGTTAAGAATTTTTCTCGATTTATTCCTAGTCCTTCCCAATATTTTTGAAAGTATTTTGATACTAAATCAAAGGCAAATTGGTCATGTCCAGCTGGTACAGGTGTGTGTGTGGTAAAAATAATCTTCTTTTTTACAATTTGTATAGCTTCTTCAAATGTAAGTCCGTTTTCTGCCATTTCTCTCCGGAGTAACTCAAGGGCCACAAACGATGTGTGTCCTTCGTTGAGGTGATAGATCTCGGGTTTATAACCTAGGTGTGATAAGATTCGTACTGCTCCGAAACCAAGCACGATTTCTTGTCGAATTCGCATTTCTTGGTCTCCACCATATAATCGACCCGAAAGACCCCGATCCCAAGGCTGGTTTTGTTCTATATCTGTATCCATAAGGTAAAGCTGTGTTCGACCTACCTTCAAATTCCAGACACGTAAATAAATTGGGTTCGGAAATTCTAGTTCGATTATTAGCTGCTCCCCTCCGTTATCTATAGGATTTATAGGTGTACGTTCAAATTTTATGTTCTCATATTTCGCCTTTTGCCACCCGTTACGAGGAATGACTTGTTTAAAATACCCCTGGGGATATACAAATCCAACACCGATGAGGGGTACTCCCAAATCACTACTTTCTTTCACGTGATCTCCTGAGAGAATTCCTAGCCCTCCAGAGTAAATTGGAAGGGATTGATGTAATGCATACTCCGTAGAAACATAGGCGATGGTGCCAGCGAAGTTTGGGTAATTCTCTGAAAACCAGGTCTCTTTAGAATCTAGTTCTCGATCAAAATCATACATTACTCCATCGTAGTGTTTTAGAAAAGCAGGGTTCTGGGCGGCTGCTTGGAGACGTTCATAGGGCATGATTTGGAGCATTCTTACAGGATTATGATTCGTATATACCCAAGCAGGGTGGTCAAGTTCTTTGAATAGCTCTCGTGCTTCAGGGTGCCATGCCCAAATCAGATTTTCCGCAAGCTCGGGTAGTCTCTCAATTCGTTTCGGTATTTCGCCCATCCATTAAATCTCCGTGTTCTTTTTATTGGATCCATTGACCAGATGAACTTGTAGTGGCCTTACTATGTGTAGACACATGCTTAGATGATAAATTTAATAGCTTTTTTTCTCAGTGATTATTATATCAAAGTAATTAAAGATGAATTTCGACTTGTTCATGGCAAAAAATATTCGATTAATTGAATAATTAAAAAAAACAGCCCAAATAGTAAAAAAAAGGAGAGAGTAGGAAAATAAAAAGGAGAAGCGGTTTTTTTATGATCTTCGTTTCTTCTTGCAGTATATAGCAACTATTCCAAGAATGAATACAATGTATTCATTACCAAATGTTCTTTGTGCTGTTGTAGTAGTTGTTGTTCCCGTGGCATATGGATCATAATCAGTTTTGATTGGAGGGGCCACTTCTAGTGCTGGAATTGTTTTATTCAAGGAGGCAATAATCAAATTCTCAGTTTCTGAACCTGGCCTTGTGTCGTTCACAATATCTGCTATGTACATTTCAGCCAGTCCTTGGTGATCATAAGGCCGTATGTAAGTTGGCCCCTTGGGGCATGTGATATTAAGACCTTCGAGATGACTAATCATCTTGTCTATTTGTAAGTCAGGAATAGCACTCGTGACATTTACCAAAAATTGCGCAGTACCGAAAGCACTTGCAGTAAATAATTCTGGTACTCTATATGTTAATCCATGCTGAATATTAGGCATAATATTGCGTTCAATATGTTGTTCGACCATCCAATCGTTTACAGAATTGTTTGGTAATTCATACCCATACACACACATCCCCTGTCCACCTATGATGGTTCCACCCAAGGCTCTAAGTTCGGTTTCGAGTATATTCATTGCATAAATATCCACAGCAACATTACTAATGTTCATATAATTATAAATCTCAAGTGTGAATATATCTCTCCATAATTCTGAAAAGGAACCAGCCCATATTACATGCAACATATCTATTCCAGCACCAGTTTGAGCTTCAGTTCTGAGACGACTTAAATATGGAGTAAAATCGGTAGTACCAAGTGGAACCATTTCAGTCATTACGACCTCGCCTCCTTTTGCTTCTACTTCATCTCTCATGGCAGCCACGCCCGTATGACCAAAATTGACATTCACTGCTAAGAATGCTATCTTTTTAGCTCCTGCTATTTCCATAGAATGGTAAATAGATGTTTTTGCATCATGATGACTATTTCTACCAATTCTGAATGCATGTTTATCGAATAAATTGCCTGTTAATTCTGCACTTGCAGCAGGACCAATAAAATAGAGAGTTTCATATTGTGAAGCAATAGGAATAATTCCTGTAGCAACGTCACTACTGACTCCTCCAACAAGGATATCCATACCATCTGTTTCAATTGCTCTAGTTACTATTCCAACTATTTCCGAAGTGGAACCCTTTGTATCATAATAATGAAGCTCATATGGTCTTCCGCCGCTTGTTGTATTAGTCCCATCACTAGCATAGATCATACCAAGTTCGAAGCCTTGTCTCACCCATGGAGCATAGGTAGTGTATCCAGCTGTTTCTGGTAAGAAAATACCAATTTTTATTGGACCATTTTGATTTGTGTCGGATTGAATAGCCACTGTTGGAAATATCAAGACAGATAAAAATAAAAAAGGAAAAATTAAGATTACTTGCTTCTTATTCAACGAAAAATCCTCCAAAAAGCTTAAGCAAAGTTAACTAATTAGTTAGTCCACTTGATTTCCTGTAAATACTTAAAAATATTTTGCCACGACAATATTTTATCTCATAAAAAAGAATTAGGATCTTAATATTCGTCTGATTCCATCTGGAAATAGAAAAATAAAGACATTCAAATATTTATATTGGATATCTAGATTTTCACCTGATTGATGGATAAAAGTCTGGTTTTCCAGATTTTAATACCTCCTTCCTTAAGGAAACTAATAATCTCTTTCAGTAAGAGAACGATTAGTTGATAAGAAGGATAATCGAAAATTCGATTTTGAAAGTGATTTCATGAATTTAGATCAAGACGTTATTCTAAGAACAAGTGGCTTACGTAAGGAATTTGGAGGACTTGTAGCTGTGGACAATGTGTCCCTTGATTTTGAAAGAGGTTCATTAAAATCGATAATTGGTCCTAATGGATCTGGTAAAACAACTTTCTTTAATTTAATTACAGGAACTCTCGAACCTACCCGCGGAAAGATTTTTTTTGACTCAAGGGACGTGACTGGTTATAAAATGCATCGACTTTCTCAACTTGGAATCTCACGATCATATCAGATCACAAATACTTTCCCATATTTAACTACCTTTGAAAATATTCGATTAGCTGCCCAAAGTCGAGGCAAAAAAAGAGTAAGTTTCAATTTTCTCCGAAACGCGTCTTCACATAAGCATTTACACGAAAAAGTATTCGATTTAGCTAGTTTAATTGGTATTGATCCAATAAGATTATATGCACCTTCTTCCCTCCTGCCTCATTCTGAACAAAGGAAACTTGAAATTGCGATTGCTTTAGCAACTGAACCGAAGCTTCTACTGTTAGATGAGCCCACTGCAGGAATGTCTGTAGAAGAGGTTCCTGAAGTCTATGATGTGATTGTTAAAATAAAAAAATCTTATGGTGATGAATTAACTATTATTGTTATCGAACATAAAATGGACATTGTCATGAAAATCAGTGAAGAGATCATTGTCCTTTCATCTGGAGCAGTCATTGCAAAAGGGAAACCACAAGATATCCAAAATGATGAAAGAGTTAGATCGTCTTATTTAGGTGATGT
>CP070760.1:539646-545108 GCA_020348965.1 Candidatus Heimdallarchaeota archaeon | reverse complement strand
TTTACAATGAACATACCAGAATTCCATAAATATCCTTTATCAATGAATTTTTGAGCTAACACAGCATCAGGTTTTTCTGTGAAACCTTTAACTTCATAAGAAGCTACAGAAGTCCCAGGTATCGATTTTCCAGGATTTATATATCCAAAACGAGTTTCAACACGATTTGGCTTTATTCCTATGGTTGAAATCTTTCCAAGTTCAGCTAAATGAGCCGCAGTTGCAATTACTTCCTTGAAACGGTTGATATCGCGAATATAATAGTCTGCTCCCATGAATAGGGTTGCCTCATCTCTATTCTCGTGTAATAGATGTGCACATGCAAAACCCATTCCCGCAGCTGAATCCTTCGCTAATGGTTCAACAATCATGCGAACTTGGGGGAGCTGTTCTTTAATTGCTTGGGCCACTTCTTTACATGTTGCTATTAATATGTTATCACTTCCAGCAATTTCTACCGCAATCTCATACGTCCCCTGAATTAACGACTGTTTACCATCGAGAGAGAGACACTGTTTAGGCCGATTTTTTCGTGATTTGGGCCACAAGCGTTCCCCTCCACCACCAGCAAGGATGACTATGAAAACCACATAATTCGCCTCTATTAAGCAAAATGCTAGAGTGCTTTCAATTGATTATTATTCCAATTCAATCGAAATTTTTAACCTTCTTCTTTAATGAGAATCATTATATGAGCTATTATATCTAGCATATCAAATTATACAAAGTTCCTCGCTCACAATATGACCTCTGAAGTTGATGAATCATTTCTTGAAATGTTTCTGGGGTAACCATTTGTCCAAAACTACCTCCAGCTGAGCGAGTTAAATTTTCTTCAAAGAGAGTTCCCCCGAAATCGTTGCAACCAACTGTTAATGTTATCTGTGCCAGAGGAAAGCCTAATTTTACCCACGAAGTTTGAACATTCTTAAAAATATCTCCTAAAAACAATCTGGAAACCGCATAAAACTTAATGTAATCTAGATCGCTTAATTCACGCAAATTAAGATGATAATCTTGCTTCAATGGTGTATTTTTCGCAATAAATGGAAGAGGAATGAATTCTGTGAATCCCCTAGTTTTTTCTTGAATTCTCCGTAATAATGAGAGATGCTGAACCCAATGACGTGGGCTTTCGATATGACCAAAGAGAATTGTAGCAGTTGTTCGGATCCCAAGTTCATGAGCTAATTCAATAATGTGAATCCAATCGGAAGTATTCACCTTGTTTGGACAGATAATTTTTCTAATAGTATCATCAAGAATTTCTGCCGCAGTTCCAGGAAGAGAACCAAGGCCTTGTTTCTTGAACTCTCTTAAGACATCTTCAATATCTTTCTCGGCTGTAAATGCTGCGTGTGTAACCTCTTGAGGGGAAAAGGCATGAATGTGTAGGCTAGGATCGATCTCTTTCAGATTAGAAAGGATTTCAAGATACTTCTCGAAATTTAAGCTTGGGTGAATCCCTCCTTGAACACAGACCTCGGTGATCCTGTAGGGATAGGTTTCTTCAATTTTTTTTCGGAAAAAATCTGTTGAAATATTAAAATAGCCCTCTTCTTGACCAGGATTAACAGAATAAGCACAAAAACGACACCGTTTCGTACAAATGTTTGTAAAATTAATGTTCCGATTAACAACATAAGTTATTAATGATCCTACTTGACGTTCCCTAATAACATCAGCTATCTGCCCTAGAAGAAGGATCTCACGCCCCTGTGCCGAGAAAAGAATAGATATCTCGTCATCTGTGGGAACCTCATCGTTGAGAATCCGTTTAAGTATTCCTTTAAGCTCACTCCGTGCTGGATGAAGATCGACCTCTTCTAGATCTGCTATTCTCACCGTCTTCTGAACCCATCCTTTGTCTTCAGTTTTCTGGCCGTAATTAGATTATAAATTCGTGGAGACAACCATTCTAAATTAATGTAACGAGGGTAAACAGGAAGCCTTTCACATAAGAAATAGCCCTGTTTCTCTATTATATCAGCCAACTGACTAATTTGTGGCCATGAATGACTAGGGTTTATATAATCAGGTGTTATAGAGGAGATCCCACCCCAATCAGATATCCCAGCCTTAATAAAACGACTTTCATTTCCATTTATGAGATTAGGTGGTATTTGGATTGAAATTTCAATAGGAAGGATATGCCTTGCGAGGATAATTATCTTTTCCATCAAGTCTAGTGATGGAGGAGCGGAATTAGCCATAATACTTTCTTCATGAGGACGAAAATTCTGTATAATCACTTCTTGGAGATGACCATACCTACTGTGAGCATTTTTTAATGCAAGAAGACTTTCAACTATCTCTTCGAATGTTTCACCAATTCCAATCAAGATTCCACTTGTGAATGGTATTTTTAATTTTCCAGCATTGATAATGGTGCGCATTCTTCGTTCTGGATGTTTATCAGGAGAAATCGAGTGAGGCATCCCTTTTTGGGTTAATCTTGAACTTATCGTTTCGAGCATTAACCCCATACTAGCTGTTACCTTACGTAAATAGCTCAGCTCATCAAATGTTAAAGTCCCTGCGTTCACATGTGCTAATAATCCACAATTCAACGCTTTTTCTGCAACATTGTAGGTATACTCAATTGTAGATTCAAAGCCATACTCTGATAACCATCTTCTTGCAGCAGGATGCTTGGACTCTGGTTTCTCCCCCATTGTTATTAAAACCTCAGAGACACTGTTATACTTAGCCACATCGAAAATTTTTTGGATTTCATTAGGACTCAAATACTCTTTCCCTTTGGGTACACTAGGACGACTGTACCCACAGTAACTGCATGCATTCCGACATAATCGTGTTAAGGGAATGAAAATATTTGTCGTAAAAGTTACCTGATTTTGATACCCACCAGTAGCTATAATTTGGGCCGATCTTCTCCACGCTTCTATTGTTAATGGGTCATCTATTCTTAAGAATTCTAATGCCTGATGAGCTGTTACCGAAGAAGACGGAGTAATAGTGGGAGAAGAAGTCAAAAAATCACCAGCTCATAAAGAGGTAGTTAATTCTAAATTTCTCAATATTTCAATGAATGGATTGGGATCTGAAACTAGTGAAAGATGTTGTCTTAAGTATTGAATATCAACAAAAGTGTCTAGATCACGAGCATAAGGATCAAGATGGAGAATACGATATTTTAGATTTTTCTGATCCGCTTCTGCTCGAAATTGCCTACTACTGTTCGAACCGAATTGAAAAGAAAGCAGACTTTGATGTTTTAAATATAACACAGCAGTTCCAAAACTATCATCGCTAGAAATTGATGGAATAATTAATACATCGACAGTATTAATTTCGTTGGATAGTCGTTGCAAAAATTCTTGATTTATGAACGGTAGATCGGGCATAATCACAAGAATTGGTTGATCAGGAGGTAATTTCTGAACTGCCTCTAATAACGCAATATTTAAATCAATTCCAGAGTCACAATAAGTAAATACCGCTCCCAGATCTCTACTTTGGTTGATAATAGACATAGAAGGAGAAATAACACCAAAAGGATATGAAAGCGAGTTTATAGTTTCAATAGTCTGTAAATAGGTTACTTTTACCAAATTCTCGATGAGTCGAGAAGAATCTGCAGGGAATGCTGCTCTTATTCTCGTCTTTGTTTCAAAAAAATCCTTGATCGGAATAAGGATCAATGTCTGTGGCTTTGCGATGAGTGTTACACCTTTTTAGCTTAAAAAATGTCACATAATAATTTTCCTAAAAATGTTTCACGAGAGAGTAAAAGATCGATGGATTCTTTTGTGCAGCCCGCGCAATAGAAAAGAACCGAGCTCCAGTATTTAAAATTGCTTTAGCGCTTTGAAAATCGGTTACTGAATTGTTACCGATAATGGAAATGTCAAGGATTTGAGTGTACTTTGTTAATAAATCCAAGTCAGTTCCTTTTCGTCCAACTTGATAGGAATCAATGTGAAGGAAATCGAGGGGCCACTGGCAAACTTGATGCGAAAAAACATCTGGAGAAATCGCATTTCCACGAATTTTCAGAGAAATCCTGAAATCCCTTGAGTGAAAATTCCTGATAATATCATTTAGGACTTTAGAACGATATAAAAGACTCTGTCCACCTCCTTCCTCAGTGATTTCAACTTGGCGACAATGCGCATTAATTTCAATTATCGGTTTTTCTGTTATGATCTCGGTGAATTCTTGGGCTAGCTTTTTTGCTTCCTTGGACTGATTGAGTCTCAGATTGATAATGAGGCTGGAAACATCCTTGATTTTGTTTGCCTCTCTTAATAAGTCTCTCGATTCGTTTCCTGATTGAAGAATGAATTCTTTTCGTCCTCTTTGTGCAATTTTTATTGACGCCTGAATCATCTCTCTACCAACAGGATATCCCCCAATAGTAACCATTCCTGCTCCTCCCCTTTTCAGACAAAATTGCGCAAAATCGCCATCAGTTATGCCAGCCATTGCAGCTAACACACTAGGATTCTTTATTTTCTCCATTCATTTACGTTCCAGTATTTGTTCGATTAATCGACTTGCGTCAGTCTCTGAATTAATGTAAATATCATCTATTATAGGCGTGACTCCTCTTTTTTGGATTTCATTCTGATATTGATTATCAGTACGATGAATCATCAAAGCATCCAATATGTCATGAAATAATTCTGCAATGGTTACTGGAGAAATCTCTCGTCCCCATGCCTTTAAAAACGCTGCTGTTGGTCCAGAGACTGCATCTGTGCCAATTATTGGACTGATCGCAATTCGGTATCCAGAAGCCTTTCGGAGCGCCTCACGTATTGGACTGATAGCGAGAATTGGACCAGTTGAGGAAATCGGATTACTGGGTCCTATAATAATAACATTGGCTTTTTCAATGGCATCAAGCACTTGGGGAGTTGTTTTTCTTAGATCTCCGTCATAAAAGACATTTGTGACATGTGGTTCTCCCTTGTATCTGACCCAATATTCCTGTAAATGCATCGTTTGTTCTGATGTTCGTATTTTTGTTTGAATGAGCTGATTAGCCATTGGTAAAATGCTGGGTTGGATATCCAATCGTTTTCGAATTATTTCTGTAGCTTCTGTCAAGTTTTTTCCCTGTTTTAAAAGATTAGATCTGAATAAACATAAACCTGCATCATAATCGCCAAGATTAAACCAAACATCTTCTTTTAACTGGTTTTTTAAGAAATCAACTAACCTAAAAGTGTCTTCCTTAATTCCCCACCATTTCTTAGTGTCAAGAAGGTCAGCTAGGATCAATATTACGCTATCAATGTCTGGTGACACATATAAACCATAAAAGTTCCAATCATCCCCAGTATTCCCGATAACTGTTATATTTTGAGTATCAATCACCCTTACTGCTCCCTGTAGTAGTTTGGGGGTTCCTGTTCCTCCTGACAGGAAAACAACTTTAGATTCACTCATTTTAATGTCTCCATGACTGAATTTGATAGTGAAAACCAGCTTGT
>CP070760.1:533999-539546 GCA_020348965.1 Candidatus Heimdallarchaeota archaeon | reverse complement strand
GGCTAATCCCCAGAGGTTTCCTAAATTCGTTGTTTTAAAAGCTAAGGCTGTCGCCGTTTCTAGCTCATACCTACAGATTTCGGCACTGTCTGGTAACGATAACCATAAGTCCCCATCAAACCACGTCAAACCAGTGACACTGCTAAATGTGGTATTAAAAGATTGGATTTCTCCACCCAAAACATTGAGTTTGTGAATGTTAACTGTGGGTGAGTTATCATCGGCTACATAAAGGAAACCACTATCGTATGCCACACCCATGGGATTGAATGCTGTGGAGAAATGAGTCACCACGCTATCTGTGTATCTGTCATAAATATAGATTCTTTGGTTACTACTGTCAGTACTGAAGAGATGAGACACGTTATGTGTAAGTCCTTGTCTCCCGTTTGTATCAAAAGTATCAATGACTTTTCCAGAGACAGGAACGGCAGAGATACTTTCAAATCTTGCTTGAATGGTGTGACTAAACTGTGGAATAAACAAAAAAATAGTTAATATAAATAGACAACAAATCAAAGCTTTTACTTTTCGCATAATCAATCTCCTATCCTAAGATATTTACTTCTAATGAGTACTTATTAAAGGTTTTTTAAATCAGATTTAATTACATTTTTTTATAAAAATGGAAACATTTATAAATTACAGTTCATGAGAAAAAATGATGAAAAATATCCAAGAGCTGCTATCTGCAAAAGGTTCCAGAGACGTCTTATTATATCTCAAACATAATCCAGGTGCTACTGCACCAATGATCAATGCTCATTTAGCTAATAAGACTGATTTGACATTAACTACAGCAACTATTTACCGTAGACTGAAGGACTTTGAAGAAGCACAGCTAATTACACGATTACCCACAAATTCAGAACGAGTGATCCTAACTTTCTATGCGGAAGAAGTTCTTAACAAACAAAAAAGGTGGTTAAATATGAATTTTCAAGATTTACTTAAAGATTTAGGCAAATATTATAGTATTGGTGTTCCAATTTCTCATGAAAAATTTACAGTGTATCCTGTACTCAAAGTAGATGTATCTTCTCCCGTGTTAGGCCTGCTTGAAGCAGAGAAACAAGAACTCGCCTGGATTCAAGAAACTGAAGGTTCTGAAAGCGTTGAGATACTAGAAGCAATCAATAAAAGTAAAAATCCTGTTTTAATTCCTTATCTTCACCAAGTTGAAGGAGGAAAGCAAGATAGAACCATTTTTGAACCGATTATCATTCCTATTGGGTATGACGAGTCCAACCCGTTAAAAATACCTGTGAAATGTATTGAACGATCCCGATGGACCTATTCTAGTTCTCGTGGAGAAACTACTTCATATAAATTCAAATCAGCAGGGACACGAATGGCTTCACAGATGGCCAACATCTCTGCGAAAGGTGCTGACCAGACAACTGTTTGGGAAACGGTTGATGCTGTTGCTGAGGAATTAGATTTCGGGATGGCAGAAGCCCCCACCCGGTCTTATCGGGAAATTCAAGAAAAATCCTATGAAAAAGACCAAGAGTTTAGTACACTTCTGAAGACACTCTCCTCCGGATTGAGTCTAAAGGATCAGGTTGGAATAATCTGTTTCTACGGGGATAAATGTCTTGGAATTGAGCTTTTTGGCTCTAATAACCTCTGGAGTCAATTCAGTGAATTAGTACTCAAGGGTTTTCTTACGGATAGGGTCTTCATGAAGAAGATGGAGATAGGCCAGAAACTCCCAGATAATCTAAAAGATGTTCTAAAAAATGAATTCAAGGATATTAAGGTAAATAAAGGGAAAGCAACAGGTACAGGAGACTTATTCCGATTCAATAACAAGAAATGGCAAGGGATCAGTATCCAATACAAAGGGAATCCTGTACATCTATATGCTACCAAAGAGCAGGTCGATATTCTGGAGGGAAGAAAGTCCCGTGGAATGCCTGGAATACCTCGTCCACAGGTTCAGACGATGCAGGAACCATTGGTTCAACAACAAGAAATAATTATTGAACAAGTTTTAGACGAGTCGGAAGATGCGTAAAAGGTTAGATCAATGCTTGATTTAATAGCTTCGAAAGGTACAAAGGAACTTCTTGAATATATTAGAGATCATCCCAAAGAGGAAAATACAAGCGTCTCTATAAACGCTTACTTTACAAAGGATGCTTCGATTCAACTCACAACAGCCACGGTCTATAGACGTCTCAAAGAACTTGAGCTTGCTGGCCTTATTATCAGAGATCCCCCAGATTCTAACACCTTTATCCTGACCCCACAAGCAGCAGATCTCCTCGACAATCAAATTTTACGGCATCCTGAAATAACGGAACTGGGTAGGGCTCATAGAGCCCTCCTCCGTCAAATAAAACAGTCTGAAGGGGCCAAAGTCGTTGAGCTTCAAGAAATAGCTCAAATGTCTCCTACTACAATTAATGTGGGGTTACAAAAACTTAGCAACCTTGGTTTGATAGAGCAAATTAAGAATCACATTCCTCGTCCTAGTGAACAACCAAAACTCTCTAAGAAGAAGAAAACCAAACCTGGACGACCAGCAAAGCGACATAGACTTACAAAAAAGGGGAAAGAGGTGTACGAGCAGCAACAGAAGCTCGAAAAGAAGTAAGTATGAATAGAAGGAAAAAATATGACACATACAGTTGAAAATGAAGATTTAATGATAGAAGTGACCCCAAGCTCGCCATACGCGTTAAGGAATGGTGAGACTCATCTATACATTCAATTGAAATTGACGGGAGTGGAGATACCAGTTTCAGAAACCAGACCTAATTTAAATCTTGGCGTGGTTCTCGACCGCTCAGGCAGTATGCACGGTTCAAAGCTTCAAAAGGCTAAAGAGGCGGTACAATTCGTTGTAGCAAATCTGTCTAAGGAGGATATATTTGCGTTAACAGTGTACGATCACGAGGTTAACACAATTGTCCCATCAGCGAAAATAACTAATCGAAATTCAATTTTAGCTAAGCTTAGGTCTGTTAAAAGTCGAGGGAGGACTAATCTTCATGGGGGCATTGTCGAGGGAACCAGGCAAGTTGAGAGTGCAAAACCGCTCGAATATCGTAATGTAGCGCTCCTTCTTTCGGATGGTTTAGCAAATGAAGGAATCATAGATAGAAATCGTATTCGTGATTTTGTTAGTAATATCTATGAAGGTGGGATTGGAATTAGCACTTTTGGTGTTGGGGAGGATTTTGATGAAGATTTAATGGTAAACATCGCCGATGCTGCTGGGGGTTCTTTCTACTTTATTGAGACCGCCGATGATATTCCTAGATTCATTGAACAGGAGTTCAAAGGATTACTCCAGACTACCGCTTACAATATTGAAGTAGAATGGACATCTCGGGAAGGTGTCCGATTAAGAAGAGCCCTGGGAGTTCCTTATGAGGATCGGAAATCAAATCATACAAAGCTTGGTGATCTTAGGACTGGAAATGAATTGCTAGTCATTCTTGATGTGACTGTTCCCCCCTCAGAAACTGAAGATAGTGAAATGGAAATAATGACCTTTTCAATTCGTTGGATTCCTCGGAGCGGGCCAACCGAACCAGTTCAATTCAAGGTGCCTTGTACCATCACTTATACTATGAACGAAAGTCTCCTAGCAACAGAAGACGATCATGTTCTTGAGAATGTCTCTATTTTAGAGGCAGCTTCGGTTCAGTATGAAGCAATGGAAATGGCCGACCAAGGCGATTTTTTGGGAGCACAACACACCATGCAAACGTTTCAAGAAAAACTTGGTCAACGTGTTGCCCAAACAGGCTCCCCAGCCCTTATGAAATTAAAGGAGCAAAGTGCACAGATGCTAAGTGATGTCTTAAGTGAGGATAAATACACGAAGTCATCTCGAAAGAAATTACGCTCAGCCATGTACGATCTCAGAAAAAGACGGTAACTCTCTTCTAATCTAAGGGGGCTTTTTTTTATTTTCTTGGTTGAATAGTGATAGGATTATTTATTATCTAGTTGTAGAATGGAGAAAGGAGGGAGAAGTGGGTATGCAACGGTAATTTCTGATTTATTCAAAATTTCTTTAGCTTTTTTCATGGCTTTAGTCAGAGTGGTCTCTCCATACCAGCCCATTTTAGAAAAAACTCTAGGATCTTGCTTTTTCGTAACTAAAATAGTCTTGGAAGAACGATGACAACCTCCTGTTCCCCAGTAATAAGCGCATAGGGAGTGTAAAGGATGGTAGGCAAATTTTTCTTGATATAAAGTCTGGTACTGAGGATGTGCTAGAAGAGTTTGTTCAAGATTAATATTCCGTTGTGGGGAAACCCCTGATGTCAGCTGTTTAAAAACAAACTTGTATGCCTCATGCTGGTGTTTATTAAAGTAGTATCTGCCAGGATTAAAACCAATGATCACACCATCCTCCTTTAACGGCGATTTTCCTTGGTAAGAGTTCGTGAGATATCCATGAACCATAGCATGAAGAAGGAGAGGATTTGGATCCACACCCACGTTATATGGTCCAATATTTGGGATACTAAGTAAAAAGACATCATATTGATGAGGAACATTGACAACCATTTGTTTCTGAACTAATTCCAAAGCTTTTTGATGTACTAGTTTGACATTACCAGCAAAAACCCCTATTGGTAGATAACTCGCTCGATAGCGAGTTCTCACGATTGTTTTAATTCGACTGGGAGCATTTCTCGAAAAAGCTAGTACTGCTCGTCGCAGAAAGGAGATGCCTGATCCTTTCATCGGTTTCCAAAGCCATTGAAAAATAGATGAATGAAACGCGCTATTGAGGGGTATCTCTACCTGAAAAATCGGGATCTTCTCCTCAATCACTTCTCCCATATCCTGAATGATCGAATGCATTTCAGAGTGGTTTGGATCCATTAATGGACTATTTACCAAAACTTCAGGGATGTGATGTTGCATGATGCTTTCGACGGATCCCATCCCGACGGTGATAGACTTATAGCCTCCACTTAGTGGTGTATAGGGGATACTTACGTAGATGATTATATCTGAGTTAGCAGCTGCATTATTAATGTCCACAACTGTTCCAGAAGGTAACGTCTGTAAGCGTTTTACATCCTCAGGATCATGATTCTTAATACGCCTATTGAAATCTTGAAATATTTGGTTTCCAAGTAAGTGTTGAAGTTCTTTTGGTTTACATTTTCGGTGCAGTCCTGTTGCACAGATTAATGTGATATTTTCTTTGGAAACACCTATATTCGTTAATCGAGTAAGAATAGCTTTGATTACACTCCCTCGTGGGTCAGGAGAACGAATTGGTGGAACTGGGATGCTTATATCATCAAAACCAATGCAAACTCTTGATGAACTATCGATTAGATTCTCCAGTGGCGCCATACCGAGAGGATTATTGAGGGCGGTCTCAATCGATGTCTCGAAATTTGCCAATTTCGAAATGGGGGGATTTGGATAGATTATATCAACATTGTCAGGAAAATTAACAATTAAAACATCGTCTCCTGAAAACATCAATTCACTATTCAGTAAGATTCCGCTCCTTTAGTTCTATTAAAAATGACTCATTTATCTTTTTGCCCTTTCCCTCCC
>CP070760.1:528310-533899 GCA_020348965.1 Candidatus Heimdallarchaeota archaeon | reverse complement strand
TGGGGCATTGGGTATGAGAAAGATGTCCTCTACTAATATTCTTAAAGCGTTCTTCAAGGCCCAAGAACTCCGACATAGGTCCCGATAGATCTGATCTAACTAAATACTTCTTAATTTTTGGCTTCTTCTTTGCTCTCTTCCTCAGGCTCCTTGGTGTTTTCTTCTAACACTTCGTTGACATGCTTCTTGATTTTTTCGTGGATTTCTCTCGGGACGTCGCGTAAAAACAACGGATTCTTCGCCAGGGTGTATCGTTGAACTATTAATTGGTGTGTGTAATTGTGTTGAAAGAGTTTGGTCACAAATAGATGGAATCAGCGACCTGCCACTAATCGTACACGGGCTAATTTCTTTCAAATTTGTGGAAATGCTGCGGCCCTCTCGTCAGGTGGCTTCAGGAGTCAGCAGCTTCAATGTCTGAGCCCTCGGTCTGATATTTGTCCGCTGTGTTCTTTTTGGGGAGGAGAACTGTCTAAAAAATGATTATAATAGTCTTTGGAACTCGTCATATACATGTTTACGATGTCCGATATAGAGGATTATTATCCTGTCGGGTTTGGTCTCAATCTCATAAATTATTCGATAATTTCCTGCTCTTAGTTTCAAAAATGTTGTACCTAATAACCTTTCCCCTATTTCTGGGGAATTTGAAAGCTCCCTGATCTTCTTTTTGACCAGGTTCCGTGTTTTATTCTCGAGTTTTTTCAGAGCTCCGTCTGCTTTCGGATGTAGAAGGATTTGGTAGGTCATTCGAGATCATCGAATGGGATCAATATTTCTGGATTATTTTTTGCTTCCTCGCTTCTTTCTTGTAACATTTTATAAAATTCGCGTGTTTTTTCCCGTTCTAAGTACACCGTGATCATTGTTTTGATGGCATCACTTCGACTCCGATATCTCCCTTCTATCACCCATTTATCAATCGTAGAAAGCATTTCATCAGGAATTCTTAGCTGTACTTGAACCAAATATCTCACTTCCTTTGAAGGGTTGAGAGCTATCTGTAAACACTTTTGTCTACATACATATAAAAATCTTTCTATATTAATCTCTCACTTATTGGAGAGAATGACTGGGATTTAATTAAAAAATTCAAAAAAATCTCTATTAATTACCTAATAAGGAATGAATAGCTGAGTTTCTAAAGACTTCCATTGGTTTAGTAGATTTCTGGAGCATTGGTTTGATGTCAGTCTTTGGATATTCAAAGATGGCTTCAGGAGTCAGCAGCTTCAATTAGAAAGTATTCGGTCTGATGTCTGTCCGCTGTGTTTCTATTTTCAGGAATTGGAAGAGTTTATATCACATAATATGAGTTTTGGTAGTCTATATAAGTTGGTAAAATCCTGCGTGAGGAAACCAAACATTTCATTAATATTTTATAAGTCGGGTTAAATAAATGAATACTGATGATTTAGATTCATTATCGCTGGGAATCCGATTCAATGGAGGTTTTTGGTTCGTTCTTGGATCGATCTATTTTCTGTCTGCATTTCTTTTATTCCTTTTTGTAACAGCCCCGAATCTTTTCTCCGCCTTAACTGAGACTGAGAGTGGCTTACGTGGGGCTTATCTGAGTGTCTCTTTTCTTTTAGTAATTTTCACAGCTCTTCTTCTGGGGGTCGGTTTTCTCACTATTTTTGTGGGTATTGGCTTTTGGAGAATGAACTCTACTGCCTGGAAGGCGTCTTTCATTTTATCAGGCGTACCAGTCATTTTTCTCTTCCCTCTCGTTTTTTTCAGCTTTTCAGAACTCTCCAAGTGGACTTCCAGCGCGATTGGCTTTCCCTGGCAATTTATCATATTACTCTTGGTCTTTTTCCTGCATTTAGGATTATTGATTTCTTCCTTCCTTGTGAGAGATCAGTTCCGTATTAAATAGAGCCTGTCACTAATTGCACACGGGCTCGTTTTAATAAAACTGTGGAAATGTTGCGGCCCTATCGTCAGGTAGTTTTAGGAGTCAGCAGCACCACTGACGTTTCTTACAGGAAGTTACTATTAGTACATTCGTTACCAATATCAGTGTTATTTCGATTTCAATTCTTCAAAATTGTGGAAATTTTGCAGTCCTGACGGGAATAGTCCAGCTCAGAAAATAGTTTGGGAAACCTTATTAGTCCATTATCGATTGAATGACTAGAGTTAAATATAGAAAAGGAACTGTTCTGATGTATTTCCTGTGAGGATGGATGATAATGTTTCGGATGATTCGTAGAGCTATGAGAGGCCGAAAGTAAAGTATGAGAAATGGTCTACAGACACTGACGGTTCCCATTACATCGGGGAGTGGTACTATGCCCGTGTTGTTATTTCTTATTCTGTTGAGGGGACAAAATATACCACCATACTGAACGAGAAAACTTATGATTATGAATATCCCGAAGGAGTGGAGCGATTTATCTTTAAAAAATTTCTTGACCGAGACATTATCGTCTCTTATAACCCGAAAAATCCCCATCATGTTCGAGTTGCCTCTGTCCCCAAAAAAATTGAAAAATAGCTACCCGTGTGGAAATGTTGCGGACCTCTTGTCAGGTGGCTTAAGGAGATCCAATATTTCAAAAGCTTGGTTAAAACGGTTTTTTGCTGTCCTCTAATCATGTTTCTTCATTAAATAATATTGTTCACGTCTAAAAAGATCAAAGAGATTTACATACCAGTCAGAATCAATTTCTCTGATAATCTCGTCACATATGGAACCACAAGGACTAACATCTGAAGGCCCTTACAAAAACCTTTCTTCTATTGTGGTAATGAAAAGGAAGGATTTTCCATATTCTTTCTGGACTGTGTCTACTAATTTTTTATCGGCGGAATATGCACAGATTCCCATGACATCGGTTAATCCCACATAAGCTGCATCATAAATGGAGATATTATGTTCCACTGCTACGGTCATTGTTTTTTGCGCGTATTCCCCATTTAGGGGTAGTTGGATAATCCCGTAATTTTCTAAAGAGGTGACCGCCTCTGCCAAGTTTTCTCGGGAGAATAAGTTACTGTATTTTAATGCATTCAGAACCTCGTACTGCAACAGATTAGGTGCGAACAACTCTATTTCCCCATTCACAAAATGGTCTCTTATTTCTAAAGCTAACTGACTGTATTTTTCGCTTATAAACCACTTTACCACGAGACTTGCATCGACGACTATCTTCTTCATTAAGTTCCTCGTCCTGTAGATTGATCAGCGCTCTGACTTCTCCGATCTCTCCATTCTCGAATGATCTTCGTGCTGTCATATCCACTTGGGGCTTTTTTCCGGATTCTCTCGTTGAGTAAGACCGCTTTCGCCAGATTTTTTTGTTTTTCTTGATCGAGGCGCTCTTTTATTGCTATTCTAATCACTTCACTCCAATTTACTTGCGTCAAGCGTTCCATTTCTTTTTTCATTTTTTCATCTACGCGTACACTAATATTTACCATTAACTACCCCTATGTATATACAAGTAGTACAGTAATATAAATATTACGAATTTTCACCAGTAATATCTTCTTTTGATAACGTCAGATGGTTAGAACTTGAGCCGTCTAAAAAATTGGATTAATCCTTGCTTACTTGCAGATTACGGGGGCTATCTTTCATGATTTGTTTCGTCTTATCGAAAGTTTTGGTTTCCGAATTCAAGCTTAATCGCATGCGGGCTCATTTTACCGATGTTTCTTACTGGATTTAAGTCTTAAAAACGAAAAAAGGGAAAAAAAGAAGGGAATCAAGTGCAGGAAGATCTAATCTACCGTCGTTTCCTGAGTATTACAACTACCGTGCTCATTACTATCAATAACGGTCCGGCCCCAAAACCAGGAGTTATTTTTAATTCCCCGTCACCGCCGTCACTGCCATCTGATATCAGGATTATTTCGAAGTCACCGATCTCCATTGTCTGACCTCCATTGTACTCGCTGCTGTAGTCGAAAACACGGAAACTTTTTAGAATACCTGTATTCTTGTAAATTTCCACCTCCACGGTACCCGTGTCTTCTTCGCTATCTGGTCTCAGTACTATTGTATCGCCGTTATCTTCAGCTTCACCGTATTCAAGCATGTTATCTATGTCTTCCAGTGCCCATACATAATAAGACATTGTAAAATCGCTGTAGATCATTTTGTCAGTAGTGATAGTATCACCGTTCAACGTGATCGTAGCGAAAACATCATTATCGGTTATGCCGGTGATCCTAACAGCAATGATATCACCTGCTACCAATAGCTGGGAAGAGCTAGCGTAACCATCATCATAAGCATAAGCTAGGAAGAGGCTGCTCAATACCTGTTGCCCGTATTCATTGGCATCCATTGACTTGACTTTGAATTCCAGTTCGTCTCCAACCTCCACGCCGAAAGTCTTCTCATCACCTGGATAAGGTTCTTCAGAAGTGGTGGTGGGGATGGTGGTGGTGGTGTGGTGGGTGGTGTGTGTTATTGGATCTGATGTTCTCACCATTTCAAATTCGTAGATCTCTATATTTTCCTGGTTAGGAAAGTAATTGTAGAGGTAGAATCTTTCGAGGGCACCATCGTTCATGTTGTAAGATAGTTCGACAACTCCACCATTTTCCATAGATATGATGACTTCCAGTATATCTCCGTATTGGTTTACCTGCGTGTTTTCGCTTGGAGGAGTATCGAGCATGTGTTCAATGTCTTCAAACGACACCAAGATTAATCCTTCCATCCAGTATTTCTGGTAGAGTTGCACTCCCTCCTGGTAATAACCGTTCAACCAGGCGTCAGCCCAGACCCTCGAAATATCCATGTCAGAAATACTGTAGCTGATAGTGTCACCACCATAAACCAATGGACCAATCCAACAGTCTGAAATATTCGAGACATGTGGAAATAGTGAACAACATTCGCGTGGGTCGAGTAGAATTGCGTTCATAAACTGCTGTCCTTCATAATTAGCATCCAGGTAATTGATATGGTATTGGAGGGTGGCCCCTGGATAGACACCAAACGAGTTCTTTCTATCAAGGTACTTGTTAGCATAAAATCTTGTATAACCGAGATCCCAAGTTTCTAGCACAAGGTTGTTATAATCATTCTCATCGAATGCCCTCAACCTGTTGAGGTAGAACTGCCCAGCACTAAAGCCGTTGTTTATCAGGTCTTCAGCAGCTATTTCGAAACGCACCCAGTGATACTTACCCCCATCTAACCATCCCGGGTAGGAATAGACGTACCACCAGTTGGAATTATTATCACGGATTTCCAGCTCGAAATTGTAATCTGAACCGATCATTACTTCAAACTGACACGCGATCACCAGAAGGTACCCCTTCCAGGAGGACCAGTCAGCCCAGTCATCGTAATACACGTAACGCAACCTATCTCCACCGAAATCCCCTGGATTGTAGGAACTTGTGTAGGCGATCTCGTGAAAACTGAAAACACTGAGATTATAATTGTAGTTTTTATCAAATCCCTGCAGCCTGTTGAGGAAGAATTGACCGCCATCAAATCCATCACCGAGTAACATATCGCCAGGGAAAACAAAACGCGCGTAAGCCCTCTCGTGAACATCCATCGAGTCAGTATCGTACCAGGCGTACCAGTACCTGTAATTATCATCCCTTATTTCTAGT
>CP070760.1:522613-528210 GCA_020348965.1 Candidatus Heimdallarchaeota archaeon | reverse complement strand
CAGAAAAGATAGAAGAGACATTGGGTGAGAATCCTTATGTCCAAGAAATAGTCATCAAGAGTGAACTAGCCAAATCGGTGCGAGAAGCAATGATGCTAGGCTATACCTTCATGCTTGCAGCAATGTCTGCAGGTTTAATTGTGGGAGTAGCTATTACTGTTTCGGTTGTTTCTATTTCTATTTCGGAAAGAAAATATGATTTCGTGAACTTCAGAGCATTAGGAGTTTCTAATCGGGAGATCTTTGGAACGGTAATACTAGAGCTGGTCATTACTAGCATTAGTGGTGTTCTTATTGGATTTATTACTGGTTATGCATTAGCAAGCTTTATATTTGATTGGGCAGCCGAATTTGGAGTTGTGTTTGTTGTACAAATAACTCTATTTAGTATTGCTTTGTCAGTGCTAAATATACTTCTTGGTATCATCTTCGCAGCTTATCTTTCGCTCCGATCCCTGTTCCGTACATCAATTTCAGAAGAGACGGTAAGTCGAGTCATTGGATAATCCTGTCTCATTTCTTTTTTTTATCCGAAAAATTTGTTTACACAGTTAGGACATAGATTAATGGAGCCAAGCTCTTCACGGTCAATTTTATAGCTATGGACATTACACACGAGATTCTTACATGCATAACATACCTGTTGTGCTTTACTTGTACGACAAACAAAACAGTAATTAGCTTCAATCGAAGATCTGGTTCCAATTAAGGGAAAGAGACGAAATTCAATTGAATTAACAAGCTCCTCTAGAATATCTAAGTTATCCAGACTTTTTCGTAAGAGATTCCAGTTATCTAAAGTCACATTGCGATCAGTCCAAATTCTCAATTGATCTACTAATTTTTGATTATCTTTTTGATCTTCTACTAACCGTTCTGGGAAAATTTTCACTACTGGAATTATGAAAGTATGTTTTCTTCCGTCAAGCGAGAGGGATACTTCATGAATTAATCCTGCGGTAATCATACTGGTCAAATGATGATTTAAGCTTGCCCGTTTCATATTAAATTTGATTGCTAGATCATTTTTTGACACAAAATTCAGTGTAGAGATGAATTCAAATAATTCTCTTCTTCGTTCACTGCTTAATGCTTCAAATAAGTGAGAAAAATCTTTGAGTATCATTGTTTAAGTGTAATAATCTTCCCTCTTGTAAAGATTTTTCTGACATAATGATGTTCAGATGTCTTGGATGTTATTTTGAAGAATTAGAAAAGTATCATTTAAGAGATTCCGATAATTAGGATGTATAGAATTTACGTTCTTTAGGAAATCGTACAAGAGACCGAAGTCAATCTTTGCCTCCTCTATTAATTCTTCGTGCTCGATTAACCATTTGCCAAAAACTCGGAAAAAATGTTCCTTCATTTCAGAAATACCTCTTGGTATTTCAGGATAATTGTCAGGGAGTTTAAGACCAATAATCTTTGCAAATTTTTGAAACTCATCAAATTGTGCTTTATAGTTTTCATAGCTGGCATGGCCGATCGATATGAAAAGATTTCTGGCAACTCTTCCAAAGTATTTTGTTTTATTGCGTCTGTGAGGGCCTTCAAGCAACGTGGTAACTACTTGTATTAATCCAAGTTCGATTAAGATATTTAAATGAAAATACAGAGTTGTTTTACTTATAGGGACATCATGTATCTTCATTAGTTCGTTATTAATTTCAGTGACATTCAGAGCACGACGAATCTGGTATTTTCCATCAGAAGTTTTTTCATCTACTCCTTTTCTTAGAAGCCTGATGATATCTCTTCTAACGGGATGCGAGTAATATTTTTCTTCGGGTACAGTAATAAATTTATATGATGGAATATATTTCCAGTAATCAAAGAGTTTTTGCCTGTCTTCTGCCATTGGGCGTCAGCTTATTACATTTTTTTTGTTGAGGTTGCAGATTATGTTAATACATCAATTGTTTTTTTATGGTTTTACCACAAACAAAAGCTATTTATCAAATATGACGTTTCGAATACTCCTTGAAAACTATTATTTTAGCGATTCGATCGCTTATCAAAACGTAAAAAAAACAGTTATCAGGATAAGATAAAGAAATAGGTGTATTAATTATGAAATATAAGTTATTAGGAAAAAGTGGGTTAAGAGTATCAGAATTAAGTTTAGGGACAATGACCTTTGGAGAGGATTGGGGATGGGGAAGTTCAAAAGAAGTAGCAAAACAAGTTTTCCAGAAATATGTAGATGTTGGTGGAAATTTTATTGATACAGCGTGTAATTATACCAATGGTACTAGTGAAAAGTTCGTTGGAGAATTTATTGAGGGAGATCGAGATCGCTACGTGATCGCCACGAAATATACTCTGCACGATTATCGATTCAAACAAGACCCAAACGCGGGGGGAAATCATCGTAAAAATCTACTTCGCACTGTAAAGGGTAGTCTAGAAAGATTGCAGACCGATTATATTGATTTACTTTATTTACACATGTGGGATTACACCACACCAATTCATGAGGTCATGCGAACACTAGACGATTTGATTTCTTCTACTAAAATTAATTATATTGGCATTTCAGATACTCCTGCGTGGATTGTGGCCAAAGCAAATACAATGGCAGAAGTACATGGTTGGAATCCATTTATAGCATTCCAGTTCCCGTACAATCTGTCATTCCGTGATCCAGAAAGAGAGATAATCCCCATGTGCAAAAACTTGGATTTAGCTATGACAGTTTGGGCTCCTTTAGGCGCAGGGTTATATACAGGGAAATATACCAGGCAAAATCAATCTAAAGGGAGATTGACAGAAGGGAAATGGGGAGTACCTTCTGAAGATAGATTAGAAATAGCCAAAGAAGTGGATAAAATCGCTGATGAAATCGGATGCTCCTCCGCAAACGTAGCGCTTAACTGGATCAGACAACAAGATGGGTTGTTTATACCTATATTTGGTGTAACAACATTTGAGCAGCTAGAAGATAATTTACAATGTTTAGATTTCGAAATAAATGATAATCATATCAAACGTTTAGCAGAAAAAGTTGATTTCAAATTCGGATTTCCCAAAGGATTTCTTTTGGGTAATAAGGATCTTTATCATGGAGAGACATTTGATTTGTTGGAAAATCACCGTAAATATGAATGAGATTCATAAGTAGGTGTGCCGATGGCATCATCTGTTGCAGTAGTTGATCATGATTCTTTACTCCACGCATTTGATCTTGTCGATGGTATTCACTACCTTACTCAATCTGAAAAAGAAGTCGTTATTAAAGTTGGAATTTACAATCCCGACACAGGTATTTGTACCACGGTTGATACACTCAATTCAATCATTAATGCATTTGATAAGTCACCAAAGATACGAGTGACAGAGTCCGACAGTGGTGCTGGACCTGGATTACAGCGGTTGGAGATATGGAGAGATTGTTATAGTGACAGAGTTGTTCCATTCAATCTTTCAGATGATAAGGACACAAATATAATCGAAGTTGCTGGAGAAAGAGTTCCTCTATCCCATATACTCTTTGAACCAAATGTGTTCATCAGTACTCATGTACCGAGAAGATATGAGGATACTGGGGACGAGGATCTTATGAACATGGGTTCTATCATCAAAAATTTGTTGGGTTTGATCCCAGATAAGAAGAAGTACAGATTTCATGAACAGCTGCCTAATGCCCTTTTAGATATGTATGAAGCAATAGGAGGGATAGATCTGGCAATATTGGATGGAACCCATGTCTTTTTAGGGTGGAAAAATAAGAGATTGACCGTTTCTCCCCAAGTTCTTATAATTGGTAAAGACGCATTTGCGGTTGAGGCAATTGGAGCTCATTTAGTTGGTTTTGACCCTACCAAGATGCCTGTCTTACAAGAAGCTAGGAATCGAGGATTAGGCGAGATCGATATTGATAAAATTGAGGTCATTGGAGATATAGAAACCCCCAAACACATGATAATAAAGGCGTTCAGAAATCTATCCTCAGAAAAGGGCCGTGAGGAACAAGGATAGGAGTTATCATACCAAGAAGGAAAATTTGCTATATATTACTATTATATTCGAAAATCATATCGAAACGTTTTCAATAATTCTTGGAGTATCTCTATTTGATGAATACGAATAGAAATGTGATATCATGTATACAAGTTTATTATATGGATATATTAAAGAGAAAACCTCTAAAACCCTTGCTTCACTTATAGAATGTGAATTAATTCCGTCATTACAGACCCAAAGAGGGTATGAAGGATGGAGACTTGTCATCAATCAAGACTACAATAAATTAGCATTACATATTTATTGGCACACAAAAGAGGATGCGATCAAAGTATCAAAATCGGGAGTAATTAGAGATCAGCTTGATAAGATTATTCCGTTATTGGCTAACAAACCAAATCTAAAATTTTTCGATTTGAATTAACTCCTCCCTTTTCGCTCTGAACCAATTTCATAGGTTCTTTTTTCTTACCTTTCTACCTGTAGTTAAACCTTTAAACGTGTAATAGGAGGCCTCAAAAAACTGGTCCTCCTTTGTATTAAAGAGATTTCAATAAGTATATCTCTACAATTGTAGTCTGTGTGTGGTTGTGTGGAAATAACCCCGTACTTTTTCAGATTTCGTGTCCTGGCATATTTTGCAGATTTTTTTTTAGTCTTGATGTTCACATCTGTCGGTCTAATCGGTGCAACAATGTCAATGTTCTTTATTCCTGAATTAGAAACTCATGACATTCTTCCTTTAATCACGGGCATTCTTTTCATTCTGATTTCTTTTGGATATTTTACTTTCGCAGAAGCATTCGCTTCCACTACTCTAGGGAAATTTCTATATGATTTAGAAACAATTGATGAATCAGGTTCCAAAATAACTTTCAAGCAAGCACTTATTCGTAATCTACCAAAAGTTCGTCCTGAGTTTGTAATCATCGATTTAATTGTAGGGTATATTATTAGGCCATCCACAAATCAACGTCTTTTTGATATTCTCTCAAAAACAAATTCAACCAAGTCAGCTGTAGATAGAAAATATACTCAACGAGAACAATCAACTATCGAAGTTATCAGAGTTGTTCTTTCACTTCTTGGAATAATCTTTTTCCTCTTAATGTTATTATCCTATATCTTTGCAATTCTCACCTTCCTTACTACCCTATGATTTATCTCTCATGGGTTATTCTCAATTACTCTGTTAGACTTTTTAAATGCTCCAAATGCTAGGACGAAGACACAGAGGAAACCAAAGTAGATAACTATTTTTTGACCAGTTGCTAATATTGAAAGTCCTTGTTCTGTATTTATATTAACACCCATTGAGACTAATACCGTATAAAAAGCTAAAATAATTGCATAAAATAAAACAATATAACCGTAGCGATTTGGAAAAAAATTATTTGAAATAATGGGGACTGTAACTAGAGTTAAAGCGATTATAAAAAAGACACTGAACATTATTGTGACTGACAGATGAGCTTTAGGAAATCGGTCAGCTGGTTTATTCCTTAGTACTTGTTTTTAATACGTTAGAAGCGTTTATTCATCGTCATTTACTTATTACTTCAATATTTCCAGCTGATGAAGATTTAATACAATTCTTGAAAAAAGTACTCCTAAATATTATAACTGTCAAT
>CP070760.1:516899-522513 GCA_020348965.1 Candidatus Heimdallarchaeota archaeon | reverse complement strand
AGTAACCCCACATCATCTTTTCCTTTCTACTGATGATTTCCCTAGATTAGGGGTCAAAGGAAAGATGAATCCTCCTTTAAGATCAAAATCTCAACAGGAGGCATTATTTCAGGCGTTTTTAATGGGAGATATCCCGATAATTGCTACTGATCACGCTCCACATGCTCTTGAAGAGAAAAATAGCTTAGAATTGAGTGGAGTACCTGGTCTAGAGACTTGTTTGCCACTACTGTTGAATTACTGCCGCCCTCTCGACCTTTATAGACTGAAACTCATAATCTCTGCGTTGGCAATAAACCCGCGGCGTCTGATGCGCTTACCCGAGAAGGGATCCATTGCTGAAAACACACCAGCGAATTTGACTGTCATTGACTTAAAAAAGACTAAGACCATTAGAGACGAGGATCTTAAAACGAGGTGTAAGTGGAGCCCATGGGAGGGGGAAGAATTACAAGGTTGGCCAGTTTTAACCATGAATCAAGGGAGAATTACTTATAATGATTTATAATTTAGATGTAGATTGGTAGAATAACCTCGTATGCCTAATTTGTTACTTAATGGAATTGATACTTCAATCCATTTGATTTCCTTCCATATTGCCCAAAATCAGTTACTTCTAACAATACACTTCCACGAAAGACTGGTCCATCTCTACAAAGACTGAGACCAATATCATCAAGAAAGCAAGAACCACAGATACCAAACCCACACCTAATATGCCTGTCTGCTAAGCAAATCTGGGTATTTTTTTCAATTTTATTCTTCTGAGCGACATATAACACCTTTTTAAGGAATATTTCTGGTCCACATGCAAAAATCTCTAAATTAAAATCACTTTGAATGAGATCTCCTAAGAGTAAATCCATCTTTGTAGAAGCAAAACCCTTGAAACCGTAGGAACCATCTTCGGTACAAAAATTTGTTTCGATAGGCAATCTCTCAAATTCTGAACGGAAAAGTAAATCATTGCACGTTTTTGCTCCCTGAATCAATACAATTCTTTGCGAACTAGTAATATTACTGGTTAAACACTGAATTAAGAAGCGCAGAGGTGCAATACCCATTCCACCAGCCACTATGAGAGCATTTTTTCCATATTCAACTTCAAAACCGTTACCAAATGGCCCTCTTAATCCAATTAGTTCAGTATGTCCTTTGTTGTTTAAACTTCTTGAAGCTGAACCCACATCACAGATAGTAAACGAGATATGGGTTCCATGATATCCGCTTACTGAAATTGGGACTTCATCAACCCCAGGAACCCACAACATAAAGTATTGACCTGGTCTAATGGAATACTCAAAAGGAAGTGAGAAAGTCAATGTCGATGTTTTTTCATTATGGGATTCTTTGTTTCTTATAGTTAGACACTTTGGAAGGTTAAACAGAATGTCATTCATGAGCTAAACCTCTAAGCTCGTGCAATGATAAGCCCTCCTGTACAAGATATTTCTGCAAACCCGTGAGTAGTTCACTTATAATAAATTGGGGTGAAGAATACTGGGAAAGAACTGATCCTATTTGAACAGAGCAAGCTCCTGCTAGAAAATACTCAACTATATCTTCCCATGTCCAAATTCCTCCAACTCCAATTAAAGGGACTTTTGGCCCAAATTTTTCGTATAAATCGTAAATTGCACGAATTCCAATTGGTTTTATTGCCCTCCCTGAAAGTCCACCTCTTAAATTAGCCAGAATAGGTTTTCTTGCTTCAACATTAATAAGCATGGCTTTGAGAGTATTAATGGCAACTAGAGCATCTGCACCCGCGTCAATAGCAGCTTCTCCAATTATTGTGATATCTTTAACATTGGGAGTCAACTTGATCCAAATTGCCGTTTTAGTAATGCTCTTTGCCTGATTGACAATGTCATAGACAAGTTTTGGATCAGTACCAACCAGCATACCTACTTTTTGAACATGAGGACAGCTAAGATTTAATTCGAATGCTACAGACTTAGAATTACCAATATTATTTTCAATACATTGAATGACTGAGGAGATATCTTCAGCGGTAGAACCAAAAATGGAAACTATTAATTTTACATCAGAATGGATTTTTACCAATTCTTTACCAAATTCAATACATCCTGGATTCGCTAATCCAACTGCATTAAGGATAGAATCTGTTTCAGGAATATAGACAACAGATGGGTTTGGATGCCCATCTCGTGGATGTCGTCCAACTGATTTGGTCACAACCGCTCCAAACCCTTCTTGGTATGCACGATTAAGTGTGGAAAAAGTGGATCCTAAGATTCCTGCAGCCAAAATTAGAGGATTCCTGATTTGAACCCTTCCAATAAAGGTAGTGAGATCAGACATTTGTAATCTTATCGGAGTAATGAAATTCTCTCATGAATATTGAAGATAATATCACAGTACTCACAACGTAATTTAATCACATCTTTGCTGGTAATAACAACAAATTGAGTTTCAACATCTTCCCGTTGATTAGTGATGCATGTCGAACTTGGACAGTTGAGGATTCCAGTAGCTTTCTTTGGAGTGATAATTTTCTCCTTTTTAACAATATGGTAATCTTTTATGTAGGCAACATTACTACCAGAAATTATGAGCCCTAGAACTTCAATGTTGAGATCTTTTTCATCGATATTACGTATTTTTAGGACATCTTTTCGACCTAGTTTCTTTGAAGGAACATTTAATGCTACAAAAGCTGAATGTGGATATTTTTCATCGATTTTTAATACTTTTAGAGCATAAAAAGCTCTACCTGGAGGCGTAATATGATCAATTACAACACCATTATCAATCTTCGCTACAATGAGTTCTTTATTATTACTATTCTTGTTGCTCATTGAAGTCTCAGCTTCCTATTAAAAAATCAAGAATTGACATTCGGACATAAACCCCATTTTTCGCCTGCTCAAAGTATAATGCATGATTTGATTTGTCGATTTCATAGGGGATCTCATCAACCCTTGGAAGTGGGTGAAGAATGATTAATTCAGGCTTAGCAGAATTCAATAATGCTGTACGTAATTGGTAGATTCCCTTAACTTCGTTGTAAAGCATTGGATCTGGAAAACGTTCCTTTTGTAATCTTGTTACATAAAGAACGTCAAGTTCACTAATTGACTCTGCTAAGTTTTTTGCTTGAATTAATTCCAAATTAGTGTTTGTCAGATAATAATGCAGTTCCTCTTGCAATCCAAGTGATGGATGAGAAAAAAGGCTAATTCTATTTCTTCCGAACTTACTTAAAGCAAAAAGTAATGAAGAAATCGTTCTACTATATCTTAAATCGCCAATTAATCCTATATTGAGACCTGATAGCCGATTAAACCGTTCATTAATAGTGAAAATATCCAACAAGGCTTGGGTGGGGTGTTCTTGGGATCCAGATCCTCCTGAAATGATAGGGATACCATACCTCTCGGCTACATTAGCTGCCAGCTTTGCTGACCCTCGTAATGGGTGTCTAATTACGATGCCATCAGAATAACCTGCTAACATTATAATTGTATCAGTTAAAGACTCTCCTTTCTCTAAGGATGTTCCAGCTTGGCTCGAAAAACCTATAGTTCTGCCACCTAAGCGAAGCATTGCACTTTCGAAAGATAACCTAGTACGGGTACTTGGTTCCCAAAAAGCTAGAGCAAGGATTTTTCCATTTAGTCGTTCAGAATATTCAAATGGATTATTCTTCATTTCCTTAGCATAATCTAAAATTTTTTGAATATCTTCCTCACTCATCTCCCTAATCCCAATAATGTGGGATGTACTTAGCTTTCTGTGAGAAACCATCAGATATTTCCTCTGGTTTTGATTTTAGGTCTACTTACAGCTGTAAATTTTCGTTTTACTTATTTTTCTTATCGTTATCCTTTTTACTTGATTCTTTTACTAGCTCAGAAATATCTTTTATTATGAGTTTATCCTCTAATCCTTCTGTTTTTATTGCCTCGTCCAACATACAATAGCAACTTGGACAAGCCACAACCAATAATTCAGCTCCAGTATCATATGCTTCTCTTACTCGAATTCTGCTGGGACTATCAGAAGATCTTCCTAAGAGATCGAACACAAAATTACCACTTCCACCACCACAACAAAAGGAGTTGTCTCTGTTTCTGTCCATTTCAATAAGTTTAAGCCCAGGAATGCTCTTTAGAATTTCTCTAGGAATGTCATAAACGTCGTTGTACCTTCCCAGAAAACAAGGATCATGATAAGTTACCCTAGCCTTTACTTCATTTAGCTGTATGTTCTTAGTCTGAATCATTTCATGTAGAAGGTGGGTATAGTGAAATACTTTAGTATCTCCTAATCCTGAATATTTATTTTTCATTACATTGAATGCATGAGGAGAAAGAGTGACTACTTTATTCACATATTGATCCTTGAATTTCTGGATATTTTCATTCATCAATTCTTGGAACATACCCTGTTCACCAACATAATATACCTCATTTCCATCGCAGGCCTCTTCAGAACCAAGAATTCCAAAGGAAATCCCACCTTTTTTCAGAAGTAAATTAATAGTCTTTGCCATTCTTTGGCCTTGTGGTTCATAGGATCCAGCACAACCCACGTAGAAGAGGTACTCATCCTCAGGTGTGTGTCGATCTATTCCCTCAGCCCAAGTATCTCTTTCATTGCGAGGCATTCCCCAGGGATTCCCGTATTTGTAAATATTGTCAAGAAACTCGCTCACTTGACCTAGTACTAACCCTTTTTCTACCATGTCTCTCCGTGTTCCAACAATCCAATCAATGATGTCATCACTAAATCTCATTGGGCATTGTTCAACACAATTTCGACATGTGGCACAGGAGAACACAATGTTAGCTAAATGCTCCGACCATTCGATCTCCCCTTTTAACCACGCCCAAATAAGCCATAACCTGCCACCAGTAGAAAAAGATTCAAAACGAAATCTATTATACGATGGGCAGTTAAGATCAGTGAAGTTATTCGGGAATTTGCAGTACCCGCACCTAAAACATCTGTGAATCTGGTTTGTGTATTCTTGCATTACTAGACCTCCCAGTTACCAGGATTCATTATGCCATTTGGATCTAGAACTTTTTTTATGCGTTTGATAAGTTTAAGTGTATTTTGATCCATCCGTTCCATAATCAGTCTTTGTGCAGGAGCTTCAGGTTTCCAGGGGACACCTCCAATGTCCAAACTCGCGATATTAGTGTCATGCAGTGCTTTTTTTGTTTTATTAATATTATCTTGATCAGCACGATTGAATGGATATCCAAAGGAAAACATCATACAATGACTTCTTCCGATGACCCGACTGGCACTTCCATAAGTAATTCCATGTTTCGATGAAATTTCAAGCAAGTGACTATAGGCTTCGGGATATTTCTCTACTGGAATGATAGGACCACAATATTCGAAACCACCTCCCTTTTTCACATCTGCAAAGCGTGTGGTACTGGAAGTAGGCATCTCCAGAAGGTCTTTTCTAATTTCTGGTGTTGTTGCCATGAAACCGCCTTCTTTCGAGTCAATATGAACACGAAGAGCATCCCAAATTAGTCTGCGTTTGAATTCAAGTTCTTCATCGGTGTCTCCTGTAATACATATACCAACGAGGATAATATCTTTGAAGGCTAACGGATAGGGCTGTGCT
>CP070760.1:511110-516799 GCA_020348965.1 Candidatus Heimdallarchaeota archaeon | reverse complement strand
TGGTATAATATTATCAAGTTTTATTGACCGAATTAAAGCCTTCAACTTAACTGCAATTGTCATATGGGCTGCACCTGTCTTCTTGTTTGTTGTAGCAATGGGTGAAGGGTGGATATCTGATATAGGAGGGGGGCCCATGAATATTGATGTTTTTATTATTGGGATTGTACAGATAGTAATTGGATCAGTTTTAATTGTTGGCCTCAATCTTTCTCCACTAATGAGATTTCTACGAAGATTACTGATGAGAATAAGAGGAGTAAAAGGAGTGGCTCAAGTAGCCCCAGCTCTAATTTCCTCACATAAAACACGATCAACTTTGACATTTGCCATCTTCGCCGTTGTTCTCACGTTGAATGTAATAGTTGCAGCTCTTATAGCAACGAACTTCAGCAGTTCAATAGGCCAAGCTGAAGCGGATTCCCGTGGAATAGATTTATACGTCACACTTAACAAGGCTGAAGTAGTTCTAAATGATACAACATACACGGAACAGCTATATAGCGTTTCTGATAGTATTACAGACGTAATTGGACTGAAAACTTTCCAACCTCAAGAGATGGATTTCTTGAAATATGTAGTACTGAAGGATCCAAGTACAGGCTTCAACTTTTTTACTGATACACTTCCTCTTGGATTCGTTGAACTGCGATCTGAACAAATTCGAGGAAATGCCACAAGTGCAGCTGATGATAACTGGCGATATGATAGCTACTTGGGGGCATTTCCTGATGATATAGGCGCCCCTTCTTCCTCCTCATCAGGATTTTTCGGGGGTTTTGGTCAATCGGATGATGAGGAATTGAATGAACTCACCAAAAAATCATTCGACGCATTTTTTAATTCCTCATATTCAATGGCTGCGTACAATGTGTCATTTTCTATGGAGGCTTTGACTGATTTCGATTTCGAAGATATGGCAAGTTTTTTTGACTCAAATTTAGAAGATGTGGATAAATTAGAAGATAAGAATGGATCAGTAATTAAACATCCAATTGTTTTCACTGATTCATTTATACTTCCTATTGGAATGGAAATCTTTGTACCAATGAATATGACTTTTGATTTTGTTCAAAATGAAACAGTAATTGCTTATCAACCTTTCACAATCGGAGGTAAATTTGACATGGAACGGACTGTCGGATTTGCTCTTTCAGGTGGCGGTATGACTAGCGCGGGTTTTGAAGAGGAAGATACTTCGAGTTTTTTGGGTAGAATTTACATTCCTGAGAGATTCTCCAAATATTCCAACTTTTTTGGAGAAGCAGATGGGGTGACACATTCATCACGGAAACCTGATCAATTTGATACTTTTCTCATCAAAACTGATTACGCTTTTGACGATCCTCGTATAGAAACACTCGCTAAAGATATCGAAGAGTTCACTAATACAGAGAATTTTGGATATCGAAAGATAGCTGGAGACGACTTTTTAGTAGCAACAACTGTCTCGTTATATGCAGAGGTAGAAGCTAGTATAGAAATGACAGTTCAAATGACATCGTTTCTGTCAATTTATGTTAATTTCGGACTTTTAATCGGGGCCGTAGGCATGGCCGTGATAAGTGTTAGAAATGTTTCTGAAAGAAAACGAGAGATAGGCATGATGCGTGCAATTGGATTCCCCAGACTTCAGGTCATGCTAGCTGCACTCTTAGAGCTCTTAGTATTAGGATTTATTGGACTAATTATAGGTGTGATTAATGGCCTTCTAATTAATGTGGGATTTGCTAATATGTTAGATGTGCCTCTAGTTATCCCTTGGGGGACAATTGGCGCCTATCTATCTTTAATTACTTTCATAGGCTTGCTTGCTGGAGCAATTCCTGGACTTGTAGCCTCACGAATACCTGCAGCGGAGGCGTTGAGATATGTTGGATAGTAGAGGTGGAATTATGACAGAATCAATAGTAAAAGAACAAGAATTTACAGTAGAAGAACAACCAATTCTTCAAATCACAGATTTACATAAACGCTATAACGAGGGGAAATCGAATGAAGTACATGCTCTACGCGGTCTTGATCTCGAAGTGAAAAAGGGTGACATGATGGCTATTATGGGTCCCTCTGGATGTGGAAAAACCACCCTTCTTAATATGATTGGACATTTAGATGTTAGTTCAGGGGGAAAAATCATTATCAGTAATATTGATACAGGGAAACTTTCTGATAGTAAAATGACTGCTTTTCGAAGAGATAATATTGGGTTCATCTTTCAACTCTTTAATCTATTCCCATTCCTGACAGCAGTAGAGAATGTAGAAACCCCACTACTATTAAAGGGGCTAAAATCTGGAGTTGCAAGAGAACAAGCCAAAATGCTCTTGCGAGACCTCGGGATGGGAGATAGATTATACCATTATCCTCTAGAGCTATCAGGAGGGCAACAACAACGAGTTGCAATTGCTCGTGCGCTGATTAATCAACCCGCGATTATTCTAGGAGACGAACCAACGGGTGATCTTGATAGTACGACAAGTGCGGTGATAATGGCGCTCTTTCGACGGATTAATACAATGAATAAGCAAACATTCGTCCTGGTCACACATAATCGGTGGATAGCTGAAAAATGCGATTATATCGTCCATATGACCGATGGCCAAATTTCTGATGTTGAATATGGGCCTTTTCAGGAGGACTAGACATGGTAAAAGTGTACACCGGAGCCCTAATTGACAAACCGTTACGATCAATTAATAGAAATTTACAGAAGAGAGTAACTTCCGATTTAAGAAAATCCTTAAAAATTCAGAGGGATGCTGTAACTAGTCAGGAATTGAATACGTTCCTTCTAGCTGCTGGTCGTAATGGAAAAGGCGGATTTAATCCTCAAATGATAGATAAAGTCGAAAAAGGAGCTATTCAAAAGAGATTTACCCAATACTACAACGAAAATGAGTCACGATTCAGAAATTACATGAAAAATAATCAAGAACTGTATGAAACTGCTCAAATTGTAAAAGATTTTATACGAGAGATTGATTCCTCTCTTCCAAAAAAGTTCGACCAGCAATTAAAGAAAATTAATTCTGATCTCCCTAACACTTTTTGTCAAGTGAGTTCGAAGAGTTTTATCACATTATGGGATATTGAGGAGAAGCAAGAATTCCGATTTAATCTATCTGGTTTTGATTTTCCTATTTTTACGGGAAAAACTACGGAGACCCCGATTGATGTCGGAAGTTTGGTAGACAAACTACTAATAGTAAATTTCTTTCAAACGTTTTTAAAATCGACTCTTCTTCGATTAGATGAGATGAATCACGTTCTAGAACAGCTAGAACAAGAAATAGAAAAGCAACATTATAGGATTAACGATGAAAAGCTGCAGTCAAAATTTGTGCTTTTTCTTCGTATTCTGGTAGCAAAACTAAGTGCATTACAGGAATTAGAGAATTTAATCCTTCGTATCTTCAACTTGTTTGATATCCCGTACATGATCCTTACTCAATATCATTTCGAAAGTGACTTTTCAGATTTAAATACAGAACTTGCCAGGATCTGTGAAGATATTAAAGTAGGTAAGGATAAACTTCACGAAGTAGATCAGAGAATCGATCGTTGTCAATTATGCCTTCGTGATTATCTCGATGATGGTATTAATGGAATTATTACCGCTAATTCGACTCAAGTCTTTAATAAAGCCTTAAAACCGTTAGCTGAATTAAGTATTGACCTCTTTATTGAAGCTGAAATACTCAAGCTTTGGTCCGATTTTTTTGGTTCAGATGTTCCCTATTTCAGTTTTAATGTTCAGCTAGATGGAGATACAGCTGATACTGAGGCCGATCAAATCGATGATGATGTAATTCTAGCAGTTCGAGGGTTGTATAAGAATTATAATCTCGGTCGTACTACCGTTTACGCAATTCGTGGAGTTAATCTTGATATTAAAGCTGGTGAATTTGTAGCAATAGTAGGCAGCTCAGGGGCTGGAAAGACTACATTATTAAACTGTATGGCTAGTTTAGACACCCCTGATCATGGTACAGTCTATTTTCGAGGTAAAAACCTTCATAAAATGAAAGACTCGGAAAAAGCTGAAGTTCGTCTACACGACATGGGCTTTATTTTTCAGAGTTATGCTCTGTTACCTCACTTTGACACCCGTGAGAATGTAACTCTCCCTGCAAATCTCGCTGGTGGATTGAGTAAAGAAATTAAAACCCGAATTGAAAATCTTTTAGTGGGAGTAGGAATTAGCGAACAGGCGAAACAGTTTCCAGCTCAATTAAGTGGTGGTCAGATGCAACGGGTTGCGATTGCCCGCGCTCTCACCAATCAACCAGCGGTAATATTCGCTGACGAACCTACAGGTGATCTGGATTCAGTTACTGGAGTACAAGTGATGGAGTTGTTAAAGAAATTCCATGAGGAAACAAATACAACTATTATTGTTATTACACATGAGGAAAGCATTGCTAATTATGCTCAACGGCAGATCCTAATGGAAGATGGAGTCATCACACAACGGAAACAAACCACTGATTATGCTGGACGGCCAATTTTAATGGAAGAAGTTCCAACCCGACGACCTGAAAAAGCTTTAGATGATTTAAGTCCCATGATTGAAGAGAGAATAGCTGCCATTGAAAATAAGCTCACGATTATGGAAAATCGAAGCGTAGAATTAATAACTAGTGTTGCTAAAGACTTAAAACAGCAATTAAATGATTTCAGAGGCGAGATGGAAGTTTTAAAGCTAGAAACAAGCAATAAAATAGTAGAATTGAGTGCAAGATTCAAAAAACTAAACATAAATGCCAGTAATTGGTCTTTTGCCATCAACGAACAGATGGAAGCATTTCGTACTCAATACGTCAATGCTCTTGAAAAAATCCGCCAAGCTACTGCAATTGCGGTGGAAAAAGAAAAAACTACATCAAAAAAATATACAGAACTAGTCGAAAAGCTAAGAGAAAAAGAGCGTGTTGCTGTTGAAAAAGACGATCTAAATCAGGTTAGGCTCAGTTCGTTACAAAATGAGATAGAAAGGAAAGAAAAAGATTTAGAAATGTATAAAACACGTTTAGAAGAACTTGAAGCTGAAATTGAAACCAAAAAACCTCATTCTGATGAATCAGCTCAAATAAAAGCGAAAACAGAAGCCTTAGTAAGCAATTATAGAAAAATAAGAGAGGCATATGATGTTAAAAACGCTGAAGTTGTACGATTGCAAACACAACTAGCTACAAGGACTGAGGATACAAGGAAAATCACTAGAACAACAAAAGCCATTAAAGCATTCCTTGACGAGAGTGAGTCAGGTCGAATTCTAAACCAACTTCTTAATTTGGAACAGGTAACTCTCGATGATTTGTCTGCTAGGACTGGAATTGCCACTTTTACGGTTTATAAAGTGATTCAACATTTTAGAGATATAGGTATCGTTCAGTACGATGAATCAACACGTATGGTGAAATTAGTGGATAAATAGTTACTAAAAATAAACAATCTTCTTAACCATACTGAAAATTCGTCGTCTTGATAGGTCATTGGATTCAAAACATCAATCTCACTTCTTTATATCTTCGTAGAATTATTATTAAATTATAAGCTCTAGAAAGCTCGAACATAGGACTTGTGGTGGTTAATCTAGATGATGACTGAAAATGCTGGTCAAATATCTTTAAAGGGGATTCAGAAAACTTATTTACTTGGAAAACAAAGCGTACCCGCGTTACGGGGT
>CP070760.1:505255-511010 GCA_020348965.1 Candidatus Heimdallarchaeota archaeon | reverse complement strand
TCAGTATAGCTACCCCTTCGGCCTCCCGAGTGCCAGTTAATCTTATTACCATAGGAGGGGCATCTGGAAACTCCTTCAATGTTTGTAAGATAGCTTCTGCAACCGTATCACAGCGAGTTATACCACCATAAATATTAATTAAAACAGCCTTGGGTTTCATAATGAAAATAAGCTTGAGAGCTTCATAGACACGTTCTTTACTGGCTCCTCCACCAACATCTAAGAAATTCATTCCAGATAAACCATGTTGGGCCAATACATCTAACAGCGCCATTGTCAAACCGGCTCCGTTCGCCAAGATGCCTATCTCACCATCTAGCTCAACAAAAGAAAATCCCACTCTCTGGGCTGTCTTTTCTAATTCTGTCAATTTACGTTTTCGTAATTCCACAATAATCTCTTGGCGGAAAGCAGCATTGTCATCCAAAGTCATCTTTCCGTCAACAGCAACCAGTCCAGATGGAGTACTAACGAGCGGATTAATTTCAACAAGCTGAGCTTCCTTCTCTGTCGCAATGCGCCATAATTTTTGGAATAGATCTGTCGCAAAATCAAGGAATTCACCAGAAAATCCTAGTTTTTCCGCGACACTCTGAGCAGTTTCCTTACTTAAGCCTTCACTCAGAGATATATTCTCTTTGATTATAGCCTCTGGCTGAGTGGCAGCAACCTCCTCAATGTCAATACCCCCTTCAGCACTCGCAATGAGAACGAAACGCCTTCCAGAGGAGTCTAGAGCAATAGAACAATAGTATTCATGTTTTATATCCGCAAGTCCTTCAATGAGGATTGCTTCGACTCCATATTCCCCAACCTTTCTGCTAAAGAACTCCTGACACATGGTGAAAGCTTCCTCCCTGGTTTGAGCGATCTTAATGAGTCCTCGTTTCTTTCGGCTCCCAACTGCTATCTGACTTTTGACTATCGCAGGAAAAGAAAATTGACTTATCTTTTCGTTGATATCCTCCCCTTTTGCGAGAACAAGACGTTCAGCGAGGGGGATTCCATATTCACTGAAAATTTCTTTACTTTCATATTCGAGAAGTCGAATTGTTTAAACCTCCAGTTTGCCCAAGTTTTTTTTAAAAAAAAAGGGTGAATGATGAGTTTGGCTTTTCGCACATTAAAATGTAACGCCTAAAAACTCACCGATTTTACCCAGGTTTTCTTGAGCTTTTTGTGCAACATCTTTAAACAGACTGTCACCGTTTGCATCGATACCTACGATCAATGGACCGAATTTTTCCACTTCTAAAACCCATAAACACTCTGGAGTTCCAAGATCTAGCCAATGCACTTCCTTGACACGTTTTATCCCTCTTGCAGCCACAACGGCTGCACCACCAACGAAAGCAGTATATATTGCTTTATACTCTTTCATTGCTTTCGCTGTTCGATCACCCATGCCGCCTTTACCAATAACGACATTCACATTGAAAGTTTTAATGAACTCATCTTCAAATAAATCCATTCGGGTGGAAGTGGTCGGACCAGCTGCAACAATTTCCCATTCATCTCCGACCTGTCTAACAACAGGACCACAGTGATAAACTGCAAGACCCTCGAAATCAATGGGCATTTTCTCACCCTTTGCAGCCAAATGTAAGGCTCTTTCATGTGCTTCGTCACGAGCGGTAAAGACAGTACCACTTACATAGATTACATCACCAATTTTAACTTTTTGAACATCTTCTTTGGAAATTGGAGTAGTAAAATGAAATTCAGCCATGGTTAAACCTCCTTATGTGTTACAAACTCTACTCGCTTATCAGGATAAATACGAGCAGTCGCTCTTCTCGCGGCCCAACACTGAATAGCCACGGCGGCTGGTAATGAGGCTGGATGACGATGAGCAAACTCAATTTTTACATCTAACGCTGTAGATACCTCGCCACCTAAACCCATAGATCCGATACCAGTCATATTGATTGCTTTCAAGAGATCTTCTTCAAGCTTAGCTATCTCAGGATCAGAATGTCTTTGACCGAGGGGACGTAGGAGTTGTTTCTTCCCAAGTTTGAGTGCAATGTCCGCGCCACCACCTATACCTACGCCAACAACAACTGGAGGACAAGGCTGACCACCAGCGTTGATAATAATATCAATGACAAACTTTTTGATTCCGTTAATGCCCTGCCCTGGTTTTAGCATACCCAGTGCACACATATTCTCGGATCCGCCGCCTTTGGGAAACGCTGTAATCTCTAAGTAATCTGCTCCTGGAATGAAATCATAGTTGATGAACGGAATATGCCTTCCTGTGTTGTCTCCTGTATTACCACCAACAATCGGATTCACAGCATTCGGCCTGAGTGGAACCTCCTCAGTTGCGCGTGCAGAGGCTTTACGTAGAGTTTCTTCGATCCCCTTGATCTTAGGGAAGTTTTCACCGATATTTACGTAGTAGATGTGAATCCCCGTATCTTGACAAAGAGGTAGAGGCGGTGTGGCAGTCTCTGCCATAGTAAAGTTATCTACAATTGTTTTCAAAGCAGCCTTACTCGGTGGGTTAACCTCCTGTTCGTGCATGTTTTTTAAGGCTTTGGAAACATCACTTGGCAACTGAGTGGCCGCAAATCTTAGTAATTTAACAGCTGTATCTTCTATTATTGCGTTATCGAACGTATCTGACATTATTATCACAATTTTTTTGCTGAAATTAAGAGAAAAACTGAGTAAATAGATTTCTTCGCAACAATAAAAATCCTCTCTCTCTAAGCTGATGATAATTTATGATTACAATATAAACTATAGCCTCGTTTGGGATCTATCTCTACTAGATCCATTGAAAGGCCGAATATTTCCTAAAATAATCCCAAAACAAGAAACTAGGAATTCTCTTTATATAATGAATATAGCGAATCCATTTAGGAATCTTTTTAGAAGAGGAAACTCTAGACAAGAAGTGTTATCCTAAAGGAGATGATAAAGATAATGCAATCACGAAATTTGCAACGAAATTTGTTTGTCCTAGCGGTAATCTTAGGAATACTCGCTAGTGTTTTAGTGGCCGTTTTAAGCGGGCAACAAGTTAACGCGGAAGGAATGAATACCGAAGCAATGGAATATGACGAGACAATTAACATGTGGATCACAGGAGCCAATCAAGGAGATTTTAATGGGGGTTCCATGAGAGCAGGCCGAGAAGGGACAATTGATGTATTGGGATTTTCGCATAGCGTGGTCATGCCAATAGATGCTGCTACTGGGTACCCAACTGGAAAGAGAGTGCATTCTCCCTTAACAATTGTCAAAGAAATTGACCAAGCAACTCCGTTGCTTTTTCAAGCACTTGTAACAAATGAGAACCTCGTAGATGTGACTATTAGATGGTATCGTATTGATCCAGCATCTGGAGGTGAAGAGCAGTACTATACCATCGAACTCCAAAATGCAGCTGTTGCTTCAATCATGGAATACTCTGGCGGCGATCATGCCCTGATGGAAACTGTTTCCTTTACATATCAAAAGATCATTTGGACATGGGTGGACGGTGGTATCACATCGACTGATGATTGGGAAAGTCCTACTGTGTAAACCTTCGTTGAGGAATCTAAATGAAACTACTCAGGAAAAAATTGTTTTTCATGTTAGTTTTTTCCTTTGTTATTATGTCGTTCCTGTTCATACTCACTGAAACCTCAGCCGATATCTATGCAACGTCTGATCAAATTGACATCCTCAACGTTACCTTTGAAGGATCAATTGTTTCTATTACATTGGAATCGGAAGTCGAAGCACTTGATAACTTCTACCTACTAATCCTTTTCGATGGAAATGGAGATCCCTCAACGTGGGAAGCAGCTATGCTTTTCTCTCATAATCTAGATGAGGCAACTATTTATTGGATGCTTAGTGATCCATTCATTACTGGTCATAACTGGATACAGGGGTATCATGGAACTCACTACCAATTTACTGGAGCGTTAATTCAACTGACATTCATTGAATACACCGCTCTAGGATACCCAGAAACTCATATTGTCCCGTTAGCTCTAATAAGTACCTCGGATTTTTCAGTAATCTTATTTGAATTTGCTCTTCTACTACCCGAGCCTTCTACCACAGCTATTCCTCCTACTTCAACAACCACTTCCACAACAACCACACCCACAGAACCTCCCACAACCACTAAACCCACAGTACCACCATCCATTACTACCACTGTTCCTACTAAAACAACTGATTCATCTACTTCCTCCAAAACTACTCAATCCTCAACCACGTCAACGAGTTCCCCAGGACCAGCGACCTTATTTACTCCAGGTTTTGAATTTTTTATAATATTTGTTGGTCTTACTCTTACAGTTCTAAAAATCGTAGGAATATCAAAACAAAGGAAATAATCCAAAATTATAAGCCACCGACTCAAAATACCCTCTTTTTCCTCCTCTTTTTTCTAAAAAGGTTATAATTGAATGCTACAATTCTAAGACTCTAAAAAAGCATTGAAAGAAAAAAAGGAGGCACTTCTATACGAAGTGCAACTAGAACTGAAATGGATATTGGTTCAACGAGACCAAAATTTGAGCGCTTGCTTAGCTGATCGGCGCTTTAATGCTTGAATGGCCTCGGTAGGATTTAATTCCTTCGGGCAAGCCTCAACACAATTGAAGGCTGTATGACATCGAAAAACCCCGTCTTCAGCGGTTACTCTATTGACCCGTTCTTTAGTATTTTCATCTCTGGTATCCGCGGTGAAACGAAACGCTTTAAGAAGGGCACCAGGGCCTAAGTAATTTTTATCCGTCCACACGGACACACATGCACTATGACAAGATCCGCAAAGAATACACTTTGTAGCTTCTTCAATAATCTTAAAGTCTTCAGGACTTTGGATGAGTTCTGTCTCTGGATCTTTCGAATGATCGCGGATCAAGAATGGTTCAATTGCGTGTAGTTTCTCATAAAATGGCTCCATATCGACGACAAGGTCTTTAATTACAGGAAGGAACGGCAATGGCTCCAATTTGATTTCTTTTTTGTTAAGTTGAAGCACCAATGTCTCACAAGCCAATCGGTACTTATTATTAACAAGAACAGCACAGGAACCACACACTCCTGCACGACAATTATACCTCATGGCAATGGAACCATCGTGCTTAGCAATTATCTCTTGTACGGCAATCAGTACCGTTGTCCCCTCGTTACAATCCAGCTCAAAAGTATCCCAGAAGGGTTCAAGATCCACTGCAGGATTAAATCGCTTTATCTTGAAAGTAATTTTTCGTGTTTCACTCATCATCTTCACCTTAGTACTTGCGTTCCTCCGGTTGCCATTTAGTAATGATAACATCCAAATAACTCAATTTGGCCTCACCATCCACATAGTTCACCAACGTGTGTTTTAGGAAGTTTTCATCGTCTCTTTTCAGGTGATCAAGTCGCCAGTGACTACCACGGCACTCTTTTCGTTCAAGGGCACCCAGGCAAATCGCTTCAGATAGGTCTAGCATACCTTCGAGCGCAAGAACCCATTCCAACTCTCGGTTGTATTCTTTGACTTTAGATTTTAGATATACTCCTTCTTTGAACTTTTGTTTAAGTTCTCTGATCTTATTGAGAGCTTCAGTCAATGATCCTTCTTCACGGTAAACGAACACGCCAGCTTTCATCGTATTTCTCATTTCTTCCATTATCTCGAAAGGATCATTCTTGCCTTCACCACTGAACCAAAAATCGTGTTTTTCTTGCTGCTTTACTAGTTCTTCAAATACAGCATATTTTGCATCTGGCGATGGTGTGATGCCTTTCA
>CP070760.1:499260-505155 GCA_020348965.1 Candidatus Heimdallarchaeota archaeon | reverse complement strand
CGATGGAGGCCAGACATTGGTTCTCCTGCGATAGGATGGATAGTTGGCCATATATTGGTGGATCATGATATCGTCGGTCTTCACAGACTGTGTAATAAACCTCTCCTTTTTGAGGATCTAATTCCAACCTATGGAATAACCACTGATGGGAATTTTCCCGAGGATCATACTCTAAAAGATCTGTTTGAGAAATTTAAGCAATTGAACAGCGAAATTGTTTCTGTTTTAGCTACAAAGACAGAAGATTGGCTTGATGAGAAGTTTGACACATCGGGTTTCCCACCTAATTGGGAGAATAAAGGCATTGGAAAAGCTTTCATAATGCATTTCAACCATGGAATTACACACACTGGCCAAATTCTTGAAATTCGACGGATGCGAGGCCTGGACGCGTGGGGCTTTTAGCTCCTTAGGATATTTCAATCTTATTGTTAAAAGGGTTCTTGATGCTTGAAAAAGTAATCGAAATCGAATGGAAGGCACAAGACTTACAGTGCCGATATAACAATTCAGGGCCCCTGATAGAGCAGATAACTAGAATTCCTCCTGATATTGGAACTGAAGAGACTCGTTCTTTTAATTACCTCATAATGCAAGGTTCATTCGATCCACCTACAGTATCTCATTTGGAATTACTTTCAAAAGCGATAGACCTTCGCTCTAAAAGTAGCCCTCATGAAATGTCTCATCTTATCCTATTACTGTCCCTCTCACATGTGGACAAAAAACTAGATGTTACGAAAAGGTCGTTATTAGGGCATCGAGTCGTAATGCTTGAAAAACTATTTTCAGAATTTGATTTAGGGCTCCCTATTACGATTGGTCTCTCGAATGTTGCTCGGTACATCGAATTAATTACCGCTTCTGAAAAATCTCTCAATAAGAGCAATAATGTGACCTTTATTATGGGGATGGATGTATTTGAAAAAGTTTTAGATCCAAACTACTATTCAAAACCTTTAGAGGAACTGATACCCTTAATTTTTCAGACCAATTATATTGTAGCGGGAAGGAAAGAAGTCTTTTCGGAAAAAAGCTTTTCCAGCTTTCTCAATAAATATCTTTCAGCTGCTTTCCACGTACAAGTCAGTTTTCTATTAATGCCTGAACATCTTAGATTTCGTAACGCTACCCAGATTAGAGAGAGATTTTCCAAAGATCTTCCATCTCAAGAAAAAGATATTCATCCTATTATTCTACAGTATTTAAAAGAGAATAATTTATATCACCAGAGTCCAGAATGGCTAGCAACAAAGATTGCTATTCAGACAATTACCCAATTGACACTGACAGCAAACAACGACCAAATTCTTGCACAAAAAATCCTAAAAGTCCTTTTACCAGAAATTCAGCGAAATGAGACTTTACAACAAAGACTGATAGATGAGTACCAAACAAATAAGAATGTGGAAATTTCGAAAAAATGGAACCAAATAAGAAAATCAATTTCCTAGCAGAACTACAAGAAAGTATTGGAACATCAGTTGAATATTCGGTTAATTCCTTGACAAATTCTTATGAACTCCTTCATAAGTTTGCAGGGATGAAAATCATTCCCCTTATTCAACAAAAGGAAATTACTATTGCAACAGTTGAGTTAACCACCTGTGGACTTCTCTCTGATTTATTAACTGGTTCAAGTGGTGCCTCAAACTTTTTTATCTTGGGTATAACCCCTTACTCAAATGAGATGAAAATTAAACTTGGACTTCCACGTAAAGAGTTATCTTTTGGAGGATATGGAGTAGTTTCGCCAGACGCTGCTAAAAACCTAGCAAAACAAATACGAGACTTTTCTGGAGCAGAGGTTGGTCTTGCAGAAACAGGTTTGCTTACATCATCAGAATTAGTAAAACGAAGGACAAAAAAACGGGCAGGTGAAGTTTTTATAGCAGCTGCTTCTGCGACAGAAGTTCAAGTAAGAAAGTTATCTATCCAAAGTGATCTGTCCCGAAAGTATATGCGGCAAGAAATAGCTTTTCGTGTTTTACAGTTTCTTCAAGAGTTTTTATCGTAAATAGGGTGATGAATAAGAATTTAATTAAACATTAACCTTATAGATGACATCAAGCAAGGTACCATCACGAAACTCAACAGCTGTACAAATTTCATCAGAAAAATCAGGCTCTAAAGGCGCAGCATGGCTGTAAGCCATATCACGAAGCTCAGCGATGTCTTTCACATCAATTCCCACTTCTAAAAATCTCTTTTGTAGATCATTTCTTCTTGGATTAACTGCAATCCCTGCATCAGTAATCACCACATCAATCATTTCACCTGGTGTGGAGACTGTTGTGACCTTCTCACGGACAATTGGTACCTTCCGCGCAATTGGACATGTTATTATAGTCATTTTCGCCGCAGCTGCGTCAGTATGACCACCAATACCATGTAAGAGTAACCCATCACTATGTGTATTAACATTGACGTTAAAATCGATGTCTATTTCTGTGGCTCCTAATGCTACGACATCAACATAATTTGCCAAGGGACCACCTGGTTTCCAGATATTATAAGACGCATCGGCTGAGCTCTCAATGTGTCTTGGATTTTCCCTCAAAGACCTTACAGCTACAAGATCAAAAGATTGTCCATCATATATACACTTAAACAAACCATCTTCTAATAGTTTGACGGCAGCTTCAGTTGTCCCACCATGAACAAAAGAACCTAGTAGCTCTTTCTCTGTCATAACCTCGTTAATAAATTGAGTTGTAGCTAATGAGACACCTCCAGCACCAGCTTGGAATGATAAACCATCTTTCAAATAGCCTGTTGCTTCTGTAACCTGGACTACCTGCTCAGCAATATCTAAATGTTGTTTAGTAAATTGTTTCCCTAAAGAACCAGCCACAATTTTATTAGGATCACCTATCTTATCAATTGTAACAATATAATCAACATTTGATCCCCGAATCACTACTGGATACACTGGTTCATCGGTCAGGAGATTGTCTGTTACTAGAATTACAGTATCGGCAAAGACTGAATCAGTGTCATTCGCAAACCCACACGCTCCGTATGCTGACGGTCCTTGACAACCATTCATGTTTCCTTGCTCGTCTACTGCAGGTGCAGCAATAAACGCGATGTCAAGGTGGAGATCACCTGTCTCAACCGCGCGTGCTCGTCCACCATGTGACCGTAAACTTGTAGGAATAGAAGGAGTCTCTCCTGTAGAAACAGCTTTGCCAATTGGCCCATTCATAGAGCCTGAGATACTCCCGATGACCCCAGAATGAATATGTTCGATAAGAGGTTTGTGATTCGGAAACAATGCCGAGGAAGCGAGAGTTAAATCCTTAAAACCCATACTGGCGACTGTGTTCATCACTTCGTTGATTACATAATCCCCATACCTTAAGTTATGGATGAAGCTGAGGGTCATTCCATCACGAAGGTTGGTTTTAGAGATTACTTGCTCCAAATCGTCAAAAATACGTTTAGTTGTCGGTTTAATTACTCGTGGAGCAAACTTTCGACCACTCTTTACTCCAGTAGGTTCCGTCGAAAAAGCACCAGAATATGGTTTGTAAGTCCTTCCAAAAAGTGTCTTTGGGACATCTCTTTTAACTGCATTTATACCCATTAGAATGTGTCTCCAGAAAAAAAATTATCTTCCTATCGATTTCTGGGGAGCTGAAATTTGAAAGAAATAAGTTTTTGAGAATCCTCAAAGGGGAAGAAATGTTGATTTTGATATTCAAATCGCAAAGGTGAAAAAATAAATTGTGAATGTCTACTGTACAAACTAGATGGTGATATTGTATTGGTTTCTTTTGATCAAATAATAATAGCTCTATTTTTAACCACTTTTGCTGGACTCTCCACCACTATTGGGGCAGGAATTGCCTTTTTAAAGAAAGATCTCTCACGAAGGTTTCTTGCTATCGGATTAGGTTTCTCTGGAGGTGCTATGATTGCAGTTGCGTTCATTGAGTTATTACCAAGTGCAATAGAGGAGTTAGATTTTCTCTGGGGAAACATCTGGTTTTTTATTGGAATTTTATTCATTTTTCTTATTGATATCCTTCTTCCTCACACTTACAAGGAAGAAACAGAGGATATTAATGCAGCGAACCAAGACAAAGATTCAGAATTACGAAAGAAGATCCATCGAATTGGGATCCTCTCAGCAGTTGGAATAGCTATTCACAACTTCCCCGAAGGATTAGTTACATTTGCAGGAACATTGGAGTCAGTGGAACTTGGAATAGTCCTAGCTCTAGCCATTGCTATGCATAATATTCCCGAAGGTCTTTCTGTCTCAATTCCTCTTCAAGCTGCAGTCAACAGGCGATATGCATTTAAAGTGAGCTTCCTTAGTGGCGTTGCTGAACCCATTGGAGCGTTATTAGCGGCTACAATTTTACTTCCATTTCTCTCCTCTGAAGTACTAGGAGCAATTTTAGCTTTTGTCGCAGGAATTATGGTCTTTATTAGCTTTGATGAGTTATTACCTTCTGCAAAAAATACAGACGAATCTCACATGGTTTCTTTAGGAATAATTGTAGGCATGGCAATCATTTCTCTAACACTTTGGATGTTTAAAATTTAAACTACAACTAGCGACTCGCTAGTGGCCGAGTAAGATTATTATTATGGCTAAAGTAATTCCACAACCAAGTGTAAGTAAACTGTATTTGACGGACCCACTTTCAGACTCAGGTAGTAACCTACTTGCCCCCACATACAACAAGGCACCAGCAGAGAGTCCTAACAGTATTCCAAGCTGTGTGTTATCAAGATTATTCACAAATGGATATGCAATAATCGCTCCTAGAGGAGTAGAAATCGCTGCTGCTAAAAATGAATATGCTAATGACTTTTTCTCACTAAATCCAGCCTCTCTAAGAAGTAAGAATGTAATGATTCCTTCTGGAATCTCATGAAAAACCATTGCAGTTGACGTAACTACTCCTGTAAACATACTGACACTGAAAGTAATCATGTAGACAACCCCATCAATGAAGGAGTGAATACCAATCCCCCACGCTGTAATGATTCCAAGACTATAAAGGCGAGCTGACTTTCTATCATGGTTATTAAATGAGTGATTATCTATTACTCTATCGTATGCATGAAAAGATAAAAATCCAACCAATAAACACAATGGAGCACTTGAATTTAATTCAAATGACTCAGGGATAATATGTAATATTGAAACAGCCAGTAGGAGCCCTGCAGCAAAACTCATAAAGTAAATGACGTTTTTTTCGCCCCATTCCTTATACTTCCAGATAATAATCATACCAATAGAAGTAGCTGTGCATGCAATTAAACTATAGATTATCGCAAGTACCTGCTCTGGAAACATTTCACCACCACCTCATGATTTTTCCTGCCGTTCTCTCAATCCACATGTACAGTCATCTTCATGAAACTCGCTGCTGTCAATAGCTTCAATGAAGTCGCAGGATACAATCGGAGTTAAACGTAATGCTTCATTCCTTACAGACTCATCGGAAAGATTATCTAAGGTTTTCTTGAAGTATTCCTCAAGTAAGTGACGGTGTACATGTAAGTGTTCTGCATATTTTTTACCTTTGTTTGTGAGTTCAACTAATCTGTGAGGTTCCCAAGAGATATATGCATTCTTTTTAAGTTTCTTTACCATTGAGTGTAATGATTGTCTAGTTCGGGAGAAACCATAATCATCACTTAATACTTGGAAAAGATGTCCAGCAGTAATTGGTTTATCTCGAATATAAAGGTATAAAAGGATTAATTTTTCAGATTCTGATAATTTAACCATATTACATCATCAATCTAACAACATGACGAAGCCTAGAGTAATGACCTTTCATCAGTGGTTGATTACTAAATATTTTTAAAGATAGTTGACAAACTTATATAAGCTTTAATTTCGAAAATCAAGCGATTTAATATTGTTAA
>CP070760.1:493136-499160 GCA_020348965.1 Candidatus Heimdallarchaeota archaeon | reverse complement strand
TATCAGATCCGAATTCCACCAAAAATTGCTAGCAAAGCCCGATTAACAATCGAGCGAATGCTCGAACTTTCCGACTAGGTAGAGGGGTTAAATATATGTCTTATATTCCTTCAAAATTGTTAGAACAAAGATTAGTTCAATTTCTTCATGAAGACATCCAATATGGTGATGTTACGAGTGAATTGGTTCCAAATGTGCCTGTAAAGGCCAAAGTAATCTCTAAACAAGAGGGGATTCTCTGTGGACTGAAATTTGTAAAAATCCTATTAAAATCTTTAAATGTTGAGGTTTCTACCCCATTCAAAGATGGTGAGGCAATTAGAGAGGGTGATGAAGTGTTACTATTACATGGGCTAAGTCGACCGATTCTTGTAACAGAACGTACTATCTTGAACTTGATGATGCGTCTTTCGGGAATTGCTACACAAACACGAAACCTTGTGAACAAGGTTCATAAATCAGGTCAAAAGATGATAATCGCTTCCACACGAAAAACAACCCCTGGTTTTCGATATTTTGAGAAATATGCAGTAAAAGCTGGAGGAGGAGACCCTCATAGATGGAACTTATCGGATACCGTCTTAATTAAAGAGAATCACCTTAAGTTATTAAAAGAAGATGCCATTACAACTCTATTAAATCAATCAAAAGAAGTAACTTCATTCTCTAAAAAAGTGGACATTGAAGTGGAAAATATAGCAGAATTGAAAATAGCTTTGAAATTTTCACCAGAAATAATTATGCTTGACGAATTTTCTATCAATGATATTCGTGAAGCAATTGAAATTGTAAGAACAAAGTCAAAGCAAAATCCTCCTCTGATTGAGATTAGCGGTGGTATTACTGAGCAAAATATTGAAGATTATTTCATTCCTGGAGTTGACATTATCTCTGTAGGAGCTCTAACTCACTCTGTTCAAGCACTTGATTTTTCAATGAAGATATGTGAAGTTATGCCTTTTCGTGAAGGAGAAGAAAGTATTGTTGATTGACTTGCTTCGTGGAATATGTATCGCGATTCTATCGGCGATAATCATAAGCTTTGTTATTTTATTCTTTACTCCATTATTACCTTTCAATCTCTTTGAAGGTTATTTGGGTATCTTATTTTTTCTTGCAGTTACTGGATTATCCTATTTAGTATACATTGTTTTACCAACAGAATCTCTATCAATCGATTTAAACACACTAAAAAATGAGCCAAATAATTCAGATCATATTTCGCGAGATATGGATTCATTAAACAAATATGAGGACTAACATGTGACTGAGAACAAAAAATTTCGATCTAAAATGGCAAGCTTTAACTCAGCATTTATAGCAGCCTCCGCTCGCATTTATGGCCCTTCCACAATTAATGAAAGGACCATTATTGATTCGTATGTATTGGTTGGATATCCTAAGCGAGGAAAATCACGAGACCTGTTTTCAAAGGAAATCAACACAAATCTTGATAACTTCTTTGATGAAGTTTCAACAGGTTCCATAATTGGGAAAAAAAATCACATAAGGCCTTTTACTACAATATATGAGGATTCTTCTCTAAAAGATAATGTTGAAACAGGAACTAGTGTAGTGATCAGGGAAAATTGTCATATAGGGGCTGGAAGCATAATTGGAAGTGGTTCAGTTCTTGATAGCGGGGTTTCGATTGGAAAAAATGCAAGAGTTCAATCCAATAACTTTATTCCACCTAAAATTACAATTGGGGATAATGTTTTCCTTGGACCTTGCGTCCAATTTGCAAATGACAAATATCCAATGAGTAACAGATTAATTTCAACATTTATTGAGGATAATGTTGTTATTGGGATTGGAGCCATCATCCTAGGGGGAATTACTATCGAAGAAGGAGCTGTCATTGGTGCTGGCTCGTTAGTCACTAAAAACGTTCCAAGTAATCATGTCGTGATTGGAGCTCCTGCAAGAAAAATTATGTCCCGTGAAGAATACGATCAAAAGCAGAAGGATTATGAAAGATCAAATTCAGAGTAATTCTGTTCTTAAATTTTAATGGAAAATACAGTTACAAGGACTAGAACTGCATTTAGGGCACTTAAATGGATACTTTTCCCAAGCAACGGCTTCTAAATCAATTTCAAGGAGATTACAAACAGAGCATAGCCAAGCTAGAACATCAGCTACTTCTTCTTTTAATCCTTCCAAATCCCCTTTTAAGAATGCTTCTAATAGTTCTCCACTCTCCGTTTGCATCCATAAAAGAGTTTTCTCAATACCTCTCTTCCTATCTCGATCACCGTAAAGGGTAGTCATTAGTGTTTGAAACTCACGTATTGAAGGTTTCATTATTTTCCTCCTCAAAAAAACTGGACTTTGGAGTGGTCACCAATATTCAGATCATGTCCCCTTCCGATTAATTTGACTTCATCTCCTATTAAAGAGTCATGAAGGATTGAATTAGATATGTGAGAGGATCTTCCAACAATCGAGGATGATAGAATTGATTTATCAATGACTGTATTTTTATCGATACTCACATAGGGACCTATAATTGAGTTAGAGATACGACAATTTTCTTGAACTGAGACTGGAGAGATTGTTATCGTATTTTCTAACCCACTTTCTATAAAGGAAGTGTCACTTTTATCTAGAACAAATTTATGAGCTGCAAGAAGCGCTTTTTTCTGCCCGCAGTCAAACCACCTCCCCGAGTCAATTGTTCCTAGGTTCAAGCCCTTATCTATCATTATCTGTAGGGCATCAGTTAATTGAAATTCCCCTCCAGCACCAATCTGTTCTGATGTGATAAGTTCATTTAAAGCTTTTTTTAAATCCAAAGAATTTCGAATAACATAAACTCCAGTAATTGCAAGTGAGGAACTAGGATTCTTAGGTTTTTCCTCTAATTTCTCTATGGAGTTAGTTTCTTTGTCAGTATAAACAATTCCATAAGCTTGAGGATTAGAAACTGATTTAACAGCAATAGCTCCATTCCAATCAGGAAAATCATTAAATTCCTTTAACATGTGAGAAAACGAATTTTCGTACAGACTATCGCCAAGGGTTATTAAGACGGGGTCACCATCTAAATATTCAGAAGCAGAATAGATAGCATGACCTAATCCTTTCCGATTCTTTTGCTCTATGAAAGAAAAATTACAGGAATCTCCATAATTTGCCTTAACATAATTAATTAACTGATCTTTTTCGTAACCTACAACTATAACGATGTCTTTAATGTTCGCGTTGACAACATTGTCTAAAATGTGAGAAATAATGGGTTTATTCCCCAATGATAGAAGTGCTTTCGGTTTAGTGTGGGTTTGAGGACGAAGTCTAGTTCCTTGCCCTGCAGCTGGGATTATACAACGCATCTTAACTTCTCCAAAAGTTGTGAATTCAGGATCTTTCAGTTAATTCTAATTATGATCGATAGTTATATCCTTTTAATTTATACTTTTTTTCGTCTGATTGACAAGAAAAAAGGTCTAAAAAATGCCATCACTGGAAACGATCATAATAGCTATATTATCTTTTATATTTTCAGTCATCATCACATGGGTTGTCACTCCATGGGTAATAAATGCCTCCTTAAATCGTGGGATTACTACAATTGATGCACATAAAACTAATCACCCCAATATCCCCGAGCCAGGAGGATTAGCACCATTACTAGGTTTTATCTTCACTGTTCTTATAATTCTCTTCGCGTGGGAATATTTTCTCCCTAACCAGGAGGATTCTCAAATATTAGAAGCTTTACTAGCAGGACTTCTAAGTGTTGTTATTGCAGGATTAATTGGATTTTTAGACGACGTATTTAAAATTAAATGGCGAGATAAAATCCTTCTAGGTTTTTTACCAGCCATTCCATTGATGGCTCTTAATGTTGGTAAGAGTACTATTAATTTATGGATTCTCGGGGACATTGATTTAGGAAACTTGATTAATCTACCCTATGTAGGATATATCAACCTATACAGCCTTGTAATAATACCACTAGCGATAAACTTTGCCTTCAACTCTTTTAACATGCTAGCTGGATTCAATGGACTAGAAGCTGGGAACGGAGTCATTTCTCTCATGATAATCCTCGTTGCAGCATTTTTTGTAAATGATCCTATTGTAACTCTTTTTGTGACCTCCCTATTAGGTGGTTTTTTAGTATTATTAAGATTTAACTGGTATCCTGCAAAGATTTTGATTGGAGATACAGGTACTTTGACTTTAGGAACTGGAATTATTGTAGCTTTAATAATAGGCAACATGGATCGCTTAGCAGTTGGATTATTCGGATTACATTTTATAAACTTTTTATTGTTCATATTGTACATCGTTACTGGTCAAACAGCAAAGATAGCTAGTGTAGATGATGAAGGGAATGTTGTAGCTCCCTGTCCATTCACTGTTTACTGGTTTTTCCCCTATTTTCTAAAGAAAATAGATGAGAGAAAAAATGTGATCATTATTCTTCTGATTCATACAATAATTTCCATTTGTATTCTATTAATCTCCTTGCCAAGTTTCTCTCCTGGATAGAAGGAGTATTTGAACTTGTCCACAACGCCTCAAAACCTGCAAAGGGCTTTGATAGAAATTGTTCAATCTATTGTGGATGAAGCAGCTCCCTCTAGAGATAAGCTTGAGACTTTAAAGCGAAAAATTGCTAAACAGTATGGATTAAAACGATTTATTCGAAATTCAGAGATCGTGGATTTCGTTCTCAATTCAACAAACTTAGCTGAACATGATAAAGACTTTTTAATAGAATTTCTACAGATACGGCGAGTAAGAACAATCAGCGGAATTGCTGTTGTTGCAGTGATGACAAAACCATCCCCTTGTCCTGGAAAATGTATTTACTGCCCAGAAGTCGATGGGGCGCCAAAATCCTACACAGGTAAGGAACCTGCGGCAATGAGGGGGTTTCAAAACGATTTTATTCCAAAGAAACAGGTTCAAGCTAGGTTAGCTCAACTTAAAAGCATTGGACATCCACTTGATAAGATACACCTAGTAATAATGGGTGGTACATTTCTAGCAACATCATCTGAGTATCAGGAATACTTCGTAAGGGAATGTATTGATGGAATCACTGGAAAATCATCGAACAATCTGGAAGAAGCAAAAAAATCCGCAGAGTTGAGTTCTAATAGAAATATTGGAATCACATTTGAAACTCGACCTGACTATTGTACAGATTTTCATGTCAATAGAATGCTAGCGCTCGGAGGAACAATCTGTGAAATTGGCCTTCAGACACTTTCTTCTAATATCCTCAAATATATACAACGGCATCACACGTTAGTAGATGTTGAAAGAGCAATTCGTTTTGCTAGAGATGGAGGCCTGAAAATCACGGTTCACATGATGCCAAACCTCTTTCAGACACCTGATGAAGATATATCTATGTTTGAAAGGCTATACTCGGATCCCAGATACGTTCCTGACGCTATTAAGATATATCCTACGTTAGTTCTTCCGAATACACAGTTATTTGATTTATGGGAAGATGGTACTTATCTCCCCTATAGCGCAGAAGATGTTGTAAAAGTAATAGCAACAATCAAAGCAATAACTCCAACATTTGTCCGTATTCAGCGCATTCAGCGAGATATCCCTTCATACTTAATAGTTGATGGTGTCCGTTCAGGGAATTTGAGAGAACAGGCAAGGGAAATTCTAACAGAACGTAATGAGCGATGCTCCTGCATTCGCTGTCGCGAGGTGGGGCATCAGACAAATTTAGGAGACACAACTTGGATTGAAAAAGAAAAAGAATATCACATTGATCAATATCCCGCGTCTGATGGCATAGAGCATTTTATTTCCTTCGAGACATACGATAAAAAAACTCTCTTCGGATTTTTACGCCTTAGGGAGCCATCTTCAAGAGCTTTCCGACCTGAAACATTTGATCCTCCAGCAACAATCATTCGAGAACTCCACGTTTATGGAAGGTTGGTTGGAATAGGCAAACGTCCAAAAGAATTCGAATGGCAACATAGAGGTATAGGCCAACGATTAACCTCCATCGCTGAAGAGATATCAAGAGAGAGAGGA
>CP070760.1:486993-493036 GCA_020348965.1 Candidatus Heimdallarchaeota archaeon | reverse complement strand
AACATTTTTTTTACTTTTTGAATCTTTTTTACTCCTGATTTGTAATAAGGTACCACAAATCCTACAGTGAGATTTTTGATTTCTATTCTTTATTTTATGGTTCAAAAGTCGCCCTCCTGGACTTTTTTTCTTTCTAATTTTCTTTGTCATTCTATTCGTACACCTATTGGAATGGTTGGTTTCAGTCAGGTTGTAATCCAGAGACTTTTCGTAGAATTGATCCAAAGACGATGCTGCCCCCAAAATACCACCAGATATAGTTCGGTACAAAAACTCGACCCCATCCATCAACTTCAGCAAGTTTTCCTATCGCAAAAAGGAGTTGTTCAGGAAGCCCAAAAGGGATCACAGCTGGGATTCCAGGATTACCTGTGACTGTATGAGTGACTTCATCAAAAGAAAAAGAATAGAAATTTGAAAAAATCGCAAAGAATAATATTAATGGAAGAAACATGATCAATAATGGCTTCATATTCATCATAGTAAGTTCAGATTGTACTTTCCGCATTCGATCAGCGTTTCTCTCATATTTCAACTTCAACTTACTATCAGCGGTTTTTAACATCTGCATACGTAATTTGTTATACTCTTTTGTTTCTCTTGTGAGTCTTCTTAATTTTTCAACATCGATCATCTTCCTAGATACCAAAGTAGACGCTAATGATACGAAGAAAGACACAATCAGAATAAATATCGATGATAGAGGTGGTTCTGTTGGAGGGAATGATTGCATGACAGCCATTGGTGAGGTGATGAAATTAATCATGACTTTCGTAATATCTTGAATAATATACATTTTTCTTCCCTTTTTTGAATTTTAGTATCTATATCTCTGAATATATTCTTGATTCACTACCAAAGACACATTTTTCAGATTATTTTTTATTTTTCATGTTGACTTCTGTAATTATAACGCTTACATTAAGACTTCTGAAACAAATAAGACAAACAGAATTCTGTAAGATTTTTCTATTCTAGAGGTTAGATTGATCATTTTTAGCCAAAATATTCTTACTTGTAACAGGATGGCTGTTCAATTCACTTCTTCTTTTTAAAAAGGCATAAAAAGCCTGTTGAAAGTCTGTTTCGGAAGAAAGATGAAATTGTAAAGGAATGTTCCTAGAAACAGGTTTCGTCAAGTGTCTTTGAGCACAAACAGGGATTACATATCTAACTCCCGTCCGAATCTTGCGACTTCTTTGTTGGAAGTAGTATAATTTCTCTGGAGACTTATATGAACATTTTTTGCATTTCAATCCCTGGTCTTTACCAGCAGAAGTAAGAGAAGCTTCACAAATTGGACACTTTGGAGTGATCCTTTCCTTAAGAGAGATTAATCTAATAATTTTAATCTCTTCTAGATTTATTGTTACAGGGTTTTTAGCTGAAGCAGGTCGTACACCACCAAAAACTAGAACTTCATCTCCTTCTATCAGTTCTCTGACGATTTTTCGAAAGTGTTTTGTGGGTTCATAAGCTGCACAATCGACTGAAGTGTTACCTGATTTTATTGTAAAGATAACATGACCACCAGGAAAATCTTTGGGCTTTTTTACCACAATCCCTCGTACTTTTACAGAAAGATGAGGTAACAGATCTTGCCCCACATATTTCTTTGGGAAATGGACTTGAGTATGTTGATTTGTACGAAAAATCATTACTGTGCGAATTGGTTCCAAAATTTTAATTAATTCCCACATTCGGATAACAGCACTGGAAGTCTCGCCTCGAATTCCACAAAAGACAGGATCTGGTCCATGAGGAGTGATCATAACTTTCTTATGTTCATAATCATAATTGTTGAAAGTAAGTGGTATTTTTTTATCAGCTATTAAAACAGATTTCGGATCAATTAAACGTTCAGATTTCCTCTGATTTAGGTCACGATAAGCGATGAATTCATATGTATAATCACTTAAGAGATCAGCCCCAATAGCTGCTGTTGCTCCAATCAAACCTCTCCCATCTTTTATTGAAAAATGTTTGTTTGGGTGTTTTTCAAGAAGAGTCTTAACTCTCTTTAAAGGGATAACCGTATAGATAGCTTGTTGATAGATTTCTTGAAACGCAAAAGGGACTTCTCCCTTGATAATTATAAGACCAGGATCGGTTTTTGGATCATTGATATCAGCATTCAGTTTTACTAATTCAACTGTTTTTTTCCAAATGTCTTCCACGATTTCTTCTGATGCTATAAAAGAAATTGAAATAGCTCCATTTCCACGAGTTTTAAACGGAATATTGGGATTTAATCTAATTAAATTTGGAAAATCTAAGAATTCTACTGGAAAAGTGAGGAGAAGATCAACCAACAGGGTCGCTAAATAAGTTGTACACATTCCACTCTCAGAATCAGTGTCATCAATCCCTATATGCCAAGTTTCCTGCATGAATTAACCATTCCGCTTTGAAAGCCTTGATAAGACACCAGAGATCATTAATGGTAGTACAAGGGTGACATCACTCATAATATCTATCCATTTTCCTTTTAAAGCCATTTTCCCCCATGAAACCGCCTCTTTTACACTCGCTCCACTAACTCCTCCATGTTCTGGACGATCCATTGTGATTTGGATTGCATAGGATAGTCCATTATGTAATTGAGAACCATTCATAATAAAGTGCTTGGGTACTCCACCACCCAGAAACATGGCTCCAATACGATCAGCCTCAAAAATTATATTAGAGAATTCTGTGTGGTCTTTAAGAACATCAATAAATAGTGGGACATTTTGAGAATAAAGCCAAGATTGAACACCTAGCATGCTATCTGAAAATGATGGGGAAAAAATTGGAACTTTTTTGAGAAATGCCGCTCTCACAAATGACAGAGGGTCGTCTACATGTCTACCAAGCTCAAATATGAACTGACGACTACTCATCTTCTCATCTTGCATGGTTTCGAGAATTTTCTGGATCATTGTCTCAAATTTCACAAATGATTCATACGTGATCAATGTACTAAAAATTCTACTCATTTCTATCTCTTTCAGCTTTTCATCATCTAGATGCTCTGAGCCATGATAATGTGAGCCTCCAGATGTTTCTAAGAGATCATGACTGATATTTGCTCCTGTTGTTACTATACATTTCACTATATCTTTTTCTATCATTGTACGTATGATATTCCGCATTCCCCCTGGAATTAAAGCCCCAGCAAGGCCTAAAATAACTGTACAATTGTTATCCAAAATCATTTCTTCCAATAAACCAGTAGCTAAAGCTACTTTTCGACACGTAAATCCACCATCTCTCATAGAGATTAATAGGTCATCAACAGTCATACCTGGATAAACATTCACTTGCTTCATACGTTTAAACTTCATATGTCTAAAAATCTCCGATACATATCTTTTCTTTTACTGAGTTTTTCGATTTTTTTCCTTAGGGGTTTCCTTGATTTTTACATTTCCATTATATTTGTTAGATTTTTCATTCGACATTTTCTCAATTTTGTGAAAAACCTTTATTCAAATTAATTAATGAAGATTGATTAGATAGAAAGCCGGGAATTAAAGTGAAAAACATCGAATTTGCCTGTCATGAATCTGAAATGTTATGTGGAATCATTAAAAGAGATTGGATTGATAATAGCCCAAATTATCACTTTTTAGGGGTTCCTATAGATATATCCTCCTCTTATAGGAATGGAGCACGACATGGACCAGATTTCTTTAGGAGAATTCTTCATTCTGAGAATTTTGAATGTGTAACAGAGAAGGGTTTAAGTCTAAAAAATTATTACAGAATTCAGGATTGGGGAAACATTGGTATCATATCAACAAATCTTCGTAAGAGTCTACGATTGACCTCAGAGGGAGTCATTGATCTTCTTCAAAGCAAGCAATCCTTTTTGGTATTTGGTGGGGATCATAGTGCAACAATAGGGATAAGTCAGGCATTCGACGAATTAAACCTTCCTTTCTATCTTATTTATTTAGATGCTCATCTAGATTTATATGATAATGTAACGGAATCCAACCTATCCCACGCGTGTACATTGAGAAGGGCTTCGGAAGCTTCAGACTTCTTAGGAGCTACTGTATTAGGATACCGTGATTTCAATGAAAGTCAGTTAGCATATGCAAAAAATAACAACATCAATACTATTTCAACTAATGATCTAGGTCGTCAAACCGATTTATTTCAATTTGGAATGAACTTATCACAAAATCTTGTCAAAAAACATCATCGAATTCACGTTTCTGTAGACTTAGATGTTCTTGATCCGAGTTTTGCTCCTGCAGTTGGAAATCCTGTTGGTGGAGGGATATCAACGAGGGAGCTGATATGGATTCTTACAGGAGTTTTTAGTGGAGTAAATGCTAAAAACATAAGTTGGGATATCGTTGAATTCAATCCTCTTTATGATTTGTCTGAAATAACAGCCTTTACTATTGTTAAATTATTATTAGAGAGTTTAGGTGCACAGATATCATTTTAATCCAATATTCATTATTAACATCCTCTCAAGAATGGTTATCGGAGTATTTAAAACCAGAAATTCTTTGTCAAATCTAAATAGACAAATTTCTTTGAAACTTCCATAAAACTCTGGCTTATGATTCTTCAAGGACATTAACTCAAATATTTTAGGAGATAAATGAAATGCAAGAAAGTATGAAGTTTTTAAGTACTGAAATGAAAGAAATTACTGATGCCGGGAGAGAGTGGGTACATCGTGTTTTAGAGGGGCCTAGCGATACAATTTGCAACGTAGAGGGTAATGAAGTTATAATGTTGTGTTCAAATAATTACCTCGGTCTATCTAATCATCCGAAAATGAAAGAGGCAGCTATCAACGCTGTTAAAACCCATGGAGTGGGTTCTGGTTCAGTTAGAGCAATTGCTGGCAACATGGATTTACATGAGCAATGGGAAAAAAGACTTGCAGAGTTTAAAGAACAAGAAGCCGCTTTTATTACATCAGCAGGATTCACAGCTAATCAGGGAGTCATTCAACAACTTGCTCCTACTCCTGATGATGTTATACTTTCTGATCGTTTAAACCATGGATCAATCATTGATGGTGTTCGTACGACCAAAGCTAAGAGAGCTGTCTATGAACATTGTGATACGGGCTCCCTTGAAGACGAACTTTCTAAACTCTCTAAGGAGAATCCCCGGAGAATCTTGGTAATAACTGATGGAGTATTCTCAATGGATGGTGACCATGCTCCCCTTGATGAAATTTACAAAGTATGTGAACCTTATTCCAACGCAATTATATACGTGGACGATGCTCATGGAGATGGTGTTCTTGGTAGAAATTATTCTGGGAAAGGGCTTGTAGATCATTATGGATTACAGGGTAAAGTTCACATTGAGATGGGTACGTTTTCTAAAGCGTTTGGTACAATGGGTGGTTCGATAGTAGGTTCTAAAGAGCTAGTAACGTGGTGTAGAAATAAAACTCGCTCGTACCTTTTATCTGCGAGTCATCCCCCTGCAACTGCAGCTGCATCAATTAAAGCTCTGGATTTAATTGAACATGAAGAACCCGGAATTGTCAAGAAACTTTGGGAAAATATAGAATATTTCAAAAAACAAATAATTGACATGGGTTATAACCATGAAATAACAAGCGCTTCAACTACTGCAATAATTCCGATTATCTTTGGTGATCCTTTGAAGGCAAAAAAAGCGTCAAATTCTTTGTATTCTGATTACGGTATCTTTGCCTTACCAATTGTATTCCCAATGGTACCTAGAGGATTGGATCGCATTCGTGTTCAAGCTAATGCAGCACTTTCAAAAGATCAATTGGACCAAGGTCTTCGTGCTTTTGAAGAAGTAGGAAAAAAACTAGGAATATTCTAAAAAAATCCTCTTGTTAGGCAACATTTTTTTATCAACCTTTTTCATTTAGATTGATTTTTGCGAAAGCTTATTTTGGTGAAAGAACTTCAAAAAAACTGGTCAGTTCTCTACTTCTCTTCTTAGCTTTTAGATCGTCAAGGATTTCTTCTAAAATACTTATTATTCTATCTTCATATGTTTTTCCCCTATAATGATAACTCCAATGATTCCAATTCGGTCGTCT
>CP070760.1:480838-486893 GCA_020348965.1 Candidatus Heimdallarchaeota archaeon | reverse complement strand
AAGCCTTGTAATTGCTGGTACATCTGGTTCGGAGGCGTGGTTATTCAAGGCACAGGTGGTTGAAGATACCGCTACTAGTGGAACACCTGGTTTTGAGCTTGGAGTGTTAATCCTTACTCTTTCCTTCCTGTTCCTCATTTTGCGGAAACGAAGACACTAACTCTTCTCTTCTCCCCTTTTTTTGGAATATATATGTATAAGGTCTCCAACAGAATAATTTCCATTACACGTTGGATATGTCTATATTGATACATATAGATCCTTATATCAGAAGTTATGTGATATTACAAAGCGCTTGTAAAGTTTTCAAATTACTCTCTCAAGAATCTCAGGAATAGTCATCGGTGATAATGCTCTCATAAATTCCTTTGATTCTCCACCTTGATCAATAGTGATTACTCGATAGGTTAAACCTGTCAAATTCCGCAATTTCTGGGCTGCTGTAGATGCGATGAACTTTGAACGAACATCAGCTGATTGTCCAATCCACAAGAAGATTTTTTTCAGTGTGTTATCCAGTAAGATATAAACAGAATCCTTCTTTAATAAGCGAGAGGAGCTTTTAAAGGGTTCAAGTTCACCAGAATCATTTTCTGGTATTTGGAAAAGTGTCTTCTCTTCCTTTTCATGATCTATCATGTTACCTCAGTTTCAGAAGTCAATTTGATTATTTCTAGATTCAGAATTTCAAGTTGAAAAAGTGAACTAAACAAATCCCCCGAATATCCTCCTACCTTTTCCTCTACCCCTTTTTTCAGCTTAATCTAATTAAAATAATAATTCCTCCAGATATTGCAGAGGCTAGAATAAACATTCTTAAGGCAGTGATTAGTTGTCATTAATTCACATTCTAATTTTAGGCAAAGCATAGTTAACACAATAATGGTTATCCAATTCATGTATAGAGCTTCACAGAATTTAATACTGTAATTTTAACATAGTTCAGATTTAAGTCTTAGTGTCAAATAGCATTGTTCCTGTATCAACCTTATTTTGAGTTAATATATAATGTACGACATGTATTATGTTTTAATGTCATCGATCGTTGGTTTAATCCTCAAAGGTGAAATTAATGCAGATTTTCTTAGTGGTTTTCAAATAGGAGTTCTTCAAATAATGATCTACTCACAGAACTTAGTCCGTAAAAGATGGGAGTTGAGTGGATCTAATCGATAATCACCCCATCCTGAAGTTTGATAATTTTACTAGCCTTTTTCATCCTTACTAGCTGCTTTATAATTTATTTTTAGGATGGAAATGTTTTATTATGTAGATGTCTGTATTTATCCTCAATAATCTTAAAATCGATCTAGTACCCACAATGAATTACAAAGAAGGGCAAATAATGGCTGATATCTTTCGATAAAGAATCTAACAAAGTATTATGGTAAAACCAGAGGAATATAAAATCTATCATTAACCGTCCAAGACAATGAAATCTTTGGCTTTTTAGGCCCCAACCTCTTATTCCTTCCTTTTTTGAGAAAATTTTTGGACTTTAAAAGCCAACTTAGGCTAGTAATTCTGTGATCTGATTTTTGTGAGGAATTATGGAGAACCCTCGTCAGATGGTTGCCGCGTTTATTCAAAGCTTAGAGACGCATCCGAATGGCCCCCAGATTATTGCTGTTATTGAGGAAATTATTTCGGCGGATGATGTAGCTATTGATCCTGTGCATTTTGCCTCTCTCAAGGAATTAAGTAATAATAATGTGTCTCTGCTTGTTGATTTTTGGATTTTGCGTGGGTCTATTCTCAAAGAGGAGGGACGTGACGAGGAGGCGCTTCAATTTTTTTTTGAGGCTCCTCAATGGAATCCTGAGGATGTCCGTATCTGGTTGCGGATTGCGGATTATTTTAGCGGTCATGGGGAACTCCTTAAGGCTACTTATTTCTTAACGGAGGCCCAGAAGCGTCTCGATTCCTCTAATTCGTCTCTGCTGACTGATGATTTGGTTCAGATTCAGCATCAAGTGGAGCACAATCTTTCCCTTCCTCCTGGTTATCATCGTTCCTCTGCTGTTTCTCCTCCTTCTCCTTTTATTCCTTCCGAATCTTCCTCTAAGGCTACTCTCCCTCTCTCCTTCTCTCCTGATGCTGAGTCTTTGTGGGACCAGGCGTTAGAATGCTTTGATGAGGGCATTCGTGCGGACAAGCAGATTTATCTCAATGCCTATGTTCATTATGCTCATTCTACCATCCGTAAGATTCTTGGCTTGGATGGTAACTTTAAAATTGGGTTAGAACGAGTTGTGGCTCAATATGGCCTGTATGACTTCAAGAGGTTCTTCCTCAAGCTGAACCATCTTCGGAATGCGACAGTTCATGACAATTATCTCCTCTCTAAGGAGGAGGCTCAGGTGCTTCACAGTCAAATTGTCCAGTTTCTTAATTCTCTATCCAAATCCTTGTCAGACCCTTGACCATTGATGTTTTAAAGCGTTCATCACACTTATCATCCAATAAGAGTTATAGCTTCCCTTTAGGTCTTTTTATTAATCTTTTTACTTTTCTCAATGCAATTAGTACTACTAGAAGTCCTGGAAATGTCCAACTGGGTGTAATGGTACTAGATTCGGTCGTGGTACTTGATTTGTCTGTCGTTGTACTGTGTTCGGTAGTGCTGCTGGTTTCTGGTGTTGATACTGACTGTGTTAATTGGGACTCTTCCCACGTAAAATCCTCATTTTGATAAACAATTTTCCCCCCAACCATGGTTAATAACACGGTGATATCTTTCAAGTTCTCTGGACTTATTTCAGTTGGTGACTCTGATACCACAATTAGATCGGCATATTTATTCTTCTCTATTGTTCCGAGATATTCTTCTTGTGAGACTGCATATGCCCCTCCTATTGTCATAATTTCCAGTGCTTTTTCTACCGTAATTTCATATTTTTTGACCCAATCCATTGGTTCACATAATGTCCCATTTTCATGGATACCTGTTCGAGTTACTAGTCCGAACAAGTGCGTGAAAGGATTTATGGGCCCATAGGGATAGTCAGTTTCTAAATAAGAGTATGAAACTATGTTTGGTAGCTGATACCGTCTTACATTCCAATCTGCCGTGTCATTAAAGAATTCTAGATATTCGGATTGGGCACATGCAGGATAATATCCTCTGACTGAGGTTAAGACGTCCAATTCTTGATATCTTGGGACCATATCGGGCCGTACATAGCTATTATGCTCTATTTGATGTCTGTACTCCGCATTTGAGTTTCCTTCTAATGCATATTCGATGGCATTCAATGTTGTCTCTATTGCTCGATCTCCCATAGCATGAAACGCTACCCGAAATCCTCTATCTTGAGCTAATTTCACAACTTGATTCAGTGTATCTTGTTCCCAATACAGGTCTCCATAATCATTTATTAGTTCCTCGGGATAGAATTCACTGATGTACGCTTTCATTTCTTCTGAATAGGGGTTTGAAACTGCCCACATTCCTCTTTCTGGTATAAAAGCTCCATCAACGAATATTTTTATCCCTGGTATCCGTACTAACTTGCTATTGTTTAATATTGGCTGATTTTCTGGGAACCATGTTTCTAGTATGATATTTTTTCTTTCTTCATCCAATATTGCATCGTTATAACTCGGAAAGATGTTTACCCGTAATTTCAGTTCTCCCTTCGCCTCTGCCTCCCTTAATGCGTCAATTAAATCTTGATGAGCAAATTTCTCTGATATGGTCGTAAATCCGTTTGATAGTGCTAAATATTGAGCTTCCGCAATGTCGTACCCATCCTCCCATGTGTTTCCAATTACATGGGTATGTCCATCAATGATTCCGGGTAAGATAGTATTGGATCCCATGCTTTTTACTGTAATTGGTGCTTTATATTTATATAGGGAGAATATTTCTTCTTTTGTGCCAATATCCTGAATTTTTTCATCTTTAATGTAGATGGCTTCAATATTTTGATCTGGGTTATTTATTGTAAGAAATTTTCCAGTTAATATGAATTCATTATTATTGGGTGCCATCCTCTTCAGACTATCCGCTGTCCTTAGAGTGTTGGAATAATATTGTGACCCAATAATTAGAAGTAGACTAAGAATCGCTATTCTGTAAACTAAATATTTTCTCACTATCAATTCCACCTATTTACGTTTAATTATTACTATTGCGGTTGGACTATTAATGAACCTGGGTATATAAGAAAACAGTAATTCTGCGTGAACAACAAACGATTGTTACTTCCTTCGATATTTCTTGAAAATCATGATAAGTCCGAGACATAAAGTAAAATTCAATATATCAGGACTGGGAGTTGGTCTAGATGTTGTATCAATTGTTGATGTAGAAGATGTCGTTTCATCTGTAAAAGTCTTAGCTGGTGGAGTAAGTTTAACCATCCACATATCACGACCACCCGCCCCATAAGATATTGTTTCACCAACAAGTGCTAATCCTCCGTCTGGAGTCGTTGTCAGTTCGCGGCCTTGCTCGATATTCGCTCCTCCTAAACTCTTATTCCATTGAACATTACCGTTCTCGTTGGTTTTCACCAACCACATATTAGTATCTTCCCCACCCTCGGAATGGGTATCACCAATAAGAGCAAACCCGCCATCCTTAGTTTGAACAATTCCTCTCCCCCAATCATCTTCAGGGCCTCCACACGTGTGATTCCAAATCACGGTTCCCAAATTATCGATTTTCAGTAGCCAAAAATCACTCTTTCCCGCTCCATACGACTCAGTCCCCCCACTCAGTATGTAGGTTTGATCTGAAAGCTGGAGTATCTCATTAGTATAATCATCTTCAGGTCCCCCAAAGGTTCGATTCCATTTTACTCTTCCAATTTCATCTGTTTTCACCAACCAAGCATCTCCCTTACCTGAACCATAGGACTGAGTGTTGCCCACTAGGAAATATCCTCCATCCATCAGTTGAATGAGCGAATATCCTTTATCCATGCTTGGTCCTCCATATGTCTGATTCCACTGCATTTTCCCAGCCGAGTCAGTTTTTATAAGCCAGGCATCTTTTTGTCCACTGCTTGTATTCCATTTTGTGCCCACTAGAGCGAATCCCCCATCTTGTGTCTGGATGGCATCCTCTCCCTCGGTCAGAATGTCTGTTTCACTGTTATAGGTCTGACTCCATTGAACGATTCCATTATTATCCACTTTTAAGAGCCACAGTCCATACTCAAGCCCAATTGCATATCTGTGCCCATAGATCACAAATCCCCCATCAATGGTCTCTATGAGGGATAAAGCTGTTTCCTCGATTTTCACTTGTCCATATGTCTTATTCCATTGAATGACTCCATTACTGTTTGTTTTCACCAGCCATATATCCCCAAAATCATCCCCATAAGATGTTGTTTGCCCTACAAGATGATACCCTTCATTTGCAGTATGAACGACTGAAAAAGCGATTTCATGCCCTTGTCCACCATAAGTGTGATTCCAATGGACTTCGAATGGGCTTTCATTCTGGCTCGTCCAGCAGTTGTTGATTGGAGATGAAGAACCCCAAGTATCCGTCTGAGTGACTAAAAAGACCATTACCAGCAGGACCGCAAAGCTGATTGGTCTTTTTCTACTTTGCACCAATATTTCTTCCTCTTTTGACCATCAATTATTCTTATTCCTGGTCAAGAGCTTCCGCTAGATTAATTTCGGAAGTAGAAGTTTGTCTGAATTAAATCTTTTTCTAAATGTTGGTTATTAATTCTACGACTTAATCATTTTCGGAATTTAGTGGTTCAAGACAATTCTGTTCTTTCTAAGGAAGAGGTCCGGGCTCTTTATGCTCAGATTCTACTGTTTTTAGACGCCCTTCAAACGAAAGTGGCATTCCTCTTTTAGTTGTGATTTGACCAATTCTCTCTTTTTTTCCTCAAGAAAGCACTAGGATGGGTAATATTAGCTTAACGATGCTTCATTCTCTTTCGAAGGATTATTAGTGCCATTAAAGAGAAAATACTAATAACAGGAGTCAACGATGGCGAAGTTTGCTCGGTAGTGGTTGTCCTCACCGTGGTTGTAGTTGTAGTGGTTGTTTCCACCGTGGTTGTGGTTGTAGTGGTTGTTT
>CP070760.1:474683-480738 GCA_020348965.1 Candidatus Heimdallarchaeota archaeon | reverse complement strand
AATAGGTGAGAATGACTACATAACTATCTCTTTCAAGCTCAATTGTGTCAATGATCTGAGGAAAATCCCCTGTAAGCGTTTCAGCAACATTAACGTCTTTAAAACTTTCTTGGAGGTATTCTCTTCTATCATCAATAACGACTGTCCAAAAACCAAGTGAACCTAATAATGGAACTAGGCTCTGGCTAATATGGCCTGCTCCAAATATGTATGCCTTTGCACTCGCTCCCAAAATATCATAAAATAAACTCATTTTCCCACCACAAAGCATCCCTGTAGCCTTTTCTCCTTCCTCCAGAAGTTCGTATTCCTTTAATAGGGGGGTATTTGCCTTAATTCGGTCGATTGCTTCATTAAGAGCGATCTTTTCAATTCTTCCACCTCCTACTGTCCCCCATAATCGTTCACCATCTGGAGAAACGAGCATTTTAGCCCCTATTTGTTGGGGAGTAGATCCACTCACATCAACCACAGTAATTAGTACAAAGGTTCCTCCATTCCTCATTTGATCAGTTATGATTTGACCAAAGTCCTTTTGCATACCCGTCAACCTCTTTCTAAATGTTCTTGAGTGTCTTTGATTGCATCAAAAATCTTCTGATAGCCTGTACAGCGACAGATTACTCCACTTAGCTCCTCACGAACCTCTCGATCATTAGTTTTAGGTTTGTTTCTTAGTAAAGCTGTCGTAGCCATGATCATTCCGGGAGTACAGGCCCCACACTGAGTTGCTCCACGTTTTACAAAGGAATCTTGAAGTGAGAGAACCATTGAATCCGTTGATTCAATTGTTTCAACCTCACTGTGTTCAGGGAGTTGAACCATCATGATCAAACATGAATTGACAACTTTTCCGTTCAGGATCACACTACAGGCGCCGCATTCCCCTTGGTCGCAACCTTTTTTCGTACCTTTCATCCCCAAATCTTCTCGAAGAAAATCTAAGAGTCTATGATCAGGAGGTACGTCTTTTTGGTAGAATATCCCATTAATAAAAATTTCTATCTTCATATTGCCTCCTCCTGTACTTTATCCTGGATAGCTTTCCAAACGCGCTCTGGGGTTGCAGGGATCTCTGATATTCTCACACCAATCGCATTAAAGATTGCATTGGTTACTGCTGGAGCAACACCCATTAAAGGTTGCTCACCAAATCCTTTTGCACCGTAAGGGCCTTGTTTCCATGGATCTTCAACAATAATAGAATGAATACTTGGAGTATCTTTTGTTGTAGGAACTAAAAATGTTCCGAGGTTATTTGACATAACTTGGCCCTCTGGAGTGAAAACGATCTCCTCAAAACGTCCCAAACCCATTCCTTGCAGAGATCCTCCTTCTATCTGGCCCTCTAAAGTCTGAGGATTGATAGCCTTCCCAACATCATGTGCAGCCCAGATCTTTTTGATGTGAACCGTCCCTGTTTGGACATCTACTGCAACTTCTACAATATTAGTGGCCCACGCGTAAGTTACATAAGGATTTCCCTGTCCTTTTTCATTATCGAAATCAGTAGGGGGTGCAACGTCCCAACCAGCCATTGCCACCTGTCCCCGTTCTTGATACATTATTTTTATAGCGTCGTCAACCATAATTTTTCTCTTGGTTTCCTTTGAGATAATATAGTTCCCCTCTAGTTGTAGATCTGAAGGAATTGTCTCTAAATGAGGAGCAATAATCTCATACATCAAGGTCCTGATCTTCTTACAGGCATCCTGAAGAGCACGACCTGAGAAGGTTGTAGACCGTGATGCAACAGTTGGACCAGAATCAGGAACTCTACTTGTATCTACAGGGGCCATTCGAATTTTTGAGTATTCTACTCCCAATTCATCAGCTACGATCTGGGATAAGACGGTGATCATGCCTTGACCAATCTCTGTAGTACCAACTGCGAACACAACACTTCCGTCAGGTTCTAGTTGCACATAAGATCCTGTTCGGGATAAGGCTTTTCCAGCGCTCCCCAAACCAACCCCATAAAATATTGTACTCACTCCTATTCCTTCCCAAAGGTATTTTCCTTTCCTTGATTCTTGAATAACTTGATTGAAACCAGGTGCGGGCTTCCATTTCTGTACCCACTCACTCTTTTCTTTCGCTTGCTTTAATGTCTCTGACATTCCAACAGAATGATCCACAACCTGTCCAAAGGTTGTTGTATCTCCTTTATGCAACAGATTTTTTTGTCTAAATTCAGTTGGATCTAATCCCAGTTTAGTAGCAATTCGATCCATTTGTTCCTCACAGGCAAAAAGAACCTGAGGTGATCCAAAGCCCCTAAATGCGCCAAAAGGTACAAGATTAGTCGCTACAGCGTACGCTTGAACATCAACATTAGGACATTTGTAAGGGCCTGCCGCGTGCAAAGCACCACGATACAGAACTGCTGGTGAAAGAGTTGAGTAAGCCCCAGAGTTCATTAAATATTCAACCTGAACGGCTTGGAGTATTCCCTCTCTTGTTGCACCTGTTTTTACCCTGATGATTGCTGGATGCCGTTTACTAGTGTTTTCAATATCCTCTTCTCTTGTAAGGAGATATTTAACAGGTTTCCTTGTTAAATAAGCCCCCAGCGCTGCTAAACTCGCCAATTGATTTGGTTGATCCTCTTTACCACCGAAGGCCCCGCCTGTGGTCGTTTGGACAATTGTAACTTTACTCCAAGGATATCCAAGTATATCAGCGACGGCTCGCTGGACGTAGAAAGGACATTGCATTGAACCATATATTGTAATTTCGTCACGTCCTAAGGGAACTGCAATTACACCTTGAGGCTCAATGTATGCATGTTCCTGAGCAGGAGTTCGATATTCACCCTCAATGATAACATCTGCTTCTGCAAATCCCTTGTTTATATCCCCATTCTTCTGCTGCCAGTAAGAAATAATGTTATTATCCCCAAAAACTTGGATAGTAGGATGATCTTTTGCTTCATCTGGATTAAACACAGCAGGAAGTACTTCATATTCAACATGAACAGCAGAGAATGCTGATTTTGCTACAGTCGGAGATTTTCCCACTATAATCGCAACTGGTTCTCCTACATGGCGTACTACTTCTTCTGCAAGCAATGGCCAATCATCTAGAATGACATGAACAATATTTTTTCCTGGAATATCTTTTGATAATCCAACCGTAACTCCCAATTGTTCTAGTTTCTCATTGTCTACGGTAATCTTTTTTATTCTAGCGTGAGCAAAGGGACTCCGTACTACTGCTAGATATTGTTCATCGGAAAAACTAAGATCAAAGTTATACTGTGCCTCTCCCTTGACCTTAATCCTTGCATCTTTCCTCTCGAGTGGTTTTCCTACTGCCAAGGGAACAACTCCTAAAGTGAGATTTAGAAATTTGGTCTGGGTATATATTGCACCAGCAACCTTTATGATTATGAAAATTTTTCGTTGCATAAGGGATGATTCAAAACCACTCTTGATAAAATCTATCTCCAACGAACAAGAGCCAGACCCTTACCTACAGGTAGGATAATAGTCGAAACTCTTTGATCATTCTGGATTCTATTCAGAAAGTCATTTAAATCTTTTTCGTGACTAATAACATTATCAGCAATTAAGATTGCTCCACTTGGTAAGCGATTAACAAGTAACTCATAGAATTCTACGTAATCCTCCTTCTCTGCATCAAGAAAAACATAATAAATACTTTCTTGACACTTTTGGATATAGTCCTTTGCATCCGCTTGAATTAAGGTAATGTACTCGGAAGCGATAGTATTTTGGATATTCTTACTTGCTATCTGACATTTTTTTGGGTCATGATCTAAGGAGATGAGTTTTCCTTTACCACTCTCGACTAAGGCCATTGCCTGCCATAAGGTTGAATACCCACCTGATGTCCCAATTTCTAAACCTACAAAATGCTGATATTGAGGAACTAGAATCATCAGAAATTGATAGAGAAACTCACCTGTTTCACGAGGGATTTGTCTAAGTCTTTTTAGACGATCAAGACCGTCCTCTCGTTCCTTTCTATCCTGTTCTTCTAACATTACTAGAATATTTTGAATATTAGAGGGAAACGAATCAAACGGTCTCAATTCTTTCACAGAATTATTACAGATATGTTATTATTCCTAAAAGACATTGTTTACCCTGTGAGTGCAATGAGGATTGCAAATAGAAACATTACCATGAACGCGAATATGAAGAAGGCAATTATTGGTGATTCCTGCAGAAATTCTCGTGAAAAAAATCGTGCGATTTCCTTTCCTACAGATAATTGTCTACGTAGGGATAATTGACGTCTATCGAAGATTGTAAACCCAAAAATTTTGATTGTTGGAACCATATGGATTAAGCACCAAATCACGATAAAAGGCATCGCAAGCAACACTAGAAATCCAACAAGCACGAATCTCGGATCTGTCAAGCAGAACAGAAAAACTGTCAGACAAACGAAGATGCTAAAGATCATCATCCAAAACCACGTCCAAGTCGAATAATAGAGTTCCTCGGGAGTACTCGTATCCGCCATTCGACTCTCGAACGAGGTTCTAATCGAAGTTGATTTCTCAGCCTTGAAATCTTTCGCTTTCTCCTCGGCCGTTATTTGAGCTACTTCAAGTTCTTCTTTTACACCTTCTACAAAATCCTTACCCCCTTCTTTGACTTTTTTGAAAAACTTACTCGCTTTCCCTTCTTTTTCTTCTTCAGACATTCTATTCACACCAATTCTTAAATTTTAACAGAGAGAAATATCAGAATCGTGTCTTATGTGACGACACTTTAATCTTAACAGCGATTCCTTCCCCTTTTAATACCTCATACTTCGTTCCTGACCCGTAAACTACCGGAACCTCGGATTTTATAATTGTATCATCTCTAGATGCATCCCTTTCTCTAACCTTAATAGGAATTTGCTTAGTCTTCGCCTTATCAGATTCATCGAATTCTATCCATAGTGTGAAGTCTTGTTTCGCTGAATAGGTCATGTTTTCCTTGATGTTTATCGTCCCTTGGTGTGGTACCCGGTGATCATGTTTTAAGGTTCCTTTACCTCCAACCTCAAAATAAAACTCGCCTGTTCGATCGATAGGACTTGCTTCATGGACATCTTCCACTCGTATGGACATCAAACTGATTATATTTTGATAACGATTTGATTTCGATAGATCAGGACTCTGCCCTTTCGCGTACGTTTTCTTCCCTTTCACATAAACTCGTCGTGACATTTTTCAGAGCCTCATTAATTTTTAAAATTCTATTCTTGATATTAAGTTATTTCCCTCTTCTTTTAACTCCTTTAAAAATCTGTGTATCAAGAAAGAGTGGTTTAAAAAAACCAAAAAATCTATTATAAATTGTGACAAATTTCGTTCTCGGCAGTGATGGTCATAATGGAAAACATTCCAAATGTAGAAATCCTTAGAAATTTGATTCATAAGATAGACAAAGAATATGATCTTGAAAGTCGACTTAAACGGTATGAAAGTCAGTCTGAACTAATTGAGATGGCCTCTAAACAGGATTTACAAGATATTAATGAGGCTGTACGAGCCCTATTTACCTCTGATTTCATTGTAACTGCATCTGAAGTCCCCCCTGGGGGAACAGATGACGACCGTTACAAATCTGTTATAGCCTCATTTGTACATGGTCGAGCGCGCTGCTCCTCTTTTGATGCTTTAATGAGAATCTTTTTTTTAGCATATAAAACAGCGACATTAATCCGTCGGCAAGATTTGTTTATGGCTGGTAGAGGACTCCCTCGTAAAACCGCGTTAATTCGATTAAAGGATAGTTACATAATACCTTTTTTAGCGGTTGCCTCTGAAGTTTTAGAACCAGGTCCTTGTGGATGGGAATTAGGTATTCTTTCTGCTGCATTAAAACGAATGTATCCTGATGAAGAGATCCAGCACTATAAAGAAACAACAAAGTTTACAGATCATAAAACACTAGTACCATTCATTTGGGAGTTGTTAGACAGCTACAGTCAGATACAGACAGTCGAAACGAACCCACAGGTTACTATTTCCAACGTGAAAGAAAGTCAAAGTATTCTTTTATCGGATTCTTCACAAAGGTCGATGGTA
>CP070760.1:468516-474583 GCA_020348965.1 Candidatus Heimdallarchaeota archaeon | reverse complement strand
GTATTTGGTGATGTAAATCCTGAATTGGAACATGTGCATGATGTTTCACACTGGTCTCAGTATGCGGTTTTTGGGTTCCTATGTTTCTTCACATTACTTCTTGGAATACTTCCAGCACTATTATTGGATCTAATGGGAACTGCAAGTTGGCCTCTCTGAACAATGAAAAACGAAATTCAAGGTGGATTGAAGTTTGAGTGATTTACTATCTATTTTTCTTCCTTTTCTGATATTAGTCGGGACTATCATCATCTGTATAGTTCTAGAAGCTTTTGACCTTGATCACAGAATTTTTGCTCCTGTTACCATAATAGGAGGTCTTCTCTCTTTATGTTTCATAATTCTCGGGATAGATAGTGATATCACTTATGTATTTGGGAATGCAGCTGACCTCTTTGACCTTTCAAGGACGACAGGTCTCTTTGTTATTGATAATTTTTCTCGATTTTTTGCCATTATCTTTCTTATCGTATTATTATTTGTCGTAACATCGAGTATTGAATATATAAGTTCCGAAAGGAATATAGGAATATATTATATTCTTTTGACATTTGCTACGATAGGAATGATGTTGGTTGCTGCAGCAAATGATCTTCTAGTCCTATTTGTTGCTTGGGAATTGGGAAGTCTCCCTGTTTATTCTCTAGCAGCCTTTCAAAAGACCCGCCCCGAAACTAGTGAGAGTGCCCTGAAATTATTCCTTATTGGTGCCATGTCTTCAGCCTTCATATTATTTGGGATTTCATTGGTTTATGGGATTACGGGAACAACAAGCATTGAAGGAGTCATCGATTCTTTTGCAGATACCTCCAATTACTCCCCATTACATCTTCTTGCTCTAATGTTCTTATTTGTGGGCTTCGGATATAAAATGGCTGCAGTTCCTTTTCATGCATGGGCGGTTGATGTATATCAGGGAACACCTACAACAATCACAACCTTTTTAGCAGCAGGATCAAAAGCTATGGGGTTTACAGCAGTATTTCGAATCATAATTGGTGGGTTAATAGAACTTGACTTACTATCTGAATTGGACACTATTCTGAGTTTTCTTTTTGCTGTTCTTGCTATCCTTACTATGACACTAGGAAATATAGTAGCATTAGTACAAGATAATATTAAACGAATGTTGGCATACTCTAGCATTGCTCATGCAGGATACGTACTCATAGCACTTACTGCTATAGCTTATAGTCCCAACTCTTCCTTTAACGAGACTTCAGATTTTTCTATAGCACAATTCTCAATTGCTGCCGCTGAAATGCATATTCTTACTCATGCACTAATGAAAATTGTTGCTTTCACAGCTGTGATTGTTATTGCCTTCTCTATTCAGAGTGAGAAAATCGAAGATTATACAGGTTTACGAAAGAAGCACCCATGGTTAACTTTTGGGTTAACAATTGCATTACTGAGTTTATTGGGTGTTCCCCCTCTAGCTGGATTTGTTTCCAAAGTGCTTCTATTTTTTGCAGCGATTTATGCAGATCTTATTTGGTTGGCTTTTATTGGAATTATCAATAGTGCTATCAGTATTTTCTATTATATTCGAGTTATTAAGATCATGATAATTGATAATCCTCTAGAGGACAATTTAGAGACAAGAGTCGTTCCAGTAGATAAGATTGCCCCAATTTCCATTCCAATATCTTACCAAGTAACTATCGGTCTTTCAGTTCTTCTTATATTAATTATTGGAATCTTTCCAGCGCCATTCTTTGATTTAGCACTTACGGCAGCTCAGAATTTGATTGGTTCGTGAATTTTTCAAAGGACTTCCAATTCCTTTTTTATATTCAAGGTTTTTTCGATCATGGTTGATTTTCAATGGACGTAGACATCTTAATTGTCGGGCTAGGACCAGCTGGAGCGACTGTTCTCTCCAAAGTTGCTCCACTTATTGAATCTGAGTTTTCAATATTAGCTATTGATCATCGTCCAAAACCAGGGTTTCCTGTTCAGTGTGGGGAATTCATGCCTTCGCCAGATGAAATGTCCGCCTTGGTGCCAGATGTACCAAATGCTCGTGAGTTTTTCACCTTCGATAATCAATTTATCAGCACACATACAGATCATATATCGTTTTTCTCACCTAAGGGAAAAATTATTCAGACTCCGTTTCAAGGCTATTCTCTATATCGTGGTAACTGGAATTCTCACTTGATAGAAATAGGAAAAAAGCATGGAGCTGAAGTGTGGACATCTGCATGTGTGGTCAGCAAAAAAAACGGACAAGTCACCATTGCTCGAAATAATGCGAAAAAAGTTCACATTAAGCCACAAATCATTATTGGAGCTGATGGTGTGAACTCTCGAATAGCTAAATGGACTGGATTATCAGAAAACAGACATCCGAAGCATTTCGTCATCGTTAAACAGCACTTAATGGTTGACATCAAGTCTAAATTATATGATTCAAGCGATGTACAGATGTTTTTCGGGGAGAACTACGCTCCTGGAGCTTATGCTTGGATCATTCCGAAAAGTGACTCAAGCGCAAACGTGGGAACCGGAATCCGTCTACCAATGTTAAAAGGTGATATGAACGTTTCTAAAGCGTTATCTAATTTGATTAACCATCATCCGATAGCAAGTCAGACTCTTAAAAATGCCCATATCAGCCAAACGATCGCAGGTGTCGTTCCTGTAGGCCCCCCTTACCAAAAAACTGTTAATATGGAGACAAAAACCTTATTAGTTGGAGATTCAGCTTGTCAAGTGGTTTCTAGTGTCGGTGGTGGGATTCCCCCCTCTATGGTTGCTGGAGCTATTGCTGCAAATACCATTGACCATCATCTCCGTGATAATAGTCCACTATCGGATTATCAGGTGGAATGGAAGCAGCAAATGCAAAAAATGTTTAACAGAGCATATAAACTCCGTCAATTTTTCGATGCCATCTCCACGGATAGGGACAGTCGTATCCAATGGTATATGAATCGTTTAAGTTCATCAGATATCAATAAAGTTGTACATTGCGCTGTACCTTGGAAATTATCACTAGTAGCACCATTTATGCGCTTCCTGAATTGGATAATAAAGTAATAATAAAGTTAGAAGTTAGATTTTCAAGTTATATAGGATGGGTATTAATTAAATTTTTTCAAAAAAATCGACTAGTCTCAACGACGATGCAGATATTCTGGATAGAGGAAGATTAAATTATTTTTTTTGGTGTTTTTTTAACGAACCTATCGTTCTATTGAAATATCTGATAGGAAATGGATAAGAATAGAAGAAAATATTCAGAGAGTATTGATTTTTTCTTCTATTAACAATGGAAGAATTGTATTTTTCTCTTTTAATCGTTTTCTCGTTAGTTCTTGAAGAATCCTCATCAATGGCTAATTCATTATTTTCAAAGTTTATTTCAATCTCTTCTGCCATATGTGATTCTGAGTACCTCATAGAACAAAGGTCGTAATAAACGTTTCGGCTTGGGTGAAGAATATTCCTTTTCAGATTGGATTCGTTTCCAAGCGATTTTTTATTAGAACAATTTATGTGAGGGTTATCTGGTTTCTTATAGATAGTGAAACAAAACAACTGTTAATTTGCACCGAACTCTTTTTTATATCCATCTGGTATAGCCAATCATTGAACAACAAGATGGAAGTGGTTCATGATGACATTCATGGCCATTCACTGAGCATATGAAACTGGGTACACCATCAACTTCCCCGATCACCATCTCTTTACCACAATGTTTAGGAATAGGTGAAACAACATTCCCACAATTTTGACAACGATATGATGGCATTTTCCATAACTCCTGATTGATAGATTTACTCCCTCTTTTTAACCCTAACTGAAATAACAGTTACAACTATTCCAAGTATTATTGAAGAAAACCCAAAAACCAGGAGAGTGATCCGACTGGATGATATAATAACTTCTAGCTCGGCGTTTTCAGATAAATGGGTGCCATCTAAGATCAGTGATGAATTCCAGTTTTCAATTACAGCCATTATCGCATAGGATCCACTTAGGAGCTTCGTTTCTATCTTTGTCTCGTTAAAATTTGTGAGATTCATCGCTAAAGATGAACCATAAAGGTCATCCAGTAAATTCTGAAATTCTGTTTCAAAAGCATCATGATTGTCACTCGTGTTTGGAGGGAACTGAGTGAAGATGTCTGAGACTCCAGTTGAAAAATTATCATACTCCTCTTCTGTTGTTACCAATACCACGTGGTCAAAGGAATTGTCTGAGTCCGTCACCAACGTGCCTTCAACATGGAAAATGGTGCTAGGTTGAAGGAAGTAGTTTGTAGTATCAAAAGTTAGAGCGATTGTCGGAGAGAAGACGGAAGTGGACATTTCAAAGTCAGATGAAATAGAATCGGAATCGGTTGTGTGAGTTCCGATCATAGGACCAATATTTAATCCTATTACAATCAGAATAATTCCTAATCCTAAAATTGGGCCATCAAACTGAATATCTTTGGACCAATCCGAGAATTGTTTTAATTTAATTGTTGGAGTCATTGGCCTCGCAACATATACTAAGAAAATTATGAATAATAATACATGAATGAAGAAGTCATCAATTGGAAATTCAACTGGGGCCTCCCCATATAATTTCACACGAGTTTCTGGGGTTAAGTTGGTAAAAAAGGTTGTGAGGCCACTCAAGTATGATATTCCCGTAATCTTAAATCCGAGTCCGACAATCATTGAAGGAAAAATAAACCAAGGCATGACGTCCAAGAAGATAGTGAAGTTAAACTGGTACAAACGATCTGACAACGGGTAAAAAATTGCTAACGGGTATTCCCAGTCGAGAAAAATATGTACTAACCATAGTATACCTGCGTATAAGACACACCGTCCAATAAAGCTATATTTTTCACTTCTATTAATTCCATAAAATTCATTTAGCTCCTTATTCCCATTAGACATATCAGAATAATGATAATGATAATAGATAAGCGTGCCTAGGATTGATAAAATTAGAGGAATGATCATACTATGCGCCAGTCCACGGTGTTGTCCAACAAGAAAAATGTCAAGGTCAGGGATCAAAGAAAACGCGAGGACGATCCAAAAAAACAGTTTATTCTGTTGAAATCTTTTCTTTTCCGAAGACGGAATGAAGCTCCAAAGAAGAATACCTTCTAAACTGATATGGGTTGGAGTAAATGTCATCTAAACCACCTGAATGATGAATGCTAAGATTGCTAGTAAAACTGTTCCTCCCCCAAAGCCAATACAGAATTTATCAAAAGGCAAATCTTTCAATTGTAACAAACCACTAATAGTTGCGAGTCCGACGAAAGTAGTTAAAATAATCGTCAAAAGAAGGAGCCAATAAGGAAATACAACAGTACCAACGATTAATCCATCGCCTTGGATTGAAAAACCACTCAGAAGAAACTCAAGGCTTGTTGCTCCTAGGACTGCTGGAACTGAAATGACGAAGCTTGTACGAAAGGCCTCCTTTTGAGTTAAACCAATAATTAGGAGCACTGTGATTGTTATTCCACTTCGACTGATTCCAGGTAACGCTGCAACGCCTTGAGCCATACCCAACAGTAACGCCTCTTTTTGAGTTATCGAGCTCAACTCACGTGTTCCCTGTGATGGTTGTTTAGCAAGAATTATACCTGTTAGAATTAAAAGAATGCCAATAATTAAAGTGAAAAGAATATCTGGTTGTATCAGAAAGTTCTGAGTCCATGTTTCCCAATAGTTCTTAAAGATCAGAACAATAGGAACAGCCGTGATTGCTGTTCCCAAAGTAGCTATCGCTGTTACTTGGGTGATTTTTGCGTTTAAATTTCCCATTTGAAGGAATTCAGATCGAAAAATCCACAGTACAGAAATCATTGTGCCAATATGCAGCAACAAAGCTAGAGTGACAGCTTCTAGTGGATTCATGCCATAAAAATTGACGAACAATAGGGATAATTGCCCCTCGGATGAAATTGGAAGCCATTCAATGATTCCTTGAAAAATCGCCATTAATAGAGCAGCAAAAATGTCTATCAACTGGGAACTACTCCAAAGAACGTATACTTTTTGATAATTAAGATAGTTATTCTAGGATTTCGTATTTCACTCGATTC
>CP070760.1:462340-468416 GCA_020348965.1 Candidatus Heimdallarchaeota archaeon | reverse complement strand
GGAATCACTCCTATTGGGGCTCCTTCAGCCGTCATTGGAATATCCATTCTTTATCGGAAGACCGGAGAAAAAATTGGGTGGGGCGAATTCATCAAAACTCAAGGGATAGCGACAATTGCAAGACTAGGCGTTACATCAATCTACCTGTTTGTCTTATTACTTCTAGGCATTTTCTAAGCCATCATCTTTTAAGAAAATCAATCTATTCTTTTCTCAGGGCTACCACTGGGTCTAATTCTGCAGCTCGCCATGCGGGATAGAACCCTGCAGCCATTGATAGTATTACCGCGAGAACCCATGTGAACACAAAGATATGTGGTTCAAAAATAGGGATCATATTCCAACCTCCACCTCCACCACCATTATATTCTCCATTTCCCCCTCCTCCTCCCGATACAAGCTCGTTCATGACCTGTCCCAGTACAACTCCAAGCCCTAGCCCAATCGTTCCGCCGATAAGGCCTATTATCAAGGCCTCGTTAAGGAATAACACTAGAATCTGTCGTTTGGTATAGCCTAGCGCTTTTAAGGTTCCAATTTCTTTGGTACGCTCTAACATACTAGTGTAAAGTGTTGTAATTATTCCTACGGCTGCTACTCCCAATGACACAACGGCAATATTATTGACAAAATCAGCCACCGCAGTACTTATCTGATTGATAACCGATACAATCATCTTCGGATTAAGAATAGAAACATCATATAGACTATTAATCTGATCTCGAATTTCCCTGTTCAGACTATCATCCGCAGTTATTACATATAATCCATCATAAATTCCATTTCTATCAAAATATTGATCTGCTTCTCTAAGGGATATGAAACACATATCATCCACAGGAACCAGCATACCTGACGAACCGATATAATCCATCACTCCACGTACATAGAAGGACTTTTCTTCTACAGTAGTTCTATGCTCTTCTGTTTTTTGGTAGGCGAGTTTTACAACATCTCCCACTTTCGCAAAAGGATTCTCGTCCTCAGGCCTCACCAAATCATTCCCAAGAATAATTCCGAAACTATCGCTTTCTGGGACGATGACGCCACTATGAAGGGCAAAAGTAGGAAAGATTAAGTCTAACATGTTATTATCAATACCTACGACGATACTAGCTAGGTCATCTTGCCCCGAAGAAACTTGGACTCCACTCTGGATAAAAGGTATTACTTGAGATATGCCATCAATTTGGGAAATTTCTCCAATTTCATAATCAGTTAATTCTAAGTCCGACGATCGCGGGGTGATGACAAGAATATTAGGATTCAATATATCTAGCTGTTTGTCAATGTATACCACTGTTCCTTTTGACATCCCATTTACTGCAATAATTAGGGCACTCCCGATTAGAACCATTATAATTGTTAATGTTGACCTCAATTTTCGATCGGTCAAGGCTTGCCAAGACATATAAAAGAACGAAGTCATGTTAGTAATCACTTCACAGATCTACGACGAAATACTACAAGGAAAATTGCCAAGACAGTTCCACCACCTAATAGGATTGTGATTCCTGATCCTAAAACCAATGAAACCAAATCAATGTCTGATACAACATCATTAGATGTCTTGAGAGAACTATCAATAGAAATAGTGAAGTTGATAACCAATTCATGGACATTATACAGATCATCTTGGTAATAAATAACACAATAAATAGTGTGATTGCCTAACGGAGCAGTAGAATTAACAGTTCCAATTATGGAGAATGGTAGGGGGCTATCTGGCTCTATTTCTCCAAGGTAACTCTTACTACCTTCAGTATCAACAAGAATGCCTGCTTGGGATTGTAAGGAGGCATTAGTGAATAAAGCATTTGTGTTTCCAGTATTCAGGAGAGTGGCTGAGATTTCAATGTTTCCTCCTTGATAAGTCGTACTTTCAATAATTTCAGAGCTAAACACTGCAACTCGAACTAATCCTTGGATGATCATTCCTTGTGAGACTGTTTCGATGTAACTGGTTCCATGTTTATCAGAATATTGGACGATAAATGTTATATCTCCTGTACTTCCCATTGCAGTTAATGGAGTAAAGATCTCTATAGGAACGAACAAATTTTCCCCTTCAGTGACATTAAGGAAGTCCCAAGATGAATTGCTTTGAATAACCAAGGGAGGTGGAATTTGCAGTTCAATTTCAACCTTTCCTCTCCATAGATTGTTTATTATATTTGCTTGAAGACTAGTAGTAGTCCCAGCAGCTAAATATCGAGTGTCCAAAACTAATGAAGTCTCACTGGGGATCTGTATTTCCACATCCCAAGTTCTTGTGATTGATGTATTATCATCAGAAACAATAAGTACGATTTCCTGTACACCAACTTCTTGTTGAGAGGTAAATAAGAAAGATGACTTGGAGTTATTCGTAGAGGAGCCATCAACTACCCATTCATATTCTAACGTGTCATTGTCAGCATCACTACACATAACTGTGAAATTAATTTCTTCTCCAGGTTCAACCTCGAGAGAACCTGCCGTTGGACGGACCCAATCTATATCAGGTGGACTATTCGGAATTTCTAGTTCGATTGGAATTATTAAAGGCGGTCCTGGAGAAACTGAATCACCTGATTTAATGAAATAGTTTAATTCGAGATTTGAATTATACAAACCTTTTTTAGCATTCACAGAAATATCTAGGGAAAAAACTAATTCGAATGGTTCCCCTGTCAAAACAGTGTATTGACTGACGTTGATATAATTGCTTAGGGTTTCACCAACCGCTGTTGCATTGTTGTCTCCATCAACAGCATCTGTAAATGGAAATGGAAGCATAAGTACTCCAAAAATAGAAGTGATTGATGCATTATGAAGGTTCATGATCTGAAGTTGTAATGGAATATCTGTAATCCCAGGAACTTGTGTTCCAGTCCAAGTGATTTGATCCAAGCGAAAATTCCCTACCGTTTGAGCTCCTACCATTTGCTTTGGAACTATTGGATTAATCAGTACTAGAATGTAAATAATTATGATGACAACTAGTGTTCTTTTCATGTATATTCCTCTCGTTTAAATTTTGATGTTATCTTTGAAACCTGCATTCATTCCATCTTTTAGATAGTAAATGCGGTCAGCTAGGGAACCAACCTCTGGATCATGTGTTACAACAATTAGAGTAACATGTAATTCACGATTTAGTTTTTGGAGAATTTCCATCACTGTGGCCCCAGATTTACTATCCAGATTCCCAGTAGGTTCATCAGCTAAAAGGATAGCTGGATCATTTATTAGTGCCCGTGCAATGGCAACTCGTTGTTGCTCCCCACCACTCAATGTATTCGGGTTCCGATAGTATTTGTCACCAAGCCCAACATCATCTAGAACTCGCAGTGCTTTCTTTTTTCGACGGTGTGTGTCAAGAGGAGTGACTAATGCTGGGACCTCAACATTTTGGCCCACTGTTGAGCGTGTAATTAGGTTATACGATTGAAAGATGAATCCAACCTTCTTGTTTCGGAGCCAAGCTAATCCTTCATCATCCAATTGGGAAATATTTATTCCGTCAATGAGGATCTCTCCTTCCGTGGGGCGGTCTAATGCTCCTAGACAATTGAGTAAAGTACTTTTTCCTGATCCAGAGGGTCCCATGATCGCAATAAAGTCACCTCTCCGAATTTCTAAGTTAAATTTTTGGAGAGCTGATATTTGTACTTCACCAAGGTCATAAGTCTTTGTCAGGTTCTTAATTTCAATAGCTAAATCGGTTTCTCTTTCATATTCAGGTTCGAAGAAACGGTCTGTTTGTGTTTTTTGCTGTCGAAAGATAGTCATGAACCCAAAAAAACTAAGGCTGATTAATAGAACCTGTAAAGCTATGGTTGGAATTAGGAAGGATACCATTGGATTAGTTACTAAAATCATGCTCAGAATTGAGAGCTCAAGAATAACAGCAATTAAAGCAATAATAATATTGATTCTTGAATCAGTTAATATTCCTAGTAAACCCAGAATTCCGAAGAATACCATTATCATAGGTATAATCGAGGAGAAAGGGTATTCTAAAACAATTATTGCCGAGTTAAAGAGACCAACCATTTCTGTTAAAGCAAAAACCGTCAGGCTGAGGAATAGTACTGTTGTAATTTCTTCATGAATCGAAACTGATCGGTTATTATTCATTCCTGCCATTTTCGCTTTTCCTGAAGTTTTTACGGTCTTTAAAGGTTTATTAATTGTGTTAAACGACCTGATCTCATATTGGGGTGCTGAAAAATCCATTTCTGCAATCTTAATTTTACTTTTCATTTCATGAAGAAAAGGATTATTTTATTGTTTCTTTTTATACTGGGGATGGTCAGCCTCATATTTGATCCGATTTATTGTTTTGTCTAAATGATAGCTTTCTGGGAATATTTTTGCGTGTTTTGAAGGAGTAGGATTATTCCCAACCTGTCTAGAGAAGGTAAATTTAGTAATGTCCTCTCCTGTTTTGTCAACGTAGTCTCGAAGAGTTTTTAGATTAGGAAAGTTATTCTTTTCATCTGGTTTTCCTTTCAACCGATGATTCGCGATGTTAACATATTGAGAGACGATTTCACAGCCAATGAATCGCCTATTATTGTCTTGTGCTGCTACGGCCGTAGTACCTGACCCAATGAAGGGATCTAATACTATATCATTAGGATCTGTTGTCGCCAAAATTATTCGGGTTACTAAATCCTCAGGAAACTGGCAAGGATGTTCAGTTTGCTCCTCATGATTGTGTTTGACATTTCTAAATGCCCAAACGTCACCAGGGTTTTTACCCCTTGGATCGCTTGAAAATCTTCCATAATCTTTACCTTTACGATAATTTTTCTTGTTTGGAAATTTCTGTGGGACTCGGATCTCATCTAAGTTGAACTTATAATTATCTGTTTTAGTAAACCAAAGTATAGTTTCATGTCGGTTTGAGAATTTATGTTTCGCATGAGTTCCATGCTGTCGAATCCAAACAATTCGGTTTTTTGGAATAAAACCCAAATCAACGAAAATAGGAAAGAGTAAAATGTCCCAAGGGAAGTGAGCTCCCTTCTTTCCAACATAAGTACCCACTTGGTAAAAAATCGACCCTGTTTCTTTCAGGATCCTGTTGCATTCCGTTAAAACAGTTTTTGACCATTCTAGATATGCGTCAAGGGGTTGTCGTTGCTCGTACTCTTTACCAATATTGTATGGCGGGGAAGTGATAATTAGATCAATGCTTTCCGTGTGGATTTCTTGAGAAAATTTAAGAAAATCCGTGTGATGGATCTTATTGATCACATGTTTCATGGTGAATCAAACTCAGAATGTAACTATGGAACCTTGTGTGAGGTTTTAAATTATTTCTAATTATTCTATCTTCCCTTCTGTTCCGACATTAATGTTATTCGGTCATGTTGACTATTATCTCATTTTGGGAAATTGAATCAATTCTCCCAAAGCCAATACGTTCAAGCTGAATCAAATCTCCTTCTTGGAATTTTAATGCAGCTTTTTCGATATACCCTTTTTCACGTCTTAAGGAGTTGGGGTTGATTTTCTCTTCAATATATAATGGACCAGGAATATTAACAATCAACTTCATGTGGTTATTTTTAGGTATCCATTGGATTTTTGGGAGATCTAATGATGGATTCTCATCATATGACGATTTAACAACATTTCGGCCATTTTTGTATGTTTTAATCTCATTAATTCTTATGTTGCAAAGATCTTTAAGCCTTATCAAGGCACCTGGTTTAAGGATATCGAGATCTGCATAACCAATGTAAAAATCATTATCGTAAGGGATATGGCGATTTCCAAGGTCCTTATTTTTTGGATGGTAGGTAAGTGTCACTTCTGTCCCAGGTAGATTGTCTACGTGCAGTTCAATGGGATTCAGAACTGCAAATAATCGCTTGGCAATATCATCTACAATCTTCCTATTAATCGCTAATAAAACTGACAAATCCAGTTCCGCTTGAACTTTACTTAATTGCATCTCAAAGGCTATCTGCTTAATTGTTTCAGGGACAATTCCTCGCCGACGCATTCCTGATAAAGTACTCAATCTGAAATCATCCCATTCTTGAATGATTCCCCTTTTAATGAGGTCTCGTATTTTCCT
>CP070760.1:456111-462240 GCA_020348965.1 Candidatus Heimdallarchaeota archaeon | reverse complement strand
AAATAAGTTTGTAACAATTCCATAAAATTTAATAACTATATATTAAGATTACTCAAATAATTTCTTTGTAAATGCAATTTTACGTAATTTTTCTTTATAAATGGCTTCTGTGATCTGACAGGTTTCTTGATCAAATATTAAATCACCAATGAATTCTAGTGCTAGTTCGTTAATAGATTCAAGAAGGGTTTCTGGAAGTCTGTTTTGAGTATTAGCGTATTTCTTTAGTTCAATTTTTGGTTTTGAAGATTTTAAGAGGATTTTTAAAGCGTCTAAAGATGTTTCATCTAAATTACTTATGAAAGACTCCCATTCACCTCCCTCAGTTTTTTGGACAACTTCTGGGGGTCGGGAAACAATACGAGAGGGCTCTTTTTCTTTTTCGTCCAAGGTTAGTAATGAAGTCACAGTAAGCGATTCCTCTGCAAGTCTGCTGACATCTTGAAGATTGATACTCATTTTCTGTGCGAAGTTTTCTAATTCTTCTTTGACGGTTCGGCGCAGTGGATAATCATGAAGCCAAGAGAAATATAGGTACAAAGATCTCAAAGTAAAAGCTGTGATATTTGTTTGTGCAATATAATCTTTAATATCAACAACCTTTGCTTTAACAATTCTGGAGAAATTTTTTTCATTTTCAAGGAATCTCTGAAGCTGTTTAATTTCTACTAAGTGTTCTATTGGTAAGCGATTATCTTCGAGATATTTTTGATATTTTTTGACCCCAATATAATCTGGTTGTTGTAAACGTCGCTTATGAACCGATAAATCAATTTTACAACCTTCAAGAGAATCCAACCAGTCTGGATACGCCTCAAACAGGTTACCTGAAAGCCTTAAATCACGAAGGTTAGGTAATTGTTTTAGAGACTTTGGTAATGAAGAAAGAAGATTACTCTCTAAGTTTAGAAACCATAAATTCTGAAGATAACCACTGGGAATATCAGGTATCTTAGTCAATTGATTATTATTCAGCCAAAGTTTTCTCAATTGTCTGATCTTGTACACTCGAGGAGGCACTTCTGAAAAAAGATTATTATTAAGACGTAATTCTTTGACGTTGAGTTGAACATCTGGTAACCATTTAAGTTTATTTTGCCAGAGTGAGATTACACGGACATTTTTCCAACCATTGATGGTTTCTGGTAGTGAAGAAAGGTTATTAATCGGCAAGCCAAAAACATCAAGACGTGTCCAGTTTCCGATAGAAGCTGGAACATGACTAACATTATTATGTTTGAGATACAACTTTTTCATAGGCAGATTACCGATGCTTTCAGGAAGTTCAGTAATTTTATTCCCTGCAAGGTGTAATCGCCAAATTTTATCTAAGATCCCAATATCTTTAGGGATTGACTCAATCCTATTTTCCCACGCTTCTAGAACTTCTAAGTTCCTCAGAGTTAAAATAGAATCTGGTATCTTAGTCAGATAATTTCCTCCCATATAAAGAAATTGTAAGTCTCCCAAACTTTCTATACTCTCTGGGATATATTCTAGGTTTAAATTAGAAATAGATAGTTTCTTAATGTGGTTACTCTTCTCGACATACCCATTTCTTCCATATCCCACCTTATCGACTTTTTGTAGTGTTTGTCCCGAAATATTTGTGATTTCAGAGATAAATTTCTTTCCTTTGGGATCCATGTGTCATCTACTTACTCTACTATACTTACAAGGAAAATATTTCTATCAATTTCATTCAAGAATTGTATTCCAATTCGGCTAAGTTCAAATAAAGGATAATAATAATATGGAGCTTCCGTATGTATGTTAATAAACTCCTCTTGTTCCGTTAAACCTGAAATTAGTCTTTCAATGCAGTTAACAAGTCGAATGACTACAGAGCCTTGCAGTTCTGGTGGAATGGTTTTACCTAATTCCCCTATATCTCTAACAGCTTGCTGAGAGATATCCATATCTGTGTCTTCTAGACGTTCTAAAATACTGTAAATAGAATCTGGTTTTTCTCTGGTTAAGACCATAATGCGATCCTTCATTCATGAAAAAGAATGGTTTTCGGTTCGGTGGAACTCCATCAAGGATGAGTTTAGAAAATGTTACTTATAATTTTCCAATGACGTTCTTTTACAATCTGTACTATGTCTTTTTAAGATGAAAAAACTATCAAGGTTGTTGTTTTGTTTAGGAGGATGCAAACATGCCACGAGTTAAGCCTGTTATAACAGATTTTCTAGTGAGTTTTAGTTTTTCAGTTATTTTAGTATTCTGTATCACAGCACAAGAAGTCCAGGGAACTGAAATCATTTCATCTACAGTCACACTTGGAGATTTCCATGGGCCTAGTCCCTTTTCCACATATTACTCTTATACTTTTGAGAATACAGTGGAAGAGCTTCACCTTAAAATTACTATGGAAAGTAACATTACGATAGATGGCGACATACTAAACCATTCTGCTATAGATGTGTACGTGGTGGATTTAGGAACCCTTGAAACATTTTGGGAGAGAACTAATGTCAGTCAATTAATTAACATCGTCGTTCAGTTACCTGAACCAAAACTGTGGATGATAACATTTGACAATAAAGAAAGGGAATTTGACAAATATGTCACATTTGAACTCGAGATAATCGAAGGAGGAGAACCTCCTACTGGAGGAGGAGAACAACCGTCCAGCCCACTACTTTGGATTGGATTTGCAATTGTGATGGCAGGCCTACCTGGATTCCTAATTGGTTTGATAGTCTTCTATAGATCAAGATCCTCAAGAACAGAAGCACCGAGGGATATTGCTGCTTCTATACCGAATGAAAGAAAGAAGAAAGTAGTTACAATACCTGATCTAGCAATAGATTCAAGATCACAAGAGAGAGCTGAATTCAACGGAGTTAAGAAGACTATTTTCTCAGTCTTACCTGATCTTAACCAAATTTATGGAAAAGTAGGGATTCCCATAATCGAGATTCAGAAAAAAGTTAACAACAAATCTACTTTAGTTAGTGATGTTTTAAAAGAAATGATAGCAAGCCATGTCATAAAAGGGTATATTGATCATAGACAGACTCTTGATGACCATGCTGATGATCTTTTGTTTTTAGAGTCAGACCCTACCTACGAATGTGGAATGTGTAAGACAACGCAAGCATTAAAAGATCCATATTTTCAATGTGCCAACTGTGAACGATATATTTGTCCTGCTTGTCATTCAGACATGAGGCAAGTCGGGCTTGTTCAATGTCCTTATTGTAGTTCAATTGACATTAAGAGTTCTAACAATAACCTTAGGTAAAGAAATTCTAAACCAAGAAAAACGTCAAAACAGCCTATATTTTGGAAAGACTTAATTGAAGGCATCTTATTACAAGATCTATTTAAGAAAAGTTAAATCTCGAGAGATTTACCAGTTGCATATTTCACGTGGAGTTATTTTTTATGAAAGCTATTAGGTTTCATGCGAATATCCCTCGTTACCTTCTGACCAAAGCTTTGGGTAAACTAACACAGTCAGCTTATTACAGTTTTTTTCCTCCAACAAAGCTTGATGACATTCCAGAGCCAGAGGTGAGGCCAGGATGGGTGAAAGTACAAACAAAATATGCAGGAATATGTGGTTCTGATGTGAATACAGTCTTATTACGTGAAAGTCCTCTCCTTGAACCATTATGTTCGTTTCCTTCGGTTATGGGCCATGAGAATGTTGGAATAGTTGCTGAGGTAGGTGAAGATGTAACTGGATTAAAAAGAGGGGATCGAGTTGTGTTAGATCCTATTTTAAGTTGTAAAACAAGGGGAATCCCACTATGTCATCACTGTGAAAAAGGAAACAATGTACGATGTGACAATTATGACGCAACCGAAAATCTAAGTTCTGGATTTGATACTGGGTGGTGTCACGACACTGGGGGTGCATTTAGTCCATACTATCTTGCTCATGAGAGTTCATTATTCAAGGTTCCCAAAAACGTCTCTGATGAAAATGCGGTTCTAGTCGAGCCGTTAACTGTAGGTATACATGCTGTTACCAGATATCTCCCACAGGACACTGATGATGTAATCGTCATAGGCGCTGGGGTTATTGGAATCATGGTTATCACGGCTCTCAGAGCATTAGGCTGTAAAGCAAACATAATAGCTGTCGACAAAGTGGAATCTCAAGGAAAACTTGCAGTAGAACGCGGAGGCGCTGATAAATTCATTCAAGTAAAAAAGGATTACTATAAGAATCTCGCCAAGGATTTTAATGCAAGATTATACTCTCCTCTTCTAGAAAAAAAGGAATTAGTAGTAGGAGGGGGTGCTGATGTAGTTTTCGAATGTGTTGGGCTTCCAAATACTATTGAAGACGCCTTACGCTTTACAAAAGCTGGGGGAAAAATGGTTCTAATTGGAAATCCAGATAAGATAACCATAGATTGGTCTTTAATTTGGTTTAGAGAAATTAAAGTCTTAGGCTCTTTTGGTTCCTGTATTGAGGATTTTGGGGACACAAAGAAGCACGCTTTCAATATTGCTCTGGAATTAATGTCATCTGGCAAAGTGGACCTCTCTTGGATGATAACTCACAAGTTTAATTTTCCAAGAGATTATAAGAAAGCTTTCAAGTCCTGTTTTAACAAAGCAAAGTATAACATGATGAAGGCTGTTTTTTCATTTGACGAAGATTGAGAGAAGCATGGATTGAGCGGTACTCTTTCTTCAGCCTAACACTCCGAGAGTCTCTTTTATCACTTTAGCCGCAGCGAAGGCTGAAATATTGGATTTATCAAATGCTGGACATAATTCAACTAGATCAAAAGCAACAATCGGCAAATCAGTCAGTTCTTGAATCAGATCGACCAACTTTCGAGTGGACACTCCTGCTGGTTCGGGATTTCCTAATCCTGGCGCAAAAGCAGGATCCAATATGTCTAAGTCGATTGATAAGTAGATATGATCAACTTTTTGTGAAAATTCCTGAATTAAAACCGCGGTCTCTTCCACCCCTCTCTTTAGAAATTCATTACTAGTTATTGTCGTAATTCCATGATTGTTTGAAAATTCTCTTTGTTCAGTAGTCCCTGCACGTATTCCTACTTGAAAGATGTTTTTAGGATCAATGGGAGTTTCCTCAATGACTCGTCTTAATACACAAGCGTGAGAATACCTATTTCCCTCGTAATGTTCGTATAAATCGGGATGTGCGTCAAAATAAAGAATACCAATAGTACCGTCTTGAAATAAACCGAGTTTTACTAGAGAATGGATACAAAAATAAGTTATTAAGTGATCACCACCAAGAAATAGAAACTTAAAGTCCTTTTTTTGATTATATAGAGGTTTAAGAGTTTTAAAAACATCAGTTCTTGCGTTTATTACATGCTCAGATAACATGACATTTCCAGCGTCAAACATTTGCCATTTGTCTAAAATGTCAACATAAGTTTCTGTGTACGGATTATAGAGATTTCCAGAGGTTGCTTGTCGAATTTTATCAGGAGCCTCAGCACTTCCCCTTCGATAGGAAGATGATACATCCCAGGGAACTCCAAGGGCTAATAAATTAGCCTTAATTAAATTATCAGTAGTTGCTCCAAAAAATGGTTTCATTTTGGATTTACCTGACGAGTTATCTTACTTTATAATTTCTCTGGTGATGACGTAGGTCTTCTGGAAGATTTCCTATTGGAATTCTTAATTGTTCCATTGTATCTCTGTCTCTTATAGTCACCTGCTCATCGGTCAGTGTTTCAAAATCAATAGTGACACAAAATGGAGTGCCGATTTCGTCATGTCTTCTATATCGTTTTCCTATTGAACCACTATCATCATAATAAACAATAAATCCCTCTGATCGAAGAGTATTGAAAATTTCTCGAGCTTTTGCGAATATTTCCCCATTCTTTTGCAGGGGGAAGACTGCAACATCGTAAGGAGCTATCCTTGGGTGGATCTTTAATACGACTCGTTTTCGGCCTTTGACAACCTCTTCAGTATAGCCATCCGCGATAACAGTTAATAGTATTCGTCCTAGCCCGACTGATGGTTCTGCAACTACGTAAGGAATAAAGCGTTGCACACCACCTTCAATCTGTTCCATAAATTGCATTTTTTCTCTTGAAAACTTCTCATGTTGCTCTAAATCAAACTGAGTTCGGTTTGCACAACCCATTAATTCTTTCCAACCAA
>CP070760.1:449800-456011 GCA_020348965.1 Candidatus Heimdallarchaeota archaeon | reverse complement strand
GTGATTAGAACCATCAATGACTTTATCTGCATGCTTCAGCTCATTTGACTTACCAACGAAGGAAATTTTGCCATCCTCTATACCCAAAGCCCCATTAGAGATTATACCTAAACCTTGGCCCTCAAAAGTCATTAACCAAGTATTTTTGATTGCTATATCCAAAGTGACACACCAAAAAAATTAGTTTGAGGACTTTCTATGTCTAGGATCTTAACAGTTCCTCATGGATCTGTATATAGCATTAGTTATATTTGTCTGAGACACATTTGCTATTTTGTGTTTAACTTACTTATTTCACTTTTCTGAGATGTTACTCATGAGTACAATCCGCCCCCGTTACCTAGTATTAGGAATCAGTATTGTAATGATACTTAGTGGAATCACAGCAGCTTGGTTAGTCCAGAATAATTTTGGAACTGTAAAAGTGACAGAAATTGATCTCCTTACTAACGAGGAGGTAGTTATTCATAGCACTCTTCAAGTCCCAAACGTTGCCTCTGAATCGAATCCCGTCCCAGGTGTTGTCGTCATTCATGGTGTCTATCAATCTAAGGAATGGTTGATGGCTTTCGGAATTGAATTAGCTCGAAGAGGCTTTGTTGTTCTTACCATTGATGCTGCCTCCCATGGTAATTCTGGATATGCAAGTTCTAATGATGATACTGATCGTGGTGGTGTATGTGCTTTAGAGTATTTAGAGGCTTTACCTTATGTGAGTAAATTGGGAATGATTGGTCACAGTATGGGAGCAGGAATAGCGATTCAAACACTAGAATTGACAACACTATCCATTGATTCATTAGTTTTTGTTGGGGGAGGATCACGAAATATGACAGCTTGGGCAAATTCTACCTATCCAAAGAATTTACTTATAACGGTAGGACACTATGATGAGCTTTTTGATATCCCAAGTCTGTACACATCCTTAGCGCCAGTCTTTAATACAACTAACTCGATTTCAGTAAAACAGCAATATGGAGACTTCAATTTGGGAACCGCTCGAAAGCTTGTGTTAGGGGAGACAAATCATCTTTTTGAGACAATAGATCCAATTATTATTAGTGAAACTGTCGATTGGTTGAAAGAAAGTTTACAGGGTGATAATAACTCAAATGGGATCTCCAAGGGGGATCTAATTTATCCATTCTTTATCCTGGGAGGACTAATATCGACATTAGGTCTCCTCTTATCATTCTTCCCCCTCATTACCATCCTTGTTGATTTACCTTTTTTTCAGGTAGTAAAGAAAAAATCTGTGTCAGAATATAGCATAAGAGGGCGTATGTATTGGATCTATGGACTACTCTATGCAATAATTACTCTAGGTTTATTTTTACCCGCACTCCTCTTACCTCCTATCCCCTTCCCCCAAAATTTAGGATCCACAGTTGGATTATGGCTTCTGGGGAGTTCTTTATTGGCATTTATAGCGCTGTATTTAATCTGTCGTTATCAGCGGAAGGAATCCACTACCAATATTCTCTGTTGGGTTGATCTTGGTGTTGATAGCCCCCATCTTAAAGATCCTACTACAATTCGGAAAAGTGTGTTCTTAACCTTAATTATTATAATTTGGGCTTATTTCTGGGTCTTACCTGTTGATCTCTTGCTCGCACTCGATTTCAGGGCTTTTATTCCCCTTTTTAACGATCTTCCTATTGATCCTCCTCGCTTATTTACACTCCCTCTCTATCTAATCTTCACTATTCCATTCTTTTTAGTGGAGAGTATGTGGTTAGTAGGATTGTTACGTGTCAATGCCAGTGATACATGGTTTAGAACTCAGGTTAACTGGACAACCCGAGCTGTGGTCATCAAAATTCTTCCCTATGTTGCTATCCTTTCGATTCAGTTTGTGATGAGCTGGTTAATCGGTTCCGCTTTTATTTCAGGCATTTTTGGATTCTATTTACTTTTCCTTTGGGTGCTCACTCCTTTTTTCATAATTTCTACTACAATAATAGTATGGTCTTATCATTTAACAAAACGTGTCTACATTGGTGCAGTTTTAAACGCGTTGATTTTCAGTTGGACGTTGTCCTCAATGATGACTCTAGCAATGTAACTAATTTTTCGCAATAGAACACTTTTTTTTCCATTAAAGAAATGCTTGATAAGGAATTTTCAAAGGAACCAGGATTTCTAATCGGATAGAAACTTGGGTGGAAGTATGAAGTTATCTCGAGAGGCACTACAGGACTTATTCCTTGCTGGAAAGATAGCTCACTTAACATTGAACCAAATTGAAAGACATATAAAACCTGGAGTGCCAATTAGTTCAATTCATGACTCCATTGTAAAGTTTATCACTCAAACCAAAGGTGTTAGATTAGCTTTTCCCCCTAACATCTCTATTGACGAGTGTGCAGCTCATGATACCGCTGCTCCTGATCCATATGAAAGAAGAGTCATACCAAAGAATGCACTTGTCAAAATAGATATTGGGGCAAGTGTGAATGGTATGCTATCGGATTCAGCAATGACAATTTCTACAGGCGGGAAACACCTTAAATTAGTAAAAGCATCCATCTCTGCTTTGAATAATGCGATTGATATTATAAGGCCTGGTCTTCGTGTTAGAAGAATCTCTGCTGTTATTCAGGATACCATTGAAGGTTACGGGTTTAAACCAGTTACCAACATAACTGGGCATGAAATGGAGAAAGGAAACCTTCATGCAGGACTATCCATTCCTTCTACTGAATCTTTTGCCCAGAGATCCAAGATAAAGAAGGGGATGATACTAGCAATTGAACCGTTTAGTACACGAGGATCGGCTGGATATGTTGAAGGTAGAGGCTCGCCACTTATTTTTTCTTCAGATGGAAGACCCAAGAGCGATGTTGGCAAAGTTTTGGTTGAACGCTACAAGAAACTGCCGTTTTCTCTCCGTTCAGCCACATTCTTCTTGAGAGAACGATCTATGGAAGTTGAAGACCTCGCTAAACTCCTTGACGAAGATAATTTTCATGGTTACCGTCCATTAATAGAAAAGTCTGGAGGTTTGGTCTCCCAAGCTGAGCATACGGTGCTTGTAACTTCAAAAGGAGCACGGGTACTCACGTGACGTGAATTTAAAATCCATCTGTAAATTCACTTCTCAGTAGTACCATTTGACGGCCTGTTCTTTCTGAAGCAAGAATACAATGAATAATTCTTAGGTTTTTATAAAGGAATTGGGTATTTCTTTTTATATTGGTTCATAATAAGGATTGAATCGATAATGCCCCTCTGGGTAAAGAAATGGAAGGTTCCTAGTTTCTCAGGTACAGAAAAGATTTACACAGTATCAGTAGCGATTGATGGCGTAACTTGGGGATGCTCTTGTTGGCCTTGGATAAAAAACAAAAGTGAGGATTGTAAACATATAACAGATGTAAAGAAATATCCTAGAGACCCTACTGAAATAGTCACCATTAATAGAGTGACAGTTATTCCGACGATGGATGTTGTTGAACCGCTTTACGATAAACACGATGAAAAGATCTATGTACCTCTTGTTTCAATGGATCCGTTCGATGTACATATGGAAGCGACTATTTGTTATTTTTTGATAACCCAAGGTTTCACAATTAAAATGATTCGTGAAATACGATCCCTGAGTCCCAAATGGACGAAGAAATCGATTGTAGATATAATAAAATCTAAAGGAATGAAAAAGTATAAACCAGTTAATCGAGAAGAGTCAATGGAAAAAGGGATTCCAGTCAGTACCCTGGAAAGATTTCGTGTTTTAGAATTAGACGATCATTAGTATTTTGTGAGACTAATTATTTTTCTTAGAGAGCTGAGCTTCCACATTTAGTAAAGCTAGACTACTGAAATAGCGAATACTCGGATCTTTTTCCTGTTCATACTGGATCAAATTGATCAACTCTGGGACTGATGATATCCCTCCACGAAATCCAAGAGCCTCGGCTGCAAGCTCACGAACACTGTAGATGCGGTCTGTTTTGATTGCATGTAATAGTGCTGGGTTTATTACATCATCAAACTCCACACCTGGGAAATGGCCTAATGCGTGCGCGGCAGCAGCTCGAACAGTATTGGCTTTATCTCCCTCAAGTAAAGATATTAACTTGTTTATAACTTGCAGTTCCAGATTTCCACCTAGATCAGTAGTGTCGATTATCGCAGTTATCCATTCAACTGTTCTCCTTCGCCATTCGATATCATGGCTGGATAAGTATTTTAAAGCAAGAGGAAGATCATCCAAGTCAATCCAAGATGTTAAAATTTCCAAAAGTAGAGGAACTTTGTCTGAATGACGTTTATTCTGTAATAAATCATGTATATGTGTTGTGTGTTCACTTGGATTTAAATTTGATATAGCCCAAGCAGCTTGTCGTTGTACGAAAGCATCTTCATCATTTAGAAGCCTATCCAAAAGAAAAGGAAATGTAGTTGACTCTTTCAAATGACCAAGGAAGGAACATATTGCAGCTCTGAGAGAAAAGGACTGCGAAGTTGTCAGTGTCTCTAATATGAAAGGAAGATGCTTTTCCAAAAGATCTCTCTCGACTGCTAGTTGTGGTGTGAAGTTTTCTAATGCCTCCATTACCAACTCTCGAAGTGGGGTTCGGTCTTTTAAAAACAAAGTTAATAGGCATCTAATAGCCTCTTTGTTAGTAGGTTCAATTGAGCTCATCCGCCCGAGTAAGGACACCATTCCTCTTCTTATCTTCGCTTCAAGTTCAACTGATCGAGCTGCCTGACAGATTTTTTGAATAAGGTCTGAAGTGGGTTGTAACTGTTCGATTGACCATGCACTAGTCGCACGAACATATGAATCTTGATCCTCCAACCCTTTCAGAAGAGCTAGCAGTGCCTGTTGTGATTTAAGTAATCCCAATGCTTCAGCAGAGGCTTCTCTTACAAAAAAGCTAGGATCTGAAGACAAGGCTTCTGAAAGTTCGGGAACCGCGTCAAAACACGACATTGCACCTAACATAGTAGCAGCAGCTGTACGAACGTCTGATATTCCATCATATCGTAATTTTTCGATTAAGAGTGGAGATAATTCGATTATTCCCCATTTTCCAATGATTTCAATTGCCTTTTTACGGATATGAGGATTATGATCTGTTTCAATGATTAATTCTAACGCATCAATAACTTCTTGATTCTTGACTTCTCCTAAGGCGTTTAATCCAAGCTCACGGAGTTTTGGTGGTTCATATGATGTGCTAACCAATGTTATCAGGTGGTTTTGGATTTCTATAGGTAGAGAATGGGTTTTCTTTGCTAGATGGAGAATTCCTTGAATGATTGAAACACGTATTTTTTCATTGAATCTATAAGTATGTAAAGCTTTCAAAAAAGTCTGTTCTGTAAGAGGAACGTCACAGTATCCAATCAATTCCAGGGCTTTTTGCAAATAGTCCTCCTTCTGAATTAATGAATTCAATCGAGCAGCAGTTGAAAAAACAAGAGGAGAATCAGAAGTATTCTTTAAAATCGTAGAGAGGGTGATAAAAAGTTTTTCAAGTGTTGTCAAATCCTTTTCAACTTCAAACCAATCTAATAAGGCAGTAAGGACTTCAGAATGACCATCAAGACTGATTGCAATGATTTCACGGACTTCGGGAGAATGGGACTTTGATAATTCGAGTAATCTCTGAATTATTGATGAAGAATCTCGCTGGGCAAGGTGAGAAGCGATCAGAGCTTTTATATGTAAGTCTGGATCCTCATTTATTGTTCGAATGAGTATTGATCGGATTGTATTAAGATCAGGAAAATCAATCATTGGGAATCGTTCCAAATTGGAAGTGTACCATGCTTAATAAGGTTATCTTAAAGGTTCTCAGCATCTCACGTTAGGAATACTTAAAAAAATTCGCTTATCAAACCTAGCTTGGGCAGTTTGAAATGTTGAAAGATAAATTATTTGACAATCTGACTCAGATTCTTTTTTTCCCCAGTTGGAGTAGACTCTTGGGGGATGAATCTTTTCTTGGGAAGTACTTGAATCAATCAGTTTGTGAGATTCTTCAGGATAACGTTATTTTACTACCAGATTTAATCTTGACATGGCTTGAAACAACACCTAGTGGAGACCCTTATGTATTTATTACTGGAGCTGGCATTTATTACGTTCAATTTCGATTAACTCCTGGAGAAATCATCGCAGATCACCGGGAAATTTCTGGTATTGTTCTACCATTAGACATTTATGACAAAGCCCAAGACGCTTCTGGCTCAATTATTA
>CP070760.1:443312-449700 GCA_020348965.1 Candidatus Heimdallarchaeota archaeon | reverse complement strand
GCTGTCCTGCTAGAAGGAAAAATAAGGGAAGTTATTGATCTTTTTATTGTGTGGGGTATGATTAATCCTCTTGACGCTAATGAAACTCTTGAAACAACGCTCTATGGCCTGCGTGTAAGTCAACTTTATCTAGATCCAGAGACTGCTGCAACTTTAGCTGAGGGACTTGTTACTGCTCTTGAGAAATTTCGTACTAAGATTCATCCAATAGCACTCCTTGATCTAATAGTAGGTACTCCTGATATGATAGAGTTATCATTCCAAAAGAGAGATGAGAAAAAAACTGAAGAAAGGTTAAATCGTTTCGCTTCTAAATTAATAGATGATGTTCCAGATCCAATGGATATTGAATTTGAGTTTCGATTACGTGACTTTAAAACTACTCTGTTCCTCTGGGACTGGATCAGAGAAGCGCCGATTGAGAGATTAATTATGCGGTACAATATTGGCTCTGGTGATATACGAAGAGTTGTGGAAACAGCTACGTGGATTGTTTCCGCACTCGCTGAGATCTCCGAATTAAAGACAAGAGAAAACAATAGTTTCAAAGGTCTTACGAAGAGGGCCCAATCTTTGAGCGAAAGGACATTGTACGGAATAAAAAGTGATGCGGTCAGTCTAACTCGCGTTAAAGGGATTGGACGGAAGCGAGCTCGTATTTTATTAGACCACGGAATAAGAAATCTTACCCAGTTATCTTCACAGTCTATTTCGAAGTTGAAACAAATACCAGGTTTTGGTGAAGAACTAGCGAAGTCGCTCTTAGAATCAGCAAAAAGCTCAATTGAGTCAGTGGAATTGCAAGATAAGGCCACTATCTCTGATAGTGCTTTAAATGACTATATTCATTAATATTTATTCAGAGGAAACCTTATGGTGAGCATAAACCGAACAGAAGATGATGATTTACAGCATGTTGTATCACTATTGCATGAATCAGCCCTTCCTACTGAGGGTGTTGCTGAGCATTTTGAAAACTATTTCGTTGCTAAAGACGCAGCCACTATTGTTGGCTGTGCTGGACTTGAAATTTTTGATGATGTAGGGCTCATTCGTTCAGTCGCGGTTCTTATGTCGCATCGGGGTCAGGGAATAGGTCGAAAGCTTGTTGAAACAATTCATAACTTCTCCGTTGAAAAGGGTTTGAAAGAGATTTACTTATTGACAGAGACAGCCGAGGATTATTTCTCAAATTTTGAATACACGATCATTCCAAGAGAGGAAGCTAATCCTAAAGTAAAAAAATCGATTGAATTTATTTCTGCTTGTCCTGCTTCTGCAGTATGCATGGTAAAGAAGTTGAACTAGCTCCCTTCAGGATTTTCTAACTAAAAAAGTCGTCAAACATCGACTTGACGACATATTCAATACAAGATCTCTTAAGGTAAAGAAAAATCCTCCAATTTTTTTGCCTCAGATTCGTTAGATTGTCATTGATTTATAGAATTATTATTCTTTGAGGATACATTTATGACAGAATTTCAGAATGAACCTGATTTTATGCTTTCAGAAATGCTAGAGCAGCCCAGAATTCTTGATTCAATTATAAGTGACACACACATAAAAGAAATTGGAGAATATTTGCTTGAAAGTGATGTTGAACGAATCTATATTACTGGATCAGGTGATAGCTACTGTGCAGCTTGGTTTGGAGCGTATCTTGGCGAAAAATGGCATCCTACTCTTGATATTCGTCATTATGCTCCATTTGAATTCGTAAATTATCTAAATCCTAAGCATTTGAAAAAAAGCGTAATTATTGGTATTTCTGTTTCTGGAAACACTCCCCGTGTAGTCGAAGCAATCCGATTTGCCCAAAAACGTAACGTTACAACGATAGGAATTACTGATAATCCACAAGGTAAACTTAGCAGGGAAAGTGATCACGCTCTATTTATTCATGCTTCGCCATCAGAGAGCCTTGAAACAACAGCATATACTTCTAAAGGAGCAAGAGATTATATTGGGTACCATCATGATGTAGCCCAAACTAAAACATATCTTGGAAATTTGGCGGTCTTAAGTTTATTAATGGCACATTCATCCCAAGAAAGTCCCGATCACCTCAGATCAATTCAGCAAACATTTCAGCTAGTTTCTAGCGCAATTCAACAGCGACAAAAATATCTTGATTTAAGTAAAGAGATCGGTAAAAATACTGATAAAATCTTTTTTATTGCCTCTGGTCCTAATAGACCAACAGGATTATTCGGATCATATAAGATGTTTGAGTTTACGTTGAATGGATTTGCCTGCGACATTGAGGAATACTGTCATACGGGTTATTTCATAACTACTGAAAAAACATCTGTTATTTTTTTAGTTCCAGACAATTACTCAATGAACAGAATAATGGAGATTGAACCTGTGGTTAAAGAAGATATTAAGGCGAATTGTACCATATTAGTAAATTCAATTCTTAAAGATGAAACGGAATCGAATTCTATTCCTCTCTCATTGCCTGATGAGAATGTGTTATCCCCGATGATTTTTACAATTCCTGTTGAGTTTATATCCTATTCTATTGCAAAAACGGGGGGCTTTGATACTAATCGTTTTCGAGGGGGTCGTGAAACTGAGAAGTATGTTTCAGGATCTTACAAAACCATTAGAAAATCTAAACTCTGGTATTGAGAAATTACTGAATTAATTCTATTTTTAGAGATAGTGAGGGTTTTGTCAACGATGTTTTCCAACTCCAATTTGTAAACAACTGTCGTTAATGGGACATTGACTACATTTAGGACTGATAGGTGTACAAATATTCTGGCCCCATCGCACTAGAATGTCATTGATAGGTATCCACCATTTCAGAGGTAAAATCTTCCGTAAAATCATTTCAACATCGTCAGGAGCGTGAAATTGCGCTTTATTCTCTTTTATTCCTTTAAACGGAACAATACCGATTCTTTGGGTGATACGTGCTACATGCACATCAACACAGATCCCAGGTTTATTGTAGCCCATAGTTATTACAAGGTTGGCAGTTTTACGCCCTACCCCTTTGAATCTTAGTAATTCTTCTAATGAGTCAGGAACTTTCCCCTGGTGTTCATCGATAAGTCGTCTACAAATCGTACGAATTGTCTCTGCTTTTCTACGATAGAAACCAACTGGGTAGATAATTTCCTCAAGTTCCTCAAGGGGAATTTCTAACATTGCTTTTGGTGTATCCGCTCGAGCAAAGAGTTGCTGGCTAGCTCTATAGGTCATTTCATCCTTAGTTCGAAGGCTTAGAATTGTTGCGATCAATATTCGAAATGGGTCTCTTTGAGTTCTAGATATATTTGTAACAAGTGGATCGTCTAGAATTTGAGTAGCCTGTGATAGTGTTGTTAAGATCTTATCAATGTCTTCCGCACTCAAAGGAGGAAGTTGTTTGGGATTCATATGAGCAACCTTTTTGTCTGGTTCAATTAGGCATTCTGAATCGTCGGTATGATAGTTGGTCCTTGTAGTATTTGACAATCAAATCTCCCTCTATCGGCAGCACAATTATCATTGAAGTTGATATGTGTTTCGACCTCGAATAACGAGAGTAATTTAAACTGAAAATGAATCAGTTTCATTGAGTGAATTGGCGAACGATCAAGTTGAAACTTTTAACCTCATGATAAAAAAGTTGCAGCATGATCCTGATAAATTTGAAAGAATGTTTGCAGCTCAATATCTTGCCAGGTACAATTTTTCAGAGATAAAGGACTATTTAATAAAAGCCTTGGAAGATCCTGATCCTGAAGTTGTCCTACTTGTACGTAAACTTCTTGAAAAAGGTAATAAATCATGAAAAGTAACTGTTAATATTCTCTCTAACCTGAGAAAAAGTTGTCATCCCGAAACGCCAATGGAGTCGAAGACTTAGTAGTTTTTCGGGAACTCCATAAAACAGCTTTTTCTGAAGTTCACGGAGAGAGGGTAAATCAGACACAGAATTAGAGATGGCTTGGATAGTAGGAAACTCAGATTTAGATGACTGGATTTTTTCAATTGGTTGTGAATGGGGTAATTTTTCCAAAGAAAACACTAATGAATGATTCTGATACGTTTTTTTCGCGCCAGACGAGACCATAGTCTGAAAAGAAAACAAATGACTGAAAGGAGGAGGAATTACTCTATCTACAGTTCCAAATGTTTGAATAAGCTCCATAGTATCAAATTTTTCTTGAGTTGTTAATTGAATATGCTTTTTACAAAGGACAAGTTCAATCAATTTTGAAGAAACTGGAAAAGACTCTAATAATTCAAAGTCATTCTGTTTTAATAAATTATTCTCTTCGACATTCATTGTTCCATTGATTAACGGCGAAATAAAATATTGAGCAGTCATTTCATTATAGAAAGAACTTTTTACTATTAGTGTGTGTGTTTTAATGCATTCTCGTCCATACTGGTCAATCCCATCATCAAATGTAAAGCGTAAGATGACATTATCCCGTTGAAACTTCGTTAAAAAAACCTTATTAAATTCATACGGTGTCTGTTCAGGAACAAATAGAGAAATATCAGGGATTTGACTTCTGTGTAGGGTTGTGGCAACCACATCAAGTCCCTGTTCAGGGATGTTGCAAACAATCACCTGATGAATATCTGCCATTATTGACATATCCCCAATTTGGGTTAGTATAATATCTGCTTACATTTTTCGAAAATTCCATCAATGTCCTCATAAGGGGAGTTATGGACACTAATAAATGCTTCTGCGAATTTGGCAAAGGGAAAGGTCATTTTATAGTCTTGGATAACGACATCAAAATTATCTATAAAAGAACGTGCTTTTTCTTCATCGTTATTTATGGTATCCATCTTATTTATAACGAAGAAAAAGAGTGTTTTCTTTTTCTTTGCTTTCTTATCAGCTTTGTCAGGATCCAGACTCAAGCTGTCTAAAAAATAATTAAAAGAGTCTTCCATTGCGACTCTTTGGCTTTCCACTCCTTGACTAGGATCTAGCATGAATAAAATCCCATCAGTCTTATACTTTCTCATTGCTTCACGCCATTTTCGACGAAGCTTGAAATCACCTGGATTATCAACTGCGATCACATTGTATTTTCGATATCGCTCAAGAGATAATTTGGAATGCTTGTTATGAGACAATAATTTAATCTTCTTCTTCTCAACAGTAATATCTAGAGTTTTTTCTGTTGAAGTGGGATCTTCTCCTTTTAAGCGTTTAATAAGACTGGTTTTTCCAACACCAGTATTTCCTAGGATCGTTAATCGAATATCTCTATCTAATACCATAATTATATTCCCCAAATTGTCTTTCACGTTCGAGTGAAGGGAAAAACGGGGTAAAATTTCATCAAAGTGATTAAAATTAATGAGTGGTTTATAAGAATAACCTATTAATCAGGCTTGTAGGAGTCATTTTGAGCAATCGAAGAAGACTTTGATTCATCAAATCTTCACTATTGTGAAAGAGATTTAATGGCCAAAAAAGCATTGATTTTCACAATATTAATATAGTAGGCTTAGATTTCGGTGATTATAATTACACGCTATATATTAGAAGTAGTAATAGTATATTACCAGCTTTTGAAAACAGAATGAACTTTGTAAGAAACATAAAATGGTTTTTGAGCAAAAATAGATATGAAAAAGTAAGTTCGTGATGAGTCCTATCTTAACCTCGCATAGAAAGGTGTCTCTGTGGTTTTTCAACAATAAAATCAATTTATGGAACTTACCCCTATTTGCTTCATAAACGCACACAAACACTAGTTCTCTTGAACATTTTTGATAATGTGAGGCAAAGGTTGAATTCATTTTTCTCACTACAAAAAAGAGGAAAAACACAAAAATAAAAACCTTAATAAATGCTTATCATTTCAAAGTGTTTGTAGTATACTTCTACTAAGAATACTGCTCTTAACATGAAAAAACAACCATGACCGTAATAGAAAATTAGAATAATTACCGGAGGATATAAAATAAATGTCAGCTGTTACAATCGCAAAAATGATCCAGCTTCAAGAGTCCAAACCGATTTCCCTTCCTGCAGATTTCCTGGAAACCTTACGACCCAAGGATGTTGAGGAAAGCTCTGCTGTAATGATCCTTGCTCCCTCGACCAAAATAATTCGAATTATTCCCACCAAAAGTCCTGAAGTTGTGAAAGTTGCTATCGAAATAGGGGAGTTATCCCCAGACTTCTTGCAAGAACTGGGTGTAGTGTTCATGAGAAGCAAAATCAAGACCCTTTACAGCACAGGACTCTGCTTCACTCAAGATAGCTGTACCTATGAAGGTTACCTCGATTCTAGTGACCTTACGATCTCTCAGGAACAGTTAAAGGACGAACTATCGGAAATTAAAGGTGTGAGTAAGGTAGATATTACTACTCTCATTGCCTAATCCTTTCTGGTTCATTTTTAATTTTCCCCTT
>CP070760.1:436785-443212 GCA_020348965.1 Candidatus Heimdallarchaeota archaeon | reverse complement strand
AAATATATTTTTAAAGTCACATCTCTTCGAAATTCATTCGATAAATAGAAAGCCGAGGTGATACAACGACATATAACATCTAATCGGCCATATGCAGTTATTGAATTGAGAGCCAGTGGTTTAGAAGTATCAACACTATTTGACATAACAATAAAATAGCGCATTTGAATTCCCTAATTTTTTGCTGCTTTGAGTAAAACATTCTTTAAAGAATTTTAGAGTATTTTAAACAAAGAATTAATTAAACTTCACAATGAGAGCTTCACTGAAGATTATTCTCTCTAAATTTGATTCAAAGATACTTTTTTTGAAGGATCCGTCATGTGAAGGGGATTTCCACAAGTATAATTGAAGGCTTTTAACAAATGGAATCAGTAATTCTTAGTAAGGTGAAGTGTTTAATTAACGATCTTCATTGCTGTAATTCATGCCTTGGTCGGCAATTTGGTAACTTATTGTCGGGATTGTCGAATGCAAAGAGAGGTGAAGCCTTGAAAATTATGGTGTTAATGGAATGGGAGTATTCTCATCGCTTATCTACAGTTGAACCTCCAGGCTCATCTTCCCTGTTTTCTGAAGATTTTGAGATAGGACAGTTATCAATTCAAAGATTTTATCCTGGTGTTCAATCCTCTAATTCCTCATGTGACATTTGTCAAGGGATTCTGTCGTTTCAAATGATAAATAACCTAGCAACCGAGGCTCTTCAATCCCTTGCTGATTACGAATTTTCTACTTTTCTTGTGGGAAGTCAATTCCCTCCTTCTATTGTAGATAAGGAAGATACCATTCGAAGTACCTATAACCTTGAATTTGGAGAATCAATAAAGTCAGAATTTAATCGTGAGATTGGAAAAAGGCTACAAGAGCTGATTGGTCAGGCCACTGTTGACTTTAAAACTCCAGACATCGTTGTAACGTTTGATCTGAACGATTATTCTATAAGAATTAAAAGTAATCCTTTATTTATCTTGGGAAAATATAAGAAATTAAAACGTGGTATCCCACAATCTAAATGGTTTTGTCGTAAGTGTAGAGGAAAGGGATGTGAGTATTGTAATAATACTGGAAAGATGTACCAAGAATCTGTAGAGGAGTTTATTTCAGGGCCGTTCCTCTCTGCAGCTAATGGAATTTCTACCAAATTTCATGGTGCAGGACGAGAGGATATTGATGCACGTATGTTAGGAACTGGACGTCCTTTTGTTCTTGAAATTTCTGAACCAAAAAAGAGAAATTTAGATTTAGAAAAACTAGAAGGGGAAATAAATGAAAAAGCGATAGAAAAAATCGAAATTGGGCTTGAGGGATTTACAAATAGATCAAAAGTCAGGGAATTAAAGACACGATCCAGTAGAAATGCGAAAGCGTATCGAGCGAGAGTTTCGTTGGAATCTCCAGTAATTCTGGGAGAATCAGATAAACTGTCCATTGAGAACGAGTTTTCAGACATATTAATCCAACAAAGAACCCCATTACGAGTAGTTCATCGTCGAGCAGATAAAATTCGTACTAGAAAGATTCACGTATTTCAAATTGAGAAGATCGAGGGCCAACAGCTGACTATTTACATAGTTTGTGAAGGAGGATTATATGTGAAAGAATTAATCAGCGGAGACGAAGGGAGAACTCAGCCGAGTCTTTCTAAGCGATTAAATACGAATACAGTGGTAACTCAACTTGATGTTATCAATGTATTTGACAATAAGGATTCCCTCTAATGAATTACAATAAAGTCTTTAATAAGAATCTAAAAATATTTTTTAAAAACTCCTTCCTAGTGGTGTCATCGCAATCGATAACTTTTCTTTAGACTTGAAAACTAAGTAAGAGATATTTTCTTCGGAGAAAAAACAAAATGGTCAAAAAATCAAAAGGAACAAACTTCAGAACAAGAAGGATCTTTTCAAAACACCCGAGAAATCGTGGATTACCTTCCTTATCCCGTACACTTACCACCTATGAGGTAAACTCCAAGGTAAATATTGTGATTGAACCCAGTGTTCAAAAAGGGAGACCCCACAGAAGATTTCATGGAAAAACTGGTACAGTTCTAGAGAAACGTGGTCAAGCCTATCTCATTCAAGTCACTGATGGGAAAAGCTACAAGAAAATTATTGCACGACCAGAACATCTGAAAGCACAACAGTAGTGAATCGTTTATTATTAGGTATTAGTGGTCAAGAATGGTTAGAAAAATCCTTGAAGAAAAACCTATTCCTCTCGGACAAGTGTATGAACTCCTAAAAGTACGTGAAGAATCAGGAATTAATTACGTTCAGCGAGTTACAGCACAACACGCCGAGAAACTCTCACGGAACGCTGCTTATTTAGAGGAATTCATCCAGTCCCTCCAAGAAGAATTTGACCTCCCTCGGATTCTGTTGGTCCAGATTATTAATCTTAATCCCAAAACTCCCGTTGATGTGCGAGTAATTACAGGTGATCGTTTATCAGCTGATCAAATAGAACAATTTCTTACACGATACGCGGAATTTGTTGCAACTGCTACGACTCTAGCTGCTGAAAAAGAGGCCAAAGAAGAGGTAGAAGAAATCGAAGATAGTTTTGAAGATCTCTAATCTGTTCCTTTCATAAAATCGCTTGAATTAATGGGTAGGTAGCAGTCATCAATTAGAGGACTAACAACTATCTTCATCATCTCACTCATTTTTTTTAAAAAAGATCAAAAAACCTATCGAAAGATAGAAGGAATATCATGATTTACTATTCCTGGGTAGGTGGTCTAGTCTGGCAAGGATTCCGGTTTCGGGAGCCGGTGATCGAGGGTTCGAATCCCTTCCTACCCATCTTTCAAGAGTGGTGTACACCTTTTGGGTGAAATCCTCGATGTATTCATTTTGAACTAGTAGGAATTATCAATCCATATATTTACTGAGTCTTATCGTCTGATACATCTCAGAGTTTGATCTAATGGCCAGAATTCCCTATTTAACCTTCTATCTGTGAGAATTTGAATAATGGTAACCTTTCCAGACTATATTGAAAGCATTCAGCTTTTATTGCGTTATTCCACACCGTTAAATGTTATTTCCCACTCTATTTATACAGCTCAAACGGCAATGAAGGTTGCAGCTAAATTTAAAGAAAAAAAAATTGTAGTAGACTGTGATCTTATCCTAGCTGGTGCGTTACTCCATGATATAGGACGATGTAAATCACATAATATAAAACATGGACTGATTGGATCGAAACTGTTACAAAACGAAGGATTACCTAAAGAATTATGCAGGATAGCTGAGATTCATCTCTTTGCTGGAATTACTAGGCATGAAGCCCCTGATTTGGGTTTACCCTTTCGAGATTTTCTTCCAGTGACGTTGGAGGAGAAAATAATTACTTATGCAGATAATATCTCAAAGAAGGATCGTTTATTATCTGTGGATGAAGTGATTGAGAGATATGGTAAATACCTACCTCAATCACATCCCATCCTCAACAGAGTACGTCTTTTACACACTGAAATCGAGGCTTATTTGGCTTAAAATAGGGAAAAATAATAAGAGCTTCAACACAGGATAGTGATGATATTGAGATCCATTCCTCAATTTGAACATTTCGTCACATTCCTCAGAAATATTCAGGGTACAGTCGTATTAATAATGCATTCACAGGCTGATCCAGATGCCGTAGGATCAGCTATTGCTATGACTCACTTTATTCAGGCCATCAACCCTAATCTGTCAATTTCGACTCTCGAGCCAGATGTAAGTAGATTAGGCCAGAAATTGCTAGATATGACGGATTTTCAATTTTCCTTTGTAAATATTAATGAAGTAAAACCACCTTGCCTGTGTATTCTTGTAGATACTAGTGCTATCAATCAAGAGTTTATTTCTCCAGAAAATCAATTTGTTATACTTGACCATCATCACCTAGTCAAATTAGAAGTAGAACTAGCATTTGACTTCAGATTCGATTCATTCCGTGCTACAGCTGAAATAGTTACCTGTTTGTATTATCAAGCAAAAATCCCTTTGAAATTACCAGTTGTTAAAGCCCTTCTAGCAGGAATCATATTTGATACCCGACGATTTTTATATGCTGACCGTGAACTCTTCGAGTGTATAGATTTTCTTCTCTCTGAATATCCAAATGCTTATCCAGAGGTTATTAACTATTTTTCTTCAAAGAGGTCTTCTTCTGAAAAAATGGCCTGTATTAAAGCTGCCCAGAGAATGAAAAAATTCCAGATTGGTGATAAGATATTATTATTCTCTCATATTAGTTCCTTCGAGGCAGCAGCTGCTCGTGCTTTAATCACTTTGGGAGGAGATGTAGGAGTTGTCATCGCCAATCGAAAAAATGAGACTCGTATCAGCTTCCGTACGACACCTGACTTTCCAATGGAGACTGGAATCTCTCTAGCAAAAGATATCATTCCTGCTCTAATAGATCATTTTGGAGGAACTGGAGGAGGACATGACGGTGCAGCAGGGTATAATTCAAAGGAATTAGAGATAAACTCTGTTAAAAGTTTTATTTTTCAACTTTTCAAGAATATTTTTGAGAAGAAGAATGTCAAATGGGCCTCAACCGAGTAATTGAATTTGAATGTAATTAATTCAAGATATTAGGAAGTCTCGGCGTACAAAGTCATATTCTTCCTTACTTAAGTGAACAATATCATAATGATCTTTTTGAAGGGCAATTTTTACAGCTAGGTTGTGTTTACATTTTGGTGTATGATCGTTTAATGAGCTGTGTTGGAAATCATAACATCGACACCAATATGGATCGATCATGACAAGGTATTCTCTTGTATTTCCTACAACAACCCACCGATATATATTGTCATTGATGATGTATTTTTTCACTCTATCACTATTTACTATTTCTTTTGCATCTTTTAGACGATTGGAAAATTCAGATGTCAATCAATTCTTCACCATGTCTAGTAAAAAATCAATCGCAGTCTCTAATTCTTCGGACTGAGTCAATTCACTTTTCAACTCCGCAAGTTGTTTTTGGTAGGTATCTTCTGGAATTTCTTCAATCTCTTTTCTTACAGAAAGCTCTTCAAGACTATATTTCAGTGATTGGGCTCCTTTCGTAGCTCCTTGTTTTATTTCTCTTAATTGGGCTGTAGTTTGATTGATTTGTTGCATAATTGATTTTTGTTCTTCTTGATATTCGTTTCTAAGAGAGTCGTAAACCGAGGTCTGAATCTGGCCTTTTTTTGCCTCCAATTTCTTTATTCGTTTCTGAAGGACATCTTGTTTTTTAAAAAGTTCAAGAAATGGATGTTTGTATGATTGAAATTCCTCCTTCGCCTTGGTTAAATCAGCGATTTCTTGATCAAGTTTCGTTATTTCGTCACTAATGTCGATTTCTTCAATTTCAGAACGAACCTTAAGCTTCTCAGTCTTAACTTTCAGTTTTTTTAAATCTTGTTCTATTTTGACTTTTTTAGCCACTTTTCTCAAAGAATCTGGTGATAAATCAATCTCATTTGCCGTCATTGTGACAGTCTCCTAGGAGAACAGGTTATTTGAACTGTTATTATTCCATGGCATTTTAATTCTTTCCTTCACGGCCCTTTTTGTTGAGAGAAAAGATGGCTACTTCTTTACACAATCACAATTTACTTGTATTTGAGAATTTTGTTTCAGATACAAGTCTAATCTAGTTAATAGTAGGAGGAGCTGCCCTTATCTTCCAGCCTTAGTCATCTTAATCATGTTTGTGTGTAATAGGAAACGGATTGATTTTTAGTTCTTTTTTCAAAGGCAATTCATAATCTTAATAAATTTTACAACTAACGCCGCCTACAGTGTTTTTCCCAATTGATCCAGCGCGAGAGGATCCCAATTGTCATCTGATGTCCAAGTAGGCAAAATTGTAAGAATATCTGGCCCTGTTGTGGAAATTAATGGAATGAATCGGGCCCAACTTTATGAAATCGTCAAGGTCGGAGAAGAACAGTTAATTGGGGAGATTATCCGAATTAGAAAAACTGGAACTAATCATTTCTCAACAGTTCAGGTATATGAAGAGACTACTGGGTTAAAACCCAGAGAAGAGGCAGTCGCTACTGGTACACCTTTAAGTGCAGAACTTGCTCCAGGATTAATAACTCAAATTTATGATGGTATACAACGCCCATTACCAGATCTTCGAATAGAAGTTGGGAATTTCATCACACGCGGAATTACATCTTCTCCATTAGATTTTAAGAGAAAATTTGATTTTAAACCGCTAGTAGAGAAGGGAGACAAAATTAAAGGAGGATCACATATTGGAGAAGTCAGAGAATCCAATCTGGTCACTCATAAAATCATGGTACCTCCTGAAATAGGAATGGCTAAAATTTCTTCGATTGCAGCTGCGGATAAGTACACAATTTCTGAAGAAATTGCTCAAATCGATGTAAAAGGGCAATATCCATTTACAGTCCCATTAACAA
>CP070760.1:430223-436685 GCA_020348965.1 Candidatus Heimdallarchaeota archaeon | reverse complement strand
GGCGGGCTTTGCTGTTGTCTGGCTGATATTGTTCTCTTAATATTTGGAACCTGTCTACATTGGAATGTATAGCAAAACTCGGGGAGAATGAACATGATTTCATTTTTGACCTCAAGGTTCGGCCTTCCTTATTTGGCCCCCACCCTTACATTGTAGCAGCTACAAGCGAATCGATTGATTTTTGGGAATGGGAAACTTGGAAACATATCCAAAAAATTGAAGAATTGCATACATTCAATTGTTGCGAACTAATCAATGATAGACTCTTTGTAGGTGACATTGACGGAAGAGTTCAAATGTTTAAACATTCAGAAAAGTAACCAGTTCCTTTATGGTCTTACTCTCGTTCTTCTCACTGCTTTCCAGATGAGCTGGGCCCGTTTTGCACCGATGGTAGGTATCGCGGCTAATTCCTTTTGGGTTACTTTCACGAGTTGCTCTATGGTGGCATATCTATTACTGACCGTTTGTATACTGGCTGGTCCTATTCCTGGGATTAATTGTAAGAGTGTTAACTCCCCAATGTGTGTCTGTCCTCTATCAAAGTGGTTCTTTGTCCTTCTTTTGTCTTTTTTACTCATGATCGTGTGGATTGCATACGCTATTGCCGCCTCCTCGTTCGGGACGGGTAGCAGGGTGATGTGTTGACTGAGGATCAGTTGGAACAGGTGATCGAGCACCAATTGCAGGTGTCGGCGTTCATCTGTCGGATCCCCTGCCAGGATCCAATAGCACTCTTTGCCCGTCTGTCGCATTTTCTGTGGTTGGTAATAGATCCGTTCATCTATGATTGACTGGTAGAAGTCGTTGTTCCGCTTGATTTCCCCTATGATGTTTTTCCCCTGAAAATCTCCCGCCTCTAACTGGACGTTCTCCACCTGATACCCTAGGTACGTCAGTTCTGCTGTCAGGATTGCTGGTTCCCGCGCATCCACCTGAATTCGGGGCCCCTTTGCGCACATCTCGCGTCATCTATAGTTGATTATGTTCTGCCTTTTTAGACTCGAAACCTGTCTCATTTTCGCGTAGCTGACTTTTTTGAATATAAAAAGGGGAGATTGTATCTATTGATAGATTGGTGATCCTTTTTCGCGAATGGATCTCTCGAATGAAGATCAAAAAGTTATTAAGTTATTATTTCTTGATATCAGAGGTTCACTCTTTCGAGTGAGTTTAGGAGGTTTATGAGGAGTTGGTTGTCCCTGTTCCCCGAAAAGTCGAAATTGGTTCTTGTGCGGCAACATTTTACTCTTGGGGCCTAATTATTGTTGGTGGATTCTTTACCATTGTCTCTTTTCTGACTGCAGAGGGCGGAGCATTCCTTATTGGTATTTGTTTCTTGGGTTTTGGATTGTATAACTTGATTCGGATCGCGATGAAAAAAGACGCTGCGTACCGAGTGTCTGGTCCCCCTGTGCAGGTGAAATCCTCCGTCTACCTGCAAGGTGTTCAAGCGTTCCAATCACAGGATTACGATAAGTCTTTGGAAAATCTACTACTGGTTATCAATGATGATCGTTCTCTCCCTGAGATCCGAGCTAGCTCCTTAGGTCTTCTTGCACGAATTTATGCTCTTCAACAGAATTGGGAGGAAGCTAAAAAGGTTTCTGACCAATTTTTTACATTATCGCTCTCGCTTCAGCAGCAACCTGAATATGCTGATTTTTTGGTCCGCATTGAAACCCATCTTCGTCTAGAAATGTGGAAGGAAGTCTATTCCACCCTTCAAATGGCGAAAGCCCATTTTGGCACCAAAAAAGAACTCATCGAATTAGAATCTCGTTTCACATCGTTATCCCAGGATTTTCAGGCTGAGTTACCTATTGTGTGTCCTTCTTGTGGCACCCCATATGCTCGTGACAAGGTTCCGACTTTTTGTCTTATGTGCAATACTGTGATGCCCCTAGAGTAGCGGGTTAATATGAAAAAAGAAGCGAAAACAAATTTCCAGAAGTTGATTTTAGCGATTCTTTTATCAATAATCTTTACATTCGGTGGCTTTTTCTTAATGTTTACCACCATGGTTGTGTTAAACGATTTTTTTGAGGGGTTCCTCCAAGATCCCTGGTATGTTCATTATAGCCAATATCAACAATATAAGCAAAATTACGATGATATTGTCGCGTTTTTAGTCCCCATTGGGTATCTTTGCTTCATTATGACTTTGCTGTTAATCCTACTTGGTTTGATATTGAAACGCTATCATATCAGTCTTTTTGGGGCATACATCCTTTATCTTCCATTATTTGGTGCGTTTAGCTTTGCTATGTCTGCAGTATTCGCAGGTATTGGTGTCATTCAAATTATCTGGCTCCCTTTTTTTCATTTTGCACCAGATTTCTTAAATGCGGGTGCTATCATCCTTTTTCCTCTATACTTACAGAGGTCAGGGGTATTTGAAGAAATTCCCCTTGCTCCCTCCTTGATAGGTGCGCTTTTGGGGGTCACTTTACTCTTAATGGTTCTTTCAATTTTTCTAGGATTGTTTATATTTGTGTTTGGTGTTATTACGTGGCTTTATGGAAAATTTCAAGGAAAAGCTGTAATTGATTTTTGGATTTATCGGTTTTCCCGCCATCCCCAATATTTGGGATTGATTCTCTTTAATTACGGTCTTCTTCTCTTCCCCCTGTTCTTCCCTTTTCTCACGGTTCCCTTTCCAACTCTACCCTGGGTACTTTTAACTCTAATAATCATTGGAATGGCTATTACTGAAGAAAATACCCTTCTTAGGGAATGTACTGAGGAATATACTCACTGGCGGACTCGAACTCCTTTCCTAATCCCTCTTCCCAAGGGTATCATTTCTGTAATTCTCTGGCCTACGAGACTGTTGTTGAGGAAGGAGTGGCCTGAACGTAATAAAGAAATTCTTGTTATTCTTCTTTTTTATGGCTTGCTTTTGATCTCGTTATCTCTCCCGCTTTTTCCCTTCATGGACTGGAATTATTAGCTAAGGTCTGATCTCAACCTTCTGTGTTTCAATTTTCGTATACCCGATTTTTTCATTAAAATCGTCATAGCAGAAATAGATAAAACATCCCCTGCTGCCACTGATTGGGAAGATTCTAAAATCTAAATATTGCACTAGATGGGGTAGAATGATATGCAGAAATCCACAGTTCGATTATCCATAATCACCCTTTTAGATTTCCAACATTTTAGATTCCCAGTTTACAACAGGAAACACTAATAATCCCTCGAGTCTAAAACGCTGTTTTCGGGGATAATTTCCTTTAATAATCAAATCGTAGCTGACCCAGAGAGCTTAGTCTTTCTTCAGGAAACGTTGTTGTATTTTCGCGTAGCTGAGAATTTTTGAATTTACAGTGGGGGGATGGATTAAGATGATAGATTTGTTAACGCATTTCATGTGATAATATCTTAACTCAGATCAAAAACTTATTAAGCTGTCACGTCTAATATAGGTAAGTTCTTCTCCGAGGCTGGAGGATTCTCAACCACTTGGGAGAGAATCGATCTGAAGAGAGACTTCTAAGTTTATGAGGAATCTAACAAATGTTTATTACAAATCTATTGGTTATGTATTCTAAATCTATAAATTGAGTATTTTCAGAGAGATAAAAATGAAAATTTTGATAGAGAGCTTATTAGGTAATAGAAGCAGATTAGTCAATTTATTTTTACTTATTTTTTGTGTATCAATTACTTATCAATCTCAGACAATGAATGGATTGGAAATTCCTGATGAGCTGCTGTCAGATAGTCTTGTTTCTCTTGACCTTGGGGTTTTATCGGCAGGGATTAACGATAGCGACTCTTTTTCTGAATTTATCGATGCATCTACCTATAGTGATGAGGTAACTCTTACCGCATTCACAGTAAACTCCTCAGATTTCCAAAAACAGACTCCTACGATAAAAAAAACCTGTATTAATGAGTTTGAAGAGCATCAACCGATCAAGATTGATGGTAATAACGATTTTATTTCTCAAGCTTCTTTTGAGGGTTGGCCAGGTGATGGGAGTTCAAATGATCCTTTTATCATTGATAAAATTCAAATAACCTCCGCTGTTGATACTAATCTCATCGAAATACGTAATACTGATCTATTTTTTAGGATTTCTAATTGTATTTTAGACCGAGGTGATTCATCGGGTGTAGATAATGGAATATATTTCTTCAATGTTGAGAATGGTATTGTTACCAATGTAAATATATCGAATTTCAATGAGAATGGGATTTTTATCTCGGATTCTAGAAACAACATAATTCAGCATAATATATTTTCTAATAATTACTTGGGGATTGAGATTGCTGCTTCTAATTACACTTTCATTAGCAATAATACTTTTTCCAAGAATCGTTGTGGAATAAAAGTGATCTATGCGGCATTAAACTCAATTTTCAATAATACTCTCTCATGTGATGAAGGTAGTTATACTACTCACATATTCCTGGATCACTGTTCTAACAATGAAGTTATAGACAATAGTTTAAGCGAGGGATCTTGGGGAGTTACAATTGATTATAGTTCGCATAACATTATTGAGGGAAATACTATCACTTCCATCTATTTCAGAGGAATTAGCCTGGAAGATTCAGATGATAATGTAGTGAATCGAAATTATCTTTTCTCTTGTAGAACAAATAGTTTAATTCTTACAAGAAGTAGCTTTAACTTGGTTTTTGCTAATCAAATTCATAACACTGAGGAAGGAGTTCTTTGTAAAAAGTCTTCTCTGAGCAACCAACTATATGACAACATCATTACGAATAGTGAGTTTGGTTTTTCGATTCAGAATTCGCAATACAATAATATTTCTGGAAATTCTATAACCAATGCATCATGGGGAATATATGTTTTGTCCTCTGCGAGTAATTTTTTCCTGAATAATACAGTTGCAAATTTTCGCCCTGATACTTATTCCACTGATGGTATCTATTTTTCTGGTTCTCCTAATAATTCCGTAATTGGAAATTTCTTCTTCAATTGTGGTTATTATGCAAATATTGACCATGAAGAACCGCCTTTTCAGTTTAACGTAAGTGACAATTTTGTTAATGACAAACCTCTGGTTTATTTACAAAATGTTGAGCATTACACTGTTACTGAAGGGGGACAAGTAATTATAGTCAATTCCTCCGATATCGAGGTTTCAAATCAAAATTTAACGCAAACAACGACTGGCATTCTAATTTTGAATAGTACCGATCTTTTCATTCACAATAACACAATCTCGGAAATTAATAGAATGGGTATTGTCGTTAAGCGATCAAATAACAGCCTATTTAGCTCAAATACAATCACTCGAACTGATAGCTATGGAATTTCAATGAGGTATTCTGCTAATAACGCACTGATCGGGAATGATATTTTTAACATATCTCAATGGGGAATTGAGATAATTGATTGTTCTGTAATCAATGTTTCTCTTAATTCTGTCTATAATAGTGATTGGGGAGGAATAAGATGCACTTACTCAAAAAATTGCTCTTATAGCGAAAATTTCCTATATAACAACAGTGTTGGCTTTTCATTCTCTGCTGAAGAGAATTCGGTTATAATTGAAAACCTCGTCTTTAACAATGAAATGAATGGGATAGGTTTCGGTCATCACTCAACTAATAACACAGTTCTTAGGAACAATGTATATGATAATAAGAAATATGGAATTCAGTTAACGAGTACCGATCTTAATTATTTACTGAGTAATGAAGTCTATCGTAATCAAGAAGGTGGAATATTTGTCGGAGGGCAAAATGATACAATTGATAATAATTTTATCTATGAAAACTCTGTAACTGGAATTTTTTTGGATGGATCATGGAATAAACTCAGGAATAATATTATTGAAAAAAACGGCAGACATGGTATATATCTGAGCGGGTATAGAACCTATATTTTCAACAATAGCATAATTGATCATGATTGGGGTATTACTATTTATGCTTCTAAAGCAAACACTATTCTCTACAATAATCTTACTAACAATGGCTTTTGGTTCTATACTCCCGAAAAAGAAAGTTCCTTAGATGATTATTATCAGTTAAATGTATCTGAAAATCTAATAAATGAAAAAAAATTGATTTATTGGGAAAACGAGGTCAATAGAATCGTCCCTACAGGCGTAGGACAAGTGATTCTATACAATTGTGATTTCGTCGAGATAACGGGGCATTTTATGGAAAATGGTTCTATTGCAGTTATCTCAATTTGGAGTAAAAATGTTACAATCCATGGAAACAGCATTTCTAACTCAAAATTTGACGGAATCTATCTTTGGTATTCCTATAATTCATCAGTTAATAATAATACTATTTCTAATAATAGAGGATATGGACTACATCTTTATCAATCGGATTATAGTTATATTATTGATAATAATATTTATAACAATGGTAAGAGTGGGACCTCTCTTAACGAAAGCGTAACTAGTAGAATTTCTGATAATACCATTTATAATAATACTTGGTCTGGTATTTCCTTTTATGAATCGG
>CP070760.1:423640-430123 GCA_020348965.1 Candidatus Heimdallarchaeota archaeon | reverse complement strand
CTTTTATTCTCCTTTTTTCAGTTTCTAAAGTACAGTTACTTTTTTCTTCAAAAATGAAGATTTCCTCAATTCTACAATCAAATAATTTGGCCATTTTAAATGCGAGATTAAGAGAAGGATTATACTTTCCCTTTTCAACAGCAATCACAGTTTGTCTGGTGATATTTAATTTTTTTGCCAAATCCTCCTGCGTCCACTCACGTTCAACACGGAGAACTTTCAACCTGTTTCTTAACTTTATCACCAAAATTATTAAGACAAGAAGTAGTGCTGAATAATTTCTACAACAAGAAAGACTATAAGGAAAGTGTTTGCTACGATAACAAAAGTATCTAATGCACTAATTGGTGTTTCAGTTATAATTTCAATAATCGCGATTTGGGGTAGCATAATAATACCTGCAATGGCGGAAATTAAGTATGCCTGCTCAGTAAGCATTTCAATTCTTTCATCGTCGATCACTCTGTCTTGAAACTTAGCCTCATAAATTTTAACAGTGGTGAATAACAGTCCAATAATCGCAAGAACAGTAGATGATAATAAGATTCCAGATCTTCCTGTAAAGAAAGCCCAAATAGTAATTCCCGAAAATTCTAAACAAATTAATGCTGCTACCCCGAACTCTGCTTTCCAACGGTTGTTAAAAGGCATCTCAATAAACCTACCGTTTTCTATGAATTGATTACAAAACATTTTGTAAAGAATGTTTGACAATTTGTAAAGTTTGTTTTACATTCAACTATAAAAACATTCTGATTCAAAGCAAAAGATCTTAATAAAAGGTTTATTTGGTAAATTGTCCCTCCTAAAAAGAATCAGAGGAATAATCCTTGTCAAAAGAAATCGATGTGAAATTATTTGGGCAACAGATTTGGAGTCCTTCGGATAGTAAGGAAGTTAGGACTCGGTTGGTCGGTTTGGGTATTTTTGTGAATGTCATCTGGATCTTGAGTGTTTTTGTCAGACCTGTTATTGACCCACTTGCTCTAGTCGCTCTGGGTGGGATTGGTCTCATCATCACTGTTGGAACCAGACTCCAAGCACGAACTCTTCAATTTGCTGCGGCAGGTGAAGTCAGCGGTGGGAGTATTGCTGGGTACATCGTTTCTTTGTTTCTCGTTCATCTCGGATATCCCAACAAAGCTTATCAATTTGTTTTTACTCCCCAAATCGTTTTTACTGTTAATCAGCTGTTAATTTATTATTTTGTTCTCGTTTTCTTTATTTGGTTTGCTATTCCAGCGAAAAAGACGTCGAATGAGATAATCTTTGGCTTTCCTCCCCTTTTTTCCTATTTTATCCTCAACCTTTGGAAGCTCGCAGTTATTCTTGAAATTCTCACGCTCTTAGAAGAATTAAGTGGTCTTCGGCCGTATGCAGGGTTGCTATTCATTTTCATTGGCTTTGCAGAACTCATCCTTCAATATTTTCGTCTTTTTAAGGTGCCGATTGCTGATATTATTTTAGATCCACTGCAATTATTCTTGAAAATTATAGAGGGACCAGTACAGACCTTAAAGTGGAGCTTATTGGTGATCTTATTTTTAATTATGGATCTCCTCCCTCTGGATCTATTTTCTGCTGGATTAGTGGCGTTCTCAATTACTATGGGCGTAATATCATTGACGACAGCATTGTCCAAGATTGTCTTGGACAGTGGAATCATCAAATCACGAACTGATAAGTTGGTTGATGAGGGGAAGGTGGTGATCCCCCAGATATTTGAGGAGCTGAGAGAAGTCGAAGCTAGCGATCTCCAAGAATTCTATCAAGTCACAGATCCTATCAGCATTAAGAAGGAAAATAAAATTGTGACTTACGAGCGGGGAGATGTGCTTCTAAAGGTCCCTTTTACTGCCACTTTAGAAAAAGAAGTAGGAGTTTTCTTAGCACATCTTAAGTTTCGGTCTAGGAGATCTCCCTCTAAGATAGAAAGAAGACGAAAAAGGAAATCTGTTGTGTATTTTAAAACCGCGACTACACCCATAACTGTTACTGATGGCAAAAGGAAGGACATCAATATTTCCTCCTTGCACCGGGTTCCACTTGAAGAGTGGACAGTTCTGAAAAGAAAAAAGCAAGTTGTTTTAGTTGATCCTCAAGTAATAACTAAAGCCATGGGTTTTGATTCACCCGAGGAATTCGAAGAGGTAGTTGGAAAGGGAATTCGAGGCGCAGTATCGCTTCAAGAGGGAATTCGTGACAGGATACGTGGTGTACCAGTGATTACAAGTATTTCCAATTCACAAGTTGTAAAATTGGAGGGTAAACGCATTGAAGTTCCTGATGAACTTCTAGAACAGATTGATTTAGCAGAAGATCAGGAAATTGAGCTTATACCAGGGAAGGAGGAATTTCTCTTTTATGCGAAGATTAAAAAGAGAAAAGAGAGTTGAAATTTTGAATGGTAATCTATTGATCATATGGAAAATTTCAAATAATTAGTAGATCAGCAATGGATAACATTTTTAACAGTTCAGAGCGGTGCTTCGGGATGTGTGATGAAATTCCGAAAATATTTTCTTTCGTTACAACGTACTAGCGTATAGATACGCAGAATGGGCCACCACAAATGCTATATAGAACCTGAATAATGTAGCTATTCTTGTAGAAGGAGTTCTTATTTTTTGTCGGTTTGTTCGGATTATTCGAACCATAATTGAGAAGAGGATAGATTATGACCCATTATAAACCAATGGTTTGGGTTGAGGGAATTATAGGAGCGGGAAAGAGCACATTCGCCCACTACCTTGCTGAGCAGTTGAATTTCCGCCTGTTGAGCGAACCTGTTGATATTGAATACCTTACTGTTTTCTATGAGAATCCCAAACGCTGGGCTTTCCCCATGCAAATCGACTTGCTACATCGTCGTTATGCTATTCAAAAGCTTGCTGCCTATGAAGTAAGTGCGAGCTTAATTGGTGAAAGTAAATATCAGGGGTGCGTTCTAGACCGTGGTCTGCCTGGAGACAGAGTATTTGCGAAATTACACATGTTGGCAGGCAATATTTCTGAATTAGAATGGCAAACCTATCAACGAGCTTACGAGGCAATGACTTGTTCACTATATCCCCCAAGTTTGCTATTATACTTAGATGTTGAGCCCAAAACTGCAATGGATCGTGTGAAGGAGAGAGATCGGTCCTTTGAACGGGGGGGTGTTCCATTGGAATATCTTATCAAATTGCATCGTGGGTATCTGGATCTTCTCGTCGAAATCGAATCTGGTAATCACACCTGGAGTCGAGGAATTGAAGTCATGCGAGTGCCATGGAACTTCGACTTTCAACCCCTTGAACCGTTGATTGCAGACCTCCGAAGAAAATTCGATTTAAAAACAACAGAATAGAATAAGTTGCTGTTTTTTAAGGAATAGTTTCTCTCTAATATCATCTTATTCTGGTTTATACTCCTTAATATACTTCTTTGCTTCATCCAGATGAGATTTTGCCATCGCTTCATTATATGAAGCAGTTGGAGACGCAAAGATTTGCATAACTCCTGTGGTCCGAAAATTCATTTTTTTTAAGGCCTCTATCAATTCACGGTCAATAGAGGGAATCAGAAAAGAAAAATAGATGATATTCTCAAAAGAATAAATATATCGTTCCCAGAGCTCAGATTGTGGATCTACGGAATCAATGACGTTCTGTCGTACCTTTCGCCAATTTTTTTCTACTTCTAACTTCACTTTCTCAAGTAGGTCACACAGTATTCCAATGTCTGTGAAGACTGTTCGAAACGCAGAGACCACAACCAAAGGGTAGCATGGCGTGTCATGATAATAGTAGTACTCTTCAAGTGCTTCCTTTTCAAACTTAAAAGGAACAAGGATGTAAAATCCACGTAAAATTAACATCACATCTTTCGTTTCTTTATCTTCCGCCCAGAGAGTAAACAATCGTGCGCTTCTCGTATCAATGTCAGGAATCTCTCCAGCCCAATGTTGGATATTAGTATAGTCTATATGAATGGGCCCTAAATCATCTATTACGGTGGCTGCATCAATCTTTCGGGTAGGATAAAAGCGATCAATTATAGACCTAATTTCAAACTTAATTAATCTATCTTTGTTGATAGGATGTTCGCGGCCATCATAGAACTGAAGTTGGTCAATCACAGAAGTCATATGCTTTCCCTCTTAACAGGTCAAATGCAAGGCAGCTGCTACTCTTTTTCCTTCTTTGAGAAGTTTATTATATTCCTTTACTGCTTCATTACTCTTTTTCGCAAGTGTGGTTATTCCTTTATCCTCTAATTCCTGAATAAGACTCTTAGGGACTTTCATTATCCCATTATATCCCTTCCCAACAATTAAGGTGTCGGGTTTCCGTGCAATAACTTCCTGTAAATCCTCCATATGTAGATTATGGCCTTCTTTCCGCCACCAATTCGGGATCACTTCTTCAGGAAAGATTATTACATCATTAGAGAATTCTTTGCCACTTATTTGGATCAAACCAAAACTATATTTTTCAATGGTCTCCATTAGTGTTCACATTTACGAGGATTGGTTCACTACTCTCTTAAATGGGAATGCTAAATCAAGGTTTGTCTAAAAGACTGATAGCTTTTGTGACATATTCGCTTAATCTAGCTTGTTCGATTCGTACTTTTAAGGGAGTATTTTGGTTTATAAGTCTAGTCCATTTTTCTATTTCATTATGAAGGATTTCTTGTTCTTGAGTTATTTGAATACGAAATTGCTGCAGTCCACTTTCTTCAGATTTTAGTTTTGCCTGTTTTAATAACTCATCAGCTAGTTGTGCGTCCCCATCGGCTAAGGCAAATTTCGCTTGAAGTAGTAGCGACTGCACTATCAGTTGAGAAGATTGCTGATGAAGGGCAATATCATAAATTTGAGTCAAAAGCACCTTAACTTTCTGTAAAACTTCTGTTTCACCATATAACTTTAACTCATCAATCAACAATTCACAGAGGTTAAACATAGCATAGACAGTCAATTTGTGCTCTGTAATCTCTTCATTAATCACATTTTGAAGCAATTCCTGAGCTTTGAACTTCTGTGTTATTCGGCTGCTAGTTTTAAGGATCATTGCTTTGGCAACACGATAATGTTGACTTATTATTTTTGTTTCCAAACTTTGTACCCTATCTAGGGCGTCTTTTAGTTGTCCTTTGTGTAAGAGCTGGTTTATGTTCTTTAACTCTTCAAGTGTTGTCACCAATGATTCCTCATGCTTTTTCAAGGTGGCTTTTACAAGAATCTCCATGTGAAAAGAAAAAATAAACCACATAATACTAATACTGTATGTATAAAAAATTTCTTAATAATCAATACTGGTGACAGTCCTATTTCTTTTTTGAAAAAGTTAAGTAATCTGATATTTTGGAGCGAAACCTGAATTGGGGAAAAAAAACTCTCATAAGAATGATTTAACGAGGCTAGTAAACGAATTTGTGAATACAAAAGATGGCCACCCTATAATTGACTACTTCACTAATAATAGTAATCTTCCAGGACGTAGAGCAAACATAGAGATGGCAACTGCTTTTTCTGAAGTTGTAGAAGAGTCATCTGTAGATGATATTGATACTTTATGGAATTTTTGTGAAGAACTAATCAAGATCACACCAATCGATGCACCGACAAATGACCCAAATGAGATACTTCCTTTTTGTGGCACCAAAGCACTGGGATCAATAGGTGTCGTAACAGAAAATTATTATCCGAAAATAATTGCCTACTTGAAAGATTTGTCTAATGACCCACGGTGGAGGATGAGGGAGGCTGTTGGAATGGCTATTCAAAAACTCTTAATAAATAATAGTCAAAAACTGCTTGATGAGCTAGAGGAATGGATTGTCAATGACAATTGGCTTGAAATGAGAGCTGTTGCTGCTGGAATTGCACACCCTAGAGTTCTCGAAAAAAATAATTTGGGATTCTTTGCTCTGCAGTTACACAAGGATATCTTTGAGGCAATCCTTAATTCGACTGAACGGAAGAGCGATAATTTCAAGATTCTGAGAAAAGGCCTCTGCTACACTCTAAGTGTAGTCACACAAGCAGTTCCAGATGAAGGATTTGCGTATATGAAACAGCTAGTAACATACAATGACCGAGATATCAATTTAATAATTAGAGAGAACTTAAAAAAGAATCGATTGAAAAAGAACTTCCCCAAAAAGGTGACTGAGCTTACAAAAACGTTTTCCTGAGTTATAAATTACTCTTACATGGAAGTAATTATCTTCAAAGAGTGATGAAACTCAGGTGGTTGATAATTTGGTCCCACACTTACCACTCGATAATCTATGCCTTTTTTTCGTTGGATTAGGTTTGCTGAACGTGCACCAATAAACCTAGAACGAACACAGATAGCTGAACTAAACCACAGGAAAATTAATCTTATCGTATCATTAATGAGAAGATAGACCTCAGTGGTCTTTAAAGATTGGGAAGGATTAGACAATAATTCAAACTCTTCAGAGTCGGTGTTTAATCGATATAAATGGATA
>CP070760.1:417010-423540 GCA_020348965.1 Candidatus Heimdallarchaeota archaeon | reverse complement strand
TTACTGAGATGTTATTAAACTGGTGAGAACTATGAACATTCGTTTTGGAATCCAGATTGAACCTCAACTCGGATTTGACTACTCCACAGTTGAAAAAATCGCCTTAAATGCAGAAAAGATTGGGTATGACTCTATTTGGTCCTCAGATCACTTCTTTTTAGACAACAAATCAGAGGAAAAGAACTGTATGGAAGCTTGGACTTTACTCGCTGCATTAGCTTCGAAAACAACTTCATTACGTCTCGGCACTCTGGTGACAGGTAATAGTTATCGTTACCCAGCCATTCTGGCAAAAATTGCAGCCACTGTCGATATGATTTCCAATGGTCGACTTGAATTTGGTATTGGCGCAGGATGGAAAGAAATCGAGTACAAAGCTTATGGTATTCCATTCCCCTGTGTGAAAGATCGCATGGATCAATTAGAAGAATCCATTCAAATAATCAAAAAACTCTGGACGGAGCCCAAGGTTACATTCAATGGTGAGCACTATCAAATCAAAGACGCCTTTTCTGCTCCCAAACCAATACAGCAATTACCACCAATATTTATCGGAGGCACTGGGAAAAAGCGGATTCTCCGTATGGTGGCAAAATATGCAGACTATTGTAATTTTGGATGGTTTTATGTTCCAGATAAGATACCTGATTTATTAACCACCTTAAAAGATCACTGTGATAAAGTCTCTCGTGATTATGAATCTGTAGGGAAATCATTTTTTGCTTCAGTTATCGTTGCAGAAACAGAAGACGAATTGGAGAATATTTTAAGCGACCGCGCGAAGGCACGAAATATGGGAGTAGAAGAATATCGCAAGATGTTAGGTAATGGCGTTTTTTTTGGGACCCCAGAGTTTATTCAAGAACGATTTGAAAATCTGATCAATTTAGGATTCGACTATTTTCAGATCATGTATCCATATCCTATGGATTATGAACAGAGTACTAAATTCGCTGAACTGGTAATACCAAAGATTAGGTGAGTATTTCAAAGGCTTGAAGGATTAATGTCGCGTTTAGACGATTTTTTGCCATTTATGTACTTCAAACTTTTCATTGAAGCCGAGAGAATCATATAATTCGTTTGCAGCGTCTGTTGTTGCTGCTCCAGATATACAAATCATCGACGGGTGATATTTCATTAAGCGCTGTAGGCCTTCACATATCACAGCTTTTGCTAATCCTAATCTTCTATAGTTTGGATGCGTCCCGACAGGTTCTAATTCCGCTATTCTACTTAGTGGATCCATTCTAATTGTACAAAACGCAGTAAAAGTTACTCCATCTGGAGCCACAACGACAAGATCCAGATCTTGATTATAAAAAGAAGCAGTCGCGAATAGTCTAAACCTTTGTTCAGTCATTGCACTGCAATGAGGGAATACTGATGTTAAAACTTCTTTTAGCTGCCGATAATCTTCCTCTACTCTTATACTTCTAATGGTGTAACCATTTGGAAGCTTATAATCTGGAACTGGTAGTGTTAATGATCGTTTTCTATTGTATTCCCACAATCCCAGATTTTGATATTCTAATGTCTTCAAGAGGGTTATTCTTTCTTCGTCATTTTCTAAGGCAAAGATGTTTATTATCTGTTTCGGCTTTTTTTGTTTATTTTCTCTTCCTTGTTTTTCTATCCAGAGTACAATATCCTTTTCAAGGAACTTAAACTTAGGGTGAGTTTGAATGTAGTAATCTAAGCCAATTCGTTCTGTAATAGCCAAAGCTACAATTTTTGATTCGATTGCCCAGATTCGCAGGCCTTTAACATCATCTGAGGAGTATTCCGAACCACAGGGACCAAATCTTATGTTTTCAAGACGGGATGGAATCCAATTTAAGATGGAAAAATTTTCTAGCACTTCCCCTAAAAATATCTGAACGTTCTCAAAATCTCTTTCCCAGTTAAAAGAGTGTCTTCCTATCATTTAAAGCGCCATTAACAGATGAACGTAATGATTGGCTTGTTTTTTCATCATCCATCAAAGACTTCTTGGTTTGAGAGGGGATGTCCCGAATCATAAGATTTTCGAAGGTGTTCTAAAGAGACATGGGTATAGAGTTGGGTAGTTGACAAGGAAGCATGCCCTAATAACTCTTGGATGACACGAATATCAACAGCGTTGGATAGTAAATGCGTTGCAAAAGCATGACGTAAAGTATGAGGGGTAATTTTTTTGTCTAATAAATTCGTTGCCTCTTTGTACTTCTTTACAATCCGTTGAATCGAACGAGGGGTTAAACGATGGCCAGAGCGGTTTAAAATTAATGCAGGATCCTCTCCATCTCCTCGATAATCTCTAAGGTAATCTATCAAGATTTCAACTATTCCTTTTGGCATTGGGATTATGCGGTCTTTCCCTCCCTTTCCGCTTACCACATGAATAATCCGATTTTCTAGATTTATATGATCTTTGTTCAGATTACTTAGCTCACTCACCCGCATACCAGTCCCATAGAGTAGATAAAGAATCACCTTGTCCCGTGGATTCTCAGGAGTGCTTAGAAGCTTCAGAGCCTCTTCTACAGTGATAGTTTTTGGTAAAGATTTTGGAATTTTCGGAGATTCAATATTCTCTGTCGGGTTCGTAGAAATAATCCCTTCTTTCCTTAAAAATTTGAAAAATGATTTCAATGAACAGATTTTCCGGTGTAAACTTCGTGCAGAATAGTTTTTTTCACGTTTGAGATGAAGGAGGAACCGTCGTAAATCAGTTGTGGTCGTGGCCTCGAAGGGTTTGGAATCATTAAACCGCTCGAACATTTGCAGATCATAAGAGTATTCCCGAATCGTTTTGGGAGAATAACCTTTCTCAATTTCAAGCGTAATAAGAAAATTATCGATTAACAAAGTTAATTCCAACTACTCATTTAATTGGAATATGTCGTAAAATGCTTTCAAAGAAATATATCATTTGGAGATTATCTACTAAGTTATCCCCAAATTGAAAACTCCTAATTGAAATCAGAAGATTCGATTCACAAGAATTGCTTTCGCTTGTTCTTCATCATAGGAAATTAGTTCTGCTCGATTGAGTTCATGAAGAGAGTGGAGGACAATAGCAGCAGAAAAACCCGTGGCTTTGGTGAGTTCTTGCCTAGTCATTTCTGATTTACCTCCATGTAACAAGTAGAGGATCTTCGCGTGGGGCTTACCCTCAAATACTTTCTCCAACAAGGTAATGTATATGCTTAAAAGCTGTTTTACGTCTAAAGTGGCTTCTTGCTGACTAGACATTTCATTGTACAGATCAGAAATTTTCTTTAACTCGTTCTCCAAGGAGGCATATGATGCTTCTAACTGTTGCTGTTGGATTTGAGCCTCATTTAACTTTGCCTCCCGCTCTGCGAGAAGTTTTTCTCTCTCTTCTGCCTCCTGTTGCTTTTCTTCTAACTCCTTAGTAAGCTTATCAATGGTTAATTTTACTTTTTCAATTGTAGGGATAATTTCATCAATTTTAAGGGTTTCCTCACTCATTTAATTACCACCGTGCTTTTGTTTCCCAAACACAAACATCTTTGTACGGCCTCTTATAAATCTAATTTTTATTCTCTCAAAACGTTTGTAATCCTATTCCTTTTTTTTAGTCAAAATAGAATTCTTCATCAAAACTGTAGCTTTGATCTTCGAGAGAACTTGTTTTTATAGGTTTTGGCTTTTTTAAACGATTGAATACCGCAATGTAACCTTGGGCATCAAAAAACTGGTCGAGGGGATCCCCACGGATCACGGACCACTCTCTTCGTTTTTCATTGTTAATTAACATCGATTCTGAAAAACTCCAATGATCGCAAATATCTTGTACATGTTGTACCGCCGTAGATTCAGAATCTAGAGCCATGAATTTAGAGATCTTATAGAAAGAAACGAGAACAATCGGAATGTGAAAACAATGAACTATTTTCCCAACTTCCTCCAAAATTTCTCTCTTAAAAGCCTTTTTGGCACTCCCAGATGGTTTAGAAGGTGGAGAGAAGCGTTGAGTGTATTCAACAAAATCTCCTAAATTAATTCTTAATACATCAAATTTATGTGGGAAAAATTCATTTATATCTCGAACCGAGCCCACTGCTATTGTATTTTGGGTAATAGGTATTATTGGTTGCGGATAAAGGTCAAATGATGAGGTTGGAAGTGTTATAGTTTTCGATTCTAGTCCAGTTTCCTGTAAAGGAGCATGAAAATGCACTTCACTACTAACCAGGGCAATTGGTTCATATTTCTGTACTTTTTGATCTGGTGGTGACATGTAACGAAGCTTTGGTAACTCAATAATATCTAGGTTCATACCTACAATGGATAGATCTAGCAGTTTGGCAAGGGGGAAATAAAAAGGAGCATTTTTTAATGCCGTAGATCCATCAACAATGAAAAGTGTTTCAAGAGAACAGGGCTGAGAATTTGTTGATACTGAATCGAGCTGATCAGTGACCTTCCGCGTGATAATAGAATAACGGGGAATTCCTTTAAACTCTCGATAGAGCCTATGACTATGAGTTCTAAAAAATAAGTAGTCGGGAGTACAAAGTAATCGTACTCGTTGAGGACGTAAAATTCCTTGATCGATAAGAAAAGTTTCAAGCAAAGTACTTCTTCCATTGCATGTGCAGTTTTATAATTCTTTTGCTAAACCATGTTTTGAATCTGAAATCTTCTTTTTGAAATATTAGAAAGAAGATCAGATCAATATTTTGTTTTGTTGAAACACAATGAGACAAATATACGATTTAGAATTAGAGAAAATCAAACAAGTAGTTCTAGATAACCAGTACCAGAAGATTCTTCTCCAAATGCCAGAAGGGATGCTTGACGACCCCCTTAAAACCGTACTTAAGGAATTATCATCCTTAGAAGTACAAGCTGTTGTCGTAGGTGATCCAAGTTACGGCTACTGTGATCTTGCCATCGATCTTGGGATTCGATTAGGCTGCAATTTACTAATTCATTTTGGACATACTAGTTTTGGTTTTGAAAACAAAATTCAAACGCAACATGCAAAAATTGACATTTTAGAAATTCCCGCTTTAGTGACTTTTGAGATATCCTCTTACTTTACACAGTTATCGAGGAAATTGGAACAGTTGAAATGGGCTGATATTGGCTTGGTTGCAACTGCTCAACATCTGAAAAATTTAGAGGAATTAAAAAGCTGTCTTGATTCTAAGAAAATTAATAATGTTGTACTTAGAACTGGTCAAATCCTTGGTTGTCATCTGCAAAATGCCATGGGTTTCCCTAAAGATGTTGATGGAATTATTAGTCTTCATGCCGGTCATTTTCACACTCATGGTCTACTACTGAGTACAGTTCACCCTATTTTGCAACTGAATCCGTTCACAGGTGAAATAAATCTCTTTTCTCAGGAGGAGAGGAATAAATTAATTCGAAAAAGACACGCAATCATCCAAAAAGCTCGAGCAGCAGAGACTTGGGGTGTTCTTGGGAGCTCAAAGCTAGGTCAATACAATCCAGGCCAGATGTCTAGGGTAGAAAAGATATTAACGAGCAACAATAAGTTTATAGTACAGGTAATCGGCGAAAATCTCGACCCTCATCACTTATTAAATTTGCCATGGGTTGACGCCTGGGTAGATACAGCCTGTCCGCGATTAGCGGTTGACGATCAGATTAGCTTTGAAAAACCAATTGTTACATTTAAAGAGTTTCTTTATCTCTTTGATGAAGTAAGTTGGGAAAGGATATTAACCACTGGTTTTTTCTAAGCCCGATTGTTATTACCTTCTCAATTTTATTATTCTAACATTCGAATATCTTCTCTAGTTTAGCTTAAGAACTCTTTTGAGAATATGTTTATTGTCGGTTTGATTCATCTAAATGGTGAGAGTAACCTTTGAGAATGAAAAACCAAAATAAGATGAAAAAAAACTCTGTATCTGAAGATTCGTTTGTTCTTGGTCAATCTTCCTTGAAGGATAGCAATCTGATGGTTATTCTTGCAGACGAAGGGGGTCTTCCAGTTTATACTCGTTCAATTTATATCGATAATAAGGGTGAAATTCACAACCGTCAAAGTGAGGAAGTAACTCCAAAGAATGAAAGAATAGTTTTGATGTCTGGTCTAATGGAAGCCATTATGCAGTTAAAAGATATCGTTAGGCCAACCATGTTGAAAGATTTATCTATAGAGCCTAACAAACCTTTGTACGTTGATCATGCTAAAGCTGCTAACGGGATCTCATTAGTGTCGATATCAACTTCAGCTGAATTTCAACAATTGCCAAGAAATTTGCTTACTCACTACGCTCCACTTCAAGCAGACTTGGATCATCCTGAATACCATAGATGGGATGAGAACTTTGAAAAAGCTATTGAAGGTCCGTTAGGAGAAGATGCAGCAATATACCGTAAGATTTTACTTCAGATTAAGGGCGATTTGGCCGAGTTTGTCTCTTTCATTCTTGTTTTCGATGCTGAAGGAAACTATCTATTTTCTACTGCGAAAAATCAAGAACAATATCGGTTATCTGATCCTCTTCTAGCATCTATTTCTAGCTACATACAACAGGAAT
>CP070760.1:410363-416910 GCA_020348965.1 Candidatus Heimdallarchaeota archaeon | reverse complement strand
TATTTCACCCTCTTTTTTCACAATACTCTGGACTTTTCCTCTTATCAATAGCAATTCTAAATTTCACTGGAATAGCTCTCTTAATGTTCATTATTTTGAAAGCAATAGTGATGTTATGGATATCTCCCTCCACCCTTCCCCAGTGGTTAACTGAACTATCAGATTATCGGTTTTTCAAACCGTATCAGGGATCAATTCTTGCTTCTGCAATTTTCCTGCCTCTTATTCCTTTTGGGCTAGTACTTTTCATTGACCATACGATAGTTTACAGTGATTACGGTGGATCACTAGTAAGAGCGACTTTGAAGAGTGGTCTTTTGGCAATTATTACCTTTTATTGTGGAATGCAGATCCTTAATAAGAAAACATTGTTTGAAAATTATCCTGATCCCAATTCTTCATTAAAACAGATATTACACGGAATATATCAGAAAATCAGACTGGATTATTCACTTAAAGAAGTTCCACAGAGTTTTATTCGACATTTTGGACTTGTGCTGCTCATCATTGGGGTTATTACACCATTTTTCATTTTTTCTATTGATCTTACAGTGTCCGCATCTGTTGTGTTGTTTTTTTCTGGTCAATCTGATGTTGAACTGACCCTTGCTCAAAATACTTTTCTATCGTTCACGCAAATAATCACAGTAACCTTTATTCCAGTATTATGGTTTTTTGGTTATCAAAGAACTGATACAGAGTTTTTCTACCTTTTTAAGCATACAAACGGCCAATGGTATTTTCTTCCAGATACCTTTATGGCCCATCCTGGTGATTGGCTTCATGGCCTCTTAACTGTTGGTAGTTGGCTTCTCTTCATTTTTTTGTATTTTTATGCTATTTATGAATACTTACACAATCGAGAAATCATATCTGGTGTTTCAGTTATTGGTGTAATTGTCACTGAGATTCTTTGGCTTCTATTTACCCTTGGTCTTGGGTCTATTCCTGCAGAAGGTGAAGCTCCTCCTTCTCCTTTAAATCAAACCGTCTTTCAATTTGTTGAAATGGATTTCACTCTGAATAGCTTTCTCTTTCTTCCTGTGGGCCTCATTCTCTTTCTCCTTGCAGCTATTATCCTTTTAATTTCCGGAATTCGACAAAGACGGCGAGAAAAGCATGTCAACGAAATTCTTTTAGATAACCAGAACCATTCGAAAGATCCCCACACTTCTTCACGAATTATGGATGATGAAGAGACGAAATACTCGGAGAAATTGTGAAAAGGGGGTGTTATCTGTCATAGTAGCATAATAACCTGTGAAATCTAGAATTTTAGCTTGATTACAATTGTAATGAATTACAATAATGTTTATTCGCTTAATGATTCCACCCTTTTTCGTCTTCATCTGAAAGCTAATAGACTACTAAAGAAATTATATTAATTTGTGGTGAAAATTGTGGACGATTACGTGCAAAATGCTTTTGCTGACCAGCTTGCTCTGATTGCGGATGAAATAATCAGACAAAAGGTCGTTGATGTGTGTGTTGAAGCTCTACAAACTGGTAATGACGGTCATGGCTGGGATAACATGGACTTTCCATTTACTCTAGTTATTCCTGGTGTCAAAGTTAGTTATGTTGAACATGTTAGAATTGTGACTGATTTAGCGTTTCAATCAGCCTCATTACTTAGGGATCGTGGTATTCCCATTAATCAGGATATTCTGGTCGCTAGTGCGATTCTACATGATATAGGTAAGCCAATTGAGATGGCTCAGTCATCAGATGGAACAGTAGGAAAATCTAAAGTGGGGAACCGACTTCGACATCCAGTTACTGGTGCGGGTCTGGCCATGAAACATGAGCTTCCCTATGAAATTGTACAGAATATCTATCAACACTCTTGGGAAGGAGACCAGGGACCAAAACGAACAGTTGAGGGAGAAATTGTTCATCGTTGTGATTTCTTGCATTTTGGCCCTCTTAAAATCTCTCTGGAGTCAAAATAATGTAGGATGGAAAGATATGGCTAAATATAAAATTGCTTATATGCCTGGAGACGGTATCGGGAAGGATGTGTTGGAGGCAGCTCGTATTGTGCTTGATTCGACGAGTTTTGAAGCTGAATATATTCCTCTTGACATTGGGTTTGATGTTTTTAAGGCAGAGGGAGATCCTCTTCCCGATCGAACTGTAGAAGGGATGAAAGAGACAGACGCAGCATTATTCGGGGCAATCACTTCCCGTCCTACAACAGACCCCGAGGTGATGAAAACCGTGGAAAAATTTGGAATTCCTTATCGCTCTCCTATTGTCAGATTACGACAAATATTTGACCTGTACTCAAATATGCGTCCAACCAAAGCTTATTCTGGTAATCCTCTCAACTATCGTGATGATATTGATCTTATTACCTTTAGAGAAAATACTGAAGGGCTGTATACAGGAATTGAATACAATAGTGGTGAGGAATTTAAACAGCTTGCCTCACTAGAAAAATTCAAGAATTTTGATCCTGATACTTCCACTGTTTCGTGTCGCGTTTTTACGGAGAAAGGTTGTCGTAGAATCTTGGTTACTGCTTTCGATTATGCGGAGAAATTTGGGTATCCTAATGTAACTGTGATACATAAGGCGAATGTCATTCGGCATACGTGTGGAATGTTTAGAAGAATCGCCCTTGAAGTCTCGAAAGAATACCCAGAGGTGGAAATGTGGGAAACAAACATCGATGCGATGTGTATGTGGTTGATCAAAAATCCTCAGGATTATGGAGTCATGGTAACCACGAATATGTTTGGTGATATCATCAGCGATCTTGCAGCCCAATTAGTAGGTGGATTAGGCTTTGCTTCTAGCGCCTCAACGAACGGGAATATTTATGGTCTTTTTGAACCCACCCATGGGTCAGCTCCAAAGTATGCGGGACAATATAAGGTAAATCCTACAGCAGCAATTTTATCAGGGAAATTATTACTAGATTGGCTTGGTGCAAAAGAAGATCCTTCCCTTTTAGAAATTGCGAAGAATATTGAAGAGGGGATATCAACGGTTATTAAAGAAGGGAAGGTTAAGACTTATGACATGGGTGGTACAAATACCACATTAGAGGTAGCTGAAGAAGTCGTAAAGAAAATGCCTTGATCCGATTTCATTATAAGTGTTCAATTATGACCGTAACAGTCAATTTCTTTGGTCCTCTTGCTCAATGGGCTGGTAGGAAAACGGTATCAGCTCAAGGAACAACAGTTCGGGAAGTCTTAGTTGCTTTAGAAACACATCTAGGAAAACCTGTGTTAAACCACTTAATAAACCAAGATACTGGGAAAATTAAAAGTCATTATCATCTTCTGCTAAACGGACGTGATATTGAGTCATTAAAAGGACTCAATGAGCCAGTAAAAAACGGTGATGTTATTACTTGTGTCCCACCAGTAGGAGGAGGCATGGATTCATCATTTTTTAGCTAATTTTATTTTATCAATTTCAGACTTTATCTCATTCCATTCCGCCATCCTTTTAATGACGGGTTCTCCATTGAGAAATATCCCCCTAGATACTCCATATTCTAAGATTTTTTCTCTATCATCAGTATTCACTAGGTTGACACAGATTTCTGGGTATCTTTGTATATTCTGTTTCACTTCCTCAATCATGTACCGATTCCAAGGGCATTGGCTATTGAAAAAGATATCTAGCTGTGTTCTATTGCTGTTTTCTACGGGTTTTGTTTCTGGAAGAACTAATGTTGGCGGATCATTAGCACCTAGATCAAGGTAGAGAAGCTTTCGCGTACCATCAGTAGCGATTTCTTTAAACCCGAACTTCTCAAAGAATCGAAATGGCATATATTTGATAGTTGTCCCAAACCACCTGTCACCTTCATAAGCGAGCACACTAGCTCCACCGTATTCTTTAGCTCTTTCAACAAATGACTCAATGAGAGATTTCGCAACCCCTGAATTCCAGAAGGGTGGCAAAATCCAAATACAATTAATGAAAAGCATGCTTTCTCCCTCTATTGGCTCGAGTGCATATTCAATGGGTAAAAATTCCAATAGTCCTTTCGGTACTAATCCATGCACGGCTAACTCTGCATGTGTAATAAGTCCAGCCCATTTGTAGCGGATTTTCTCTTTTCTGGGCTTTTCAACAACGATAAGTATTTCTAGCCCATTTTTCATTTGGTTTTTGATCCAGCAGAGACGATCATTCATTCCACCTTCCATCATCTCTCGGGTTTTTTTGCCAACACTAGGATCAAGACAAACGGCACAGACATAGTCTAATTCATCTTCGCTTATCTGATGAATTTTCACTGGCTTTTCCACTCATTCTAAGGTGTCAAATTAATGAAAAGGGGCAGGCTCAATTTTAGAAAACATGCAGACGCTTTGGGTTTTGAATTAATAGGTGAGTTTAATATCTATGCAACAAGTCATAGATAAATTTATTTTTTGAGAGATGAATTTCACGGAATTAATGAATCAACTGGAGGAAAGCGAATTTGACGGTAATAACTGAATTTTCTTATGAATTAAAACCAATTGAAAAAGGGTATGCAAATAGAACACTCTATATTAATCTATCAACAAATGAGATAAAAATCAAACCTGTTTCGGATGAAATGAAGGAGAAATTTATTGGAGGAAAGGGATTTGACTTGTATCTGATGTGGCACTCGCTTCCTAAAGACCGACCTGTTAAATGGGATGACCCAGAAAACGAAATTTGCATTGGTTCAGGTCCTTTAGGAGGAAGTACATTTTATCCTGGGTCGGGAAAATCAATAGTGACTGCAATCTCGCCTTTGACAGGAATTGTGATCGATAGTAATGTTGGTGGATATTTCGGCCCCTATGTCAAATTTTCAGGTTTCGATGCAGTTGAAATCCAAGGAAAAGCGGAAAAGGACGTTATTATCTTCATAAATGGGGATGAAGGAACTGTACGCATTGAGGAGGCAGAAAACGTACCCGATGAGGCATATCAACTAACCCAGCAGTTAACAGAAAGATATGCTATGAATTCGACCGATAAGGAAAAGCATAGGGTCAGTGTAGTCTCATCTGGGAAAGGAGCAGAGCATTCCAAATGGGGGTGTCTAAATTTTTCATGGTATAATAAGAAACGTCAGTGGGCTAGTTATAAACAGGCTGGAAGGGGTGGAATCGGCACTGTATTCCGAAATAAACACTTAAAGGCTCTGATATGCCGTTCTCCTAAAGTTAATGCGAAGATTAATAACCCCTCACAACTAGATGTGGCAAAAAATGTTGGAAAACAACATAACCTAGAAATCATTAAGAATGACCCTGAACAGAATGAAATGCGTGTAGTTGGTACTGGTCATCTTCCAGAGATCATGAATGATTTTGACCTACTCCCCACCGAAAATTTTCGGTTTGGTGCTCATAAGGAATTGAAAGGTGAAGAGTTTCCATATACTCGTGAAGTAATGCGAGCAGTTTATACTGATACTGGAAAAGGAACTGATGGCTGTTGGATTGGCTGTACAATTGCATGTAGCCACATTTCCAAAGGACACAAAGTCCTCTCTGGACCTTTTAAAGACCAAATAGTGAATGTTGACGGGCCAGAATATGAAACAATCGCTGGATGTGGAAGTAATTGGGGAGTGTGGGATCCAAAATGGGTCCTGGAGGCTAATTTTTACTGTGATAATTATGGATTGGATACTATATCAGTAGGAACCGGGATTGCATTTGTAATGGAATGTTTCGAAGCGGGAATATTGAACAAGGAGATCACAGGAGGTCTTGATCTACACTTCGGAAATGCAGACTCAGCTCTTGAATTGATCCATCAAATAGCCCGAGGGGAAGGATTTGGAGTTATCGTTGGTCAAGGAATAGCTGATTTGAAGAGGATCTTTGCTGAGAAGTATGGTGCTGACCCTCAATTTCTTCAAGATATTGGAATGGAACACAAGGGTCTAGAGTTCTCAGAATACGTTACTAAAGAATCTTTAGCCCAACAAGGTGGCTATGGGTTAACTTTGAAAGGACCTCAGCATGATGAAGCATGGTTAATCTTTGAAGATTCTGTCCGAGGCAATCTTCCTACATTTGAGGATAAAGCTGAAGCGTTAGCATGGTTTCCATTCTGGAGAACATGGTTCGGGCTTAATGGGCTCTGTAAGTTGCCTTGGAACGATGTTGTTCCTCCTGATAATGTTGAAAACCCTCAAAGACCATTAACATTACCTGATGCTCGCGCAAAAATCCCTAAACATGTAAATTGGTATGCAGAGTACTTCAGCAGTGTAACGGGGAGGAAATCTACACCTGATGATCTCATAAAAATGTCAGAACGAGTGTATAACTTCCAGCGTATTCTCAATGTCCGACAGGGGAAAGGACTTCGAGAGAGTGATTCAAATTTTCCTTATCGTGCAATGGGGCCGGTAACAAAAGAGGAATATGAGAGCCGAGTTGAACGGTACGATACACAAATCAAAGAAGAGATAGGAGAAGATCCCTCAGGAAAATCCACAGAAGAGAAAATGGCTATCATTCGGAAATATCGGGAGGAAAACTATGCGAGACTTCAAGATGCTGCATACGAGCGCCGAGGATGGAGT
>CP070760.1:403555-410263 GCA_020348965.1 Candidatus Heimdallarchaeota archaeon | reverse complement strand
AAAACAGTGAGTCTTGGATATAAATACCGATAAGCAGTACTTAAATCTCCTATTGAACGTTTCATAATTCATACACCTAGGTCTTATCATTCACCTGAACGTAATCTTCGTAAAAGTTCTAGATTTTCTTTATCACAAATATTGTCATCTTTAGGGGTTTCTAAAATCATTGGTAATCTCTTAAAACGAGGATTTTGCATTAATTCTCTAAAACAATCTAACCCAATATAGCCTTTGCCGATATGTTCGTGATGATCAATGCCTGACCCGAGTTTACCTTTCGAGTCATTGATGTGGATTAATCTAAGTTTGTCTTTTCCTATTTGTGCTTCAATCAGATCAATAACTTCATTCAAACCCTCGGAAGTAGAAATATCATAACCAGAAGAATACGCATGGGCAGTATCAAGACAAATGCCCACGTATTGTTCTTCTTGTACATGACCCAGAATTTTTTCAAAATGCTCAATTTTGTTCCCCCACTTCTTCCTTTTCGCAGTCGAATTTTCTAGCAAAATCATCGAAGGGTCCTTTATATATTCTCTAACTCTGTTTAAGGCGTCTGCGACGCGTTTGGCAGCGAATCTTTCATCTTGATTTTTAGGACTCCCGAGGTGTGTTATAACATAAGGTACCTGTAATAATACCATCTTTTCTACCTCTTCGTGTAAGACCTTGACAGATTTCTCGAACAGTGTGTCATCTGGAGAAGCAAGATTAGGGAGATAAGGCATATGAATAGCGGTATCGTAATAGTTTGCTGCTCTAGACTTTTGGACAAAGTTCTGAGTTGCTTCTGGTGATAACTGTGGGACATCCCAGCGTCGGGGAGGTCTAGTAAAAATTTGTAGGCATTCACAAGTACTCTGTACTCCACGATCAACCGCGAGATCAATGGACTTGGCAATCGATTTATGAGCGCCTATACGGGGGCCAATGTCATTTTCCACCATTAGATCAACAATTCCATACCGGAAACCAAATGCTACAAATATATAGGTACGATGGATTTGAACTCTTTTAGGCTTTTGTGGTAATATGGACGTTTCAGAACCCAAATTCAAATATCAAATTAGCTTAATCGTTGCTACCATAGCTGTGTCTTGGGCCTCTATCTTTATTAGTTTTTTATTGGATAATGGTGTTCCACCTGTTATTATTGCTTTCTGGAGGGTTTTTTTATCAGTTATGTTCCTTTTTCCTCTTTTTTCCCGTCAAGAAATTAGAAATCAGTTCAGGCCCTATTTTAAATTAACCTATCAACGTTTTTTTGCCCTTTCAGGATTTTTTCTTTCCCTGCATTTCTTCAGTTGGATACAAAGCTTAGAATTTCTGTCTGTTGCGGCTTCCGTTATTGTTGTTAATTCCTCTCCAATTTGGGTGATAGTATTTTCTTTCATATTATTTCAAGAAAAAATAACAATTCAACAATTTATCGGTCTAATTATTGGTTTTTTTGGCTTATTTCTAATTTCAATGGCACCTACTCCTCATCAGGATGATGCTATATACCCTCAAGGCATTATCTTGGCGCTATTTGGAGCAGTCATGGTTGCTTTCTATTTTATGATAGGAAAGCGAATGCGATCACAACATACGGTTCCTAATATCCCCTACGTATTTTTTGTGAATTTATTTTGTGCTGGGTTTCTTTTTCTTTTTTCCTTCCTTCTTAGTGTAAATGTTCTTAATTTTACGTTAGAGGATTTGGTGTGGTTCATTGCATTGGCTATTGGCCCAAGCTTATTAGGACACGCACTTTACACTTATTCTATGAAACATCTTTCTGCTCAAACCGTATCTTTAGCAGTGATTGGGGAAACTGTAGGTGCCTCACTATTAGCTTGGTTCATATTATCCCAGGATTTGCCGACTATTACCCTGATTGGAGGAGTTCTCGTTCTTATTGGAATATATCTCAATGTGAGGTATGATATTTCAAGTATTGAAAGTAATTCTGAAGGAAAGTCTATCGATTCATCTTGAAATGCTTTTTACGGGTGTAGAGAAAAATACCTGTTAACAATAAAACACTGAATATAAATGGATTCATTCCAGTGGAGCAAGAGGATGAGGTTTTTTTAGTTGAAAAGTTGCTCTGACTTACACTTGTAGTAGATGTGTATGAGATAGTATTAGTAGGTTGTGCGAGAAAGTTCAACGTTAAGTTGAGTATCTGCGGTAAGATAGCTGATGGGACCAATTCTGGTTGGAAAAGATAATTAACCAACTTAAATGGTTCGGTATCAACATAATAACCCTTTGTTGAGTAACCAAAATATTCTGGGTCTTTATCTTGGAGGATAGAGACTGCACCTGGTAGTAAATCCACGATCTCCCCATCACTACTCCTGTTATCTATTAAAGAGTCAGTTGGCCCCAATGTGAAAGGAGGAAGACTCTCCAAGAAGTCATATCCCTCTAAAATGGTGACTGGAGCTCGAAAATTTAGAGGACTCTGGGCTCGAAAAATATCCTCAATCTCATCCTGAACTGTAGTCCCTTGATTACTAAAATCAAAAATATTGTAGTTTGACATAAAGATGATTCGAGGTGGATTTACAGCTGAATCATCTTGCAGATAACGCTTAATTTCAATGAATTCGTTATAATTTATATGTGAATTACTTAGTGGTGTGATAGCAGGATTACCTATCCAGATGATGGATTCATACTCCATCATTTCTTCTTTAGTGATTTCAGTTTCTATCAATGAAGATGTTCGCTTTATCTCATATTCAGCATTATATCCTAACTCATCTAATGCATCTAGGACTGGAATTTCTGATGAGCGCCCTAAATCATCATCAACTACAAGGATTTTCCCCTCTGTATTATTTACTTCTATCATTGAGAAGGGGGAATAACCAATATAGGGGATTGGATTAGTATCAGCGGCACGTGCTCGGATGAGATGCGTTCCTTCCCTTACAGTGGTTGTATCAAAGTCAAATATATAATTACTCCCACCAACGAAGGTACATTTTTGCCAGGGTCCATTATCAATCGAAATTTCAGTCAAAGAAATGTTTGTTGGTGATAATGCTATGGCTGAGATCAAGATTTCATAGATTCCTGTTACAGGTTGTTTCGGTTCAATAATTGTTACTTCAGGAATATTCGTTTCATCTGTTACACGAATACGGTAAGATAAATTCTCATACCTCTCAATTAGCTGGATTGCCCACCCTTCTCCCGACCTAAATGTGCCAATGTCACCATCTGTAAGAGAAAACGTAGCGTCTTCTTTGTTTTCGCTAGTTTCTGGGTGAGCATCAATGACATCCCAAGGAGGTGAAACCTCCGATGACACTTGGATTGTGCTTGAAGTGCGGGGCCCTACCTGAATTTTAGCTATGATTACACCGTGTTTAGGAAGATATGTATCATAATCAAGTTTTTCTCGAACGGTAATTGTCCATCCACGCCCATGACTAGGATTAGTAAATCCAGTCGCGTCCCAACCTAATTCTAACCACATAATACCAGAAGGTTCATCAATAGCTATTGGATTAACTGTTGTAAAGGTATCATTAGAGAAATTAGATATTTGTAAACGATGAACTTCAGAAAGTAACTGTGCTGAATCCGATCGTGAGATTTGGGAGTAAAATTTGTTCCAAATGGAGAAATGTCCTTCTCCCTGATCCATGATGCAATATGGGCCAGCAAATGTCTTTTCAAATTGTAAATCATAAAGGTCAGGAAAATAAAGTTCATGACCAAGCTCATGACTGGGCGTTATATATTCAACATACTCATGATTTATAGAATATTCAACGGAGGGTAACCCTAAACGGTGAAGTGTCCATCGATGCGGCCAAATATCATCAGAATTGCCAGAGTAGTCCTGTCCATCCCCAGAATTAATCACAACAAACAGATCATAGTTTTGTGGATCTTTTCCTGCTTCAACAGAGTAGGTTCGTGCTTCATATACAAGAGAATCAGCTCTAATATCGAAATTCTCGATTCTCCCCCCTGCTCCATAATATTCAAGATCATTTTCAGCCTGATACCACCCTAATACATCTCCTTCCAAAAGAACTTCGCCATAAGAAGTATTTTGATAATATTGCCGTACCGTGTTAGGTTTACTCGAGAAAAATAAATCCTCATAAAATTGAACAGTATGAGAAGGATGGTGGGGATCATCAGGTAATTCTATGAGGACAACAAGAACTTTAAGAATTGAACTTCCAACATTGTGTCTTGATTGATGCGAATTATGTGAATTCTTAGTACTGCTATTGTAACCAGACAAATTAATAGAGGGAACAACCATACTTGAAGTAATAATTAATAGCGGAAGCAAGAAGTGAAACCTATTCACTTAGTTCACCTGATTAATTAATATAAAGGGAGTCAATGAGAATTTAAAAAATTACTACTTTTAAAAAATCAGAGTAGAGAAGCTTCTTGCTAACCGATGGAGTATCCTCATTTCCCCATATACACAAAGAGAGGATAAAACCGAAAATGATACAGCCTGAGATTATCAATCGAATCATTGAGACCTTATTAATGAAAATCGAAGCCAAGGACCAAGAAATGGGTCGGCTTCTTGTACATGACGATTTTGAGCAATTTGACTCAAGAGTAAACCTTTGGGCTATTCGTGAAAATGTTCGTGATCTTAAAGAAACTACTGTCACTGATTTAACTGATATTCCTAAAGATATAGAGATAAAGGTGACTTTTGCTCCTCCATCTTTTTTTTCAGATGTCCTAGGGGGAAGAAAAAATGTTCCCTACTGGCAAGTTGCTACTGTCATACGTATTCTACGTAAATGTGATGTTGTTTTTGATCCTCGAGGAAAAATGCAAGATTGGATTGACCAAGCTCCACTTATCGAATGGGATCCAGAGGTGATTGAGCTCAAACGGCAGACCACTAACTTGTTACTTGATCGAATGAACAATCGGCTGCGAGAGGACATGTTGGCAGATGCATATATATGGTTAATTAAAGCTGCAGAGGAAGCAATCTGTGTGCCATTAATGAAAATGAATGCCTTCAAAGTCGGAACGGCAACACTATTGTTAGATGCGTTAAAAGGTTTTGATAAAGAAATCTACTCATTCTTAACAAATATTTTGAGGATATCTTCGTTTTCCACTCAAAAGCTGGAAGACGCTCGGAAGGAGTTAGAGAAATTAGCAGATCATTTATACCAGTTAAATGTTAAAACTGACCGTGAGATGTGGATACTAGCAGCTTTTGTGTCTATTAATGAGTCAGAACGTCGCCTAAAACAGAGTACGGTAGCACAAGGTGAAATTTCAAAACAGCTTTTTGAAACAGCAGTTGCAGAGCTTTGGCAGGCCTATTTTTTAGTAGCTCAGAATCCACGGAAAGCAGTAAAATTGGATCCTTGGGTGGTGGGGTCATTTTGGAATCATTTTGGCTTTGATGATTTGAATGAAAGCTGGTTACAAGAGCAAGAGAAAACCGTTAGGGAAATATTGTTGTATTAAAGAGGAGTTCCGAAGGCCGCTACCTCGTTAAAGTGAGGTTAGTGGTTGGTTACAAACCATTCCCATGTATTACTTATTCCAGTAGTTATATCTGTACGAGGCTTCCACCCCAATTTATCATAAGCGTTTTTCGAATCTAATGAAATATGGTGAACATCTCCAGAACGGGGAGCACAGAAATTTTTGCGTGTTTCGTGTTTAGTGACATTTTCAATAATTCTAATCAATTCCAATACATTAGTTTGTTTTCCAGTACCAGCATTGAAGATATCGTTATGTGTGGACTTCATTGCTTTGATGCAGACTTCTGCAATGTCTTTCACATAAACATAATCTCGTGTATCTGTACCATCACCAAAAATATCAAGAGGCTGATTATTTTTTATTCTTCCTAAAAAAATTGAAATCACTCCAGCCTCTCCTAAAGGGTCTTGACGTGGTCCGAAAATATTAGCTGGACGAATAATGGAATAGGAAAGGCCATAATTCTTGTGATACCATTGAAGGTACCTCTCTCCTACCAGTTTGCTGAGACCATAGGGAGAGATTGGATTCTCTAGGGTATTTTCCAAAGCAGGAATAACTTTTGGCTCTCCGTAAATAGCCCCACCTGTTGACATGTATATGAACCTTTTTACTGGGCTATTCCGAATAGCTTCTAAAAGATTTATTGTACCTTCAATGTTTACAGAGGCATCGAGGAGCGGTTCACGCACAGAACGGCTAACAGAGATCTGTGCAGCTAGATGAAACACAACATCTACATTCATTACCACTTCTCTTACAATGGTGGGGTCTCTTATGTCTCCCTCTACCAATTCTAATTTGTCTCTAATGGTTTCTAGGTTTTTCTTCTTTCCAGTGCTGAAATCATCCAAACATACTACAGAATGGTTTTCCGATAACAATGCTTCAATTAAATGACTTCCCACAAACCCCGCACCACCAGTAACTAAAAATTCCATCAGAAATCCTCACAATAATTTTTAGAATCATGAATCTATGGATTAAGAGTGACTTCATTATGAGGTCATAAGGTTTAATTTCTTCTCATAATGATCCTTGAACTACTATTGAAAAAATAGTATTCTGAACTCTCTCTATTAATCCAGTCAGATAATAGCGAAATTATTATTTCTTTAAAAATTTAGAAGATGCAACGATACTATCGGAGGAAAATTCGTGAAAATCGGAGTACATAACGGTGCAATAGTGATCTGGGAAAATAAT
>CP070760.1:396669-403455 GCA_020348965.1 Candidatus Heimdallarchaeota archaeon | reverse complement strand
GGAAGAATTTCAGCCTGTTTGAAGTCTCTTAAAAAACTCAGGAAATTTGAATCACTATATAGATTTCTTTCAACAATAATAGGCAAGAACCTCTCCACGAACTCGACTGCTTCTTCAAGCTTCTCATACCCAAGAAGCACATCTATTCCAGTTCGCCTTCCGAAACATGGGAATTTGCTAAATTTCAAGAGAAGGTCATAATCTTCAGACTCTTTTTCATTTAAACTATGAACGACTACGTACTCACCACTTGTTCTAGTTTTGATGCCTTTTGCAATGGGACTAGTGAACCATATGACCCACGATTGATGATGACTCACAGTCCATTGAAGAATTCGTGTGATTGGATTTTTAGCATCCATCGTAGGAAATAGTTTATAATATCCGATCGAATTTAATGGTCTATTATACCCTTCATATTCATCGATAATCTCGATCTTCTTGATGATGGTGTTTCCGACAATAATTTCTCCCAGATCTTTTCTTGAACGGATCCTATTCTCTACTGAATGTTTAATTTTGATTTTATCTCCCTCATTACTAGCTTCCTTCAGAACGATTCTCTCAACGTTTTGAAAGAATTCTAATTCCTCTGGACTTGGATCTCGAGGTGTGTCTAAGATTTTCCATTCTTTAAACATTTTTTTCGAGAGGGTTTCAATCTTCTTTGACGGATCTTCTTTCAAAAGTTTGTCTCTCTTTGTGCTTTGATTCAGTTCTTCTTTTCACCAGTATTTACTCTCTGAATTCCTATTTTTGCTTTTATTATATTCTTTAGAATTTTTTCTTGTGATTTCGACACTGAGTGATTGTAAGAGTAGTTTCAGATGTTTTCGGTAATTCAGACTATAAAAGCTTACCCCAGCTAGAATTATGGAACATTAAGGTCTGAATATCCACAAACCTGATGCATAAATACATTACAATTACTAATTGGAGTAACAGAGCAAAATACTAATATTTATTGATGCTATTTGAAAGTCAAACCATTTAACTTGACAATTTGATGTTGTGGGAAAAAAAGATGACGATCGAAACTAATATCACCAAAATGCTTGGAATAAAGCACCCCATAATAGCTGCTCCCATGGGTCCTTTTTATACACATGAGTTATGTGTAGCAGTCTCAGAAGCAGGCGGATTGGGGGTGCTTTCACATGTGGGTTTATCGGATGTTGACCCCGTAGAGGAAATGAAGAAGAATATGGAGTATGTTGTTGAGCATACCGATAAGCCATTTGGGTTCAATATTCGTACAAGTAGAATGGAGCCAAATGCCGATATGCTCTGTTGGGAAATCCCGAAATTCATTATGGCTAATCAAAAGATCAGAGATCAGTGTGTATATGCAATAACTAGTGCTGGTTCTGCTAAGACATTACCGAATTCACCAAATTATCAGAAATTAAAAGAGAGTGGTTCCCCAATTAAACACTTCCACGTTGCTCCCGCACTATGGCTCGCGGAAAAATGTGTTGCAGCTGGAGTAGATGGCCTTGTTGTTACTGGAGGCGAAGGTGGTGGACACCAATCGTATGAGGGTGTGAGTACCCTTGTGCTTCTCCAACAAGTGAATCAAAAATACCCTGAGATGCCCGTTGTGGCTTGTGGTGGGTTTGCGACAGGAGAAGGATTAGCTGCCGCGCTATCACTCGGAGCTGGTGCCGTCGCTATGGGATCGAGGTTCATTGCATCAAGAGAAAGTGAGTTTCATAACACGTACAAAAATGTTGTGCCCCCTGCGAAAGCTCAAGATACTATAATGGCAACAGGTGTGTTTGGTCCCATCAGACTCTGGGAAAACGAATATGCGCTGACACATAAACCAATTGCCAGTAAAGAAGAGAAAATGGCCCAAGAAGCTACTTTTGATGTTGACGAAATTGCCAAGACCATTAGAGCTTACGAATTAGCTTACGAGGGTAACATCAATGATGGAGCAGTCCTTCTCGGACAGAGTATTGGGTTGATTGACTCAATTGAAGGTGTGTCAGATATTATCGAGGGAGTAGTGAAGGATGCTGAAGTGTCACTGAAAAAGGCAGCCAGTTTTATTAGATGAGCCCTTTTTTTCCTTTTTTTATACATTAATCATTATTAGAACCGTAGTAAAGCCTGTAAGAGTACACTGCAAATTGAAATGTGTAACCATTTTCAGTTGTGAGACTGAAGTGGTCACATATTTGGTTTTTGTCCCCTAGAGCGAATAGAATTTTCTCATGAGCAAGTATTTTATGTTTCTCATCACATACTTTGACTTCTAACTGCTCTGTTTTCGCCTGATTCCTCAAATAGGTGAACACGATCAATGGTACAATGGGGACATAGGGTTCTTTTTCTTCCAATTGAATATGATCCTTGATTGGATATCGCTGAGAATTCACTTCAGTTTTTGCCTTGAAAAGCAGATGCAATTTACTCTTTAGAGGTGTTTCAATTGTCGATGTTACGTAAAGGAGTCGAATTTTGTAGATAACTGAGTATCCTAACACCATTTTTTTAATTATATTGTAAGTATCTTCATTTTTATTGAGAGTTAGGTGGGTATAATTAACTGGTAGATTTATCATATCAGGAACAATGTTATTTTTAAATTTAAACCCTCCATCACCTCCACGAATCTTGGTGCCGCAAATATTGACCATAGTTTGCTGGTAGAAGTCCGCTTCAGTAAATATCTTTTGAGCTGTGACAAGAGAGGATTGGGGGTGTAGTGTCACATCTCGTTCGGTGACTTGTGCATTTTTTATCAATATGAACAATTTTCCCCATAGTTTTGATAATCCACAGATATGGGGTGACCCTAGTGTGATTAGTAATTTGATTTTTTTTGGATTCATCTTCTTAACGAAATACCGTCCGATCAATCCACCTAAAGAATGACCTAGAAATATTAGTGATTCATGATTACTTATGCCTAATACCTCATCGATAACTTTATCCATATGAACTGCGTTTTTTTCGACACCTAGTCTGTCATCATATAACGCCACACCAAAAATATTTCGAAATCCTAAATCTGACCAAAGATACCTTACTAGCCAATTCCAGGTTGAATAATCTGAATTAAAACCATGTACTAGGAGAACTGGAACGAACCGCCCCTCTTTCAACCGACTCTCTGTATCTTGATGTATATATCGCCAAATCTTTAATTCTGGGTCGATTTGTAACCAGTGGGCATCCAATTCTGCCAACCGTGATGTGACATCTACATGCTTTATTTCTTCTTTTGTGGGAAGATTAAGCTCTGCATAATAGTTTTCTTCTTCACTTGATTCTTCATCAGTTTGAAGAGAAGATTCAAATAATTCAACAGGAACACACATTGGTATAACTTCTTGGATCAATCTTCCAGATTTATTGTGTAAACGAATTTCAATTTTTAAATCTCCCTGCTCAAGTATTGGAATGCGCCATTGGAGTTTTAAGCCTGGACGTGCATTCCCATTAATATCACCTGTTATATCACCACCAAGAGAGGAGATGATTGTGTATTCTGCTTCAACATTGAACTGGATAGTCAGGTAAGAAGGTAGATTTTGTAATTCACCCTCAATTAGATTATCAGCCTCATATACATCAGTAATCCGATAGTCAAATTCTGTTATTTGATTCCTCATCGCAATTTTCTCAAAATAGTTATTAATTTATGAACTATTCTTGTTGTAAACGCCCTTTCTTTTTATGTGTTGGATTGTCTTAATAACACTGATTATCGGGTTACCAAACCATCTGAAAATCCCATTCGGATTCATTAGGAATGGGAATATCGTATGTCCTTTAAGTCCTCCCACTTCAGTATGTAGAACCTCATGACCAATTAACTGACCATCAAAGTGCTCTTTGCAGACAATGACTTCATTAGTATGGGGTTCAGCCCATCCCCGAATATACTTGGGCAGCTTTCTTTCTACAACCATTTTATGAAAATTTTTACAGGAGACAAATTTTATCGTTACAATTAGTTCAGTCAAGTTATACCATCCAGGGAAAGACAGAATGATAAATAATAATTTAGGTGGATTTGGTTTATTACCACCTTATAAGCCAAACGCCTTGAGTTCATCTGACCTACAATAAGAACACTGCAAGTAACCTACTTGATTCATATCTGAATGACAAGAGGCGCAGATATATCGGTCACATTTGGTACATTGAAAGTGAGGCTCTTTTAATACTTTCTCTGCTTTGCATATTTCACACTGGAAAGTAGGGTCAATCTCTAAAAATAATAAATCATCTGCTTGTTCATCAATGGTTTGTCTATGATCAATATGACCTTTTATAACGTGTTTCGCAATCATTTGCTTTAAGACATCACTTACTGTAGCGTATTCGTAATTCACCTTTTTCTGAATCTCAATTATAGGAATCCCTATTTCTCCATATATGCTTTTGAAATCAGGTAATACTTCAAAAATCGCCTCCTTAACCCTTTCAGAATGTGTTAGAGATCGTGTGTTCTCCGATGCAGTGATTCTGTCCTCTTTGCGGATGTAAAGTGATAACGGCTCTATTTCTCTTGATGTCCTCCTTGGAGGATCATCGATATAAGATTCTCGTATATTTATGAGAGTCTGTGGTTGAAATAATTTTCCATATACATATACCAGTATTAGACCAAATAAACTCACAATACTCATCAAACGAAAAACATTTTGCAAGTAAGGAAAAACATCCATACCCAATAATAGCATGTTGAGGAATAATATTAGAAACATTATAGCTATTAATTTACCTCGAGTTTCATCTTTCACTGTAATTCTCACAAATAGATTATCTCCCTTGAAAATCTTTCAATTACTAATACCTACATACATAAACACGATACGGAATCAGTGATTCTTCAAAATACAACCCTGATATGTTTAATATAGAGTTCTAAAATATAAAAAATTGTGAATAAAGTGGTAACTAATAAAGAGGACTTTTTAAAAGTGTTCTTTGGTTTTTATGATGTGTTTCCAGCTCGTAAAGGGAGCTCTATCAGAACGCGGCATCTTTTCTCAAAACTTTCAGATACCAATGTTACCATTTTTTGCAAACAAAAAACTGGGCAACTAAGTTACGAGATTGACAATCCTTTTGAGATCTTCCGTGTTCCTTGTGTGTCTCCCCCACCTTTTAAGCAAAGTGCAGAGTTTTCTCTAAAATTGAAAGAATTTCTACAAGAAAGGGTGCAAGAAATCGACTATAATCTATGGCATTGTAGAAGTCCGTTTGATGGATATATAATAGCACAGGAAGCAGAAAAAAGAGATGAGCCGATGATCTTTGAGGCCAATGGCTTACCTAGCATTGAGTGGCCCTATCATTATCCTAAGATCATTAAAAAGCACCGTAAGGCTCTACGGAGGTTGACTGCAATGGAACTCCTAACAGCTCTAACTGCCACTCATGTGATCGTTGTCTCGCATGTTACAAAAGATTATTTAGTGTCCTGTGGTATTTCTCAAAAGAAGATCTCAATTATACCAAATGGAGCTTCTCATAAATTTACTCCTAACCGTCTTCCACCAGCTTCTCGTGCACAATTGTTATCTCTGCCAAACAGGTGGGAAGATCGTATACTGATTGGATATATTGGCGCTTTCCAGTCTTGGCAGGGAATCCATACGTTAATTGAATCACTCTCAACTCTTACAGTACGTGGGAAAGAATCCTTTGGTCTTGTTTTGATAGGTAAGGCTAAATCCTCCTGGAGGCATTTTCTACGAAAAATAGCAAAAAAACATGGTGTAAGGGAGCTAATACATTTCTGTTCCCCTCGATCGTTTTCTTTGATGCCTCAGATTGTAAATTGCTTTGATATTGCAGTCTCTCCCCTGGCTAAGACTCCGAGGAACACAATACAGGGGTGTAATCCTATCAAATTATACGAATATGCAGCTTCAGGGGTGCCAATTGTAGTGTCGGACCTGCCAGTAACCCGAGAAATATTAACTGATGATAGTTGTCGGTTTATTCCCCCAGATTCCCCAGTTGCGCTCGGTGAGGCTCTCAAAGATCTGATCCAGAATCCTGAGGAAAGAGATAAACTAGCTAAAAACGTTAGAAAGGCGTTTATAAGTGAAGATAATAGTTGGAGTAAGAGAGCGGATCGTCTACAGTCACTTTACTCTTCTCTCCTTTCAAAATAACATTGAGAGAAACTTCATGATTAACGAAAAGTATAAAGAACTTAGAGATAGTCCTTCTCAGAGATAGATTAGCATTTAGAAAAAATGTCTGTAAAGGGTGAACAATATGAACAACTCTGGGTGTGAGTATATAGTAGGGTTTATTTCTCAAAAAGTATGTGGGGAAGGGCCAACTTTTCAATGTGGAAGCTGCGGAATTGCTGTTTGTCAGAGACACGGTCTATCTACTGAAGAAGGTTATTATTGTCGAAAATGTCTATCTAAGCGGAGGGCGGCAATGGCAACAGAAACTACTCACCTTGAACCTTTACCTGCTTATGAAAGAGATCTAGTTGATGTTGAGGACACATTTTGGGACGATCTCTCTTAAAACAGCCACTTTATCTTTTGAGGTAAGTCATGAAATTCCTTTTTAAAACCCAAAAGTGTATATTTTTAGAATTACTAACCATAAAATCTCTATTTTCTGTGAACCTTTCACTCAATTTTGCACCAACTACCTTTATTTAGATTAAATAACTAGTAAAAATCGTACCTACTATCCCCATTTTCAATCCAACATTGAAGGTTTCATTTTCCCTATTCACGTATTAACGTCAGGAGAGTCGAGTACAGACCTTTTGAGCTAGCCTCTTGACTTTTA
>CP070760.1:389738-396569 GCA_020348965.1 Candidatus Heimdallarchaeota archaeon | reverse complement strand
CTCTGTGAACACCTTTACGGGCCTTTGAAGAATTGTTTCAAAATTTTCCTTTAACCAATTGTCACAATTACACATAAAAGGGGATTGTAGTATGTCAAATTTGACTAATGGACAACGACAAGTAGGATAATTCACCAATATGGTATTGCTGTCGATTCTCTTATAGAGTACAACACCATGAATCTCATTAATTTTGGAAATGAAAGCATCAACACTACGAGTAGCTTCCCACAAGTTCCAAAACATCTCACCTGAATGGATATGGGTACTAGCTCGCTCATAGATTTTCAATATTTTGAGCCAATCGTCATCATTTATATTTTCTTTCCCTTCCAAAAGCCCAGAAAACCATTCCTTTAAGAAGATCTTGAACTCAGTATCCAATTCACGAGTTTCATTACCAGACTTCATTTTCACTGATGAATCACTCATTTTTTTCTCTCTTTGCAGTTATTATTATGCAGGATATAAATGTTCCAGTTTTTAGTAACTAGTTGATAAATTGATTAAGCATTTCCGTCGTTCTTTAAGGATACCTTTTAAAATTTCACGAGTAATCATTTTTGAGGTTTCTACATTATTAGGTAGGGGATAATAGTGAGTTAACTCAAGAGGAGACCCGAAATAAATTCGTACTGGAGTGTGTAAGTTCAAGCGGAAAAATTGTCCAATGGGAATAATATTATTCGTTCCATACACAAAAACGGGTACTACCTTTGCTTGAGGACCTGCTAATTTCGCAATCCATCCAGCTCCAACTTTGAGTTTATCAAAACGTATTCTCCCTGTTTTTGACCTTCCACCTTCTGGATAGATACCAACTGTTTCTCCATTCTCTAATAGTGTGAGGGATTTACGGATGAATCGTTCTCGTTCTACTGGTCCCCGTCCGACAGGAAAAGCTAACTCGTATTTGGTCCATCGAAATATGATTTTTTTCATAAAATCCGCTGCCCCCGTAAAACGAATAGCCCGTTTAACAGGAAACGCCGCTACAGCTGTAAAAACCGAATCAATATGACTCAAATGATTGGAAGCGAGTATTGTTGGTACTCCTTCGTGTGGAAGGTTTTCTTTACCATGTACTTCATAGGGAATAAACCAAAAAATTAATCTGGCGAGATTTAATAGAAAATAGTGGATAAACCGCCTGCGAAATCCAAGTTTCTTATAAATTAAATAGGGTCCCACTATCTGTCCCTCAAGCTCTGGAGGTATCAGCTGTTCAATATTTTTTTTTATTCTTCGATAAGAAGTGAATAATATTTTATTTAATCGATAGTTGTCGCAGTGCTAGCCTTCATTATAGAATCTCCATATCTCTTGTAGCGAAAATAATGCTATCTCTTGAATGGGTTTGGAATCAATACAGGAGTAGTTCTTTTGTATTCCTCGTACTCCTCTTGACCGCCCCACTTTTCATCAGCTCGTTTCTCAAGTAAAGGAACACCACTTACCTTGGTTAAGAGTAATGCGACAAAAATAGGAGAAATTAAGGCCAACCATCTCCAACCTTGAAGTGTTGGAAGAGCGATTATTGCTATCCCTATCCAGAGGAGAATCTCTCCGAAGTAATTCGGATGTCGTGATATTGACCACAATCCTGTAGTAATGAATTTTCCTTTGTTTTCTGGAACAGATCTGAATTTACTCTTCTGATAATCTGCAAAAGATTCAAAACCAAAACCTATAATCCAAATCATCAGCCCAATTAAACCAATGATGCCAAATTCCACTCTCCGTTCTACTGTTATCGCTGCTAGCGCAGCTGCCAATGTAAAACTAACCCAGAGACCTTGTATAGTCCAAGTCAGCAGAAAACGTGAGGCAGACTGTTTGAATTTCTTGAAGCGTTTGTCCTCACCCTCTTTCATAATTCTTCTGAACAAAAACGTTCCAAGTCGAATTGCCCAAATCATGACCAAAACCATCAATAAAACAGATCGTGTATCGATTTCAGGACTTAAAACAACTGATAAAGTTATTACAGTAATGTACGTTAAAGAACCAGTCAGATCAAAAAATTTCTCTGTCCTTTTAATATAAGCAGGTACGAAAGCAGTCCATTGAATTATAAAGGCAACAGCAACCCCTAATGCAAATAATGGTACTCTACCCAGAACTGTCACGCCTCCCTGACTTCCAGCGAGTGCAAGACATGAAGCAATAATCACAATTATAACTACGGCAACTAGTGACTTGATATCTGTCTCATTCATTTACAATTCTCCTTTATCGTAGATTTTTTATCGCATCACGTAATTCTAGTATTGCTGGATAATGAATCCTAGAATTGTTATTAATACAGCGACAACAATACCAATGAGAATTGATTGTATAGAAATTATTATGGCTTTATTCCGATCTTTTTTCCGCTCTGTCTCATCTTCAATTTTCACTGTACTTCCAAGATGAACTGAAACATTAGCAACTGAAGAAAATCCATATGCTGCGCAAAATTTTTGCCTTGCTTGTATAAATCCAATTGCCGCAACAGTTCCAGGTAAAATAAAAAGAATTCCAAAAAACGGAGTGATGTTCAATGAGAAAACACTGAAAACATATATTATAAATCCGAAACCTGAAACTGCTAAACCAATAAATCCAATTCTTCTGCGTCGTGTAATTTCCGAACTACCAATATTACAACTTCCTGCAACATATTCTGTTGATGTCAACGTTTTCACCTCTCAAATTCATTCTTTTTTATTATCATCAAGGACAGATAAATTGAGGTTTAATTGCTGTTGAATCTTTCATACGATTCTCAAAATTCCAAGTAAAAATTTTTGTCGGAGTGAGTTCTATGGCGACTTCTTGGATTTTCCTTGAAATTAGTCTTTTCCCTAAAGGAGATCCTTTTCCCTCTGTTATATAACGCTGCAAAAGTGTCTCTAAAACTTCGATTCCTTTTGATCTAATTATTTTCGCTTCAGCTTGTCCTCTAATCCCACAATAAGGAGGATTCTCATTTGAAACCTCGAAAGCACATCTTGGATTCTTTTCTAATAACCCTACAACTTTGGCCTGTGCAGGTGTAGCGAGAAAAAACTTACCATCAGTTGTATACGTAAACCAAAGAGAAAGGATTATTGGCCAACCTGATTCAGTTACGACTGATAAGCGTAGGGGAATTCTTGCATGTTCTAAATATTCCTCAATTTCGGGAGTGATCATTTATCTCACTTCTATTGATTACACGATAATTACACTATTTTGACATTTCTTCTATTAACTTCAATAAATCCTGCTCATTAATGATTATAGAGTCTGCTTCGGGAAACTCATTGCGGTTTTTTTCTATCAAACCTTGGCCCCCAATCGCAATCTTAATGTCATCGTTAAAAGTATTTTTAAGAGACTCTAAATTGCGTTGTAATGTCCCAATGTAGGTTCGAAGAGTAATTGACATAAAAAGCCAGAGTGGCATTTCATCAATTTCTTTTATATACTGAATCACTGAACGAATGGGGAGTGGGCGACCAATGTTAATTATTTTATAACCAATTTCAGAAAAGATTAACTCTAAACATTGGAGGCCAATAACATGCTCTTCACCCTCAACTGGAGTAAGAATAATTGTACCTCTTCTGTTTGAGGATCTGACACGATTAGTACGATCAGTAATCAATTTTTCGATCCTATTTGAAATAACATGTTCGTCAGCAGTAGATATTCTAGTTTGAGCCCATAATTCTCCAACTTCAATCATTAAAGGAGTAATAAGACAAGAAATAAAAGTTTGATTATTTTTAAGAAACGGAGAAATCATCTCGATAAAAGATACAAACTCAAATTCAGTGGATTTCAGATACTCAATCAACTCATGTATCTGAGTCGTATCGCAAGGAATTGCGAATTGTGTCTCTGGAATCACCTTCGCTCCTGTAATTGCGAATGTGTCATCGGGTTCTACGATCATATGATCTTCTTCAAAGTGTAATTCTGTTCTTGATTCAAGCTTCTTCTTTTCGATTAATCTTTCAAGTGCTTCTTTCAAACTGATTTCAGTTAATCGTGATTCAATTAAATTATTGTCAAAATACTGAGTTAATTCTCTAAATGAAATCTCTCTATCTTCATTTTCTTTAAAATAATTGTGAAGACGTAGATCCATTCGTTCTTTCTCATGAACATAAGGATATTGGATTGAATCGCCACTCAACCAAATGACTGTATATCTTCCTCGATTCAACTGTCGTCGCTCTATGACAATTTCCCCTTTATAATTTAACTCTTTGATCGCATTAGAAATTGTAGTCGGTTTTAATTTATAAGCCTCAGAAATCTCAGAAACAGGTATTTCCTTCCCCCGATGTGCTTTCAGGTGTTTTATGATAAGATCTTTTGATGATTCCACGAAATACAACTTCTCTTCTTTTAATCCTATGGCTAGAGATAGTTAAATCTTACTTAAATATGAAAGTCTCACCCTAGTAGCTAATACAATCTTCCTTATTTTCGATACAACAGCTCTCTGTTTTAATATCTGGTAATCACGGCGACGAATTTCATTCAAGATTTCACCATAAACACGAGAAGCTACTTTTACTGTATAAGCTGCTGCAGCTGGTAATTCCTCTATTCCTAAATCAGCTTGTTTATAGTAACCTTTAGCTCTGGTGGACTCATATCTAATTAACGATTTTAAATTTTCATTGACTTCATCTTTTTCAAGATCTTTTTGTGAAACGTTGTAAATGTCACATGTTTGTCTGGGCAAGTAAATCCGTCCTCGCTCGTAATCCTCCCTAATATCTCTTAAAATATTAGTTAATTGCATTGCTTTTCCTAAATCAGCTGCCCGTGCAAGGGTTTGTGGAGCTGGATTTTCCATAAAAATGTGAGTCATCATTAGGCCCACCGTACTAGCAACTCGATACATATACAAATCTAGTTCCTCATCAGTTTTATAGTCTTTCTTTGTGAGATCCATACGGACTCCTTCAATAAGTTCATGTATATATCTGATAGGAATATTATGTTTTCGAATTGTGTCTGCAAACGCATGTAGAATAGGAATTGTTGAGGTGTAACCTCCAACTAGTTGGGAAATCATTGCTTTTAATTCGTCAAGCTCTATGTTAATTTCATCGATTGTAGTCCCTTCAGGTGCCTCATCAACGATATCATCAGTTAAGCGGCAGAAAGCATATAATGCTGCGACTGATTTCCGCTGTTCATGAGGTAGAAACCTACTAGCAAAGTAGAATGATTTACTATGAACTGCCATCCATTCTAAACATTCATTATAGCTATCTTCTAACGATTGTTGTATAATATCAAATTTGGAGGCAATACTTTCTGGGATTAAGCCCCAATTCTGAACGGTTTTTGTCGAGTACACTATTTATACACCAAATAATTGATTTGCATGGTTCATGTATTTGATTTTAATTCATGAACAAGTATTTAAATATATACCGATTTTGTTTTCATAGACGAATAATTTAGTGTAAACTTGCTAAATATTTTGGATTAACTCCATAAACGTGGATTAAATGATCACTGATAAAAACAAAAATTGGACTCGAAAATCAAAGGTAATCATTATTGGCTCTGGTTTCGGGGGCTTATCTGCTGCAATTCGATTGCAAGCTACAGGGGAGTATCAAGTAACTATCCTTGAAAAATTAGAGCAGATAGGAGGTCGGGCACGAGTATTTAAAAAGAATGGATTCTCTTTTGATGCTGGTCCTACAGTAATAACTGCCCCATTCATCTTTGAAGAGTTGTTTACTCTTAACAATCGAAGAATCGAAGATTATGTCCAATTTCTACCTGTACAGCCTTATTATAGAATTTATTTTGATGATCGGACTTTTTTTGATTACGCGCATCCTGATGAGAACATTCCTCAAATTGAACAGCTTAGTGGTTCAGAAGATGTTTATGGTTATAAGAGAATGTTGGAAGCAGTCGAACCAATTTTTGAGAAGGGATTCAAAGAATTGTCTTTCCAACCTTTTGATAGCTTTTGGTCAATGATAAAGGTTGCACCTTCACTAATGCGCTTACAATCTTATAGATCTAATTATAATTTTGTGTCAAAATATATTAAGAACGAAAAATTACGTATTGTATTTAGCTTCCATCCGCTGTTAATTGGTGGAAATCCCTTTTCGGTTCCTTCAATTTATAGTTTAATTCAATTCTTAGAAAAAGAGTATGGAATCTGGTTTGCAAAAGGGGGAACTACAGCTCTTGTACATGGATTAGCAAAGTTGTTTTTGGAATTAGGCGGAGAAATAATCACTAATGAAGAGATCACAAAAATTGAAGTAGAGAAAAAGAAGGTTATTGGAGTTAGAACTAAAGATGGGAAATTTTATGCCAGTGATATCGTAGTTTCTAATGCTGATCCCGCTTTTACTTATACCAAACTGATTGATGCAAAGTGGCGTAAGAAAAATAATGATAAACGATATAGAAAAACAAAATACAGCATGAGCTTAGTTGTTATATACTTTGGTACTAAAAAACAATATCCTGACATGAAACATCACACGATAATCTTAGGGCCAAGATATAAAGAGTTATTAACAGATATTTTCAAGAATAAAGCTCTTTCTGAAGACTTTTCTAGTTATTTACATGTTCCCACAAGAACTGATCCTGATCTTGCCCCAAAAGGCCATGAAGCATTTTACATTTTAGTTCCCGTTCCCCACCAGGATTCTGGAATTGATTGGGAACAAATGGCTGAACCTTTCAAATGGAGATCAACAAGATAATACGAAAACCTCCAGTAAGGCCCTACATTGAAACAATAGAAGATGATAGACTCAAGCTATTCACAGAGCTTTGCATACTTCAGAGGGACGGAAGAAT
>CP070760.1:382799-389638 GCA_020348965.1 Candidatus Heimdallarchaeota archaeon | reverse complement strand
AGGATCTGATATGTAAGTTTACTTTCGTCAGAAATTCCTACAATAACTTCTAGCTTTTCTATTTCGTGGTAAGCATCTCTGAGATGTCCAAGTTCTAACAATTGCTTTACTCGGTCAAATGCTTCAGATTCTGACACTTACAAGCGTTCTCCTTCGTGATTGACTAAAAACCTTAACAAAGTCCTTTTCATCTATTCTCTCACCTTATTTTGATAATTTATTACGTATTTTAGTAAAGTAATCTAATGACTCTGGATTAGATAACGCCCCACGATTTGTCACCGGTTTATCGTGAAGAATGTTCGTAACTGCAATTTCGACTTTCTTCATCGAAAATGTGTATGGAATATCGGGTGTTTCCAACATTATAGTAGGCACATGACGAGGTGAGGCCTTTTTTCGTAAGGCTTGTCGAATTTTGTCCTTCAGTCCGTCTGTTAGAGAATGTCCTTCAGCTAGTTTTACAAATAGAATAACTCGTTGATCGCCTTTCCAACTCTGTCCTATAGCTAGACTATCCTCAATTTCAGGTAACGATTCAACAATATTATAAATCTCTGAAGTTCCTATACGGACTCCAGAAGGTTTCAAAACCGAGTCAGATCTTCCAAAGACGGTCATCCCTCCAGTCTCACTGTGGATGATGATGTAATCTCCATGTCGCCAGACAATTTTTCCCTTTGGCTTGAAAAATGTGAAATAAGCATGTTCATACTTCTTATTGTCGGGATCATCCCAGAAATATAAAGGAGCGCTCGGAAATGGGTTTTCCACTACTAGTTCTGCCAGTTGGTCTCGAACCGCCTCTGCCTCTTCGTCAAACGCCTCAACCTTCATCCCTAAAGCACGGCACTGAATGGGCACCTCAGAATAAAGAGGTAGAATAGGACACCCACCTGCAAAGATTGCGTTGAGATCAGACCCCCCAGTAATTGAATTGAAGTGAAGATCTTTCTTCACGTCTGAATAAAGCCATTCCATTGCCTCTGAAGACATGGGTGAAGCAGTCTGGGAAATCACTCGTAGAGATGATAAATCATACTTTTTACCAGGTTGAGCGTTAATCCCACTAAGATAATGAAGATAGCTCGCACTTGTGCCAAAAATGGATATTTTTTCATCCTGAATTAATTTCCACATGGTTCCCCAATCAGGATATAGCGGATTTCCATCATAGAGGAGAATAGTTGCTCCAACAGCTAGAGAGCAGTTCAACCAATTCCACATCATCCAAGAAGGGGTAGTATTGTAAGTAATGCGGTCTTCCCGTTTTAGATCAGTATGTAGGATAAGATCTCGAAGCTGAGTTAGAAGGACACCACCAGTCCGTTGAACCATGCACTTAGGTTTACCCGTCGTCCCGCTTGAAAACATGATGTACCCGGGGTGAGAAAAAGGTAGTTGTTCAAAATCGATACCTAGATGTTTTTCTGCAGATAGAAACTCATCATAATGAATGGATAGCGGTATCTTATTAATTTTAGGATTTTCTTCAACATAGGAGGTCACAATGACGTTTTTTAACGAAGGTAGTCCATTAACAACCTGTGTCACATTTTCATTGCTAAGAAATGTCTTTCCTTTGTAGAAATAGCCATCTGCAGTAATTAGTATTTTTGGTTTTATTTGTCCCAAGCGATCTAATACCGCTGGTGGTCCCAGTTCTGCTCCACAAGATGCCCATGTTGCTCCAAGACTTGTCGCTGCAAGCATGGCTATAACCGTTTCTATCAAGTTCGGGATATATCCAGCAACACAATCTTTAGGTGTGACATCCAAATCTCGAAGGGATTTCACAAATTGGGCAACTTGGAGATAGAGCTCGTTATACGTCATTCTTTTTTGCCTTTGATTTTCTCCATGAAAAATAAAAGCGAGATGGTCATCTTTATATCTCAGAAGATTTTCTGCAAAGTTTAGCTGCGCCCCAGGGAACCAATTCACTCCAAAAAAATCAGTAAAATCCGTTGCTACCTGATCATATGTTCGTGAATATTTTATTTCGGCAAAATCCCACATACATGCCCAAAAGTCAAGAGTGTGTTCAATGGACCATTCGTATAGATGATGATAAGAAGTTAACTTTAAATTGTGTCTCTGGTTCACAAAATCCATGAAATAAGTCATATTTGCCCTTTTAATTTGGTCCTTAGAGGGTTTCCAAAGCATTTTTGCCAGAACTTGATCCTCCATTATGATACAAGATTAATAGTATCCAATAATAATAATGAAATCGCATTTAAAAGACGATACCTATTTCAGTTTCATCCTGAACACTTTTTATCTAAAAAGGATTTTTCAACACAAACTTATTAATAAGTAGTTCAAGGGTTAATTATAGTTAGATTGATGGAGTCATTGAGAATGGCCCTGAAATCAACCCTGATTCATAATAAATAGTCTCAATAATGGAAGTTGGTCTTTAGAATGAAGAATGAAGAATTTACCAAAACAAAAATTGTCTGTACTATCGGTCCTGCATCAGAGAATGTTGGTACTTTGAAAAAACTTACAAAAACGGGCATGGATGTCTGTAGACTCAATTTTTCTCACGGATCTCACGGTGATCATCTAGAACGATATGAACGGATTCGAGCCGCCTCTGCCGATTTAGCCGTTCTCGTTGATTTGTGTGGGCCCAAAATTCGGACAGGGGATGTTGAAGAAGGAACAAGAATTGAAAATGGGCAAATATTCCGAATTTCTAAAGAAATCGGCTTGGAGGGAAATTCAGAAATCTGCTCTACTAATTATCCCCCATTAATTGATGATGCACAAGTCGGAAATCATCTAGCGATCGACGACGGGCTTCTACAACTGCGTGTCACAAAAAAAAGTAAAGATGAATTAATATGCAAAGTGTTGAATGGGGGCCTCCTCAAATCTCGAAAGGGGATAAACGCTCCTGATGTCCCATTGTCACTCTATTTTCCACTTCCCAAAGATCTCGAGGATATTCGGTTTGTTACTAGAAAAATGGATGTAGAGTATATTGCAGCGTCATTTGTACGTCGTAAGGAAGATATTCTAGCGATAAAGGAAATCCTAGATGAGAAACATTCTCCAATTCACATTATAAGTAAGATAGAGAACCGAGATGGGTTGAACAACTTTGATGAGATTCTAGCCGTATCGGATGGAATCATGGTTGCCAGGGGTGACTTGGGGATTGAAATACCAAGTGAGCAAGTACCCATTGTTCAGAAAGCGCTGATTAAGAAGTGCAATGCAGCTGGAAAACCAGTAATCGTAGCAACTCAAATGCTAGAATCGATGACTTATAATCCAAGGCCTACTCGTGCGGAAGTCTCAGATGTTTCTAATGCCATCATTGACGGTGCCGATGCAGTTATGCTTTCAGGTGAAACAGCTGTTGGGAAATTTCCTGTTGAAACTGTTGATTATATGGAACGAATCTTAAAAGAAATCAATATTAATCATCATCTCTTATCAGAGCGAAGAGCTGAATGGAGTAAGGACGATCCAAGCATATCTGAAGTTCTGGGGCGAGCCACACATCTTATTAGCGACAACTCTTCACTTAAAATCAAAGCAATCGTGACAAGCACGAGAACTGGATCTACATCAAGACTTATTGCTAAAAACCGACCAGAAAGACCTATTATTGCTGGGACTCCCTATGAATCAGTTCGAAGACAATTACAACTTGTTTGGGGTGTTTGTCCAGTTCAAGTGAAAGTGACTCCATCCTACGATGAATTGCTGTACGAAATTGTAGTAACAGCGAATGAGAAGGGATATTTATCCTCCGCAGATACAATTCTTGTGGTTGGTGGATCCCTATTAGGCTTTCCTTCGAAAACAAATCAAGTCCAGATCACAAAAGTGGAAGATGTCTTACTCTTCGGCCAGCAATTACAGACAACCCCCAATCTATAAATAGTGTTGATATTAACGTGTTAAAACCCAAGAAGGGTTGGTAGTCATGAATTATCAATTTTCAGTTTGTAGGGGTCAGGTTCTGTGACTGTTGTTGCAACGATTGCTGACGGCTTCCAAGAAGACTATGCTAAGAGTATCGGAAGACTCCCAAGGAAAGTGTTCAAGGATCTTAACCTTGAAATCAATGAAATAATTGAAGTAATTAGCGGAGATCGGCGAGTTGGGATATTTGTCCAGCCTACAGAAGAAATTTTGGATCAAGGCATACCTCCACGTGACCTTTTCTCTAAATACCGAGAAGTTACTCCGATAGATGATGAAGGCATCATTCTTCATATCAATGGCTTTATTCGGTCAAGTTTGAAAGTCAGTCTTGGCCAGAAAGTACAAATCGATAAGACGAGCTGTCGGGATGCTCAAAAAGTACTTATTGCCCCCCTTAATCTGGAGGATAAGGAAAAAGTCTTTTTTGATTATTTAACAAATCGTCCCATCATTCGCGGACAAATAATTGAGCTGCAGAACATTGGGTACGACCTGAAAGTAGCAATTCTTGATACGAGTCCTCCTGGCATTGTTAGGATTGGGGCCGACTCAGATGTCCGTATTGCGAGTGAATCTCCATCGGAAATAGTAGAGGAAGCAGAAGATGTCATAATGTATGATGATATTGGGGGAAACTGTGAAATCTTAACCCGATTACGCACACTTGTTGAGTACCCTCTTCGGTATCCCGAACTTTTCGAAATGATTAATATCCATCCTCCTCAGGGGATCCTTATCACTGGTCCACCAGGAATCGGAAAAACGTATATTGCAAAAGGAGTTGCTAGTGAATCAGGTGTTACTCGTTTCTTTGTCCAAGCGACAGAAATAGTCAAAGGCTGGTGGACTACTGAGAAAGAAATGGAGAAGTATTTTCAGCATGTCCTGAAGTATGAACCCACTGTCCTGATTATCGATCAAATAGAAGTTTTAGCTCCGGCTCCCTCGGCAAATCTGTCTGATTTAGAACGTAGAATGACAGACAAGTTGATTCACAGTTTAGACCAACTAGTTCGTGGCCGAAAAGTCATCATTATTGGTACAACAACAGATGCGAATCAGATTCATCCCGCGCTACGTGTTTTTGGCCGATTTGAGGTTGAATTGAATCTCCCAATCCCCAATTTCAACGATCGTTTTGAAATTTTGTGTATTCAAACAAGAGGGATGCCCTTAGCGGGAGATGTTGATTTGAAGGCTATTGCCAAGGCAACAGGAGGATATACCCCAGCAGATCTTGAGCTCCTTGTCAAAGAGGCTGGTATGTATGCGCTTGAAAGACAGAACCTCCTTGAGATTGAACTGAAAGAATCTCCAACAACAGAAATCATAAAAACACCAAATATTGAAGTGAACCTATGCAATGAGGATTTTATTGCCGCATTGGCAACAATTAAGCCTTCTGCTAGTAGAGAAATCATTATCCAGATTCCACGTGTGACTTGGAGCGATATTGGAGGACTTGAAGAAGTTCAACAATCGTTAAAAGAAATGATAGAATGGCCGATAAGATTTCCAGAGGTTTTCGCTGAGATGGGAATTCGAGCTCCCCGAGGCGTTTTGCTTTATGGCCCACCTGGCACTGGAAAGACCCTATTGGCAAAAGCATTAGCTAATGAGATTCAGGCTAACTTTCTGGTGGTAAAAGGACCAGAATTGCTCTCAAAATGGTTTGCAGAGTCAGCGCGACAAATCAGGACGTTATTCCGAAGAGCACGCCAACTCGCCCCGTGTATAATTTTCTTTGATGAAATTGATGCGTTAGCGGGACCTCGAGGAGGTGCACTTTCCACCGATGGTTCTCGTGAACGAGATCGTGTTATTAATCAGTTGTTGGCTTCATTAGATGGTATTGAAAGAATGAGAGGAGTTTTTGTTGTGGGGGCTACTAATAGACCTAACGCCATTGACCCCGCCCTTCTACGTCCTGGTCGTTTGGATAGACTGATCTATATTCCTGTTCCAGATTTAGAGGCACGAATCAAGATATTAAAAGTACACACCAAAACTATGCCATTAGCGGAAAATGTTGACCTTCAAAAACTCGCCGAGGCAACAGAGAACTTTACTGGTGCAGACTTAGAGAATCTCTGTCGGGAAGCAGCATATGCAGGTTTACGGAGGGATTTTTCCTCCAGAAAAGTAACTGGGGTCGATTTTGAATATGCTTTGTCTGTGTGTCGTCCGACTGTTACTCCAGAGGTGATTCGTTTCTACAAAATCCAGGAGGGAGAAATGAAAAAACATCGAACATTGGAGTATACACGGCCTCGGGAGTTTTTATAATGGTATTCTGTGAATTACTTGAACCCTATACAGAGGATTATGGTCAGAGGATTTTAAGGTTACCCCAAGAAGTAATGCAAATCTTAAATATTGAGGACAACGATTTAGTTGAAGTAATTTTTGGAAAAAAACGTATAGGAGTCGTTGCATCATTAGATCCATCAACAGAGACCAAGGCTATAGATTCCGTATCTCCAACAGAACCTGATATTTTTAACAAAAGTACATCACCTCCAGATGAATCAGATGAATCAGAAGATTTACCTAAACCGCGCGGATTACCCTTCAAAGGGATAATTGGAATTGATCAAGAAAATATCTATTCTGCTCGTCTTGACGGCGAAGTACGTTTAAGTTTAGGTGTGAACATTGGGGGAAGGATAGAAGTTGATACGATACTTAAACCAAGAAGGGCTAAGAGAATATTTGTAAGCGTTCTTGGTCGTGATCCACAGTTAATTTCTGAAGAAGAAAAACTATTACTGTTTAATATACTTCGACTTCAACCCAAACCTTTCACAGCTGGTCTTATTTTAGGAGTTAATTTCGTATTTAAAGAGGAAAAAGTTCTAATTCAATCTACTGACCCAGATGGAATCGTAATG
>CP070760.1:375835-382699 GCA_020348965.1 Candidatus Heimdallarchaeota archaeon | reverse complement strand
AGCGATAAAATATTTTGTTTCTCCTGAAAAAATTAAACTAAGCTCAAGCCAAGAGGCACTATTAATTACTCGAGTCATTCAGGGAAGAACGTGGAGCCAAACTTTAGCAAGAACGGGATTGGATTGGAAAACGGCGAATGGTCTTTTAGCAAAAGCGATTACCAAAATTTCTCTGCAATATTGTTCAAATATCACTGACTGAAATCTATTGTGAGATGGAGAATATTTTAGAAGTTTTTTCCTCTGTAATTGAAATTTCTGGTTTATCTGATCTAACACTGTAATTAATGAAAGAATTTGCCCTATGTTTATCAATTTGAATATTACTACATACTAAATTTAAAGTACAATTGCCTTTAGATTGATAAGAATTGTCCCCACTAAAAAAAAGAGCTCCGTTATTACAATGACAGATTTTATTATTGATTTTCAAATTTTCATGATTTTTAACTGGTTTTGACAGCTGATTAAAGAATGATTGCCAGGTAGACATGAAGATCTACTCTCTTTACTTCTTTTTAGTGATTTACAAGGAATGTAACTTCAAAAAAATGACAAATATGATGGTATAAATTGAACAATAACATCCCTGACGTATCCGATAAAAATCGTATTGAGTTTGACATGATTTTTTGTCGGTAAATGACACCCAGCTTCAACAAATGAGTAAGAAGTGGCAAAAAAATCAATATGTCTCACATACGAAATGAAATTTTTATATTAAACCAGTTTAAATTCCCAAAAAATGAAAAAAACACGGGAGTATCCAGTAGTAAGATTCAAGAATTCCGAAATACAAGTGATTATATACAAGTGATTACTGGGGAAAACGTGATCAATTAGACACATTGCCCATAAACTGATTCAAATCGTTTGGTCTAGACAAAAGTTCTTTGGATGGTATATATGAACGGAGAGATCACTATAATTTTTGCTATCGTTGCACTCATCATCATATTCATAGTTTTGATGGCCACACGGAAAAGTTCTGATCGCTATATTCGTAGAGCAACTGAATTAGAACGAGAAGGCAGATTTCTTGACGCCATTGACTTTTTTTCACGGGCTTCACTGGAACATGCGGCAAGCATGGTGCTACGGACACCAGAAGCTTCACAAATTCTGGCCTTACGTCGTTTAGAAAAAATATTCCCTCCTCGTCAAATAGAAAGGGCATTCATCCAATTAGGTCGAACAAATAAGAATCAAAATGCTCCTCATGCTGCTGCTTCTGCTTTCGAATTAGCAAATAAACCATTTGCAGCCGCTAAAGTATTTATCGATATTGGAGGTTTAGAATATGTACCTGCTGCAGTACAAATTTTAGATAGACATCCATCCCTCATTCATGATCGTGACCAAGCAATTCGCAACTTGGCGAGACATGCCTATTCTAATAAAAAATTTATGGAAGCAGCTGAATTATTAAGGACAATTGGAGCAGAAGAGGAAGCAAATACAGTTTTAATCGCAGCAGCAAACGAAATGCGGAAACTAGGATTAGCAAACGAGGCTGAACAATATTTTACATCGATTAATCAACCAACCAGAGCTATTCAACATTACCTACATGAACTGGAACAAAATCTGCAGCAAGGAGATATTGAAAAATCTCGAAGATCTCTAACTATCACTAAGGATATTGTCGAAAAACTACCTTCTGAGGAAAAACAGGCTTTAAAAGAGGACTTTGATAAATATCTGCAATCAATTACGAAATACGATCGCCTTCTTAAGATCTTAGATTCAGCAAGAGATCTTTTACGGAAAAATAAATCCAATCAGGCAATAGCTCTCTATGATGAGTTACTTGAAATTTTGGGGTCAAATGTTCCAACCCCAATCTTAGCAGAGGCAGCCTTAGCAAATGAAGAAAGAAATCCTCAATATGCATCAGAATTATATCAAAATGCCTCTTTACGAGCAAAATCATCTCGAGCAGCAGAATCGTTTAAAATGCGAGCAAAAAAATTAGAAATTATCACTAAGAGAAGCATTCCACAGGTGGAAAGAACAACTGGTGAAATTTTTGAAGCAGAGGTTGAGGAGTTCTGTAGCGTTTGTCGTATGAATATTTCTGAACCATCATCTCTTGTTCGGTGTCCCGATTGTGGATCTCCAGCTCACTATACACATATTGCTGAGTGGTTAAAGATTCGCGGGGTCTGCCCAATTTGTAAAAAGAGAGTGAAGATCCAGAGACCAAAAACAGTCACATTCTAGAAAAAAGAGAAAACTTAGGGAGATTTTTGAAAGTATTTATCCTATAAATCTCTTTTTTAATCTTAACTCACGAATTCTATTTCTCTGAAGAAGCATGAAATCTTCGGGCATATTCCAACCGCTGAAATGCAGAAATATTTGAAAATAAACCAATAACCAAAACTACAAGGCTCAAAATCCCAAAATCAAAAGGCCAAAAATTCCCAATGTCAAGAATATTTTCATAAATTAAAATCTCAGCTAAACATCCAATTGCTAAAATTGTTAGTTTTTCTTTGCGTTCAAACACTCCTGTTGTCGATTTCATACTCAATCCCCCCCTTTTTTCTGCTGTTGATCTTACATAACTAGCTAAGATCATCCCTTCAAAACAGAAGAAAACCCATTCGGGATAAACATAACCTCCAGCCATAATCCCAGCCAAAAAGAAAAATTCTGAAACTCTGTCTAGTGTCCTGTCAAGGAGGGCCCCAAAATGCCCAGCCACCCCTCGTGCTCTAGCCAAACTACCATCTAACATATCAAGCAGAGAAGAACATCCCAGCAAGAACGTTCCAATAAGTAATCCCTCACTTTTTCCAATAAAGGGGCCCAATGCATACGCTATACAGCTAAGGATACTTGTACCAACGCTCATAATGGAAATCATATTGGGAGTAATACCTGTTTTGTTTGCAAGAAATCGTCCAAAAGGTGCAAAAAATGCTTCATATCGATTTCTCAGTTTTTTCTTTGGTGGGGAATTCTCCAATCTCATTACACTGTTTTCTTAATCAATCATTGGAATGTGATAAATTTTTTGAAGAAGAATCTAAGAACTAAGTACAATTCAATCTATATTGAATTCATAAAAGAGCTTGGTCTTATATACTGAAAGGTAATATAATTGGTAATATTTACCACTTTGTTAACTTAAGAGGGGTCTTCATTTAGTGTTAACAGAGGTGTAATTGGTCTGGAAATCATTGAGAAACATTTGAGGCGGATTATTAGAGACCAACGAAAAAATGATCCAATTGGGTTACTCTATAGTGGAGGACTTGATTCTTCTATTCTTGCCAAAATTATGATGCTGGAATTTCCTCAATCTTCCTTTACATCGCTTTGTGTAGGACTACCTGATAGCTACGATTTAAGGAACGCAGCTAACAGGGCAACAGAGCTCGGTTTCAATCTGTATAAACGAATCATTACAGTTGATCTAGTATCTGAAGCAGTGGCTTGTCTGAGACAATTGTGTATCATTTCAGACCCTGTTTCTCTCACTATTGCGATTCCTTTGTTTATAGGTTTGCAAACATTAGCGAATGAATTTCAAATTAAGACCGTTTTTCTTGGTCAGGGAGCTGATGAACTCTTTGGAGGATATCAAAGGTATGTTAAACTCTATTCTGAATATGGAGAAGATAGCACTAGGAGATCAATGATTGAAGATTTACACAAATTACTAAACGAACAAGTGCTGATGGAAGCAAAGATAGCTCAGTTTTTTAAGCTGAATCTTATTTACCCTTTTTTGTTTCCTCAAATTATAACTCGTGCGCAATCTTTTCCTGTAAAAACTCATATTGTCCATAATTCCCAAGATGTGGTCATTAGAAAAGCATTATTACGTAGAATGGCTAGGAAATTGGGTTTACCAGAAAACTTATCCTCACAACCCAAGAAAGCCATACAATATGGATCTGGAACCGTGAAACTACTAAGAGCAATGATTAAGAATGATGGATATCAAAACATTCCAGATTGGTTTTCAGATTTTCAACAGTAGTTAATTATTCATCATTAAATAATGAAATAAGCAATAAGATCAATTATTTTGGTCTTTCAATTACATTAGCAGGCTTCTGTGGCTCAATATGTATTATAAAATCATTTATTGGATCTATTAAGGTATATGTTTTTATTGGTAAAGCTGTCAAACAATTCGAAATTTCCTCCTCAGTATATCGAATTGAGAAGTGAATGGGAATTAAAGCCATTAGACTAGATAGTCTATCTGCTTCCTTTATTAAAGACAAAATATCTGAATGGGAATCAAGATGGTATTCTTCGTCTTGTGAAAGATAGGTTGATTCATGAATTAGAATCTGGCAGTCATGGAAAAATTGGAAAAGATCTGGATCAACAGGAGTATCACCTGAATAACATAAAACTGTCTTCTCATCAAAAAAATAATCTGAACGACTGAATTTTTCATGGGTTCCCTTTTCTATTCTCTTTAAGGTTCTATTAAAAGGAATACCCATTTTCTTTGCTTTTTCGACATTTAACTTTGCTATTCTAAATTCAAGCTTGTAAGAAAGAGAACCTGAAGTAAAATGAGTATTTTTTCTGGCTGATAAGAAATATCCTGGATCTAATAGAATGGTTTCACCATCTTCAATAACTATTATTCGTAGAATAGTTCTAACTGATTCTCCAACTTCTATTGTTAATAATCGATAAAAAAATTCATCGTCTGGTAACGGAGAATCGAGTTTGGTCTCATTAAAGGTTTGATGCATACGTTGTTGAAGAGGGAAGGTTGACATTCTCGGGATAATAACATTCAAGGGATTTTTAATCCTTTTTTCTTTTTCTAGCAGCAAAATTCGGTGAATTATGTGAGCTAGTCCACCCCAATGGTCGAAATGAAGATGAGACAGAATAATATGACTCATCTTTCCTAATGTCGGTTTTCCTAAAGCCTCAAGTTTAGGATTCATCTTTTGGTTTTGTTGCTTAATCCAAAGCTGCTGATATCTATGAAAGGCTTGAATAATCTCAGATGGACATTCAAATAAATATCGATTGTCAACTAGGAAGGAGACTGTAGCTACTTCTGATGTTGGAACTGTTCCACGAGCTCCAATCAAACCGATAATCATTCAATAATTACTCCATTTTGTTACTAAGAATAGTGGATTCTAGCCTAAGAGAAAGAGCTCGTGTTCAATTTTAATGATTTTGAGAAGCACAAACGAAAAATTCTAAAATGAGGCAAATTCATCTAGTTTGAGATGAATCCTTTAAAATTTATCGATTTCTCCGCCGTTCTTTCCTTTTCCTTTTTCTTAAACGTTTTTTCTTCCATTTCTCTCGCATATTTCTTCGCTCGGTTTATTAATTGGATTGTATCCTATGAAGGATTTCTTCAATCCAGGCTTTAAATTTTGGTTTTGGAGCAGCCCCCGTACGTTGGGCGATTTTATTACCAGTATTAAACATCATGAATGTTGGAACAGAGAATATTCTGTATATTCCTGCTACTTGTGGATATCGATCAGTATTAATTTTTAGAAAAAGAACCCTATTTGCAAACTCACGACTCAACTCTTCGTAAACAGGAGCCATAACTTGACAGGGTCGACACCAAGCATCAGCAGAAAAGTCAACTAGAACGGGTAAAGGAGACGATCGAATGATTTCATCAATATTGGCATCAGTTACATTAGTAACACTGTTTCGATTAACCTTGTTAAAGAACCTTGCATTTTCTCGTAAGGCTGCCGCCTTTTTATTGAGGATTGCTTGAAGTTCAGGATCAGAATCAGACATTTTTTGGTTTCATTCTCCTAGCATACCTTGATTAACCCAATTTACTCGAGAACACTGCAATTTGCCCGAGACGAATACTTTTTAAAAAGATTTCAGCTTAGCAGTAACATGCAACGACAGAATTGAGTCCCTTTTGTTAATTAAACCATTTTCTAAAATACTTCTTGGAATAAACCATTTTATTTATAATAAACACGATTTAAGAACTCCTAATAATGATTAATTGAATTCAAATCAAGAAGAAGTGATTCCCCGAATTCTTGCATTATCTTGCGAGCTTCTTGATGGTAAAGAATTGACAAGTGGAACTCGAGCTTTATATGTCAGCTTTGGCAGAAATAGAAATTGAGTGAAAGAATTAATGAAAGTCTTAATCGGTATTCCACTGTACAATGAGCAAGCTTACCTATCTGAATGCATTAGTTTACTTTTTAATTTTTTAAATAATGAATGTCAAGATTACAAAATATCAGTCTTACTGGTTGATGATGGGAGTACAGATCAGTCTCAAGCAATCTATGAAAACTTAGCTAAGAAATTTCCCTTCAGGTTTACTCGTCAAGGCAATGGTCCTCTCGGGTATGGAAGGACCATTCTTAGATTATTTCAAAAAGCGAAAAACAGTTATGACACTTTAATTACATTCGATGCAGATCTTCAACATGCACCTTTTAGTATCAAGGAAATTTTAGAAACTCTCGTGAGTCGTCCAAGTGTAGATTTGGTTTCAACAAGTCGTTATCTCTCTTACCGTTTTTGGAAACAAAATACAAAAACACCTGTAGATCGGTATATTACTAATATGATGGTCACGAAGACAATCAACCAATGCTTCAATTTAAATCTTACGGATGCTTTCTGCGGATTAAAGGGTTATCGTACAATAAAATTGTCAGAGGACATTGATGAAACTGGATATGCTTTTCCTCTTGCTTTTTGGTATTATGTCTACCAAAAGGAGTTAATTATCCACGAAATTGAGACTCCGATTATCTATAGATTAGATCGTCGAACACGTGGGGAATGGAAGAGTAGAATAAAAGAATATTATATGAAACTAGCATCTCTAGTGCCACTAGAGATGAAACAATTGGTTGACCG
>CP070760.1:368827-375735 GCA_020348965.1 Candidatus Heimdallarchaeota archaeon | reverse complement strand
TACTTTTCTTTTCCAGGTTTAAAAACGTAATCGATTGTTACACTACTCATAATACATTTAAATAATATTCTAGATATTTAAATAGGTAATTGAGTGAAATTTTTACCCAATATATCTTATATCAACGACAAAAAAGATGATTTACGACAGGAATATTGATTCTTCAAGAATTTTCATTTCTAAAGGATCTGGGTTGACATATTGAGGAAAGAGAACTTTTTTTAATTAATCATTTCCAAAATTATAATAAGAAGGGTAAAAAAATAAGAGTAATAAGAAAAAAAGAATGTAATGAATTTTCTTGATTAATCTTGGGATGTAACAACAGTGACACATGCAAGGGTCATTCTGATTGGTGTGGGAAATGCCGCGTCTGCACTTGTGCAATCATTAGAGTACTATTCAAAACATGAGACTAGAGGATTGAAATTTGAGACAATCGGAGGGATGCGATTAGATGATATTGAAATTAGTGCTGCTTTCGATGTGATAGAAGGTAAAGTTGGAAAGGATGTAACAGATGCAATATTTGCGGAACCTAATGTTGCGCCCCGCTTTGTAGATTATACCTCTCCAATGGGTGTTGAAGTGAAGAAGGGGCCTGTACTTGATGGTGTTTCCCCTATGCTAGCTGAAACAGTTCAAATTAGTCCAGTTCCAGAAGTTGACTTAGTGAAGGAAATGAAAAATGCAGATGCGGACATGGTAATTTCATTGCTTCCTTCAGGAGCAAAAAAGGCTACTTATACTTATGCAAACGCTGCCATCAAAGCAGATTTGGCATTTATAGAGGCAGCTCCAACACGTATATGTTCTGATGATAAATGGGTCAGAAAGTTCAAGAAAGCCAACCTTCCTGTTGTTGGAGATGATTTACAGTCCCAACTTGGAGGTACGCGAATCCATAAAGGAATCCTAGAAATGCTGGACTCTTTCGGAGCTCACATTCGGAATACATATCAATTAGATGTCTCTGGAGGAAGTGAGGGGATGAACACTCTGTATACTGATCGTCGTTTGGAAAAACGGCAAATTAAAACTGAGAGTATTAAAAGAACTCTTCCCTATCTGACTGATGATGACATTGCCTCGGGCACAACGGATTATCTTGATTTCTTAGGAAATGAGAGAACAGGGTATTTCTGGATGTATGGCAACTATTTTTTGAACAGCCCATTCAAAATCGATGTCACAATCAAGACCATGGATGGTCCCAATGCAGCTGGCACCCTAGTTAACGTTATCCGTGCCACAAAACTTGCGATCAACAGGGGGATAGATGGACCACTAATCTCTATATCAGCATACGGATTTAAGTTCCCCCCAGTGTATGTCGGGGAACAGGATGCCGTGAAACGATTTGAAGAATTCATTTCTGGAGACCGAGACATGTAAAGAAAAAAAGCACTATGACTAGCCCAAAAGATATTTTGAGTCAAGACAATAAATCAGCTGAAAAAAGATGAAACGTGTTCGAATCTATGTTACTGGACGGGTTCAAGGAGTCTTTTTCCGAGTTTACACAAGAGATTTTGCAAAGAATCTTGCCATTGGGGGGTATGTGAAAAATTTACGTGACGGTAGGGTAGAAATAGTTGCAGAAGGATCCGAAAGTTCTTTAAGAACACTTGCAGATTGGGTAAAAAACAAAGGATCACCATACTCTCAGGTCCATCATACAGAAGAGCAATGGGAAGATGTATCGGAGCTTGAGTTCAAGAGCTTTCAAATTACACATTAAAAATAATGTGGTATTAAGTTTCCCTGTTTTATATCTCTATATGCATGTCTATGATAGTTTTAAGTCAATTTCCGTATATCTGCACCTGTACCAGAACATTTGGGGAATTATTGTTGTGAACAGTAAAAAGCTGTGTTTAAAAATAACTTCTCCCATAGTCGCCTGATTGCTAATGCTTGAGTCTGAAAGTTCAGAGTATAATATGAAACTCATTTGTGATGGACCATGTAAATTGTGTAAACATCAACGAGAGAAAGATGTGAATACCCAAGGAGACGAGCTTATCTATTATTGCCGCAATTGTCAGAACAAATATCTATGCGAAGAGGTACTGGGAAGCGAAAGAGGAGGATCTGAGTACTTATGTCCATCCTGTAACGCAACAGTAACAGAGATGACTGTTGAAAGAGCCCAACAATTGGGATTAGCCTTTAATCTCAGGTTGACACCCAAACAAAGTACACGGCCTGTCGACCAAATCCGTCGAACGTGGTTCTACTCCCGTGGGGAGATGATCTTACCAAAGGATTTTGTAACCGACTTAATTAGCTACAATGGGTTGGAACCCCCTCAGCTCTTTGATTTGATGTTTCATTCAGATCTTCAATATCGACCCACAGACAAGATAATAGACAAGAAGTCATTGCTATGGGATATTTTTTCTAAAAAAGCCAGCATAATTAGGTCACTTCATAATTCGTTAATCACTCGCTCGGAACACCGTAAAGTTGACTTAATTATTCGTGCCCTTACGGATTATCGAACTTTTGGCTGTTCGCATTTAAGCTCGATTATCCCTGCTCCATTGGCAGGAACCGTCGATTTGATTGGCACTGACGAGATAACAGGGGGAATTGTATGGATTCTTGTCCAAGAAGACAAGATTGACGAGAATGTGATTAACTCGATATTAAACGAACTCCTAAGTCTACCTCCGTTAGAATTCATGGGTGTAACACGAATTTTACTTCTCACTCGTAAATGGATATGGATGGCTGCGGAGATTGCACGAAGGCAAGGACGCATTACAACCCGTTGGAAACGTCTAAACATAGAACTCTGGGAGGAGGATGCCCTGTTTAACCACCAAAAAATTTGAATGTCTTTACATCCACAAACTACTAATTATGACCTTTAAATCACTACCAAAAAAAAAGATGGTGATTAATATTCTTCTTTATCCACAATTTAATCGATTTTTTCTCATCACTCTAAATGTCAGAGATAGAGGAGTGTGATTTTGCTGACCAATATAGAATTCAATCCAACCAGAGTGATAAAACGTGCCCTCTTGATGTCACAAGAAGCTGACCTCAAAAGTGAGGGAATTTTGAACTCAATTGCAAAACTTTATAATATCCAACCTTTGAAAGACTTTCTGAAAGAAACTTTCCTCTTCCCATAATGTGGGAGTGAAATCTCTCCCTTCACAAACAAAAGTAACATTTAATAATAATAACAATACATCTCAAATAACATACTACCGCTTGACGATATCAAAAGAAAAATAGCTCTGATCGAGTAAAAATTGAGGTTATGAAAAGAATGAGCTTTCTAATGAAAATAGTTCTCGCAGGTGACGGGGCAGTTGGGAAAACTGCTCTACGTGAACGTTACCTCGGAAAGGGGTTTAGCAGTAACTACATGATGACCATTGGTGCCGATTTTGCCCTGAAAGAAGCAACCATTAGAGAAAAGAATATCAAATTCCAAATCTGGGATCTTGCAGGTCAACCTCGTTTTGGTACAGTGAGGAGCGTTTATTATTATGGTTGTTTAGGCGCACTCTTACTATTTGATGTAACTCGTCCAGATACTTTCACCAATCTGGAGAACTGGTTAGAAGAAATCTTTAAGCATAACGGCAAAGGAATGATACCTGTCGTTCTCCTAGGAAACAAAGTAGACTTGCGCGAGCAATTTCCCAACCACATAACTGACGGTCAAGCAGAGGAGTTTGCTGAAAACCTTTCTAAGAAAACGATGGAATCAGGATTTCCTGTGAAATACATGCCGACTTCAGCAAAGACAGGACTAAATGTTTCCGCTGCATTTGACATGTTGGGTAGCGTCTACTTGGATTATGTGGAAAAGCAACAGGCGAAGTAACAGTTTTCTCTCTCTTCTATTTCTTCATATAGGGGTTACAAGAACACATACTAAAAGAAACTCCTCTCCTATACCTGAAGCAAAATTGTAGGTTCTTTCCTCATCTCACTTCTTAAAAGTCGATTTCATCAATAGAAGTGACAATTCTAGCTCCTAAAAGGCTAGGAATCGTTGTTTGCCCCATTAACATGAGGATGTAACGACTTTTGGCATACTTTGAATACCCCTTGGTGAGGAAAGAAATAGTATCGAGTTCAGCCTCATCCATTGCGAACCATATTGCGACCCTTTTCTTAGAGAGAAAGCCTCCTTTTTCGGCCATAATATCAACTGGTGTTGCTTCTGTTTCAACAGCCCTAACATTCTCTTTAACTTTAAAGCCAGATTCTCTGAATCTAGTATATAATTCCTGTTTTAGGATAGCTGCCTTTATTTCTCCAGCATTTCGAAGATATTTTTCGCTTTCAAACTGCTGACCAAGACGATCAAATGCACCAGACAGTTTTCTGTTGACACGGAAGAGATTTTCGCTAGGTGGAATGTTTGTGATAGACTCAAGGGTTTGAAGTTGGGTTAGAGCCATAAGTAAGTGGCTCAATGCCTCTTGGTCTTGTTGTTTGAGAATTTTTGTATCACCCAAACTTTCTTGAATCTCTCCTTCTAATAACAGTTTTTGAGCTTGGGATAAGTCATCAGGCGGTTGAGTTTGAAGGATATTAAGAGCATTGTTAAGAAGTTCGGCTGCTTGCTCAGTCTTTTTTTCTATAATCAGGGTTTTTGCTTCTTTAAGGGCATGGTTTAAGTCCATGATTAGGGGCACCTTCAGCTTCTTTCAGGGTGAAGTTATGCGATAGAATATCGCGCACTTCTGATTCTTAAAATCTTTTTTTCACTCTTTAATATAAGTTAGTACTCTGGTTTCATCAAATCTATTTTTCCTTAGTATCTTTCGTAAGGACATATAAAGAGGGGGTACAACCCACCCTGGAATATTCACTAAAAGATACTTATTTAATAAGTCAGTGACTTACGATTCTCGAGATTTTAGTGAGGTATGACTCGATGCTGTCTTTAGGTCTCAGGGAAACCATTAGAATGCGTTCAGCGTCTAATGTGTAGAGAAGAATCATATTATTCTGGCCAGTTACTGCGATACTTTGACATGCTTGATTTAAAACTCGGGTTGGTAATGAAAGGGCAGATGATACAGCAGCTAATTGAGCCGTGTCCACCTTTAAACTTGAAAGAAGATCGCTAAGAGGGATGCCAGCTGGGGAGAGCAATAGAATCGCGCTCGCTTCAGGAATCGCTCTTTGAAGTTTCTCAATCAAACTGTCTTCAATCTCTAATGTCTTTACGATAGCACCGATTTTTGCCGCAGCTTCACGTAAAATTTCAATTAAGTTATCGATAGGTGGCCGTTTTTCAAAGGATGATTTTGGAAGGGAAATAGATGTGATTAAGACAGTGTCCGCAGTTCTGGTTGCAATAATAATTGTCCGTTCCTGAAACACAACGTACTCAAAGACTCTGTCATTTAGGTTTGCTTCTAAAAAACCCTGTGAAATAGCCAGTGCACTGGAGATAGCTGCTGGAATAACAAACAATTCCTCACCCGTTTCCTCCTTCCCTTTGGTCTTTCCATATATAGGAGATCCATCGATTGTTGAGACAATACACTGTTCTATATATGGATCCTCAAACAGTTCATTAACAATTATTTCAATTTCAGGGATCGGTCGCATGTCTTTTAGCCTCTTTCAATTTCAGGAAAAATGAGGATTAATAGTTACCCTCCCCTTTCTCAAGCTTAAAAATGTGTCCTTTTTGAAGAAGGAAAGCCAGTTTTCAATGCTTAAAAAAAAGGTGACCTGAAGAGGATACTCTAATAAGCGGACTCTATATCTTTAAAAACTGAAAACTATGTTGTTCCTCAACATAGTAATCAAAATATGAAGAGTACAATACTACTAGAATTTATCTTGGTACTTCAAGAGTTTTCTTTAGAGTTAATCCCTGATATGGTGACCTGTGGAGTTTTTAGATTTAGGCTGGGACATCGGTCAGTTCTAATCCACCATATAAAGTGCCTTGGTACGCTCCCTTCTTGAAAATCTTTAAGGCTCTATCGGTTTTTTCAACACATTGTACCACATCAGACTCCATTTCAAGCATGGCACGGATAGCATCTATGTTCTCTGGGATTGGAATCGATTCCATGTGTACATCGTAAATCATATACAAATTACTTCGAGAATCCGAACTCAGGGTTTCTTCCCAGATGAAAACCTCGGGCCGATCGTAACGTGGTCTTCCTAAATCACGGAAATACTCCACTAATTGAGCCGAATCGAAAAGACCTTGTTTTCCAGGTTCGATCAAAATACGGGGGGTTCGTTTGAACAAGTTAACCACCTCGTCCTTCGTGGGAGTTGTTTCCACTGTCACTTTCAACATGTGAACATGAGAAAGAGTCCAACTGCCCGCAATAGCTAGTGAATAAATTTTATCAGTCAGTTGAGGCATTACTGTTACTAGATCTGGCCCATGATGGCTAACCCCTAGAACTGGCGTAATAGCGTTTATCGGTCCTCGGTTGGTCCGTGTTGGGTCACCTGCACGCCGAGCTAATGCGACAAAAACATCCAACACCCCATATTCATTCATTAAAGTGGCAATAATTCGAGTTAGAGCAGTCGTGTTACATGAAACCACACGAGTCATATCCACCCCTAAATGACTGACATAATTCCCAAATGTACTAAAGCTTCTTCCTGTGAGAACATGTTTTTCTCCGCCTTGTACCAATACTTTAACATTTTCTTTGCGGTATAGAGGGAGGTTTTTGGCTGGAACGCCTGCAGGAGTGCAATCAACAATCACATCGACTTCTTTAACCATATCCTCCAGAAATCCGACTATTTCAAAGCCTGCTTCACGCATTTTGGGCTCGAAATCAGGGACACTGCAATAAATCGGAAAATTTCGCTCCTGTGCAATTCGTAATCGCACATCAGAAATAATGTCGGCCACTCCGACAAGGGTCATGTCAGATTGT
>CP070760.1:361803-368727 GCA_020348965.1 Candidatus Heimdallarchaeota archaeon | reverse complement strand
TCCATAGATCAGTCTTCTCTAATGTATCAATCATTCTATTTCTAATATCTTGCCAATTTTTTTGAATTTCTTCTTTTAGTTGTTCCAACAATTCAATTAATTGTAGGTCCTCCTTGAAGATCGTCTGAAATGATGAAATAACGGCCATTGGAAAGTAAGGTATATCCTCTCCAAAGAAGTAATAATCCTGAATCGTCTCTTTCCCCCATTGGAATGGGGGCAATACAAAAAATCCTCTGATGATGACAACGATTTCCTTTGTTTCGGTATCTTCCCCCCAGATTGTAAACAGACGAGCGCTCTTAGAATCGATGTCTGGTATCTCTTCCGCCCAAGGCTGGACATTCGAAAAATGAAGTGAAACTGGACCTAGCTCCTCAATCACTGTTGCAGCATCTACATTTTGGCCAGAGAAAAAGCGTTCTGTTAATGATTTTGTCTCAAATTCGGTCATTCGTTTTTTATCAATAAAATGTGTACGTCCATCATAAAATTTCAGTTGCTTCAGATTAACCGTGTTCATTTTCAGGTTCCCTTTTAATCTATTTCTCTCATTATTTTTGAAAGATTCAGGAATTTTTTTTTAATTGTTTCGGGATGCTTAGAAATTTCTTTGCAATTCAAAATGATGATAATAATTTATCGAAGGAATAAAAGCCAAGAGTATTCGTAATCAATAATATAAATCAAGTCTAAAGACTCAGAAATTTTGAGAGTTGTTTTGCTGTAGGTAATGGTTCCTGTGCTCCCATTCCTTGAATTTTCAAGGCTGCAGTAGCCTGTCCTCTTCTAATTGACTGTTCTATTGGATTTCCTTTAAGTATTCCAGTAATGAAACCTGCATTGAATGCATCTCCCGCACCTGTTGTATCTACAACATTCGCAACTTTGAAGGCTGGAAATAGCTCCTGTTTCTCCTGAGTTGTTAAAAGTACCCCTTTCTCACCTAAAGTGATAATTACCACTTCTGGTCCATATTCTAAGAGTTTAAGGGAAGAGTTCTTGGGATCCTGAATCTGAGTGAATTCAGACGCTCCCTGTTTATTTGGTAAGAGAAAATCAACAAATTCTAAAAGGAGAGGTAGGTCTTTAGAGTAGTCTTTCACCACCTGAGATTCGAGATCTAAACTGACCCCTAAATTATATCTTTTGGCTAGTCTCACAGCCTTGAGAGCTGTCTCAAAATTAATTGCAGTTAGGTGCAGATGTCGGGCTGCTTGTATAAGACTTGGTTGAATTAATTCCTTCGGCGGAAGGGTCACTCGCATAAATTCAGATTGAAGAATTGCCTTTTCTCCCTTTTCAGTGATGATTACTATATTCACTGGTGTTTTAGAATCTCTAGTAACCAGAAAACGGTCATCAACACCTTCTTGTAAGAGCCTCGCACGTAAAAAGTTTCCTTCCTCATCCTCCCCTACAGCACCAATAAATGCTACACTTAATCCTTGGCGCGAAACTCCAACGCTGAAATTCGCCGTCACCCCTCCTGCCTGTTTCTCTCTTTCAGTGACATATACCTTTTCATCTAGCCTTGGAAATTGAGGAACTTTAAGTAATAAATCAATAACAATTTCACCTAGACCTAATACATCGAATACTTTCGGTTTTTCCTTTTTCAGATCAACTTCAACTTTTGGTACTACCTCTACCGCCATATCGTGATCCTCCTGAACTATTCTAATGTGGCATGAGTACGATGAATATCTGCCTCAGTCTTTCCTAAAACATTCATAATTTCTCTTGTCATTGAATCTAGAACAACTAATGCCGTAATATCAAACAATGATGTAAACGGAGCAAGCGCCTCTTGTTTGGAAACCTTTGTTTGGCCTTTAACTACTACTATAAAGTCAGCTAAGTGACCAATTGTCGAATCTGAGTTTGCTGTAAGTAAAACAACTTTCCCTCCAATTTTTTTAGCTCCTTCTACAATGGCTTTGGGAGATATCGACTCCCCTGAACCACTGATCACAACCAAACAATCAGCAGCGGCAAAAGCAGGTGTAATGGTTTCTGATAAATAAAAGACTGTCAAATTCAAATGCATTAGCCTTTGTGCAAACATTCTTCCGACCATTCCTGACCTTCCAGCTCCGTAAATGAAGATTTTTTCAGAGGAAATCAAGAGCTGCACAACTTCCTTAACTTTCTGAGGATTGGCTGTTGATTGGTAATACTCTTTTAGATGTCGAAGGATCTCATCCATTGTTTGAAGAAACAAACTCATTATATTCGCCCTAGTAACCCATAGCGCTAATTATGATTATTAACAGTAATAAGTGCTACCAATTTTTAACTATGGAAGAAAATATGTTTTATCTTTTTTGAATATTTCCTACTCTTAAAATCGCGTTATCCTATTGTTAAAAAAAAAAGACATCAAGTATTTCTACCTTGATGCATTTTTCAAGTAGATAATAATGTGCTAATGTAAATTGGAATTTTTTCTGTTCGGGTTTCCCATAAATTATTGGACTGCCTCAAAGGAAAAGTATTAATATTATCAGATAGGGGATAATCTAAAATCCATGGAGAGGTCTGTTGTGAAACTCCAGCTTAGCCTAATTCTAGTGATAAGCATGCTGGTTTTAGGCCCTATTACAATGTTGGTACTTTCTTCAAATATCACAACACCGATTCAGGCCAAAAATGACCAGGGAGAACTAAAAAACGAAAATAAATTTGTCTGGGAAACTTCATCTATTCCTAAGTTTATAACTACTCTAGATCCAGCACTCAACTATGAAAGCGGAGGGAACACACTCATCGATCTAGTCTATGAGTGTCTCGTGGATTATGAAGGCAATTCTGCCGTGGAGATGAGGGCTTCTCTTGCCACTTCTTGGGATGTGTCGCCTGATGGGCTAAAATATACCTTTATCCTTCGGGAGAATGTAACCTTTCATGACGGTGTTGCTTTCAATGCTTACGTCATGAAATACTCTCTGGATCGTGCGGTTATCCTAGGGGATCCCTACGGTCCTTCTTGGATGATTGCCCAAGTTATCAAGGGTGGGACGACCTATATGGGATACTCCGATCCTAATGTGACACAGGCGTTAACTTATCTTAATGCTGGTGGTATTGTAGCTGTAGATGACTTTACTCTGGAGATCAACCTTGATATTGCATATTCTCCCTTTATCCATACTTTGGCTTTTGAAGTGGCGAGTGCTGTTTCTCCTAAGGCTGTCATTGAAAATACACCTTCAAAATATACCACAGACGATGATGACCTCTTCGGAATGGTGCCTCTCGATGAGTGGATTCCTCAACTTTCTAAATTAGGGTTAGGAAATGGAGCTGATCCCAAGGATTCTGGAGTTGTGCCTGGTACAAGTCGTCATGGCCTAACCAACCATAGCTGGATAGCGAAAAACATGGTTGGGACAGGACCCTATATGCTTGACTCCTTAACTGACGAATATGCTCACTTGAAGAAAAATATCAATTGGTGGGGGTCATTTGCTCCTCATGCTGTTGATGAGATTGAAATCAAGACAGTTTCTGACGATGATGCCCGTATCGGCGATCTTGAGAGTGGTGATGCTGATATGGTATCGATTGATTCTCATGATGCTTACAGGGTTATGAGTGAGACTGGTGAAGCAATCTTAGAGGATGTCAATGTATTTGTTACACCTCTATTTCAAAACAATTTCATTGGAATGAACATGAGGGAGTCAATATCTACTGAAGCTCTTTCTGAATCAGTAGATTCAACATATGATGCTAGCTCACTTCTCCGTTACGATAATCAACCAGAAATAGCCAGTCCTTATAATCCATTCACGGCTCTTCTTTTTCGACAGGCAATAACAACAGCCTTCGATCATGCTGCGTACAATCAAGGAATTGTGACAGAGCAGATGGAAGGAGTTATCCCCAGTGGTATGTTTGGCCATCACGAAAGCCTTATTGAAGAGGGATACTATCCTACGTATGACTTAGAAGCTGCCACGGCTCTTTTCAACCAAGTTGGATGGAAAGGAACTATCAAGATTGAATATAACGCCAATTCGGAATCAGCTGCTTCAGCATTCCAATTATTAGCGAATGCAATTGTCAGAGCCGACGTTGGGATCGAAGTACTTCTTCAACCAGTAGATCCAGAGTGCTGTGAGGAGTCTTTATTGAAGATGGATCAACCTCTCTACTATACGGGATGGGTAGCTGATTATGCCGATCCTGACAATTTTGTTGCTCCTTATTTCCATGGAGAATATGGTATATTCCCAAATATGTTTGGATTTAACATTGGGTCAGGATTGAATGAGTTAATCGAAGAAGCTTCTGTTGAGCAGAATGCTAACACTCGGGAAAAATTATATCACTCTATCGAGGAAATCGCAGCGAGGAGCTACTATTATCTGTATCTTCATCAAAAGCAAAAGGTAACGGTTGTACGGGATTGGATTCAAGACTTTGAGGAAAGTGGATCCTTAAATCCAGTTGGGGGCGCCCCTAACTTGGAAAATTGCAATAAAATTTTCTATTATCATGACAGGGACGATGATGGGATGCCTGATCTCTGGGAATTTCAAATGGGTCTTAACACAACTGATTCTAGTGATGCGAAAAAAGACTCTGATGGTGATTGGGTTATTAATATTGACGAATATCGTGGCGGAACTAATCCCAAAGACTTCTGGAGTTTCCCACTTTTAAGCTTTAGCATCTTCCATATGGGAGTCTTTCTGGTTCTTTGTGGGATTGCTTTGGTGATTTCTGCTGCTATTATTCAAAAAGAAAGACAAAAAAGAGCACTTGTAACTAAGTTAAAAGCACCTGATTATCTTACAGCACTTAAAATTCAAAAACTTGGCTTTACAGATTATATTGCTTTAGTACAGGTCGAATCCCAGGCGAAAAACACATTTGAGAAAGGGTTTTCCTTTTTTTTACAGGGAGCATTCTCAGATGCAATCGAACAATATACTCAGGCTTTAACTATCTTTGAACTCTTAGAAAAAGATGGTTTAATTGCCGAAGCGATATTCAGAATTATACAGGCTCAAAAAGAAGCAAGCTCTTTAACCCCTGATCGAGAACTATTGCAACGCTTTCCCCACCCACCCTTTGAAGATTCCTATGTGGAAGCTTTGAATCATATGATAAGTGCAATGCTTGCTGAGACAGATAAAAACTGGGGTTCCGCTGAGAAAGAGTGGCGAACAGCACTCACTAAAGACTTGGCCCAAGAATTCCAGGTTATTTGTCAAGGTGCTCTTGCAGAATCTGAATTTAAAAACTGGTTAAGCAATCCAACAATAGAGGTGAAGGAAAAACTACTGGAAAGGTTGGACGAGTGGCAAGAAGAATGTGAGGAAAATCAATATTCTGCTTGTCTATGTCAGGTGTATCTTCTCCGTGCTCGAATTGAGTTAGCTTCTTTTCAGTTTGAAAGTACAGAATCCTGGCTGAATCGCTGCATAGAAGTTGCCGAAAAGGCAGGGATGAAATTGTACCAGGACATAGCCCTTGAAGAATCTGAGAATTTACTTCAGTTAAAAACGAAAATTGCGTCGTTATTAAAGCTGGAAGCCCCCCTCACTCCTGACGAACAGATTAAACGTGTTCAAAATTATGTAAGAGATGCGTTAGGCATTAAAGCCCAAAACCATAATAAGAACGTAGAAAAATCAATTGAACTCGCCCCCTCTAAATCCTAGCCATGGAATATAATAGAATTTAAGTTTCTTTTTCTTAATATCTTAAGTTATCCTTTTCACTCCCTATTTTCTTGAGCGAGTTCTACCTCTTCGACATAAATTATCCGATAGCCGCTGAATCCTCGATTATTCTCTAGACTCATCTTCGCAATATGATCCATACGGTGCTGGGCTTCCTTCTTGGAATCAAATTTCTCAATAGTGTGAAAATCTGGACAATCTCCCGATCCCTTTTCTTGAAGAGCGTAATACTTTTGGGTTAGTTCAGTTATTTCTATTTTTCGTGTCTTTTGACTACTAATAGTGCGTTTCATCGCAAACCCACTTATTTCTTCGTTATCGAGAGAATTAGTATTAGAGATTAATAATAATTCTTGTTAATTTACTAATAAATGAAAAGGAATTAATTATATTAAAATGTGAATCATCAAACAGATCTACAGTATAATATGCATCTGGATAAATTCATGTAATCATCGAGAACGTGTGATGTTCTATGAGATCAAAACACAAATTCCAATGGTACCAAGCAATTTTTGAAAATTTTCCCAAGATAAGGGAGGATGCACGACAAGCAGCAAAGGAAATCGGGTTAAATGAGGTTATTGATAACTCATTCGGTCTCTATCCTGGGAGTTCTTCCTGTCCAGGTCCCTTACCTAATTATGTACTCGATGCGATCGTCAGTGCAAACAGAGAAGTCATTCCTATGAGAAGGGTAGAAGATGAACTCAGAAATGTCGTTAAAGACATTTACGGAGATGACTATGATGCAGCTGCAACCAACACCTGTGAGGCTGCGATAAGAGTTGCCTTTGAGACGTTAATGGCCCCACCAATATTAAGAAAAGGTGATTCTTATAGAGGGAGGTTTATCGCTCCTTATGGAGAAGATTCTGAATATATCGCGGGTTACGGCAGACCTTTCCCTCCTAAATATAAGAATATCTTTGTTGAGAGATCTGTTACAGCTGGAGAACTAGCGGTAGAAGCAAAGAGTCTACCTAATCTCGATTCCCTGCTTGTCAAGCTTGTTGGAACCAAATATGAAGTCCACGGAATTAGGCAAAATGTTGTTCCATTAATGACAAACACTGATTCCAAAAAATCGATTGAAAGATTAGATGAAGTCGCCCAGCGTCATTTGGAAAATCTAACAGGATTCGCTTCCTTAGGTTATGACACTCCTGGTTATGGTTATTGTGAAAAGGATCAAAATGGGATTCCAATCCTTAAGAAAGGTATAGGA
>CP070760.1:354697-361703 GCA_020348965.1 Candidatus Heimdallarchaeota archaeon | reverse complement strand
GGTTTTATCAAACAAATACGCTTTATAATCTCGTTATGTGGTTATAAAATTGAAGATCATAAAAAAAACCTTGTTTCCTCTTCTTTTAGTAATTTTTTTAATACTAGTCAGTTTAACTCTCCTGAATGTTTCAGGAGTAACTTCTAGCGATCCAATGGGATTCATTTCGCCGAATATTACTGGAAATATTGACTTAAATGACGGTCAAATTGCATCATTTTGGACAAGTATCGAAACTTACCATTACGTGTCTGAATTTGGAGATAACGGTTATGTCAAGTTTTCGAACAATCGAACACATCTTTTTGCACTTCTAGTCAGTTCAAGCGATGAAGCATGGATTTCGATAGAATTTGAACCAGACCCCTCTCTCTGTATGAAGAATTTAAATGATGGTTGGTCTGTCTATATTGATAAGGATAACGAAGAAGTCCTAGCAAAGGATGTAAAGTTTGTTGGGACTGTCATTCCAGAAGACGATGTACATAATGATTTGCATGTAGAAAGTTTGTTTTCGGAAGGAATGGTGTATATTGAAGTAGTTAGACTATTCAATACAGCCGACACAGACGGGTATGATATCACTTTTCAAAATGGGAGTATTAATTATCTCAAGTTTGCCTCCAAAGGGAAACATTTCGGAACTCATGAAATCTACTATCTCTACAACTATGTCCCTGCCGAAGTTTCTACCACGGAAAATCCTACCACTGACGTATCTAACACTGACACCACAAATACTGATATAACTAGCACCACTACTACAACAACTGACATTATTATCGTTATACCTACAGATATTCCAGACCTTCCAGATCAAGATGTTGTTGATCTTAGTCAGGTGAAATTTCTCTTATTGGGGCTTACCCCTATTGGTATCATCGGCTTCATAAGCCTTCACCTAGTTCGTAGGGTTCTTACAAGTCCAATAAAACATGATCACGATAGAATAGTATCAAGTTCATGGAAACCTCCGACAACCGTTGATAGATTTAAAGACACGTTTCTTTCAGACGAATAATAAAGTTTTTTTCCAGATTCATTGAATGGTTGGTAAAAAGAAATGGCAACATTAACTAAGGTTGATAGTAAAGAAGTAGCAACAACTAGTATAAATGAAGACATTACAGTAATAAGGTATAACACCCCTCAAAGGTTTCACCACTGGGTCCATGTTGCTCTCATGATTATATTTTTCCTCACAGGATTTGAGCTATTTATTAAGATATACTTTGTTGGAGATTATTTCTTCACAAGAGAACTCCATTTGATAGTAGGGATTTTCACTGGTTTCTGGGATATTCTCTTTTTTGGAGCTATCTTAATTTGGTATAGAAAAGTCTCGGAGATTATTCCAACACCCCGGGATTTTCTTGACATTGGCATAATTGTTCTTTGTGCGTTAAAAATTCTTCCTGATGAGAAGTACCCGAAATATGACTTTTATAATCCAGAGAAGAAGAAGTATGTTATGAAATACCACCCCTTGCAGAAACTTTTAACCGTAAGCAATATCCTAATGATTTTTCTCATGGGCATAACAGGGATTGCACTTGCTGAAGAACTTGTTCCTGGATCCACAGGTGTGTTGGCGATTTTAGTGTTATTAGTGACACCTTTCCAAGATCTTGGATTCGATATCCGATTCCTTCATTTCTTAATCTATCTTTACTTCCTCTTTACTACACTAGTCCACTTTTATTTCGCAATAATTCCCCAAAATCGCCACCGTCTGAAAGGTATGGTGACAGGAAAAGAACAAATCAAAGTCACTTAATCCTCCTTTTTTTCTTCTTTTTTTAATATTAAAAAAACCGTTTTCCTTTCAGAATTTCCTTTTTTTGAAATTTCAAGTATATTGTAATTTCTGCAATTTAAAAATAAAAATAGTGTTGAAAGATTTTTATGTGTTTAAACTTTAGATAAATTAATAAATACCTTTTAATAACCTATTGCTCTGGTCTTTACACGGTAATATTGCAAAGAACCGATAAGCATGACCTTCTTACGGAGCCTAAACCGAATTCCCTGTTTTCATTTGTGTTCGCCTTTTCTTTCCTCTTAATCATTCAGCTTTCTCCCCTATTTGTGATCATCTATAACTTTCTCATATTCCCATTTACCTTAATTCATGAAATAAGTCATTGTATAGCACTCAGATGCTTTTTTCCAGGGAATGAGTCTCAAATTAAATTTCATTTGTTTGATAATGGAATATCATGTGGCAACGTTGAATTTGAAACCCTTCCTATTTGTTGGGGGGCAATTATCTCAATACTCATTGGCCCATTAATGGTTTTGATTATTGGCTTATCAGGAATTGTGTGGACACGGAAACATGAATCCAATTCGATTAAGAAAGCGGGAAATCAATTCTTCAAGTTTTTATTACTGTGTGAGATTCCGAATTTATTTCCAATCCATCCCCCTCTGATTGGTGCTGCTACTGATGGATATATAACTACTGTTTATCTATTTCTGATGGGCCACACCCCTTTCGTGTCATCTGAATTGTCAATGCTTCTCTTTGGAATTGCTTCAATTATTTCATTTACAGCGTTTTACTATCTTGGATCAGTGGTCTATATTCTTCTTGTACAATCGAAAGAAAAAGTTTTGAGTTACAATCGGGATTTGTGGCCTCAATTAGGATAATTCAATTAATTGCTACTCTTGCTTTTATTAGCCTTATTTATTCGATAAATACAGAAGGGTTCTCCTTCAGATAGACACTGCACTTTATCCACTTTTCTACCCAATAGCTCACTTAATTGAGTTTCATCAACAATACATGCTACTGGATGGTTCTGGACAATATCATAAATCAAACAATTATGATTCTTCAATATAAAAGAATCTTCTTCCTCTACAATTTCAGGAAATCGTCCATACTTTTTAAAAATGTTAATTACTGCGGTTAATCTCTCTCTTAAAGACTTCGCATTTTCTTCCAAATTAGATGAGAGTTCAGTCTTCATTTCTTCTCCTTTTTCTCTCCCGATTTCAATCAAAAGACGTCGAGCGTCCTCCTCGCCATAATTCTTTATAACGTGATCTAATAGTCGAATAGAAAAATCTGCATATGATTTTGGGAAAATACCCAAAGCATTATTGTGCAGGAAATAGGTCATTGCTGGGCGCCCAGTCTTTCCCTTTTTTTTTTTTCTAACTACTAGTTGATCTTTTTCTAACTCTATTAGGTATTGCCGTATGGCATTGGGACTCAGATCAAATGTATTTGCTATCTCTTTTATTGAACAACCTCGTGACTCATCATGAATATTGCTATTCACAAGCAAATAGCTTAGAATCTCTAGACGAGTAGATGAAAGTGAATCTTTTGCTACTTGAAGCATTTATTTTTCTCCCAATAGAGCATGACCTGTATTGCATCTTATTTAAGAAGAGAATTTTTAACTTTTTTAAATGTTTTTACATATAATTATAGAAAACTTTCATATGGAAGGATTTAATGTAAAAACAGTGTTTTGTAAATAAAAGTTCATTTTTCAATTGAATAAAAGTTTGAATATCCAAAATAATGTTAGTCATTGACTGAGAAAGTCATCAGTGACCAGTAAAGCAATACTAAGGATAATTATAGCATGAATAAGAAGGAGTAATGTGTTGTTGATAACATACATTGGATCTTCAAAAAGTATTATGTTTGTCGTTACCTGTGTTGCTATTAAGATAGAAGGAAGAATCAATGGGAAAAACAGGATTGGAATTGCTAATGTCTTAGACTTCGCATAAACAGTCAAAAAGGAGACAATACATCCTGCAACGCAGAGATCAAGGCTACCTATTGTTAACACCATCAGAAGGAGAAGAAAATTAGTTTGGATCTCAACCCTTAAAAATATAATCGCGAGAACGAATGTTATTACTTCAATTATTGCTAAAATAATGCAGAGATAGATTAGTTTTGCCAGAAAAATCACTTGTGGTTTTATTGAAAGAGAAAGCAGTGAATAAATTGAATTCTTCTTCATTTCGCGAGAAAAAACTGATGTTAAGCCTAACATCACCATAAAAGTGATGATAAACCACAAACAAGCAGCAGAAATAGCTTGTTTAGCTTCTAATGATATATCAATAAGATTGTAAAGGGTAGAAAATATTAGGACAGAGGCGAAAGAGAACAGGCCCATTGAGAATAGTGTTTCTCTTTTTCGGAACTCTAACAAAATATCTTTTTTTGTTAGGCGAAAAACGTCTATTAATATTGACATCCTTCAGCCTCCTGGCCTAATTTTGCCTTTTAAGGAAATAATCATATTCTGAAGGTTCTAGTATTCTCTCGATTCTACCTTTTTCAAGATAAAATACTTTTGTGCAAATAAGAGAAATTGAGTCAAAATCATGAGAACAGATAATGACCGTTGTGTTAGATTCCCGTTCAGCGATAATCTGTTTAATAAACTGCTTGTTTTCAACATCTAACCCGGAAAAGGGTTCATCGAGTAATACCAACCTTGGTAAATTCGGTAAAGCGACTCTTAGAAGTTCAAGTTTTTTTGCCATACCAGTCGATAGTTCATGGATTGGTCGGTCAATAAAAAACTTCAAATTATAACGCTCAACCGCCTTATCAATGACTTTTGTGTAGTCGTTTACTTTTCTATTCATCTTGAGGTAAAATTCAAGGTTTTCACGTCCAGTCATATCCTCGTAGAAAAACGAATGACTCAATAAGGTACCAATATCTCTTTTAAAGGAGTGTTGGTTTTCTTCAACATCATTACCAAACAGTTCGATTTTGCCATTGGTAGGTTTAATTAAAAGCGCAATTATCTTCAAAAGCGTACTTTTTCCAGCTCCATTGTTTCCTAGAAAACCGACAGTTTCTCCTTCTTTTATTGTTAATTCTACATTTCTCACTGCGTTTATGAAACCGTAGACCTTAGATACATTTGTTAATTTCACAACTGGATTTTCTGCTTGATCTATGACTTTCATCTTAAGAAAACTCTCAAGTATTTAGTAAAAATGGCATGTGACCATTTTAAGAATGAAGTACATTTATGTATAATTCATCTTAAACTGTTCATTTCTTTTTCAAGTCGCTTTAACTTATTATTAGTATAATACAAGTACAAAAATATCAAAATCCAAACTGCTACTGAAACAAAAAACAATAAACTCAATTCTGATCCAAGTATCTCATCAAAAATATCTGCCATTGTCAAAATCACCTCTTCTTTGGATTGACTTTAAGCTTCCTCCATCATGATTTGCCTAATTTCTTTCAATTTAAAATTGATCTTATTCACCCTAAAAGCCATGAAAACTAGTATCAAGGTTAATGTTCCGATAAATAGAAAGTTTAACATTAAATAAAGAACGACACCAGATCCGAGTTCTGTCTGCTGTGGGGGTGGATGTAATGCACCGACAACAAAGTTTGATAGTGGTACAGATGGAGAAGTCGCAATTCCAAATATCGCTGAAAGCGTTGCTTTCCTCTCATGGTCTCTTTCCTCCACTAACTCTCTAAAAATCAATAGTCCCACATATGCCAACCACATAATTAATGTTGCAGTCTGTCTAGGCTCCCATTGCCACCAATAACCCCATTCTGGTTTAGACCAGATTATGCCAACAATGATTGTAATTGCTCCGACAACAACGCCAGTTTGAGCTCCAGAAACCAAAAAAAAGTCGAATCTCATGTCTTTTCTCCATAAATACAAAATACCACTAAGAAGAACTATACCGAAACAAATATAGGTAGAAAATGCAAAAGGAACCATATAGAATATCGGGTGTCCGCTTACATTAAATCCCTGGAATGATTTGACAACTATAAACACGAAAAAGTAGTTTAGCATAATAAAACAAACTGCTATGGCCAAAATAATCCAATTCAGGTTTTTCTGTATTTTATCAATCGCCATTATCAACCACTTATCCCTCATCTTGATACTTAGAAGGACATTTTGTACTTATCATGGTCGCCTTGAACTTCCAAATAGTAGTTGTCGAGATAAGTTTTCCCTCAACAAGCACAGTTTTTCCTGACTCAAACCCAACTGGTCTTTCTACATTTGTTGAATTAATATAAATCCTTAATGACATGTTTAATACGTCTTCAGGATCAGTAATAAAGAAACCCGATCGATTAATTTGCTGTGCAATACCTATTACCTGAATGTTTTTGTTAATAAAAGAATCAGATCGAGGATGATCCATTAATTCTTTTACCGAAAATACAGGAACGGAAGAACTTGTCAACAGTATCAAAAGAGCACCACCACAAATTACGATGATAAGTGCTGCAATTACAACGTTTTTAGGTTTAACCACTAGCATCACCACTAATATCAGGTTCTTTTTGGTCAGGAGGGCCAGTTAGAACTTCTTTCTTATCTTGTTCGTTTTTTCTAGACAAAAAAACCTCTCTTAAAAGGATAAACCGACCTACAGTTAATGGAATTACAGCAAAATGAAGAAGTAGACATCCAGCCCAAAGAATATTTATGTAGGGGATAATTTTAATCTGAAGATCCGATGCAGCAAAATTACCTGTTATTTGACTTACCCATGCACCAGTCGTAACTATGTAAATATCAGAAAACATGTCACTAATAATAGTAACTTCTGGATCCTGCCTCGGACCACCGAATGCTTCCGGTCTCCGATCAAGAGATAGACGATTTACACCAAAACCAATTAACCGATTTCCAGAATATAACATGAACTGAGTCTCGTATTCTACTGAATGAAGACCAGCATCGGGTCTAATTTCGTCTAAATCTATAATCTCAATTGAAAGTGAAGTCCCAGAGATTTCATATACACCACCGATTTGAACAAATTCTAAGTCCTCAGTAATTGTCATATTAGCGCTCAGTAGTGCTCCAAGGAGAATAACGAGAAAGGATAAATGCAACATAATCTGAGATGTCTTACGTATCAAGTGTTTTTCTTCCTGCAATGCCACTTTTATGAATTCAGTTACTAATCCGGTAATTCCCAGAAGAATAAGAGGTAAAACTAGATT
>CP070760.1:347390-354597 GCA_020348965.1 Candidatus Heimdallarchaeota archaeon | reverse complement strand
AGGAGGAACTCTCTGAAATTTTAGAGACTCCAACAGAAAATGTTGCCAATATTAGGAAAAAGATTAATTTAGTTAATCTTCGTGAGTCTACAGATACCTCTGTTTCAATCCTTGAAGATCTTCCACGCAAACAGCTACAAACCTTAGCTGTTGAGCAAATTTCAACGATCTTTGACTTTTTGACCACCTCAGATGAGCAATTAGGAAATATCTTAGAAATTGATCTCGAACAGGTGACAAAAATGAAGGATGACTTAAATTTCGAAAATATTAAGTCAATCAAAGAGGAAAAGATGATCCCCTTAGTCAAAGTATCTCTTTTTGATAGAAATACAGTACGAAAACTTGCCCGCTTAGGAGTCGAGAGTCTCGCAGATCTTTATTACGTTGCCTCTCCCAAAACTTTTACTGATAGCGATATAGACTGGCAAGATATAGTAGATGTGAAAATTATATTAGACCTGCCAATTGAAATAAGTCAAATCCCTACAAGAAAGGAAATAAAAGCATTACGGAAAGCTAAAATTAATTCTGTTCTAGATTTAATGATGGAGTCTCATGAGAGACTATGTAAACGTACAGGGATACCTGAAGAAAAATTAAAGAACATCCAAGATTCTATAAATGTCCGAGAAATCATTACTCTTATCCAACGTGTAACAATTTCCAAAATCGATTTTCCAGCCAAGTATCGTTCAACATTGGAACGTGAAAAAATTAATACGATTTATGAACTCCTGAATCATCCTGATGAAACAATTTTCTTAGTTAAAGAAGGGGAGAAACAGCTTAGGATTGATAGAAAAAGATGGAGCCATTTATTTTCTGTAATGGCTACTCCCCTTAGTTTAATATTAGGATCCAATCGGGATTTAGTTAAAAAACTGAAACAAAAGCACATTGAAACATTAAAAGATGCTTATTCAACCACTCTTGAAAGAATGGAAACAATCTTAGAAGAAGATCCTTCCGATTTCTTCTCTGAGTTACAGGCACTTAGCTTCACAGAGATTTCTCAATTTTTGAATATCCCAATCTCCTTCATTCCAAAACTGTCTTTAAATTGGCTACAAATTCTCGTCAGTCATTCAATGACTCGAATTGGTGATATTTTCAGTCAAAAAATAGGAGATCTTGCTGGAATATTAGAAACTTCCGTTCCAAAGACTCGTACAATGGTTTTAAGTATCAATATGCCAGTAGTCATAAAATGTTTAGAGGAGGAGATGTTACCACTGAAAAAGCTTTCAGTCATCCTTTCCTCAAACGTTATAGAAGAATTAGAAGCTCGGGATATTAGTTCAATTCAAGAATTCATTTTGCATGATAGGTCGGATCTTGATGTTGCAGAATTAGATAAAATTTATGAGGTTTTTGACGCTCCTATCAACCATCTTTCAGAGGAGCTTACATTAAACGAATTTCGGAAGCTATCTCAAAATGGAATATCCACAATTTCTGATTTCTTTTTCGCTCCAAACAATAGTTTGGCCAAGCTTCTGGGGATGGATACCTCCGAGATTTATCGGCTCAAGAATGAATTTGATTTTCAACCTCCAAGCGAGATGGCGGAAGTAGACACCCCTCTCAAATCTTTCATTGCGGAAGGTTACATTGATTTCGAGGAAATTGAAAAACTCGGGATCCGTATGTTAGAGGATTTACTTTTCATTGAATTAGAAACACTAGATGTTTCTGACCAAGAAAAAACTAGATTAGCAAATTTAAAGGATGCCTTAAACTCCTCCTTAGCTTATTATAACCGAATTCCTCCTCAATATGTGATTCCATTGGCTCTAAATGGTGTGACTTCAATCATGCAATTAGTTACGACAGATTTCTCTCAACTAGAGGATTTAATGGGGGTAATAGTTGAAGAGGAATATCAAAATGCTCGAAGTTCGATAAATTTAGTGGATATACTTACACACAAGAAAACTGACACAGAATTTAGAGTGAAATTATCCTCACTACGAGCTTTCACTCCTAAACAGCTTGAACAAATTCAGAAGCTTGGGATTGATAACGTGGTTGATCTTTATTTCAGATTGGATACTGAGCGATTGAAATCAAAATCGCTAATTAATCCCATTGAAACCGTGAAACGAGTTTTAGAGAAACCAGTTGCCATATTACCTTCTGTACAGAGCAGTTTCCCTCAAAAAATTCCCTTACTGTACAATGCGGGCATAACTTCAATTATTGAATTTCTCTTCTGGCCAAAGGACGATCTTGCAGAACTTCTTGAGATTAAACGTTATGAAATTTCAAAATATCGGAAGATTGATCTTGGGGCACTAAAACGGAAAAAGAATCTGGGAACTCCAATCGAGAACTTCGTTCGGATCCCAGAAGAAAATGTTAATTCTCTAAAAGAACTAGGAATAGACAATATAGAAGATCTTTACTTTCACCTATCACGATATAACTTCATACCAGACGCTTATGTGCCTAAAAAATTGATCTCTGCATGTATAAGCGATTTAGAATCGCCAGTTGTCAGATTAGCGGATCTTCCTATCCCTGTTGCTCAAGAGTTAGTAAAACAAGGAATTAATCGTATAATCGATTTTCTTTATTGGCCCGTTGATGATTTAAAACAAGTATATGGACTTTCAGAGGCAAAAATTAAAAGAATTAAGTCCAATATTAGACTTCGACGAAAACAGGAAGTGATTGGACGCTTGGATTCATATATGAAAAAGGATTAGGATGGATGATTAGGAAATGTCCGAAAAACAACTCATTCATGTAACCATTGAGGATTATTCTTTTACTCATTGTGTGTTACAATCACAGATGGAAAAAGACGGATCAATAAATGCAATCAAAAATTTTGTAAAAACTAAGCTTGGGTTAAAGAGACAACCTTTTATCCTCTTCTTTGGGCCAAAGAAGGCGAAACGTTACCAAGAACTCACAAAGAACAACCTCAACTCGTTATGGGAAGTTGCAAATAAGGAACCAGTCGTGCTACAAGTACGACGTAAAGTTGATCTTTCGAAAGTGCGAGAATTAAGGAAAATGATGACAACAGGGGATGTCGATTTACCTGTATCAGTACTTAAGGTCGATAATGTTATCCCCGATGAGACAAGGAAACGTTTGCAAACAGTTGCTAGAGATTTCCTTGAAGAAATTGCTAAAGATCCTAAGGCGGCTGCATTTCGGATCCCTGCACGGAGTTCTGAAAATGTTGGCTATGATGACAATTCGAAAATGGTGCTTTTAGGGAGCCATGTGGTTGATAGACAATTTCGTCATCTCAGTAGTGTTAAAAGTGTTGTACAATTGACTGGTATAATGCGCTATGTCAATGAAATTTTAGAAACCGAAAAGCATGCCACGAAAAGGCATCTATTTTACCGAGATGTCAACTTGTTCGAGAATCAACGAGTATCTGATGGATTAATTGAAGATCTGGGTGCACTTCTTAGGGTATCGCGTAATTCCATGAATGTAATAGCTTCAGCGAAGGGAAAAGTCATTGGTCGAATGTCGTTCACTGAAGGAGGCGATAAAATTGATTGTACACAGGGATTAGGAGGACATGCGATCACTCCCATGCTTGATCAAGTTGAGAACCTAGAAAGTGACGCTGAGTTTGTACTCGTTATTGAGAAAGATGCTGTTTTTCAGGATTTAGCAGAAGATAAATTCTTCAACTATCTTCCCTGTGTTTTGATCACAGCTTCTGGCCAACCCGATATGGCGACTCGTATGTTTATTAAACGTGTTCACGAAGAGTTAGAAATTCCAATTTTAGGGTTCTTAGATGCCGATCCGTATGGTTTGGATATCCTTCGTGTTTATTCCATTGGGAGTAAAGCCTTAAGCTTTGAGAGTGTGGAATTGGCGGTTCCTGATATACGCTGGCTTGGATTACTTCCATCTGATATCGAAGAATATCAAATTCCTAAGGCGGTTCTCATCAAAATGACTGAAAATGACATGAAACGAGCTGACGACCTCCTTAATGAAGATTTTGTAAAATCCCGTCCTGAGTGGGAGAAACAAATAAGAATTATGATGGATACTGGGAAAAAGGCAGAGATTCAGGCACTAGCTGGTAAAAATTGGAGATTCATGACTGGAACTTACCTTCCTTCAAAGATCGACGCTGCTGATTGGGTTTAATTAAAAAAATGTCAAACATCCCATTTTTTTTGTTTCCAGAGTTTAAAAATCAGATTGAGAAGGAATCTGTTCGAAAAAGCCTTGACCTTGTTGAAAGTGTTATCGGGTTTTCCAAAGGAAAATGTCTAGGTCAGAAAGACATTCTGCGTATTACTGAAAAACTCGGACCTCGGATGAAAGGTACAAGAATGTATGCAGGGGGAAGTAGTGTTCTTTTTGGCTGGAGTTTTAATTTTGAGAAAATTGGTTTTACAATCATAAAACCCTATTATAGCCGTGAGTTAGCCGCTTTAATCATCCATTACTTCACCAGTATAGATTTTAAAAAAGAATTTCAAGAAATTGATTTTAAATTCGAAAACAAAGAAATCAAAGTAACTGTACCCAAGGTTGTGGGATTGGCCAAAATTGGAACTCTTTCCAGATTTTTCCCTGTATTGATAATGATGGAAGCTACTGGTGAAACTATTAAGACTCCATCCTTAATTAAAAACATTACTCAAATTGTTCGTGACTTAGCCCAAAAAGGAATCATCTGCGATCCCTATCCCTCAAATTGGAAGATTAGCTTTGATGATAACCAAGGTAATGTTCAATATATAGACCTATTAAGTTCAAACAAGCTGACTAATATTCACAGCCGAATTGCGGAGCTTGTCCAGTTTCTTAATAAATAGTTAAGAACTATTACTTTTGAGAATCTCGAAAATAGACAGCACGTCTAATTGCTGAAGCAAACGCTGTTCCCACGCCAATATTTTTTATTGCAGAAGTAGGAAAGTAAGACGCATTCATTTTATCAGCGAATTTCAGCCCTATGTCATCAGTGACTTCTCTTTCATTCTCTAAGTCAATTTTGTTCCCGATCAAGATAGCGGGACTATCGGGAAGAATCTTCTTGGCCTCTTTCACCCAACTTGGGAGAGATAGTACTGTGTTTTTCCGGGTGACGTCGAAAGTGTAGATTATTGCATGGGCCCCTTCATAAAAAAGAGGCCTCACTTTATCAAAGGCAGGTTGGCCAGAAAGATCCCAAAATATCGCTGTAGTTGTTTGATCACCAGAACCTCTTAATTTCAGGAAAGAAATATCTGCACCAGCCGTCGGTTTATGTTCAAAATCTCGTTTGGTAAATACAGAAACTAACTGAGTTTTACCGACTAAAGCATCACCAGCTACGACGATCTTATATTGTGAAAAATGGGGCATTTCAAAAAGGATATCTTCAGCAGACATAATACCACACAATCTAGCTCTTTATCAAAAGGTAATCAGCTATATTAAGTATTTTCTGGTGATTTTTTAAGAAAGTTTCTTAATTGAAAAAACTAGATGTCAGTCTTCTATATTTGAATTATTCGTATTCATTTGTTTTTCATAGGCTAATTGCTCTTCTAAATGAGCGGGACAATAGTATTTTCCTTTATAACTAGCGTAGAATGGTTCATCACATTTACAACACCGTCTATCGGTTTTCACTTTAATACCTCAACAAAAATTTTTTCCTTTTACTTACAGGAGAATGATTGTTAAAACTACTGCTATATTGACTGAGTAATATCGTATTATCGATATGAGTAAAAATTTATTGAGTTTGGGGGATATTTAGATATGAAATATCCCTAAAGTAATAGAAAAAAGGAGAATAATAACAAAAATTGAGATTAATCCCAGAGAACTTGATCAAGAACTGAAGAGGCAATATTCACTCCGAGCTCACCAAGTAAAGAGCCTAAATTATTCCTTGATGTCCCACCAATGTTCAATACTTTATTCCTTTTTGCTATCAGAATTCCATTATATGGATCAATCTGAACCAGTTTGTATTCACCTTCGCGGACTGAAATTTGTTTTTCTCTAAGTAAAACAAATTTTTTTTCTGACCCGACGAGAAGAAAGTTTCTTCGTCCAAAAATGAGGTATTTAAAATCTTCTTCATCATCTAATGAGATGTCCATACACCAGTTGCGATCTTCTATTCTACTTTTCAGTTTGGAAATCATAGATTCTGCCTGGTTTTTCCAATGACGAGTTTTCTCCTCCTTCAGATCACTTTTCTGAAGAGAATTAGTTAGGTGAGTGATGGAGATACCTATTATAACTAAATTTGTCCCTGAAAACTTTATGGTATTGCCAACAGCACCATGAGAGTCTGTATAGACAATAGCATCAGTAACGACCTCAATCGGGCCCAGAATAACTATTCCTTTTGTTGAATTGATGCTTAATTCTATTATTTTCGTGGGTTCATTTTGAGTGATTTTATAGAAAGAAGTGGAGAGAATTTCTGGCTCTCCTTGCCAATCGTAAATATCATCACTGAGTTCGATAGTATTCAAATCATTTACTCCTCCTCTTCAGGAAGATCCTCTTCTTCATCAGTCGAATATACAGGAATTGCTATACGTTTTTTAGCACGAGCATATAGGAATTCAACAAGTTTAAGAGCTTCACGACCTGCAAATGTTAACATATAGCGTTCACGAACCCCTTCCTGACGTACCAATCCTTCATTCATTAAAATAGTAATGTGATGCTTGAAATTACCACCCCGGGTGCTTGTCTTCTCAGATAAATCTGATTGCCTCAGTGGTTCTTTTTCCAGTTCTTTGAGCATACGTAACCGAGTGTTATCAGAAAGTGCGCTCATAATTTTTGACCCATCCTTGTAAAAATCTTCTAATTCTTCTTCTGGGATGAAATAGGGTTCTTTTCTTCTTCGTCCTCGACGTCGCCGAACATGGGAGGGGGGAGCTTGGAAGATTGATCCCACTGAACGATCAATAGTCTCCCCAATTGAGTCTAAAATTCCTCCAATGTAATGTTCAAAGGTGCTTCCAAAGCGTTCTCCCCAGTCTTCCCAGTCTTCTGAGTCTATATGGATATGAGCAGAGCGAGGCTTTCTCTTTTGTTTGATTTTTGGTGGTCGTGGTGGTCGTGGTGGGTGAGGGATAACTTCATCTTTAATGTCAATTATTTCCTCTTTTAATTCTCGCATTTGTTCTCGAAATTCTTGTTTCATCTCACGAATTGTTTCTTGTAGATCAGGATCCTCTTCTTCTTCTTCTTC
>CP070760.1:339892-347290 GCA_020348965.1 Candidatus Heimdallarchaeota archaeon | reverse complement strand
TGTAAAGATTTTTTTTGTCAATTTATCCCTAATGAAGAATTTTTATCATGGATAGCTGAAGATGAAGATGAAATAATAGCAACTAGTGGATTAGTGTTTCTTCAAAAGCCTCCAGATCCTAGAAATCTAAGAGGGAAAGAGGCTTACATAATGAACATGTACACACTTCCAGAATGGAGAAATCAGGGGATAGCTACAAAACTTATGGAAGAAATCTTCAAATTTATCAAGAAGAGAGGAATTAATCTAATCCGACTTCATACTACAGAAGGAGCTAGGAGCACCTATGAGAAAATGGGTTTCATCGATGTTGATAATGAGATGGAAATAAGAAGGGGCTTCAGCCCTTAAATACTTCCATGTTCGGTTCTACTAATGATTTCGTCTTGTAATTCTGGTATCAGATCCACAAAATAATCACTGTAGCCAGCAACACGCACGATTAAATCACGGTACTTTTCAGGACTCATTTGGGCTTTTCGTAAGGTATCTGCAGTTACCACATTAAATTGAATATGATGACTGTCTAGTCTAAAATGAGCACGGACTAAATGCATCAATTTCTCAATACCTTCCTCTGTCGACAAAAGCTGTGGGGTGAATTTCTGATTTAAGAGAGTGCCTCCAGTCTTTAAGTGATCAATCTTTGAAACAGATTTGATGACTGCAGTTGGCCCATTCCTATCAGCTCCCTGTACAGGAGAGATCCCTTCAGAGAGAGGTTCTCTACTCTTTTTTCCATCGGGCATAGCACCAGTCATCTTCCCGAAATATACATGGACGGTAGTGGGCAAAAGGTTAATTCGATGATGACCACCCTTTGTGTTGGGGCGTCCATCAACAGCATTGAAAAAACTCTCAAAAATTCTGACGGTAATGGAATCTGTATAATCGTCATCATTTCCGTATTTTGGGGTCTCATTCACAAAACGACTTCTAAGAGCCTCAAATCCGTCAAAATTAGTGTTTAAAGCTTGTAGAAGTTCTGTCATACTGACAAAATTGTTATCATACACATTGTACTTAATAGAGGATAGAGAATCAGTCAAACTACCCAAACCTACACCTTGGATATAAGAAGTGTTATATCTAGCTCCCCCAGCATTATAGTCTGAACCATTAGCTATACAATCATCGATCAGCAGGGAGAGAAAGGGAGCGGGCATATATTTTGCATAGATTCGTTCAATGATGTTATTACCATGAATTTTGATGTCAATAAAGTACCGTAATTGCTTCTCGTAAGCAGCGTAGAGATCTTCGAAGCTACTGAAGAGAGTTGGATCGCCCGTTTTCAAGCCAATTTGTTTTCCTGATCTGGGATCCATACCATTGTTAAGAGTTATTTCTAGAACCTTTGGCATATTAAAATAACCAGTTAAGATATAACATTCTGTTCCGAAGGCGCCAGTTTCCACACATCCACTAGCTCCTCCATTCCTCGCGTCTTTCAGAGATTTCCCTTGACGAATCATTTCCTGAATAATGGCTTCACAGTTAAAAATTGAAGGTTGGCCATAACCTGTTTTTATGATTTTCAAGGCTCGTTTAATTAAACGGTTAGGATTCTTCTTACTCAATTGGATCATGGAGCTAGGTTGCAATAACCGCATTTCTTCAATAATATCTAGCAGTAAATATGAGAGCTCATTTGTGGCATCTGATCCATCTTCTTTGACTCCCCCAATATTGATCAGAGTGAAATCAGTGTAGGTATTACTTTCTTGAGCAGTGACTCCTACCTTAGGGGGAGCAGGTTGGTTATTAAATTTAACCCAGAAAGCTTGGAGTAGTTCAATGGCTTCCTCCTCAGTCAATGTTCCCTCTTCAAGTTCCTTTTTATAAAAAGGATAAAGATGTTGATCAAGTCTTCCAGGGTTAAACGAATCCCAAGTGTTCAGCTCAATTGTTACTCCTAAATGAACAAACCAATAATACTGGAGAGCCTCCCAGAGGGTTCGTGGTTGATGAGCGGGTACCCATTGGCAGATTTCTGACATTTTGAGTAATTCTTTTGAACGATTACTATCCTTTTCCTCTCTTGCTAGTTCCTTCAACACCTCAGAGTATCGGGATGCATAAGTGATCAATGTGTCAGCAGCTATATCCATTGCCTTTAATTCTTCTCTTTTATCAAAGGCTTCAGGATTGTTATAGAAATCTAGATTGTTGATAGACTGTTGAATGTCTTCTTTAAGATCAATGAACCCTTTTTTATAGATTACATCACCTAAAACTGTATGTCCTGGAGCTCTTTGCTCCTGAAATTCAGTGAAAACACCCGCCTCATAAGCCGCTTTCCATTGTTCCGAGACTGATTGGAAAATTATGTCTCTTATTGATCTCCCATTCTCCCAGAAAGGAATTATGGTGTTGCTATAAATTTTTCGGGTTTCTTCACTGATATTAAACGAAATCTTTTCCCTAGAATTCAATATCTCAAGATCTTTCAAGCTATGGACACATAATTCAGGATAAGTAGGTGCAGCTTTAGGTTCTGATCCCTTCTCTCCCACAATCAGTTCACCATCGTTAATACAAAGTTTTTTATTCTCTAATATGTATTTGAAAGCTAATGCACGCTTTACAGGGATTGAAACTCGGTCAGCTATATCACTTTGATAAAACTGAGTAAGTAACTCTGCTCTTTCGGGGTCTAGCCAAGGTCTCGCTTCCAAACTTTGCTCCCGAAGCTTTGTTATACGTTCGTTCATAGATTAGCCTCCTATCGTGGCAGTAAATCCATTACTTCTAAATGTGTCCAATAATTGATCCAACCTTTCCTGTGATGGTGGGTCAAGGTCTAGCAACTTATTTTCCCGATTCAATTTGATATACTTACTGAAACCACTTTTGTGAAATGGAAGAAGATTGATTTCCTTAACAATTTGGAGATGGGATGTCCATTTAATTAATTGACTGATATTTTCCTCTGTGTCTGTAATTCCAGAAATGACAGGGAGGCGGATAATAATATTTTTACCCTCTAGATCGAGTTTCTTCAGATTAGATAAGATAGGTACAACCGATACACCAGTGTATTTTTTATGTTTTGTGTCATCAATCATCTTAAGATCGTATAGGAAAATATCTACCTTTTCCTTAATACGTTCAATTGTCTCCCAAGACGCATACCCGCATGTATCAAGTGTTGTTGAAAGGTCCTGCTCTTGACAGGCAATTAGAAGGTGGTCTAAGAATACAGGTTGCATCAATGGTTCCCCACCAGAAAATGTTACTCCCCCATTGGATTCATCGTAAAAGATTAAATCCTTTTCTATTTCAGCCATAACCTCGTCAACACTTACCTCTCGTCCAATAATCTCTCTTTGAGTATTTTGGTTGTTCCAAATTCTTTCGGGTTCTGGATTTTGGCCCTCTGGATTGTGACACCACCAGCAATTGAGTGGACAACCCTTTAGAAAAACCGTTGTTCGGATACCAGGACCGTCATGAAGCGCATATTTCTTAATATCAAATATAACTCCCTTGCTCTTCGTTTTCATCACTTCAAATTTTCTGGAGGCTTCCATACCTATATAGAGTTGATGCTTGAAGGAAATGGAGATATGAAAAACATTTACACAGTTTGAGATTTAACTTGTTCTTTTATTTCTCAACTATGGAGTTTTCATTCAAACATATATTTTTTCAACACAACGTCAGAGATCTTAATGTGGACTTCCCCATTGGCTACTGTGACGGGTAGATGACCAGGCCAGCAGCCTCCCTGAAGATTCTCTGTCCCGATGCCATTGATGGAAAAACGATTTCCGCAGTTATTGCAGATTATCTCGATGTTATTTTGTGAATATCCCTTCTTCTCAGGATAGCACAGATCACAAGCATCAAAAGCAATGTGAACTTCGTTGTCGGAACCAATGACTGCAAAGAAGTAAATTTTCACGTCCTCAGCATTATAGACATAAAACTGAGCGTCAGTACTTAAACTTGATATTGAAAGTACCAATTCATCACCCACCTCTTCTGGGGTTAGTATTTGTTGATTATTAAGAACAGCGTTTTCTTGCAAAAAAACGATTGCAGCAAAACCAACTATCGATATTAGGACAATCGCTTTGAGAAAGTTTCCTCCTCCTCCTTCTACTTCTTCTTCATAAAATTCTTGATTATTTTCATTTGACAATTTCTTCACCTTTTTTCGTAATCAGTTACTACTCCAAACCTTCCCGTCAACAATCTGTAGAATTTGATTCCCTTGTTTAGCAATATCCATGTTATGAGTGACCAATAGAATGGTGTGTCCAACCTCGTATAAATTATGAATAAGATCCATTACAACCTGACCGTTTTTTTGATCTAGATTCCCAGTTGGTTCATCAGCCACAAGTATTTTGGGTTCATTAATCAAAGCACGGGCAATACAGACTCGTTGTTGTTCTCCTCCCGATAACTTCGAAGGTTTGTTATTCAACTGGCGCTGGTGCTCTATACCGACTTTTGCTAACACTTCAATTGCTTTCTTTTCGTTTACGCTACTATGATAGTACATTGCAATCAATACATTCTCCAAAGCTGTTAAATAAGGTATGAGGTAGTGTTGTTGAAAAATTAATCCGATTTGTTCCCTCCTAAACTGTGTCAATTGCCGTTGATTTAACGTATTGACCGTTATTCCGTTTATTACAACAGAACCCTCTGTAGGTTTATCTAAACACCCAATCATGTTTAGAAGGGTTGTTTTCCCTGATCCTGATGGGCCAATTATTGAGACCCAGTCACCCTCTTCGATAGTGAGGTTTACATTGTTCAAAGCCCAAGTTTGTCCGTCATAAACTCGGGAAAGGTTGTGTGTCTGAATATATCCTGTTACCATCATAATCCCCTTAGAACAATCATTGGTTCGATCCCCATGGCTCTTTTTACTGGTACCAATGAAGCCAGTAGTGATACAAGAAGAGAAATTCCAAGCACGATAGGAAGTACAATTACCTGAGGGGTTACTAAAGAATCAAAAACAAGAATACCCACAAATTGGGCACCGACAATTCCAATCAAAAAACCGAAAAAACCACCTAATAATCCAATGATCGATGATTCAGCGAAAAATAAGGCACCAATCTTTCGATCTTCAGCCCCGATGCTTTTCATCAATCCAATTTCCGTACGTCTTTCCAGAACCGAAGTTGTTAAGGTTGTACTCACCCCTAAAATTGTAGCTAATAGCGCAATGATTGTAATGAGGGCCAGCATCATCTGGATCTTCTCCAACACGTTCATCTCGGCATTAGTCATCTGTAGAATGGTTTTTGCTTCTATATAGCTGATTTTTGTCTCAATTTCATCTGCTATAGTCTCTATTGGACATCCAATACACAAAGCGGAAACTTGAACAGTATGTACCCTGTTCTCACGGTTAGTAAGAGATTGGGCAACTAGTAACGGGACGAAAATGTGATTGTCCTCTGATCCACCCGAGGTAATAATCCCCACAACTGTAAGATTTTTGGTCGTTTCCTGGACTGTTTCCCTATATGTAACTTCGATCTCGTCCCCTAGATTCAGACTCAGCTTTTCTGCAACTGATTTTCCTATCATACAATAGATGGTATCAGAGATTGTTTCTATGTCTTCAATCCACTCGCCTTCCACATTCCACCACCAACTGTTAATTTTCCTCACTCCTGTAGTAAAAATTTCGCCTTCTTCTAGAGATATGTTCTTTTCAAACCACGTTCCTGTTAGTACAACCTGCTGCTCCTCCCCATTGGTTTTTGCTTTAGCAGAAACTACTTGGTATAAAAAGGGAGCGTACCCAAATACATTTTTCGACCAGTTTATGGTTTTTATCTTATAAATATCACTTTCATTGATATACTGCTGATCTTTTACTGAACTGAGGCTAATATCACCTATTCCTATCTCAATGGTGTCTGATTTCGGCACAACAAGCAAATTTGCCCCGAACTTCCTAAACTCTGCACCAATTTTTTCATTGATGTCTAAAGACACATTCAGCATGGCGGAGGGTATGCTGGCTCCCATGATTATAGCAATCATAGAAATCAACACTTTTCCTTTCTGCCTAGATAGAGATTTTCTTAAAATTCGAAAAAACATTAAAATTCCAGCCAAAAATGAGTAACTGGTGACAGAATGAATTAAGAAGGGAAGTAAATTTATTATATTTATCAATTTCTTAATTCTTTAATATACAAAAATAACACAAAAGACACTTGACTCATCAATTTCTTCGATGGTTGTCTTTAGTCTCAATTCTTTAGCTAAATTGAAAAAATCTGCACGTGTATATGTTGTTGCTTTAAAACCATCCTTACATATGATAACACCCTTTCCAGTCTTCTCTAGATCAATTTCTCCAAGTAAACCTTCTTCTGATTGTTTGATAAACCAATCGAGCCGTGCATCCCAGATTTTGCTAGAATAGCTAGAAAGAAGAACCTTACCACCTGACTTGGTGACTCGGATGCTTTCACTAATTAACTTGTGAGGATCAACATTGAAAGCTGAAATACTGTTTTGGATAGCAATAACTAAATCAAACATTTGGTCTGGAAAATTAAGGTCTATAGCATTCATATTAAGCAATTCAACATTGGAAAGATCATCTAGTGTTTCTAGGGCAAGAGTGATGCTCTCCTCAGAAGTGTCAATACCATATACTTTTTTCGCTCTTTTGGCCAGTCGAGTAATGACCCTGCCGTACCCACAGCCTAATTCCAGAACTATATCATCATGTTGGATATGATTCAACACGTATTGAATTTCAGCTTCTAGATATTGCTTGATTCTTGGAGAAGCGATCTCATAGCAACGTTTCAATCGTAATGCAGTAAGTTTTTTTGAGTAGTAACTGTTTTCAACCATGTCTTTAAAATTTAGCATAATTAAGAATATAAAGCTTACATATTTGTTTGGCTAAAAATTAGGAGGATTATAGATGTCAATATTTGCAACTCCGATCATTCACAAGGTATTAATTAAATCTGACCGAAAAAAAGTCTTTGATAGTATGACTACTGCGGAAGGGTTAGACGGGTGGTTTACGAATGGAACCGTTGTAGATCTTAGACCTGAAGGTAAAATCATTTTCAAGTGGGCAGATTGGGGTGTTGATAAAGTTAGTACACAAGCAGTTTGCCCTATTATTGAAGTAAAAGTTCCTGAACGACTTGTTTTCAAGTGGTGGGAGGATCATTATACAACAGTCGAAATGGACTTTGTGGAAGTGGAAGAGGGTACCATAGTTAGTGTTAAGGAATATGGTTACCCTGATACCTTAGAAGGACATCAACGGTGTCTTGAATGCGCAACAGGCTGGGGTGAAGCACTAACTCTTCTTAAGTTCTTTTGTGAACACGGGTTGAGGTATTAAAAATCTAGGATTCAGATACCCAGAAATGTTCATATTTCTTA
>CP070760.1:332290-339792 GCA_020348965.1 Candidatus Heimdallarchaeota archaeon | reverse complement strand
GGCATTTGATCCTTGTTAATCTGATTGCGTTATCAAGTAAAGCGATTATATTATTACGTCCGAACTCTTATGAAGTAAATGGCACGAAGATTTTGGTAGACATACTTTACAAGAGAGCTAAACCCATTACCAGTTGGGACGTCTATTTACTATTCAACCAAGTCCCAGAAGTGGATATGAAAGCAGATCTAGAGAAATGGGCTGGACAGTTAGAGGAGGATGGAATAAAATACGCGGGACACATCTCCTGTTCGTGTAAGACTGCATATCATATGGCTCATGAAAAGAAAATCCTTGATGTAGATCATGAATTTAACCAGTCATTACATAAGGCATTGAACATATTACTAGAACCCATTTAACAGAGACGGAGTTGCCAACAGAAAAGAAAACAGGTGAAAAACTGTGAATGGAATAAAAATAGAAGTATTAATCGTAGTAAGTTTAATTCTCCTCTCCTCCAGTCTGACGGGTGTGAAGACACATACGACTGAAAGGAAAGAAACTTCCAACCAGCACAATCCCATCTTATTTATCCATGGGTGGACTCTTACCGAGTATTGTTGGTGGTACATGAAACTGCAGTTTGAAGCTGATGGGTGGCCAAACACAATGCTGTATGCCCATACTTTTGATGATACCAATAATTGCTCAGCACAAGCAATGATTAATAACGCCCATAAGCTAAAACAATGGATTGGAGAAATAATAAATGAGACTGGGGCAGAAAAAATTGATTTAGTTGGACATAGCGGGGGGGGAGTAAGTAGTAGGTATTATATCAAATTTCTAGGGGGTATGGACGCAGTCGATGACTATGTGAGCCTAGGGACCGCCCATCATGGTGCAAACTTAACAACAACATGGACACCAGATGTTGTTCCAGAGGAATGCGCAACAAGTCTGAACAATCTTTTCCAATTGATGAATGAAGGTGATGAAACACCTGGTGGGATATTGGATGACACCGTAGGGATTCGTCAAGATCCTGTTTTCTCTAATATAACATATAATGGGACACATATTCCTGGAAGTGTCAATTACACCTCCATTTATAGTCGAGACGATGAAGTATGCCCACCCATATCTTGCTCACTTGAGGGCGCACATAATATCGAACTGAGCGGCTTAAGTCATGGTGCATTATATCAGGATGACTCCTCTTATAAAAAGGTTAAAGCAGCAGTTGATGACTCTCCTCAAACAACAACAACTCCTACAACCACCTCTACTACTCAGACAACTACCGAAACATCTCCTACGACTACCACATCAACTCCCACTACCACGACCACCACGACTCCTACTACCACATCGACAACAACCACCATCAGTACAACTACTAGTGAACAAGCTAGCTTTGAAACCCTCCTCATAGTTCTCTTCGTGTTAGCAGGACTAATCATTATACGTAAGAAACGAGAATTACTTTATGATTAGGTTCCACTTCTCAGCAATCTCATTACTAGAAACGGTTTAACAGAAATGTAGATCGAAGTAGAGCAGTGTCTTCTATACGGGTCTTGAGATAGAGCTGCCACTAAAACAATAGGGAAAGAGTCAGCATTTCTAGCTTTAACTCTTTTATCAATAGTTACTTACTAATTATTTTGAAGCATTACTCGAAGTGTATGTTTCCTGATACATATACATCAAATGGAGGGAATACACCTGGTGGCCCCCACCAGTCTCCTTGGCCATGAAGGGTTGCGAGCTCGCCTGTGCCGCTGAGAATCACCCATTGACCGTACCAATTACTCGTGTCAGACGCTCTCTTGCCAACAAATTGGAGAACAAATGTTCCAGATTTTTCACACACCTGACCAGTGAAATACGCTCGACCTTTTACAAACCAAAAGCCTGTGTTAACAAGGCAAAATGGAAGCTCTCCATAGTCACATTCATGTACCACTACTCTACCAATCTCGTTCGAAGTGCCTACTATGTCGCCTACCCAATTTCCAACCTCTGTTGTGGAGAGGAACCATTTGTTACCAGCATACTTTGCGCTTTCAATAGTAGGGGTGTAAGTCCAATAGGCTTCCACGTATGTAGATTGTGTTGCTTGTACCATGGTGGTCGGGATCTGGAATAGAAGTACAACAATACACATCATGTAAAATGTTAATGATTTCTTTCTCATTTTTCTCATTTTCCTCCTGCTTTTCTAGTTATAAAATCACATTGAGTAAAAACACTTTTTATAGTTATCATAATAGATCTCAATATTTGCTATTATTTTTCTTCGGTAGTAAAATAAACACTTTAGTGACGATGAAGTTCCATGACAATTCATAGGTGGATTTCGATAAAATGTCCTTGTAATCACGTTTTTGATTTTATGCTACCCCAGAGTATTACTACTTGGTTGTATCCAGAGATGGTTCAAACATTGGTGGATGGCGGGTATTACCAAACATCTTGTCCTGAATGTAGAAAAGCTATTATTATTGAAGGTGAATTAATGGTAAATGCACCGCAAGGGATTGTTCTGATTCGTACTGGACCACCAGAAGAACTAAAAGAAATCTTGTACCGGCTTGAAATAGTGGATGAGACAGGAAAACCATTTTCCTCACAGGAAATTTCTGATCGATTAAAACATAATCTGAACAATCTTGATGATAATCCTTTTCTTAAGAAACAAAGAGAACTATTTGAAGACCAAAAGAATTTCTTAGCAAAATTCAAGAAGGAGGAGAATGAAAAAGAGAAGAAATAGCGATTTGCGTTGTCATTAGGTTCATCGTTTACATTGCTTCTTTATTCTGTTTAGTTGTTAATCGGCTTTGAATGTCTTGTGCTAGTCCCCCAAATATCATTAGGAGGATTGGTATAAACATAGCAGTAGCAAGGACTTCTAGTGGTTTAATCAACGCCAAATCGTTAACGCCAAAAATTGTTAAGACAAGCATAATGAAAGATATAATAGCATAAACTATTAAGGAAAAAGGAAATAATTTCACAAGCCAGAGTTGGACATTTGGGGAGAGATGGGTACGCCACCAATTTAAGGGTTTGTTGATTCTAGTAGCTAAGACACAGGTTATTAAAGCGAGATCAATTACCCACCCTCCACCAACAAGCATTTGGGTGACAGAAAGCGCCAGTAAAATTATCACTCCGTTTTTCCTGTGCACAAATCTTACTGACCAAATTATAACCAAACTGCTGATAATGATAGCTAAAAATCCAGTTATCAAAAAATTAGGGACGAGTGTAACTGCAAAATAAGTAAAATCGTCTGCCATACTGTATTTTGGACCAATTGTACTTATTACAAACCCACTTGGAGCATTATTACCTTGATTTATCTCAAAGATCCCAGCGATTATTCCAGTTAGTCCGCAAAGGATTCCAAACGCGGCAACTACTACTCGTGTTCCATTCAAATTCACATTTGAGAAAAAAATCATCGGAATTTCACCTTTTGTCTAAACTTCTGACGGCCATTTTATATGAATAATAAAGGACTTTGCTGTTGCACGATAATATTTAAGAAAAAAACCATATTCATTTTGCACCTTTCGAGTAAGAAAAGCTAAATCCTTTGAAACCAGATCATCAAGATACCTTTTAATGGTTCCAGGGTTTAAATTGGTTTCTTGTTTCAGTTCCATTATGTTAAACTCCTTTTCAAGCAATAAATTGAGTATTTTCTGCTTCTTTTTGTGGAATAAAACTGGAACAACGGATGGATCAGTGATCACTTTTTTAGGAGGAATATCTAGGGACTCATCAACGTCTTCAGGTTTTTCGTAGAACATCCTAAAGTGATCCTGGTAAATTATTAACCACGAGATTCGCTTTCCTCGGCTTTTGTTTTCAATATAGTCGTGTTATAAATTCGTGTCGAGATCAAACTAAGAATTGGTAAGCCAATTAGGGCATATATAAAAGCAAAAATTGCAAAAATTATATTGAAGAAGAGGAATGTCGTCTCATTGGTAACCATTAGAATTCGAGTTATTTCAACGATAAACATTGGTCCTCGAAAGACCAGATAATATATTCCGACCGAAAAAAACAATCGTTTCAAGCTCTGCCTTAAAATTATCATATTCTCAATTATGCATTGTCTTATCTTTTTTACTACTATAATACTCGGAAATATTTCAATTAAAGTAATATACAGCATTAAATCAAATAAATAGACCGCAATCTTGATAGGCACTAAAAAGATACGATTATCTTCAGTGGATTGAATTAGTTCTAGGAGAATGAATATGGTAAATAGTTGATCAAGTACAATAATTAATACATAAGGTAATGATAATAGTACGAAATATAACCAAAATCTCTTAAAATACGTAATAGATCTTCTAAACTCAGTAAACAATTCCCCAGATGTCATAATATCATATGTCAAGCCAAAAGTAGTCCTCGCGTATGATAAAAGCAAGAAGAATATTGAACAAAGAATTAATAGGATAATTAACATGAGAATCGATCTAATTAACTCATCGAATTGAAAGTAATTATCCAATATAACAAATCGTAAGATCAACATACCTGAAAAGACTAATACAATAATTCCAGTTAAGAATACTATAAATGTCTTGATATACTCTTTTTTGTATTCTAAGTAAACTTTAAACGCAACAGTTAGATCAGTTATAGACTCGTCAAGTGCCATTATCATTATTTCCCTGTTAAAGTTAATATTTAGTGGTAAACTCAAAAGATGTTTTGAATAAAAAGTTTGTTGCTAAGTACTTCTCCTTTAACAAATATATCTAGAGTTTAATAGATTTCTGTTGGTTTTGCCAATAATGCAAAATTTATATATCCATTTTGCTTGAAATGCAAAACGAACAAAAATGAGTTGTTCGATGAATAATTTCTATTCCATAAAAATGTCTAGGAGAACGTACGATGTATATCAAAAAACATGAGAATAAATCGTTAGGGAAGGAAATAAGAAGTTATCACTCCTTAAATAGATTGGTTACAGCTTTTATTTTAGGTATGAGTATCTATGTAGGATCTCAACTTATTGGGATATTTTTAACTACTGAAGCTTATGGCCCAATCATAGAAGGAGGAAATAGTACAAAACTGTTACTAACGGACTTACTGTTTCTGTGTCTCTCTCTTAGTATAATAATTTTCCTGACCAGAGGCAAAATAACTCAATATGGGTTATGTAGAACTATTGGAGAACTTAAATGGGGATCAATAATAGGAATCGGATTGATAATTGGTTCAATTGCTAGTATTCTCATTATTCTAACAGGTGCAAACGGAAATCCTTCTCTAAAAAGTCTGAGTATAAGAGAAAAAATCCTCCTAGTATGGTTTTTAGCTAGTATAGCAGAAGAAATTTTCGTTAGAGGGTTGTTACAAGGTTACTTGAACCCACTCCAGGGAACGACGATCAGTATTGGGAAACAAGAACTCTCATATCCAGTTATTTTCAGTACATTATTCTTTGGTATTATCCATCTACCTTTGATCTTTTTTGGGGCAGATCTAATCACCGTTTGCGTTATTTTTGCGATGACAATAACTCTAGGATTTTTTGCGGCCTCTTTACGAGAGAACCATCAGAGTGTCTTACCTTCAATTGGTATTCATATCACAACTAACATTGGAGGAACGATGGTAGGTCCACTAGTATATGCACTCGTGATAGGATCAATTTAAATCGAATCACAAAGGATTACAAACACGGCAGCTACTATGTATGTCCTGTAATAGTCTATATCTTTTCTCTTCTAGATCACATTCAAATAGTAACCATTTACCCTAATCAAAAATTATTTTAAACCTTGATCAGAATAGGAAATTTCAATTTAATGAAGGTTAAAGACAATGGTTAAAGTGAAGATAACAGTGATCAAGACTTTCAGTCCTGAAGATGTCTTTGGAAAGAAGGAAAAGATTCCTTCAAATGAAATAACTACACCTTGTCCAAAAGCTAACGAAGGGCAAGAGTATTTTGTTGAGAACCTAGATAAACCTGAGGGCTTCTGTGGTTGGGCATGGCGTGATATTTATAAGGATCTATCAGTACTCTGGTTCGGAGGAGACTTTCCCTGGAACAAACCCCCTAAAGGTGTGGCCTATACAGCCTGTACTGATGGTTTGCGACCAGTTTGTTTCAAACTAGAACGGATAGAAATGTAGAGAGTACATACAAATATCTATACAGTACACTCTTGTAACTGTTTCTAAGAGGATTTTAACCGGAGAAAAAAGAGTGTATTAACCAACGGCACGATCCATATAAAGAGTGCTCCAATCAATACCCAATTGAGAAGACCCCCACCGTAACCAGTGTTCCAGATTGGAACACCATTCAGGAAGACCATAATCATATAGAGAGGCGCGATAACCATCCCGGTCGTAATAATACCTGAAACTAATATCATTTGGTCGATATATTGCCTAGGAAATTTATCATTGATTCGGAACCCTAGAAACGTAACATATGCTGTTACTGCTAAGACAGCCACAACAACTAATAGAAAGTAGATAATCGGGATAAAGGCTGCTGGGGCCTCCATAAAATGAAAAGATCGTCCTTGTAATCCATATGGAAAAAGAGTATAGTCATATGAATACATCAACTGTTCCTCCCAAAAAACATACGGGAGAATCAATAACCCGATTATTCCTAGGACACTAGATATAAATGGAACCAGGAATTCTTTATTCTTTTCCCCCCAAAAATCATTTAAGCTCATGTTTTGAAACCTCTCATATTCTAACGATCTTTTGATTCTTCTCTGGTGATAATTTAAAATTTTCCTTCTTGTCCTGTATTTAGAATACAGGTTGTAACTTGAGAAGTTCTGATGGAATATTAGAAAAAACTAAAAATTAACATTCCTCCTCAAAGATAATATATACTAGGTTAATAGAGAGGATCAATATGAAACTAGCAACAATTACCTTGGATTCAGCCGAAACTGCTGCGATTGTCACAACTGCAGGAATTATCCCAATAAAAGTCATTAATCAGCAATTAAGGAGGGATTGGGAAATTAATATGCTAAAAATAATTACCTCAGGGCAACTTGATGAAATAAATGACTGGTATCGTCCCATCGGAAAAAAACACCTCAAGAAGCTGGAGGATCACATGATTCCACACGAGAGTGTGAACTATGCACCTCTCTACCGTCATCCTAGAAAAATCTGGGGAATTGGATTAAATTACGTTGAACACGCCCAAGACCTCTTGGAGAAACTACCAACGACAGAACCAGCAAGTTTCATGAAACCGGATACAACTATAATCGGATATAAAGATATTATTAAGATACCTGTCCAGTCTGAAAAAACTACTGGTGAATCAGAGCTAGGAGTTGTAATCGGGAAGAAATGCAAAAAAGTTGAACGGGAAGATTGGTTAACTGTAGTAGCAGGTTTTACCCCTGTTATTGATATGACAGCCGAAGACATTTTACGAAAAAATCCGAGATATCTCACCCGAGCTAAGAGTTTTGACACTTTTTTCAGTTTTGGTCCTCACTTGGTCACACCAGATGAAATCG
>CP070760.1:324543-332190 GCA_020348965.1 Candidatus Heimdallarchaeota archaeon | reverse complement strand
CGATCAATCTCACTGGTTACAGTGATTACTGGGGCTAATGCAATATATTGTGGAACTTTCCCTGGAATCACACGCATAAATTTCTTCTTCTCTAACTCTATTAAAGCCCCTTGGATAGCGTCTGGTGTCAAATCTCGAGCTAGAATGCCAATTTCCTCAACCGTTCTCACTAATTTTGAAACGACAATAGTGTAGACTTCAGTTTCTTCTGGTGTTAGCCCTAATTGTTTATACAAATCTGTCATACTAATCCCTTATCTTAAACGGAATTTCTTTTAATTAAACGAAAAAACACATAATCTCCTTTAAGAAAATTGGTTTAAAAAAGAATACCACGCGTTTTCCGCAAACTTATAACTTTATAACAGCTTTCAAAATTGCTTATTTTGACTTGTCATCCAATAACGATAGTGTAATACAGAGAAGAGAGTATCAGAGAAAAATCCTGAAGATCCTAGAAAAAAACTTTGTACAAGGAAAGCATACACTAGTTGAAGTGGATACGGGCTTGGGAAAGAGAGTACTCACCTATCTGTTAATCAAAGAAACTTTACTTAAGAAAAGAATCTTACTTCTTTTACATTCAACAACGAGTTACTTGGAAACAATTCAATACTTCAAGACTGAATATGGAGATTTTAGTGAATCAGAATTCCAGCCATTTTCTTCCCGTACCCCCACTTGGTTAAGAAAGAGCTCTATTGAGAATGCTCGTATTATCGCCACAACCCCTCAAACGTTTTTCAATGTCTTTAATAAGATGTCTAATAAACCAAAATTTGATGTCGTTATAATAAATGAAGTGGATAAGATAGTTCGGCGTCAGGGAGATTCTCGATTGTTAATCTTTCCCTATAATACACTTATTCCATATTTTGTTAACTCAAATGCTTGGATAGTCGGGATGACGGGAACCATGAGGGACTCTCACATTCTTTACATTCATCAGAGAAATACCATCGAAGTTCAACCTGAAATAATATCACTTGATCAACGGATTCCAGGACTTCATGTTATTCGGATGGAGACGCTTTTAGCGCAGACCGACATCGAAGATTACATTAAAACTACTTATATTCAACGACACCCAGTTGAACCGAGTAGTACACTCCAAACAATCTTAGATCTTATAGATCAGGGTATCAAAGAACTCCGTAATGATATTATTGAGGAAACCTTGGTTACTCATCCAACTTTATTAGAAACTATTCCATCATCCCAGCTAGCTCTTGTTTCTGGAATGCTAGAGTCTGGAAAACGAGCCCAAAAATATCAGGGACTACTATTGATCCGAAAATACTGTACTGCAATGCAAGCGCCAAAATATCGAAGGTTTCTCTATCGGCTAAAAAAATTCGGTGTAACGAAAGAAATTATTCGTACTCTACCAGAGGAGAGTAATAAGGTTAAGACTGTTTGGAACCTCATAAAGCAACGACCTGAAAACAGTAAAACTGTAATCCTATGCTCCTTTTTAGACACAGCCCATTTACTTCATGAAACAATTCCAAATTTCGGTTTTCCCTCATTTTTAATTACTGGGCAAGTTAGAAACAAAGGAGAGGTTCTCAACGACTTTAAAAACTGTCGTGGAAGTGCCACGTTAGTATTGACTAGTGTTGGAGAACGAGATATTGATATTCCGCAGGCCCAACTACTAATAGTATACGATTCGATCAATACAGTAAAAACAATGTACCAACGAATGAAAAGGACAAGGGGTGGGTTAGTATTGTGCCTTTATTACCAAGGAACCTTTGAGGAGCGTAAAGTTGGGCGGCTGCTTTATGAAATAAGTGAAAGGTATCCCTGGTCTTCGATAATAGATTGATCAGCTTCTGATTTTCCTGATTTCCTCTATTATTTCTTGAAAGTCTTCAAATATTTGGTAAGGGACGGTATTTTTTTCACATAACTCCGCTAATATGGATCCTTTAACTGCAAAACCATAATCAGCACTCTTTAGAGCATGAAAATCTCCCGAACCATCGCCAATAAATAGTACCGAAAACTCTGATTTGTATTTCTTAACTATATCATCTTTAAAGTCCACTGCTGTTGGATCTTCAATTGGGGGAAATTCAAATTTAATGCCAACCTGAGAAACAACTTCTGTTTTGGCCGCATAAACCTTGACCCGTTTATGGAGGCCATTCTTTCTTAAGAAATGATTGATTAGAAAGTCTAAACCTGCACTGACAATGATTACAGGAACCTTATGCTCATGACAGTAGTGTAGAAAAGAATCAAAATGTGGTCTAAAGTTAGGCTGTCTTCTTTCTAGTAGTGTGATAATTTTTTCTTTAGAAACCCTCACGGTTTCAAATTGTTTTTGCATACATTCTTCAATAGAAATCTTCCCAAGCTCCAGTTCTCTATCATAAATCTTCCAATCGTCTTGAGAAAAGTTATGTAATACGTATTCAGCAGTATCTATTTCAATGATTGTCCCATCAAAATCGCATAACACAATTAACTTAATGGATTACTCCTCCTGAAACTGAACTTCTCAATCTTTGTTGAATTATCCCTGGTATGGACCTAAAAATCCACCTCCCTGTCCTTGATATAGAAAGGGAATGAAGTCTCCTCCAAAAAAACCTATTACTAATAAACTACCCATTAACGATATCCAAATTTTCGGATCCCACGCAAGAACCTTTGCACCATCTAGAACTCCTAACGGTAATAGATTAAATACACCAAGAAAAACATTAAGCCAAACACCAAAGGAGCCAATTATGTATAGAATGAGTCCAATATCTGGAATATCAATTAATAACATCCATCCAATTCCCTGAATAATGAGAGAAATTCCTGCTAATATAAGGTTTGATAGCGGCCCTGCCGCAGAAACCCTGCCGCGAATTCCTGGAGATGCTGTGGCCTCCCCCCACCAGAAAACAGCCCCAGTTGCAAGTATAGGAAAACCAATAATTACTGAGATTAGTGTAAGAAAGAGTCCCTGTCTACTTAGCCTAAAATAGGCCTTTGCACCGAATTTAATTGCAATAAACTTATGAAAGAGTTCATGAGTAAAAAAGGCAATCCCTAAGACAAAAAGATAGATCAATAGGGTGTCTGGAATCCTCCCTTCTAAAACGATTATGTATAAGTTCCCAGTTATGTAGAGGATAACAAAACTAGAGATTATCCAACCTATTCCCAGTTCAGAAATTTCTTGAACAGATAAGTGAGCTCTATCCAGGATTGTTTTTCTGGTAAAATCTTTTTCAAGCCAATCTGGTTTTTCATCCATATTTAGTTATTCCTTGCATAAATGACTCCCTAGAAGGTAATGTTCCCCACAGAGAAGTTGTCCACACCGTGAACAATAGAAAGGTCGATATATCTTTTTCCCACAAGTACTACAAAATGCAACTTCTGGAATTTCTGCTTGTTTCTGTCCATGTTCAGTGAAAGTTTTTACCACCTTAAAGGATGTTAAATCAGGGGAGGCTTCATATTCAGCTCGATATCCTTTTATTCGTTCTGGCGAAAATAGAAGAGCAACAAAAACTATTCCCACGATTGTAGTAAATATTCCCAGTACCAATAGCCTTATTGAGACATACTCCTCCAAATCGAAGAATATGTATGAAAAAAAGGTTCCAAGACTGACTACTATAAGGACAGAGAGCCCACCTAAATATTTTGAGTTAAGGTTCATTTCAGCTATTATCCGAATTACGAGTTGGAAAAAAAGGTAGGATTTCAGTTAGTGACGATACGACAAGTGTTCCTGGCACAATTTTTTCGAAATCCTCTTCTTGGAACATTCCAATTCTACCAATAAAATAGATTTTGTTCTGTTTCGCGCGGATTGCATCATTTAACGAATCTCCAATAAAAGCGATATTGGAGTGAGATAGCTTATATTTTGATCTAACAAAGTTAAAATGATCTTTTCCTTTTTCAAATCCAGGTCGCCATCCAAGAATATCATCAGTCATGTTTAATCCTTGGATTTGAAGATAGTTCGTAATAATGGATTCAATTGACCCGCTTGAAATACCCAACCGATAGTTCCGCCGTTTCAGTTCTTGTAGTACATTTAACGAATCGGCAAATAATTCCTGTTCATATATTCTTTCAAGCTTTAATCTTTCAAATTCATTAACAATCTGACTATTATCTCTTCCAGGAGATATTATTTCCATTTGTTGGACAAATGGTAGTCCAGTCGTTTTGCGATACCAGTCGCGCGCTTTATCAGGAGTAAATCCGTATTTATTTGTAAGAAGATACACAGCGTTACTTTCTAAGAATGGCATTGAGTCAACAATTGTGCCATCGAAATCAAATAAAAGATATTTCATAGAGTTCTTATTCATATATACTCAATGCTCCTATGTAATATCCCCTTTCCTAGTTTTGAATTCCTCCAAGTGATCATTAATAGGATTATTGTACAAGATTGATCCAATCACAGGAGGTATCGAATGTCTTTAAAAGTCTCTTTCTATGGCACTTGAAGATATTTATATGTTCTATTATAACTGTTTGTCATCTAGTTTATTCTTGAATTCCAAGTGTTTTTCCTTTCTAAGGTGCGAAGATTAATTGCGAACGTATGACACCCTGATTAAGTGGTTTGTCTTATGGATAATTTTTATAGTGGTATGTATCACCGTTCCACAATTCTTCATACCCGAAATAGGTAGAAATCAAGAATTTCTAGTTATTATCTTATTCTTAATACTGATAGGTATTTGTACTCTACTCCTCTACCTCGCTACCTTGAAGAGACAACGAAAACAGATTCATATTAGTCTTCAAACTCTTCAAGAGACTGGAATGCAAGTCTTTATGAAGAAATATGAGAGATTACTATATAGTAGGGACATTGGTGATCTTCCACAAATCTTACGTCTTTTGTTTAATTTTAACTGTTTGGCAGTTCTCCAACCTAAGACCATTGAAGAATTACAGTCAATTATTAGTCTATGTGAACAGTACAAGATCCCTCTTATTGCTAGGGGAAGCGGAACAAGTGGATATGGTGGTTTAGTACCTGTCAAGAATGGGATTATAGTTAACCTTCAATATTTTGACAGTATAATAAATATTGATGAGGAGAGTAACACTGTTGAAGTGGAATGTGGTGTGATTTGGGAACACCTTCGCCTCTCTCTTGAATCTAGAAATCTTACTCTTTTATCCTATCCCTCCTCAGCACCCTCTTCAAGCGTTGGTGGATGGGTAGCTCAAGGTGGGTACGGAGTAGGATCCGCAAAATATGGGGATGTTAGCAAGAGTGTGGTTAGTGTAACAATTCTCGGTGCAAATGGGAGAGAATTTAAGTTCGATAATCCTACGACTTTTATTGGAAGTTGTGGTAGCCTTGGAATTCTTTGGAAGGTTACTTTGCGAGTCCAGAAATTATTAAAGTTGATGCACATAGCCGTTTCATCAACTTCTCAAAAAAATTTATTAACAGCATTTTCAGAATATCAGGATCTTGGTCCTTTTTTCCTTCGGTATGATGATCATCAAAACTTGCTTTGGAAGAATGCTAATCAAGATGAATCAGCTTGGGAATCACAAGACTATTCAGGAGGCATAATTTCCATGAGTTTTCAAGAAGGAGACTGGGAGAAGCCCAAGATAGATGAGGTAACAAACAGGCATAGTCTCACTAATCTTTCGAAGACAAATTCAGAAAAATTTTGGAATGAGAGATTCTATACAATAAAATCTAAGCGTCTAGGCCCTTCTTTAATAATTGCAGAAGTACTAATCCCAACGAATCAACTAGAAAATTTTATTGAAGTGTTATCTAATCGTTATAGGTCAGAATCCTTTGCTCTTGAGCTTATTTCAACATCCGATGATATGGCAATTGTCTTTGTTTGGTTCCCAGCCGATTTAAGACAAAAATCAATCCCTCTTATTGGTTCAATCCCCTATGCCTTTCACTGGTTACGATTCTTCGATATCATTCAAATTGCTCGTAATTGGAAGGGTAGCCCTTACAGTAGTGGTCTTTGGCTGAGTCCATACTCAGGCATTATATATGGAAAACAATTATCTTTAATGAAGCAACTGAAAAAGACTATTGATCCTGACGGGATATTCAATCCTGGAAAGGTATGGGGTACTCGTGTTCCTCGTTTTTTCCCCTATATCCCTTGGTCATTTTTAATTCGAGGTGGGGCGCCCTTTGTAAGTATTCTCTTTAGGATATTACCAAAAAAATATCGATAATAACGGTTTTTACTACTCCTTATTTGAAAATTGATTGCTAGAGGTCTACATACAGTTCGTTTCAATGAAATTGTCAATTTTTTCGAAGGCGAGTTGGGCTTCATCACCGTAGAAGAACCAACGAGCTCTTCTTTCATGAGTCCAGCGTTCTTTAACAGGACAATTAACTAAATTGTCAACAATAAAATCTGGATTTACACTATCATTTTCATTGTGAATTATCAACGTTGGTTGAGTAATGAGTGATAGTCGCTTGTTGGTGAACCCAATAACTCGATAAAGTTCAATCAATGCTTCTGTAGGTCTCTTAGAATAATAGAATTGATCGTCATTTTTATTTAGGGATTCCATAATGCCTTCAGGAATTGTTGTAAAGTCCTTCTTGATATATTTAAGAAAAGGTAAAACAGTTTTTACCAATGTTGAAGGTGAATGTTGACTCGGTGATATGAGTATCAAACCACTTATATGTTCTCTTTCGGGTGATGCTGCGAGCATTGTGGCGAGAACTGAACCCAAGGCAATACCTATGACTACAATTTTAGTATAAATTTGGGTCAAATAGAAAAATCCTTCTCTTGAATCAGAGTACCAATCTAGCCAAGTCGTTTCTCTCAAAGCATTAGGGTCACTCCCATGCCCTGGTAACAGGGGAGCAATTCCTGAGTAGCCTTGGTTTCGCAGGAATATTCCTAATGGGCGCACTTCACTCGGACTCGCAGTAAACGAATGCAGGAGAAGACACCCAATTTTCTCCTTATGACCAAATCCTTTGAACTCAAAGGGTAGAGCTAGAGGATCAACATCATACATTCTAAATCGCTCATAACCTGCTTATTTTTTGTATATCAATTCCTTGGGGAATTAGCTAAATTTAAAACACAATACTCTTATTAAGTCCTATTCTTAAATATTTACACTATTTCTGAAAATCTATTCTACAAAACGCTTAATAAAATAAACTTTTAACAATTATTTAATAGTAATAAAATCAATCCTCGAAGATTGGGATGAGAACTTGGAATCAAATCAAATACTTCGTACAGGCGTTCAGTCATTGGATATATTTCTTGGAGGAGAAGATAATCCAGGCCTCCCAGAAAAGAGTGTTATTCTTGTACTGGGAGAACCAGGAACGAAATTTGAGCTCTTCACTCAACAAGTCCTTTATAGACTATTACAAACAAAGGCGACCGAAAAAGTCGTTTATTTGTCATATGATGGACGACCACACGAAATTGTTGAAGAAATGGCAATCTATGATTTTAAATTGCAACCTTTCATTATGGCTGGTGAAAAGTGGCAATTTATGGACGCTTTTACAGCTAGAATAGCCGCTGAGGGAGCAGTAATCGGCCTTCAATCTCTTCCAGGGGTAGATTTCGGAACAGAATTCGCACAAGATTCTCTGCGTTTTTTTTCTAGAGTTTTTATTCCAAC
>CP070760.1:316761-324443 GCA_020348965.1 Candidatus Heimdallarchaeota archaeon | reverse complement strand
TATTCACTGGAGTGGTGTTTGTGGAATATATATTCGAGTGGCCTGGAATGGCTCAACTTGCGACAATTGCTGTTCTCAATTTACATTTAGATACCATTATGAGTTTTGTGATTCTCTCAGCTTTTATCTATGTAGGCTGTAATCTGTGTGCGGATTTAGCATATGCTTGGCTTGATCCCCGTGTCCGCGAAAAACTATAAGAATTCTTTATCAAGGGTAACATAAATCCCAATCAGGATGGTAAGTATGAATGAGGTCTATCAATTCCGAATACGCCTCAGGAGAGAAGTATTCCATGGGACAAATTGTTTTCTCGTTCATCTTCACCATAAAATGAATATGTGAACCATCCCCGAGTACATTCAAGAAAATAGCTAGTTCTTGCCGTATTTCCACCCATTCCCCTACTTGAACCTTGATAAGCCCAATTTGACGGTCTCTATCCTCTGGAGTCGGAGTTGATTCAAGACAATAGTCGACAATTACACTTGCATTAAATCTCACTTCAAAATTGACATGAAAATAGTTTTCATCCCCCTCCCCATGTTCGGTCCAGTAAATGTTCTTCATTTTTCCTGGTGTAGCAGAAAGCACTTTGGACCCATTCTTAAGGAAGTAGTCGATACCGTTGTGCTCAAATTTCCAGGGACAATCAGCTGTTTCGCTGTAACCTTCTCTAAAGGTATATATATCAGTCGGAGATTCATAAATAACATCCATGTAGTCCAATTTCGTTGAGGAATAGCGATTCCCGGGATTAAAATTTAAACCTGTCTCGAGTTGAAACCATTCCGTATTTAGCAAAAAAATTACTGCTGTAGTGATAATTGCGATCGCTAACAATGCAATCAGAATGACCCCTCTAATTTTCTTACTCATATCAAACTACTTCGATTTAAGTACTAATTATATTTTGTGGTAATTGAAGAGATCTAGTTCGTTTAGAATTGATTAAATCAATTAAATCCATCCTTTAAAACCATTAAACCTTAAAACCATTGGATTTGTCAAAAAGAATACAATGAAAAGGGTTCCTCCGTGATTATCGAGAATTATTTATTTTGATATTCACTCAGTGAATAAATCTAAAACTTACAAGAAGATGATGGTGTGATTCCCTTTAAAGAACACATGAGGTACCTTATAAGATAGTATTGAGTTTAGATAGAGTTGTGATCGTCATGAAAAAAGAGTACTTGTTAACTATAATTCTAGTCTTTTTGTTTACTTATGTTTCTTCTTCGTCCTATTTTGTATCGGGGGTGGATTGTGGTTCCTCAAATGCTCTTTCTGATTATGAATATCAGTCTCTTGATTCTCAATCACCAATTTTCTCACTATTTGTGGCTCCCGATGGTTCAGATACTAATTCGGGAACAGAAGATCATCCGTTTAGAACTATTAATAGGGCAGCGGAGGTTGCGCTAGCTGGTGATGCAGTACTTGTAAAAAACGGTATGTATAGAGAAGTAGTAACAGTTCAGAATTCTGGCACAGAACAAAATCCAATTCAATTCGTCGCTGAGGACGGAGTTGTTATCGATGGCACAGAACATTCGTTTCTATGGGGTGGAATTTTCCAAGTTGATAGCGACAAGACTCCCTATCCGAATGACACACTTTCTTATATCACCATCTCTGGCTTTCATCTGATTAACGCAGAATGGTATGGTTTCATGATCCATAGAAGTAGTCATATTACTATTGAGAACTGTTTTGTAAAAAATACAGAGTCCTCTGGCATTTGGGTTCATGATTCAGATCATATCCTCATTAAGAACAACAAAGTAAGAAATGCCTGTGCGTATACGAAAAAAGACAAAGGAAGTAATGAATGTATTACTGTTTCTGATGTCAATACCTTTCAAGTGATATATAATGAAGTCTATGAGAGTTCCAGTGGAGCTACTGGTGGAGAGGGTATTGACACTAAGGATGGATGCAACCATGGAGAAGTTGCCTATAACATCATTCACGATAATATTCGGTTAGGTATTTATGTTGAGTGCTGGGAATCAGTATTAACCGATGTAAGAGTTCACAGTAATTTTGTTTATAATAACTTTCAAGGTATAGCGATCGCATCTGAGGAAGGAGGAACAGTGAGAGATGTCCAAGTAGTTAACAATTTAGTCTTTAATAATACCTATAACGGCATCATTGTTCCTGGATGGAAGAAAAATGGTCCTCGCGAAAATATCTCAATCAATTGCAATACGGTTGTCCAGAATGGGAATAACAAATCGAATTACTGGAATCATTCCGCTCCCGATTATGCAGGGGGGATTGCTGTTGAACCAGAAACCAACGCTTCAGGCATAACAATCCGAAATAATATTGTGTCTGAGAATAGACGTTGGCAGATCAGGGCAGATTTATCTTCTGATCAGGACATCACTTGCGATCATAATCTCATAAATGGATTTCATGGTTATTCGTATGAGACCAGGGGAATTGACTTTCAGGAGGGTAATCCTGGGTTCGTGAATCCTGTGATGAATAACTATATGCTTCAGGCGACCAGTATTGCTATTGATACTGGTTCATTACCTTTTCTAGCGCCGTTAGAGGATATTCTTGGAAACCTACGCCCCCAAAAAGAAGGGATCGATATCGGCGCCTATGAATACACCGAACCTATCAGTATTAACGGCAATCTTGAGTTTGCTGCTACTGTTATTGCACATAATTGGCCTGGTGATGGATCCTCATTAACACCGTACGTTGTTGAAGGCCTTAGTCTCTCTGGTACTGCTAAAAACTTAATAGAAATCCAGAATACTGATGTCCACTTCCAGATACGCGATTGTGTTATCAGCAATGGAGACTTCGGAATATACTTATCTAATGTCACAAATGGACATATTATTGGAAATAAAATCATTAATCACGAATTTGATGGTATTTTTCTGGTTGATAACTCCGCTCATTGCACAATTTCCAATAATACTGTCTATAATAACTCTGCATTTGGTGTGCATCTTTTAATGTCTAACAATAATAATATCTCTTATAATCACCTCTACGATCACAAGTGGAGTGGTATTAACTTAAACAACTCAAAATACAATGATATTATCAATAATTCGGCCTACAATGCTAATATCGGGATTGAGGTACGTTCATCGAATTCAAATACCTTTTTTCACAACATTGCCTATAGTAATAGGTTGAACGGACTTACAATTGACTCAGGATCTGAAGATAACTCCGTACAATGGAATGATTTTGCTAAAAATAATATTGGCGCGCAATGGCTTATCCAACCTTCGCAAGTAGCTGATGATGGCAAGAATAACATATTTATCAACAATTATTTTGAGGATTGGACTGGAACGGGATCTTATGCCATTGATGGATCCGCAGGAAACTTCGATCTCTTCCCGAGGAGTAATCCTAATCATTTGTTTGCCCCAGTTATCATTTTTCCAACGAGTGACACATTGACTTTAGAAGAGAGTGTGATAATTCAATGGACTGAATCGAGTGATCTATTTGGTCACTCCATCACTTATTCCATTTTCTACTCCTCTACAAACGGAGCTTCGTGGACAACGCTCGCGTCTGGACGGATTTCAACCATCTATCTATGGAATCTGGAGTCGATCGATGCTGGTACAGAAGTACTTCTAAAGGTTCATGCTACTGACAGTGTTGGTTTCTCCTCATCCTCTATCTATACAACTGTTTTTACGATAAATCCAATTTCTACTTGCACAACACTTAGCTCTACATCATTCACACCCACGGAAACTAGCTTAACGACCACTTTAACAACAACAATCATAACAACTACCACCACTACAACACCAGGGTGGAATGATTTTCTTTTACTTCTCCCCCTATTCGCAATGATTGCTGTGAAACTGATAAAGAAAAAATCTAAGCCACTTTAAGGAAAAAGCGTGAATCGAACATTTAAAACCCAGGTTTATGCATAAAAATGAGGCGCCATGATCTTCATACCCATACAAATTTCTCTGATGGCCGATTTTCCCCTGAGGACTTGGTTCAGTTAGCCAGAGAGAAAAAACTAAAAATTTTAGGTATCTGTGATCACGCTTTTTCTAAAAAATTGCTTGATTCTTACCAAATTACCACTCGTCTTGAAGAGTATCTTAGGCACCTTGAAACTATTCAGAAATCTCTGAACGGATTAATGTTGAGAATTGGAATTGAAATTGATGTTTCTAAGAATTATGGTGTTGATCCTGCTCTTCTTCCGGTAGATATCTTGAATCAATTTGATTTTGTACTATTTGAATATGTTAACACTGCCAGCGAATATTGGGGTAAAGTGGGTAGAAGATCTCATATGGAGGTGATCTCCATAAGAAATCAGTTGGAAATTCCTGTAGGTCTCGCGCACAATGATATTCAACAGAACTATCAAGGAAAAGAAGCGGAGATCTCAAAAATTTTAGCACAGAACGAGATTTTCATTGAACTACAACAATCTGAAAGGGGGAGAAATACTAGAAACGGAATGGACTATTATAACCATTTCTCGCAAAGGCTAATCCATAGCCTAGTAGAGAATGGAGTCAGGATAGTTTGTGGAACAGATACTCATACGGGGGAATTTTTAGGGGAGCTTGATGATGTCTACCAGTTTATCAGTCAAAATAATTTGCAATATCATGAATTGGTTATGTAACTTGATTTTCAGGCTGGTTACTATCTGAATAGGGTGTAAAATCGCTTCCACCATCTTGATCCATTAATGAAATCGGGCCACAATTTCATCACGAAACTCCCGAAGATTCTGTAGGAGAAGTTCAGAGTTGTGAGTCGTGATGACAAACTTGAACTGCATTCGATAATCGAGAGTGTACAAGAAAAATTCTGGTTTGTATCCAAAGACACCCGCATAGATATCACAAACCTCCTGAATCCGTGCTTTAGCGGTTTTTAAGTCTCCAAGGGGAGCTCCCCAAACAAACGCGTACCGTACTACCTCTTCCTCAATTAACTCTAAGGCAAAGGTTTTCAGACTTCTTATTCGTGATTTTTGACTCTGGAGATCTAGGGCTTCTCGGCTACCAATTCGACGTTCCATTTGCTGTTTATAGATTATCGTATTAGAGGTTAAAAAATTCTGGTTGGGGATATAATGATAAATATCGTTAATAGTTCGAATTTTTGTGTAATTGAGGGAGATTTCAACAACCTGACCTTGAATTTCTGTCCCTAGTGCTACAAAATCATTGACTCCAAAGGGATTAACGAAGATGAGGTAAAGTCCTGCGATAAAATTACTCAACGTCTGAGTTGACCCAAATGAAATAATCGCTCCAAGAAAAGCAGACACTCCAATAATTTCCTCTATTGAAAGTTGGAAAAGAAACATGACGATATAAAGAACTACCGCTGCTGCTCCTAAATTAACCATCACCTTAAGCCCATTAATGACGTCTAATGGGATTTTTTCGGTTTTTCGTAAGGGTTTTGAAATGATTAATTTCAAAATCCACTGAATTGTCAAGATCACAACAATAGCTAGAACGAGGATTAGGATTTGAAATTCTGGTGATATTTCGTTTGTCTCTTCTCTGATCATGTAAATTCACCCTCCTGAAGTTCAGTAAATATTGTCTCTGTAATAGATTCCATAAGGTAGGGCCAAGAATTAAAAATTGCGTATGCATTTTGAGCATAAATCAAGATGTATACTTTTTGACGGAAATCATACTTTCCAAGGTAGTACTCAGGTTTGATACCATAAACAGGTGAAAACTCTTCACAAATTTTATCTAGTCGTTGTTTTAACGCTTTAATAGAAATAGGAGGTTCAACTATGTTTAATTGGACCTCTATTTTGAATCTGAATTTAATATAGCGAGTATCTTGTGATAATTCAACAGGAATTACATTGATTGATTCAAGAGTTTTTAATAAACCCTTGTTTTCACCATGAGGAATTTTAACGCTATAGTTTAATAAGGAAGCATTAAGTAGACTACTATTGGGAATTATTACACTTGTTCTATCTATCTGAACAATTTTTGTGAAATTTAATCCAATTTCTTCCACAATCCCTACTGTATCTTGGGTCTCTATCAAATCCCCGATCGTAAACGGTCTAGCGACAATTAAATATAACCCTGCAAAAACATTGGATGCAACCGAAGCAGAGGCAATACCAACAACGGCTGCCAGAAGAGCAGAAAAACCTAAAATAAAATCCTCATCTGCACCCAGCAGTGTAAATGAACCCAGTGTAGCAATGAAAATTTGAATAATACTTATTATCAGGTTAACTGCATTTTTTACATCAGGAGAAGTTTTTAGTACCCAATTGGTAAATGACTTTAGAATTTTCCCACCAAACCAGATCAATAAAAGGAACCCAATTATAATGACAAATAAAGCCAAAATATCAAGCCAATACAGAAATAATTCCATTAAATCCGATAATTCGTTAGCCCATTGACTTATCATGGTGAATTCACACTAAAAGAGAGGGGTAAATAATACTTTTTAGAAGTAAGACAATTTATGCTAAAAGGTTTAAAAGGTCACATAACATTAAAGGATCGAGTTCAATGAGCTCTAAAACATTAAATGTTCGAAAACATGTCAACGAAGCAGAAGAGAGAATTCGGAAGTACATCAGAGAGACTCCTCTGGAGTATTCTCATTATCTGAGTAAAAAGGGGAGATGCCAGGTCTATCTCAAACTTGAGAATTTACAATGCAGCGGATCATTTAAGGCTCGGGGAGCTTTCAACATGATCCTATCCCTTCCGAGAAAAACTAAAGTGATAACCGCTTCATCAGGGAACCATGGACTTGCAGTAGCGTATGCACTCAACACTCTTGGAGGAACAGGCACAATTTATTTACCTACTACAACAACCTCAGTAAAAACTGACCAATTACATAATTATAATGTTCAATTAGAGTTTTTTGGAACGGATTGTGCAGAAACGGAAGTTTTTGCAAGAAATATAGCCAAACAAGAGGGAGGAGTTTTCATCTCGCCATATAACGACCCTTTGATAATTGGTGGACAAGGAACCATTGCCATTGAGCTCTGCAAATATTTAACTGAGATTGATGTAGTTTTAACATCAGTAGGTGGCGGAGGCTTGATTTCAGGAATAGCAGGTTACTTGAAAGAGTTAAATCCAAATATTGAAATCATTGGGTGCCTTCCTGAAAACTCTGCATTGATGTACGAATCTGTTCAAGCAGGAAAAATAGTAAGGAGAGAAATTAAACCGACCCTCTCCGATGGTACTGCTGGCGGAATTGAGCCAGGAGCCATTACCTTCGAACTATGTCAAAAGTACATAGACCACTTTATTATCGTAAATGAAGGAGAAATTGCCGAGGCTATTAAATACATGCTCGAGTACCATCACATGGTAGTCGAAGGGGCAGCAGGAGTGACGGTGGCATCTTTCTTAAAAGAATTTAAACGCTTTATAGGAAAAACAGTTGTATTAATAATATGCGGAGGAAATATTGGTTACCAGCAATTGAAGGAGATTGTATGTGAGAAAAAATATAAATAACGACTTGAAATACATTGAAGAATCAGTTTAGAAGTTATAGAGGTAAGAATAAATGGCAGAAGAAAAAGAAATAGTTGAAGAAGAAAAGAAAGAGGAGGAGGAGGAAGAGGAAGAAGAATTAGTAACAGAAGAGGAAGAAAAAGAGGAAGAGGAGGAGAAGGA
>CP070760.1:308683-316661 GCA_020348965.1 Candidatus Heimdallarchaeota archaeon | reverse complement strand
TCAAATATGTATTCAACCTTGTTATTTTTTGCTTCTGACAAGATTTTAATGCGGATGGGAGAATTAACCTCACTAATAGAAGAAATGAGATCGTCAACTGAACCCGATTGGTCAAGATGCAGCTTTCCCTCTAAATTTGTTCATAAAGATACCAATGAACCTCTTTTTTTTATGATTCCTCTCTTTCCTCGTGGTATGACTAGTTTTCTATCAAAGACAGAAACTCTCGATCTCACAAAAATTCTTTGGGACATTTCTCTTCTCTTAAAAAAAGCTGGTACCCATTATATCTTTTTTGATTTACCAATAATTCAAGTAAGGGAAAGAAAGAATTCAGTTATCCCTGCTTTACTTAATTCAAACACTATTATAGGAGTCGTTGATTGCAATAAAGCAAAATATGAAGAATTATCAAGGGAAATTCAAAGTTTAATTGCGTTCGTGTCTGATCATAATTCGATTGCCCATCCTAAACTGTCTCTTAATGGGATTATATTTAACCAAGTCTCGGAAAAAGTCCTCTCAAGTAAATGGCTTGAAAGAGTCACTAATGATTTCTCATTAAAGATATATGGAAAAATTAGCGCAGATCAACAATTTATTTCAATAACCAGCCAGTATCAAATCCCAACTACTGATACTTATTTTGGGAAAATGAAGTGCTCACGAGATTTCGCATCGACAGCCGAAGAAATAATCCGCGATTTTAAAGATTCAAATTTACGTGAAGTCTCTGAAAATCAATATCAATATCTAAAAGACCGAATCTACAGCTTTTAAACTCCATAACCACCAATCCTCCTTTCATCAAGAATGCAATTTCTTTCTTAAGCGAGATCTAAAATGATCTACATCAAAATCGTCATAGATTCGAATTCCTGACATTTCATGAGTGATTGGCGTCATTAAATTTGAAATTCTTTTTTGAAAGCTTAATACATCCTCATCACGGGCGATTATGTCTCGAAATCGTTCACTATCCAAATTTAATCGTTGTATTAATACTTCAATGCTAGGAGCATCTCTCAGATGAGACAATATCTCCTCTTTGGCCATACCAGTAACATAACTTATTCTTTCGGCAACCTTATCAATATTGGTTCCAGATGCTATTCTAATCATGTCTTCAGGAGATAATTGTTTTCCTGTCAAATTAAAAATACTCTCTCCGAGCTGATCTAAATCATCAGCTTCCATCATGACTGAACTAAGGTCTGCAGGAGCAATAGTAATTCCTTCTTGTCGTAAAGCTAATTCTAATGCTGCTTGATCTTGGAAAAATCGTCCTCTGACTTTATTAGCCAGATTTTTCAGATGATATGCTTGGGACATGATATAGACTACTAAAAACGACATTATCAGAGCTAGTGTTGCGAAAAATCCTATCCATTTAAGAGTATCAAACATTTGGCGGTCATACGTGTACTGCAAAACATTGGTTGTACCAGGGATATACGATATTTGGGTTCTAAGCTCATAACCAGTAGAGGTTACTATTGTAGTAATAGTTTGATTTTCGATAACAGAAATAGTATGATTTTCAGTAACAGTTATGGTTTGATTTTCAAGATGACTTTCTACAGTAACATTTTGAGTTGTAATCCGATAATCTAGAGTTACCGATTGGGCTATCGCATCATAGTATCCCTCCGAACAATTTATTTTAAAAACGATATCACCCTGAAGAAGAGTAGGTTCGAGAAAGGTGAGATTCAATGTGAATAATACTGAATTATTGATTGTTACTTGTGAAACTTCAGGGGGATCCCAATTTAAGGTAACATTCAACCCTGTAAGGTTAACAAGTAAATAGGGAGTAATATTGTGGTAGGAGAAGATTGGATTTTTATTTGTCGCATTTAGTAAAAAAATAACTGATTGGCTTAAAAAATCCTCCTGGGTCTCATTAAAAGCTGTTGTGTTTTCCCGCGTGAGTGATTCAATGAATATTGGTGGTTGATAGGATGATAAGCGTGCTTTGATTAGTTCAGGGGTCGAAATATTTCTCCATGAGATATTAAAATGCCATAAACCATTAGTTGGGAAGTTAAATATGACAGACTTTGGTTGTTGGCCTTCTAGCGGAATAACATGCTGTGTAAGATTTGTGATGATTTCAATCATTGTTCCATTAGCATGATTAATTGTTATGTAATTGGTTCCATTAGGATTCTTTATTGATAAATTAAAATCAACAAGCGAATTATTCCAATTAACATCCCATTTTAATCTTCGGATGTCTGAACTCGCATTGAAACTAAATAATGTTTGAGATCCATTATCTAAGATAGAAATTTCACTCAAGTTAACGGGTGTCCAACCAGAAGCACTATCCCTCGCGCGGAGGAAGGATTCTGTAAGACTTAAGGTGTCATTTCCAGTAAAGAAATCTCCATTGGTACCCAAAGTAGGATGAAGAGATATATTTCTAAGAAAATCTTCGTCAAAATCTGCACCACTAGATCCTTGAAAAAGACCAATAGAATAGATTTTAACATCATTCTCTCTTGCTTTTACGATAGGACTTTCAGCAAAAGGTCCCCCCTCCCTAGGATCAGAAAAATTTGCAGGGAGCGATAAGAATCCAGTATAATTATTATTACTCACAGTAACACTCCATGGGCCCAAATTATGCCTACCATCTGTAAGAAAAATGATTGATGTTAAAGCTGGATCATCTCTTTGATTTTTCAATAATAAATCCAAAGAAAGATTTAGTCCTGCCCATGCATCGGTATAAGTTCCTGTAATCGCTCTTACATCTTCGAGAGTATTAGTTTCATTAAGAATCTTTTCTAAATGCGATTTATTTTCTATATAGTCCAAGTCTGCATGAATGAAAGCATCATTTGACCAGTTGCCGTCTCTGTCACTAGGCTGCTCCCCTGCAAATGACACCAAAGCGACACGGTCATGAGAAAATCCTGCTGAATTGGTTTGATTGAGAACTTCAAGCAAGCTTATTATTGCTGCTTTCGCCATTGCCATACGTTCAGTATTCATACTTCCAGAAGTGTCAATACAGAGTACAATGTCTGTATCAATCAATGGGGGCGGAGGTTGTGGTTCAAGAAATTTACTACCTCCTTCTGTTATATTCACTCCAATTGTTGTATTGACCACCACTTCTTTTGTGATATTAACCTCTACTTCAATAGTTTTATTAACTTCTACCTCAATAGTTTGGTTAACTTCAATGGGAACCTCAACTGAAACATTAACAGGTACTTCAATTGGTACTTCAATTTCTTCCACTGTACTGTGGACAATTTTTTCTGTAACCTCGACTGGTGGTAAAGACGTGAAGGCAAAAAGAGGGAGTGTTATCATTGAAGTAATAATTAGAGCTACAGTACGGCGATGTTGCTTAATTGCTTCCCAATAATAACTTCGATTCTGAAGTTGAATACGAGCTCGCATTAATTCACCAGTTAAAGAGAGAATTAATCTTTTCAAGATTACCTGGGATTAATAGCTTAATTCCTCACAAAATTACTTTGATACTAGTATAATGTAGCTTCAGGTTACTGATTTTTTATTGTGAAGATTGATTGAAAAATCTTTCTGGAAAATTAATCAGCAGATGAATAGAATAATTCAGAATAAGACACTCTTGGCTTCCTCTGAGGATTAACTTTATCACAATACCGACAAAAGGAAAGAATTTTGGTAAAAAAGTTTGAAGAAAAATTAATCTGTTTTAATATAATTTGTCCCTAAAAGAAAAACAATTTGAGAAGTTTTGTTGGAAAATTCATAAAAATAAATGAAATCCGACAAAATAGTTTATTCAACTAACAGAAGTCAAATATCTTATTTAATGAAGATTTTGATGATTCTTTGCTATAATTGTAGACTTCTGAACAGTAAATTACTTAATAGAAATTATTGATGAGTGTACTAGAATAAGTAAGATTAGACTATTGAAAATTCATAATTAACAGGGAGTTCAAAATTGAATAATGAATTATCAACAAAACCTACGACCGAGAAAGACTGGACTGATTTAGGAACCACCAATTTTCAAGAAGGGGAGATTAATATTGCTATTGAAAACTTTCTATATGCTTTAACGATTAACCCAAACTATATTGATGCCCAAATCGGATTAGGAAATTGTTATTATGTACAAAAAAAATGGGATAAAGCCTTAAAATACTATAGAAACGTCTTGGAGGAAATTCCACAAAGTTTATCGATTTGGTTGAATCTAGGAAATGTTTATTTCGAATTAGAGCAGTTAGATAAGGCCAGAGATGCTTTCTTTAAAACGATTGAACTAAAACCTGATTATGCACCCAGTTGGTATAATTTAGCTAGGTTTTATGAAACCACAGATATTAAAAAAGCGATAGAGACATATCAAAAGGTTCTCGGGTTTGATCCAAAATATACCTCTGCATATTATAACCTTGGTATCCTATATTACAAAGATGGTATGTTTAAAGAAGCCATTAAAAGTTATGAAAAAGCTTTGGAAACTGATCCAAATCACTTAAAAGCATGGTTAAATTTAGGAATCGTGTATCACGACACAGGTGAAATTAGGAAGGGGATTTTAACTTATGAAAGAGCATTAAAAACCTTATCTGAGCATCCTGAATTATGGTTTGCCCTTGGAAATCTATACTACAAACAGGGATCAGAAGAAGATTTAATAAACGCGGTCAAATCATATATCAAGGGATTAGAGTTGGCTCCTGATGAACCATCAGGGTGGTCAGATTTAGGCGGTGTTCATTACAAGATGGGGGATTTGAATAAAGCAATCGATTATACGCAAAAAGCACTAGAAGTAGATCCAAAATATATCAAAGCATGGTTTAATCTTGGAAATATATACTATAAGAAATATATTAAAGAAACAGTATTGAATGATGATCTTTTAGAATACAAAGGCTATGCTCTTTGGTGTTTTCAAGAAGGAGCGAAATTAGAAGATCAAGATTCCCTACATAATGAACAGATACTAATAAAAGAAGGGATTGAGGCGATAAAACCGCCATTCTTTTTAGAATATCAACCAGAAGAGGAGGAATAATGAATCCTGAGTCTTTATAAGACTTCTTGATGACTCCATGAAGGTCTGGCTCCTTTATCTCGTTTTCATTGTTGTCCTGGTAACTTCTGTCCTCCTATTTCGTGACAAAATTAGTTTTGGTCGTAATATGGAAAAGTTGGAGAATTAGTAATTCTACTCCCATAAATTGTGGAAATGTGGCGGACCTTCCTCTCGTCAAATGGCTTGAGGAGTCAGCAGCTTCAATGTGTGAGCAAATGACCTGATGTCTGTCCGTCCACTTTGTTCGTTTTTAGCAACTAGTCATAATCTTTATTATCCTTTGATTATTAATAATCCGTATTCTATTTTGATTTTTGAGGTTTAGTGATGAGTGACTTGATTACTAGTGTTTATTTATTGAAAAGAGGGTTTCATTTTCAATGAGCAGCCTGAATATTTCCTCAAGCAAAAAGCTTTAAATACATAAGAAGTCCATAACGAAAGCTATAATAGCTGCTTGTTATCCTAGACAAAGAATGTCAACTTAAGGGAAAAAAACAACCCAATACATACTCGATGTTGATCATTCTATAAGGATAGGCGCTAGGGAAGCACAGGCAGGAGCCACAATTAGAATTTTAACTGTACATGCTACTAAAAGAAGGAGAATTTAAATTGAACCATTCCAAATTCTTTTGCATAACCATTCTCGCATTTCTGTTACTTGGATTGAATAGTTGGTATTCAGGCCAAAGCACACTAAGTGAAGACCACTCTCCGATTTCTATTGAGGGGAATGATGCATTGGCAACGTTCATTGCGACTGAGGGACTCACTGGGGAGGGAACCTTTGCCTCCCCCTATATCATTGAAAATTTTAACATTGATGCTAGTTTCGGAGGTGGGATAAGAGGAAATGCGATTGAGATTCGCTCCACAGATGCCTATCTTATCATCCGCGATTGCACGATTGAAGATGGACGGGCGAATTGGGCCGCGAACGATGGCATTTACTTATCTAATGTCAAAAATGTAGAAATCAGCCATAATGAGATAATCAATAATATCTGTGGTATTGAATTGGAAAATTCAAACAATACTGTGATCTCGGGGAATACTGTGAATAATAATGAGGTGGGCGGAATATCTCTGAGCTTTTCGAACGCCAACACGCTTTTCCAGAACACTGTAAGTAATAATGATTGGGGAAGTGGCATCTCTCTTTCTTGGTCGAATAACAATATTCTCTCAGGGAATACCGCAGGTACTAATGATGCAGAGGGAATCTACCTGGGTTCTTCGAGTAATAACACCCTTACAGAGAATATTGCCAATAATAATGGGTATGATGGAATCTTTCTGTCTAGTTCGAGCTACAACACCCTTTCGGGGAATATGGCAAGTTATAACAGTGAGAGTGGACTCCAAATGCAAGATTCGCCAAATACCACACTCTCAGGGAATACTGCAAATGACAATAACGAATATGGAATTTATCTGTCCCAATCGAGCAATTCCAGGCTTTCCGAGAATATCGCGATTCGCAATCACTATAAGGGAATCTATCTGGGTTCTTCGAGTAATAACCTTCTCTCAAGGAATACTGCTAATGACAACTATGATGATGGAATCTGTCTGGGTTCTTCGAGTAATAACATTCTCTCAGGGAATACTGCTAATGACAACTATGATGATGGAATCTATCTGAGTTCTTCGAGTAATAACATTCTCTCTGGGAATACTGTCAATGACAATGGGAATGGAATCTATCTGTCGTCTGAGAGCAGCACCAATACAATTTATTTTAATCATATTTACGGAAATACAGATAATCAAGGTTATGAAGAAGATGATTGCATAGATAATCGATGGGATAATGGTACAACAGGCAATTTTTGGGAAGATGATTATCTCACCAACTACCCAAGTGCTTCAAATGATGGAACCTTTTGGGATACTCCCTATGAGATTAGTGGGGATGGAAGTGGCATTGATCGTTTTCCTCTAGTAGGTTCTATTACAACTACTGACACAACGACTACTGCCACAACAACTGATGACATCGATTCAGATACTCCAGGCTTTTCACTTCTGGTAGCTATTTCTGTGGGTATATTTTTGTTCCTCAGAAAAAGAAAGAGAAGGAGAAACGAAATTATTCTATAACAGGAGTCAATATACATTTATAGAGTTCAGAATGACAATATGAGGGAAGAAAATACTGGAGCATTTATTATAAAGGAAATGGTTAATAGTTAACCAAAAAAAGCTGCCACTAATCGCACACGGGCTCATTTTCTCACAAATTGTGGAAAGTTGGCAGCCCTCTCGTCAGGTCGCTTCAGGAAACAACAGATTCAATGTGAAAGTATAAGGTCTAACTTTTGCTCGTTTTTCTTGTATTATGATCCTTTAGTATGAATATCTGAGGTCTGTCGGCTCTTTTTCTAATTACGAGAAATGAATAATATTAAAAACATATTTGCATAGATTAATACATCTAGGAATTGATTTTAACTTCTTTACTAATTTAAGAATTTGGATGAAGGGAACGTGCAGTAAATCCCATTCGACGAAGATTCTTTTGTTGTGGTAAAAGAATCCGAGAGAGATGACTATCTTAGAAAGCTGGGGTCTCTTCTCACTGGCCCCTTTTTAGGGTATTGCCTCCTGAATCTTCTGTTTATCTTTCAAACAACATTTATAATGGGGTCTTCTATCGGTGTCTGGCTTTCCGCAATAATAATGTGCAATGTCATTCTTGTCGTTTTATTTCATCCCTTATCCATCATTCAATGCTCGTGGATATATCTTTGGAATATTTTACTTTTACTTTGCCATTCCAAGCAAAGGAACTGGTCTGAAAACGTCCGAATACTCACTCATGTTATTTTCATTGTTATAGGATTAGTGCTGATTCTCGTTGCTATTTTCGTTGAGGAATATCGGGAAGCTTTTCTTTTTCTCTGGACAATT
>CP070760.1:300554-308583 GCA_020348965.1 Candidatus Heimdallarchaeota archaeon | reverse complement strand
GAAAGAGCGAATAAGAAAATACCTAGTAAGAGTATAGTAAAACCTAATCGAGCATTTTTACTTAAATAACCAACTACTGGTGAGGTTATTGCCATAATTAGGATGGGCAGTGAGCCAAGAATTCCGATTTCTAAGTAGCTCATGGAAATTTCTTGAGAGATAAGTATGACCATTGCCGGAAAGGCGTAGAGTTCGACATGATGGATGAAATGAGAAATTGACATGAATAAAAGTAGTTGTATTCGATTATAGCTAGAGTTTGTAGTAGTCACTGACAAATTGTGTCGAATCCATTACCTTTTCTGTGGTACCTGATGAAGTTATTTGATTGGAAAAGAGTTTTGCTTAGATTCCCTTCACCATAAATACGATTAAACTATAATGAGTGAAATAACTGGCCCCTTTCATGGTATGGCCTCTTCTTTTGGAGTATAATTTGTTAGAGCAACGTTAGCTGGAGCTATAGCCTGGACTATTTATGGGTATTTAGCAGACCGAGAGGGTTTTTATGCAAACTTCTTATTATTAGGTGGTGTTGCCCTAGCGTGCTTTCTAGTAATTATCACGTTCAAGCTTGTGTTCCGAGAGATAACCATTCGTCAAAAGAAACTGGTCGTAAGAAGTCAAGACGCATACTTATGATTATACACGGCCTAATTCTTTTCCCAACTCCACATAGTTCATAGGCAACTCTAAATCACCGATGACGCGTGCCTTGACACGAATAGGAGGCCCCTTAACAGAAAGCTCTTTGTTAATCATTCCAGATGAGGATATGGCTTCATGAATCTGCTTTAGAGTCTTTTTATCAACGACAACTCGGAACATAGGAGTAAGAATTAATTCTAAGAATGGTTTAAACCGAAAAGGATTGATTGTGTGTTCAGTAACAAAAGAAATACTAGCAACCGATGACCCACTTAACGTCCGAACACCACCTCGGAGAAATTTGTAAAAACTCGCCACAACCCGTTCTTCCGAAACTTGGAAAACAGTAAAACCTGCCCCAGACTCATCAAAAAATTCATCTTGTTGTCCCATACCTGGCATACTCATCTGAGGTATTCGTTTCATCTCTTCAGGCTCTAAGTCTTCAGGGTACATGGCACGGATTGTCGGGCCTTTTTTCGTATCAAACTCACAATAAACTAATGTACCCTCGAATCCATACGTACTCAATTGCTTTTACCTCGGTTTAGTTTCAAAATAGCTAATGATTTTCAAGCAATACTCTTTTCGACATTTCTCTTTATGTTTCATACACTCAAGAAATACCATTTTCATGTTTTTAAAAAATGTGATGATATGAATTCATTCAGAAATTACCTGAAAAAAGGTTCATATTAGGGAAGATTGAAATGATTTGCTTCTGACCCTTCTCTAGTATAATTTAAGTTCAGAAACTTCTCGATACAAACTTTAAAGCTATATTTTTTATTCATTCAACCTTCTAACTATCTCATCTTATTTTGAAAAAGATACGAGATATTTGTCGGAAGTATATTTCATTAAAGGAAATGTTATAAAGTTGCTGATGTTTTCTCGAGAAAGGTTCATATCTACCTCAAGAAATTTTATATCATCAGATATAATGCATCAATTCCTCTAGTTCTCAGGAGGAAACCCAAATTTCGTTACTGAAACGACTCTTTCGACGACTTGAAAAAAAGGAAGAAGATCCTTCTCCAGCTAAACAAGAGAGTCAGTTAATTACGTTCATTGGCGAGGCTTACGCAGGCAAAACCACCATTCTACACCGCTTAAGAACAGGGGAATTCTATTCAACAACTATCAGAACGATGGGGTTAAATGTTGATTCGTTTGAATATCGAAATGTACAATTTCAGGCGTTTGATTTAGGTGGACAAGAAAGCTTTCACATGTTGTGGGGTGATTATTTACGCCTCTCCAGCGCTGTAGTCTTTGTTGTCGATTGTGCAAACCCTGATTCATTCGCATCAAGCAAAGCAGCACTCTACAATGCCATGCCCAGTATTCCAGAAAATGCAGTACTCCTCATTGCAGCAAATAAAGCGGATATTTCTGGCGTTGACCCTTATGTTACATTACTCAAACACTTTGATTTGTATGACATTCAACAGAATGGCAATTTTCGTGCCATTAACATTTTTCACATGTCTGCAAAGTCAGGAGTCAATTTTTATCAAGCATTCGACTGGTTAATTGAAACCCTAACAGGAGAAATCATTCTACCAAATGTTCATATTCATAATATATGTATTTATCAGACGGATTCAGGGCTCCTAGTTGGTAGTAGTGCCTCCACGCACGGTCAGACCCATTATGATCCAGCTTTATTAACAAGTATGTTTTCTGCCGTCAACACCTTTGCTGAAGCGTCTATGGGTGCTGGCGTACGAGAAATTCTAATGAAACGAAGCCAGGAGGGTGTATCAGAGGTAAGTGATAATTATAAGTTAGTCCGAGTTGAAGAATCAGACTTTTCAGTGATCCTCATAGTGAACGAGACAGACTCCATGCGTAAGAGCGTTCAGATAGGCAAAGATCTATTAATCTGGACACGCCTGAAAATACCTGACCCTGACACTCTCTATGATCAGATTGAGGGAGCAGAAATCAAAAACTATCTAGAAACGAAATTTCCTGAGGATATGGCGAAAGTTCAAGCATAATTCTATGATGTTCGAAGACGTCTAATTACAGATAAATCAGCGCGCATTCATTCGTTTAAACCATTTTTTATTTTGACGATAGAGCTGTTGGAATTCCTTAAACAATGAGTCATAGAGCTCCCGATACTCAGGGTTGGGTTTGAATTCTTTGTGAAAATGAATAAATTCCTTTATTTCACTGACATCTTCGAGTTCCCCAAGAGCCATTTTCGCTACAATGGCTGCCCCTAGCGCACCAGCTTCTTGGGGATCTTTTACCCTGCGAATGGTTCTATTAAGCACATCAGCATAAATCTGACACCAGACATCAGACTTAGCCCCACCACCAATAATTGAAAGCGAGTTAACAGGGGAATACATATTTTCAACTGTCTCTAATGCCCATCGTGCATTAAGAGCTACACCTTCAAAGACAGCACGAAGTAAATGTCTCCTATCATGGTCCAGCGAGAGATTAATCAATCCACCACGGACATGATCATCATCTAGCGGAGCACGCTCCCCTGCAAACCACGGCATGAACATTAGATAAGTACCACCTTTTCCCTTCGCTCCAGGGGTACAACTGGAGACTAAATCATCAAAAATCTCATAGACCTGCTTCTTCTCTTTCGCAAGTAATTCCTCTTCATAGTAAATAATGTTGTTCTTTACCCATTCAAGACATGCTCCAGCAATTTCTTGATGTGCTAAGACTAAGTAGAATTGGTCAGGGAATGCAGATCCGACACATCCAGTATAGTGATTAATATCTACTTTTCTATCAGATACATGACCCGCAACCCATCCTGAAGTTCCTATTTGACAATGGAGTTCACCGTTTAACACCGCACCTGATCCGATAGCTGCTGCTGTTAAATCACCAACACCACAGACGATGGGTGTTTCCTTTAAAAGGCCGAGTGCATTCGCCGCTTCACTGGTTAAGGAGCCAATGATGTCAGTAGGCTTTCTTACTTCAGGTAACTTCTCCATATCGATTTTGTACATTTTACAAAGAGCCTTAGACCATTGATTCAGAGCCATTCCTTCTTTCTTTCGTGTGTCAAGCAGCCACCAGACAAATGCAAAATCAGTGCTTGTTATCATTTCCCCTGTTAATCGAAAGATCACATAATCTTTCACATCCAAAAACTTGTAGGATTTTTCATACATTTCTGGATGTTTATCTTTTAACCATAGAATTTTGGGAATTTGATCTTTTCCTGTTAGACCAGGGGCACCTCCAGTTATTTTTAGGAATTTACGAAATAATCGATAAGGAGAATACCCCATAACACGGGGCCAAGGCCAGAGTTTTTTCAGATATTCTGCCCCCCTGGCGTCCAACCAAATCATACAGTTCATCAATGGGTTACCCTGCGCGTCTACAGGAGTTAACCCCTGCATTTGTGAACAGAAGGTTACCGCTGCAATCTCATCGGGATGAGTACTTGTTTTTTCAAGGAGTGTTTTCGTTGTAGATACAATTGTACGCCACCAATCCTTTGGATCATGTTCAACATATCCTAGTTGGGGAAAATATGTTTTATATTCTTCTACTGCAGAATCAATGAACTGAATATCGTTAGAAATAAGAACAGCTTTGGTTGCTGTCGTCCCCAGATCATATGCTAAAAATTTTTTATCAGTCACATTAATCAACTCTTGAGTTCTTCCTACATATAGTCTATAGCTTCTTCTAATGCTGATTCAAAGACTGTTATAATATGATCAGAGTCCTCATGAGTAATTATTAATGGTGGTTTAATCTTAAGAACATTCCTGAAAAGCTTGCCAGTATCCGAGGAAATTGGAGCGGAATGACCAAAAATTACTCCTTGATTTGTTGCTTCCTCAATGAGATCAGAGCACAGAGCATTTGCAGGTTCTTTAGTCTCAGGATCTTTCACAAGTTCAACTCCAATGAACAAACCTGGGCATCGAATATCTCCAATCACGTCGTATTTTTTCTGTAATTGCTTTAATTTGGACGTAAGATAATCTCCCTGCTCACGGGTGTTTTTCAAAAGATCCGCTTTTTCAATGTAGTTGAGAAATACCAAACCAGAGACAAACATAAGTGGATTGGCTCCAAACGTAGTATGTTCCTCTGCTGCATTAAACCCAGTTAAATCATCTCTTGCAATGGTGACCCCCATTGGTAACCCTCCACCAACAGCCTTTGTTAAACAGGTAATATCAGGAACAACACCATCATAGTAGTCTGAAGAGAACCAATAGCCAATACGAGTAAAAACTTGTGATTCATCAAAGATTAAGAATATATCATTTTCACGAGTAAAATGCTGAAGTTCCTTAAGGTATCTTTCAGGAGCAGGAATATGACCACCTGGTGCTTGAAGTGGTTCCATCAATATTCCACACACCTTGTCAACCGATCCATACTCAATCATTTGTTTCGCTAGTTCTAAACACTCAAGATGACAGGTTTTCTCACTCTCCTGTCCCATTGGACAACGATAACAGTATGGAAAAGGTATCTTCGAAACTCGATCGAGCCCCCAAGGTCGAAAACGGGTGACACCAGCGAACCGCGTGGAAAGAGTCATAGTAGCTAGAGAACTTCCGTGATACCCTCTAGTAAAAGTGTAGAAATGCTCTGCATCAGGTTTATTAATCATAGCTAATCGTAATGCTGCTTCGATAGCTGCTCCCCCTCCCATAGCATTGACGGCAATCTTTTTCAAGTTCCCAGGCGTGATACTGGCTAATTTATGAATAAATTTGACGCGTGGAATCGTTGGAAAGCCATATCGTACATGCGTCAACCGTTTTAATTGTTCACTTACAGCAAATGCGACATCAGGGTTAGCAAATCCAATATTACACGTCCATGCTTGGGAAGTACAATCCAAATATTCTTTTCCTGTTGAATCCTTTAAATAGGAACCGTGACCCTCAACAAATAGCTGATCATAAAAAGGAACTAGGCTCTTTTTATGAACCTCAGCTATCTCCGCATCAGTTATGTCTGTGATCCACTTGATCAATTCATCATCTTTGAAAAGTCGCTCTTGTTGTTCCATTTTCATCATTCAGCCTTTAGATTAGTTTATACAATAAGGAAATGGTGTGATTAAGAATCTTTCTGAGAGTTCACGCTAGATCAATTAATTCCCAATATACCTTAACATGTAGAAAAAGAAATACTGAATGACTTCTGTCGGAAAGAACTTCCCAACAAGGAATAAAAAAGAAAGGAATGGTATTAAAAAATTGACTACACTTAATATTTTTGAAAAGAGGGGATAATTATTCACGGATTCGTTCTTTCATTCCAAATGGAAGATCTCCATATTCTTCTGTTAATAACTTGCTGAATCTAATTTTGTATTTCTCTTTTGGTAACGGATTATCTCTTTCAAAGAATAATGTGGCTACTGATTTAACAGAGAATCGTGCAGGGTTCTGATTGTCAATATCTTTATTATTAATCCTTTCTCCATCAATATCAATAGCAAAATCTTTATATTTCTCCCTCTCGACTGATTCCCCCTTGATTTCCAGCTTAATCGGAGCAACAATTGTTGCGTCACTTATGGAGTTTTTCATTTGTAATTGAAAGCCATTATCGTTATTCTTCAGTGATTTCTTTACAAATAGACTTCTGAGCAGATCTTCGTTTACCATATCATATACCTCTTCTACTTAGAAATAAAAAGGATTAGGGGAGGGTTCTTACTTCATATTAAAAATAAGAATAGATGCTAAAAATTTATTGGTCATAGATCTCATTCAACATTAAGCCTATTTATTTATGAAAAATATTCGAACATTCTTTCTAGGGTGCATTTTTAAAAGAAAATCTTTATGTAATATACCTAAGAAACCTGTCAACTCGAATGTTCAGAATTATTATTAGTACTATAAGATTTAGATGTTTAAAAAGCTTAAAGAGTTATCAGGCCAATTTTGAATCTGGATTGTTATTTTTTAGGACGTGATTGATAAGATGAAAAGAGTAAATTTATTATTTATTGTGTTAATTTTAGCTTTTCTTGGAACTACTAATTCAAATGCATCAATGTTAGAAACAAACACCTCGATATTACGAAATTTGCAAGAACCATTAGAAGCGACTTTTGCTATATCTGCCAATGATGGTCCAACGATCGGGGAACCATCTTTGAATAATACAAGTCCTAATAGTGATCAAGCTGTTAATATCACTGTTCCTATTAATGATGAGGATGGAGTCCAGAATGCCACGTTATTTTGGGAATATACGGTAAATGGTACTTCATTTAACAGCACAATCAATGGTACGACTAGAAGTATTATTGTCAGCGAAATAGATTTTGCTTTTCAAGATACTGGTTTCATCACTGAAACTGGTATAAGGACTGATTCACCTTCAAAATATCGATATGGCGATTATCTCTTCAATACGTCTGATGTATCGGAGATCGATCTTACGGTTGTTTCAGAGGGTCTAACAAGACTTGTTTATGTTCTTATTAAGGCAAAGAACACCACATCAGGTATCTGGCACACTGTATTTGAGGTTGGTGCTTATGGAGAAACGACAGACTTAGATGATGTTAATTTTACAAGTACCATTCCTACATCAGGGTACATGGTTCATGCGGTAACTTTTCGGGATGTTGTACAACCACCACCTTATCCAGAGTTTGCTTATTTTTCCTTCCTCAATATCTATCGTCATCAATGTAATTGGGTCATTCCAGCAGCAAACAAAGCTACGTTTGTCGATTATTACATTACCTCTTTCGATGATTTGAACCAAAGTTCCACTAGTCCCACCTATAATTTTCTTATGGACTTTGCACCTGATGTTAATTTTCCAGATTCATCTGGTCAAACTGTCAAACCAAAGGAAAACTATGTTCTAAATGTATCTGTCACAGATAACGACGGAGAGGGCACTATAAATACAAGCAGTGGAGTTGCATATTACAGACTTCAGGGGGAAATAAATTGGACAGTTTTAGCATTAAATTATGTTGACGAGTTTGCTGGTGAGCAGTTATTTAGAGCCATTATCCCTCTAAGTAATTTAACAAATATTGAAAATTGGGTTACCATTCGGGCAAATGTCTCTGACATTGTGGAAGGTAAAATGGGTCGTGTGGGGGTTTCGGGGACACATTGGGTGTTTATCGATTCTCTTATTCCACGAGTTACCACTATAGACATTGATGGGGGTGTAGATGATATATCTATTCCTCCTCCAGTTCCTCTAATAATTGAAAATGTCACTTTGACTGATGTACCAGTCAATATTACTGCTAGCTTCCACGATGATAGAGGTATTCGTTCAGTATCGATCTACTATTCTCTTCCTAATGGTACTACACCAGTAAAATTGGAAATGGTTAATACTACGATGACAGGTGAAACTATTGATGATT
>CP070760.1:292319-300454 GCA_020348965.1 Candidatus Heimdallarchaeota archaeon | reverse complement strand
TTTCTCTGGAATCAGGACTTGGATTTGTTTGTATTCTGTTACTTAGTTTCAAGCATATGTCGAAACGAAGGAAAAGATGATTCAGAGGTCAAGCTTGCGAAAATCAGGCAGGATTCTAAATCGGCACTGAAATATCAGCAATAATGGGATCAATGCTTTTTAACAGCTCCTCAACAGAAATAGCTAATAATCTTTGAGGGGCTCCCCCACCCCCATATAATTTTGTCTCAGCCTGTTTCATAACAAGTTTGTCTAAAATAATAGGTAAATTGACACTTATAGGAGGGACATCCCCGACATTATACCCAGTAGTTTTCAAAACTTGTGTAGGAGAAGCAAGTTTAATATCCTTAACATTAAGCAGTTTTTTCAGCTTTCTTGTTTTAATTCGTCGATTTCCTTGGAGAATAACAAGAAAAAAAACCTCACTATCAGTTACGACAATCATCGATTTAATAATTTCATTAGCTTTGCAACCTAAAGCAACGATACTCTCATCAACCGTCATTGTAGAAGAATTAAATTCAACAATCTCTGCTTTAAGCCCTTTTTCATTAATATATTCCTGTAGTCGCATAAAAAATCCTCAAAGGATGGAGGAACTTGACGATTTGATCGCGTGTCTCACATACGCACTGAAAAGGATGAATTCTAAAAATTTAAGATCAAATTGAAAATAATTGAATTATGGGCTACATCCAAATGTAACCTGGATTGTAACCAATAGATGAATTTAAACAGCGCCTTACGGTGAATTCGGTTGTTAGAAGGAAAACAAGTTTCTCTTCGAGGATTAGAACTTTCAGATGTAGATGAACTGATGCGACACTGGAATAAAAAGGAGGTAAAACGGTTCTTACTTGCATTTACTCCCCACTCAATAGAAGAAGAAAGAGATTGGATCCGAAATACCTGGAAAAGGAGGAAAGAAGGGAAAAGCTATGTATTTGGTATTATTCTGAAAAGTAAGAACTTATACATCGGAAATGTAGAAGTCTCAATAATGAATCCAATTAGTCGAAGGGGATTAATAGGTATTGCTATCTTCAACACCGATTACTGGAGTCAAGGACTCGGATCAGAGGCATTAGAACTAATCATTGATTACGCTTTCTACACTCTAAATCTTCACTCGGTGGAACTTGATTTGTATGAGAATAATGAACGAGCTTACTCTTGCTACAAGAAGGTTGGCTTTGTTGAAACTGGAAGACGACGCCAAGCTTATTTTTCAGATGGACAACATCTCGATGCCATTGTTATGGACATTCTTGCCTCTGAATGGAAAAAAAAGAAAAAGTGATGGCAACTAATGGGAAAATCTTCCACCTTTACTATCTTTATACCAGAGGATACACATCCTCCAAATAGACAAGTTGCAAATGCCATGAGAAAACTTGCAAAACAGTTAGATATGCCGATCAAGGAGATTCATCCAGATAAGGATCCATCTTTGGCTTATTTGCACAACATCAAGACACTTCCGAGTGTATTACTTAATGATAAATTAATTTTTGAAGCATCCGATCTAGCTCATTGCGACGTTACTGATGAACAGAATCTACTGAATTATCTCCGTCAAAAGATATTTGAGGCATTAGATTGACCAGATCAATTGACTTAACTACTCATTGAACCCGAGAAGAAAATTATTATGAAAGACATTCCGATTTGGTATAGCAGCTATCCAGAAAATATTCCAAAGACCTTGGACTATCCAATAAAAAGTCTAGCTGATACCTTAACAGAAAGTGCTAAAGAATTCCCTGAAAATACGGCATTACTACTTGCAGGAAAACAATTCAAAACAACAAAAATTAGCTATCAACAGCTTGATGAGATGTCAACTAATTTTGCTAAACATTTGTTTAAAATTGGGGTTCGGAAGAATGACCGTGTTGCCCTTTTTTTGCCCAATTTTCCTGAATTTGTGATTTCATTTTATGGAATTCAAAAATTAGGTGCAATTGCGGCTCCGCTAAACATTATGTTTTCGCAAAAAGAATTAGAGTACCATCTCAAGGATTCTGGGTCCAAAATAATCGTGACAATTGATGTGAAGAGTGGGGAGCAGGCATTTCTAGATCTGGTCCATGCTGTCGCTCAAAGAGTGAATCATCTCGAACGTATTGTTGTTGTATCCATTAAACCGTACCTAGGAAGACTAAAAGGATTCCTAGGAGAGATATTTGGGAAAATAGTAAAATTGAATCCAGAAGACATCCCTTTCGGAGAAATGATCCAAGATAATGAAACGATCTCCTTCCCAGCGCCAGTTATCGACCCTAAAAAGGATGTAGCAATGATTCCTTACACTGGAGGAACAACAGGATTACCTAAAGGGGTTAAACTGACCCACATGAATTTGATCACAAACTGTCATGCTGGGCACCATTGGATGATTCCTATTTATAATGGATTACCAGTTAAGGGGAAATACCGGTTCATCGCGGCTCTACCCCTTTTTCACCTGTTTGGGGGTGCCCTAGCTATGATACTCCCGATTTTTCTGGCAGGAGAAATTATTCTTATACCAAACCCAAGAGAGAGGAAATTCACAGAGTTATTAGAACTAATTGACACCTACAAGCCGCATTTTTTTCCTTTCGTTCCTACTGGGTTTATCGCGTTACTAAATCATCCGCAGTTCAATGACTATGACCTGAGATCAATCGACTTTTGCTTAACAGGCGCCGCACCATTACCAGTTGAAGTAATGAAAGACTTCGAACAGGCAAGTGGATCAACACTCCTTGAGGGATGGGGATTGACAGAGACCTCACCAATCGCTAGTGCAAATACGCCAACCAAGCGTAAGGTTGGGTCAGTTGGAATTCCTTTTATTGACATCTCCGTCAAAGTTTTCGATTTAGACGACAAGGAAAGGGAGTTAAATATTGGAGAGGATGGAGAACTCGGAATTAAGGGACCCAATGTGATGCAAGGGTATTGGAATAAACCAGAAGAAACCTCATATGTCATGAATACTCAAGGGTACTTCATGACAGGTGATATTGGTCATATGGACGAAGATGGATTTATTTTTATATCAGATCGTAAGAAAGATATGATAATTGCGTCGGGTTACAAAGTATTTCCTCGCGAAGTTGAAGAGTATTTCTTCCAGCATCCAGATATTGAAAATGTAGCCATTATCGGTGTCCCTGATGAATATCGGGGGGAAAGACCTAAAGCGTTTGTTGTCCTTAAACAGGGAGCAACATCTACAGTTGGAGATCTTATGGAATATGCAGAGAAGGGTCTTTCAAAGTATAAAATCCCAAAAGAGATTGAAATACGCGAAACTCTTCCATTAAGCGCTGTAGGGAAGGTTTTGCGTCGAACCCTTAGAGAAGAGGAGGAAAAGAAAGTAAAATAGAAATATCTCTGCTGAAGATTATTTGGAAGGCTTCTTTTTGGTTTTCCTAGAGATGAGAGTTTGAATTTTGGCAATCTCTGAATTAGATTCATGTAGTTGGCCATACTGACAGTTGTTAAGTAGAAAGCAATGCAAGCATCTAGGTGTGTTTTTCTGGCAGAAATTTTGGCCATGACACACAACTAAAGCATGGAATCGACCAAACACCTCAAAATCCCTCTCAAGATTATCGTTCAACTCCTGCTGAATGATCTCATATTTCATCTTGAGATAATTTTTTTCAGCAAAGAAACGTGCCAAAAAGCGGCGTGTGTAGGTTCCAACAATAGGAATGGGGTGTTGGAAACAATATACTAAAATTGAATCCGCAGTTTCTTTTCCTACCCCCCTACACTCAAGCAGCTCCTTCCGAGAGGGTAAAGTATCACGAGTAGGATATTTCAAGAAGAGTGCACTTAAGGATTTAAGATAGACGGCTTTTTGCTTGTAAAAGCCCGCTGGTTGAACTAGTTGTTCAAGTTTTTCCTGCTTAATTTCCAAGACTTGTGGGAAAGAAAAGACATTTTGCGATTTTAAGTTGGCTAAAACTTTATCCACATTTCTCCAATTCGTGTTTTGCACAAGAATAGTTCCGATTGCTACCTCGAAAATCTCTTTTGGAGTTTTATTACCCTTAATCCAGAGGACCCACGTTTCGTGATGAGGATCAAGACGAGAATAATACTGATTGAGTCTATTATACAGATCAGAATACAATTTTTACTTGCACCTTGATGTGAGAGCTCCCAGATTAAGATTTTATCAACTTATTTAGAAAACAACATTGTGAAAGCTACAGATTTCTCCTGAATAATGTTCATAATTACTCAATACTCAAAAGTGAGTAAAAATATTTTTCCTTTTAAAAATCCTGATAGCAGAGGATATTTGTTGATTTCCAAAAAATAGTGATAAAATAATTATAATAACGATGATAGGAATTTAATCGGACAGGCATCCAGAATGGCCTTATACTCGAAGAGATTTTCTAGTTTGGTTTTTATATTTTCTCGGGATTTAATCACCTGTATGAGAGTTCAAAAATCCCGATCAGATTCTGACTCAAAAATTGAGGAGCTTGCCTGGCAAGTCATGATCTGCTCAGTTTTTCGACAGTCTGAAAGACAAACTTTGAACTTAATCATATCCAGTGTGGGAGTCACCACCCCGAAGGAAGCTACTACACTCCTTCGTAATATCTTTTGTTTAATTCGAAGAGGGGTCATTTATATCCCCGAAGCCCGATTAAAAATCTTTCATGACGCCCCAGAGCTGGTAGATGTCTATATGATAAGAGATTTTGATGAAGTAATGAGGGAACTCGCCCATGAACTAAGGGAGTTGAGAGTTGAGTTGAAACATCTATCAAGCAAGAGAATTCCGCGAAAGGTCTTAATTGACCTCAAAAATTACGCCGAGGGAAAGTATATCCAAGCAGTAGGATAACTTGTCAGAAGCGTGACTCCAAAGAAAAGCATATTCTTAAATTAAGATTTCTCTATTTTGATCAGCATGGAGTGCCTAGCGACTTTATGTACTTTTATTTATGAATTCTAACTCATATCTCCGTCTAATCGTCAAGTATAACTACAGAATTCTCATTCTTCAATCTGAGCTTTAATAAGGTACTAATGTTATTTGATCTCACGTTAAGAAAAGAAAGAAAATCGGAGAATCTGGCTGATTTAACACTGGAAAACTCAACAGTTGTCTTTACTTCAAAAGCTGAGATTTCCAAACGGTGATTTAATGAAATTCACAAATCGTGATAAGGGAATTTTCAGTATTTTTGCTATTTTGGTCGTCGGTTTTCAGGTCTTTAAGTGGGAGTTTGACCCCCTTCTCTTAGTCGTTTTCATGGCTATTGGTTTAGGAATGGCAATTCTCGCCTCAGAGAAAGCCGTGGGAGGAATGGAACTTTTAGGAAAGAAACTGGGACTGACGCCTTATGTGTCGGGAGTCTTATCAAGCTTAGCAAGTAATTCCCCTGAATTAGTTATTGGTGGTTTTAGTATTCTTGCGGGGCAAGTGGAGTTTGCAATCGCGTTTATTATTATCGCCACGGGCTTTAATATATTGATGCTGGGCATTCTAGTCATATTAGGGAATTTAAGAAGAGATAAATCTATCGTTATTCCTGAAGAAGTGTTACAAATTGAAGTGCCAATCGTCCGCGTTGCCATAGTCATAGTGGGTTCGATTTTTGTGTATGGAATAGTGTTATTTGGTCTCGAAATTTTTGGTTTAGCGGCGGGGGAAGAATTACCAGTCCCACACTTACCATATGAAGCCGCAGCTATCATGGTAATCGTATATCTATTCTACTTATATTTCATTCTACGGCATAATCTAAAGAATAAAGTGCAAAGACTTGAACAGAAGGATGAGGCGCATTACGAACCAGTCATCAGTCGGAACTTCCTAATCATTGTTCTTGTGGTCGCGTTTGCAGCAATCTTCTTCGCAGGTGAAATGATCTCTTCCTCGGTGGAACTCTTTCTCGAACAGTCCCATGAGGTAGGAATCACGTTGAATGAATTTCAACTTGCTTTCGTTATTGGTGCTGCTGCGTCCATCCCAGAACACGCGATTGCTCTTCTTGCTGTAAGACATGAAGGGGGCGTAGAATTAGGATTGGGAAATTTGATCGCAGGCAGTATGCAAAATTTATTACTAATGACTGGGTTAGTCGCACTTTTCTCATTTATCGGGTCGCTACTTAGAATTGAAGGTAACTCACCCCTTGGAATCCCCCTAGTGCATTATATCGCGGGTGAAATACCCATGCCGTTCCTATTAGTGCAATATGGGTTCGCATGGTTACTACTGTTTTTGATAAAGTCATCTATGACTGATGACAGACGGTTAGATATCTATGAAGGGTTCACTATTACGGTGGCTCAGCTCTTTGTATTCATAATCTTCCTACGGGGTATATTAGGACTTTGAATTTCTTAACTCAGAGTAAACTATGGAGATAGTTAAAACATGTTAGAAGGATTAATAGTAGGTATTGCAATTCTCATTATCTTAGGAGTTCTTACATACTTAGGTGCATGGTTTACAGCGAAATCGAACTCACCTCATGCATTAATTTCTATATATATTTTATTTCTAACTCTTGCCCAATTTTTTGCCGTAAAAGCACCAGCTGTGTTTGATTTAGGTTTAGAATACATTCCGATTTTAGGATCGATATTAGTTGATATTGGTCTCCTTCCTCTTTTAGCGCCTGCAGGAGTAATAGTATTTCCATTCACATTACAAGTCACAGATATGGTGAACGAAAAATTTGGTAGGCAAACAGTCTATGAAATGATCTGGATTGCTTTGATTAGCCAAATAATTATGGTCATTTTGTTATTCATAGCTGGATACATTCCAGTACCAGAATGGGGAACCGACCCCTTAACTGAATTTTTACCAGTTCCAACTATAACTCTTGCATCATGGATTGCATTTCTAATAAGTGAACGATTTGACGCGTGGCTATATGATCGCGTTAGGACATGGATTCAGACCAAGTATGAAACAGGGAAAGACTGGTGGAAATATTTATGGATTAGAAATGTGTTTAGTGACGTTCTAAGCTTAGCTATCGATTCTATCATCTTTGTCCCATTAGCTTTCTATGGTTTTCCACTTATATTTGGATTATCTCCTGATCCTATTGACTTGATTATTACAATGATTTTTGGTCAAATTATAACAAAATGGTTCTTAGGTTTAATCGATACTCCCTATATGTACTTGACTCGTTGGATTTATGATAGAGAAGCTGAAAAATAAAAACACAACGATTTTTATCAAAAATAACACCATTATGATCTAAAATTGTGGAGGAGTAGAGTTTAGAACGCTTTTTCGTTTCCACCTGAAAATGTCTACAGGGAGAAATGATAGGGTATACTACTCCAGTTAACCTTTCTTGAGAACAGAGAGAAGAGGAAGCCAAGCCAGAAATACAGGGACCAACAGTTGTGACGATGGATTACTACTGGTGAAAAGATCCTAGATGAGGCAAAATAGCACTTAACTCGATTCTCAAAGATTGAATGAGAGTAAGAAGCAATTAGGGTGAGAACTTATGAAAGGAAAAAGAATGATACTGTTTTTGTTTTTGCTAGTCACTATCAGTTCATTTCAAGGAGGCAATTTCACGATCACTGGAGAACAAGATTAAAGGAACGAATTCCAACTCAAGACCCAAAATGTGCCCCGATTAGCTTCTCTAAGCTCTATTGAAGGAGAAAAGCTGTCATTAAACGAAGAGCTAAGATTGAATGTAGAAAAGACTTTGAGTGGATTCACGGGAGGTTTTTTGGAAAACAAAGGGCAGAAGACTGAAGCCATTTACTATTACACGGAAAATTCTCAGATGGCGGTTGGGTTTGGAATTAATGGAATCAAATTTAATATCATCAGTTCAGGCAAAACTGAAGCAGAAAACGATGAGCCTCTGGAAGAAGAAATAACTAAGAAAAAAGGAACTTATACTACAATTCAATTAGAGTTCATAGGGAGCAACAACATCATTCCGATAGCTGAAAAACCAACGGGGAGATACAATAATTACTTTATAGGCTCACAAGAGACAAAATGGGTGGTTAGCTTTCCAAAGACATTTCTCCGATTCAACCTGAAGGAGTCCCCTCCAAACCAACTGAACGAAGATCTTTCCATTGTCAACTTGATGGAGAAAGCCATCCTGCAACTG
>CP070760.1:283908-292219 GCA_020348965.1 Candidatus Heimdallarchaeota archaeon | reverse complement strand
TGTGTCCTATGCTTTTAAATTACTTCTCCAAGAATTGATGTCACTTACAATTAAACCCCAGCTCATTTTAACAGACTCAACTCATTAATTGAAGTGAATATTATGTCAGTAGATACTAGTAGAATAGGAACAGCAGGATTTTATAAAAGAGCGATGCGAATACTAAAGCTAGCTAAAAAACCAGATAGATCAGAGGTTTTTTTGGTCATAAAGATAACTGCGGCAGGAATGACAATCCTTGGGCTGATAGCATACGTTATTCGATTTATAATCTTCAGTGTTTTGCTTCGAAATCCCTATTAGCATTTAATCAGTAAATCAAAGTATTTATCTTAAATATTTAAACAAGTGGTCACTTTGCTGGAAAAAGTAGGTATTTTCTGTTTTAAAGTGAAAAAGGGCCAGGAATTTAACGCAGCTGAGTCTGTTGCTACTCGTGCGGAATTAAAAGGCCTTGACATTAAGACAGTATTAGTTACAGAGATTCAGGGATATCTTTTTATCGAAGGGGACGTCCAAGACATCGCATATGCTATTGAAAACGCTCACTATATTGGTAAACAATTGGGTCGTGTTCCAGTTGAAGAGCTAGAAGGTCATCTTATACCTACTCCAGTCATTGAAGGATTGAAAGAGAATGACATCGTGGAGATCGTTGACGGACCTTTTAAAGGATCAAGAGCTCGAATTTCTTCGATATACCACGCACGAGAAGAAATAACTGTCGATTTACTAACAAGTAGTGTTACTATTCCTATTGTCCTTCACGCAGATTCAGTAAAACTCGTTCAACCAAGTGAAGAGGAGGAGGATGAGGAGGAAGAACCTGTTTTTTGAAAAAAGGAACAAACAAATTTCAGTTTTCTAACAGGGAGGAAGAATAGAATCAATGAAATTGTACATTATAAGAACCTAGAAAAAATCAATAGTATTCGGTGACTTTATCTCAATAGTTATTCTAGGAAGAGCTATGAATACTTTTAGTAATAAGTCAGTGAATTAATCAAGTGGTGATTAAACTAATTAACTTATTAATCTCAAAAGAAAAAGCCCTCTTGCCGAAGACGTACAAGAGGAGACTCAGATTCAAAAGCAATACCAAAGAAAAAGATAATCATTAGGTGTCTACCATGGCAGTCTCAACATCTCAATCTGAAAGAGGATACGACAAAAAAAAGGATCAAATTGAGACAATAATTAACCTAGCAGAGCAAAGTTCTGTTGTTGGTTTGGTAAATTTAAGTGGTATTAGTTCAAAAGCCCTTCAAGGTATTAGATCCTCAATGAGATCAGGAGAAGTTGAAGCTGTAATCAAAGTAGCAAAAAATACTATAAAAACCATAGCTTTAGAGAAGGTAGGCAAGGAAGGTCTGTCAAAGCTTGTTTCTTATATTGACGGTTCTTGCGCCATGATTTTTTCGGATACGAATCCATTCAAGCTTCAAAAATTCTTGAATCAGAACCAAGTCCCCGCTCCAGCAAAAACTGGCCAAATATCGCCTGTTGACGTTTATATTTCGGAAGGTCTTACTAATCTCGACCCTGGCCCAATAATAAGTGAGCTTGGGGTAATAGGATTACAGACAAGAATTGAAAAAGGGAAAATTAGGATTATCAAAACTGCTAAAGTTTTATCCGCAGGTGATACGGTAACCGAGTCCCACACAGCAGTACTTGCTAGACTCGGAATTCAACCTTTTAAGATAGGATTGAAGCTTGCTGTTGTATTAGAAAATGGGGAACTTTTTGAGGGTAGCATTTTAGATGTTGATGAGAATGAAATCCTCTCAAATCTGAAAAAAGCTTATCTAGATGCTCTGTCTTTGGCGATTAATCCTGAAGTTTCGTATTATTCCGAACAAACAACTTTTATTCTTTTGAAAAATGCCATTTTCCAAGCAATGTCCTTATCCCTAGATTCAGGATACATTACGGATAAAACTGTCAGTTTTTTCCTCGCAAAAACCTCAAAACAGGCTGAAGTATTGAAAGAAAAGGTTTTAGAGGAAAATGCTAATTTAGAATTCTGATTTAATTAGATTCCCCTCTATACAGAATTGCAGTAAACATATTTCCCCCTTTTTATACCCTCATTGTACACAATTCATACTTAATTCCTTTTTCCAAAAAATTACATCATTAATTTGTCTACGTATTTCTTTGGGTGAAAAGGCTCAAGGCTCTTGTACTCCTGACCCGTTCCTAGAAAAAGTATAGGAACCCCCCCAGTAGCATAAGTGACAGATATTAAAGCTCCTCCACGAGCATCTGCATCCATTTTTGCAAGAATAATTCCATTTAATGGGATTTCTTTGTGAAAATCTTTTGCTTGTTCAGTTGCATCATTCCCTGCCAAAGCATCAACCACTAAGATAGTGTAATCAGGATTTGAAACACGATGAATTTTTTTCATTTCTTGCATTAAATCTTTGTTAATTGCCATTCTCCCAGAGGTGTCTATTAAGACGGCATCTGCATATTTTGCCTTTGCATGAGCAATAGCATCATATGCTACTGCTGCAGAATCGCTCCCATATTTTCCTGTAATTATTTTTACTCCAATTCTTTCCGCATGGATTTTTAACTGTTCTTGAGCTCCTGAACGGAATGTATCACTTGCTGCGAGGATGATTTGGAATCCTTCTTTTTTTAATAGATAAGACATCTTTGCTATCGTTGTAGTTTTTCCTGTGCCATTTATCCCTAGGAATAGAAATACAAGAGGTCGTTTTGTAGTGGTTTGTGCAGAAACTTTTCGATGATTTTTTAATTGTTCAACAAGATCAACGGGTTTATCAGGAGAAATAATGTCAATTAGGATGGGTTTTGCAAAAAGTGGTATCATTTTTGATAGATCAGAAAATCTTTTTGCTCTTTTACCTAGCATTTTTACCGTAAGTTTTTTAGAAATTTCTTTAGCCACATTTAACGAAACGTCATTTGAAATAAGTAATAGTTCGAATTCTCTGATAGCCTTTTTGATGTTTTTTTCACTAATTTCATAAGTGGAAATCTTTTCGAGAAAATCAGTGACTCCCTTTCTCAAGACTGACAATTCTGGTTATAACCTCCGAGAAAATTGTTATATTTATTCAAGATTATAACACAATGACGATTTGTGCTTCTTATCTAATTAATATTAACGCAGAAGTTGATGTTTTTGAGCGATTTTTACCAATTCTTGTTTTCGTGAATTCAACATTTGGGAAAACTGTAAGTTTTGTTCTTGGAGTTGTTTTATATTTCTTTCTAGGTTCTCAATCTGGTTTTTGTTTCTTTCTTCCGAGTCTTTAAGCCCTGTAAGAAGTGTTACTCCTGAACCTAGCGAAATAAATGTTTGTTGGGGATCTTTTAATGTACATAAAATGTAATTGGAACCTCCAACAGGAACTAATATTTCATCGCCAGGTTTTTTCGTTTTTAATTCATTATGAGTTCTGATTGCATCATTTATTGAATGAGTAGCATTTAAAAGAATAGCAATCTGTTGTTCTATAGTACTAATGTTGAGTTGAAGCTGATCAATTTCTTCTTGAAGTATTTTCACGCGGTTTAGAATATCCTCGGGTATAGTTGATTCTGACATGTATTAATCCTCATAGGGAATCTTGAATTCATTTGTTATTAGCTTTTGAACGAAAGGATCCGATACCTCTTCTGGAGGGATATTTTCAATTGATGTTATCTGAATTTGGCGTCGCTTCAGACGATTACGGCTTCCGAATTCAGAAAAAAGTTTTTCTTTGGCGTCATCCTCGGTTAGAGCGCATAACTCTTGGGAAAAAGATGTTACTTGCCTTCTCTGTTTGAAAGATCCCGAAATTCGAAAAATCTTTACTGACACATTGGGTTTCATTTTTCCACAGCCTTCAGATACAGTTTGATTTCGATTTGACTCAATTTTACTCTTTCTTTAAATTGATTCGTTATTGTTCCATTTATTCTCACTAGCCTCATTGAAATAAGCAGCGAGTTATTTCCATTATCTCAATACCTGTTGTTTCCCGTCCAATGAGTATTCCTTTTGTATTTCCTGCAAGTCCAGAGGCAACAAACTCTGAACCCCTGTTAACAGTTCCTACTCCAACCTGTTTAAGGTGGAGGATATCCTTTATTTCAGAGAGTTCCTCCTCTGTTGCAAGTGGAGTAAACAATCCCCCGTGGTTTGTCACAAATGCGAGACTTCCCACTAGATCAGAATTAGCAATTTTTTTGGTTTCCAAAGGGATATTCAATGTGTCGGATATTGCTTTTTTAATTGTAGGAGGAACAATTGGAGAGATTAAGCCTCCAAAATCATTCGCAAGAACGACATTACCAAACGCGAAGAATTCATTTGACTGATAAATTGGAAGTTCTGCTGTTTTCATTTGATTTAACACTTCTGAGCTAATCACATTTGAGATAACGCTTCCAAAAGAATTTCCAACAACTAAAGAGCCAATAATATTATCTGGAACTTGTGTTATCTCTACTTGCAGAAGTCGGTGTACGGTGTCTTTTAGAGATGTTGGTGTGTTATTTGGGAGAAACGCTATATTTTCTGTAACAATCATCTTGACTCCAATGTGAATACTACCGAGAAAATCGATGAATTCAATTTCCAATTTCTTAACCCCTAATACAAAAAAAACTCCGTCTCCAAAAGTAGGAATGATACTATGCAAGATAAACCGTTACAATATCATCCTCAGTTTTTACAGCTCGAATTCTTATTTTTCTGGGGGGATGTTGAATTCCACGTTCCCACATATATTCATTGACTTCGGGGTCAATAATAACATCATCACACCGAAGGTGACGCCTGATAAATGCTTTGAGGTGGCGCATTGCTCTTGGAGTTCTCCGAGGACGGGGGATTCTTCGGCCATAGATACTCTTTCCGAAAGGAATAGTGTAAATCCTTTCTTCGATTATTGAATCAGAGGGAGTTTCACTCATAGGGATTTTCTCCTAGGGTTTTATTTTACTAGAACGCCATCTTCTTTTTTTCGGATGAGTGGTTACTTTTCGCGAAGTTTTCATGATAACCCATGTTGGAACGGTCTGGTTTGAATTAGTCTTTTTCCCAAGACGAATTTTTTTTGCATAGGGTTTATTTCGAGCCATCTTTCTTCACTACTTCTATTCTCTAAACCTTTACTGCAGGGCCCATCGTTGTTTTGAAATGTATGGATCTTATCTGTTGGATTCCTTTAGGAAGTTTAGTTGTTAATGCTTGTAAGATAGTGTTTGCATTCTCCGCTAATGTCTTGTTATCTTGGGTGATTTTTCCAATCTTTGTATTTATAACAGGACTCGATTTTAATCTTAGTGTAACAGTTCTATTGTATCTTTCCACGAATTTATCAATTTCAACTCTAGGGGGGATTGGTTTGGGCATCTTTCCTCTTGGTCCTAAGATTTTTCCGAGAAATTTTGCTACAATGGGCATTAATGATGGTTCCGCGAGAAAAAATGAGTATTCGTTGGCTAATTTCTTAGCATTCTTTGGTTCTGTAGCTAATCTCTCAATCTCCTGTCGATTTAGCGTGGTTAATCCCGATTCCTTAGATTTAGTGGCAAGATCACCTTCCGCAAAGACGGCAACTTTGGATTTTCCTCCCAAATCGTTCGGAACCAAGGTTTCGAGGTTAATTCTATTCGTTGGATTCTTTAAATCAATATCACGAAGCCCGATAGAGATTTCTATGGTTTCAGGAAATTTTCGTTGTTTTCTCTCGGTACTGCTAATTTTGGCTTTAGATATTGCTTCTTCCAGTTGGTTTGGTGAATAAGACATGGGATAATCCCTATTGGAGTGCAATTTAGGCTTTTCAGGTGTTTTTTTACTACTAGGAGGTTTTTTGACAAAGTTTTTTGTGTGTTTTGAGAGTGAATGATGGAACAAATTAAACTGAAGCTAAAAATGATTATTATCACGTCAATAAAATTAGAAAAACATCACTTTACATTCTTTCATTAGATATTAAGATAGTTTGATCAAAGATTAGGGGATTATTAGGTTTTATATGTGATTTCAGAATAAATTTATTGGGTCTTGAGAAAGAAAATCTTAATTCATGAACAAAATTTCCCCTAATTAGTAAGTAAGCAAGTCAAAGTTGGCTTTAATAATACTTTTCTGGTAATATTCAATTGAGTGAGTAAAATGACAAAAACCATAGAAGCTCTGGTTGATGCAGGCCAAGCTACACCTGGTCCCCCCTTAGGCCCCCAATTAGGTCCTTTAGGTGTGAGTATTAAAGCAGTTATTGATGAAATAAATAAAAAAACCCAGGGATTCAAAGGGATGAAAGTTCCCGTCAAAATTGAAGTTGATGATTCACGAAATTTTACCATATCAGTTGGTGTTCCCCCTACATCCTCTCTATTATTAAGGGAAGCAGGAGTGGAAAAGGGAAGTGGTACACCAAATACAGAAAAAGTAGGAAATCTCAGTTTCAAGCAGTGTGTAAAGGTTGCTCAAATGAAACAAGATTCCATGCTGGCTATCAATCTACGTTCTGCAGTAAAGGAAGCAGTTGGAACATGCATATCAATGGGTTTAACTATAGATAATGAGGACCCTAAAGTAATAATTGAAGCTATTAATGCAGGAAAATACGATAGTTTTTTTGAGTAGTTATGTTGAAAAATTATTCTGTGGAATCTATCATAGGAATCCACGGTTACTCTACTCCACAAGTCCCTGGTATAGGAGGAAAGATCAAAGAGCGATGGGAAGATTTCATTGTAAGAGAAATACCACCAAGTGGTCATCCGATAATCAACGGGACAGAAATTGGTGAGGATTTTGGAGGGATGTACATTCATTGTGTTCTCTGGAAAAAAGGTATTGATACTTTCAACGCCATTAAAAAGCTTAGTAAGAGCTGGAAGAAACCAGAAAAGGATTTTGGTTTTGCAGGTCTGAAGGATGCAGATGCCGAAACATTCCAGCGAATTTCAATTTGGAACCTTGATGAGACGAATGTTGGTACTCCCAACCTAACAAATATTAATACATTCCATCCTATCCGCCAGAAATTTGCTATCAGAATAGGAGATCTTCTCGGAAACTTTTTTGAAATTGTAATTCGAAATATTCAAAGAGAATGGAAGGAAGAAGACTGGAACCATTTTAGGATTCATTTAGAATCAAAGGGAATTTTAAATTTTTATGGATCGCAGCGTTTTGGTTCAAAACGCCCCATTCTCCATGTGATAGGGAAGTTACTACTTCAGGAGAAATATTCCGAGGCAATCGATAAATATATCGGTGAAACAAGTCCCTTAGAACATGAGAGTATAGTAAATTTACGAAAGGAATTTTTTGAGACTCGGTCTTACGGAAAATTAAGATTAAAATTTCCTAAAAAATATCAAATTGAAAGAAAGTTATTAATAGGACTTGAAAGACATAGAGCAGCTAAGGATATTATATTTAGTTTACCTAAGCCGTTTTTGAGATTAGCAATTTCAGCTTACCAAGCTTATCTTTTCAATCAAGTTCTTAGCTACATTAACGAAATCAATACTAATCTTCAAAGTGAAACTGCTATTCCTTTACTAGGGTATCAGAGTGTACACCAAGGAGTTAGTGAAATAACTTGGAACAAGCTCTTAGATTTGTTAGAGGCAGATGCGATAAATCTCGATAGCTTTAACCATTCCCAACCAAGTTTACGTTCAAAGGGCTCGTTACGAAGAGCTCTTGTGTTTCCTTCAAAATTAGATTATTCTTCAATAGTCAATGAAGAGAAAGGAATTAGGGTGTGTTTTTCGTTACCTAAAGGATCTTATGGGACTATTCTCCTCCGAGAAATAATAAAAGTGGATAATACATAAAAAAAAATTTTCAGTATTTTGGATAGAAAATTCCATCCTCAACCATTCCATTTAGTTTTCCTTGTCCTATAAGCAATTTTATAGCTTTACCCACAGCATCCGAAGAAATACCTGTGATCTCAATTTGGTCAATAGGGGTTGGTTCTCGGACAAGGTTGACTGCCTGAATGAGTAATTCTTTCTTAGATTGCCCTGACCCAATTTCGTCTCCCTTAATTTTTTTCAGGGAAGCTCTAACAGAGGCATTGCATGAAGGGCAATGGAAGGAACCCATTATGGTCAAAGTAACTCTTCCTTCCTTATCAGGCATTGGACTGATCAGTTGCCATGTTTTCTCAGGTGGAGTTTCAATTGGATTAATGTCATGACCACATTTTTTACAAAGAATTTTTTTCTTCCTCTTCTTCCTTTTCGTGTTTGGAGAGCTCATGGTTTTTACCTTCTTAGAAAGGTATGAGATTCGGTCATTGATACATATAGA
>CP070760.1:275248-283808 GCA_020348965.1 Candidatus Heimdallarchaeota archaeon | reverse complement strand
AAGTACAAGATTCATGCTATGAAAGACCCGACACGAGGAGGATTGACATCAGTATTAGCAGAATGGGCTACAAAATCCTCAGTTTCTATCTGGATAGATGAAGCACAAATTCCAATTGCTGATGAAGTACGCGTTGTATCAGAAATCTTCGGTATTGATCCCTTACATGTCTCGTGTGAGGGAAAAGCCATCATTGCAGTCCAACCTGAGGATGCCGAAGCAGTCTTGCAAATTTTAAAATCATCTCCCCTGGGCCAAAATGCTGCAATAATCGGCGAGGCAAGAAGAGAGAGAGCAGGAAAAATTTTCATGAAGACGACAATAGGGGGGCATCGAATTCTAGATAAACCTGTTGGGGAACCTATACCCCGTGTCTGTTAATCGATAGACATCAAGGCCCTGTTGCAGGTGATTGGTCCTCTTCTTCAAGTTTCCAAATCTCCTCCCACATCGCCAACGTTTCTTTGGCTTCCTCTGGTTCCATTTTAGAAACAACATAACCTGTGTGAATCAACACCCAGTCTCCAACCTCAAGCTTTTCAGACATTAGTGCAACACTAACTTCTCGTTGAACACCTTTCCCGAAATCAGCAATAACAAGATGATCATCAATGAATTCTTTTACCTGTGCAGGAATTGCTAAGCACATTTTGAGCGGATTCTTCCCTTTCGTTTATCTGGTCAGTTATCTTCGGATTTAGATAAAAATTTTATTATTTGATGTATTCACAAGTCTGGATTTAAAATTCATCAAGAAAAACTATTCAGGGGGCGCATCAAGCACATTAAGAATTGAAGGAACATCGATCTGTTCAAAATCTATCCTTAATGAACGGAGTAATGCCCCAAGTAAAATACCTGCATACAGTGGCATATTGAGATATGTAATCCAATCGATCACTTCCCAAGTAACAATTTCAAGAGATAGATTGTCCATTCCTTTAGATATAAGCCATAAGAAACAGGTTATGAAAGTAAACCCTATGCTGCATACTCCTAATAAAAATATTTGTTGTGTTAATTCCAACAATTTGAGTTCTTCTCCTTCGAATTGATCAAGGACAAGGTTTACACGAACAAGTGCGCGAGCAAAGGTAAAAAATACCGTGAAAACCGCAGCTAAAAACACAACAAGTTCTATATTCAGTGAAACTGTTATTAGATATAAATCAGGTTTAGACGCAATTAATACTGCTAATCCAATAGCAGCTCCAAATACAGGCAAAATGTATCTGTCGATCTCGCTTGAACGATTTAGAAATGCTGACAAATATGAGTTCCCAATTTCTAAGAAAAGAATCCAGACAAAGATATTTGCAACTAAAAACATCTGCAAATGAACCGCTGGGGGAAGAAGGACAGCAATGAATAAGAGGAAGAAGAGAAACATACTACATATAAAAGTCACCGAGATGTGAAGAAGTGCGATTTCTTCTTTCTGTCTGTATTTTCTGAAAAACACGAGGAAATTAAGGAATGACAATCCAGTTGTAAGTAATAAGGGGACAGCAAGAAGCAGGATTTCTACAATGCTTGTCATTTATAAGATCTCTCCTTTTTGTCTTCATTAAGTCCTAGCTCTTGGTATATCCGAGAAGCGTATTCTTTAGCCCACACTTCCGTCCTTTCTTCTAATACTCTAGCAGCTAAGACGCTGATCTTTAAATTCAAAATTTTAGCGTTTCTTTCAAGAATCTCCCTTGTTTTTTTATTAATTCGGATAGATAATACAGTTGTTCGTGGCATCTGGAGCACCTGCAAGATTGAATGTTAGATTGTAACAGGATTACGGATAAATTGACTCATCTAAAAAACTTCAGTCTTTACATTACACCGTACTCACTTGTTTACTTGGTACACCATTCTTTATCTAGTTAATCAAAAAATGGCTTTTTAAAAGGCTCTGCTAATATTAACGGATAACAAGCCTGATAAAATTATGTTAACGGATATCATCACGATGGCTAGCTCCGAATTAAAGAAAAAAATTAGAGACGTGCTTGTTACAGAAAATGTTATGTACCTTGCCACAACAGTGGATTCAACACCATCAGTTTCAAGTCTATTCTATGCTGTAGATCCAGATTCGTTTGAACTGTACTTTTTCACGTTTACTCCCACAACTAAAGCAATTCACATCGGATTCAATAAAAAAGTACAAGTACACATCTCGAAGAAGGCTGATGGGAAAGAAATCAAAGGTATCCAACTTACAGGCCGTGCGAACCAGATAAAAGACCAGAACTTAATAGAAAACAAGATTAAACCTCTTATCAGTGAGGCTTCGAACCAGGCTTTCACTGACTTTTATGATCTGCCTATCGCTGGATGGTACAAAATTGTACCTACTGTAATAAAATACATTGACTTCTATGCAAAACATCAATTTGAGTTTCTTGAATTTCGAGAGAATCAACCTTCATTCCAAAATAACCTTCGAGAAGCTGTGACCTCACGAATTAAGCTCTGGATAACTACGACAAGAGCTCCCTTCTTTACTGCAAGCATTGTTCCTATTCTACTAGGGGCAGCATTAGCGTGGAACATAATAGGGTTCCTGAATTTTTATTATCTAATTTTAACACTAATTGGTGGTGTAGCCCTTCACGCTGGTACAAATATGCTAAATGATTATTTTGATCACACTTCCAGAAATGATGAACACAATAAAAATGGCTTTGTACCTTTTTTTGGTGGATCTAGAATCATCCAAACAGGAACAATGTCAAGTTTGAAAGTTGGATTATCAGCGGTATTTTTCTTCATTCTTGGAACTCTGATAGGAATATATTTAGAGCTAGAAGTGGGTGGACAGGTAATTATTTCTCTTCTAATTTTTGGTGCGTTTCTAGGGATTTTTTACACTGCTGACCCTCTACGTATCGGTTATCATTCTTTGGGTGAACTTGCTGTTGCATTAGGATTTGGGCCAGCGTATACATTAGTAAGTTTTTACATTCAAGCAGCCTCCGTCGGAGGTATTACCATTGATTTCTTTTTCTGGATTACAGGAGTTTTTTGGTCAATTCCTTTAGCCCTGTTAATCGCTAATGTAATATTGATAAACGAATTCCAAGACTATGAGGCTGACTTCAAAGTTAAAAAACGAACATTAGTAGTCCGATTAGGTAAAGAGCGATGTCTATTCTTGTATAAACAGATTAACGCCTTGGCATATATTATGATCTTAGCGGGAGCTTTCATTTACTTTCATAACGCATTTCTGACTGTTATAGCGTTATTCACCATTCCATTAGCCTGGAAGGCAATAAAACACGCTGAAAAGTATTTTGACAAGATATTTGAATTGATTCCAAGCAATGTTATGACTATTGGTGTCCACGCCATTACAGGGATACTAATTATTGTTGGTTTGATATTATCTCCAATTATTCTCCCATTCTTTGCCTTATAATCCTGTATTAGTAGTTCCTACTCAAATTCAAATCTAATGGCTCCAGGCTTAGTCTGATCCGCGACATCAGGTACTTCCCAGGTGAGAATTGTAACCTCATCAGCCCTTTCGACTTGTGCATTTTTCGCCAAGCCACTACGTGCAAAATCCTTCAATAAATGGATAGCCGCACGATTACCCATAATAAGTTCCGTTACGAATCTGATGACACCCCGTTCAGTCGCTCTCTGTGTGAGATACTGAAGGAAAAATCTTGCAAGCCCCTGATTTCGAAAATCTTCATGGACGAGGAGGGAAATCTCTGCAGTCAGATTATCATATAATATGTAAAAATGGCCAGTCCCAATAATTTTTTCAGTAGACAAGGGCCCCAAAAATGCTGCAATCCCCATATCTCGAGAAAAATCAATATTCGCTTCCTTTTGAGCCATCTCGTGGGGGAGAGCTCTTATGGCACTGAAATATCTTGAATATCTGCTCTGATCAGATAACGAGTAAAAGAAAGTCCTTAGTTTATCTTCATCACTAGTGAGAATTGGTCGAACACGAACAGTGGATCCACTCTTCAATGTGAAATATTCCTGACAATCTATTGGATATAACATAATTTCTGGAGGTTCATTATATATTTGATCTTGATAACAATATCCAAACTCCTTTGCTTTTAATAATAAATCCTTTCTGAACTTTGGATGCGCTAATTCGATCATTGATAGGACCCGTTCTCTAAGAGTAGCGCCATGTAGATAAGCAATGCCGTATTCAGTCACAATATATTCAATATCCGCTCGTGTAATGGCCACTCCTGCCCCTGGTGAAAGATGTGAAACAATTCGTGACTTCTTACCATCTCGCGATGTAGAAGGGATAGCGATGATTACTTTACCGCCTTCGGATCGTAACGCACCCCTATGTAGATCCACAGCTCCACCAATCCCACTATAAAGATAATGTCCTAAACTATCAGCTGCAACTTGACCTGTCAAATCAATTTCTAATGCGGAGTTAATGGTGACCATTTTAGGGTTTTTGGCGACAATATCTGGATCTAACACATAGTCTGACGTGTAGAATTTGAAGCTAGGATTATCATCAATCATTCTGTATAACCGTTGAGACCCAACACAAAAGGCTGAAACTGTTTCTCCCTTATGAAGGGTCTTTTTGGAATTCGTAACCACTCCCGAATCTATTAGTTCCAAAATGCTATCCGTTATCACCTCTGAGTGGATCCCCAGATTGTTTCGATCTAACAGATACTTGGGAATAGCATTAGGAACGTTGCCAACACCAAATTGAAGAGTCGATCCGTCCTCAACTAAGGTAGATACATTACGGGCGACACGCTCAATTTGGGGAGATGTTCGAGGTGGAACCCATTCTTGTAGCGGTGCCCGATTTTCAACCATAAAATCAATATCAGACGTGTGAATAAGGCTATCACCATGTGTTACAGGCATTTCTGGGTTAATTTCTGCGATCACTAATCGGGCATTCTCAATAGCAGCTTTTGTAACGTCTACACTAATGCCTAAACTAACAAATCCTGCATTGTCTGGCATTGTAGTCTGGACTAGAGCAACATCAATAGGAAGTAATCTCTTCTCGAATAACTCGGGTAATTTTCTGGATGAGACTGGTGTGTAATCAGCTCTCCCTGTTTTCACCGCTTGTCTAATATTATCCGTTATAAAGAAGCTATTGTAGCGAAATTGTCTTCCATATTGCTCTTTGACATATGGAGCAGAACCAAAAGAAATTAAATGATAAATCTCATTATCTTCGGTGTAAATCTCCATATTAGAAAGATGAAGGGTCAACAAGCGAGGCTCAGCACATCCTGTACCAATGAAGATTCTATCTCCAGGTTTTATATGGGAGAGAGCATTATCGGGAGTGGTTATTTTGGCCTCATCTTCTTCAATTGGCTGATACAGCAGAAACCACCTTGAAAAGAAATCAACAGATATTCGAATGAAGTTGTCTATTAAATCAATTGTCAACTTAAATTATAATTTGACAATATTTGATCTGTTCTGAATATTTCATTGGATATAATCCAATTATTTCATAACTATATTTATCGATAGTGAATATCTGTAAAGAAGGATTCTCTTAACAATAGTTAAAGGAAATTGCTGTAGTTCTTAGGGTTAGAGTTTTTAAGGGAAGTTCAATTTCTTAACATAAAGGATGATAATAAGTCCTTGGCTATTTCCGATGGAAAGAACGTGGTTATACATGTCTAAGAGTAATCTCAACCCAAAAACTATAGAGATGGAATTGAAGAAAAGGGTCGATGGGGATGTTGCTAGTGATGATATCACTCGGAACTTTTTTAGTACAGATGCCAGTGTTTACAGAATTGTCCCTTCTTGTGTCGTTTACCCCAAAGATAAGGAAGATGTAAAAGAAGTAATAAAATTTGCACATAAAAATGGGATTCCTGTTCATGCTAGAGGAGCAGGATCTGGCCTGACTGGATCAAGTTTAGGAACTGGAATTGTACTTGCTTTTAGAAGGTTCATGAACAATATTATTGAGATCAATAAAGATGAGTCCTTCACAATCGTTCAACCAGGTGTTATATGTGGGAATTTAAATCATGAACTAGCCAAAATCGGAAAAATAGTTTATGTTGATAATTCTTCCGAAAATTATGCCTCTATTGGTGGTATGATAGGAACAAATTCGTCAGGAGCACATGCTGTGAAGTATGGGTACATGGCCGACTTTGTTGAAGAATTAACTGTCATTTTAAGTAATGGTGAAGAAATTAAAACCCATCCAGTTGAAATTGGTTCAGAGGAATACAATAGAATCATTTCTGCCGACACACTTGAAGCAAATCTTTACAAATCAGTGGTAGAATTGATTGATAATCCAGAAGTGCAAAATCTTATCTCAGAAAAATGGCCCAAGGTTAAAATGAATGTATGTGGTTACAATATAAAGGATATGGTCAATAATAACATGATTGATCTATCAAAAGCGTTTTTGGGATCTGAAGCGACGTTGGGGGTTGTAGTTGAAGCTAAACTTAAATTTATTCCTAAACCTAAAAATTTATCCTTGGTAGTCATGGACTTTGATTCTCTAGCAAATTCAGGAAAAGCTGTGGACTTAATTGTCAATCAGATAGGAGTGGCTGCAATTGAGGTTCTTGGAAAAAGTGTTCTCGAAATCGGAGTCGAAATGAATCCTGCATTAAAGCAGTTTATTCCTGAAGGAGTAGATAATATTCTTTATATAGAATTTGACGAGGAGGACGAGAAGATCCGAGCTGAAAAGGTTGAGAAGGTTAGGAAATTAATTATTGACCAAGAAAAACTTGCTAAAGACATGAGATATTCAGATGATCCTGTAGAACAGGCGAGTCTCTGGAAGGTCAGGAAAGATGCAGTCCCATTACTTCAAAAAGTTCGTGAACCTCGCCGAATTATGGCATTTGTAGAAGACCAAACGGTTCCCCTTGAACACTTAGGATATTATATGACTAAGTTACGAGAAGAAGTTTTTCCGAAACATGGAATAAGGGCGGCCATTTATGGTCATGCATCTAAAGGACTCGTTCATACAAGGCCATTTGTAAATACAAAAGATCCTAAAGACTTAGAAATTATAAAAGAAGTAGCAGAGGAAATAAATTCATACGTGATTAGTATCGGAGGAGCTGTCTCAGGCGAGCATAATGATGGATTAGATCGTGTCAACTTCATAGTCAATATGTATGGAGAAAACCTTTACGAAACTTTCAGGAAAATTAAAAACCTTTTTGATCCAAAACAAATCCTAAATCCTGGGAAAAAGATCACAGAAGAACAGGACCTCATAATAAAGAATCTTCGCTTTGGAGGAGGGTATAAAACCTTAGATATGAAACCTAATCTAGTTTGGCCAGAGGAATGGGGATTTACTGATGTAATCGAATCATGCCACGGATGTGGAAAGTGTACTGTAGAATTGATTCCTCAAAGAGATTGTCCTATCTATCGTGCTAAAAGATCGAGTACAGGAGAGCTCGCCTCTCCAAGAGCTAGAGCGAATTTAATAAGAGGAATAATGTCAGGACAATTGGATTATAATATTTTTTACTCTAAAGAAGCTAGACAAGTGTTAGAAGACTGTGCTGGATGCATGATGTGTATTGTTGACTGCCCATCAGGGGTAAATATCCCCAAAGCAATGTTTGACGCAAAAATCATGCATTATAAAAAGTCAAAAGTACCATACATTGGAAAAATCCCGAGAGGGCATTACTTCACTGGGAATTATGAACTCATTGCAAAACTGGGAAGTACATTTGCGCCTCTGTCCAATATAGGCCTCTGGGGTCCCAATAAGCTTTTTATGCAACTTTTTGGTGGCGTTCATAGGAAAGCGAATTTTCCAAAATTCCGTCGGAAAACTTTCAAGAAATGGTTCAAAACATATAGAAAAAATAATCCCCCGCCAGAAAATCCAACAAAGAAGGTTGCAATCTTCCATGGGTGCTTTGCCAATTATACTGAAAACACCGACATAGCAATTGCAGAGGTGCAAGTCCTTGAGAAGAATAATATCGAAGTTGTTGTGCCTGATAAGCAGGCATGCTGTGGAATTCCGCTTCTTTCCAACGGACTCGGTCACGTTGCAATAAAGAAAGGAGAAAAGAACGCGAAGACATTTGTTGATTACGTTAAGCAAGGATATGATGTCGTTACTCAATGTAGCTCCTGTTACGCAACCCTTAAAGACGAATTACATGATACTCTCGTTGGTAACGAAGATTCAAAGTTGGTTAAGGACAATACCTATTTCTTTTCAGATTACATCCTAAAACTAAAAGAGGAAGGCAATCTAAACACAGACTTCAATGGATCCACCAAACAAAAACTTCGTTTCGGTTATCATGAACCATGTCATCTACTTAGTACGGGAAGCAAAGGAATTTCAGTGAACTTACTGAAGAATGTCGAAAGTATTGATTTGGTACCCCTTAAGACTGAATGTTGTGGCCAGCTTGGATCTTGGGGTTTTAAATCAAAGAATTACAAGTATGGGCAGATTGTTGCTGAAAGAAGTCTCTATCCTGAAGCAAAACGAGATGATATTGACGTTTTGGTCACAGATTGTCCAACGTGTAAACTTCAATTGCTGAATGTT
>CP070760.1:266551-275148 GCA_020348965.1 Candidatus Heimdallarchaeota archaeon | reverse complement strand
GAAGGATGTTTATCCTACTTATTAGCAAAATAAAGTTTATAGTAAGAAAAAGTGTCAAAAAAAAAAGCAGGAAAAAAGACTGTCTCAAGTTGGGGAAGGCTTGTAGAAGCCAATCAAAAGGAAAAAAATAGGAATAAGCAATCCCCTTTGATTTGTATTTCTTCTACACTTCTCTCCTTCTTCTTCTCTGAGTAACAATTATTATCGAACCAATGAGCCCCAGAATGACGGATAGAAGTAGAAAACCTGGTGAACGACGAGGTAAAGTAGTAGTAGTGGTTGTCGTGGTGGTGGTAGTAGTAGTGGTGGTTGGGTCTGCAATATTATCTATCTCAAGAATAACTCGGATATACAAATGATTTACTATATCATCAGAATCTTGGATATCGAATTCGCAAAGATAATAGGAGTCTGTAGATTTCGTACTATCCCAAGTATACTCGTAAACAGCCCAGTTTCCCTCAGAACTACTTTGACTAAGAGATTGAGTCAGTTCCTTTCTCATCTCACTGATATCAAATTCACCAGTGCTTGGATCGAAGTCCTCGATTGCATATATTGTGAAATCCACCGCGGCAATTGCCTCGTCATCTGCTACAGCAATTTTAAAGGAAACTTCGCCTGATTCTGCCACATACTCTAAGAGCCTACCTTCATCGATATATTCACTGAGATTTGCTGGAAGATCTGATAAACTCATATCCCAATCTGGTGGATCACTAATTGTAGCAGTTTCTTTTCCACCAATAACCATGAATTCAATTGGTTCTGTAACCGAATGTTGTTCCCAATCGACATCCACAGCAGTTATTTTGAGCCAATGGTGGCCATTGGTTAGATCTGAAACATTGTATTCTCGAAAATAATAGCCAGAAGTTACATTATAGGACATGGCAATGCTAGCACGAAGATCGATTTGCATTTTCACTTCTACAAGTTGAAAATCATCAGTTACATTGACCTGGAATACAAACATCCCTGTGAGAGTTTCGTTGCTAGTACTTGGGGCAATAAAATTAATTACTGGAGAATCCCCAGAGGGAATCGCTTTAAAACTGAATATAGCTGAAGCCCAATACCCCTCACCATTTTCAGCATAAACATACAAGAAATGCATCTCATAATCATTTGGTATAACTACTTCATAAGGATCGACTAAAGTAGTATTACTTTGGGCGGCATCCCAATGGTAAAGGACTTGGTTTACACCATAGAGCTCATCAGTTATATTGAGACCGATTGTAGATCCTCCCTGAACATCAGAATTATTATTCAGGGAGATTAATGTTATTGAAGGAGGGAAAATTGTGACTGTAAATCCGAACGTGGCAGAAGACCAATTATCCTCATAATCTACAGCATAAACATACAGAATATGTAATCCAGCTTCAGTAGGTAGAATCACTTCGTAAATTGAGTCACCCTCTTCCTCGGGTTTAGGAAGGGTGGTATTACTTGAGTCTGTATCCCAGTGGTACAGAACTTGACTTGCACTGAATGGTGGGTCCCCCTGCGGATAATTATCGGTAATGTCGAGAACTATCGTTGTTCCCCCTTGATTAATCGAATTATTCGCAGGGGATATGAGATTTATGAACGGGGCTAGCTCATCAGTATATGTTTGTCCCGTGGCAATACAGTAACAGCCATCATTGATCTCCATCAATTCAAGCATTGAGTAATCTTGTGGAACAGCCCCATTCATCTCTTTATAACCTAAATTCGAATTATATGCATTAGTTATCTGAAAAGAAGGTGTAATAATACTAAGGGCAAATGTGCCTCCGATAGAAGTAGCTAGAATAATCACAGTCATTATAAGGATTGTACGACTTAATTTTCGGTTCAAATTCTTATCTCCTCATATTTGGTGCTAAGAGAGAAAATATAGAATGCTTAATCAAAGTGATTCTATCGAATTGCATCTGCTGAAAACCTAAGAATCTTTTCTAACATTCAAATAATCAAGTATCATGAAAGTAACCCCATTATAAACGGCGGGAATTCTGTCCTATAGAATGTAGTGATTCGGCCTGTTGGTTAATCTAAATGCAAATAATAAAAGGAATACTTCATCTCTTCTTACTATATTAATGAAAAATGGGATAAGGAACCTTTGAAAGAATTCTGAGTCTCATCTTAAGAATAAATAATTTTGATTTTACACTCCAATATCTTAAATACACTAAATTAGTCTCGCACATTCAAAGTATTAAGAAATATGAGGTGTAGAAATATGACAAATAAAATATCTTTCAAAAAAGATTCGATCTATTTTCAATATGATGTATCTGACATTGAAAGGGCTAAAAAGTTTTATAACGAGACTTTTGGTTTTGAAATAGCTTGGGAAGGAGGCACAGAAGTTGGTTGGTGTGAACTAGCTCTCCCTGTTAATGGAGCCAAGCTTGGCCTGAACTTAAAGCGTGAAGGTGATATTACACCTGGTTCTGGGACTCTCACCTTTGATGTAACTAATCTTGATGCCACTAAGTCTTATTTAGAGAGTAAAGATGTCAAAACAACAGAAATAACTGACATTCCTGAAATGGTTTCCTATTTTGACTGTTATGACTCTGAAGGAAATAGAATTCAAATTGTGTCAGAGCCCAGGGTAAAAAGCTAAATTTGGGGATAACTGAGATTACTCAACCAGAATTCTTAGATCTCATCATTTTTTGAGCTAATAATGAGGCATCAAAGATCGGTTGATATCCTGTACATCGACACAAATGCCCCTCAAGAGCTTCTTTGATTCCTTGTTCGGTAATGCTGGGATTTTCTCTAAGGAGTGCGAAAAGTTCCATAATGAGTCCTGATGTACAAAATCCGCACTGTACTGCTGTGGCTTGGATGAAAGCTTCTTGGATTGGGTGTAATTCCTTATTTGGGAACTCTGGAGATATTCCTTCAATGGTTAGTATATTGGCCCTATTAATTTTTTTGGCTTTCTTAAGACACGCTTTTACTGCCTTCCCATTCAGTACAATAGTACACGCACCACAATGACCCTGACTACATCCGTTTTTCGTCCCAGTTAATCCCAATCGTTCTCGTAGAATGAATAATAAAGATTCTTTAGGATCAACCTCCAATGTATATTCCCGATTATTGACAGTTATTGTTAGTTCCATATTTTCAACTCCTCTGTTTTAAAGCCGTCAATACCCGCTCTGAGGAAATGGGTAACTTCAACAAAGAGATCCCCGTTGCATTTTGAAATGCATTAAGAATTGCGGGAGGAGCGCCAATAATAGGGTGTTCTGCTATTGGTCTTGCACCATAAGGGCCATCAGGTTGAGGATTTTCAACCAAAATGCAGGTAAATTTCTCTGGCATGTCAGTCATTGTTGGAATACGATATTTTCGTAAATTGTCTGTTTGCATGATTCCTTTTTTATTGAAGAGAATTTTTTCTTTTAGTGCTGCACCTATTCCCATCATTACTCCTCCAGTGATCTGTCCCCGTGCAGTGTCAGGATTAATCACTTTACCGACATCAAGTGCCGTTACAAAGTGAATGACTTTGATTTTCCCTGTCGTTTTGTCAATACGAATATCACAACCTTGAGCACCAAACGTCCACTCATAAGGTTGGTACTGCCCAGTGTCAAGGTCAGGAAGTGTTACATCACGTACAACCGAGGATCCAACTGATAAGATAGGATCTCCAACGGCGTGACCATCTTCATATTGATATCCCTTCACTAAATCTTTCAAAGGAATGTTCTCACTCCCTCGTGAAACCGTTTTACCGTCATAGGATAATTCGCTTATATCACAATCAAACACCAGAGCCGCATTTTTCTTGAACTGCGTTACTGCCTTCTCACAGGCTGCTAATATGGCATTACCAACACGCATAGTCGTCATGGATGCAACAGATTGCCATTCATAGGGAGTGAGTTGGGAATTAATTTCATAATTGATCCTGACATCTTTAACTGGTATTTTTAGAGTTTCGGCGGCAATTTGAGCTAATACGGTCAAACAACCTTGTCCCATCTCTACCCCACCGATTGAAATATTCACTGTCAAATCTTCATTCACTTTTAAAAATACACAGGAAGCGGCATTTGAGGCTTGTACTGGAGATTTGACTAGTGCAGCAACTCCCCGACCATAGAAAAATTGATCATCTTCATTCGGCAAGAGATTTTTAGTTAATGCCTCAATCATTTTATTAAAACATTCTACAACGTCACCATTATGCTCAGATATCGTTTGACCCAATGAATTGGTATCCCCTGGTCGAAGAAAATTCTTCCTCCGGAGTGTATGGGAATCAATACCTAACTTTAATGCTAATTGCTCGAGGAGCCGTTCGATCATGAATTGGCCTTCTGGATGACCGTACCCCCTCATTGCACCTACAGGGGGTGTGTTTGTGTATATTCCGAACGATTGGAGGTTACAATTGGGAAAGAAATAGGGCCCAACACAATTGTGTCCAGCAGCTAACACAACATTACAACTTGTGTCTGCATAGGCGCCATCTGAGAAATATAATTGCGCCTCGATCCCCACGAGGGTTCCATCTTTTTTTGCGCCAATTTTCATCTTCCCTTTCAAACCACGACCTAAAACTGTTCCGATGAATACTTCTTTTCGAGTGAGACGGAATTTAACATGGTATCCTGGGACATAACGGGCACAAAGAGTTAATAACGGTTCGATAGTATAATCAGACTTGCCGCCGAAGCCACCACCTAGATAAGGAATATTAACATGAATCTTCGTCATAGGTAGGTTAAACATATCTGATAATACTTCCCTGACCACAAATGGGGCTTGTGAACTACTCCAGAGATGGAGATCTCCAGCGTGATCCCAATAGGCTACAGCTCCATGGGGTTCGATTGTAGCGTGATTCATCAATGGGTACTCAAACTCATCCTCCACGATAACATCTGCTTCTCGAAATACCTCGGTATCATTGCCTTTCTTTAAATGATATTTGTAAAACACATTAGAATCTGGAACAGGGACAAAAGTGGGTAGATGTTTGTACTGACCATTTCTTTCATGAATTAATGGTGCTTCCGCTGCTATTGCTTCATAAGGGTCCAATACATGTGGCAATTCCTCAAATTCAACTTGTATATTCTTTACAGCTCTCAAGGCATTTTTCTCGCTATCCGCGATGACAGCAGCTACAACTTCCCCAGCGTGTCTGACTTTATCAACCGCCAATGGGGGTTGATCAAAGATACATGTCCCAAATAGTAGGTTTTTATCGAGTCCTTCGGTATCTTTGCTGATAACCTTATACACTCCTTCCATTAGTTCAGCTTTCGTTATATCAACTGATTTGATTCTCGCATGAGGAACTCCTGCGCGTAACACTTTTAGATATAACATACGAGGAAAACGTAAATCGTCTACATAGAGAGCTGAACCGGTCACCTTTTCCCTACTATCGCTTCTGGGAATAGGTTTCCCGATTGATTGGTACTCTGTCAATGGAAGAAAACCACCTTCACTTTTTCATTTCTTGAAGATTTCATTTTTAAGAAGTTATTGTAGATTGAAAGTTGTGACCTTCATGCAAGAATATGATGTTATTATTATAGGGGCTGGGCTTGGAGGGCTTACTGCAGGAGCAAAATTAGCGAAAGAAGGAAAAACCGTTCTCTTAGTTGAACAACATCACAAAGTAGGTGGATGTGCAACAACTTTCAGTAGAAAAATTGCAGAGAAAAAGGTTGTATTTGAAATAGGATTGCATGAAATGGATGGGCTAGCTTATGAGTTTGATCCTAAAAAGAGAGTCTTCCAAGATCTAGGAGTACACGATAATGTGAGTTTTGCTCGTGTGCCAGAATTTTATCGATTTACTAATGGCCGAGTCGATGTTACTGTTCCAGACGACATTTCTACCGCTATTCGAGTTATATCAGACGCCTTTCCTGATGAAAAAGAAGCTATTGAGAGTTTTTTCTATGGAATCCGCGAAATCTTCGGTTTTCTTGTTGAAGGTAATCTTGAGAAATTAGCATCAGTCAGTCAAATGAGTGTTGGAGAGTACTTGGACAATCTTACCACTAATGAAGATTTAAAATTCACATTGACAGGAAACCTTGGCTATTATCACGATGATCCCTACACGTTATCAATAATCTTTTTCGCAGCAGCCCAGAACAGTTACTTCTCTGGAGGTGGTCACTTCATCCAAGGAGGGTCGCAAACACTTTCCGACTATTTGGCAAAGGTGATTACTGATAACGGGGGAACTATCGTTCTAAGACATCTTGTTACAAGGATCATCACTGAGGATGGTACAGCCATTGGCGTCATTTATGTTCCAAAACGTCATATGGATCAACAACTCACTGCAAAAGGAAAAATTATCTTAGTAAATGCGGCGCTCCCAAATGTCATTAATAATCTCGTTCCATCCCTCAGTGATTCTACATATCAACAGACTGTGAATTCATTCAAAATTGCGTGCTCCATTCTGTCGGTATACCTTGCATTCTCTAAACCACCCTCGACGTTGGTTCCACAGCATGTCTATTCAACATTTATCCTACCGGAAAATTTGTCTTCACTAAAGGACTTATATTCACAGGAGAGATCTAATGATTTTTCTAAAAAGGGGTTCGTATTCGTTGATTATAGCATGATAGATTCTCGCTTAAATGAGGAAGATATATACACTGGAGCACTGTGTTGTGTGGATTATATAGATCACTGGGCGGCTCTGACTAGTTATGAATACAGTACTAAAAAGGAAAGTGTTGCTCAAACTTTAATTCAGAGACTAAATCAAATCATTCCTGGGATTCAAGATATTATCTCTTACAGTGAAGTAGCGACCCCTAAAACTATTGTTAGGTACACTCAAAATCCTGCAGGAACTGCTTACGGTTTTGCTCAGACCCCCGATCAGATAGGCCCTATGAGGACAAGTATTAGAAAACCACCTATTAAGAATTTATATTGTGCTTCTGCTTGGACAGGTAGTGGAGGATTTTCAGGAGCAATCATGGCTGGTTATTCCGGGGCATTAAAAATTTTGAAAGACAATTGGTAGATCAAAATGTTTGATATTTTACTAAATGAAGAAGAAAAAGAGATAAAATACAAGACTAGAGAGTTTGTTAAGAGTATCCCACCGTCGTTACTCCGAAAGATGGATCGAGAAGAGATCCACTATCCAACAGACTATGTCAAAAGTTTAGCAAAAGAAGAGTTACTTGGTGTTAGATTTCCATCTGAATATGGAGGTCAAGGCTTAGGTTGGGTCGCAGAAACAGCGGCTCTAGAAGAAATTGGTGTACTTGGGCCAAGTTTAGGATGCTTATACTCTCTGATCTCTATTGTAGGAGAAGCGATTAATTATTTTGGCAATCCAATCCAAAAGAAGAAATACTTAGAACCAATTATTAGAGGTAAACTATTTTGTGCAGAGGCACTCACTGAACCCCGTGGTGGTTCAGATTTTTTTGGTGCCACTTGTTTTGCAGAAAAACAGGGAGATGTATTCATCCTCAACGGAGAAAAGCGTTTTGTTGTTGGATCAGAAGGAGCAGATATATTTCTTGTCTATGCTAAGACAGATTCAGAAGCTTCAGATCCCAGAAAATCAATTAGTACGTTTGTTGTTGAACGTGGTGCTGGAGTGGAAGTTAAGCACGTATATGGTTTAATGGGTAGTCGTGGAGGAGGAACTGGAAGACTTAACTTCAATAATGTTGAAGTACCAGAAGAAAACTTAATTGGAGAGCTCAATCAAGGAGGCGAAATTTTTAATCAGATGATGATCCCAGAGCGAATGACCAGTGCGGCAGGGGCTATTGGAGCAGCAAGAGCTGGTATAGAAGTTGCAGCTAAATATAGTAATCGTAGAAAAGCTTTTGGGCAAATAATAAGAAAATTTCAAGGTGTGAGCTTTAAAATAGCAGACAGTATCACTTTACTCGATGCAGCAAGATCTTTAATCTTCTCAACCTCAAGAACAATTGATGCAAATGGGGGTATTACCAATGGAGTGATTCGTCGAATGGTTTCAGAGTCAAAAAAATTTGCAACAGATGCAGCATGGGAAGTTATTAATCACGCTATGCAAATCATGGGAGGAATTGGGTATACTAATGTCTATCCCGTTGAACGATTACTGAGAGATATTCGGTTGATGAGTATTTGGACGGGTACTAATGAAATTATGAATTTACTCATCCAACACGAATATTATACAGAATTTCTCAACCAAGAGATAACTCCTCGAGATGTTGAACAGGACGCGGTTGGTGCAGAATTCTCGGAGGAAAAAGTCTTTGAATAAACTCTTGTCCTAATTTTCCACTCAAAAGAGTAATCTGAGAGCATTTCCCATGTCAGTCGTTAAGACACACATTATACACCAACAATATCGTGATTCAGTCCAATTAATGAGAGCAGCATCTGCTGCAAACAAGCTAGAAGGTATCGAAATTGCTTCAGTTCTTATGGGTACACCAAAAAACAAACCTCTATTAAATGAAGTGAATCTTCTAACTTCAGAGGCGCAAGCGGCAGGTGCAAATGATATTATCATCTCTGTTCGCGCGAAAACAGAAGTATTGGCACAAGAGGCTATTAAGTTCATTTTGGAA
>CP070760.1:257789-266451 GCA_020348965.1 Candidatus Heimdallarchaeota archaeon | reverse complement strand
CTTCGATATACTCGGTCCGTGAATTCGAATAAATGAAAAGATCGTGTGACGTGTCTTCTTCCCCATTTCTGCAGTCACTCGGCTAGTGTGACGACTTTCTGTCGTAAGTGAATATTTTGCTGGTAAACCTGTTAATGTGTCATCAATCTTCTCTAATAATTTCCACAACGGTTGTGGTTTAGGATCCTCCTTCCAATTGAATACAAAATCATATTTTCCAAATGTTACCTCTCCATCGCTGATTGGAAGATCATTTATTTCATTAGCTAGTGTTGTTAACCGATCAATTGCTTCTGGTATTCGTGGGCCGTATAATCTCACATTAGATTTCATTAACATCAACCTTCTATCATTAGTAGAAAAGCGAGTTTTACTGTTTATTACTCTTTCACCCCTATGACATATCTGTGTGTTTTTCTATAGATAAAAATAAATTACAAAGCATTGTGATAATTGATTGGAAATTTGTTTAAAATGTGAAAAATTTCAATGTTTAGGAGATTCATTTTGTTCAAAGCAATCATCCTTGATATGGATGGTCTAATGGTCGATACAGAACGTCTTTACATCGAAGTGGAACAAAAAATCGCCTCTGAATATGGGAAAACTGTCAGTAAAGCAGTATTCGCAGAAATGATGGGCCAAAAACCTCTAAAATCGATGGAAATTCTCCAAAAGTTCTTGGAAGTGGATGTGTCTCCATTTTCGTTACTTAAGAAGAGGGATCATCATTTTTTACGTAAATTACAGAAGAATCTACAACCTTTACCTGGATTGTTCACATTCCTAGACAATTTTGCACAGAAATATAAGCTTGCCCTCGCAACAGGATCCACAGAGACGATTACAAATATCATACTTACACAGTTAAACATTTCTCAGTATTTCAACGTTATACAAACCTCTGATTCAGTTGAAAAAGGGAAGCCTGATCCAGAAATTTACCAAAAGACGGTGAAACGACTTCAAGTTCAGGCTACCGAATGTATCGTTCTCGAAGATTCCAACAATGGGATAATATCTGCCAAAAGAGCAGGCTGCTATACGATTGCAGTTCCCTCAGTATACACAGAGAGTCAAGATTTTTCCTCTGCAGATTTCATTGCAGATAACCTTCTTGACGCGGCTAGTCATATTAAAGCGTTAACTACCTGAACGATGTAAGACATCATTTTGCAGTCTTTCTATGGTATATCTTAATGTAATCTTCAATTAATTTCTTTTCATCAATTTTTTCTGGTAAGTAGTCATTTTTCACTAAGAATAGTAAAAATTCATATAGTTCTCTTTTTAGAAAAAATCTAACACAGCTTCCTCGCGCTTTGATCTTATATTTTCTTTCACCTAAGCTCTCTATCTCCATCCTTCCACCCTGACATTGATAGGGGTTTCCATAACCAGAAAATAGTGTTATCCTTTGATCAAATAACTTCTTAAAAACATCCTTAACCTGTTTTTTTCCTCCTTTCCCTGATACTATCATTTCGGTTGGATACTCATATTTCCCACTTCCCATAGCAATATGTTCAATTTTTACTAATTCGATAAGAAAATTATCAATAAATTCTCCTTCTTTTGGGAGTTTCATGTGTTTTGAATATTTCTTAGCAAAGGGCATCTGGATTTCCTTCCTTAACTTTTCTCAGAAAAATACTGAACTAACGATGTATAATCGAGTTCTTCGGGGGAGGCCTCATAATACTGAAGATTATGGAGCAACTCTTCTTTATTTTTCACTCCTGGAATAACTGTTGAAAGAGCAGGTTGATCTAAAATATAAGACAAACAACGAATCGCTGTACAGTCTGAGGGTACTGTTAGAACTTCAGATTTGTAACCAGATTTGTATGTAGGAATGCGTTTCTTTCCTTTCGATAACAGTTGTCCTCCTGCAAATGGTTTAATAGCAACTAGTCCTACATTATATTTAATACACGCTTGGAACAATGCCTGTCGTTTGGGATTTTTTTCTGAAAAAAAGTTTTGATGAGTCATTATCAGATCAAAATCTTCACTTTCAACAGCTCGTAATGCAGTTTCAGGATTGTGAATACTCATTCCAAGATGGTTAACTACTTGGGTCTGTTTCAACTCCTCGGCATACTGAATCAATCCACGGGGTGCCATAATTTTGTCATATTCACCAGGCGTGACATATTGGATGACAGCAATATCGATATAGTCAACCCCTAAAGTTTTGATGGTTTCTTCAAATGAAATTTTTGCTGATTTTTCTGATCTTAGTTTTTTATGCTTTCCATCTTTAATTCCTGCACCAAGAGGAAGGGTAAGAATTGCTTTATCCCGTTTAGAGGCAACTACTTGATTTAAAACCTGAAGAAAGGGGACGTATGTGAACACAATGTCAATGTAATTCATTCCTACTTGAAGTGCTGTTTGGATTGTGTCAAAGATGACATCAGTAGGTTGGTGAGTCAAGTATTCCGTTCCTAGACCAATTTCACTAACTTTGAGAGATGTTCTTCCTAGTCTTCGAAATTTCATGCTAAGAATCTCAACCTTAAAAATTACGTATCAGAAGACTGTGTCATGATATTTTTCAAAGTAGTTACCAATTACCAAACTCCATGAATGATTAAAAAAATATATCGTAAAATCGGTATTTGACGACAATATTTTTTATGTCATTAGTGGTTTTGTCACGTTATCACTAATATTTACCGACAAAACAAAGGAAATCGTACTTCTTCCCCTATGAACTAGATGGGTGAAGGGAAGGAATTCCTTTCACACCCCTATGATTTAGATGGGTGAGTTGAACAAAACACCCATACTGTCAGTATGGTTCAGAAAACCTTTAAGAACCATTAGCTAAGTGTTTCATTTCCTAGAGAAAAAGGAACTAAGCCATTTCGATAAAAAAAGATGACTTTTAAAGAGATGATATTTACTACTTCCCTGTTTACCCCATAATCCTACTTATCACCCTAAAAATACTCCTAATCATACAAGTGTTGGTTAATTAAATGGCAGACATCAAGGCAATTGCTTCCTTTATTCCTCAGAATCGGCTTACCATTCAAGATCTTGTGGACAACTATCATAGTATGTCTACCCTTAATTATAAGGTGGCTTTGCGGCAGCTTAAACTAGCTGTGAACCGCTTTCGAGGGAAGGCCTTAAGTAGTGTGAGATGGGTTTATAATCAGCGGTTATTACTTCGTGAGAAGGTTGTTCCTGGCCCTAATGAGGATGCGCTGACTGCTGGTATCCAATCATTAATTTATGCGATTCGACGTGCCGAAATTGAACCCCACGAAATTGATGCCTTGTTTGTGGTATCTGAATCCTATCCGTATGCTGTGAAATCAAGTACTGCCATTGCGGGGAAAGCAGGTTTAACGGATCTCAAATACGGGGTTCGAGGAGAGTTTGCCTGTAAACCGTTTGGGGAATTTTTAGACATCGCAGCTGCGCTTATCGATTCGGGAAGATGTCGGTATGTTGCCGTGACTGCAACCGACGCCAGTCAAGGCGCGCCTGGAGATGATTTGGAATTCTCTGCTTCTTTTTACTCAACTAGCATTATTCTCGGGAAGGAAAAGGGGATTGCGGAAATCAAGGGTCGGACCTCAATTAACTATGATTTTTCAGATTTCATTAGAAAGGACGGCGAAGCCTTTCCAGAGCATGAAGGTCAAGGAACCTCGTTAGCTTTCCGAGGAATGATACTTTCCACCTTAAAGAAACACCTTATTCAATTTTCAGATATTAGTCCAAATTGTCTTCCAGGAAAGACCTGGGTGATCCATTCTCCGAATGGTTCGTTCCCTAATGAGGCTCTTATGGATATTGGTAATCATTTTGGTGTTCAATTAGCTGAAAAAGTGTTTGATGAGGATGGAAATATGCTCGGGATTGAGCCCCGAGTAAAAGTTTCGAATTTAGCACCTGATATTGCTAATGGCTATTCCGCGACTGTACCGACTGCGTTATGTAACGCGATGGAGACAGCTAAACCTGGTGATGAGATTATGACTGTTCTTTATGGATCAGGCGCGGGTTCAGACGTCATCAGCATCAAAGTAAAAGCTGATGGTTCTCAGATTGCTAATAATGGTGTACCAACCGTTCAGGAGCAAATCGAGTATAAGCAACCAATTAGTGTAGATGACTATTTTCGGTTTCGAGATACTCCTGATCAGGCAGCTAGGCACATAGCATTGCTAGAAGTAGAGCCATTAACAAAAGAATATTATGAAGTAGAGGGGTGTCCAGAATGTGGAGCTGTTTACTTTGGAGACAGTTGGACCAAGTCTAACTTTCCCGATTTTGCCCCTCCAGAGAAATTTGAGGAGCTTGAGGGTCGATGTTTACGTGGTATTGAGAAAAAAAGCGGTGACGCTAAACGAATATGCGGAACGAAATTAAAAATCGTAAAAATACCTAAACGAGGACGAATCAAGCAAGTTCATTTTCACGGCCCTACAAAAAAGAAAGTCCAAGGTCATCCTGAAAATCCTTATTGGGTGATGTTTGACCAAAAAATGGTCAGAGGTTTTAATTATAATCCTAAAGTTTGTAATTTTACTGAAGGAGAAGAAGTAAAGGCGGTGATCGGCCGTTGGAGACCAAATCCTAAAGGATGGGTTCCCATCTTATATGTCCCGATGTTTACTCATCTACGTCGAGATTACCAATAGCCTAATTGATTATCAATTACTTTCAAGGCCTCTTTTTATATTACTTATAGAGATGTATTTCTACATTCCATCCTTGGTTTTTATTTCCTGATATTTTCTCCTCTAGATATCTATTAGACAGGTTCGGAAATGAAAAGGTTATTATTTTTGCCATTTTTAATTTTAAAATAGGCTTTAATAAGTATTCATGGATGAATTTGAGTATAAAAAGCTCAAGTAGGGATTTACACAAGAATACAAAAGAAATGGAGTTTTAATAAATGGCATATCAAGAATCAGAACCCATGTATGTTACAACAACACACTCGATTCCAGGAATGAAAGTAACTCGATACTTAGGTGTCGCTTTTGGAGCAACCGTCAGAAGTAGAGGTGTAGGTGGTGATTGCCTCGCTGGATGTCAATCCACTTGTGGTGGTGAAGTCACAGCTTATACTGAAATGGCAATAGAGTCTCGAAATCAAGCCATTCAACGGATGCTGAGTGACGCTAACCGTATGGGAGCAAACGCTGTTCTGGGATTGAAATTTGATAGTGATCAGATTGGTCAAGGCGGCAACAATGCTACGATTGCTTTTGGAACTGCCGTTGTAGTTGTTCCTGGATAAGACCGGGGTGTAGCTCATAAGAGTGTCCAACTGGGTTAAATTATGGATCAAACGCTGGGAAGTCTCGTGGAGATGGCACTTTGCCCATCATCCACTTTGTGATCGATATAGTGATCAAACGTGGAACATTGGATCATTCATAATCTGTCAAGGGTGTTCCCTTGTTCTTACGGGCATTATTTCGGGCTTTTCCCTGTGTCTTCTTCTAGGTGTTGTTCTAGACCCAATCGGTTGGATAATCCTATGGGCAATTTTTTTTCTTAGCACCATTTTGGGGGAGTTCTACTTCATGTTTAGACGTCCTTTTAAAAGGATGGCTCGTTTTTTTGCAGGTATCGGAATTGGAAGCTTTTTCTGGTTTCTTCTTACTGAACCAAACATCATCTATAAATTAATTGGAGCTGGATTCGGTTTCATTGCTTATTCAGCCTTCTTGAAAGTTAGAGGGTATACCAAGGTAGACAAATGTTATGGTTGTCCTGAATTAAAACCAGGGATATGCCCAGGATTAGAGCATGAATCTTTAGCAATGAAAGAATATTCAAATTATGCAACGACCCTATTAGAAGACCAATTGAGAGAGAAATTTCTTGCTCGTGACCATAATTTATCAAAATGAGGAAGAGATTTAGTTCGATTTGTACCGTATATTGATCAACAATCCTTGCCTCAATCAGGAACTATTAAAGGATCAGCGAGGTGGAAGGTTTAGGCTAGATTTTTGAGTATTTATAAGATGGTTATTGATGGAATACAGTCTGCTAAATCAGTATTAATTCTGGGAATGCCTGATGGATTTCGTGACGAAAGAAGATATTCGAGAGTTGTTGCGAGAGAAGAAGGGTGACCGGGAGGAAACACAAGTAGCCATCAAAGTTTCTATCCTAGGATGTCTCGTCATGGGTGTTGGGACATGGTTTTGGGTGTTAATGTATTTTTCTCCCAAGCCAAACGACCTTCTCCTTCTTCCAGTAGGTATCTTCGCAGGGAGCTGTTTATCTGGTTTCACAATGTTTCTCATTTTAATTGGTCAATATCTTTATTTTCAGTTTCACGAACCTTTCTTATCAATCCATTGGCTTTATCGTGGCTTTGTTCGGACTTTCATTCAGATTTTTTTTTATGGGTCATTTATTATCCTTTATCTCCTTTGTTGGCGTTTTTACAACCAGTTTGACATTACATTTGTGTTCCTATTTGTGGTACTTTCGTTACCATCAGATTTAGGCTTAATTTGTAGCCGTATAGAAAGGATTAGAAGCTGGTTTGAAGATTATGCCTCAAAAGAATCGAAAACTAAAGCTTCTAAGGAAAAATCACTTATTTAGGATTTTTTTTGGCACTGAGAGCAATAAAACGTGCTCCTACCTTTCTGTACACTTCGACGGATTGGATTCTCACAGATAAGACAAGGTTTTCCTTCTCGATTGTAAACCTTATGCCAGCTTTGAGCGTTCCCCCTTTCTCCTGAAGGCAACTCATAAGGTTGAAAGTTTAACGTACTACCTTTATCTAATAGTGCTTTCTGTAAAATTTCTCCAATTGCTAAACCTAGTTCCTCTCTTTCAGTGTCCGAAAGAGTCCTTACAATCCGATTAGGATTTATTTTCGCATGAAACAATGATTCTGTCTTATAAATATTCCCAACTCCAGCTACAAGTCTTTGATTTAGTAAAACTTCACCCACGGGTTGGTTTTCAAAGTTCTTTTTTTCAAGACGTGTTAGAAACTCCTCAAGTGGAAATGGGGAAGTAAGTCCATCGATTCCTAATTGCCGAATTGGAGGATAATTTACAACTGTTTCAAAGGATTCGAAGACTCGGAATTGCCCAAAGTTACGTGTATCATCAAAAATTGCTGATGGTGGTGTATACATTTGGATAATAATTTTAACATGTTTTGCACTAGCGGGTAGGTTCTTTATATCGGAAAAAAAACACCAGCGTCCCGTCATACCGAGATGATTCAGAATAACCGCATTTATATCTTTGAAACGCCACACAAGAAATTTTCCAAAGCGTACGATCTCAGTTAATACTTTTTCATTGAATTGTGTAAAGAGAGCTTGTTTATCTTGATACTTTGGATATTTTTGTGATAGGGGAGTTAGTCGTATCTGTTCCACCTGTTTTGAGACTAGCTGCAATAGTTCTTGTCGAACATTCTCGACTTCAGGCCCTTCAGGCATTTATCATCAAAGGGACGAATTTTCACTCTTCTATTGAGAGTTGTGATTCATAGATTTAGAGAAAAATGAAAATATAAGGTGTATATTGCTTTTAAATGCTGGTAATTTATGTATCAAAGCGAAAATAAACCTAAATTAACATTGTTTGGAGAAGAAATTTCAATTTCTCCTGAATTTTTGCGACTACTTGAGAAACTAAGACTTCGAATTCCTGATTCTCAAAAAAGAATGCGTGAAACCAGTAAATTTATGCAGACAATTGATTTTAGTGCTCAAATAATAAGTCACTTTAAGAAATACAAAAAACCAATAAAATTATTGGATTGTGCCTGTGGAAATTCGTATTTAAGTTTTATTCTTTATTATCTTTTGACTGAAATTTATTATAAGCAGGTAAGAATCATAGGTGTGGATGTACAAGAAAATCTAATAGATAAGTGTAATAAAATCTCAGAGGAAATGAATTTTGATGGATTAGAATTCCATTGTGCTGACATAAACAATTATTCTCCAAAAGATAAAATTGATGGGATTTACGCGTTACATGCTTGTGACATTGCTACTGATTATGCTATTGCAAAAACGATTAATCTAAAGGCCACAGCAGGATTTTATGCCAGCTGTTGTCATCGTCAAATCTCTAGCCAAGTTCTACCAGAGAAATCTCCCTTTATCAGTGAATTACTTAGAAATACGCCATTTAAAGAAAAAGTTGGGGCATTTATTACTGATACTACCCGGCAACTCCTCCTAGAGGGATTTAATTATAGAACTAAGATTTTTGAGTTCACACCCGTTCGTTGGACTGACAAAAATATTATGTTGAAAGCAGAGCTTGTTGGTAAACCTAGTCTAACTCCCAAAATTAATGCATATTACACATTTATATCCAAACATCAGCTAAAATCAATTCTATCCAATATTCTCAAAACTTCTTTAGATCAAGACTAAAGGTATTCTATTGATAAATTTCTATCTCACAAAAAAAAAACTAACATGTGAAAAGAATGAAAAAGGAATCAAGATCTCATATTCAAAACCATCCTATTTGTTGAAAACACTCTTGAAGGGATTCAATTGACACTAAAAAATTTCTTTACAAAGGATCAAATGAATTTTATCAGCCAGTTGATTTTTTCATCTATTCTCGTCTTCTTATTCCTCAGCCAGCTTGAACGATTTTTAACTATGATTTTTGTTCT
>CP070760.1:248910-257689 GCA_020348965.1 Candidatus Heimdallarchaeota archaeon | reverse complement strand
TCTTCAACAGGGAGCTTGTTCATTAATTCAAATACTCTTTTTAAAAGCATATTAGTTGGATTTTCTAATGTAAATTCTTTTATTTTTGGTGCACTTTCTGTATACTTTTCCTCTGTAGTTATTGTTTTTTTCAACTTCTTCTCTTCTGGTAGCAATAATTGGAAAGTTTTCAAATTAAATCACCTCAATTTCGTTATTCGTTCTGTACGGACAGGATGACATGATTTTCCTATTTCTTTTGCCCACTTGGATAAGTACATCAGGATTAAAAACAACATTTTCCTATATAAGCTCATGAAAATTAATACAGCTCGCAACCCCAAAAGTATATGAAAGATCCTTAAAAACAGGCTTCAATAATAACTTTTTAATTTAGTAGTTTGTTTTTAAAAGTATTTTACTCACAAAAAAAAGAAAGAAGAGAGATATTTATCTCTCTATAAACCCAATTATCGGGATCAACCTGGGGGGAACATCTCTGGGGGCATCAATCGTTTCAACCTCACTCCCCGATTCTTTTTATAGTATTTAAGATCCCAAAAATCCTTTTCCTTAGAATTCCTCTTTATGTGTTTTAATAACACCCAAAAATTTCTTTCTTCATTGCATAACTATCCAAGTTTTATTTAATTACCCAAAATTCTTGAAGAAGAGATCCATCATTTCTGAATATTTAAGTCACAATTCTTAATCTCTTATCGAGATGCAAATAGCAACCAAGGTATTGGAGGATAACTCGACTCTTCTCCAGATTCAAAAACATCCAAATGCATTAAGGGCACCTAAAATACAGCTAGTCTCTCTGTTCGCTATTCAACCTAAAAAAGATATCATAGATGCCGCGAAGAGTCTTCACCTGGTCACAAGACAATCTGGGGTTCAATTAATCCGCCAAATCTTTCCAGCACCACTTAAGAGTACTAAAAGAGACCAAAGGGAAACATCATATACCGCTTTGATGATCCTTGTCCGTGTGTACTATAAGTTCCAACTTCGCTCTGAGAAACTTCTGCCAAATGTGCTCAGAGAGGCATGGAAAGAATTTGTACGACGTCGTTCGATGACTCACTCCATTCTTAAGGCATCTGGATGTAAAGTCACCTTAGTCGAACGTAAACAACTTATTGACGCTCATATACATGGTATGAAAGTCGCTGAGGGGATCACCATCTTTAAGGGGGTGAAAGGCTTTCACTCAAAGATAATTGAACCGTTTCTCTGTCTCAAACAGGTTCCCTCTAGGCATATTCAAGAGTACTCTGTACCCGATCTCTCGGTGAGGCACAGAGTTGGAACACGTATGGATAATCCCGAACATCCAGTTGGTTTTCCAGCATTAAAAACAGGCAGACTCGTAATTTGCGGCTCAAACAACAAGGAGGTGATTTCAGTAATGCAACAACTAATCACCTCCTTGGGTGAAACTACCAAACATATTTTCGTAATTGATAGCCATAATGAACTCAATGGCCTCATTAACTATATTCAACAGAATCCGTTAAGGAATTTAAAACAACAGGTATTTCGATTAGGTACAAACATTCATCTAAATCTTTGTGATGTGATTGTCCCCCCTTCTCCAAGCGGGGAAATCCAAGAAGCTAAAGCTCGGGCAGCTTGGAAAGCACATTTGATAAACCAAATCCTTTTGAGTTCTCTTCACACCTCGGAATACCTCACAGCTCGCTATGCAGTACCACTCGAATCTCAAATTAGAAAAACTGCAGAAACGAACCATTTGTTCACCCTTCGTGATATTAGTCTTAGTCTTGGAGGGGTTAACGAAAGTAACATCCAGGAAAACATGGAAGGGGCTAATATGATGTTTGCGGACTTGATGACTGTCGAGGCGATTGTAGGGATTTTAGAGCAGTTCCGAAGTTTTCCAGAGGTGAATTATTCCTCGTTTAAAGGCCATTATAGTGATATCATGGTTCGCGACGGAACTATTACTTTTTTTCAGTTTGGAGCACAACCACCATTAATCCGTCGTGCAACGGTGGGATTCTTACTCCATTATCTATCCCAAACAATGCAGGAAGGATGTGTTGTCCTAACTCATACAGGTGAGTTTCTCACCAAGCAATCAGTCCTTAGACGTGATCATGAAATCAGTACCTCCAGTCTCATGGATGCCTGTTACACTCTTGCGACTAAGAATGTACTAATACTCGGATGTCACCAATTACAGTCAATGGCTGTGAATATGAACGAGTTTGATGAAATAAAAAATGTAGTTTATCTCAAAATGAGTAATAGACACGACCGTGAGATTGTGATAAATCGTCATGAATTGGAATTTAAACATCAAACAAAACCATACAGCTACTCAAAGCAACAATTTTTGGGAATTATGGAAGGAGAAGGATTACTGTTTCGTGAAGATGCTCCACAAAATGTCGGCTTTCACTTTAAACTTGATAAAGGTGTTCCAATTGATCTGAATTCAATCTGGATACCAGAAACAAAACAACGTGGATCTGCAACTCTGGGATTGACTCCTGCTAAATACCAGATTTTAATGAAGCTTCTAAAGTTGTTAGTCAACCAACCGAGTCGAGCAGATGATGTAATGACGCTTATTGAACCCACAAAGTACGGAGAGCTATCATTGGGTCACTTTCAGTCATTAGGGTTGTTTGAGATACAAGTAGATGGAGGTACCACGTATTGGATTATTACTCCAAAAGGCAGAGATTATTATGCTAAACAACACGATTTTGTTAATTCCCTTCCTGTACCTTTGAGTAATGACGAGGTAGGACATGTTCGTAAAGAATTGGAACGACTAGAGTCTTTTTATGATATTTCATCCTCACGAACGGATCGTCTTGAGACCAATAGTAAGGTAAAACTCCTTGTAGGGAGATTATTAAATTACAATCGATTTCTACGAGCAACATCAATCCCATGGCTGCGAATAGCTGAATACCATGACTTGGTATTGATAGACTCATTGGAATGGCAAGATTTTCGAAATTTGTTTGATCTTGCGCACTCTTTAGTAAACAATTTGTTATTAGAAATAAGACAGCTCCAAAAGCAACGTACGGAGGAGGAGATCCAGCACACTCTTCAAGTCTCCTCTCTTCCATCAATCCCTAGAAAAGATTTAGACGATTTTCTCCCAGATGATTACTTTATACGCTTACAACAACTCTCTAAAGAAATCGAATTAGAAACGTATCCTAAAACAGGGATCTTCGACATTTACTATACCTTATACACCAATAACCGATCTTTGTTTGATGAAATCAAGAGTAAAGGGAGAAAAAGCAGCTCTAAAGATAGTAAAAAGTAGTCATTCCCTTACTGCCCCAATGCTTCCTAGCAATTGGATAATACACCACCTGTGGATTTAGGAGTAGGCCAACAAACTGCAGAGGAGATAAGAAATTTCAGTATTTTTTTTCTCTGTGAGGGTTGGATCAGTGTTAGCTCTACTCTCTAATTCGTAAAAAAGAATGTCGTTCTCCACTTTATGGGAATACGAAAAATGGATGCCCTAGTTTTTCCCTTCATACACCGGTAATCCATCACTGATTCATCATTTGACTAATCTTTAATCCCTCGTATGCGAGGGGTAACAAGCTCGTTCTATCCAATGATGGATGTGGGAAAGTCACTTGAGTCATAAAAAGGCCAATAACTTCATTTAAGGGATCCACCCAGTAGTAGGTATGAGCTGCTCCTCCCCAGCCATGTTCACCAATTATTCCTAGCTCTTGAGAGTCTTTAATTCGCACTCTAATTCCAAGACCTTGTCCATATTCATTTAAGTTCAGAAGACTTTCAACTATTAATCGATTCAGTGCTTGGTCAGTTATTGTTCGATTATTCTCAAGGTAGTTTCTGGTAATTAAGTCAATTGTCTCAGAACATAAAAGCTGTTTCTCCTTGAATTTTCCTTTATTAAGAAACATCAATGAGAAATTGAAGAAATCTTTCGTTGTTGAAACAAGTCCGCTTCCACCCGATAAGAATCGATAATTCCCAGTAAAACGCTCCATTACATTGGGTGAATCGATTAATTTTATTTTACTTTCTTCATCATAAGAATAAATCTTAATAAACCGATTTAGTTTCTCTTTAGGAACATAGAAAAAGGTATCAGTCATCTCTAAAGGTTGAAATATCCTTTTTTCCAAAAATTCGTCTAATGGATAACCAGATAGTATTTCAATCAACCTTCCTAGTACATCTGTTGCAAAACTATATCTGAAAAACTTTCCTGGCTGAAACCGAAGAGGAATATTCGAAATAATCTGGATTCCTTTCTCCAATGAAAGGGATTTTAGTTTCTCATAAGCTAATTTTTCATTATAGAGTTTGTCAATAGGATCATCCTCAAATAATCCATAACTCAAGCCTGAAGTATGAGTAAATAAGTCAAGAATAGTGATTTCCCTCTCTAATCTCTCTGTAATGATCTTTCCATCTTCCTCTTTTACAAACACTTTCATCTCTTTAAATTTAGGGATAAATTTTGAGATAGGATTATTTAACTCGAATTTACCAGCTTCAAATAACATCATCAGTGCAACGGTGATGATAGGTTTTGTCATAGAATAAATTCTAAAAATTGTATCAAATTCTATTGGAACATCGTTCTCTAGATCTTGCCATCCAAATTTTTGTAAATACTTAATTGTTCCCTTCGCATAAAGAAGAAAAACTACTCCTGGTGCTTTCTGATCTTTAATTAATTGAGACAAAAATGAGTCTAGCTTCTTAAAATCAGCGGTTTTTACGGGATTTAACATAGTTTTTTGCGGATGATTTTTACTTAAAGAATCTTATTAATGCAGGTTAGACAAACATTAACCAAAATTTCTAGACTAGGTGTCACTGCTACTTTATTACTCAAAAATCTTATAAAACTAGAAGGGTACGAATGAGGACTGATATCATAAGGTAATGTACTTATGCTATCACAAAGGAAAAAGAAAGGGTGATGAGAAGAAGATGTTATATCTTGTATACTGGGAATTAAATGAAGAAATGAGTTCAGCAGAAATCGCAAGAACTGGAATAAAACTAAACGAATTAGAGGAGATCGAAGGGGCAGAAGTAGTCTCTTGGATTGTAACCCCAGATAATTGGGGAATCTCACTACTGAAGATCGAAAATGAGGAGGCGGCTTTTAAAACCGTGGCTCGATGGAGGATCGCATTACCAGGCCTCTTCAAGTGTTGGAAAGGGGCACTAGCTATGGAAGTCGAACAAGCAATACCATTGGCGGTGAGCGAATCAGAAGCAATAGAAAAACTCTAAACTTTAGGGAAAGAGTATCTTATCCCTACTTTTTTTTCGGATCACTAAGACGAAAAAAGCAGTGAGACTAACAACACATCTCGGTAGAAACACGCCAAAGTATCTCTATAGCAGGAGAAATGTCCTTTTCTAATAATGAGCAGAAAGCGAAGCGAACTCCATTGAATCCAGTCTGGTTGTCCATGAATGGAACAACTCCCAGACCTTTTTCAAGTAGTTGTGCTGCAAGAACTCTGGCGGAAAGGTCTTGAACCAAAAAAAAGGCAAAAAACCCCGAATTACAGGTTAAAGGTTTCAAAATAGGATTTGGATCCTGTTCTTGGAGTACACGGAGAAAAAACCGATAGCGCTGTTCGAGCATGGATCGAAAGGCCTCCCTTTCTTCCAAGATGGCTTTATACTTTTCATTATCAGACAAGATTCTACCAAGTGCCTCTTGAATACCTCTTGGAGCAGATGAGCAATGACTTCTGGCAGCTTTAACAAATACTTCGCTTACATTCAATCCGGTCTTCACGACCTGAACATCAGTTTTTTGATCTGTTTCTGAGTGAAAACCCAAAGAAATCACTCCTAAACGTGTTCCATAAGCACAAAAGCGTTTTGTAGGCCCATCAATTTTAATTGGTAGTATTTCTGAATTGATGCCAAACAGATAGGGAAAAATTGAGTGAGGAATAGGGTTTTCTTGAGAAGGGAAAGACTCATCAGGATAAACATATCCTTCATAGGCGTCGTCCAATAGGACAATAGTTGGAAGTGATATGGCCTTGAAAATATCTTGGAGCTCCTCAATCTCTTTAAAATTAGGCATGTAACCCGTAGGATTGTTAGGAAAGTTAAGATAAATTATCAACCGAGAAGCAGAGGGAGCGACGTCTTCAATTTTGCTTCTAAGGTGGTCAAAAGTGAAATGACCATCTTTAGAAAAAATATCAAAAGAGTGAATAGGTACATCAAGACCGATACCAAAACAATTGTCAATATTTCCCCACCGTGAAGAGGGGGCAAGTAAGTGCGTTTCCTGATCAGCAAATAGCTGTCCTACAGTAAAAAGAGCACCTGTAAGACCCCCTGCAATTGGTACAGGATCACTAGTAAGGATTTTCGCCTTATCACGAAGAGAAGGATGATAAGAATTAATAGTATCAAATTTCCAAGCCCTGGAAAAGGCTGGAACCCCTCTCATATTGGCATAGGCGAGAGTTTCTTCGCTGGAAAGTGTTTGAATTTCCTTTAAAAGAGTAGGAAAGTAATGAAAACCAGATTCATTTTGCGCAGTTCCAACTGTAGCGTCAAGAAAATCTGGATTTGATGAAGCTGCTTGTTTAGCCCGTAAACCCCATTCTGGAGGATCATCAGTAAAATTTAGACGGTTGCGAATACGATGACCATGTTCGGAGAGAAAGTGATTAATTGGCAAGTTATATCAGGCCTCAGAGAAAATCTCTACTTTCGAAAAAAATCATCATTAAAAAAGATTTGGGCCCCACAGTAAGGGAAAGTATGCATATATTCGATAAGGTGAAGTATTTGGAGAAAAAATCCATTAGTAGACAGGGAAAAAGTGGAAAGGTCTTCGTTGCACGAATAAAATCTGGGAACGACCTCCTCCGAGCATTAAACGATCTTGTTGAAGAACACAAGATAAAAGCGGGAGTCTTTCTGTCTGGAGTCGGTCTGTTAAGAAAAGCAGGACTCCGAAATTGTAAATCATTACCCAAAGAGTACCCAATAACCGATGAAAACAGATCCTACATGGAAATTACTAAACCCCTAGAGATTTTGGCCCTTTCAGGAAACATTAGCGAGGTGGAGGGAAAACCTTGGGTACACGCTCACGTTACACTCTCTTATATAGATGGAGAGGAGATCCGTGTGGTTGGTGGGCATCTCATTGAGGGATGTATCATCTTTGGGTTTGCAGAAGTAATCTTCCTAGAACTAAAAGACATAGATATGCGAAAAACATTTGATGAGGAAACACAACAAATACAACTTCTTACCCCACTCAAATAGTCAGCAACAGAGCTCTTTTGGTAATAAGTTCATACTCTAGTAAATTTCAGGTAGCTCGTGGAGTCATGTTAACTCACATGCTCTCTCATTGATACAAACGACTCCTGAAACCATCTGACGATTGTAAAATATAATCCGCAAAAATGAATCAGTCTTGTTAACCATGGCTGAATATTTATATATTATTAACCAAAAATAATGTTAATTATGACAAATACTAGAATATTGAGTGCATCTCAACAGTATATGACCAGGGAACTGCTATCTTACGAAGTTGAGTTATTTGATCTACTATACCACGACATTGGAAACTTCGCAACGCAACAGTCAAACAAAATAGTAAACCAAGATCGAAGAATTTCTATATACGGTGTAAGAGGCGTAGGTAAAACAACTGCAATGCAAGGAGTATTATGGCGTGCGTTAGCAATATCGAACGACACAAGAATTATGCCTATAACAATCACAGTAAAGGGAGCTAAAGCAGCCTCAAATATTAAGGAACTGGAGGATGCTTTCTATAGATCCGTTATCACAGGAGTTTTAGAAGTCGCTGAATTCAAGAGGAAGGAGAGTAAACTCAGAAAAGGGACACAAAAATATGCTCCCTGGATTGGACGGAAAATCACTGAAGCTTCGAGTTTAATCTTCCCCCCACTAGCCTACGCTTCAGATCTCGCTGAAAAGGGGATAGAATGGCTCGTAAATAGGTTGAAACAAACAGATATCGAAACAATTATAACATCAACAACAATTGATACCAGAAATGTCGCAGATATTCTCATTGACCGCCTAGAGGAGACAGGAACACTTCTAATATTCGTCATCGATGAGTTAGACAAAATAAGCTCAGATACGTTGCTTTCTGATTTTTTTGATGGAAATCAGTCATGGTTTCAAGGAAAACGAGGAATCCTGTCCTTAACATACACGTTTGGAGAATCCATCAAAGAAACAGTAGCATCTTCAGTACGTAGACTATCAACGGTAGAAATTTACCCAGGAGTAACCACGCAAATGGATACCGAAAAAATTATCCATTCAAGAGCCTTTCTAGGGATCTCCCAAATACAGAAGAACGAAGACATTGTAAACCAAATGACTCAGGAAATATTTCCTCCTGAAACAATCAAGACCATCCTTAATGTATCAGCTCCAAACACCTATCTGATGTTAGAAAGAACATATGAAGCTATTCAAAGAGCTATCGAATTAAAATCGGACACCGTAAAGCCTGAGCATGTGTATAAAGAAGAAGCAGAAATTAAGATCCCATCTCCATTAGAAAATCAAGTATTAATATTACTGAACAAGGGAAGAACTACTCCAACTGACGTCGCGGCACGCCTGGACAAGAGGCTCCCATCAATAACTCGTGTTCTCAAAGGAATGATGATTAAAGACTGGGTCACCAGAGTAGGAAGTGGAAAACGCGCTTATTACTCTCTGACAGCTCGGGGAGCCGCTGCAATAAAGAGATCCGAAC
>CP070760.1:239971-248810 GCA_020348965.1 Candidatus Heimdallarchaeota archaeon | reverse complement strand
TTGGAGTTAAGATCTGTGGAATCATACTTAGGAAGGCTTATTTCTGGTTGGTTTGGTGAACTATCACCATTAGTTCCTCTTATACTCGACCAATTGAATCCGAAAGGAAAATACTGATAGATGCTCCAAATAGCTTCATCAAATGCTCGCATACTCAGAGAATATCCTTCTTTATCAAATTTCTCTGCTGCTCGCTCAGATACTGTATGTTTATACCCAGAAAATGATTCATCCCAGCTCACACGAGCAAAAATATTATTTCTTTGGGAAAATCTTTGATATATTGACTTGTCTAAAGTAAAAGGTAACCTTGCCTTCAAAAACTCCTTTTCCAACTGTGCTCGATTATTGTCTTTGTTCATTGATCTTCGATTATACTCGAATGGATAAGGATAAAAAAATTGCAGAAAAAATTATTAACCACCCAAGAACATCGAATTACCCAGAATTTATCAAGTACATGATCGACTAGAGCTAGTAGAGGTGAATGTTATGGAACAGCGCGGACACATCGAATGGAGCGTTAAAAATCTTCTCAGTAAACGGGCCGAATTCCCAAAAAAAGAAACTCTGGACCAACTTTTTAATCGTCACAGTTTGGAACGTTCTCTTATGAAGATCTCTCAATCAGAAACTTCTGATGAACAAATCAATCAGCTTATCTCGTGGCTTGAACGAGTATCGAAATTTATTCCCATTCCAAGTGAAAAGGAGCTAGAAGAGATCATTAGAATAATGATCTTACTTAGTCATGAACGAGCTCGCCTAAATCATCTATATGACTATCCAGGCCTCGAATTAATGGGTAAAGTTAGGGAATGCATGATTCGGTATTTCGTGGTGCTTTCTGAGCTTAGAGCCTCTCGCAAAGAATACATCTCTCACTGGTTCCTTGAGGACTACTGGATGTTTGAATGGTCCAATGCCCTTTTCGCTTTACAACCATCAGACACGTTGGAGGAGCATAACTTCCCTGATCTCGTCGTACGTGATCTCCTACATATGCTCGCTCTCGAGTTAGCGTGCGCAGATTCAGTATCAAAGTTGGAGAAACCGATGATTAGGATGCAGCCGTTAGATGATAAAACAGATAAATTTATCCTCATTCCAACCCACGCAGCCGCAAGTACTTATGATGTTCAAGTTTCCAAAATCTTAAGGGAGGAATTAACTTTTACAGAATGGGTTGAAGACACTCTCAAGGCATACAAACTTTACACATTAAAATGAATTTGTACTAGCCTTTTCATTTCTTAATTGTGAATATATCAATTAAGAATTGATTCATTCGATAGATTCTTTCTTCTTTTCCTCTTATTTGTCGAATACAGATATCAACAAGTGGGTATCCTCGTGTATTTTCTAGTAAGTGCTCAAAAAGATAGAAAACTTTTTAATTTTTAATTTTCTGACCATCAAAGACTATTAAGACTAAATTTCAGATTTTTTGAGGCTAATTGCCTTTTTGCCGATAAGAAAGCCTATATAAAGAGATTGTGTAATTTTAATACAGAACCATGCTCTTGTAATTCTCATACACTATCACAGTGGAAGTGACAAAATTTGGAAAATACCTTTGAGGAATTAAATGAATCAACCTACTACAACCTACGGGGTTACATTGCAATCTGGATTGGACAATCCGTATCGCTTTTGGGGAGTTCTATCGTTCAATTCGCAATAATTTGGTGGTTAACTCTCGAAACGGGGAGTGCATTTGTACTGTCGCTAGCTACTTTTTGTGGCCTCGTGCCGATGGTTCTGCTTGGTCCCTTCTCTGGGGTCTTAGCTGACCGATGGAACCGAAAAAAAATTATTCTTACAACTGATTTTCTCCAAGCTATAGCAACAATTGGTCTTATAGGATTATTCTGGTTAGACATTGTAGAAATTTGGCACGTTTTGACATTATTAACCGTTCGTGGCGTCTTTCAAGCTTTTCAAATGCCCGCTATCGTTGCTATTGTTCCCCAGATGGTTCCTAAGAACCGAATCAGTCGAATTAATGCTCTCAATTCAATTTTCAATAATATAATTTTCATTATTGGCCCAGCAGTTGCTGCGATCTTTCTGGTCTATTTTTCTGTTGGGACTATTTTGTGGCTCGATGCGATTTCATTTCTAGCTGCAGTTGCTACGCTAGTATTTGTAGCTATCCCACCAGTCATCAAAACCGTTGGAACTGAACTAGAAAATGTTTCATTCAGAGCACAATTTTTTGAAGGAATGAGTTATCTTAGAGCTAGTGGGTTTATGCCACTCATCATTGGATTTACAATAGCCAATATACTTATCAATCCGATTTTCAGTTTATTTCCCTTGTTCATCAAAGAGTTACACTCTGGAGGAGTTTGGGAACTAGCAATTGTGATTTCTATTTTTCAAGCTGGAAATTTTACTGGATCACTTCTTATTGCTGTAAAGAACTATACTCCCAAGATAAGTACAATCATGTTTGTTACTATCATTACTTTTACTGGAATGCTAATTATCGCAGCAGCTCCCGTTGGATTCTTTCTAATAATCGGAATAGGAGCATTAATAACTGGATTCTCCGTTGGAATAATCGATGTAGGAATTATTTCGATACTACAGATTCATATTCCCTCTGAATTACAAGGACGGATTATGTCAGTTATCTTTACAACTATAAAATCAATTTTACCAATTGCACTCCTCTTCGTTGGCAGTATTGCCGAAGTTATTGGACTTGCCCAACTCTACTTAATATGTCCAATCATTGGATTACTGATGGTCGCCTATTTTGTTCTAGTGGTCAAAGTACAACAGCTAGATCTTCGATTACAAGCGGATACAATTCCCGTAGGGAGTTAAGCGTATAAAAAGCATTCTACAAACGAATTATCGAGTTGTATACGGGGGGGTTTAGATCTTTTACAGACAGCTGTTGCTGAAGGACACCTAGGATGGAACTTACATCCTGTGGGCCAATCATATGGTTTTGGTAACTCTCCAGGAATTTCTTTAAGAGGTTGATTTTTACGTAATGCATACCAAGGAGTTGCATGAAGTAAACCTTTCGAATAAGGATGCAATGGTTCGTCTTCAAAGAATTCTTTTGTGGGCCGAATTTCGATAATTTCTCCTCCATACATTACTGCCATAACATCTCCCAATTGTCCTGCTGCTCCAATATTGTGGGTGGCAAAAACATAGGAAAATTTCATCTCCTTTTTAAGTTCGAGAAGCAGATGAATAACTGTTGCCTGGATTATTGTATCTAATGACGCTAGAGGTTCATCGGCCAGCAGGATGCGAGGATCACCTAATAAAGCCATTGCAATACACACTCGTTGGGCTTCTCCTCCACTAAGTTGGTTTACATATTTCTCCATGCTGATACTAGGATCAGGAATAGCTACCTTCCCAAGGAACTCAATTACTTTTTCCTTTATCTTTTCTTGTCTCATTGAGAGTCGTTCAAGAAGAATCTCACCAGATTGAAAGCCTACCGTGATCCAAGGATTTAAGGACTCCTTTGGTAGTTGAGGGATTAATCCAAAATGAATCCCACGATATTTTTCCATTTCCTTATCAGAAAGTGGTAATAAATTGACTGGAACGTTATCATCAGTGGGATAGTAATTGATTTCACCAGCTTTATAGGAATGGTGAGGTAAAGGAAAATTCATTACAGAGAAGAGTAAACTTGTTTTTCCGCATCCTGTTTCTCCCACAATACTTAAACTTTCGTTACCGTGGAGTGTAACACTTGCTCCATCAACTGCTTTAATCAAAATTTCATTCTGTTCGTAAGTATAATCATATCCATCAATAATTAGCTTTTCTCTTCCAACAGACCAATAATCCTCTCGTGCTTGTTTTTCAAACTCAGTAGGTTCATAAGAAGGTCTAGCCTGGAAATATTCCAAAAATTTTTGGTCCAGGTATTTCGAGGGTTCCACCCCGTGAAACTTGAAATATGACCTCAAGTTTTTCAATTCTAAGAGTGGTTTTTTTAGATGGGGTTCAGTCATAGGTGATCAGACTTTCAAGAATCGGTTTTTAGTGAATGAACTAAATAAATTGTTTTAAAATTATAGCTTAGTGCAGATCATCAAAAAAATCCTGAAAATTCAGTAAATACCTTTCATTACTCCTAAAGAAGGAGAGATATGTGAATTTAACAATCACTTCATATCTCCTTGAAATACAGATATTTTTAACGCCTGGCCAAGAATCTCATTTATTCTCATAATCTAATAATTTTGACCTTAGTGCTGTCAAGAATTAAAAAGGTCTATCTGTTCAACATCCTTATAAGCGATACGTTGTGCAATAAAATTATCAAAATTTAAGTATCCCATGGGTTAGGAGCTAATAGTGGTGAAACTAGAATTTCAACAATTCCTAAAGCAAATCCAAAAAGTAAGAAAACGAGCAGTAAAACAAGCAGAGAAGAGTGAGCTCCCTTCTTTTCATGAGTTCTCTTATGGGGATTATCCTCCAAAAATGATTGCATTAGATGGCTCCAACCGCTGGATTTGGTACAGTCCTGACATCAACGCGCGAATAGCAGTCATACGTGCTGCAGCGGTGGTATATGAGTATCAACCTCTCTCAAAATCTCGATTGGTATTGAAATATCACACTTTTAAGGACATACCAGTCTTAATTGCTCCAAACAATCTTGAAATACTCAATTTCGATCCTGAAATAAAAACACTCCATCAGGAAATTAAGAAAGCTCTTGGTCCTCATCCCACTACTCAAGGTATTTTGAATCAATTACGAGAATTAGAGGAATTAAAATTAGCAGAAGATATGGCTCTCAAATATTCTGATTCTTTGATTGTGATGGATGGAGCTCTGACGATAATCCAAGTTAAACAAATTGAAAATGCTGCAAGAAACTTAAGAGAAGCCTGTATTGACAGTCAAAATACATTAATTGGCGTTTCAAAGCGAAATACCACCAGAAGGTTAAAATCCAACCTCACTGATGAAGCACTGGTCAGACAATTGACTAAAAATGATTCTCGTATGTTGTATACTGAGATCAGTGAGATTCCAAAAGGAAAACAAGTATATCCACCCCTTGGTCAGACTTTCTTAACTAAGCTTCACCCACAACCAATAAAAAGCTTCAGAGTAGATATAGTGCCATCTCAAGAGCAGAAACTCGAAACAATTTTCTCTCACCTTGCTTATTATTCAAAGGTAGATACATTTCCAGGTTATCCATTCCCACTAGTTGATGCACATAACATTGCAGCGATGTTACGAAGGGTTCCTGATATGTTCAATAATGAACTAGTTGAAGCAGGAGCAGAAATTGGAATTAATGAAGAGGAACTATTTCAATACCTTATCACTCATGAAAAAATGGAAAGAGATCCATTTCATCGACATCTAGATGATATTACAAAATAAAAACGTTTGAGTGGAAAAATAATGGCAGAAACAAATGAAGAAATAGAGCAGGTTAATGATATTCTAGGTGAAGTGATTTCAGGGGCTGTAAGCTCAGCCATACAGTTGAAACTCAAAACTGATAGTGAAGAAATCAAGATCGGTTATCCAGCAATTGTCGAAGGAAAAAAATATGATTTCTTTTGCATTATTGCCGATATTACTTTTCCTGCAAGTAATGCAGTTACCATGTTGGCAAATGCTGAGCGATTACGTAACACAATTCCTATGGACATAATTGAAACAGCAAGGGGTCGGACGTTCTATAGTATGGCCGAATTGCAATGTGTTCAGATGATTGATAAGAATTCTTTAAAAACATCATTATTTGAAACTCTTCCCCCATATTTCTCCCCTGGTCGTCTAGCCACTGAAAATGACGTGAAATTGGTATATCAGACTGAGAAACCAGAAGATTTTCAAACTATTGGTACTTTACGCGGTGTCCCCGAATTTGAAATTCCTATAGATTTTAAAAAGCTAGTGGAGGTGCCTTTTGGCATTTTTGGTAGAACTCATTCAGGAAAAACATTTCTCAATAAGATCATACTTGGAAATATTATTCAACTGGGTGTATCACAAATTCTGGTCTTTGATATGCAATCAGAATATGGGTGGAGATCTCGGGCTGACAACTCACCTGGGCTAAAATTCTTTTTTGAAGATCAAGTTACCCTAATGGGATTAGATCCTAGTACTAGCAAAGATCTTGATGAGGAGCTACTCATTGGAGGTGACGAAATAACTCCTCAAGATCTTATTGTTGCTTTTCAAGATCTCTCTCCAGCGATGAGAGATGCGATTTATGAGATCAATCGAAATAAAACTAGGAACCAAACCCTTGTTGACGCAATAATGGAAGCTGCAGTAGCTGAACCAAACAGATTAGCTCCTAGATCAACTAGAGGAACATTAACCGCATTAAGTAGGCGAACTGCGCGATTAGAACGACTGGATTTCATTGTAGACCCTGGAAAGGGATCATTAAATAAAATATTATCCTACATTAAAACGGGTCAAAGTATAGTGATCGATTTCGGAAAATATGGAGCAGACTTTTTTGCGTATATATTTGTAGCCAATGTTCTTTCAAGACGTCTGTATCAGGCATATAGTGAAATGGTTGATATGACTGAATATCCTCATCTGTTAGTATTACTGGAAGAAGCACACAAATTTCTCGACCCAGCTGTAGCTAAAGAAACAATTTTTGATCGATTGGCAAGAGAAATGAGAAAATTCAAGCTTGTACTTGCCATGGTAGATCAACGACCTTCTAAGATAGACTCCGAGATTCTATCCCAATTAGCAAATAGATTCATACTCTCGTTAAGCGATCCAAAGGATATTATTGGGGCATTATCTGGTCCAGTAGATCCTGCATCTTGGAAGGCGATCGTTAAAGCAATGCCACCAAGAACTGTTCTAATATTCGGTGATGCCATCAAAGCACCTACTGCAATGGATGTTCTTTTATACAATGAACAGACGATGACAAAAAAATGGAGTGTCAAACACACAGGCGTCCGATTCAGGCAGAAATTACAAGAGATGTCTGATGAGGCACTGGATGATTTATTCAAATCGAAGTGACTTCTTATTTATGAGCTGAAAGAGAAGATGGCGAAAATTCTGTTTGTATCAGACGTTCATATTGGCATTCGTTATTCCTACCGAGTTGATCTCAGAACAGGAATAAGTGAAAGAACATTAGACTTTGTTAAAGCTCTAGCCCGAGTTGTAGATTATGCAATTAAAGAGCAGATAGATGTCTTTGTGATATGTGGTGATCTCTTTGATCGGGTAACAATTGGACCTACTCTTCTCAGAATTGTACGTGAAAGAATCTGGCAACCTCTAATCGCTGCTGAAATCCCAATTATCTTAATTGGAGGAAACCACGATTCCCCACAAATTATCGAGAAAGGTTCCCCTTTTGGCGAGGTGTCGCTGATTCCTAATAGTATTGCTGTAAGAACACCTCAAAAACATGAATTCACTGTTCATTCGACAGGAGAACGAATTGGATTTGTTCTACTCCCTTACATGACCGCAACACAAGCTGTGACATATGTAGAAACAATCATGGGAGAGCAGATTGATCGAGAAGTACAAATGATACGAAGTCAAGAATTATTCAAAGAAACAATCAAAAAATACGTCACTTCTCTTGATACTGAAACAAAAATCATTGTCGGTCATTTTTATGTACATGGATCTAAAATTGGGGTTATTCCATATCCTGATCGGATACATCATGAATTTGTAATGAAGAAGGATATGTTACCTTTAGATGAAATTGATCTTGCAGTCTTTGGTCACATTCATACTACTCAAACACTGTATGAAGGGAAAGTACTAGTTCCAGGATCTTTAGAGCGAGTAGATTTTGGTGAAATTAATGAAGAAAAAGGATTCTATGCGTATGAAACCGAATCCAAGAATCTTAAGTTCATATCTAGTAGTCCTCGAAAGATGATCAAGAAATATATTGAAGTTCAAGAAGAAACCCAGAATCCAACAGAGTTCATCTTAGAGCAGATCCCTCTAAACATAGAAAACACGATTCTTCGGATAAAAATTAAAATTCCTTCACACCTGAAGGAACAAGTACTCCTCCGACGTATTCTTCCATTTCTTGAGCAGAAGACCTATCATTTTGAGCTAGTTTGGGATACTTCCGAAGAGGTGACAGAATTTGTTTTACCAGACCTTGAACTTAATCCTTTAGCCCTTTTCTCTGATTTCGTATCAGAACGTTACGGAAATTATCCCCATCAAAAAGAACTTCGAGAAAGGGGACTGGAAATCCTAGATGTCATACTCTCTAAGGTGGAAGATGAAAAATGAGTATCCCAGTCCGTCATGGCATTGGATTTGACCTTCTGGAAATTAAACTCTACCGTTTTATGAATTATCTCACACCTGTTACATTTAACTTTAATGCTCCTTATATTGTAATTGCAGGACCTACTGGCTCTGGGAAAACGACAATTTTGGAAGCCTTAACCTTTTCCCTATTTGGCCGAAGTTCCAGATTGGATTTATCGATGGTTAGGATCGAAGATGTCTGTGGGAAGAAAGGGTATGTAAGTTGTCTTTTCAGATCAGGTGAAAACCTAGTTAGAATTAAACGAGGGCGTGATAGTCGAGGAAAAAGCTATTTAGAACTCTTTGTTAACGAGAAACGAGTTGTAGATAAGATTCCAGAATTGAATGAGAAGATTCGTTCTACAATTCTGAGAATGAATTATCAAGCTTTTGTTAATTCGACAATTATTAGGCAAGATGAAATGAACGCATTAGGATCAAAATCCTCTACTGAACGTTTGAAAACCCTGCAAAATCTGTTCCGTCTTGATATCTTCGAAAAAGCGATCAATGATACCCAAGGCCAATTATCAGC
>CP070760.1:230924-239871 GCA_020348965.1 Candidatus Heimdallarchaeota archaeon | reverse complement strand
TTGGCTGGTAACTAAGACTTGGTACATTTTTTCACTCAGGAAAGGCAGGATCGGAGCAAGGGTCTTTGTCAATGAATGTAGAATTTCATAAAGTGTCGAATAAGCTGATTTTTTAGATATACTTAGTTCCTTCTCCCAAAATCGTCGACGTGATTGACGAATCCAAACATTCGAGAGGTCACTATTAAGAAACATTTGGAGAGTTTTAATTACTTGATGAATCGCTAAATCATCAAAACCTTGATGAAAATCTTTTAAAACATTATTGTAGCGTGATAGAATCCATTGATCTAAAATAGGACGCTCAGAAGATGAAATATAATATTTCTTATCTTTAGGTGAATATTGATCGAGATTTGCATACGTAATAAAGAATAATAACACATTCCACAAAGGGAGAATGAACTCTTTCATACTTTCTTCGACAAGATTAAAACCAAATCGAACATCGTTCCATGTAGGAGTGCTAAAGAGTAACCAGCGAGCAGGATCAGCTCCATATCTATCGAAAACATCCTTAGGGGCGATAACGTTCCCCTTGGACTTTGACATCTTTTTTCCTTCCTCATCCTGAATGTGTCCCATAGTTAGGCATGTTTTAAACGAGACATTATCAAATACTACGGTTGCAATAGCATGGAGTGAATAAAACCATCCCCTCGTTTGATCAATAGCCTCAGTAATGAAGTCAACAGGGAAATGGTCTTTAAAAGCTGTTTTATTTTCAAACGGGTAATGCCATTGAGCAAAAGGAGCTGCTCCTGAGTCATACCAGCAATCAATTACATAATCTTCCCGAGTAGCGTTCTCATGACATGAGGGACATTCGACTTTAATTTGGTCCACATCAGGTTTATGCAAAGTAAAATTCTCAGGCAATCCTCCCTTGGTTAGCTGGTTAAGATCTTCTCGGCTGCCAACAGCGAATTCATGTCCGTTGCTGCAAGTCCAAATCGGAAGGGGTGTACCCCAGTAACGGGAACGAGAAAGAGCCCAGTCTTTAAGTTCATCCAAGAAATTTCCAAACCGACCATTTTTCAAATGTTTCGGCATCCATCGAATTTGTTGATTTAATTCTTGTATCTGCTCCCGTAATTGACTCATTCCTATGAACCAAGATTCAATAGCATAGTAGAGTAATGGAGAATCACAACGCCAACAGAAAGGGTAAGTGTGAGTAATAGTTTGCTCGCGCAGGAGTTTCTTTTCCTCACGTAATTTTTCCATAATGAGAGGATCTGCTTCTTTGACGTGCATACCTCCAAAATCAGGCATGTCCTCAAAAAATGTCCCATCTTCGTTAACTGGATTAAACATAGCTACTCCAATTTCCTGGCATAATTCGTAATCTTCGACACCAAAAGCTGGAGCACAATGAACAATCCCCGTCCCTTCGTCCATTAATACAAAATCTGCCTCTACAACGAAATGAGCTTTTCCACTCTTCTTTTCGGCAGTATATGGAAAAAGAGCTTCATACTCCATTCCGATTAGTTCGTTTCCCAAAAATTCTTTAAGTATCGGCTTTTCATCTGGAAATACTCGTGGTAATAATGCTTTAGCAAATATTAACGACTCATTTTCATGCTCAATTTCAACATAAAGTTCATTTTTATCAATTGCAAGGACAAGGTTGGATAGTAACGTCCATGGAGTCGTTGTCCATGCAAGAAAATAGCGATTGTCTTCACCCTTTACTTTGAATTTGATGAAAATACTCGGGTCCTGAGTTTCTTGGTACCCTTGGGCGACCTCATGGGAAGAAATCGATGTACCACAGCGAGTGCAATAGGGGACTACTTTATGTCCTTTAAACAAAAGTTTTTTATCATAAATCTGTTTTAATGACCACCATACCGATTCAATGTATTCTTCGGACATCGTTATATATGATCGGGGCATGTCAAGGTGAAATCCGATTCTGGTTGACATCTCCTCCCACTCGTTCACATACCTCAATACAGATTCGCGACATTTTTTATTGAAGTTCGCAATTCCATAAGCTTCTATATCTTCTTTACTTTCTAAACCGAGTTCTTTTTCAACTTCGATTTCGACAGGTAGACCATGACAATCCCAACCGCCAATTCTAGGAGTAACATGATGGCCTGTCATGGTTTGATAGCGTAGAAAGACATCTTTAATAGCTCGGGTCAAAGCATGGCCCATGTGCGGATGGCCATTGGCAGTGGGTGGCCCTTCGACGAAGACAAATGGTAGTTTATCTTGTGATGCTTGCTGTACCTTTTCTTCAATGTTTTTTTGTTTCCAATAATTAAAGATATCTTCTTCCTGTGCTGGAATGTCAGGTGTCGCGGGTAAGGTCGGAAATTTCACTCTGATGGCCTCTATATATTGCACAACGGTAAATTTGTTATACATTCGCCTCAAAAAAACAAGCAAAAAAAACTTTAGGATCAGATTAATGTAATGTATCCCAATTTTTTTGGGGAAGAACTACTATACTCATGAGTCAGGAGTATTGCAAAAATTTTTCAAGGGGCAAAGACTTTTCATCTCAAAATTAAGCCAACTGTATCCAAACCACTGAAAAAAGAGTGAATTTTTTCAAAAATGAAAATATAGCCGCAGACTAAATAATTTTCTATTCAAATCTTTCTAGTTGTTGATACTCATGTCAGAAACTGCTCAAAAAGCAATAAACGTTGTTGAAAAGGTTTTTGAAAGTAAAAATGTGGAAATTCCGCTTTGTATTTCGATTATCTCCGAAGACGGCCTTGAGTTGTACTCTACTGCAACCTGTGATCCTGCAGAAATGGAGTCGATCAATATCTTAGGACTTGTGGCTTTTGATGAGCTAAAATCTTCCTTTCATGATCGAACTGATCAAGAAATTAATATTCTGATTTTTCGTACAGCTGATAGAGAGTGCTATGTCGCCCCTGTAGCTACAAATATTTTCATGGTTGCAATATCGACTTCTGGAAAAGTTGGGAATGTGATGCCCTTACTTGATGGTTTAAGTGCTCAAGTTAAATTTGAGCTGGCGAAACTTGACAAAGAAGGTAATTGAAATGAAACCTGAAAATCTCAAGACTGTTGCAGAGCAAGCTGCGAGGATGGCTGGGTCTTTTCTACGCCTAATGTCATTCACTGATTTGCAAATCTTTCGAAAAGGGAAAAGTGATGTTGTTACAAACTTTGATATGGAGTCAGAGCGCTTAATCAAGAATCACATTCGTATGCACTTCCCAGACCATGTCATCCAAGCTGAAGAGTCGCAGATCAATCTTGACTCTCTTCCTGATAATGTTATCTGGTTTATTGATCCGTTAGATGGAACCAAGGCGTTTTTAAGGGGCAATTTCGCGTTTGTTTGTATGTCTATTGCCGCTTGGGATAAATCAGGAGTGTTAGCGGGTGTTGTTTATAACCCATTTACTGATATGCTTTATTCAACCTCAAAAAACGGTGATGTGAGTCTGAATGGAACCGTCTTTCACTCTGCTCGTACTGATTGCCCACTTAAAAAGGCACGTGTCCTTATAGACTTCTCAAGTAGAATTTCTGACCAAATCCAACACGAATTAGCAACTGCTGATTTAACCGGAAAAATTGGACGAACTTATCGCCTCGGTGGAGGTATTTCGCAGCACTTAATGTTGATTGCTCAAGCATCTTTGGATGGTGGTATTTTTTGGGGAGCCGGTTATAAAGGCCAATTCTGGGATATTGCTGCTGCAACTCTTATCATTGAGCGACTTGGATTAAAATTTACTAATCTGGATGGCGATCCCATTCATCCGACTGACGAGGTATTTGATCGTCTTCTTGTGGCGGCTCCATCTTTACATCAGGAATTACTTGAATGGGTAACCCATTTGAAAGAGCTTCAATGATTATGCAAGATTAATTATAAAAACTAAGTACTTGTGTCTCTATGGGCTTTCAAATATTCGGATCGAAGAGCCATTCGTTGAGTCACTTGACCGTTCTCAGTATAAGAATATGGGGTGAAATTTTGCGATTCCATCAATTTTTCAAATAATACTCGCCTTAAGGTTTCATCTAATGCGAAATGTTTCCCAAATTCAAAGAAATTTAATTGAAGCGCCCCAGCAGAATTAACGAATTCTCCATAAATCCATTGTTGAAGATAGTGTTCTAAATCTCGTTTTCGACTCAAATGTGACTTGATTATCTCTGCTTGACGAGTTGTTATGTCTGGAAACTTGACTTGAAGTCTTTCTCTGATCTCCTCTGGATGTAAAGATTTCCCAAAATCCTCTGAAATTATTCCTGCTTTACTCTTTTCATCCTCAAATAGAGCAATTATATAATCCTCTGGTAACGCAATGCTATCCATATCGATATCTATTACGAATCTTTTGTGTTTAACTTTCCAATGTTTTACTTCTCGTTGCCCCCCAATTTTTTGCATGTCATAATATGCTAAATCCAATTCTTCAAGGCTTTTGAGATGGTGAAGGATAGTTGGAATTTTCTTTCGTAGCATATCTGCCAGATTAGAAGCTGTAAGGCCATTAGGAGCATTTCTATACATGAGAAGTAGCATTCTTCGACGAGTAGGGTCAGCTAATGCTTCGATAACTTGGATGACTTGTCCAGGTTTGTCAAAACTGGTTTCCACTGAATTCGGCTCCTAAATAATCATTCTCTTTCTCCTTTAAAAGTGCCGACCTAGGGGCATCTGATGCTCACGATAATAGGTGGGAATCGTCCATTATTAAAGTAGTGACCAATATTTTCCAAACTAGTCCGTTTCTGAGAGTAATTTGCAATTTTGGTCTATCTGACATAATTTGTATTGGGATGTCAGCTTTACTGTTTTATAGAGGGGGGACTTTTTAATCTTCTAGGTTCATGATTCAGAATAATCAGGCTTGATACCAAAATTAATCCACCTAGTAGAAGTAGTAGGCCAATAATAAAACCATGAGGGAATAAAAGTGTATTGTTAGGAATTGATGCAATAAGAATGCTGAATAAAATAAAAAAACCAGCTAAGGAAGAAATAATCCCGAGAATCGCTAGAATTTGGATTGATCTTTCTGATATAAACACCTTAGTTGTCATAGATTCTGTTAAATCGTTTTGAATCTCTGTTTCTCCGTCTTCCACAGTATTTTCACTTCATTGACGTCATTTTCACTCTGCCTTAAACTAATTTAATAATTATTGCAACTAAATTACGATAATTACAGTCTTAAATCCGTGAAAAGAACTTTTTCAGCCTGGGATTTTTGAGATAATAAGAAGTTCAAATCCGAAAGCTTTAATTCATAAATTTTGACTTTGGAAGAAATAGATCTTAGAATCTTTTCCTTGGAGGTTATAGATAAAATGTCTAATAATAAAACTATTGTTGTGGTGTATGCACATCCTGATGATGCTGAATTTTTAGCTGGGGGCACCTTAGCTAAATGGGCTGGGGAAGGACACCAAATTTTTGCTATCTGCGCAACAAACGGGGATTTAGGTGCAAAAATAACTGAAATCACCCCTGAAGAACTAGCTGAGATTCGTAAAAAAGAGCTAACTATGGCTATGCAAACTATTGGAGGAAATCCCCCTATTTTTTTAGATTTTCCTGATGGTTTTGTAAGGAATCATATTGACGAATTGAAAGAACGACTGGTTTATTGGATTAGAAAGCTCAAACCCAATCGTATATTGACCTTTGATCCATGGAAGAGTTACCAGATACATCCAGACCATATTGAAGTAGGAAGGATGGCGTCTGAAGCAGCTGCTTTCTCTTGCTTTCCAATGTTATATCCAGAACATTTGAAAGAGGGTTTGGAACCCCATCAACCAGCTGAATTGTGGTACATGGTTCCTATGCAACACAAACCAAATCGTCTTGTTGATATAACACAAACATTCGATAGAAAGATGAAAGCTATTTTATGTCACCAATCACAAGTAGAAATGATGGCAGACTTGTTTGTAGAGGGAGCTGATCCAGCTAACCTATCCGAGGAGGAGAAATCCCAACTTCGTGATGGGGCTGATACTATGTTGCGGATGCTATCACAGGCGTTAGCTAATTTATCTGAAGGCAAAATAGAATTGGCTGAGGCCTTTTATGCTATTAAATTGGGGCCTGGTATGTTTGACAATTATCAGGAGCTGATACAAGAGCTGATCGGTATTGAATCCGATTCAATAGAGATATTATAATCAAATTATTACTATAGATAGCAAAGAAATTTCAGTGGGAGAGGGGTAAGATGTGAAAACTAGGATGAGGTATCCTGGATTTAGAGTAACATGTCGATAATATTGTTGTTTTAGTAGTAAGTAATAATACCTAACAGCTAGGGAATAATGTTGTCACAAGAACCAATTTCACACACAATAATTCAGAATTTTCGGGTCAGAAATTTCACTGAAGAAAATATCGAACAGGAAGAGTTGAGTTGCCTTGTCCAATTTCTAAGCTCTCTAGAATTATGTAAAACCTGTGTCACCAACGAAATGCCAAAAATAGAATCAGCATTCGGATCCGATCTTAATTATTCCATAGATTTTGAAAATCGAACATTAGATATTCACTATTCTAAGAAGGTCGTTTCTGGTTGGTGAGTTCACATTTTAGTAATGTTCAAGAAATCAATATAAATCGTCTTAAAATAAGATACTTGGACTGATGCCTAGAGAAAAAGTAATTAGACATATTGGACGAGAATATCATCACTACTCTGAGGAAGAGAAGAGAGTCTTCTCTACACTACGTATTAAAGCCGTTAATGTATTGTGTGTTCTCGAACAGACTGGAATTAATGCTTTTGTTCATGGTTCGGTTGCAAGAGGAGACATCACTAGTGCTTCCGATGTTGATATTCACATTCCTGTTAGAATCCCCTCCTATCAACTTGATATTATTGAAGATTTCAAGTTTGCCGACCGAAGAATTCTGATGGGAACTCCAAACTCTACCATTCACGGAGTAATGTCAACACACGATAATATTACTATTAGTTTTCCATTATCCTCGCCCAACGAAAGAGAACATGAATTCTATCGTTTTTCAGGGTTTCTGTATGCACGAGATATTCAACAAAACAACAGAATTCCAGGGGTTACGAAGCAATTATTATTAATTGAACCTAAAGGCGATGGTTATTGGATATCCTCCATTAGTACAAATAAACAAAGAGCAATCAAAGTCCTATCACTATCCCAACGTATTATTGATGAAAGAATACGTGTTCTTGAACGAAGGGACAATATTGGAAGGACGGGTGTCTTACTTGACTATTCTTTATCTCCTGATGAGAATTTTGAGCTCTGTCTTAAACAAATTGCCGATAGAAATGTTTTAGTTCGACGAATGCTGAAAAGGACTTGAAAAATAGATTACATCTCTAAGTTTTCAATAGGTTGGATTTCATTAGCAAAATTAGCTTCAATGTTGTTTAATTGATTCTGATGGTAATCGATAATAATCTGAGGATCCTTTAATAGATTCCCAGTCAATATAGCAACAATTTTTTCAGAAGGTAGTATAGTCCCATCCTCCACCATCTTTTTAATCCCAGCAAGAGTTGTTGCTGAAGCTGGTTCACATCCAATTCCAGAACTATCAATAATTGCTTTAGCATCTAATATAGCTTGATCCGAGACATTAATAGCCAGTCCATTAGAGTATTGTAAAGCAGAGAAGGCTTTTTGATAACTAACAGGATTTCCAATGTTTATTGCTGACGCTAGTGTTTGTGGATTTGGTTCTTGATTAAACACTCCAGTTTTCCAGTATTCTACAAATGGTTTTGCCCCATTAGCTTGGACAGCAACTAACTTTGGTAGATCATTTATCAGCTCCAATTCTATGGCTTCTTTTAGTGCCTTACCAAACGCTGACGTATTGCCAAGATTTCCAGCCGGTGTAACAATCCAATCAGGAGAGTGCCATTCAAGATTTTCTAATAGTTCAAAAATGATAGTTTTTTGCCCTTCAATTCGCCATGGATTGATACTATTCATTAAATACCACCCCTCGCGGGTGGATAATTTTAATACAATCTGCAGAGAAGTATCAAACGTCCCCTTAACCGTATAGACTTCAGCTCCATACGCCATTGCTTGAGCAAGTTTACCATAAGCCACCTTTCCTTCAGGAATAATCACAATTGATTTGAGTCCTGCGTAAGATGCATAAGAGGCTAATGAGGCGGACGTATTTCCTGTTGAGGCACAAAATACGGTTTCTATACCTAAACGTTTTGCTTCAGAAATTCCTACAGCCATTCCACGATCTTTAAAGGAACCTGTTGGATTTTCTCCCTCATGCTTAAAGTATAAATCAGAGCATCCTGCATAAGTATGGACGTTGTCAGTAGCTTCATATAAACTTGTTCTACCTTCACCTCTCATGACAATAAATTTTTCAGCTATTTCGGGATAAATTAATGGTTTATATCTCCAAACACCAGAAGTCACATTTTTAAAGGCATTTAATTCATATTTAGGAGAATATAGAGACCAGTCATGCACCACATCCAATAATCCTCCACAAGAGCACCGAAATTGCACCGAGGATAATGGAAAGTTACGCGAACAAACAGTACATTCAAAATTGGAAACTTCGGGCAAGAATTTTCGCACCTTCATTGTTAGGAATCCCAATTCGTACTGTTACACGCTCATGAAAGCTGAAGGCTTCAGCCATAGCTTTTCCAATTTCCTTTAAATCAGAATCCTGACTGGCGAGTGCAAATACTGTTGGTCCTGCCCCAGATATCGAGCAACCGTAAGCACCAGCATCGAGTGCAGCTTTTTTAGCTGCGTAAAAATTAGGAATTAAATCAGCACGAACTGGCTCAATAATGTGGTCTACAATCCCTTGCCCCATCAACTCAAGGTCATTTTTCACTATTCCAGCGATAACAAGCCCAGCATACCCTGTACTAAAAACTGAGTGTTGTAGTTTTACTTTTTGAGGAATTATACGACGGGCATC
>CP070760.1:221704-230824 GCA_020348965.1 Candidatus Heimdallarchaeota archaeon | reverse complement strand
ATTAAATAAGGACTATAAATGTAAAAGATATAAGCAGGGAAGATTAAGAGAATTGTGGGGAGATATAAGAAGAGTTCAATATTACTTCCCACGAAGAAGAGATAAGCTTGAATTAAAGCGATCTCGTACAATAATGGAGAGAGAATCCCCAAGATGAATCTGTTTTCGCGTAACGCCATCGATAATCCGTTTTACCACTTTATTTTAATACAGCTTCCATATAAAATGGTTCTTCTCTGCATTTTCAATAGATTTTTCTGCTAGTCGGAGGATTTCTTCTCTACTTTTTTTGCATTGGATATGTGCAATTCGAAGAAGAAGTCGTCATTAGATCAGAGAAAATTAAAAAAAAAGAGGGGAGGAAAAAATAGTACTCAAAACGATGCTTTAAGTACTTATTTTGTTGAGGCAAGAATAATGTCAGACTCTTTAACAGTCTTTCGGCCAGAATGTCGAGCAATTTCCACAGCGTACTTTGCAATATTGGTGCTATAGTTTGTAAGCACTTCATTCAATCGGTTGATTGCATCAGCGGATACACGGTGGGCGCCAGCATTTCTAATGAGCTTCTCGACCCTGGCTCTAGCGAAACCAGCCATATTTTTCACCTTTTCTCCTTGATAACTGTTGTGAGCTTTTCTATGAGCTCACTATCAATACGGGTATTCACCTAGTTTAAAAACTTTACTCTAATTATCATTGATAATTCCATGATAATTCCATGATAACTCTACCTCATTATGTCATATGATGTTGAATCCACACCATTGTTGTTAAGTTAAAGCTTAGTAGGCCATATCTTGTCGTGTTTATTACCTATAAAAAGTAATTAAACAATTAAAATTATCAAAATTGGTGAGTAGTTTTCTTATAATGAGTGAAGAAAGATTGGAAGAAGTCAAACAAGGACATAGATAAAAAGGGAGAAAATATGTATATGAAGTGGAATAATTTCTTAACTTTCTTAATATGATTCAGGGAGTTAATCAAGTGTAGAATATTCCTAACAATATGAAGTTTTCCAAGTCGGGGGGAAGTAATCCATCCTTCTCTGAATAAAGTCGGAAGTTCTTTAAAAAGGCCTTTTAAAGAAACACTCTTAGTTAATGTTTTACTTCCTGTGACATTACTTGAAACCTTGTATTGGCAGATTATCATTTTAGATTTCACAAACTCCAGCTGAATGAAAATAGGGAACCGAAATTTCACTTCGAGATGCAATAAGCTGATCTTCTCTCGGGTGGGTGCGGCTCATCATCATTTTTAAAGAAGAAGAATCTAGTACATATTTATCTTTAAAAGGGGTATTTAAGGTGATGTATACTTTTTTAAGCTCCCGAACATTCAGATATAAGTGAAGAAGGTCATCTAAAGACAATTGGAGAGTTAGACCAAATGGGTTATCCTGATAAAACAATCTCTGACCCCGCGCCCAATCCCCTCAATGATACCTACCAAGCATCGAATGAACAGCAGGAGTTATGGTTCTTAGGTTCCCTAATGCAGGATAAAAACCTTAAACCCTCGCTCAAAGTTCCATCCACCTTTGATCGTTTGGCTGCAATTCACAATCGGATTACCAAGGAGGGAACGGGATTTGATGAACGGTTCCAAGCCAACTTACGAGTGGCAACCCATTTAAGTCAATTCTTCCCCTATCGTTGGCTTACGGAAATTACTGCCACTTTTCGAGACGTTAAACCGAGTAAACTTGGAATCAAGACTTATCACGATCGTGTTTGCTCGTATTTGGGTTATATTGAGCTCTATCTGGCTTTTCGAGGGTTAACCCTTCTTGACTCTACTCTCGAGGAGATTAACACCTCCTTTCAACTTGAGATCACCAAGAATATCGTGCGACATTGGAAACTCCGCCTGCTTCGTATTATTCCTAGCCTACGTGAGGAATGGATACGAGTCCGCAGTCAAACTCAACAGAGCGCCATGTTTGCTACAGTAGTTAAGGTCATGAATTCAGAGCTCGTAGTGAATGGGTGTTCCAAGAGGCAGCTGTTTGATCTCAAACAGGCCTGTCTTCAGCTTGTTCGCCAGTTTGTGACGACCTCCAAAGCCCGCCATATTAAGAACCCTGAAGGTTGGGCCCGTGCCATTTGTGTGAAGGCTGTACGTGAGGTCTTACCAGAATATCCCGATTTTCCCTTTCCCCACCTTCCTAAAAAGAGCCAAAAAGTCATCAACCACAAACGCTGGCAAATCGATCAAATACTTTCTCCAATCTCTACTAAAACAGAAAGAAAATCCAATCTTTCTAATAAACAAATTACTTCTTAATCTTTCCTTGATCTGCTACTTTTTGAGTGGCTTTTCTTACGGTCTCTGGGTCGCCTAAATAATATGATGTAATCACCTGTAGGTCGTCATCGAGCTCGTAAACGAATGGAATTCCCGTTGGGATATTTAGTTTCAATATTTCCTCTTTTGAAATTCCATCTAAATACATCACCAGCGCTCTCAAGCTGTTCCCATGAGCCGAAATTAGTACTCTCTTTCCAGATTTTATTGTTGGTCCTATTACTTCATGCCAGTAAGGAAGGACTCTCGCTACAGTGTCTTGTAGACATTCAGTTAAGGGAATATCCTTTTCGTCTAGACTTCGATATTTTGGATTATTTCCTGGGTAACGTTCATCACTCCGCTTAAGAGTGGGGGGAGGAGTATCGTAACTCCTTCTCCAGATTAAAACTTGTTCCTCGCCATGTTTAGCTGCAGTTTCAGCTTTGTTAAGCCCCTGGAGGGCACCATAATGTCTTTCATTCAGTCGCCAAGATCGGTGAACAGGAATCCACATCAAGTCCATTTCATCTAAGACAATCCACAATGTTCGGATAGCTCTCTTCAGGACTGAAGTATAGGCTATATCAAAAACATACCCTTCTTCTTTCAATACATGCCCAGATGCCTTAGCTTCTCCAATTCCAGTTTCTGATAAGTCAACATCAGTCCAGCCTGAGAAGAGACCCGCTTTATTCCAGGTACTTTCCCCATGTCTTAGGAAGGCTATTTTGTACATAACACTTTCAACTCAATTAAAGGGTTGATTGATACGCATTTAAAAAGAATTGAGTATAAAAAAAGGAGTTCTCTTATAATAAATGAATAAAAAATGACTAATAGAGAAGGAATACTATTTTCAGGTGATCTTATATCGTGCTTTCTTGGTCTTTGTTACAAATCCTAATTTAACCAATTGATTGAGATAGAGTTCTTCTGTCCCCTTCTTCCTATGAGTTATTCGAGCAATGTGACCAGCAGTCACTGGATCCTTGAATCGTTTCAAGATAGAATAGGTTCGTCTGAATCGTTTTGGAATATCTACATATTTCCTTCGGGCCTTGATCTCTGAAGCAATTTCTTTCGATGCGCCAGCCTGTTTGGTTGTTAACATTATATTGATAGCTTCTTTGATTTTGATCTCCTCCCCCTTCCAAAATCGTTTGATTGCAGGAAGGAGATCATCAATAGGTATGTGACTGTTTTTAAGTACTTCTAGAGCACCTGGTGAAAAGGCATATTCTGTTGCCTTCAATTTGTCTAGTAGATCACTCTCATACATTACTGTGCCTCGGTCTAATACCAACTTACCAAAACACTTATTGATATAATTCATCGTATATTTAATCTTTTTGCAAAAGACTTTGAATTCATCCAGACAGAGAAGAAGAAAAGCTCCTACCTCAATAATCAACAATATTTTTAAGGTGGTTCTGAAAATAAATACAAAGAAATGAAAGAGTTCAGGGAAATCCGTAAGACATGTCTATATCGGGAAAACAAACAGTGTACCTATTGGCCTCGGCAGACACAATGTCACTTTGTCGCATGTCCCCTCTTTTCTCCCGAGATAACCGATCAAGTCAAACGTGGGATTAAAAAACAAGTATCTGATTCTATCAAATTTGATGTTGACGATCTAGATGCGCTTAAAACTACTACACAAGATTTAATCCAAGAAGCACGAACCAATGAATTAAGATTCCCAAAGAAAAAGAGGAAAGAAAGTAGAGAATTATATACAGTGGAAAAACCAGTCTATAGAATGACATGTTTTGTATGTGGGGAACATATCACTGATGAAAAATTCGTTACTATGCGTGATCCGAGTGGAGTGATGATTTATCTCCATTCAAAAGGGAAGTGTGAGCCACGAAGAGAACAACTTGAATCCCTGAGAGAGGAATGGTTGAAATCCCATACTTCTGAAACAGAACGATAGTTTCTATCTTTTTTGAACCACTAGCAATCATTTTTTTAGAAAAGGATATTAAGAACCGGTAAAAAATCAATTACTAATATGTAAGGAGGTCAACGCCATAACACCAATCAAAAGTGAGGATTTTGTCAAGTTAAAATTCCCTCATTCCCCTAATTTCTCACCAGACGGTCAGAAATTGGCATTTTCCCTTAAACAAGTAAATCAAAAGCATAATCGATACAAGAGCCCAATTTATATGAAAATAATTGGAAAAGATAGATATAAGCGTTTTACTTCTGGAACGCATGTGGATACAGCGCCTCAATTTTCTCCTTCGGGTAAATATTTAGCTTTTCTTTCTTCTCGGGTTGAAGAAGGGATGCAAGTGTTTATAATGTCTGTAGATGGTGGAGAAGCTGTTCAAGTAACTAAATTTCCCCAGGGGATTATGAGTTTTAATTGGAGTAACGATAGCAACTCATTACATGTGATAGCCCGTGTAAATGAAGAAGACTTAGATGTTTTATTAAATTCTGATAAAGATAAAGCTCCTTCATATGTGCTAGAACCCGTTGAATTTAAAAAGCATAAATCGAAAAAAGAAGAAATGAAAGTGATGAGGGCTGACCCTCGTGTGATATCGGAGGGCTATTGTCGAGAGGGAACATCCTACCTAGATGGATTTACTCAACCATTCATTATTAATATATCAGAATTCGATCATGATGACCAGGAAGAGCTTTGTGAAGTAATCCATATTGGGGAAATGGGATTTCATTATAGTTTAGGTGTCTTCAATCTTGATGATTCAGCCATCTTCACATCGAGATTTAAAGAAGATCCAGCTATTACTATAGAACAAGATATCCTCAGAATTGATGTTGACAATCCTAAAGAGAGAAAATTAGTGGGGACAGCTTTTGGATGGGTTAATAATTTCCAACTATCTCCTGATGGGAAGTTTGTTTCTTTTGAGGCAAAACGGAAGGATAAAACTTACGATAACGAACAGATTTTTCTTGTTAAAGCCTCTTCAAATGAATTGGAGGAGTTCATTTGTGTCACTGAGGATTATGATCGTTCTGCCGTTCAATCACTATGGTTTGATGATCATACTCTATTATTCCTAAGTCCTAGCAACGGTAGAATCAATATTCATAAGATAGACATTGAATCTAGAGAAGTTGAAAGCGTTGTTGAAGGTGATAGAAACATAAACTCATTTACATTGTCTACTAACAAAAGAAGAATAGCCTACGCAGTATCCCATGTATCATTTCCTAGTGACATTTTTTGGTGTGAGAATGATGGTTCTAATGAACGTAGAATTACAGAGGCAAATAAAGAATACTTAAATTCTCATTTACCTACCAAATATGAAGCTTTCACTTATACTAGAGATGGACAGAATTTTCAAGGCTGGTTACTTCTTCCAAATGGCGTTAATCAACCTGAACAAAAAATGCCAGTAATACTTGAAATTCATGGGGGGCCAGCTGTAATGTGGACTCCACATGAGATAACACTGTGGCACGAATGGAATGTGATGACTTCACAAGGTTATGCTGTTGTGTTTTGCAATCCCAGAGGCTCTGATGGCTATGGCATTGATTTCCGTGCTTCTGTGTTTAAAAATTGGGGGAGTCTTCCTGCTGGTGATATTCTTAAAGGCCTAGATACTGCGTTGGAAAAATATTCATTCTTAGATTCAGATAGGGTTGCTGTCACTGGGGGGAGTTACGGTGGCTACATGACTTCATGGCTCGTTACACAAACCAACCGTTTTAAGGCAGCTGTCAGTCAGCGAGGTGTTTATGAGTTTATCTCGTTTAGCATGACCACTGACATTCCTATTTGGTTTGAAAAACAATATGAGGGCGAAACCATTGAGAAATTTACAGAAATTTGGGAAGATTTTCCCGTTGCACATATTAAAAAGCTTCAAACACCTCTATTGATTATCCATTCAGAAAATGATTTTCGTGCTCCTATTATTAACGCTGAACAGCTATTCTGGCTTGGTAAAAGGTATGGTAAGACGGTGGAGTTTGTTCGTTATCCTCGAGATGGTCATGAACTCTCTCGAAGTGGGGAACCCCGACATATTATTGACAGAATTAATAGACTTATTGGTTGGATTCAAAAATATATTGGTAATTGATGGTAAATTAAGGATGGTTGTTATCGAATGACTGTGACCTTTTGGCGACGTCCCCTAGCTGGCCGTTCGGCTATCCATGCCTGTCATGGAATGGTGGCTTCTTCTCAACCCCTCGCCTCATCAGTAGGTATCCAAATGCTTCAGAATGGAGGAAATGCATGTGATGCTGTTGTAGCCATGGCTGCAATGTTAAACGTTGTTGAGCCCTTTTCAACAGGTATAGGGGGAGATGCGTTTGCTCTCCTGCACATTCCTGGTGAAACCGTTCCAAAAGCGATCAATGGGTCAGGTGTCTCACCTCGAAATCTATCATATAATTATCTTACTATAGAAAGGAAATTAACCGAGATGCCTCTGACTGGTGTTCTCCCAATCACGGTGCCTGGAGCAGTAAGTGCGTGGGAGATGATTCATTCAGAATATGGAAGACTATCTTGGGAAGATATACTTCAACCTGCAATTAAATCTGCCCAAGATGGATTTCCAGTCAGCCCTGTTATTGCTCAAGTGTGGAAAGAGCTAGCTCCTAAAATTTATACCCATAAAGGTGCTAAAAAGACCTACTTAATTAATTATGAACGTACCCCTATGGTAGGAGAGATTTTCAGACAAGAAGCCCTTGCATCAACATTGAAGATTATTGCCAAACAAGGAGCAGAAGCTTTTTATCGTGGAGACCTCTTAAATCAATTAATGGAGTTTTTGCAGAAGGAAGGAAGTTTTCTGCAATCTACTGACTTCTCAGAATTCAAAGCTGAGTGGACAACACCCATCTCCCGAGAGATTTACAATAATATATTGTGGGAACATGGTCCAAATGGCCAAGGTCTAGTGACTCTTCTTATTCTTAGCATTGTTGAAGAATTAGATATCGCTAGATATCCCCATAACTCTGTAGATTATTTACATTGTATAATTGAAGCGAAAAAACTTGCGTTTGCAGACGCCTTCGCATATATTGCCGATCCTGAGTATATGACAATTCCTCTTAAAAAATTCCTCTCTGAAGAGTATGCTCAAACCCACGCTAGTCAAATAAACCCCAACCTAGCGATGAAATATATTCCTACTTCTCTCGAAATGGGTGAAGATACAGTGTATCTAACCGCAGCTGATAAGGATGGAATGGCAGTTTCTTTCATTAATTCATTATTTTACTGTTTCGGCTCTGGACTTGTGGATCCACAAACAGGTATCGCTTTTCAAAACCGAGGCGCTGGGTTCTCACTTATTAAAGGCCATCCTAATCAATATGCACCTAAAAAAAGGCCATTTCATACAATAATCCCAGCTATGATAACCTCCTCTGAAGCTGAGTTATTATATTCCTTTGGAGTCATGGGAGGTCATCATCAACCTCAAGGTCAAGCACAAGTCTTCCTTAATCTGGTTCTTCATGAGATGGATCCTCAGGAAGCGATAAGTTGTCCGAGATTTCATCACGATCAAAGAACCAATACTGTTGCTTTAGAAGAACCCATTGGAGTTAGTATTAGGAGCAATCTTCGAAGTCGTGGTCATGTTGTAATTGACTGTGTTGGGGTTAACTTCGGTGGAGGACAGATCATTCAACGTGACTCATCAAACGGGTGTTATATTGGTGGATCTGATCCTCGTAAAGATGGTCAAGCACAAGGTTATTAAACAAGGATTCTAGACGGAAAAAGAGAATTTCCTTGTAGAATCATGATAAAAGATTTTAAATTATTGATCAGATAATTGTGATCAGTTTCCACTTAATGGGTTAAAATGTGGTCTTAATGAAACATGATTCTATTTTGGCAAAATTATTAGAACAAGCTAGAAGTGAACTTTATTCTTGGGCTACAAATGATCTGACCTGTCAGTTAGCCAAAGAGGTCATGTGTATTGGTCTAGCAAAAATGAAAATATTTTATCAAGAGCTCGAGCTTGATCCGCGAATTATTGTCATCTTTGGCCCTGATGGGAGTGTTACCAGAAACAAAGCGAGATTTAATGAGGGTGTTGGGTATGGGTGTGTTGTTGCTACTCAAGATTATATTTTTCCTAGCTTACTCCATCCGAACGGGTGCGGGTTTGGACTCTACCAGATTGAGAATATGTCATCTTTACGCGAGCTTTTAAAAAATCTTCGGAGATTAAAGAAAGAGGGAGTTTCTGTTGGAGAAAAACGAGGAAAATGGGATGTGTGGAAATCAAATCATTTTATCGACATCCTCAGATTAGATGAAGTCAATCCAAGTTATTTCCAATACGAAGACTGGTTATCTCAAGGAAAATATGTTCTCATTCATTCGTCACAACAGATTGAAACAAAACGATTGAGCCAATGGAACGCAGACGAATTTATACGTGTTGAGACTCCTTTCGGACCAGTTGAAGGGCTTACAGATGAACCGTTAACGGAATACCTTAGATTTTTTCAAGAAGTGGAAATATACAGCAAGAAAAAAAGGACTTCAATTGCAAATGAACTTTTTGGGGAAGAGAACATTAATTGTATTGCTAACCCGACCCATCAGGGGTATTTCCAAGATAATGATTATTTTGTTATGAGACTCGGTCTCTATAACTCTTTGAACCAAACTGGTGAGAAAAATCTACCTCTTTTTCCCTTAGCCTTTAATGGATATTCCTTTATCTATCTTTACGAGGGTCAACCAAATATTAAAGATCAATACTGGACTAATAATCAGTATAATCGCGCGAAAGAACTGGGTCACGAAGACTTCATAAAACAGGCGAATATTCTTCCTCATGGAGG
>CP070760.1:212366-221604 GCA_020348965.1 Candidatus Heimdallarchaeota archaeon | reverse complement strand
TCATTCTGACGTATTTTCAATTTAATTTAAATAAGAGTATTCACAGAACAATTCATCTTTTTAAGGTACTGTGACGAGCTATCATCATCTCGAAGACCCAATTGATTTATATGTTTTAACAATTTTATTCTGCTTGGATAAGCCGATTTCACGAATGATAAGGAAATGAATAAGATGGTAAGAGAAGACATTAGGATTACTGTATTCAAGAAGGTTGAACCTGAATATGTCTTTGGCTATAAGCTAACAAATGATTCTGGTGGACTTATTTCCTCTTGTCCCGTATTTGAAGAGGGTGATGAATTCATTTCTGAAGGCTTAAACATCCCAGATGGTTTTTGCACCTTTGCGTGGGCAGCAATCTACCGGAGTTTATCCATTCTCTTTTGGGGGGGTGATTTTGATGGATTTTTAGGTCCTGGGGTCACTTATGCCTGTTGTAGTGATGGAGTAAGACCTGTTGTGTTTAAATTAGAAAGAATAGACTTGTCCTAAGGTAATGAACATGGCTTCGGTTAAGATTACAGTAATCAAGAGATTCAGTCCTGCTGAAGTATTTGACCATGAAATGACATTTCCTGATGGAAGATTAATCCCCCGCTGCCCAGTATTTACAGATGGCCAAGAGATCATTGTAGAAAGCATTCTTGGGCCTAAACCTGAAGAGTTTTGTGGTTGGGGTTGGCACGATCTCTTCAAAGATTTATCAGTAATAGCTAGTGGGGGGAACTTCGAGCATATAGGTACAAATGTGATGTACACTAGCTGTCGTGATGGTCTGAGACCCGTTGTCTTTAAATTAGAACGGATTGAATAATAAAGATATTTCACTATCTATATTGATCATTTTAATTATGATAATCGCCTTCTTCAAAGATGGGAAGAAACCTTTGAAATAGAGTTAGACAAAAGGTAATACTCTTGAAACACACTTAAATCAGTTGATTTCTAAGAAATATCGAATAAACCAATCATTATCTCTGTATATGTCCACCAATAGTCCCCTCCTTCCTTCGGTGGTTTCCCTAAAGAGTATCTAATATGATTAATATGGGATATGTGACCTAAGGTATGAAGTGCTAGTCTTAGAACAGTCCAAGCAAGAGTTCCCTTTTGTTTGACTGATATGATTTCACCATCTTTTTCTTCATAAATTGTTCTTCGAATTTGAAGATCATCAACAGTTGCCTCATCAATTAACCGCAAATAATGTTTTTCAACTTTTTCGAACAGGGAGATAATTTCATTAAGGGAATTATCCCTTCTAACATAGTCATAAGTGGAAGTATCAAGAGCTTTGAGCCAGTAAATCTCTGTGTTCATCAGATGATTTATATAACTGATTATTGTTCTCGCTTTCGTATTGTCTGGTCTCCAAGTGAGATCGTCAGGAGATAAGTCTTCAAGTACGTGGAAAATATACATTTTAATATATGTGAAAATTTGTTTAAGCTTTTTTCGATGTGTTTCAATATCAGAACTCATTCTAAAACTTCCTTTAGGTACTTTCTTCATACTACGGTGGGGATTCAAAACTAATTGGATTGAACACTAAGTAATCTTTATTATTGAAATAAACCCTGACCCTTATTTTTCAATTTAATACGATATTGTCAATTCCTTTAAATTTATTAACTATATTTTTCAATTCAATATAATAACTAGCTCTAACGGAGAATATAGAGATATGCATCATAATCGAAAATTATCAGAATCTATTGGAGTGATTGGTACAGGAAAAATGGGTAGCGCCCTTGTTCGAGGGTTATTAAAGGAGAAACTAGTCAAACCTGAGCAAATTTATGCATATGATATTCTACATGAGATTCTCATGGAATTGGTAGAAGAAACTGGGATAAATGCTGCATTGAATAATTTACGAATAGTTGAACAGTGCAGTATTATTTTCATATGCGTTAAACCCCAGGTATTCGAAACTACTCTGCAAAAACTCCGAACCTCCTTCACGAATGATCATTTAGTCATATCGATTGCTGCTGGTGTACCTTTAACCACAATTGAGCGTCTTACTGGGAACGCACGATGTGTACGCATCATGCCAAATATGCCATTCCAGGTAGGAGAAGGGGCAGCTGGTTTTAGTTTGGGAACCCGAAATGACAACCGTGATTCAGAAATTGTGGAACTGGTGTTTGGTTCTTTGGGAAAAGTGTTTCAGTTTCCAGAATATTTATTAGACGCCGTCACAGGGTTGTCGGGGACAGGTCCTGCATATGTTTTTGTTTTTATTGAAGCATTAGCCGATGGAGGAGTTTTAGCTGGACTACCTCGTCGAGAAGCACTTATCTTGAGCGCTCAAACCGTTATGGGTGCCGCTAAACTTCTTTTAGAACAAAACGTTCATCCTGGGGTATTAAAGGACGCTATCATGTCTCCAGGTGGTACCACGGCTTCAGCCTTACAATTGATGGAATCTCGTGGTTTTCGTTCTATTCTAATTGATGCTGTTGAGGCAGCTACTAATAAATCACAATTCTTAGGCCGTAATAACCTTTCTTTATCTGATCAATGACTTAGTCCAGTGTAAACAACACAGAAATTGAGATGAGGTCATGAGACAAGTCATTAGAAAAACTATTAGAAAACTAATTCATTTCCTAGTCTTCTATCCTTTGTATTACTTAATCTGGTTTAGTCTAGTGGGGAGAGATCTCTTAAACGATGCGTTTATCGTGTTTATCATCTTTTTTTATTTTGGAATAAGCCTTATTGATGTAATTCTAAGACCGATGAGTGATCCAAATGAGCTGAAAGACAGATATATGATTATTCTTCTACTCTTCTTTCTGATTGGACCTTTGATTTTGATCTTAGCATATTATGAGAATAAGTTCATTGTTTCAGAATTTCTACCTATTTACGATACGGATCTTTTTAGATACTTAGGAATAACTCTGATGGTTATTGGTAGTGTAATAATGCTAAGTAGTAGGTATCAATTAAATAAGCATAGCTACGGAGGCGGGTCATTATCAGAAGAAAAAGAGCAGAATTTGATCACTGATGGGATATATAAATCAATTAGACATCCAATGTATTCAGGTGGGCTAGTACTGACAATTGGTATGGAACTAGCTTTTCGTAGTCTAATTATGTTATCTATTCACACCCTTATTTTCTTCGTAATCTTTAGAAATAGAATGATTCGCGAAGAAGAAGTTCTCCTTACTAAATTTGGAGAGAGATACCAAGAATATCTTAAAAAAACTTACCGATTGATCCCTTATCTCTATTAATCTAGAAATAAGGAACAAAAGCGCTAGGATCGAATTTTATGCCAATAAATGATTATGAATTAACGTTTGGACTCGCAACTATTAACCCTAGAAATGATATTCTATATAGCTGTAGCTGGAAGCTATGGTATATGGACCAAACATTGACAATTGGAACCCATGGTATAGACGATGGGGATCACATTAAAATCGCTTGGCGGGATGTATCTGACTGGAAAAGACCGCAATTCCAGAAACCAAAGCAGGCAAACTATACTACCATCTTTACTTCTGGAAACACGAAATTAGAGGCCATTTTCGGGGAAAGAAGTTATATTCGTCCATGGAGGCTTGGTCAAGTCCTATATTTGTAAATTACGATGTTACTCTCACTTAACAACTTGAAAGTAAATTTATTAGTTCTTTTTTTTGATTAGGTTAAGGTGATTTCATATTTTTTATGAAGAAAAAAACCCTCAGGACATTCCTAACGAAGAAGTTTTGAATGTATTGCAGCATATCTTTCCAAATATCTCTGCACATGATCTACAATTCTTCTATCATGGGACCTATAATGTTTTTGAAGTAAAAAAAAGATTAATCTTTCGATTTCCAGACAGGCACTTCAGAAATGCAATGGGTGTTTCATTAATCAAAAAGGAAATTGAAACTCTACAAATAGTTAAACAGCATCTTCGCTTGCGAATTCCTAAACCAATCTACTTTTCCTTCGATCCTCATCTTCCATATATGGGGTATGAAAAACTGAAAGGTATCCCTCTATCAAAGTATTTCAATAAAATTGACGATAAAACCAAGGAAAAAATTGCTAAGGAAATTGCCTCATTCTTATCCGACCTTCATTCATTAGATCTTGTCAAAGTTTTTTCTAATAACAAATATTCAGCTGAAGACTATCGTATTGGATGGAAAAAATATTTTCAGAAGATTCAAGCAGAAATTTTTCCCCTTTTACAGTCTGATCAACAAAGATGGCTAATGTATCTTTTTAATGACTTTCTTGATAAAAAGGAGAACTTTAATTTTGCACCTAAGGTTGTTCATGGAGACTTTGATATTACTAATATTCTTTACAATCCAAAGACACAGCGTATTTCTGGGATCGTAGATTTCGAGGACACTAGAATCTACGATCCTGCTGCTGACCTGTTGTTTTTCAGAGAAGGGGAACAATTTCTGGAGAAGATTCTTGAATATTACCCCTACCAGATTGACACTCAGTTTAGAAATCGGATGAAGTTCCTATTTGGTAGAACTTGCTTACCGTATATTGAATTTGGGTACATGAATGATAGACCAGAGATGGTCACTGTTGGGCTGAAAATGCTAGATGATAGAATGAAACGGTTTCCAATGGATTTATAATGGAACCAATTAGGATAATTGGACTTTTTTTCAATTCTGTTTGGATAATACGAAATTTTGATAATTAGGTTTAATTAACGGAACTTTCAATGTTAAACTGATATAAATGTCTGAAAAACCGAAGTCTGAAGAAGAATGGAAAAAAATCTTAACCAAAGAACGATTTTGGATACTCCGAGAGAAAGGTACTGAACGGGCTTTTACAGGGAAATATTGGAACCATTTTGAGGATGGGCAGTATAAATGTGCTGGCTGTGGAACTCCCCTTTTTAAGTCTGAAGAGAAGTTTGATTCAAGTTGTGGATGGCCTAGCTTTTCTAACCCAATCAAAGATTCTGTTGAAGAGGAAAGAGATACATCTCATGGAATGATTCGAACGGAGGTACTGTGTACTGCTTGTGGAGGACATTTAGGACATGTCTTTAATGACGGTCCTAAAGAGAAAGGTGGATTACGTTATTGTATCAATTCAGCTTCCTTAGAGTTTAAACCACAGGATTAAACGACTACTGATCTTTGATCAATTACACTTTTATTCTAGCCCATCTGCTATTGTTGTTGGTCCAGATTGCCGAAGAGCACTTTCTACTATGAAATATGGAGAGGATACCGATATGGAGGTTAAAATGTTATCGGGTAGCTACCAATCTTCTTGGCATACTTGTAGGCTTCTTTGATTGCTTCTATATTATGGCCTTCAAACAAACTGTTGCTGGAGGAGAACAGATACCCTCCACCTGGAGCTCCTTGGCTTATACAGCGCTCCACATCTTTTCTAACAAGTTCGAGATTAGCTTGACAGAGAATTTCTGTCGTATCTAAATTGCCTGCTAAAACCAGTTTATCGCCATATTCTTTTTTTACTGTAGCTAAATCAATACTTGCTTTTGATTCCAAAGAGTGAACACCTGCGAAACCTGCTTCGATAATCATTGGGAGAAGTGGAGTTATATGACCATCACTATGCCATATGATGGGCACATCGGAGGCTTGTATGATCCTTTTATATTGAGAAAGGATAAGCTCACGGAAGAACTTGGGTGATATCAGTGGGCGTGAGTTGTCTGCTGCATCATCTCCAAGGAGAATGAAATCCACCTCAACATGGTTAGCTTGTTCAACAAGTGCAATTATCCATTCAGTATTCCTCTCAATCACTGCTTTTACCAATTCAGGTTGATCGTACAATGAACGAAAGAATTTTTCTATCCCCATACTCATATATGCGAGTCCTAGAGAGCAATCATGCCAAGCAAAGTAAAAACAATATTTTTCCCTATATTTATTCTTAATTTGGTTCACTTTTTCTGGTATAAACCAATTTTCAGCGTGTGAGACAGAGGGAGTGTATTTTTCGAGATCCTCCTGTGTTTTTACCACTCCTCCCCCGTATTGTCCGTTTTTGAATATACGCCCCCATTCATCAATTCCTTCGCCATATGCTTGAGTTTTTCCAATGGGGTGCCAGCCTAGGGGAAGGCAATCTAATCCTAACTTTATTCGAGCATCAATCGAACTCCCTCCTAACGCTTCAATGACCGCGGATTCAATCCAACCTTCAAAGAGTGGAACACGATCTGGTTCTTCATGTGCAAAGGTAGTTAGAACTCTTTCTCTCGAATTCAATTAAATCGGGATAAAAAGACAACTATTCTAAAAAAATATTCCGACTAGTTCTATAGAGGTTAACCCCGAATTAAGGAAAAAAGAGTATAAAACTGGGAGTTTGACTGGATACACTAAATATAATACCCTGGCTCTCTGTCTTTCCCCTTCTCTTCCCCTTCGTCTAACACTTCTTGAGCAAGTTGTGTGATACGCTCATTCTTTGCTTGAGCCTCTTTTATGGTAAGTTCAAGGTCATCTAAATCCATGTCAAGCTCGTAGAGAGAAGCTAATTTTTTCAGTAATGCCTTACTTGCCAGGGGGTCTGTTCCCGCTAGAGTGAGTTTTCCCAATAAGCCAAAGCTCCTGAGTTTTCGTTCAGCGGCTAGGGCCGACAGTACTCCGACGGCTCCAGTCACTTCTCCTCCCTTCAATAAAGTCACATCATGCGCCTCTAACCAATCTAGCGTGTCTTTATCATAACCGAACCCAGCCACCTCCGGTCCTTCATCGTGGACACGCAAACCGCCCAAACAGATCAGCGTTTCAGCATTAAACTCCATCACATAGTCGAGTACACTATTCAGTACTTGTATGATCCCTATGTCGTGTGGTTGCGCATCTCCAGTCAAGATCAGTAGGTTGGGGTTCGTCTCGGTTATGGCATAGATCTCAAGTCGAGCTAGTCTTCCCATACTTGTTTCACTATCGATCTGAACCACTGGAGGGAAAAACGAACTGTAAATCCGTGCAATTTCCTGTGCCTTGAAATATTTAATCAAATAACTGGCAGCAATTTTCCCTATCAACCCCATACCAGGTAATCCTTGAATAACAACGGCAGGGGGATTAATCTTCACATCTGCGATCCTATGTAAGTAAGTAAACGCATTCCCATTTGGTTGGCGCAATAATAACTCCTCAGTTGATCAATGGTGATTCTTATTTTATTGACTAGGTTGCTTCAATAGCTTATGCTCAGTCCAAGAGTTAGAGAAAATCAGTGTTATTAATACCGTAAACCAAATTTGTAATAGTTATTGTTAATTAAACAAGAAAATTGTTTAGATTATGAGACAGTTTCGATAATACTCTTTGATAGAAATGAAAAGTAACCTTCTAGTCGTCAACGGAAAACTTTTTGTATTTGACTGGGCTAAATATTCCATCTGAAATTGGAGGTGATTTTTATGAAAGATTTCACCATTATTTTAGAGGATCGTCCTGGAAAACTTGCTGATTTAGCTGAAACTTTGGGAAAGGCTAGTGTGAATATTGAAGGATTTTGTGGGGTAACTTTGGAGTGAAAAAGCTGGTATTGAGATTAGTGCGGAACGTGATGTCCTTGTGTTGGACATTGAGTCAATTGCAGGCAAACCAGGGACTGGAGGGGATATTACTCGAAGATTAGCTGATGCTGGAGTCAATATCAACCTAATTTATATGGCAGAACACAATAGGGTCGTTTTAGGAGTCGACGATCCAGATAAAGCTCTTTCAGTGCTATGATATTCTCTTTTTTTCTTTTTTTTGAAATTTGATTGTTGTTATTTTGTCTTTCGGATACATATCCACCTAGGAGTGTTTTTTAAATAATCTTCATACTCTTTCCCATGCTTTCTCATTAAATGTGGTTCTTCAATGAAATATACTACAAAATGAAAAATGATAAAACAAAAAACAGCCCAAATTATCACAATCGGCAATTGAAATATCAACCCTTCTCCTAAACTAAGAAGAACCACCCCCAAATACATTGGATTTCTTGTGTATTGATATAGACCACTCTTAACAAGCTTTTCTGGTTCTATGCCAAAAATTTTCTCCATTTTTTTCATGAAAAAGATCATTGGTGTTCCTTTCTCGTTTAAAAATGATAGAACTGAGTAAAAATATAAAAATAAACCCAGAAGTATTAAAAATCCTCCTAATAACCGTAAAACTCCTAGTTCAACTTTTTGATACCAAATCATACTTAAAAAAATGGGGATAATTATCACGACAGTTCCAGGGACTACTACCGTGAAAATTAATGTTTTAATTGTTATAGTCATTCGTACCAATCATAAAATGGTTTAACTGAACACACTCATATCAGCTTTCCAGAATTTTGAGTAAGCTCTTCTTTCAGTGCTTTTTTCAAGAAGAATATTTATGTAGTTTTGAAGTGCGATGACCATTTCTGGTTCTTCTGAAAATCTGATTTGTATCCTATCTTCAAGGAAGTCACCATCAATTTTATGTTCAGTTAATTCTTGTAGTTTCTTTTTTACTCTATATTTTCCGTATTTGAGATGGTTCTTTAATTCTTTCAGGGTGATCTCGATTTGTAGTTCTTCATCAGCAAGGAGTCTCCCATACCGTCCGATTATCCAAAGGAACTTAGTACTTTCTTTGTTAAGTTTTAATTCCTGTTCTTGGCCTCCAGGTGTTTTACAATGTAGTGTCATCATGCTTTCAAGAGTTGAATGAAGGCTTTGAAGAATTCCTTGTAATTTTCCTTCATCAGTCTGTATTCCTGAAAGTTTTTGTTGATTTAAATTGACTGGAAACCTCACAGTTGAAGTATTTACTGACTGTACTTCTGGAGTATAGGTTGTTTTGATGAATTGCTGGTGGATTGCTTCAAGTCGTGTTTCATTAAGGTAGGGGAACGCATACTCTTGATATTCTTCTGGGGTTCCAGTTTTCTCTGTTCTCTTAGCTATTGCCTTTGTTGCGTGGATCATGTTTTTAATGCGTGGACAGAGATAATCAGCACATTTTCCGCAATTTTCAACATTATTGGTCAGAACACATCTTCTGATGTAGCAGGTACTCCAAAGTGGGGGCTTATCGGGAATATTAAAACATCCTGCGCAATATGGTTCCTTATATATCCATCCCCGCGTTCGATGAAATTTTTTCCATCCCTCATCAACTTTTAGTCTATCTTCGTCTGACCTGATATTTGGTTTAAAAGCTGGACAAATTCCGCAATTAAAACCACAAAGAGAGATAGCTTCATTCAT
>CP070760.1:202934-212266 GCA_020348965.1 Candidatus Heimdallarchaeota archaeon | reverse complement strand
GTCTTTGCGATGGTCGTTTTTCCGACTCCTCCTTCCCCTAAAATGACAATTTTCATCGGTCTTTTGTTCACAGGTGGTAGTAACCTCATGAGACATACCAATACACCTCACGATATTTTTCATTTTAATTACCCAAAAATTCTGTCATGAAGTTTTAACACCTCATCTCCTTGAATAGACAACCAACTTTGGGAGGTTAAAAAGAAAAAAGATTGTTAAAGATTGGTGATAGTTTGAAATTCATATCAGTAACGAGAGGAATTTCTGGTTTAACTAGACGGTTAAAAAATGGTCGAAGAGGCTCACCACTAGTTGAAGAAGGAATCTTAATCGGATTAAGCTTATTTGGTTTCTTACTGATTCTATCAATAGTTACTGGAGTTCTTGATTGGCTTTTAGTAAATGCTGATGAATTGCTGAAGGAATTAGGATCAATCTTTTCCTAAGATTTTACACTGATGATCTAGATTCATAGTCAGAGAGCATCATATCTTTGTCAATGATGAAACGAAAGCTTTCTCTCATTTCCCCTGTAATGAGAATAATAATAAGTTCTGAGAACTCGTTAGACACCCTTATCTTCAGCCTATGGTAATTCACTCAGTAGCTATAAGTTTTTCTGGGTATTTCTTTAAAAATTTGGTGGACCGAGTGGGATTTTCAGGCATAAAAGTAGGTTTTACACCATTTGAACCCACGACCTCCTGATTGCAAGCCAGGCGCTACTTCCAGGCTGAGCTATCGGCCCAAAATTTCAAAAGAGGTCATAATTTTATTTTTTTATAAGCATTTCAACCTTCATCTAGATATCTTTTCTTCCAAATTCGTTGTGGTTCGTTTTTAGATCTAAATCGTAACTGTTCTAGATAACGGAACACAGTGCTATGCTTTGAACCGTGAACTAGTTGCATAATCGCCTCCCTTGCATTTCTAATCTCAGAAATTTCTCCAATAAGTGAAACTTGATTCCCAAATACAGAAATAAAGACTTCTGTACTCATTTCAATCATTTTTCTTGCTTTTCCTTTTTCTCCAATAATTCGCGATTTTAATCTTTTGATATTACTTTTTGATCCCTCAAGCTCAATGATTTCAAGAAAAACATCATCGTCAAGAAGATAGAAAGCTTTCTCTGCACTGAAGCCTCTACCAATTGCTTTTACAATATCACGAGCTTTCCACACAAATGTAGGATCAGGTGTATCTGAAGTGGAAGATATGTGAACTGAACCATCTTCACTATTGATTTGAATAGAGACGCCTGTAATAGACTCAATTTCCGACTTTACTTCACCATTTTTACCAATAACGACCCCAATTCTACTTTTTGGGATTCGTAAACGATTATCAATTACCATCTATTTTGTGTAACCTCCAAGGATTCATTGTATAATAAGGTCTCTGTCTGGATAATCCCTCGTTATTTCATCAAAAATCTCACTTTCATCAGGAACCTCAATTCCTCTCATTGAAAAAAAGGAAATAATATTTCTTAAGTCTCGTTTAAGAAATTCTAAAGCCTTTGGATGTGAAAATAGAACACTTTGACTCATGTCGATGAAATATGGAGTTCCATCTCCCATTAGAATATTGAAGGGTGATAGATCAGCATGCACAAGGTTTGCTCGTTGAAAAAGTTGTTTAGTTTGATCAAGTATTTGTGTTAATGTTGATTTTGTAACAGCATCTGGAGTATACCTTAGTAAAGGATATGGTACTCCATCTTTTCCAAGAAGTTCCATTAATAAAATGTTCTTCTTCACTAAAATTGGCTTAGGAACATTTATTTCTGCTAGTGAACTTCTGTGAAGATTACTATATTCCTTTTCGACCCAGAGGTTAATAATGTGATGGGTTTTTTTGCTATACTTTTGAAACCTTCTATCACCATCAATATAGTGAATTATTTGTTTAAAATTAAGCGTACTTGTTCGAAAAATCTTCACTACAATTGGTGAACTTAATGATAAAGCCTCACAATTTTTCTCTCCTTCTGGTCCTAATTCAGCTAAAAAAACGCCAGATTCCTTTCCCGAAGCGATGGTTCCTGTAATGGAGCCTAAAAAGCCCTTTTCTTGAAGCTGACTCAATTGTTTAGCAGTATACAGATCAATTACAGCATCTACGGTCTGAAAATCCTCAGATCTTTTCTTTTTTTTGCGCCAACGGTCTTCGTCTTGACCAATTATATTCCATATCTTTTTATCATTTGGTTTCATTCCCTACTAGCCTCATTTTACGAATTAAGGGCTTACCAAAGCTTTTTGAAGTTATTCTCGGTTGAGTATGTTCACAATTTAAACATTCCAAGATGTTCCGTCTTTTATACTTCAATTCATGGCCACAATGGATACAAAAAGCAATTATTACCCCCAAGCTCTCTCCTATTAAGCTGATGTACAAAGGTCTTACAGCTCTAATTATTTTAAACCTAAGCCAGTCTCCCGGCCGCGTAACTTCATACATATTTTTTACAAAACGTCGTGAAGCCTCTGATATGTGTAAGACAGCACTTACAGGAACCAAAAGGTCTTCTTGATTTAAGTGATAGATATCGATCATGGCTATCTGTTTTTTCATGAATTCTACTCTACCTATCCCAATATCACCATTTTTTATTGATCGGTGTGGTTTCGTAGGAACCACTGAAATTTTATGTTTTTTAGGATCCGTCACCACATGACCTAGAACTCTTGAGTAAATTCCCCCATCTTGTTCATAACAAAACTCATCGGGTAAGAATTCTTCTATTACTGCTATTTTGTCACCTGGTAATACTAAATTAGTACCTGAGTTATCTTTCTTCTTGGAATTCATTTCCATTGCCAATAATTCACTCTAAAATCTCATTTTAATATTCTCCCTGATTACTCACAAATTTCATTATTCGTTGTCATTGAGGATTTTCCTTTCCTACTGCCTTAAGTAGTCAAATAGTTTGTCCTTTTTTATTATACAAAATTATATCGAAGGTGTATTAATGATTCTTACACCAAATAACTCTATTAAAAGGAAGTAGGACGAGAAAACTAAAACCTGGTCAATTTTTAACTTAAAAGTCTAATTACTTAATCCGTATTATGTCTACATTGATTAAATGTCTTTTTTTGGTATGGAAAGGAAAAGAGGGAAATAGAGGGTAGGTAACTGTGGCCAATATTTTTACTTTTTTTCCATGTTGACTTCCTAGCGAATTAATTAAATTCCAGGATTTAGGATTAGATTTGTGAATGGAAATAACTGTTTGAGAATATCTTAATGCTTGTTTTAAAAAGACAAAATCGATTTTTCGCCTTTTCGTCCCAAAAGGTGGATTCATTAATGTCGTGTGATACTTTTTTCTCCAATTGTTGGGTTCCAAAAATTCAACCGATGTAATAAGAAGATCTATAATAAGATTTTCTTGCTTTCCTAATTTCCTGAGGGTGTTAATCGCTATGGGATCAATATCAACCCCCAAAATACGGTTTGAAAAGAATTTCTGAAGTGGTAAAGTGAACTTTCCAGTTCCGCAACCTAAATCTACCACGTTTTGTCCAGTGATATCATCTGAAGCCATTATAAGTATAAATGCGATCATGTCACTTGGAAATGAATACTGTTCTAATTGAACCCTAGGGGATTTAAAGCTATCAATTCTGTCAACAAAAGAAATGATTTTCTTGTAAAGGCTGACTTGTTCAATGGACCACTTTAAGATTTTAGGTGAAATTATTTTAAAATTTGATGTGGGGATTTCCAGCATGAACTAATCATTCTCCTTTCCAAAGGAATTAATTATTTATTATTTAAATATAATAATTACAAGGAGGAATGAAAGATACATACTCTGAAAATGGTACCAATACTAGCGCATTGGTTTTTCTTTTTTCCCCGAAAGTAGGGCGCTTAGACTAACTCCATTTATGTGGACAATTTTGTATCTTACGCCTGGAAGGTCACCAATAGCACCACCTTTTGCCCCACCAATACCTTCGATTATGACTTCATCATGTTCATCAATAAATAAAAGGCCTCCATCACCTGGAACAAACGCAGTAACCTGTTTTCCGTTTTTAATTAGTTGGACTCTTACACACTTACGTATAGCCGAATTTGGTTGTTTAGATTCGATCCCTACCTTTTCGATTACAATTCCCCGTGCTTGAGGAGCTCCTTCTAATGGATCAAACTTCTCTTTCAAGCGAAGAACTTTTCGTTTGTATATTGTACTCTTCCAACGAAATTTCTTCCTCTTTCGGATTAATTTATTTGCTGCAAATTCTCCTCGTGGTGACTTCAATCCTGTCATGTTTTTTCGCCTAATTAAAATAGAGAGTTAAATAACTTGATTAAACAGTAAGAACTTTTCTTTTGAGAAACTAGGGCGTTCTGGTTACCGTTTTTATTTAGTATAAGAAAGATTTCGTATAGTGAATAAAAAGTGCAACTGATTTGAACGTCTGATAAAGATGTTAGCATTTACGGGGTACTCTGGATGATCACATTATTGACCCCAAAGTGTCTTTTCATCAGTAGTCGCGATCGTTGTATATTTCTGCCATTTTTACCTATAGCTTTTCCCTTTTCTTTGGGAATAACTGAAATTACAACTGTTTTTTTTCCAGACTTCTCATGAATATCTACACTTTCCGTTTTAGCAGGTGCTATTGTATTTGAAGCAAAAACCTCTAATCTCTCTGAATATTCAACAATGTCGATTTGTTTCTGAAAGTGATCACGAAGTCTTCTTATTGTTGTCCCACCACGACCTATCACTTTTCCCGTATCGTTTCGGTGTACTACAAAAATCACCCTACTCTCTGTTTTGTCCCAAATACAATCAACCGCAAGTGCTCCTGTAAGCCCCTCGAGAATGGAAATAAAACGAAGTTCTTCTTGAGACATCCGAATATTTGACAAAAAAAAACATCCTACTATAATTGATCCATGATTTTAGAATTGCCTGGATCCAAGATTGCTATCGTTGATACGATGTGGGGACGACCACAAACAGCTCCAAGTTCGAATCCAGATTTCTCATATTGTATGATCGGGATCTGTGAGAGTTCACAATTACGTAATAAGGAGTTTTTTGAGTCTAATGGCAGATTGTCTGAGACTATCGTGACTTTAGCTTTTCCACTCAAAACACTTTTTAAGGTAGCATTATACCCAAGTTTTACTTTTCCTGTGCTTATGGCCATACTTATGGCTTTTTCTAACTCTAGTTTCATGATTACTCATCTATTTCATTTTTGTCATTACGTTGATATCCAGGCCACATAATTAGATCTACAGTACCTGTTCCGAGGGGGATTATTTGGCCGATTATCACATTTTCAGTAATTCCTCTTAGTTTATCACATTCTCCTCGGGCTGCGGAGTTTAATAGATGTTTTACTGTCACCTCAAAAGAAGCCCGCGCAAGAACACTCTCCTTCTCACCACTGATGCCATGTCGTCCTATTTGCCGTAAATTACCATCTTGGGTCATAATATCAGCTACAAGCATAATGTGACGAATATCTACATCCAAACCTTGCTCTTGTAAAACAGCTGTAGCCTCATCTATTATAGATTGTCTCGTCGCCTCAATTCCCAGCGTGTCACGAATTTCTTGAATGTGGTTTGTTTTTATCCTTGTTGGATCGACACCAGGAATACTTAGTACATCGGGAAGGTTACTTCCTGCAGTAAATAGAACCCACTCATCCAATTCTTGATCCTTTGACATAATGACTCGCGTGATCCCTTTAACTCCCTTCAATTTAAGATCCCTGATTTTCTCATTTAATTTGTAAATGTCATCTATAGTCATATCTTTTGAATCAATAATGATCTCGTTATCAACATAATTCACCTCTCCCTTCTTTAACTTAGAAAGTTTTTCAATAATAAGCTCTGGGTTTATTCCCTTATCTTCCATTAGAACATCGTTTAATGCAATTTTAATTTGCATTAATGCTAGATCTACTGTTATATCATCGCTTATCGATTCAACAGTAGATAATTCAATCATTCGTTGAACTTTTTGAGCTTTTTCTTTCTCTTTTGAATACGGATCTTCTAGATAAACAGTCATAAAAGGAGAAGCAGGATTTTTACGTGCATCAAGAATTTCGATTAAACGAGGTAAGCCAAGTGTAACATTTAATTCGGCAACACCTGCGTAGTGAAACGTTTTAAGGGTCATCTGTGTTCCAGGTTCACCTATTGATTGGGCTGCTACCGTTCCAATTGCTTCTCCTGGTTCCACAAGTGACCGTAAATATGCATCCTCTACAGAATCAAGAATTTTATTAACAGCTTTCTTACTTAATTTTGGTATTCCAGATAATTTAGTCAATATGTCCGAACGAATACTTTTAGGGAAACTCTCCTCTCTTTCATTGATCAAAGCCTCAAGTTGAGTTTTTGTTAAGTATGCCATGCTTTTTCCCTCTTAATCTTCTTCTGTAGAGAGAACTTCTTCGATTATTGCGTCTATATCTACAGGTCTCCCATGATATGATTTCATCGGATCCACCCCATCTTCCCCATAACGCAATTGAACTACATCTCCTTCCGTTGTCCGTACAATTATGTCATAATTGACATGAAGATCTTGTAAGGCGTTTACTAATCTCCGTTGGAGATATCCACTTGTCGAGGTACGAACTGCAGTATCTACTAATCCCTCACGGCCTCCTTGTGCATGGAAAAAGAACTCAGTGGGAGATAAGCCAATTCGATAATTTGAACGTACAAAACCTCTTGCAACAGGTCCAATATCGTTCTTCTGGAAATGTGGCAATGATCGTTTTCGATACCCCCTCAATATTCTTTCTCCTCGAATGGATTGTTGTCCAACGCATGCTGCCATTTGTGCAATGTTTAGTTGAGTTCCTTTTGCACCAGTTGATGCCATTACAACTGCTGAGTTCGAAATTCCCATATAATCATTTGCCACACGTCCAGCACTATCTCTAGCTTTAGCCAGAACACTCATGATGCGCATTTCTAGGGTTTCTTCTAAGGATTTACCAGGAAGAGGTTCTAATTCACCTCGATTATACGCTTCGATCATTTCATTTGCTATTCTTTCCTGGTCACTTATGAGAACACTAATCCTTTTTTTTGCTTCTTCAGGCATATTGACATTAGAATACCCTAAGCTGAATCCTTCGTGTGATAAAAATTCTAATAACATTTGAGTTAGGGAGTCTAAGAACTCTCTTGCTCTGTCACTTCCATGATCTTTAACTACAACATGTAGGACACTTTCAGACTCGTCTGCACCTATTGCTCGTCGATCAATAACTCCAGAAAGTAACTGTCCTGCTCTAATGTATACATAACTATCAAATTCGCAGAGTTCTCCTTTGCAGATCTCATGTTTTCGACACGTTCGAGATTTTGTTGTGACATTGACATCAGGAGGCAATAACAAGCTAAAAACTTGTTTTCCAGTCCATAATTCTGTTGGATATGCAACTGCTGGTAATGGAAGTTCTCCCTCGTAATTACCTGCAAGTAATAACTGCCAAACGTCCTCTTTTGAGATTAAAGTTTTCTTTTGAGTAAGCAGAAACGCAGCAGAAACATAATCATGCAGTGCTCCAATAATTGGTCCTCCATACCTGGGAGAGAGTATTTGTTCTTGAACTCTCATCAACACACGAGTTTCTGCACGAGCTTCCTCACTTTGAGGTACATGAAGATTCATCTCATCTCCATCGAAATCGGCATTATACGGTGTACACACACATAAGTGTAATCGAAATGTCTTAAACGGCATAACACGAACTTCATGTGCCATAATTGACATACGATGAAGAGATGGTTGTCGATTAAATAGAACCATATCACCATCACGAAGATGACGTTCCACAATAAAGCCCTGGTCAATCATTTCAGCGGTATTGTTTAGGTCTCCGACAAATCTCAAATCAATTCTTTTGCCATCTGGTCGAATAATGTAGTTGGATCCAGTTTTAGAAACACCTGTTTTCTCATTTATTTCTGGATTAGGTCCATTCATTACTAACTCTTTCATTTCTTCAATATTCCATTCTGTTACCCTTTCTGGAACAGTAAGAATCTTAGCGATTTGCTCTGGAACCCCGACATCATTAATGGAAATATTAGGATCTGGAGAAACAACAGTTCTGGCAGAAAAATCAACTCTTTTTCCCGAGAGATTTCCTCGAAAACGACCCTCCTTTCCTCTCAGTCTTTGAGTGAGTGTTCTTAAAGCACGTCCAGATCGATGTCTCGCTGGGGGTATTCCTGCGACCTCGTTATCCATGAATGTTGTGACATGATATTGTAAAAGTTCCCATAAATCCTCTACGATTAATTGGGGAGCACCTGCTTCAATATTTTCTCGTAATCTCTGATTTATACGGATTATATCAACCAGTTTGTGTGTTAAATCGTCCTCACTTCGTACACCTGATTCTAGTGTTATTGATGCTCGAACGGAGACAGGAGGCACGGGTAGAACCGACAATATCATCCATTCTGGACGTGAATGGTTTGCATCAATACCCAGTAATGCTAGATCTTGTGTCTGAATGCCTTCGAATCGCTTTTGAATTTCCGAAGGTGTGATACGAACCGATCCTTCTGGAGTTTCCTCATAAAAACTCGTTGGTTTTTCATATTTTATTTTAAATTGTGGTTGACTACAGTGAGGACACTCAGATTTCTTTCTGGCTTCCTTAACTACCTCTTTGTTCAATTCAGAAGTTGTTTTTATATCGTCTTCTGCGGCAGCTTTCTCAATCAACCGCTGATATTTTTTAATAGACAGGCCATCTAATAAAATACGTGAACATGCTCTACACGTTGAGCGAAGTAGTTTGTAAATAATTGTTTTAGCATAACCAACGTGGATAACAGGTCTTGCTAGTTCTATCATGCCAAAATGGCCTGGACAGTCACCGACTTGATTACCACAGGTTTTACAACGTTGACCAGGTTCAATCGTACCAAGACGACGATCTATTAACCCTCCTTCAATAGGTGTGCCATCTTCATTATATGTATCGGCAGTAATAATTTTTGTGACAGCCATCTTTCGAATTTCATCTGGTGAAAGAATTCCAAATTGAATTTGGTTTATTTTTTTAAGCTCTGGTGTCCACATTAGGTAGTCTCCCAACAATACTTACAGCAAGCGCAAATTAAAGAACTTAGCAAACATTAAAAGGTTATTTAGGAAATAATATAGCTCAGAATGTAAAAATTATTCAATTAAAGCAAACCACAAAAATGCTTATGTATTTTAACGTCAAAAACTCTTATTTGAAAAAGAGAGTACATAACTCAACAAGACTCCAATTCACATTTTTCCCGCAATATTGGGA
>CP070760.1:193499-202834 GCA_020348965.1 Candidatus Heimdallarchaeota archaeon | reverse complement strand
AGTTGGTACTCTGGCCATAAAGATGGGTTAATGAACGAGATTAATGCCATGTACCTCCACAAAGTAGGTCCAGGGAGAAGACCACCGGCGTTAGATCAGAGAAAAGATGTTAAGAATATTTTTGGAATAGTCTCCCCCCATGCGGGATACGCCTGCTCTGCTCCTACAGCTGCTCATGGATTTTTAGCTTTAGCAGATGATCGAAAAGAAATCGATACTGCAATATTACTGGGGAATAAACATACCCATCGTGGACCTGAAATCTCTGTTGCCTCTTTTGATGCTTGGAATACTCCCCTTGGTCAAGTACCTGCAAATACGTCTTTCTTGACAAAAATTGTGGAAAATAAACATGATTTGGACAGTGATCTTGCTCAAATGATTGATTTTGATGCTAGTGCCCATTTGGATGAACACTCCATCGAATTGCAGATTCCATTTCTCCAGGATATTTTTTCAGAGTTTCAGATAGCCCCAATAGCCATCGGTCATCTACCGGCAAGCCTCACGCAATCTTTTGGTTATTATCTCGCAGAGATGATCTTAAAAGAAGGGATTGAGGATTCTATGATTATTGTTGCTAGTTCTGATATGACTCACGGAAATTATGCTCCCCAATTAAATCATGATCAGGTATCCTCACTTGATAAATTAGCAATAGAACCTATCTTGAATCGTGATCCAGTAGCATTAGAAGAAGCAGTACGAAAAAATAACATTTCTATGTGTGGAGTGGGACCTGTTAAAGTTCTTCTTTCTTTGACAGAAAAATTAGGGGCGAACTCAGCCAGATTGTTAAACTATGCAACTAGCGGTTTAACTTGTGGACCAATGAGTTCAGTCGTAGGATATGCATCAATTGCATTATTAAAAAGCGATTAGCTGTAAATTTGAAACCTGAAGGAAGTGCACATTTGGCTGAAAGAGGAAAAATTCTCGTCATTGGAAAAGTATCGTATGGTTTAGAGTTCTCAATTTCAGAGCAGTTTTCTCTCTTTGCTCCTGAAGAATCTGTAGGTGGCTTTACCGTCGGCAGTGACGTTAAAAGAGTGTTCAGTGGTATGGCTGGAAACGTAGCGTACGGATTAGCACTCTTGGGGTCTCCTCCTATTCTTGTGTCACAGGTTGGAAATGATTTTGACTGGTTCTATCGTTCTCATTTAGAAAAACATGAGGTTGAAATGAGACTCTTTATAGATCCAGAAAAAGAGACTGCGTGTCAGTACAAAATAACTGATGCTCAAGAAAAGGTTCTTGAAATCCTACAAGACAATTGTTACCGCTTTCTTGCTGAAGGTGACCTTGAAGAACAGTTTGAACCAAAAATGTTCCTGGATCTTACTGTAGCCTTTATTGGTACTGGGAAAGTAGAAGCTGATGCCAAATTTATTTCAACAATCCATGGTCACAACAAGAGTCTTCCTTTAATATATTCTCCTGATGCTAATGTTCATGAATTAACAAAATGGAGGTTGTCTCAGATCTTTGAAAAGATTACGGTACTAGTTTGCACAGAGGACGAACTAAAGCTTATAGAAGAACGTATGAAAGCGTCTCGTGATGAGATTTTAGCTAACTCAACGCGGTTGAAATATGTGATATCAATTCTCCAAAGATCGAAAATAATTATCCATTCAAAAGAGACAAGAGTGAAGGTATCCGAGGGGCCAGCAGAGGAGATCTTCTCTGACGATGGTTGGCAAGACGCTTTCCGTGCTGGTTTAATTTATGGTGTATCTCTAAAAAGACCGATTGATGAGGCTGCAAAACTCGGTTCTGCTCTCGCATCTTATGCTGTTGAAACTCATGAATATCAACAGTATTCACCGAGTTTCGAACAAGTATCCCTTCGCGCTTTTGAGGTTAAAACAATTAGCAAGAATAAATGAGTACTTGTAATTTTTAGGTAAATAAGCCTTTACATAAAATTCGGGGCATAAGATTTTGCTAGATCGTAATAACGATCTGATACTTTTAGTTGTTCTTCTTTTGATTGTTCATTGGATTCATTCATGGCTTGGAATCCGTAAACTTTTCCCCTAACATATGCCCGATAGCATTTAAAGAAATCAATGATTTCCCCCAACAATTCATCTCCACTATATTCAATATATTTCTTTATAAAGAGCTTAGATAATTTTGATTCTTTCCAATAATCCAGATCCATTGCTAAAAATCCTACATCTTCGCATAAATCACCATAGCGTAATAAAGGATTAAATTCAATACAATCAAAAATCTTGACTTCATCATTAGGTAGGATAAAGATATTTTGACTTTGTAGGTCTCCATGGTTGTCAGTTATACGATTGTCATTGATTCGCTCTTGAAATAGCCCCTTATTTCCTCTCATAAAACCAAAGATTCCATCTTGAAATTCTTTGCTTTCTGTTCGGAATTGTGCTGTTGTCCGAAAATTTTCATCCCATTTTTCCCAAATGTATTTCAATTTCCCGTATTCAGGAATTTTCTTGGTATTTTCATGAAAATTCGCAAGAACTTTTGCAGTTTTCTCAATTGCAGAGGTTGTGACTCCTTTTTTTGCTAAAATATTATTCATGAGATACTTTTCGGGTATCTGATTCATTTGAACCCCGTACTCGATGATTTTACCTGGCCCATTTATTTTTCCCTTCATATTGATTGAAAACACATCCAGATAAATCTCAGGAGAAAACCGTGAATTTGCCTCAATTTCTTCGAAACAAAATTTCTTGCGCAGATCGAGAGTAGAAAAATCTAGAATGTCTCCAAATTTAACTGGTTTTTTGACTTTATAAGCAAATTCTCCTGTTAAAAAAACCCATGAGATGTGAGTTTCACGAATCTCTATTGATTCAGTGGGATGATCATAAGCCGAGGTTGTTAGCAACATTTTAGGCTCGAATTTTGTCAATGTACTTTTTCACTTCCTGAAGATTAGTAGTCAGGCTCTGTTCAGTGTTTATTACCAAATGGGGTATCTTTATCGGCTCAAATCTCTTTTTAATTTCCAGGTATATGTTAAAATCCGCATCACTGGAGTTTTTTCCTTGTGATTTTCGATCTTGAATTCTTTGTCTTATCCTATCCTCAGAACAAGTCGTCCTGATCAGTATTAGCTCTTGGTTTGATCGTTGACAAATCTTGTATATCGGTTGGCGCTTATTTTGAGAATAAAATGTACCATCAACCATTACTGAGAGTTTTTGAGATAGTAATATATCAATAACAAGATATAATGCGTTGTAAACTAAATCTCTTTTTTCTTGAGTATATGATTTTTCTCCAAAAGGTTCGTAATGATGGTGGGAAAAGTCAAAGAGATATCGTCGAACAATGTCAGTACTAAGATAAATTGGCTTATCTGGAAGAAATTCAGATAATTCTTTCGCAAAAAATGTTTTACCTGTTCCTGGTAAGCCCAATATCATAATAAGAGGCATTGTAAAAATCTCAGCTTATGAAAGGTATTGAAGTACTGTTTCTTGTGGAAAGCGTATCCAATTTAAGATCATCAGTAAGTCTCTAGTCGTAGCTTATCCTCTTACTAAAAGAAATGAAATTCAGATTTGAACACCTCGGTCAGCAGCCCCATAACACCAAAGTGATATTCTTTTGAAATCCACGAGTTCAAGGCCAATCTCTAATAGTTCTCGACGTAAAATCATTTTTAATCTGTTAATAATAATAGGCCGTTGGGAAACAACGTCATCTTCGTCTACATCATTCAGAATAAGATCAATATGACGTTGGACCTGAAAGAACAAGAAAACATTAACAGAAGCTAGTTCTAATTCTCCTTTCGTGGCATCTTTAATTAGTTCGAGGTTCTTTACATGATAACTTAAGATCCCCCGAAAATCGATCTCATTTTGTTTTATCGTTATACGAGTATAGGAAAAATCTAAATTATAGATACAGTGCATTTGGATTTTCATATGGATTTCGCGTCCTTATTAGTTCCCACACAATATTACTTCACATAATTGAAAGGAAGAACCATCGTCATTTAAGTAATAATAAGGTCTGTAAAGGTAAATTTATCAACATCTACAAGGCCTTTATCAGTAAGTTTCAAATGAGGGATAACTGGGAGTGCCATAAAGGATAGAGCCATTAACGGTTCTTCAAAATCAGTAATGACATTAAATATTTTGTTTAAGTTCATTAATTGGTCCTGAAGTACTTGATATGGCTCTATGCTCATCAAACCTGCGTATGGAAGGGGTACCTTAAACTTTTTATCCTCCACAATTGCAACATATCCTCCTTTAATTTCTTGTAATAAATTTACAGCCTCCGTCATTGTTTGGTGATCAGTTCCAGCTACAATGATATTATGGCAATCGTGGGCTACTGTTGTGGCCATTGCAAAAGGGAAAGTGGAAATTCTAAAACCTTTGATAAAACCATTAGCGATATTACCATTAACTCCATATCGTTCAATTACTGCCAATGAAAAGATATCTTCTGCTGGTTTAGGGTGAATCCAACCACTTTTCACCTCTAGATGGGCTTTCAATGCCTCTGTTATAACTGAATGAGGGAGAGCTCCAATTACTCTCACTGGATAAGTTCCATCAGAAAGAGAGGTTGATGCACGAAACACATCCGAAGTAATTGGCTGTTTTAGCTGAATGGTATCTATTGCCCAAGGAGGAAATTCAGGTTCAGGAAAACTCATTGTTAATTTGTTATTTGTGTAGATGACCTTTCCTTCATAAATCACCGAATCTACTGAAAATGATTGAAGATTGTCAAAAATGATTATATCTGCAATTTTCCCTGGTGCTATACTGCCAATCTTCTTTTCTAGTCCAAGGTATGTGGCTGTGTTGATTGTAGCCATCTGTATAGCGGTTACTGGAGGAATTCCTTCATCAACTGCGATTCGTAATTGAGTATCTAAATGTCCATTTGCATAAAGATCAATGAAATTTCGATCATCAGATGCTAAGAGACAATTTCTAAGATCTAAATTTGTTCCTTTTACTGCTTGTAGTACATTTCTAAGATCTTTAGCCAAAGATCCCTCTCGAGCCATTACCCTCATCCCTTTTCGTAATTTCTCTTGGAATTCCTTGGTTGTTGTGCTTTCGTGGTCTGATTCAATACCTGCACTTATGTAGGCATCTAAATCCTTTCCAGAGACACCAGGACTATGGCCATTAACAATATTTAATTTAGATCCCAATAATACTTTTGTTAAGACCTCATCGTCCCTAAAAAGGACTCCTGGATAATTCATAACTTCTCCTAAGCCGAAAAATCGTGGCTCCTTTTCAATTAGCTCTTTGATCGTTCCTGAGTCAATAATGTGTGCAGATGTTTCCAAACCTGGTGCTGCTGGTACACACGAAGGGATCTCAATCAAAAAACGCAAAGGAAGGTTCTCTGATTGATTTAATAGGAGTTGAAGACCCCTCACTCCTAATGCGTTACCGATTTCATGGGGATCTAATAAGACTGTTGTGGTACCCCTAGGAATCACGACTTTGGCAAATTCTGCTGGGGGAAGCATTGTACTTTCAATATGTAAGTGAGATTCGATAAGACCTGGAGAAAGAAATTTGCCTTCAATATTGATAACTTTATTACTGTTTTCAGGGTCTAATAGATTTGGTTCAGAGACGTTTGCTATTCGATTACCATAGATTGAAATATCCGCCTCGTACAATTCTTTAGTAATAACATTGACAAGTGTCCCACCTTGAATTAGTAAATCAGAACGAATTTCGCCACGAGCACATGAAATTAGTCCTTTAAGGAAAGACATGTTCAACTTAATTATTTCCCCTACCTAAATGATTTCACAATCACATCCCCTAGATCTTCTACGGGGAGGGTCTTCCGTTTTACAATTTTTAATTTGATTTCTGATTCTTGGTGGTCAAATTGGATATAATCCATGAAGTTTTCAAGTAAAGCCTGCTTTAACATTAGTGGTAACGTTAATCGTAGGAAGGCTTTATTTCGTTCTGCTGTTTGATCCATATGATAATTTACGATACTGATTAATTCATCTGTTCGGGAAACAAGTCGTTTAAAATCTCCTCCAATAACGTTTACTATAGAATCGTTACTGTCTAGGGTTTTGTCTAGAGTAAATACCTCCTCCATGGTGGTTGACATCGGTTTGAGAACGTTTTCTGAAAAAGTCGCTAGAGATGTCTCAAGCTGCGATTCGAAATCAATCTCAAGTAAGCTGTTGAGAGCAACAAAATAATCCTTTCTGAGCGGCCGAAGTTCGGCAGTCAAAGCATAAAGGAGCTTATCAGATCCACGAACAGAAATTGGGTAAAGATCTCCTCGGTAAAAGTCAAGATATCCTGCTTCTGGAGGGTCGGAGGAAATCAAGGCATATCCTCCAATCTTATGCGCAATGTCTTCTAATAACTCGATTGTGGCTAGTGGCATGAGCTCTAATGGAAAATTACCATCGAGTTCGACCCGATAGTGAATATCTGGACTTGGATTATTAAAATTAATCACATCAATAGTTCGGGATGCTCCATCAGTTTCAATTACACAACTAACCTTTTCTGCAGAGATCTTAATTGATTTCAATGATTCTAGACCAGGGATATTCAAAGCTTTGTCTATTGCTGCCCCCTCAATAGAGATTGGAGGAAATAAGGTAAAATACAACCAACGTTCACCAGTTTAACGTCATTTGTAAGAGGATTCTTATCTAATAATGACGATAGTATCTTACATATAAGAGTTGTTTTAATTAACGGTTTAAATTTTTTTTCTGATAATGCTATTTTCATTTCTTCAGTAGATCTGCTAATCCAGTCGATTCCAGCCATTTTCTATCACCGTTCTTCATTCGTGCAAAAGCTGGAATTCTTTCTTTTTTTAGTGATTCTGGTCGGTTATTACTTTTTAATAAGGTTATTAGTTTAACGATTAACTTTTCAGCTTCTAATCCTGATATTTCTTGAAGCCTATTGGAAAACCATGGCTCTAAGGCTTTCGCATTTTTCTTAATAAGCCATCGAAAGTTGCCATCAAAGCATATTGATACTCCCCAATCAGAAGCATTCCGTTGAATCCTTCCATGAGCTTGTTGGATTGCTATTAAAACAGAATTCTCAAGGAAATCTGGATATTTTTTCACCTTTTTTTGGATTATTGGATCTTTCAGCATTGGGAATGGTAATTTCGGTATTAAACACAACCGGGCTAAATCATCATCTAATGAGATCCCTTCCCAAGCTGAAGGAGTAATGAGGACATCTCCTTCACGATTTACAATAAAAGCTCTGATGGCTGCATCAGATTTTCCAGCTGTATGGGTAATTACTTGAAGTTTACTTGTCCTAGCAAGTTGTCCCATCAAATTTGCTAATTCAAAGCTAGGAGTTAGAATGATTCCTCGTAGCTGATGCTGTTTCAATAATTCCAGAAAAATCTGAGTCTGATCCTCAATAACTCTAAATGCAGATTCTTTCTTCTTTTTGGTTGCAGTTGAAATCCGCTCTGCTTCTTTTAATAACAAAAAAGGGTGATTTTCTTTTGCAAATGAGGAGATTTCATGAATAAAATGACAATGAGGAGGGTGCAATCCAAGTAATTGAGCTAAATATTCTCCATCTCCGATAGTTGCTGAAAGAAAAAGGTTTTTACTTCCACGAAATAATTTAGAGAAAATATAGCCTATATCAAATGGCTGAAGGATAAGCTGAGTTTGTTTTTTCAAATTATCACGTTGAAAGAATAACGTTAAATCTGATTTTATTGGATTACTGATTAATTCAGCAAGGGCAGTAATCATATCTGTGATTCTTTTTAATTCACGTAGCGTTTCTAGTTGTATGGATTGAGGATTCTCTTTTAATATTTTTGCGATACTTTGCTCTCTCTGGGTTAAAATTAATTGCAGTTTCTTAATAAATTCCAATCCTTCTTCTAATTCTAAAGTAACATTCTGATTTTCTGTGAGATACGATTGTTCCCAGGCAAGAAATTGTTCTGGAAGCTCGGATTCTCGAGAAACATTTTTTAAAAAGGAATAACTAATTTCTACCCGTAAAAGACTTTCTAGATTTAATAGATTATGTGCTTCATCAAATATTCGGAAATTGGCCTTTTCCTCCCCTAGATCTACGTATTTAAAGACCCACCAATTTAAAATTCTGACTTGACTCTTTCTAATACGTCTTCGTGCCTTCAATAGAGGACAGCGAGAGCGCGATCTACAGGTTTGGGCGTACAGAGGATCAAAGGCACAGGGGGAGATATTAGCACCTGATTTAATGATGGGACAGTAGTAAGAAGATCTACCTTTTAATAAAGCGACTGAAAAGTTGTGTTTGATTCCATAGTCGCGTAAAATGTTGTACCAAAAGTCCTGATGCATTCGATAGGGGACTAAAATATCAATCTTATCTACAGTGTTAGTATAAAGGTAATCAGCTAAAAGACATGCGGCAAGATCTGTTTTTCCTGAGCCAGTGGGTAAAGAACAGAAAAAGGAGTGATACTGATGCCAATTCTGTTGAATGATTTCAAAAGATCGTTGTTGTTGGGGCCGAACGGTGGCGTGTAAGATCAATTCTGAAATAGGGGTGTTCAGAGAAATCCCTCAAAATATTCATTTCATTTGAAACCCTTTGCTATCAAAAAAATACCTCTAGCTACAGTTTGTAGCGTGTAGCTTTCTTCAGTTTTTTTGCGGTTTTCTTATTCATAGCACTAGGTGTTCGAGTTGAGGGAAAAAGGACTCCGTCACCTACTGGACCACCACTATCCTTTGTTCGTCGTTTCTTCCTTTTTACTCGAAGTGAGCGTTTGGATTTCGATTGGGATGTTTTTTTTGGTTTAGGGGACATTGGGATTTTTCCCACTGGTCTGTTCTCGTTAAGCGTTCCACAGGTGAACTAAATGAATAATTACACTTATTGATTACGGAATCGGCCAACAATTCGATTTAACAAGGATTTTTTTTGTTCTAGCTCTTTAATTTTTTCTAGGACATCAGGATCTCGATAATGAATAGCCTTAAGATATGTTAGCGCCTTTTTATTATCTCCCTGATCTATATAATGTTCTGCTAGAAGTTTATTTGTTTCAGGGTCATTTGGATTAAGCTGTTGACTCTTTTCTAGCTTTTTGAAGGCTGTATCAATATCCCCCTGAAGAGTCAGAATCTCAGCTTGATGACGGAAGGCTTGCGGAAAATCAGGCTTAAGTTTAATTGCTTGATCGTATTTTTTGAAAGCAGAGTCTAGCTCTTTTTGATTTTGTAAAATTCTTGCAGAATTAAAATGACCCCACTCATTTTCCTCTGCAAGATTACTGAGACCATAATATTCTAAGGCTCTGTAGCTATTACCATTACAAAAATG
>CP070760.1:183881-193399 GCA_020348965.1 Candidatus Heimdallarchaeota archaeon | reverse complement strand
GCAAGTTCAATCGCCTTTCGATGAGCATCTATGAAGTGGCCAGCAAAAATCCCCGCTATTCCCCTGAATTTCGTTGCGATGACGTTGATACTAAAATCAAGTCCCCCAGATCGTTCACAAACTTCCTCAATATCTCTTCTTAGTTCTGTAATTTCCCCAATACCAATTCCTTCCCCCTCAAGACCTTTCTCATGGTTCGCTGCTAGTGTTTCGATACCGCAAATCCCAGGCAATACAATCTTTGCTCCTCCCCCAAAGCCAGCTAATGGGTGGGGAATGACTGTTCCAACCGCAATTTTCACATCAGCCTCAAAATAGGTTTTATTTAGAAAAATAGGAGTACCCATTGAAGATTTTCCTAATTCAATAAGGTTTTCATATGGGTGATGGTTTTCAATATTAACCTGATTCACAACGTTCTTTCCTACCTTTTTAATGTAATCTGAACGAGTCATCGGTCTATGAGCACCGATTGCACCAATAATAGTAATATTTGAATTGGAGATCCCTGCTGAATTCAGCTCTCTAAGTATTGTTTCACAAATAAGACTACATTTAGAGGGGCGAGAAGTGTCTTCAACCACTATGACAGCAGACGTTTTACCCAACGCTAGCTCTTGAATGGTTGGTGTTCCAATTGGATTAGTTAAAGCAGATTCGATTGCCTGAGTACTAGTAATATCTTTCGTATCTGGCATATCGAAGAGGTGAACATCCCATGAATTGGGAAATTCCAAAATCCGTGTTTCATCACCTCCAGTCCAAGCCCCCCAAGGAATTTCGATCGATCTTACCACTGTAATACATCCTCTAGAGCTTTTGGAAACCTTCTATTCCATTTGTATCATCTATCGGTCATGAAAAAAACCTTATTTCTTTCTCCCTTTAAATAATAGATTTCTCCTATTAAGAGCTGTGCTTGACAGACTTCTTCTTCTTTTCCTAGCTTCTTCCATTGTCTAATACTCTCTTCAATATAATGAAGAGCTAGTCCACCTTCCCCTTGGATCTTAAAAATCCATCCCAATATAAGATTACATTTTGCTTGATCTTCCAGTCTTTTTGAAGGTTTGTGGAGATTCAAGAACTGCTCAAGAACCTCCAATGCACGATCAAACTCTCGATCCTTAAAATAATCAAAGCCAAGTAGTAATAGGTTATCAGATATTTCTTTTTTACTTTCTTTGTCCATCATTAATTCTAAATTGAATTCTAGGTTGCCTTCACTGAGTTTACGCCAACCTGATCTGTTTGTCCTATAAGACCAATATGGGTCAATAATATATTTTTCTAATGTGGTCGTTAAGAGAGTTTGAAGTTCGTTCCAATGATAGAAGACTTCCTCATGGTTGCCCATCATATTATAGATCTGACATATACGATATTGACTCCGAGCAATTTCCCTTGGATCCTCGCTGTTGTTAATTAACTCCAGATTTTTCAACCAAAATTGGATAGCTTGATCTGGCTTCCCTTGTTTTAGATAAATTTGACCAATGTGCTGCAAGCACAAACCTGCAAATTGAGAATTCCCTTTTTCCTCCCAATATTCTAGAGCTCTGAAATAATATTCCAATCTGATGTCGAAGTTTGTCGTATCTTTATAATCAAGATCAAGAATGTTAACATATCGTACAATATCGATATACTGATTTTCCCATGTTTCTAAACCCAGCAGCGCTTTTTCAATTGTATCAATTGCTTGGTTGAGAGAATCTTCTATTTGAATTTGTCTATTCGCCATCGTGAGAAGTAGTTTTATGGTTAATGGCTCATATCTCATCTTTTCACTTAATGCTAGAGCTTTTAGTAAATAATGATTCGCTGCTTCATTATCCCCAGCTTTAATTGATAAATTAGCAATGTATTCACTTGCGCGAGGGATTAAAGCTCTCTTATCAAAAGATCCTTGTAAAATTTCCAACCATTCAAGTAAAAAGGTGATTGCCTCTTCAACTTCTCCTTTATTTGTATAGAATTCAGCGATCTCTTTTGCCCGATCAAATAGCACATTATTTCCCCAATTGGTCATAAGAGAACATTCCCAAGTACGACGGGGAGCAGATCTCTGGAAAAGATACTTTCTTTGATAGGCAATCGATTTTTCCAGTTCACCTTTTGCCAAATAAATCGAAGCTAATTGGAGATAAAACGACGAATACAAGAAATGATCTAATTCATAATCTTTTATTAAAGCTAAAGCTAGTTGGCAATACTTATGGGTCAAGTCTGGGTCTTTTCTCTCTAAATAATGAGTCAGTTTTCCTAGAGTCTTGACCTGTTCATTAGCCAGCTTCTCCGTTTCTTGGATACTCGCCTCTTTGGGAGCAAAATGTAATTTTTTACTCATTATTTGACTCTTCAAAGTATATAATTTGAGGACAACCCTCTCAGTATAATTACCTGTTCCAATTAACTGATCGATCATATCTGACCAGTCAATTTGGATATCATGCTTTCTCTTGAGTTCAGCTTCAATGTCAGTCAATTTCACAAGTGCAGTATCAAGCTGGTTTTGATTGAAATGGTCTTCAATTTGGGTTAAATACGAGGAAATATTAAATTCTTCATCTTCAATCCTTTTTTCAACATTTTGGAATGAAGTGGGTTTGTTACTCGGTTTTCTTCTCTTTTTCGTCACTTTTGACTCAGAATTGTTCAATTCATGCCCACCCGATTGAGAATACCCATTTTCATCTCAAGATTTCTACCTCGAAACTTAGATAACCTAGAGACAATTCGATATTCCCCTATATAAGAAAAATTCTTTATTGTAATAAAGTTTGGGAAAAAGATAATCAGCTTGGGAATTTGCGAAATCAACAGCAACGGTGAATGAGTAATGGAAATTAGTTCAAATTTCGTGGGAACACCTCTTAAACCATATGTCCGTTCAATAGACTGGCCCGAAATTATGTACTTTGCTGCTAGTGTCGATGACAACAATCCGTATTATTTTGATGATGAACGGGAGGAGGGAATCGTTGCTCCCCCAATGTTCTCCATCATAGCAAATTGGCCCATTATAAAAAACATTAATGAGCACATAGAACAAGAACTAGAAGAGTTCCCCATGGAAGTGTTATCGACAATCGTACATTACACAGAATACCTGAAAATTTACCGATTAATAAAACCAGGTGACAAGTTGACGATTGCTGGGAAAATTATAGCAATTTTACCTCACCGAGCAGGAACGCATATTGTTGTCGGATTAGAAGTTAAAGATCAAGACGATCAACTTGTTTCTGAAGAATATATTGGAGGTATGCTGAGAGGAGTCGAATGTAAAGGGGAAGGGAAAGTGATAGAAGATTTCACTCAAATACCCATTTTTGAAACTCAATCAGAACCGTCTTGGAAGGAGATAATTCATATTGACACGATGAAACCATATATATATGATGCCTGTACTGATTTGTCGGTTGTACCTATTCACACCTCAAGACAATTCGCACATTTAGTAGGTCTCCCAGATATCATCCTTCATGGAACCGCTACATTAGCCTTAGCTATAAAAATAATAACAAATAGAGAGTTACATGGGGATCCTTTTCACATAAGGGAAATAGCGTGCAAATTTACTGGAATGGTGCTTCCCAACACTGATATACAACTGTGCCTGAACGGTAAGACGCCCTCAAATGATCCTGAACATTATTTCTTTGATATATTCAATGAAGAAGGACGCAAGACTATAAGTCAAGGGTATATAAAAATTGGGAAATAATCTATACACTTAAAGAGATTATTAGACTTTAAAGTGATTCATTATGTCCGATGGTAGCTATTACTCTCTCTGGTTAAACAGATATACACGGATTCAAAACAATAGAAAATCAATGTGGAGTTTCCTCACACAACCTGACGTGAAAGATGAATGGATAACACGCCGACCAAAACCATTTCAATGGTCCATTGATGAAATAATCCGACATATGATAGGATCAGAAATCCGATATATCCACCAGAGTTTTGATCCAACAATTATCCAACATCAAAGCTCTGTACCCGCACAATGGGTTGGTAAAGCTTTTTTTCGGTTTGAGGAAGGTGATCATGTCGAATTAACCGATTTAAAGGCGATCTATAACTCAGTTGAGGAGAAAACCTTAAAACTGATAGCTAGCCCTGATAGAACTTACGAAAAAGTAGTTAAAGCTCCATGGGGAGAAGAGATGCCGATTTCAGAACTATTAGAATCATTTTATGATCACGAAAACTACCATCGTGGACAGATCTATTTAATTATCAATTTTTTTAGAGATAGCCCTCCCCCTGACCTTGTAAAGCGTAAATAATTCTGAAAATATTTCTTAATCAAGCATCTGAGAAACCTAATGAGAAAAATTTGTTTAAGGAGACAAGATCTAATGTCACAAACATTTCAAGTAAAAAAAAGACCAACAATTGTCAAAAAAAGAAAAAAAAAGATAGGACTTCCTCCTGGAACACCAATTTTTGTTGGACGAAAAAAAATAGAAGACGTTAAGATTACGATTTTAGATTATGATGAAAAGGACTGTGAAGAAAAGGAAGTTAAGACTGTAGAAGATTGTTTACCTTTTAAGGCAAGACCAACCATTACATGGGTTAATATAGACGGATTACACGAAACTTCAATTTTAGAAAAGTTTGGAAAACACTTTAATTTACATCATTTACTATTAGAGGATATTCTCAATACAGATCAAAGGCCAAAAATAGACGATTACGAAAATCACCTCTATGTGGTTTTAAAAATGCTTAATTACGATGAAGAACGTAAAAGTGTTGTCATTGAACAGGTTAGTTTAATCCTTGGAAAAAATTACGTTCTAACATTTCAAGAAAGACACGAAGACGTATTTGATCCTATTCGAGAACGCATAAAAGGGAAGAAAGGGAAGATTCGATCTTGCGGGGCCGATTACCTTTTTTACGCCTTAATCGATGTTATTGTAGATAACTATTTTTTAATTCTAGAAAGATTAAGTGAGCGTATGGAATTTTTGGAAGAAGAAGTGGTAACCGCTCCTGGAACTGAGACATTACAAATAATACATTCTCTAAAAACTAACATCATCTTCATACGGAAAGCTGTATGGCCTTTAAGAGAATTAATCAGTCGTCTAGAACGTGGGGGATCAGCACTGATACAGAATGAAACTCAAAAGTATCTTAGAGATGTCTATGATCATACAATCCAAGTGATTGATACAGTGGAAACGCTTCGAGATATTGTTTCAGGTTTACTTGACATATATCTCTCCAGTATTAGCAACAAAATGAATGAAGTGATGAAAGTCCTGACCATCATCGCTACAATTGTTATTCCCATGACAGTAATTTCGGGGATTTATGGAATGAATTTTCAGCTGATGCCTGAATTAGAATGGCCCATTGGTTACCCCATAGCTCTTTTTCTGATGCTATTGGTTGCAATAACCATGATAGGTTATTTCCGGAAGAAAGGCTGGTTGTAACACTCTGTTATTTGTTAAATCTTCTCTCATACTAGGATATGTATTAGACGAGTTATTAGTTGATAATTTTTAGATCAATATAACTGAAAAAACCTTAAATATCTAAAAAAATAGTTTTCACACATTCTTCCAAAGTGATGTAGCAAAGATACTTTATTTTCAGGTAGTAAGAAAATTCTTGACTTTTAAATGACTAAATGGCAAACGTTGTGATTCGAGTGATAATGCAAATTTCTATTGAGGAACAAGCTCTTATAGCTTTTGTTTTTGTGATTGGGGGTTTGATTTTTGGATTGATTTTAGAAATCATTATTTTTACTAGGTTAAGAATAGTCATATCAAAAGCTAAGTGGAAGGGGGCCGAGATTATTGTAAGGGCCTTTCGTGGTATCCCTATCATCTGGATGATAATGGTAGGTTGCTATGGCGCTATTCTAACCATCGATTTCGAATATATTTTTGGTACTGATACTTCAGATCTATTTGTTGAGATTTTATTCATTTCTCTTACTCTTTCAGTCCTTTTAATACTTGCTAGAGTTACCAGTGGTTTCATAATTTATTATGCAGGAAAGACTGAAGGAGCTTTGGCAGCCACTTCCATTGTTACTAATTTGATGAATTTCATTTACTTTTTACTCGGATTTCTTATTATAATTCAATCATTAGGGATTGATGTTACACCTCTGCTAACATTACTAGGTGTGGGGGGGTTAACGGTTGCTTTGGCACTTCAACCCACGCTTTCAAACTTCTTTGCAGGTATTTATCTTCTGGCATCAAGAGAATTTAAAATAGGAGACTATATCCAACTTGACACTGGTGAAGAAGGTTACATTACAGATATGACATGGAGGCATACTATTATTCGACCACCTGCAAAATATGATGTAATAATCCCGAACTCCAAATTATCGACAGCTACAGTGACGAATTTTGGGATTTCTGATAAGGAGACTGCGTTGACCGTACCAGTTGGTGTCGGTTATGATAGTGATCTTAATCTTGTTGAGCAGGTAACTGTTGAGGTTGCTTTGGAAACAGTAAAGCAAGTTCAAGGAGAAACCCCATCAAAAAAACCTTACATTCGGTACCACACCTTCGCTCCTTCAAGTATTGATTTTCAGGTCAATATTTATTCAAAAAATTTGCGGGATCGAGCCAGAATAAGGCATGAATTTATAAAAAACCTTTCGAAGCGGTACCAGCAAGAGGGGATTGATATTCCGTTTCCTACATCTGTTATCATATCAAAGAAATAGATTTCTCTCATATAGGTGACAGACGATCGTTATTAGATAAAGAAAACTCTCGCGCTTCAATTATGAATGTGAATCAAACTTATGTTTGATATTTTTCTTTTACTTCATCGTAATTCAACGATAGCTTTGTCATAAAGTCTCCTGTTAGATCCAAGAGTTTAGTGGCACTATTGACGGTCAAATTTATTTGATAAGTTGTGTCAAGACGAGTGCGTGAACTCACAAACCAAGTTATTGGTTTAAGTAATCGTTCTTGGAATTCCTCTCCCGTCTTTTCAATAGCCTCAGTAGACCACTTGTGCTTCTCATCGGAGTTTGTTGCCCATTTTAGAGGGTAAACGAAGATCCTTTTAGTTTCTTCCTGATGAAACAATTTACTTTCTGAGGTCCGTGTATTAATTATAGATTGCGTCAGAAACTCTCCATTCGATATCAGGACGATGTTACCTGTGGGAAGAGTAATTTTAGTATAATTCACTGTTATTTCTTTAACGCGGCCTTCTATTCCTTCGGAATCGGGCAATATGATATAATCACCGATTAAAAATGGTCTAGCCGCCATAATGTATAATCCAGCTAAGAAGTTCCCAATGGTATTGGTAGAAGCAAATCCAATCGCAGCACCAAAAATTGCAGAGAGTCCTAATAAAGTTCCTTGAAATGCAGGAAACGAGTTCAAGTATGCTATTATACAAAATGGGACAATGACCATACGTCCTAAAACTCGTAAAGTATTAAATGCAGTCTTCGTCACTCGAGGTTGTATGGAATCCAGTATTACTCCCCACATCATAAGTAAGATCAATGCTACTAAAATATAAACCAGTAGAAGGACAAATTGTGTATATAGTGTTTCGTACGACTCTGGTCCGAAGGCATCCTCTGATTCTATAAGTTCTTTTAAATCAGCGTCTAATCCCATCCCATGAGCAATAATGATGATAGAGATTAGTGCAAAAGTGATAAACGCAAAAAATATCATTTTTTTACTAACTTTCAATTTTAAAACCACCTAACAGATTTTCTAGTACCTTTCTATTTTTTTTTCTTTTCTATCTTCTTTAGGGTTTTTTCTTTTTCTTCGGTTGTTTTCTTTTTCATTTCTATCTTCATCGAAGCAATTTTTTTTCGTACTTTTTCTACTTCTTTCTGCTTTTGAATGACCTCTTGATCTAATTTTTTAGCTTGATTTTCTAATTTTTCTAATTCTCTGCGGATTTTTTCACTCATAAAAATTCCTCCTGTAGTGATAAAACTACTAAATAATTTTGCTAAAAGCATTTTCTTTTTTGTTATTTAACTAGTGCTTCTACATAACTTTCTTCTAATCACTCCTATATATGATTCCTCACCTCCTCTTTAATGAAAAGAACAAATAATGTCATTTCTAAAGTCATGAAAGTGCTTTATTATACTCTCACATTGATTGTTGGATAAGAAGTCAAAGAATCCAATTTTCAACAATCAGTATTGTGGATAATATGATTAAGGTCCACTCAAATGAAAAGCTCTACTTTTTACTTAAAATGAAAATGACTCGAAAATTAAATATACTCTGCAAACAAGTGGATAAAATATTAGATTTCCTGAATATAGGAGATTGAAGAGCAATGGAATTACCTCAAGTGACAGAACAGCAAGAAGAAACACCTTCAGTGAAGATTCGCCGTCCTTTTAAAGAGTTTCTAAAAACAGAAGAGTTTAGTGGAGTCTTATTAATCACATGCACAATTTTGGCCCTATTAATAGCAAATTCCCTGCTGTCCCATGATTATTTTGAATTATGGGAAACAAACTTATCTATAACGATAAGCACTTTCACATTAAGCAAACCTCTACATTTATGGATAAATGATGGATTAATGGCTTTGTTCTTTTTTGTTGTTGGTTTAGAAATCAAAAGAGAACTTCTTGTAGGAGAACTTAAATCTCCGAAAAAAGCACTCCTTCCTATTTCAGCAGCAGTTGGGGGAATGATAGTTCCTGCCATTTTTTACGGTATTATTAATTTTAACAATCCAAGTGCAGCACGAGGTTGGGGAATCCCAATGGCAACGGACATTGCTTTTGTTATTGGTGTCATGGCTTTGTTAGGGACTAAGACTCCTTTTGCATTGAGAATCTTTCTAACAAGCCTCGCTATTGTTGATGATATTGGCGCTGTATTGATTATTGCAGTATTCTATTCTCAGAGAATTGAACTGATGTTCTTGGTAGTTGCAGGGTTTCTTTTAGTAGGTTTATTCTTTGTAAACCGCTTGGGAATCCAAAATCACATAGTTTATGGAATACTGGGCTTCACATTATGGTATTTTATCTTTCTAAGTGGGCTACATGCAACAATTGCGGGAATATTGGTCGCCTTAGCAGTCCCTGCAAAAACTAGAATCAACCCTGATGAGTTTGTCGCAGAAGGACAACTGATATTAGAAAGATTTAAAGCAGCTGGGCCTCGTGACAAAGAAATTCTTCTCAATCGTCAGCATCTTGCAGCATTAAAGACACTCGAGATAACCTGCTTAAACGTACAAACCCCCCTACAGCGATTTGAGCGAGCTCTACATTACTGGGTTGCTTTTGCCATTATGCCTCTCTTTATTTTTTCCAATGCTGGAATTGTGATAGAAAAAATTGATCTCGATATGTTTTTCCAACCAATAACACTAGGGATAATTATAGGATTAGTTTTTGGAAAACAATTAGGAATTTTTCTTTTCTCTTGGATTTCCGTGAAGATTGGTCTGACAGAATTACCTTCTGGCTTGACATGGGGACATGTTTATGGAGGCGC
>CP070760.1:174015-183781 GCA_020348965.1 Candidatus Heimdallarchaeota archaeon | reverse complement strand
AAGGTATTCAATAGTTTTCCATTCATTCTGGAATATGTATTCCTTCATAGGACAATTGTTGATCCTTAATGGTTTTCCTGAATTAGTTGAAATAATAGGATTGGTTTCTATTGTTATAACGATAATTTTTGTTTTTTTTTCACTCCGACTCTTAAAAAAATCTCGAAATAAACCAACGTTAAAATCTGATTTTCCAACCAGGTCTGAGTTTAGATTTATTCTTGTGAATTCTATTTTCATCATCACTTATGAATCTGCGCTGCCAATAGCGCTCTTTATAATAGCTAATAATTATATAGCTGCTATTTTAATCTTTTTTTATCAGATATTTGGATTTTTGATCGGTATTGTTCTAATAGATAGAGATCTAAAGTTAATTCAGCATCTTCATTAGCATAATTGTCTTCTTGATTATTGCCGTAGGACTAGGCACAGATTGAAGTGATTTAAAAACAAGTTGAGGATGAGAAAAGTCATTGAGAGAGATTAAAATGTGATTTTGGATCCTCTATAAAGACAGGGACTGCAGCTGCCCCTCGTTTCACTTCAATGTCATCCATTCTTAGAACTCTTACAATTTCCTTAAATCTATTCCGTATGGTTACTGGGGTTGTGTTTGCAGCTCGTGCAATTTGCTGTTGAGTTCGTCGTTCCCCAGTTTTGACTCCTGCAATATACAAACAAGCAGCAGCAATGGACATGGGGTTTTTGCCAACAGTAATCCCATATTCTCTTGTTTGTTTAGCAATATTAACTGCGGTTATACGCGTAGGCATCGAAAGAGATAAATCTTCACCTAAACGGTGAATAAGTGCTTCATGTCTTCCCGAATCAGGTCTTGTTCTAAGGTGTTGAACAATTGTCCTGACACAACGGCCAAGCTCTTTGGATGAAACATTCGCATCAGTAGCGATATCTTTCAAAGTAAGAGGAATCTGAGTTTTACGACATGCGAGATACAGACTCGCAGCAATCATTCCATCAATTGATCTTCCTCGAATAAGATTTTTCTTAAGACATTGACGATAGTACGAACTAGCCATTTGTGCTGTTCGATCTGGTAGCTCCATTTGACTTCTAAGCCGCTTAAGCTCGCGTAAAGCAATTCTAAGATTTCGGATTTCGCTTTCATGAGCGTGGTTATCAACACTACTTAAACGATTAAATGCAAGCCGTTTTGAAGATGATAACTTCCTTCCTTTGCCATCTTTTCGGGATCGGCTGATCTGTGTTTTGATACCAAAGTCAGGTTGTAACAAGGATAATGGTGACCCACCTCGTGAGCGATCTTGCTCTTCTTGAAAATCATAAGCGCGCCATTCTGGACCTTGATCAAACATTAATGAATCAACTACCACCCCACAACATGAACAAATAAACTGTCCAGACCTTGGATCAGAAACAATGTTGTCTGACGCCCCACATTCAGGACATTTTCTATGACGTCCAGCTTCATATTTATGTGGCATATCAATCGTGGCTCCCTCCAATAATAGCTATTAATGACTTTCTAGATAAGGTCTACGGACATTTTATTTAACAATCAATGTCATTACAGTGTTCTACTGATATTTTTGACTAATTAAACTCTTTAATAATGAATTTTCATTTGCATCCAAGAATTAAACTGTTTTTTCTCATTTTTGTGCGAACTTTGATCTTCTAGTGAATTCATCCGAAAGCCGGACACATTCACTAGAGAGTTTGAGGGTGACATCACCAAACAAAAACAATAATTTTTGTGTCCATTTTTACATTTTTTCAATTAGTTTTTAGGAAATTTTGGACATACATTTCTCCAGCACGATAAGAACTTCTTACAAGTGGGCCTGACGCTACATAAAGAAAACCTATTTTTTGGGCCACTCCGTCCCAGTATTCGAACTTTTGTGGATCTAGATATTCAACAACTTCGAGATGTTTTCGTGAGGGCTGAAGATATTGTCCGAGTGTTACGATATCCACTTTTACACGTTTTAGGTGGTGAAGAGCAGCTAAAACTTGAGCATCCGTTTCACCAAGTCCTAACATCATAGAAGATTTTGTTAATATTCTGGAGTTTAATTGCTTAATGTTCTTGAGTACGTCAATTGATTGTTTGAAGCTAGATTTTTTGTCTCGAACTATTGGTGTAAGATCCTCTGTGGTTTCAATATTGTGTCCAATAACCTCTGGTTTACAATCAACTAACTTCTTTAGAGAATCCATATTTCCTCTAAAGTCTGGAATGAGAATTTCAATCAGTACACCTGGATTTTTCTGTCTTACATTCCTTATACAGCTACTTAAGTGCTCTGCTCCTCCATCAGCTAAATCATCTCGGGTAACAGAAGTAAGAACCACATATTTCAATCCAAGTTTCCTAACAGCATCTGCCAAGTTTTCTGGTTCTGATGAACTTAGATATTGGTGAGGATTACGGGTTTCTACATCACAGAATTTGCATCTACGAGTGCAATATGACCCCATGAGTAGAAATGTCGCAGTTCTAGACTCCCAGCATTCAGCACGATTAGGACAAAATGCTTCTTCACATACAGTATGTAGGTTTTGATCTCTAAGAATTGACTTTATTTCACCAAATTCTCTTTTGGTGGGCAATTTCGCTCGGATCCACTTTGGTTTAGGGGTTTTTTTCATTCACACATCGCTCGAAGATCGATTTTAAGGAATACTAGTGAGAAATATGTAAAAAGGGCAGTTATAGTAATTCTCCTTGATGATAAAAAAGTTGAGATACGGAGAATAGCCATTTTAATTAAGTTTTTTACAGCCTATCTTGACTTAGATGAACCCAATGAAGGCTAATAGTATAATTAGTACTATTATTTATATGAGGTCTTTCCAATGATTCTTCAATATGAGCTACAAAACATTCTAAGTGAGATTCCATTTGTGCAGCTTCTCTCAGCTGGAGTTTCTATTCTTTTAGCTTTAATTTTCCTTTTAGAGCTGAGAAAATATCTGAAATACCGTTCTTTTCCTGACCTTATGGAGCTTTCAGGTATTGGCCTGATGGTAACAACTCTTTTTACGTTAACAGGCGATATTCTTCTTGCAGGTTTAGCTGGAATCCTAGCACTAATGATTATTGGATCATTTGAAGTTCGAGAGAATCCTATTTGGTTTAGAATGATGATAACTTTTACTATCAGTTATGGATTCTTTTTTGCCATGGTTTTGTTAGGATATATGGCAGGCCAAGCATTTCCTTCCATGGGAGATATTATTAAAGAATTCTTGATTTCAATTGGGTTTAACTCCAACATTGAAATTCAGCAGTTTTTTGTTGGAATTGGTTATAATTTAGTGCTTTGGATTATGGTTTTAACCGCATTTATTGTTTTTGGGAAGAAATTCATTGTCGTGACTCGGTTTATTAGCCCACAAATGATATATCTCGTTCTTTACTTGATTGCACTGTTATTAATTCTTCAATTAAGGCTTCCTGAAAACCTAGATTGGGTAAAATACCTAGCTATTTTTCTAGTGAATTTTCTTATTTACTTAGGATCAGGTCCATTACTGTCTTTCTTGTTTGGAATTAAACCATTGGAGGATGATAGAGTAGATGAAATAATTAAGGAAGTCCAAATTAAGATAAATACACCCATTCGTAAAATTGGAATTGTAAAGGCTCCTATCCTAAATGCCTTTGCATATGGGCCTTGGTTTGATCAACGTATTGCGTATATAGCTTCAGATCTGAATCAATTTACAGACTCGGAGATTCGAGGAATAACTGCTCATGAATTAGTACATGCCAAGAAAAAACATACTCTATGGCTATTAGTATTAACTGCGATTGAGATTATTATAAAATACCTAATCGATGCCCCTATTGGAGGTTATTGGGAATTTGTTTTGGGTACCAATCAAACATGGGATTTTTTAAGTTTCTGGATATTCAATATAATATTGTTCGCAATTTTACTTACTTTTGTTAAGATAATGGAAGGTCAGGCTGATAAAATTACTAGAGAGATGGGATTTGGAATTGATCTTGCAGAATCTTTATATCGCTTAGAAGGTTTTTATTATGGTATCGCAGGGGAGATCGGTTTCAATGCACAATTAATGACAGGAAAGGAACGTTCAAAGGATGAAAATATCCGATTCATGGGGGATCAAGCCTTTTATCTCTATCGTAATCTTGCTCCAAGTAGAATGACCTGTTTTATGAATTTAATAGCTGCACATCCTTTGACATCCATTCGGTTAGCATTACAACTAGATCAGTCTATTGGGGCTATAAGGGCGGGATTTATGATCTGGTTTTTATTAATTCCAGGAATACGAAAACGAACAATACGTAAGCTCCAAAAAAATCACCAAGAAATAGCTGATCTGTTATCTCGAAAATATTCACGTGATTTTGGTACAATAAATGACTATTTGGAAATAACCTTTGAAGAAAATTGGGCTGATTACTATGTTGGGCGACATATTCTTGCGAAACCTTGGTTATCTGAAGGTGTTGCTTATTGGGGGTGCGTAAAAGCTTTTCACCGTACCAAAAATATCGTATCTCCTATTGAATTAGAAATTGAGACATCAGATGGTTCTCAAATAAAAATTCCAAAATGTGATTACAGTATTGTCCTGGCAGAGCCACAACACAAATACTTTACCAAAAAAGGGAGCTTAGTGGTCTTAGATCAGGTTGAAATTGCTAAAGGAAAATTCCGTAAATTTCATTTCACACGAAATGGAAACAGAATTTCATCACGTTCTGTAGGATTGGATATATCTGAATTTCAACGACGAGACTATTGGTTAGTCTATAAAGAAGGAATAATACAGTCATGGAATTTGAAAGAAGTTCAGATAACTGAAAATTTTAAAGATTCCACTTTTATGTTTGAAGATGAAACAAAGAATGAAAAACATTTTTTTGGACGAGAATTAGTTATTTCTTCCCCTCCTTTAGTTCAAATGATTTATTCAAAAAACTGGCACAAAGAACGAGAATTTTTTAAACTCTTACAAAGGCTAGATGAGCCCTTCATTCTATATGATAAAGAAGATATTGATATTGGGGCTCCCTGCAAAGTGAAAGCCCTCTTAAACAATGATGAAACAATTGAGTTTCTAGAAGGAAGAACAACTCGTAGCTTAATTCCCAAAGATCTCGATGCTGTAGTTCTAGACTATCCCTTCTTTATCATTAATTTTCGAAAAGAAATGGGATTTGGAAACATCCTTACGTTGAAACTTTTTAATAGGGGCCTCAAAACTAAGTACATCGGGCTTAACAGTTAGTTTAATTACGCCCAAAAGATTTTGCCGAATTCATTCTATTTTTGGTTCTCTAACACTTTTGTTAATAATGTATTTGCACGTTGGTGCCGTTCACTTAAAGATTCAGTGAGCTGATTCCGTTCCTTGTTTTTTAGGTCGATTTCTTCTTGTAAATTTCTTATCTTATCTTTTAAAGTTTGAATCTCATTCTCACATTCCAGAAGCTTGTTATTAATCGATTTAAACTCGGATCCATTCTCCTCTTTCGCTTTAGTAGCCAAAAGGTTATGCCATTCTTTCTTCCACGAATCCATTTTTCCCTGTGACAAGTTGTTTAATTCTTGGCGTAAATTGTTGATATGTTTCTGTTTTAAATGGAGATCAACTTTACCAACTTTGATTAATTCCTCAAAAAGTGCTATTATCTCTGGATTTCCTTCATCTTCATCAAGGAATCTATGAACTGGGTCATCTTCATATGCTAAAGCAGTATTTACCAATCCAAATTCCCCTGAAATTGATCCACGTTGAATCTCTCGGGCATATTTCTTAAAAACTTTTTTGAACGAATTTAAATGCCTACCTATTTCGATTTCTAATTCTGTCATTCGAATTCCACGCTTTCTAGACTCTTTGATCAGGGGATCTTCTTGGTAAAGGGTTAATTGTTTTTCAGTTTCATTCTTAATCTCTTTTTGTTTCTTAGAACTCACTTGTAAGTTATTAATTTCTTCTTCTGTTATTGAAATCTTTTCTGAAATATTTTTAACATCAGTACTTAATCCATGTAAATCCTCTAGAGTTTTAATAATTTGATATTCCTCTTTTTGAAGATTACGTAAGCTAGCCAAATCGGATTTCATTTTACTAAGTGGAACATAAATCGCACGCTTTTTAATCATAAAATCTAGGCCCATTATTGAATCGGTAGTACCCTGTTCACGTGAAATTTCATTCATCAATCGAGAGAGAACTCTAATGAATTGGCTTAACTCAGAAGAGGTTAGCTTCTGTGATGAATTTGGAACCTGAAAATCGACTAACTGATCATCTATATAGTGAGCTAAAGCATTGATTGCTTTGAAAGACCGGACTTTTGAGGCCCAACCCATTTTTTTAACTCCTTCCTCCGTCAATTGTGATTCAGTTTCCTCCACGAGTCGTTTACAACCCTCCTTCATCTTTTCAGAATTTTTAATTACCGATTGAAAGATTTTTTTGCTTTTATCATAAGCTACGCTAATCTCCTTCTTTTTTTGGATACGAATTGACTCTATGTAACCAGTAATTTCATCCTCAGCCATTAAATCACCTTTTTTTCGTATAATACACTGATGAAAGAAATAGTTCCTCTAACCGTGTTATCATCAATTCTAGGTGAGGTATCGTTGATTCTTTTTTCTTTAATCCAACGATTAAATGGTTTATTTCTTCTTCTTCCGTTTCTACAAAAAGTAGTCCATCAGAGAATGGATTTGCAGCTTCCCACATCTGAGGAATTAGTGCGCATATTTGTTCAAACTCGTCAATTTTCATTTCGACTATTGAATCACTTTCTCCCTTCATTCTCTTTAAACCCAACAACGGAAAACCACTATCATCTCCTATGAATGAGGCTATCACTTGATGTTTATCATTTCCTCCTCTAGCCATTTGTTTTGATAGAATCCCCCTTAAAGATAAGCGCATCTGTTCCTCTAAATCTCGTACCATTATAAAAATCAACCTAGATATCTACAATTCATTATTAAAGGATTTTAGCTAATTTTATTAAGAATTTTCGCTAAAGAGTAAGAGCAATTGCTTCGAAAAGATAATATTTTCAAATAAAGTCAAGGACAGATGGCTGATTTTCATCAATCAAGTAGTGTTCGATGCTAATCAATTGGATAGATCTATTTAACATTAATTGCTGTGAGTTACTCATGAGACCCCTTAATAAAACAGTGAATACTAGAATTCTATTTTTTAAAACCTCGTCTCTCCTTGTTTTATTCTTCATTTCTCTTCTTAGTAATGTAGATGGAAACATTACCGTTCATTCCCAACAAGAAATAATAACAGAGAGTTCACCCGAAATAACATCAACTGATTTGAAATCAAAGCTATTGGATAATGAAAGTTTAAATTTAAAGCACAAATTCTCTGTTGAACATTTATATGATTACATAGATTCATTATATGATGAAAAAGAGGGAGTTTTTCTAGAAGCTATAAACGGATATAGAACAACTATTGCTACTTACGAGGCTTTATCTGTATTAAGATTTCTTGGCCTCGATTATCACCTTTTTACGGAAAATGATAATGACTGGCAAGATACTGATGTTACTATTGCAGATGAATTGTTAGAACTTAGAGATGAATCTGGTTCAGGAGGATATCTACTTACTCCAAATGCACAGTCACCTTCATTGGATGGAACATATGGTGTAACAACATCTCTCTGGATAATGAATGAATTAGCACTGAAGTTAAAACTGAAAACGCCTGATCTGTTAGATTTTGTTTTCAATTCAACTTTTGATAGGGACACAATTGCATTTCGGGAGATTGGTTATGAAAACTGTTCAATCAAGGCAATATTCCAAGCGTTAACAATTTTAGACTTGATTCGCAAAGTTGTAATCATTCCTGAATTGTATGATGTCGATAAAACTCCCCTAGTCAATGGAACTGTCCTTGATTTCATGACAAACTATTCTAAAGATATTTCTACATTTATTAACAGTAAATGGGTAACCGAATCACATTTTGAAGACCCCGTAACTCCGTACATCTCTCCAATTGAAGATACATGGTATGCTCTCAAATCAATTGAGATATTAGAACGGTACGGGAAAATACTAGGGATAAAAATGGAGAAAAACCTCACTGAATACCGCACGGATGTAGTTGAATGGTTGAAATTGCAAAAGAAGACTAGTGGAGTAACAAAAGGTGGTTTCGGAACATCAGATTCCGCAACTGTCACCGAAACTGGAATTACTTTCGCTATCCTTAATTTATTAAATGCAACTGGAGAAATCGATAATTCAGACTCAATAACTTTTATTTATTCTTCTCAATTTCTCGTCAGAGAGAATCGAACATATCGTGCTTCTGAAATAGTACATATAGGAGGATTTGGCCCCAACAATTTAACCTATGCAAACAAAGAAACAAGTAAAAGAGTAAATATCCACGATACATATTTTGCTGTATTAACTCTTCTTCTTTCTGGTGACATCTTTGATGCTATGGAGCTTTCCCTAGAAACTTCTCATCATAAAGACTATCCAGAGATTAACAAAACAAACTTGATTATTCAAGGTCGATTGGCTACTATTGAGCAATATTTTACTGTTTACAATTATACATCTCATGGTTCCTTAGAGTTGCAAAGTAGTGTTGATGATTGGAATCTAACTCATCCCCAATACACAGAAGATAATCCAGAGTTCCTAGGAAAGTCAAATGCAATCTATGAGGTCTACCTCCAGAACGATTCAAATGCAGATTTTGACTGGAGTTTGGGCTCTCATCAGATCTCCAATGAAATTTCAATCCGAAATTTGCCAGTTATTCGATCTCCAATCTTCTATCACAATTCAACTCTGTTTGTAGGTTATGCAAACGAGATAGAGTTTGATTCTGAGATAAAACCAGGCGATAATGTCACATTCACAATTTACTTTCAAAATCGCTCTGTTCTCACCTATTCAAATCATAACATTACAGAAGGAAGTGTAAGTGGTACTTTAATTTCTCCGAATAATAGAAATGAGACGTGGTTTGACATGGAACCGATCAATACAACCATTGGAGCGCTTCGATATGATTGGAATGTTTCAAAACAAGCCATACTAGGGACTTGGAACCTTATCCTCACTTATCATCATCCTGATTTGAGTTTCATTGCCACAATCTCAATCGAAGTTATTGACACGGTGTATTTCTACAATATCTCAAAATTAGACCAATACTATCCTGGGGAAGATATGGATCTTACTGTTTCTATGAAATATTCAAATGGTCAATTCAATCCAAATGCAAATGCAACAATTGTGTTTACTAGTAATGACACTCAAAAAGAGGTTTTTAACCTCACATTAGAACACTCTCAAGGTAATGATTATACAACAAGAGGTAAAAAATGTCCTAACCGCTATTTATTTGGATTCTACAATGTTTCCATCCAACTGACGTGGAATGTGAGTCTTTCATTTTCATCTATATTACCTACAGTGATCTACAATGAAAGTCTTCCACTAGTACAAATTGGTGGTATTCCTGTAATCTCCGAAGCTTCTTTTGAGACAGACATTCGAAAAGACCTTGATCTATCCATGAACAATACAATATATTACGGTGAAACTATTAATCTGACCCTTAAAATCGGATTCAAATCTGACACTGGAATAAATAACGTTACTGATGAGAATATTGTAATACAGGGAGGATTGGTCAATGTGACTCAACCGACAACCTTTATTCAATTTTTTAAGGTCACCCAACAAAATGAATCTATTTCCTTATATGAGCT
>CP070760.1:164093-173915 GCA_020348965.1 Candidatus Heimdallarchaeota archaeon | reverse complement strand
CAAAACAAGTCGCTCTAGAACTCATTCAAGCAGCTAAAAAAGGAATCACCTCCCCAGGATGGAACCGTTTTAAGGATCTGAAGGTTAAGAAACTTAGAGTGTCTGGATCTGAACCCACACTTGGAAAAAAGCACTTATTATCACTTTTAAAACAGGTAGAACAATCAGGTTATCCGTTCTACCTAGAAACAAACGGAATCTCGTTTGGATCAGATAAGGACTATGTCAAACAAATATCTCAGTTTTCCGAATTCATTTATGTTAGGATTTCCTTTAAGGCGGCAACTCCTACCGGGTTTACACAAAGAACGGGTGCTATAGGCGAGACGTATGAACTACCGTTCAAAGCCCTTAAGTACCTAGTTGATGAGGGAATTTTTGCTCGTGCTGCCGCCATGACCGATTCAAGTATTATGCCAGAGGAGGAAAGGAACTTGTTAATCGAAAGATTAGATGAAATCGATCCTGAGGCCAATTACTCTAGGACGCTTGAGGAGGAACAAATGGATCTATATGACACTACTGTCAAGCGTTTACAGGCGTTTTCAAGTCTTAAATACGCAAAGGAATTAGAAGCCGAAATAAAAAGGTCAAAAGTATGATTTTATGTCATGACAATTAACCTAAAACGACCAATAGAAATGTGATCAGGCAAATACCAACAGGGATGGAGATGGAAAGCACATTTGCAGCAAATTCACGATCTAAATCCTCTAGAGACGCGAAAGTTAAGGTATTAAAACCTACAGGGGCGGCCGTACTTATGATCACTATCTTATTACTTAGATCGTCAAGATTCAGGATCAGTACAGCAAAGAATCCAAGTACCAAACCTAATCCCATCCTGATACAGACAACACTGATTGCTGGTAAAAGGTTCTGAAATCGAGGATTAAAATAAATCCCAATTGAAATCATGAGAAGTGGAGTTAACAATGCACCTAATAGATCAAACAAGTTAATTAGTAATGGGTCTAATGTAACCTCGAAGAAATTGAGGATTAACGCCAGAATCAAAGCTATAAGCGGTGGAGATGTTATTAATTTTTTATTGAAAAAGGAAGGGGGTTCCAATTCGGAACCATGTTTCTGGGCAATATAATACGTTAGGGATAGGACAAGTAGAATATTTCCAATATCTAAAAAAGCAGCTCGGGCAAATCCCTCATCGCCATAAGCAGCTATTACAAATGGAACATTAAACCCAAGATTCAAAATCATAGTGCCAATTATGAACACACCCTGGGTTTTTCTTTCAAAATTTAAAAATGAAGAAACAAAAGTGGAAGTAAGGAACATAATAAGGATCGTGATCATCGCGATTAGAGGCAAAAAAAGAAACTCTGCTGAAATTTCGACTACAGGGATTCCTTTCAAAATTAGAGCTGGTAAGGAGACATAAAAAGCTAATCGAATCAAGATATTCGCATCATCTAGATTAAAAAGACCTAGCTGAGTTAAAATAACACCCAATACAAACAATGATATTATTGGAAACACAATCTCAAGTATGTTCATATAATTAGGAAGCACTCCAGTTTTCTTAATTACTACGCTATCTTGAGGCAATGGTCGATCCTGGGGTCACTTCATTACCATAGGATCCTAGATTTTGAGGGGTAGTACTAAATTTTAATAAGTGTTGGAATGATGTTTAAGGACAATTTTGTCTTTAAAATGAATGTGAGGTTAAAGCACCTAGAAGAGGCGATGGTTGTTTCAATAGAGAAGTTCAATTGAAGGTAAAAAAATAAATATTCAATGGGAACTCTATTTTCTATTGCGCATTTATGATGAGGAAGAATGATTATGACAAGTTCTACTAAATATTATCTGGTTATTTGGATCGTTTTTTGGTTCCCCCTTCCAGCCTTCTCATTGGGGACTCATTTGGTTCAATTACCACCAATTACTGCAATGGATTTACTAGTTGACATCGAAGGGGTTTCCTACTCGGTCGAGACTTATACTCCGAGCGATAATGACCCATTTGTCCCTGAAATAGGGGGAACGATCACATTTTCTGAATACTTTCTTGCAGAGATCCTACCCACACAAATTCTCCGGGTTACATATAGTGGTATCTCCGAGAAATCGATCTATTTAGAAATTTATGAGTACGAAAACACAGAGGAGGCGGCTTTAGAGTATTCTCTTCAAGTTACTGAAGGGACAGAGGCACCGATGATAGCAACACCCCCTCAATATGCTATGATTCAGGGATATGATCACCATGGTGACGAAACGCGATTGTTTCAGAAAGAGAACTTTGTAATCTGCGCTTGGGGACGTCATAGAGATGATCCCACTTCTTTTACGACTGATTACGAACTGATCTTAACTGCCTTCCTCGACAACATGTATGTCCTTCTCGGTTCAACGTCAGTCATACCTAATCCCCCTCCTGTTAGCTATACTGGAACTGTTGTTTGGGGTATCCAAGCTGGAGATATAATCTCTTGGGAACGCAGGTGGTCGCCACTATGGGGTACAAATTACTACTCTAACCTCGAATGGGAGATTGCTGACTTTTCAGATGATAATCTAGCAGTTCTCATGATTACTGGACGTAAACTTAGTTTATTTGGCGTGGGAACAGTCTCATCTTTGGAAGGGCCGCATTTTGACCCAAGTTATCAATGGTGTACAATGGATGATGACGGTTTGAAGGGGGAAGATTTTGGTTATATCTATCCAGTCATCTACCCGCTCTATGCAAATGGAATAAGCATCAGAGAGCGAATTGAAGAGACAATAGACTCTCTCCCAGAGGAAGATATTATAGACGATGGACAGAATATTTCGGGCTATGGAAAGACTTCTTATATTCCAGATTACACACCCATAATTACTGAATCACGATCGATAAGAATCCATAAGGGAACGGGAATAGTCGCATACTCATACTGGTATTATAAAGATCTGGATCTGGAAATAGAATGTTCCGAGACCCTGACATTGACCGTGACGAATTTCCCGTTAGAAAGTCGAGCTCCTTATGACCCTGGAACCACACCAACCATTACATCACCTCCGACAACAGTCATGTCATCCTCCCCACCTTCTAATGGGGAGACTGATGAGAACGATGATACGACTCCACCAGCGGTTGGAACATCTGGATTTTCATGGATATCTATTATCCTCCCTGTAATTTGTATCGTATTTCTGACAAGAAGTAAATCTAAGAAATGACCATCCTTAATAATCAGCACACTTTCTGTTTACTACTATTAAAGTTATCCGTCTCTCATCTCATTTTATTGGATTTGAGTAAGCTGGTCTTTACAATAAGGGCAGTTAGTAACTCCAGACTTTTTACTTTGTTCATAACACTTCCCACAAATTAGTCGTGAACATGATTCACTTCGTTGGGAATCGTATCATTTAAACCGAGGATGATGAGCTTGATGCAAAGTAGGTAGAGAAAAGGGAAAAAAATCCCTCAAAATTGGTTACTTGATTAAGTAGTCTCCTTTTAATAACTTTTGATCCAATTACTTCTCTAGAGCCTGAATCTTCTGTTTCAATTCGTCAGGGAGAGCCGCCTTAGAGTTTGTGTTGTAGTCAAACGCGACGAGAAGAGCTTCGGCTTCAGCAACAATCATTCGAAGTTTCATGCTGACAAGTGCTTGCCTGACAAGTAGCCGGTCGTTTTCCATTTTTTCAACTTTGGTCCCTACTAACAGCTGATCAGGATACGTTAATGGTCTCTTGAACCTACACTGGATTGAGGCGAGAATGAGTCCCACTCCAGTGTCCTCCATTAAATTCAAAGCATCAAGACGCTCTAAGTAGGAAACACGACCATTCAAGAAATATCGGAAGTACTCCACATGATTTACATGCTGGAGAGCGTCCATGTCACCCCATGACACAGATAGGTCAATCACTACAGGAAATTCGGTTAACAATTCATCCATGATCCATTCCTCAGTTGATACTACTCACCATGCACTTTTTTTCTCCAGTTTATTATGTTTTAATTGATTAATACACATCAGACCATTCCCAAGACTCTGCCTCAATGTGCTTAGCGAGAAAAATAATCTGACCAATATGAGCGGAATAATGAGACAATTGCCACCCTATTGCTTCTAAGACAGAGTAACTCTTCTTTCTAATATAGACATCTTTCATGAGGTCACTGGGAGTTAAAGCGGAAACGGAATCGAAGACACATTTCCACCCAGCCTCCCAGACCTTAATCAATTCGTCTTTAGTGACTTTAGTCGTCCGATCAAATTCACTTGGACGATTGCGATCAGGTTTTTCGCCATCAGTGGTTAGAAAATCTGTCCAGCGAGATCTCATATTCCCCGCAAGATGCCTAATGAGGATCGCAATGCTGTTCGATTTGTCATCAAGCAGGAGAAATAGATCGTCATCATTTTTGATTTGGTTGAACGCCTTTTCTGCTTTCGTTTTCAGCTTTTGAAAACGCTTTATCGCATACTCGAGAAAGTGTTGAGCAATAGAGGATTCGGAATTTTGACTCATATTTTTCACTTCTAAAGAATTTGATACAAGAAGTTTCTTAAGTTATACTTGCTGATAGGGGATTCTCCTCTTAGTTTGGTTATGTTTTAAAGTTACGAGTTCATTTGCTATTTGTCTTTCTTCTTCTGAGATACAAAATAATCAGCTCTAAAGAATTCCAAAAAAGACTTATTACGACCTCTTTTTGGACCAAAATATTCATCTCTAGGACACACTTTCAATTCCCAGACCTAGCTTATGTTTATACCTTTCAGAGTAGCTATGCATAATCATGGTATATAACTTACACGAAGCAATAGCAATCTTGTCTCGCACTCCAAAAGTCTTACAAGCGTTATTGGAAGAACTTCCTGACAGCTGGATAAATTATCAGAAGCATGACGACGCGTTCTCTCCCTCTGAGGTCATTGGCCACCTGATCGCAGGGGAACAGACAGATTGGATTCCAAGAATGCAGATAATGCTTTCAGAAGCTGGATCCAAAGAATTTCCCCCCTTTAATCGGGAGGGCTTTGATCAGCACCTAGGACTGGAGGAACGACTGGCTCAATTTACCGCTCTTCGTGCACAGAATCTGAAGATTCTAAAAGAGTTAGTAACTGTTGATGACCTGCACAAAACGGGGATTCATCCTGAGTTTGGGGAAGTCACGTTACAACAGCATCTAGCCACCTGGGTGGTGCATGACTTGACCCATCTCTTCCAAATCATTGAGACCTTAGCTTTGCGTTATAAAGAATCCGTTGGCCCTTGGGTTCAATATTTACGAATTCTGAACGTTTAAATCCAAGCAATCTCGTCTCTAAGGATATAGTAAATCTTATAATTAGTATTTTTTATTTCTAGTAATGAAGATAAAATGAAAGTTAAAGTTACTCGTAACGGCCAAATGACCATTCCTTCTCACTTGCGAAAAAAATATGGAATTAAAGAAGGATCCATTGTATTCATTGAAGATGATGGGGATGGGATAAAAATAATGATCCCCGATTGGATCGAAAAAGAAGCAGGTAAGGCAAATTATTCAGTAGAAGAACTCAAATCAAGGTTAGACCAAGATCGGGATAATTGGAGTTAGTCTATCTTGCCCACGCTTGATACGCGATTTTTTATCGATTTTTTTGGGCAAAAAAATAGGAATAAACAAATAAAATTAAAGAAACTAGCAAAACAGAAGTCTTTTGTCTCTGTAATCACACTTCATGAATTGTTTAAGCTTTTTGCAGAAACAGAGGGCATTCCAGTCGCAGAACATAGACTCAGAATTATTCAATCAACATATGATATAATTGAGATCACGGCAGAAATTTCTATTTCAGCCGCACGAATTCGATTGCATACCAAAATTCCAACAGCGGATAGCTTGATTGGAGCACTAGCTCTTTCAAAAGACAAGATAGTTATTTCAGATGACCCCCATTTTGCAATGATCCAAAAATTACAGGTAAAATGGATATAACTTGACAGGTTCCGTCACGATTAGGCTTCAGTTAATGATACTCTGCACGAGAAGGAGGGATCTCTTCATTTTTCCCACGCTTGGACAAGTTGGCGCGCATTTTCCGCATACGCAAGAAGCTCAGCCTCATTATGATACCGTCGTTTGTGGATCATCCGTGAGATCAAGTCATTAACCTGTGTCAATTTGATAATTTTGCTCATGGAGGGTTTCTGCTCAATAATCCGCTCCCAGGTACTTAATTGAGTAACCAACGAATCAAGCTCAGTGGCAGCAATTTGGCTCAACCGGTCAAGGCCTTTTTCTTGAGCAATGAGATACGCCTGAGTTAATAAAGTGTGCGTCTTCTGTAGGTTCAACTGCAATAACTGTAACTTGGATTGAATAAGATAAGCTTCAACAAGTAACGTATAGGAAGATTGTTCTTTGGCTAGGGCCAGTAAACGACGAACTAGCCCATCCAATTCGGTGAACGCGGCTTTATATCCTGTGGTTTCTAATTCTAATAACAACAAGTCACTTAAATTAATCAACGCCTCCACAGTCAACTCAAGAGACGCGACATTTTCTTCCGAGGCTACCTCCCTAAAAGTTGTTTGCGCTGCTACCTTATCGGCTAGACTGCCACTGGCCTTCAAAACGATCGCCTTGGCTAGACGATACCTATGATTAATTCGCGGATGATCTCCTAGCCGCTTATTAATTCCCTCCAGGTTCTCCAAATAGCTCCTTACAGTCTTAGGAGGAAGATCATTAACAAAAAACCGAATAATTTGATAAAAAGAATCAGCCATCATAGTATCATTGTCTATCTTTCGGGAAATCTTAATAGATTTTTCAAAATAGTCCGTGGCAGCTTGAAAATCACCTAACTCACCATAACAACAGCCAATATTGTTGAAGGATCCTGCGACCCCTCGGAGGTTACCAAATACCTTGGCTATGGCTAAATTTTTCTGTTCATGTTCTAACGCCATGTCTAGCTCCCCTTTATCGGCATAAATGAAACCAATACCGCTGTGGATCATAGCTATACTGAATTGGTCTCCAATTGTCTCAGCTATAGCCAAACCTTTTTGGAAATACTCTAACGCCTGTGCTAGCTCTGCTCTAGAATGATAAACATAACCGATCATCTGGAGAGCCCAACCTAGACCTACTTGGTCACCGATGGCCTCACTAAGAACCAAACTTTTCTGAAGATATCTTGTTGCGGATTCTAACTCCCCTTTAGCGTAATAATACGCCCCCAAACACAGGTGGGATCTCGCGAGGCCTTGCCTGTCACCGATGGCCTCACTGAGAGCCAGGCATTTCTGGCCGTACTCTAACGCTCTATCCAGATCCAGCCTAAAGTTAATTAGACTAAGATCCCATAGAGATTCGATAATGCCTCTCTTATCCCCCATTTCTTCTCTTAGGACAAGGCTTGCCTCTAGTAAAGTAAGAGCTTGGTCGAGCTCTCCTTTGAAAAAGAAAAGGAGGCCTTTGCGATAGAGGAATGCCGCATGTCTTTCATTCAATCCAGGCTGGTGGGTAAGAATTTCAAGCAGCTTCTCTCCTCTCCTGGTCAGCTGAAATCCCTCCTCAATTTTTCCCAAGTATCCTAAGGCCCAAATGATATTGATAAGAGTGTCTAACTCTAGCAGTGGGTCGTCAACTTTCTTACTTGCTTCCAACAACTCTTCAGCGACTTGGAACCCCTCATTGAGTCTTCCCATCGTCAAGTATAGAGTACTTTGTAAGTATCTTAGTTTCAAGCGGTCGTCTGCTGTCAGCTGCTCAGAGGATTCGAGAAGTTCGATTGCAGTCTGGGCTTCTTTGAATTCTGCCTGAGCTATCAGCTGTTCGATCTGCTCCAGTTGTTGGGCAATCAACTAGTTTGACCTCCAGTAGTTGAACCAGTAATGACTCAGTACTTGTAATTAAATGTTTCTATCCTCAATTTGCAGAGAGTTTCAAGTCTAACGATGATGTCTGTCTAAGGAGTGATTTATGTCCGTAATCGGAGTAATCACGAAGTCTTGAAGTTCAATGTTCTAATCTGGCAGTCCTAACTAATAAGGTTATCTTTAGAGAAAAATAGAAAATAGTCAGATGACCTTTTTTCACAAACACTCCCCTGACATATCTCGAAGTAAGTTTATGAATTGTACAAATCAAAATAATCTAAGCTCCACACCCAATCACACAAGCCAGGGAAATTTTATGCTTATAAACTGTGAAATCACAGTTCTTCGGCGTTGTATTCAGCTTTTCAACTCAAGTTTTGTTTTCTCAATTAAGAATGGGTCGAAAAAACCCCCAAAGTTCATTAACCGATTTAGTGATTCTAAAGCACTCTGCGAGTCTAATAGATCGCGTTTCTTTGCCAAAACTAAGACACCTAAAGTGCCAAGTACTTTGACTCCAAGTAGGGTGGCAAGATTTCTAGCGGGTTTGTCATCTAATATGGCAAGAACTTCACGTTTCTGACCACTCATAACCTTCAGGGATAAAGATATCACTGCTAATTCTCCTACGCCTAGCCTCTCAGAAACCATTTGATCCAATAACGTGGTAGGTTTTTTAGTTATTGTGATCTGTTTCTTATAAATCAATTGATTAATTATTATTAATTCTTCTTCTGGTTTGCGGATGATTTCATCATGAACCTCTTTCGGAATGACTACTGAGGTGAATAGCTTCGGAATTAATTGAATTACACCCGCCTTAGCTAGTAAGATTGTGGGTGAGGCATTTAAAATGGCAGTGATGGGTAATAGCATAGTAAAATACCTTGAAATATCCATGGGCGAGCTAAACTAAATTATTAATAGTCTGAAGGTCCTGTTCCAAGTCTTCAATAGAATATTGGTAGATGATTTTCTTCAGCCTTGCGTGGATTAAAATGTCAATCAGTGATAAACCAGTAATCTGAGCGATTCGTAATAATGTCATCTCCCCCTGAATATATTGTTGAAAACAATAATCGAGAGCTTCCTCTCTGAGCCTGTCTTTAAGCATGGTTCGGACTAATTCTGACTTGTTTAACCGTTTCTGATTGACTAACCACTCAAGCAACGCTCTGTCGTCATCATCAATGCGAGTAGTAATAGTATTCATGAGTATACAAATTTAGCATTTGTATATAAAGATTTGTATTGTGAACAGGCACCAATTTGAGCTTAAAAAGTATTTTTTTAGATGGAAACGGATGTTTGGGATTCAATTGTTTAGAAGGAATTTATCAGAACAATATTATTAGACCTAATCCTATAATGGAAGCCAAAGAGTCAATTCAGCGCACTATTTTATATCAGAGGATCACTGTTAATTTGTTGGATCAAAGATTGTTCAAATTCAGGTTGATAAACTTCAAGATCCAAGTTACGTGCAAAGAAAGAAGCCTGGTTAAAGTTATATAACTATGATTTTTTGAGCGTACAGTAGCAACCAGAGGAAATTGAAATGCCTGACTCCCCTCCAAGATGGTCTAATAAGTTGGTTCAAAAATGGCGACACCTATCTCGATCTGTTAGAACTGATCCGCTCCTTAGTTTGGTCGTGTTTCAGTTTCTAGTCTATGGAATTATTGGTGTAGCAGGATTCATGGGGTGGTGGTTATCTCTAGTTTTTCAACTATCTGCTCCAGGGTATCTAAATTATATCACCGATCATCTCGAACACTGGACAGACAATTTCTCTTGGTGGGGAGTGTTAAGTTTGTGTGTAGGAGTAATAAGTTTTGCCGCAGCGATTTTAATCAGAAAGAATGACCTAATAGGGGCGGGATTGGGATTATTGGCTTTTGTCTTAGGTTTTGCAACAAATATGCTCGTTGCTCGTAATCCCCCCGCTCATATTGCTGTCGGAACCATCGT
>CP070760.1:154129-163993 GCA_020348965.1 Candidatus Heimdallarchaeota archaeon | reverse complement strand
GCCAATTCCGTCCAAGTCTTCTTCAAAGATGGATCTAGTACAGATAAAATCGAAATTCAATACCCCCTTGGTCATCGACGTCGTCGTACTGAAGCTATTCCCCTATTAGAGGAAAAATGCCAAAATAACCTTGCCACTCGGTACCCATCTCATAAGGTTCAAGAAATACTAAGCCTACTTCAAGATCAAAATCGAATAGAAAAGACACCAGTACATCTATTTCTAGATCTCCTTCAAATCTAACAGGAAACTTCAACAATCTTCGTGATCAACTAAGAGTAAGAGAGAGTGGGAAAAATGTTTGCTTCCTTCTCTTTTCTCAGTTTCTCCAAACACACATTATAGAACTTCTTTCCTATAAAAAACGATTAAGTAAAGAAAGTGGTTAAATTACAGCTACTTTTCATAATAGAAATTCCTGTTTAATGAAATCCTTTATAAAAAAAGGAAAGATAACAACGTTATAAATCCTCCAATTCACATAATGATTTTAGGAGAAGGTTGATATAAGAAATGAAATACGATTCCTATTATGAAGCGCATTCGTTGTCTCTTAACAATCTTGAAAAATTTTGGGAGACTGAAGCAGAGAATCTTCATTGGTATAGAAAATGGGACCGAGTATTAGATGATTCGAACTTTCCGTTCTTTCGTTGGTTTGTTGGGGGAAAAACAAATCTTTGTTACAATGCAGTTGACCGACACGCAACAGGACCCAAGCGAGGAACGGCTGCACTAATCTGGGAGAGCCCTGAAACAAACCAATCACAAGTATATACCTATTATCACCTCTATAAAGAGGTTAACAAATTTGCTGGAGTTCTGAAGAGTCAAGGTGTTAAGAAGGGAGACCGAATTATTATCTATTTACCAATGATTCCTGAGGCAGTGATTGCGATGTTGGCATGTGTTCGAATCGGTGCTATTCATTCTGTTGTTTTTGCTGGATTTAGTCGTGAATCACTTGCTGGACGTATTGATGATGCTCAACCAAAATTGATATTGACCTGTGATGCAGGAAGTCGGATGGGAAAAGTCGTCAAGCTGAAGGAAATTGTGGATGACGCTTTAGAATTAGCAACCACTGAAGTGGAGCATGTAATTGTCTTTAACCGAGGCCTTGATCCTGATTTTCCAAAAACTGAAGGTAGGGATCTTGACTGGGCAACACTTCTAGAATCACAAAGGAGGACTTACGTAGAACCAGAAATATTGGACTCAACTGATCCGTCATACATCCTGTACACTTCAGGAACCTCAGGTATACCGAAGGGTGTTCTGAGAGATACTGGTGGTTATATGGTGGCTTTACTTGCTTCTATGAGGCAAATTTATGACTGTGAACCTGATCGTGATATTTATTTCTCAACAAGTGACATTGGTTGGGTAGTGGGACACTCATACATCGTATATGCACCCCTCCTCCTGGGTATTCCAACAGTTCTTTACGAAGGAACACCTATTCACCCTGATCCTGCTGCATGGTGGAGAGTAATTGAGAAATATGGAGTTACTGTTGTCTTTTCTGCTCCCACTGCATTACGAATTCTTGTCAAGTTTCCTTTAAAATGGATTGAGGAACGCGATCTCTCTTCTTTGAGGTACTTTTTTTTGGCTGGCGAGCCCCTCGACGAACCTACTTATCATTGGGCAAAAAAAACACTTAACACCAAAATCATTGACCATTACTGGCAAACAGAATCAGGGTGGTCCATTTTAACAGGACGATGCATTGAAGATCTCCCTGTTAAACCTGGAACAGCGGGTGTAGCGGCTTTAGGTTATGATCTTTTAGTTGTTGATGAAAAAGGAAACGAAATGCCTAATGGGGAGAAAGGTACACTTGTTTCACGAGCACCATTGCCTCCAGGAACACTATTGACTGTTTATGGTGATGACGAACGTTACAAAAAAACCTATTGGGAAGTATTTCCAGGAAAAAGATTCTACTATACAGGAGACTATGCTATTAAAGATGAGGAAGGATATTTTAAGGTTTTAGGACGTGCAGATGAGATTATAAAGATAGCAGGACATAGATTAGGTACTCGTGAGATTGAGGAGGCTGTCTCATCACATGAAGCTGTTGCCGAGACTTCTTGTATTGGAGTTGAAGATCCGATAAAAGGTACAGTTGTCATTGCTTTCGTAGTTCTGAAACAAGGATTTGATCCATCTGATGAACTGAAAAGGGAGATCATTCACATTGTGAGAAGAGACATCGGTCCTATAGCGGCCCCAAAAGCTGTTGAAGTAGTTAAAATGCTACCAAAAACTCGTAGTGGAAAGATTATGCGTAGGATAATGAAGGGAGTCTATGAGGGTAAAAAGCTAGGTGATCTTAGTACGATTGAAGACGATACTAGCATCCTTGAGGTAGCTGCAGCCATTGAAATAATGAAGGATATTAAGAAAGAATAAGGAAAAATTAGAATTACTAGTGATATTCAATCTTTTTCAAACTTAAGGAGAGAGTCTCAATATTTGAAGTTAATTTAGATAACTGAAATTAGGTTTCAACGAAAAAACTCTTCGAGATGCTGATAGAATTATAATTTCTTTATCCATTATCTAATAACGTCCGTTTTTTTACTCACAAATCAGTTTTTAGCATGTCCATACCTAAAGACTTTTATTTTAATGTTTCTTGACGACCTTCAAGAAGTGAAATCTAATGTCTTATTACTATGAAACTAGAACAACAGAATATGTTGGTTATGATATCAAGGCTGAGGCCTATAGGCATTTGGGAATAGCATTACTGATAGCTAGTATTACGGTTGGCGTAATGCTGGGGCTTGGAGTTCCCATCGAAATTTACTGGGTAGGAGCTATTGGTGAATTCATAATAATAATGATATTGCTATTTTCAGCACTTTTTGGGTCACAATTCAGCGAAAGTACAGCAGCAATCTTATTGTATTCTTTTGCAGTTTGCAGTGCTATTACATTATCACTGTTGGTTGCCATTGGTCTTTATTTAGACCCAGCTATTGTAGTTGGAGCCGTTGGGTCAACCACTGTTGTAGCAATGGCAGCATACCTCTTCTCAGGTCGAACCTACGAGAGGATCAGTCAGATCACAAGAATAACCTTCATCTTAGTAATAATGTTTCTTATTTTTGCAATGCTAGGCTTTTTTCTTTTCAGTGAAAATGGCTTATTTTACTTGATCATAAGCGTCTTTGGAGCAATTATTTTCAGTATCTACATGTTTCTTGATTTTGCTCGCTTAGAGAACAGAGCATTTACCTCTCCAGCTTTAATGGCCTTATGGCTTTTTTATGATATCATTTACCTATTGAAAGAGCTTTTACTAATCTTCATATACCTCTTTGGTGGTAGCCGAGATTAAATTTCGTTCTCCATCCTTTTTTGGATCAGTTTCTGTTAGGAGATTGGTAATTGAGTGAAAAAAGTCAACAGCGTCAGCTTACGCGTCAGGAAATTTTTCTCTATTCAACTGGTAATTTTGGGATCTCTATAGTCAATGCCTCAATTTTGGGTTTTGTTCTCTTCTTCTATCTGACAGAAGGAATGACTGGAGTCTCACTCCATCCATTAGTCATCGGGGCATTAGTTGGCACAGCTCTTATGGTAGGTCGTATCGTAGACGCGTTTGTAAATCCCCTGGTAGGTTGGGCAAGTGACAATACCCGATGGAAAAGGTGGGGAAGACGTCGTCCCTTCATTTTAGTGGGTTTAATACCAATGACATTAAGTTTCATTCTCCTGTTCAATCCCCCGCTTTTTCTATTACGTCTTTTTCCAGATATGGGAGAAATTTTACTGATACTTTATCTATTTGTAATTATCTCGATATTTGACGCATTATTTACTTTTGTATTTGTACCGATTTATGCTTTGATGCCCGAGATTGCTCCGACCTCAAGCGAACGTATTACTCTCGCCGTTTGGGGGAATATTTTCGCTCTATTAGCAAATGTGGTTGGAGTTGTCATAGCACCAGTTCTCTATGAGAACTTAGGTTTCTCTACGACAAGTGTCATATTGGCTATAATCGTATTTCTAACTATCTTGGCAGTCCTTCCCATCCAAGAGGACATTCAAGAGGACATACAGAAACAGCCAGGTATCTCCTTGATTGAATCTCTCCGAACGAGTGTACAAAATCCCCCTTATCGGATATTTCTTGTTAATCAGATCGGAATGCAATTTAGTTTTCGTATATTAAGTGCGATAATGCCTTTTTTTGCCGTTAGTGTCCTTCTACTCGGTCTTGGCGACACTATGGTGATGACAGCACCGTGGATCCTCTTTGCAATGATCAGCTTCCCAGCTTGGGGAATAATAGCGAAAAAAATTGGAAAAAAACAAGCGTTCCTCTATTCAATGGCAATTTTTTCTTTTCCACTTCTAATCAGTTTTCTATTCGTGTTACTTCCAACAGAAGTATTGGATCAAGCATTTCTTACAATTGACTTCTTAACATTAAGAATTCTTATTGCTCTTGTTATGATCGCCATAATAGGTTTTGGAATGGGAGGATTATGGATATATCCTCCCACCATTATAGGAGATATTGTAGATGACGAGGAACGGAGACTAGGTCTCCGAAGAGAATCAATGTACTATGCTTTTCAAGAGTTTACTGAAAAGTTGGCTATTGCTCTTGCTATCTTCCTCGAAGGGCTGATTCTAGGAGCGTTTGTAATTGGACGCGAGCTCCACCCCGATTATCCAGAGGAATTGGGGATTTATTACTATTACTACGATCCTTGGGGGCCCGTTCTTCTAATGGGTGTTTTGGCATTCATCCCCATGCTGGTTGCATTACTTGTTTTCTTCAAATTCCCAAGTGAGCTAATTATAGAAGAAAATTAGGATTTTCTAAGTTTCCTCTTCAACAAAGTTAATATTCCAAGACTTACTCCTAATAAGGAAATAGGTGTAATATCACTGGAAGTTTGAGTAGTTGTTGAGGTGTCCGTATCATTAATGGATGATTTTGTCGTAGTAGGTTTTATGGTGGTAGTACTTGTTTGAAATGTCGTATTTACTGAAGTAGTCGTGGGTGATGTAGTTGTGGTTGTCGTTGTGGTTGTTGGAACAGTTGTTGTCGCTGGTAAAGTAGTTGCTAGCGTTGTTGTATTCTTGGAGACTCCATCTCCTGGGAAGAAATAAGTCAATATGTCATCCAAATGGGCACGCCAATTACCCCAACTATGCCCTTCGGGTACTTCCTGATAGAAGTAGGTATTTCCCACCTGATCCATCGTCTGGTTCATCTGCCTATTTATCGCTAGGAGGTCAGTACTCGAAATAGAAGTCTCAAAAGTCCCCACGTCTAGATAGAACTTGATATCCAATTGACCGATACTATATTTACCTATCATACTACTTTCAAAATACCCTGATTGAGAAGCAATCTGCCCGAAAGAACTTTCCTCATAAAAACCAGCCGCGATCGAAATAAATCCTCCCAACGAAGCCCCCATCATCCCCCGTTCTGTTCGATTTGGAATTGTTGAATATGTACTATCAATCAGTGGAATGAGTTCTTTAGTTAATAATGAGAGGAAATCAAGATTCTCATAATATTCGACACCTCTATCGACTGGTGGGACAAAAACAACAATTATTTCCTGGATTAAACCATTGAATATTAAGTAATCAAGGACATTATCAAAATTGGCCAAGTCTATGTATTCCAAACCGTCCATAACATAAAAAGAAGGATATTGTTTTGATTCATCGTAATCTGGAGGAAGGTAGACTTCTATCGTTCTTTTATTGTTGCGATACGTACTAGTGAAGTCGTTAATGGTTTCAATTGTCCCACTAGGAACATATTCATATTTTATTATTGCAGGATCCATTTTATAATCAGGCATTAACAATTCACTGTTGGGCCCATATCCCCCCATTATTAGTCGGTCATTTTCAGGATCCAAGATCCAATTCCCATCAACTATCAATTTGTAATCAAGCCGTGCATCCCGAGGAAACTCCTTAGTTATGTACCACAGATTAGTATCAGAAATTTTTTGTAAATCTTCTCCTGACCATCCATTAAAATCACCCGCGACTTGGACTGTCAAGGCTACTCCGTAATAGATGAATGTGCAATTTTCCTGTTCAGTAATAGGGATATTTACAGCATTCCTTTGCTGACTCAAATAGGATTGAATAAGTTGATCCTTTTCTGCGGCGGTTGGTGCTAGGTTGACTTGATTCAGGAAGTCATTAAAAGAACTAAATTGGGATTGAGAATTTTTTCCGAGGGAACTCATGATTAATAACCCTAAAACCAAGATAATGTTAAAGATGAGTAGAAATCTTCTTTTATTCATAAAATTGGCCAAAATAATTCCTCAAACTAACTTAAAAAATTGGATATTTAAAGTCATTCAACGAGAATGTTAATATGGTAGTTCTCTATTTCGGATATACTACGAACAACACTACTGAATGATGGCTGGATTGTATAGATGCTGAATATAGGAAGCCTACTAGTTTTAATAAATAGAATTTTCTTGTTAATATTAATACTTCTCCCAGTTCCTTTATTTCACCATTTTAATCACATTGAAAATCGACAAGTCCAACATTTAATGGACATTCCAAAAAAAATCGATAGTCCAAATTCCCTTCCTTCTCTCCCAGAATTGGATTCACTAGGATTGACTGTTTCTTCAGGTGATTCTCATGAGTATGTGCTTACGAATAGAGACAAATTGCATTGGACTGGGGAAACCAGCAAAGTAGAAACTAGAAAATGGCAGGGATTAGTGAAAGACCGATGGACGACGATGACAAATTTTTGGTTGGATACTACTGGAGAAACAACACCAAGCAATGTAATCAATACAACTGTCTTCCCCCATGCAGTAAAAACAGTGTTCAACACTGGATCTGGTAAGGTCGAAGAAATTTTCTTTCTTGCACGAAACAGAAATGCAATGATAATTCAATATCAGACAGATTTTTCAGGGACAGTAAGTTTTCGCCCCCAGTTTGGTATGAGGAGAGATTGGGCTGCTTCGGGAAGCGATTACCACACAGAATTTAATACTTCAAACAATATTCTTTTTATCTCAACAAATGATGAGTCTTATATAGGCCCAGAATACGTGGGAATAAAATCCTCAACTGCAGTTACTTTTATCCAAAATGAGAAAATTATCCCTCGAACCTACGAAAAAGATGATTACCGCGGTGATGGTAGTAATGAGGAAAACGTATATGAGCCAGGACAACTCATATTCTCTATTAGTCCTTCTGATGCAGTGTTTATAGTTATTGGTTTGGGAAATAAGAAAACTGACCTAATTACTCTTCTCGAAGATGCAGTGGCCAACTATCTTGATTGGTGGATTGAAACAACACAACCTCTTGTCGATATATTAACCAATTCTCAATTATGTACAAATAATGAAACATGGAATAAGGTATTACAATGGACTTTGATGAGCCTAGACAGTCTTACCATGAATGTGACAGGACGGGGGATCTACGCAGGATTACATTGGTTCCCCGAGTATTGGGGAAGGGATTCATTCATTTCATTTCCAGGTTCAGTCCTCGTTACAGGTCAATTTGAGCTTGCAAAATCATGGATTCGAACAATGATAGCCAATCAGGATACTAATCCATCCAGCTCTACGTATGGCCGTGTACCTAATATATTACAAGTCAATGTCCAGAATCTCAATTATGAAACAACTGATGGTACAGGTTGGTTTATTCGCTCGATTTGGGAATATTTTGAATATTCAGGATTCGATGATACTTTTCTGACTGAGGTCTGGCCAGCTGTCGAAACGGCCATTCTAGGTGAAATCTCCCGAACTGATGAGTACGGCTTTCTTACACATGGGGATCGTGAAACTTGGATGGATGCGCAAACAGGAGGCGTAATTTGTTCTCCTCGTGGAAATCGTGCCGTTGAGATCCAAGCACTCTTCTATACTGAATTGGACATCGGACGACGATTAGCCAAAATGATGGATCAGACTGTTCTTGCTAATCAGTGGGAGCAAAAGATGGTCTTCCTTAAGGAGAATTTTCTACTACAATTTTGGGATCCAATTGGAGAAACACTATTTGATCATTTAAATGATGACGGTACACCTGATCTGCAAAAGAGGCCCAATGTGATCTTTGCTGTGACAGTTCCTCTAATAGATAATCCTCTTCTCTCTCCATATCAAGCAAAGAAGGTATTAGATGATGTGTTAGCACAATGTATTGCCCCCCACGGAGTTAGATCATTAGCAGAAACTGATCCAGATTACCACCCCTTACATGATTACGGTTCCCGAACAGGATCAGAACACCATGATTTTAGCTATCATAATGGCGATGTTTGGCTTTGGTTGTCAGGACCAGTTATCGAAGCTAGTGTTCGTTATGGAAATCAAAAAGCAGCTCGAAATTTAATAGAAGTCTTGGTAAACCGAGTTCTTACTCGTGACGCTTTAGGAACACTAGGAGAAATCATGGATGGAACAGATTCAGATCCACTTGGTCATTCGAGAGGTACGATTAGTCAAGCGTGGAGTCTTGCAGAACTGTTACGGACTTATTATCAATATTGGGTTGGAATTCAGCCTCAAGCAATTAATAGAACGTTAAGATTGACTCCTCAATTTTTGGAAGACTTTCCAGAGATTTCACTTATTTTTAAACAGAACGAGGGGATAATTGAATATAGCTACCAAAATGTATCAGGAGAGCTCTTTGTCGACCTTAACTTTGTCAATTTTTCAGATCCTTTGACTCTTGAGATAGATTTACCTCTAGATCCCATTAAAGGAACGCCATTTTTAATCGATGGAATTTCTGAATATAGATTCGAACCAGTTTTTGATGGTATTCAACTACGATATAGTATCAAGTTAGAGGACTTCTTAAGTAATAATAAATCCTTTAGAATTTCGTATAATGGAACTAAGCCTATTTTTGAAATAACTCAACCTTTAGAAAATATAACCTATAATATTGGAGAACCTATCCCTTTTCTATTAATAAATCTATCAGACAAGCCATTCGACGAAGTAAAATGGTCTTCTGATTTAGATGGCATAATAGGTACTATAAATTCTTTTGAACGATCGGATCTCAGTCCAGGGAGGCATCTGATTACAGTTATGGTCACAAACAACGAAGGTGTCTCTTTCAAACAAATCATAGTCTCAATTGGGAATAGTGCTCCTCTCGCGAGAATTCGTCTTCCTAAAAATGGATCAACAGTAAGCAGTCAAAAACCTGTTCATTTTCAAGCTGACGCCAAAGATAACAATCCTGATGACATTGTTCAAGTCTATTGGATTTCAAATATCGATGGTCAGATTTTTTCAGAGTTAAATGGCAGTATCACCTTATCACAGGGTGATCATGTTATTTCTGTGATTTTTACTGATGGGAAGGCCAATGTGTCCTATGTTATCTTCTTAACTGTAATTTCTCAAAGAATCAACCTAGATGGAAACTTAGATGATTGGTCAGATTTTCATCCTGGTGAGAATACTCTTGAATTGACATCTGGTGAATTTATCTGGCTTGATGCCATTGGGGACGACACGGGTGATGGTGATTATGTCTACCCTAGTTACAATCTTCCTTGGTCAGCTGATCTTCTAAGGGTGCAGATCACTTCAGATACTTCTTATCTGTACTTCTTAGTGACCTTTAATCGTCCTGAAACAACGGATTGGGCACAACGAATGGCAAGTGTTATGGTCGGGCTCAATCTTAAGGATGGTGGGATTGAAACCGTCACGACAATTTTTGCTTCCAGTCACCCACTCTCGATTGCAATAAACCCTTCAATTGCACCAGAAATCATCATTTTTGCTACTGCTCAGGCTGAAATTAGTGTACGAGATACTAATAATCAAT
>CP070760.1:143930-154029 GCA_020348965.1 Candidatus Heimdallarchaeota archaeon | reverse complement strand
CTAAAATTAGCGACCTTGGTGACTAGGCCTATCCTGATTAGCTTCTTTAAAGCATTTCGAATCGTACGATCAGAGTAAGTACATTTTTTCTCCAATTCACCCGACGTTAAAGGGCCATCTTGACATAAAATTTCAAATATTCTCTTTGCGCTTTGAGGCAAAGGTAATGAACTAATCACACTCGGTATTTTTGTTTTTTTGTTTTCTTTTTCTACTAAAACTTGCATCACGTTATTTTTTCACCAATAATATCCTATAAAGGAATTTAAGTAATTTGTTGTTGGTGTTGTTGCTTGTGTTGGTTTTGTTGATGGCGTTATAAATACCTTTGGATCGATACAAAATCAATACTTCTAAGGTAAACAGAAAGGGTTTCTCTTTTCTAAATCGATTAAAAAGTAAATTTTGAAATAAGATGGAAAGAATCTCATTTTTTTGCGAGTAATGAGAATAGATAAGATTTGAAGGTAAAAAAAAGGTATTTAATTCATTTTTCAGTTGGTAAGTGTTATAGAATAAGTGGAACAGACCAGAACTTCGAGGCTTCCACACTAGATCAGTTGAACTTGATTCTACTCGAGACCCGGGCCCGCCCAGCATAACCTCTCGGTCTTAGGGCTGTTCATTCCCATGCCTGACCCGATTTGACCTTGCCTTCTTATTCGTCTCTCCAGAAGAATCTCGGCAAGAGACCACCTAGACGGAGGATCTCTCATTGCACAAACCAAGGAGCCTTACTAGGTTTTGGCATCTCTGTTCTGGGATTAAGCTCGTCATATAGCCTTACGATTCAGCTGAGTGGCTATTCTCAGCCGCCTACTGTTCCATGTTGTTTGTCTCATGTGACTTTATAAAGACCATCTCTGGGACTTTCTCTGTGAGCTGACGAAAACTTATGTCATGGATTTTCTTCTTTGCTTGGACACTTTACCCATGAAGACATGTACCTAATTGTATTGAAATCTGAAAAAAGATTAAATAAATTCAAATAAGAGATACTATCTGCCTTATCTCATCAAAATGAGAAATTTCCAAGAAATTCCAGACAAAATTGGTTGATTTGACTTGTCGTTTTCGAATAATAATTACAAACAATCCAGAATTAGTCTTCGCCAAGTATTAACTGACATCGTGAATTCTCTCGATGGTATCTATTCTGGATTCTGTGTTGATACAGATGGACTCCTAATCGAGGAAGTAAATTTAGAAGGTACATTAGGAAAGGAAAGTAGTCTTATTCTTTGTTCATTAGTAGCGGGAATCCAATCTAATATGGATACTATTGGTCACGAAATTGGCAGTTCTCCTTGGATTTCTTTCACCGCTGAAAGCAGTAACTTCAAATTCTTTTTACGTGCGGTTGGACGTATTGCATTTTTAGGGGTGCTCACGGATCCATATGTGGATCTTGAGCTCTTAAAATTGATAATTGGACCTGGTATTGACTCAATAATGCAAATAATTCAACAATGGTTACCATTGAAGCGCCCCCAGTCCCAGATATCATCATTAACTATCAATCAGAAAGAAGTGGATGATATCCTAACAATGGAGAAGTGAATGAACCTGTCCAAACCTCCTGTACGTGACTCAAGAATTCCTTGCCCGAATTGTAAGAAAGGTACATTATTCTGGAATTCTGAAGAAAAATTGTACGTTTGTACAAAATGTGGTGTTCAGGAACCTGCTCTAAAGACATGGATTAGCGCAGCCGAGCATCGTCATAGGAAAAAGCAACAGAAACATGATAACGAACGTCAATGGGCTTTAAATATTTTAGGAGTAAAGGATGGCCTTGTTCCTCCACAGAAATCAAAGCGAGAACAAGAATGGGAGGAAATTATTGATTTAGTAAAGAAAAAGGAATCGAAACGTTAAAGCAAAAGCCTCTTTGATCCATTCTTGTTTTTTCAATTCAGAAGTTTCAGATTTATTCAAGTAAATCACTAGTTTGTGGTGTTTTATGGCTGAATTTTTGACCGATCTAATAGAAGAAAAAATTATTTGCGGATGATAAAAAAAATTATTTGGTGAATTAAAAATAGTAATTCAAGCAATATATTCTATTTATTTACTGAACGACTATTTTATTCTTGTTCTAGCCAAAAAAGGTGAGTCCACGAATCATGGGAACATTTGAAACACAAGAGACCACTCCTCCACAATTTTTTTTAGCCCATATTGTCTTTGATGAGGAACATGGCCCTGTACTACAGTCATACCTGGCTCACGAGTTAGAGATTCCGAGAATAATTCTTCAAGGGGTCACGACAACCCTATTTACCATGGCAATTGGTGTGGGGGAACCAACAGGAGAACCTGATACGGCAATTATCCCGATAAATGTTACTGGTATCCAAGGCCGTGTTTTAATTCACTCTTTTATGATTGATGATCCCAAAGCGAGAGGGAAAAATCGGATTGAAAGTTTCATGCTGTTTATTCCACGTTCACATCAAGACAAACTATTACAGCATTCTCTTGCTTTCTCAATTATCTTACAAGATGCGATCCGAAGGATCAAATATCAAAATAATGACAAACAGATAGAATATTCCTTGATAGAGGTGTTTGGAAACATTAAGAAGGTTCTTTTAACAGAGATTGATCACACACTTCAAAATCGGATCAGTGAAATTTGCACTGATACAGAAACCGTTATTGTTTCAGATGGAACTATCCGAGCAGTTCACAATGTAGTTCTATCACCTGATATAATTTCCTTGGTTAATAAAATCCCACCAATCTTACAGGATTACGAAGACGAACTTAAAACATCTGGAACCTTTTTTGATGCACTCCCAATTGAAATTCATGGAAAAACTCATGGTAACCAACAACTTTACTTATTATATATAGGAAATAACTTTATTCTAGGATATAGTTCGGGTAAAGGGCGTTTGGGAAGCTTATTCAGAATTTTTCGAGAAATTTTATGGAACTTAAATATGCAGAGAACAAATTCTCCCAAGCCACACATTACTAGATACGGTACTATAGCCATAGATAGAACCTCATTATTTCCTGAAAATGACTATTTAAATAAGAGTTTCGAGCTACTCGAGAGTTTCAAACCGATTATTGAAGATGTCTCCCTTCTCAGGTGTAGTAAAGATAAGGTTGAAGTACTTAGGACAAATGCTTCTTTTGCTACAAAAAAGCATGCTGCTGTGTGTCAAATTTTCATGGCGATAAACAAAATAAGCTCACGCTTGCTTCGCACTGATTTAGTTCAAATAGTTTTATCTCAGCATGGCTTTAACACCATTGCGTTAAAATGGGCAACAAAAAGTACAAAAAATAGTTTTCTTTTCATGGTTGGTGAATCTTCTAAGGGAGTAGGATTGTTAAAATTAGTTGGTGATCAAATTCTTGAATATAGAGTTGAATCTACCTCCAGTAGCTTTTCCTAATTATAATGAGGCGAATAAGTTTTGGAAGTAGCTCTGGATCTACATGCTCATTCAATTTTTGCAGGGGGAACTCAAGGACTAAAGATTTCATCAGAAGTCCAGGGAGAAAATAGAAAAAAAGCAGTTTCTCATTTAGAAAAGATTAATCAAACAATGCCATTGAAAGGTATAGACTTGATTGGAACAGGAGATTGTCAATTTTCTTTTTGGACAGATATCCTTAAGGATGTTCTCATTGAGGATTCAAGTGGAATATTTATATTTCAACAAAAAGCCGATGTTCGGTTTATTCTTCAGACTGAGATGATTTTCACAGCAAGAATAGGGAAAATTTCAAAAGAAACTCATGTTATCTTTCTTTTTCCTAATTTTTCTTCGATTGACACATTTAGAGACTTTCTCAATCAATGGGAGGTTAAGCATCAAAAAATGGCGCGCCCCTTTATCATCTGTGAATCCCCAGTTCAAGTAGCCAAGAGAATTCACACCATTATGGATATCGATCCGTTGATCGAAGCCATTCCCGCTCATATTATGACTCCTCAAGGAGTTTTTGGTACTGGTAAAGGAAATTTACGAGTAAATTATTTAACTGATTTTTTCGGCTCAGTTACCTCGAGGATAAAGATATTTGAGACTGGATTGTCAGCTGATCCTGAATTTTTGTCTTTGATTCCAGAATTAGATGATCACGTGTTAATATCAAACTCTGATGCCCATTCAAGTTCTTTACATCGAATGGGACGTGAATATACTGTTCTTTCTGTTCCTAAATTTGATTATCCAGGTATTATCTCTGCCCTTCGAAATAACCGAATTTTATATACAGCAGAATTTCCGCCTGAAGAGGGACGGTTTTTTTTAACAGGGCATCGTGCAGGAAGGAAACGCCCTGGTTTACATGGAGATGATGAGTACTGTTGTTTTTCTCCGCAATTTGTGCCTGTAAATGATATATGTCCAATATGCAAAAAACCATTGACAATTGGTGTTTTTCAACGGTGTATCGAAATTAGTCAGATTCAGGGAGCTGAACGAAGAATTGGAGAAATACAACCGAAAAAAAAATTCATAAGAATGGTACCTTTGATAGAAATCTTGGCTCATGTCTTAAATGTGAAGACCAAAACTGCAAAATCTTTAATCACAACATATCGTCAGATTACGAGTCTTATGGGTCCGGAGCGAAATTTATGGCAATCTAGTGCAGAGGAAGTTGAGGGAAAATTGATTGATCATTTAGATACACCTATTATTGAAGCTATTCTTAAAATTAAAGAAGGTGATTTCACTTTTCACCCTTACGGATTCGATGGAATATACGGAACTTTGGTGATTGGACAAAAGGGAAATTACTCTAAAGTAAACATAATCAAATCGTCACAACCTATCCAAAAAACTCTTTAAATCAAGAATCACTAAACTAAGTAAGTCTTAATCTTTGGAGATTAAGTCTTTACAAAGAAATCCAAGACTTTGGACAAGAGTGGGTAGACACATGGTTAAGGTGCCTTCAAATAAAGATCTTTGTTTACGTTGTAAGGGGGGTAAGTTTCTCTGTGGACTTACCTTTTGTCCAATAATTTTGAAAACAAAGGCATTACTACCAGTTAGAAAAATTTTACCAAAATTAAGGAATGAATATTATGGACCGAGCCCTCCGAGCCTATTCGTGGGCCGTTTTGGTTATCCAAAAGTTAGATTAGGTCCCATGGCATCATTAAACTGGGAAGATATTGATGTAATCGATGAACCTGATCAATGGCAGACTAATTTGACAATGGAGGATGTCGTCAATCTAAGAGCTAGATTATTTCGCTTTATGGCAGAACCGATCAAAGTTACAGAAGTTTCATCACGCTCAAAAGTTCTTGAAATCACTCAGGAACAAATCCAAGCTACTTCTCCAGTTCAACTAGAAATGAAATTTTCTAAAAAACCACGATTAGATTTGAATTTTGACCGTTTCACCCAACCTATGGGGGCTCGTGTTCAGATCAATTCCATCCAATTGGCTTCGACACCAAAAATCGATCAGAAGGTAGATCGTGTTGTAGCTGACACTGATCTAAAGGCAAACGATGCAGTTGCTAGATTATATAGTGATGAATCTACAGTTACACAAATAACAAGACTTTTTTCTGCGGGCCTCTTAGGGTTGGAAAAAAAACGAAGATTTGTGCCCACTAGATGGAGTATAACAGCTGTTGACGACATTCTAGGAAATAATCTGAGAAAGCAAATCCAAGACTACCCAGAAATCCAAGATTATATGGTTTTTCACAATTCTTACTTAGACAACGATTTTTGGGTTCTATTAATTCCAGGTCGTGAGTGGCACTTTGATTATCATGAGACATGGAAACAAGACAGTGCTTGGAACCCTGGTAGTTCAACTCCAGGAATTTTAACGGATACAGAAGGCCCAAATGGAAGAAAATCTTACGCAATAAATACCGTTGGAGGGTATTATGCTGCACGCTTAGCGATACAAGAGAAATTAGCTCAAATGAGGAGAAAAGCCGCCGTAGTGGCTTTCAGAGAGGTCGGAAAAGGTTACGCGATCCCCTTGGGTGTTTGGCAAGTACGCGAAAACATGCGAAAAGCTGTAAATAGTCCCTGCTATCATTTTGGTGATTTAAATCAAGCACTGAAGTTCATTGGGGGAAGAGTGACAATTCCAATGCGGTTTTATTCCCAAAAAAGCCCAATTCTAAATCGAAAAACATTGGATGAGTTTTTTTAGATTACGAGGATACTCTTCAATGCTTAGGACTACTAAAATAATATTGGATTTGAGTTTCAATGAGCTTTCGTGAATCAATTACATCAGCTGTTACGAGGTATTATGTGTTTAACGGTCTCTTTCGTGAAGGTGAGGAACAGATGACGTTTGAAACTGCTGATGCTTATCTAATTGAAGTAAGCCAGACTCTAGAAAGCGAATTTGCTGGCACTGCTCGCGCTTTTACAGTAGAATTAGATACTTTTGATGAAGAGACGCATCAAACTGAAATTATTGTCGGATTCACCATATGGCCTTATGAGGATGATGAAAGCGAGGAGGCTCTCATCGTATCAAGTGTACGAGATGAACTAGAGAAAGTAGGGTTTGTGAGAGATGATGATTACTATCTTGGGGATGGACCTGACATTCGATAACCTGCATCCGAGTCATTGATCTCATATTTTTAGGTTATCCATGATGATCCCTGATTTTTGACCCATAAAGTCGTTGAAATGTCACATGAATCGTTTGAGGAGGAATTAATCCCGCTTCGGTAATATAGGCTGATATATTATCTCGATCAATGGTTTCAAACGAAGGATTCATTATCCTAATTCCTGGAGGGAGATCTTCAGCCCATATTTCAAATGGATCGCGCATTTCAATTTCACTCAGCCGCCCTATACTTGTTGCTTGGTCATATTTTAAGAGAGGAGTGCAAATGTATAGAGGAATATGTTCCTCTTCTGATGCTAGGGCACAAAGACGGGAACCTATCTTATTAAGAGCTACTCCTTCGACAGTAATGGCATCAGCTCCCATAAAAATCATGTGAGGTTTGAAAACGTTCATTGCCCATCGCATTGCTGAATCTACGATGTGAGTAACACGAATATTGTTTTTAAGTAGTCTTCTTGCTGTTTTTCTTCCTTGATAGAGAGGGCGTGTCTCTGTATTGATTACCTCGAATTCTTTCCCTTGTTTTGCAGCTGCAAGAAAAATTCCTACTGTGATGGAAGAATGGCAGTGGGTGAAAACTCGGGATCCATCTTGAATTCTTTCCGCACCAGTTTTAAAGATTTTTAGTTTTGCTGCATCTATCAAGTCCAGATATTTTTTTCCATGTGCAATAGCGTTTTCCTTACCATCAAGACGGATACCAGTCATCACGTACCTCAATCCATTTCTCAACGCAGGTTCGGTGACTCTCACATTACTAAGCTGGTCAACTACTGACTCTAAGTGGTGAAATAATGCTTGATCACTTAGTGGAACACTTTCTGCATGTATAGCAAAGGCACGAACACCGTAAATGGCCACATTCGTTGCACCCTGAATAGTCAAGTTTCTGATCTTTTTCATTGTTTCTTGTAATTCACGAAACTCTGGTGTTTCTGGAAATTCGATTTTCACCAATATCTATCTCCTGTACAGTCTCCTACAGCCCTAATTGCGATTTTGCTTTTTCTTAAATATTTCTATTGTTTTTACACAACTTTAACGTTTAAATCTGATACCCTGTTTAGACTCAAATTTCAAGTGATTTTTGCACGCATTCCACACCTGTTGATATTAAAAACAAAAAGTTCTTTCTTACGCTCATGGTATTGCTGATACCAGTTCTACTCTCATCATTCACTAGTACAATACTTTTTGTAGGATATACCCATTTTCTCCTATCGTGTGTTTGTTCAAAGATTCATAACATTGATTCTTCTTGTTCTATACTCTCAAGAAACTAATCCATATTTATTTAAACTTGGATATAGAAAAAGCCAATCACAGTAATCCCAATGATTTTTCCCAAAAAACAGTAACCGATCTGTTGTTATCGGTGGTTATCAGTGTCAAGTATCCTACGAAGAATCTTCAAAGGAAAAGAAACCAAAAAGTATGAAATCACTATCGTAGGTCTTGACGGGGCAGGTAAAACGACTATCGTAAATCGTCTTTTACGTTCAGAATTCATTCCTACAACTCGAACATTAGGTGTCAACTATCGAACGGTTAAATACCGACAAATTGAGTTTAATCTGATAGATTTGGGGGGACAGCAGATTTATCGTAACCTTCTCTGGCATAATGCTTTGGAAAAAGCTTCTGCCATCGTCTTTGTCCTCGATAGTGCTGATCTCCGCCTTACAGAAGCATCAGAAGCTTTTTGGGATTCAATCCAATATAACGCAGAAGTCCCCGTCCTTTTCATTGCTAACAAAATTGATCTAGGAGGTGCACGAGCATTTGATCTAATTGTAAGAGATCTGGATCTAGCTCGTGCACAAAGATCTGCTCGACCTGTGGGGTTGTTTCGGGTATCTGCAAAAACGGGTGAGCATTTCTACGATGCTTTTGATTGGATAGCTGATGTATTAGCTGGTGAAGAATCTACATTCAAATGTAAAGTACGAGTCACAATTATGATAGACCTCGATTCACACCAAATTTATACAACGAAATTTACAAATGTAGAACGTGCTATTCTAGATCAATTAAATGAGGGTATTAGTGAAACAATGAGGGAGTTAACAAAAAATCCAATTGGAATGGAAGTAATTACAGCTTCTGATCTACAGCTTGTTGTAGTGAAAAATCATCCTTTAGTAACCGGACTCATAATTGGGTACTCTGATTCCGTTGTGCGGGCAAAATTAATTGCGGAACGACTAATGAAAAGTGCTACTCCATCGATTGAGATTGGACAATTCGATTCGCGAATCCTCCTGAAAATGATGGAGCGTCAATGGCCTTTAGATATTTATAAGTCTCAACATCAGGATTAATAGTGATCTAAATCTCCTAACGAATTAGAGATATTCTTTCAATCCCAATACGTCTTTTCTACCAATTTCTGATTTTCCTAAGAGTTTTCGTTCTAATTCTTCAAATTCCTTCATGATTTGAGCATTTGAACTAGGATGGATAACTTTCTTAGCCTCAAGGAAATGTCTTAACTCAATTAATTCAGTATTTAAATCCTCACGAAGAGCAATCATTACAGCCTCTCGACAAATTGCGGCTATATCTGCCCCTACATATCCCTCAAGGTCACTGGCGAGTTGGGAAAGATTAACTTTAGGTCCTACTTTCATACCAGTAGTATGTATTTTCAAGATCTTCTCTCGAGAATCGACATCTGGGGGTTTGACTAAAAGCAATCGATCAAATCTCCCAGGCCTAAGAAGAGCAGGATCGATCATATCAGGACGATTACTTGCACCTAGTACCACAACATCTCGCAAGCTTTCCAGTCCATCCAATAAGGTTAATATTTGATTCACAACCCCTTCCATCACATGACTACCTCCAGTAAACGCTCCTCGTCGGGGGGCAATAGCATCAAGCTCATCTAGAAAAATAATAGAAGGAGACGCTTGTTTCGCCTTTCTAAAAACTTCTCGTACGGCTTTTTCACTTTCTCCAACCCATTTCGATAGTAGTTCTGGTCCACGAATAGCAATAAAATTGGCTTGGCTTTCAGTCGCTACAGCTTTTGCTAAGAGAGTTTTTCCTGTTCCAGGAGGACCATAAAGGAGAATACCATGAGGAGGGGTGATCCCATGGCGACGGAATATCTCAGGATGAACAATAGGCCACTCTACTGCTTCAATGAGGGATTGTTTTACACTTTCTAGGCCACCAATGTCTTCCCAGTGGATATTGGGGATTTCAAGCAAAACTTCACGCATTGCAGAGGGTTCTGTCACCTTAAGAGCCTCGTCGAAATTATCTTTTGAAACAACCAGTTTTGCTAGGATCTCTGGAGTAAGAGGTTTGTCAAAATCGATTTTAGGTAGAACTTTTCTGAGAGTATGCATTGCGGACTCCTTCGTGAGAGCAGCAATATCTGCTCCAACAAATCCATGAGTTATGGCAGCATATTCCTTTAAATCAACATCCTCAGCTAATGGCATCCCTCTAGTATGAACTAGTAAAACTTCATATCGCCCATTCCTATCTG
>CP070760.1:133045-143830 GCA_020348965.1 Candidatus Heimdallarchaeota archaeon | reverse complement strand
CGGACTGAACCCTGTTCTGTCTGTGAAACCACTTTTGCGTTAGGTATAGTAGCAGATCAATTGGCCCCAGATGTGACAGGGTTAGATCTGTTTCTAGATTTACATGGACTCGAGTCTGAACAACCTCATGCTCGATTACTCTATATCGATGCTAAGGGTTTTGTTAGGACAATGTCCACAATTACCAAATTCACTCAGATGCTCCACCACGATCCCCCCTCAGAATAAATGTCTCTAGTCTTTACATCTCTCTAGGATCTGCCCTATACTTGCATTTTAATAACTAGATGATGTCCATATGTATTCGTTGAGCAGTTCCACGAGTACCTTTGCGTGAGCAAGTCACACTAAACAAAGGTACATTATATTCGACTGCTAGGAGAGTAGCTTCATCAAGACTTTCTCCCACCAAGATATCAAGGATTGCTCCGTCACTGTGACGAAAAATTCTTATATAAGCATCTTCTTTTTTCTTCGTCCCACTTTCATCCCACCCCTTTTCTACTAGGATGATTGTTGGCCATAGTTCCCCTTTTTTAAACCAGTTTCTTCGGTCCTCAATGGGGACTTGTGGAGATTTATTCTCCAGATGAGGGAACTCATACTTTTTATCATCCTCGATTCCATCTTTTAATATTCGAATGTGTGGATTCTGTCGTGCTATCCAGCCAAAAGTTCTAAATTGCATTTTAATCCACACCACTATTTAGTTGATTAATTATGTGCTAGAAAGAGGTGCACCAATTGAAGTTCAATTTTTTGATTCAATGTATTACAACTTTCTTCTACAAAAATGTTTGGGTTGTGAACTTCATTATTCTTAAAAATAAAATTAGTAATAGCTAATTTCCCAATCTGTAACCGTGGTATATTCTACTCTTCCGAGTTCGTTTCTTTAATATCGGAAATTTCTATTGTTTCAGAAACGTTTAAGGTTAATTTACTAATATTTCTCCCAATAACAATAAACAAAGCAATTTCAAGAACGAATAAGAGAATTTGAAGAATTAGGCTTTCGGAAAGCATTTCTAGCACATACGTTAAAAGAACTAGTATGCTTAAATAAAAAAGATCAGGGGGAAACAGTTGAAATGGGGTAATTTTGCTTTTTTCATTTATAGCTGTTCTGATTTCCCAACTAGCTAGAATCCCTCCTATTCCCCCTCCTACTCCTCCTCCTATAAATAGTGCTGGAGGCCAAATGATCATTTCTGTCCATAGTTCTCGAGATATAAAGCTCAGCGCAGTAGTGAAAGCTAGAACAATGAGAAAACTGCTTAAAGATGCAATTGCTGTAGCTAGACCGAGATTCCAGAGAGAATAATCCTTCAGCAGTTGATGTTGAGGTTGGCTTTCTTCGTTGTCACTATTCATACTTAGTATGTCTCCTTTTAAACTGCGTTTACTTCTTGTAATCGTGTTATTACCCAGTCTTTTTCGAGGGCAGCAACAAAAGGTGCAAATCGGGGACCTTGTGGGCGTCCTAGGAAAATTTGGTAAAGAGTCCTAAAGAATTGTGTCATTCCTTTGCGAGTTAATTGGTTTTTATCTCGAATAGAAATCATACACCCTTTGATTTCCTCCTCGGTCCATTTAATTGAGGTAAGTTCATTTGCGAGGTTATTAATAAGACTGATCATTGTTTCATCAAGCTGTGCAATGATTGTTTTCGAGATTTTTTCTGGGATTTTTATACGCAAGTGTATGGGAGCGTAATCCAATACCCAGTTGCGAGCTTTTGTCAAGCGATTGTGAATATGGTTCTCTAATATCTTTGAAGGGATTTCGGTTAAGATTTCTGTTGCTTGAAGTTTCTGAATTGCTTGTTTTGTACCTTCCTCAGATGGGGGCACTAATTGAGACAAGATAATTGCGTGTGAGTAATCTAATTGAAATCCGCGATACTCAGGAACATCATTGTAAAATAAAATTTCATAACTTCTTTGAATCGCCTGAAGCTCTGCAGGGTTCTCTAATTGTTCTAGCTCAAAATAAATTCGTTCTGCCTTGTCATATTCATTGACGTAACTTGGGATTTTATCTAATCCTAACACAATTCTCCTTTTTGGAGGAGTTTTCAAGTATATATACTTCAAAACTTCTGTATCTGCATATTTAAGCCATTTTGAGGGAGTAAATCCAATGAAGCCCGAGCTAGTCATGTCTCCATGATCAGTTTGCCCTTCAGAGTATCCTACCCATTCATTCCAGAACCCAAACGGTCCACGATGTTGGAGAACGGTTTCAAGTACTTCAATGCAACTATCGCGTGATCCTCCTGGTGTTGCGTGATCTTTTCCGAACGGTTCAAAGTGTATATTGAGAACGTACCAAATTGCAAGCCATTCAAGTCGCCATGTTAACTTTCCTTTTCTCATATCTGACCAATCAGTATTTTGACACGCCTCACAGTAATATTTGGCACGATATCCTTTGAGATCAACTTCCAAAGCTTTTGTGGTTCCTATCCTGTTACAGTGGTTACATAACGGATTAAAGGGAATCCAATTTTCAGGAAATGGATTTTCTTTTCGGTATTTATTGAGTATGTCTCGGACTTGTTCTTTTTTCTTGATTAACTCAATGATAGTAGCTTTCATAGCTTTGGTTTGATAAAACTCGTGAGTACGCATAATCTCAATGCTACGTCCAAATTTGGGGAGAGGATCACCAAAAGCTCTCCAAAAATAATCCACCCATGATGAATATTGATTGGTTGGGTCGGGAACGTCGATTAAACGCCAATTAACATACTTTTTTGCCTTCTTTGCCTCTGGAAAACAATTTATTTGGGCCTCTTTTCCTTTCCAAGGATCAGCAGTATATAAGATTAAGGAATGAGAAGCGCTGTAGCCGCGTTTTTGTAGTTCGGTGACGACTGCGTTTGTCAGAATGATCTCTCCACGAAGACGGCCTACGTGTTGGCGACCTGAAACTGAAATTCCACAATTAGAGTGGAAATCTTGCACATCAGGCCAATTCGATATTAGGTTTGTCGTTAGTTTATCTATCCAATGCGAATGGGTTATTTTACTGATATTTGTCATCTACTATCTTCACTGCTTTCAGGTTCATTCAGCAAGAAATTTGACAAAGAGTTTAAATAAGTAAAGAGTTGTGTTAAGTAAAGAGGTGTACCTATCAAAATGAAAGCTTTGGTGTTGGCTGGAGGTAGTGGGAAGGAAATGCTTCCATTATCAAAATATTCTCCGAAAACGATGTTAACTCTTCATGGGAAGCATCTACTAGAGTATGTTTTAGATGGACTTTTGAAGACGGGCCTTGAAGAATTTGTAATAGTGGTGGGGCATCTGGGAGATGCTATTAGATCATTTGTAGAAGACTATCGTCAAAAGGGTATCAGTATTCAAATAGTGGATCAGACTGATCGTGTGGGGATAGAAGGAGCAATTACTTCTGCTTTTGACCATTTCTCTAAAAAACACCCTTTCCTGTTAGCCTATGGAGATATTCTTGCCCCACCTTGGTTTTATCAGCACTTAATGAATTCTTACATTAATACAGCTGCAGATGGGGCAATTGCTGTTACATTGGTTGGGAAATCCTCTGAATTTGGGATAGCTTCTATCGATGATCGCGGTTTTATATTGGACATCTTACCCGAAACTCCCGCAAACGAGATTGATGCGAATTACATTTTCGCTGGTGCGTCAATCCTCCCAGGAGAGTTTTTCGAGATTCTACAAGAAGAAAAAAAGCTTACTGCAGCTTTAGCGCGGTTATTACAGGAACAACGCAGAATATGCGCCTCTGTTTGGCAAGATGAATGGGTAGATGTTGGTTATGCTTGGGATATGCTTGCTGCAAATCATGACACTTTCAATAATCTAGAGTATTCACGTATTCATAAAACAGCGAAAATTTCACCCTCTGCACATATTTCAGGACTCGTTTTAATTGAGAAAAATGTTGTGATTGATCATAATGCAGAAATTGTAGGGCCTTGTTTTATAGGTGAAAATAGTTACATTGGTACTAACAGTCTTCTTAGAGAATACGCCTCTATTGAACGAAATTGTAAGATTGGCTTTTCCGTCGAAGTGAAGAATTCCGTCATTCAACCTGGTACAAAGATTGGCCGGCTTTCTTTTGTTGGAGATAGTGTTGTAGGTGAAAAAGCCATGTTAGGTTCGGGAGTTACAACTATGAATGTTTTACAGAATGGTGATCCCGGAAAACGGGTCAAAACTATAAAAGGTCGGGTTTACCACAAAATGGGTGCTGTCATAGGCCCCCATTGCGAAGTTGGCTCCAACACTGTTCTATTACCAGGTATTGTTATTGCATCTGATCAGGTAATTCCCCCTGGGACTGTCATTCGCGAAAATTTCCCTTGAAACAGAGATATGAGGAAAAAAGGGGGTGTTGGGGGGGTATTATAAATCTAAACGTTTATCTGGAACGTAAGAGAGGATATTTCGAATTTCTGATTCCTTTTTATTTGCCCTAAAAACGTTACTAATCCGATAGATGTGTGGGTCTGTTTCGGGTTTAATGAACAGATCTCCGCTAAGGAAAAGCATTTTCTCAAAGATATCTGGGGTTGTTTTCTCGATGTGAGCGTGTTGGGCATTCCCAAAGCGTTTTTCATCCCCTAGAATTCCACGGTGATGGTAGATCTCTGTAGGTGAAATAAGCCAGTAATCAATGCGACTGTAGATATAGATGATAATTAGGTGAATAAACACTAGTGCTGCAAAGAAGAAATAGAATTCCATTGAAGCGGTAATTTCTGGCCAATCAAATCCCAAACTGAGCGTCTCTTGAAACGCCTCTTGAGTTCTTAACAGTAGGTAAATTAGAATTGCAATTATTACGATAGCTGCAATCAATGCGGTCTTTCCTAAACCAAAGTCGAATGCAACAATGATAAAGTTGAAAGCAAACACTGCAAAGAAGAAAGTCCCTAGAGCACTCTTCATTGAATCATCTAAAATAAACCCCATATCTGCTAGTGCATCAGCAAAGAAATAGATCATAAAGACAATGAATGCAACCAGCATGCTAGGGTAAAAGAATAGCGTTTCTGGATATCCTCTTACTTTGATATAGTCTTTTTCCTTTTTTGGTTTAATTTCTTGCGTTTTTGGTGTCTCTTCCATCTATAGTATCCCCATTAGTGAATTATTGCTAGTATAACGGATCAGCTTTTTTTAGTTTTTTATTTGAGATTAAAAAAAAGTTAGTTAAGGATTATGTCTGTCATCATAAACCACAGAGGCATTAACTGACATCTACAATCCCATTTTCTGTAATAGCAAAGACTGTTTCACTTTCTGGGAGAAGCGGACTATCGACAACACGAGCGATACGGCGTTCCCCCTTTGATTTTCTCAAATAAATTCGTGTATGAGATACATGGGCCAACACATGTCCTCCAACAGGCATTGTTGGATCACCAAAAAACATGTCTGGTTGGGAGTGAACTTGATTTGTTACAATCACAGCCACATTCGACATTTCTGCGAGTTTAAGGAGCGAATGTAGATGTTGGTTCAACTTCTGTTGTCTGGCAGCAAGAGTTCCTCTACCAATAAATTCTGCGCGAAAATGAGAGATAAGAGAATCAACTATGAGAAGCTTATTATTTTTCGATTGCGCATTTTTTATGACATTCTCCACAAGTACCATCTGATGGTCACTATTATAAGCACGACCATGAAAGATATGTTTTAATACCGTTTGAACATTTAAATCGTTTCTGAAACGATTTGCCATTGCTACGATTCTTTCAGGACGGAACGTGCCCTCTGTGTCGATATATACACAGGATATCGGTTTTTTTTCATCGACATTGAATCCTCCTAATGTTGGGGGTAATTGACAAGTTACGCATAGCTGGTGAGCCAGTTGGGTTTTACCTGTGCGAAATTCTCCATACAACTCCGTGATAGCCCTTGTTTCGATTCCTCCATTCAACAAATCATCTAACGCATCTGCTCCCGTAGTTGCTCGTAACATATTTCTACGTGATTCGAGTATTGCATCAGCAGTTACGAATCCGAAACCTAATGTGTCTCTTGCTGCTTGAATTATTTTTCCAGAGATTTTTTCTCCCAAGTTTCCTAATGCCATTAATTCTCCAATACTTACCGTTGCAATCGATTTGAGTGTGCTAAAACCTGCTTCCTGAAGTTTTTTTGTTAACGTGGGTCCTACACCTGGAAGATTTCCAATTTTGGTGTTTGAGATTTTTGTACTCTCAACGGTTGCTTTCTTCGTAGATCTACCTACTGTTTCCATTCTTCATTCCCAAGAATTTATTGTTAGATTCCTTTCGAGATTAATAGAGATGATTCTTAGTTAAAAACTAATGGCCAACTCAGTATGTATTCAAAGAAAAAAATCTTCTATCAGAGTATTAGTAGATTTTTTCTATTTTAAAAGTGGAATGAATGAGGTATATCTCGTGTGACTGGATAAGGAGTACAATTTCTAAATAGAAATTGGTATGAAAAGATTACATGAGATTTAATTTATTTTTTCCAGTTTAGTCGGTGATGAATGGAAAGAAATAGAAGATATTTTGTTAAACACAGACAAAATCAATTTTGACAAAAATTTTGCGATTAAAACCATTTCTATTGCTTCTTGGTCATTTTCAATTAACTGTCATCAACCTTTCTTAATAGTTAATAGAGTCATTTCAAATCGTTTATCTCTAGTCTTCTGTGTTTATTAAGAATACTAATAGCTCCTCTTCAATGATTTCATTTTTTAATACATCTCGTAGCAAAATTGGAGAATAATTCGGATCACATCAATAATTATGGGAATTCTATCAAGGTTGATTAAGGATTGCCGAATTAAGGTATTCTTCAAAGACCCTGAATTTGATTTTGGATATAGTTAGAATATTATAAGCTTTGTTTTCTTTTGGTATATCAGAGTCAAAAAAATCTCACAAGTGCTATATGTACACATTTATGCAGATTAAATTGCTAGAAAGAGGCATTTAGCCTAGAGGATCTTCAAATATTCTGGAATAATTAACATTTGGAGTATTATTCTATTTCTCTCTTTCGCAAAGACATTCTTATGAGAATGCGAAAGAGAACACATCGGAGTCAGGTCTCTATGTTGGTTTCAACGTTTTGATAGCATTTGGCGGTGAAATATTGTATTGAAAAGATCAAATTTCAATCTTGTAAAGTTTCTAAACCAACAACAGAATATCATAAAAGATGAGCACGTTTTCGAACCCACTTATCTTCCTGAATGTCTAGTCCATCGAGAAGAAGAGCTCTCTCTACTAGCCAACCATTTCAAATCCGTTCTATCCAAGAGTAATTCCAATTCTGGAAAACATATCATTATACAAGGTCCAGTGGGATTAGGTAAAACAGTTGTGGCAAAAAAATTCGGAATGACCTTTGAGGAATTTAGTCGTACAAATGAGGATGTCTCTAAAATATCTTACTTCCATATAAACTGTCGTCGTCAAAGGTCGTGGTATTTAATCTTAACGTCGATTCTCAGGCGATTAGTGCCAGCCTTTCCAATCCGTGGATTTGGTGTTGATGAATTATTAACATTCTTAGCTAATATTGTGAACGAAAGAGAACATGGACTATTGATATGTCTAGATGAGATCGATTACCTCTTAACCGAGCGTTCAGATCATGATGTTCTCTATTCTTTGATTCGCCATCATGAAGGGATTCTTCATCTTAAACAGGTGCCGATCTCTCTAATCTTAATTACACGTAATCCTCATTTTCAAACTCTTTTGGACACTGCACTTTTATCTTCTTTATGTAACTCTGTTATTGTGTTTAGTCCCTATAATAATGGTCAAATGTTCGATATTCTTTCTCTTAGAGTGCAGAAAGGATTGCATGAGAATACTTGTTCTGATGACCTTATTAAATCAATCACCTCATTAACGATTAATAATGGCGACGCACGTACCGCAATTGAGCTTTTATGGCGATCAGCTAAAGTTGCAGAACAAGAAAAATCCCCACGCATTAATTTTGAGCATATTCGAAGAGCTAAAAGTAGTTTATTTCCGATTAAACGATCTGTGATAACTGACTTATCTCAACAGCAAAAGTATATTCTTCAAGCTTTAGCGTTATTACTCAAAAATGAAACAAGTTGTGGTTTCGTTACAACGAAGGAGTTACAAGAGAAATATTGTGAAATTTGTACAGAGGCCCAAATTCTTCCCCGAAAACAGACTCAATTTTGGAATTATCTCCAAGAGCTTGCTAAACATGGTATCGTTGAATTAGAAGTACGCAATAGACATCACAATGGAAAATCAGCAGGAAGAACAACAATGATCAGTATTTCAGATATTCCAATAAGTGAGTTACTCCCTCTTCTTGAATAAACTTCTTTCGTCACCAGAGAATCTGTGCGTTGTGTTTTTAATTTTCCTGAAGGAAAAGAATAACAGTTTTAGATTTGATTTTCAATTACATTTGAATATATTTTTTGGTTAAGCGAATAAGTTAAAAATTCTGGTAAAAAGATCCACACCTAGAAAGGTCTTGCTGTGAAACTATGGATCAAAAGGAGCTATACGAGCGAAATTGGTCAAACCGTTTGATTAGAAATCCAGAGATGTGGCCAATAAACACGATAATAAAGAAAATTCTTAAAGGAAACGGTAGGATCCTAGAGATTGGGCCTGGTATCTGGCCAAAATCACCAATCGCGAGTACATTCTTCTTAGAATTAACTGAAGTTGGCGCAGCTAACTTAAGGAAGGTGGGAGCAAGAGCTTCAACGGGAAGCATTGAAAATATTCCTTTTCAGGACTGCTCTTTTGACATTGTAGTTGCTTTAGAAGTGATTGAGCATGTACCTAACGTTCAAAAGAGTTTTTCAGATGTTAAACGCGTCTTAAAGAGGGGTGGGTATTTTATTTTTTCAACACCTGTTCACCAAAAGTTATGGACACACTTTGACACTCTTGCAGGTCATTTGAGACGTTTTAATCCAACGATGTTACTTAAATATACTCTGAGTAATGATTTAAGACTAATAAAGTTCACTGGTAGAAAGGACGCTCCATTATTCATTAGTAATCTAAATGCATTAATGGAAATACGATTCCGTTCGATCTTTACTTTTTTCTCTGAAATGGGCCTTAATCTACTTTCTAGTGTACATGGGAGTAAGATCTATCGTGAATTAAATAAACAAGCCTATGATCATAAATTATGGCTTGAACCAAACCTGTTTCTAAATATGTCGAAGAAATTTGGCAATGTAACCTTAATTTGCCGAAAAAAGCTGAATTAAACTTTCATCCTAAACTCAGTTCTTGAGAGGATTCACTGATTGAGTCACTTATTATTTTAAATTTTCTCCTTTGTGAGCTTGTTATTAAAACAAAATCGAATAACACTACCCCATATATGGCGATGAAAAGAAAAAACAAGGCGAAGCTGTTTATTACAAGGAGAGATAACAATGACATTACAACGAGTCTCAAATTAGTGTTTTCTTTGATATATAGTCCGATAATAAAGATTATAAAGAGACCAATTAGAGTTAAGATTCCAATTAAGTCGATGAGCTTAAATTCTCTAGCAAATTCAGCAACTATTGTCCCACCGAGAGAACCATCTTCAATATGTCTTCTGGCTGAGGTATAAAAGAGAACTGTTTCTTCAAAAACCCATATGACATTAAATGGAAGAGCCGAAATAATAAATCCAATGATTGGGAGTCCTGGCGCAGTAATCACCTTTTTCCAATCTTTTTCATATAAATAGGTGATCCACAAAGCGACCAAAAAGATTCCTGCAAAATATTTACTTAAGGCACTTAACGTGAAAAAGAACAGGGCATAATAATCTTTGTACTTGTAAGATGATTTATAGAAATAAAATCCTACAATAGCGTACATTATCATAAGAGGAGCGTTGCTCCAAGCAAACGGAACCATTAACAGAAAGGCAAAAATGGGTCCTTGAAAGCGATCTTTTGGGAAAAGATAATAGCTAATAACACAACTGATTCCCGTGAAAATCAAGTTTGCTAATGTCAAACCAAAATTATTGAACCCAGGTAACCAGTCTGGAACACTACCAGTGACAAGCAGTCTACTAATAACATTAAAAACACCTAAGATCAATCCATAGGAATATAGATCAATGGGTAGATATGGATATGTTCCTGGTTTAAGATCTCCTGCTCCAGTTGCACTCCCGTGCATAATATATTTAGCATTCGGATCATAAGGGTTTTTTCCTTCCCATAGAAGTCGTGCTCCATTGTACACTATCTGACTGACATCACCTGCATATAGTGCTGGGAGATATAAAAGAAAAAAGATTCCTATAAACACTAAGCCAACATAAAGGAGTATTGGGGACAAACGGATCTTGACCCTAGACACAATAAGGATTACAAGCAAAATAATGAATAAATTGTAAAATATTGCGGAAAAAAATAAACCAGAAACACCCGCGTGTTCAATCTCCTCAAAACCGTACAGAAGACCTTGGACGAAAAAGATTACGGATGGGATGCTAATTAAAATTATTAATAGAATGTTTGCCCAATTTTCTGTGAGAAAAGGACTATTTTTTAGTCGTGACAGATAGTCATCAAAGTTACTTGGTGCTTTCACGGTCAATCCTTTCTTTCTTTCAATTTTGGAAAACCAAAACCGACTGATAAAGTTATCGAAGTCATTAATTTTCCTTTAAAAAGATCAATAAGGAGACTCAGACGATTGTTTAAGACAGCTATAAAGATATTTTCGATAGGATTATTGTTGAGAAGATCCCTCAACATATCTCC
>CP070760.1:122018-132945 GCA_020348965.1 Candidatus Heimdallarchaeota archaeon | reverse complement strand
ATTTGTAATTTAATATACTTAGGTTAATATCAAGCCTGTCATCTTTTTTAAAATTTTCCTGAGGATGTACCCACTTAATTAAGGAAACTAATCGGTAGCGAAACCATAATGTTATTTATCTTTAGGTATCTTTTATAAAATTGAGAAAATCAATACTGAATTTGTTAAATAATAATTTATAGGCATAATGGGAATAACAATGAAACGTGATCTGTGGTTAGAAAGAGGGATGGATGAGCTCCAACAAGGCCACTGGTTTGATGGATTTCAAATGCTGGAAGGTGCCCTTCAAAGAGCTTTTCGTCTCAATAAGCCTGATCAGGTTGAAAAGATTGTTTCCAAGGCTTTATCTACTTTTTCTTCGACAAAGCAATCGAAACTTGCATGTGATTTAGTACACAGTCTTATATTGAATCTTCGTCAAAAACGTAAGGACCTATCATTTGTTAAGTTAATCCCTTTTGTCTTCTCTGAGTTGCGACAAGCTTCTCTGGAAAAGTGTGTTCGGAATCTTTGTAACCAAATAATGTTAGAAAAGACTTTTCAGGTATCAGAATTTCTCTCACACCTCAATGGTCTAATCATCAAGTCACATTTCAGTGATGATGTAATTTCTGACCTTTATTTCAGTTATGCAGGATTATTATGTCATAAAAAAGATTTCGTACAGTGTTTTGAGATCATACATGCTTGGAGTCAGGAGATATCATCTCTATCCCTTAAAATGAGGGCATATTTGACATTAGCAGAAATTAATGCTTATGAGATAGAAGATTGTGGAAAATATCTCGATAGTCAAAAGTCTCAAAGTGATGCATCTTCCTTTAATTCCCAAGAAGAAAGCTATCTTGAGATTGCTACTAGGATCTTTAATGCGGTACTATCAAATAACAATTCTGAATTTGATTCCACGATAGCTGATCATTCCAAATTGATTAACGTAAAGAATGATGGATTATTAAAGGCGTTATGTGATGGAATTACGGAAATTTTTGATAATAAATCAAGTCCTGGACTATTTTCTTTGTTTAAACCGTGATATCGCAGTAAGTGCTTTTTTGACTGCAGATTTTCCTGTTTCCGCAGTTATAATTATTGCTGAAGTATTTCTATGGTCAATAAAGCCACGTTCACCGATTTCTTGACTCCAACCAGGAATAGATGTTATACACACAAGAGGTTTCTCGCTCATCCATGTAAAAGATAGTTCTGAAAGAGTTCCAGCTCCACCTGCACAGGCAATCACTCCATCTGAAGCTAAGGGCACTAAGACATTTCGTGCCCAATGTAAAAATGTAGGGATTTTTATCGTGATATATTCATTAACTTCAGGATCTCTTTCATTTGTTGGGAGAATACCAACTGAAATTCCCCCCGAATCGTAAACACCTTTACAGGCAGCTTCCATAACTCCTCCACGCCCCCCACAGATCAATATCGCTCGTGCCTGAGCAATTTCCTTGCCAATTTCATAGCAGATATTATATTGGTGTTCTGAACGAATATGTGAATCACCAATTAAACCGATCTGTATAGCATTCTTTTGTTTCATTTTAAGTCTCCTATTTCACGTGTTCACTCCTTCAATGCAGATAGACATGAGTATCAATTCTGGGTTTTAGAATGGATTTGAGGATCATTTAGCCCAATCTAGATTATCTTAAATACTACATTTCTTTACTTTCTGAACAGCTTTTTTCCTTTTAATGAAGGTATTATTTGTTTTTTTGCGTCGGAATTTTTCGTTTGCAGAGCATTAGGGATTAAGTGATCCAAAAAAACTGCAAGAGAACCAACCTCTGAATGAGGTTGGTTTGTTATAGCGATATTCCAATCAGCACAATGGAATACCTTCCCAGGTATTTTTTCTCCTCCAACTACTACTAATAATCCAGATAAATTCTGTGGATGCCTTTTTAAATTTAAAAAGTCGTCAGATTTTTCAAAAATGGTCAGGTTTTCTCCATACATTGTAAGATGTGCAATCTTGTTTCTTTCATTACTTTTCCATTGTGACAGGAAGGATTTCCAGTTATCGTATGGAATTATTTCAAACTGAAAAGTCCCACCCCATTCTTTAACGACATTGAAAATTGTTTCTTCCAAATTCTTATCTTTGTCTCCAGCGACAACTAATCGGTTGGCTCCAAGTGACCGAGCTACAAGAGCTAAGTGAGTAGTTATTCTCTTGTCTCGTTCAATTCGATGACCGATTCGAAGAATTGTGACCAATCGGAGATCTCTCTCATTTTGATTGGACTAAAAATTCACGAATACTTTGAGCTAACCTCGTAAATGATTGATCTACATTTACACCTGTTTTTGCTGAAGTTTCTAAATAGGGAATTTCGCAATTGATCTGGATGCGAGTTTGTAAATTGTCAGTGAATTCCAGAGCTTCAGCTTCTGTAACATAATCCTCGGCTTGATCCCTTAAATCTACCTTATTTCCGAGTACAGCAACAGGCATTGGTCCCCTACCTGAGTTTTTGTACAATTCTTCAACCCAAGAGTCAAGATTGGTGAAGGAATCTCTTCTCGTTATATCAAAAACTAGTAATCCCCCGTGGGAGCCTTTATAGTAAAGCTCTCTGACACTGTTGAAACGAGGTTGTCCTGCTAGATCCCAAATTTGAAATTTAACGTCTTTTTCTCCTTCCTCTGTGGAAATACGCGTTTTTTTGACAGCAAAGTCGGCACCTATTGTCATTACGTACCCACTGGAGAATTGCTTGCCTAAGTACCGTTCACGTAAAGCAGTTTTCCCTACAGCACCATCACCTAGTAAACAGACTTTCATAAGTAGCAGTCGAAGCCAGCTCCTTATTTATATTATACATATGGATTATAGAAGTTGAATGATCTTCAAATAATTGGATTGGAAGATTGATACTTAAATACTTGCTATTAGTGTAATAATTCCCTATTTATTTAACACTTCTTATTAAAAGTTCTCCTACTTTACCCAAAAGTTGAAACGCTATATTAATTACTTCTATCATCAGAACATCCAGATACTTAAGCTTGAGGACAGATGTCTTTAGAAAAATAATACATAATCGTCATTCAAAGAGCAATTAGGGCTGTAAAGTAATAGAAGAGCTGTCTAGTGATCACTTGGGTGAATGACAAAAAACTCAAAGGTGATAATCTTTAATAAAAAAAATGTGGTTAGAGAGATTGATTATAAGTTTTAATATCTGTAAAATCTTCTAAACTGGAATAATATTGACCCTCTTTAGTTAAACCTCAAGGGGCTCTTGAAATGAAGCCATAAATTATTGGAATGTTAGGAAAATGGTAGGATTGAAGATTTCCTCGGAAGAAATAAAAGAAATTATCCCAATATTAGGGCTAGCTGATGATGATCAAGGAAAAGTATACCTAAGTTTGTTATCCATGGGAACAGCTACTCTTGGTCAGATCAGTATTCTTTCAGGATTAGATTATGTTAAAACTCAAGAAGCACTTCAAGTACTAGTAGGTAGTAAGTTAATTAAAAGGATTCCAGAAAAAGTTGGGCGTTACATTGCCTTGGAACCTTTTTTAAAATCATTCTTACTTGCTTATGATCCAATCACTTTAACAAATATTAGAAAAGAATCAAAAAATAGTTTTAAGCTTCAAACTCATGAAATTGATGGCAAATTAGTTGAAATTGAAGAGATTTTTCAAAAACGGACAGCTAAGTTAGAAAATGACTTTTCTGAAAATTTAACTCCAGTACTCAATAATTTTAGTAAGTTAACTGAAAACTTCCAGCAGGTGTTGAAATCTTTAGAAAATCAAACAAGTCAAAATATTGAAAACCTTCATACTAATACCAAATTGCTTGTACAGCAATCAGAAGAACTCAATAATAATGTATATCAAGCAAATCTTCAGCAAATCCACCATATTTCTGAAATCTTTGAACCTTTTATACCTAAAATCTCCCATGAATTAGATATAATATCTAATACAACAAAAAAAGGTTTGGAAGAGTATAGAAACTCATATAAATCTAATTTTGGGTCATTAGGGGAGAAAATCCAGATTGATATTGCAGCTCATGTTAGGAAAATTGATGATATTCTTAACAAATTTGAATCTGATCGTGTCAGGGAATTAAAGGAGTTTGAGGGTAAAATTGCAAATAGTCACTCTTCCCTAGACATTCTTAATTTGAATGCAAACCAAAGCAGGACAAAATTCCTTGATATTAAGCACGGGTATAATGAGATTGATGAAAGCATAAAGGAATTACTTGGGGTACTTGGTGACAAGCTCACTCAAATGGAATCACTGATTGTGAGCTCCACTGAAGATATCCAGAGTAGAAAGTTTTTTAAAGGAAAAGAGGAGTACTTAGCTAATTTAGCTCAACTTGAGGCCGATAGAAAGGCTATCCTTCAAATTTTAAAAGAGAAATTACCTATATTGGAAAAAATCAATAATCTTAACAGAGTATTGGATGAAGCTGAGGAAGAAATCGTTCAAGCAACAGAAACTGGATTAATGAAGGTCAAGACAGTACTTGATGATGAGATTAAACTCTTGTCAAATGATTTACAGGATATAAACGAAAACATTAACACTGAATTCAGAACCTCGATCCAGGGATTCCTAGATACTAGTAAACAAGAATTACAAGCAGAAATAATGACTTTAGAAAGCACACTTGATCAAAAAACCGACATCTTCAGCAATAAATTAGACGAGATTTCCAAAATTTATCTTGAAGGACTTTCAAAATTAGCTGAACAGATTAAAACAGAGTTTAAAGCCCAATTGGACTCCTTTTTTAAGAAAGAAGACGTTTCTGAAGCAAAGGAAATAGGTTTTGAGAGTACTCTGAAAGAAATTGACCAATTAAGGATTCAGACGGAATCTGAATTAAATGCGATATTAAATCAGATTTCTGAGCTCGAAGAAACACATTCTATATTCATTTCTAGCATAAACGTTTATATCACAAGTTTTACAGATACTCAAGAAGAGAAATTTAATTCGACCGTAGAAAAAGTGAAAGAAATACTTAATATTCAGATGTCTCAGATAGAACAACAAATTGAGCAGGAAATATCTGCATTAACATTTTCTATCAAAGAAATGAAACAAAAACTCACCAAAATCTCAGATTTATCACGATTGGCTGAACTTTCGGAAATTGAACCCTCTTTGATCTCCAGTGGTCTCGTCGTTGGAGAAACTTCAATTATAATGATGTTAAGAGATCTAACCTTGCGAGCTAAATCGTCATTAACGATTCTGATGCCTCGTCCAGAACTTCAGACATTAATTTCAGCTTCGAAATTACCAATGAAGACCCGTGTCAATATCATTGGAGATTTTAATAAGGTTCCAGAATCTACGTTAAGAAAAATATTATCCTCAGCCAATATCAGGCTAAAACAATTGGACAACATGGATTTTTGGGGATGCATTCGTGATGCCGAGGAACTTCTAATTTGTCCAGAACCTAAACATCCTGAAAAAGAGGAATTAATTGGGGTAATTACTACAAATGAAAATCTTGTTGAACTTTTTTCACAAGAACTTATGACCTACACGACACGTAGTCGTGAAATAGTATTATAAACCCTATAGATCTATTTTGATCCAGTGAACCAAGATTAATGGTTAAAACATCTAATTAGAGCTTCTTACCTGTGGCAGCGGAGATTGCCTGATTTAATGTCTTGTCATCAGCAGCAATACGTTTAGTCATAATGATCTCAATATCTCCATGACGTACTCTAAAGTCAACCCGACCTGCAGAATATTCAACTGAATAATGATCTTCTTTTTGTGTAAGGTAAACATCTCCAGTTCTGGAGAGATTGACAACAAAACGGCCCGCAATACTTTCATTATCATCAAAAGGCTGTTCAGGCATTTCGGGTGGATAAGTAGTTATAGGTTCCTTAGAAGGAAGTTCTATAGGTTCAGGCCTCGTGGGAGGTGGAGCTTCTCCTTGAGATACTTCTTGTGATAAAAAGGTCGGTATGTACTCTGATTCCGTTGTTTCCTCTATTATCCGTGTGGGTTTACTAGGAGTTTCAATAGGTGTGATAGGTCTTTCCAATGAATATTTATGCCCTTCTTGAAGGAGAACATCAGGAATTACTTCTTCCTTTGTGATTTCTACTTCAAATCCAACACCAATTCTAATATGAGTTTTTGGAACTGGAAAACCACTTTTCGCAATGGAATTGACACGACGCTCAATTATTTTCTTTGAAACCAATGAAAGGTGTGTTGGAATTTGGACAGTTATTTTCTCCGTTTTTTCATTAATTGTTAATACTGCCTCATCATCTGAATGATCAATTCTACTATCAGAGACGACAAAATCGTCTGCTCTCCAAACGCAGGAAAGAACAATATTCTTTTGGCTCATAAAAGAGTCACCTTATTCTTCATCTTCATCTCGAAGAATTTTAAGGGCTTCTCTTAAGGATAAAGATAGCATATCATCTTCTTCTTTGTCTTCTACTTCATCTTTTTGTAAAAGCATGTCAGTCAAAGAAGATGAGGGTTCACTCACTTCTGCAGAAGGTTGATCAAGCCCACTCGATTCCAAAGCTTCTGAGAGAGCTGCAATTTTGTCTGGAGTAGGTGGTAGAGATGTAATATCTGATTCTAGTTCAGGAGTGGGTGGTGGTGGTGTGGGTTCAGGGGTAATAATAGGCGTGGGTATCGGTTCAGGAGTGGGTGGTGGTGGTATGGGTTCAGGAGTGAGAGTAGGTGTGGGCTCTGGTTCAGGAGTGGGTGGTGGTGTGGGTTCAGGAGTGAGAGTAGGCATGGGTTCTGGTTCAGGAGTGGGAGTTGATAACATCTCTTCGAGTGGAGAAGCAACCTCAGCCACCTCTCGTACAGGTTCTTCACCCTGGAGGATCTCTTCCAAAGGAGAAATAGCTTTTTCTTCAGGCGCTACTCTAGCAATTAACTGATTTTTTGTTTTCTCCAAAAATATGTAGAAGTTTTGAGGATCTCGTTGAGCTACCCATTGTTTCTGGGCTATTTTGGCCATATCACGGACTCCTTCCCAGTACTTTGTTGGTTTTCCTTCTTGGTCGGCAACAGGTATATCCATTCCCAATGTTTTACCTAAGGAAGAGCTTATTCTAGCATTAGCCTTAGATTCAATTTCTGATATGAATTTTGGTAGCTCTTTTAATTTTTGAAGGTCTTTTAAGTGGTTGAAGAGCTGTTGTACTAATTCCAAAGTTTCTATAGCAGATTTAATATAAGTAAGATCAATACTCATTTACAATTTCACCCAATTGTTGATTCAAATTATTTTAAGCAAGATGACTTTGTCCACATTTTTCGTTTCCTTTTCAAGTTACCATTTGTTTTTGACCTTAAAAAAGTAATTTTTTCCGCGCACACTAGGATCTCTAAAATTATAGATTGTATGAATACACACCATTTTTTATCAGTTTCCCAAAACATTAATGGTCATCAATATATTCTTTGTTCTCCGTGAAATCTCGAGCATCAATTCGATCAGGGAGATCATTACCCCATGAGCAACGGAGATCAATTTGTATGTCGGTTTGTACTCCATAAATTGGCATTGTACCAAGATTCTTCATACGCGAGATCAGTGCTATTGTCACAACGTCCCCAACCTCAACATTGTATTCTTCTGCCACCTCCATTGTAAAATCAAAAATTGCTTCTAGATTTTCTCCAGTTGAGACAATGTCCTCAACGAAAAGAATTGAGACATTTTCTTCCATATAGTCAGCGAATTTTTCCTCAAAAGCTGGATCCTTGTATTCCAAATAGATGCTTGCGTCCTCGAACTCACGTTCTTCGGTTTGAGGTTTAAAATAAGTCCAAGCAAAATCATCAATTTTATTTTCAATGAGATCGATAAGTTGAAATCCTCCTCGAGCTACAAATACAACTATCCATCTCTTTTTCTCAAATTTTGGATAAAGAGCCTTCCAATCGTTTTCAGCCCAATGAGAGAGATCAGCGAAAGGTAAAATTTGGGTTCCTTCATCAGGTGGATAAGGGCCCGAATCATAAATATAAAGCATTAATGCTTTTTCTAGGCCTGATAAAATCTCATTGTAAGCTTTTTTGGCTGCAGGATCCTTTTTAAGAATATCAGGAATTTCATTTTCCTTTTGACTAAGGAAGAAAACCATACAGATTCCTCTATCAAGGTTTTACAACCCATACGGTAAAGTGGAAGTGATTATCAAATGAGGGGGGATATTTTTCGTATTCTCTTCAAGTATCGTGGAAGACTAAGTTGTCTTTTAAAGGTGTGTAAATTAACCTCACCATTAATGAAGAGTACCAGTGATATGTTTCTCTACTCTGTTGAAAATTGGATAGATGCCTTCTATCAGTATTAAAGTATCATGTTCTATATAAAATAGCCATCAGAAATAAAAGAACTTTCAGGGTCAATGGTAAACACCTAGTTTTTAAAACAAGGGTGTTAATGATAAGTATTTAATAAATTGATTCTTTGAACAAGATTTCCATAAAGAAGAAATAAAAATCAAAGAGGAAAACAAATAATTAAAAAGGGATATTTCTATCTTCACTGAGAATAAGGAGAATGACTCAGATTGGCATTCGTGAATGAGCTCTTTGAACGACTTAAAAAATCAACAACTGGTACTGATGTTCAAGAGGCCCTTGCCTCATTAGGAAGTATAACTGACCCTAATGAACGCACTAGAGCGGCTCATGAAACAGTTACCCTAATTGAGAAGTATGCAAATGAACTACTCGCAAGAGGGCAATATAAAAATGCTGCCTACCAATATTATTCTGGATCTCAAGTGATTCAGAAATTCTTAGCTGATCCATCTTCTGAACAACAGTGGCTGCTATCATCGGCCGATGCATTAGCTAAGGCCTCACAAGAACATGTCTCTTGGGATGATCTATTAGGAGGGGCTGCTTGTATGGCAATATCCTCTTTATTAAGGATTCAGACTGGAGATTGGAATGTAAATCAGCATTTAGACACCTTCATTAAATCCCATGATTTTTCAATGAACCAGGCTGCAACGGGGTGTCTTTATATCCCCTATGATTTAGCTGGAGCTGTAAACCCAGAAAATCCTAATCCTAGCTCCTTACAAAGAGCATCAAATTATACAGAAAGTTATTTATTGAATACTAAGCCTGCTGCAATGTTTTACGAGGGGATCAAGAGAGCTATTGAAATAACACGGCAAAAACTAATGAATGTGGTGAAATTTCCATCTATTCGAGCTGTGTTTGAGTTTGATCATGACATTATTTTTGGGGAAGAATTTAAATTAATGGTCAAGATCGAAAATGTTGGTGAGGGAATAGCGTCTGGAGTCTCAGCTCTCATAACAATTCCTCAAATGTTGAATGTAATTTCGGGATCGAACTCAATCTCTATCGATCAGTTAAAGCCAAAGGCTTATACAGAAGCTGAATTCTTGTTACTATATCCTTCTGGAGAAGGGAAAGAAGAAATGACAATTGAAATTCCAGTCAATGTAGAATACCAAGACATTCTACTCAACAAAAACTCTCTTTCCTTAGGAACAGCGCAAATTCCAATTAGATTTGAAAAGAAAGCCGAAATACTCTTGGATCAGCTGAAATCTCTCGAAGGAACTATTTCCGAGAGAATAGCTCCGCTTCAATCCTTAACCATATCAGAAATTCAACCTCTTGCAACCAATTTCTCTACAATATTCAACAATATATGTACCGAAACGAAAAGCAACATTGAGGTGGGAGAATTTTCTTCTGCCTCAATTGGTATCAATCAACTTGAAAAAATGCAAAGTTTTATTGATCCATTTGTTGATTTTCTATTGAAATATAGTGAACACTCAAAAAATATGTTAGAGGAATTTCAGACTGTAAAAGAAAACACAAAAACTTTAGTCAATTCTTTAGAAAAAATTAAGGAGCAATTATCACAGCAAAAATAATTGTTAAATGGATAATCCATGAAGTAAACTGACAGCTACTTGAGGGAGAAGGTGAGTACTCTTCATCAGGATACGGGGAGCCAGTGAATACTGAAGAAGGGATGTCCCATGCAAATCTATGTCACTATTTTTGAGGTATCCTTGTAAATCTGTTTCTTTAGCAATTTGGATTATTTTATCCCATGTTTTGTCAGGTAGTGGAGTTAACATACGTCGAAAAAGCTTCATAATGCTTAGATCAGGTTCAAACTGAGCCTGCCATTTTCGTTGATAGTCTAAACAACCTCTATAAGTAGATAGTTTTTCAGAAATGATTTTACCAGCCATTATTCCAGCTAAACGACCACAATATCCTCCGATGTTGACCCCCCCACCGGTTGTTGCCTTAGATTGTCCTGCAGCATCTCCTATGACCATAAAACGGTCAAGATAGGTTTTCTTGATTGGCCCAGTTCCAGGAACAAGTCCTCCGTATGTTTCTCTAATTTTTGCTTTTTTAAAACGTTGCCTCAAATGAGGATGCTTCTTGAGAAATCTTTTCATGAATAATCGAGTTTTTCCATTAAAAACACGTCCAATAGCAACACCAGCCCGTACTAATTCCTCATTGACTGGAATCAACCAACCAAAGAACCCAGGTGCATAATTACGTCCAAAAAATAATTCAACACAATCCTTGTCAAAATCTGTAACTCCCTCAAATGTCATTTGGATTGCAGGAAAAAGCCAGTTTTTATCTGGAAATGGTAATCCTAGCGAAGCAGCCAATCGAGCATGAACTCCTTCGGCTGAAATCAATAGTTTAGATTTCCAAACTTTCAATTTATTATTATGCTTAATATATAAAGACCAATAATTCCCGTTGTTCTTAACCTGTCTTACTCTATGTCCAAGGAAGAATTTACAGCCTATTTTTGTTGCACGCTCCGCAAAATAATTATCTAAAGCAATCCGATCAATAACAACCATGGAATTTGAGCCACGATCGATTT
>CP070760.1:110827-121918 GCA_020348965.1 Candidatus Heimdallarchaeota archaeon | reverse complement strand
TCAAGTAGTTGTTGGATTCATAATCTATGGATTATTTTTCTTTATTCCTGCGGGTACTTTTGAATGGCCCGAAGCGTGGATTTTTCTCATCGTAACTTTTCTCTATGTATTAGGGGTCGTCTTCTATTTCTGGAAACGAGACCCCACGGTTTTACAATCGAGATCATCGGTAAAACCCGAGAAAAGTTTTGATACAGTGTTCTTGGTTCTAACAGGAATTGCTTTTTTTTCCATGTTTCTCATTACAGCTTTTAATGTCCGATTTGATGGGCCTAGAGTACCCTTTGAGTTAGAACTAATTGGATTCGGAATTGTTATCTGTTCTTTTCTCATTCTCTTCCTTGTTATGCGAGAAAACTCCTATGCCTCGAAAACAATTAAGGTACAAGAAGGCCAACAGGTTATAACAACGGGACCTTATGCTTATGTGCGACATCCAATGTACATTGGTTTCGGGATGTTGATCATCGCATTCCCGATTGCATTAGGATCGGTGTTCGCTCTTCCTCCAGCGATTATTGCAATTATTCTCATAGCTGTCCGAGCATATTACGAAGAAAAAACTCTAATTGAGGAACTGAAAGGTTACAAGGAATATATGCAGCAAGTTAGGTATCGGTTAATTCCTAAAATATGGTGAGAAAAGGTACTCAACCTTTTTCTCAGCAATTGCACGTACTCAAGGAAATCATTGGATTCAGCTCTTGTGGAGTAAAAACTTCTTCTGTACAGTATTTTTCAGTCGTGATTTCGTCGCTATCACGGATCCAAATAGTTGATAATAGTATAAGAACGATTCCAGTGTAAATCCAGCTCGTGTAAAATTGTTGCAACAAAAGGAATTCTAGAATGAATGGAACAATAACCTGTAACAACTGGAAAAAGGAGGTACTTATCGAACCCAATCGTGCAATTGCCCAATTCCATAATCCCAACGCGATAATAGTCGGAAAAATTCCTAAGAAGACGACGTAAGGAAGAATTTCTAGCGGAAGGGAAATGGATGGACCACCAATTAACACTGAAAGAATAAAAAGAGCAACAGATGTGTGGAAAAGACTAGCAAAGGTAAAACTCATCATATCGATCTTTTTACCATCAGGATTCTCAATACTCAAATATTTTCCTGATATAACAGTGTAAAAACCCCACAACAAGGCTGAAAACATTAGAACAAGGATACCAGAGATCGAAGAACCTGTTAAATTTGCCCAATCACCATTAAAACTTATCAAAAAAATACCCAGAAGACCCATCAATCCTAAGAGAATTATTCTTAGGTTGAGTTTTGTTCCTTCAAGCTTCCACGCGATAAAAGGCACCATGAAAACATAAAATGATGAAAGTAAAGTAGCGAGGCCTGGGGTTGTCATATCTTGACCAATTGTAGCACCAAGATATCCAAAGGCATCTAGCCATCCTAACACAATGACAGTTCGGGTTGATAGTAATGAAAAGCCATTTCGACCCTTAAACAAGAATAAAAGGATCGATAATAGTAATACAGCGACTCCAAAGCGTATAGTTGTTGTCTGTAAAGGAGTGAGATATTGTAATACTATTTCCAAGAATATTGGAGTGACTCCCCATATAATATTGGCATTTAGGAGGACTAATTGGGCTTTGTTTTCTTGAGTAACTTGCATGATTAACATGTGAGATTACAATGATTTAGGATTTATAGCTCCGTTAGGAGGTAGAGTGAGAAAGTGTTATAAACTTCCAAAGATAGTAGAGAAGTGGGAAATGTCATGCTTTACAATTTTAAATTGGAAATCCAGCACCTAGATGGGCATGCTAATTCATTTTCGAAATTTTCAAACCGTCATCCTAATATAGAGGTTCAACTATGGTGTAATACCCAACATGACATCATAGAGCTAATACCAAGAGGATTGGGGGAAAAAAAAGTAAAGGAAATTCTAGAAAAAGCAATTATAGATTTAGAGGAAGAACTTGGCAGCGTTGTGAAAATATATCCTGAAAAATTTCGTGTTCAATTGCTCTTTAAGTTTTGTAGGTGTGCTGAATTCCCTCTAGATGCTGTTTTCAGCAAATATGATTGTTTAGAACTACCTCCCACAAAATATTTCGCTGGTAAAGAGATTTTGAACCTTATTGTAACTCCCAGTGATACAGAAATGATTTTAGAAGATATTAAAGGAACAGTTCCTGCTGCTAAAGTCAACGTGTTGAAATTGGCTCCTTTGAAGAGTGGCGACCAGCCATATCCTTTCTATCTTCCAATTGATGATCTAAGTAAAATGTTAAGCGAAAGACAACATCAGGCTCTTCTACTAGCTTTTAAAAATGGTTATTATGATACTCCCCGTCCAAAAGGACTCACTGAATCATTGGCTAACGAGATGAGTATTGGTCGAAGAACATTTGATGAGCATCTCCACAAAGCCGAGAAAAAAATAATGAATTTTCTAGTTCCAGCCATTTTGAGTTTCTGATATTGGATAAAAAATCATAATCTGAAACCGCTAATTTTTTCATTTTGGTACCTTTCCATTCAAGACATCATTTAAATGATTACAGACAATTTTTGCCACTATGTCGTTCCGCACTCTAATAGATACTGGTCGTCTAGTAATATACTTTTTACTGACCATAATTGTCCTTATAGTCTCCTTTTTCCCCGAAGGATGGCTACTTTTTTTTTATCTGAATGAACCTCCTGAACTCGTTCATTGTCTCTTAGCCCCACTTTATGTGTTCCTAGCATACTGTACAACTGTCATATTTTTTGGAGTGGTCCATTCTCAAGTTGTTGTAAGACTGACATTACCGTATAGAATTAAACCAGGCAAATATCCTCATCATTCTAGTCAAGGAAGATTAATAGCAATACGAATAACGGCAGATGGGATTTTCAAGGCGATGTTGAAGGTTTTTACCTTTTTGCCCTTTATATGGGGAGTCTTGTTATTTCCCTATGGAATGCGGTTATATGGATTAAAATGTGGGAAAAATGTTCATATAGCAACAAATACTTGGATAGACTGTCCACTAGTCGAGATCGGGGATAATACTTTTATTGGATGGAATACCGCCTTAGCAGGTCATGCAAATGAGAATAGACAATTCGTAATTGAGCCAGCAAAAATTGGTAAGAATGTTACAATTGGATCTTACTGTGTTGTTGGTCCAGGTGTTGAGATTGGTGATAATACCATGATGGGATTAATGAGCGGCTTCAAAAAAGGGGAAAAAGTCCCTCCTGGAGGTGTATGGGTTGGCGCTCCAGCTAAACTGCTGAAGAAAAGAAGAGGATATGAATATGACGAGGAATTGAATAAAATTCTTGAAGACCAGAACAATTCCTGATAATTCACAGTTCTGAAAAAGCAGCAATCGTTTCCATTGCTAAGTCTGGAGGACAACCAAAGGGGGGCATGACAACAGGGAGATTCACCCCACTTTTGTGTAATTCTTGATACCGAGTAACAATGTCTTCAGGTTTACCGAGAATTGCCACTTTCTCTACCATGGTCTGAGACACGGAGAGTGCTGCAATTTCTCGATCACCAGCATTCCATGCAATTTTTATCCTATCGGCTTCAGTCGTAAATCCAAGTCTCTTCATATTTTGATAATAAAAAGTGCCCATACTTCCGATATAGTAAGCAAGGTGTTTTTGAACCAGCTTCCTCGCCTTTTCTGAATCAGAAGCAACGGTAATAACATAGGGGGCTATGTCGAACGAAGTTCTTAATTTCGGGCTTCTTTGTGCCAATCCTTTCTCTAAATCTTTCTTCGGCTTAGGAGATAATGTGAATGAAGTCCAAATGGGGAGCCACCCATCAGCGAGTTCTCCAGCAAGTTGCACATTTCTCGGACCTATTGCTGCCAGAAATAACGGAATTTCCACTGGTGTGTCATAATTTAACTTGAAATTCTTTAAAGAAAAAAGCTGACCACTGTAATTTACGCGTTCTCCTGAAAAAATCAATCGGACAATCTCTAGATACTCCCGTGTCCGCTGCAAGGGAGAAGGGTGATAAAAATCAACCCCGTGCCAGTCTTGGATGACAATAGGTCCACTAAGGCCTAACCCCAAGATAAACTTCCCATCAGTCAATTCATGGAGTCCAGCAGCAGTTTGAGCTAAGGTTGCTGGAGTACGGGAGTACAAATTAACGATTCCTGTTCCCAAAATGAGATTTGAAGTATGATTGGCCATTGAAGCGATTTGGGTGAACGCATCCCGACCCCAAATTTCTGGAACAAATAAATGAGTGAAGTTAGAGTCATCTAAAACGCGAAGTAGGTCATTACATAAGGTAGGGGGAATGAAATCGTACGATAAAGTGATGCCTAGGTTTTTTTGAGGCTTCATTTGTAGTCTATTTACAAATAATTAGCAACCTTATCTCTCTTACGAAAGCTTTAACTCAGCAAAAGCTCTTATTGGACATGCTGCTACTTCTTTAGCCCTCAGAGGGACTGCAAAAAAACGAAAACTTTTGTTATGTAATTTATCAAGATTTGTTAAATTCTCTACAATTAAAATATCGTTTTTTAAGAACGTAGTATGAGCGGGTCGAGATAAATTTTGAGGATCATCTATGTTTAAGGTATCAACTCCGACTAGCTTAACTTCTTGGGCAACCAAATAGTCAATTATATTTTCAGAAATAAATGGGTATTGGTTGTATTGCTCTTCCCCCCAATGCTTACTCCAACCAAAATTGAACAGAATGGCTTTTCCCGACAGATCCAAGGTCGAAACAATGGTCTCTAATGGCTGAAAAGGTAGTAGATCTCGCGCATCAATAACAATTCCAGGAAGGATGACTTCCTCAAGAAGGAGCTGACTAATATCACGCATATTCGGAAAACGATGGTAAGGGGAATCGAGGTAGGTGCCAATTGAAGTTTGAAAGTACATTTCAGTGATCTCAAAAGAGGCCAGCCCCTTATAGAAAGGTTTAGTCTGTTCGTGAGTGAGAAACGGCCGAATCTTAACCGTATAGGTTATTACGTTCCCCTGGGGATCTTTCATTCTAAAACCAGGCATTCCATCTTCAAACGGATGACTTAGGTCAATAAATCTCGATTTCATCTGACAATCACTCTGAACTTAAAGAACTTAGAAGGTATTTTTGTGAATAAGGGCATTCAAAATTATATATCTATTTTCAGAATTATTAGCACCTCTCATAAAAAAAAAAGAAAGTCAAAAATTATAATAATAATAGGTCTCAAAGCATTGTACTACTGGAATTATTGAAATTATTGAGGATGATAACAAATGGAAGAACAAATTTGGCATAAACACAAATGGCCAGACAACGTCAAGATATCGTTAGAACCTTACCCTAATGAACCACTTTACAAAATACTCGAAAAAAGTGCTGAAAAAAGTGGAGAACTACCTTATACGATATTCTCAGGGACAACCACAACTTACGCTGAAACAAATGACGCGGCGAATCGAGTGGCGAATTTCCTTGTAGCACAAGGGGTAAAAAAGGGTGACAAAGTAGCAATCTTCTTACCTAACCTACCGCACTACCCAATCGTTTTCTTTGGGATTCTAAAAGCTGGCGCGACAGTCGTAACGTGTAATCCAACTTATACCACCGAGGAACTGAAATACCAACTTAAAGACTCGGAAGCAGTTATGGTGTTTGCCTTTGATCACGAAAGATTTGCTCCTACTACTTATGAGGCCATCAAAGGAACTCAAGTCAAGCAAGTAGTTATTTGTAGTGCTAAGGACTTTTTATCCAAAATGAAGGGATTACTTGGAGGTCTGCTAGGAAAAGTTCCCAAAAGTCCTTATCATGAGGAAGGAATTACGCTCTTCTACAAAGACATTATCGCATCGTATGAACCCGAAAAGCCAATCATTGAGATTAACCCTGAAGAAGACTTAGCAGTGTTGATTTATACGGGTGGGACAACGGGTGTGCCGAAGGGAGTGATGTTAACGCATAAAAACATCTATTCTAATATCTTACAACTAGAAGAATACATCTGGATTAATCCTGATGAGGGAGAACCATTTAAACTTCGTTATGGAAAAGAAGTATTTGTTGGCGCGCTTCCCTGGTATCATTCATACGGTTTAACTCTTACTATGATTGGGGGTGCATTCAAAGCAGCAACAGTTATCCCCATTCCTGACCCCAGAGCTGGAAAACCTCCCCTTTCAGTTGTACTTGAAGCGATTCACGAGCACAAAGTAACTATTCTACATGCTGTACCAACAATTTATTCAGCAATTGTATCTATCTATTCGACTGATCCCGATAAATATGATTTAACCTCTATTCTAGGATGTGGTTCAGGAGCAGCCCCGTTAGCTCCCGAATTAGCCAAAGAATTCGAAAGAATCACAGAGGGAACCATTTATGAAGCATATGGACTTTCAGAGACCTCCCCTTGTACTCACTTAAATCCTACAAATAAAGTCCAACGAAAATTTGGGACAGTTGGATTTCCACTACCAGACACTTATGTTAAGATCGTGGATCTTGAGACTGGTAATACAGAATTACCACACGGAGAAGATGGAGAGATTACTCTGTCTGGCCCCCAAGTCATGAAAGGGTACTGGAAAAGGCCTGAGGCCACCGCTAAAGTCTTTCGTGAGTTTGATGGAAGGAAATTTTTCCTGACTGGAGACATCGGGCATCTGGATGCCGAAGGCTTCACAGTAATCACAGATCGCAAAAAAGATATGATAATCGTGGGGGGCTTGAAAGCATACCCCCGTGAAATCGAGGACATTCTGTATGGCCATCCTAAAGTCAAACTGGCAGCAATCGTTGGATTACCCCACGTAGAGAATGGAGACCCAAAGAATGAATATGTAGCAGCCTTCTTAGTTCTCAAGGACGGGGAGACTGCCACGGAAGAGGAAATTATCGAGTGGTGTCGAGATCGGATGGCAGGTTATAAACGTCCGAGGAAAGTCGAGTTTCGTGATGAATTGCCATTAAGTACAATTGGAAAAGTTCTTCGCCGCGTGATCAAGGAAGAGGAATTGAAAGACCTATAATTCTTCCCCTTTTTCCTCTTCATTGATGGGTAGTCATTATTTTTTGAATGGCCTGTCTCTCTGTATCTTTTAGCACTCACTTGCTCGTTTAATTGCCTTAACCCACTTCTGTTTCTCTACTTCTTCTGAATAGTGTTCACGACAATAATCTCTCAAGGGTTCAATGAATTTGGAAGTATCCCATACTCCCTGAAGTAGGTTGGTGAGAAGAAATGCCAGCTCTTGAGAATCGCCTGGGCGGAAAAGAAGCTCTGGAAAGTTTTTTAATACTTCACTGATTCCTCCAGTCCGACTACCTACAACTCCAATACCCGAAGCAATTCCTTCTAGTAATATATTAGGTAAGCCGTCATGGAGGGATGGTACGACTAAGAGATCCAAACTTTTGTAAAAGGAAGACATTTCTTCTTGTCGGAGGCACCCTAAATAATGAATCGGAAAATATGCCTTTAATGGAGCAATTAAATTCTTTAATTCTTCCTCATCAAAGAAACCAGCAATCTTAACTTCAATTCGTGAGTGGAATTCGGAAGGGATCAAGTGTAAAGCCTGTAATAAAACGTGAAAACCTTTCTTCTTTCTATTATCCCCTGCAAATCCTAGGGTAAATCGAGGGCTTTTTTCACCCTCCACACCCCGTTTCGGACGAACTGCGATTTCCTTGATCATAATACCATTTCCAACAATAAAAGATCGATTAATTAGAGCAGGAGCAAAGGCTCTCGCTTTTTGAACTAGTTCTTCCGACACAGCTGTAAATAATGAACAGTTCTTTAGGGCATATAAAATAAAGGAATGACGATCTGGATGGAGCAAACATCGATGGATATCATTGCCTCGCGCTGATAATAATACAGGAATCTGAAAACGTTGTCCCAGGTATGTAGCAACGAATCCTGCACGATAGAGATAAAAGCCAATTATCAAACAAAAGTTGACCTCTTGACAGAGCTGTTCCCCTTTAGATGAATAGTTTTCTAAATAACGTGCCTCGCTTTCAGGTCGTTTAAAAGTTACAATCTTTACAGAGGAGGGCCATTGAGGTTTCTCTTGAATTGGAGAGACTTTTTGTTGTGGAGTAAGAACCACAACATTATAGATTTCGGCAAGATAATTAATGATTCTGTAACTAGAAGTTGCTAAACCACCATAGGAGGGAGCCACCACATCAGTTAGAAATAAAATGGTTGGATTGGATCGAAATACCATATATCCACCTTTTTGTCAAATTTATAAGAAGTTCCAGTCTGAAAGCGTCTTAAGTTAATCTAATCTGATCATATAAAGTCAATCGAGTGAAAAGTATTTAACTATAGAAGTGCAGAGCTATTCCCATGACAGTTCAATATCACGATCCTCAAAGAAGTTGGGTTATTCCAGCTACAGGCCAATGGGAGGGACGATTAAAAGCTAAACATCTGTACCAAAGAATACGTTCGCACCGTCGCAATCTAAAAATGCAATATCAAAAACAGAGACAGCTTTATCGAATAGCTCTAATACCAGTGGTGGTGGTCGCGGGTATATTTGTCGCAGCATTGCTTGGGCTGGGATTTTTCTTTGATTTTTTTACTCCACTATTTGAATACTATCCTTTTGCTCCATTCGTAGCAATATTTGGATTAATTGGATCAATCATCATCGCAGCCTTTCTTTATGGGAAAGCTAAGCAAATTAAGGCCGAAACAATGCGCTTTAGCGTACTGGGCGTCCTTTCTCAGAAATTAATTGGAGAATGCTCTAAAATTGATGTTTTTATCGATTTCAATGATGCAACTAAAACCCAACCGTATCGAGTAACCCGGAGTCCTTATTCTGGTGCTAGAAAACAGTATCACTACATTCAATGGTTACGCTTCGATACAAACTTGCTTGATGGAACCAAATTTCTCATGGTTTCCCATCAAAAAGTAAAAACAAAAAGTGGGGGGAGAGTGCGAGATATCACCACTTTTATCTTTAAATTTAGCTTTTCTGTGAAGGAAGATGAAAGATTAATCCAGGCAAGATCAGATTCACTGGAGAAAATAATCCTTGATCAGATCAACACCTATTCTTCCATAATATTCTCATCAAAAGGCTGGGCTGCTTCTGGAGGGCTACTAGATATTAGTTACCCCTCTCCTGATATCATCTGTTTTAAGCTAAAAGTGTTTGGCCCTAGTGAACACTTAATTCCCTCAAAGATGAGTCGGCTAGTGGGTGATTTTCATCACCTCATCCGTTCGAGTTATCAGGAATACTCGAAATGGTCATTACAACCCCTCAAACAAGTTGTCCAAGGAACCCAATCCATGATAGAACAGGTTCATCGTTCCCATAGTGTAATTGACTTTGAGAGGGGATTGAAAACATACCACTGGGAAGACCCCTCGATCCAAGAAGTTGGAAAAAAGGCAACTACCGATATTATTTTCGATCCTTTGGCAAAAACTGAGAGCGAGGAACTCAGAGATGAGGCACCCATTCGCTCCGAGGAAGAACTTGAAACAATAAAAGGAATAATACAGGTTCAGTTAACATTTCAAGAAGAAGAGCAATTTGATAAGCTAGATTTCTATATTGGAGATCCAGTGCCAACAATATCTGATGATGGAGAACCATACTTGAAATTCGAGCCGAAATATGGATATCTTGCCGAACTGGCTGTTGGCCTCCGTAAAAACAGTCTTGTCTGGACAGCGGTCTGCCGTAGTGCCCTCAACAAGCATTTAGATCTTGAAATTGGGGTCGATCCCAATACAGACTCTCGTACATGGGAAACCAGATATGCAGAAGGGAGTGCTCAACTCGAGAGGAGTCCAATTAACAGTGTCTATGTCGGTTTAAAACTTCGAGATCTTCCAGAATTAATGAGGTTAGCAATCCATAGCAATGACAGTATGCAGCCAATCATCTTTGTTGAAGCAGGCCGAGATAATCCAGAAAACATTATCAAAGCGTTTGATTTGATTAAAAGTCTCGCCTCAGAGCTGAATTTTCTACCTTTTGTTTCCAGTTAGCAGTTTGTTAAATCCTTATACCAGAAAGATATTCACCTAAGTGTAAAAGGAATTCGTCAAAAAAGTCTATAATTCTTTCAATGCCTATTTCTCTTAACTCCCCACTTATGATCAGTCGCTCCTTTTTCTCTCTTTGCTCGACAGAGACACGAAGTTGGAGAGGATATTCAGAGGAGATAGTCTTGAAGTGGTCTTTAATCTGCTTAGCTAGAAGGTACTGTCCCAGTGGAGGTTTAGGAGTGATCTTTCCAGTCTTTAACTTCTCTACAAGCAATAATTTGATTTCACAAGTCGTAGTTGGTAATAATTCGTAATCAGTTGGTTTTTTTTCTGGGTTCCTTATTCTTTCACGCAGTTGGATAAATAATTTCAATTGATTGTCTGTTCTTGTGGGTTTCAACTTCAATTGAGTTCGAAGAAGAGGCCGTTCAAATACAATGACATCTTTACCTGTGAAACGTGACTGTCTTTTTCTATAGGACCAAGTAGGGCAGACAGTTGAATAGCTCTTGATTTCTGATTTAAAAACATTGAGAATTTGTAATACTTGATGTTTGAAGAGGATTGCTCCAAATGCGAGAGCTTGGGGGTTCTCGAAAGATGTTTCATTTCTCAATTTTTCAGTTAAATAATCATTCGTTAAATGTGTGACAATATTGGGGCCGTACCGGCCTTTAATTCTAAGTAATTTCTCCTCATTGTCCCATCTTATCATCTTGTAAGACCTTAACTTTTCAGTGTCCTTTTTTCTTTCAGTATATGCCTTTTAATAGCTATTTTATTTCCTATCTCACGGTTTATTTCGAGAAAATGATCACACGAGTCGCAAATAGGATATAAGGGGGCTATAAGGGCTCTCCTACGTAAGTTCTGAAATGATGACCCATACCAAATGTCCTTTATTGATTGATATCGTACACTCCCTAAGCAATTCTGCTTAGAGCGATCGACAATACAACAGGTAAAAATCTCTCCTTCTGGCATCATGAATAAATGAACAAAAGGTGCAAAACAAGGGTGAGTTTTGTAGTATCCTAGTGCATAATCTCCAGTGATAACATGATCAACGGTTTG
>CP070760.1:98994-110727 GCA_020348965.1 Candidatus Heimdallarchaeota archaeon | reverse complement strand
ATGACTGTCCTGAAGCCGTTTAACATGTGAAAAACAACTGTCAAAACGAATAATACCGAAATCCAGAGGTATAAAGGAAAATTATTCATCTTCCATTGCACTGCTTGGAATGACGCTAATCCATACATTTCAACAATTGAATTAAAGCCTGCATCAGTAATAGCAATGGCACTTAAATAGTGGTTCATAATCATGTGAAACAGGATCAGAAAGAATAACATTACACCTGTTAATCGCTGAAGAACCCACCAAAAAGCGCTCTTTTTGCTGTGTTTTGGTAAAAATTTACTAAATTTACTTTCAGAAGAAATTTCTATTCCCATCTTTTACTCACATCAGACAATTGTATTGCGAGAGACTATCAATATTTACGATTATCGTAATTTAGCGACTCTGTAGAAGATATTGACAACGAGATGACAGTATCTTAAATTATTTATTGGAAATAAAGAGGCTATTTTTCAAACACAAATTGAGTTCAACAGATATCTTGGTAAATCTCAAAAAATGTATTTAAAAAGGAAAAGATTTACACAGGTAATCTAACAATAAATGGTAATCTCACATCTTGGAATTAAGGTGATTAGATGTTTGTTCGTATAATAACAGTACCAGCATTAAAAAGGGCTTTTAGGGATTTAGAGACAATTCAAAATATGCTTTCGGAAGATGCTTTCCCAGCTTTAAGCAAACAAGAGGGATGGTTAAAGACTGTACTCATATATAATAAAGAAAAACTGCAATTCAAGGTGATAACTTATTGGACTTCCAAAGAGCATGCTGGAGTTCTAGATGAAAGGGATCCCGAGTTGTCAAGTGCGGCGTATTTACAAGTAGCCAAATTTGCAGAGTATTTTAAGAATGAAAACCTTACTGTTGAACATTTTGACCATTTAGAGACCATTGAGAAGTCTGATTAAGGATTACAGTTGGTTTCCCGTTTTTTTTTAATTTTCTTCTGTGATGAATAAGCTTAAATTGGGGGTTTCCTAAATAATAGTGTTGAAGAATTGACATTCGTGAAAAAATACTGGTCAAAAGACAGATTCTTCTACCAAGAATTACTTAAGATTTGAATAGAGATAATGATGATGGGTTCAAATAACTTTGAGTCCAGTAAATTGTGTCCAAAGTGTGGTTCAAGAGTAAAGAGGAAAGCACGATATTGTAGGAAATGTGGAAATCGAATCAATCAAATCCGACAAAAATCGATACCAGTTCAATATTCAGATGAAGAATCCTTTACTAGATATACCGTTCAAAAAACCCCCTATTGGCCCATGCTAGGAAGTACCTACATAGTTCGAGATAGTAAACAGGAAATTATGACCATTAGAGGAGGCATTCGACCGTTATTTCTTGTTTCGGTCATCATATTACTAGTACTTTGTATTTGGGGAGTGTTCGAACCTGTAATTTTCATTCTACCAATTATCATTATTATTGTTGGACTATTTACCTGGGAAAGTATATTTGGCAAATATCTATTCGTTTTTTCACTAACAGACACTACTGGATCATTACTGGGAGAGATAAGATGCAGTCGGAAGCGGTCTAAATGGAATATTCTGAACGCCTCTGGAAGAAAATTAGGAACCATTAGCTTGTTTGACACGTTTGGAGGAAGAATGAAAACAATCTCTAGTTCATTCACAATAAGAACATCCTCTAAGTCAAAGACTTTCCGATCCCAGGTTCCACGAAAATTTGAGGTTTACGATTCAAATCAGGATCTGTATTTTTCTCTAATTGGTACAAGGCATTTCGTATATGAGAATGCAGAACTTCAACTTCTATTCAAAAGATCAATTGACATTTTTCTCCCCTGTTCTTTAGCTATTTGCATTAGTGAACGATATTGGGTAGATTGGAAATTGATGAAATTAGAAGACCCTTCCTTGTCAATGATCGAAGAAGAACTTCAGTTTCCAGAGGATTTCCCAGAATTTTCCAAAGATGTTCCCGAAAAAGCAGTCAAAGAGCATTTAGGGGTGCCATCAATTAAATCAACATTGGAGAAAGAGATCGTGATTCCATCAATCTCTGAAAGTCAAATCAAATCTTTTGATGAAACGAGAATAGAACCTTTGATAGGACTTGAGGAATATAATTACAAAGAACCAGCTATAAATGACTTGGAGGATAAATTTGTACAGGAAGAGGGTGAAGATACCGAACTACTTGTCACAACTGATACCGATCTGCAGATGGAAACATTTGATCTACCCTCTTCTATAGAACCTGTGAGCGAGGACAAACGCTCATTATTTTCCTCTCTTCAGTATCAAGTCCAAGATTTGATCTTTGAATCGAATGGTTCTTCTCCAATTGCACGAATAATTCCTTATTCTGGATCAATCAAACAGGTTACTGTGGAATTCAACCAAAATAAAATCATTATGAGTGGGTGTCTAAAACGCCAAAATCTTCCACTTGTAAACTTCGATTTAAATAAAGATGGATTGCCTTCACAACCGTCTTGGGATGATCCTTGGCAGAATATTGCCACAAGTGGAGAAGAAATTATGCTCGATCGAATTAGAACAAAAAGAGGAATAGCAGAGAAACTAAACACTTTAAACACAGTGTCAGTTAGGGTTGAATCACCTAAGCAAGGAGAAATCTGTATTTTTATAACTTGTACCGAGAGACAGGATGTAATAGAGAGCGCATACTCACTGATGAAAGAAATCCAATCTTTTTGTGAGATTTCCCTTTATTAATCTTTCAAACGGTTGTAAAAAGAAAAAGGAAAGAATCAGATTAGAATTATCGATTCTTTACATCAATATAATTCCCAGCATCAGGAAGAACGAAAACCAGGGCTCCAGGATGTTCTTCATGGTATTTCTGCAACCAGGTTCTGAGACTGTCTTGAATTGATCCAGCTCTTCGTACATATTTTATCTGAAAGATACTTTCTAGTTCTTCCTTATCCATTTCTGTAATCATATGGCACGTACAACGCTGTAAAATTCGAATCAAATCAACTACTTTCTGATTCCCAATTTTAAAATTATCAATACTGCATTTCGTCTCAATTACATGATCCATTGCTCTGTCAAGATCCATACCCTTGATTTCCTGCATAGTATCATAGTAATTCTGGGATCCATGTCCGAGAGGACAATGAGCGAGCAATAAAACGTCCCCATCCTGTTTCACTGCATTCCAACCAGCATGGAAACCCTTTCCCCCTTGATATAGGTTAATACTTAAGGCTCCTGTGGATACAAGAACCAAATCGGCTCCTTTCTTTACCTCTACAATTCGGAGTGGTTTTAAGGTTTCTAGAACTAATTCATGTAAAGAGTTGATATCTCCCGCGTTTAAGATTACAATTTCTTCTCCTTCCATAACAGCATCAATATCGAATACTGGAACCATCTTTTTCGTTTTTTTAGCCATTTCAATCATGTCTTGGATGACAGGATTACCAGCAGTATTACCAAGACGACATGCTGGCTTAAATCCGTGATCCTTATCAAACATTTGCGGATGATTTCGGGCGATGGTTTCCTTGCCAGCACACCCTGGGAAGAACGATTTGACAGTTCCAGCCACTCCAGCGAAATAATGGTATTCGCTATCTGAGACCGCAATAACTAAACCAGATTCTAACACATCAATATCTACTTCAATCGGTGTCCCTAACGACGAGGTCCCAATATTTCTACAATTTTCTGTTTGTTTGTGCACGATGACGAAATCTTTCCAGTCCTTATAGATTTGAGGCCCCAGGATTTTATTCTCAAGTAATTCGTCACTCGGCGGCGAATGTGATCCCGAAGCAATCATTAATCGAATATCTTCTTTCTTTACTCCATAACTGAATAATTTATCAAACAGTAGGGGAAGAAGAATCTTCGTGTGCTTATTTGGCCGAGTTGCATCATCTACTAGGATCATAATTCTAGGCCTTTGGCGGTTCTTAACCATTTCCTCTAAAGGTGGCGAATCTACTGGATTGAGGAGAATTTCATCAAATCGAGCTTGGAGATCTGTGAAGGTTCGCTTTGCCTTTTCGGGCTCCAGAACTCGTACATTCATATCAGCAGGGATAAAATCAGAAATTATTTCATCCCCATAGGCTAACGAAATATCATGGTAAGACATAATGATCATCCCTATAACGCTGGTGTCTTTCAATGTCTTATAATAATTTTTCTTTAAACGATCAGCTAGACTGTGGGAAGAGGTCTTTTGACCACAATAAAACACAAATGTAATCAGAATGTAAAATTTAGTAAAATATCAGAAAAATCTTCCAGGCTTATCAATTTCTAATTCCTAGTCTCTAAAATTGACCGTATGACAAAGTACAGTATTGTGAATGAAATTTGGTCACTTCTTGCTATTTGCATTAATCAATTTGCCTACAAGATTAATGTCCATAGTTTAGAACACGATTCTTTTCCAAACTACAATCTTGTTCTAATGTATAGTTCTTTTAAGGGAATCATTACTTTCTTTCATAGTTAATAAACATAAAATATAGAAAGGGTAAATCAATTGAAAATAAAAGCTTTAGTACTACCATTTTTCTTCTCTATTATTTGTCTTAGTATGACTATCATCTCTGTCCCAGCAGAGAATCAGGGAATCCAATCATTTGAGGATTATCCCACCGGTCCTTTCCCCGAGGAGGACTCGTATTTCTTTACAATGGATTATTGGTTCCCTGAGGGCGCTGATGATCCGATAGTTGAGGTAGTAGAGGACAAGGATCATGTTTATCATGGAAACAAATCAATACGTCTAGATATTGATGGTAGACATGATGATGGATCTGTTTGGTTATTGGCTTCGATATCAGTTGCCTCATTGGGATCACCTGGGACAGAACACTCCTTGGAACTTTCTGGATGGCTATGGTCATCAGTGCAATCTAATATAAACGTTTGGCCAATTATTGCTGCTATTGGAGAGTATAAACCATCATCAAATGATACGAAACAAGAGGAGGACTTTACTAGGATTGGGTATACAGAAGAAAAAGCTGGGTGGACAGAATACATTTTAAAGAAACATAAGTTCACTCTTCCAAACAATGAAGAATCACTGATCTATTTTGCATTTGGAATTTCAGTTACATGGGAGACCCAGAGAACCTATTGGATTGATTACTTATCAATCAAAATTAATGATGTAATATTCGACGAATCTTCTACGACAGCTATAAGCCCTGGTTTCGAACCTGTGATTGTCTTAGTTATCTTGGTCTTATTTATGAGATTTAAAGAGAGGAAGCTTATTTGTGATTAGATGATGGATATAACATCCACTCCAGTAGAACAAAAATCAAGTTTCTTTCTCATTCTTCTACATTTCGATGAATCTTTCTCTTGATTCTATGGCCAAATGTTTTTGCCAAACACAAATCGCTGATTCATCATAATATAATTGGAATGTAAATTTCATTATTTGTAATAAAATTCTTATTGGTTTATCTATTTTTGATATCTAGACTCAATATCTCCCTCACAAGTAAGTGTGGGACTGAGAAGAAATTATAGAATTTTCCTGTCTTTTTCCAAATTATTGTTCTTCAAAGTGAACTAAAATGGCACAAAAATCGATATATGAATATGCAGCAAAAAAATTACTCATGTCGGAGTTACCAAAATACTTCCCTGATTATAATTATCATGGAAAACTTGCGGTTGTGACTCCTGAGACTGAATGGAATAAATTAGTGGCTGACAACCCATGGCTTACCACTGAGAAACTGGCAGCAAAGCCTGACCAACTTTTTGGTAAACGTGGTAAAGCTGGGCTTCTCCTGCTCGATGCTGATTTAGATGGACTCAAAGCGTTTGCAAACGAAAAATTAGGAAAAGAGCAAACAATTGGCACGACAACAGGAGTTTTAGAACGAATCCTGGTTGAACCATTCGTCCCTCATTCAAAAGAATACTATGTGGCGTTCACATCTGATCGTGGAAATGACATCATTCACTTCAGTTTTGAAGGAGGTATCTTCGTAGAAGAGAATTGGGATAAAGTGACTCATGTTTCTGTTCCATTAGGAACAGATATTACAAATTTTGACCTTAAAAGCAAACTACCCGATCTGGGTGATCTCAGCGATGTCCTCATACCTTTCATTAAAGGATTATTTCAGGTCTATGTTGATCAAGACTTTGCTTTTCTGGAAATCAACCCATTCGCAATCACAGACGATAAAACGATTGTTCCGCTAGATCTGAAAGCCCGACTAGATGATACTGCTTCCTTCAAACATCCTGACACTTGGGGTAATCCGGATAATCCTATTGAATTTCCCCGTGCTTTTGGGCAAGTATTATCGAAAGAAGAAGAATTTGTACGCAGTATCGATGAACAGACAGGTGCTTCTTTAAAATTAACAATTCTGAATAGGGATGCTCCTGTATGGACGATGGTAGCGGGAGGTGGAGCCAGTGTCATCTATACTGATACAATCGCTGATATGGGAGCTGCCAAAGAACTTGGTAATTATGGTGAATACAGTGGGAATCCTAATCGTGAACATACCGAACTCTATGCTCAGACCATCATTGATCTGATAACCGAGAAGCCTGATCCAGAAGGGAAACCAAAGATCTTAATAATTGGAGGAGGAATAGCAAATTTCACCGATGTAAAGGCAACTTTCACGGGTATCGTTAGTGCATTGAGAAAATCAGCTGATAAACTCAAGAAAGCAAACGTGAAGATTTTCGTTAGACGCGGGGGACCTAATGAAAAAGAAGGCTTGAAACTAATGCGCTCTGTGGGTGAAGAAATTGGTGTTCCCATCGAGGTATACGATCGGTATACTCACATGACACGAGTGGTCCCAATGGGGTTGAAAGCCAGAGATTAGAGGAGGATAACATTATGGAAAATTACGAACTATTTAGTCAAGAAACACAAGCCATTGTATATGGTTTTCAAAGAAACGCTATCCAACGGATGTTAGACTTTGATTTTGTCTGCAAGCGTGACACGCCTTCAGTAGCAGCAATCATCAGACCCAGTCAACTAGGAGCAATAGGATATCACAAAGTTTTCTGGGGTGGTAAAGAAATTGTGATCCCGATCTATCGGCAACTATCACTAGCAATGAAAAACCATCCTAATGCGGATGTAGTGGTTAACTTTTCATCATTTCGATCAGCATTTCCCACTTCTAAAGAAGCACTGGAATCTGATACAATCAGAACCGTTGCTGTTATTGCAGAAGGTGTTCCTGAACGTCAAAGCCGCGAATTAATTAGACTTGCAAACGCCAAAGGTAAAATGATCATCGGACCTGCTACAGTAGGAGGAATGAAAGCGGGTGCTTTCAAAATAGGAAATACAGCTGGTACTATCGAGAATATTGTGTTATCAAAACTATATCGTCCTGGAAGTGTCGGTCTTGTCTCAAAAAGCGGTGGTATGAGCAACGAACTAAATTTTATGATTGCAGAGAATTCAGATGGAATTTATGAAGGAGTGGCCATTGGAGGAGACAGATATGCAGGATCCACATTAATTGATCATTTACTTAGATACGAAGCTAATCCAAAGATCAAAATGATGGTATGCCTTGGTGAAGTAGGTGGCACAGGAGAACTCGAAGTCGCAGAGGCAGTAAAAGATGGCAGGATTAAAAAACCGGTTGTGATGTGGTGCATCGGAACCGCGGCAAAGCTACTTCCATCTGGTCTACAATTTGGTCACGCAGGAGCTATGGCTGGTACTGATAGAGAAACCGCTGATTTCAAGAATAAATATCTTGCGGAAGCAGGTGTAATTGTCCCAGAGACTTATGACGAATTAGGAGCTAAAATTAAGGAAACCTTTGAAGCACTTAAAGCCGAGGGAAAAATCGACCCAATTGATGAGTTTGAACCTCCAAAACTACCGATGGATTATGCTCAAGCTTCCAGATTAGGGATTGTTAGAAGACCAACTGATGTTGTCTGTACCATTAGCGATGAGAGAGGCGATGTCCCAATGTTCGCAGGAGTTGGGCTTGACACAATTGTCAGAGATAATAAATCGATAGGGTACACAATTGGTCTTCTATGGTTCAAGAAAGAATTACCCCAATATGCTCAGGACTATATCGAAATGGTCGTAAAACTTACTGCAGACCATGGTCCTGCTGTAAGTGGCGCACACAATGCGATAATTACTGCTAGAGCAGGTAGAGATCTGATGTCCTCACTTTCAAGTGGAATCTTGACAATAGGTCCACGCTTTGGTGGCGCTATCTCTGATGCAGCCAAATACATCAAAGAGGCCGTGGACAAAGGAATGAAACCTATAGATTTCGTTGACTATATGAAAAATGCAGTAGGGATTAATATCCCTGGGATTGGCCATAGAATTAAGTCTGTCCAGAATCCTGATGTTCGTGTCACCCTTCTAAAGGAGTTTGTATTCAAGCACTTTGAGAAACATCCGCATCTTGACTTCTCTTTAGAAGTAGAGAAAATAACGACCGCGAAACGAAACAATCTTATTCTCAACGTGGATGGATGCATTGGAATATGCTTCTTGGATCTCCTATTAAATCTCGGTTTAACAGATGATGAGATACAAGATGTTATAGACAGTGAGCTTCTCAATGGATTATTCGTTCTTGGACGATCCATTGGTATGATGGGACATATCTTTGATCAGAAACGCCAAAGAGCAGCACTATATCGTCAACCATGGGACGAAATTCTGTTTGCGGATTGAATTCCTTTTCTTTCTCTCTTTAAAAAAAAATTTAAGTTAATTCAACCAAATTAAAATTATTAAAATCGTAAAGGTGATGAATAATGTCTGAAGAACTTGTTAAAAAAGCAACTGAGCATTTTGAAAAACTTGTTAGAGAGCAATTAGAACGCGTAGAAAGAATGAAAAAAGCGCCAGATTGGACAGATTATAGCACGTTGAAGCCGATAATAATTGGAGCCTGTGGCGGAGACGGTATCGGTCCTAGAATAACCGAACACGCGGTTAATGTTCTAAAGTTCCTCCTAGAAGATGAAGTCAAGTCAGGAAAAATAGAAATCCGAATGATTAAAGGATTAACAATCGAGAACAGAGCGAAAGTGATGAAAGCTATTCCTGATGATGTCTTAGAAGAACTCAAACAATGCCATGTTATCCTCAAAGGGCCAACTACTACTCCCTGGAAAGGAAATAAATATGGATGGCCGAACATTGAGAGCGCAAATGTAGCAATGCGACGGGAACTAGACCTCTTTGCCAATGTCCGACCTGTTCGTGTACCAGAAAAGGATATTGATTGGATGTTTTACCGAGAAAACACTGAAGGAGCATATGTTCTTGGTTCCAAGGGTGTAGAGGTTTCTGATGACCTAGCAATCGACTTTAAAGTGATTACAAATCAAGGATCGGATCGTATTATTCGAGCAGCATTTGATTATGCGAAGAAGAACAATATCAATAAAGTCACGGTAGTCACAAAAGCTAATGTTGTCAAGAAAACCGACGGGAAATTCCTCGCTATTGCTGAAGAAGTAGCCAAGGACTATCCAGAAGTGGAATGGGACGACTGGTATATCGACATCATGACCGCAAAACTCATCGATCCAGCACGTCAAAGTTCTTTCCGAGTAATTACCGCTCCAAACCTCTATGGTGACATCGTCACAGATGAAGCGGCCCAAATTCAAGGAGGTTTAGGAACAGCTGGAGCAGCAAATATTGGTAAGAGATATTCTATGTTTGAGGCTGTCCACGGATCTGCTCTACGGATGGTTGAAGACGGTCGAGTTGAATATGCTGACCCCACAAGCATCATTAAAGCAGCTTCTATGCTTTTGAACCATATTGGATTCACAGAGAAAGCTGATAAACTAGACAAGGCCATCGAGATCTGTTCCCAGTATGAGAAGAAGGTTGTCCTTACTGGACGAGACACTGGTGCCACTGGCGAAGAGTATGCCAAATATATGATGGAAACATTGCAAGATCCCAACCTCGAGGAGAAATGGCAAAGTTACCAATAAAGGTTGCCATCTTCTCCATTTTTCCTTTTTTTTACCCAATAATCTCTCTATATTCTTTTTTTACCAATTCTAGCAAGTTACAATGCCGATATTGGGGTCCTGTCCCTACTAAATATGGTTTTATTCCCGATCAGAATCGGAACTCTATCTATTCGTTAATCCCTACTCTGATACTCCTCATCAATATTCCCTATGTAGGTGTTGGAGGATTATTGCTTGACCATTTCGGATTACCACTGACTTTTATGTTATTGAATTTTATTGGAATCCTAGCACCTCTGTTTTATTAGCTCTCACTTCATTTTATGCCCAGAAAGATGATCCATTAGGAATTTGGTTTTTCCCTTATTGGTCAGATTGCTCTCCCTCTGGGCCAATAGTCCTGGATAATCTCTTTGAGTACAGCAGCAAGTTCTTCATCAATTGTCGTAACTAAGGGAATTTTTTCATCTTTACCAGAACCAATAATGATCTCTTCAGTACCGTCTCGTGCAATGGCGTACACATTTCCTAAATCTTCAATACCCTTAAGATGGACATTATCCAAATCTTTTAGTTCCTGTACATTGTCAGAGGATTCAATCTGGGCTAAAATCTGAATCCTACGTCGTTTTATCTGCTTTATTGCCTCAATTGGGAGGAGGGAAATTTGGGGGATGATTATCTGGATTGTGCTTTTGGTGCGAGCTAACATTGCTTCAAGTATTCTAGTTATGCCTTCTAAGGATTCAATTTGAAGATAAGTGTTTTCTATTTGTGTAATTGGGATCTCTAATGCCATGGTGTTAATATCACGCAATATATCAATTATTTCTCGACCTTTCGCCAGACCTCTTGAGAATTTGTCGGGAATTGCCTCAACTGATTGAGTAAAATTTGTGGAGATTGTATTGTTAACATCTGTTATTGAATTATTGATTTCTGTTTCAAGATTCACTTGAATGTTATCTAAATTCGTTGTTAAATCGCCAACCTCTGAATTCAATGAGGAGAAAATAGAAGAGAGTGATGCTTCTATTATTTCAAAATAGGTTTGACCTGATCCAACTAGAGTGTTCTTTATTGTAGCTAAACAGTCATTCACATTTTGGATTATTTGATCAACCAATCCCTGAATATCAGTGTTTATTTTAGTAAAAAATGTATTTTGTACCTGATCTACGGTCGTAAGATACTGGCGGTTTCTTTCAGCTAAAAGCTCGGACAACCGATTTATTTGCTGATGAATGGTATTCTTTTGTTGCAGAGATGAGTTTCGGATATTTTGTGAAACAGATTGAAGAGTAGTAATTGTAGTGTCGTATGAATCGCTTATTACCTCAGTTAAATCACTTTTTATTTCGCTCAAAAACCGTTGAAATTCTATATTTTGTTTATTTAAATTTGATGTCACAGTTTCCGTTAATGATGAACTAGATTGTTCTGAATTTTGAATTATATCTTCAATTTGGCTCTCAATACTTTTATACGAGGTATCAATCTCTTCTAGTGATAGGTCTACTAATTTTCCAATAGTTTCAAAACCACTTTTACCAAGTGAAACTCGTTTGCCTAGTCGATCATTCACCTCATTTTGAATATCCAGTAAACGACTTTTAAATTTATTAATAGCTCCTTTAAACGTCCGGTCTAAGATATTGAAATCATTTGTATAAGATGCTGTGAACTCTTCGACAAGTTTAGGAAATTGATTACTAAATTCTAGGATTGTTTTTTCGTATTTATTTCCAGTTTTTTCAATGTATTCAGTTGA
>CP070760.1:86867-98894 GCA_020348965.1 Candidatus Heimdallarchaeota archaeon | reverse complement strand
GGAAAAGTACCACACGACATCCTATTAGGATCGTTGTTAGTTCAAAAGGCGAAATTCCTTTAAATGCAAAGGTGATTACCCACCGTCCTGATATCCCTACCTTAATTGCCACAACAACGCAATGTTCTTTTAAACAAAGAAATGATCTAGAAAAAAAAGGTTGTAGAGTTATAGAAAGTGGGAATGGCCCGTTAACAGATTTACCTCAACTTCTAAATATTTTGAAAAAAGACTACAACATTAAAAAGCTGATGTTGGAAGGAGGAAGCCGATTGAATGGGAGTATGCTCCAAAATAAGCTCATTGACGAAGTACAACTTGCTATTGCACCTGTGATTTGTGGGAATGAGGGGGTGCCATTATTTACCCTTCCACAGTCAATTTCGACTTTTAATGAATCTCCTTTCTTTGAAGTTGCATCATATGATAAAATAGATGATATGATATGGCTTCGGCTGTCAGTTCATTATCACTCAAGGCGAATTACTTAATTATTTTGACAGCTGAATCCTATTCAACAATGATTTAACCAACAAAAAAAATAATTACTGTGTAAATTATCGCAATAATAACAGCATGTGCACCTTCTGGATCTAATGATTTAACAGCAAAATAAATCAGCACTGTACCCCAAATAAGAAAAAGAATATCAGCAAAGAAAAGCATATCGCCTATTATACCAGCTGGTGCACCCAGAATCGAAAAATCAAATAAATCGTCAATTACCATTGTTGAAGGTTCTACAAAAACTGCAAAAACAACCAGTCGAACTATTTCATTGAAAATTCTTGGAAGAAAACTCCAACCAACGGCTGTAGCCATCGTTTTGAAGTTTCTTTCATGTTTAGGAACGTTGGAGGAGATAATAGCAAGCAATACCCATAGAATTATACTCCCGATTATCCAACTAATAAAGAATCCAATTGGAGTAAAGAATGCTGTCATCATCATGAAAATCTGCATTGATTCTCCCATGTCATAATCAAGCTCCGATAATCCCATGCTTTCCCAAAATTCGGGGGAAAATTCAATTGTTGTTTTTAGAGTGAGTATATAAAGAGCAATTCCAGCAATGATTCCTGTTATCAATACAACAAGAAATGGATGTGTTAAATTCGGTCGTTTAATAATCTGCGTCATTTCTAATTGAGGAGACAATAAAGCCCCTTGGAAATGTTGAATAAAAGGAAGTGGTGGCTCAGTCATTTGGTATTCGGGTCTATAAGTGGGTGGATACGCAGGATGGGTTCTAGGGGAAACAGTTGGAGGGATAGATGAGTAATCAGAAGGTGCTTTGGGAGTAACAACCCCAGAGGTATCAGTAGCTGGAACTGGTGTCCCGCAATAAGCACAAAAGGTGGCTCCTTTTAGTAACTTTTGCCCACAGTTTCCACAAAACTGTGGTGATGGTGTTGGAGGATCATAACTCATGAAAATCAACTATATTATATTAAATACAATGATTATGCTATCACTAGTAATGTAGACTTCATTTATAAAAACTTGTTTGCCAGACTAGCTTCTTTAGTAGAACCAAATCAAGCTAGTATTTCATGATTCAATAAAAAATAATTATTATGCAATCCAAACTAATTTACATGAGACTGAAAGTAACTATGATGATTGAGAGTTTTGTTTCAGATAAAAAAACGAATGAGGATCAATTACATCTCTTTGTGTTTTTATAATGATGGATTTAGACTGACCGATCTTTCAAGACAACTATAGTAAACCCTGCTGCTTCATCTGGGGTAATGATAATTTCTGACTTGGGCATTTCTACATAAACACTTTGGAGTCGTCCATGATTAAGAGCATCAGATACGCTACGAACCTTTTTTGTCAATGAAGCTACATGGGCTGATACTCTTTCAGCATCTGACTGTGGAAGATTACTTTGAAGAGGGAGCCCATCTTCGTCACAAACCAAGATCCCTTTTACACCACGACGTGCCGCTAATCTTTTAATAGTATTCTGTAACACAGAGGGAATTACATATTCATCTTCTGCCATACGACCACGATCCTTTTCAATCCTTTGATGATAGTGTCATTGTAGTACTCTCCCTCTTTACTAATGCCACTATTATAATTTCAGAATCATAATCAGGGATTATTTCTACATCACCAACTTCTAGCTCCAAACGGACACTTCTAGCTTCCTCTTGTGAAATCTCTTTTGAGATACTCCTTACTTTTCCTACTAATGAGGCAACATGTGCCGCTACATTCTCTGTGTCCTCTTCAGGTAAACTTGATTGAAGTGGTAAACCATCAGTATCGCTTAATACAGCCCCATATACCCCCTTATGCTTCCCAACTGATTCTATTACTTTCTCCAGCGCCTGTTGTGATAAATACCCTGCTTCTTGTGACATTTTTCATCGTGTTTCTCTTCTCCAATGAAACCTTAAAACCTTTTTCTTTTACTTCTGGCGGAACAAATACAAATAACACTGCTAGAGCTTATATGGACTATTATCGCCATTTTTATTTTTACTATTCCCTATTTCATTACTTCTAAGTGAAAATACTAATTTTTTCCTTTAAGATCTTCCACCATAGATTCAAAATGTTTGTCTATTTGGATTCTTTCCTAAGTGATTCAAAACCCTCCTAGACACACCAAGCTTAAGTCGAATTTCCTCGCGTATTCAAAAACAAGAACTATACAATCTTAGAGAATGGTAAGCTTCCGGTAGGCTAAACCTTAAAAGCGTTTGAATGCAACAACTTAATTGCCCATGGAGCACACTTGAGTTGAACTCACATAAAAAAAGCCCTAATCCTTCAGTCCAGAATCAGATAGAATTAATTTTATCTACCGTCACAGAATTAACAAATCGTATAGATACCTTAAACGAAAGAATTTCTAAACTAGAAGGACAAATAGAGAAAAATTTACCTTTCAAAGGAAAAAAAGAAGAAAAAACAGCTGAAATTGTGACCAAAACTGATTTTGATCATCTTGATGACCATTTGAAGAGGACTTACCAGACTTTAGTAGATGCTCAAAAACCTATGACTGCCTCTGAGGTAGCTGAACGAATGGGAAGAAGTCGAAGTACGACGAGTTATCATCTTAACAAACTTTTTAATCTAGATTTCCTTGAAAAAGTTCCTGGAAAATCGAGAGACAATTCGAGAAATGTCTTTTTTCGTCCCAAAGAACGAATATTTAATCATATAGATTCAAAACAATAATAATTCGCTTTTTCCTTTTCGTTAAGAAGTGAAATCTAGAATCTCTTTTCCTAGCTTTTCAAAGGCAGCTGTCACCATTTCTCCTGTTTTCGCACTAGTTTCATAGAAACTCAAGCCTAGACGATCAGCAAGAGCTTTACCTTCATCAGGAGAAACTGTTTCGGCACCTTCCTCCTGCAAATCAATCTTATTTGCAAAAAGGACAACGGGGACTGTTTTATCCCTCTTAGAATTCTCTTGGAGTTCATTCAACCATTTTTCAACGTTTTCGAATGTAGAACGACGGGTGACATCGTACACAAGAACCCCACCGAAAATCTTTGTATAATAGGCTTTAACCACATCCTTAAATACGGGTTGTCCAGCTAAGTCCCAAATTTGCCATCTAATGTGTGTTTCATTGATATTTGTGTCATATAAGGCAAAATCAGCTCCCATAGTGCTCAAGTAGTCCGTTTCAAATCCCTCACCTAGGTAACGTTTGCGAAGCGAGGTTTTCCCAACTGCGCCGTCTCCAACAAGAACTATTTTCCATAACCGATGATCTTCACTCAATCATTTCACCACTTTTCATCTTTCATCATTTAATATCATAGAGTCAGTGTGTTAAATTAAAACCGTTGTACACAGTTTTATTATCAGGATTCATATAGTCCCGTACTACAGATTAAGGGAGATGTTTTTCTCCCGTAAATTCAGGGATATTTGTGTTTTACTCGATTTATGTCAGTTTTTACTTACGAACATAAATATCATTTGATATCTACAGATTAGTTAATTTATTATTTAACACGAAACGAATTCAGTGGCTCGTAAGCACATATGAATTACTTAAATGTAACTAGTTCTTCTTTGATTTTCTCAAGGTCATTGTCTATTTATTGCGAACTGGAGGTTAACGAACCGGAGAAACTAATTTGACATATCCACGTTTTCGTAATTCCTCTAAACATTCGTATTCCAAATCTTGATCGCGTTGCGTTATTTCCGCTGATGTCTCTGGAGATAGGACTTTTGATGTAAGTATAGCACTAACTGTTGGTCTCAATTTTTCAGGTAGATCTAATATCCCCAATGTATCGAACGCCTGGATCTGAACATACTTGGGCAGTTCGGTACAAGAACAGAGTTTTCTTCCAGTTTCTTCTTCCAATTTTCGCTGTTTTGTCCGAGGATTAATTCCTAATTCCATTAAATATTCATGTCTCGCATTGTGTGGGATCGTAAATTCATACAACAATAATTCTTTGATAGCTGGATCAGTATAATTATCTTGCACAAATTTTTGGAATAGATCCTCTGAATTTCCTCTCAGAAGATCATTTTCTGTGCCATAAACAAGAATCTTTTGACGTAACTGTTCATTTACTGTCTCGATGTCAAAGACATAGGATTCGAAGACTTCCTCGACAATCACAGTGGTCCCAGCAAACCCTCCGATCTTACCAGTCTTAGAAAAATCATTTATGGCGTCCTCAAACTCTTTTTCAAATCGAGTGATACATTGATAAAGTAAATCAGCAAGAATTTCGTTCATAACAGGGCTATAGAGAATTCCGATAACTCTTTCTCCTTTTCTTTGAACGATCTTCATATTGCCATTATCTATATAGCGTAAATCACCCCGTCGTCCAGCTGTTTCTGATACCATATGAGCAATACTGGTCAAAGCTGCTGTTATTAATGCGGGGTTTTTCATTTCGTCCTCTGCTTTCCCAAAAAAATAATAATACATTGTTGACCCTGAACTTCTATCTGTTAAAAATAATGCAATTGGAGCTGCTTCAGCTTCGTCAGTAGATTTTCTAAATTCTTCTTTTTCAGTTATTTCTTGGAATTTATAGCTCAAATCTTGAAATATTTCATTAATATCGGAATGGGGAAGTTCCAAACCATAAATCCCTTGGTCTGAAAACTCATTGATCTCAGAAAGCCAAGGAATTGAGTAAAAGACAGGATGCCTTAATTTTGCTTCAATTTGGGCCATAGCGTGCTCATATTTCTCAAGGACTACAGGTGGTCTAACCATATTCATTATCAGCAAAGTAGGCGCAGTAAGGAAGGACAAAAAATTTTGAATAGTAGATTTAGTTAAGTGAAATGTTGGATATTTTTCGGAAGAAACAACCCAGACCATGTCACTCTGAAGAATCGAAGCCATCGTAATGGAAGATTCTTCTAGATCAATGGGTAAAATGAATACTAGAAGATCTATGATATCCTTGAAAAAGAGGGCATTTACTCGATATTTTACCCGTTCTCTTAAATCAGGTTGAGTGATCGGGCAACCAGCAGAAGGAAGAACACGAACGTAGGACCCCTTATCTTCATCTTCGAATATTGATAGTGACTCATTAACGAGAATATCCTCAGAAATCTCACTTAGAAATCCTAGACTAGTGAATTGAGTTTTTCGATATCCCAATAGGGTGTATCTTAGCTTTTCTGTGTTTGAAAAATCTACAATAAGAGTTCTAAGCCCAGGACTCGAACGGGTATAAGCTAAAAAGAAATTTAGTGCTATTGTCTTTTTCCCACAGCCAGGAGTCCGTGAATAAATGCTTATCACTTTAGGAGTAACCATTTTATTTCCAACTCTGATTCAACAATCTCAGATTTTGATACTCTAAATAATCTGATCTGATTTTGTAATAACCTCTTATTATTAGATGAATAGGGATACACTCATAAGGGTGTATAATACTTGAATTGCCTTTTCTAAAGACTACTGATTCTAAAGTAGGTTGTATTTCTCTAAACAGCCATGTACACATTTATTTTATTTTTGTTTTTCATTTCATTTGTGAAACTAAGCTAATCTTTCATTTCTTCCTGTATTTAACGAGAAGAATTCTTTTCTCTTGAAGACAATTAGTCAATTACCATGCATTTTTCGTCTATATCTAGAAATTTTTAGGAAAAAAACCACTCATAAGTATTTTAATTGCGGCAAATTTTCACTTGAAGCGGAAGAAGGACTGGTTTGAATGGAAAAAGAAACACAAGACCAAATCCCTGTTATCTCATTATCGTTAGATGAAGTTGGAGTCACAGATTTTCAAACTCAAGTCTCTATTACTCGCGGAACAAAAATTTATCGCTATCAACCTACTGTAAGTGTTGTAATCAATTTGCCCCCTTCACGAAAAGGAGCTCATTTATCTCGGTTTGTAGAATCTATTTCGGAAATTTTGTCAAGTGAGGTGCAAGTACATTATTCTTTGGAAGAAATGTCAGTTCACGTATTAAAGAAATTAAATGAACGCCATCCATTTGAGAAAGGATCAATTTCTCTTGAATTTATTTTTTTCACAACCCGAACAACCCCAGTCTCACGACGATCTTCATTAGAAAATTATAACGCCCATTTGACAACTTGGTTGGATAAAGAGGAAATTCTTCATCAATTAACCCTAGGAACCTATGGAAGCACTGCTTGTCCTCATGCTCTCTCTCAGAATCCAACACATTATACCCACATCCAACGTGCGTATGCAGAAATCAGTTTAAAGGGGCCAACACCAAATATTCCTGATATGGAAGACGTTAGTGTTATTCTCGATAAAAGTTTCTCAGCTCCGACTTTTTCTCTCCTGAAAACTGAAGATGAGCAATGGGTTGTTAATCAAATGTGGGAAAATCCGTTGTTTGTTGAAGACGTTACTCGCAACCTGTTACAACTTGCTTCAAAACACTTCTCAGATCAGAAATTAGAAATTCGAGCAAAAACTGTCTCTCAGGAGTCCATTCATAAACACAACATTATGTCAAAGGGTAGTATCAGAAACAGTGATTATGGAAGTGATATCTAGGACATTTATTGTCCTAGAACATTCCTGAATTCCTGAATTTGTTCAGGAACAAATGACCACGAGGATATCTTTTTGTTATTCTTCCCTTTTTTCCCTAAATATTCTGTTCCGGAATTTTTTTGCAGCAGAGAAAATCCCAACGCCGCTTGCTTCAACTGCCTTCTTCCCAACTGTGAGTGCTATATCTGTTTTACTTATTTCTCCTTTTTTAATTCGTTCCATATAATCAACAAGATCTTCATAAGGAGGGAGAAAATCGAATCGAAAGATATCAGCTTCCCAGTAACCTTTTCCACGTTGTAATGTATAGAAGAGGCAGACAATAACGAGAATTAGTACCATGAACACCATAGTGATATCGTGATACCCTTCAGAGAAGGATAGCGTACTAAAAATTTGACTCCATGCAGTTGCTTCACCACTCATTACCTGTAATTGTGTAAGATGAAACCCTAAAGCAAGGCCCAAATAAATTAGTACCACTCCCTCGCCACCGATAAACCCGATGAATCGACCAATACGGAATGGATCCTCTTTACTTGGTTTTTTCGAATCTTCAGGGTCAATAACAACCCCCTTCATTTTAACACGACGTGAGATATTCTGAGCACTATAGAGAAGCGAAAATATCACGAAAAAATAATCAAAACTGGTTATAATACTTTCAGATCCAGTTACAGAGGTTAGAAAGATCATAATCTGATTGGGTAATGTCATAATAAAGAAGAATCCCAAAGTTGTATTAAAGACATCGTCATTAAAGATCCACCCTTGAACCACTAAAATTATAAGGAGGGCAATAATACCCCCAATGGCCCCAAGTACTAAATAGCTTAGACGATTTTCAGTGAAACCAACATATACCATAATAATATTCCATAGAAGAGAGGCTACAGCAACAAGTGACAATACACCAGAAAAGATGGATTTATGATCAGTCGTTGGCTTTCCTAAGAATAATACACTTCCAGTAATTTTATTATCAAACATCCCTTTTGAAAAAGCAAATGAGGCGAGGGGGACAAGGAACGCCCAACTTAGAAACGCTACAAGTGGAAAATACTGAATTAAAAACTCAGAAAGAATATCCAGAAATAACACAATTAAGGCAATAATAACTAGCGCAGCAAGAAGAAGAAAACGAAAAATTGTGTTAAATTTCTTTGAAACTAATCCTGAAATTATAAATCCTAAGGCGATACTAATCTGCACCATGAAGGTTACTTCAAGAAGGGTAAAGTCACCAATTAAGATTGTTTCCGACGTCTGACTTTGAAGAAGGACGGCTCCTGTTGTCATGATTGAAGTTATGAATAAAATTAAACTAAACAGAATTAATCTCCTAGAAAAGAGAATTCGTATGCCACCAAATAGTGTTGATTTTAAATAATCCCAAAATGCTTTTTCAACATAGCTCATTAGTTTTACCTCTTTTAATTCTTCTGAAAACACAACAAACTTACAAAATTGGGAAATTTTAAAATTTCTTCGACCCACCAAAAATTTTTTGCAATTTTGTTTAAATTTGTAATAATTGAATACTTTTCTGGAAATGTGAGACTATGGAGTTAAACAAACTAATAAGCAAAGTAGATAATTTTATTCAATCTCATGGAGGATATTGGGACACTGCCTGGCTTCTAGCAGCAATTACAGAGGAACTTGGGGAATTATCTAGATCTCTGCAAATGTTTGCGGGAGTCCGAAAAATTTCACCTCAGAAATACGAAAAATCCATGAATTTACTTATTGAAGAAGAGTGTGGGGATTTATTTTTCGCAATGGTTTGTTTAACGAATTCTCTTGGCATAAATTTAGAAAGAGCGCTTTTAAACACATTAATAAAATATGAGTCGCGATAGGACGGAGTTATTTAAGAAAAGGGAACGGATAAAAACTGATGATAGCATAAAAACTATTCGAGGCTCTTTGATTACTGCCGCAAGCTTTATTCTTTTATTAAGAATAAGCACTCACACCTAATAGATATTAATAGTAGATGAAAAAATATGGCAAGTGCAATAAAACTTATTGCTGGGTTCTTTATAATAATGATAGGATTCCCCATCTTTATTGGAGGTAGTGCGATTCTACTTATCGTGCCTCTTTTTACGGATGATCACGGTTATTTCATGTCAAATCGTATTAATATTGCAGAAGATGGATATGCCGCCATTCGTATTGACATCCCTCTTGAGGATGTAGAGATGGGTGTAAGGATTGATCCTTCAAGATTTATAACATTAAAAATGGAGGTTCATGGAGAATCTCCTGATGAAAAGGTATTTGTAGGATTAACAACAACTGCTGAAGTTGGTAACGTTTTAACTTCAAATGTTTCCTATGTACAAATTGAAAACTTTGAGTATTACTCTGGTTGGGAAACGGATGGCGAAACCCAGTTTGAAATGAAGTTAAACTTCATAGAAAACTTATCAACTAGAGATCTCCCTCAAATTAACGCCGTTGATTGGATCGCTGATACTGGCATCACGGGTAATGAATTTATTTGGGCTCCCTCGTACTTAGATATTACAAGCGGAGATCTTTCACTAGTATTAATAAATGAAGATCCTGCTGGAGATCATGGAGCAGAAAACAATGTGAATATTACCTTCAGTGTAGGTGCAAAAATTCCTATAATAAATGCCATTGGTTGGGTACTCGTTGTCTTTGGTGGCTTAATAACCCTATTGGGGATCATTCTTGTATGGAGTGGAATTCGAACCAAAAAACCAAGAACTGAACGTGTCCGATATTATCAAGGAGCTCCTGCCACAAGGGTTGAACCTGTGATAAGACCTAGTCCTAAGTTCAACCTTCAATGTTCGAATTGTGGATCCTTGAATGAACCAGATAGTACATTTTGCTCCCAGTGTGGTGAGATTCTCCTTCCTGAAGATCGAAAAACCATGGACGAGGCAGTTCAGAAAGCTGAAGTAGAAGTATTTGAACCCACCGGTGCCAAACTTGTTGTTGCAGAAGGATGGCCACGTTTTTGGGCGTGGTTGATTGACATTATGATTGTTGGCGCTGTCACAAGCATAATTAGTTCAATGGTTTTTTTCGCCTTTGAAGACTGGACTTTGTGGGAATTCGGTTTTTGGAGTCCTTTTCAGTGGTTGTTTAGTCTAGGTCCTTCCTCATTATTCTTCTTCTTGTACTGCGTTGTTATGGAATATTATTATGGCCAGACTCTTGGAAAAATGGTTCTCAATATCGAAGTCGTCTCTGGACGTGATGGTAGTCGTCCCCTTCTTAGCGAGCTCATCATTTCTGCAATTGGGAAATCTTTCTTTCTGCCTTTAGATGTCTTCTTAGGCTGGATAACTAGAGACGAGACTCAGGTCCCAAATCTTGAGCAAAGATTAACCCAAAAATGGGCACGAACCGTTGTAATCCAACAAGAGAAGGAAAAAGACAAATCTCCCTTATTTATTTCTGGTAGGGTTTAATCTACCTCCCTCTCCTTTTTTTTATTATCTTAATTTTAGGTTCTTCTTGCATATCGCTCTTTAATATTTTACCTCAGACATCAGTACTTCGTGGGACTCTCGTAAGACCCGTTGATAGTCTTCAAACGTTAGCAATGAGAGCGCTTCTTCAAAAGTAGCCCAGCGCCAGCTAACATGTTCTTTGGAAATTTTAATTTCTTTAGAAAAGAATCTAACTAAGAAGAAAACAACTTTCTTAACGATCGTTCTTGGTCCTCTTTTAGGAAAATAAATCGAATCACTAATTAACCTTTTAAGAACTTTAAAGTTGGACTGACCTGTTTCTTCACGAATCTCACGAACTGCGGTTTGGACGTAGGATTCTCCTTCATCTTGACGCCCTTTTGGAAAGGCCCAGTATTTGAATGGTCCATGGTGCTGTACTAGCAAATAAAGAGGTTTTTCATTTTTTCCAAAATAAACGGGCACCCCACCACATGAAATCTCATCAAAAGCTGGTAATGATTCCCGTTTGAGTGGCACCACTTATGAATCCTCTTTATCATTACTAAATAGTTAACCAAATTCCATTTCTAGTGAATATGAGACGTCTTTTAATTATTTCCTTTAGTTATCCAATAATTGCCCTCTTCTGAACTTTATTTATAAGGGGATCAAATTCACTCTTTTTTGAATCAATGGCAGTTAGATTCGATCTCTAGTGTGAATAGATAGAGAGTAATAATTTATTCTTCTGTTACTAAATTTAATATAGAATCCTTTGAAAGGTTTTTTATAATGACATTAAATAAGGAGATAGCCCTTTGGAAGAGAATAGCATCAGTAAATTTCGTATAATTCTTAAACAAGAAGACCCATCGACTGATATAGAGAATATTAAGGGAACGTTGACTTTCCAAAAGACTAGTATTCAGTTTATACCTCAGACTCTTGATCCAACTCTGGAAAGAACGTATGCATTAGGTGATCTGACAAATGCAGTTGTAGTTACAACACGAGAATGGTTTAAAAAGAAAGAACTGCTATTGTTAGAATTTACAAAAAAGCAGGTTTCTGTTTCTGTATATTTTGAACCTATTGATGTATCACCTGATTTTCTCCTTCAAGAAATTCTAAGAATTCGAGAAAAATTGGCAAAAGGGCCTCTATCGAGTGTTGTTGGAAGTTGGATTGAGAAATTGGGAGTAGAAAGTCAAAAGATTGTAAGAGAAGTAGGAGCAATAATTCAGTCTTCTTCTCAAGAAATTACTCAAGCTCTAGACCAGACAAAACAATTCATTAGAGAGGCAATAGAAACATCAGACATGTTAGAACCAATTGATATTGATATAAATGATAGGAAAAAGACCATTAATTTGGATGTGAATGATATCGACGAGATTCTCAAAAGATCGTTGGCCTCCAATAAAATAGAAGCAATGGTCTCAAGTTTGATTGCAAAAGGATTAATTTCGGCAAAAGATCAAAATTTTCAAGAGGCGTTAGACGCTTTGAGGATTGCCCGCGAAGCGGCAAGGACTGAAAACATGAATGAATACACTGAAATTGCAGATGAT
>CP070760.1:74471-86767 GCA_020348965.1 Candidatus Heimdallarchaeota archaeon | reverse complement strand
TACCAATGATATTTTGTGTTGTTTATAGCTCCCGTACCTATCGGTGCCTGGTGAATTCTATATTTCTTACATAAAAACTCAAATTTCCACTTATAAGGTGAGACCTTGGTTTCTTTCCAGTTACCATTCCTATAATTCCAATTATGACTCCCTCCGACTTTCATTCCTGTATAATTCTGCCCATTATATTCTTTAAGGGCATTGTACTCTTTTCTTTTTCCATCCTTAATCATGAAATAACAACCTGAGAATCGAGTGCTAAAGCCTCATTAAGGAATTTAGTAGCAAGGTAGTTTAAAAAATAACTTAAGACACCCAATTAGAAGTAATAATTCAAGTTAGAAAACTAAAAACATCTAAAAGAATTCCGTGTCAGACTTAGGATAATAGTCCGAAATGAGATGCTTTTTACCCCCTTTAAGTGCCTTCATTTGTTTTATAAAGGAAATAGAGCTATGGATGGAATAGATACTTCTTTATTACAATTCAAGGATATTTTGTGGATAATTGATTAAACCATTACTCTGATATTAACCGCCTTTTAGGTTTTACTTCGACTTTTCCTGAATATCTAAAAACTTGGCTACAATCTGGGCAATACCAGTATTTTCGAGATGCTTCATCCCCTCTGGAAAACTGATAAAATCCTTGAAAAATGGCGTTGGGATGGTGGCAACGTTTTTTACGACGTTCTTCATATGTTTGAGTTAAAATCTTAGGGACTGGAGGTGGTTCGTTTTCTAAAATTCGTGTATGTTCTTTGGGTGTATGTTCTATCATGGTACGTTCTTGAAAGATTGCTGTGTCATTTATTAATACTTCTTGCTTACAGCTAGGACACCAAAAAATCATTCGCTGGGATGTTCCTTTTTTCTTTGGGGCTAACAAAGTTCCACATTTCTCACAAAATGGTGATGGCAATACTGATCACAAATATCGCATGGTCGTTTTTTACTTAGATTTAATTTTATTAGTTGATTTCAAAAATGCATTAGCATTTTGCAGTAAATTATAGAAAAATTGGTATTTAAATTTGTATCTCATTTTCCCTCTGATTTAGACAAATTTATATTTCCTGATAGTTGTGATATAAAAGTGAGGATCCCTTATTTAGGAAAAATACGGTTCTTTTGGTGTGATTCTTGCCATGTGCCACTAATTCGAAAAAAATGTGGTTCTTGTGAAAAGGTTGGGAGGAAGATTTCTTTAACTCCCCCTGGAGATATCAGACCTGCTCTTGAAGGGGATCGAGATTTAATTCTTTCAGTTATTAATTCTCAATTTGGTAAGATTTCAGCACAAAAATTTCGGAGATTAATTCAAAATCAAATAATTTTTCTAAATAAGGTTCCATATGTTGACCGTATGGACGAAATAATCATACAGGGAGAAGTTGTTGGAGTATTTCGGTACAATATCCTTAAAGGAGCTTTTGAGTTACTTCCTAGGGTTTCTTTAGCAACTGATTTATGGAGTACTAGGTCAGACAGATGTGTAGTTGTTGATATTGGAGCTAGAGACGCAATTAAGAAGGGAGCCTCAGTATTATCTCCAGGGATCATATCTGCAGATTTAAACATTTCGATAAATGATCCTGTAATAGTCATCTGTGAGAACGAGGTAATTGCTGTAGGCTTGGCCAAAATGAACGGTGACCAAATGGGGCCACCAAGGAGGGGAGTTGCTGTAAAAACAAAATATAGCAAGAAAAGCTCTATTCAACCATTAAAACCATCTAAAATGGGTTGGGATCGAATTATTGAGGCAAATAGGCAATCCATGAATTCATTAGAACAAGAAGCGATTCAATTTATTCAGCGTAAGGCTGAGCAGTATGAAAAACACGTTGTAGCCTATTCTGGAGGAAAAGACTCTCTTGTAACACTGGATCTTGTGGTTCAATCAAATATCTCTTTTGAAATTATCTTCTTAGACACAGGCCTTGAATACCCAGAAACGCTGAAAAATATTCAATTAATTGAGCAAGAATATCAAAAAAGAGTTTTTATCCATAAAAATGAATCGTGGGATTTCTGGGAAAGATTTGATCAGTTTGGTCCACCTTCAAGAAATTCACGCTGGTGTTGTAAATCTGCGAAACTATTTCCTGCAAATGAAATCCTGGATTACCTTTTTCCTAATGATAAAAAGGTTCTCAGTTATATTGGAAGAAGAAGATATGAATCGCTAGGAAGATCCCGTGAACCACGGATATCCCAAAATCCATGGATTCCTAAACAAGTTACAGCAGCTCCAATTAATAACTGGAGTGCCTTTGAAATATTTCTATATATTCATAAACATAACCTTAATCAATTTCTGAACCCATTGTATAATAATGGATTTATACGTATTGGCTGTTGGGTGTGTCCAGCTTCTTCTCTTAGTGACTTCGAAATCATGAAGAAGACACATTTTTCCTTAATTAGAAAGCTGACATTCAAATTGTCAAACATTCAAGAGAAACATGGCTTATCAAATCAATACTTATCTTGGGGGTTATGGAGGTGGAAGTATTTACCCAAAAAAATTTCAAATCTGTTAAGATCAGAGGGTTTCAGTAACACCTCATATAATCCTGTAGTCAACCAAGACAAGTTGAAGTTCAGGATCACAAATTCTCCATCATTATGTGTCCATGGTGGCTATTCTACTTTATTATCTGCAAACCAGATGTTAGACCTTTCTAAGATCAAGGATTTATTACCGATTCACGGTTCAGTCCAATTTAATGAAGAATTAGATGTTATTTCAATTTCAGGCAATAAATCGAAAGTTATTAACATTTTTAGAGATGGGTCAATTATAATAAATCACAACAAGAAAGAGGAGTTAATTAAACAAATTTCATCGATCATTAGGACAATATATCGAAAAACGTATTGTGATGGGTGTGGAATATGCACTTATCAATGTAATAAAAAGGCCCTCATAATCGAGTCAGGAGCTATTAAAGTTCTTGAAAATCGTTGTTCTCATTGTTTGGCCTGTAATGATTTCTGCTCATTATTAAAGTATCAGAGTGATAGTCCTTTCTTAATTGTTTCTTGAAAATAAGAATTGTAGAGTGGGGAAAAGAACAAGGTTCGTATTATTAATTTATGAGAAAAACACAAAAAAACGAGACATCTTTCTCAGATTGAACGCTTTTTGGAGTATACAAGGTGTGAATGGTCGTAAAGAACGAGTCGTCGATGGAGCAAAATCGATTCTTTCAACTAGAGGTTTTGTTGTAACCTCCGAGGTTGAAAAAGACGAGTATCATGATATTTTCGGAAAAGACGCGAATAAAAAAACTATCATAGTACGTATTCCCACAAAAGAGGTTGTTGGAGTCCGAGAATTACGTGAATATAAGGAAGAGGTGGAGAAAAAAGGTTTTGATAACGCAATTCTTCTTGCTTTGAGTAAATATACCCATTACGCCAAACGGGAGGCAAAAGCTGCAGGGATAGAGACCTTTTCTATAAAATTTCCATTCTTTAATTTATTTAAACACTACTTGGTTCCTGTTCACGAATTTGCTACTGAAGATGAAATTAAAGAATTAGAGACAAGATTCTCGATTTTTAAATATCAACTACCTAAAATTTCCGTTGAAGATCCAGCGGTTCAACTTTTAGGAGCTAAAACTGGAGATGTATTGAAAATAATTAGAAATAGTCCTACTGCAGGTGAATTTATCGTCTATCGAGCTGTTGTACCCTAGCAGTGAGGGATTCAAGGGTGACTTCATTTTTACCTATCAACCAAGAACATAAAAAAGCAAGAAAATGGGGACAAATTTGACCATTAACAGAGTGTAAGTCTTTCTAATTAGAAATAGAGTCACAGTTGGCATCCTGAATCCTGAATCAGAGTGAACACCAGAAACGAGGAATTGTCATTGCGAAAAATGAGGAACACTTGGATCATAATATTTATCGTATTCTTTTTAGCAACATTTAATTCAAATACCAATAACTTGAAGCTCAAAATTGTTCAAGGGACAATCGAACCCACCAACGAGTCTGAAATCGTTGTGGGCCTTGACTTAGGCCATCAAAATGCACTCAACTCAAGTGATCTTACAAATTTGACATCTATTCTTAATTCTACCTTTGCCTCAGAGGGCGTATCATTACTCAGAGATCCATTTTTATACGCAGATATTGAGACGCTAGATGTTCTCATTATTTTGGCTCCTACCTTGTCTTTTTCCACTCAAGAAATAGAAGATGTAGAGAACTTCATAAAGTCAGGAAAATCCGTACTAATAGCTACTGGATATAGAAACCAGACTGATGATCCGGTAAATGATCTCTTAAATCCTTATGGATTGAAATTCAACTTTTTAAGATCCATCATATCAGAAAAAGGTATAGCTCGAAATTTTACAACCCCAGTCACTCCATTGACAGAAAATATCTCTCAAATTACATGTCCAAACGGAATAGGAATTTCATTTAATGAAACAAAATTGGAAACTTATCTCTCACCAGTGATATTAAACTTTAACCCTATCCTTCTTGATAATTCGGATAAGGAGCCATCAGAAACCAATACTATAATTTCAACTTTAGAATTTGAAAATGGAGCTCGTATATTAGCCAGTGGATCAACAGATATGTTCAATAATAGTTTTATTGAACCTCTTACTAATGTTACGAGTCTTTTCTTAGACAATACTAATTTCATTTTAAATGCAATAAAGTGGCTAGGAAGGAACACAGGAATATTACAGTTCTATAAGCCCTGGGTAGATTTGGATGATCAATCGATTAGTATCGGTGAAGTTGTACATGGTAATGTCACATTGGTGAACTCTTACAACCAAAGCCTTTCACAGGCGCGATTAACAATCACTCTCGAAAGAACTGGTAGAATCCTGAATTCTCGTATCATGCACGTCGATTCCAATGACTCTTCCAAATACTCTGGTTGGATAAGTACAGAAGGTTTGAGTTATGGTTATTGTGATGTCGTGTTCATGGCTACCTGTGTTGGATATTTGCCTATTGAAATAAGTTCTGGGCGTCTTTATTTAGAACCCACATTTCCCACACCAGTGCCGCCAAATCTGGCTCTTTGGGGGTTATTTTTTGCCTCCTCTCTCATTTTATTCACGAGTGCAATATTCATCAGAAGAAACCTAGAAAGTGAATAATTCATAAGATTATACACTCATTTGACTAATGTCAAAGCTTCTGTTGTAATCTTATATTCCCTTGGGAGGAGTAAAAAGTAATCAAGTTTTCCTAGGTTCAATATTTCATAATTATATTGCCGAATGAATGCGTTTAGTCGCTGTAAAAACCGCTTGCCATCCATTGGCCTTTTAATTCTAAATTCTTTAAAGAAAATAATTATTAAGCTATGGTGTTCCATCTCAAGTTCAATTTCATCTGAATCTCGAAAATCTTGGACGGAAATACACCGAACTCTATTTCTTGTTACCTTCAACGATCGCTTAACAGTTTTACGTATATTTGTAATTAATGCGCACATTTTTTTTTCCAAAAAAATTGATGATGAACCCTAAGTCAACAATAGTCATGATTCACAAAATCTTCATTTATTATCTCGTTACTAATAGTTATATTCCATTATAATATTGAGATAATAGGTCTTCTAATCTGCCTTTTCTACAGTTGGTGAACCATTCTGACCTGAAAGTAATGAGAAAAAGGCCGATACTTTTATCTTTTCAACAAAAATGTTGATACATTTCACTTCATTGTTTTGATTATAGAATAAATACATGAAAAATTCGGGGATCAGATAATGGCTCCAGTGAGTGTTGAACTCATGATTGCTGAATATAAATGATGATTCATCTGAAAAAGATAAGCTACTAGCTTTTTGTATCCAAGGTGTTTAAAATCAAAAAAATTGACAACCTGAAACAGAATTCCAAAGATTATATTAAGAACTTACATAAAACATTAATTTTTTTAGATATAATAGTGAAAATTCAAACAACGTTTAACTAAGAAGGGCCCGTGGCTTATACGCGTTACTATTTCATACGCGTGGCAAAGCCTGGATAGAGTACTGCGCTGCGGAAGGTCAAAAGGCCTTGACTAGTAGATACGCAGGGGTCAGGGGTTCAAATCCCTTCGGGCCCGCCAAATTTTCCTCTGTTCATTTATAACTCATTATTACAACAAACTCATGAGTCTTTCCGAAAATTAAGTTTTATTGGAAGTAGAACCCTCTCAAACTTTTGGTATTACCATACACTTTATCATAAACTAGGCCAATCCTGCTTCTAGATTAAGACACAGAATTAACACATTGAGACGCCAATTTCTTTGTACAGATCAGATTAAGGGAATCCATAGTACCTCTTTTTTGTTTCATGGTGATTATCATAAATTTATCAAAGTCTTTTTATGAGAAGAAATCATGTGACAGGTCAAGTACGATTATGAAAAAAATTAAAAGTCACAATCGCAATGAGAATCTAACTAAGTTAAAATGCGTTTATTTGGAGGTCTAATGACATGAAAACTCCCACATTGATAGGTGCAATAATATTCATGATTAGTCTAATGATAGCAATCATTGCGATCTTGAGACTCGATTTTATTATCCAATTATTGGAAGAGAGAACAGTAGATGAGAAACAATATTTTGAGTTTTTCTTTCTTTGGATTAGTGGAGTGATTGGGGGATTAGGATTAGGATATGGAAATCGTGAAAGCAGCTATGGTTATAGTGAGGGAAGTACCCCCACGATAATCGGAGGACTTGGTCTAGGCGGCGTCATAGTCATTTCTGTCTTAATGCTCATTTCTGGTACCCCCGTACCAGGAATTGGTGTTACATTCATTGCTGCTATACTTGCGATTCTTGGACTCTATATGGTGGCTGTTTCGACACAGGAATCCTACTAAATCTTCTGAGACCTAGTTTCGCAGCTATTCTTCGTTCTAACTAATACTCCTTTCCTTGAAATGTGCTTGATCTCTGATCAAATAAAATCCTTTTTTCTTAAGATATTTGTCAAAGATTGAGCACTTCTATCATCGAGGCTATAAGTGACACGAGTAGCTGGTTTATTAATTCTTATTAATCTTCGTAGATCGATTGGAGTACCAATGATGACCACATCTGCATCAACCATGTTAATTGTTTCCTCTAGATCTTTGATCTGTTTTCTTCCATACCCCATTGCGGGTAAGACCTGACTAAGATGCGGATATTTGTTGAAAGTATCTTTAATGGAACGAACAGCAAAAGGACGAGGGTTAACAATCTCAGCTACTTGATTTTTCTTTGCTGCGACCATGCCAGCACCATATTCCATGTCTCCATGAGTGACTGTTGGGCCATCTTCAACAATTAACACACGCCTTCCTTTAATCATTGACTGATCTTCAACTACTACAGGACTTTCAGCTTTAATGATTTCAGCTTTCGGATTCTCTTTAATGACCGTTTCAGTGAGGGTTTCTACATCTTCACTTTTAGCTGTATCGATTTTATTAATGATCACGATATTAGCAGCCAGTAAATTCGTATGACCAGGATAATAGCTTGTCTCATGACCAAGACGATGAGGATCAGCAACAGTAATCCACAAATCTGGGAAATAAAAAGGAAAATCATTGTTGCCTCCGTCCCATAAAATAATATCTGCCTCTTTTTCGGCTTCTTCTAGAATTCTTGCATAGTCAACTCCTGCAAAAACAAGGTTTCCAGCCACAATGTGAGGTGCGTACTCTTCTCTCTCTTCTATTGTACATTCGTGTTTATCCAGATCATCTAACTCTGCAAATCGCTGCCAAATCTGCTTACGTAAATCCCCATAAGGCATAGGATGCCGAATAACGGCCACACGTTTTCCATGCTTTCTTAATATCCGTCCTAGTCTTCTAGAGACTTGGCTCTTACCTGCTCCTGTTCTGACAGCGCAGACTGCTATAACTGGTCTGTTTGACTTTATACAGGTATGTTTAGTTCCCATCAATCTGAAATCTGCCCCTATTGCAATGATTTGGGAGGCTTTTTGCATAACTTGGACATGAGAGATATCAGAATACGACATAATTACCTGTTCGACTTCGTACTGTTTAATTAATGACTCTATCTCGTCTTCGGGAAAAATGGGGATACCATCAGGATATAAGGGTCCAGCTAATTCAGGAGGATATTTTCGTCCTGATATATCTGGAATTTGAGTTGCAGTAAAAGCTATCACATCATATCGTTTATTATCACGAAGATAAGTGTTGAAGTTGTGGAAATCTCGTCCAGCAGCTCCTAAAATAACTGTTTTTATTCGTTTCATGAAAGGAATCCCCATTTTTTTTAGCGATAGAAGGGAAAAAGGCTGAATTTTTAAAATATTCTTTTGTGATCCATAGAATGATTGGAAATCGGGAAGAATCACATATTACTGTTAGTAAGTTAGGTGAGTTTTAATTCAAAGGGAAATAACGGAAGAATTCTATTTCATATTTCATTTTCTATTTCACTTCATTTAGCAATTTAAATAAGTTTTTTATGAATTTTCATCAATTATATCTTCGAAATGACTCAACAGAATTGAAAATTCCTTGAACTGACTCTTATTCTAGAATTAGTTAAAAAGTCAAAAAACACTAAAAAATCAAAAAAAAACGGTTTGGATTGACTGTTTTGAGGAGAATGTCATGAACCCTGATCTTCAAGGATGGTTTAACCTTCCTAAATCAGTTAAACTGCTGGATATCTCTCTGTTTGGGTATGGTTTGGCCTTACTTATTGGTATTTTCTTATATCTCACCATTTTCGACCAAACTGTACAAAATTTGATGCTTATTTTCCTTACGGCCATACTTATGTTAATCACATGGAATTTTAGGACGCAGTTAACAAAAACACAAGATCCTGTTATTAAAAAGCGATACTTTCGAGAATGGTTTCTTATTTGTCTTCTTATAGTAATAATTATTGGAGTTCTTGTTTCAGTTTATCCTGTAACATATTAAATTGAAATTGATCATGATGTTTAAAATGAGAGTTTCAATCTCTCTTCATTTGATGACTAAAGTTCTAATTGAAAGTTGTAAGAGACTTGAAAATTTCTCCGATTTCATCACTAATGATGACGTTATCCCCGATTGAGTTGTTTCTACAACAGTGAACGTATGAAGAGCCGTCTGAAGTGAATTGTTATAATAATTGAGAATGTGAATATCAATGAAAAAAGATTTAATGGAAATTTTAGCGTGCCCAATCTGTAAAAATCCTGAACTTGAATTATATATCTTTAAAGAGGATGAGATAGAAATAGAAGCTGGTCTTATTGTTTGTACACAATGTAATCGATACTATCCGATCAGGGGCACAATCCCAGTGATGTTACCAGATGAATTAAGGAAAGAAGAAGAAGATATTAAATTTCTCTCATCTTATAAGCAGAAAATTCCCTCCAAAATTTTCATGGAAGGAAAACCTTTCTCCTTATCAAAACATCAAGAACAATGAGCTGATCCTAAGTTTTATTTTCAATAGGTCGTTTCCTAGCTCATTATTGTCATATTTTCTATCAGTTCGGCTTAAACTTATCACTAGGATTATTTTTTAGCTGAAATCCAAGGAATCTTCAAATTGAAATGGAGATAGCCCCGCCCAGAATTCCGCAAGTGAATTTTCTTAACTTTGATTCGAACTGGGGTCACGAGGACCAAAACCTCGCATGATGGTCCGCTACACTACGGGGCTGACTCATTTTCAATAGCACACATGACATTAATGGCATTTTCAGGGCAAATAACTTCGCAGGCTCGACATTCAAAGCATGACTTCGGATCAATTACCTTAATTATACCTTTCTGAGTTTTAGAACTTTCAGAAATTAAAATCTCTGCAGGGCAACTTCGGACACATTTCAGACAGTGGATGCAAACGTCGTGGTTAATGGCGATCTTCGGTGACAAAATTATCCTTATCCATCTCATTTCGTAAGGAGCGATCTAAGATCAATTAGGACTTTGTCGACTTCGTTGTTTGCTTTACGGAGTTGTTTATCATAATTCAACTTCAATTTTGCATATGCTTCTTTTCCAATTCTACCTTGAGATTTTTTCCGTTCAAGTGATTCAATATTTTGAAGGATATCCTCACGATTTGCTTCTGCAACTTCAATAGAACGCATAGATATTCTGTATCGTGGGCTTTCTTCAGCTAGTTTTCGCGATGCGGTGACAATTGTACGATCATTACGTTGTTGTTGATTTCTAAGAATTTTTTGTGTTTGTTCATACTCACGTGCATTTATTTTTCTCGACTTCCGTTTTCGGTCGAGTCTAAGAACTTGTTCCCGAAGTGCAGTCTTTTCTTCGTAAGCTTTCACAAATTCTTTTATTAAATCGATAGGAATTTCTTCTAATATTAATCTCTTTGGTTTCAGACCGAATGAGAGATTACGAATTAGTGTATAGGCCAGACCAAGAATAAGAAATAGGATACAGATAGAAAGAGGTGTCTGTATAAAATATAAAGGAAAAGGAGAGAATGTAATTTCCATATATTGATTACTAAGAGGAGTTAGATCTTCAAGAATAACTCTAGGACCAGTTTTATCGAAAATACCAAGTAATTCTCTTTCTCGTGTTGTAGAAATATTGCTAGCATCTCTTGAAATCTTGTTTTCTAATATACCTACAACACTAGTTAAGTTGTAGCTAGATCCATGTGGTAGCAAGAGATTGAATTCGAATTGGTGAATTGTCCAGTTGAAGTTCATTGATAGAGGTATTAGTAATTGGACTTTTCCTCCTCCAATGTCCTTCACAACATCTGAAATTTGTTCCTGGTAAGATAAATCTAAATCGTAGCTTTCCCCTGGCTCTATTTGAATTCTAGGGACAATTTCCACCATTTTCTTGTTTAAAATAGATTTTAGAGTTACTTGCGGAGTAAGATTTCCGTATTTATCCCGCACGCCAATTTTTCCAGCAGTAGGCGGTACTAAAAAAGTAATTTCTGGAGAAACACCCAGTGGAGCTTTAATCCCAATAACAGTTGAAAGATCATCTCCTGATTGCATTCCGTTATTTAGAAGAGTAATTTCATGCTTGGTGGTCACAGATCCCCATTCTGAAACTGTAACCACTGATTTTAATTTAGTAAACTCTATTTTCGTGTTCTCTTGCTGACGATAGTTAAATGAGAGATACGATGTAAGATTTGATGTTAATGCAGGAACGTGAGCTGGGATAAAGTTCCTATTTTCAAGGGAAGTGAGATTATAATTTCCAAAATCTGGCGTATTTAACAGAGACCGATTAATGGTTTGAAGCTCTGTAATATTTTCAAAAACCATACTATAATCATCTTGAGAGAAGTTTCCCGAGATTTCATCAAAAGTTGGTTGAACGGAATCATTATCCAAGAAAAATCGTATATCATTTCCTTCGTAGTCCTCGCCTACTCTCCACTCTAATTGATAGGAAGTAATGGGAAAAGAAATTAGGGGGAGAAAACTGAGATTAAAAAGGTATGGAAATGTTGATGTCTGAAGTTGAGCATCTTCTTCGAATGAAATCGCATTAAGATGATCCATCTCAATATTTATTGTTAAGTCTTGATTTTGACTAATTTGTGGAATTTTTACTACAAATACAGTTGAATCATTTTTCTCTATTGTGGCCAAAACCTCAGTGGAATCCGTCTCAGTGTCGTTCGAAGAATAAATACGAAAAAACTTCGTTGCTTGTCGTTCATGGTTAGGAACAGTAAAGTTGAATGCGTTTATCGCTTGGGTTGCATTGTCCAATAGAGATAAATGAATTGTAGTGTATGAGGCGGTATAACCATATTGATTCCCAGTGATTAAACGGCTAACATTTATTTGATGACTTATGTTCGAAAAATCAGATGTATCAAAAAATTCTAGTAATTCAAAACCGTTCAGATCGGTTTCATGAGGGGAATAACTACCATGAATTCCAGAGACTCCATAAGCAGTATTAAAATTGATTGCAATGAAGAGTGTAGAAAATACCATAACAAGTAGAATGAAATTCAAAATTGATCCTAGTATCCTTTTCATCATTGAATGCTCCAACAATTCATTTTTGTTACCGATAGCACTGCTAGCATTGATTAAGTGATTAATATTCTGATAAAATACCTGAACTTGTGGTTTATGGCTGACACGGTCTCGTTTTGCAGAGTATAAAATATTTTGTCTTTTCTTGAAAAAACTTCATCAAAACAAAATGCAGAAATCTTCCTAGTATGAAACCAATAATAATTCATGCGGAGACATATCTAGTACAATGAACTGAATGAGAAAAACACCCAAGTATTTTTTACGCTGT
>CP070760.1:61252-74371 GCA_020348965.1 Candidatus Heimdallarchaeota archaeon | reverse complement strand
ATTTTTAATCAGCTGATCAAAATTGGGAAACTTATTATGGTTGATTCTGCCCACCATAGCCCTTTTTCGTATCCCTCTTCTAATGTCTCAACCGTATCTTTAGTTAAATTTAGTAGTGCTTGAAAATATGCCAAATTAAAGTAAGATGCACTCGCATGATCAGGAAACTTCTCCTTAATTTCAATTGCGATTTTTAATCCTTGTTCCATTTCTTGTCTTTCAAAACATTCCTGTAACTTTTGACGAATCTCCTGATAGTTTTTTTCACTCATACTTCTTTCCTCATTTTTTACTGTTTATCAACAATTTTATAGGTTAAATCGTTGATATATAAAAAAGCTGGCTTTAATGCAACTATGGTAATCTGTCTATTAAGAAAGTCGTTTATCCTACTGTTTTATCCTTCTATACTGTTCTCGAAGTTCTGATTTACGATTCAATTATTGACTAAATAGTTAATTTTCGTTCTAGCTTTTCTGGTGAATATGTTATTCCAGGTCATTACAAATAATTAATATTTATATTAATCAAATGTGAACAACACCCAATAATAATGTAATATGCTTTTCAATGGATGTTCTAAGGAAATGCAAATAGCACTCACACCTGATTTGAAAAAAGTATATCCTGAAACGTTATTTGGGAGTCTAATCGTCCGAAATATTCCGAATAAAAAGATTAATGACGCGCTGGAAGACCGTAAACGAAACTTGGAGAGACAGATTAAGGAAATTCAAGGGGAAGTGAATTCAAACAGTATGATACAGAAGTACAATTCGTATTTCAAGAGGTGGAATAAAACTTACCCTATAGAATACCAGATTAACACGATAAGGAAGGGGGGAACGTTTCCTCAAGTTACTGTTTTAGTAGATAGTATGTTTATTGCAGAACTTAATAATAGGATTTTAACTTCAGGACATGATCTAGATGAAATCCAAGGAGATTTAACCTTTGATATCTCAAGAGGAGGGGAGCGTTATCTAAAATTGAATGGTCAGGAACAAAAATTGAAGAAGAACGATGTGGTTCTTAGAGATAACGAGGGCTTACTTGCATGTATCTTGTATGGCCCAGCAAGAAGGACATCTATCACGTTAAAAACAAAGAATGCCCTATACTTTGCCTGGTGCCCTTATGAAACGGATGACAGACTTATCGCAGCTCATTTGAATGAGATACGTGAGAACTTAGAAACGGTATTTGGATCAGTGTCCTCTAAAAGTGAATTAAACCGATGATTACTCCTGACCCAGTTTTCTCATATATATCACTACTCAAAAGCCGATTTATATTTGTATTAGTTTATACTGCATTATTATCTTTGCGGAAAATTGTTTCTATCTAGTTTATTAAACTGTATGGGAGATTCTTAATTAGGAAGCTAAGAAGAGGTTGATTAACATGCACAACCAAGACTTTGAGAAGATTTTACTTAGGCAAGTCATTTTTTATTATCAGGTCTTGAAAGAGAACTGGAATGAAACTAGTGAATACAATGAAAAGAGAAAAGAAAGGGAAAGACAACGGCGTTACCGAGATGAAGTCGACCACTTTTTAGGCTTAAAGCCTTAATACTATTTACCTCTGTTTGATTCATCTTGTGAGCTAAACAGAAGCTTTAAAAATAGAGGTGTACGAAAGTAAAGTAAATGTCCTATATTATACCAAAAACTTGGTTGATACTTCAACATTTTAGCCCTCACAAACAGCGGACATTTACTGAACTTGAGAGCTTTGGGTTCAATCCTAAAACTCTCTCAAAATACTTGAAAATATTACTGGAAAACAACCTGCTGAAAAAACAAGGACAAGCCTACAGATTAACAGGTCAGGGATCCCTCTATCTTCAACTCCTAAGTCAGCTAGAACATTTAATTTCTTTTCCAAAGATATTAGAGAAGATACCACGGAGGGAAATCCATCCTTTTCTTCACGCTCATGTAATACAACTCCAAATGTATTATTCAGAGCGATTGAAAGGAATAGTGTTATATGGGTCGTCAGGTTCAACGGACTGGAGACCCGACAGTGATATAGACCTTTTCGTAATCGTCAAAGATTGGGGGATCCCTACCTGGGAAAGAGCTGTGGAACTTTATCGGATAAGGCTTACTACTTTGAACCTACTAGAAGAGGTAATTGATATTCCTGTGTCATATTATCCTCTTGATGTAACAGAGGTAGACCGGCACCATGCAATCTACCCAGATATTCAGCGAAATGGTGTCATTCTCTACCAAAAAAAGGATTTTATTGAGAGCTTGTTTGAGACAATTCGTGAGGATTTGAAGCAAGAGGAAAAAATCCACATTACGACTCCAAATGGGGAATCACTATGGGTCGCTCAGAAAATAATACAAAAAAATACTTGAGGATTGCTAAGAAAGCGCAGCAACGTGCAGCTGATTGGATCCGTAATGCAGAAGTTGCATTGGAAGAAAATCGCTGGAATGACGTTGTTTACAGTGCACAGATGGCCGCGGAACAATCAATGAAGAGTATTTTGCTCGCACTTGGTGTTACTTATAAGCGAGTTCATGACATAAGTATACCTTTTCGTCTACTTCTCAACAAGGAAGTTATCTCTGAAACATTTCGCCAGAAAATTCCTCAATTTGCTGAAAATTTAGTCCAATTGACTCACGAAAGACACTTGGCTGGGTATGGATTCGAAGAGGATCTGGATGAGGATCACTTCAAAGAATATGCACCTCAAAGCCTTTTAAAGGGAAGAGAGATCCATAACGTCTGTGTAGAGGAGCTAACGCGTATTGAGAAGGTCTTCTTTGACAAATAAACTGGAAAATTAGGGTCGATAGAAGCAGTATCAATCCTACAATATAGATTCAGACCATTTTTTCAATCTTGAAATAAACAGGCCGAAACCAATCAGTACAACCAACAATATTGGCATTCTCATCCTTCATATGAGGAACATTCCCTCCATAAGCAAGTGTTAATAAGTCATATCGAATATCTGCCCATGCCCATTCGCAGAAGCCTTCTGGAGGTTTGTACCGATTCTCTTGGGTAATCACAAACTCTTGGCCGTCTTCAAAACGTTCGCATGGCTTTGCTTCTTGGTACTTCTCCTTTAAGTATTCACTGATAATATCCTGATTAACCGTTCTTTTAATTACAGTTATTTTACAATCATACATATCTATTTCACCATTAATTCGGTTATGTTATTGCTATAATTATTTATAATTTTAGGATTTAATTAGTTATTCCTTGTACTAGAGGCAACTAATTGACTATAGAGACGTATTTTCAAATCATTCTTTCTCAGTATTCAGCTTTAATTTCATAGAATTCTGATCCTTTCGAATTTCTCGAAATTCTTCCTCAATCCATTCAACTATTTCATTTCTAACCAGTCTTACATTATTCAGTATTTCTTCATCAGACCCAAAGAATTGAGAGGGATCCGAAAAACTTCTATGCATGTAATGTTTAGCTCCTGGAAAAAATGGGCAATTCTCTTTTGCAGAGTCACATACAGTGACAACTATATCGACTTCTTGGTCTAAAAACAACTCTATGTGTTTGGATTCGTGATTAGACATATCAATACCTATCTCGGTCATGATTTTCATCACAAGTGGGTTTAATTGAGTTGGATTAGTCCCTGCACTGAATACTTCGAAGAAATCCCCATACTTTGCACGAAGAATAGCTTCTGCCATTTGAGAGCGAGCAGAGTTATGTGTGCATACAAACAAGACTTTCTGCATGGGAAAGACCTTACTACTAACTTATGTCTACTCTCTTAATAAACCTGAAGACATGAGGAAAGTGATAATGGATTATGCTTTTCAGCAAGAATCAATAATAGCAATTCCTTTAGATAATATTGTTGAAAGCATAAGGATAATAGTCGAGTATTCACTTGATATTTCGGAAAATGTAATTAATTTTCTGATTCGTGACTAAAATCTCCGTGTTCCGAAAAAATAACAAAAATCCTTTTCTAAGGTTTCACAACTATTCAACTTGATAGGTTAATGCAGACTTTTCTACCGTTCTCCAATTTTAAGAAATCTCTCCAAGTGTTAGATTGGAGACGACTTGGTAAACAACGAGTTGAGGCGTTAACTATCATAAAAGCTATAGAGGGAAAACCTCGTAAAGATGGCGAACCATACAAAGGGTGGTTGAATCATCCTTGCATAATTATGTGGCGAGATTATGTTCCAGCCCTAAAACTATATCATGACTTAAGCATCAATGAATGGGTCAGACGAGGATTTAACAACAACATGCCGCTTTACAATCTTGAAGAGACTCAGATAAGCTATCCTCATTGGCTCGGATTTCCTCCATATCATGCTTCGCATCGCGCTAACCTCCTAAGAAAGGAGTTTTCCTATTATTCTCAATTTGGTTGGGAAGAGCAACCCAGCGATGTTTATGTCTGGCTTGATGAAAATGATAGTTGGTACTATTTACGTTCTGGAACTAGCGAACGAATCTATCTCATTTCGTCTAAAAGATAGTTTTAAGATAAAGAAGTAGTTTTCCTAAATGATTCTATATTTGGATATCTATTCTATTAGCTTTTTTTAGAATATATAAGGCATCAATTGTCACCCATTCATTCATTTTCCGTTTATTCACCTCTCCCCAGTCAACTGGAGAGTAACGAGATGATTTATTTCTAGAATAGTTCCTTACTTCTGTTGGAAATCCTCCCTCGGGTAATTGTTTGGATTCAAGTAATTCTAAAGCATCCTCACAGCGTTTATCGTTAATTTTTCCACATTCTGCTATTACTTTTAATCCAAAGAAGAACTTATACATCCAATATGAAGGATAGGATAATTTAGTCCACTTTCTATCTATAATTTTGTCGGTATTCATTTTTTTGAAGAGTTTTCTTTTAAGAAATAATTCTGATGCCTTGTCAACCGCTTTTTTTGCCTTCTGGCCATTCGTGGTTCTTTCAAAGACGTTTAATGCTCTAAGCGGAATTGCACTTTCATGATAAGACGAATGTATGGCTTCGGGTTGCACATCACAGTTCCATCCTCCATCCTTCCATTGATAGGTAATTAAACGATCTGCAAGCTCTGTACATTCCTCCCATACATGTTCAGCGAGTCCTAGTGATATTATCGAAAATAATCCGTTCCCCTCTTGAGAAGCACAGAATCTTCGGCGGCCATTAATCATTTTCTTACTACCCCATCGTTTCTCGCTTAATAGCCAGGTTAATTCGCGTTGAATGCTTGGTAGGAGCTTTTCGTCCCCTGGGGGATAGCCAATATCCGCTAAATCAGCCAATACCCAATGTATTCCTTCCCATTTCTTATAAACTCTACTCTCGCCTACTCTTCCCGTTTCAAATAGCTGATGCTGAACTGAAAGAGCGTTTAGCAATCCTTGAACCACAACAGACTTTTCATGAAGGGAGGCAGTGATTTTCTTGACTTCAGGGGTCTCATAATCATACTCTAACAGACGTAAATAAACCTTTAATTGGATTGAAGGATCCTTTGATTTGAGTAAGTTATTGATAATTTTTGTTGTTTCCACAAGATCACGTCATACTATTAGTTTTAGAAACAGATCAATTATCAGAAGTTTTTGGAGGCCAATCTCCTAAAATTTGTCTGATTGTTATTAATTGGCCGATATGATATGAGGTGTGTTGAAGCAGGACGAGATAAAGTTTAATTGTTGTTAATTCAGGAAATCCACTAGAGATTTTAGCGAAATCTCCATCCATAAGTAGCGTTGCTGCTTCTTCCTTACCTTGCTTAAATTTTGTTACAAGATTCCACCAATTAGAGTCGTCATCCATAACTTCTCTTGTTGGCCAGTTGTTTTCTTGCTCAATTTCGTTCCAGTTGAGCTTTTCTCCTTTTATCTGCCTAATGATAATATCTTGCCAAATTACAATGTGATGTAATAGCTCCCAACAGGAGTGTGGAATTGAGTTGGATTTCTTTTTAGCAGTTGAGGCAGATAACCCTGCTAAAGCCTTCATTGGATCAATATGAGTCCATTCCCCCTGGAATCCGCTGGAAATAGCATTTATCAGTAGGTCTTTCATATTTACAGTAGGATTCCTGTATTGCTAAGAGGTTTTTGGAGTGGAACCTGAAGATATATCATAATCATACAAGAGATGACATAAAAATGAATATAAATCGAGAGTTAATGATTCAAAGTAGTATACTTTTCAGATGAGTCGATAGAAATGGAACCAATTGATCATGAAGCTGAATATAAAGAAATCTTGAGAGTTTTACAAGAGCATGGGGGCGAACTCGATTATAAAACTCTAAATGAAACTCTAGCAGATAAGTTTGAAGGTATTCGTTTACGACTTAAAACAATGAAAGAGAAAGGACTGGTGGAATTTGAAGGAGTCGTTCCTTCTTTTGATTCTAGAATTCGATTACCTAAAGATTAAGAAATCATAAATTGAAGTTTTCCAACCAAAAAAATGCTAATTACCAGAAAGAAGTAATAAAAATGACCTTATTAATGATTAGTGAGTTAAACCAGAATGGAGTTGGCGACATTACTCATGTTTTTTCTGGATTAATCACTGGTATTCTTTTGATAGTTGTTGGAGTCATCACTTTGTTTAGGAATAGGAATAATCATGTTAATCAAGCATTCTTGGGTTTTCTTACAGGAATTGGTCTTTATTTTTGTATAGATAGTTCTATGTTCATATATAGTGAATTTGCATTTGATATTCTAAATTTATTGAGAGATCTCTCGATTTGCTGTTTAATCATAGGCCTTAGTCTCGGTGCTTTTGCAACAATTATTATTCAGTATGGAAAAAGCACTGCTTTTAATCCCCGTATCTTAATTCCTTGGGTAATAGGGTCAGTTCTTTTGGTAGGACTTGGAATAATTGGTGATTCACTAATGAGCGGAAGTGATCATCACGCAGATGCTCATTTTGAGTATTCTCGGTTATTTTTGGGCTGGATAGGTATTACTGGATCAATGATACTTTTTTCGCTAATAATAACTGTCAATCTTCTTATGTTGATCCGTGATTCAACAGCAGATTTCAGAATACGATTATTGAAGATACTAGCTGGTTTTATTATTATCATATCCCTCCTGTTAATATTCGATATAGGCTTTACATTAGAAGTAATTGAGAGTCTAATTGAAAATTTAATAATTCATATCAGTATGCATTTAGGAATAATAATCGGAAGTATTCTAATCCTAAATGCTTTTTGGTCACCGTTAACAGAATAATTTTATTTGAAATATAGTTCCCCAAAGGTTGAGAATTGATGAAAGAATCATTTAATTTGATTTATCGCACTACTAATTGCGCTTTCAGCATCCTTCACTATTCTCTCAATGATATTTGATACTTTTTCAATGCTATTAATCAAACCAATACTTTGTCCTAGTAAAACCGCCCCATCAGTCACATTTCCTTGGTACGCTAAGTCATATGCTCGTGCTGCTAATGCCAATTCTTCTGTATTCATCCCCGATTCATGTACTAGTTTTTCCTTTCTATTGGCAACCAAATCATGATGTAGACTATATTTATTTTTCCAAAGTCGGATGGGTCCTAAAATTCCAGTAACAAGAATAGTATCTTGGGCCTTAGCAGGTGGAATGACGTTTTTATATGTATCATGGAATTCACATTCTTTGGAAGCGATAAATCGGGATCCCATGGCTATTGCACCTGCTCCAAGTGATAAAGCTGCAGCCAATCCCTCACCTGTAGCAAATCCTCCGCATGCAACACGGGGTATGTCAGGAAATTTTTGTTGGACTTGCTGAAGAAGTACTAGGGTACTCACCTTTTCATAAGATTGGTGTCCACCCCCTTCATTACCTGTAACGACTAATCCATCCACTCCAGCGGCCACACATTTTTCTGCCAACCATAAGGCAGGAGCAACATGGAAGTGTTTGATCTGGGAGGCCTTCTTTAATTCCTGAAAAGATTTAGATCTTGGAAGTGTTTTGGCTGACCCTGCACTTGTTAAAGCATATACGCATTGATCCCTTATCTTCTGGTTTTTAATGATAAATTTCGGGATCTCAGAGCATAAATTAGACGCAAATGGCTCTAATCTAGAAGTTCGGATATTAAATCCAAATGGTCGGTCGGTATGTTCAACGACATGTTCCATATTCTTTTTCATTTCTTCAATAGGATTTTTCTCTTCATCTAAAAGACCAATTTGGGATAAAACACCTAAACCTCCAGCCTCAGAAACAGCGACAGTCAACTCTGTGGTGTGGAACGGAGCCATTGGAGCTGCAATAATAGGATGCTTTATTCCTAACATTTTGGTAAGAATAGTTTTGATTGGCATTATATTGAACCCTATGGTTATTGAGTTTAAGTTCTTAAAAAGCTATAAAGAGCTTGAAGAAAAATTAAAGAATGTCCGTGTTTAAGTTTTTTTCTTAAAAATGTGGAATGATGATGAATAACAAAACACCTATTGATGAATTGTACAAGATCCAGAAAAAGGATATTGAAAAAGCATGCAATGTTTTAGGAAAAGCTTTCCATGATGATCCAGCCTGGATTCACGTAATTCCAGATGAAAACGAGAGAAAGGAGAAGTTACCTACGATTTTTGAATATATTATACGTTATTCTTTAAAGTATGGGAAGGTACATGCTCCCACAGAAAATCTTGAAGGAATTGCTGTCTGGATACCCCATACAACTGTGGAAAAATCAATATGGAGAATTCTTAGAAGTGGAGCTTTTAGAGCTGCAATTAAAATGGGAAGTGAAATTGGAAGTAATATTCAGAAGCTGTTTGACCAAATTGATAAAGATCGCAGAGAACACATGAAAGATAGACCGTATTTATATCTTCAAGCCATCGGAGTTTTGCCTGAATTCCAAGGACAGGGAATCGGTGGTAATTTACTGAAACCCATGTTTGCAAATGCAGACTTAAATGGTGTATCAATCTATTTAGAAACAGAGACGGAAAAAAATATGCAGATTTACTCAAAATACGGATTTAAAATCTTAAAGGAAGGGAAAGCTCCTGGTGCTGAATTTCATTTTTGGGAGATGGTGAGAGAACCAAATATCTAGACTATTGTCTTCTATAAGGTGAATCCCAATGAAAAGACAAACTTCAGAAAGTTCAGTTAGTTTATTGTCTGGCAAGAAGGACAAAAGTAAATAGTTCCTCCAAGATACTGTTGTTTTTTGATTAAAGTCTCACATACTGGACATGGAGTAGTTACTGCCTTGCTATGCATAATTCTCTGGTATCCACCAAGATTATTGAAAATATCCTTTTCGCTATCTCTCCCACCGAGATTTGTCATTTTTTGAAGTTCACTGCGAGTTGTTTCATATAGGAGTTCTCGTTCTCCTTTTGTCAGTGACTTCATCTCTCTCTTTGGATGGATTCTAGATAAAAAGAAAATATCTTGGATTACTCCATTTCCAATTCCTCTTAATCCAGGTTCTGTAATGTAGAACTTCTTTGCACTGCATTTTTTCTTATCTGGGAGTAAATCTACCAATTTTTCAAAAGTGGAGAAAGTAAATTCTGCTGAAAGAGGATCAGCTTTTTCAAATGGAATATGAGGATGTTTATTTAGATCCTTTGACTCGAGTAACCTGACTTCTCCCCATCCAGATATTGTTACAGTCAGATAAGTTTGATCTTCGAATTCTAATAGAAGCTGGTGTTTTTTAGGAATAGTTTTATTGTGTTTATGATAAAGAATCCTTTCTCCTCCACACCCAAGACTCAATAGATATCCTGGATCCAATTGAACAAGGATTACATTTCCATTTGACCAGCTTTTCTTGATTATTTTCCCTTTAAGGATCTGTGAAAACTCTTTATCCGAAAATTTACCTGTAAATGCAAATCTATGGGGATTTTGTCCCCTGATTGCTGTTCTTACAGTTTTTCCTTTTAATGTGTCGTTAATTTGTTTTGAAATAACAATTGCTTCAGGTAGTTCTATCATTTGAGATCACTTTATGTAGTGGAGCTACTTTCGCTTGCTTAAAGAGTGTCAGACTAGTCAGAAACCACCAAGGAATAAAAAGCAAGTATCCAGTACTCATCATAATTGACATTATTTCTGAATAAATAAGTATGAAGCTAATGTCAGGAATTAAAATAAGTCCTGCAGAGACAATTCCTAGAATTGCTACTCTATCGGATCTATCTTTCCACAATATTATTACTGAGATCGTCAAAGCAGTAGAAAATGTTGCCGTACGACCGATCTCTTGAGTTATGAGGAAAAGGAATATACCGATGAAAGGTTGGCATATTGCGATAATAGCTAAAGGTACACTAATATTTCTGAGAGTAGGATAGAAAGAAAGTGCTGTTATACCAACAAAAACTAAAATACTCATATCTAATAAATTAACTTCCTGTAATAATTTATCTAAACTTTCACTATATTCTGCGTGTAGTTTGATTAATCTAATTACGAAATTCTTTTGAAATAAGTTAAACGTGCCAGTCATAAGCTCGATGAGTGCAATGAAGAATATTGCTGCTATAATCAAAGAAGAAGCTCCCCCAATTGCATAGATGTACTTCCATAAAGAGCTTCCATTTTTGGTAACTGTTTCTGTCATTTATAGATTTCTCCTTTTACCGTTTCCTTGTCTTACCTGTTTCTTTGTCTAAAATTAAGTTAATTCTATCAGTATGAAACCAATAAATTAAGCTTTTTTTGGTTCTTCAACAAAGAAGAAAGCTACTCCACCTATAAAACGTAGTATTGCAACTACTACAAGCATTGTATAAATTGCAGACCATTTCCCAATAAAACCTATCAATAGTTCGGTAGCAATCCCCATGGAAATAGATCCAACAAAGGTTACTACTCCCATAATTAATTGGTACATGCCCACATAATTACCTTTGGATTCTTCAGGAGCAGAATCTATGATATATGCGTTTGTTGTTACAAAATAGAGCCCAAATCCAATTCCTCCAATTAAATTTCCTATTGTAAGTTCTATCCAGTTTCTTGCAAAGAAAAGGACAATAGGGATGAGGAACATTACCCTTCTCCCCCAGAAACCAATTACCTTCCCATGCTTATCAATCAAATACCCCCCAATCACTAAGGATATAACCTGACAGACCATAAAGGCCGCCCACATGAGAGAATATTCCGTTGGTGACGCATATCTTTCTCGAACGAAAATGAAAATTGGCCATCCAGTTGACATACTAAAATCCATTAATGCAGACACCAAGACAAATCGTCTAAATGTAGGATTTTCTTTTAGTGGCTTGAAAGTGTTAACAAGACTGTTTTTTACTCCCTTAGGTGAAAGATGATTGGTTACAGTTATTGGAGCAGTTTCTTTCATAAATAGTGTTATAATCCCTGCAAGAAAGAACCCGAAAGCACCAATACGGAAAATTATGGAATATTGTTGTGCATAGTCAGCACTAATTAATGGAACCACCCATCCAGTTATTAGAAAAACAACCATTGTGAAAATTACACTCACTGTTGTGATTCTTCCGATAAAAGATCCCCGCATACTTTCTTTTGAGGAATCACCGAGAACTGCGATCCATGAGGGGGTGAATATACTAAATGCTAAGGAATAAATTATCATAGCTCCCAGAAATATTAAGGGATCTGTTATGAGTGGATATAAAAAGCTCATTAATGCAGAAACAAACAATCCTGAAACAAGAAACGGCTTTCTTCCGAATTTATCACTTAATCGACCAAAAGGAGATTGAACCGCTAGTTGTATAAGATTCCTCATACTTGTGATGATTGCCAATACAAATGGGGTAGATTGAATAAAAACAGCATATATCTGAGCATAGGCTGCTCCTGTGAAATTACCAACCTCCTTACCTATTGCGATGCTATAGATGAGGGATTTTTTGTTCTCTGATACTGGTTGTTTATCAGAGAGATATCCTAATGAGACGCTCACTGAATTTTCAGTCAATATTTTCCCTGTGAGAGAATCGGTATAATCAGTAGATATACGTATGTATGTATTTGATAATTTCAAAGCTTGTGATGAGAATCACTAGGAAAAAAGAAATGAACTTAGTATTTTCAGCGAATTTACTGAGTTTCGGTTGATTCTTGTTTTGCTTTTTCTTTGATTTTTTCTAGCAGTCCTTTAAGTTCATCGATGTTCAGTTCATCCCAGCTATTAATCTCTTGGATAATGTTATCTAATTCGGTTTTGGTCTTTGATAACCGTTCAGAACGTTTTTCAAGTCGAGCAAGTCGACGTTTAATATGCGAACGATATCCTGAGAAGTAATCAATAGCATCTTCTGGGGATTGAAACTCATCGATGTCCGCAAGCATCTTCCGATATAATCCTGGTCGAATAAAAGGGTCTCCATAACGATCTGGAGGTGCTAGCTCAGAAAAGAATGCAAATTCAGTTGCCCACTTCTCCTTCAACTCATCTAAGAAGTCCTTCCCTTTTTTAGTTAATTTATATTTCTTCTGAGCTCTCCCACTGACCACAGATTCTTCTGTATCGACATACTCTAGTTCCTCTAATTTTCCTAAAATTCGTATGACATTACTTCTAGGGATTTTATATTTGTCTTGGATTTGATATCCAGTGATTCCATCTGTATTATCAGCCAAGATGGTCAGCATAAAGAAAGTTTTAAGATTTCTAAATGCTTCCCTCGTTAAGGGAAAGGGGGGTCCTCTATGAGATAGTCCATGTGGACGATGATGTTTTCCAAACCTGAATGGTGGGAAAGGAGGGGGACCATGAAACCCTGCCGTAGTCATAAACGGGTAATGACCATAAAACCTTCTCAGATGCTTACGGTCGCAATCTTCTGGGGAGAAAAAATTAAAACTGTCATTTGGACTGCAATTAAACTTTTTTGACGTTTTTAATCACCAATAAGACATTATTCAAAATCATTTATAAATATGTCCGCAACGGACATATACTTATCATTATCATATGACCATTTTTTTGGAGGTTCTTAGTGAAATTGGGGAAGATAATCTCTAAATTCAGCGATATATTTATTGGTTAATTTCTCCGCTAACTCGAGATCATTGACCATTGGATCAATTGATAACGCTTGTTTTATTAAGTGTACATCTCCCTTAATAGATCCCTGTGAAATTAAC
>CP070760.1:47718-61152 GCA_020348965.1 Candidatus Heimdallarchaeota archaeon | reverse complement strand
CAAACCATTGATCGCTATTGGCTTCAGAAGGAACTCCAAAAATCAGAATCTAGGTATCGTGATCTGTTTGAAAATTCAGCTGGGTTAATTTTCATTTTTGATTCAAGCGGAAAATTACAGGAAACAAATAGAGACTTTTTAACAGTATACGGATTCACATCTGACGAGAGTAAAGAGCTTACGTTTGAAGACTTAGCATTTCCAGATGATCTAGAGAAATGGAAAGAGATGCTTGATTCCATTAATAAAGGAAATACAGAGAGTCGTATGCTTCGTTCAAAAACGAAATATGATCAAATATTACATTTAGATATAACCGCCAGACCAATTTTCGGAAAAAAAACTCAAGCTGTTAAATGTATCCAAGCCATCGCTCGAGATATCACTCAGCAAGTGAAAACTCAACAAGCTCTCATTGATTCTGAAGAAAAGCATCGGAAGATTGTTGAGGGATCTATTGAAGGAATTATTATACTTGATCAAGAGGGTATAATTCTGGATTGGAATCCTGCTGCAACAACAATAACAGGTTTTTCAGCAGAACAAACTTTAGGACAAACTATCTGGCAAATTATGATGCAACTGAACCCAACTGAAATTATCCCTTCTATGGAAGAACAGGAAGATCGGTTAGTAATTCACGAGAAATTCCAAAATCTTCTCCAACAAGAAATGTCAGATTTCTCAGATTTTTTCGAATATCGGATTACTAATATCAAAGATGGTTTAAATCGCATTCTTGAAACTATTGGATTTATCATTGAACATTCTAAGGGAGATCGGATCGCCGTAGTAATGAGGGATATCACTCCCAAACGGTTGGCAGAGGAGGAAACAAGGTCTTATGCAAGCCGTTTTCAATCTTTGATTGAACAAACTCCAATAGGTGTCTGGGTTACTGATGTTACAGATGAACGAACAACATATGTGAATGACAGTGTTGCTAAATTACTAGGCTATAGTCTAAACGAAATGATCGGTGTTCCAGTAACAGATTTCGTTACAGCTGAAGATGCCTCACGATTAAAAGAAATCACTGCCCAACGCATGAAAGGAGAACCAATCGAAGAAACTTATCCGTTGGATTTTTACCATCGCTCAGGACATAAAATCTCAACTCTTGTGACCGCCGCTGCAATTAGAAACGCGGATGGTAATCTAGTGGAAACTTATGGGTTTATTCGTGACATCACTGAGGATCGAAAACGTGAAAAAGAACTAAAAACTACTAAAGAATTTCTAGAATCGATTATTGACTCAATGACTGATGGTTTGTATACTTATGATAAGAATTACAAAATTACCTCGGCTAATCCTAGATTAAAGGAAATGTTAGGCTATAAAAAGTATAAGCTTATAGGAAAAAGCATTTTTGATCTTTTTCCCTCATATGAACATACCCGAGTGAAACAGTTAACCGAAGAACGAATGACTGGCAAAAAAAGCGAGAAATTTCTTTTAGTAACTTATATAACTACTCAAGGAGAAGAAGTAAAGGCATCCGTTTCGTCTGTTCCGCTCATTGTTGAAGGAAAAGTTGCAGGGGCAGTGGTTACTGTCTCTGATATCACAGAGCGAACAAGGATCGAAAAACACTTACGGCAAGTTACTAAGGAATATGAAACTTTAGTTGAAAATTTACCTTTAGGGTGGTTAAAAATAGATAATCTTGGAAAAATTATCGCCTCTAATAAGAGTGCACAAGAACTATTAAAATTCACAGAGATTACTGATCTCAAAACTGTAAATATTCTGAGTTTCCATCCTTTTCAGGAAGCTGGACTAACCAACGAATTCCGAGATTTACTCTATCAAAAAGGTATTGAAAAAACCGTTATTCAGTCTGTTTTAAAGGATGTTGAAGGAAAGGATCACCATTTGAAATTCTATCCTTTTCCAATTTATCATGAAATAGAGCCTAGAATATCCGCTTGGTTTTTAATCATTGAAAAAGAACAAAAGTCTTCTTAAAATGAGGAAGAGGCATTAAAGCATCCTCAAATACATTCGGAAGAAAAGAACAATAGAATTCAAGAATTATTCTTTCAGGAGCGTCTAAAGTTTAAATTTTTATTGAAACTACGCTCCCAGTTTCAATACTTTTACGAGCAGCCTCAACAACTTTTAATACGTTGATCCCATCATCAATTGAGACAATCGGAGTAGCTCTTCCACGTATGCAATCAACAAGATTCCAGATTTCTAATAGTAGGGGTTCACCATAAACCTTAATTTGCTCACCATTTGAAAAAGGGATACTAATAGCCGAAACATCCTTTTCTCCACGAGCTATTTCAAGACTACGCAATTCCAAGATTTGAGTTAAGAGGTTTGCGCAGAGAGATGCCTTGCTTCCTTCAATATCAATAGTTCGAAGTTTTCCTGCAAACTCACGACTGATTAGAAAAGTTGCAATACACTCTTCTTCTTCTGAAGATAGTACAATAATACTTGAGTTGGCGATGTCATTTAATGTCACAGCGGTTGAAAATAATTTCAGGTTACCTCTCAGAAAAAGCCTCAAAGCAATGTCAAAGTCATGAACTCCAATGTCCTCATAGACATCACCAATTGAACTAATTCGTTGTTCCGTAACTGCTCCACGACGTTGGAAAAGAATTGATCGGGGTGTACCAATTATATTTTTGTTCAAGACCTCACGTATTCTTGTAACAACAGGATTATAAACTTCGATATGCCCCACAATTATATGAACAGTAGTTTTCATTTTTGATTTTAATTCAATAGCTTCTTTTACTGAAGGTGCAACAGGTTTCTCCAACAATAATGCCTTCAGATCTGGGACACTCTGGATTGCTTCTGTTGCAGCACTTAGGTGGTCCTTGGTCGGAACCGAGATAATAATACCATTAGGTGATCTTTCTTCTACCATAGATTGAAGATTTGAAAACCAAGGTCTTTTAAACTGTTTTCCTACCGTCCTAGCTATATCAGGACTAGTATCAACAATTGAGTCTAAATATCCTAAACGTGAGAGCAAACGGGCATGAAAGTAACCCATTTTACCCGTTCCAACCACTGAAATCCTTATTGATTCTTCAGACATTGATTAGATCCTTCAGTTTAGTTATAGGATTGTATGCAAAAATGATTTTTAGAATAATAAAAATGAATCGAAATCAGAGAAATCTTTGAGTTACTAAGCTCGGTATGTGGTCTGAGAAAGCAAGCTAATTAAGGTGAAAGAATGGGTAAGTAAAATCAAACCAACGGCAAGTAAAATAAAGTACCCCACTGTGTTCCAACGTTTAATGACTTTATCAAAGTAATCACCAAAGGGAAGCAGCAGAATAACAGAGAGCCAGGTTGCACTAAAGAACGTTGTAAAAACATGACTCTTAATCGGATGATCTTGAAAGAGAAAACCTGCAAATGTTCCTGGTATTCCAGTAATTGTGAGACTTAATAGACCAATTAGGGCTGTACAACTTACAGTAAAAACCGCTCCCCATGCTACCCCTTTAATGAAAGATTTATCAAGGATAACACGTTCTTGAGGATCTTTTAAATCGCCAACTTGTAACATAATTGGACCAAATCCACCAATGAACATCCAAAAGAAGTTGAAAATTACAGCAATAAACACTCTCGATGAATCTAACCTAAAATTTACCTTGTATCCTGAATTTCTATATATTAGGAATGTAGATAACCATATTGGACTCATTAAGAGAGTAGCTAATAATACCCCACCAAAAAACAAAGTGAGAATCCCATCAGTTAGTGGATCAATTTGTTCTACAAGATTCCTATATCGCCCTAGATACCAGAAAATATAGACTAAGAGCATCAACCCCGACGCTCCAAGATAATTAATCAAATTCTCTCTATCAAAGCCCCCAAAATTTCGATAAAATTTACTCATTGCTCTTTTATGTGATTTTTTCACTCCAAAATAACTGGAATGGACTATAATGCTTTTTGAAGGGAAGATCTTTTTAGTAGATAAACCATGTCTAAGCGCAGAAATAGAAAAAGAAGCAGGTTGAAAAAAATGTGAGAGTTCTAGCTGATACCCTTCGAAAGGTCTTTCGAGAAATTCTGATCGGAATTTTTGTCGTTTTAATCCACAATGAATGCAATATTCAGTCGAAGGAGGGTTTAGTTTCCAGCATCGTTTGCATAAAACGCTTTCATCACCTCCCTCTTCATCCTTCTTTTTTAATTTTCCACCACAAAGGTGACAAAACATGTGAGACGAAGGAACTTCGTTACGGCAAAGAGGACATGTAGTTGTTTCAGAATGTTTTTCAATTGGGGAAATTTCCACTAGCTTGTTACCACAAAGAATACAGAATTCCATTTTAGGTACCGAAGAACGGCACTGAGAACATATTATTATTTGGTTTGAGTGATTGTAAATATCTGGAGATAGAGATTTTAGTGAATGGCCACACAAAATACAATATGGTGTTAGAGGGACGTCAGCATCACAATGTGGACACTTAGTTGTACTTTCCACGTCTCTATCTTTATCTTCAGGAGTCATTTGCTAATTTTTTCCTATTTCTGTCCATCAGGTTACGTAGGCATTCTTTCTTGTTAATTATTAATAATATTCAAAAGTGTTCAGAATATGGGTCATTTATTCACAGTAATGAATGCCTACATTTTTCTTTTTGAAGAAGAACTTCTAATTTTAATGTTATACTGATTGTTGTATTAAATCAAATCTAGTGGGTCGATTCAACCCATATCGGTAGCTCGTGCCCCTAATACATAAAAGAAGGCATCAGAAACGTGAAAAGGCGGGGGGAGGGAGGGAGTCTCACCGTTTAGAAAAATTTTTTTTCGGTTCGGTGAAACTCCATTTTTTTTGAAGACAAAGTAGTACTTATATTTTTCTAGTATACCTTACTTATGATCTCACTTGAAAGAACCAAGATTTTAGAGTAATTAAAGCGAGATTCTCAAGGATCTTAATGTCATCGGATTATAAATAAGGAGTAGTTGTTATGGATATTTTTCACTTTAAGAAACACTGATTTGAGGTTCTATTCCTTCCACTACTGAAGATATAGCAACCCTAGCTAAAGAAAAATTGACAGAATAATTTCGTTCAAGAAATACTTAGTAAGCCCATACGAAATTACTCTAGAAATTCTTTTTAAATGCTATATAAATAAAATCAAATCATTTTAATTAATTAACATTACCTTGTTACTTCCGACATAATTATCGCTTATGTTGATACGTTTAGGTACTCCCTCATTATCACAAACATTTTAATAGGGGAAGATGTTTTTAACTATCGTAAGTTTTAACTTTGCTTAGTGATTTCTAATGCTTCGAGTAGAGACTATGGAAGACGAACGACTCCTTTTTAGTATTATAACTCCAGAGATCCCAAAGCAGGTTAAAGAAAAACTCTTAGAAGCCATTGAAGAATTTGAGCAAAAACGAGCGATTTAATTTTGCTTAAAATTTCCTCTTTTTGAATTAATTTAAAGTATTAAGACCACACATAAGCATAATATACAATTAGCAATTTCTAGGATCACTATTAAGCTATTTTGATAGTAGTTCTGAATGAATTTCCAGACTGTTTTCCCTTTTGTCAACTCCTCATAGCTTAAATTTATCAATGAATAAGAGTTCATTGAAAATGGCGCAAATAAAAAGATTCCCCAATCTCCTACGTCTATTATAACATGAAGAAGGGCACCTAAGAAGAACCAACAAAAAGAAGGATATCCCAAAAAACCAAAAACAAAAATCCCTACTAAGTACGGAAGAGGGAAATGTGTGGGTAAGCGTCTATGATTTTGATCCTTAATCAAAAAACTAAAAAATATGTCAAGATCAGGAGCTACTGATCCAAGTATTAACCATACAAAGTAAGCTACAGATATAACACCCCACTTTTCTAGGATTATACCTCCTGTTATTCCTAATATTAGATGGAAGTGAGGCATCATGGAACAAATGTCTCCACATGTATTTAAATAACGAGAATTTTTAAAATAATATAACAATAGTAGTAATTATTACAAAGCAATGGTGAACCTAATGCCTTATCGGGAGATCCTTGAGAAACTCCAGAAAAATCACATTGTTTCTGGTTGTATTATTCTGGATCCTTATGGAAATGTTTGGTGGCACACTGGATCCTTCCTTCAGTCTGATGGCGCCCTTGTAGATGGTTACTATCTCCTCTCTGAGTGGGTGACGTTCCCTCCAACTGTACGTGTTGCAGGAGTTAAATATAACTCATTAATTAATGCTTATCCAGAGTATTGGTGCTTGATGAATCCCGACGGTCACGGCTCAATAATTTTGCAGATGACCAAAAATAAGTACTATTTTTTATGCTACGCTCCAACTGGAGACCCCATCGAAGTCCAAAAAGCGATCGCAAAAATGGCCGAGCTTTTTGGATGACTGAGGATTTGTGAAATAATGGATAACTCTACAAATTACATTCTCTTAAAGCATATTTTTCGGGCATATGATGTTAGAGGAATTTTCAATGAAGAAATTACCCCAGAAATATTTTTTCGGATTGGTTTAGCTTTTGGAACTTTTCTAAAACTTGAACAAGGGCTGAAGAATGAACACGTGTACATTTCCTTTGATATTCGACAAACAAGTTCGTTATTAGCCCATGCTCTTGCTTCGGGGGTCATGTCTGGTGGAATTGACGTAGAATTTTCAGGGGAGCCGCTTCAGTTCGGAGCGTGTATGTTTTCTGCATGGCAGAGAGGTGCTTTTGCTACAGCGTTTATCACTGCTTCTCATTTACCACCGCAATGGAATGGAGTGAAATTTTATTATGGTTCAGGGGTAGGATTCTCTGAAGAAGATAACTTCAGAGTTCGTGACATTTTTCTTGAAGGTAAATTCTGTAAGCCTGAATGGAACAATGTTGGTCAAATGGAAGTCAAAAATCTTAAAGAAGAATATGATGGGTTTCTCTCCTCTAAATTTTCAGTTAAACGGAAGATGAAGGTTGTAGTTGATTGTGGTAATGGGTCTTCCTGTCTTTCTGCTCCTTCCATACTTCGTAACATTGGGTTAGATGTAATTCCCCTATTTTGTAAAGTGGACCCGACCTTTTCAAATCGCTCGTCTGAACCTGATGAAAAATCTCTGAAGTTTCTTGCAGAAAAAGTCAAAGCTGAAGGAGCTGAATTTGGTGTTGGATTTGATGGCGATGGAGATCGCGCAGTAATCGTTGATGATAAAGGGCGAGTTCTTCTGGCAGATACAACTGGCTTAATTCTAGCAAGTTTTATGTTGAAAGAATCCCCGAATTTAACTCGAATATTAGCAAATGTTGAATGTAGCTTAGTATTGGAAAAAGTTCTCTCACCTCCAGCCACAGTAGATCGCATCAAAGTGGGTCACACTTTCTTAACAGCAGAAGCTCAGAAGAAACCCGATACTCTTATTGGAATTGAATCGAGCGGTCATATGGTGTTTCCAAAAATATATCTATTTGATGATGCTATGATAATTCCTTTAAAACTCGCTGAAATACTTTCACAACAAGAAGAATCTCTTTCGCAACTAGTCGATGGACTTCCTACTCTTAATAAGAAAAAAGTTGTTGTTTCGTGTCCTGACACTATTAAATTTGACGTGATTAATCAATTATTAGACGATTTGAGCTCAAAGTATGAACAAGTCAACCCTATCGATGGTGTAGGTATCCCAATAGGCAAAGAATCATGGGTGTTAATTCGAGCAAGTAATACGGGGCCAAAGATTCGAATTACTGTTGAAGCAGAAACAAAAGCACAGATGAACGATCTTTTGTCCCAATTTAAGAGAATTCTAGAAGAAAAAATCGAAGATCTGTCATAAGGTAAGTCTTGGTTAATGTTCATTTAACGTTCTAGTAATTAGGCTTTGCTCTTGTCTGGTCATTCCATAAATTTCGAAAATTTCCTGGTCTAGATCATTAAGTAGATTTAAGTGATGTGATTTTGCACCTTGGATATCCCAAGGAAGTCCATGAAGTTCATTTACAATATAGGTTATCTTTTCATTGTTTGAAGGCAATTTCACAGGTATTTCTTTCAAATATTTGATAGGAATCTTGGGAAATATATTTTTTAACGAAGTGAAGTGTTTTTTAAAGTAAAAAGACACAAGTGCAGAGTTAAGTAATGCCTCGAGATAGAGGTATTCAGATTCAGATTGAAAAGACTTCAGTCTAATGATATACACATCACAAACACAGAAGTGTTTTCTCTTATCAAAAGCTGCTATTAATTTATGCCCTATTCTGCGAACCATAATTTTAGATTTTATGTAATGATTATAATCCTTGAATATTGACTTATTTTCATGATCAAATTTAATGTAACGAATTTTATTATGTATCCGAAACCTTCTGATTGATCGTCCAGCAATTAATGGAACAAAATCGGGATTCGTCTTTCTGTCGCTTGTTAATGGATGAGTAAAACCAAGTTCAATACCTCGTGATATATAGGCTAACTCTGAAAGGGGGACAGAGTCTTTTTGAATATTATTTAAAATGCCGGATGTTTCTGTATTCGGAGTGGGTAGGAACATTTGATACGGATTCATCGAGACTTGCTTTTGAGTGATTATTTGTTCATCCAGAAAATTATAGGGGGGATATGAAATTTCAGCTAATCTTTCAAAATGAATATTGTGATTTTTGCATTCTAATTGACTAGAACTCCTTTGCAAAATGAGAATACATGTTTCAACATGAATATTCGGAAAAATTTGACGGTTTAAGTTCACAAAACGAAGGATTTTTGTTCTTTCCAATATTAATTTTCGAATTTTTTGATAGTGTAAATTTGTAGCGATATTACTCGGTATAATAAAACCAATGAATCCACTCTCACGAACTAACTGAATGCTACGTTCAATAAATAAAAGATAACTCTCGACTTCGGGATCGATCGCATGATATAAAAGGCGAAAAAGAGTTTTTTCTTCATGGGTTAGATCAATGCCATAGGGGGGATTTCCGAGGATAATGTCAAAACCACCATTTTCGATTACCGCTGGCCACTCTCTAAACCAGTGAAATGGAGATTTAATCTTTTGAAATTCTGTCTTCTCAATGTTATTGGCAGTTACAAAAATATCATTTAGCTTATTCCCCGATATTTCACTGACCCAGTCACTCGGTGGTTCCACAAACCCCAATAAGGCATTCCCAACTTTCAGTGATATCTCTGGGAAATTAAACATAATTTTACTAATATTATTGGTAGCTGCTTGAATGGCTGTTTTGTTTATATCCAAACCGTAACAAAATAGATTTTCATCCCATGTCTTGTTTTTTGATTTTTCAGAGAAATCTTCAAGGAATTGGACTAAAAACCGGCCATCACCAACAGCTGGATCTAAGACATTCAGTTCTTTAACATTTGAAACCGTTTTCTTGTGTTCTTCCCAGTGTTCAATGAGTAAATGAGTGATAAGTCGAACTATCTTTGATGGTGTAGGTACAGCACCATACTTTGTGATGAGAGAGCCAGTAGTCATGTTTTATCTCTCTTATATTCTCATAACTTTGGGGGTAACTTTATATTATGTGATCCAACTATTCCTCACTAGCTTTCAACATCAATCAATTAATTGTATTTATAAAGATCCTCATAGAAATCTATGTTTATTTCTGAAAAATACCGAAAGTGTGATCATCATGAAATTTGAAGAATTGAGTTTTCCAGAAGCCCCAAAGCTTGGTACGATTCCTGGAACTAAGTCATTAAGGTTGTTGAATCGGCAAAGAGAAATTGAAGGATCTGCAGTTTCCTATCCACGTAGTATTCCAATTGTCATGGATGAAGCTAGAGGTGCAACAGTAAAGGATGTTGATGGTAATGTCTTCATTGATTTTTTTGCTGGAGCTGGGGTATTAGCACTCGGTCACTGTAATCCTATCATCCTGGAAGCAGTGAAAAGGCAACAAAACAAAATTACACACACTTTAGATTTTCCAACGGAAATTAGACTTGAATTAATTGAGAATATTAGAAATATTATGCCTGGGAGACTGAAAAACAATGTAAAAATTCAATTTGGAGGCCCTACAGGATCGGATGCGGTGGAAAGCGCCATCAAATTAGCTAAATACTATACAAATCGACATTCTTTGATTGCTTTCGAAGGTGGTTATCATGGAATGACTGCAACTGCGTGTTCCTTAACATCTGGTAAGTTTTGGAAGGAGAAATATTTGCCTATGATTCCTGAAGTGCATTTCCTTCCTTATGCTTATTGTTATCGGTGCTCTCTTAATAGAACTAGAAATAATTGTAATTTGGAATGTGCATCCTTCTATGAACATATCCTAGAGGATCCTCATTCTGGGGTAGTAAAACCAGCTGCATCTATAATTGAACCAATTCAAGGCGAAGGGGGATCTATTGTTCCTCCAGATGACTACATTAAAAAAATTGAAGAAATAAGTAGATCATACGACGTTCCTATTATATTTGACGAAATCCAAGCTGGATTTTGTAGAACTGGAGAATTCTTTTCTTTTCAGCATTCAGAAGCTTTTCCAGATATTTTAACGATGTCAAAAGCTTTGGGTGGAGGATTCCCTCTCTCCGCTATTGCTTACAGAGAAGATCTCGATATTTGGGAAAAAGGATCACATATAGGAACATTTAGAGGAAACGTTACCGCTATGTCTGCAGGAGTGGCCTCTATACAATTTCTTAAAGAGAATAATGTCAATAAACATGTAAATGAAATTGGAACCTTCATGCTTAATGAATTTAAAACGTTAGAAGCCAACTCTGAAATTGTAGGAGATGTGAGAGGTAAAGGACTTATGCTTGGAGTTGAATTTGTTAAAGACAAAGAAACTAAAAAGCCCTCACCAGATTTTGCTGCCAAGGCAAGGGAAGAAAGCTTTCTTGGAGGGTTACTCATTGAAATCGGAGGGCATTACAACAATGTTGCAAGATTCTTACCTCCTCTCATTTTAACGAAAGAACTTGCGAATATTGGGGTAGAGATTTTTAAAAAAGCTATCAATAAAATTGAGAGAAATTTTAATTAATTTCCCCTCCCCCAAAGTCTTACAAATTGTGTATAGAACGCCATGGCTTTGACAAGATGCTCTACTGGAACTTGATCCTCAATTGTATGAGCAAATTTTTCATTCCCTGGTCCAAATCCAATTGTTGGGATATTGAAGATTCCTTTAGTTGCTGCGCCATTCGTTGAAAATCGCCAGTAATTAAGTACAGGATCTTTGTTAAATTGGATTTCATAAGCTCTACTAGCAGTTTGAACTAAAGGATGTGATTCTTCCATATACCACGAAGGGTAGTAACCTTTTACAGAATAGATAGACCCACTTTTGCTTTGGTATTTGTGTTCTGGGATATAAACTTCTGCGTTAGTTCTTTTTACAGATTCTAGGGCCTTAATTTCATTGAGAACACTTTCCTCTGAATCTTTTGAGGTTAACCTTCGATCAATATGAATTGTTGAACTATCAGCAGTGGCATTGATGGAAGGAGAAGTTGACCGAATATCAGTAACACAAACATTTCCTTTACCAAATATTGGATCAACATTAAGTTCGGAGTCCATTCTAATAATGTCTAAGACTATTGGGGCTATCTTATAAATAGCATTATCTCCAAGTTCTGGGGCTGCACCGTGGCTTGAAATACCTGTTGTGCGAACTTTTATATCGACTCTTCCCCTATGACCGATTGCAATATTCAAATTGGAAGGTTCACTAAGAATAACAGCATCTGGTATCACTTTATTTTCTGTGATTATGTACTGCCAGTTTAATCCTTCATATATCTCCTCTTGGACAGAACAAACAACTAAAAGGGTTGTTTTTTCAGGTACCCCTATTTCTTTCAAGATTTTTCCTGCATAAAGTACAGAGGCAACTCCCCCTTTTTGATCGCATGCTCCCCGACCATAAATGATATCATCTTCAAGTTTTCCATCAAATGGGTCATGTTTCCAGCTTGTTTTTTCTCCGATTTCAACAGTGTCTACATGTCCATCGATTGCTATCAGATTTTCTCCTGACCCAATACGTCCGACTAAATTTCCCATATCATCAATTTGGATTGATTTATAACCAATTTTTTTCATTTCTTTTTGTATTCTCTTAATTACAGGTCCTTCATTTCCAGTTACAGAGGGAATTGAAATAATTTCGCGTGTAAAATCAATAACTTCTTGTTCGAGATCAGTCGCTATATCCTCGATTTGATCTTTCATTTTGATTACCTAAATATTGAGATAACTCAATCTAAGACCGTTCATCGCTAGTATTCGGCTTACATTGTATGTTTTTTCGTTTTTCATTTAGGATGAAATTAACTGTTAAGGCTTTGGATTGAACAATTTCCTTTCTTATTAGATTTGTAAATAACCCCTCTTGTATATTAACAGGTGAATTTCATGGAATAGACTCAATCAAACAAATACAATAACTATTTATACCTGATAACTGACTAATTGTCTTGTTTAATCTAACACTTAACTTATCAGATAAAGAAGAAAAAAACATTTTCTCAGAGAGTAATGAAGAGTAGAATCCAAAATAATAATATATTGTAAGCACATTGTAGTTAAAAACAAACATTGGGAGTACCCCCTTAACAAAATCGAGTTCACTTCAGTGAGGCATAATAGAATGGAAAATGAAATCATTTTATCTGTATTTGACAAAAGAAAGGGCCCAACTATCTTGTACTCTTCATTAGAATCACTTGACCATGCTAAAAGAGTGGCTGTTCGGTCTTTTGTTGCTATCGGTGCAGGTGAAGAAATGCAAGATTTGAGCGGGAAACATGCTGTTGTCCCAATTCCCACTCTAGATAAAATTGCGTTTTATTATATGTTTGGAATTGAGGCACAAGATCAAGATACAGGGGAACACACCTCCTGCTGGGCTACGATTGGATACATTAGTGATAGTTCTTCATCTATCAACTTTTATCGTTCTTTACCGTTAATTCAGGAGAAAATTCAGAGGATTGTCGGAATTATTCAGAAAAATATGGCTTACTTGGGAGAAAAGACAATTCTTAGTGAATCAATTAAAGAAAACCTTGTTTCTCTCAAAAAACCAATTGAGGAGGAAGAAGTGACTGCTCCACCAACTATTGCCGAAGTCCCTGGTGAACCAGCATTACTTTATGATGATTTTAGCACAGCTGAGTTGAGTTTCCTCTTCGACTATTTTACAGAGGATCTAGACAAAGCGATTTATGCTTTACTACTAGAGGAACCAATTTTAATAATTGGGGAGATCAAAGATTTGGTTCAGAAGGTAGTCTCCTCCTTGGAATTTCTTGTTCCTCATAGAATCCTCACGAAAAAATATGTAACTACTTATATTGACCCCAAGGATAGCGATATTCTAATCTGTTCAGGTTCTTCCAAATTCTTAAAAAAATACAAGAATATTACAAATGTACATATACC
>CP070760.1:32867-47618 GCA_020348965.1 Candidatus Heimdallarchaeota archaeon | reverse complement strand
ATTTCGAAATGTAACCACTGTGGAGTATGTGAAGATGTGTGTCCAATGGGAGTGAAGATTCTCTCTCACCCTGCAGAGAAAGTGAGAAGTCCACAATGTACAAACTGCTTAGATTGTGTGGCAAAATGCCCTGAAGATGCTATGGAAATAAAATTCCTCTAATAACAATTTCAAAAAAATTAATTTAGCCCCACCGTAATCGTTCAATTTCACGATCTTTTTTCAGTTGTTTCTTTATTTTTCGATAGTGTTCAGCACATAAATGGACTTTTGTCACTTTATCCCGAATATCAAGGTTCAATCCAGCCTGTTTCATTGCAGACCCAGCTTTTTCACGAGAAACAGTCTTCTTGCTTAAATTGGAGCAATTTTCAACATTACACTGCTTTTCTTTAGGTGACATAGCAAAAACTCGTTTAAATTATCATTCAAACCAGTGGTGATAATTCAATGTGACCAGGTGTGGGGTGAAAGACGAACTCGGTGTTTTCAAGCTCTCCTAAGGCCATACCAGGAACTTTACGAATCTGAAGTACTTCCTCTGGGATTGCTTCCTTCTCTAGCGTTTTCTTCGATATCCTAATTACTCCATCGCAGTAATGTTCAACTGCTTGAATGATCCTCGCTTCATGAACGTCTCTATGCAGGGTTAATATGCTGACAACTCCCATCTCCTTGTCAGTAGCAATTTTGTGCTGTAAAAACGCCATGGGGGATTTCAATGAGTCTGAAACGAGGAGAATAGTAGTTAATGAATCAAGAACCCCACGAATTGGTTGAGAACGAACATGCAATAGCGAACGACGGATTTGATCAGTTACAAGACGAGGTTGAGTAATATCCCTGATGACGTTTTCTCCTGCCGCGCTAGGTCTTCCCTCTGCATATCCAAAGGGATTTGTAAAAGCATCCAGAAATACTAGCCTTTTAGTTTCAAAGGTGACCTCCGAAATGTTATATGGTACGAATAAAGGAGAATAATGTGAGAAAAGGTGTTCTGTAGACAAGATATATCCATATTCCCCAGTTCGCAGCCCTTCCGACAAAAATTGAACTAATACATGTTCAGTATTGATGCCTACTTCATCTTCCACTAATATGATAGACCCCCGAGGCACTCCCCCGCCTAAAGCGTCATCTAGTAGGGGAATACCGAATTTTGCGCGATCTTCCATCGTCATTTTCAAATTCTCCTATTTATTACTTTTTATTTCCTTGTTGAAGTAATAATGTAACTCAAATGTTCTATTTCTTTAGCTTGTAGTTTCACTTTAAGTTTAAACTTAAAAGATTGCCTGTTTTGTCCATGAGTTAGATTATCAAAAAATCATAAACTTGGCCCATACTTGCATAAAGTGAAAAATGTTGGAATTAAACACAATGAAAATCGAATTCTTTGGAGTAAAAACCCCATTAATTGATCCATCGGATAAGAATATTGTAAACATAATGATCGAAGCATTTAACTCTAATAATATTGAATTACAAGATGAGGACATTATCATTATCGCGAGTAAGGTGATTTCTGTCATCGAAGGGGGCCAAATTCCAATAAAAACTATAACGAATGTTCGACAAGAAGCAAAAGTTGCTGCAGAGATTGCTGGTTTAGATCCTCGATTTGTAGAAGTAGTTTTTCAAGAAGCAAATGAGATTTTGGGTGCTGTTCCAGGGGCAGTTTTAGCTTTACGAAATAATATTATTCAAGCTAATGCTGGAGTGGATCAAAGTAATGCGGGAGGAGACGAATTTATAATTGTTCTACCCAGAGATCCTATTAAAACTGCTGAAGAAATCCGTAATGAAATTTTTGTGAAAACGGACAAGAAAGTAGGTGTTATAATAGCTGATTCGAAGACTCATCCATTAAGGAAGGGAACCTCTGGTTTTGCGCTTGCTGTATCAGGATTTAACCCAATAATTGATGACAGAGGAACTCTCGATCTATATGGACGGGCTATGAATATTACTACTCGGGCGATCGCTGATAATCTTGTATGTGGTGCAGAAATTTTACTAGGAGAAACAGACCAGAAGATCCCAATTGTGATAGCTCGAGGATGTAAAGAAATCACTTTTGAAGAGACCGAAAAGAGGATAGAGATCGAAAAGTATAATGACTTAATGAAAATTTCCCCACAACATTGTATTTATATGGGGCCCCTCTGGTTTTCTAACAAAGTTTAATGAGATGAACTTATGATTATTAAGGGAAAATTAGCCAAAATAGAAGTCGGTGATCTAGTTAATACCCGCCTTATGGGGATTATCAATCTTTCACCAACTTCATATTTCAAAAAAAGTATTAAGCTATCAGAAAAAGAGATTCAGTCTTATCTAGAATCGATAATTGCAGATGGAGCCGAATTTGTTGATGTTGGAGCTGTTTCTAGTGCACCTACTTTTCTATATGCTAATAGTGAAGCTGTTTCCACATCCACAGAGATCGATCGCCTTTCATTATTTTTTAACGTATATAATGAAATGCAAGTTGATATTCCAGTCTCAGTCGATACTCAATCATCGAAAACAGCGGAATATGCCCTTTCTCAAGGAGCTTTGGTAATCAACGACATTTCAGGTTTTAAATCGGACCCTAAACTCCCTCATATCGTTTCAGAATATAGTGCATCAGCAATAATCATGGCTTGCAATCGTGTACCTGGGGATGTTTTCAAGTTGAGTGATATCATCAGTGAACTTAAGAAAAGCCTGACTATTGGTGTACAAGCTGGAATAGAAAATCGGAGTCTAATTATCGATCCTGGATTTGGCGGTTGGGTACCTCAAAGGCAGGCCAGTGACGATTTTCAAATAATCAACCAGTTGAAAAAACTTCGTGCATTAGAACACTGCATCCTTCTGGGTATTTCTCGTAAATCCTTCATTGGCAAGATTTTGAATGCTCCTCCAGAAAAAAGATTAATAGGATCATTAGCAGCGACTGCAATAGCGATTTTGAATGGTGCACATATTATCCGAACCCATGACGTGAAAGAAACAAAAGAGGTCTGTTTAATATCAGATTATTTAAAGAAACTAAGAGAAAAAGCGGGTTTAGATAATTCTGATTGAAATACGTTTTTTTCAATCATGAATAAAAATTTCGATCTAGAAAACAAACAGAACTATTTATAACACCTTAATCTCCAAATCTTCTTGAATATATCGATATTCGTACTAGCTCAGATTTTAACCTAAATCCCTTTTAGATAACTAAAAGGGGAGTAATCAAGCAAACAGAACTCTCTTCAACGATTTAGAGAGACCATATTCATTTTACGTTCAGTAAGAAAAATAATCTAAAGATTAGGTGCTATTAGTGTCAATGAAAAATATTGACGATTTCTTTGGTGATGATGAGTCCCAAAATGTGAAGACATTAATTACGGTTACAAAAAAGTTTTTTGTCTTTGTTTCTCAGCTGGTAGAGATTGTTGATGAGTTAGAAAAGAATTACAATGAACTCGCAAATAAAGTTAACCAACTTCAAAAATCTGGGCTCAGTTCAAGTCCCCCTCCAACATCAGCGGTTTCAAGCGCACCACCAACACCAGTGGTTTCAAGTGCACCACCACCAGCACCAGCGACTCCAAGCACACCTCCAGGACTTCCAAGCTTACCCACACCCCCTTCCCCAACTACTGCTTCAGCTCCTCCTTCCAGTCCAGCTCCACAATCAGGACTTCCTCCGCTTCCTAACATGGCTTCACCTCCACAAACCTTTGGTCCCCCACCAACACAACATCAGGGTTTTCAGGGACTGACGCCAGTTCCTCAAGCAACTGCCCCCCCACCTCGACCCTCACCAATGAACTTAAAAGCTCAAATGAATTTAGAACTTAAGGAGGCTTTTGCCAGAATTAAGAAAGGGTGGAGTGAGGATGAATAATTTATTCTCTCAGATAGAATGATCCTTATACAACATATGACTTAATTCACGAAGGCGCAGAGTTCCTCTGATTTCATATTCAAACATAGGAATTTCAACCAAGGAAAATTCCTCATACAGTTCCTTAATTTTTTTCAAATTTTCCTGCTGACCTGCGTATCTTGATTTACAATAACTGCAACTAGGATTTTCTGGTTGAACTTGATTGATATAGAGTTGGGAAATTGGGAAAGAAACCTCGTATAAAGCCCGAATTAAGCGTTCTGTTTCCCAAATTGCCATAATATTAGGAATCAAAACTGCCACGAATTCAGTTTCTTTGGGATTAGCTAAATGAACACGTGCGATCTCTACCTGATCTCGTAGTTCTTCTAGCTTATCAAATGCTTCCTCCTCACTTGTACCAGAACTCCCCCCAAAAACGGCTTTAAAACCAGCCATCATTCCCCCCAATCGACGTCGCATCTTTATAAGACGATATAACCAACTTTGGGTCATTTCAGGAAGCTGTAACAATTTGAGAGTGTGTCCTGTTGGAGCTGTATCAAACACAACTATATCATATTCGGGATTTTGAATGAAATCTAACAACTGGATAAAGGCGACTGTTTCATCTGCTCCTGGTGGGGATAAGGAAGTAGGATCATCTCCTCCAAAAAATTCTGTAATTGTACCAGAAGGATCCTGTTGGCTAACCATTTCAGAATACGTTCGCATAGCGTTTTCTGTGTTCAATTCGATCGCCCATAGATTGTTCACATTATGTACATCAGTGTGGATTTCCCCATCTATTTTTTGATCTAAACTATCAGAGACAGAATGTGCTGGATCAGTTGACACCAATAATGTGCGAAATCCGAGGTCAGCTGCTTGGATCGCTGTAGCAGCTGCCATGGTGGTCTTTCCTACTCCACCTTTTCCTCCGAAGAACAAAAATCTTTTATCAAATAAGGAAAGTGCCATATTAGATCATTGAATTGAAGTGAAACAAGAATCTTTTGCATAGGCTATCATGAACTAAAACAAGAATCTTTACAAAATATTTTTTTTTAGGTGGTAACCAACCTTTCTGGATGTCTGCTGGTGTACTATAGTAAAAAAAGGTTAAAGGTTGCATTTCTGACGACTATGAGTTTAGTAATTTTTTGTGTGGCTTTTAACCAACCAGTCACATATTCTTGTGCTTCAACAATGGATGTCAAAGGAATAAATACAATTTATCCTAGATTATTCGTCACAAAAGTAGCCGATAAATCTGAAGTTGTTATCGGGGATACTATTGTGATAACTGTTTTGATTGAAAACTTTGGAAACCAAACAGCTTATAATGTCACCTTCATTGATCAACCAAACAATCCCTGGATTTTTGAAGTGTCTGGTCTCACTCAACTCTCTTATGGTCAAATTGCTCCCAATGAGACTCGCCAATTTAATTACTTGGTCACTACTAAATCATTAGGTACGCATTACCTCCATGCTGCGAGAATTGACTACTATAATTCGGAAGTTAATCCAACAAAATTTGTAACAGTGAGTAATGAGGTCGAGATCACTGTTATTGAACCCCCAGAGGATTTTTCACTAGCAAATTTTAACGCGGCTATTACCTTGCTTATCATATTGATCATTCTTGATGTTCTCTTGTTTCTTCGATTATTGGCACCAAAAATTAACCAAAGACCGAAAGAAGACTAATTGTTCATATTTCTATTACGGAGATACACAAATGGAAACCCCAATTCCTGCACAATTAGTTGACAAGCAGGTAATTGTATGGAATTCAGAACACGGCAGTTATATTTACCAGTTGGGGTATTTTGGGAAACCCGTGGGGATTCGAAAGCCGAAATCACCAAGATTTGATCGTCCTTTAGAATTAACCCTATTAGAAGCTGCTTTTCTGCAACAGAAGAATAAGATATCTATATTCCAGGAGGAGGCCCTCCTCTCTGAAACTGAATTCATTGAAATCTGCAATACACGATTCGCAAAATTTGAAGATTTATATGCCGTTTATTTGGATCTCAGGAATAAACGTTATATTGTACGTCCTGGGTTAAAATTTGGCACTGATTTTGCAGTCTATCGTCGGGGACCTGGTATTGATCATTCGCCGTTTTTAATTTCAATTTTCCCAAGAGATACAACAATTGAACCTATTGATTTAGTTCGTGCAGGACGTGTGGCAACCTCTGTCCGTAAACGTTATGTTATTGCAACAGTTCTATCTGATCGAAAAATCAGGTATTACGTGTTTCAATGGAATCGTCCATAACTATTATCAGAGGAATGATTTCTCTCATATTTAGTGTTATGCCCTTTATGAACCTAGGAATCTACTGCAGATGAAAAAATTCCCGCCTTGGGTTCGAAAAACTCACCAGATTCCAATAATTCTGTAATAGCTTCATCTATTTGAATTTCATCGATATCGGGAAACATATCAACCAGTTGATCATATGAAACTCCTTCTCCTTTATCAACCTTTTTAACAACTTCTTTTAATTTAATTTTTAAATCTTCTATAGATGGAACACCGATTTCAATGCCTTTTACAGTTGCAGGTTTTACTTCAATTGTAGTAGGTCTCTGATTCTGTTGAACAATTTTTAACCTGTGAACAATGAACCAATTATCATCTGAAATAGTTTTAATAATATCAGGTACAAGAAATACATCTATCTCCTCACCTCGTTCGGAGATTTGTATCTGTCCAAGGGTTTCAATTTTATCCCACTTCTGAAACTGGTCAAGTCGTCCATCCCATGTTTTCACTACGATCCCTCCACTCCCATCCTCCACTTTTAAGCCAACGTAATTATTTTCTCCAGTATATTTCTCTGTGATAATCCCCATTATCCAGACTCGGAAAATTTGAATTCCACTCGGGCTTGACAACCTCCACCGATCTTCATCATCTCTCAGTAGTTCAGACCGATTAATAGTTTCAATTCGGATTCTTCTATAGGGTGTACGTCGTTTCACCTGAAAACCTCGGTTATGGTTCATACGGCTATTTGATCCAATTCTTATTTATTAATTCATAATCTACTAGATCAGTATCTTTAAAAAAGACGTTTAATTCATATCTTGCCCGCTCAACTTCATCGGAGGCATGAACAATATTTTTAGTTAGATCAAGTCCAAAATCGCCCCGAATTGTTCCTGGTTCTGCTTCAGGTGAGTTTGTTATACCAGCTAACTTTCGAACAACTTTAACTGCGTTATTTCCCTGAATTGCAATAGCAACCACAGGCCCAGAAAGAATAAATGATTTTAGTATCGAATAAAATGCCTTACCAATGTGAATGTCATATAATTGGTCTACCTCGGATTCTGTTAGTTTCACCATTCGTAAGCCGATTATTTTTAGACCTTTCTCTTCAATACGAATAATAATCCGCCCAATCAAAGCCCTCTGAACTGCATCAGGTTTGATCATTAGGAGTGTTGATTCTGTCATCCTGTTCACCTAAAGTTATTGATTTTGAATAGTTTTTTCTTTCTTTTTGTTAAATTCAAAATGATTTTTTACTTCATAAGAAGGTTCTGAAGAGACTGATTTTTGAAATATTTCCAATACTTATGACAAACGTTTGATTTACAATCACATAATAGATATGTTGAAATTGCTCTCAAAAAAAGCAACCAGAGAATTTTGAATCCAAAAAAAGGAAAAAATTATTTAAAATTCTTGAAAATGAGTTATTTATCAAGTTGTTTGAGCAGAATACCCCGTTTAGGCCCATTTGCAAACAACTGTAACCCTTAAATAAATAACAACCTTATTTGAATGCTTTAATTCATTATATATTGATTTATCAATGAATTAAAGGCTCAGAAAAAATATTGAAAGGAAAAGTGGAATCATGTTCACAACATTCATGCATTTAGACCCTTTTGCACAATTAATCCTCATTGGTGTCATCATTGTAGCTATTGTGAGCTTCATCTATTCTTGGTGGTTAAGACAAGATGTAATGAAGCAAGACACTGGAACTGATGAAATGAAAGAGGTTTGGAGTGCCATCAAGGAAGGTGCTGACGCCTATCTTGGGAAACAATTAAGGTCAATATTACCAATCGTGGCAATCCTGACTATAGCACTTTTTCTTAGTGTGTACTTAGTTCATCCCTCCCAAGCAGCCGAGGACGAATTTGCTGCAATAGGACTCGACCCTGTATTGATGATAGCTATTGGAAGAACAGTAGCGTTCATCTTAGGAGCTAGTTTTTCTCTGATGGTGGGTCAATTTGGAATGAGAATTGCGGTTCATGGCAATCTTCGGGTTGCTGCGGCTGCAGCAGGAGCCATGGATGAGAGTGGCCAACTCTTGGATGTAGACAAACGTTATAACAAAGCACTTGCAATAGCTTACCATGCTGGAACCGTCACAGGGATGTTAACTGATGGTTTTGGATTACTAGGAGGCACGTTAATTTTCATTGCCTTTGGAACAGCTGCTCCTGACGCACTTCTAGGTTTTGGCTTTGGTGGAACGATCCTTGCTCTTTTTATGAGAGTAGGTGGCGGTATCTATACTAAGGCTGCTGATGTGGGTGCAGATTTAGTTGGAAAAGTCGAGAAAGACATTCCAGAGGATGATCCTCGAAATGCAGCAGTGATTGCAGATCTTGTAGGTGACAATGTTGGGGACTGTGCTGGAATGGCAGCGGATATCTTTGAGTCGTATGAAGTAACAATTGTCTCATCACTAATTTTAGGCCTTTTCCTTTTTGAATTGTCTGGAGGAATAGACAACGGCAAAATTGTAGGTGATCTTGTCTGGATCATGTATCCACTAATTGTAAGAGGAATAGGAGTAATTAGCTCCATTGTTGGCACTTTTGCAGTTGCATTATGGAAAACCCCTGATGCGGAAAAAGCTATGTTTCAATCATATGAATTGTCGAGTGCAATCACAATTTTCACATCCTTTGTTTTTGCTATTTTCTACGTTGGCGATTGGAGACTTGCTCTTCTAATTGCTACAGGTGTTATGCTTGCTGTTTCATTCAATCCTATTACTGCTAGGTTTACATCTAAAGAACGAGGACCAGTTAAAGAAGTAGTAGAGTCAATGCATGGTGGACCAGCAACAACTATACTCTCAGGATTAGCTCTTGGGTACGAATCTAGTGTATGGGCAGTCGTGGCAATCTGTGTTTCTTTCGTGATCTCCATTGGAACTTTCCTTTTATTACCAGGAAATGAGGTTTTTGGAGGATTCCTTGGAATTGGTACTTTATTCATTGACCCAGAAAAGATTCTCCAATACATGCTTTATGGAATAGCACTTATCGGTATTGGTATGCTTTCTCATACTGGTAACAATGTAGCCATGGACTCTTTTGGACCTATCAGCGATAATGCTCAAGGTATCGCAGAAATGACTGCAATGGACAAAGAATCCGCGAGTGTACTTGAGGAGCTAGATGCAGTCGGCAATACTACCAAAGCAATCACTAAAGGAATTGCAATTGCTTCAGCCGTCATAGCAGCTGTGAGCTTATTCGCCTCCTTTGTTACAGATGTTCAAGTAGTGGTTGATAACTTAGTTAAGAATCCTGAATATGCAGATCTAGTGAATCCACTTTTAAATGGCCTACGTGTAAACATCCCAGCGGTCTTTGTCGGCCTTCTTCTTGGTGCTGCTTTACCATGGATCTTTGCAGCTTTTAATATTCGTGCTGTTAGCCGAGCTGCTGGAGACATTATTGAAGAAGTCAGAAGACAATTTAAGATACCTGGCATTATGGAAGGTACTCAGAAACCAGATTATGAAAGGGCAGTTTCAATTTCTACCTCTGCTGCCCAGAAAGAACTCGTTAGCTTGGCAGTCATTGCTGTTTCAATCCCAATAATTGTCGGAATCCTTTTCGGTTCAATAATATCTGTAGGAATTGATATCATAGCCGTTGACCTTGATGTTGAAGCAACGAAAGAAATTGTAAGGACAATTGGGTCTGGAGTTGAAGTGTTGGGTGGTTTTCAAGCTGGTATTATTGCCTCAGGACAATTATTGGCAGTATTTATGGCAAATGCTGGTGGTGCATGGGATAATGCGAAGAAAGCAGTAGAAGATGAACCTAGAGACATTGAAAGGAATATGGGAAAAGGTTCAGAACGTCATAAAGCTGGTGTTGTTGGTGATACTGTTGGAGATCCATTGAAAGATACTGCTGGTCCTGCAGTGAATCCAATGATTAAAGTTGTTAACTTAATTAGTCTGATCTTAGCCCCACTGCTCGTTGAAGCAACTGTAGATAGAAATCTTAGCGTTATTCTAGTAGTTGTTGCTATAGTGCTCTTTGTTTTGTTCATATGGGCCTATAGGAAGAGTAATAGGAAAATAACATCTCTGTCTGAATAAGCCTAAAGTCATAAAAAATAATCTTGCGGAATAGACCTGTAGGTCAATTCCCCCTTTTTTATCAATTCTATAGACAAATCCCTAAGTTAAAAGTAATCATTTTTTTTGTAATCTTGTTATTTCCATCTAACAAGCCTCACATTCCTTCTACCTCAACATAAATCCCATTGTTGACTGTCACTATATTATCTTTTAGCCAAGGCTTCTAAGGAAACACTCAATAATCTAACGAATAAGCCCCAATATGACCTATTTTTTAGTAGTTGCAGTACGTGGGAAAGGTACTGAGGCTCAAGAACTATGTACTACTTAACTAGAATCCGTGAAACCATCCGAGTCCCTCCTGACCGGTTTGGGGAGTCGATTGCTAATGTTATCCTTGACATCTCTCGTGTGAAAAATGAGACCACAATTGGCGCCGATGTCGGAATGATAGTCGCTGTACTATCTATCATCGAAATTTCGTCGGGTCGTATTGTCCCTGGAGATGGTGCCACATTTCATGATGTTGAATATGAAGCTATCACTTTTAGGCCCTTGGATGATGAAGTTTCAGAAGGTGAGGTTGTCGAAACCACTAAATTTGGATTTTTCATGAGAATAGGCTGTACTGATGCCTTAGCACATATTAGTCAAATCGCAGAAGAGTATTTTCAAATGTCATCCCGATCCTCTGGGGTTCTCGTGGGAAGAGAATCAGGTCGCACAATTCGGCCTGGAGATCTCGTACGAGGCAGAATTCTCACCGCAACGGTTGATCATGTTAGCATGAAAATCGCTATAACAATGAAAGGAGAAGGTCTTGGCTTGAAGAGTTGGCTTGAAGAATCTACGGAAAAGGAGAAATCTTAATTGGTGAAATTAAAAGCGTGTAAGAAATGTAATAGTATTGTTCACGGAGAAGAAGTTTGTCCAATTTGTAAAACCCATAACCACCTTTCAAGAAACTTTTCCGGGATGGTTATCATCAGAGACGTGAACAAAAGTAAAATCGCTCACAAGCTTAATGTCACACGGCCAGGGAAGTACGCGATTAAGGTTCGTTAGAGGTTTCTTCTTGGGTTACAAACTTCCTGAAACACTACGAACTTCATTACGTAAACCAATCGGCAAGCTATTCACAGGGAACGCCCTTAACGCTGCAAGAAATGCCAAGAATTATATTCTTTTAAATAATCCCAGAATTACAATAGCTATTGGAGATTATTGTACAAAGACTCTGATTGATGTTGAATTTTTTCCAGATATTGTGATTTATGATGGGAAGACCCTTAGAGAAAAAGAAATCACCCTTAATCTCGATTCATATGATGAAAAGAGTGTTATAAATCCACGAGAATGGATCCTGACCGTCGCATGGGACGTCATTGAAAAAGCAATAGCTTTTTGTACTAAACAAATAAATGTATCAGATAAATGCCGCGTTGCTGTCAGGATTGATGGTGAAGAGGATCTCTTAGTAATCCCTACTATCATTTCATTACCCATAGGTAGCGTGATTGTTTACGGACAACCTCCTCTCAATAATGATGAAGGAATTGTTGTTGTTCTGATCACTCCTTCTCTAAAGAAGCTAGGCCATGAACTACTAGAAAAGTTTGAATTTCATGAGGAATTTATTAATGGAAACAACTATCATTGAAGAAAAGTATAATCCTTTAATAGGACGAAAGGAAGTTAATGTGCTACTTACTCACCTTGGCGAGGTCACACCGACTAGAGAGGCCGTCAGGTCAAGAATAGCAGCTCTTTTAAATATGGAAGTTGATTGTGTGGTAATTCAGTCCATCCATGGACATTTCGGGGAGCCTAAGTCACGTGTAACTGTTCATTGTTATGATAATTCAAATGATGTTCATGTTTATGAGCCTAAATATCGCCTAAAACGCAATAAAATCATTGAAGAAGAGTCAAAGAATAGCTGATGACCATGTCTCCAAGAAGAAAACCTGTTAACTCCTACTATGAGCTTGATTTCAAAAAAGGCTCTATTAAAAGAACTAATAAATTCTGTCCAAGATGTAAAGGATCGTTCATGGCCAAACATAATGATCGGATTGCATGTGGATTATGTGGATACACTGAATTCTAATTCTAAATTAATTGATACTGATATGGAAGACAAAAAACCAATAATTCTGGGATTTGAAGGAACAGCACACACAGCAGGTGTGGCTGTTGTGAGGGGTGAAGAAATTATTCTAAACGAATCAGAAACTTATTTCCCTCCATTAGGTGGTATTCATCCAAGGGAGGCTTCAGAATTCCTTGGTAAACATTTTCCAACACTATTAGAGACAATAATTGCTAATCTCCCTTTTGATGTCGAAAAAATAGATGCTGTAGCGTTCTCTCGAGGTCCAGGATTAGGACCATGCCTACGAATCACTGCAACGATTGCTCGGGCTATCTCGTTATTGTTAAAAAAGCCACTGATTGGTGTAAACCACTGTGTCGCACATGTTGAATTAGGCCGAATCATCACTCCAGCAGTGGATCCAATGGTGCTGTATTGCTCAGGTGGGAATACTCAACTAATTTCTTTCTTAAACGGAAAATATCGTATTTTAGGAGAGACATTGGACATTGCTATCGGCAATGCATTAGATACTCTCGGGAGGAAATTAGGCCTCCCCCATCCTGGAGGACCTCACATTGAACGAAAAGCTAAAACAGGCAAAAAACTCCTACCCCTTCCTTATACAATAAAAGGAATGTCATTCTCGTTTTCAGGAGTGGTAACTGCTGCTCAAAAACTGATTTCGCAACAAGACGTTGCTGATATATGTTATTCTCTCCAAGAATATACCTTTAGTGTTTTAGCAGAAGCCACAGAACGAGCATTATCTTGTACGAAAAAAGAATCTCTTCTATTAACGGGAGGAGTGGCAGCAAACATGAGACTTCAAGAAATGATGCAGAATGTGGCAACAGAACAATCTGTAGAATTTTTTGTTGTCCCAAAAAATCTTGCTGGAGATAATGCGGCAATGATTGCTCTAACTGGTGTAAGAATGTTTGAAAAAAGAGATTTCATTACTGTAGATCAAAGTCATGTCAAGTCTCGTTGGCGAACTGACAATGTGGAGGTGAGTTGGTTCTAATGATGATTGTCCAAGGGGATTTTCTTGTTAAAGGAGCGGAAGCATCAATTTATACTGGTTTCTTTCTCCAATCTTCAGTAATTATAAAACAAAGATTACCTAAAACTTATCGAATGCAACAACTAGACCAAACAATCCGCTTACAACGCTTAAGGGCTGAAGCTCGAATTATGACATCTGCCTGGAAGATAGGTATCCAGGTCCCTGTTCTGTTAGGAATTAATATCGATGATCAATCATTGCTGATTGAGGAAATTCCAGGAGAATTACTTTTTACAGTAATGAGTTCTACAACGAGAATAGCTTTAGAGACAATTTTTGAGAGTGTGGGACAACAAGTGGGACTTCTCCACGAAAATGACCTCATTCATGGGGATTTGACAGTTTTTAATATCATCATTGGAGAAAATAACACTCCTTGGTTGATTGATTTCGGTTTGGGACAAGTTTCAGTTGAAATGGAAAGAAAAGCTGATGACTTACTTACTTTTTATAATACTTTGAAGGCTATTTCATCAGATTTTCAAGTTCTCTTCGAAGCATTTCAAGTAGGGTATAACAAAGAGTACTCCAAAGGTAGAAAAACTATTGAACACACGAAAAAAATCCAAAGTCGTGCACGTTACATTCTCCCTGAAGAACGATTAGAATAATCAAGGTAAAAGAGGCAAGAAGCTTCTAGGTTATCATAAATTCCTATGCTGTAAGGTCAAAATACTTAAAGGGGTTGAAGAAAAGTAATTAGAAAGACAAAACAATGAGGAACCCAAGACAATGAAGTTCAAGATATTCCAAGAGAAACCGAAGATTTTAGATCAATGTAGAATCTTCATCGGAGGATGGCACGGATTAGGAGAGATTGGTTACATAACAGTTTCTCACTTAATCAACGAACTTAAAATGAAGCGTATAGCCACAATTATGTCGAGTGGCGCCCCACCATTCATTTCCGTACAAGATAACCAATTAAAACTCCCTTTTGAGATATATGGGGATGAAAAACTAGATTTTGCGGTTTTTATCCCTCATCTTCAACCGTATCGTCATGTACAAATTGAATTCTCTGAAAAACTTTCAGAATGGATTTTGAATCAAAATTTCGAAATAGCCCTTTTTATAGGTGGAGTGGATATTCGTTTGAAAACTTCTGATAATCCTTTGCAATTTATCCCAAGCAGAGCGTTTTACACTTATTCTCACTTACCAGATGGATTTGCTGAAGAGGTAAGATTGAATTTATTAGATTCAGGGTTATTTGTTGCTGGTCCTTTGGCCATTATGCTTGGGTATCTAGACATGAATATGTTTTCTGCCGTTGGAATACTGGCATACGCAGAAAGAGAGCGTCCTGATCCACTAGGGGCTGTTGCTGCCATTGAAA
>CP070760.1:17321-32767 GCA_020348965.1 Candidatus Heimdallarchaeota archaeon | reverse complement strand
TATACCAAAGCTCGTTCCCTATCATTATTATAAAAATGGATCTCTCCTAGGCCGAAAGAGCTGTTGGCAATTCCCATTTTATCCCCCCTTTCTTTATTCAAGCTTAAACTTCTATCGTAAGAACGTAATGCGTGATCTAGGTCTCTATACTTCGTGGGTTTCATTAGGAGCAGTCCTTTTTGAATTAGAAACAACGCTTCCTTTTTCTGCAATTCATGGTCTTCTTGGGATATATTGGAGTAATACAGTGTCCTTAACAACTCTTCTCCTCTCTTGAGATGTTGAATCGCTTCCTCAAATCTTCCAAGGTTTCCTAAGGCCCTTAGATTACAAATGATCCCATCCAGTTCTACCAAATGGTCGTTATTTTCTCTACTCTTCATTATCACCTGTTCTGCTATCTGTGATCCTTCCTGAAATCTCCCCGTCTCCAGATAAAGCACACTCTTCAAATAGTTCAGTTTTAAATGGTCAAGTTGAGATAAAACATTATCTAATTCGATAGATGTGATCTCTTTCTCAGCTTCGTCAAATCTTGTGTTCCTTATCATGTGGTCTATATTCTTTAATCGTTGACTACTCAAATGATTTGCCTCGGTTTTTTATATACCTAGTTTAATTTGACAATCTCTCTGACTGAAAGATTTCAGGTAAGCGAAACAGATAGATTTAAAGTGCTTAAAACCAAGATCCACAGCGGCAAATTGGCTCTAGCTTTCTTCTTAACAATTGTCAAATTTATTTGAATCTACTTTTAAATAATCAGCTACGTTGATTTCTTTTCCTAAGATTTCACTTGCTAGGTCATTTTGAATCAGATTTTTGAATCAGATTGTAGTGTTTTTAACTTGGTCGATAAGGTATGAAATATAAGATAGAATAAAAATGTATCAGAGGTATGAGGTTGGAATATTAATGCCTTTAAAGAAAGGAGTTTTCTCAAGATTAAAGAAAAAGATAGGTAAGACTACTGATTATACCCAATTAATTAGCAAATATGATAAACAGATTGAATTGCGACCTGATGATAGTGATCTTTATGTTCTCCGGGCCCAAGCATATGATAAGATCCAAGAGTTTCAAGAAGCCATTGATGACTATTCCAAAGCTTTAGAGTTGAAACCTGGTTCTCCTGACATACTCCATAAACGGGGAGATGCCTATAGTTTTTTAGGTGACTTTCAACAGAGTATTGCGGATTATTCTAGGGCGATCGAATTAAATCCCAAGAATGCTGCACATTTTCACTTCAGGGCTGTTGCCTATTTCTTACAGGGCCAGTATCAGCGATCTATTAAAGATTATTCTAAGGCTCTTAAATTGAATCCATTCGTCGCTCGGAGTTTTTATGGACGTGGAAATAGTTACTATGCTCTAGATGATTACCATCGGGCAATTCAAGATTATACAAGTGCACTTAAGCTTACAGAAAAATATCCAAAGAAAGCGCAGAAAGAAGACCCAACAAGGATTGAAACCTTTTTTAAAAGAGGGCTAACCTTTGAACGTGTCAACGATTTTACGAGAGCTAATAGAGATTATTCTAGGGTCCTTGAGATAGATCCACAAAGTGTAGACGCTTGGGGGAGAAGAGGAATGACGTATTTGAACCTAGGAGAGCTTGAAAAAGCATTTAATGATTTTAATAAGTATATTGAATTAGCTCCAGACGATTTTCTGGGGTATTTTAATCGAGGGAATGTTTATTTTTATACACAAAGGTTTCAGGATGCTATTACTGATTTTTCCAAAACGATTGAATTGAATGAAGATGATTTTCAAGCCTATTTGAATCGGGGGAATTGCTGGAGGAATCTTCAAGAGTTTGAAAAAGCACTTTCAGATTATTCTGCAGCGATTTCAATTGATAAGAACTATGTAAATGCGTATTTAAATCGTGGCTGTGTGTTTCTCAATTCAGGAGACTTTAAAAAAGCGTTGAACGATTTCAATCAAGTCCTCGAATTAGATCCAAACAATGTCTCTGCATTCGCAAACCGTGCAATTGCATATGAAGGAATGCAAGAGTATGACCAAGCTATGGAAGATTCTACAAAAGCTCTCAGTCTGGATCCTAGTTTTCATCAAGCCTATTTTAATCGGGGAAGTATTCACTTATTACTTAAAGAATATTCTCATGCCTTCACCGATTTCACGAAAAGTATTGAATTAGCTCCCACCCCAAATGCATTTTATTGGAGAGCAGAAGCAGCAGCGAAGTTACAAAAATTTGATAAAGCTATTCGTGACTGGAAGACCAGTGGCTTTCTGTATTTATACTACAAGAATTATGATATTTCTGTCAAATCATTTAAGTGTGCTTATGATATCTATCTTCAAAATAAGGTTATTACTGACGAGGGGTTAATCTCTGCCTTAATGTTTTATGCTGTAAGCTCAGATGTTGAGGTAGAACAGAACCTTAGACAAATACAACAGGAGGATTTGACAAAAATTCAAAATAGATTTCTAGTGAAATTCTTAGAAATCGTTGTGGACAAGATAACAGATCAAGAAGTATTGCCTAAGATTGCTGAACGATTAAATACGTTGACAGAGGAGATTGATTCTGCTAACGATATCGGTCAGGAAACAAAGCGGGAACTCTTAACCCTTTCGTCTTTCATTAGGCACAAATATCTTAAGGAGGTTCAAAAATTTCTTTCGAAAAACACCTAAGGTTCAGAATGTGGTTAATATATATGAAGAAGAACCAATTATTAGATCTTTGCAGCTGAATTAAAACGTGTTCATGAATGGAAAATATAGAATGGTGAAATCCAACCAGGATTAATTATCCATACACCTGTCATATAGCGATTCACAAAAACCACATAAATTTGCCCCATATTTTCGAATGTACTGTACTAAATGACCTCACAATATATTGAAATAATGTGGTTCATTTCCAGGGTTCCATTTAATATTACACCCTAGACTCGGTTTCTGGTTCTCGGGTGGAGATTTCCCCTCAAGCAAGGAATCCATTGCTCTCCGTAGATCCACTCCTGTGACGGGAATTCCGCTCTCTGGGCGACTATCGTCTAATTGTCCCCGATAATAGAGCTTCTGTTCGGCATCAAATAGGAAGAAGTCAGGGGTACAGGCCGCACCATACGCTTTTGCTACTTCCTGTGTTTTATCAAAGAGGAATGGGAATTCCCATCCCATATCTTCCGCTAATGTCTTCATGTTTGGTGGGCCGTCTTGAGGGTGTGTCTCCAGACTGTTAGAATTGATGGCAATGAATGAGATCCCCTTAGGTGAATACTCCCCAAATATAGGTTCGAACTGGTCGCGGACATGGATCACAAAAGGACAGTGATTACATATGAAAAACACTAGAGTTCCTTTACGTCCAGAAGAATCGCTTAACCGTACAATCTTATCATCTACAACATTGATGAGTGAGAATTCAGGAGCTTTTATTCCTAGTTCAAGCATTTGAGATTCAGTTCTTACCATTTTTATCCTAATCGCTAATGATTCAAGGTTCCCAGATGAGAACCTTCATTTCGATTACTTTGTGTTACATATATTCCCTTTCGTGTTTTTCTTTCGTAATATGACATAGAAGAAAACGTGACAAACGTTACTATTCGATTCAAACTAGTGATTATGATCAGTAATCACGGTTATATAGATAACACAAACACGAACAGAGCTAATAGATATTTTAAAATCTGGTATAGCCGCATATTCGATATTACATTTCGTATTCACATGGTAGTACATACCTAATTAGTTATCTTTAAGAACTAGCATGTGCTAGTAATAGGTGTAGGGGATGCTTTGCAAGACGAAGCTCAAATTATGCAGATCCTGGTACAATCAGCCTTAAATTATGGTAAGCGATATCTCTATCGTACTCTTTCTGATTTCCTAAAGGAATGGTCATTAGATGAATTCCTAGAGGATGTCTTATTTCAAAAATAGAAATAGTTCTTAAAATTCTTTTGAACGGGCTAGTTCAGATTTGATTATATTACCTTGTTAAGAGAGACTCCATCGTTCTGTTTTTCGCTTGAGAATTTTCTGAATCGTTTCCAGACTTTTGAAACCTATGCCTAGTCTAGAATGCTGTGTAAATCCGTATTTGTTTCTTAAATAAACCATGAGAATGTCGACTCCTGCGAGTAATCCTTGCGCTTGCAGCAACAATTGTTGGTGATATTTTAGTAGTTGGCTTTGAAATTTTTGAGTAGAAAGAGTTTGTACAAGGTGGAGCCACACTTTCGATTGTAGTACAAGAATTGAGTCAATGGTATATGATACTGTGTCCATGGAGTGAGTATTTGCATAGTAAAAGATGTATTCCTTCAAGAGCGATTGATAGTGGCTGATGGCAAGAGAGTAATCTCCCCGTAAATAGGCATTCGCCCCGTCTTGATAAATTTTGATCAAATTCATCTTTATTCATTTGGATCTGGTTTCTTTGTCCCAAACTTCTTTTTTAATTCCTGCATTAGTTCCATTTTTAACGAAACAGTGGGTCGCACGGGAGTTGGACGTGGAGACGGTGGAGTTTTCTTTCGCTGTTGAAAAGCTAAGTCTGCCAATTGTTCTACCTCAAGGTTGTCAGTCATTTCCTTCGTAATTACTGGAGGTTCTGGTACTACAACCCCATTTTCTGTAACAGTTTCATGAGAAGGTGGCGGGGGGGGTGGTGGAGGTGTAACAACTTGGACGGGGGATGGAATTGGCGAAATATCAGAAGGAGTCGGTATGGATTTCTGTACCTCTGAGGGAATTTCTTCTACCATTTCAGTTTCAGGAACCTCTGGTTTCTCTGACAATTGAGATAATCCTTTAACTGAAGAGGTGAGGAGGAGATTCTCAAAATCTTCTAATTTCTCATCCATCGATTTAAATCTTCGCTGACTACTTGAAATGAGTGCGTCTACCACGACGAGGAATGTAGCCATGAAATCCGATAGAATCTCAGTCAGGTCGGAAATTTTTTCTATTTTTTTATCTGGCTGTTCCTGTATCATATGTTTCAGGTGCTCAATCAAAAATTCTAAACTATCGTCAGCAGGAATCAAAGTATGAATACTCCATTTATGATTACTAATTACTAACGGTTCTATTTTCGCAGTATTGCCCGAGGATTTCGTTTGAGATCAAGTTCACTCTGAGAAAGTGGGGGTAGCCATTCACCCTTTTTCATCAGTTTTGTCCCCTCCTTTACTTTGTTATTGATATCTGAATGAAATTTTAGAGAAGTAGCAAAGAGAATCAGAGTACGGACAAGGACATTGGACAGTAATCGTTCATCGCTTGATTTTAAGGTAATATCATATCTTCCTCCAATATCAAATTTACGCCCATTAATTAACCCAAATTGTTCATCGCCAATTCCATTGACCACTCGATAATCAATGCCTGGTCCTTTTTTATGCTTCAAAATAATTGGAATGAACCCCTTTTCGTCATCAATACGGAAAACGAACCACTCTGGGAACAGCCATCCTCCTCGTGTTTTGTTCAATGGAATCATGTATTCTGATCCATCGACCATTCCCATAAAGCTGGGAAAGTCTTGTCGGGCGGATAATGATCGAGTGAATTCTCTGCCCACCATTTCTTCTAATGTGCCTTGATGATACATTGATTTTGAAAAAAGCTTGATTACCAATCGTCTTTCCAATTTTGAGGGAATTTCATCCCACAATTTTTTTCGATAACCTACATATCCGATTGTTTCCTCAATTTCTTTCTTTTTTTCCTTTACTTCCCCGATCAATTCTAAATCTGGATTAAATTGACGATCCTTCGCCATATATTGTTCTTTTTGCTTAATTCCAATAATTTCCCCATGCATTTTCGTTTTCCAAAGATCTACTATTATCTTTCGTTCTTCTATGTCTTCTTGAATTTTTTCCTCTTCGGTCATATTCCTCATCTTTCCAGCTTTCTTATGAAACTCAATTAGAGAACTCTATGCTGACTTTATAAGGTTGTTTTTCTAAAAAAAAACATATGTTTAGCGATATTTTTAGAAGCTTTAAACGATTAATGAAATATGGGAATTGATTCATTAAATACACTACATATTGGATAAATAACTATCTGAATCTGTCTAGAAGTCTTTTATGAGTTTGATTTGCTTTGGATGAGTTTTTAAGTAGTACCACTGAACCTCGAATCTATCAACAAGTTATTTTTTCGGAGTGCGTCACAAATCCAGGCAACACTCTTGTCGTTCTGCCCACTGGCCTAGGAAAAACTGTCATCATGGCCTATTTAGCAGCCTATTCGTTAAAAAGAGATCCAACTAAGCAGATTCTTATACTAACGCCCACTCGACCTCTAGTTCACCAAATAAAGGAGATGTTCCTCGAATTTATTGGTAATTTAACTTCTGATATGGTTCTAGAAGTTTCTGGGGAGGTGTCCCCACCTAAAAGGAAGCTTGCTTACCCCTCTGCTAAAATTATTATTGGAACTCCTCAAACGATTGAAAATGACCTAACTTTTGATCGCTATGATATTCAACGAACTAGTTTACTCTGTATCGATGAGGTTCATAGGGCCACAGGGGATTATGCCTATGTAGGAATTGCTAATCAAGCCCAATGTCAAATTATTGGGTTCACGGCGACCCCTGGAAACAATCCTGACAAAATCTTGGAGGTATGTGAAAACCTCAGAATTTCAAAAGTATCTGTGACAGATACTAGTGATCTAGACGTCAGAGAGTACATCTCTATTCATACACCCAAGGTTGTCTGGATCAAGTTACCTAAAGTCTATGAATTGGCCCTCGAAACTTTGCAGACCTATCAAGATGAATTGATTCGGGCTCTCAAAGAACGGATTCCAAGGCCTTTAGACTTGAAATATTTAGGAAAAAAAGAGGCTTTAGGAATTCATCAACACGTCGTGCAACTTACGAAACAAGATTCTGCTTACGGAGAGTTATTAATTTTTAGTTCCAATTTGATTCGAGTACAACACTTAAAAGAACTTGTTGAAAGCCAAGGTTTCCCTCAGGCCCTGAATAGCCTTCAAAAATGGCGACGAAAAACATCATCAAAAGCACTAAGAATATTTCTTGAAGACAGTCGAATTTTTGATCTCGAGAAACAGATGACCAACCAGTTGGTTCTTCATCCCAAGCTTCAACGTCTAATTGATGAAATATCTGATATATCAGGGCAACCAGACTCGAGGATCATTATTTTCAGCAACTATCGTGATACAATCAGATTTCTTAATGCAGAATTGCCAAACAACAACATCAAATGTGGAATTTTTATTGGGCATTCCAGTACCAAGGATGATAAAGGATTAACACAAAAGCAGCAACTAGAGGTCATCGATCAATTCAGACGAGGCGATTTAAAGGTTCTTCTTAGCACTTCAGTAGGTGAGGAGGGACTAGATGTTGGAAATTGTGATCTTGTCGTTTTTTACGATTCAGTCCCTTCGGTTGTCCGAGCAATCCAGCGTAGAGGAAGAGGGCGAAAGAAAAAGTCTAGAGTAATACACCTAGTAACCAAAGGAACTCGCGACGAGGCAATGTACTGGGCAATTAAGCGAAAAGATAAGCAAATGAAGAAATTCTTGAAAAATGATCTTCCCCGCCTATTAGACAGTAAACAGGATCGTTATGGTACTTTGGATCAGTTTTTCTCCAAGAAGACGGCGAAAAGTGAGGATACACACCCTTCTCAACCAATAATAGTCATTGATAACCGAGAATCAACAAGTCGTATTCCCAAATTACTCAAACAGAATGGAGCTCGATTAAATCCTCAAGAGTTAGAAGTAGGGGATTACGTTGTTTCCAATCGTGTGATTGTTGAGCGGAAAACTTATTCTGATTTTGTGAATTCTATCATTGATGGAAGGCTATTTCAACCACCATCACCAGGACAGTATTCTCAATTAGTAAGACTTGCCCAACAAGATTTTCCCTTATTAATTATTCAGTTTGACCCAGAAGCTATTAACCGTCAAATTCATGTAAACAGCGTTATGGGTGCAATAAGCTCAATCATTCTTGACTTTAAGATTCCTGTAATTTTTACTCGTAATGATTCTGAAACAGCAGCCCTGTTGTTTCAATTAGCTAAACGGGAGCAAATGGACTCAAGTGTAGATATTTCGTTACCTTCAGTATCGAAAAAAGAACACAACATTGAAGAAATTCAATTGTTTATGCTTTCAGTCATTCCTGGGATTAACATAGCAAAAGCTAAGAGTTTGTTGGCCAGATTTAAGACGATCCAGAATATTGCTTTTGCGGATCTTGACGATTTGATCTCTGTTCCCCAAATCGGAAAAAAACTAGCCAGTCGTATTCAAGCAGTGTTAACTTCCTCTGGGGATGAGAGTCTCCCCTAAATTCAATATCTAGCTAGAATTCGAGGTTTGCTGATTAACAGTTACTTCATCCAGCTTTGAGTAGAAAATTTGAAGGGTTTTTTTCATATGGGCGGCGAAACGAGTTTGATTCTGACGGAAATCCTGAATATCATCTTCGAGTGACTTTAGTGAGCCTTCAATCGCTTGAATGCGACTTTTTACATTTTTATCTGAGTGTGCGTTTTCGATATCTGTCAACCGGGATTCAATACGGGCTATAGTTGTTCCTAATCTAGTCAAATCGTTTTCAAATCCAGTAAGGAGGTACTTCAATCCTTTTGCGGTAATTAACTTTCCCCAAGGAGTGTCTACAATAAGTTCTTCTTCATCTACCAAGAAAGTCCCCATTTTTCTACTTGAATATTCACTTTGAACTGGGTTTTAAGAAAGAATGTCCTTATTTAAATTTTTCTTTTTACTATTGGTTAATTACACTTTATTTATTGGATAAAAACAATATTTATACGGATTATGAATGATCAATGAAGGCTTTTTCGTAACGATTTCTTTAATAATTCAAACCATGAAACATGTGGGGAAAAATGACAGAAATACAGACGTAAGATCCCATTTAATTAGGGAGAATGGAATTTACTTGAGTGAATCAGTAGAATCGGAAGAAGTACATATTCAAAAAAAAAGGTTTTTGAATCTTTGAGGAGTGGTGTTCTTTCACGGAAGTAACAGACAATGTCATCCAAGAGTGATCTAGTAGACCTCAACTGTGAACCTTGTTCAATTTGCAAGAAAGCCATCCCATTAAAGATGAATAAAAACGATTATAAACCCTCTATTTCAGGGGTTTGTCAAGTTGTCGATATTCATGGATTAACAGAGTCCGAACAGAAGCATGTACGCATTTTGTATGTTGACGAACGTTTTTCAGTGCGTAGTATATCAGTCATAACTACTATAGCTGATAGATTGCGATGATATTCTAGTGAAACAGGTTTAATTGGGATGGGAAGAAAAGTCATCTATATTGTCCTTAGGCATAGAAGAGTCGTTACCAAAGGACTTTGCACCTTCTTTGAACCAAAAGAAGAATGGAAGAGTGACGAATAGCTCAGTAGCATAGAATGGGAGGATGAGCATTGAAAGAAACGAAAAATGAATGATTTGGTCATAAGTAGGTTGTTTTATCAGGATTAGAAGAGCTAGGATTACAATGGCTCCAACAATCGGGAGGTAGAGAGTTTTCAAGTTAGCTACTTTAAGAACTTCAATCAATAAGGGGCCGATTGCTTGTGCAACCTCCTCTCTGTACTGAGGATCCCCTTGATATATAAAAACTGATGTTATCACATCAAAGAATCCAAATGGTAAGCTTAAGAGTGTTAAAACTAAGCTTGAGATAATATATGGAGAGAGCTTATTTCCAATTATTTGCCAATTTTGAGATGGTTCTTTCTCCTTATATAGTTCCTGTATAGTTTGGAAGAAGTAAAAAAGAATAATAAAACCAACCATATATTTAACCGAGGCTGCAAGTACATAGAACACCATTCCCAAGGTATGCTTTTCCTTTGTCTCATAAAAATAATATCCTATGAGGAAAAAGAACCACATGAGCATAGAATTGGTGAATAAAAACGGAGTAATGAGGAGTAAGGAAAAGGGGATAAGTCGGTGGTGAGGCCAATCTACAAGTTTCGTAATTAACCAATAACCTGGAAATAGGAGTATCAAATGTAAAGGAAAAAACCAATAAGTGTCTAGCAAAGGGAATAAGAAGTCACCAGCTATCAGATAAAAGAAACTGTAAGTTAGAAGGTCGGGAGGAAAATAATGATAACGCCCATAGACGGGTTCTGTCTCAGAAATAGTATAATGTTTAACCACATCCTCTTGGTAGGGGTTATGGCTCTTTAAATAGGGATGTCTCCCTAAGTAGGCTTGAACGGCTGAAGTTATCGCATCGTCGACATCAGTGTGAATTATTGCATAACCTAATAGGAAATAAAGAAAAATTATGATTAAAATCCCAGTAATAGGATAAAACCACTTATTATTTCGTAGATACATCTTAAAAAGGCGTTTAATCCCTTGATTTTCTTCATCACGGTGATAAATAAACCATAGGATCCATAAAGAAATAAAGGTAAGATTGTAAAGAATGGGCCCTAAGTAGACAAAGAGCACTTCTGAAATATCCATAGAGAACCTTCTTTTACTCAAATTTATTGCGAGACATTTTCTAAGAAAAGAATATAATAAGTACTCGTCTGAAGGCCATGATTGAGGCTATTTTTATGGAAACTTCTTCAAATTTCCCCTTAGAGGACTCTGAGATTTCTCTTCGGAAGGTTTTTGATAAAAAAACTCTGTTTCTTCTAAGTTTTGCTGCCGTAGCCTTATCTGTCTATTTATATTTAGGAGGAGTAAGTATCTTTGACATGATTTCGATTATGATGAATGCGATACGATATAATTTTCTTATCCTCGTCCTAGGTACACTCTTCACGTTCATTGCCGTATTAATTGATACTCTTGCATGGAGAATTCTAATGGGTATCTCTACTATTCGTCCTTCAGTATCATCGGTTTACCGTATCCAACTCGCGTCATTTTCCTATGGGTTGCTAATACCTAGTGCTGGGGCTATAGAAGGTATTATGCGTATTGCCTTGGGAGTACAGGAATTCGATAACGAAGAAGAAAATCGTAATGCAACGAGTGGTGAAATATTAGCTAGTGTTCTTGCCCATAAACTCCTTGGATTAATAGCATTCATTCCGATATCGATGTTTGTAGCCTTTTCTTTGTTGGCTTTCTTTGATGTATCAAGTGACGTTGCGATATATTTTGTGGTGATTATCTCTTTACTCTCGATTGTAGTTGTTACTTTCTTCATACTGGTTGCCAAATCACCCAAAACAGCAAAAAAAGCTGTTTTATTTATCTTAAGGCAGGTTTCGCGAGTTCCCTTAATTGGTAAATCTGCAGAAAATGCTTTAGAACCCTCTGAAAAGATTATTGATGACTTTAGTGTCCAATTCACGTATTTAGCGAAAAATAAACTTGCTTCACTTAGTGCACTCATATTGGCTTTCTTTTCTCAGATTGCCCATTGGCTTGCTATTTATTTCATTCTCACTTCATTACCTGACCTTACAATATCTCTTTCCCAAGTTGCAGCAATTAATTTTCTTGGTGGCACTGTAGACTTTCTCCCTGTTGGGATTCCTGGAATGGCTGGGTTAAAAGAGATCGCTCTTTCAATTTCTCTAGATGCAATTCTTTTAGACACCGATTTAGCGGCGTCAGCAGCGATTCTTCTTCAATTGATGAAATTCTATTTAGTAATTGTTATCGGGTTATTGGTTTATGTTATAGGGAAGAGTAGAGTAACAACACAAGATTCGAAAGAAGATGTATTCTAGGAGATCTGTTATTGAGTGAAGCATATTATCACAAACCACTTCAACACCATCTCGAATATTTTTTTGGAAATAAGAGTTACGTTTTGATCTTGATGTGTACCTTAAAAGGAAACCTTAAAATTTAGGGACTGAGAGATTGTCGTAGTGAAGATGAGTGGGGAAAACTATCCGTACTCTCCGGTGTTCTAATGGACGATCTCACAAAAGTAGACTTTCATTCCCACACTTATTATTCACTTCTTAGAGTGCCAGTTTTAAGATCTAATCGGCTATTCCAAGATTCTGCGATCTCTCCTAAGCTATTGATTAAAATAGCTAGGAACCGAAGACTTGGTGCGATCGCTCTTACAGATCACGATAACATGAATGGTATCAAGCCCTTTCTAAGTTATGCTTCAAAGTTCGATGACATTATCCCGATTGTAGGGCAAGAGATTACCAAATATAATCAAAAACGAAAGGGGTGGGCTCATGTTTTAACCTATGGATTACGGGAAATTCCATGGAAAATTCGTTTTCAACCGCTCCCTGAGTTTTTAGATTATTTAGATGATAATAACGCCGTTTATGTACTTGCTCACCCCTTTGATCTCTCTCAAAGTGCGCCAGCTGGAGGCCTCCACCCAAAGACATATGAGATCAACTTTTCTGTGCTGAAACGCTTTCGTATGATAGAGACAATCAATGGGCTCCAATCTAAACGCTATAATCTAATAACACAGTTTATTGCTCATAACCTTAAAATTCCAGGAATTGCTGGGGGGGATAGTCATAATCCAAAAATGATTGGTAAGTGTTATACTTATATTGAAGGAACAACCGAAGAAGAAATCTTAGAATGTCTACACCAGGTTAAAAAATCGCCCGAAAAGTACTCGTTACGTTCTTCTGGAGAAGGAGCAACATCTCAAACCTGGGCTGAATGTTTTTTCTATTTATTGTTGAATCTTAGTTATGATCTTCAGTTCGATATCAGTCGTTATTTAAACCCAGAGATTCGTAAGTCCAGTCGGAACCCTGTGTTTGATAAGTTGTATTCTGATATTCCTATATATATGAAGATTTTGGCTCAAGCTGGAATCCCCTATATTTTTTGGGCCCTACTAGCTGGGTTGAAGATTTGGGTTCCTAGAATGGAAAAAGAAGCTAAAAACAAGGAGACAAAGCTACTTAAATCATTAGTTGATCATCAAACTGCTCATGAAAATCTAGAAATAAATACTCTTGATATTCCACTCTCTGAGGACGAATTTACATTACTTAACCAGCATTAAGTTCCTTCATCGTTTAAGTCGATCAAACACATAGATCCCTGCAGCAAGCCATCCACGTCGATGGAGTAGGGAAGCACCTACAATAGGATAATTAATCGTAAATAACTTACATGAAAAATTCTGTCCTTTTAACGCACAAATTTCTGCTGGATAGAATTCATAATAGTGTCCTTGAAAGACGAAATTATCAACTCCACGTAACATTCGTCTAAGAAAATTAAGAAGAGGACGAATGAAACGTTTCTTTGTGGTTGGAACAATGATAATAACCCGACGATTTGTGATTCTGAGGATGTCTTGGATGACATTCGTGAATTCTTTTATGTGTTCAATAACGTCAAGAGATACGACATACTCAATTGACTCATCTGCAAAAGGAATTTTGGTAGCACTCGCTATAACCACATTTTCTTTTTTACCTGGGTTTAAATCAATACCTACTACCTTGTAATTCCTTCTGAGGCGATTATTACAGTAAAGATGACCCCCCACACCAATGTCGCCACAGCCTACATCCAAGACGCGACCTGATCCTTTGGGAATGAGGTCTTCGACGATTGTCATTTTATCCATACAATATCGGAGGTAAATATTAGGAATGGAGATCACCAAATAGCATAATATTCGGTTTGTAGTAGAATCATGGAGCTTAAAACAATTTTCACACCACTCATAGTTGAGCAGTTGAATAAATTAAATGAACCAATTGTAATTGTGTGAAAGTTTAGAGCCAAATCCATTAATTTTTTCATCATCAGAAGAATCAATATTTAAAAATATTAGGAAAAAAGAAGGTTTTTATGCTAAAAAGGGCCTAGATTTGGGTAAGAGGATAAAAGTGCAAGAATTTGATGATAATAACCCTGGAAGTATTCCCGACTGGTTCATTTTGCAGTCACCCCCAAATCTTGAAATCGATATTGATCAGTGGAAAAAATTAGCTTGGGAGCGTGTCAAACTTCTTGAAGCCCTCCCGCAAGATTCCTCACAAGTTATTCGTGATCACTTTCCAACTTACGATGAGAATTTAAGCAAACTGTACGAAGATTATCGTCTTGGAGCATATCTATTACGATTAGTCGCAGCGACCAACAGGCGTCTAGAAGCATGGCTGATCGAATCTGAAGGAGATTTATTTGAGCGGTTATATTTTGACCGAACAGATAGTGTTGATCAGAAAACAGCTATTTTAAAGAGTGTTTTTGGTCCAAGTAATGTAATGAATTATGAAGAATTCAAATATACGATGGATGAACAACATAATGAGTATTTAGCAGAGTTATATCATGAATATCATTCTACTCGGCGTGGGAGCCTTCGTGATTTCTTAATTTGTGTTCATTTCACACAGGTTCCATGGATGATTTCCAACCGTCGGGGTTATCTCCGAAAAGGATGGGTTATGTCGAATGAAGCATCCTTTAGGGGCAGTCTAAAGAAAGCTTTTGAAAAGAAACTCCAAGAAGAGGTCGAAAAAGCCCAAGAATTACTCGGGATAAATGAGAAAATTGATCAAGCAGTCCAAGAAATCGAACAGAATTTAGCAAAACATACCCAAATACGGTCTCAATTTGCAGGTACAGAATTAGTTGGACGAGATTTGCCTTCTCACCCCGAAATATTCCCTCCATGTATGGTCTATTTGTTTTTTGAGCTGGAGAAAACTGGGCGTTTAATTCATGCGCATCGACTTCAATTGGGATTTTTTCTCAAGAAGATAGGAATGAGTGTTGAGGACCAACTCCATTATTGGTACGAAAAATCTGTTGATAATGTTGGTGTAAGCTTTACTGAATTTCAGCGGACTTCAGGCTATCAAGTTCGGCATCTGTATGGACTAGAGGGCGGTAAAAAAGATTACAATGTTCCCAAATGTTCCACTATCGCTACAAGCTATTTCTGTCCCTTTGTTCATCTCGCTCCCGATATCCTTGTGGACTTCCTTAGTAATAACTTCTTGACTAAGAGAAAATCCCTCACCCCCTCAAAAAGGCAACAAGAAACTTTTGTGTCCAGGAGTGCGAAGGATCCAACCCTTACTTGCACCCAGTATTTTCAGATTATTCACGGCAGACAACCTTATGGAAAGTTTGTACACCCAATGCAATGGGCAAGATTCGCAACTAAGATTGAAGGATTGATGATTGACGAAGGAGAGGGGGAGAGAACTAATTCAGAATCGATTAAAGGAATGGAATAAGGTTAATGAATCAGACTCAATTGCGTATTACTCTCCGAGATTATTATTCAACGGAATTCCACCTTGAGTCGGTAGCTAAAGTAGTCAATTTTTCCAATTTTTCGACCCGTGAATTTGGGTTTATGAGTCTGAGTGGAAAATTCTTTAGAAATATTTCGTTTGAAAATCCGAAGGCATTATTAGATTTTCTTATTGACAGAACTCCAGCCCATGCGT
>CP070760.1:0-17221 GCA_020348965.1 Candidatus Heimdallarchaeota archaeon | reverse complement strand
TGCGGGGGGTGAGATTTGAACTCACGAACGCCTATGCGACTGGATCCTAAGTCCAGCTCCTTTTGTCGGTATCTAATCATAAAGCTTTTGTATTAATACCTTTGACCTGGCTGGGAAACCCCCGCAGGTTTAGAGTTCCAATTTAATACCTACAGCTTGGCGAATTAATTCAGTTAGAGGATCCTTCATGTCTATTTGTTTTAAAGGAAGTTCCATTATGACGGGAAAAATATTCTTTGATATAAAGTCAGTTATCTGCTGATGACAACGTTCTGAGACCTCTGGAGTAACTAAAATCATAGTAATATCGGTTCGGGACCATAAGTTAGATAAAAGCTCGTATGGATCTTGTTCTTTTTCGATGGGGTACACTTCACCTATTCCAGCTAATTTTAACCAAGTACAAGTTTCAGGATCACCAATAGCAACAATATAGATGTTTCTTCACCTCATTAGTCAACTAATAATGCCTTTGTCACATAGTCGATTGCTTCTTCCTCCTTTTTTGACGATTTTTCTTTGAGCTCATTTCTTTGATTCTCCGCTTCTTCTTCAAGTTTCCGAATTTTTGCTTCGTATTTCTCTCGTGTTTTTTCTAGTTGTTTTGATTCTTCTTTTATATCGCCAGTACTTGCTTGCTTAAGTATTTGCTTAGCCTCAGAACGAGCATCCTCAATTATTTTTCGAGCCTCAAGAGTAGCATCTTTGACAATCTTTTCAGCCTTTTTCTCAGCGTCACGAATGAGATGTAGTAAATCACCAGTCATAATCAAAAACTCGTACCTTATTTAAGAGTAATGGGTCGGAGCAGATTCGAACTGCTGATTTCCAAGGTCAACAACCTTTGTTGATATCCTGGGTGTAAGCCAGGCGTCATAACCGGGCTAGACCACCGACCCGATCCTGAATTACGAAATAGTGAATAATGATTTATAATTTATCTATTTTCCTGCCATGCTAGATTGTTGTTCAAAACCAATAAATATGGGTCCATTATGCATGAACTCCATCTAATGTCCTCAATTTCACACTCCATGTTTTCCTCTCAAAGGAACAAAAGCTACGGATGATAAACTCTCCTTAACAGTTTCGGTCTCATTAATTTTTCGGAATCGGGTCATTTGTTGCCAGAGACCAGGTCTTCCTAAAGGCATTACCAATGTACCACTAATTCGTAACTGTTTTATCAAAGGAGGAGGAACAATAGGCCCTGCAGCAGTTATAATGATCCGATCATAAGGGGCTTCGTCTTCATACCCAAGTGTGCCGTCACCCTTAATGACAGTGACAGCCTGACTGTAATTAGCTTTTAAAAGGTTATTTCTGGCAAAATCAACTAATTCAGGTACAATCTCAATGGAAAATACATGACCAGGTGCATCATTATCAGCCACGATTGCTGCTATCAGAGCTGCCTGATATCCAGAGCCAGCCCCTATTTCCAATATTTTTAATCCAGGTTTCAATTCGAGGTAGTCTAGAATCATAATAGTCATGTGGGGAGCAGAAATTGTTTGTCCAGTACTCATTAATGGTAAGGGGTGATCCAGATAGGCTGATGATTCAAGTCTTTCGGGGATAAATTTCTCACGAGGAACTTGCATGAAAGCTTTAAAGGCTTTTTCATCTTTAGCATATCCACTACGTCTATATTTATCAATTAATCGTTCCTTTTCGGCTCTAAAGTCCTTCATTAAAGGAAAACCTCGTCACCTAGCTAGTAAAAAGAAGATCAACATTGACTTGAATTCGAGAGGGGGAAATTTCTCTGCCTACTTTAATATTTAATTCTTTATAAGAATTGACGTTGGTTAATTGGGAGGAGATTTTTTTTCGGATCAGTTGTTTTGGATTCTCTGTTTTTGATATAAATTGATAAAAAGTCACTATTCCTCCTTTCTTCAACAATTTTGTTGCCAAAGAAAGATAATTTATTGAATAGTCGGGGAGATTTATTATTATCCGATCAAAACTTCTGTGCATTCTAAGAATACTTAGTGAATCAGCTATAATTGGGTGAATATTTCCCTTTAGCTTATTTTTCTTTATACTTTTCTGTAATGCAGCGATTGCGTAGGGATTAATATCGATGGCAACTATTTCACAGAGAGCATGTTTTGCGCAATGTAAAGCAAATGGGCCAACACCAGTAAACATATCAAGTATTTTTTTACCTTCGATTCCAGAGACAGCAACACGATGATGTTCTTCAGCTAATCGAGGGTTGAAATAAGCTCGTTTCAGATCAACCCATATTAGAACACCATATTCTTGATGCCAACTCTTCCATCTCTTCTCTCCAGCCAAATGTTCTATTGGATATATCCGTTCAGCCCCTTCAATAACATCAGACTTATTTAATACAGTTTTAATCTTTTTTGAATAGGATAAAATTAATTCCCCAACCCGTTGACGGACTGATAGGGAAATTTTTCTTGGATGTAGCTTTAAAACAACAATATCTCCAAGTTGATCGAATTTTAGTGAAGTATCATTCCATTGAATATCTGGAAACTCTTTCTTCAGTACCTTGTGAATAGGTTCCATCTTATGTTTTATGGGGAATGTACATTCTTGGACTGTGAAAGAGATATTATGTAATAATTTCGACAGCTGTCTATGATCTACAACAGGAAAAAATACCAAATCCTTTGTTTTAATAGGTTTCAAATTAGTTAGTAGTAAATCATGTCTAAGCAGCTGAAGACGAGCCTCTTCTGCGTTTTTATGGGGTATTCCAACACTTAAAACTGTATTTTCAGTTAGTATTGATCTCATTCTCCATTTTCTAAGTGCTATTCAAATTCAAACTATACTCGTTTTTTTCACATTGGATTCAAGTTAAAAATGTGATTCATTGCTCTAAGAGAGTAATGTGAGAATATATAAAGTATAGATAACGGGCGCAGAGGGACTTGAACCCCCTTTCAGACTTGAAGCACACTTGATTCAAGTTGACCAACGGGTAACCCTATAAGAATTCATTTTTATTTGAGTGATGAAATTCTTTAACTTGTGAATTCTTCTTTAAGAGCCCGCCGCTCTACCTTGCTGAGCTATGCGCCCATTTTTTGCATATGATCCAATTAATAAGCGTACAAAGATTTCTATTTATTTGCTACCATAAAAAAATCCACGCTCTCTTAAAATCAATCAAAGTCTATTAGGGGAAAACAAATTCGTGAAATTTAAACAGTCTTGAAAATGCCGTGGACATCAATTACTCATTTTTTGGTAAAACTTATAAGAGGTAGTAATCACCCTCTACTTGGTCAATAATATGAGAAAAACCTCAAATAATCTTGAAATTATGAACTACCTAAATTTATTAATTTCAATTGGTAAAATGGGAGGTATTCGTCGTCCAATTTTTTCAACAACCAGTGAGCTAGGAGCCATGGTTGGAATCTCCCAACAAAGTGCGTCCAGAAAATTAACAGAATTGGAACACGCTAATCTTATTGTTCGTGACTATAAACGGCGTGGTAATACGATCAAAATAACTCCAGAGGGAGTTTCTGCCCTTGAACGAGTATTCACGGATTTATGGATGATATTAACTGCAGAGGGACGAGAACAGCAAGAAAAAATCACACTAAAGGGAACGGTTTGCACTGGAATGGGTGAAGGAGCATATTATATGAGCCGAAAAGGGTATAAAAATCAATTTCCTCCAATAATTGGATTTAATCCCTTCATTGGAACTTTAAATCTTCAATTATTGGATGAATCAAGTCTTAGAGATTTTGAACGTTTATTAAGAAGTCCATCTAAGTTTATAAAAGAGTTTTCAGAAGATGGGCGTAAATTTGGGAAAGTCTTTGTTTGGTTAACATACCTGTTGATTGGTGAAAAACAAATTGACACCGCATTAATTCGTCCAGATCGAACTCATCATAATAATCAAATTGAACTTATTGCAGAAGAAAACCTCAAGGAAAAGTATGGAATCAAAGACGGTGATGTTTTACACGTTATTTTGAGATAAAGAAGTTCTCACTCAAAAGAGTGCTCATCAAGGTTTTTAATTTTTAATGAAGATTTTTCATTTGGTACTCTTGCATTTAATTTTACTATCTCGATATTTTGAAGCCCATGCTCTCCTAATAATTTAGATAATTTAGTTTCTGTTAGGGATTGATCATATCCTATTGCAATGGTGTCAGGTTGAATGTTCTTTACAATATCTAGAAATTTGGCTGGATCAGATGTTCCTTTCTTTGCAATATCAACTACGGTCAGATGTGAAAGTAATTCTACCCTATTTTTTTGAGAATTTTGAGGGGGACGCCCTTTACTCCTTTTTACAGTCTCATCAGAAGCTACAACTACAACCAATATGTCACCATGATTTTTCGCTTCTTTTAATGTCTCTATATGACCTAGATGTATAATATCAAAGACTCCACCCGTTAAAACAAGTTTTAAGTTATTTTTACCCCCAGTTGTAATTACATAGTGGTCAGGTGGGTTTATTACCGTCTTTACCATTTGTAGACTTTTTAGTACAGATAAAAGTGCAACTCCTTCATCTCGAGTCCGTTTCAGGTGATTTGAAAAATCATCTACGCTAAAACTGCCTTTTGTTAGGGTTAATAGGTAGGTTGTCTTTAGAAATTCCTTGAGAAGTACTTGAAAGATCTCTACGGATTCTGACTCGTCCTTCATCTTGATTCCTCACCAATCCACCAAAATATTAGAATCTTGTTGAAAGCGAATTATGCCTTGGACAAGTTTTTTTTCTGTTCTCATTTCCTTTTTCGATTTGACAAATCAATCCCCCATAACGTTTGCAAAGCTTCTTCCTCAGTGAAATGTAAGAAATCTGAACAAACAATCATTGCTTGGGGAGGCCCAATGTTTTCCCAATCAATTTTTCTTATTTTTTCAGCTACACCAGCGGAAATAAATTCTTTTTCATTACCAATTTGAGCCAAACCCAGGACTAAGCTTGTGTTTGTGAATACTTTTTCCTTTTTCTTTCCCTCCAATTTCAATAAAATTGATATGGCCTCATTTATTGCCAAAAATTCTCCTGTAATTAGATCAATATCTAATAAAACTAATGTATGGGCTCTAAACTGATTATTATATTTGATTACATCATAGGGAAATTCACTTGGATTGTGTGAAAATGGACATGTGACGGTACGACCAAATCGATATGATGACAGTCCAGAGACAGAAATAGCTGCGGAAATAATAGAAGTATTATGAATAATCCGACACTTGAATCCTCTTTGAATTGCTGCTAATCTAAGTGAATTATGTGTTGTAGCAATAAAAGGATCACCTGAAATTAGAATAGCTGATTTCTTTCCTACAATGTTCTCTAAGAAGATGTGATCGTTTTCTTCTATATCCTTACGGTCAACGATAGTTAGTTTAGACTTAATTTGTTGTAAGGATGAGGGAATGTCATCAGGAAGGAAATTAGTATATCTCTCCAAAAAAACCTCATCGACCTCCCTTATTACCTTGAGAGTTTCGAGAGAACAGCTATTTAATCCTGATAATCCCATTCCAATGAAAAAGATAGTAGTTTCAGTGTTATTCACATTTGCTCCTCTCATTAACAAAAATTGGTGAATGTCAACTATTTACCAATCTTCCCATCCCAGATTGAATCTCCTAGAAAATGAATATTCTCTAATGCTTTACCCTTTGAGTTAATGATCTCTGAAGATGATTTCAAACTCTTTCCAAGAGCTAGTACGGCATCCTGAGGATTAAAGACCATTACAATAGTGTGGGTATCAAAGTCGCGACTTACAGAAGTAATACCTTGAGCAAAAATATTTGCCCCATTTAAGATATGTGCTACCGCTCCTTGATCCACTTTTACAGAAGGAAAGTCTACTGTGGGATTATCTCTGATGAATTGAATTGTTGGTAAAAAGTGATTATCAAATTTAAAGAACTTAACTTCATAATTTTTGTCAAACAACAAGACGCGATTACTTTCCTCATCTTCAGCAATAAACTGCAGATTCGCTTTTAAAACGCTGGGAGGCACATTAGGAGCAAAAATTGATGGAATAATTTTTTTTCGTTGTCGTGATCTAATTTCCTTTTTAGAAGGCATAATACTTCTACCAAAATGAGGATATCTAGTTGAATCGAATTGTCTCTAAGTTTTGAGGCACCTCAACCTTGATATGATATCTTTTTGACAATGCTTGTCCAAGTGACTGAGATTTTTTTCGCTTACCATGAATTAGAACAACTCTCTCGGGTTTAGGAGATAATTCACGGAAAAAGTTCATAATCTCTCCCCTATCTGAGTGCCCACTAAATCCGTCGATCTGATGGATATCCATTTTGACTTGGAGCATTTTCATCCTGCCATCCTCAATACTACGGATTTCTTTCACTCCTGAAGCAATTCGACGACCCAAGGTTCCTTCAGCTTGATATGATACGAAAACAATCGAATTCCGTGAATCTTCAGCCATGTCTCGAAAATATTCGACAGAATTCCCACCTGTCAACATCCCAGAGGTGGCCATTATCACTGCGGGTTTTCCATAAATAATTGCTTGTCTTTCACTTTGGTTGTCCACATTATGGAAGATTTCACTTAAAAAAGGATTTTGGCCTTCATTGAAAATTTGATCCTGCAAATAGGAGGATAAATATTCAGGATGACATGAATGAATAGCAGTGGCTTCTGCTATCAAGCCATCTAAATAGACTGGAACTTCTACTAATTTGTGTTTTCGAAAATAATTTGCCAAAACAACCATCAGCTCTTGTGGTCTTCCTACAGCCAAACTAGGAATCAATACTTTTCCACCACGTCTAACTGTCTGGTTTATTATCTTAATTAACTGAATTTCAGCATCGTTACGTCGGGGCATGATATCTCTAGGGCCTCCATAAGTTGATTCCATAATGATGCATTCTAAACGAGGAAATTTTGTGTTTGCCCGATCTAATAACCTTGAACGTTTTCCCTTGAAATCATTCGCAATGGCTAAGTTGTAACGTCCATCTCCTATGTGTAAATGCATAATTGAGGATCCGAGAATATGTCCCGCAGGGGTCATAGTTAAACGAATATCGTTACTTAAATCAGTTACCTCTCCATAACGGCGTGTAATAGTATGTAGAATCATTTTCTTAATGTCTCGTTGACTGTAGGGCACCAATCTATTTTCTCTAGCTGCAACTTCAATATAATCTTTCTGAAGAAGTGTCATAAGAGAGAGAGTAGCATCGTTGGAGTAGACAGGTCCACGATATCCCCACTTATATAAAAATGGAATCAATCCACAGTGATCTAGATGCGCATGGGTTACAAGTACGGCATCAATTTCCGTAAGATCAAATTCAGAAGCATTAAAAAATGGAAACATCTGGTCTGGTTCACGAGAGCCCACGTTTGTACCACAATCAACTAATATTTTTGTTTCAGCAGTTTCCAAGAGCATACATGATCTTCCAACCTCTGAAAATCCTCCCAAACCAGTTAATCTTATGAATTCATCCTCAATAACCTTGGGACGATGGATACGTTTTCCAATATTGAGTAAGGCATTTCTACGTGTTTCTGATTCACTGGTAAGAGTCCTACGGATAGAATTTATTAATTCAGATTGAATGGGAGGAGACCGTACAACTTTTGGACGCCAAGAAATGTCTCGTGTAATTTCACGTAGAGTTGCTCCACTACGCCCAATGACTGCTCCTGGTTTTTTGGCTTCAATGATGACATCTCCGAGCTCATCATCAAAAATGATTCCTGTAATTTCCGCATTTTCAGGAACAATCTCCATAATTCTGGCTCGAGCCTCCTCCTTGGACCTTCTGACTGTAACATCTGATCTAATGACGATTCGTTTTCGTAGGGATCTTGCCAAACTTTTTACAATGTCCCCATTTTCCATAAGCACTGTAGGATTTAAGGAATAAATGACAACGAATGGTCCCTCAAACAAAACCGTACTAACTTGTGCATCGGGTGGTAACTGACTGATGAGATCGGCTTTCAATTGGTCAATAGCCAACTCACGACTGAATCGTATGTCTTTTTCTCTTACCATACTTTTATTCCTCCGTAGTGATTTTGAGTAAATTCTTGTCTTACTATGTGTAGAGAACGTAGTATATTATCGTTAAGCGCAATTATGAGTGAAATGAGAATCATTCTCATTCTTGAGGGATGATTTTCTTCCTATTAATATGGTACATCAGTTTTTAGATATGAAATAGCTTTAAGTTTTTTAGGAGGAAAATCATCTAGAGACCTTCATGTTTAGGTTTAAAGATTAGAGTAGGTTATAATGATTTGAAAGTATTAATTGAAAGTTGAAAGTGAATTGTATTAGAAAATATCACAAGAACTAGTAAGATTCTGCTAAACTAGATTGTAAGAAAAACATTTTCTATTTATAATTGCCTTGTACACTCCTACACACACAGAGTTTATAAATATTGTGCCGATCTTCCCAAATGGGCGTGACTACAAGGACATAATTGAAATGTCAGGATCAGAGATTCTTGAATCGGTGGTACCGAGATCAATTATAATTGGAAAATCCATTCTGGGGAAAATTCCCGATCTCATTCAATCCCTTGGTTTAAAGTCAAGAGTTATGATCCTTATGGGCCCCATTACGCGGAATGTTGTTGGTGAAGAGATATATGATGTGGTAACTGATCAAGGGATGGACTGTGAGACCATTATCGTTGAAAATTCTTCCCTTGAAACAACTGAAACTTATGTCGACATAGTAGAGCAATATAAGCCTAATGTTTTGATCAGTGTCGGTGGTGGGAAGAATATTGATACTGGTAAGTACTGTATCCTTAGAAGCTCTCGTCGAATGGAATTGATTTCAGTTCCAACATCAACACCTCATGATGGCCTTGCCTCACCATTTATCTTCTTGAATAATCCAACAGAAAAACTGATTGGGGAAATTCGTCCTCCGATCGCTGTTATTGCTGATATTGAGAAAATTTTGACTCATCCTAATTTAATCCGTTATCTAGCAGCTGGAGTGGGAGATACAATAGGTAAAATTACCGCGATTTGGGATTGGAAATATGCCTGGAGAATAAAATCGGAAAAATACTCAAGATTTGTCGGTGGTGTGCTAGAAAACGCCGACACACTTTTTCAAAGTCAAGTATCAGAAGCCACAATCGATCCTGAACATGCGGTTCATGTAGTCCTTAAAGCACTCCTAATTGCGGGAGTACTGATGGGAACCTCCAATGACATTCGTGTCGGCTATGGATCTGAACATATGTTCTCAGCAGCATTAGCTGCAGAAATTGATGCTGATATACTCCATGGAGAACGTATCGCATTAGGAACGCTTATGATGGCTCGATTACAAGGTCAAGATCACAAACAAATAAGGAAAATTTTAAACAAAGCAAATTGTCCTACAAGAATAGATGAATTAAGTGAAAAAATTCCCTCAGAAGCGGTTATCAGAGCTCTCCAGACAACACACAAAATGAATCCAATGTATACAGTTCTTGGACGAACTGGATTAACAGAAGCAGCCGCTTGGAATTTAGGAATTGGATCAGGAGTGATTAATCCTCTATAAGTAAAAAATAAAATCGGAAACTCGCTGATAGTTTTTCTAGAAAAAAATATGATAAATAATGTAAAGATCTTCTTGAAAAGGGTTTGAATCTTAATGGCAGCTCTAACTGAAAGCCCGATTGTAGGTATTATTGTGAGTTCATTTACCGATGCGGGTCCACAAGTGATATTCAACTCCGCTAAGATCCATGTTACTGAAGATCAAGCCCTTAATCTGTCAATCCGAGTTATGACTCTCATAGGGGAAGAGGTTAGCAATGATATCTTTGGTCCCTTACCAGTCCCATCAAATGAAGAATATCTTTGTTTAGCATTTGTTTTTCGAGTAGCGTCGACTTTTACAACGGATCCGCGTTTAACAGAACGACCATCGATAATTTGTTCGATTTTTAAACGAGAACTTAAACGAGATATGTCACGGGCACATGGATTGATTTTATCCTATCTTTCTAAGGTTACATCAGAGGATCTCAAGAGTGAAGATGATCTTACAGACGAAAAAATGAAAGAAATGCATAAACGCCTTTCTGCATTGATTACCACCAATCCTGTAAGAATCTATAGGATTGAAAATGATACTTATGTCGAACATACAGGGGGATTCTATATTCCATCTGATGCGTACATAATAGCTGATATCCAAAAGCAAACTCTGTTCATGATATTTGACCGTCATCTGTCTCCGGTGCGAAAACGTCAAGTGGGAATACTCATTGACTCGCTCAATGAGAATCTCTATCGCCGCCGATTCAACAAAAGAATTGTTGATGCGGAAGAAGAAGCAGATAGGCTATTAAATTTCTATGGATTAAAGAAAAAGTTATAATATATATATTAATAAAAAACGGGAGATTGAAGATGCAACTAGAATCTGCCTACGGAATTGAGCTCGATAGCTTCACGGACTTAGTCAGGTTGGTTTCGAGTGCGAGTCCCGATCGTCCATCAACAATTTTCAAATGGTCCTCAGAAGATAATTCTCAGATATTTTATGGTTCGTTCGCTATTTTCCCTGGATACTATGATTTCAAAGCCCTCCCTGTCCTTTTCTTTGTAGTCCACGATTCCTCGATTGAAGAAAAAGATCAGTCTCTTGTAAGGTATGACCTTCAGGCTGAAGAGAACCAGATTTCCTTTTTAACCCATATAAAAGACAGTCACTTAGAAAATTTACATACTGGTCTGATTAGGTTTATTCCAATTGTGAATCTAAAGAGGGCTCCTAAAATCTTCTCAGATTTGAGTTAAGAGGTTCTTTTCGTGTTGAAAGAAGGGGATATCGTTTTAATTACAGAAATATCTTCCCGTCATCCTAAATCTTGGTTGTTAAGTTTGGCAAAAGATACAGAACTCTCAACGCACCTTGGAAAAATCTTTCACAATCAAATTATTGGAAAAAAATATGGCGAAGTAATAATTCTTACTAAAGGCAAAGCTATCATTATGAAACCTTCTCCCCGTGACTATTTACGCCAGTTTAAGTTAAAAACTCAAATTCTTTATGAAGATGACTGTGCAATCGCTTGTAGCCTTGCTGGGGTTGGATCTAGTATGAAAGTCGGAGAAGCTGGAACTGGTTCAGGTGCGTTAACGATGTTTCTCGCCTATAATGTCCAACCGAGTGGCCACGTGTTTTCCTATGAAATAAATGAAGACCATCTTGCCAATGCTCAAAAAAATCTAGCGAAAACAGGAATGACTGATGTTGTGACGTTTAAGCTCCAAGATATTCGTTTACCAATAGAAGAATGCGAATTCGATGCATTTTTCCTTGATTTTTCCTCACCTTACGAAGCTATCGATACTGTTGCTATCGTACTAAGAGGAGGGGGACACCTTGTCTGTTTTGTACCAAATTGGGGTCAAGTTGAAAAAACAGTTGCTCAAATTAGAAAATGTCCATATCTCATTCACCGTGAGACTTTTGAGATTACACGAAGAAATTTCATTGTCAATCCCAATAATCACATTATGAGACCAGTTTTCCGTGATCTTGTTTATTCTGGGATATTAATTCATGCCATTAGAATAAATCCTGATTAATGAGATGAATACATGATAAGAATTCCTGTGCATGTATATAAGAAATTCTTACGCTTTGCACTAGAAAATGCTAATCCTTTGGATGACTCTCAAGAGTGGAGAGAGTGTATTGGACTGATTCTAGGACAAATCGACATTGACCAGGAGGAAATAACTGTCTCCGATATTGTCCCCATTGATACTGGCAGCTCAGTTTTTGTAGACATCACCAGCTACGAAAAAGTGTTTTCCTTAATCCCCATCAGTCGAATTGAACAGGGGGAAGTAATCGTCGGATGGGCTCACACTCACCCAGGATTGGGCCTGTTTTTTTCGGGTACAGATAAAAGAACCCAAAGATTGTATCAACAAATGCATCCAATGTCTTTTGGATTAGTCCTTGATCCGATGAAGGTTACGACAGATTTTGCTGGTTTTAAAATCTTTAGAGTGGATGACACGGGATCGCGCGCTTTCTCTGTAAATTATTTGTTAGAAGAGCATATCGACTTTTTAAACGCCCGAGATCACATTATTTCTGACTTATACCCTGTACCAGTAGATTTACCAATCCAACATTCTATTACTGAAGTTTCATGGAGAATGATCAAAATATCAATTTGGGGTCCAGAGGAAATCAATTTAAATCAGCTTTTAGAGGTTAAGTTAACCATTAATTTGCCAGAAGAACAGTTTGTCCGAGCAGAGTATGAAATCCAGACCGATAGAGTAGTGGGAGAACATGTAACTAGCAAGTTCGTCTATGATAGGCCCTTTTTCCATGAAATCATTTCTTCCGGTGTGTTATCGATTCATTCTTTTCGACCTGAAAGAATTGGTAAAATCCAAATACGGATTAAGAACCTCAACTTATCAATTTATCAACAAAAAAAACAAGAAATGCCTGAATTGTGCCTAACAACTCAAGTTCGAGAATAATATACGCAAAACAGCTTATCCATCGGATTTGTATTTCCTATTCCCATAAATTCCCAAAAATACTAAGGCAATTAGGAAGAAAGAAACAATAAGGAATGCATAAAAAATTATGTAAGGGGGCGTTGGATAGCTTTTAACGAGTTCAAAAGTCATATTTTGATGATAATAGCTATTTCTGGGATCTGTATCCCCCTCATAGATATGATATTGTACTCGAAACACAAATTTGTAAGTACCTACTGCAGGTAACTCTAGCGAAGGAACAACGAGTGCTTCTGACTTTGAGGAGTTTGGTTCAAGAATTAATAAAGGAATTTCATAGTTAGGATCCCCTTCAGCGTAATATGCGGACAGAACAGCCGAACGATTCAGTTTATCATCCTCTCCAGTAATAACACTATAGACATCTAAAGTAAATTGGTGGATAACAATGGTTTCTGAAGTTCCAAAAGCTGTTGAGTAGCTCGCATTAATGCGAAGGGATGATTTGTTTAGCAGTTGAGGGAGAGGATTTTGAAAATCTTCAGTAACAGGTGTTTCTGGAATAAATTCCTCTAAAGGAAGAAAACGATCTTGTTTCTTAACTTCAATATTCACTATATCAACAACTATCAATTCATCATCAGATTGAGTGATATTGGGCGCTGCAGTAACCGTTACTACAGACGGGGAGTTTGATAACCAGCTAGAAAGAGTAATTATTAATAATAGAATTATAGTTTTTGCAGATATTTCTTTCATTCACACTTTCAACCTGATACATATTTGATTTAAGTCCTATTCTGAAAATAGGACTTAGCTGCTCAATTTTTATTACTGACTATAACTGTTATGCTTTTCTCAATCAGAAAACAGGATGTTATGTAGTCTCTTTCGTATGATATTCTCACGACGATCAAATATTGCCTGAACTGTGTTGTTCACAGCTAAGGGTCCCTTGAAAACTATCACTCCACCATCAACAATGTCATCGTCGGCCTTTGAAACTTTAATAGTACTTTTAATGCCGCTAGCTTTGGTGATTTCTGATTCCAATTCATCAGTATCAATTAATGAAAAATCTTCTCTTGCTAGTTGAACAGTTAACTCTCCTCCCTCAAGAGAAGTGCCTCCTTGGATGATTAACTTAGCTAATGCAGTTCTATATTCTTTTGATTTTAATTCCCTCCATTCCTGTATCCGTTTCCAGCTCTGAGTAAAAGTCTCTTCCAGTATACTTTCTTTGGCATTATTGAAGTCTATCTTATTTTTTATACGTAATCGTGATAGTTCGCTTTGAAACCTTTGCTCTTCTTCCTTCTCTTTCTCATGCATTACTTTCTGCCTTATTCGTAAAGCTTCAGTTCGAGCTTGCTCTAGAATCTCTGTTGCCTCTTTCTCAGCCTGCTGTAGTATTTCCTTGGCCTGTTGTTTTGCTTCTTGAACAATTTCTTCTTCAAAATGTGCTATCTCAGTCATATACAGTTTTCCTTTTCTCAATTTGGAGCGTGATCTTGTTATTATTCTTGTTCGTTATTCTTTCTGAAGGTTAAACATCTAGTAAATTCCTGAATGCTATTATTCATTGTTTATTTCATCGAATGGGTTTTGGGAGTGAAATACAATTAAATATAAACCAATTTCCTCATTATCTTCTATGTTCTACAATTGCTTTTTATCAGTGTCGAAACCATCTATGACCCAATGTATCAAGCAAATAATCAGTCAAGTTGCATTATCGGGTAATTTTCCTGCAATAACTCACCTACAGCCTCACGGATTGTATTCTGTGCTTCTTTAACCTCTTCTATATTAAAAAATTTGCTCATTTCTTTCTCAATGAGAAATTCGGGGTCATTTTTACCTTCTTGTGATAAAATTAGGAAGATTTCTTTTTCAAGTGTACCGCGAGAAAATTTATCTTTTAGAATGTTAAATATTATCTCATGAGCGAGTAAAATCTCCAATTGATGGTCATTAATCCTATTTACTATCTGTTCAGTAAGAACAATTACTGAAAAAATATCTTTAACCTGATTAAAAGAATTCAAAGTGAAAACAGGAATAAAAACGGGCTCAAAACGGCTCTCAATACTACTTTGAAAAAGATATTCTCCTACATTTATTCGATATTTTCGTACAATCTGTTGAGAATATTCCTTAAGGTTTGCTTGAATATTAGCTAATGCTCTCTTTGCCTTTCGGAGTTCTTTTAGGTATTTCATCCGTTCAGTTGTCACTGTTTCATGTATAGAAGTTGTGGGAATTATTTTGAGGCCCATTCGTATCTTCATCCTTAGCTGAACCTCAATTTGTTCTGTGAAATCTTCGTAAGGAATAATTTCAGTTTTTTTGGAACGAATCGGTTGAAGTCGTTTAATTTCTTCAAACGCTTTTATTTCGGCATCAGAGATTGGTTTTCTTTCACATAAAGTATTCTTCAAAACAGCAGCAAAATATTCCATTGCTGTCTGCAAAGCAATCGAATCCAACGACTGAAATAGTGGTATTGAAAAAGCGATAAGTAAGAAATCCTCTCCTTGTTGAGATATAATTTGAAAATAAAATGGACTGACGTTCCTATTAGTTCGTTGAATTAGCCCATTCACTCCATAGAATCGGACACGATCAATAACATCCAGTAAATTTTCATATTGGATTGTTACTCTCTCGAATTCCATTGCCATCCACTCCTCAATAGTTAAGCGGAACTGAAACATCTGACTCTTAGGAATACTTTCACTCGAGCTCATAAAAGAATAACCTTTTCAAGTGGGGGGAGAAAATTGAGTTAATAAAAGAATTTGGCAGATTTAATAAGTTAATAACGCCTCCCTGCGTGTCGATATGCTATCCAAAACAGGAAAAAGAAGATACCGAAGGCTAAGAAGATAGCTGTTGAACGACTAATAACTTCTAATTCCCCAGAAACGAAATTAACTATTTGGAAACATACAAGAGTCAACCAGCCTATGATGCTAGTATCTCTACTTGTCGTGAGTCCCTTCCAGTATCGAATTATAAGCATTATTACCCCCAAACCCACGGCACCTACATGAATCCACCAGAGTGGAGCGAGAGTTACAAAAGATTCGGGAAAGATTAGAAATAAACTCTCAAAAATAAGAAAACAACTGATTGAAATCAAAGTTATTAAAGGGCCAGGAACTCTGACCGTCCGATCAACTTGTTGAGCTCCTTCGTAGATTAAATATAAAAATCCTCCAATCGTTGCAGAATCCGCTAATAACAATGCTGATGTGTAAATAACATCTAATTGAGTCGTCCAAATACTAATCAGTTCTAAAAAGAAACCAAGAATGCCAGATTGCTCACCAAGCGGTGTAACCACTTCGGTATAACCGAAGTAAAATCCCATAATAACAAGTAATGGTAATGGTAAATATAATAGAGTTAATATTAGAGTTCTTCGCTCAGTTGAAATTAATTTTCCCTCTTCCCGCCATTTTAGCAAATATACTGCAATGAAATACCCACCAAACAGTGAAACAACAGGTGTAATTATAGGAAATATAAAGATAATACCCACGACGAAATTAAAACCGTAAAATGCTTTAACGGTGGTTGGTAACCGCCAAATTTCCCGTCCGAAAGATTCATAAGCATCACCAATTTGATATTTACGCCCATAAGTCCAAAAAAAGAAAGGCACAGACATGATAAGAGGACCAATTACATAAACAATGATATACGACAAAATTCGCAAATCATCCGTGTCTAAAAACCAAATAACTCCTTTAACAAAGAAGGAAGACAAAAAATAAAAATAAACGGGGATAAAAATAAACTGCAGAATCACCAACAACCGCCCATAATGAATATAGGTGTCGTAATCACTCAATTGTTTTTCTACTCCTAGTGATACTCTAGCTTGTTAAAGATACTCCGTGAGTCTTTTTAAAAACATACCTCTCGCGAAGAACAAAGATAGACTAATGGGGACATTTTTAAGAAGCCAACCGTTGGAGGAATCAATTAAGCTTTCTGGGAGAATAGTAATATGAGTGGATCTAACGAAGACGAGAAATTCCCCTACAAATCAGAATACTATCATCTGATCAAAGGTAAGACCATTTCGCGACGCGGAAGGTGGTGGACAGCCGTCTTACTTGTCCAAAATGTTGATGATGCTAATAAACGAATTGTAGTAATCCAACGTTGGCAGAAACGTCGAAGAGCCGATCCTGACGCCGAGGGGAAAATTTCTAGCTACTGGGCACCTGCAAAAGCTTTCACGCTTAACTCTAGTAAACCTTGGGAAACTCTCAAGGAAACTGTAGAAGAGTGGCTTTCAACAAACGATTGGAAATGAATATCACATTTTTCCTACTGGTTAGAGTAGAATATTCGTTTAATCAAAGACATTAGAAGAAAAGGAAAAGGAGTGGGAAATTTTACGTAATCTTGATGTATTCATATGCCTTTTTAGCTGTTGCATACCCATAATGAATGGTTTGATACTCTGAACGAAAATCAGTAACTTCTTTGGCAACATTAATAGGATTCTTTTGATCTACGATAACAGCTTTAAAAAATTCGGCAATTTGTTCCATTTCAGTTTCTTTCATTCCCAAACGAGTAACTTCCTGTGTTCCAATACGAATTCCCCCTGGGTTTTTGTAGTGACGCTTTTCAAGAATGTCCCATGGAAGAAGGTTTCGATTAGCAACAATATGCGCTTTTTCCAAGCGTTGT